>NZ_JAPVBI010000009.1 GCF_026967925.1 Modestobacter sp. VKM Ac-2985 | reverse complement strand
CTGGTCCCGGTCAGCAGCACCACCTACTGGATCACCGGACTCACCAACGGCACACCCCACCGCGTCGGCCTGGCCGCCGCCACCGTCACCTCCACCGCCAGCACCGCCCGCACCGCGACCAGCGCACCCACCACCGGCACCGCGGTGCCGATGACCACCCCCTGGACGCCCTACACGACCGTCACCGGCAGCACCCTCACCGTCAAACTGCCCACCACCGCACCCACCGGCGCCACCGGCTGGCACCTCACCGTCGGCAC
>NZ_JAPVBI010000008.1 GCF_026967925.1 Modestobacter sp. VKM Ac-2985 | reverse complement strand
GGCAGCAGCTCGTTCATCGCCCCCGACCGGAAGCCCCGCGGGTCCAGCTCCACCCGGTCGAAACCGGTCACCACGGCCAGCAGCTCCGGCCCGACCAGCGGCACCAGCGCTGCATCGACCTCGACCCGGGCCACGTCCTCCCCCATGTCCCGCACCCGCAGGTCACGCACCGGGTGCCCGGCCCCGGCCAGCGCCGCCCGCAGCGCCGCCTCGGCCGCCTCCACCCGGGCCAGCCCCGCCGCCGACACCGGCACCCCGTAGGCGATCCGGCTGGCCAGACACGCCGCCGCCGGCTTGTCCGCCAACGGCAGACCCCACCACCGGGCCGCCGCCCGGACGTCGTCCTTGGTCATCCCCGCCCGGGCCAGCGGCGCCCACGCCCCCCGCGCCGCCGCCGCCGCGATCCCCGGCCGGAACCCCGCCCGCAGGTCATCGGCGTTCGTGCCGGTCACCACGTCGGCGATCCCCAGCTCCGCGGCCAACGGCGTCAGCACGTCCACCAGCTCGGACTTGCAGAACGCACACCGGTTCCCCGCGTTGGCCACGTACCCCGGCCGCGACAGCTCATCGGTGCGCGGCTGCTCGTGCCGCACCCCCAGGCCCACCGCGAACTC
>NZ_JAPVBI010000007.1 GCF_026967925.1 Modestobacter sp. VKM Ac-2985 | reverse complement strand
AGTCGCTGTCACGGGAATAAGTAAGGCGACTCCGCTCATTGGTCCGATTCCCGGCAAAACGCCGACGGCCGTTCCAATCAGTACCCCAATAAAGGCAAATAGAAGGTTATGCCAGGAGAGAGCAGTTAAGAAACCGTTAAAAAGAAATTGAATTGTATCCATCCTATCACCTCTTTAGTTAATCCATACTGGAAAACCTGGCAAGGAGCCGTCCAGTACTTTAACATATAAATAATAAATCCCGCAGGAAAATCCCCCAGAAATCAGCAATGTTTTTAACCAGCCTCCTCTTTCCATTACCTGAAAGCAGACTGTCAAAAAAACAAAAGTTGTGATGACATAGCCAACCGTCTCAATTAGTAGCCCATAAAAGATTGCAGAGATAAGAATAATAAGAAATCGCTTATAATCGTATTGGCGCTTTTTCGATTCCGACATTGCATTTCCTTTTGTTTCAAATAACAGGCGCAAACTTAAAAGAATAAGGACAATCCCCAGTCCCATCGGAAAAATATCAGGCCCTACGTTGCTTCCATAAGCACTTGCGGCAATCTTTCTGCTTTCCAACACAAAACCAAGTCCAATAAGTAAAAATAAAATACTGGCATAACGGTCAAACCTGTGGGTCATTTTTCCATTCACCTCCGCTGATTAAACTGGGGGAAATGGCTCCATTTCCCCTGTGATAATATGATTATTTCTCCATATCCAACGCTTCCAGTAATTCAAGAATCTGTTTGTTTTGCTGATCAAGAAATGATTTGAATTCTTCTGAATTTCTGTACTCGCTTTCCCAGCCACTTTGTTCCATCGATTTTTTCCATTCGTCCGTCTCTGTCATTTTTTTAATTGTGTCATTCCAAAATGTTAAGGCTTCTTTACTCATTTCTTTAGGTCCGAAAATTCCCCGCCAGATCGCAAACTCAGCATCTATGCCCATTTCTTTCATCGTTGGAACATCTGAAAGCTCTCCTTTCAATCGTTCCGGTGCTGCTACCGCTAATACTTTGACCTTTCCGGCTTTCAGATATTCGATAACGGAAGAGGCATCTGTCGCAATTGCATCTGCATTACCGCCGAGTAAAGCGGTCATTGCCTCCCCTGTACCATCATAGGAGACATATTTCATCGACTTATGATCTACTCCAGACTTGTACGCAGGTAAAATCGAAACAAGGTGGTACATCGATCCAGGTCCCGATCCCCCCGCAAATGTTAATTTAGCCGGATCCTTTTTAAGATCCGCAATTAAGGACTCAATACTGTCATACTTTGAATCAGCTCGGACAACAATCGAGCCAAAATCCTTTGTGAGCTGTGCCAAAGGTGTTGTATCTTTATATCCAAAAGGGCTGTTTCCATCTTTTTTCAGATTATTAATTAATACAGGAGGTGAACCGGCAAAAAGTTTATAATCATTCTTAGAATCGCGACTCACGTAATCTGCTATAAAAACGGTTCCTCCACCACCTGGTTTGTTTTCAACTGTCATTGTTTGGTCAACAAGATTTGCTTCAGCCAATACTTTCGTGAAAGTTCTTGCTGTCCGGTCCCATCCGCCGCCTGCGCCAGAAGGGGCTACAACAACAATGGGCTTATCAGGATAGGGTTTTTCACCTTTTGCAGAGGCCGTATCGGAACTATTACTCTTTGCAGCTCCACAACCAGCGAGAACAACAGCCATTAACCCGCTTAATAGAATCACATTCCATTTCTTAAATTTTTTCATAGTACTTCACCCCTTTAATGAATTAGCACACACGTTAGTTCATTACAGTTATACAATGATCTACATAATTATGAAAGCGGATACAAAAAATGTAACGCTATTTGGACAACACTCTCATTTTTATCAGTGATTTTATTACGAATTTTAATGTTGCCTCCTCTCTTTTGAATAGACTCTCGGCACTCGCCGAGCTAGGTAGGTCAAGGGTTTACTTAACCTACTCATATGATGTCCCTCCTATTTTTGTAGGTGGGATTTTTATTTTTTCAATATTCTGAACTGGTAATGATAAGTCGTAATATTGTCACAAATGACCCATAAAAACACTTGACTTTTCAAATATCCCCCAATAATCGAGCGAGAAAGGTATTTATTTCCTTTACTACTAAATATCGGGGTGTCTTTGTGAAACCAGTTCTTATTCCTCATTCTTCGTATCAAGATTTTGTTATCAAGCAACTGCAGGAGCATTACTCCGGCGGTATTCTCGTCATTCACAAGAACCAATGGCCGCTCATTTCTAAACTCTGGATCACCGATCTCTCCCCCATCACGACCATGCTTCGGCCGTTCTATGACTGTAAGGGTCCTAAACCTCGCGATCCGGCTTCCATGTTCCGATCGGTTCTGGTAAACCTATTGGTCCGACCCGAACTCAGCATCACTGAATGGGTAGAGGAAATGCATACGGTTCCTCTTTACGCCATCATCAGTGGCTTTGAACCCGGTAACCTTCCCGGTGTCGGCACGTTCTACGATTTCTTTCCCCGCCTCTGGGGTTCTGAAAATAAGAATGCGACACGGAAGAAAAAGAGCAAGAAGTACCGTAAACGCAAGCCCCAAAAGGGCAAGAAGGGTGAAAAAGCGCCGATCAACAAACCCGGAAGAATAGAGCGATTGGTCCAATGGATTCTTCCCCGGCTGGACCAGAAAAAGGAGTTGCCTTCCGATCGACTGTTTACTTTCTTTCAGTCCCAGTTTCTGACCGTCTCAGCGAAGATGGGTCTGTTGGGTGAAATGGATAAGCTGAATGCCGCTGGTGATGGCACACCGATAGAGACGTCCGCCCGTCACCGGAGCCAAGCGACTTGTGATTGTCGTGCCCAAGGCCTTGCGAATTGCAAACATCCTCGCATCTACTCCCAACCAGACTGCGACTCCGGTTGGGACAGTTCAAGGGAGAAGTATTTCAACGGGTATCACCTGTACATGATCAACGCAAGCGACAGCCCTAATGACTTACCTCTGTACCCGCGTCTGAATCCGGCATCGACCCATGACTCGGTTAGCTTTGTTCTCAGTTCGGTTGAATTTACGCAACGTTTTACCTTGGGCACATTCGATAAAATTTTACTGGACGCCGCTCATGATGCCGAAGCCATTTACCGCTTGATTGATCAACAGAACCAAGAACCTATCATCGATCTTAACAAGCGCGGCAAGAAGAATATAGAGATGGGCGGAGATATTCGCATCTCTCCCGAAGGTGTTCCCATCTGCCCCAACGGCAAGAAAATGAGACCCAATGGATACGACAAGTCCCAGAACCGTCAAAAATGGAGATGTTCCCCATCCTGTGGATGTTCGACTGCCAAATACGGACGAACGTTCCATACGCATAGCAAGGACAATCTTCGATTGTTTCCCAAGACCTCACGGGAAACCGACCAATGGAAAACGATATATAAACGCCGGACTTCCGTAGAACGCTCCAATAAGCGGGAGAAGATCGACTACGCTCTCGAAGCCGGAAGCCATCGTTCCACGATGATGTGGTACATCCGAATATACGGCATTATGATGTGCCAGCACATCGATGCTTGGTATCAACATTCGAAAGATGAAATCAATATCAAAGAGTTGGTTCAGTTGGTTTAAAGTAAAAAACATTTTTTCAAAAATCTTCCAAGTAGAGGTTTCTTAAGTATGCTCTTTTTTGAAAACAGAATGAAAAATTTTCAATTCAGTTGCCACTCATAACAAAATTACAGAATTTCCAGTAAATATTTAGGCTAATATTCTAATTATTGGATATTATCACTTCCTTAATTCCGAGAGCCTATTAATATTTATCCCGCATTAACGGGCAGTAAAACCCCCACTGATGGAAGTTTCACTTTATATTATCACCTTCTATAAAACTATTTATACATCATTACCCGGGGAGGTTAGTTTTGTAAGAAATATAAAAAAGGAAGTGGCATATCACCACTTCCCTTTAACTATAGGTTACAAGTATAACCTGAAAAAACACGGGCATAATACCAAAGGTGAAAAAAATACTGAATAAGGCGGGCGATAAACATGACAACAGTACGCGAAATTATGACGAAAGATGTGAAGGTATGTGCACCACATGATTCTGTAACAGCAGCAGCAAAAATTATGCGTGATATCAATTGTGGTTCTGTTCCTGTTTGTGAAGACAAGAAGGTCGTAGGCATGATTACCGATCGTGATATCGTAATAAATTGTGTGGCAGATGGGAAAGATTGCAATAACACACATTGTCACGATACCATGACTACGGATGTAATCACTTGTACACCAGATACAGATGCACACGAATGTGCCCGCATGATGGCTGATCATCAAATACGTCGTATTCCTGTTGTAGAAAATGGTGAAATGGTTGGAATTTGTGCCATTGGTGATCTTGCAACATTGAACATTCATATCAATGAAGCCGGTGAAGCACTAAGTCAGATTTCTCAATCTAACTAGTTATAGAACATTGAGTCAGCATTTTTTGTCATCTGGGGTAGCGCCCGTAAATTGACATAAAACCCACGCTAAGACAATTTTTTGAAAAACAAAAGCCTGTTTTTCCTACTTTAAGGAGAAATAGGCTTAAATTAACTTATTAGGCTTT
>NZ_JAPVBI010000006.1 GCF_026967925.1 Modestobacter sp. VKM Ac-2985 | reverse complement strand
GGATGCTGATTGGGTTCCTTTGGTTGATTGAACGAGAGTGCCAACTCTCGGTCTCAGCTGCGATCAAATCATCTACGGAGAGTTTGATCCTGGCTCAGGACGAACGCTGGCGGCGTGCTTAACACATGCAAGTCGAGCGAGGCCCACTCTTCGGGGTGGTGCCCTAGCGGCGAACGGGTGAGTAACACGTGGGCAACCTGCCCTCAGCTCTGGGATAACTCCAAGAAATTGGTGCTAATACCGGATGTGACCGCTGACCGCATGGTCTGGTGGTGGAAAGATTCATCGGCTGAGGATGGGCCCGCGGCCTATCAGCTTGTTGGTGGGGTCACGGCCCACCAAGGCGACGACGGGTAGCCGGCCTGAGAGGGTGACCGGCCACACTGGGACTGAGACACGGCCCAGACTCCTACGGGAGGCAGCAGTGGGGAATATTGCGCAATGGGCGAAAGCCTGACGCAGCGACGCCGCGTGAGGGATGACGGCCTTCGGGTTGTAAACCTCTTTCAGTAGGGACGAAGCGAAAGTGACGGTACCTACAGAAGAAGCACCGGCCAACTACGTGCCAGCAGCCGCGGTAATACGTAGGGTGCAAGCGTTGTCCGGAATTATTGGGCGTAAAGAGCTCGTAGGCGGTCTGTCGCGTCGGCTGTGAAAACCCGAGGCTCAACCTCGGGCCTGCAGTCGATACGGGCAAACTAGAGTACTGCAGGGGAGACTGGAATTCCTGGTGTAGCGGTGAAATGCGCAGATATCAGGAGGAACACCGGTGGCGAAGGCGGGTCTCTGGGCAGTAACTGACGCTGAGGAGCGAAAGCGTGGGGAGCGAACAGGATTAGATACCCTGGTAGTCCACGCCGTAAACGTTGGGCGCTAGGTGTGGGGGCCATTCCACGGTCTCCGTGCCGCAGCTAACGCATTAAGCGCCCCGCCTGGGGAGTACGGCCGCAAGGCTAAAACTCAAAGGAATTGACGGGGGCCCGCACAAGCGGCGGAGCATGTTGCTTAATTCGATGCAACGCGAAGAACCTTACCTAGGCTTGACATGCACGGAAATCTGTCAGAGATGGCAGGTCCTTTAAAGGGTCGTGCACAGGTGGTGCATGGTTGTCGTCAGCTCGTGTCGTGAGATGTTGGGTTAAGTCCCGCAACGAGCGCAACCCTCGTTCTATGTTGCCAGCACGTCATGGTGGGGACTCATAGGAGACTGCCGGGGTCAACTCGGAGGAAGGTGGGGATGACGTCAAATCATCATGCCCCTTATGTCTAGGGCTGCAAACATGCTACAATGGCCGGTACAAAGGGCTGCGATACCGCGAGGTGGAGCGAATCCCAAAAAGCCGGTCTCAGTTCGGATTGGGGTCTGCAACTCGACCCCATGAAGTTGGAGTCGCTAGTAATCGCAGATCAGCAACGCTGCGGTGAATACGTTCCCGGGCCTTGTACACACCGCCCGTCACGTCACGAAAGTCGGTAACGCCCGAAGCCGGTGGCCCAACCCCTTGTGGGAGGGAGCCGTCGAAGGCGGGATCGGCGATTGGGACGAAGTCGTAACAAGGTAGCCGTACCGGAAGGTGCGGCTGGATCACCTCCTTTCTAAGGAGCACTGGCCGCCACACTCGTGTGGTGGTCCAGAGCCGTGCGCGGATCGTGAAGCGCCCTCATCTTCGGGGGTGCTCGGGTGTTCGTGACGGAGCTCAAGGGTGGAACGCTGACCAGTTCGGCCAGGCGCTCGTCTTGCTGCTAGTACGGCCTCCTTCGGGGGGTGTGGAACGTGGTGGGTGTGGGTGGTCTGGTCGTAGGCACGCTGTTGGGTCCTGAGGGAGCGGGCTGTTGTGGTCTGCTGCTTCTGGAGGCCTGCTGGATGTCGTACCGCCCGGGGTTGCCTGGGGCTGGCGGTGTTTCGGTGGTGGGTCATCTTCCGTACTTTGAGAACTGCACAGTGGACGCGAGCATCTTGTAAGTATTGATCTGGATATCCGCGCTGGTCCGCGTACATCGCTCACCGATCTTGGGTTCACGCCCGGGGTGCGGGGGTGTTGTGGTGGGCGGGCGTGGGTGTTGTGTGTGGTCAAGTTGTTAAGGGCACACGGTGGATGCCTGGGCACCAGGAGCCGATGAAGGACGTAGGAGGCTGCGATAAGCCTCGGGGAGCTGTCAACCGAGCGTTGATCCGAGGATTTCCGAATGGGGGAACCCCGCACCAGTCATGTGGTGTGACCCACGCCTGAACACATAGGGCGTGTGGAGGGAACGTGGGGAAGTGAAACATCTCAGTACCCACAGGAAGAGAAAACAACCGTGATTCCGTGAGTAGTGGCGAGCGAAAGCGGATGAGGCTAAACCGATCGCATGCCAAGCCGGCAGGCGTTGTGCGGTCGGGGTCGTGGGACGATTCGGATGGTTCTGCCGAACTGTCAGGGAGTCAGAAAGCCATGTGTTAGTGGAAGGCCTCTGGAAGGGGTCGCCGTAGAGGGTGAGAGCCCCGTACACGAAAACTCATGGCCTCCCGAGTCGTATCCCAAGTAGCACCGAGCCCGTGAAATTCGGTGTGAATCTGGCGGGACCACCCGCTAAGCCTAAATACTCCCTGGTGACCGATAGCGGACAAGTACCGTGAGGGAAAGGTGAAAAGTACCCCGGGAGGGGAGTGAAATAGTACCTGAAACCGTGTGCCTACAAGCCGTGAGAGCCTTATGCGCACTTGTGCGTGGGGGTGATTGCGTGCCTTTTGAAGAATGAGCCTGCGAGTTAGCGGTACGTGGCGAGGTTAACCCGTGTGGGGTAGCCGTAGCGAAAGCGAGTCCGAACAGGGCGATTGAGTCGCGTGCTCTAGACCCGAAGCCGAGTGATCTACCCATGGCCAGGTTGAAGCGCGGGTAAGACCGCGTGGAGGACCGAACCCACTTAGGTTGAAAACTGAGGGGATGAGCTGTGGGTAGGGGTGAAAGGCCAATCAAACTCGGTGATAGCTGGTTCTCCCCGAAATGCATTTAGGTGCAGCGTCACGTGTTTCTTGCCGGAGGTAGAGCACTGGATGGTCTAGGGGCCCCACAAGGTTACTGAAATCAACCAAACTCCGAATGCCGGTAAGTGAGAGCGTGGCAGTGAGACTGCGGGCGATAAGGTTCGTAGTCGAGAGGGAAACAGCCCAGATCATCAGCTAAGGCCCCTAAGCGTGTGCTAAGTGGAAAAGGATGTGGAGTCGCAGTGACAACCAGGAGGTTGGCTTAGAAGCAGCCACCCTTGAAAGAGTGCGTAATAGCTCACTGGTCAAGTGATTCCGCGCCGACAATGTAGCGGGGCTCAAGCACACCGCCGAAGCTGTGGCATTCACATGAACCCGTCACTCACTTTCGGGTGGGTGGCCAGGTGTGTGGATGGGTAGGGGAGCGTCGTGTGGCGATTGAAGCGGCGGAGTGATCCAGCCGTGGACGCCACACGAGTGAGAATGCAGGCATGAGTAGCGAAAGGGGAGTGAGAAACTCCCCCGCCGGATGACCAAGGGTTCCTGGGCCAGGCTAATCCGCCCAGGGTGAGTCGGGACCTAAGGCGAGGCCGACAGGCGTAGTCGATGGACAACGGGTTGATATTCCCGTACCCGCGAAAGAACGCCCATGCTGAACCCAGCGATACTAACCGCCCAAAGCCGGTGACTGACCTTCGGGTCTGATCCGGGGGAGCGCGGGACCTGGACTGGTAGTAGGCAAGCGATGGGGTGACGCAGGAAGGTAGTCCTACCGGTGAGTGGTAGTACCGGTGCAAGGGTGTGGCCCGCGATGTAGGTAAATCCGCATCGCACACAGGGTGAGGCCCGACGCATAGCCGAATGAGGCGAATTGGATGATCCTATGCTGCCGAGAAAAGCCTCTAGCGAGTTCTTAGCGGCCCGTACCCCAAACCAACTCAGGTGGTCAGGTAGAGAATACCAAGGCGATCGAGCGAACTGTGGTTAAGGAACTCGGCAAAATGCCCCCGTAACTTCGGGAGAAGGGGGGCCATCTGCTGTGAACCGCCTTGCGCGGGGCAGCGGTGGGTGGCCGCAGAGACCAGTGAGAAGCGACTGTTTACTAAAAACACAGGTCCGTGCGAAGTCGAAAGACGATGTATACGGACTGACGCCTGCCCGGTGCTGGAACGTTAAGGGGACGGGTTAGTCCTTCGGGGCGAAGCTCAGAACTCAAGCGCCAGTAAACGGCGGTGGTAACTATAACCATCCTAAGGTAGCGAAATTCCTTGTCGGGTAAGTTCCGACCTGCACGAATGGCGTAACGACTTCTCAGCTGTCTCAACCACAGGCTCGGCGAAATTGCACTACGAGTAAAGATGCTCGTTACGCGCGGCAGGACGGAAAGACCCCGGGACCTTCACTATAGCTTGATATTGGTGTTCGGTTCGGCTTGTGTAGGATAGGTGGGAGACTGTGAAGCGGGCACGCCAGTGTTCGTGGAGTCATCGTTGAAATACCACTCTGGTCGAATTGGATGTCTAACCTCGGTCCGTGATCCGGATCAGGGACAGTGTCAGGTGGGTAGTTTAACTGGGGCGGTTGCCTCCCAAAATGTAACGGAGGCGCCCAAAGGTTCCCTCAGCCTGGTTGGCAATCAGGTGTCGAGTGCAAGTGCACAAGGGAGCTTGACTGCGAGACCGACGGGTCGAGCAGGAGCGAAAGCTGGGACTAGTGACCCGGCACCGGCACGTGGAAGCGGTGTCGCTCAACGGATAAAAGGTACCCCGGGGATAACAGGCTGATCTTCCCCAAGAGTCCATATCGACGGGATGGTTTGGCACCTCGATGTCGGCTCGTCGCATCCTGGGGCTGGAGTAGGTCCCAAGGGTTGGGCTGTTCGCCCATTAAAGCGGCACGCGAGCTGGGTTTAGAACGTCGTGAGACAGTTCGGTCCCTATCCGCCGCGCGCGTAAGAGACTTGAGAAGAGCTGTCCCTAGTACGAGAGGACCGGGACGGACGAACCTCTGGTGTGCCAGTTGTTCCGCCAGGAGCACTGCTGGTTGGCTACGTTCGGCAGGGATAACCGCTGAAAGCATCTAAGCGGGAAGCTCGCTTCGAGATGAGGTCTCTCACCGGGTCAACCGGGTAAGGCCCCCGCCCAGACCAGCGGGTTGATAGGCCGGAAGTGGAAGCGGCGCAAGTCGTGGAGCTGACCGGTACTAATAGGCCGAGGGCTTGACCACATACTCATCCAGCCTCTTACAAGCAAGATGTGTCGCGTCCACTGTGCAGCTCTGAAGGTACGGAACCGTTTCGATGGTTCCGCCTGGTGCTGATCCCCAGCTGTGCTGGGGTTCGGTTCCGGGTACATCTTCACAGTGTTACGGCGGTCATGGCGAAAGGGAAACGCCCGGTCTCATTCCGAACCCGGAAGCTAAGCCTTTCAGCGCCGATGGTACTGCCCGGGGGACCGGGTGGGAGAGTAGGACGCCGCCGGACATAACT
>NZ_JAPVBI010000005.1 GCF_026967925.1 Modestobacter sp. VKM Ac-2985 | reverse complement strand
AAGGACACCGAAGGGGGATTTGTTACTTGGCACTGACTTTCGGCACGCTGTTGAGTTCTCAAGGAGCGGACGCGCACAGAACCCGACCAATTTCTTGGCCCTCGTCTGAGGCGGCTTGTCCGACTGTACGCCGTGCACGGCTCGCTGTCACACCCTGGGGTCTGACCTCGCGGCTCCCGGCTCTTTCGACCCGGTCTCGCTCGGCGCAAAGAAGAACTTACGTGCCGTCCCAGGCTCCGTCAAACCGCCGGAGGGCCCCGGAGCGACCCGAACGGCTCCCGGAGCCACTCGTCGGAGAGAAACCGCAGGTCAACGCCGACCAGTCGCTCGCGGATTGCGAGGCAGGTCACCATCTGGGGCGCCTGGATCGACCCGGAGACCGTCCCACGGGCCTCAGAGGCCGAGCAGCGACTCGATCCCGACGGTCAGACCGGGACGGCGACCGATCTCCCGGACCGCGAGGAGGACGCCTGGCATGAACGACGCCCGGTCGTAGGAGTCGTGCCGCAAGGTCAGCGTCTCCCCCGCTGCGCCCATCAACACCTCCTGGTGCGCGACGAGGCCGGCGAGCCGCACCGCGTGCACGGGCACGCCCTCGACGTCGGCGCCGCGCGCCCCGGGCAGCGAGTCGGACTCCCGGGTCGCATCCGGGGCAGCCGGCACGGCCGCAGCCCGCCGAGCGGCTGCGACCAGCCGGGCCGTCCGGGCTGCGGTGCCCGAGGGGGCGTCGACCTTGTTCGGGTGGTGCAGCTCCACGATCTCCACGGACGGGAAGAAGCGGGCCGCCTCCTGCGCGAAGCGCATGAGGAGGACTGCCCCGATCCCGAAGTTGGGTGCGATGAGCACCCCGAGGTCGGGCTTGGGTTCCAGCCACTCCGCGATCGTGGCCAGCCGCTGCTCGTCGAACCCCGTCGTCCCGACGACGCAGTGGATGTTCTGGTCGATGCAGAAGCGGATGTTGTCCATGACGGAGTCGGGACGGGTGAAGTCGACGACCACCTGGGCACCGGCATCGGCGACGTTGAACAGCCAGTCCCGCTCGTCGACCATGGCGACGAGCTCGAGGTCGTCGGCGGCGTCGACCGCCCGGCAGACCTCGGCGCCCATCCGGCCCCGGGCGCCGAGCACCCCCACCGAGACCAGCGGGGTCTCTCCGGAGATGGCGGACGGGGGCTGGACGTCGGGGGCCGGTGGGGTGCTCATCCCGCGATGCTCACCAACGCGGGCCCCGCACGCAAGGCGGCACCCCACCCACCGGACGGTCAGCGGGGCCGGGTCGCCCGGGTCCGGGCGACGGCGTCCCAGACCAGGAGCCCGACGGCGACCCCGGCGACGTCGGCGAGCAGGTCCGCGACCGAGGTCGACCGGTTGAGCACGGGCAGGGACTGGAGGAGTTCGCTGATGGATGCGTAGACGACCAGGACGACGCCGAGGACCCCGCGGCCGACGCCGGCCCACCGGCCACTGACCGCCAGCACCCCGAACAGCAGCACGTGCACCACCTTGTCCACGCCCGGCGGAGCGGACGGGACACCCGAGGCCGGCGTGAACAGCACGGCCAGGGAGACCAGCACGACGACCGCGAACACGCAGCGTGCGAGCGCGCCGTGGACGACAGAGACCGCGGTCGGTCGGGAGGTCATCGGCGGCTCAGGCGGCGAGCAGCCGGTCGAGGTCGCGTTCGCGGTACGGGCCGACGACGGCCAGGCAGGTCGGCCGGGTGAACAGATCGGCGGCCACCGCGCGCACCTGGTCCTCCTGCACTGCCTCGATCCGGTCGAGCACCGTCCGCACCGGCAGGTACTCACCGTAGGAGAGCTCGCTCTTGCCCAGCCGGCTCATCCGCGAGCCGGTGTCCTCCAGCCCCAGCACGAGACCGCCCTTGAGCTGGCCACGCGCCCGGGCGACCTCCTCGGCGGTCAGGCCGGTGGCCGCGACCTCCGCGAGTCCGGCCCTGATCAGCCGGAGCACCTCGGGCACCCGCTTGGGCGAGCACCCGGCGTACACGGAGAAGCTGCCGGTCCCGGCGTAGTGGGTGAGCGAGGAGCCCACGCTGTACACCAGACCCCGCTTCTCCCGGATCTCCTGGAACAACCGCGAGCTCATGCCGCCGCCCACCGCCGCATCCAGCACGGCTCCGGCGTAACGGCGATCGTCCAGCCGACCCATCCCGATGCTGCCCAGCAGCAGGTGGGTCTGCTCGGTGCGCCGGTGGATCAGCCCGGTGGGCCGCGCCGGTCCGGCGAGGACGACGTCGGACCCCAGCCGCAGCGGGTCCGGCCGCGCTCCCCCGGTCAGCCGGTCGCCGAAGGCCTCGGTGACCAGGTCGAGCACCTGCTGGTGGTCGACCCGCCCGGCCGCGGAGACGACGATCGAGGGGACGGCGTAGCGGTCGCGGTACCAGCCGTCGACGTCGTCCCGGGTCAGCGCCTCGATCGACTCCACGGTGCCCAGGACCGACCGCCCCAGCGGGGTGTCGCCGAACAGGGTCTCCGCGTACAGGTCGTGCACCGCGTCGGCGGGCTCGTCGTCGCGCATCGCGATCTCCTCGAGCACCACCGTGCGCTCGGACTCCAGGTCCGGTGCGGTGTTGAGCGCGTCGGTGACGAGGTCTCCGAGCAGGGTCACCGCCAGCGGGAGGTCACTGGCCAACACGTTCGCGTAGTAGCAGGTGTGCTCCTTGGCGGTGAAGGCGTTCATCTCACCGCCGACGGCGTCCATCGCGGTGGCGATCTCCAGCGCCGTGCGGCTCTGCGTGCCCTTGAACAGCAGGTGCTCGAGGAAGTGCGAGGAGCCGCCCAGTTCCGGGCTCTCGTCCCGGGACCCGACGCCGACCCAGATGCCCAGGGTCGCCGACAGCACCCCGGGCATCGTCTCGGTGATCACCCGCAGGCCCCCGGGCAGCTCGGTCCGCTCCACCCGGCCGCCGACCTCGTCGACGTCCAGCAGCTGCGTCACCCCGGGGGTGGTGACACCGACCGGGGCCGGGGCGGACGCCGCAGCGCCCGCCCCGACCCCGGTCAGGTCGGTACTCGTGTTCACGCCTCCGTGGGGGCGGCGGTCTCGTCGGCCGAGGCTGCGTCACCGGCGTCGCCGGCCCCACCCTCGACGACCGGCACCAGGCTGATCTTGCCGCGGGCGTCGATGTCGGTGATCTCGACCTGCAGCTTGTCGCCGACGTTCGCGACGTCCTCGACCTTGGCGATCCGCTTGCCGTTGCCCAGCTTGCTGATGTGGACCAGGCCGTCGCGACCGGGCAGCAGCGAGACGAAGGCACCGAACGCCGTCGTCTTCACCACGGTGCCGAGGAACCGCTCGCCCACCTTCGGCAGCGTCGGGTTGGCGATGGCGTTGATCCGGTCGACCGCGGCCTGGGCCGAGGGGCCGTCGGAGGCGCCGACGTAGATCGTGCCGTCGTCCTCGATGGTGATGTCCGCGCCGGTCTCGTCCTGGATCGCGTTGATCATCTGGCCCTTGGGGCCGATGACCGCGCCGATCTTGTCGACCGGGATGCGCACCGTGGTCACCCGCGGGGCGTAGGCGCTCATCTCGTCGGGGCCGTCGATCGCCTCGAGCATGACGTCGAGGATGTGCAGCCGGGCCGCGCGGGCCTGGGTCAGCGCACCGGCGAGGACGTCGGAGGGGATGCCGTCGAGCTTCGTGTCCAGCTGGAGGGCCGTCACGAAGTCCTTGGTGCCGGCGACCTTGAAGTCCATGTCACCGAAGGCGTCCTCGGCGCCGAGGATGTCGGTCAGCGCGACGTACTCGGTCTTGCCGTCGACCTCGTCGGAGACCAGGCCCATGGCGATGCCGGCGACGGCGGCCTTCAGCGGCACACCGGCGTTGAGCATGGACAGCGTCGAGGCGCAGACCGAGCCCATCGAGGTGGAGCCGTTGGAGCCGA
This sequence comes from Modestobacter sp. VKM Ac-2985, assembly GCF_026967925.1. Classification (GTDB taxonomy): domain Bacteria; phylum Actinomycetota; class Actinomycetes; order Mycobacteriales; family Geodermatophilaceae; genus Modestobacter. The sequence continues at coordinate 5,607 of NZ_JAPVBI010000005.1, read as the reverse complement.
GGGCCTCGGAGACCTGACGGATCGCGTAGGGGAACTCCTCGCGGTCCGGCAGCACCGGCAGCAGCGCCCGCTCGGCCAGCGCGCCGTGGCCGATCTCGCGGCGCTTGGGCGAGCCCACCCGGCCGGTCTCACCGGTCGAGTACGGCGGGAAGTTGTAGTTGTGCATGTAGCGCTTGCGGGTGACCGGGTTCAGCGTGTCCAGCTGCTGCTCCATGCGGAGCATGTTCAGCGTGGTGACGCCCATGATCTGGGTCTCGCCACGCTCGAACAGCGCCGAGCCGTGCACCCGCGGGAGCACCTCGACCTCGGCCGACAGCGGCCGGATGTCGGTCAGGCCACGGCCGTCGATGCGGATCTTGTCGCGCAGGATGCGCTGCCGGACGACCTTCTTGGTCACGGCGCGGAAGGCTCCGGAGATCTCCTTCTCACGGCCCTCGAACTGGCCGGCCAGCGCGGCCTTGACCTCGTCCTTGAGCGCGTCGGTGGCCTCCTCGCGCTCCTGCTTCCCGGCGATCGCCTGGGCCACGGCGAGCTTCTCGGCGGCCTGGGCCTCGACGGCGGCGTACACGTCGTCCTGGTAGTCCAGGAAGCGGGGGAAGTGCGCCTCCGGCTTGGCGGCCTTGCCGGCCAGTGCGGACTGCGCCTGGCACAGCGCCTTGATGAACGGCTTCGCGGCCTCGAGACCCTGGGCCACGACCTCCTCGGTCGGGGCGGTGGCGCCACCGGCGATCAGCTCGATGGTCTTCTCGGTGGCCTCGGCCTCGACCATCATGATCGCGACGTCGCCGTCCGGCAGGAGCCGGCCGGCCACGACCATGTCGAAGACGGCGTCCTCGAGCTCGGCGTGGGTCGGGAAGCCGACCCACTGGCCGTTGATCAGCGCCACCCGGGTCGCGCCGATCGGGCCGGAGAACGGCAGGCCGGAGAGCTGGGTGGACGCCGATGCGCCGTTGATGGCGAGCACGTCGTACAGGTGGTCGGGGTCCAGGGACAGGACGGTGATGACGACCTGGACCTCGTTGCGCAGGCCCTTGGCGAAGGTCGGCCGCAGCGGGCGGTCGATCAGCCGGCAGGTGAGGATCGCGTCCTCGGAGGGGCGGCCCTCGCGGCGGAAGAACGAACCGGGGATCTTCCCGATCGAGTACATCCGCTCCTCGACGTCCACCGTCAGCGGGAAGAAGTCGAACTGCTCCTTGGGCTGACGGCCGGCCGTGGTGGCCGACAGCAGCGTGGTGTCGCCCATGGTGGCGACGACGGAGCCGGCGGCCTGCTTGGCGAGGCGGCCGGTCTCGAAGGTGACGGTGCGGGAACCGAGGGCCCCGTTGTCGATCACCGCGGTGGCGGTGAACACGCCGTCCTCGGCGTCGAAGTCGGTGGGATCTGTGGTGGGTGCGGACATCGTGTCCTCTTCCTACGTCGCATACGGCGACGTCCTCTTCGCGGCGTCGCGCCGGCGTCCGGGGCGACCGGTCTTCGATCGAAGCCCTCGGGGTCGCGCTCGCGGGTCCTGCACTCAGGCTCGCTGCGTCCCGGGGGCCACTACCGAGGACCGGCCCTCGCGGGCTGGCCGGCGTGGGGCCGGTGTTCCCGTGCGGCGGGTGCCGCACGAGTGAGGGGACCGTCCCGGCGTTGCCGGAGCGGTCCCCTCGGTGGTGCTAGCGGCGCAGGCCGAGCCGCTCGATGAGCGAGCGGTACCGGTTGATGTCGGTCTTGGCCAGGTAGTTCAGCAGCCGCCGGCGACGACCGACCAGCAGGAGCAGGCCCCGCCGGCTGTGGTGGTCGTGCTTGTGCAGCTTGAGGTGCTCGGTCAGGTCGCTGATCCGTCGGGTCAGCATCGCGACCTGCACCTCGGGGGAACCGGTGTCGTTCTCGACCGTCGCGTACTCGGTCATGATCTGCTTCTTCGTCGCGCTCTCCAGCGCCATGGTGCCTCCAGGGCAGGTCACGTGTGGCCCCCGGTCTGTGTCACGGGGGCAGCATGCACACACGTCGGTCACCCGACGTCGGCATCGAGGTTACACGGCTGCGCCAGGGCCGGGCCCCGCCGAGTGGGATCAGGAGGGCGGCCGGCGGGTGCGCCGGCCGCGTCGAGGCCGGCGCGCCGCGGCCTCACATCCCCAGGACGGCGCGGGTCCGGGCGACGTCCTCGCCCATGGCCACCAGCAGTTCCGGGACGCCGGGGAAGCTGAGCATCGGGCGCAGGCGCTCGACGAACTCCACGCCCACGTGCTCGCCGTAGAGATCGCCGTCGAAGTCGAGCAGGTGCGCCTCGACGGTGCGCCGGGCACCGGCGAAGGTGGGGTTGCTGCCCACTGAGATCGCGGCCGGGTGGGTGCTGCGGCTGGCCCCGCGGTGGTCACGCAGCACCAGGCGCCCGGCGTACACCCCGTCGGCGGGGATCGCGGTGTGCGCGGGGCTCTCCACGTTGGCGGTCGGGTAGCCGAGCTCCCGTCCCCGGCGGTCGCCCCGGACGACGATGCCGTCGACCCGATGCGGGCGGCCCAGGGCCAGGGCGGCCGAGCTCATGTCCCCGGCGGCCACGCAGGCCCGGATGTAGGTGGAGGAGATGGTCACCTCGCCGTCGCCGGCCAGGGCGGGAGCGGACCCGACGCTGGTCAGGTCGACGCCCTCGACGCTGAACCCGAACCGCCGGCCCTCGGCGGCCAGCGTCTCGACGGTGCCGGCCGCCTTGTGCCCGTAGGTGAAGTTCCGGCCCACCACCACCTGGGCGGCGTGCAGGTGCTCGACCAGCACGGTGTGGGTGAACTCCCCCGGGGACAGCCGGCTGAACTCGGCGGTGAAGGGCAGCACGCACATCGCGTCCACGCCCAGCTCGGCCACGAGTTCCGCCTTGCGGTCGGCGGAGGTCAGGATCGCCGGGTGGGAGCCGGGCCGCACCACCTCGGAGGGGTGCGGGTCGAAGGTGAGCAGCAGCGCAGGGCGCCCGAGCGCCCGCGCTCGGGCGACGGCGGCACCGATCAGGTGCTGGTGGCCACGGTGCACCCCGTCGTACATCCCGACGGTGACCACGGTGCGCCCGAGGTCCTGCGGGGTCGAGTCCAGCCCACGCCAGCGCAGCACGCCGTTCCTCTCCCCCGGTGCCGAGTGGTCGACGTGCTCAGGAGGCCGCAGGCGCGACGCGGTGCAGCCAGCCGTGCGAGTCGGGCACCCGGCCGTGCTGCACGTCGAGCAGGTGTGCGCGCAGCTGCATGGTGAGCGGACCGGGCTCCCCGGTGCCCACGGTGAAGTCGCCGGTGCGCGCCTTCACCTCACCGACGGGGGTGATGACGGCGGCGGTGCCACAGGCGAACGTCTCGGTGATCGAGCCGTCGGCCACGCCGGCCCGCCACTCGTCCACGCTGAACTTCCGCTCGGTCACCGGGTGCCCGAGCTCCCGGGCGACGGTGATCAGCGACTCGCGTGTGATGCCGGGCAGCAGCGTGCCGGTGAGCTCGGGGGTGACGAGCTCGGCGTCGGCGCCGGAACCGAGGACGAAGAACAGGTTCATCCCGCCCATCTCCTCGACGTAGCGCTTCTCCACCGCGTCCAGCCAGACCACCTGGTCACAGCCGGCGGCGATCGCCTGCTCCTGGGCCAGCAGGCTGGCGGCGTAGTTGCCGGCGCACTTGACGTCACCGGTGCCGCCGGGAGCGGCCCGGATGTAGTCCTCGGAGAGGTAGACCGAGACCGGGTGCACGCCGCGCGGGAAGTACGCACCGGCCGGGCTGGCGATCACGATGAACAGGTACTCGTGCGCCGGGCGGACGCCGAGGAACGGCTCCACGGCCAGCATGTACGGCCGGATGTAGAGGGTCTGGTCGGGACCGGTGGGCACCCAGTCCCGGTCGGCGTCGACCAGGGCGTCGACGGCGGCGAGGAAGGACTCCGCGGGCACCTCGGGCATCGCCAGCCGGGCGGCGCTGCGGGCGAACCGGGCGGCGTTGGACGCCGGCCGGAACGTGGCGACGCTGCCGTCGGGCTGGGCGTAGGCCTTGAGGCCCTCGAAGATCGACTGCGCGTAGTGCAGGGCGGCGGCGCTCGGGTCCAGCTGCAGCGGGGCGTACGCGGTCAGCCGGGCATCGACCCAGCCCTGGCCGACGCGGTACCGGGCCACCACCATCGAGTCGGTGAAGTACCGGCCGAAGCCCGGGTCCTCCAGCTGACGGGTGCGCTCGGCGACCGAACGGCGGGGCACGTCCTCCACGACCAGCGGCACACCCGCGGCGAAGTCCCGGGAGGAGGTACGGCTGTCGGCGAGCGTGTCGGTCATGGCTCCCACCTGCTGGTGCTCGTGCTGAGCGTGCTCCGGCGGTTGCCAGGCCCGCACGGTCACCCTAGCCCGGCGGCACGGGCCCCCGGCACGTGCAGCCGGACGAGCCGGTGCGGCCGGACGAACCGGCGGGCCCGTGCCGTCGTCACCGGGTCGGCGGCGAGGACGACAGGGGTCCGCGGCTCAACTGCCCTTCGGCGCCGCGGACTCGACGACCTCGTAGCTCCACACGTGCTGCTGCGAGCGCTCGGCGACCGGGGCCAGGGTGTCGCCCCCGCCGTCGTGCGCGCGGTCGAAGTCCTGACTGGTCTGCCAGGCCTCGTAGGCCTCCTCGCTGGTCCACCGCGTGTAGACGAGGTAGGCCTCGGTGCCGGCGACCGGGCGGAGCAGCTCGAACCACTCGAAGCCGGGGGTGGTCTCCACCGCACCTGCCCGGCCCTTGAACCGCTCCTCGAACCGGGCGCGCTTGTCCTCGGGCATGGTCACGACGTTGATCTTGACGACGCTCATGCACGGCATCCTGCCCAGCGACGACCGGCTCGACACGGCGCGTGCGCGAGAATGGCCCCCGTGACCGAGCAGCCGCGTACCGCCGACATCGGCCTCGCCCGGCTCGACCCCGACCGGGCGGCCCGGACCGGCACCCCGGAGGTGGTCTTCGCCGGCGGCAAGACCCCGGCCGAGACGGTGGCCTGCCTGGCCGGCCTGCTCGACGCCGGCGTCCCGCTCGCCTGGGCCACCCGGGTCGACGAGCCCACGGCCGCAGCGGTCCGCGACCGCTGGCCGGACGCCCACGTCGACCCGGTCGCCCGGGTGGCCTGGGTGGGCACTCCCCCACCCCCGGTCGGCCAGGTGCTCGTGCTGACCGCCGGCACGTCGGACGGCGCGGTGGCCGCCGAGGTCGCCGCCACCCTGGCCGCCAGCGGGGTGGGCTGCCGGCGGGTGGACGACGTCGGGGTGGCCGGCGTGCACCGGGTGCTGGCGGTGGCCCCGGAGCTGGCCGCGGCCGATGCGGTCGTCGTGGTCGCCGGGATGGACGGCGCGCTGCCCAGCGTGGTCGCGGGGCTGACCGACCGGCTGGTGGTCGCCGTCCCCACCTCGGTCGGCTACGGCGCCGCCTTCGAGGGCCTGGCCGCGCTGCTCACCATGCTCACCGCCTGCGCCCCCGGGGTGCTGGTGGTGAACATCGACAACGGCTTCGGCGCCGGTGTCGCGGCCGCCCGGATCGTCCGGTCAGCTCACCGGTAGCGCACCGGGTCCGGCAGCAGCTCGTTCATCGCCCCCGACCGGAAGCCCCGCGGGTCCAGCTCCACCCGGTCGAAACCGGTCACCACGGC
>NZ_JAPVBI010000004.1 GCF_026967925.1 Modestobacter sp. VKM Ac-2985 | reverse complement strand
ACCCCACCGGAGAAGGCGACCAGCACCCCCGGCACCGCGGCCAGCTCGGCGTCCAGCAGGGCCAGCCGGTGCTCCAGCGCACGCTCGTCCCGGCGTGATCGGCCGGGCCCGAGGGAGTCGGTGTCGACGTCCGGCAGGTCAGCCACGATCACTCCTCACCCGGCGACGAGGCCGGGCCGGGCGGCTCGGACCGACGCGCCGACCATGGTGCACGGTCGCGGCCGGGCGAGCGCAGCGGATGCCAGGAGTTGCCTCCACCCGCCCGGCCCCGACCCGGACGTGGTCCGGGCTGGACGGCGCGTGGCCGTCCAGCCCGCCTCGTCAGCGAGCCCCGGCGCCTTCCAGCTGTCGGCGTCGTCCCGGTCGGAGTCGTGCCGATCGGTGCCGTCCCGGTCGATGCCGTCCCTGATCCGTGTCCTCGGCCGCCGTCCCGGAGGGCGAGGGTGGGCCGTCCGGCCCGGGGATGCCGACCCCGTCCTCCCGGCGCCGCAGCCACCGGTCCACGACGAGGTTGAGCAGGACGCCGACGACGCCCCAGATCGCGATGACCAGGAGGTCCCGGCCGACCCCGGCGTCGTCGAAGTAGACCAGCGACCTCGCCGCGTCCACCGCCGCGGGCAGGGGCAGCACGCCGGACAGGCCCCGGAAGACCTCGGGGACCATGTACAACGATAGGCCACCCCCCGAGGCCGGCACCCCGGCCAGCATCAGCACGACCATCACCGGGACGATCGCGGCCAGCCCCAGGGTCCGGGTGAAGACGCCGGTCACCGCGGCCATGGCGAAGATGGTCGCCGCCCCGAAGCCGATCATCTGCCAGGCGTTCCCGTTGACCGCACCGATGATCACGTCGAAGAGGAACCACAGCCAGAGGGCCATCCCGAGCGACCAGCCTGCGAGGTGCGGCAGGAACTGGCGCGACCTGGTCAGCTCGGGAGCACCCCCGCGGAACACGGCCATGATCAGGAAGCCGGCCATGATCCAGGCCATGCCGACGTACATGCTGTTGCTGCCCATGGTGTCGGAGTCGCGCAGCGGCGCCAGGTCGGTCTCCGTGAGCGGCACCTGCTGCCCGGCAGCGACCTGGCCGAACACCGCGCGCACCACGTTCTGCTGGCTGACGCCGGCGCCCGCAGAGGTGTAGAGGGTGGCGTCCTCGCCGGGGCCGTTCGGGAGCACGTAGGCGGCGACGACCTCCCCGTCGAGGACGGCGTCGGTGGCCTCGTCCACCGAGCCGGCCACCTGGACGTCGACCATCGACCCCAGGCTCGACTGGAGGCCGTCGGCGACCTGCGACGCCTGCTGCTCCGTCGACGCGACCACCGCGACCGGGAGTTCACGCACCGTCGGTTCGTGCATGGAGAAGCTCATCAGGCCGACCACCATGACCAGGATGGACAGCGGGAACGCCGCTGCGGTCACGTAGCGGAAGCGCAAGGACCGCAGCGGGCCGCCGGCCAGCGCGGGGAGCGGCGCGTCCGGGTCGGTGACCGGCGGGGCACCGGGGACCGCCAGGCCGCTCGCGCGCTCCTTGAGCAGCGACAGCCCCAGCGCGACCACCACCCAGAGGGTCAGCGTGAGCAGGTGCCTGCCGATCCCGTCGCCGTCGAAGTACACCAGCGCGCGCAGCGCCTCCCCCGCTGCCGGGAGCGGCAGCACGCCGTGCAGGAAGGAGAAGAAGCCCGGCATGACGTCGACCGACAGCGCCAGACCCGAGGCCGGCATGCCCAGCACGACGTAGAGCAGCATGCCGATGAGGACGGCGAGGGGGCCCATCAGCTTGGTGAACAGCAGCTGGGCCGCCCCCACGGCGCCGACGGCCAGCATGCCGACGCCGAAGAAGCCGAGGAAGTGCCCGTCCACGGCCCCGACGATCGGCCCCAGGATGAGCCAGATCAGCGCGCTGGTCCCGGCAGCCCAGCCGAGGAGGACCGGCACGAACCGCCGGACCGCCAGCAGGTGGGGCACGCCCAGCAGGACCACGCTGAGCGGCACGTACCCGGCCAGCATCATGCCCATCGCGGCGAAGAGCACCGCCGTGCCCGACGAGTCACCCGCAGGCAGCGGGGCGACGTCCTGCGGCTCGATGGTCCAGCCCTGCTGCACCGCGACCGGTGCGAGCAGCTGCTGGACCGTCTGGGCCTGCGAGGGGCCGGCCGCGCTCGCGGTGTAGACGGTCGCTGCATCGGTCCCCGGCCGCGGGACCTCCAGTGCGCCGACGACCTCCCGGCTCTCCAGCAGCGCGACCGCCTCGTCGGCCGACCGGACCAGACGCGGGTCCACGGCGTCGTCCGGGACGGCCGCGAGCGAGTCGACGACCCTCTCGGCCTCGGCTCCGACCCCGACCACGGCGACCGGCATGTCCCGCGGCTGCGGCGAGTGCATGGTCCCGACGTACGTCGCGTACATCATCGTGACCATGAGGAAGGGGATGAGGAACAGGAAGACGTAGCGCGCGATGCGGGTCTTCCGGTCCTCCGCCGGCGGGACGACCGCGGCGGGGCCACCGGTGGCGGGACCGGCTGCGGCGGGACCCGCTGCGGTCGAGGCGGCGAACGGCTCCATGCGAGTGCTCCAGGTGAGGGTCAGGCGGCGGTGCGGGGCGCGTACGCGGGATCCCGGGGCGAGGTGACTCACCACGTACGGGACGGGGCTACAGTAAGTCACATGACTTATGGACACCAAGAAGAGCGGCGGATGAGGCCCGTCACATCCGCCGCCCCGGACAGAGAGCTCGGTCGATGACCCGGTGCCACGCCGCACCCCGCACGCCCCACGAGCCTGGCGGGCAACGAACCACGACCGTGGCCCCGCGCGGAGACACCCGGTGAGTGCGCTCGCGCACGACGGTCACTGGGTCCCCAACGTCGGCTACTGGCCCCTCGCCGTGGTGACCGTGCCGGCCACCGGATCACCGGACCAGGAGCCGGCACCGAGGACCGCCACCGGCGTCCGCTCCGACGACCCCGCCCCGGACCTGAGCATCCTCGAACGCCTCGGGCCCGCCCGGGCGGAGGTGAACCGGTTCCTGCTGGAGTACCGGTCCGGCATCGAGGCGGTCCGGACGAAGATCACGATCCTGCAGCAGGAGTTCCTCACCCTGCACGACCACAACCCCATCGAGCACGTGGGCTCCCGGCTCAAGACCCCCGAGTCGATCATCGCCAAGGCAGCGCGCAAGGACCTGCCCCTGTCACTGCCGGCCATCCGTGCCGGCATCACCGACATCGCGGGCGTGCGGGTCACGTGCAGCTTCGTCTCCGACGTGCACGGCCTGGCCGAGACGCTGACGCAACAGCCCGATCTCACCGTGGTGCGGGTCAAGGACCACATCGCCGCCCCCAAGGCCAACGGCTACCGGAGCCTGCACCTCCAGGTCACGGTCCCGGTCTTCCTGTCCACCTCGGTGGTCCACGTGCCGGTGGAGATCCAGTTGCGGACCACGGCCATGGACTTCTGGGCCAGCCTCGAGCACAAGATCCACTACAAGTACGACGCCGCCGTGCCCGCAGACGTGCGGCAGCACCTGCGCGAGGCCGCCGAGACCGCCCACCACCTGGACTCCCTGATGGAGCACCTGCACCGACGGGTCCACACACCGCCGGACGACGTCTCCCCCACGGGATCCGCCTGACCCCCGACGGAGCACGCGTGCACCCGAGAACGAGGCGACCTGGACGTGAGTCACCCGACTCATGCACTCAGCGACCGGCTAGCTTGACCCGGGTCCTGCCGGATGCGGTCGACGGAGGAGGTACTCGGATGGCACGGTCCGATGCTGCGCGCACGGCTCTGCTGGACGCGGCCGAGCGCCTGTTCGCCGAGTCCGGCATCGCCCAGGTCTCCGACCGCAAGGTCGCCGAGGGCGCGGGCAACACCAACCACTCCGCCGTGCGGTACTACTTCGACGGCCGGGTGGGGCTGCTCCACGCGCTGATCACCCGCCACCTCACCCCCCTCGAGGGGCCGCGGCAGGCGATGTTCGCCCGTTCCGACTCCGTGCTGGGCGACGTCCGCAGCCTGGTGGTCCCGTTCACCGACGCGCTGGCCGCACTGCCGCAGCCCAGCAGCCGGGCCCGGTTCCTGGTCCAGGCGCTGCACGACCCGACGGCCGCGGGTCTGCTGCGCGAATCGGCCGAACTGGCTCCGTCCGCCTCGGCGATCACCCACTCCGTGGTCGCGCGTCTGCACCACCTGGACCGGGACGTCGCCATGGGGAGAGCCCGGCTGATGACCCGGATCGTCTCGACGACGTGCGCCGACGTCGAGGCCCTGTCCGAGCGGGACGGCGCGGCGCCCTCCTGGCAGGCGGTGGGCGACTTCCTCGCCGACGCGATCGCCGGGATGCTGTCGGCCCCGGTCACCCACCGGTCCGGCGTCCCGCTGGGGGTGACCGATCACCCGGCCGCCCTGCTGCTGTGACAGCCTGCGTGACCGCGTGCCCCTGGCGTGCACCGCCGGCCCGCGGGCCCGGGGCGGCGCCGGTGCCTGACGTCCTCGGGCGCGCCAAGGCGGCGTTCACGGAGCAGCGCTCCCGGCGTCGCTGGCTGGACCACCTGGTGGGCATGGTGGAGCACTACAACGGGATGCTGGGGAAGGACCTGGCCGGAGCGGTCTCCTACTTCGGTTTCCTCTCCCTCTTCCCGCTCATCGCCCTCTCCTACGCCGCCCTCGACTTCTTCCCCGCGGTGCGCCAGCTCTTCACGTCCTGGCTGGCGGGGAACCTGCCCGGGCTGACCGGCCCCGGCGGCCTGGACCTGGCGGCGGTCGCGGCCGGCGGGTCGGACCGCCTGGCGGCGAGCCTGGCCGGGGCCGCGGGCCTGGTCTACTCCGGGCTCGGTGTGCTGAGCGCGTTGCGCACCTCGTTGCGGCGGATGTGGGCGGTGGCCCCCCGGGACGCCAACATCGTCGTCAAGAAGACCTCCGACCTGCTCGGGCTCCTCCTGCTGGGCAGCACCCTGCTGCTGGCCACGGCCACCTCCAGCCTGACCACCGCCTTCACCGACCAGGTCCTGGAACTCCTCGGCGTGGCCACCAGCACCGCGGCCGCCGTCGGCGTGCAGCTCCTGGCGATCAGCCTGGCCGTGCTGGTCGACACCGCGGTGCTCCTGGTGGTCTTCGCCCGCCTGCCCGGGCACCGGATGCCCTGGCGCAACACCTGGACCGGCGCCCTCCTGGGCGCCGTCGGCATCGAGGTCCTCAAGCAGCTGGCCACCGTGTTCCTGTCCGGCACCAGCAACAACCCGGTCTACGGCGCCTTCACGGCGGTGGTCACCGTGCTGGTGTGGATCAACCTGGTCTGCCGCGTGGTCATGTACGCCGCCGCCTGGGTCGTCACCGGCCCGGTCCCCACCGTCGAAGCAGAGCTCGCCATGCAGGGAGAACGACTCGACGCGACGGCGGCCGACGCCATCACCCAGGCCCGCAAGGACGATGCCGGCCTGGTCGACGAGCCGGTGACCACGCAGCACCACACGACGGCCGGGTCCGTTGCGGTGAGCACCGCGGGCGTCGAGGACGATCCGGCCCCGCCGCACCCCTCCGTCAGCGCCACCGACAGACCAGCGGACGGCGCGGCGGGAGCCCGCAGGCGCAGCCGCCGCCGTCGTGTCGGTTCCGTGCTGGCCGGCGCGGTGGTCCTCCTGGCCGCCCGCGCCCGGGCCGCCGCGCGGACGCCGCGGAGGACGCGCCACTCGTCCTGACCCGGATCGCGGTCAGGGCGCCGGCGGCATCCGGGCGGGACCCCGTTCGGGTCGCTCCGAGCCGGGGCGACCCGCCTTGACAGCGTTTGTAAACGGCGTTTACTCAAGGTCGTGAAACGGGCGGGTCCTGACCTGCCCGACCGTCGAGCAGAGGAGCAGCCATGTCGTCGAACGGGAGAGTCGCAGTCGTCACCGGCGGGAGCCGGGGAATCGGTCGCGCGATCGCCACGGTCCTCGCGGCCCAGGGAGCTGCGGTCGCCGTGTGGGACCTCGACGCCGAGGGTGCCGAGGAGACGGTCGCGGCCATCCGGGCCGCCGGCGGGACGGCGATCGCCTGCGCGGGGGACGCATCCGATCGGGCGACGGTCGCCGCGTCCGCGGCCCGGACGCGAGCAGAGCTCGGTCAGGTCGCGATCCTGGTGAACAACGCGGGCATCAGCGGGTTCGTGCCGTTCCTCGACATCACCGAGGACTCTTGGGACCGCATGATGAGGATCAACCTCAAGGGCCCCTTCCTCTGCACCCAGGAGCTCGTGCCCGACATGCTGGCCGAGAAGTGGGGGCGCATCGTCAACATCTCGTCCTCGTCGGCGCAGACCGGTGCACCCGCGATGGGCCACTACGCCGCGTCCAAGGGCGGCGTCATCGGGTTCACCAAGGCGCTGGCGATGGAGTACGCCCCGGCGGGCATCACCGTCAACAACGTGCCCCCGGGGTTCGTGGACACCCCGATGCTGCGCGAGTCGCCGGTCGACGTCGACGACCACGCGGCGACCACTCCCATGCGCCGAGCGGGCAAGCCGGAGGACATCGCCTTCGCGGTCGCCTACCTGGCGTCGGACGAGGCCGGCTACGTCACCGGGCAGACGATCAGCGTGAACGGCGGCCGTTACCTGGTCTGAGCTGCTCCGGTGGACGGGCGCGTGCACCCCGGTACCGTGGCGCGCCACCGACGATCGGAGTCGTGCAGATGACTGCGCCGCCGACGGTCCCGCCGGAGCCGGGCCGGCCGGACCGTTCCGCCGCCGTGAAGGCCCGGATCCGCGGGTCGGCCCGGGAGCGGTTCAACCGGGACGGCTTCGAGGCGACCGGCATCCGCGACATCGCCGCGGATGCCGGCGTCAACCCCGCCCTGGTGATCCGTCACTTCCGGAGCAAGGAGCACCTCTTCATCGAGACGGTGGGCGCCGACGCGAGCTGGGGCGACGTGCTGGACGGCCCGCTCGACCAGATCGGCGCCCGCGCCGTGCGGGCCATCCTCGACGGGCACCGGCACGGCCATCGCGCCTTCGGTGCGATCGTGCGCGCCTCGGGTCGGCCCGACATACACACCACGCTCAAGAACTCGATCGCCAGGCAGCTGTCCGAGCCGCTGGAGGAAGCCCTGCCCGGACCCGACGCCGCGCTGCGCGCCCACCTCTTCTGCGCGCAGTTCATCGGACTGATGGTGGCGCTCTCGGTCTACGACGACGAGTACCTCCAGACGGCCCCGGCCGAGGACGTCATCGCGCGGTACGGCGATGCCCTGCAGCGCACTCTGGCACCCCAGGACCCCTAGACCCTCGTCCGCACGGTGCGCTCCTCGCGGGTCGCGCACGGCGCAGCGTGCCGCGGCGCCATCGGCAACGGGGACCGAGAACGAGATCTGCCGTGCCGACGTCCGGCGGGCCACCCCGCCAGGGAGCCGGGACGGCAGATCCCGTCCGGTGTCAGTGGCTGGACGGCTCCGTGGCGATCTCGCTGCGGTCGGCGGACCACAGCGTGTGGAAGACGCCCTCGGCGTCGATCCGCCGGTAGGTGTGCGCCCCGAAGAAGTCCCGCTGACCCTGGATGAGCGCGGCCGGCAGACGCTCGGAGCAGAGCGCGTCGTAGTAGGCCAGCGCGGACGAGAAGCCGGGCGCCGGCACACCGGACAGCGCCGCGATCGAGACGATGCGGCGCCACGCGTCCTCGCCGCGAGCGACGGCCTCGGCGAAGTAGTCGTCCGCGAGCAGGGTCTCCAGCTCGGGGTTGCGGGCGTAGGCCTCGACGATGCGGTTGAGGAAGCGGGCCCGGATGATGCACCCACCCCGCCAGATCGTGGCGACCGCGCCCAGGTCGATGTCCCAGCCGTACTGCCGTGCGCCGGCGACGATGGCGTCGAAGCCCTGCGCGTAGGCGACCACCTTGGAGGCGTGGAGAGCGGCGCGCACGTCGTCCTCGAAGCTCTCGGGTGCCTCCTGCACCGCAGGGCGGCTGTGCACGACCCGACGGACCGCCGCCCGCTGCTCGGACTTGCTCGACACCGCGCGGGCGAAGACGGCCTCGCCGATGCCCGAGACCGGGACGCCGAGCCCGACCGCGTTCTGCACCGTCCACACGCCGGTGCCCTTGGACCCGGCCTCGTCCACGATGACGTCCACGAGGGGACGGCCGGTGCGGTCGTCGGTCTGACGGAGCACCTCGGCGGTGATCTCGATGAGGTAGGACTCGAGGTCCCCCCGGTTCCAGGCGGCGAAGACGTCGGCGATGGCCTTCACGTCGTGCCCGCCCACCCGGCGCAGCAGGTCGAAGGACTCGGCGATGAGCTGCATGTCGGCGTACTCGATGCCGTTGTGGATCATCTTGACGAAGTGGCCGGCGCCGTCGGTGCCCACATGGGTGACGCAGGGCTCCCCCTCGGCGACCGCCGCGATCGAGGCCAGGATGGGCCCGAGCGTGCGGTAGGCCTCGGCCGACCCGCCCGGCATGATGGACGGCCCCCGCAGCGCCCCCTCCTCGCCGCCGGAGATCCCGGCACCGACGAAGTCCAGCCCGCGCTCCCGCAGCTCGCGCTCGCGGCGGATGGTGTCGACGAAGTTGGCGTTGCCGCCGTCGACGATGATGTCGCCCGGCTCGAACCGTGCGGCGAGCTGCGCGATGACCGCATCGGTCCCGGCCCCGGCCTGCACCATGATGATCGCGGTCCGTGGCCGCGCCAGGGACGCGACGAAGTCGTCGATCGACTCCGCCGCGACGAACCCCGCCTCCGGGTGCTCGGCCACCAGGAGCCGCGTCCGCTCCGGCGAGCGGTTCCACACCGCCACCGTGTTGCCCGCCCGGCTGGCGAGGTTGCGGGCCAGGTTCGAGCCCATGACGGCCAGGCCCACCACTCCGATGTTGGCCCGGCCGCCGGTCTCTCGTCCGCCGTCCGGCGCTGCTGCGTCGCTCATCGTCGTCCTGCCTGTCGCGGGTGGGACCGGCCGGGATGGGACCGGTGTGGGGAAGCTCCGGCCCGGGTCGGCACAACGCCGGTCCGACAGGTGTCGGGGAGCTCGGGGAGAGCCTCGGTCAGCCCGCGCGCGAGCGCGGTCCGCCGGGGCCGGGGGCTTAGCATAGCGGCGTGGCCATCGGTTGCCAGACCTTCGCACGACCGCACTCCCCCGGGGTCCGGCCATGACGGGCACTGTCGACGACGGCCGCCAGCCCGTCACCATCTACGACGTCGCACGGGCAGCGGGGGTGGCACCGTCGACCGTCTCCCGGGCCTTCTCCCGCCCCGGCCGGGTCAACTCCGAGACCGCGGCACGCATCCGCCGGGTCGCCGACGAGCTGGGCTACCGGACCGTGCCCCCGACTCGTGCGCGGGCGATCTCCCGGACACGGCTGCTGGCGCTGGTGGTGTCGGACGTGGCGAACCCCTTCTACGCGGAGATCATCCACGGCGCCCAGGCAGCGGCCACCGCCGACGGCTACGCCCTGCTGCTCATCGACGCGCACGAGTCGGAGCGGCTCGAGCGGTCGACGCTGGAACGCACGCTGCCGCTGGTCGACGGCGTCCTGCTCGCCGGTACGCGGTTGTCCGACTCGGCGATCCGCATGCTCTCCAAGCAGAAGCCGGTGATCGTGCTCAACCGGACCATCGTCGACGTGCCCTCGGTCGTCCCGGACAACGCCCGCGGCATCCGGCTCGCCGTGCAGCACCTCGCCGACCTGGGGCACCAGTCGATCACCTACCTCTCGGGCCCGGAGGCGTCCTGGGCCGACGGCTCCCGATGGCGCGCCGTGCTCGAGTCGACCGCTGCGTTGTCGTTGCGGGCCCGCCGAGTGGGACCGTTCGCCCCGGACCTGGCCGGCGGCACGCGGGCGGCGGAGGAGCTGTCCGCGCGGCTGCCCTCCGCGGTCATCGCGTTCAACGACCAACTCGCGATCGGCCTCGTCCGTGGCCTCACGGCGCACGGCGTCCGGGTCCCGCGGGACGTCAGCGTGGTCGGCTTCGACAACATCTCCGTCGCCGGCCTGGTCACGCCCGGCCTGACCACGGTCGCGGCGCCGCTGCACACGGAGGGCGCGACGGCGACCCGCCACCTGATGACGCTGGTGGCCAGCGGGCAGCGGGGCACGATCCTGTCCGCTGTGCTGCCCGTCCGCCTCATCGTGCGCGGCTCCACCGGGCGCCGCAGACGTCGCCGCAGCATCCCCGTGCACCCCGCTCCCCCGACCACCGACACCGACGTCCCGAGCTGACCGCTCAGGAGTCCTGCCCCGTTGTCCGGCCGGCAGAGAACGCGCAGGGACACCTGCCGCTTCCTGCCGTCGTGGCGTGGGGTCAGCGCAGCCGGAACAGCACCTCCCCGGCCTCGGGCACCAGCAGGGTCTCCGGGTCGTCCGCGGCGGCGCCGAGGTCGACCTCTGCTGGGTCCAGGTGGTCCAGGTCGGCCTTCCGGACGACGTCCTCGGGGATCCCGGTGGCGAGCGTGACCCGCACGCGTGGGCGCTCGACCCCGGTCGCGGCGTCGTAGGTGCCCGTCCCGCGCAGGTGGGTGGAGTGCGCCAGCACCCCCCAGTGCAGGTGGGCGAAGCGCTCCCACTGCTGCACGAAGTAGTCCCGGCAGTGGTAGCCGATCTCCTCGATCTCCGGGTGCATGGCGGAGATCGTGGTGATGTGCGGAGCGAGGATCACGACCTCGCCGCCGTCGGCGACGATCGGCTCGACCTTGTAGAAGCCCTTCGCCGCCGTCCACATGTCGTCGTACTTCTCCGGGATGACCGACACCACCCGGCGCACCGGGGCGTCGAGGTAGCGGACGTGCACCTGGGCGGAGACGTCCGCGGCAGCTGCCCAGGCGGCCTGCGGGTCACCGAAGGCCACCGAGTGCAGCGCGCCCGTACCGGACTGGGCCACCACGCAGACGGCCAGCCGCTGCGCGGGGACGAGAGCGGCGGCCTCGTCGATGAGGGCGCGCACCGGCGTGGTGCCGCGGGTGCCGATGATCTCCGCGCTGCTGATCAGCGCGCCGAGCCAGTGGGAGAGGTCGATGATCTCCTGGCCGGCGACCCCCGGGAAGAAGTACTTGTTGCCACCGGAGAACCCCACCACCTCGTGCGGGAACACCGGCCCGAGCACCAGCGCCACGTCGTGCTCGACGACGGCGCGGTTGAGCCGCACGTCCACGCTCTCGTGCAGCCGCCCCTCCGACAGCTCGGCGATCCGTTCGGCCGGGATGGTGCCCAGCGAGACGAACGTGTCCGGGTCGGACCACTCGTGGTTCAGCACGGTCATGCCCGGATAGCGGGCGGCCAGGTCACCGGCAGGGTGGCCGAGGTGCCGGGCCAGCTGGGCCTCGGTCATGGCCGCGTGGGTGCCGAGCGCGATGAGCACGGTCAGCCGGCTCACCCGCCCGACCAGCGCCCCGTGCACCGCCGACAGCAGCATCGGCAGCGGGCAGCTGCGGGTGGCGTCCGGGACGATCACGCACACACTGCGCCCGTCCAGGTCCTCGGCCGCCAGGCAGTCGGCGAGGAAGCCGGCCACCTCGTCGGACTCGAGCACCTGGTCCGCACCGCCCACGGTGGCGACGCGGCCGGCTGCCGGGGACTCGGGGTCGGACACCTGCGTCATGACGGCACCATGCGCCGGCTGCGGCGGCGGTGGCAAGCGGCCCGCGCGACCCACCGCAGCTGGGCGGGTCGCGGACGGCAACACGTGGCAACCGGTTCCCAGCGAGTGATCCGTTGCACACCATGAGCACATGTCCGCCCCCGCCCTCGACCGGCACCCGGACCGGCTCTTCCCCGCAGACCCCGGCACCCGGGCGATCGCCCGGACGTTGTACGAGGCGGTCCGTGACCTGCCGATCCTCTCGCCGCACGGCCACGTGGACCCCCGCGCACTGGCCGACGACGTCCCCTTCACGGACCCGGCCGCGCTCTTCGTCACCCCGGACCACTACGTCACCCGCCTGCTGCACGCCAGCGGCGTCCCGCTGTCCGCGCTCGGGATCGGCCACGGGACGCTCCCGGAGGCGGAGGCCAGGCAGGTGTGGCGAGAGCTCTGCGCGCACTGGCCGGTCCTGGCGGGCACCTCGACCCGCTACTGGCTGGAGTCGGAGCTCGCCGAGGTGTTCGACGTGACCGTCCACCCTTCCGTGGCGACGGCGGACTCGATCTACGACCAGGTGGCCGAGCGGCTGACCAAGGACGCCTACCGTCCGCGGGCGCTGTTCGAGCGCTTCGGCATCGAGGTGCTGGCGACGACCGACGACCCCTGCGACGACCTGTCCGCCCACGCCCAGCTGGCGGCCGACCCGGCCTTCGCCGGCCGGGTCGTCCCGACCTTCCGCCCCGACCGGTACCTGGAGGCGGCGGCCCCCGGCTGGGCCGACGCAGTGGCCCGGCTGGGCGCGGTCAGTGGCGTCGACACCGGGAACTACGCCGGCTGGGTCGAGGCCATGGAGCAGCGCCGGGCGCACTTCCGCGCACACGGCGCGACGTCGGCCGACCACAGCCACGAGGACGTCGGCACCGAGCCGCTGCCCGCAGCCGAGGCGGAGCGGGTCTACCGGGCGGCCCTGGCCGGGACGGCGTCACCCGGCGAAGGCGTCGCGCTGCGCCGGCACATGTTGTTCGAGATGGCCCGGATGTCCTGCGACGACGGCCTGGTGATGACCATCCACCCGGGCGTGCGCCGCAACCACCACGGCCCCACCCTCTCCGCCTTCGGCCCGGACACCGGCCACGACATCCCGCTGCGCATCGACTTCACCGACCCGCTGCGGCCGCTCCTGGAGCGCTTCGGCGTCCACCCGGGCTTCCACCTCGTCCTCTTCACGCTCGACGAGACGGCGTTCTCCCGCGAGCTGGGTCCGCTGGCCGGCTTCTACCCGTCGGTCTACGTCGGCGCTCCCTGGTGGTTCCTCGACGCGCCGGACGCCGTCCGCCGGTTCCGGGGCGCGGTGACCGAGTCCGCCGGCTTCCGGCGGACGTCGGGCTTCATCGACGACACCCGCGCCTTCTGCTCGATCCCGGCCCGGCACGACATGTCCCGGCGGCTGGACTGCGGCTACCTGGCCCGGCTCGTCGCCGAACACCGGCTGCCGGAGGACGAGGCGCGGGAGATCGCCGTCGACCTCGTCGACCGTCGCCCACGAGAGGTCTTCAAGCTGTGACGGCCTCCCCGCTGCGTCGCGGACCCGGCGCGCCGCCCCCGGTGCGCGCCGTCCACCTCGGACTGGGCAGCTTCTTCCGCGCCCATCAGGCCTGGTACACCGATCGCGCCGGCGAGCCGTGGGGCATCGCGGCCTTCACCGGTCGGCGGCCCGACCTGGCCACGGCGCTCACCACGCAGGACGGGCTCTACACGCTCGTCACCCGCGGCCCGGACGGCGACCGGTTCGAGGTCGTGCGGTCGGTGGTCCGCGCCCACGCCGCCGCGGACTCGGACGCGTGGCTGGCCCTGCTCGCCGACCCGGCGGTCCGGGTGCTCACCACCACGGTCACCGAGGCCGGCTACCACCGGCGGCCGGCCGGCGGCCTGGACACCGACCACCCGCAGGTCGCCGCCGACCTCGCCGCGCTGCGCCGGGACCCACGTGCCCCGGTGGGCTCGGTGCCCGCCCGGATCGTCGCCGGCCTGCTGGCCCGGCGGGCCGCCGACGCGGGGCCGCTGGCGCTCGTGCCCTGTGACAACCTCCCCGACAACGGGGCCGCCCTCACCGAGGTCGTGCTCGCCCTCGCCGCGGGCGTGGACCCGACCCTGCCCGACTGGGTCGCTGCCCAGGTGACGACGGCGACCACCATGGTCGACCGGATCACGCCCGAGCCCACCGCCGCCGACCGGGACACCGTCCGCGCGGCCACCGGCACCGAGGACCTCGCGCCGGTGGTCACCGAGCCCTTCAGCGAGTGGGTCGTCTCCGGCCGGTTCCCCGGCGGGCGGCCGGCCTGGGAGGACGCGGGGGCCGTGCTGACCGACGACGTCGCCCCCTTCGAGCAGCGCAAGCTGTGGCTGCTCAACGGCGGTCACTCGCTGCTCGCGTACGTCGGCTCCGTGCGCGGGCACGCCACGGTCGCCGAGGCAGCGGCCGACGAGTGGTGCCTCGCGCTGCTGCACGGCTGGTGGGACGTGTGCACGCCGCACCTGAGCGTGTCCCCCGAGGAGGTCGCGGCCTACTGCGCCGCGCTCGTCCAGCGTTTCGCCAACCCGCGGATCCGGCACTCGCTCGCGCAGATAGCCACCGACGGCTCGCAGAAGCTGCCGGTCCGGTTGCTGCCGGTCCTCCGGTGGGAGCGGACCGCCGGGCGCCTCCCGGAGTCTGCCGTGACGGTGCTGGCCGCGTGGCTGCTGCACCTGCGGGGCGCCGGGGCGCCGGTCAAGGACGTCCGCGCCGACGAGTTCCGCGCCCTGGCAGCCGGGGAGCTGGCGGAGGCCGCGCCTCGCGTGCTCTCCGCGCTGGACCCCGCACTGGCCGATGACCGGGAACTGCTCGGGGCCGTGCGGGACCGGGCAGCCGACCTGTCGGGCCGGCGGTGACGCCAGGCGTCCCCGGCGGCGCCAGCGGCCCTCCGGGTGACGTCGTCATCGGCCTGGACGTCGGGACGACGGCGGTCAAGGCCGTCGCCTTCTCCCCTGGCAGCGGATGGCAGGCCACGGCGCTGCGCGAGTACCCGCTCACCGAGCCGCGGGCCGGCTGGCAGGTGCAGGACCCCGACGCCGTCGTGGCCGGCGTGCTCGCGGCGCTGCGGGAGTGCATCGCCGCCACGGCGGGGGCTCCGGTGACCGCCGTGTCGGTCGGCACCGCGATGCACGGGCTGATCGCCCTGGACCGCCATCATCGCCCGCTCACGCCGCTGGTGACCTGGGCGGACGCGCGGGCGACCGCGCAGGCGCACGCGCTCCGGGCGTCCGGCCGCGCGACGGAGCTGCAGCGGGTCACCGGCACCCCGGTGCACCCGATGTCCCCGCTGACCAAGCTCATGTGGTTCGCCGAGCACGACCCGGGCACCTGCGCGGCCGCCCGCTGGTGGGTGGGGCTCAAGGAGTACGTGCTGCTGGCGCTGACCGACTGCCTGGTGACCGAGCTGTCCTCGGCCTCGGGCACGGGGCTGCTCGACCTGACCACCGGTGACTGGCACCCCGATGCCCTGGCGCTGGCGTCGGTGGGCGCGGAACAGCTGGCCGAGGTGCTGCCCACCACCGCCATCCTCAGTTCCTCCTCCGCTGCCGCCGACCGCACCGGCCTGCGCCCCGGGACCCCGGTCGTCGTCGGGGCCGCGGACGGGCCGCTGGGCAACCTCGGCACCGGCGCGATGCGGCCCGGCACCGCGGGTCTGAACCTCGGCACCAGCGGTGCCGTGCGCACCGTCGTCGACCGGCCGACGACCGACCCGGCGGGCCGGCTGTTCTGCTACGCCCTGACCGCCGACCACTGGGTGACCGGCGGCGCCCTCAGCAACGGCGCGCACGTGGTCCGGTGGGCGGGCTCGGCGCTGGCGCCGGACCTCACCGGCCCGGACGGGGACGACGAGGCCCTGCTCGAGCTCGCCGCGCAGGCACCGGCCGGCAGCGACGGGCTGGTCATGCTCCCCTACCTGGTGGCCGAGCGGGCGCCGCTGTGGGACCCGGACATCCCCGGCGCCTTCCTGGGGCTGCGCCGCGGGCACACCCGCGCCCACCTGGTCCGCGCCGCCGTGGAGGGCGTGGCCACCCAGCTGGCGGTGGTGCTGGACGTCCTGGACGCGGTCGCCCCGATCACCACGGTCCGGGTGACCGGCGGCGCCTTCCGGGCGCCGCTGTGGCGCAGCACGGTCGCCGCCGCCCTGGGGCGTCCGGTCCACGTCGGGTCCGATGCCGGCGGCGGTGCGCTCGGCGCGGCCGCGCTGGCGCTGTACGCCCTGGGCCAGAGTGCCCACCTCGAGGACGCGCCCGCCCTCCTCGCGCCCCCGGAGGACGAGCCGCCGCCGGTGGAGGCCACGGCCGACCACGTCGCCGTCCTCGCCGACCTGCGCGCACGCCTCCCCGCCCTGGTCGAGGGCCTCGGCCGGGTGACCGCGGCCTCGTCCGCTCTCCCGCGCTGAGAGACACCCGGGCTCAGCGGACGCCGCGCACCCGGAGCCCGATGACCAGGCCACCGATGAGAGCCAGCGCGCCGGCCAGCAGGTAGAGCAGGGTGTAGTTGGCCCCGCCGGCCGTGGCACCGATGGTGATGACCACCGGCGAGAGGAACGGCGCCAGGCTGCTCGGCACCCGCTGGCTGAAGGTGAAGATCGCCATGTACCGCCCGGCGGCGGTGTCCCGCTCGGGGAGCACGTCGAGCACGATCGCCTGGTTCACCGCGGCGAACACGGCGATGCCCGTGGAGGTGAGGGCGGTGCCGGTGAGCAGGGTGGCGAAGGAGGAGGCGAAGGCCAGCACGGTCGCCCCGGAGGCCAGGATCACGGTGGCGACGACGACGAAGGGCCGGCGGCGGCCCAGCCGATCGGACAGCCAGCCCGCGCCGAGGGACCCCACGAAGCTGCCCACGATGCCCACCGACGCGGTCACCGCGACGAACCCGGCCACCTCCGCGAGGCCCACGTCCAGCCGTGCGGCGTAGAAGTAGGTGCTGAACGTCGTGGTCAGCGAGACTCCCAGGAACACCGAGAAGCGGCCGAGCCAGTTCCAGGCGAAGTCCGGGTGCGCCCGGGGGCTGAACGTGAAGGAACGCAGCAGCCCGCCGAGGGTCAGGCGGCCGGGCAGTGGGAACCCCCGGGAGTCCTCCTCCCTCCGCAGCACCAGGAACGGCAGCACGAACACCGCGCCGGTCAGCCCGGGCAGCAGGAACAGCAGCGGGCCGTCGATCGCCACCGTGCCGGCGAGCAGGATGCCGACCACCGCGGCGAGCTGGGAGGTGAACCCGGTGTACCCGGCGAGCTTGCCGCGCTGGCGGGGCAGGAGGTGGTCGGCCTGCATGTTGGTCAGGGCGCCGTTCGCCGTGCTCCAGCCGAGGCTGGTCAGCACCCAGCCCGCGGTCAGCACGGCCAGGCCGTCCGCCGCGGCCATGGTCACCAAGCCGGCCAGTCCGACCGTGGTGCCGATCAGCAGCCAGGGCCGGCGCCGGCCCAACCGGCTGCGCGTGCGGTCGCTGAACGTCCCGATCAGCGGGGCAGCGAGCAGCGAGACGACCGAGCCACCGCCGAGGACGAACCCGAGCACCTCGGGCTGGCCGGGGGCCAGCTGCTGCACCCGGACGGCCAGGGAGTAGGCCATCGGCCCGAGCAGCGCCATCGAGGAGCCGAAGCCGGCCAGCACCAGCAGCACCAGGCGTGCTCGACCCAGGCCGGTCGGCTGCCGGGGCCCCGCCGGCGGGGTGGCCGGGACGGCGGTGAGCTGCGGGGAGCCCCCGACCACCGGCACGACCGGGTCCCCGCCGGCGGGGACGCTCACCGCTGCGTGCCCGGCTTGCGGTTCTGCAGCCCGAGCCACCGGCGCCGCAGCTCGTGCGCGGCGGTCTTGGGGCGCCGGTCGCGGGTGAACACGCCCTTCTTGTTGCCGTCGACCCGGTGGATCGCCCGGGTGGTCTGGAAGTCGGCGAAGTTCCAGATCTGCTCGCCGACGAACGCCTCCACCCGGTCGAACACCCGGTGGTGCATCTCGAGGAAGTCCCGCTGGTACTCCTCGGTCCACGGGATGTCCCACAGGGAGTGCAGCCCCTGCATCGTGTCCGCGCCGTACTCGGTCATCAGGATGGGCTTGTCGTACTTCGCCGCCCAGCCCCGCAGGTCCCGCTCCAGGTAGTCCTCGGCCGTGGCGAGGTCGCCGTTGGCGACGTACCAGCCGTAGTAGCGGTTCAGCGAGATCACGTCGAACAGGTCGGCGATGCGGTCGTTGCCGGGGTTGGCGAACATGACCACGGCGTAGGTGACCGGGCGGGTCGGGTCCAGCTCGCGGGTGAGCTGCACGAGGGGCTCGAAGTACTCCCGGGCGCCCTCCTCGTTGGACGAGGGCTCGTTGGTGATGCACCACATCACCACGCTGGGGTGGTTCTTGTCCCGCGCGATCAGCTCGCGGAGGTGCTGGGCGTGCGCCGCCTGCGTCTGGTCGTTGAAGGTCTCCGGGGAGAAGGTCGGCGTGGTGACCGCGCCGGCGAGCCCGCCGGTGACGGCGAGGTTGAGGCCGACGGCCGAGGTCTCGTCGATGACGACGATGCCGTGCCGGTCGGCGAACTCCAGCACCTCCTCCGCGTAGGGGTAGTGCGAGGTGCGGAAGGAGTTGGCGCCGATCCAGTCCATCAGCTGGAAGTCGTGCACCAGGTAGGCGTCGTCGTGGCCCTTGCCGCGGATGGGCGTGTCCTCGTGCTTGCCGAAACCGGTGAAGTAGAACGGCTCGCCGTTGATCAGGAACTGCGTGCCGCGGACCTCGACGGTGCGGACGCCGAAGGGCTCGGTGTAGCTGTCGACGACCGTCTCGCCGTCGACGACCTCGACCACGAGGTCGTAGAGGTGGGCCGCGCCGGGCTGCCACAGCGTGACGTCCTCGATCCGCAGGCTGCCCTCCGCGCCGGTGCCGGCGGCGACCTCGGCGCCCGTGGCGTCCAGTGCGCGCACCCGGACGTCGGCCGGCGCACTGGTGCGGACGGCGTAGTCGACGGTGCCCGCCGCGCCGTCCACACCGGTGACGACCGTGACGTCCTCGACGTGCGTGGCGGGGCGGCTGTAGAGCCACACCGACCGCGCGAGCCCCGCGTAGTTGAAGAAGTCGTGCAGGTAGGTCTGCTTGCGCCGGCCGGACTGCTCCACGGTGAGGGTGCCCGGCGGGAGCGTCACGTTGGTCAGCTCGTTGTTGACCCCCACGGTGAGCCGGAACTCCTCCCCCGCCCGGACGACGTCGGTGATGTCGGCCTCGAACGGGGTGTACCCGCCCACGTGCTCGGCGACGAGGTGCCCGTCGACGTACACCCGGCCCTCGTGGGTGGCCGAGTCCAACCGCAGCAGCACCCGCTCGCCGGCCCACCCCCGGGGCACCCGCACCGAGCGCTGGTACCAGGCCCACCCGACGTGGTCCCGGATCGCCCGGTCGGCGAACAGGTCGTTGTAGCTGGCCGGCACCGCCGCCTCCAGCGTGGTCTCCAGGCGGCCGGTCCACGGCTCGTCCTGCACGCGGTCGGCGATGCCGAAGCGCCACAGGCCGTCGAGGTTCACCAGTTCACGGGTCGGGGTGGCGCGGGGCTTGAGCATCGATCTCCTCCTGGTTCGGCGGCGCCGGGAACCCGGCGCCGGGTGCTTCAGCGGGGGCCGGAGAGCGTGAGCCGCCACTCCCAGGCGTGCTCACGAGCCGACAGCCGGTACGGCTTGCGGGTGTCCGGGCCGAGCAGCGCGGTGCCCACGCCGCGGTGGGCGACGTCGAGGTGGACCACCGTGGTCGCGCTCGCGGGCAGCTCCCACCAGTGCGCGGCGTCCTCGAGCTGGTCGACGGTGTACCGGCTGACGTTCATGTGCAGCGGGGTCGTCGAGGTGGCCCGGACCTCACCGGCCGGGCCGGACAGCCGCAGCTCGGTGACCCCGCCCCGGGTGCCGTTCTCCTGCGGGAGGACGTAGGGCACCGCGAGGTCGTCGATCGGGCTCGACCACGCGCCGAGCAGCGCGGAGGAGGCGCGGTCCGGGTAGTTCTCCCACGGCCCGAGGCCGACCCACTCGGCGTGGGAGAAGCCATCGCCGAGCTCGAACTCCATCCCGACCCGGAGACCGTCGGTGGTCCCCTCGGGCAGCGTCACCTGCTCGGAGAGGAGGACGTCGCCCTCCCCCAGCCCGCGGATCGTGCGGCGGTGGACGACCTCGTCCCCCCAGGCGGCGGCGTACCTGGTCAGCACCACCAGGCCGGCTGCGGCCTCCTCGGTGGTGACCTCCTGCGCGGTCAGCCGGAAGAAGCCGCTGCGGACGAAGCGCTGGTCCAGGCTGAACGACCCGTCGTTGTCGGTCAGTGCCCGCCACAGGGACAGCTGCGGGGCCCGGCGCAGCAGCGGGTGCCGCAGCGTCCCGGAGCCGTCGACCGGCAGCGCGGTGGTCCCGGTCGCCGGCCACGGCTCCGGGTGGCGGGGCAGGACCACCTGGTGCTCGGCCAGGACCGTCCCCGCCGGCGCCCAGCCGGCGTCCTCCCGCGTCGCGACGCTCAGCGTGAGGGCGAGCGGGGTCGCCGAGGTGAGCAGCTCCCGGATCGAGGTGGGCAGCGGCACGTCGACCTCGGCGCCGGCCGGGACCTCCAGGGAAGGCAGGGCGACCTCGCCCACGGGCCCGGTCCGGGTCTCGATCCGCAGCGTGAGGTCGTAGCCGCCCAGGTCGGCGAAGGTCTGCCGGTTGCGCAGCCGCAGCCGGCCGGCCACGACCTCCGCGGGGCCGGAGACGATCCGCACGGGGGCGAAGATCCCGCGCAGCTCGAGCAGGGCCGGCTTCGGCGTGAGGTCGGCGAACGCGATGCCGTACAGCAGGGTGGGCCCGTTGTTCGGCTCGTCGCCGAAGTCGCCGCCGTAGCGGTACCGGCCGTCGCCGTCCGGGTCCAGCGCCTGGTCCTTGAAGCCCCACAGGAAGCCGCCCTGGAGCCCCGGCAGGGTCTCGAACAGCTGCCAGTACTCCGCCAGGCCACCGGTCGAGTTGCCCTGCGAGTAGGCGTACTCGCAGGTGATCAGCGGCCGGTCGGCCCGGGAGTCGGCGGAGTACGCCGCCAGCGCGTCGAACGAGGGGTACATCGGGGCGACGACGTCGGTGGCGGCGTGGCCGCCGTACCAGTCGGTGGCCACCGCGGCCTCGTAGTGCACGACGCGGGTCGGGTCGAAGCGCCGGATCCACGCGGCGGCGGCGTCGTGCGCGGCCCCGTACCCGGTCTCGTTGCCCAGCGACCAGGCGATCACGCAGGCGTGGTTCCGGTCGCGGAGCACCATCCGCGTGATGCGCTCCACGATCGGGGTCAGGTACCGCGGGTCGTCGGGGATCGTCGAGGCGAACGCGTGCCCCTCCACGTCGGCCTCGTCGACCACGTAGAAGCCGATCTCGTCGCAGAGGTCGAGGAACACCGGGTCGTTCGGGTAGTGCGCGGTGCGGATCGCGTTCACGTTGCACCGCTTGAGCAGCGACAGCTCGGCCAGCATGTCCTCCCGGGTGATCACCCGGCCGGTGCGCGGGTGCACGTCGTGCCGGTTGACGCCCTGGACGAGGATGCGGCGGCCGTTGACGAGCAGGTCACGCTCGACGATCCCCACCCGCCGGAACCCGACCCGCAGCTGCGTCTCGTCGACGACCCGGCCGTCGGCGGCCAGCAGTCGGACGGCGACGTCGGTGAGCTGCGGCCGCTCGGCCGACCACGGCTCCACCTCGAGCTCGGCGAGGGAGAACACCGCCCGGCCAGCCGGCGCCGCGGTGAGCTTCATGCCCTGCCCCAGCATGCCGGGGATGGCCCGCAGCTCCGGCGGGATCGGCGCCTGCGCCGCGGTCAGGCTGACCATGTCCATGAAGTCGGCCGGCAGCCGGGGCGCGGGGCGGCTGGTGCGCTCCCGGCCGGCCTTGGGCAGGGTGGGCGCCGTCATCCGCGGGGAGACCGGCAGCGTCTCGGTGCGGCCGAACACGGTCAGCTCCACCGAGAAGTCGTTGTCGCGGAGGTGGGCCAGCCCGTCGGTCTCCACGGTGAGCTGCAGCGAGCCGCGACCGGTCGCCGCGTCGTAGTCGGCGACCGCGACGACGTCGGCCAGCCGGACCTCGGGGACGGTGTAGAGGAACACCGAGCGGGCCAGCCCGGACTGCCACCAGTGGTCCTGGTCCTCCAGGTAGCTGACCGCCGACCACTTCACCACGACCAGGTCGATCGTGTTGGTCCCGGCGACCACGGCGTCGGTGACGTCGAACTCCGCCGCCAGGTGCGAGTCGCTGCTGGACCCGATCGGCCGGCCGTTGACCGCCACGCGCAGCAGCCCCTCGGCGGCGCCGACGTGCAGCACCACCCGACGCCCCTCGAGCGGGGTGAGCTCCACGGTCCGCCGGTACACCCCCGTGGGGTTGGCCGCCGGGATCTGCGGCGGCACCTCGTCGAAGGGCATGGGGACGTTCGTGTAGTGCGGCCGGTCGGCGTCCTCGGACATGGTCCACAGGCTGGGTACGCGCACGGTCGTCCACTCGCTGCCGAGCGCGGCGGTGGGGGCGGGCAGCAGCTGGAACTGCCAGTCGCCGTCCAGCGGGACCTCCGCGGTCCGGCGCAGGGCGGTCATCGGCAACCGCCCCGGGGCGGAGAAGCCGGTCGGGTCCCACGGCAGGGTGGTCAGGTCGCTGGTCACGTCATTCCTCCGTCAGCTCGCCGCGGCACGTGCCGCCGGCCGGCCCCGCCAGGCCCGGCTCCGGCACGCCCGCAGGCCCGGAGCACCGGCGGTCGTGGGAGCGTCCTCGGGGTGCGGGGCGCTGCGCCTCGGGAACACCCGGCGTGGTGCCCGCACGCTACCATCAATGTTGGATTCCGATACGACTTTGGGGACGACATCTCGTGACGACGCCATCCACCCGCGGGCCCTACGCCAAGTCCGCCGACATCCGCCACCGGATCGTCGAGGCGTGCGTCGACGCCCTCGCGGAGACGGGCTTCCACGGCGTGACGATGAAGGACGTCGCCCGCCGGGCCGACCTGGGGTACACGACCCTGCTGCACCACTACAGCCGGAAGGAGGACCTGCTGGCCGCGGTCCTCCGGCTGCGCGCGGACGAGAGCACCGCGTACCTGCACTCCGCCCAGGCGCTCGACCCCGCCACCCACCCGATCGAGGCCCTGCGGGGCATGCTCGCGGTGCTCGTCGACAACGAGCAGCGTCCGGGGATCATCGAGCTCCACGTGGTGCTGTCGGCCGAGGCGACGTCACCCCGCCACCCCGCGCACCCCTACTACGCGGAGCGCTCGCGCGCGCTGCGCGACTTCTACCGCCAGGCCTTCGCCACCCTGGCCACGCAGGGGCGACTGCGCTCCCCCATCGACCCGGAGACCCTCGCCACCATGACCGTGTCCCTGGTCAGCGGCACGCAGACCCAGTGGCTGCTCGACCGCGAGACGGTCAGCATGCCCACCGTCATCCGGGCCTTCCTCAGCTCCCTCGTGCCCGAGCTGGAGGACTGAGCCCCGGGCTCGGCGCCGACACGGGCACGGGCCCCGAGCGGCGGACGCCACTCGGGACCCGTGTGCGAGCGGGGTACGGCTGGACCTACTCGGCGACGTCGAACGCCCGGATGGTGCTGAGCGGCCGGGCACCGGTGCCGACGAACTCGATCCCGTCCGTGGTGGCCCAGCGCGTCCCGATGACACCGATCGGCGCGTCGAGCGCCTGCTCCACCACGACCGTGCCGGCCTCCTCGTACAGCCCGGCGCGCGCGTCCACGTCGGCCGTGGTCGCGATCTCCTCGTACAGCGCCTGGATCTCCGGGGTGACGGTGTCGAACGGGTTGATCGAACCCGTCTCGCTGTAGTGGTCCTGCAGCACCCGCGACGGCACGTCGAGGCTCTCGATCCAGAACGCCGCCGGGTACGCCCCGGACTGGATGGCCGAACCGGTGTCCGTCGGGGGCAACGGTTCCCACGTGACGTCGATCCCGATCTCGCCCAGGGCCTGGGAGACCGTCGGCTGGAAGTTCGTCGAGACCACCGTGGCGGGCAGGGTCAGCTCGAACCCGTCGGGGTACCCGGCCTCGGCGAGCAGCGCGCGGGCGGCCTCGGGGTCGTAGTCGTACACGGACGGCTCGACGTACCCGGGCGTGCCCGGGGCGAAGAGGGTCTCGGTGGTCTGACCGTTGCCCTGCAGGATCCCCTCGACGATCCCCTCGCGGTCGAAGGCCATGTTGATCGCCTGGCGCACCCGGACGTCGGCGAGCGCCGGCACCTCGGTGCCCTCCCGGTCCAGGATCTTGAGGCTCGCGGTGGCGTTCGGCGACAGCTCGGAGATGGTGAAGTCAGCACCCTGGAGCTGCTGGGCCTGGGCCGGCTGCACCGAACCGGCGTTGATCTCCCCGGACTGCAGGGCGTTGAACGCCGCCGTCTGGTCCTGGATCACCCGCACCCGGAAGGTCTCGAAGGGGTAGTCCTCGACGTTCCAGTAGTCGTCCCGGCGGTTGAGCACGTAGGTGGCACCGGTCACCGTGGCCTCGGTGTCGAGCTCGTACGGCCCCGAGCCGACCGGGTCGAGCGCCGTGGACTCGTCGTCGAGCGTCTCCGCGTCCCCGATGACGCCGGCGGCCAGTGCGAGGTTGGACAGCAGGGTGGGGTCCGGCGCCGAGAGGTCGAGGACGACGGTGCGCTCGTCGGGCGCCTCGACCGACTCCACGCTGGCGAGCTTGGGCTGCTGCGGCCCGGGCGTGGTGCGCGTGCGTTCGAGGGTGGCCGCCACGTCCTCGGCGGTCACCGGGTCGCCGTTGCTGAACGTCATGCCCTCGCGCAGCGTGAGCGTGAGCGTCTGCAGGTCCTCGGAGTACTCGTAGCTCTCGGCTGCGTACGGCTGCGGTTCGCCGTTCTCGTCCAGGACGAACAACGAGTCGAAGAGCGCAGTCCAGACGAACGCCTGCTGGCCCTCCTGCAGCTGTGCCGGGTCCAGCGAGTTGGGCTGCGCCTGGATCGGCAGCGCGAGGGTCGCGTCACCGGCACCGGACGAGCCCCCTCCCTCGCCGGACGACTCCGACCCGCCCGAGCAGGCGGCCGTCGAGAGGAGGGCCGTGGCCCCGAGGGCCGCAACGAGACGCCGCGGCACGGGCCGCGGACGGGTGAACTGGGCGAGCATGGTCACTCCCTTGTGATGCGCACCTACCGGCGCGGACGTGCCGGACGCGGGAGGACCCGCGGTGCCACGGATCTGCATCCGCACACCGGAGCCCTCTGGCTGACCTCAACCAAGCAGTGGCGCAGCTCACGGAGAACCGATTGCCACTTGTTGTCACCACCTGTAGTCCAGATCACAGCGCGGTCACGTCCAGTGGCAGGGCGCAAAGGGCAGCCAGCGCGGTGCGCGGGCCCCGATCGACACACCCGAACCTTTGGCAACCGGATGCCAGAGAGGTTGACCTGCCTCGCGCACCGTGCATAGGTTCGCTGTCCACAGTGCCGGTGACCGGTGCCGATGCGACGAGCTCCACGCGCCGACGGCGTCGCCCCGTGCGGACCAGCTGTGACCCCCGAGCACGGAGAGGTGTCCCCCCATGCCCCACCCGACGTCCATCCTGGTGTCCGCCCCACCGGGGCTCGCCGAGCGACCGGCCATCGACTGGGCGCTGAGCAAGCTCCGCGAGGCCGCCGATGCCCGGTCGATCAGCCTGCAGGTCGGCACGGCGAACCCCGCGGACGAGGACGCCGCGAGCGATCTCGCGGTCACGCTGGGGAACCCGGACGACCTCCGGCGCACCGGCGGCCCGGCCTGCCCCGACGAGGCCGAGTCCTACGCGATGTCGGTGGAGGCGTCCGCCGGCGACGGTCGCCGGCTGTCCATCGCCGCGACCGACGACCGCGGGTTCGCCTACGCCCTCACCGAGGTCGCCGAGCGGCTGGCCGCGGGCGGCGTGGCCTCGTTCGAGGTCGGGGAGTCGGAGGTCCAGCGTCCGCACGTCCCGGTCCGCGGCATCGTGCGGGCGTTCTCCAGCGTGCACGAGGACTCCCCGTGGTTCCACGACCGGGCCTTCTGGACCGACTACCTGGACCACCTGGCGCAGCAGCGGTTCAACCGGTTCCACCTGGCCTTCGGGATGCAGTACAACTACGGCACCGGCTTCGAGAGCCGCACCGCCACCGACAACTACCTCTGCTTCCCCTACCCCTTCCTGCTCGACGTCCCGGGCCACACCGTGCGCGCGCAGGGGGTGACCGACGCGGAGCGGGACCGCAACTTCGACGCACTGGCGTACATCGCCCAGGAGACGAAGCGCCGCGGCATGACCTTCCAGCTCGGGCTGTGGAACCACGCCTACGACTACGGCTACGACTCCCCGCAGTGGTACCCGATCCTGGGGGTCGGGCCGGAGACGCACGCCCAGTACTCCGCGGCCGCGCTCGGCCTGCTGCTCGAGCGGATCCCGGAGATCGACGGGGTGACCTTCCGGGTCCACCACGAGGGCGGCATCCACGAGGAGGGACACGAGCTGTTCTGGGACGTCGTGTTCCAGGCCGTCTCCGACGTGGGTCGGCCGATCGAGGTGGACATGCACTCCAAGGGGGTCGACCAGGCGCTGCGGGACAGCATCGTCAAGCCGAACATCAAGCCGGTCATCTCCGCCAAGTACTGGGCCGAGCACCTGGGGCTGCCGTACCACCAGACGTCCATCCGGCCTCAGGAGCTCACGCCGTTCGCCTGGCCCGGCATGAACCGGAAGATGACCGGCGTCACCGACGTCGAGCGGCGCTTCACCCGCTACGGGTACGCCGACTTCCTCGCCGAGGACCGCCCCATCGACTTCATGTTCCGCATGTGGCCGGGCACGCAGAAGCTGCTGCTGTGGGGCGACCCCGCGATGGCGGCCGGCTTCGGGCGGCTGGCGACGATCGGCGGCTCGCGCGGCGTCGACTTCTGCGAGCCGCTCACCTTCAAGGGCAGACGAGGGACCGGCGAACCCGGCCGACGCGACCCCTACGTCCGCGACGACCTCCGGCTGGGCGTCCACGACTGGCGCAAGTACCGGTACAACTACCTGCTCTGGGGACGGCTGATGTACGACCCCAGCACCGACCCCGAGGTGTGGCGCCGCTTCCTCAGGGACGACTACGGCGCCGCGGCGGCCGACCTCGAGGAGGCCCTCGCCCAGCTCAGCCGGGCGCTGCCCCTGGTGACCGTCGTCCACGGCGTCAGCGTCGCGAACAACCACTACTGGCCGGAGATGTACACCGACCTCGCGGTGTCCTTCTGGCGGCAGATGACGCACTACGTGTACGACACCCCGGAGCCGCGGACCTGGGAAGGGGTCAGCCCGTTCGACCCCACGCTCTTCTACTCCGTCGCCCAGTACTGCGACGACGCGCTGCGTGGGTCGCTCGACGCGCGGTACACGCCGCTGGAGGTCGCGGCGTGGCTGGAGACGATGGCCGCGGAGGGGAGCGCCGCGACCGACCGCGCTGTCGAGGTCGCCGATCCCGCGGACCCGCAGACCCAGCGGACGCTGATCGACCTGCGGGTGCTCGTCCAGCTCGCACGCTTCTTCGCCAGCAAGTTCCGTGCCGCCGTGGCGTACGCCCTGTTCGCCCGGACGAGGGACGTGGCGCACCTGGAGGAGTCCGCGCGCCTGCTCGAGCAGTCGCACAAGGCCTACGGCGAGATCCCGGCCCTCGTGGCCGGGGTGTACCAGGACGACCTGGCCTTCGGGTCGGGCGCGATGGAGCGCGGCACGTGGAAGGACCGGCTCATGGCGATGCGGGAGGACGCCTACCTGCTCCGCATCGAGCTCCAGCGGGCCCGCGCGGTGGAGCCCGCCTCCGCCTCCCCCGCCCTCGTCCAGCGGGAGAGCCGCACGGTCGTCCCCGGCCGGTTCGAGACCGCGGAGCGGTACACCCACGGCGACGCGTTCGCCGTCCGGCTCGTCGTCGACGCGCCGGTGTCCGGCGCCGTCCTGCGCTACCGGCACCTGAACCAGGCCGAGGAGGTGCAGTCGGTCGAGATGAGCCGCGTCGGCGAGCACTTCGAGGCCGCCGTCCCCGCCGACTACACGACGGCGCCGTTCCCCCTGCTCTTCTTCGCCGAGGTGCAGACCGACGGTGAGCACCCGGTGCTGGTCCCGGGGCTCGGTGCGTCGCTGTCCGATCAGCCCTACGTCGTGGTGCACAGCACCGCGGCCGCCGCGACCGGCGACTGAGGTCCACCCCGGCTCCGCCCACGGCTCCCGGCCGAGGGCGGGGCCGGGGCCGGCCGCGGGCGACGAAGGCCGGTCAGCCGCGCGGAGCGGCCTGGCCTCCGGTGATCAGCGCGCCGGCCAGCTCGCGGGCCGCGGCGCGCACGTGGTGGGCGGGCCGACGCATGGCCTCCTCGTCCGAGCCGGCGATCGTGGCCAGCGCGACGGCCGGGACGCCGGGGTCGGCGTCCACCCGTCCGGCGATCACCCGGGCCGGCACGCCGGCGTCGGCAGCGGCCGCCAGGACCGCCGAGACGAGCTTGCCGAGGCCGGACTGGGAGTCGAAGCGCCCCTCCCCCGTGATCACCAGGTCGGCCTCCGCCAGCGCCGACGCCACGCCCGCCAGGTCCAGCATCGACGCGGCA
Organism: Modestobacter sp. VKM Ac-2985; assembly: GCF_026967925.1. GTDB lineage: Bacteria > Actinomycetota > Actinomycetes > Mycobacteriales > Geodermatophilaceae > Modestobacter. The sequence continues at coordinate 74,326 of NZ_JAPVBI010000004.1, read as the reverse complement.
CCCGGTTGCACGGTGGCACCGAACCCCTGGGCCAGGCCGTAGCCGGTGCCGCCGGCGGCGCCGCACCCCGGCAGCGTCGGGTCTCCGCCGAGCAGCCCCGCGAGGTGCTGCAGCCCCTGGTCGAGCAGCGCGCACTGTTCCGGCGTGGCGCCCTTCTGCGGGCCGAAGACCCAGGCAGCGCCCTGGGGGCCGCAGAGCGGGCTCAGCACGTCGACGAGCAGGCGGACCGGTGGGAAGGCCCGGAGCGGACCGGTGTCGATGCCCCGGACCGAGCGGAGCGATCCCCCGCCCTCGTCCACACCACCGTCGCGGTGGACGATCGCGCCGGCGCCGGCGAGCGCCCCGAGGCCACCGTCCGTCGACGCCGAGCCCCCGAGGCCGACGACGATCTCCCGGGCTCCTGCTCGCGCCGCCTCCCGCATCACCTGCCCGAGGCCACGCGTCGTCGCGCCCAGGGGGTCGGGCGCGTCGAGCAGCGTGAGACCGCTGGTCGATGCCAGCTCCACGACCGCCGCGCCATCAGGCAGGCGCAGCCAGCGCCCCTCGACAGGACGGCCGTCGGGCCCGGCCACCAGCCCGGCGCTGCGGAGCACCGACCCGGGCGTGGCCGCGTGCACGGCGTCCAGGGTCCCCTCGCCGCCGTCGGCCAGCGGGAGGAGGACGAGGTCGTCGTCGGGTCGGACGTCGCCCCACCCCGCGGAGATCGCCTCGCACACCTCCGTGCTGGACAACGTCCCCTTGAAGGAGTCCGGACAGATGACGATCCGCATGGGACCTCCTGGCGCGGGTGGGGACGACGGCCGGGTCAGCTCGCCGCCGTGATCCGGACGACCTCGAAGAGATCGACGGTCGGCAGGTCCACGACCCGGTCCGCACCGTCGGCGCGGGTCTGCAGGGGGACGCCGGCCACGAGCGCGTCGACCCGGAGGTCGTCCGCGCCCCGCCCACGGAGGCGCAGCGAGCCACCCCCGACCGGGACGTGCGCGCCGTAGGACCGGCGACGCGCGCCGCTGTGGTTGAGCAGGTGGACGACCGTGCTGCCACCGCTCTCCCCCACGACCACCTCGACGCGGTCGTGCAGCTCCGCGGTGACCGCCGGGGCGACCAGGGACCGGACCACGCTCCCGAGGTGGTCCCGCACGTCGGTCTTGCCGTACTCCCGGTAGGTCCGCCCCACGGTCCAGGGCACCAGCACGACCTCCCCGCTGCCGAACCGGCGCAGCACTCGGTCCGGGTCGTCGCTCGCGGTGTGCCCGTAGGCGAGCTCCGGGGGCCCGTGCGGCGCGCGGGGCAGCACGAAGCCCACCGTGCTGACGTCCGGTCGCCACTCGAAGCGCTGGTAGCGGCCCATGACCGGGAGGATCGGCGCGTCGTAGTGGTACTCCGCCATCCGCGGCTGCTCTCGGTCGGTGACGTACGTCGACCAGAGGTCCGCGCCGGCCAGCGCGGGTGCCACCGGGCGCAGCGCCGGGCTGCACTCCAGCTCCACGGAGCCGTCGCGGCTCACCCCGGCCGCGCCGGTGATCAGCAGCTTCCCGCCCCGGGAGACGTAGTCGTCGACCCCGGCGGCACCGCGGCCGAGGGTCCCGACGTCGGGCAGCACCACGAGGGAGTACCGGTCCAGCGCGCCCACCGCCGCGACCGCCGCCAGGTCACCGACCGGCACGACGTCGAAGGGCACGTGCTGCTCGAGCAGCGCCTCGTAGACGCCGCGGAACTCGTCGATGACCTCCCAGTAGGTGCCGGTGGTCACCGAGCCGTGGTCAGGGCGGACCAGGGCGACCGGTGCCGCCGGCTCGAGCTGCCGGTAGAGGTCGGTGTGGTCCCGCCGGAACCGCATCACCTCGCGCCCGAGCGACAGCGCCCGCTGCATCGGCAGCCGCCCGGGGGCACCGAAGAAGAAGGCCGAGGGGTTGCCGCCGCGGGCGACCGTCTGCACGAGGTACTGGGCGAAGTGCTCCGGCTGCTCGGCGCCCATGCGGTAGGCGTGGTCGATGAAGGCGACGCAGTTGACCATGACGGCCGAGCCCGGCTGCGAGGACACGTGCGCGCTCACCGCTTCCGCGGTGGCGTGCGGCCAGAACTCCTTGCCGGGCATCGCGCGGTAGGCGTTGTTGCCCTCCAGGTACACGATGGGCGCCCCGCGTCGGAGCAGGACGCCGATGTCCCGGTCGCGCGCCGCGACGTGGTCGACGATCGTCGCCGTGAGGCGGGCGAGCGTCGCGCTGGTGTACTGCCGCCACAGGCCGAAGTCCTCACCGCCCAGCGTGGTCGGCAGTTCCTTGCCGCCGCTGAACTCCGCGAACCCCGCCCGGCACGCGGCGCAGTGGCACGGCGGATGGTTCACCTCGTCGTAGTCGCGCTCGTTGAAGTTGAACCAGTTGAAGAACAGGCCGTCGACGTCGTACCGGTCGAGGACCTCGTCGACGACATCGAGGGTGCGCTGCTGGTAGTACTCCGCCGAGGGGCAGGTGCTGTACAGCGTGTTGTAGAGCTGCGGTTCGCCCTCCGGGGAGCGGTACAGCCAGTCGGGGTGCTCCTCGGCGATGCCGGCCGAGACCTTGGACATGTCGAGCCTGGCGATGACCCGGACGCCCCGGCGCTTCGCGGCGGCGACCGCGTCACCGAACAGGTCCCCGGACGCGCGGCCGGCCAGGAGCGGGTTCCGGGTCTGGAAGGGCAGGTCGGTCGGGTAGAACGACGAGATCCCGCCGGCGTTCAGCAGCCAGGTGTCCGCGCCGTGGTCCTCGACCGCGTCGAGCGCGACCTCGACGTCGACGTCCGCGTCGACCTGCTGCAGGTTGGTCTGGAGGACGGTGAACGGCTCGCGCCAGCGACTCCCCGCGGGGAGGTCACGCTGGGTGGGGTCGGTGTGGTCGGGCATGTGCACCTCTCGAGACGGGCGGGGACGTCGTTCGTCCCGAACTGGGCGGGGCGAACGACGCTCCGGGGCGGACGGGACCGGCCTCCCGGGCCGGGGACCCGGCGGGCACGGTCGGGCGGCTCAGGCCTCCGGCCGGATGGCGGGGCCGGGCCACCCGGCGACCGCGCCCGACACCTGGTTCGGGTCGTCGTGCTCACCGGCCGGGTCGCCCTGCTGGCCGGCGGGTGTTCCTCCATCGGCCAGCAGGGCCATGCGGTGCCGCTCCTCCCGGCGCCGGCGCTGCTCGACCGGGTCGGCGACAGGCGAGGCGAGCAGCAGCCGCCGGGTGTACGGGTGGTCGGGTGTGGACGTCACCGTCGCGGCGCGCCCGGTCTCGACGATGTCGCCCTGGTAGATCACCGCCACCCGGTGGCTGACGTGGCGCACCACGCCGAGGTCGTGGGAGATGAACAGGTACGACACACCGGTCTCGCGCTGGATGTCCATCAGCAGCTCCAGCACGAGGGCCTGGGTGGAGAGGTCCAGCGCCGACACGGGCTCGTCGCAGATGATGAGCTTCGGTCCCGGCGCCAACGCGCGGGCGATGGCGACGCGCTGGCGTTGGCCGCCGCTGAACTCACGGGGCAGCCGCTGCCCCGCGTCCTTGGGCAGCTCCACCTTGTCCAGCAGGCCCAGCACCCGGGCCCGGGCATCACGTGCGGTGACGCCCTGGACGATCAGCGGTTCGCTGAGGATGTCCTCGATGGTCAGCGCCGGGTTCAGCGAGGAGTACGGGTCCTGGAAGACCACCTGGATGTCCCGCGCGAGCGCGCGACGCTGCGCCGTCCCGGCATGGGTGATGTCCTCGCCCTGGAACCGGATGGTGCCGCCGCTCGCTGCGACGAGACCGAGCGTCGCGCGCCCGATGGTGGTCTTGCCCGAGCCGGACTCCCCGACGAGCCCCAGGACCTCCCCCTCGCCGAGGGTGAGCGAGACGCCGTGCAGCACCTCGATCGGCCGGGCCCGGAAGCCGCGGCCGGGGAAGGCGACGCGGAGGTCGTCGATCTCCAGGAGCGGTGCGGTCGCGGTCATCGGGGTCCCTCCGCCCCCGGTGCGACCAGCACCGGGGAGTCCGTGCGGACGTGGCTCTCGTCGAGGATCGAGTCGAGCAGCATCCGGGTGTAGGGGTGCTGGGGGTCGCGGAACACGGCCTCGACCTCGCCGGTCTCCACGATCCGCCCCTGCTGCATCACGGCGATCCGGTCGCAGATGTCCGCGACGACACCGAAGTTGTGCGTGACCATCAGGATCGCCATGCCCATCTCCGCCTGCAGGTCGCGCAGGAGGTCGAGGATCTCGGCCTGGATCGTCACGTCGAGCGCCGTCGTGGGCTCGTCGGCGATCAGCAGGCGGGGGCGGCTGGCCACCGCCCCCGCGATCAGGACGCGCTGCGCCATGCCGCCGGAGATCTGGTGCGGGTAGGAGGAGAAGACCCGCTTCGGGTCCGGGATGCCGACGTGGTCGAGCAGCTCCAGCGCCCGCTTCCCGGCGGCGGCCCGGGGCAGCCCCGAGGTCGCCCGGATGCCTTCCACCAGCTGGGCACCGATCGTGAACGAGGGGTCGAGGTTGGACATCGGCTCCTGCGGCACGTAGGCGATCGCCCGGCCACGCACCTGGATCAGCTCCCGCTCGCGCAACCCGAGGAGCTCACGCCCCTCGAGCCGGATGGACCCGCTGGTGATGACGGCGTCGGGCGGCAGGAGACCCAGGACGGAGAACGCCGTCTGGCTCTTCCCCGAGCCGGACTCGCCGACGAGGCCCAGGGTCTCCCCGGGGCGGATCGCCAGCGAGACACCCGAGAGCACCTCCTTCACCCCACCCGACGGCGTCGGGTAGGAGAGGCTGAGGCCCTCGATCTGCACGAGCGCCTCGCCCGCCTCCCCCCTGGACGCCGGGGAGCCGGCCTGGACGCTGGGCGCCGCGATCTTCTGGGCCTTCGGCCGTGCCCCCGCCAGGGCGTCGCGCAGCGAGTTGCCGAAGAGGACCAGGGCCGAGGTCAGCACGCCCAGGAAGGCGGCCGGCCAGACGAACTGCAGCGGGTCGACGTAGTAGTTGCGGAAACCGTCGGCGATCATCGCGCCGAAGCTCGGGACCTCGGTCGACCCCAGACCGAGGAAGGCCAGCCCGGACTGGACCCCGATCGCCGAGCCGGTGAGGAACGCTGCGGAGATGATCACGGGCCCCCGCACGGTCGGCATCACCTGCCGACGCAGGATGCGCGGGCTCGACAGGCCCGACACCCGCGCTGCGTCGACGTAGAGCTCGTTCCGCGCGCCGACGGTCAGGTTGCGGACGATGCGGTAGACGCCCGGCGCCAGCAGCACGCCGAAGATGAGCATCGTCGCCCGGAAGTCGCCGCCGGTCACCGGCAGCAGCACGATCAGGAGCAGCAGACCGGGGAACGTCATGATCAGGTTGAACAGCCACTCGGTGGCGAACCGGGTCCGTCCTCCGAAGTAGCCACCGATCAGCCCGAAGGTCAGCCCGACGGCGACGGCGACGCTCGTGCCGATGAGCCCGGAGAGGACGCTCGTGTTGATCGAGTACAGCAGCCGGGCGAAGATGTCCCGCCCGCTCTGGTCGCCGCCGAGCAGGTAGCCCGGGGTCCCGGGGTCGGCGTTCACCGCGCTGAGCGCCGACTCGTTCGGGTCGTGCTGGGCGAGGAGCGGCGCCAGGAGACCGAGCAGGACGATGACGACGAGGATCGTCGCCGTGATGACCGCCTGCGGGTCCCGGATCAGCCGGCCGAACGCCGATCGACGCTGCGTGGTGTCCGCGGCCTCCGTCTCGGTCTCCGTCTCAGGGGCCTGTGCCTCGCTCAAAAGAGCCTCGCCTTCGGGTTGAGCCAGCCGTTGATGAGGTCGGTCAGCAGGTTGATGGAGACGACGAGCAGCACGCTGAAGAGCGTGATGCCCAAGATCACCGGGACGTCGCCCCGCAGCGCGGAGTTGAAGGCGAACGACCCGAAGCCCGGCAGCGCGAAGACGTTCTCGATGATCAGCGCGCCACCGAACATCGACAGGAACTCCAGCGACATGACCACCAGCGCCGGCGAGGCCGCGTTCCGCAGCGCGTGCCGGTAGACGATCGACCGGGTCGCCACCCCCCGCGACCGCAGCGTCCGGACGTAGTCCTTCTGCAGCTCACCGATCATGGTCCCGCGCACCTGGGCGGCCATGTTCGCGATGCCGTTGATGACGAGCACGATGACCGGGAGCGTGATCGCCAGCGCCCAGCGGCCCGGGTTCTCGGCCAGCGGCGTGTACCCGGTCGCCGGGAACCAGCCCAGGTTCACCGCGAAGACGACGACGAGCACGATCGCGATGAGCAGGTTCGGGAACAGGTGCCCGGTCAGCGAGACCGCCTGGGAGAGCCGGTCGACCGCTCCGGCGCGCGAGGCCGCCAGGACGCCCAGCGCGACGCTGATGACCACGCTGATCGCCAGCGCGACGAGCACCAGGGAGAGCGTGACGCCCAGCCGTGATCCCACGGCCTGCGCCACCGGCTCGCTGGTGAAGTAGGAGTTCCCGAAGTCGCCGGTGAGCACGCCACCGAGCCAGTCGAAGTACTGCACGACCACCGACCGGTCGAGTCCGAGCTGTACCTGGAGGGCTTCGATCGCCTCCGAGGTCGCGGCCGGCCCGAGGATGTTGGCTGCCACCCCGTCGAAGGACGAGCTCAGCAGCCAGAACGTGAAGAACGTGACCAGCAGCGCGAGGACCAGCGCGGTGGCGAGTCTGCGGAGGATGTACTGGAGCATGCGGGCCCTTGTCGGTGTCGAGGGGCGGTCAGGACGGCGGCTGGCCGGGGGCCCTCCCGCGCACGGTCGGGTCGGTGACGATCAGAGGCGGGCCGTACGAGCCGGCGCCGTCTCCCGCCTGGGCAGCTGTGGGTACCGAGCGCCCGTTGTTGTGAAGTGAAGCACCGGTGTGATCGAGGCGACAACCAGTTGCCAGCCAGTTGCCTCGAAGTGCACGGCCTCGTTCTCTGCCTGGGCCTGCCGTGCCGCGGACGGCCATGGCAACCCGTTGCGACGGGTGCTGGAGAGCCCCTCCCCGGGGCGCGGACCTGGCACGTCGGTCCGCGCCCCGGGGCGGCTCGCCGCTGCTACTCGGTGCCGAAGGAGCGGATGTCCTGCGGGGAGTTGGCCGTGCCCTCGAAGGTCATCCCGTCGGCGAGTGCCCAGCCCTGGCTCAGCGCGAAGATCGGTGCGAAGAGCGCGTTGTCGACCCCGAACTCGTTGATCTCCTGGTAGACCTCGGCCGCCTCCTCCGGGTCCACCGCGCTCGCTGCTTCCTGCAGCAGCGCGTCGAGCTCGGGGTCCTGGTAGCCGAACGGGTTCTGCGAGCCACCGGGCGCGTAGTAGAGCGCCGCGGTCCGGGCCGGCGGAGCCACGCTGCCGATGTTGAAGTACCCGGCCCAGTCCGTCGTCTGCACGTTGGTCTGCATGGTCACGGGCTGCCACTCGACCGTGATGCCGACGTCCTCGAGGGCCTGGCTGATGGAGGGCTGGAAGTTCTGCACGAGGAGGTTGGCCGGGAGATCCAACGTGAAACCGTCGGCGTGGCCCGCCTCGGCGAGGAGTTCCCGCGCCCGCTCCGGGTCGTGGGGGTACTCCTCGTCGAGCGCCTCCACGAACGCCTGCGACGCCGGGTTGAAGATCTGCGTGGTGGGCGTGCCGAGCCCCTGGAGGATCGCGTCCACGAATCCCTTCCGGTCGAGGGCCAGGTTGATCGCCTGCCGGACGCGCACGTCCGCGAGCTCGGGCGCCACCTGCCCACCCCGGTCCGCGAGGACGAGCGCGCCGACGCCCTGACCCTCGACCACCGTGACCCCCAGGCCGGCCGCCTCGGCCTGCTCGGCCTGGGCCGCATCGACGCCGCCGGCGTCGACCTCGCCCGCCAGGAGGGCGTTGACGGCCGCCGTGCGGTCGGCGATCACCCGGACGGTCACCGTCTCGAAGGGGTAGGCGTCGGCGTTCCAGTGGTCGTCCCGCCGCTGGAGCACGTAGCTCGAACCGGCGACCGTGGCGTCCTGGTCCAGCACGTAGGCGCCGGAACCGACGGGATCGAGCGCCGTCTCGGGCGAGTCGATCGTGTCGGGGTCGCCGATCACACCAGCGCCCTGGGCCAGCGAGCCGAGGAGGTTCGGGTCGGGGCTGCTGAGGTTCAGCACGACCGTGTCCTCGTCCGGGGTGTCGATCGACTCGACGGCGGCGAGGTTCCCCTGTTGCGGGCCGACGGTGGTGCGGGTCCGCTCCAGGGTGGCCTGCACCGCCTCGGCCGTGACCGGGTCGCCGTCACTGAAGGTCATGCCGTCGCGCAGGTCGAGGGTCAGCGTCCGGGCGTCCTCGGAGTACGCCCAGCTCTCGGCCGCGTTCGGCTGCAGGGTCCCCTCCTCGTCCGGGTAGAGCAGCGTGTCGTAGACGCTGCCCCAGATGTAGCGCTGCTGACCGTCGTTCAGCTGGGCGGGGTCCAGCGAGTTCGGCGCGGCCTGGACGGCGAGCCGGATGCCACCGGAACCCCCGGAGCCGGATCCCGAGGACTCCCCGGACGACGAGTCCCCGCCACTGCAGGCCGAGAGCGCGAGCAGCGCTGCCACGGCGGGGACCCCGAGCGAGAGCTTGCGGGGAGGGAGCACGGACATGAGGTCTCCTTTGACGCACACGAGCGGGTGTCGGGGCACGGCCGCGCCGCCGTTGCGGCGCGGCCGGCTAGCGGGGGGTGTAGACGTCGCGCGGGGTGAGCGCGTTCAGCAGCGGCTCGCCGCTGCGGTACCGCCGGATGTTCTCCACGATCACCTCGATCGACCGGGCGGTGCGGTCGGGCAGTCGGGGGGTCATGTGCGGGGTGAGCAGGACGTTGGGCGCGTCCCACAGCGAGGACTCCGGCGGCAGCGGCTCGGGGTCGGCGACGTCGAGGCCGGCGCCGGCGATGGCGCCGCTGTGCAGCGCCGCCACCAGCGCGTCCTGGTCGACGATGCCGCCGCGGGCCAGGTTGATGAGGTAGGCGCTGGACTTCATCCGCTCGAACTGCTCGGTGGAGAAGAGGTGGTGCGTCTCGTCGCTCAGGTGGGCGGCGAGCATGATCACGTCGGACTCCTCGAGCAGCGGGTCCAGGGTGTCCCCGGCATCCGTGGCGAGCAGCCGGTCCACGCCGGGAGCGTCCTCGTCGGCCCGGCGGCGGTAGGCGATCACCCGCATGCCGAAGGCCTTGCCCAGCAGCGCCATCGCCCGGCCGGTCTTGCCGAACCCGACGATCCCCAGGGTCTTGCCGTACAGCGCCAGCCGGTTCTCGTAGCCGACAGGACCCCGCCACTGACGGGTGGACTGCATCTCCAGGAGCCCGCGCGCGTCGAAGCTGAGCGCCAGGGCGAAGTAGAAGGCGTGCTGGGCCAGCGCCGGGGCGGAGCGACCGGCGGACCCGGTGACGACGAGGCCCTTCTCGAAGACCTCCGGCCGGGCCGACCGGGTGAGGCCGGCGTGGTCGCAGTGGACCCAGCGGAGCTCCGGCGCCGCCAGGTGACGTTCGTCGAGGTCACCCCAGAGCACCGCCACGTCGGCCTTCTCCAGCGCACGGGCGATGCCCTCGGTGTCGCCTGGGCTGAGGTGGAGGAACTCCGCCGGCGCGAAGGCGCGACGCAGTTGTTCCACCTCGTCGGGCTGGAAGAAGACCGTCGCGAGGACGGTCCGGATGTCGCGCGGGCCTGGACCAGCATCCACCGGGGACGACTCCTCTGACTCGGGTTCCCCACCGGCACGGAACGCCGGAACGGGATGTCCGAAGCCGAGTGTGGCAACTGTCACACGAGCCTGTCAACCGGTTGCCAATCTGTGACTGAACAGCCCGCGGCACCTGCCGTGCCGGGTGGAGTCCGCCATCTGGACATCCGCAACCGGATGCCAGATCGGTATGCTCGCCCCCGGCCCGACGATCGGGCCGACCTCCGAGTGCGCATGCCGCCGGGCGTCCCGTGTCGTGCGGGCCCGAGCGGCCGGGACGGACGGGTGTGACGGAGAGACAGAACGGCACCGGGACGTCGGCCGGCCGCGCGCGCGGACCCGTCACGATCTACGACGTCGCCCGCCTGAGCGGGGTCAGTCCCTCGACCGTCTCCCGCGCGTTGAACAACCCCGGGCGACTGAGCGCCGACACCGAGAAGCGGATCCGCGAGGTCGCCGACGCGGTCGGTTACCGCCTCAACCCGATGGCGCGAGCGCTGCCGACCGGCCGGACGCACACGGTCGGCCTGATCCTGTCCGACATCACCAACCCGGTGTACTTCGACCTGGTGCGCGGGGTCGAACGGGTGGCAGCCGGTCGCGGCTACATCCTCATCCTCGCCGAGTCCCAGGAGTCGGCCGACCTCGAGAACGAGACGGCACAGCGCCTCCTGGCCTCCGTCGACGGCCTCGTCCTCGTCGCCACCCGGCTGGACAACGCCGACATCCGAGCCCTGGCCGAGCGCAAGCCGCTGTTCGTGGTGAACCGCAAGGTCCGTGGCATCCCGGGCGTGGTCCCGGACGTCGTCCCGGGCATCCGCGCCGCGCTCGACCACCTCGCCGAGCAGGGACACCGGTCGATCGCCTACCTGGCCGGCCCCTCGGGTTCGTGGATGAGCCGACTGCGCGGCCGCACGCTCGCCGCGGCTGCCGGTGAGCGAGGCATGACGATCGTGGAGATCGGGCCGGGCGAGCCCACGCTGCAGGGCGGACAAGCCGCACTGCAGAGCATCCGCGACTCCGGCGCGACGGCCGTGCTCGCCTACAACGACCTCATGGCCACCGGGCTGCTCAAGGCCTGCCGGGACGGCGGCGTCCGGGTGCCCGAGGAGCTCAGCGTGATCGGCTTCGACGACATCTTCGGCTCCGACTTCACCTCTCCCCCGCTCACCACGATCCGCACCCCGCTCGGCCTGGTCGGCGACGAGGCCGCCCGCCGGCTCATCGCGGCCGTGGAGAAGGGCGAGGAGGGACGCCGCACACCGCTGGCGACCGAGTTCGTGCTCCGCGGCTCCACCGCGCCCCCGCGCGGCTGACCCCCGCCCCCGTCAGGCGGGGTGCGCGGTCGCGTGACCGGCGATCAGCCGCGCGACCTCGGCGGGCTCGGCCACCGGCGCCAGGTGCGCCGCCCCCCGGACGACCGCCAGCCGCGCCCCGGGCACGGCACGGGCGATCAGCTCCTGGTCGGTGACCGGGTTGGCGGTGTCCGCCTCGCCGCCGACCACCAGGGTGGGCACCGTGATGCGGGGCAGGTCGTCCCGCACGTCGGCATCGGCCAGGACGTCGCCGGCGTGGGCGTACCCCGCGGCGTCCGTGGTCGCGAGCATCTCCCGGTAGCGGGCGAGCACGTCCGGCCGCCGCTCCTGGAAGTCCTGGGTGAACCAGCGGTCCATGACCATCGGCACGATCGGGGCGATGCCCTCGTCCCGCACGAGCCGGCACCGGTCGACCCAGACCTCCCGGGAGAACCGGGCGGCGCAGCACATCGCGGTGACGGACAGCAGCCGCTCGGGTCGCCGGGCGGCGGTGCGCAGGGCGACGAGCCCACCGAGGGAGATGCCGGCGAGGTGCACCCGCTCCGTCCCGACCTCGTCGAGCACGCCGACGACGTCGTCCACGAGGTCGTCGAGGGAGAACGGCTCCCGGGCCGCCGGACCACCCCGGTCCCGCTGGTCGAACCGGACGACGTCGAAACGCTCGGCGAGCGCCGGGACGACGTCGTCCCACATCGCCGTGGTCGTGGCCAGCGAGTTGACCAGGACCACGGTGCCGGCCGCGCCGGAGGGGTCGCTCGTCCGGGTCACCAGGACCCCGGTGTAGCCGATGCTCATCGCACTGCCTCCTCCGGCGCCCGCCACGAGGCACCTGCCGTCGCTGCTCTCCCGGGGTGCTCCGGATCCGGCCGCCGACGCCACGAGACGTTCGCCGCCCGCGACCCTGGCGGGTTCCGGTGCTCCCGGCTAGCGTAGCTGACAACCGGTTGCCAACCACGGGTCGCCCTCCTGGCAGCCCGTCCCACCACCACCCCGCGCCCCGCAGGGCAACCAGCGCGGGAGAGGAGCCTGACGTTGAGCTCGATCACCTTCATCGGCCTGGGCATCATGGGTCTCCCCATGGCCCGCAACCTGGCCCGGGCCGGGCACGACGTGACCGGGGTGGTGCGCTCCGACCGTGGTCGGGCCCGCGCCGCGGAGGCAGGTCTGGCGGCCACCGATGACGCCGTCGAGGCGGCGAAGGCCGCCGACGTCGTCATCACGATGCTGCCGGACTCACCCGACGTCCGTTCGGTCGTCAGCACGATCGGTCCGCACCTCCGCGAAGGGGCGCTGCTCGTCGACATGAGCACGATCGACCCCGTCGCCACCCGCGACATCCGCGCCGAGGCGCTGCCCGGCACCGTGGCGATGCTCGATGCCCCGGTGAGCGGTGGCGAGGCGGGCGCGATCGACGGCGTCCTGTCGATCATGGTCGGCGGGGACGCGGCCGACGTCGAGCGGGCCCGCCCCCTGTTCGAGGTGATGGGGACGACCGTCGTGCACGTGGGCCCGCTGGGCTCCGGGCAGGTGGTGAAGGCGGCGAACCAGCTGATCGTCGCGGGCAACATCCAGATGGTCGCGGAGGCCGTCGTCTTCCTGCGCGCCCAGGGGGCCGACCTGACGTCCGCGTTGCAGGTGATCGGCGGTGGCCTGGCCGGGAGCACCGTCCTGGAGCGCAAGCGCCAGGCGTTCCTCGACGGCTCGTTCACGCCGGGCTTCCGCCTCGCCCTGCACGCCAAGGACCTGGGGATCGTGCAGAACAGCGCGGCCGCCGAGGGGCTCGCACTCCCGCTGACCGCGGCCGTCACCCAGCTCGTGCGTGCGCTCGTCGCGCGGGGCGACGGCGAGCTGGACCACTCGGCGCTGCTCAAGCTCGCGCAGGAGCTGAACGGGCAGGACGGCAGCACCACCAGCTGACGGACGGGGCCGGGCACGGACTGGTGTCCGTGCCCGGCCCCGTCGTCGGTCCGGCTGGGTGCGGAGCCCGCCGGTCCCCGTGGGGACCGGCGGGCCGCAGGTCAGGGCGCCGGGCTCGGCGCCTCGTCGTCGAGCACCGCGCTGCGGGTCGTCGACTCCTGGCCGGGGTCGGCCTGCTTGGCCCGCTGCCGCCAGACCGTCAGCGCGCGCTCGGTGTAGCCGTTGGGCTCCCGGCGCCCGGAGAAGACGAGGTCCAGGGCCGCCTGGAACGACGGGCTGGCGTCCAGGTCGGCGCTCATCGGCTGGTAGCCCGGCTCACCGGCGTTCTGCTCGTCCACCAGGCCGGCCATCCGGGCGAAGGTCGCCCGGACCTGCGCCTCGTCGACGATCCCGTGGTGCAGCCAGTTGGCGATCTGCTGGCTGGAGATCCGCAGGGTGGCGCGGTCCTCCATCAGACCGGCGCCCTCCAGGTCGGGCACGGTGGAGCAACCGATCCCCAGGCCGACCCAACGGACCACGTAGCCGAGGATGGACTGCGCGTTGGTCTCCAGCTCGTGGTCCCGCTGGTCCGCCGAGAGGTCGGCGCGGTCGGCCAGCACCGGCGGCACCAGCAGGTCGCGACGGTCGGCGAGCGGGCGCCCGCTCAGCTCCTGCTGCACCGCGCGGACGTCGGTCTCCAGGTAGTGCAGCGCGTGCAGGGTCGCCGCGGTCGGCGAGGGCACCCAGGCGGTGTTCGCACCGGCCCGCGGGTGCCCGCCCTTGGTGTCGAGCATCTCCCGCATGGCGGCGGGCTTGGCCCACATCCCCTTGCCGATCTGCGCCTGCCCGGCGAACCCGGCCCGCAGCGCCACGTCGACGTTGCGGTCCTCGTACGTGGTCAGCCAGGTGGAGGTCTTCTGGTCGCCCTTGGGCACCACCGGCCCGGCCTCGAAGTCGGTGTGGATCTCATCGCCGGTGCGGTCCAGGAAGCCGGTGTTGACGAAGATGACCCGGTCGGCGGCGCGGGCGATGCAGGCCTCGAGGTTGACCGAGGTCCGCTTCTCCTCGTCCATGATCCCGATCTTGAGGGTCCGCGGCTCCATGCCCAGCGCCTCCTCCACCGCGGCGAACAGCTCCACCGAGAGCGAGACCTCGTCGGGGCCGTGCATCTTCGGCTTGACGATGTAGACGCTGCCGGCCCGCGTGTGGGTGTAGCGCGCCAGGCCGCGCAGGTCGTGCAGCGCGGCGACGGCGGAGACCAGGACGTCCAGGACCTCCTCCAGCACCGGCTCGCCGTCGGGGGTCCGGACGGCGTCCAGGCGCATGTGGTGTCCGACGTTGCGGACCAGGAGCAGCGACCGGCCGGGGAGGACCAGCTCCTCGCCGTCCGCGCCGACGTAGCTGCGGTCGCCGTGGAGGCTGCGCGTCACCTCGCGCCCCTCCTTGCCGAAGGTCGCCGTCAGCTCGCCGGTGCGCAGCCCGAGCCAGGTCCGGTAGGCGCCGACCTTGTCCGGGCCGTCGACCGTGGCGACCGAGTCCTCCAGGTCCACGATGGTGCTGACCGCGGACTCCAGCACGGCATCGGAGACGCCGGCGTGGTGCTGACCGCCGACCTTCGTCGACGGGTCGACGGTGAGCTCGAGGTGCAGCCCGTTGCGGCGCAGCAGGACCGCCGCGGCCCGGTCGCCCTCCCCCGGCCGGTGGCCGGCGAACTGGGCGGGGTCGGCCAGCCCGGTCGTGCCTGCGTCGGTGTCGACGACGAGCTCCCCCGGCGCGGTCACCCGGTAGGCGACGGCGGCGGCGTGACTGCCCTCGGCGAGCGGGAAGTGGCGGTCGAGCAGCCGGTCGGCCTCGGCGATGACCTGCGCACCTCGCCGTTCGTCGTAGCCGCGGGCGAGCTCGTGGTCCAGCGGCAGCGCGTCGGTCCCGTAGAGGGCGTCGAACAGCGACCCCCAGCGCGCGTTCGCGGCGTTGAGGGCGTACCGCGGCACGGTCGCCGGCACGACGAGCTGCGGCCCGGCGACCTCGGCGATCTCCCGGTCGACGCGCTCGACCCGGACGGTCGGCTCCTCCTGCGGCAGCAGGTACCCGATCTCGGTGAGGAAGGCCTCCAGCGCCGCCACGTCACCGGCACCGTGCTCGCGGTGCCAGGCGTCGATCTGCTCCTGGAGGTCGTCCCGGCGGCTCAGCAGCTCCGCGACCCGCCCGCCGAACCGCTGCTGGAGGTCCGCGACCGTCCCCCAGAACCACGCCGGCTCCAGGTCCAGGCCGACGAGCAGCTCCTCGGCCACGAAGTCCCGCAACACCGGGTCGACCTGCAGGCCACCGGTTCCCTGTGCATCGCTCACGCTTCCCACTTCCATCTCTCCGTCATCCCGGGACCGTGGTCCCGCTGGTCGATCTGCTGGTGCAGGGCGCGCTGTCGAGCGGGGCCCTGCGGACGAGCATGGCTCAGAAGGTGCCTGGCTCGCTGGTCCGGGCGTCGAGGGCGGGCCGGCCCCGGCTCCCGGCGGCCGCGACCGGGTCGACCCCCCGGATGGAGGCGTCCAGCAGCTCGACCGGGTGGAACATGGGCAGTTCCCCCGGCCAGTAGCGGCGGATCTGCAGCAGGCAGCCGGGGTTGGCCGTGGCCAGCGCGTCCGGCTGGACCGACAGCACGTGCTCGACCTTGCGCCGGCCGAGCTCCTCCGCGGGCTCCGGGTTGACCAGGTTGTAGATGCCGGCCGAGCCGCAGCAGATCTCCGCCTCGGGGATGTCGGTGACCTGCAGGCCCGGGATGCTCCGCAGCACCTCCCGCGGCTGGCTGCGCACCCCCTGGGCGTGACCCAGGTGGCAGGCGTCGTGGTAGGCGACCCGGGCCTCGATCGGGTGCCGTGGTGCGACCGGCTCCAGCTCGGCCAGCAGCTCGGAGACGTCGCGCACCTTGGCGGAGAAGGCGGCGGCCCGCTCGGCGTACTCCGGGTCGTCCCGCAGCAGCCGGCCGTACTCCTTGAGGCTGGAGCCGCACCCGGCCACGTTCGAGACGATCGTGTCGACCTCGGCGTCGGCGAACGCGTCGATCAGCTCGCGTGCCCGCTGCAGCGCCTCGGGCTCCCGGCCGGCGTGCTCGCTCAGGGCGCCACAGCACCGCTGGGACGCCGGCGCGACCACCTCGCACCCCTCCGCGGTGAGCACGCGGACGGTGGCCTGGTTGACGTCGGCGAAGAAGACCCGCTGCACGCAGCCGGTGAGGAAGCCGACCCGGCGCCGCGTCGTCCCCACCGCCGGCGTGACCGCCGGGGTGCGGGTCGCGAGGTGCCGCAGCTGTGCAGGCGGCATCAGCGCCTCGACCGCCTGCAGCCGCGCGGGCAGCAGCCTGATCGCTCCCGTGCGGTGCACCAGGCTGCGCACGCCCAGCCGCCGGTACAGCTCCCCGAGGACGGCGGCCACCCGCAGGCGGCTCGGGTACGGGAAGAGGATGAAGATCATCCCGCGGAAGAGCCGGTCCGGCAGCGAGCGCCGGTGGTTGCGCTCGAGCTGCGGCCGGACCGCCTCGATGAGCTTGTCGTACTGCACCCCGGAGGGGCAGGCGGTGACGCAGGCCATGCAGCCCAGGCAGGCGTCGAAGTGCTGCGCGTAGGTGTCGTCGAGCTCGACCGCGCCCTCCTTGCCCATCTTCATCAGGTGGATGCGGCCGCGCGGGGAGTCCATCTCCTCGCCCCAGAGGGCGTAGGTCGGGCAGGTGGGCAGGCAGAAGCCGCAGTGCACGCAGTCGGAGATGAGCTCGTCGGCGGGCGGGTGGTGCTCGTCGAAGATGCCGGAGCCCTGTCCGGCGGCGGCGAGCGCGTCGACCTCCGGGTGCAGATCGGCCTGGGAGGTGGGATCGGGGGAGGTCATGTCGCGGAGTCCTCTCCGGCAGTCGGGGACGGCAGCCACGAGCCGAGGCGGCCCGGGGCGCACCGCCCCTGGGGGTCGAGCCGTCGGTGCAGGTCGCGCAGCAGGCTGACCGAGGACGGGGGTGGGCCGAGCGCATCGAGTCCGCCGTCGACGGCCGCCGGGCGATCGCGCAGCAGCACCGTCCCGCCCTGCGCCTGCACCCGCTCCCGCCAGTCGGTCACCGCGGAGCCGACCGCCGCGGGGGCCCCGTCGAAGCGGGCGGTGTGCAGCCCCAGGGCCGGCTGCGAGGCGAAGCGGGTGCGCACGCCGGACGCCTCGCCCGCCTGCACGAGCGCCCGGGCGACGTCCGCGGTGGCGCTGGGGCGTGAGCCGGCGCCGACGACCGTCGTGCCGTCCTCCGCACGGCGTTCCCCCACCAGCCGCAGCCAGACGTCGTCCTCGGCCGACCCGGTGTGCCAGCCGGCACCCGCACCGAGCAGGTCCAGCACCGCCGGGCGCCGGGCGGCCACGCCGTCCTCGGTGCCCTCGAACCGGACGGCGAGCAGACCGCCGTCGACGTCCGCCCAGTCCACGGCGGCCGGCTCCAGCGCCGAGGCGCGCAGCCGCAGGGCCAGGTCGACGGCGGGTCCGATCGGCACGGGCGCGGTCACCGTCGCACTGGCGCTGGGCAACGGGTGGAGCCGGAGCACGACCTCGGCGACCAGGCCCAGCGTCCCCAGGGAGCCGTACAGGAGCTTGGGCAGGTCGTAGCCGGCGACGTTCTTGATCACCGTCCCGCCACCCCGGGCCACGAGGCCGTCCGACAGCACGAGGGTCACCCCGATGACGAGGTCGCGCAGGGCTCCGTAGCGCAGCCGGCGCGGCCCCGAGTCACCCGTGGCGAGCAGACCGCCCACGGTCGCCCCGGCGGCCTCGGTGTCGGGATCGAGGGCGAGCCACTGTCCCGCCCCACCGAGGAGCGTCTGCAGGTCGCGCAACGGCAGGCCGGCGCCGACGGCGACCGTCATGTCGGAGGGGTTGTGGGCGAGCACCTGCGCCAGGCCACCGGTCTCGACGACCAGGGCCGCCTGGTCGGGGCGTCCCGCCCAGGCCTGCTTGGTCCCGGCACCCCGGAACACCACGGGGCCGGTGGAACCGCGGAGGAGCTCCGCGGCCTCGGCCACCGATCCCGGCCGTTCGACGACGCCGGTGCCGTGGGTCTGCGTCACGCTCACATCCGCTCGATCAGGCCCGCTGCCTCCAGCGGGTGGGGTCGGTAGGGCCCGGGGCGCTCCCCGCAGAGCCGCGGCGTCGGCAGCACCTTGCCGGGGTTGCAGATGCCCTGCGGGTCGAACGCGGCACGGACCCGGGCCATGACCGTGAGGTCCTCGGGCCCGAACATCGCCGTCATCGAGCAGGCCTTGTCGCTGCCGACGCCGTGCTCGCCGGTGATCGACCCGCCCTGCTCCACGCACAGCTCGACGATGGCGGTGGCCAGGTGCTCGGCTCGCTCGGCCTCGCCGGCCACCGCGCCGTTGTAGAGGACCAGGGGGTGCAGGTTCCCGTCGCCGGCGTGGAACACGTTGGCCACGCGCAGGCCGGCCGCGTCCGACATCTCCCGGATCCGGGTCAGGGTGCTCCCGAGCTTGGTCCGCGGGATCACGCCGTCCTGCACGAAGTAGTCCGGGCTGATCCGGCCCATCGCCGCGAAGGCGGCCTTGCGGCCCTTCCAGATGCGGGCGCGCTCCCCCGCGTCGTCGGCGATCCGGATGTTGGTGCTGGCGTTGGCGCGGCAGATCTCCTGGACCCGCTGGAACTCCTCGTCCACCTCGGCGCCCACGCCGTCCAGCTCCACCACCAGCGCAGCCGGGCAGCCGAGCGTGTAGCCGGCCTGGACGGCCTTCTCGCAGGCCTCGATGGCGAGCTCGTCGAGCATCTCCACGGCCGCGGGGATGATCCCGGCGGCGATGATGTCGCTCACCGCGTCGCCTGCGGACCCGGGGTCGGGGAAGTCGGCCACCAGGGTCCGCACGGCCTCGGGACGGCGGAGCAGCCGCACGGTGACCTCCGTGACGATGCCGAGGGTGCCCTCGGAGCCGAGGACGACGGCGCGCAGGTCCGGTCCGACCTGGTCCGGGGCGTCGCCGCCCAGGGTCACCACCTCCCCGTCCGGGCTGACGAAGGTCAGCGCCAGCACGTGGTTGGTGGTGAAGCCGTACTTCAGGCAGTGCGCGCCGCCGGAGTTCTCGGCCACGTTGCCGCCGATGGTGCAGACCACCTGGCTGGAGGGGTCCGGCGCGAAGTAGAGGTCGTGCTGGGCCACCGCGGCCGAGATCTCGGCGTTGGTCACCCCGGGCAGCACGACGGCGCGCTGGTCGGCGACGTCCACCGACCTGATCGCGCGCATCCGGGCCAGCCCGATCACGATGCCGTCGGCCACGGGCAGGGCCCCGCCGGACAGACCCGTGCCCGCACCGCGGGCCACGAACGGGACTCGGTGACGTGCGCACGCCCGGACGACGGCGGCCACCTCCTCCGTGGTCACCGGCAGCACGACCAGGGCGGGGACGACGCGGTACCCGGTCAGCCCGTCGCACTCGTACGTGCGCAGCTGGGCCGGCTCCGAGATGAGCCCTCCGGGGCCGACGGCCGCGGCGACCTCCCGGCGGAAGGCCTCGGTCACCTGACCACCGCCGGTCTGCGCCACCAGGGCCCGGTACTCCTCGGTGTACGTGGTCATCGCACCGTGCCCGTCGGTCGCGGGTCCGGGTCACCCCGGAGGAACGACGGCCCAGCCGACACGGCGGGATCGAGGGGCTGCATGACGAGCATGGTGGCAACCACCCCGGGGCGAGGACACCGATTGCCACCAGTTGCCACACAGGGCGTGACGCCCCTGCGGCACCGTCCCCGGCAGGGCCCTGGTCGCAGCGGAGCGGCCTTCGGACGATGCCGCTCGCAGCTGGCCCTAGGATCACCGGGTGGCAGCAAGGCGCTCGGGGACGCTGGTCCGCACGGCCATCCGCACCGCCGCCGGGGAGCTGTTCCGGGAGCGCGGCTACGCGAGGACGTCGGTGCGGGACATCGCCGCCCAGGCCCACGTCGACCCGGCGGTGGTGATCCGCCAGTTCGGCACGAAGGAGCTGCTGTTCCTGGAGACCGTGCACCTGTCGATCGACGACGAGCCGCTGCTCGACGTGCCGGTCGAGCAGCTCGGCCAACGCTTCATCGACCTCCTCCTGGAGGCCGACCGACCCACCCGTGGGGTCTTCCTGGCGCTGGTGCGCGGCAGCACCGAACCGGAGATCGCCGCCCGGCTGGCCGCCTCGCACGAGGCCGCCTTCGTCGCACCGCTGCGCGCCCGACTGTCCGGACCGGACGCCGACCTGCGGGCACGGCTGGCCGCGTCCCTGGTCGGCGGGCTGCTCTACGCCCTGTGGGTGGTCGGCGACGACCGGCTGGCCGCCGCCGACCGGCAGGACGTGGTGCACCGCTACGGCGCGCTGCTCCAGGAGCTGCTCACGCCGCAGCGGTGACCCGCGACTACTGGACCGACCAGCCGCCGTCGGAGGGCAGGATCGCGCCGTTGAGGTTGACCCCGTCGTCGCTGAGCAGGAACGTGATCGACGCCGCCAGCTGCTCCGCGGTCGCCACCGGCGGGATCAGCGCCATCAGCGGCGCGATGCGCCCCTGACCGAACTCCGACGCGGAGGTCGGCCGCATCCCCGTGGCCACACCACCGGGGGCGACGGCGTTCACGCGGATGCCCTGCGGCCCGTACATGAACGCAGCGCTCCGGGTCAGGCCGACCACGGCGTGCTTCGACGCGGTGTAGGCCGCCCCCGCCGCCGAGCCCCGCAGCGCCGCCTCCGAGGCGACGTTGACGATCGAGCCGCGGCCGGCGGCCAGCATCGCCGGCAGCACCGCACGCATCAGCCGGAACGAGCCGTCGACGTTGACCCGGAAGCACCGCTCCCAGACCGCGTCGGACACCTCGTGGACCGGCGTGAAGTCGTCGGCCACGCCGGCGACGTTGGCCAGCCCGTGCACCTGTCCGTTCGCGGCAGCGACGATCCGCTCGACGTCCTCGACCCGGGTGATGTCGCCGACCACCGGCGTCACACGCTCCCCCAGCTCGTCGGCGAGCGCCTGCAGTGGTTCGGCCGCCAGGTCGACCGCCACCACGGTCCCGCCCTCCCGGGCGATGCGCGAGGCGGTGGCGCGGCCGATGCCCGATGCGGCACCGGTGACGACCACCGTGCGGCCGTCGAAGCGGCCCGGCACGATCCGCTCGCGCCAGCCGGCGACCTCACCGGTGTCCTCGGGGGCGACCCCGCCGTTCGCGCGCAGCACCAGGTCGTCGACGACGTCCTGGGTGACGGCACCCTGGCTCAGCTCCACCAGCTGCTGCAGCGCGAAGCCCCGGACCGGGGTCAGCCGATCGGCGTCCATCCCGCTCTGCGCGAGCAGCCCGCGCAGCAGCTGCCCACCCTCGGGGTGGTCCAGCCAGTCGCCGACCGTGCTGTTCGCCGTGAGTGCTGCCGCTGTGCCTGCCATGGGACTCCATCCGTCGGTGCGCCCGACGGATGCGCGGGCGCGCTTCCCGGGTCAACTTAGTTGACCAAAAGTCGAGCCACCAGCCTGGGTGAGAGCCCGACCAGCTCGAGGACCGGGCCCCCGGGCCTGGCCAGGAGCCGCCGGACGCAGGCGATCGAGGACCTGCTCGCCCCCGTCGGCGCTGACCGTCGCAGTCCGCCACGGACTGCCCCGCCTGGTGCCGCTGCTGCAGTCGAGCGGCCGGGCGAGCCTCGACATGCGCCACGTGACCGTCGCTCCGGCGCTCGGCCGATGACGGGTGCAGTCCGCAAGCCCGGTTCCGTGAGCACGCAAGAGGCGGGCCGACCTGTTGGTCGACCCGCCTCTGACCTGCTCCACTGTCGGGCTGACAGGATTTGAACCTGCGACCCCTTGACCCCCAGTCAAGTGCGCTACCAAGCTGCGCTACAGCCCGAGCACCAGGTGCCTCGCGGCCCCGGATGCTGCCCGAGAAGGTTACCGCACCCGGTCCGCCGCCCCGTGGGCCGGGTCAGCCCTTGCGGTCGCGCGCCTTGCTCTCGCGGACCTTGATCGAGACGTCGATCGGCGTCCCGTGGAAGCCGAACTGCTCGCGCAGCTTCCGCTCCAGGAACCGCCGGTACCCGGCCTCCAGGAAGCCGGTGGAGAACACCACGAACCGCGGCGGCCGGATGTCCGCCTGCGTCACGTACTTGATCTTCGGGGCACGGCCACCGCGGGCCGGCGGCGGGGTCTCCTGCACCAGCGCGCGGATGAAGGTGTTGAGCTCCGCGGTGGGCACCCGGGTCTCCCAGCCGGCCAGCGCCGTCTTCAGGTGACCGGCCAGCTTGTTCACCCCGCGACCGGTGGTCGCCGAGATGTTGACCCGGGTGGCCCACTTGATCCGGGCCAGGTCGCGGTCGATCTCCTTCTCCAGCTGGGCGTGCCGGTCCTCGTCGACGTTGTCCCACTTGTTGAAGGCGATGACCAGCGCCCGCCCGGCCTCGATCACCTGGGTGATCACCCGCTGGTCCTGCTCGCTGATCACCTCGTCGGCGGCCAGCAGCACCACGGCGACCTCGGCGGCCTCGATGGCGGCCTCGGTGCGCAGGCTGGCGTAGTACTCGGTGCCGCTGGCGGTGTTGACCTTGCGGCGCAGCCCGGCGGTGTCGACGAACCGCCACTGCTCAGCGCCCAGGGTGACCAGGGAGTCGACCGGGTCGACCGTGGTGCCGGCCACCGAGTCCACGACCGAGCGCTCCTCCTTGGACAGCCGGTTGATCAGGCTGGACTTGCCGACGTTCGGACGGCCGACGAGGGCCACCCGGCGGGGGCCGCCCAGGCCCTCCTGCTCGCGGGGCGCGTCCGGCATCGCGTCCAGCACGAGGTCGAGCAGGTCACCGCTCCCCCGGCCGTGCAGTGCGCTGACCGAGAAAGGCTCACCCAGGCCCAGCGACCAGAGCTCAGCGGCGTTCGCCTCGCCCCGCTCGTCGTCCACCTTGTTGGCGACGAGGATCACCGGCGTGGTGCTGCGGCGCAGCACCCTCGCGGCGGCCAGGTCGGTCTCGGTCACGCCGACCGCGGCGTCCACGACCAGCACGATGACGTCGGCGGTCTTCATCGCGTACTCGGCCTGCCGGGCGATGGCGGCGGCCATGCCGGTCGCCTTCGGCTCCCAGCCGCCGGTGTCGACGACCGTGAAGTTCTTGCCGTTCCACAGCGCCTGGTACGGGATGCGGTCCCGGGTGACGCCCGGGATGTCCTGGACGACGGCGGCGCGACGGCCCAGGAACCGGTTGACCAGCGTCGACTTGCCGACGTTCGGGCGCCCCACGACGGCCACCACCGGGAGCGGGCCGGTGGGCTCGCCGTCGTCAGGCGTCAGGCCGCCGGGGATGTCGGTGTCCATGCTCATGCTGCTCCTACTGCAGTGCGCGCCAGGTCGAGCACACGCTCGACCACGGCATCACGGTCCAGCCCGGTGCTGTCGACGACCACGGCGTCGACAGCTGGGCGCAGCGGGCTGTCTGCCCGGCTGCTGTCGTACTCGTCGCGGCGCCGCAGGTCGGCGGCGATCTCGGCGATCTTGGTGGGGTCGGTGACCCCGAGCTGACCGGCCCGCCGCTGGGCGCGGGCCTCGGGCGCGGCGGTCAGGTAGACCTTCACGGTGGCGTCCGGCAGGACGACGGTGCCGATGTCCCGGCCCTCGACGACGACCGCATCGGCCTCGGCGACCAGCGCGCGCTGCCGGTCCACCAGCATCCGGCGCACCGCGGGGACGGCGGAGACCGGCGACACCGTACGGGTCACCTCGGCACCCCGGATCCGCGTGGCGACGTCGACGCCGTCGACCAGCACCAGCTCCGCACCGGACGCCGTCCCCACCTGGATGTCGGCGGAGGCGACGGCGCGGGTCACGGCGTCCGGATCGGTCAGGTCGACCCCGGCGTCGAGCACTGCTACGGTCGCCGCCCGGTACATGGCGCCGGTGTCCAGGTAGGCCGCACCCAGCCGGGAGGCGACGTCCCGGGCGACGCTGGACTTCCCCGTGCCCGACGGCCCGTCCAGGGTCACCTGGCCGCGGAACCCGCTCACTGTGCGATGTCCCGGCGCAGGGCGACCGCTCCGCGCAGGTACACGTGCTGCACCTCGGCGCGGCTCCGTTCCGTCTCCACGTGCGCCATCAGCCGCAGCACCCGCGGCAGCGCGTGCGGCACGGCGATCTCGGTGGCGCACATCAGCGGGACGTCGCCGAGCCCCAGCTCCCGCGCAGCCAGCGCCGGGAACTCCGACACCAGGTCGGGAGTGGCGGTGAACAGGATGCTGATCAGGTCGGCGGGGTCCAGCTCGTTGCGCGCCAGGACGGTGCTCACCAGCTCCCGGGTGGCGTCCAGGACCTCGTCCCGGTCGTCGGCTCCCACCTGGGTCGCACCGCGGATGGCTCGGACGGCCACAACACTCTCCTCGATCGATGCGGTGCACGGGTCGCCGCACACCTCGATCGAGTCTACGGAGCCCGTGCCACCTCTCCCGCTCCGGCGGCGGGAGAGGTGGTCGATCGGCTCAGCCCAGGGGCGTGAGGCCCCAGGTGGCCGTGGTGGACTCCCCCGGCTCCAGGCGGATCACCGACTCCCCGGTGGCGAAGGCGTTCGGCGGGCAGGTCATCGGCTCGACCGCCAGACCCTGCCGGCGGCGCGGCTCGGGCACCACGTCGCCGGTGAACAGCTGCAGGTGGCTGTAGGCCGCGTCCAGCCAGAGCGCAGCGCCACGCCCGTCCGGGCCGGTGAACCGCACCCAGGCCAGCCCGTCGGCGTCCCGCTCGAGGTCGGTGAAGGCGTGGTCGATGACCAGGTCCCCGACCGCCCGGCCGCCGCGCAGGTCATAGGGGGTACCGGCCACCGGCACCGAACCGGTGGGGATCCCCCGCCGGTCGGTCTCCAGCCGGGTCCGCCCCGGCGCGTCCAGCACGCAGTCGTCCACGAGCAGCCCTGGCCCGGCGGCCAGGTAGGGGTGGTGCCCCTCGCCGTAGGGCAGTGCGACCGCCCCCTCGTTGACGGCGGTCGTGGTGACCCGCAGCCCCTCGGTCGACAGCTCGTAGGCCACCTGGAGGCGCAGCGCGAACGGGTAGCCGGGCTGGGGGTGCAGCAGGTGCTCCAGCGTGATGGCGTCGCTGCTCCGGTCGACCACCTGCCAGGCCGAGAAGCGCACCAGGCCGTGGATCGCGTTGGCCTGCTCCGGCTCGGTCAGCGGCGTCCGGTGCTCCTGGCCGTCCCAGGTGTAGCAGCCGTCGGCCAGCCGGTTCGGCCAGGGCACGAGCACGTGCCCCCGGACGACGTCGGCCATCTCGTGCTCCGCGTAGCCGTCCACGAGGGCCCGGCCGGCGGCCTGGTAGGAGCGCAGCCCGCCGCCGACCTCGACCACGGTCGCCTCAGCGCCGGCGCAGCGGAGGGTGAACTGCTCTCCGGTGGGGAGGACCGTCATCCCAGACGCGCCCCGGAGTCGAGGGAGAACACGTGCACGTGGTCCGGGCGGGCCGTCAGGTGGACGACGTCACCTGCGCGCGGGGGACGACGGCCGTCGACCCGGGCGATGATCGGCTGTTCCACGTCCTCGAACAGGGCCCGGCCGTACAGGTACGCGTCTGCGCCGAGCTCCTCGACCACGTCGATCTCCACCGGCAGACCCTCGGCGGAGAGGTCGAGGTCCTCGGGACGCACCCCGAGCGTGACCCTGGGCTCGGCACCCAGCACGTCGCGCGCCACCGGCTGCACCGCCGAGCCGAACCGGACACCGCCGTCGACGACCGGCACCTCGAGCAGGTTCATCGCCGGGGAGCCGATGAAGCCGGCCACGAAGGCGTTCGCCGGTCGGTCGTAGAGCTCGCGGGGCGCACCGACCTGCATTAGCAGGCCGTCCTTCAGCACCGCGACCCGGTCGCCCATCGTCATCGCCTCGACCTGGTCGTGGGTGACGTAGACGGTGGTGATGCCCAGCCGGCGCTGCAACGACGCGATCTGGGTGCGCGTCTGCACCCGCAGCTTCGCGTCCAGGTTCGACAGCGGCTCGTCCATCAGGAACACCTGCGGCTTGCGCACGATCGCCCGACCCATCGCCACCCGCTGCCGCTGACCACCGGACAGCGCCTTCGGCTTGCGGTCCAGGTAGGGCTCCAGGTCCAGCAGCTTCGCCGCCTCGACGACCCGCTCCCGGCGCTCCTCCTTGCCCATCCCGGCGATCTTCAGCGCGAAGCCCATGTTGTCCGCGACGCTCATGTGCGGGTACAGCGCGTAGTTCTGGAAGACCATCGCGATGTCCCGGTCCTTCGGCGCCACGTCGGTCACGTCCTGGTCCCCGATGAGGATGCGACCCCCGTCGACCTCCTCCAGGCCGGCGAGCATCCGCAGCGAGGTCGACTTCCCGCAGCCCGACGGACCGACCAGCACGAGGAACTCACCGTCCTCGACCTTCAGGTCCAGCGAGTCGACCGCAGGTCGCTCGCCCCCCTGGTAGATCCGCGTCGCAGAGTCGAAGGTGACGGTGGCCATGGTGTCCTCCTACCGGCAGGAACGTGCCGGACGATCCGAGTGGGTGGTGCCGTGGACGTGGTGGTGCCGTGCATGTTCCACCGCCTCGCGGCGGCGTCGGGAGCTCACCCGCGGTCGGCGGTCATCTCCCGGACCTCGGCGTACCGCTCGCGCACGAACGGGACCGGGTCCGCCTGGTAGGTCTGCGTGCTGGTGGCGGGCCAGGTCGGCGGGGCGTCCCCACCGGCGAGCACCCACGCCGCCTGGCGGGCGGCACCGTCGGCGACGTACTCCCCCGGCGGCGGCACCAGCACCGGCACGCCGAGCACCGCAGGGGCCAGCCGGCGCACTGCCTCGGAGCGCGCGCCGCCACCGACCAGGAGCACCCGGCGCACCGGGTTGCCCTGGGCGGCGATCGCCTCGAGCCCGTCGGCCAGGCCGCACAGCAGCCCCTCCACCGCGGCGCGCGCCAGGTGCGCGGGATCGGCCGTCGACAGGGTCAGCCCGTGCAGCGCACCGGTGGCGTGCGGCTTGTCCGGCGTCCGCTCCCCCTCCAGGAAGGGGACCAGGACCAGGCCGCCGGAGCCGGCGGGCGCGGTCAGCGCCAGCCGGGACAGCTCGTCGTGGTCCACCCCGAGGAGGCGGGCCGTCGCGTCCAGCACCCGGGCGGCGTTGAGCGTGACGACCAGGGGCAGGAAGTTGCCGGTGGCGTCGGCGAACCCGGCGACGGTGCCGCTCGGGTCGGCCGACGGGGTGGTGGAGACGGTGGAGACGACACCGGAGGTGCCGATGGAGAGGACGACGTCGCCGGGCTCGGCGTTGATGCCGAGCGCCGCGGCGGCGTTGTCGCCGGTCCCCGGACCGAGGACGGCGCCGCCGTCGGCGGCGAGCGCACCCGCCGCCACGACGCCGGCCCGGTCGGCCGGGCCGAGGACACGGGGCAGCACCGGGGTGCGGCCGCCGAACGCCCGCTCCAGCAGGTCGGTCCGGTACTCCCCGGTGAACGGGGACCAGTAGCCGGTGCCGCTGGCGTCGCCCCGGTCGGTGACCAGGGCGTCCAGTCCGGACGAGCCGGCCAGCCGCCAGGTGAGCCAGTCGTGCGGGAGGCAGACCGCCGCCGTCCGGGCCGCGTTCTCCGGCTCGTGCTCGGCCAGCCAGCGCAGCTTGGTGACGGTGAACGACGCCACCGGCACCAGGCCGACGGCGTCGGCCCACGCCTGCCCGCCGCCGAGCTCGGCGGTGAGGTCGGTGGCGGCCTGGGCGGAGCGGGTGTCGTTCCACAGCAGCGCCGGACGGACGACCTCGCCGTCGGAGTCCAGGCACACCATCCCGTGCTGCTGCCCGCCGACGGCGACCGCGGCGACGTCGGCGAGGCCACCGGCCTCGTCGATCGCCGTCCGCAGCGCCGCCTCCCAGGCGGCGGGGTCGACCTCGGTGCCCTCCGGGTGGCTCGCCCTGCCCTCCCGGACCAGACGACCCGTCTCGGCGTCCCGGACGACGACCTTGCACGACTGGGTCGACGAGTCGACCCCCGCCACCAGTGTCATGACCTGCTCCTGCTGCTCTCTGCGGTCGCCGGTCAGCTCAGCGGGCGCCGAGCAGGTGCTCGATCATCAGCTGGTCGACCCGGACGACGCCCGCACCGCGCTTGGCCACGGCCTCGGCGTCGAAGTCCTCGAACGCGGAGCGGTCGGCCAGCAGGTCCTCGAAGGTCTCGCCGGCGGCGAGGGTGGGCTGGCGCAGCTCGGGCACCCGCGCAGCGGCCAGCGCCTCCTGCACCTCCGGGTCGGCCCGGAACGCCGCGGCGCGCTCCTTGAGCAGCAGGTAGGTGCGGATGTTGGCCGCGGCCGAGCGCCACACGCCGTCCATGTCCTCGGTGCGCAGCGGCTTGTAGTCGAAGTGCCGCGGGCCGTCGTAGGCCGGGGCGCCGTCGACGCCGCCGTTCTCCAGCAGGTCGACGGTGGAGAAGGCCTGCAGCAGGTCGCCGTGACCGAAGACCAGGTCCTGGTCGAACTTCGGGCCGTGCTGGCCGTTGAGGTCGATGTGGAACAGCTTGCCGGCCCACAGCGCCTCGGCGATGCCGTGGGTGAAGTTCAGGTTCGCCATCTGCTCGTGCCCGGTCTCCGGGTTCAGGCCCACCAGGTGCGAGTGCTCGAGCTTGGCGATGAAGCCCAGGGCGTGCCCGATCGTGGGCAGGAAGATGTCGCCGCGGGGCTCGTTCGGCTTGGGCTCCAGGGCGAACTTCAGGCCGTAGCCGCGGGCCTCCGAGTAGGCGGCCAGGGTGTCGATGGACTCGGCGTAGCGGTCCAGCGCGGCGATCAGGTCCTTGGCCATGTCGACCTCGGCGCCCTCACGGCCGCCCCACAGCACGTAGGTCTGCGCGCCCAGCTCGGCCGCCAGGTCCATGTTCCGCATGACCTTGCGCATCGCATAGCGACGCACTTCGCGGTCGTTGGCGGTCAGGCCACCCTCCTTGAACACCGGGTGGGTGAACAGGTTGGTGGTCACCATCGGGACGACCAGGCCGGTCTCGTCGATCGCGGCGCGGAAGCGCTTGATGTGCGCGTCCCGGGCAGCGGTGTCGCTGCCGAAGGGGATCACGTCGTCGTCGTGGAAGGTGACGCCGTAGGCACCGATCTCGGCGAGGCGGTGCACCGACTCGACGACGTCCACCGGCTCACGGGTGGCGGTGCCGAACGGGTCCGCGGCCGGCCAGCCGACGGTCCACAGGCCGAAGGTGAACTTGTCCTCGCGGGTGGGCGTGAGATCGGGCATCGGGCGGTTCCTCTCAAGGACTCTGGAGCAGGAGACGACGTCCCCGCCGGACGGCGTGGGACCGAGCCGGCGGGTGCTGCGACGGGCGATCAGTTCCTCGCCGGCGAGGACGACACCGACAGTGTCACCCCGCCGGCCGGCCGGGAGTCAGCGACCCCGATCGACCTACCGTTCCAGCAGTGCGGCCCGAAAGTTGCGGGCGGTTTTCGACAACGTAAGACGCGGTGAGTTCCGTGTCAACGGCGCCACTCGAACCCGTCAATGCGCGGACGCCACCGAGGCAGACCCCCACTCCGCCCGCCGTTCGATCGCCTCCGTCGCGGCCGAGAGGCACGCCGAGGACCCCTGCGGGTGCACAGGCTCCGAAACTCTTTCGAGAAAAGCGGGTCGAAGTTACGATCACCCGGGCCGGCACCCGGCGTCCAGCCGGGCCAGGCATCGCGGCACGACCCAGGAGGCCCCGTGACACAGCAGCCGAACCGACCCACCCTGGCGGTGATCGCCGCCGCAGCGGGGGTGTCCTTGCCGACGGTGTCCAAGGTGCTCAACGGCAAGCAGGACGTCGCGGCCGCCACCCGGGCACACGTCCAGCAGGTCCTCGAGCAGTACGAGTACGTCCCCCTGTCGCCCAGGCCGCCGGCCCGCCCACTCGTCGACGTGGTCTTCACCGCGCTGGACAGCCCGTGGGCGATGGAGATCCTGCGGGGCGTGACCGAGGCCGACCTCGAGGTCGTGGTCACGACCCGGTCCTCCGCCGGGGACTGGGTCCAGGAGCTGATCACCGGGGGTCGCCAGGGCGCCATCGTGGTCACCTCCCGCCTGACCGCGGCCGACCAGCGGCGGCTGGGCGGCGGCAAGCTGCCGGTCGTCGTCATCGACCCGGTCGACACGCCCGGTCAGGAGGTGCCCAGCGTCGGTGCCACCAACTGGTCCGGCGGCCTCGCCGCGACCGACCACCTGATCGAGCTCGGGCACCGCCGGATCGCCGTGATCGGCGGGCCGGAGGACTACCTCTGCAGCCGGGCACGCATCGACGGCTACCGGGCGGCCCTCGATCGGGCCGGCATCCCCTTCGACCCGGCGCTGGTCCGGCACGGCAACTTCCACCACGCGGGCGGGTACGAGCAGGCGCAGGTGGTGCTGGGGCTGACCGATCGCCCCACCGCCGTCTTCGCCGGCAGCGACGAGCAGGCCTTCGGCGTGCTGGAGGCCGCACGCAAGGCCGGCCTGTCCGTACCGGGCGACGTGAGCGTGATCGGCTTCGACGACCTGCCGATGGCCCGGTGGTCCTCACCGCCGCTGACCACCGTGCGGCAACCCCTGGCCGACATGGGGCGCATGGCCGGCCGCATGCTCCACGACCTCATCACCGGCGCCCGGCTGGAGACCCAGCGGGTCGAGCTGGCCACGCACCTGGTGCTCCGGGCGTCCACCGCCCGCCCCAGCTGAGCCCCCGGGAGGCCGGGCGCCGGGACTGCCCGCCCTCGCAGGTCCCGGCGGCCGTGCTCAGCGCAGGGACACCGCCGTCCACGAGACGGGCGGCAGCGTGATGCGCAGGGTGCCGTCCGCCACCGTCACCCGCAGGTTCGGCCGCAACCCGACCCGCGCCGGCTGCGCGCTGGTGTTGGCGGCGTGCGGGTCCGGGTCGGACAGCGTCAGCGCCTCCTCGACGGTGCCCACGCCGAGCGCCGACACGTCCACGGAGACCTCTGCGTCCTCGGTCTGCGACCGGTTCACCAGGAACAGCGCCGCCACGCCCGCGTCGACGTCGGCGGTGGCCGCAGCGTCGACCAGGGGCACCTCACCGTGCTCGGCGGTGACGTGGCCCGGGCCGTCGACCTCCACCTGGAGGGCGGTGCCACGCGCCAGCCGGGCGGTGGTGGCGAAGGGGAAGAACGTCGACTTGCGCCACGCCGGCCCCTGCGGCTCGGCGGCGATCGGCGCGATCACGTTGACCAGCTGGGCCATCGAGGCGCTGGTCACGCGGTCCGCGTGGCGGATCAGCGACATCAGGACGTTCCCGACGACGACTCCGTCCGCCACGGTGTAGGGCTCCTCGCTGATGGCCGGCGCGACCGGCCAGTCGTCGATCCGCTTCGGCAGGCCCGCCTGGACCCTCGAGGCGTACCAGACGTTCCACTCGTCGAAGGAGATCTCCATCCGCTTCGAGCTCCTGCGCACCGACCCCACGTGGTCGGCCGTGGCGACGACCGTCTCGATGAAGTGGTCGGTGGCGGTCGCGGAGGCCAGGAACGAGTCCAGGTCGCCGTCCTTCTCCTCGTAGTAGGCGTGGCAGGAGATGAAGTCCACGTCGTCGTAGGCGTGGGTGAGCACGACCCGCTCCCACTCCCCGAAGGTGGGCATGCCCGCGCCCGAGGAGCCGCAGGCGACGAGCTCCAGGTCGGGGTCGACCTGGCGCATGGCCTTGGCGGTCTGGGCGGCGAGCTTGCCGTAGTCCTCGGCGGACCGCTGGCCGAGCTGCCAGGGACCGTCCATCTCGTTGCCCAGGCACCACATCCGCACGTCGAACGGCTGCGCGCGCCCGTTGCGGATCCGCTGCTCCGCGAGCGCCGTGCCGGCGGGCACGTTGGTGTACTCCAGCAGGTCGAGCGCCTCGAGGGTGCCTCGGGTGCCGAGGTTAACCGCGAGCATCAGCTCGGCGTCGACCTTCTCCAGCCACGAGGCGAACTCGTGCAGGCCGACCTCGTTGGTCTCCGTGCTGTGCCAGGCCAGGTTGAGCCGCACGGGGCGCTGGCTGCGCGGCCCGACGCTGTCCTCCCACCGGAAACCGGAGACGAAGTTGCCCCCGGGGTACCGGACCGTCGTCACCCCCAGCTCCCTGACCAGCTCGATCACGTCCCGGCGGAACCCGTCCTCGTCCGCCGTCGGGTGCTCCGGCGAGTGGATGCCGCCGTACACCCCACGGCCCATGTGCTCGACGAAGGCGCCGAAGAGCCGCCGGGACACCGGGCCCACCGAGCGCGCCGGGTCCAGCGTGAGACGTGCGCGGAGCATCAGTTCCCCTTCGAGTGTGTGGTGGCCGGCTCGGCCACCACCGGGCCGGGCACCCGGAGCAGGTCGCGCAGCCAGGTGAGCTGCTCCCGCTGCTGGTGGACCTCGCCGCCCTCGTGGTCGTTGTACGGGTAGACCCGGATCTCCTTGGGGCCGCCGTACGCGTGGTAGGCCGCGAACACCGTGGACGGCGGGCAGATCTGGTCCATGAGCGCCACGGAGAACAGGGCCGGAGCCGAGGCCCGGCGGGCGAGCACCGCAGCGTCGAAGTAGCTCAACGTCGCGAAGACGCGGTCCCCGTGGTCGCGGTGGGCCTTGAGGTACCGGACGATCTCCCCGTACGGATCGCCCGGGGCGATGCGCGTGGCACGTGGGAAGTCGCAGAGGAACGGCACGTCGGGCATGACCGCCCGCACCCCCGGCGCGAACGCCGAGACGGCCAGCGCGATCCCACCGCCCTGGCTGGTGCCGGTCACCGCGACCCGGTCGCCGTCGACCTCCGGATGGCCGCGCAGCACGTCCAGGGCCCGGACGGCGTCGGTGTACACCCGCCGGTAGTAGTACTCGTGCGGCGACAGCACCCCCCGGGTCAGGAACCCCGGCTGCGCGGCGGCCGAGCCCACCGGGTCACCGGTGTCCCCCACCGTCCAGCCGCTGCCCTGACCACGGGTGTCGACCACCAGGTGGGCGAACCCCGCCGAGGCCCAGAAGACGTGCTCGTGCGGCAGCCCGCGGCCGCCGTTGTAGCCCTGGAACTGGACCACCCCGGGCAACCGCCCGTCCCCGCGCAGCGCACGGGCCGGCAGGTGCAGCCAGGCGCGCACCGGCGAGCCACCCGCACCGGCGAACGACACGTCGAAGGTCTCGACGGTCACCAGCCCGGAGTCGACCGGTGTCCAGGACGCGTCCAGTGGCCACTGTCCGGCCTCCGTCAGGGTGGCGTCCCAGAAGTCCTGGAGGTCCTCCGGCGCGGGCAGGTGCGGGGTGTAGCGCCGGAGTTCCTCCAGGGGGAGGTCGGTGTGCGGCATCAGCCGCCGTGCCGCTGCTCGACCACCGTCTCGGGGTGCAGCTGCCGCTCGAACCCGACGGTGCGGCGGCTGCCGGTGAGGGTGCACCGGAGGACCTGCCGCACGTCGGTGCTCGACGCGCCCACCCGGAGCTCCACCTCGCCCGGCTCGACGATGCGTGCGCCGTCGCGGCCCGTGAAGGAGGTGAGGTCGGCGTGCAGCCGGAAGCGCACGGTCGCCGCACCGCCCGCCGCGAGGTCGACCCGCTGGGCGGCCACCAGTGCCTGCACGGGCCGGACCACGTCGGCGGCCACGTCGTGCAGGTACACCTGCACCACCTCGGTGACCTCCCGGTCGGTGTCGTTGCGCAGCTCGACCGTCACCTCGCTGGTCCCGGCGGTGTCCCACTCCGCGCCGGTGCCCAGCCGGACGTCGCCCCAGGTCGCTGCGCCGTACCCCAGACCGTGCCCGAACGGGAACAGCGGCGTCGGGTCGACACTGCTCACGTCGGTGAGCCGGCCGAGGGCCGCGGCGAGGTAGGTCCCGGGCTGGCTGCTGCCGGTGCGGGGGAAGCTGACCGGCAGCCGACCCGACGGGGAGACCCGTCCGCTGAGGACGTCGGCGAGGGCGGGGCCCCCCTCCTCGCCGGGGAAGAAGCCGCACACGACCGCGGCGAGCCGGTCGATCTGACGGGACAGCTCGTAGGGACGGCCGACCAGCAGGACGAGGACCACCGGGGTGCCGGTCGCCAGCAGCGCCTCCAGCAGCTCCTCCTGGCGGCCCGGGAGCCGGAGGTCGACGGCGTCGCAGCCCTCACCGGAGGTGCCGTTGCCGAACAGGCCCGCCTGGTCGCCGAGGACGGCGACGCACACGTCGGCCTCGGCCGCAGCGCGCGCAGCGGCCGCGATCGAGTCGTCGTCCCCGCCCACCACCGGGCAGCCCTGCGCCACGACGACGTCGTAGGCCTCCGGCGCGGCCTTCAGCGCCTCGGCGAGCGTCGGGATGTCGACGCCCACCGCCACGTCCGGGTGGTGCACGCCCACGTGCATCGGGAAGGAGTAGCAGCCGAGCATCGCCTGGGCGGTGTCGGCGCGGGGACCCACCACCGCCAGCTTCGCCGCGGGTCGCAGGGGCAGCGTCCCGTCGTTGGCCAACAGCACGGTCGAGCGGCGGGCGAGCTCGCCGGCCACTGCCCGCGACTCGGCGGAGTCGAGCGCGACGGCCCCGTCCAGGACCGCCGGCGCGTCCGGCGACCAGTCGGCGTCGAGCAGGCCGAGCTCGCACTTCTGCAGCAGCACGCGGCGCAGCGCCCGGTCGACCAGTGCCTCGTCCACCGCACCGCTGCGGACCGCGTCGACCAGGGGCTGGCCGAAGCAGCTCACCGTGGGCAGCTCCACGTCGATCCCGGCCTCGAGGGCGAGCCCGGCGGCCTCCCCCGGCGAGCCGGCGACACCGTGCAGGGCCTGGAGGAAGGCGATCGAGAAGTAGTCGGCGACGACGGTCCCGGTGAACCCGTAGGCCTCGCGGAGCAGCGACGTCAGCAGTGCCGGGTCCCCTGCCGAGGGCACCCCGTCGATGTCGGTGTAGGAGTTCATGACCGACCGCGCCCCGGCCTTGAGGGCCATCTCGAACGGCGGGAGGAACACGTCGGCGATCTCCCGCGGCCCGGCGGAGACCGGCGCGAGGTTGCGGCCGGCCCGTGAGGCGGAGTAGCCGACGAAGTGCTTGAGCGTCGCGACGATGCCGCTGGACTCCAGGCCGCGGACGTAGGCGCTGCCGATCGTGCCCACCAGGTGCGGGTCCTCGCCCATGGTCTCCTCGACCCGGCCCCAGCGCAGGTCGCGGGCGACGTCGAGCACCGGGGCCAGCCCCTGGTGGACGCCGAGCCGGCGCATGTTGTCCCCGATGAGGGCGCCCATGCGCTGCACGAGCTCCGGGTCGAAGCTGGCCGCCCAGCACAGCGGAGAGGGGAAGACGGTCGCCGTCCACGCGGCCAGCCCGGTGAGGCACTCCTCGTGCACCAGCGCGGGGATGCCGAAGCGGCCGGCGGCCATGATCTGCCGCTGGCTCTCCGCCAGCCCCTTGGCCCCCACCAGCGGGTCCACCGGTGCCGTGCCGAACGGCCTGGTCAGCTGGCCGAGTCCGCTGCGGATCAGCTCGTCCCAGTCCACCGGCGCCGCGGCCATCTCGTGCTGGTGCGGGGCGACCTCACCCCCGGTCGCGTCGATGCCCACCCACACGCCGTAGAGCTGGGCGATCTTCTCCTCCAGCGTCATCCGGCGGAGGAGGTCCGCCACCCTGTCCTCGGCCCGGATGTCCGGGTCGCGCCAGAGCGCAGGGCCGTTGTCGGCGTTCGTGACCATGCTTGCGAGAGTCCGTCCTGTGTCGTGTGTGCTGGTGCGGCGATCCGAGGAGCCGCCTGTGCCGGGGACGGCTGCGGCAGGTGCTCCATCCTGCCCCGGCCCCGAGGTCTGTGCGGTCAGGGGAGGGTGACCACGGGCGTCGGCGCGTCAGGCCGCAGCTGCCAGGAGGCCGTGCCGCCCGCCGCCGAGACCGAGTACTCGCCGGCCCAGCCGCGCACGGCCACCCGGCCCTCGCCGTCGGTCCGCAGCCGGGTCGGGGCGAGCCACCAGTCCTGCTTGACCAGACTGCGGAGGGCGTCGTAGGCCGGCTTCGGTGTGCCGTCGGCGCGCACCAGGCCCGCCGGCGCGCCCAGCCAGGCGCCCCGATCGGTGATCCCCCAGTAGGTCACGGCCTGCACCGCCGGGTGCGCCAGCAGCGTCCGGTAGTGGCGGACGACGTCGTCGGCCTGCCGCTCCTCGCCGGCCGGCGTGGAGGGCCATGCGTCGACCTGGTGGTCGTT
Source organism: Modestobacter sp. VKM Ac-2985 (assembly GCF_026967925.1). Taxonomy (GTDB): domain Bacteria; phylum Actinomycetota; class Actinomycetes; order Mycobacteriales; family Geodermatophilaceae; genus Modestobacter. The sequence continues at coordinate 38,380 of NZ_JAPVBI010000004.1, read as the reverse complement.
GAGGTCGACGATCTCGGGCGGCATGAGGTCGCCGGAGACCAGGGTGGTCTCGGTCCAGTGCAGCGGCAGCCCGTAACGGGCGAACCGGTCGCAGACCTCCTGCGTCCGCTCCTCGCCCCAGTAGCCCTGGTGCATGTGGCTCTGCAGGCCGATCGCGTCCACCCGCACCCCGGCTTCCAGGACCCCCTCGACCAGGCACTCGTAGGCCGTGCCCAGGTTGAAGTCGTTGAGGACCAGCGTCGTGGCGGGGTCCGCCCCGTGCGCCTCCTCGAACGCGAGCCGGATGGTGGGGATCCGTCCGATCCGGCGGCACAGCCGCGTGATCGCGTTCTGCTGCTCCTCGTTGGCGAACACCGGCATGATCACGACCTCGTTGATCGCGTCCCAGGTGTCGACCAGGCCGGCGAAGGAGCTGACCTCCCGCCGTACCCGTGCGCGCACGATCTCCTCGACCTCGGCGTCGGTGTGCTCCCGCAGCCAGTCCGGGGCCAGCGTGTGCCAGACCAGCGGGTGGCCCTTGACCGCCACGCCCCGGTCGCGGAACCACCGGGCCGCAGCCTGCAGCCGCGCGGTGTCCGGCCGGCCCTCCGCGGGTTCGAAGCCGGCCCAGTAGAAGGGCAGCGTCGCGGTGTTGAAGACGTCGAGGAACAGCTCCTCGAGCCGTCCGGCGGCGGCTGGATCGGCGCCGCCGAACACGTTCTCCCGGCCCACCCCCTGCTCCTGGTTGGCCAGGCCGACGAAGTCGAACCCGATGTTGCCGAACGCGAACTCGTGCCGGACCTGCTCGACCAGCACCTCGGTGTCGGCACAGGGCGAACCGTCCGCCCGCCGGACCGTGAGGGTGGCGTCCATCGAGCGGACCGCGGTGACGGCAGTGTCGGAGGTCATGTGCGAAATCGTTATCGACATCGATTGACAACGCAAGTGTTCGCTGCGACCTTCGGAAACGTGTTGCACGCCACGACGGCGTGCGAAGTGACGAAGGAGTCAGACATGCGGCGTTCGGGGCGAACAGCTCTCTCGGTCCTGTGCGGCAGCGCGGTGCTGCTGACGGCCACTGCCTGTGGTGGCGGCGAGGAATCCAGTGCAGCCGGGGGTGACGACAACACGATCACCTGGTGGCACAACTCCAACAACGAGCCCGGCCGGGGCTTCTACGAGCAGGTGGCCGCGGACTTCGAGGCGGCCAACCCGGGGGTCGAGGTCGAGGTCGAGGCCATGGCCCACGAGGACATGGTCGACCGACTGGCGGCCGCCTTCCAGAGCGGTGATCTGCCGGACGTGTACATGGAGCGCGGCGGCGGCGAGCTCGCCGACCACGTGGAGGCCGGACTGGTCACCGACCTCTCCGACGAGGTCCCCGACACCATCGAGAAGCTCGGCGGCAACGTGTCCGGGTGGCAGGCCGACGGCCAGACCTACGCGCTGCCGTTCTCCGTCGGCGTCGTCGGCTTCTGGTACAACACCGAGCTCTTCGAGCAGGCCGGCATCACCGAGGCCCCGGAGACGATGGAGGACCTCTACGCCGCCATCGAGCAGCTGAAGGCCGCGGGCATCACGCCCCTCTCGGTCGGCGCGGGCGACAAGTGGCCCGCCGCCCACTACTGGTACTACACGGCGCTGCGCGCCTGTGGCCAGGAGGTCCTCGAGGACGCGGTCACCAGCCTCGACTTCACCGACGAGTGCTTCGTGGAGGCCGGCGAGGTGCTGCAGGAGCTGCTGGCCACCGAGCCGTTCAACCCCGGCTTCCTCACGACCCCGGCGCAGGAGGGGGCCACCTCGGCCTCCGGTCTGCTCGCCACCGACCAGGTCGCGATGGAGCTGGCCGGCCACTGGGAGCCCGGCGTGATGCAGGGCCTGACCGAGGACGGCGAGGGCCTCGGCGAGAACACCGGGTGGTTCGCCTTCCCGGCCATCGAGGGCGGCGCGGGCGACCCCACGGCACAGCTCGGCGGTGGTGACGCATGGGCCGTCTCGACCGGCGCTGCTGAGGGGTCGGTCGACCTCGTCGAGTACCTCCTCTCCGACGAGGTCCAGATCGGGTTCGCGGAGAACGACATGGGTCTCCCGACCAACCCGGCGGCCACGGACGCCGTCTCCGACCCGGCGCTCGCCCAGCTGCTCGAGGTCCGCGACGCGTCCCCGTACATCCAGCTCTACTTCGACACCGCCTTCGGGGCGTCGATCGGTGGCGCGATGAACGACTCGATCGCCCTCATGTTCGCCGACCAGGCGACGCCGGAGGACATCGTGGACGCGACCATGCAGGCCGCCGAACTGGAGAAGTGATCCACCGATGACCGAAGTGACCGCTGCGCCGCCGGCGACGTCCCCCGGCGCAGCGGTCACCCGGGGCGGCGCAGACGCCCCCCGGGTGACCGGCCGTCGCCGGAGCGGGCTCCGTCGGCAGCGCCTCGAGATCCTCCTGTTCGTGACGCCGGCCCTGGCGTTGATGGCCGTCTTCGTCCTCTACCCGGTCTTCTCCGCGGCCCGGATGTCGCTCTACAGCTGGCAGGGCTTCGGCCCGATGGACGACTTCGTCGGCCTGGCGAACTACCTGCGCGTGCTGCGCGACGACGTGTTCACCGACGCGGTCATGCACAACTTCATCATCGTCTTCGCGTCGATCGCGGTGCAGCTGCCGCTGGGCCTGGCGCTCGCGCTGCTGCTCAACCGCCGCATCAAGGGGCGAGGGCTGCTGCGGACGATCGTCTTCGTCCCCTACGTGTTGGCCGAGGTCATCGCCGGCGTCGTGTGGTTCCAGCTGCTGCAGCCCCGCTCCGGGATCCTCGAGCAGGCGCTGTCGTCGGTCGGCATCCCGGTCCCCGAGCAGGGGTTCCTGGGCACCCCCGACCTCGCGCTGGCCACCGTCTTCGTCGTCCTGACGTGGAAGTACCTCGGCCTGGCCGTGCTGCTCTTCCTCGCCGGTCTGCAGGGCGTCCCCGACGAACTGCACGAGGCCGCGCAACTGGACGGTGCCTCGTGGTGGCAGGTCCAGCGCCGGATCGCCGTCCCGCTCCTCGCGCCGACCATCCGCACCTGGGTCTTCCTGTCGATGATCGGCTCGCTGCAGCTGTTCGACATGGTCTGGATCCTCACCGGCGGTGGCCCGGCGAACGCCACGACCACGATGGTCACCTACCTGATCAGCATGGGCACCCAGCGCAGCAACTACGGGATCGCGGGTGCGGCATCCGTCGTGCTCTTCCTGATCGGCTTCGTCATGGCGCTGGCCTACCAGTTCCTGGTGCTGCGCCGCGACACGAAGGCCGACGCGTGACCCGGGTGCAGCAGGGACCAAGAGGAGGACAGCACTGATGGCACGGCGAGCGACCGCGTACGGGCGAGGCGGCCCGTTGGTCTACCTGGTGGCACTGCTGGTCGTGGCGGTCACGCTGGGGCCGGTGGTCTACGGCGCCCTCGGCGGCTTCCGCTCCAACGCCCAGCTGGCAAGCGACCCCGCCGGACTCCCCGACCCGTGGGTGTTCAGCAACTACACCAACGTCCTGAGCAACCCGGCCTTCTGGCAGTACACGCTCAACTCGACCGCGATCGCCCTCATCACCACGGTGGTGGCGGTGCTCGCCGGCGTGATGGCCGCCTATCCCCTGGCGCGCTACCAGTTCAAGCTCCGGGAGCCGCTGTTCCTGGTCTTCGTGCTGGGCCTGCTCTTCCCGGCCGCGGTGGCGATCATCCCGCTGTTCATCCTCGTGACGCAGGACCTCGGGCTCGGCAACACCTGGTGGGGCGTCGCGCTGCCGCAGGCGGCGTTCGCGCTGCCGGTCACGGTCGTGATCCTGCGGCCGTTCCTGGCAGCGCTCCCCAAGGAGCTCGAGGAGGCGGCCATGCTCGACGGCGCCACCCGCGTGGGCGTCTTCTGGCGGATCGCGGTCCCGCTGTCGATGCCGGCACTGGTGACGGTCGGGGTGCTGGCCTTCGTCACGTCCTGGAACGCCTACCTCCTCCCGCTGCTCCTGCTGCGGGGCGAGACGCGCACCCTTCCGCTGGGCGTGGCCGACTTCTCGACCCAGTACTCTGCCGACACCGCAGGGGTGCTGGCGTTCACCACCATCGCCATGATCCCGGCGCTCATCCTGTTCCTCGCGATGCAGGGGCGCATCGTGAGCGGGCTCCAGGGCGCGGTCAAGGGATGAGCCGGGCACCCGGTGTCGACCCCGGACCAGGAGAGGGTGGTCGGTGAAGCTCGACTCGACACCGGACGAGGTCGTCCCGGGCCTGCTCGTGGGCGGGCACACGAGCTCGAGCACGCGCCTCCCCACGCCTCCGTTGCGCGGCAGGGTGACGATGCAGCAGGTCGCCGCGGAGGCCGGCGTCTCGATCTCCACGGTGTCCAAGGTGATCAACGGGCGGTACGGCGTCTCGGCGGAGACCGTCGACCACGTCACCCGGGTGATCGACCGGCTCGGCTACGAGGCGAGCCTCGTCGCGCGCAGCCTGCGCAACCGTCGCACCAACGTCATCGGCGTGCTCGTCATGGACTTCGAGCCCTTCAGCACCGAGGTGCTCAAGGGCGTGGCCGACGCCATCCACGGCACCGGTTACGAGTTGATCGCCTACTCCGCCGGTGGTCACGTGGAAGCCCGTGAGGGCTGGGAGAGGCGGTCGCTCACCCGGTTGATGGCGACCCTGGTCGACGGTGCCGTGCTGGTCACGCCCACGGTCACCGACGTGCAGGCCGACGGTCCGGTGGTGGCGGTCGACCCGCAGGCCGGGCCGTCGGCGCTGCCCGCCGTGGCCGCGCACAACCTCCAGGGCGCGCGGCTCGGGGTCGAGCACCTGATCGAGCTCGGGCACACCCGGATCGGCATGATCACCGGTCGCTCGGACCTGATGTCCGCGCAGCAGCGCGAGCAGGGGTACCGCGAGGCGATGGCCGCCGCGGGGCTCCGCGTCGACCAGGCGCTCATGCGGTCCGGCGGGTTCGAGCCGGACCTCTCGCGCGTGGCGGCTCGCGAGCTGCTGTCCGGCACTGATCGACCGACCGCGGTGTTCGCCGCCAACGACCTCTCTGCGCTGGCGATGCTGGAGGTCGCGCAGGAACTCGGCATCGACGTGCCTGGTCAGCTGTCGGTCGTCGGCTTCGACAACATCCCGGAGTCCGTGCTCGCCGAACCCTCGTTGACCACGGTGCAGCAGCCGATCCGCCGGATGGGCCAGGAGGCCACCGAGATGCTCCTCGCCCTGATCGCCGGCGAGGACGTCCACGACCTCGACCGGACACTGGACACCTCGCTGGTGCTGCGCTCGTCCACCGCACCGCCCGGACAGGCTCCCTGAGCCTGCCCGCATCCACCCCGGTGGAGGTCACCGTTGCCCGGATGTCCGGCCGGTGACGACTGCGGCCGCCGACCCGAGTGGGTCGGCGGCCGCAGTCGCGTGTGGTCGGCCCTCCTGCAGGGATCTGTGGGCAGGGGCCCTTCCTCAGAGGCCGACGAGCTCGTGCAGGGCGCCGACCTCGGTGCGGGTGAGCTTGCGGATCGTGCCGCTGCGCATCCGGGCCAGCTCGATCGGCCCGATGGCGGTGCGGGTGAGCCGGTTGACCGGCAGCCCGACCTCGTCGAGCAGCCGGCGCACGACGTGCTTGCGCCCCTCGTGCAGCACGACCTCGACCACCGACTGGCCGGCGTGGGTGTCCACGACCTGGAAGGAGTCGACGACGACGGGGCCGTCCTCCAGCTCCACCCCCTTGCGCAGCCGGCGGGTCACGTCCCGCGACACCGAGCCGCTGACCTGCGCCAGGTAGGTCTTCTTCACCTCGTAGGAGGGGTGCGCCAGCCGGTGGGCCAGCTCGCCGTCGGTGGTGAGCAGCAGCAGGCCCTCGGTGTCCTGGTCCAGCCGGCCGACGTGCACCAGCCCGGTGGCCAGGTCGCCCATCATGTCGCCGACGGTGGGCCGCCCGCGGTCGTCGCTCATCGACGTGATGACGCCGAAGGGCTTGTTCATCGCGTAGGTGACCTTGTCGTTGCGGATGTCGATCCGCCGGCCGTCGACGGCGATGACGACGGTGTCCGGGTCGACCCGCTTGCCCTGGACCCGGACGACCTGGCCGTCCACCGAGATCCGGCCCTGGTCGATCATGTCCTCGCACACCCGGCGGGAGCCGACCCCGGCCCGGGCGAGGACCTTCTGCAGTCGTTCGCCGGGGGCGTCGTCGTCGGGCTCGGTGGCCTCGGCGTCCCGCGGGTGCGCCGGGGCGAGCTCCATGTCCTCGGACCAGCCCTCGCCGCCGGAGGTGGTGGGCGTGTCGTCTGCAGTCGTGTCCATCCCCACCAGTCTCCCATCTCCGGGCGGCCCCGATCGCCAGGTGTGGTCGGGCGAGACGCCGGGGGGTCCGAGCCGGCCGGCTGTGACCACCCGGGCCCTCGACACCGTCCCCGGCGGGCAGCAGACTGCCGGTCAATGTGAGCCAGCTCACGCCAGCGCCCGTCGAGGAGGATCCCATGGACCGCATGCGGTTCGGCACGTTCCTGGCCCCGTTCCACCCGGCTGGGGAGAACCCGACGCTGGCCCTCCAGCGCGACCTGGAGCTGATCGAGCACCTGGACCGGTGCGGCTACGACGAGGCGTGGATCGGGGAGCACCACTCCGCGGGCACCGAGATCATCGCCTCGCCGGAGATCTTCATCGCCGCGGCGGCCGAGCGCACCCGGCGCATCAAGCTCGGCACCGGCGTGACCTCGATCGCTTATCACAACCCGCTGTGGGTGGCCGAGCGGATGGTGCTGCTCGACCACCTCACCCGGGGCCGCGCGATGCTCGGCTGCGGGCCGGGCTCGCTGCCCACCGACTCGATGATGCTGGGGCTGAACCCCACCGACACCCGTGAGCTGATGGAGGTCGACCTCGACATCATCATGCGGCTGCTGCGCGGGGAGACCGTCACGGCGACGACCCGGACCCACGAGCTGGTCGACGCCCGGCTGCACCTGCGCCCCTACACCCAGCCGTGCTTCGACATCGCCGTCGCCGCGGTCGCCTCCCCCACCGGGCCGCGGATGGCCGGCCGGCACGGCATCGGGCTGCTCTCCATCGGCGCCACCCTGTCCAAGGACGGGTTCGACGCCCTCGCCCACCACTGGAGCGTCGTGGAGGAGCGGGCCGCGGCGCACGGGCAGACGGCGTCCCGGCAGGACTGGCGGCTCGTCGGGCTGATGCACATCGCCGAGACCCGTGAGCAGGCCTACCGCGACGTCCAGTTCGGCATCGAGACGTGGTTCCGCTACTTCCAGAAGACCGCCGCCTTCCCGCAGATGGCCGTCGAGGGCGGGGACGCCAAGGAGATGATCGACTTCATCAACGAGGCCGGCATCGGGGCCATCGGCACCGTCGAGGACGCCCGGGCCCAGGTGCAGCGGCTGTGGGACCAGTCCGGCGGCTTCGGCTGCATGCTGCTGCTCGGCCACGAGTGGGCCGACCCGGAGGCGACCAAGCGCTCGTGGGAGCTCATCGCCCAGCACGTCATGCCGCACTTCCAGGGCGGCACGATCTCCCACGCCCAGCAGACGCTCGACGCGAAGGCCCGCGCCACCGGCAAGCGCGAGGACTACGCGGCGGCCCAGCTGCAGGCGGTCGCCACCATGACCGAGCGGTACGAGCAGGAGAAGGCCGGCACGAGCTGACCGTTCAGGAGTCGGGGTGCTCGTCCAGCACCGAGCGGGTGTCGGGCAGCAGCGGAGCCAGCTCGGGCAGCTCGTCCAGCCCGGTCAGCCCCAGCCGCTCGAGGAACAGCGGCGTCGTCACGTAGAGGCCTCCCCCGGTGTCCGGGTCGGCGCCGGCCTCACGGATCAGGCCGCGGGAGACCAGCGTGCGGACGACGGCGTCCACCCCGACCCCGCGGATCGCCGACACCCGGGCGCGGGTCACCGGCTGCCGGTAGGCGATGACGGCGAGGGTCTCCAGCGCGGCCTGGGTGAGCCGGCTGCGCTGCCCCTCCAGGAGGTGCCGCTCCACGACCGGGGCGTGCTCCTCCCGGGTGTAGAGCCGCCAGCCCTCCCCCACCCGGCGCAGGGTGATGCCGGCCCGCCGGTCGTCGTACTCGGCGGCCAGCGCGGTCAGCTCCGCCCGCACGCGGGCGACCGGGCAGCGCAGCGCCGCGGCCAGCGAGGCCTCGTCGATCGGGGAGTCTATGACGAACAGCAGCGCCTCCAGCCCGCCCCGCACCGCCGCCGGCTCCAGCTCCTCGGCCATCGGCTCGTCGGTGACCGGGCCGGCGGTCACCGACTCCTCGACCGGGGTCTCCCGCTCGGGGACCTCCTCCAGCTGCACCGGGGGCGCCGCCGGTGCCCGGCCCAACGGGGCCGGGTCGGGGTCCCGGCCGGGGACGTCGCCGGGCGGTGGCGCGGCCGGGGCACCGAGGTCGGCGGCCAGCTGGGCGGCCACCTGCTCCCAGCCGGCGACCACGGCCTCCTCGTCGTGCTCCTCGAGGGTCGCGGCGAGCTCGGCGGCGACGGCGTCCCAGGAGAACGCCGGCGGGACCGCCGGCTCCGCCACCTCTCCAGCAACCGCCGGCTCGCCACCGTCGGGGTCGACGCCGTCCGGCCGGTCGCCGTCCGGCCGTCCGTCGTCCGGCTGGTCGCTCATCCGTACTCCTCCAGGTGCTCGGCGGTGTCCGCGTCGATGGTGTCCGCGTCGATCTCCTCGGGCAGCCGGCCGCCCACCAGCGCCGGCCCGGTCCAGCGGACGTGCAGCTCCCCCAGCGGCGCGACCTGGTCGAAGGTGACCAGCTGCTGGCGGTACAGCTCCAGCAGCGCCAGGAACCGGGCGACGACCTCCAGGGTGTGCGCGCAGTCGCTGCTCAGCGCCCGGAACGTCGCCGTCCCGGCGGTGGCGATCCGGCCGCGGACCAGCAGCAGCTGCTCGGTGACGCTGACCGCAGGGGCGTGCAGGTGGGAGACGCTCACCGTCGGGGGCGGCTTGGGCACCAGCGCCCGGTGCGCGATCGCCGCGAGCTGCTCGGGCGTCACGCCCAGCAGGACCTCGGGCAGCAGGTCGGCGAAGCGCTGCTCCAGGTCCGCGTTGCGGGGGAAGCGGCGGGCCGCCTCGGCCTCGCGGCCGCGGAGGAACTCCGCCGCCCGCTTGTAGGCCCGGTACTGCAGCAGCCGGGCGAACAGCAGGTCCCGGGCCTCCAGGACGGCGAGGTCGTCCTCGTCCTCCACGTCGGCGGCGGGCAGCAGCCGGGCGGCCTTCAGGTCCAGCAGCGTGGCGGCGACGACGAGGAACTCACTCGCCTGGTCCAGGTCCAGCTCGTCCCCGAGTGCCCGCAGGTGGGCGATGAACTCGTCGGTGACCGTGGAGAGGGCGATCTCGGTGACGTCGAGCTTGTGCTTGCCGATCAGCTGCAGCAGCAGGTCGAACGGGCCCTCGAAGTTGGCCAGCCGGACGGTGAACCGCCCGTCGCCGGCCTCCCCCGTCATCACCGGGCCAGCCTACGGCCGCGTCCGGGCGTTGATCATCGGCGATCGGCTGCCCGACACGTCGGGCGGAGCGGCCACGCGCCGATGATCGACGGCGCCGTCCCTCAGTGCTTGCGGAGGCGGCGGACGAGGACGGAGTTCTCCCCGTGCACCTCGAGGTCGTCCAGCAGGACGGCGATCGCCTCGCGCACGATCCGGCCACGGTCGGTGGCCACGCCGTGCTGCCCGCGCAGCGTCAGCCGGGCGGTCTCCAGGGCGAGCAGCTCGTCGGCCGAGCAGTAGACGGTGATCTTCTCCTCGTGCCGGGTGCGCCCCTTCTCGGTGCGCGCCCGGGTCTGCTGCGGCCGCAGGGGCGCGGGCGCCGGCATCGCGGCGCGGTGCGAGGCCAGCTCGTCGACGACGATGCGCGGTGCGCCACCGGCCACGTCGGGCACCAGCGCCAGCGGCGGGACCTCCGCCGGGCCCACCGCCGTGGCCGGGGAGTCGCCGTCGGCCCGGCCGTTGGAGCGCAGCGCGGGCGAGGACTGGGCGGCGGCGAGGGTCGACAGCTCGGTGACCGGCGCCGGCTGCGGCGCCGTGTCGGTCATCCGGAACAGCTCGGAGGCACCCGGGAGCACGGGACGGCGCGTCACAGGGCGAGCACCTCCTTGGCCAGGTCGCGGTACGCCGCAGCACCCGAGGACGTGGGGGCCCACTGGGTGATCGGCTGCCCGGCGACGGTGGTCTCCGGGAAGCGGACCGTGCGGGAGATGACGGTCTGGAAGACGGTGTCGCCGAAGGCCTCGACGACCCGGCTGAACACCTCGCGGCAGTGCACGGTCCGGGTGTCGTACATGGTGGCGAGGATCCCGGAGATCTCCAGGGAGGGGTTGAGCCGCTCCTTGACCTTGTCGATCGTGTCGACGAGCAGCGCGACCCCGCGGAGCGAGAAGAACTCGCACTCCAGCGGGATGATCACGCCCTGCGCGGCGGTGAGCGCGTTGACCGTCAGCAGCCCGAGGGAGGGCTGGCAGTCGATGAGCACGTAGTCGTAGTCGGCGCGCACCGCGGCGAGCACCCGCATCAGGGTCTGCTCGCGGGCGACCTCGCTCACCAGCTGCACCTCGGCGGCGGACAGGTCGATGTTGCTGGGCACCAGGTCCAGCCCGGGGATGCCGGTGGCCACCCGGACGTCGGCCAGCGTGGTCGCCGGCTCCATCAGCGCGTTGTAGATGGTGCGGTCCAGCCCCTGCGCCGGGACACCGAGCCCCACCGACAGCGCACCCTGCGGGTCCAGGTCGACCAGCAGCACGCGGCGGCCCTGCTCGACCAGTGCGGCACCGAGGTTGATGGTCGACGTCGTCTTGCCGACCCCGCCCTTCTGGTTGCACATCGCAATGATCTGCGCCGGCCCGTGGGAGGTGATCGGCTTGGGGTCGGGCAGCTTCCGCTGCCGGGCCTTGGCGGGGTCGACGCGGCTCGTCGGGACGCCCATCTCGGCGTCGCCCGCCGGGGCCCCTCCGCGCGGGAGCGCGACGGCGGAGGCCGCCGCCTCGGCTCGTCTCGACGACATCGCTTCTGCCTCTTCCCTGGGCTGTCCGGACCGCGGCTCCCGGTCGGGGCGCGGCGGGGAACGCGCACTGCCGGCAGGGGGGAAGCCGCCGGTCCGTTCTCCCAACCCCCTTCTCGGCAGCCCCGTCGCCGGCCGTGACCACCCCGGGGCAACATGTCGACATCGCCGGCGCCGGGACCGGGGTGGGGGCTGCCTCCGCGGTGCCGAGGCAGCCCTCAGCCCGCTCTCGAGCCCGCGGGCGGGGCTCAGCGCAGGGCGCGGGGGTGGCTGGTGGCGTAGACCTCGCGCAGCCGTTCCACGGTGACCAGCGTGTAGACCTGCGTCGTCGTCACCGAGGCGTGCCCGAGCAGCTCCTGCACGACGCGGACGTCGGCCCCGCCGTCGAGCAGGTGGGTGGCGAAGGAGTGCCGCAGCGTGTGCGGGGAGAGCTCGGCGGAGATGCCGGCCCGCTCGGCGGCGTCCCGCAGGATCGACCAGGCGCTCTGCCGGGACAGCGGCCCGCCGCGGGCGTTGAGGAAGAGCGCTCCCCCGCGGACCCCGGACCGGGCCTTCTCGGCCAGCGCCGGGCGGGCCCGGACCAGGTAGTCCTGCACCGCCGTGACCGCGTAGCTGCCGACCGGGACGACGCGCTCCTTGCCGCCCTTGCCGGCCAGCCGCACCGCCGCCCGGCTGGGGTCGCCGGACAGGTCGAGGTCGTCGACGGCCAGCCCGACCGCCTCGGAGATCCGGGCGCCGGTGCCGTACAGCAGCTCCAGCAGCGCCCGGTCGCGCAGCCCTCGCGGCCCCTCCACCGACGCCGCCGCGTTCAGCAGCGCCTCGACGTCGGAGACCGGGATCGCCTTGGGCAGCCGCCGGGCCGGGGCCGGTGGCCGGACCTCCGCCGCGACGTCGTCGCTGATCAGCCCGTCGAGCAGGGCGAACCGGTGCAGCCCGCGGACGGCGACCACCGCGCGGGCCGCCGAGGTCGCCGACAGCGGCGGGTGGTCGTCGTCCCCGGAGCGCAGGGCGACCAGGAACGCCGCGACGTCGGACTCCCCCACCTCGCCCAGCCCACGCACACCGCCGGCGGCGAGGAACTCCGCGTACCGCCGCAGGTCGCGGCGGTACGAGGTGATCGTGTTGGCGGCCAGCCCGCGCTCGACGGTCAGGTGGTCGAGGTAGCCGGTGATCGTGCGCTCGACGGCGGGGCCGGCACTGGTGAGGACCGTCAGGACAGCACCTCCTGCCACGGCACGCTGGGCAGCGCGTGCGCATCGGCGACGCCGGCGTGCACCAGCTGCCCGCCGGCGACGTTCGCCCCGCGGGCCAGCACCGGGTCGGCGGCCAGCGCGGCGGCCGTGCCCTGACCGGCCAGCGCCAGCACGTAGGGCAGCGTGACGTTGGTCAGCGCGTAGGTGGAGGTGTGCGGCACCGCGCCGGGCATGTTGGCGACGCAGTAGAAGACCGAGTCGTGCACGCCGAACGTCGGGTCGTCGTGCGTGGTCGGCCGGGAGTCCTCGAAGCAGCCCCCCTGGTCGACGGCGATGTCCACCAGCACCGAGCCGGGCTTCATCCGGGAGACCAGCTCGTTGCTGACCAGGGTCGGCGCCTTGGCGCCGGGCACCAGGACGGCGCCGATCACCAGGTCGGCCTCCAGCACCGCCCGTTCGACCTCCAGGGCGTTGGAGGAGACGGTCTGCAGGTGCCCGCGGTAGACCCGGTCGGCGGCGCGCAGCTTCTCCAGGTCCCGGTCCAGGACGGTGACCTGGGCCTGCATGCCGAGGGCGATGGTGGCCGCGTTCATCCCCGACACCCCGGCGCCCAGGACGACGACCTTGGCCGCGTGCACGCCGGAGACGCCACCCAGCAGCATCCCGCGGCCACCGGAGGCCCGCTCGAGGGTGTGTGCGCCCACCTGCGGGGCCATCCGGCCGGCGACCTCCGACATCGGGGCGAGCAGCGGCAGCGCGCCGCCCTCGGTCTGCACCGTCTCGTAGGCGATCGCGGTGGTGCCCGCGGTCAGCAGCGCGTCGGTGCACTCCCGGGACGCGGCCAGGTGCAGGTAGGTGAAGAGGGTCTGGCCGGCGCGCATCCGGCCGAACTCCTCGGCGATCGGCTCCTTGACCTTCAGCAGCAGGTCCGCGGCCGCCCACACGTCGTCGGCGGTGGGCAGGATCTTCGCGCCGGCGGCGGTGAAGTCGGCGTCGGGGATCGACGAGCCGACCCCGGCGTCGGCCTCGACGAGCACCTCGTGCCCGGCGGCGACCAGCTCGGTCACCCCCGAGGGGGTGAGCGCGACCCGGTACTCGTGGTTCTTGACCTCTCGGACGACTCCGACCCGCATCTGCTCTGACTCCCGGTCTCGGCAGCCGACCACCGGGGTGTCGGTGGTGCCACCGCGTCTGGGCGGCCCGGTCCGGGCGCGCCTCGCGCGGAGTGTAGGCACGGACGGCGTCCCAGGTGTGGCAACGGACACGTCCGGCCGGTCGCCGGGTCAGCCGACGCGGGCGTCGTGCTCCGCCCGCTGGGCGGGGATCAGGCCGGGGACGGCGCCCGGACGTCGGCCGGCCCCGCGTCGGCCGGCTCCGCATCGGCCGGCCGGACGACGTCGTAGCGCACGCAGACGAACTCGCCGTTGCGGGCGCTGTCCCGGACCACCAGCTCGACCCGGCGCGGCAGCAACGGCGCTCCGCCGCCCAGGGTCACCGGGGCGATGGCGACCACCACCTCGTCCACCAGGCCGCGGTCGGCGAACTGGCCGGCCAGGTCCCCGCCGCCGACGACCCAGAGGTCCTTCCCGGCTGCGGCCTCGACCATCGCCGCGTGCACCCGGGCCGGGTCCTCGGCGGTGAACCGCAGGTCGGCCCCCGGCGGTGCCGTGAGGTCGCGGTGGGTGAACACCCAGGCGGGCTTCTCCGGCAGCCAGTCGGGGTCGTGCTCGCGGACCCACAGGTAGGTCGTCGCGCCCATGGCCAGCGCACCGATCCCGGTGATGAAGCCGTCGTAGCCCATCGGCCCGCCGGCGTCGTTCTCCCGGCTGAGCAGCCAGTCCAGCGAGTGGTCGACGGTGGCGATGAAGCCGTCCAGCGAGGTGGCGGTGTAGTACACGGTGCGGGTCACGGGGTCCTCCGGGTCAGCCAGTCGATCGGGTCGCCGGCGTCCACTGCGACGCCGGCCGCGCGGAACCAGTGCCGGGCCAGCTGCCGCCGGTGTGCGCCGAAGGTCAGCACGTGGGCGACCACGCTGCCCAGGACGAAGGTCTCCGGCGGGTCGCAGAGCGCGTCGACGAGCCGGTCGCCCCAGGCGCCCCGCCGGGAGACGTCGCGCACGAAGGCCAGCCACCGGGGGGCGGCCTCGTCGTGCCGGGCCAGCAGGGCGACCGGGTCGTCCGCGGCGCGGTCGGGGTGGTCGGCGCCCTCCACCGAGGCCAGCCACACGTCCGTCGTCCAGACCAGGTGGTCGAGCACCGCGGCCAGCGACTCCTCCGGGCCGTCCCAGGGCAGCACCTCCAGGCCCGGAACCCGGGGCCGCCGGTACTCCTCCTCGGGCACGCCCGTCGCCAGGTCGAGCAGCGCGCGGGTGTCCTCCAGGGCGTGGTGCACCAGCAGGGCGGTCACCTCGTCACCCCCGCGGGGCCCACGCTCGCCGGTCACCCACAGCGAGGTGGGCGGGTGGAAGTGGACGCCGTTGGGGGCAGGCAGCCAGTGACCGTCGCGGGTCTGCGGAGCGAACGGCTGCCCCGGTGTCCGGCCGTAGGCCCGCCGGAAGGCCCGGCCGAACCCCTCCACCGACTCGTACCCCGCGGCGAACGCCACCTCGGTCACGCTCGCCCCGCCGGTCAGCTGCCAGGCCGCGCGCTCCAGCTGCACCCGGCGGCGCAGCGCCACCGGCGACTCCCCCGCGCCGCGGGTCACCTGCCGGGTGAAGTGCCAGGGCGAGGCGAACGCGTCCCCGGCCATCTCCGTCAGCGTGCGGTTGTCCTCGTCGAGCACGGCGTCCAGCAGCTCGCGCAGCCGGTCGCGCCCGGCGGGCACCTGGTCCGACGTCATGGGAGGAGTCTGTCCGTCAGCGGGGCGACGGCGCCCGACCGTTCTTGCTCGGATCGCCGTCCCGCCCGCGGTGACGCACCATCCCGGGGACCCCCGCGAACACCCCGGAGCTGCCCGATGCGCCTGTACGCCGACCACCTCGACCACCGCACCCGGCAGCTGGCCGCCGACCTGGGGCTGGTGGCGTGGGCAGTGCTGTGGGTGCTGGTCGCCCGGTCGGTGCACGGGGCGGTGCTGGTGCTGGCCGAACCGGGTCTGGCGGTGGCCGACCTCGGCCGGTCGATCTCGGACTCGATGGGGACGGCGGCCGGCGCGGCCGACGGGATGCCCGTGGTCGGTGACGAGCTCGCGGCCCCGTTCGCTGCGCTGAGCGACGCCGGTCAGTCGGTGACCGGCGCCGGGCAGGACGCCTCGGACGCCGTGCACACCCTGGCCGCCGTGCTCGCCGTCGTGCTGGTGCTGCTGCCGGTGGGCTGGCTGCTGCTGCGCTGGCTGCCCTGGCGGCTGGGCTGGCTGCGCTGGCTGCCCTGGCGGTTGGGCTGGCTGCGCGAGGCCCGGGCGACCGACCGGCTGCTCGGCGGGGTCCCGGACCTCGAACTGCTGGCCGCCCGGGCGATGGCCACCGCCCCGCTCCCGCTGCTGGCCCGCCTGCCGGCCGGCACCGGGGCCGGCTGGCGGGCGGGCGACCCGGCCGCGCTGCACGCGCTGGCCGGGCTGGAGCTCGAGCGTCTCGGTCTCCGGTCG
Organism: Modestobacter sp. VKM Ac-2985; assembly: GCF_026967925.1. GTDB lineage: Bacteria > Actinomycetota > Actinomycetes > Mycobacteriales > Geodermatophilaceae > Modestobacter. The sequence goes on along the minus strand of NZ_JAPVBI010000004.1, from coordinate 22,622 downwards.
CCCGCCCGCGCCTCAGCCGGCGGAGGTCAGCTGAGGGAGTAGCCGCAGGCCGCGACGGCGGCGGCGCAGACGTCCTCGTCCTGCTGGCCGGTGCCCCCACTGCCGCCCAGCGCGCCGAGCAGCGTGCCGTCGGAGTACACCGGCACGGCGCCGGTCTGCGGGGTGAACTTGCCGCCGGTCATCGTGGTGATCGCCGAGGCGAAGTTCGGCATCGGCTCCATCTTCGCCTTCTGCGCGGCGCTCGGGGCGCCGTAGGCGGCCGCCGTCCACGCCTTGCCCTGCGCGACGTCGGCGGAGATCCACGGCGCGCCGTCCATCCGGATGAGCGCGACGAGGTGGCCGCTGGGGTCCATCACGGCGAAGGACATCGGGACGCCGAGCTTCGTCGACTCCTCCCGCGCAGCCTGGAGCAGGGACAGGGCCTGGTCATGTGTCAGCACGGGGCCACCTTCGCCCGCGGGTGGGTCCGGGGGCAAGCCGGACCCACCCGTCACACCGCGTCGAGCGGGCGGAGCCGGGGCGTGGTGGCCCGCACCTGCGCGGCGGCCAGCACCCCGATGACGGCGAGGGAGTTGCGGATCTTCCCGTCGAACACCCACTGGACGGCCTCGGCCAGCGGCACCCGCTCCACCGTCATGTCCAGCTCCTCGTGCTCGACGGTGAACCCGTCGGGGCGGGCGACGTCGCTGAGACCCTCGGCCAGGTAGAGCACCACGAGCTCGTCGCAGAAGCCGGGCGACGGGTGCTGGGTGGTCAGCAGCGACCAGCGGTCCGCCGACAACCGCACCTCCTCGGCCAGCTCCCGGCGGGCGGTCTCCACCGGGGGCTCCCCGTCGACGTCGCGCAGCCCGGCCGGCACCTCCCACAGGTGCTCCCCGACCGGGTGCCGGTACTGGCGCAGCATGACCACCCGGTCCTGGTCGTCCAGCGCCACGATGCCGACCGCGCCCGGGTGGTGCACCACCTCGCGCGCGCTGTCCCCGCCGCCGGGCATCGCCACGGTGTCCTTGCGCAGCGAGATGATCCGGCCGGCGTAGAGCTCCTCGGAAGCCAGGACCTCGTAGGAGTGCGCCATCAGATCCCGACCTGCTCGCCCTCGGGCACCGGCAGCCGGGCGGCGTCCTGGTAGCCGGCGGCGGCCTGCACGAAGGCGGCGAACAGCGGGTGCGGCCGGGTGGGCCGGCTCTTCAGCTCCGGGTGGGCCTGGGTGCCGACGAAGAACGGGTGGACGTCGGCGGGCAGCTCGGCGAACTCCACCAGCGTGCCGTCGGGCGAGGTGCCGGAGAAGACCAGCCCGGCCTCGGTCAGCCGGTCGCGGTAGGCGTTGGCCACCTCGTAGCGGTGCCGGTGCCGCTCGGTGATCTCGGTGGCGCCGTAGGCGGCCGCGACGACCGAGCCCTTCTGCAGCGCGGCCGGGTAGCTGCCCAGCCGCATCGTGCCGCCCATGTCGCCCCGGCCGGCCACCACGTCGAGCTGGGTGGCCATGGTGGAGATGACCGCGTCGGGGGTCTCCGGGTCGAACTCGGTGGAGTTGGCGCCGGTGATCCCGGCCAGGTCCCGGGCCACCTCGATGACCATGCACTGCAGGCCCAGGCACAGGCCCAGGGTCGGGATGCCGTTGACCCGGGTGTGCCGGATCGCGCCCAGCTTGCCCTCGATGCCGCGCACCCCGAACCCGCCGGGGATGCAGACGCCGTCCACGCCGGCCAGCGCGGCCGCCGCGCCCTCGGGGGTCTCGCAGTCGTCGGAGGGCACCCAGCGGATCTGCACCCGCGAGCGGTGCGCGAAGCCGCCGGCCCGCAGCGCCTCGGTGACCGAGAGGTAGGCGTCGGGCAGGTCGATGTACTTGCCGACCAGCGCGACGGTGACGGTCTGCTTCGGGTCGTGGACCCGGTCCAGCAGGTCGCCCCACACCGTCCAGTCGACGTCCCGGAACGGCAGCCCGAGCCGCCGGACGACGAAGGCGTCCAGGCCCTCGCGGTGCAGCACCTTGGGGATGTCGTAGATCGACGGGGCGTCGGGGCAGGAGATGACCCCCTCGGCCTCCGTGTCGCACATCAGGCTGATCTTGCGCTTGAGGCCCTCGGAGATCTCCCGGTCCGAACGGCAGACCAGGGCGTCGGGCTGGATGCCGATGCTGCGCAGCGCGGCGACCGAGTGCTGGGTCGGCTTGGTCTTCAGCTCACCGGAGGGCGCGATGAAGGGGATCAGCGAGATGTGCAGGAAGAAGCAGTTGTCCCGGCCGATCTCGTGCCGCACCTGCCGGGCGGCCTCCAGGAACGGCAGCGACTCGATGTCGCCCACCGTGCCGCCGACCTCGGTGATCACCACGTCGACCCGCTCGGGGCCGTCGGCGCCGGCCAGGATGCGCGCCTTGATCTCGTTGGTGATGTGCGGGATCACCTGCACCGTGTCGCCCAGGTACTCCCCGCGCCGCTCCTTGGCGATCACGTCGGAGTACACCTGGCCGGTGGTCACGTTGGCCCGGCCGGTGAGGTCGGTGTCCAGGAAGCGCTCGTAGTGCCCGATGTCCAGGTCGGTCTCGGCGCCGTCCTCGGTGACGAACACCTCGCCGTGCTGGAAGGGGTTCATCGTCCCCGGGTCCACGTTGAGGTACGGGTCCAGCTTCTGCATCGTGACCCGCAGGCCACGGCTGGAGAGCAACGCCCCCAGAGAACTTGCTGTCAGTCCCTTGCCCAGTGACGACACGACGCCGCCGGTGACGAAGACGAACTTCGTCGGCTGGGAGTTGGGGAGAAGAGGTCCGCGGTCACGAGGTTCTGCCAGTCGACCCACGGACGCCCACGTTAACACGGGCCGCGGGGGCCTCCGGCGCCGAGTCCGAGGCCTCACCCGGCGACGGTCGCTCGACCTCCTCGCCGCCCGGTGCACCGGCGACCAGCCAGACCAGCAGAGGCACCAGGACGGTGGCCGCGGTCGCCGGGAGGGCGACGCCGCTGTCGTTCACCAGGGCGCCCAGGGTCAGGCTCAGCGCGACCGCGGTGAGCCCGGCCCGCAGCACCCGCAGGTCGTCGGCGGGCAGCCCGGCGGCCGGCCGTCCGGGACGGCTGCGCAGCAGCCCCCCGGGGCGCAGCAGCCAGAGCCCGGCGACCAGGGCGACCAGGAGCATCCAGGCCAGCGGGCTGCCCAGCAGGATGTTGAGGTTGGCCTGGGCCTTGCGGCTCACCACCGTCCAGGCCTGGCCGTCCAGCACCTGCCCGACGAAGCGGCCCAGGTGGCTCCGCTCCTCGACCGGGCCGGACCAGTCGAACACCGCGACGGTGCCCACGGCCAGCACGGCGACGGCGAGGACCCCCACGAGCCGGACGACGGTGACCCGGATCCGGCCCAGCAGCATGCCCAGCACCAGGAACCCGGGGACGGCGGCCAGCACTCCCCCGAAGTCCCGGCCCAGCGACGGCGCGCCGATCACCACCACGGTGCCCACCCCGGCCACCAGCACCGGCAGCAGCCAGTGCCGGCGACCGGGCGCCCGCACCCGGCGGGCCACCAGCGCCGCCGCCGCAGCGGTGAGCAGCAGGGAGCTGACCGCGAGCAGCCCGAAGCTGAGGTTGCCGTACCCGGTGAAGCGGCCCGCCACGATGGCGTCGTAGCCCAGCAGGCCGTCGAGCTCGAGGTGGGAGCCGGTGAGCACGTCCGCCACCAGGGTGCCCAGGGTGATGGCCAGGACGGCGATCGCCGGGCCCAGCCGGGTCCGCCGCCACGGTCCCAGCGCGGCGACGGCGGTCACCACGAGGGTGCAGGCGAGCACCGAACCGGCCAGCGCGGGCCGGGGGGCCGAGCTCAGCTCCCAGGGCACCAGGTTGGCCAGGTAGGTCGAGATCGGGACGGCGGCGACGGCGAGCGCGGCGACCCGCAGCACCGCCGTCCGCCGCCGTCCCGGGGTGCGGCGCTGCAGCCAGCCACGCACCCGCCCCCGGCCGGGCAGCCAGCCGGTCGCCCAGCCGCCGAGGCCGAGCACGCCCAGCACCACCAGCGCGCCGTTGAGCAGCACCAGCGTCCAGAAGGTCGTGCTGGTGCTGCGGTAGTGCACGACGGCGCGGGTGTTGATCTGCTCCAGCTCCGCGATCGCGGTCGAGAGGTCCGGTCGGTCGCCGGCCACCCGGAAGGGCTGCCCGTTCATCGAGGCGACCCGCTCCAGGTCCAGCGCCCGCAGGATCGTGGGCGCGACGTCGATCAGCTGCACGAAGGGCGCCCGGCCGGTGCTCGCGCTGGTCAGCCAGCCCGTCGGCACCCCGGGCCCCTGGGCGAGGCCCACGTGCAGCTGCGGCCGGCCGCCGTTGACCTCCGAGATCCCCTGCAGCAGGAACAGCGTGTCCCCGGGCAGCTCGGCCACGGCGTCTCGCAGCCGGCCGATCGTCTGGTCGACGACCGCCAGTGCTGCCGCGCGGCGGGAGGGCTGGGTGCCGGTGTCGGTCTCCTCGAGGACCGGCGCGCCGGCATCGGTGAGGTGGTCCAGGGAGACGACGGTGAGCGGGCACTCCGCCAGCAGCGCGGCGACCTCGGCCGGCTCGGCCGGCAGCCCGTCCCGGACGTCGAACCGGGCCTCCTCCCCCGCCACGGCCAGCGAGCCGGCGCGGCCGACGACCGTGCTGCACCCCACCGCCTCACCGAGCGCGCCGGGCTCGGCGCCGAACCGGGCGGTGGCCTCGTCGGCGGCCACCCGCGCGACGGTCTGCCGCGGCTCGGCGAGGCCGACGTCGGCGACCTGCTCCTCCAGGCCGCACCAGGACAGCCGGGTGTCCGGCTGCACCGCAGCCGGGCCCTCCTCGACTCCGGCGCCGTCCGGGACCGCGACGTCCTCGTCGGGGATCGGGACGCTGGGCAGGGACACCGGCGGGACCGGCTCGACCGGGCCCGGGTAGCGGGCCCGGTTGCCCGCCCCCAGCGTGGCCCAGCCGTCCAGCAGGCAGGTGGTGGGCCGGGCGGCCCGCACGGACAACGCGCCGATCGCCGACTCCTCGGCCAGTGCCCAGAGCTCGGGCGTGCGCTCGGGGTCCAGGTCCGACCACGTCAGCCCGGCCACGCCGACGTCCACCACCCGGGTGGCCGACCACGGCTCCGCGGTGGCGGCCGCCGCCGGGCCGGCGGTGCCCACCAGCAGCCCGCCGAACACGGCGAGCACGACCAGCGACGCCGCGAGGCGCAGCAGGGCGCCCAGTCGGTCCATCACCCCTCCCCGGGGGGTCCGAGCAGCTCCCGGTAGAGGTCGACCAGGGCGGCCGCGGTCGCCGCCTCGTCGGGCCAGCTGGCCGCCTGACGCGGGCCGGCCTCCCCCAGCCGGGCGATCTCGGCCGGGTCGGTGAGCACCCGGGCGACGGTCTCGGCCAGCGCCGTCGCATCCCCGGCGGGCACCAGTTCCGCCGCGTCCCCGACCAGTTCCGGGATCCCGCCCACGGCGGTGGCGACCAGCGGCGTCCCGGCCCGCAGGGCCTCCTGGGCGGTCAGCGAGCGCGCCTCCCAGACCGAGGGCAGCACGCACGCGTCCGCGGCGCCCAGCAGGTCGGCGACGTCGGTGCGCCGACCGAGCAGGGTCACCGGCAGCCCCTCGGCGGCGATCCGCCGGGAGAGCTCGTCGACCAGCGGACCGTCCCCGGCGATGGCCACCAGCGGCTCCGGGTGCAGTCGCGGGTCCGCCGACCACCGGGCGACGGCGTCCAGCAGCACGTCGTACCCCTTCTGCGGGTGCAGCCGCCCGATCGCCACGACCAGCGGCCGGCGGTCGTCGTCCAGCCCGAGCCCACGGCGCACCTCCCGGCGGTCCCGCCGGGCGGGCCCCAGCGGCGGCGCGGACACCGGGGCGACCCGCACGTCCCGGGCGCCGAGCCGGCGGGCGTTGTCGGCCAGGTCGCCGGAGGCGGCCAGGACCACGTCGGCGCCGCGGATCGTGGCCCGCTCGGCGGCCTGCAGCACCCGGCGGCGGAGCCCGCCGCCCTCGGGCAGCGCGTTGTGCAGGGTCAGCACCAGCGGCCGACGACGTTGCCCGGCCGCGGCGCTGGCCACCGCGGCGACCAACCCGGCCCGCAGCCCGTGGGCGTGGACCAGGTCCGCTCCCGTGGTGGCCCGGCGCAGGGCGAGGACGGCGCGCAGGTCGGCGACCGGGTCGAGGCCCGCGGAGATGCCCACCGGGCGGAAGTCGGCACCGGTGGCGGTGAAGCCGAACAGCTCCTCGGTGGCCCGGGGTCCGCAGACCCGCACGGCCGCACCGGAGCCGGCCAGGGCGGACAGCACCGAGCGCAGGTGGGTGCCGACGCCGCCGGTGCTGGTGGCCAGCACCTCGGCGATCCGCCGGCCGGTCAGGAGAGGCTGCTCGCTCATCGGTCCCCTCCTGACGCCCCGGCCCCCCGCAGGCCCTGGACGGCCGCGGTCAACGGCCGCCGGGAGGTCCCCATCATGACCGCTGCCGCGACCAGGAGCACGACCCCACCGGCCGCCAGCCCGATGCCGACGGCGGCCAGGACGCCGTCCCCGGGCACCGGGTCGGCGCCCAGACCCCGGGCGGTGAGCAGGCCGGCCGCGCCGGCCAGTCCGCCGGCCAGCAGCGCCGGACCACCGGTGCGGGCGGCCCCGGCCAGTGCCCCGGCACCGGCCTCCCGGGCCACCACGACCAGCAGCGCAGCCCCGGCCACGGTGACCCCGATGCTGTGTCCGGCGGCCAGCGCGAGCGCACGGTCGGCCGGTGGCAGCACCGCGGCCAGCACGAGGTCCGCGGCGACGGCGACCAGCCAGCCGCCCACCACGCAGACCGTCGGCGACCGCCACGTCCCCCGGGCGTACAGGGCCCGGGAGAGCAGCGCGACCAGCCCGTAGCCCACCAGGCCGGGAGCGAAGGCGGCGATCGTCGCCTGGAGCGCGTCCGCCGCCCCGGCGTTCTCCGGGGCGGCCAGGAAGACCCGGGCCATCGGACCGGAGACCGCCACCAGCCCGGCGGCCGCCACCGCGCTGGCCACCACCGTGAGGACGACGGCCGGCGCCAGCGCCCGGCGGTACCCCTCCTCGTCCCCGACGGCGGCCCGCTCGGTGAGGCCCGGGTAGACCGAGGTGGCCAGCGGCACGGCGAGGGCGGCCCACGGCAGCAGGAAGACGGTCATCCCGGCGAAGTAGGCGACCTGGGTGCCGTCGGGCCCCCCGGCGGCGAGCCGGATCGCGACCAGGGCGACCAGCTGCTGGCCGGCGAGGGTGAGCACCCCGGCCAGCGCCAGCCGGCGCACCCGGGGCGCCGCCCCGACCGGGAAGCGGAGCGAGGGCCGCAGCCCCAGCCGCAGCCCGCGCAGCGGAACCAGCAGGGACGCCGCGAGCGCCACCACGCCGAGCGTCGTCCCCACCCCGAGCACCAGCTCGGCCGGGGTGGCGAGCCCATCGACCTCACGGCTGCCGTCGAGGCCGGCGAAGAGCAGGTAGGCCGACGCCACCACCAGGGTGGACAGCAGCGGCGCCAGCGCGGGCCCGGCGAAGCGGCGGTGCGCCTGCAGCACGCCGGTCAGCACGACCGCGATGCCGTAGAGCACCACCTGCGGGGCGAAGACGAGCAGGAAGCGGGCGGCCAGCTCGACCTCCGCCGCATCGCCATCGCCACCCAGCAGCGCTTCGGCGATCGGCCGGGCGAACAGCGCCAGCAGCCCCGCCAGCGGCACCAGCACCAGCAGGGACCAGCCCAGCAGGGCGTTGGCGGTGCGACGCACCTGCTCCCGGTCCCCGGCCGCGATCCCACCGGCGAGCATCGGGACGACCAGGCTGGCCAGCGCGCCGCCGGCGACCACCTCGAAGACGATGTTCGGCACGTTGTTGGCCGCGACGTAGGTGTCCGCGGTGCTGCCGGCGCCGACGGCGTTCGTGAAGACGACGGTGCGTCCGAACCCGGCCAGCCGGGCCAGCAGGGTGAGCACCGAGATCAGCAGTGCCGCCCCGGCCACGCCCCGCACGACCCGGCGGCGGGTGGTGCTGGTCATCGCCGGGCTCGCCCGGGTGGGCGCCCCCAGGGGTGCCGCACGGCGGTCACGCGCGGCGGCGGCCGAGCCGGTCGAGCTCCCGCAGGCCGGGGGTCGACTCGATGACCCGGGTGAAGCTGACCTTCTCGCTGGCCAGGGTGAGCGCGGTGACCACCCCGAGCAGGCCGGCGCGGGTGCCCCGGCCCGGCAGCGCGGCCAGCCGCAGGCCGAGCAGCGCGCCGACGGCGTTGGCCCCGCTGTCGCCGAGCATGACCCGCTCGCCGAGGTCTGCGGGCAGCACGGCCAGCCCGGCGCCCAGCGGGCCGGCGACCAGCCCGCCGGCGGGGCCGCCCACGGTGGCCGCGGACAGCAGCACGGCGACCTTCGCGGCCCGACCGGGACGCAGGTCCAGCAGGTTGACCAGGTTCGCCGTCCCGGCGACCAGGCCGGTGGCCAGCACCCCGTCCACGACGGCGGCGGCCCCGGTCCCCCGGCGGGTCAGCACGGCGGCGACCGCAGCAGCGGCACCGATCCCGGCGACCTTGACCGCCCCCGCCGACACCCGCCCCGCACGGAGCGCGGCCAGGTGACCGGCCAGACCCTTGTCCCGGGCCTGCTCCGGCCGGGCGCCCGCCAGGTCGTCGTAGCCCCCGACCACCCCGGCGACGGCACCGACGACGGCGGCCGCAACCCGCTGGCCCGCGGGGGCACCGAGCACCGCCGACCCGGTCGCGGCGGCGGCCAGCACCGGGCCGCCCAGCAGGGTCACCGGTCGCCCGGCGTAGTTGGTGCGGCGCCACGGCGCCCCCGCCGGCCGGGCCGTCAGGGCGTCCGCAGCCACCAGCCCGGCCCGCGCGGCGGCTGCGGCTGCGGCGGCCACCGCGGTGCGCCGGCCGGCAGCGCTGCTCACGAGACGGGCGTGGGCACCGGCTGGGCGCCCTCCCCGATGCCGTACTCACCGGAGACGTCCGTCGACTCGGCGACCAACGCCAGCACCGCGCTGATCCGGCCGGCCGCGGTGTCCACGTTGTCGATGGTCGACAGGCCGTCGGAGACCGGCCGGTCGGCGCGGACCGCCCCCACCAGACCGCCGTCCTCGACCGCGGCGAGGTCGCCGGCGATGACGGCGCCGGAGCCCTGGGCGTCCAGTGCGGTGGCCAGCTGGACCAGGGCGGTGGTGCGGTCGCCGGCGTCGTCACCGGAGGCGGTGCCCGCGGTCAGCAGGACGGCGAAGTCCGCCGGGCCGACAGAGGAGGTGTCCCGGCTGAGCACCTCCAGCTCCTCCAGCCCGGCCAGCACCGAGGCGGTGGCGGCGGGGTCGGGGACCACCCCGGTGTCCTGCGCGTCCACACCGGGCACCATCAGCACGTCGGCCAGCACGTCGGCGAGCAGCTCATCGGTGTCCTCGGTCTCCACCGGGGTGACGCCCGGCGGCAGGCCGGGGCCGGTCAGGTAGCTGCGCAGGCTCGACTCGTTGGCCGCGGCGCCGTAGCCGGCGGGGAGCCGGAGCACGCCGGAGACGGTGCCCCCGGCGCTGCCGACGAGTGCGGTGACCCCCTCGACCACCTCGGTCGGGACGTCGTCGCTGCCGATGACCAGGAGCACGCTGCGGTCGATCAGGGTGCCGGCGACCAGGCTGGGCCCGACGGCCTCCTCGAACTCCCCGACCTGGTCGAGGGCGGCCTGCAGCACCTGGGTCTCGTCCTCCAGCGCCCGGTTGTCCTCCTGGAGGGCGGCCACTTGGTTCTGCAGGTTCGTCAGCACCGGCCCGTTCAGCTGGGTGGTGCCGATGACGATCCCCAGCGCGACGGCCAGGAAGACCGCGATCAGGGAGACCAGGTGGTAGCGGAAGTCGATCACGAGAAGAGGTTCTCCAACCAGAACACGAAGCTGTCCCATTGGCCGATGAGCAGGTCGAGGTACACCCGACCGGCGGTGGACACGGCGAGCGCGGCGGTGATCGACAGCAGGGCAGCGAGCACGAGCAGCACGAGCGCCAGGGTGGAGATCCGGCTGCGGTACAGCCGGCTCACCCCCTTGGCGTCCACGAGCTTCCCACCCAGCCGCAGCCGGGTGAGGAAGGTCGAGGCCATGCCGCCGCGGCCCTTGTCCAGGAACTCGACGAGCGTGGCGTGGGTGCCCACCGCGACGATCAGGGTGGCCCCCTTCTCGTCGGCCAGCAGCATCGCGATGTCCTCGCTGGTGGCCGCCGCCGGGAAGGTGATGGCCTCGACACCGAGGTCGGTGACCCGCTGCAGACCCGGCGCCCGGCCGTCGGGGTAGGCGTGCACGACCACCTCGGCGCCGCACCGGAGCACGGAGTCGCTGACCGAGTCCATGTCGCCGATGATCATGTCCGGCTGGTAGCCGGCCTCCTTGAGCGCATCGGCGCCGCCGTCCACGCCGATGAGCACCGGGCGGTAGTCCCGGATGTAGGGACGCAGCGCCTGGAGGTCCTCCTTGTAGTCGTACCCCCGGACGACGACCAGCACGTGCCGGCCCTCGATCTGGGTCGTGACGTCGGGGACGCCCACCCCGTCGAGCAGCAGCGCGCGTTCGCGCTTCATGTACTCCATGGTGTTGGCGGCGAAGGCCTCCAACTGCGCCGAGAGGCCGGCCCGTGCCTCCGCCATCGCCGTGGCGATCGTCTCCGCGGTCTGCTCCACGCCCTCGGCGACGACCGTCTCACCGGCGTAGAGGCGATTGCCCTCCAACCGGACCTCGGTGCCCTCCTTGAGCTGGGCGAGGACCTCCCTGCCCACCCCGTCGACCAGCGGGATGCCCGCCTCGACGAGGATCCCGGGGCCCAGGTTGGGGTATCGGCCGGAGATGCTCGGCGAGGCGTTGACGACCGCCGCGACCTTGCCCGCCACGAGGGAGTCGGCGCTCACCCGGTCGATGTCCAGGTGGTCGATCACGGCGATCTCGCCGGGCCGCAGCCGCTTGGTCAGGTTCTTGGTCCGCCGGTCGACGCGGACTGTTCCGGTGACGCCGGGAGCCGTGTCCGACGACCGTCCGCGCCGCAGGGTGCCGATGCGCATGGCGTCCATCGTCCCACGGGCCAACCGATGCCCCACCCCCCGACGCGCGAGCGCGGTCGGCCAGTCACGTTGAGTGAGCGACACCAGGTTCGAGGCGGCTCGCCGTGCTGATGCCCGCGCGTCGCTGCCCCGGGACGGGACCGGCTCGTCACTAGCGTGACTGCTGTGACTGCAGGGGCCTCCGCGCGCCGGAGTACAGCGACCGACCTGCTCGCCGACGACGCCGCCGCGCCGGACGTCGAGCCCACGAACTCCGTGGCCCGCGACGCGGCGGGCGCGCCCACGCGCGCCGCCGAGCCACCGTCCGCCCGGGTGGTGCCGCTGCCGTCCCGACCGCCGGTGCCCGCCGCCGTCCTGCCCGCCCCCGTCACGGCGCCTCCTGTCACCGCACCTCCTGTCACCGCACCCGACGCCGCGGCGTCCACCTCAGCGGTGGTGCCGAACACGACGGAACGTCTGCCGGCCGAGCCCGCAGCCGAGGTGCCGGCCGACCGGGCACCAGAGGCAGCCGGTCCGCAGGCGGCCGACGCCGCGGATGCGTCCGGCCCCGGCCGGCGGGTCCGTCGCCGGGAACGGCGGGGCCCCGACCTGCGGGAGCAGCGGCGCCTGCGCACCCGCGAGGCCATCGTCGACGCGGCGGCCGAGCTGTTCGCCGCCCGCGGCTTCGACCACGTCAGCGTGCTGGAGATCGCCCAGCGCGCCGGCGTCGTGGAGAAGACCGTCTTCAACCACTTCCCGGTCAAGGAGGGGCTGGTCTTCGAGGCCGACCCGCCGATGCGCGCCGCGCTGCTGGACGCCGTCCGCCGACGCCCCGCCGGGGAGTCCGCCGCAGCCGCGGCCGGCAGCTTCGTCGTCGCCGCGGTGAGCCAGCTGGGCTCCCCCGCGGCAGCCGAGGGCGTCGCGGAGATGGCCCGCATCATCCGCGCCAGCCGGACGCTGCAGGCCCGGGAACGGGAGATCCTCGGTGCGCTGACCGACACGCTGGCCGAGCAGATCGCCCTGGAGACCCGCGCCTCCGCCGGGGAGCTGGAGCCGTGGCTGGCCGCGAACGCCGTCCTGGGGCTGTACTCGGCCCTCCTGGACCTGGCCCGGGACCGGGTGCTGGCCGGCGCGTCGGGCCCGGAGCTCGTGACCGAGCTGCGCACCCGCGGCCGGCGCGGGCTCGCGCTCCTGCAGTTCGGCCTCGCCGGGTACGCCAAGCGCCCTTGACGACGGGCCCCCTCGCCCCCACCCCTCGCAACCTCGCGGCGGGGCCCGGCGAGGAGGCCGGAGGTCAGCGGCCTCGCTCGGCTGCCACGGCGAGGAGCTCACGGGCGTGTGCCTGGCCGGTGTCGCTGTCGGCCAGGCCGGACAGCATCCGGGCCAGCTCCCGCACCCGGTCCTCGTCCCGCACCGCCCGGATGTCGGTGGCCGTGACGCCCAGCGCGGTGTCCGGTGACTTGTCCACCACCAGGTGGGTGTCGGCGAACGCGGCGACCTGCGCCAGGTGGGTGACGACGACGACCTGGTGCTCCCGGGCCAGCCGGGCCAGCCGCCGGCCGATCTCGCCGGCCGCCTGACCACCCACCCCCGCGTCCACCTCGTCGAAGACCATCACCGGCACCGGGTCGGCGCCGGCGAACACCACCTCGATGGCCAGCATGACCCGGGACAGCTCACCGCCCGAGGCGCCCTTGTGCACCGGTCGCGCCGGGGCACCCGGGTGCGGTGACAGCAGCAGGACGACCTCGTCGGCGCCCTCGGGACCGGGCTGGTCCGGGTCGGTCTCGATCCGGAAGGAGACCTGCGCGTTCTTCATCGCCAGCCCGGCCAGCTCCTCCCCCACCTCGGCGGCGAAGCCCTCCGCAGCGGCCTGGCGGCCGGCGGTGACCCGGACGGACAGGGCGGCCAGCTCCGCGCGGGCGGCGTCCCGCTCGGCCTCCAGCGTCGCCAGGGCCTCGTCGGAGACGTCCAGCTGGGACAACCGGTCCGCGGCGTCGGCGGACCAGGCCAGCACCCCGGCCAGCCCCTCCCCCGCGTCGGCGTACTTGCGGACCAGCGCGGTGATCGCCGCGCGGCGGTCCAGCACCTCGGCCAGCCGCGCCGGGTCGGCGTCCAGGTCGGCGACGTAGCTGGCCAGCTGCACGCCGACGTCGGAGACCACGGCCACCGCATCGGCGAGGTCCTGGGCGAGCAGCACCAGGGTCGGGTCGTCGGAGGAGGCCAGCGCCCGCTCCGCGGTGGCCAGCGCGCTGGTGGCGTCCTGCGGGAGGTCGCCGTCCCCGCCCAGGTCGCCGGTGACGTCGCCGACCAGGGCCAGCCGGGCGGTGTCGGCGACCTCCCGCAACGCGTCGGCGTCCCCGAGCCGCTTGGCCAGGGTGTCGAGGTCGACGTCCTCACCCGGCTCGGGCGCGACGGCGGCGATCTCCTCCAGGCCGTGCCGCAGCACGTCGGCGGCCTGGGCGAGCTCCCGCGCCTGGCCGCGGCGGCGGTCCAGGTCGTCGGCCAGCTGCCGCCAGGTGGCGTGGGCCGTGCGGTGTTCCTCGACCAGGGCCAGGTGCGCCGCGCCGGCGTACCGGTCCAGCGCCCGCCGCTGCTCGGCCGGGCGGGTGAGCCGCAGCTGATCGGTCTGCCCGTGCACCGCGAGCACGTCCTCGGCGAGCTCGGAGACCACGCCGACCGGCACGCTGCGGCCACCGAGGTGCGCCCGGGAGCGCCCCTCGGCGCTGAACGTGCGGGCCAGGATCAGGCTGCCGTCCTCGTCGGGCTCGGCGCCGGCGTCAGCGGCGCGGGCCCACACCGGCGACTCCGGCGGCAGCACCAGCCGACCCTCGACGCCGGCCCGGACCCCGGCGCGGATCCGCCCCTGGTCCGCCCGCCCGCCGAAGAGCAGGCTCAGGCCGGTCACCACCATCGTCTTGCCGGCGCCGGTCTCCCCGGTGACCACGGTCAGTCCGGGGCCGAGCTCCAGGGTGACGTCGTCGATGGAGCCCAGCCCGTGGATGTGCAGTTCCGACAGCGCGCCGTGCTGCGGCCGTGCCGGTCCCGGCTGCGGAGCCGACCGCTCACGCTTGGCCGTCCGGGTGGCCACCGCCCACCTCCTCCGGGGTCCGCAGGGCGCCGTCGCTGGTGTTGACGTCGCCGGTGAGCACGTTGGTGCGCCCGATGGGCGCCTCGTGACCGGGACCGTGGGACCGGGCGTCCCGGAAGCCGCGCACCGGCAGTCCGAACTTGGCGACCAGCCGGTCCCCGAAGGCGGTCGGGTTCATCCGGGCGATCCGCACCGGCCGCTCGGAGCGCCGGACCTCGACCCGGCCGCCGTCGGGCACGTCGACGATCCGCCGGCCGTCGGCGGACACGCGGGCCCGGGTGCCGTCCGGCGGGACGGCGATGGTCAGCACCGACGTGGGTGAGGTGACCAGCGGCCGGGCGAAGAGGGCGTGGGCGTTGGTCGGCACGAGCAGCAGCGCCTCGACGTCGGGCCAGACGACCGGGCCACCGGCGGAGAAGGCGTACGCGGTCGACCCCGTCGGTGTCGCGCAGAGGATGCCGTCGCAGCCGAAGCTGGTCAGCGGGTGCCCGTCGACCTCCAGCACGACGTCGAGCACCCGGGCCCGTTCGACCTTCTCCACCGAGACCTCGTTGAGCGCCCAGGTGCCCTCGCCGGTGGGCCGGCCCTCGGCGTCCAGCACGGTCGCCTCCAGGGTGAGCCGCTCCTCCACGTCGTACTCGCAGCGCTGCACCGCGGCGATCATCTCCTCGACCGCCTCGGGCTCGGTCTCGGCCAGGAAGCCGACCCGGCCGAGGTTCACCCCGGTGATCGCCGCATCGGTGCTGCGCGCCAGCTCGGCGGCGCGCAGGAAGGTGCCGTCACCGCCGAAGACGAGCACGATCTCCACGCCCTCGGCCGCCTCGGGCCCGAAGGGGCAGACCTCCGCGCCGGGGACGGCCATCGCCTCGGCCTCGTCGTCGAGCAGCCGGACCACGATGCCCGCCTCGGCGAGCCGGGCAGCGGCGGACCGGGCGAGACCGACGATGTCGGCGCGTCCGGTGTGCACGGCCAGCAGCACCCGCCGGGGAGCCGGGCAGGCCTCGTCGGGGGTGCCCGCCGGTGCGCCTGGCTGGGGCTCGGTCACTGTGGTCCTTCCTGAACTGCTCGGGTGATGTCTGCCTGGTCCGGTGGGGGTGCGTCCCGGCGGAGCCAGAGGAAGAACTCCACGTTGCCGGCCGGGCCGGGCAACGGGCTGGCCACCACCCCCGCGGTGCCCCAGCCGAGCTCGGCGGCGACCGCCGCCACGGTGGCCACCGCGTCGGCGCGGTGCTCCGGGTCGCGGACGACGCCGCCGGAGCCGAGCCGGTGCCGACCGACCTCGAACTGCGGCTTGACCATCGGCAGCAGGTCGGCGTCGGGCGCGGCACAGCCGGTCAGCGCCGGGAGCACCAGGCGCAGGGAGATGAAGGACAGGTCGGCCACGACCAGGTCGGTGACCCCGCCGACCGCCTCGGGGGTCAGCTCGCGGACGTTGGTGCGCTCGTGGACGGCGACCCGTTCGTCGGTGCGCAGGGACCAGGCGAGCTCGCCGTACCCGACGTCGACCGCGACGACCTCCCGGGCCCCGCGGCTCAGCAGCACCTCGGTGAAGCCCCCGGTGGAGGCGCCGGCGTCCAGGGCGCGCCGGCCCGCCACGGGGACATCGAACGCGTCGAGGGCGCCGATCAGCTTGTGCGCGCCGCGGGAGACCCACCGGGGTTCGTCGGGATCGGTGCGGACGACGACGGGCGTGCCCGCCTCCACGCCGGTGGCCGGCTTGGTGGCGGCCTGACCTCCGACGGTGACCCGCCCCTCGGCGATCAGGGCGACGGCGTCCTCGCGGGAACGAGCCAGCCCGCGGCGCACGAGCTCGGCGTCGAGCCGGCTTCGGCGCGCCATCAGAGCTGGTCGATGGTGGACAGTTCGCGCTGCAGCCGCTCGTGCTCGGCCTCGAACACCGCGACGTGCTCCGTCACCGGCCGCCCGGCCAGGTCGGCGAAGGGCGCTGCCCCGGCGCCGCTGGGCGCCGTCGACTGTGCTGTCGCCGTCGACTGTGCTGTCGCCGTCGACTGTGCTGTCGTCGCCGGGACCGGGTCGGGGCCGGCCGGTCGTACCGGACCGGGGCGCGCGCCGCCAGGGGGGCTCGGGACCGGGCGTGGCTGGCCGGGCACGGTCACGGGCTCCTCCTCCACCGACGGTTCTCACCGGAGCCGGCACGTGCCGGTTCCCGGGGCACCGAGGACTCGGCGACCACCTGGCAGGCTACCGGCCGCCACCGACCGGCGACGGCGCACCGGAGGCGGCGGTGGACCCGACCTCGCCCCACGGCAGCGGCTGCGTCCGCGGACCGCCCGGCCGGCGCGACGTCCCCGCCGGTAGCGTCCCGCTCCGACCGACCGGCCGGGACGAGCCCGGTCATCGGCTGGAGGAGGCACCACACGTGGCGACGCTCGACGAGTGCATGATCGCCCTGGACGACTTCGTCGGGAAACTGGCCGCCAAGGAGGGCGCGCGGGACCTGGACCGCAGCGTCTCCTGCCGGCTGACCGACCTCGACCACGTGGTCGCCGGCCGGCTCGCCCGCGGCTCGGTGCACGACATGGCCGCCGTGCCGGACGGGCCGTCGGTGCCCAAGGCCGACATCCGGCTGACGATGACCAGCGACGACCTGCTGGCCCTGACCTCGGGGCAGCTGTCCTTCGGGCCGGCCTGGGCGTCGGGCCGGATCAAGCTCGAAGCAGGCCTCCGCGACATGCTGCGGCTGCGTTCGCTGCTCTGACCTGCCGGTCCGCCACCCGGTCCTCACCCGCCGGTCAGGCCCCAGCCGGCGAGCACCTCGGCGGCGGCGTCGTCACCGGCGCGCAGCACCGCCGTCCGCCCGTCTCCGGCGTGCTGCGCCCAGTGGGCCACGGCGAGCGCACGGAGCCCGTCCAGCCCATCGGCCTCCGGTCGTTCCGGCCCGACGGCGCGCAGCGTGAGCTGTTCCCCGTCGGTGGCGGCCTCCCAGCCGCCGCACCGCCAGGCGCCCGGGGCCTCGACCGGGGTCACGGCCGGGTGCGCGACGAGCAGCCCGGCGGCGTCGGCGGAGATGAGGTCCGGCCGGTGCACCGGGCCGGCGGCGAGCAGGTCGGCCGGAGTGGCCACCCCGGAGAACACGAGCAGGCTGGCCGCGTCGGCCCGCCGCGCGCCCTCGATGTCGGTGTCCAGCCGGTCGCCGACCACCAGCGGCCGGCGGGCACCGGTCCGGCGGACGCACTCGGCGTGCATGGCCGGGTCGGGCTTGCCGGTGACCAGCGGCTGCTGCCCGGTGACCGTGCTGACGACGCCGACCAGCGCTCCGTTGCCGGGCAGCACGCCCCGGGGCGAGGGGATCGTCGCGTCGGTGTTCGTGGCGACGTGCCGGGCCCCCTGCCGCACCGCCACCACCGCCTCGGCCAGCTGCGCCCAGCCGACCTGTGGTCCGTAGCCCTGGACGACGGCGGCCGGCTCGTCCTCCGCCCGCTCGACCACCGTCAGGCCGGCTGCGGACAGGGCGGCCGCGACGCCCGGACCGCCGACCGGCAGCACCCGGGCGCCCGGCCCGACCAGCCCGGCCACCACCGAGGCGGCCGCCTGCGAGCTGGTGATGACGTCGGCGGGCGCGGCCGGTATGCCGAGTTCGGTGAGGTGGGTGGCCACCTGCTCCGGCGTCCGCGCCGCGTTGTTGGTGACGAAGCCCAGCTGCATGCCCTGGTCCCGGGCGGTCTCCAGGGCCGCGGGCACCCCGGGCACGGCGACGGGGCCGACGTAGACGACACCGTCGAGGTCGAGGAGGGCCACGTCGTAGGCCCGGGTGGGTGGGGAGTCGGTGCCTGCGGCCAGCAGCGGGCGGGCGTCGGTGGCGTGCGGACTGGACCCAGCGTCAGAGCTCACGCCGTCATCCTGTCGCAGCGGCCGGGGAGCCTGTTCTCAGGGCGGCTCCGGAGCCATCCCCCGCCGGACCCGGACGCCGCGCAGGGCCCGGGCATAGTGACCCTGGTCGGGACGCATCGCCACGGCCAGCGCGAGGTGCTCGGCGGCGAGCTCCAGGTCGCCGGCTCGGCTGGCGGCCAGCCCGAGACCGAACTGGGCGTAGTCGTCGGCCGGGTCGGCCGCGATCAGCGCGCCGAAGTTCTCGATCGCCTCGCGGTACCGGCCGGCGTCGTACTGGGCCCGGGCGAGCGCCTCCCGGACGCTCCGCGAACCAGGTTCGGCGGCCAGTGCGCGGACGAACAGGATCGCAGCCGCATCGGGGTTGCCGTCGCCCAGCAGGTGGAGTCCCCGCTGGTACCAGTCGTAGACGCCGCCGTCCGGCTGTCCCGGGTCCACCATCGCAGCTCCTCCCCCGCGCCTCCCCGGCGCTGCACGCCCTGCCGTGTCGGCAGGCACCCCTCCGGTCCCCGGTGAGGGCGCTCCTACGATCGACTCCGTGCCCTCGACGACTCCCTGCCCACGACGTCGGCGGACGCCCCGCCTCCCGACGTGACGGGCCTCGACGTCCGGCCGTTCCGCGCCCTCACCTACCGAGAGCACGACGCCGACCACCTGGCGCGGGTGAGCTCACCGGCCTACGACCTGGTGAACCCGGCGGGGCGGGACCGTCTGGCCGCCGCCGATCCGCACAACATCGTCCGCCTGATCCTGCCCGACGTCGAGCCGTTGCCGGGCCCAGACGTGCCCCGCGCCGAGCGCGACCGTCGGTCCGCGGCCGTGGCCGGGGAGACGCTGCAGGCCTGGCTGGCCGCAGACGTGCTGGTCCGCGACCAGGTCCCCGCGCTGTGGCGGTACGAGATGGCCACGCCGGGGGCCGACCCCACGGTCGGTTGGCTGGGCGCGGTCACCCTGCCGACTCCCGGGTCGGTGGCCGTGCTCCCGCACGAGGACACCTTCCCCCCGGCGGTGGCCGGTCGGGCTGCGCTGCTGGCAGCGACCGACACCGACCTGGAGCCGATCGTCCTCGCGCACGATCCCGACCCGGAGGTGGCGGCGCTGACCCGGCAGACCGGGGAGCCCCCGCCGACGCTCGAGGTCGCCGACCCTGACGGGGTGGTCCACCGGCTGTGGCGGGTCACCGACCGAGCGCTCCTGGACCGGCTGACCCGCGCACTGGCCGGGACCGCAGCGGTGATCGCCGACGGACACCACCGCTTCGCCGCTGCCCGCGACCATCAGCGCGGTCAGGCCGGGCACGGCAGCGTGCTGGCGCTGGTCACCCCGATGGGGGCCGGCGGGCTCCGCGTCCGGGCCATCCACCGGGTGGTGCCGGACCTCTCGATGTCGATCGCGCTGGCGTCGGCGGCTGCCGGGTTCACGATCCGCGACGTCCCGCCGTCCGGCGGCGTCCGGGCAGTGGTCGCGGACTGGCTGGACACCGGCGCAGACGGCACGTTCCTGCTCACCGACGGGCACCGGGTCGCCGAACTGTCCGAACCGTCGCCGGCGATGCGGGCGGCCGTGCCGGCCGAGGCGCCCACGGCCTGGCGCCGGCTGGACGTCGTCCTCGCCCACGCCGCGCTGCTGACCGGGCTCTGGGGGCGCCCGGACGACCCGTCGTCGGTGCTGGTCGCCCATGACGTCGAGGAGGCGCTGCGGCTGGCCGAGGAGCGGGGCGGAGTGGCTCTGCTGCTGCGTTCCCCCTCGCCGGCCGATGTCGCGGCGGTCGCGCGGGCCGGGGCGCGGATGCCCCGCAAGTCCACGCTCTTCGTGCCCAAGCCCCGCACCGGCCTGGTGCTTCGCCCGCACGGGGACTGACCGGCGGCCGACCCGGACCGGCGAGTGAAGGCAGCTCACCCCGACTGGGCGGGTGGCCGTTGCGCTGCCCGGGCGACCTTGCGACCGCGCCGACAGGTGACCTCGTAGGCGACTGCGGTGCCGGTCGGGGTCCGCCAGAACCGACGCTGCAGCGCCCCCTCCACCTCGACCACGTCGTCGGTCGTCCAGGCGGCCGCGTAGCGCTGGAGGGCCGGCAGCAGGCTGACGCAGGTGATCACGTCGGACTTCGGCCCCCGAGGCCGCGGGCTGTCCCGGCGGACGACGAGCTTGAACACCAGCAGGGTGTCGCCGCTGGGCAGCGGGCGCAGCTCGGGTGCGGCGGACAGCCGACCGCGCAGGACGACGTCGTTCCGGTCGATGACAGCGAGGCTCATGCGGGGAGCCTCGCGGCCCGGAACGCACACCGGCCAGGTGCGCCCACGCTCTGTGGACGTACCTGGCCGGTGTGGACGACGGTGCTCAGTCCGTCGGTGGCTCCTGCTCCGGGGCGTCCTGCCCGGGCGCCTCCTGGAACAGGCGCGTGTGGTCCCGCTCCACGGGGGGCGGGGTCTCGCCGAGGAGCTCGGCCACCTCGGCCTCGATGTCATCGGCCGAGACGTCCCCGAAGTCGACGTCCGCGAACTCCACGCCGCCGATCTCGGCGGTGGGGAGCTGCGCAGCGTCGTCCGCACCCGGCTGGTCGCCGTCGGCTGGGGCCGCCGGAGCGTCCTCCTGCGCGACGGCCTCCTCCTGCGCGATCTGCTCCTCGACGACCCCCTCATCAACGGTCGAATCGTCGACATCCGGACCGTCGGTGGCCTCGCTCTCGTCGGCCTCCTCGTCCTCGTCCGCGAAGAGGGCTGCGACTCCGGTGAGGTCGTCGGGGTCGGCTGCGGCGATGGCGGCGAACCAGTCGCCGGCCAGTTCCTCCTCGCCGCGGGCGTCGAGCAGCTCGGCGTACGCGGTGGCGAGTCGGAGCTGACCGAGGTCCGGGTGGCCGAACCCAGCCGGGGTCGGCCGTCCGCCGAGGGCAGCCTCGAGCACGAGTGCAGCGGCTGCCGTCTCACCGAGGTCCTGCCGCGCCCCGGCCTCGACGAGGTGCAGCTCCACGAGCTCCTCCTCGCCGGGCTCGGTGGTCAGCGCCTCCTGGACCAGCCGCAGGGCGTTCTCCGGCCGGCCGAGCGCGCGCTCGCAGTCGGCCAGCACCGCGCGGTAGCTGTCGTCCCCGCTCATCCGGGCGTACGCCCTGAGCTCACGAGCGGCCTCGGCGTAGTCGCCTGCGTGGTAGGCGGCAACACCGACGGCCTCGCGGACGGCGGCGATCCGGGACGCCCGGTCCCGAGCCGCGCGGGCGTGTTCGAGGGCCAGCTCGGGCTCGTCGTCGAGCAGTCCGCCCGCGGCGACGAGGTGCCGCGCCACGGTGTCGGCGTTGCGGGAGTCGAGCCCACGCAGCGCCGACCGGACCGACTGGTCGAGGTCACGGGGGTCGACCCACTCCGGCAGAGCCGGCCCGGCGGGTCGACGTACGTCGGTCTCCGCGTCGGGACGCCGCTCCCGGTCCGCGGGGCGCCCGCCCTGCGGACGGTCCCCACTGGGACGACGGTCCTGCCACGCCGGACGATCACCCTGCGGACGACCCTGCCCCTGGGGCCGGTCCCCGCTGGGGCGACGGTCCTGCCACGCCGGGCGGTCACCCTGCGGACGACCCTGCGCCTGCGGCCGGTCCCCGCTGGGGCGACGGTCCTGCCACGCCGGACGATCACCCTGCGGACGACCCTGCCCCTGAGGCCGGTCCCCACTCGGGCGACGGTCCTGCCACGCCGGACGGTCACCCTGCGGACGACCCTGCCCCTGAGGACGCCCACCAGCCTGCGGACGGTCCCCACTGGGCCGACGGTCCTGCCACGCCGGACGGTCACCCTGCGGACGACCCTGCCCCCGAGGCCGGTCCCCACTCGGGCGACGGTCCTGCCACGCCGGACGGTCACCCTGCGGACGACCCTGCCCCTGCCCCTGCGGACGATCACCCTGCGGACGCCCACCAGTCTGCGGACGGTCCCCACTGGGCCGCCGGTCCTGCCAGGAAGGCCGGTCACCCTGCGGACGCCCGGCACCCTGCGGACGGTCCCCACCCGGGCGACGGTCCTGCCAGGAAGGCCGGTCACCCTGCGGACGACCACCACCCTGCGGACGACCACCCTGCGGACGGTCACCGCCCGGACGACGGTCCTGCCAGGAAGGCCGGTCGCCCTGCGGACGGTCACCCTGCGGACGACCGGCACCCTGCGGGCGACCCGAGCCCTGAGGACGACCGCCGCCGGAACGGCCACCGGAAGACCGCTCGCCGGCGGGACGCCGATCGCGCCACTCGCCTCCCGGACCACCGGGTGCGCTCGGGCGATCGTCACGTGACGATCCGCGGCCGTTGGCGGCACCACGGCTGCCGTCGGCAGGCCGGGCTCCCCGATTGCCCTCGGTCGGACGGGACCCGCGGTGTCCGGCGGGGCGCTGCGGACGGCCGGCGCCACCCTGACGGGCTGGGCCGCCACTGCCGCCGGCGCTACGGCCTCGATCTGACCCTGACGGCCCTCGTCGCGGAGAAGTCATGGTGTTCTACGTACCTCACTGGTGAACGGCGCACGCCCGGTGGGGGCACCTGAACGGCATCGCGTCCACCCGGCTCACCGCCGTAGCGGCTGGATCCGGTCGGTCGACGAAAGCGGACAAACGCACAAAACGGGGGCCGGAGCGCAATGCTCCGACCCCCGTTTCGTGAAGTTATGTCCGGCGGCGTCCTACTCTCCCACCCGGTCCCCCGGGCAGTACCATCGGCGCTGAAAGGCTTAGCTTCCG
>NZ_JAPVBI010000003.1:127069-1254324 GCF_026967925.1 Modestobacter sp. VKM Ac-2985 | reverse complement strand
CGGAAGCTAAGCCTTTCAGCGCCGATGGTACTGCCCGGGGGACCGGGTGGGAGAGTAGGACGCCGCCGGACATAACTCCCAGGACGGGGTCACAGCTACGGCTGTGGCCCCGTTCCTGCATTTCCGGACCAATTCGCCGGCCTGCACAGGAGTGCACTCGCCGCAGGACTGGATCCCGTGTCACCGGGTGCGGAAGCTCGTCGCCAGCTGGGCCGGGTTCTCTGGTCGACGACCTCCCTGCAGAACGAGACGCCTCGACAGTGTGCGTCACGTGACGCAAGGGTCACCGGCGGCGGTCCGGTGGGGCGGTGGTGGCCCCGACGTTCTCGTCCAGCCACCGGTTCAGCGGCGCGAAGGCCCGCCAGGCGTCGCAGACCCGCTCGCGGGCCGCGGGCGTGTGCAGCCAGTCCGCCGGCGTCCACTGCCGGGACCCGTGCAGGGACCTGTGCCGGAGCAGCTCGATCCGCGGGTGGTCCGCCGGCCAACCACGCGGCGACCGGACCAGCTGATCGCCGCCCACCTCGTAGCCCGCAGCCCGCAGGTCCTGCACCAGGGCTTGGAGCCGGATGCCCTGCAGGTCGTCGCCAACGGCTCGGCGGTACCGTTCCACCTGGTCCGGTTGCAGGCGCCAACACCCACCGGCGACCCGCAGGCCGTCGGCGGAGACCTGCACGTACACCGAGCCACATCCGGCGCCGTCTGGCTGGAGCACCGCCCCCTGGTGTGTCTTGTGCGGCGTCTTGTCGTGGCTGAAGCGCACGTCCCGGTACGGCCGGAAGAGCTTGGGCGTGCCGAACTCCGGCGCCAGCTCGTCGGCCAGCGCCTGGAGTGGTGCCCGGACGTGCTCGTCGTAGCTGTTCCGGTGCTGAGTCCAGTAGGTCTTGCTGTTGTCGGCCTCCAGACCCTCGTAGAAGACCAGGGCCTCGTCGGGGAAGCCGGAGAACGTCACGGTGCTGCTCCCTCCTCGTCGTCCAACAGGGTCGTCCAGCGGAGCTGCGTCAGCGGGGCAGCGCCGGTGTCCAGCGTCCGGGTCCACCCGTCGGGTGCCCAGCCCGCCGACTCCAGGAACCGGGCGGTCACGTCGTCGGCCTCGGGGACCCACGTGTGCAGGGTGCTGACCCCGCGCTCGGTGGACAGGTCCGCGACGGCGGCGAGGAGTCGACTGCCGTGGCCACGCCGGCCCCAGCGGGGCTCGACGAACAGGGCGGCGATCTCGGCGACCCCATCGTCGTCGGCGGGCCCGTGGGCGGCGAACCCGACCACGGTCCCCGCGTCCACGGCGACCAGCACGCCGTGCGCGGACGTGGGGGGCTCGGTCACCGCCGCCCGCCAACTGGTCGTGGCGGCGTCGTCGTCCCAGTCGTCGAGCACCGCCTCGGGGAGGAGTGCGCGGTAGGCGGTCCGCCAGGTGACGACCTGGACGCGCGCGATCGCCTCCGCGTCGCCGGTCGTCGCCGGGCGCACGGACACGTCGGCGCGGCCGGACAGGCCGCGTCCCCTCGGCAGCTCCATCGGGGCAGCGTAGGCGGTGGGCGCGGCGACCGGTGCGGGCGTGACTGTCGGACCGGCAGGGCAGGATCGACCGGGTGACGACCTCCGTCGAGCGGCTGCCCACCGGGCTGGCCCGCCGGATCGCCCTGGCCGCGCAGGGGTTCGCCGAGCCGCGGCCCGCCGGCATCGCCGGGACCCGGCAGCTGCGCCGGACCGCCGAGCGGCTGGCCGTCGTGCAGATCGACTCGGTGAACGTGCTCTCCCGGTCGCACTACCTCCCCTTCTTCAGCCGCCTGGGGCCCTACCCGCGCAGCGACCTCGACGCCCTGTCGAACCGGCGGCACGACGTCGTCGAGTACTGGGCGCACGAGGCCTCGTTCCTGCCGGCGCACCTGCACCCGTACCTGCGCTGGCGGATGGCCGCCGCCGACCAGGAGGCATGGGGCTCGATGACCCGGGTGCAGCAGGAGCGCCCGGAGTACGTGGCGGCGCTGCTGGCGCGGGTGCGCGCCGAGGGGCCGATCCGGGCCAGCCAGCTGCAGGAGGAGCGACCCAACCGGCCGGGCAGCATGTGGAACTGGCACGCCGGGAAGGCCGCGCTGGAGTACCTGTTCTTCACCGGTGCGCTGACCGCCCGCGGCCGCACGGCCGGGTTCGAGCGGGTCTACGACCTCCCGGAACGGGTGCTGCCGCCCGCCGTCGTCCAGGCGCCGACCCCGGAGCGGCCGGAGGCCGTCCGGGAGCTGGTCCGCACCGCGGCCCGGGCGCTGGGCGTGGCCACCGAGACAGATCTGCGGGACTACTTCCGGCTCGCCCCCATCGACGCCCGGGCGGCGATCGCCGAGCTCACCGACGCCGGCGAGCTGCAGCCGGTCGAGGTGGTGGGCTGGAACCGGCCGGCCTGGCTGGATCCGCGGGCGCGGAGGCCACGGTGGATCCGCGCCCGCGCGCTGCTGTCGCCGTTCGACTCACTGGTGTGGGAACGGCCCCGGGTCGAGCGCATCTTCGGCTTCCGCTACCGGTTGGAGATCTACACGCCGGCGGCCAAGCGGGTGCACGGCTACTACGTGCTGCCGTTCCTGCTCGGCGACCGGCTCGTCGCCCGCGTCGACCTGAAGGCCGACCGGCAGGCCGGCGTGCTCCGGGTGCAGGGCACCTTCGCCGAGCCGGGGGTCGACGCCTCTGAGGTCGCCGCGGCGCTGGCGGCCGAGCTCCGGCTGATGGCCGACTGGATGGCCCTGGACGAGGTGGTGGTGGCCGACCGGGGTGACCTGGCCCCCGACCTGGCGGCCGCGGCCGTCGCCACCGCAGGATGAGGTGCGCACGGCCGCTGCGTCCCGGCCATCTCGCGGACCGGTCGGGTGCCGTGGCCAGGGTGGGAACGGCCCGGGCCGTACCCTCGACGGGTGCCCGCCATCGCCCCCTTGAAGGTGCAGGTCGTCGCGCAGACGCAGTTCACGCCGCCGGCGGACGTGCCCTGGGAGACCGACGCCGAGGGCGGACAGGCGCTCGCGGAGTTCGCCGGACGGGCCTGCTACCAGTCCTGGACCAAGCCGAACCCGAGCACGGCGACCAACGAGGCATATCTCCGGCACATCCTGGAGGTCGGTCACCTGTCCGTGCTCGAGCACGGCACGGTGTCCATGTACCTCTCCGGCGTCTCGCGGTCGCTGACCCATGAGCTCATCCGGCACCGGCACTTCTCCTACAGCCAGCTGTCCCAGCGCTACGTGCCCGAGCGGGACGCCGCCGTGGTCGAGCCCGCGGTCATCGCCGAGGACCCGGAGCTGCACGAGAAGTTCCTCGCCGCGACCGATGCCGCCCTGGCCGCCTACGCCGAGCTGCTCGAGGGGCTGGAGGAGCGGTTCGCCGACGTCCCCAACGCGACGCTGCGCCGCAAGCAGGCCCGGCAGGCGGCCCGCTCAGTGCTGCCGAACGCCACCGAGACGCGCATCGTCGTCACCGGCAACTACCGGGCCTGGCGGCACTTCGTGGCCATGCGGGCCAGCGAGCACGCCGACGTCGAGATCCGCGAGCTGGCCATCGCCTGCCTGCGCGAGCTGCAGGACGCCGCCCCGCACGTCTTCGGTGACTTCCGGATCAGCGAGCTCTCCGACGGCACCGCGGTCGCCGCGAGCCCGCTGGTCGCCGAAGGCTGACCGCCACCGTCCCATCCCCACCCACGATCGCGACGAGGAGTCGACATGGCCGAGGTGGCCGTCCATCAGCAGGTCGACACGCAGTACGAGGACCTGCTCCGCCGAGTCCTGGAGACCGGGACGCCGAAGGACGACCGCACCGGCACCGGGACCTTGAGCCTGTTCGGGGAGCGGCTGCGCTACGACCTGTCCCGCTCCTTCCCGCTGGTGACGACGAAGTCGGTGCACTTCAAGTCGATCGCCTACGAACTGCTGTGGTTCCTGCGCGGAGAGGGCAACGTCGGCTGGCTGAAGGAGCACGGCGTCTCGATCTGGGACGAGTGGGCGGCCGAGGACGGCAGCCTGGGACCGGTCTACGGCGTCCAGTGGCGCTCCTGGCCCACGCCGGACGGCGGGTCGATCGACCAGCTCTCCGCCGTGCTGGAGACGCTGCGCACCGACCCGGACTCCCGGCGGATGGTGGTCTCGGCCTGGAACGTCGCCGCGCTGCCGGAGATGGCGCTGGCGCCCTGCCACGCGCTGTTCCAGTTCCACGTCGCCGACGGGAAGCTGTCGTGCCAGCTCTACCAGCGCAGCGCCGACCTGTTCCTCGGCGTGCCGTTCAACATCGCCAGCTACGCGCTGCTGACCCGGATGGTCGCCCAGCAGGTCGGGCTCGAGCCGGGGGACTTCATCTGGGTGGGCGGTGACTGCCACATCTACCGCAACCACCTGCCCCAGGTGCGCGAGCAGCTCTCCCGGGAGGTGCTGCCCTTCCCGCAGCTGCAGATCGACCCGGCGCCCTCGCTGTTCGACCACGCCTACGAGGACTTCCACGTCCTCGACTACCAGCACCACCCGGCGATCCGGGGTGCGGTGGCGGTGTGACGGCAGCGGACCCCACGCGGCGCGCGGTGCGGATGGTCTGGGCCCAGGCCACCGACGGTGTCATCGGGGCCGACGGCGCACTGCCCTGGCACCTGCCCGAGGACCTGCGGCTGTTCAAGGCCCTGACCGTGGGCGGGACCGTGGTCATGGGCCGGCGCACCTGGGAGTCGCTGCCGCCCCGGTTCCGGCCACTGCCCGGCCGCCGCAACGTGGTGCTCAGCTCGACGGTGCAGGCGTCCGAGGGCATGCAGGTGGTCCGGTCGGTGCCCGACGCGCTCGCGCTGGACGGCGACCTGTGGGTGATCGGCGGCGGGGCGGTCTACGCGGCGTTCCTCCCGCATGCCGACGAACTGGTGGTCACCGAGGTCGACGCGCAGGTGCCGGGTGACACCTGGGCGCCCCGGCCGGGCCCGGACTGGGTGCCCGGTGCCCGGGTGCCGGCATCGGGCTGGTCCGCGTCGACGACCGGGCTCCGTTTCCGGGTCACCCAGTGGGTCCGGGGAGCGGGCGACCCGGACCCCGTGGCCCGCGTCCTCGCCGAGCACCAGGAGACCTGGACCGCCCCAGGGCGGTCCGGTGCTGTCGGGGCGGGCCGGTAGATTCTAGGCCATGACCCCGGCCAGGACCACGGACCCCGCCCGACCGTTCGGGCGTGTGCTCACGGCGATGGTCACCCCGCTCGCCGAGGACGGCACGATCGACCTCGCCGGCGCCCAGGAGCTCGCTGCGCACCTCGTCGACCGGCAGTCCCACGACGGCCTGGTCGTCTTCGGGACGACGGGAGAGTCGCCGACCATCAGCGACGGCGAGCAGCACGCCGTGCTCGAGGCGGTGCTGGACGCCGTCGGCGACCGGGCGATGGTGGTCGCCGGGGTGGGCACGAACGACACCGCGCACTCGATCGAGAAGGCCCAGTCGGCGGCCCGGCTCGGCGTCCACGGCCTCCTCGTCGTCACCCCGTACTACAACAAGCCCCCGCAGGCGGGCCTGCTCCGGCACTTCACCGCGGTCGCCGACTCCACCGACCTGCCGGTGATGCTCTACGACATCCCGCCGCGCTCGGTGGTCCCGATCGAGGTCGACACCCTGGTCCGCGCCGCCGAGCACCCGAACATCGTCGCGGTGAAGGACGCCAAGGGCGACTTCGGTGCACTCATGCAGACCCTCGCCCGCACCGACCTCGCCTACTACTCCGGCGAGGACATGCTGAACCTGCCGCTGCTCTCGGTCGGCGCCGTCGGCGTGGTGAGCGTCGTCGGCCACCTGGTCGGCTCCCGGCTGGCCGAGCTGATCGCCGCCGTCGAGGCCGGTGACCTCGCCCGGGCGCGGGAGGTCAACGAGAGCCTGCTGCCGGTCTACACCGGGATCTTCCGCACCCAGGGCACGATCATGGTCAAGGCGGCGCTGCGGGAGCTGGGCCTCCCGGCCGGCCCGGTGCGCCCGCCGCTCGTGGACGCCACCGACGAACAGGTGGCGCAGCTGCGCGTGGACCTCGCGGCCGGAGGGGTCCAGCTGTGACGACGTCGAACTCCCCGCAGCCGCACCTGGACCTGAAGGCGCCCCCGCCGCTGCCGGCCGGTGGCCTCCGGGTGATGGCGCTGGGCGGTCTCGGCGAGATCGGCCGGAACATGGCCGTGCTGGAGTTCGACGGCCAGCTGCTGATCATCGACTGCGGGGTGCTGTTCCCCGAGGCGGAGCAGCCCGGCGTCGACCTGATCCTGCCCGACTTCGGGGTCATCGAGCACCGGATGGACGATGTCGCCGCCGTCGTCCTCACCCACGGGCACGAGGACCACATCGGCGCGATCCCCTACCTGCTCCGGCTGCGCGCCGACATCCCGCTGGTCGGCTCCCGGTTCACCCTCGCGCTGGTCAAGGCGAAGCTGCGCGAGCACCGGATCGACCCGGTCGTCGTCGAGGTGGCCGCCGGTGAGGACCACCTGGCGGGTGAGTTCCACTGCGAGTTCGTCAGCGTCAACCACTCCATCCCCGACGCGCTCGCCGTCGCGGTGCACACCCCGGCGGGCACGCTCGTGCACACCGGCGACTTCAAGATGGACCAGCTGCCGCTCGACGGTGTGCTGACCGACCTCGGGGCCTTCGCCCGGCTCGGGGTCGCCGGCATCGACCTGCTGCTCAGCGACTCCACCAACGCCGAGGTGCCCGGGTTCGTCACCTCCGAGCGCAGCATCGGGCCGGTGCTGGACTCGGTGTTCGAGCGGGCCTCCCAGCGGCTGATCGTCTCCAGCTTCGCCAGCCACGTGCACCGCATCCAGCAGGTGCTCGACTGCGCGGTGAAGCACGGCCGCAAGGTCGCGCTCGTGGGCCGCTCGATGGTCCGGAACATGGGGGTCGCCCAGGACCTCGGCCTCCTCCGGGTCGCCCCCGGGCTGATGGTCAAGCTCGACGAGGCGACCGCGATGCCCCCGGAGCAGGTGGTGCTGGTCAGCACCGGCTCGCAGGGGGAGCCGCTGTCGGCGCTGGGCCGGATGGCCCGCGGCGACCACCACCAGGTCACCATCGAGGCCGGTGACACGATCATCCTGGCGTCCTCGCTGGTGCCCGGGAACGAGACCGCCGTGTACAAGGTGATCAACGGGCTGGCCCGGCTCGGCGCCACCGTGGTGCACAAGGAGACCGCCCGGGTGCACGTCTCCGGGCACGCCCCGGCGGGTGAGCTGCGCACGCTGCTCAACGTGGCCAAGCCGCGGTACCTGATGCCGGTGCACGGGGAGTGGCGGCACCTGCGGGCGCACGCCGCGCTGGCCCAGGAGACCGGGATGAGCCGCGACCGCATCCTGCTGGCCGAGGACGGCGTCGTCGTCGACCTGGTCGACGGCAAGGCGTCGATCGTGGGCAGCGTGCCGATCGGCAACGTCTACGTCGACGGGCTCAACGTCGGCGACGTCGGCGAGGAGTCGCTGCAGGCCCGGCGGATCCTCGGCGACGAGGGCTTCGTGGCGCTGACCGTGGTCATCGAGCCCTCGACCCGCACCATCGTCCGGCCGGTGCACCTGTCGACCCGGGGCTTCTCCGACGATCCGGCCGCCTTCACCGAGGCGCTCGCCCTGGTCGAGGAGGAGTTGAAGCGGGCCCTGGCCGCCGACGAGCAGGTCGACGCGCACCGGCTGTCCCAGGTGATCCGCCGGACGGTCGGCAAGTGGGTGTCGGACACCTACCGCCGCCGGCCGATGATCATCCCGACCGTCCTCGAGGTCTAGTCGACCGGAGGACGACGACGTCGCCGCGTCAGCCGACGCGCTCGGCGGTGACGACCAGGTTGTCGACGTAGCTGCGGGCGCCGCGGTCGAAGTCGCCGGTGCAGGTGACCAGCCGCAGGACGTCCTCGGTCGTCGCGCCGAACACCGCCGCCGTCGGGAACTCGTCCTTGGGCACCTGCTCGCTGCCGGTCACCGCGTACCGGGCGACGGCGCCGCCGGCGACGGTCACCTCGACGACGTCGCCCGGTACGAGGCTCCGCAGGTCGGCGAAGACCGCCGGCCCGGCCGTGGAGTCGACGTGACCGAGGAGGACGGTCGGGCCCCGTGACCCCGGCCGGCCTCCGCCGGTGAACCACCCCACGTCGTCGAACTCCGTCGGCACCTCGGCCGTGCCGTCACCGGCCAGGCCCAGGTCGATCAGGTCGCGCCGGACCCCGATGGCCGGGATCGAGAGCGACGCCGGCTCCGGCACCGCGGCCGGATCGAGCACTGCGGCGCCGACCGCCGCCGGCGCGGGTACCGCCGGCGGCGAGCTCGTCGCCGGTGCGACGGAACCGGAGGGCGCCCCGGCCACGGGACCGCTCGCCGGGCCGCCGCACCCGCTGAGGGCGAGCGCCGTGCAACCGGCCAGCAGGGTCCCGCGTCCGAGGCGCACGACTCAGCCCCGGACCGCGCGGCGGTGCAGCCCGAACGCGGCTGCCCCGGCCAGGGCGAGGGAGCCGCCGAGCGCGGCCAGCGGTGCGCCGGACGTCCCGTCCTCCGCCGTCCCGCCGGCGCCGGTCTCGATGCCGCCGATCGGCACCTGGGTCAGCTGCCCGCGCACCGCGCCCGCGACGAACGCCGCCGTGTGGTTGTCGGTGGCGAACGCCGACGGGTCGGCCTCGATCTCGGCGAGGGAGAACCCGCTGCCGGTGTCGGTGCCGTCCGGGGCGACGCCGGTGGTGAACGGGCCCTGCAGGCAGCCGCTGCTCACCAGGTCCCCGCTGCCGTCCTCGACCGGGTCGGGCAGCGCGATCCGCGGCGGACCGGACTCGCCGGCCGCAGCCTCGTGGATGTGCGTCGAGGTCTTCGCCGGGCTCTGGTACGGCGGGGTCACCCCGGTGAGGGTGATGTCGTAGCAGATGATCTCGAGGTCGGAGTTGATCCGGTACATGAAGCTGCCGGAGGCGCCGGGCTCGCCCGGGGTGGGCACCCCGTCGGTGTTGACCACCCCGTCCGGCGTGGCCATCGCGGTGAACGCGCTGGTGAACGTGGCCGGCTCGGCCACCTCCGTCTCGGCGGAGGCGGTGCCGGTTCCGGCGAGGGCGACGACGCCCATCGCCCCGGCGACGACGGCGGCGCGGGCTGTGCGGGTGCGGGTCATGGCTGGCTCCTGCGGTCTCGGGATCGGACAACCGGGTCTACGCAGCCCGGTGCCGCCGCGTTCACCGGCGGCTCAGAAGACCGAGCGGAGGACGACGTCGCCCCGGGCGTCGACGACCACGAAGCCCTCGGCGTCCGGCCGCAGCACCGCGGAGTTGAGGTTGCAGTCCAGCTCCGCCGGGCCGATGCCGAGGAAGGCGCCGGCCGGTGCCTCGTCCCCGTCGTCCTCGAGGACGCTGACCCGGTAGACCTCCCCGGCGGTGAAGCCGGCGCCGGAGAGCTTCACCTCCACCCCCCAGGTGTGCGGCACCACGTCCGCGGTCGCGGTGATGTCCGGGGCGACGACCTGGACGGCGACGCGCTCCAGCGGCGGTGGGGGCGGGACCGGCCGGACCAGCCAGCCGACGACGAAGGCCGCCGCGGCCGTCGCCAGCACCACCGCACCGGCGCCGAGCCGGGTCCGCCGGCGCCGCGCCGCCCGGTCGCGCTCGGGGCGCGCACCCTCCGCCGCGATCCGGGCCAGGACGGCGTCGCCGAGCCCGGGCGGGGGAGCGGGGTCCTCCGCCAGCCGGTCGGGGTCGACGTCGGCGAGCCGGGCGGCGATCGGGGCCAGCTCGGCCAGCTCGGCGCGGCAGGCGGCGCACCCCTCCAGGTGCGCCCGCACCACGGCCCGCTCGTCCGGGCTGCCCGCGCCCAGGGCGTACACGCCGAGCTCCTCGCGCAGTGCCCGGTGGGCCTGCTCCTCGCTCACGGTTGCACCCCCATCTCCTCCATCGCCAGGCGCAGTGCCTTCATGCCGTAGAACACCCGGCTGCGCAGTGTGCCCACCGGGACGCCGAGCTCCGCGGCGACCTCCGCGTGCGGTCGACCGCGCAGGTGGGTCTCCACGATCGCGGCCCGGTGCTCGGCCCCGATCCGCCGCAACGCCTCCTCGACCACCCAGGCGTCGACCAGGCGCTCGTCCAGGGCCGGGCCGGGTGGGCCGGGGCCGTCGTGCCGGGTGCCGTCGGTGAGCTCGCGCTGCCAGGGCCGGGCCGCACCCCGCCGCACCTCGTCGACCAGCAGGTTGCGCGCGATGGCGAACAGCCAGGTGCGCAGGCTGGCCAGCCCGGGGTCGAAGGAACCCCCTGCCCGCCAGGCCCGCAGGAAGACCTCCTGCACGACGTCCTGGGCGGCGCCCTGGTCGCCGAGGTGACGCAGGGCGAAGCGGTAGAGCTCCGGCCCGTGCGCGGCGTAGGCGGCCGGGACGTCCAGGGCGGAGGTCTGGACCGCTCGCAGCTGCCGCACCATGCCGTACCTCCCGATCGTCGGACGTCCTCCCGGGTGTGTACGGCGCCGGAGCCGGATCGGTTCACCGGCGCGGTCGACGGGCTACGGGCGCACGACCTCGATCGGGGTGATCCCCTCCTCGGCGGGGAGGGAGAAGCCCAGCACCTGGGCGTAGAAGGACAGCTCACCGTCCAGCGCGGTGCGGATGTTCTCCGCCTTGCGGAAGCCGTGCTGCTCACCGGGGAAGAGCACGTAGGCGTGCGGCACGCCCTTCGCCCGCAGGGCCGACACCATCATCTCCGCCTGCTCCGGCGGGACCACCCGGTCCTCGTCGCCCTGGAAGACCGCCAGCGGGGTGTCCAGCGCGTCGGTGGCGTTGATGGGCGAGCGCTCGGCGTAGACCCCGGCGCCGGCGGGCCAGGGGGCGATCAGCCCGTCGAGGTAGCGGGACTCGAACTTGTGCGTGTCGGCGGCCAGCGCGGCCAGGTCGGCGACGCCGTAGTGGCTGGCCCCGGCGGCGAAGACGCCCGGGCGGAAGGTCAGCGCAGCCAGCGTGGTGTACCCGCCGGCGGAGCCGCCGCGGATCGCCAGCCGCGCCGGGTCGACCTGCAGCCCGGCGGGGCCGTCGCCGGAGGAGAGGTACCGGGCGCAGGCGACGACGTCGTCCAGGTCGGCCACCCCCCACTGCCCCTTCAGCGCCTCCCGGTAGCGCCGGCCGTAGCCGGTGGAGCCGCGGTAGTCGACGTCGGCGACGGCGAACCCGCGGGAGGTCCAGTACTGGACGCCGAGGTCCAGCACCGACCGGGCGGCGGCGGTGGGCCCGCCGTGCACCAGCACCAGGAGCGGCGGCAGCTCGCCGTCCGGGCCGGTGACCCGGGGGTTGGTCGGCGGGTAGACCAGCGCGTGGGCCTCGGCGACCCCGCTGGGCCCGGGCTCGGTGGGGAAGGTGACGTGCTGGGGGCGGGAGAACCAGGTTGGGTCCAGGCCGAGGTCGCGGGCCGGGCGGAGCACCTCGGGGGCACCGTCGAGACCGACCCGCAGGACGACCGTCTCGGACGCCGGACCGCCGGCCACGCAGACGAGGCTGTCGGAGGCGCCGCGCACCTGACCGAAGGCCGAGTACGGCAGGTCGAGCTCGCGCGCCGTGCCGTCGGGGTCGAGCACGGCGAGGCGGTCGGCGCCGTCCCGGCCGTAGGCGAGCACGACCCGGCCGTCGTCCAGCAGGTCGAACCGGCTCTGCCCGAAGACCCACTGCGGCCCGGCGATGTCGCTGCCGGCGTCGAACACCAGCTCGACCTCGCCGTGCGGCCGGCGCCGGTACAGCGACCAGACGTCGGTGCGGTCACCGAGCCACCACAGGGACAGGTCCGCACCCCAGACCGGCTGGACGACGGACTCGCCGGGACCACCGGCCAGCACGTGCTCGGTGCCGTCGGTGGCCCGGACCACGAGCCGGGCGGCGTCCCAGGGCATGTCCGGGTGGTCCCACTGCAGCCAGGCGAGCGTGACGCCGTCGGGGGCCCGCCGCGGGTCCGAGACGAAGTCCGGCCCGCTCACCAGCACCTCCACGGTCCCGTCGGCGTCGACCCGGACCACCTCGTTGACGACCTCGGCGGCCAGGCCGGAGGCCGTGTGGGTCTCCCGCACCGCCAGGACGCCGTCGCCGTCGGCGTGCAGGTCGGCGAACCGGACGCCGGCGGGGACCTCCGGCTCAGGGGTCACCGCGACCGGTTCGCTGCTGCCCGGCGCCACCCGGTACAGCCGCTGGTCGGCGAAGCCGGTGAACCACACGGTGCCGGCGGCGACGGTCCAGGCGCCGCCGCCGTACTCGTGCACCCGGGTGCGGGCGTTCCAAGGGGAGGGGAGCAGGTCGGTCGTCGTCCCGTCCGGCGTGCGGCGGACCAGCACGGTGCGGCCGCCCTCGCTGGGGCGGCCCTCGGCCCACCAGACGTCAGCGTCGTCTCCGGAGCCGTCCACGACGACCTCGCCGAGCCGGGCGGCGGCGCGCACGACGAGCTCGGAGGTGATCGGCGTGGGCCAGCTGCCGTGGGGGAGGGTCTGCTCGGGAGCGGTCACCCCGGTCACGCTAGCCAGCCGACGAGCTGGGTGTCGGCTGAGCCCGAGCCGGACACGCGGCGCTGGATGGGCCCCGGTACCGGCATCGGCGATTACCGTCTGACGCATGCCTGCTCGCGCGTCGACGTCGAACCGGGCGCCCGCGCGCGGGAGCGCCTCCGCACGCCCGCGCTCGGGCAGCACCGCAGCCAAGAAGCGTGCCCCGGCCAAGCGCGGGGCGACCGCGGCCCGCCGGCCGGCGCCGAAGAAGAAGCAGGGCACGCTCGCCGGGAGCCTCTGGCGCGGCGCGACCGGTGCCTGGGGCCTGCTGGCCCGCGGCGCCGGCGGCGTGGCGCGCTCGGTGGCGCGGCCGGCGGAGGCCGAGCCGCTGGGTCCCGAGCACCGCCGGGACGGCGTCGGGCTCGCCGTCCTGGGCTTGGCGATCGTGCTGGGAGCGGCCGTCTGGACCAACGGCATCGGTCCGGTCGGCGCCGGTCTGGCCACCGGGGTCGAGTGGACGATCGGTGCCCTGACCGTCGGGCTGCCGGTCGTGCTGTTCCTGGTCGCGCTGCGGCTGCTGCGGCACCCCCCGCACCCGGAGTCGCGCGGGCGGCTGATGATCGGCTGGCTGAGCGTGATCGCCGCCGTCGTCGGCGTGGCCCACGTCGTCGGGCCGGACGCCGAGCCGGACGAGCGGACCGGCGCCGGCGGCCTGCTCGGGTGGGCGGTCGGCATGCCGTTGACCGCCGGGGTCGGTCCGATCGTCACCGTGCTGCTGCTGGTCCTGCTCGCGTTCTTCGGGGTGCTCGTGGTCACCGCCACGCCGGTGCACCAGGTGCCCGAACGCCTGCGGGCGTGGGCCGACCGGCAGCTGGGCCGGGACGGCGACGAGGAGTACGACGACTACGACGAGTACCAGGACGAGGAGCCGGCGACCGAGCCGGTCCCGCGGGTGCGCAGGAGCCGCAAGGCCCCAGCGGTCGAGGACACCCTGGACACCGGGGTCGTGGACACCGCCGCACTGGACGACGCCCCGGATGCCGTCGTCCACGAGCCGGCCCCCGAGCCCGTGCCGGTCCGCCGGCCGGCGATCATCGACCGCACGGCCCCGCCGGAGGACCTGCCTCCGATCGAGGAGCCCGAGCAGCTCCGGATCCAGCCGGTCGAGGGCGCCTACACGCTGCCCTCGGTGAGCGTGCTGCGCGCCGGCACCCCGCCGCGGGCCAAGTCCAAGGCCAACGACGTCGCCATCGAGGCGATCACCGGGGTGCTCGAGCAGTTCAACATCGACGCCGCGGTCACCAGCTACACCCGCGGCCCGACGGTGACCCGCTACGAGATCGAGCTGGGCAACGCGGTCAAGGTCGAGAAGATCACCGCGCTGACCAAGAACCTCGCCTACGCCGTCGCCAACGACAACATCCGCATCCTCGCGCCCATCCCGGGCAAGTCGGCGGTGGGCGTCGAGGTGCCCAACACCGACCGCGAGACGGTGAGCCTGGGCGACGTCATGCGCTCCCAGGTGGCCAAGCAGGACCCGCACCCGATGCTGGTGGGCCTGGGCAAGGACATCGAGGGCGGCTTCGTCTGCGCGAACCTGGCGAAGATGCCGCACCTGCTGGTGGCCGGTGCCACCGGCGCCGGCAAGTCCAGCTGCATCAACTCGCTGCTGACCTCGTTGCTGCTGCGGGCGACACCCGACCAGCTGCGGATGATCCTGGTCGACCCGAAGATGGTCGAGCTGACGCCCTACGACGGCATCCCGCACCTGATCACGCCGATCATCACCGACCCCAAGAAGGCCGCCACCGCGCTGGCCTGGCTGGTGGAGGAGATGGAGCAGCGCTACCAGGACATGCGCGCCACCGGGGTGCGGCACATCGACGACTTCAACCGGAAGGTCGAGCGGGGGGAGATCACCACCCCGCCGGGCAGCGAGCGGGTGTACCAGCCCTACCCCTACATCCTCACCATCGTCGACGAGCTCGCCGACCTGATGATGGTCGCGCCGCGGGACGTCGAGGAGTCGATCGTCCGGATCACCCAGAAGGCCCGCGCCGCCGGCATCCACCTGGTGCTGGCCACCCAGCGCCCCTCGGTCGACGTCGTCACCGGCCTGATCAAGGCCAACGTCCCCTCCCGGCTGGCCTTCTCCACCTCCAGCCTCACCGACAGCCGGGTCATCCTCGACCAGCCCGGCGCGGAGAAGCTGATCGGCATGGGCGACGCGCTCTTCCTGCCGATCGGCGCCGGCAAGCCGATCCGCGTCCAGGGCGCCTACGTCTCCGATGCCGAGATCGAGGCGGTCGTCGAGTTCACCAAGCGGCAGGCCGAGCCGGAGTACCGCGAGGAGGTCTTCACCGCCGCGGCGGGGGAGAAGAAGGAGATCGACGAGGACATCGGCAACGACCTGGAACTGCTGGTCCAGGCCGTCGAGCTCGTCGTCACCAGCCAGTTCGGCTCCACCTCGATGCTGCAGCGCAAGCTGCGGGTGGGCTTCGCCAAGGCGGGCCGGCTGATGGACCTGATGGAGAGCCGCGGCATCGTCGGGCCCTCGGAGGGCTCCAAGGCCCGGGACGTGCTGGTCAAGCCGGACGAGCTGGAGTCGGTCATGTTCACCCTGCGCGGCGGAGAGGGCTGACGAGAGGCCTGCCGGCCTCCGGCAGGGTCACGCGAGGATCGGGGCGCAGCCCGTCCGTCGCCTACGATGGACCAGTGCCAGCCCTGCCCAGACCCATGACCTCCCCCGAAGGGCAGCCCGCCGGTCCCGCTCCGCGGCGCGTTGCCGTCGTCACCCTCGGCTGCGCCCGCAACGAGGTGGACTCCGAGGAGCTCGCCGGTCGCCTGGCCGGCGACGGCTACGAACTGGTCGCCGACGGCGAGGCCGCCGATGCCGTGCTGGTGAACACCTGCGGCTTCATCGAGAGCGCGAAGAAGGACTCGGTCGACGCGATCCTCGCCGCCACCGACTCCGGTGCCGAGGTGATCGCCGTCGGCTGCATGGCCGAGCGGTACGGCGCCGAGCTGGCCGGTGCGCTGCCCGAGGCCACCGTGCTGGGCTTCGACGACTACGGCGCCATCGGCGACCGGCTGGACGACGTGCTCACCGGCCGGCCGCTGGTCCCGCACACCCCGAAGGACCGGCGCACGCTGCTGCCGATCAGCCCGGTGCAGCGGACCGCGGCGACGCAGGCCCCCGACGCCCCGGCCATCCCCGGCCACGACTGGCTGCGTCGCAAGCGGCTGGCCAGCGGCCCGTCCGCGGCGCTGAAGATCGCCTCCGGCTGCGACCGGCGCTGCGCCTTCTGCGCCATCCCCACCTTCCGTGGCTCGTTCGTCTCCCGGCCGGCCGGTGAGGTGCTCGGCGAGGCGCAGTGGCTGGCCTCCCAGGGGGTGACCGAGATCGTCCTGGTGAGCGAGAACTCCACCTCCTACGGCAAGGACGTCGGCGACCTCCGCTCGCTGGAGAAGCTGCTGCCCCAGCTGGCCGCCGTCGACGGGATCGACCGGGTGCGCGTGGCCTACCTGCAGCCGGCCGAGCTGCGGCCGGGACTGCTCGAGGTGATCGCCGCGACCCCGGGGATCGCCCCCTACTTCGACCTGTCGTTCCAGCACTCCTCGCCGACCCTGCTGCGCCGCATGAGGCGCTTCGGCGGCACCGAGGACTTCCTCGGCATCATCGAGCGGGCCCGGGCCCTGGCGCCCGGTGCGGGCTTCCGCACCAACGTCATCCTCGGGTTCCCCGGCGAGACCGAGGACGACGTCGCCGAGCTCGAGCGCTTCCTCACCGAGGGGCGGCTGGACGCCGTCGGTGTGTTCGGCTACTCCGACGAGGACGGCACCGAGGCGCTCGGACTGCCCGGCAAGCTCGACCAGGTGGAGATCGACGCCCGGGTGCGACGGATCACCGACCTGGTCGAGGAGCTGACCGCCCAGCGCGCCGAGGAGCGGATCGGCAGCACCGTGGAGGTGCTGCTCACCGAGGACCTGTCCGACGACGAGGAGCCCGGCACCTGGGCCGGTCACGCCGCGCACCAGGACCCCGACGCCGACGGCACGACGACCATCTCCGGTGTGCCCGCCGGCGCGGTCGCCGGCCAGCTGGTGCAGGCCGAGGTGGTCGACACCGAGGGCGTCGACCTGGTCGCCCGGGCGCTGCTGCCCGTGCACGGGTTGCCGACGCTCGCCGAACCAGCCGGGGTCTGACCCGATGGGCGCGGTGGTACCAGGGGGGCCGGTCGACCCGGCGGCGACGCCGCCGCAGAGCGCCCGGCTGCTCAACCTGCCCAACGCGCTGACCATGCTGCGGCTGGCGGTCGTCCCGCTGTTCGCGCTGCTGCTCCTGTCCGACGGCGGGGCGGACGACGTGCGCCGCGGCTGGGCCACCCTCTTCTTCGTCCTGGCGATCGTCACCGACCAGCTGGACGGCATGATCGCCCGCCGCACGAACCAGGTCACCGAGTTCGGCAAGCTCGCCGACCCGATCGCCGACAAGGCGCTCACCGGCACCGCACTGATCGGCCTGTCGGTGCTGGCGCTGCTCCCGTGGTGGGTGACGCTGACCATCGTGGTCCGCGAGGTGGGGGTCACCCTGCTGCGCTTCTGGGTCATCCGGCACGGCGTGATCGCCGCCAGCCGCGGTGGCAAGGCCAAGACCGTGCTCCAGTCGCTGGCCATCGGGATGTACATCCTGCCGATCGACGGGCTGTTCGGGACGGCCCGCTGGTGGGTGATGGCCGCGGCTCTGGTGCTGACCGTCGCCACCGGCGTCGACTACGTCTACCGGGCCGTGAAGCTGCGGCGGACCAGTGCACGCGCCATGCGGGCGGCGGCGACCCGGCGGGCGGGGGCAGGCGGCGAGCCCGGCGCCGGTGAGGGCCGCCGGGACACCGCGGCATGAGCACACCCGGCCTGCCCGAGGCCGCGCAGCAGCTGCACGAGGCGCTGCTGGCCCGCGGTGAGACGGTCGCGGCCGCCGAGTCGCTCACCGCCGGCCTGTTCTGCGCCACCCTCGCCGCGGTGCCCGGCGCCAGCGCCACCCTGCGCGGTGGGGTCGTCGTGTACGCCACCGACCTGAAGACGACGCTGGCCGGGGTCGCCCCGGCGCTGCTGGCCGCCTCGGGGCCGGTGAGCGAGCCGTCCGCGGCGGCGCTGGCCGAGGGGATCCGCAGCCGCTGCGCCGCCACCTGGGGCGTCGGCCTCACCGGGGTGGCCGGCCCCGACCCGGTCGACGGGCACGCCCCGGGCCGGGTGTACCTCGGCCTCAGCGACGGGCTGGTCACCGTCGTCCACGAGCTCGACCTCCCCGGCGACCGCGGCGCGGTCCGCGCCGGGGCGGTACAGGAGGCGATGGTGCGGCTGCTGGGCCGGCTGGCCGAGCACGCGGTCCCCGGGAAGCCGGGGGACGGCGGGAGCGTTACGCCATGAGCGGACGGACCTCCACCGGCACGGTGACCCGGGTCATCGCCGCGTACGGTGAGCACACGGCGTCTCCCGGCCGACCGGGCCAGCGGCGCTGCTCGTTCGACCTGCTCGTCAGAGTGGACAGGAGACGGCCATGACGCTGCTGCGCACCCAGCTGGGGAACACCCTGCGGGGCCACCGGCTGCGCCAGCGGCGGACGCTGCGTGACGTCTCCGGCGCAGCCCGCGTGAGCCTGGGCTACCTCTCGGAGGTCGAGCGCGGCCAGAAGGAGGCGTCCTCGGAGCTGCTGGCCTCCATCTGCGACGCCCTGGACGTGGAACTGGCCGACCTGCTGGCCGAGGTGAGCCTGGAGATGCGGCTCACCGAGCCGGCCGGTCGCCCGGTCCGTCCGGTCGCGGTCGCCCGTCCGGGCGACGACGAGGCCGCGTCCGCGGCGGCTGCCGATGCGCCCGCCGAGCAGGCCGCTGCCGAGACGCCGGTCGCCGAGCCGGCCCTGGCCCTCGTGGGCAGTGGCCAGGCGGCCCGCGCGGCCGCCCGCGCGCGCAGGGCTGTCTCGCTCGCCGCGTAGGCGAGGACCACCCCGGCGTCCACCGGGGCCTGGATCCGTCCAGACGGACCGGTGAGCGCGACACGAACGGCGCTCAGGGTCCACCTCCTTGACCCAGTGCGACGGAACGGGCACAAAGTGTCCATGTCTTCCCCAGGATCCCGACCCCCGCTGCCGCAGCACCCCTCGCTCCCGGTGCCCACCGTCACCGGCCGGGGCGGGGTCACCGTGCTGGAGGCCGACGCCGCCGAGTCCGCGGCCGCCGAGGCCGCCGCCGCGGGCGGGCAGCACCTGACGACGCCCGTGCCGATGGGGGCTGCGCTGCTGCAGCCGCCCGCCCCCGGCCACCACCTGACCGCGCCGGTGCCGTCGCTGGCCGTCGCCGTCCCGGCCCCGCGCCCCACGACCCCGCGTCAGGACTCCCGTCGTCCCGCGCGCGCCGGGGTGCCGATGAGCCGCACCCGGCGCGGACTGCTCACCGGGGCGCGCGCGGCCTTCGCCGAGCGCGGGGTCCGGAAGACCACGATGCAGCACGTCGCCGCCGCCGCCGGGGTCGCCAAGGCCACGCTGTACAACCACTTCCGCACCAAGGACGACGTGGCGCACGCACTGATCGCCTTCGAGCTGGACCGGCTGGCCGCGCTCGCCGCCGAGCTCCCGTTGACCGTCGCCGTCCCCGCGCTGGCCGAGGAGGTCGGCGGGCACCCCGTGCTGCGCCGGCTGGCCGAGACCGAGCCGGAGACCCTGGTGCAGATGATGGCGCTGGACGCCGACCGCTGGGGCGACGTCGTCGTCACCCTCGGCTCGGCGCTGCGCATCTCCCGCCCGGAGGCCGAGCTGGTGTGTCGCTGGCTGCTGGGCCTGGTGCTGCAGCCGGGCACGGTGCAGGAGCGGGCCGCGCAGGCCGCCGTCGTCACCGGTCAGCTCGTCGGCTGACCCCCGCGCCTCGACCACGGCCGTCCCGGTCCCCGCGGACCGGGACGGCCGTGTGCCGTCCAGCCGCCACAGGGGGCCGTCGACCCGGTCACGTGACATCGTGGCGGCCGGCCAGCCAGAGTCGGACCCGTGCCAGACCACCAGCGGAGCGCGTGATGCGGTACCTGTTCCGGCCCCCGGCCACCGAGGCCGCCGGCCTGCTGTCCCTGCCGTGGCACCAGCCGCTGGAGGAGTGGGACGAGTCCCTGCTGCTCGAGGTGCCGCAGCGGGGCATCTCCCGGCACGTCGTCCGGTTCACCGTCTCGGAGGGCCGGGTCTACGCACTGAAGGAGATCGCCGAGCCGCTGGCCCGGCACGAGTACGCGCTGCTCGCCGAGTTCGAGGGGGAGGGGCTGCCGTCGGTGTCGGTGCTGGGCATCTGCGTCGACCGGCCCGACGACCAGCAGGCCGTCCTGGTCACCCGCTACCTCGAGTACTCGATGTCCTACCGGTACCTGTTCTCCGGCCCGCGCGCCGCCGACGACCCGATGAAGCTGCTGGACACCCTGGTGGAGCTGCTGGTCCGGCTGCACCTGGCCGGCGTCTACTGGGGCGACTGCTCGCTGTCCAACACGCTCTTCCGGCTGGACGCGGGGACCTTCACCGCGTACCTGGTCGACGCGGAGACCGCCGAGCGCCACCCCACGCTGTCGGCGCGCAAGCGGGCCTACGACGTCGACCTGGCCCGGGAGCGGGTCGGTGCCGAGCTGATGGACCTGCAGTCCGGCGAGCTGCTCCCGCCGGAGATCGACCCGATCGAGATCGCCGACAGCCTGCCGGTCCGGTACGAGGCGCTGTGGGAGGAGGTGACCCGGGAGGAGGTCTTCCGCACCGACGAGCAGGCGATCCGGGTCGCCGAGCGGCTGCAGCGGATCACCGACCTCGGGTTCGACGTCGGTGAGATCGAGCTGGTCACCTCCGGGGACGGTGCCCGGTTGCGGGTCGAGACGCGGGTGGCCGAGCCAGGCCAGCACCGGCGCGAGCTCGTCCGGTTGACCGGCCTGGAGGTGCAGGAGAACCAGGCGCAGCGGTTGCTGAACGACCTGTGGTCCTATCGCGCCTACCTGGAGCAGCGGAGTGGCCGCCCGGTGCCGGAGACCGTCGCCGGTCACCGCTGGCTGACCGAGGTCTACCTGCCGGTGGTGGGCGCGGTCCCCGACGAGCTGGCCGGTCGGCTGGAGCCGGCCGAGGTGTTCCACGAGGTGCTGGAGCACCGCTGGTTCCTGTCCGAGGGAGCCGGGTTCGACGTCGGGACCTGGGCTGCGGTGCGGTCCTACGTCCAGAACGTCCTGCCGCGCATGCCGGTCCAGCTGACCACACCGTCGGTGATGGCGCACCGGTCCGACCCCCGCTGAGGTCCTCCCGTCGGGAAGTCCGGCGGGAGGTCGCGGCAAGATCTCGTTGCAGTTGACAGTCGATGTGACCAAGGCCACTCTCCGAAGTCCACAGCGACCACACACGTCGCTGGAGGCGATGGAGGTGGTGGCTCGGTGCCGGACGTCAGCAGGGTCGGAGACGACAGCATGCGGACCGGTCGAGCCGGTCCGTCCCACTCCCGCAGGCGGCGGCGGGCGGTCGCCGGTGCCGCCGCGGCCGGCCTGCTGAGCTCCGTGCTCGCGGCCTGCGGCAGCGACGAGGGGGGCGTGCCGACGCTCACCTGGTACACCAACCCCGACTCCGGCGGTCAGGCCGAGATCGCCGCCCGGTGCACCGAGGACGCCGACGGCCAGTACGTGATCGAGACGGCGGTGCTGCCGCGCGAGGCGTCGCAGCAGCGGGAGCAGCTGATCCGGCGGCTCGCGGCCAACGACTCCTCGATCGATCTGCTGAGCCTGGACCC
Organism: Modestobacter sp. VKM Ac-2985; assembly: GCF_026967925.1. Lineage (GTDB taxonomy): Bacteria > Actinomycetota > Actinomycetes > Mycobacteriales > Geodermatophilaceae > Modestobacter. The sequence continues at coordinate 1,233,114 of NZ_JAPVBI010000003.1, read as the reverse complement.
ACCGTTCATCCCGGAGTTCGCCGAGGCCGGTTTCCTCGCCCCGGTGCCCGAGGACGTCGCCGACCGGGTCACCGAGGACGTGGTGGAGAGCGCGATCCAGGGCTCCACCTGGAACGACGAGCTGGTCGCCGTCCCGTTCTGGGCCAACACCCAGCTGCTCTGGTACCGCGAGTCGGTCGCGGAGGCCGCCGGGCTGGACATGAGCCAGCCGGTCACCTGGGACGAGATCGTGCAGGCCGCCCAGGAGCAGGACGTGCAGGTCGGGGTGCAGGGGATCCGCGCCGAGGCGCTCACCGTCTGGTTCAACGCCCTCATCGAGTCAGCCGGTGGGGCGATCATCGAGGACAACTCGACCGACCCCTCGGAGATCGAGTTGGGGCTGACGTCCGAGGCCGGGATCCGCGCCGCCGAGGTGATGCGCATGATCGCGACCAGTGGCACGGCCGGGCCGGCCTTGTCGACGGCGAACGAGGACTCCACCGCGACGGCGTTCGAGAGCCCCGAGGGTGGGTTCAACGTCAACTACCCGTTCATCTACCCCCGCGCCCTGGCTGCCGTGGAGGAAGGGACGATGGACCCCTCGGTCCCTGAGGACTACGGCTGGACGATCTACCCGCGGGTGGACGCCGACACCCCCGCAGCGCCGCCCTACGGCGGGATCAACCTCGGCGTCGGTGCGTTCAGCGAGCACCCCGACCTCGCCTTCGCTGCGACCGAGTGCATCACCTCCACGGAGAACCAGGCCTACTACTTCGTCTCCAACGGCAACCCGGCCTCCGACACCGCGGTCTACGACGACCCGGAGGTGCTCGAGCAGTTCCCGATGGCCCCGACCATCCGGGAGTCCCTCGAGCTGGCGGCGCCCCGGCCGCAGACGCCGTACTACAGCGAGGTCTCCGGTGGGATCCAGCGCGTCTACCACCCGCCGTCGTCGGTCGACCCCGAGCAGACCCCGGAGCAGGCCACCGAGCTGATCAACGCTGTGCTGCGGAAGGAGCAGTTGCTGTGACCGAGCACGTGATGCGGGCGCCCGCGTCGTCCTCGACCGACGGAGGGTTGATCCGGTGAGCACCACGACGCTCCCCCCGTCGGAGAAGACGCAACCGGTCTCCGCCCCCGACCCCAAGACCAGCGACCGGGCCAAGAGCGAGCGGAAGCTCGGCTGGCTGCTGGCCGGGCCCGCCCTGCTGGTCATGCTGCTGGTGACCGCCTACCCGATCGCCCAGGCGTTCTACGACTCGCTGTTCGACTTCCGGTTGACCGACCCGGACAACCGGTCGTTCACCGGGCTGTCGAACTACGGGGTGATCCTCTCCGACTGGCTGTGGTGGCGGTCGTTGCTGGTCACCGGGTTCATCACCCTGGTCACCGTGGCCGTGGAGCTGGTGCTCGGCTTCGCCCTGGCCATGGTGATGGCCAAGGCGCTCAGCACGATCCGGCCGGTGCTGCGGGCCGCGATCCTCATCCCCTACGCGGTCATCACCGTGGTGTCGGCCTTCGCCTGGCAGTTCGCCTTCGACATCCAGACCGGGTTCGTGAACAGCTGGTTCGGCTGGGTGCCGGGCATCGGCGCGGACACCGACTGGTTCGGCGACACCTGGACCTCGCTGCTGGTGATCTGCCTGGCCGAGATCTGGAAGACCACGCCCTTCATCTCGCTGCTCCTGCTGGCCGGGCTCGCCCAGGTGCCGGAGGTGCTGCAGGAGGCGGCGAAGGTCGACGGGGCGAGCTGGTGGCAGCGGATGCGCAAGGTCACCCTGCCCAACATGAAGGCCGCGATCATGGTGGCCCTGCTGTTCCGCACCCTGGACGCGTTCCGGGTCTTCGACAGCATCTTCATCATGACCGGCGGGGCGAACGCGACCGAGTCGGTCTCCTTCCTGGCCTACCGGCAGACCATCTCGCGGCTGGAGATCGGGTTGGGGTCGGCGGTCTCGGTGCTGCTGTTCCTGGCGGTCGTGATCATCGCGATGAGCTTCATCAAGGGCTTCAAGGTCGACCTGTCCCAGACGAGGGGTGACAACTGATGTCGGGCAAGGAGAAGGCCTGGTGGGGCGTCGCCGGGGTGGCGATCGTCATCTACGCGCTGTTCCCGATCGCCTGGATCGTGTCGTTGTCGTTCAAGGCGCCCAGCGCCCTGAACAACGGCAACTTCCTCCCCGGGGCGCCGACGTGGGAGAACTACTCCCTGATCATCACCGGTGGGGCGAGTGACCTGTTCCTGCCGGCGCTGCGCAACTCGTTCGGCATCTGCCTGATCGCCACGGCGATCTCGTGCCTGCTGGCCATGTTCGCGGCGTACGCGATCGCCCGGCTCGACTTCCCGGGGAAGAAGTTCATCCTCGGGACGGCGCTCGCGGTGGCGATCTTCCCGGTGATCTCGATCGTCACGCCGCTGTTCAACCTGTGGCGCAACGTCGGGCTCTACGACACCTGGCCCGGGCTGATCATCCCCTACCTCTCGCTGACGCTGCCGATCTCCATCTGGACGATGTCGGCGTTCTTCCGGGAGATCCCCTGGGAGATGGAGCAGGCCGCGCAGGTCGACGGCGCCACCACCTGGCAGGCGTTCCGCAAGGTGATCGTCCCGCTGGCCGCGCCGGGTGTCTTCACCACGGCGATCATCGCCTTCTTCATCGCCTGGAACGACTTCGTCTACGGCATCTCGCTGACCTCCACGGAGGCGGCGCGACCCGTGCCCGCGGCGCTGGGCCTGTTCTCCGGCGCCTCCCAGTTCGAGGACCCGACCGGTGCGATCGCCGCAGCCGCGGTGATCGTGACCATCCCGGTCGTCGTCCTGGTGCTGCTCTTCCAGCGGCGCATCGTCGCCGGCCTCACCAACGGCGCCGTCAAGGGCTGACGCCCGCCCATGCTGATCACGAGAGGGACGAACTGATGGCCTCGATCGAGATGAAGAACATCGTCAAGAAGTACGACGACGGCTTCCCGGCGGTGAACGACGTCAGCCTGGACATCGACGAGGGGGAGTTCATGATCCTCGTCGGCCCGTCCGGCTGCGGGAAGTCGACGCTGCTGCGGATGATCGTCGGGCTGGAGGACATCACCAGCGGCGACATGGTGATCGGCGGCACCCGGGTCAACGACAAGGCACCGCGGGAGCGCAACCTGTCGATGGTCTTCCAGAACTACGCGCTCTACCCGCACCTGACCGTGTTCGAGAACATCGCCTTCCCGCTGCGGCTGGCCAAGGTGGACGACGGGGAGGTGACCCGTCGGGTGAACGAGGCGGCCGACGTCCTCGAGCTGCACGAGCACCTGGAGCGCAAGCCGGCCAACCTCTCCGGCGGTCAGCGCCAGCGGGTGGCGATGGGCCGGGCGATCGTGCGCCAGGCCGAGGCGTTCCTCTTCGACGAGCCGCTGTCGAACCTCGACGCCAAGCTCCGCGGCCAGATGCGCACCGAGATCTCCCGGCTGCAGCGCCGGCTGGGCATCACCACCGTCTACGTCACCCACGACCAGACGGAGGCGATGACGCTGGGCGACCGGGTCTGCGTGCTGCGCAAGGGCGAGATCCAGCAGGTCGCCTCCCCGCGGGAGCTGTACGAGCAGCCGGTGAACCTCTTCGTCGCGGGCTTCATCGGCTCGCCGCCGATGAACTTCCTGCCGGGGCAGCTCGACGGCTCCCGACTGGCCACGCCGTTCGGGGACATCGAGCTGGACGAGCGCCGGGCGGCGGCGGTCGCCGGGCGCGACCTGCTGCTGGTCGGCATCCGGCCGGAGTACTTCGAGGACGCGTCCCTGGTCGACGAGGCGAAGCGGCCGGTCGGCTCGGTGTTCACCGCCCGGGTGGACGTCACCGAGTGGCTGGGCGACTCCCAGTTCGCCTACATCCCGTACGAGGCGCCGGACGAGATCCGCACCCAGCTGCGGGAGCTGTCCAGGGAGCTGGACTCCGAGGAGCTGCGCACCCAGGCGATCGTGTCGATCGACGCGACCAGCCGGATCCGGGAGGGCCGGGACGCGGAGTTCTGGCTGGACAGCCGCAAGGTGCACGTCTTCGACCCGACGACGGGGGAGAACCTGACCCGCGACGCCGAGGCGGGTGCCGAGCTCACCAGGCTGGCGACCGAGGACCGGGTCGAGCAGGTCCAGTCAGCCGAGGGCGAGGGGATCAGCGCCGCCTGAGGACGGTCGGGGGCGGTTGTGGCCGCGCTGCCCGGCCCGGGAGGGGCCGTGCCGGGCAGCGGTTCGACGAGGGCATGATCATGCCGGGGTTTGTGCGGCAGCAGCGCTGCGCACCTGTCCCGGAGACACCCTGGTCGGACACTGGAGGCAGCAGCATGGACATCACCGCGACCGACGAGTGGGCAGCCCTTGCCGAACACCACCGCACGGTCGGCGCCCGGACGCTGCGCGAGCTGTTCGCCGAGGACCCCGAGCGCGCTGCCCGGTTGACCGGCACCGCCGGCGACCTGCACGTCGACCTCTCCAAGCACCGGGTCACCGACGAGACGCTGCGGCTGCTGGTCGCGCTGGCGGAGCGTGCGGGCGTGCCGGACCGGATCGCGGCGATGTTCCGGGGTGAGCACATCAACACCACCGAGGACCGTGCCGTCCTGCACGTGGCGCTGCGGGCACCGGAGTCGGTGCCGCTCACCGTCGACGGCCAGGACGTCAGCGCCGACGTCCACGCGGTGCTGGCGAAGATGCGCACCTTCGCCGACCGGGTGCGGTCGGGGGAGTGGACGGGGCACACCGGCGAGCGGATCCGGGCCGTGGTGAACATCGGCATCGGTGGCTCCGACCTCGGCCCGGCGATGGCCTACACCGCCCTCGCCGACTACAGCGACCGCGGGATCACCGCCCGCTTCGTCTCCAACATCGACCCCACCGACTTCGCCGAGAAGACCCGCGACCTGGACCCGGCGACGACGCTGTTCGTGGTCTGCTCCAAGACGTTCACCACCCTGGAGACGCTCACCAACGCCACCGTCGCCCGCGACTGGCTGCTGGCCTCCGGCGCCGACGGGTCGGCGGTGGCGAAGCACTTCGTCGCGGTGTCGACCAACACCGACGCCGTGGCCGAGTTCGGCATCGACACCGCGAACATGTTCGAGTTCTGGGACTGGGTGGGCGGCCGGTACTCCTTCACCTCGGCGATCGGGCTCTCGCTCATGGTCGCGATCGGTCCGGACGCCTACGCCGAGATGCTCGCCGGCTTCCACGCCGTCGACGAGCACTTCCGCACCGCGCCCCTGGCGGAGAACATGCCGCTGGTCCAGGGGCTGCTCAACGTCTGGTACACCGACTTCTTCGGCGCCCAGAGCCACGCCGTCCTGCCCTACAGCCAGTACCTGTCCCGGCTGCCGGCCTACCTGCAGCAGCTGACGATGGAGAGCAACGGCAAGTCCGTGCGGGCCGACGGGCAGCCGGTGACGACGGCGACCGGCGAGGTGTACTGGGGCGAGCCCGGTACCAACGGTCAGCACGCCTTCCACCAGCTGCTGCACCAGGGCACGTCGCTCGTCCCGGCCGACTTCATCGGGTTCGGCGAGCCGAACCACGACATCGGCGAGATGCACGACCTGCTGATGGCCAACATGTTCGCGCAGAGCGCCGCGCTCGCGTTCGGCAAGACGGCGGAGGAGGTCGCCGCCGACGGGACGCCGGCCGACGTCGTCCCGCACAAGGTGATGCCGGGCAACCGGCCCTCGACGACGATCCTGGCGCCGAAGCTGACCCCGTCGACGCTGGGGCAGCTGATCGCCTTCTACGAGCAGACCGTCTTCACCCAGGGCGCGCTCTGGCAGATCGACTCCTTCGACCAGTGGGGCGTGGAGCTGGGCAAGGTGATGGCCCGGCAGCTGGCACCGGCGCTGACCAGCGAGGCGGCACCGCAGCTGGACGGCCCGGAGTTCGACGCCGACGCCTCCACCGCCGCCCTGGTCACCCACTACCGGCAACTGCGCGGCCGCGCCGTCTGACGAAGGACCCCCTGCCCCCCACCACTCGCGAGCTCGCGGCGGGCCCCTGCAGGGGGGCCGCCGCGAGCTCGGGGGGCGGTGTGCGGCGTGCGGTGGCTGGCCGGGGACGCGGCCTGGGACGATGATCGGGACAGCGTCATCCGTGTCGCACCGCCCGCCGCCCGGCGGGGCTGGAGCACCGGACCAGGAGGAGCCATGCCGAACCCGTTCGTGAAGCTGTGGAAGTACCTGACGGCCTCGGCCAACAACCAGATCGACCAGCGGGCTGACCCGAAGATCCAGATCCAGCAGGCGATCGAGGCGGAGCAGCAGCGGCACCAGGCTCTCGCCAACCAGGCCGCTGCGGTGCTGGGCAACCAGCGGCAGCTGGAGATGCGGCTCAGCCGGCAGCTGGGTGAGATCGAGAAGCTGCAGGCGTCGGCGCGGCAGGCACTGACCCTCGCCGACCAGACCCGCGCCGCTGGGGATGCCGCCAAGGCCGCCGACTACGAGCAGGCGGCACAGGCCTTCGCCACCCAGCTGGTCGGCGCCGAGCAGTCGGTCGAGGACCTCAAGCGCAGCCACGACGAGGCGCTGCAGGCCGCTGAGCAGGCCAAGGGCGCGGTCGAGACCAGCCGGATGCGGCTGCAGTCGACGCTGGCCGAGCGCACCAAGCTGATGTCCCAGCTGGAGCAGGCCAAGATGCAGGAGCAGGTCTCCGCCTCGCTGCGGTCGGTCAACGAGCTCTCCGCGCCGGGCAACACCCCCAACCTCGGGGAGGTCCGGGACAAGATCGAGGCGCGCTACGCCACCGCACTGGGTCAGGCGGAGCTCGCGCAGGACTCGGTCGAGGGCCGGATGCTCGAGGTCGAGAAGGCGACGATCGACGTCGCCGGCGCCTCCCGTCTCGCCGAGATCCGGGCCGGGATGGGCGGTGCCACCGGTCCCCAGGCGGTCGAGGGCACCAAGGCCGCCGGCGCGATCGAGGCCGGGCAGGGCGCCACCGACGACCTCGGGCTGAACACCGAGCAGCGCGCGGCGCAGTCGGCCGAGCGCCCGGAGCAGTAGCCCGACCAGCAGCGGCCCTGACCCGGAGCCCCGTCGTCCTGGTGGACGGCGGGGCTCCGGCCGTCAGCTGGCGGCGATGGACGCCGGGTGGCCAGGCTCCCCGGTGCGGGCCAGCGGGTCGATCGGGCTGCGGGCGGCCTGGCACGACGGGCACCAGTACGTCACCCGTTCCTGCGTGTCCGGCCCCTGGTCGCCGAGCAGGATCGGGGTGCGGCAGCGGCGGCACGGCCGGCCGCGGCGGCCGAACACCCAGTGGTCCTCCCCGCGCCGGGTGGAGCCGGTGGTGCTCTGCTCGGGTCGGTCGCGGTTGGCCTGCATCAAGGTGCGGGCGCGGGTGACCAGGCCCGGGAGGTCCGGGACGTCGGCAACGCGGGTCCACGGGTGGGTGCGGGTCATGAACAGCGTCTCGACCTTGTAGAGGTTGCCGATGCCGGCCAGGTTGCGCTGGTCCAGGATCGCGACGCCGATCTGCTCGCCGGGGTGCGACCGCAGCCGGCGGAGCGCCTCGTCCAGGTCCCAGTCCGGCCCGAGCACGTCGGGGCCGAGGTGGCCCACCAGCTCGCCCTCGGCGCTGGTCGGCACGATCGTCATGTCGTGCAGCCGGTAGCCGACGCAGTCCCACTCGCCGGTCGACAGCAGGGCCCGGATGCTGTGTGCCGGGCCACCCTTCCACGGGGTGCCCGTGCGGTAGATGTGCCAGCTGCCGTCCATCCGGTAGTGGGTGCGCAGCGTCCGGCCGTCGGCCAGCCGGATCAGCATGTGCTTCCCGCGCGGGACGACCTCGGTGACGGTGGCACCGCCCAGGTCGGTGGTGGCCAGTTGCGGCACCCGGAGCTCGCCGGTGGTGAGCGTCGCCCCGGCCAGCGCGGTGTTCATCCGCTGCGCGGCCAGCCAGACCGTGTCTCCCTCGGGCATCCCGCCATGATCCCCGTCCGCGTGGGCTCCCGCTGAGCTGGCGGCCGTCGGGTGCTCGCGTGGTCAGTACCGGGCGCGACGCGCCTCGGTGTCGGGCTCACCGGTGCGGGCCCGCGGGTCGACCGGCACCGGCGTGGCCTGGCAGCGCGGGCACCACCAGGTGACCCGTTCCTGCAGGTCCGGGCCCTGGTCGCCCAGCAGGATCGGCGTCCGGCAGCGGCGGCACGGCCGGCCCTTCCGGCCGGCGACCCAGTGGTCCTGGCCGCGGCGGGTCTCCCCGGTGGTGCTCTGCTCGGGGCGACCGCGGTTGGCCAGCATCAGCGTGCGGGCCCGCTCGACCAGGTTCCGCAGGTCTGGGACGTCGGCGACCCTGGCCCACGGGTGCACGCCGGCCAGGAACAGCGACTCGACCTTGTAGAGGTTGCCGATGCCGGCCAGGTTGCGCTGGTCCAGGATCGCGACGCCGATCTGCTCGTCCGGCTGCGAGCGGAGCCGGTGCAGGGCCTCCTCGACGTCCCAGTCCGGGCCCAGCACGTCGGGTCCGAGGTGCCCGACCAGCTCGGCCTCCTGGCTGGTGGGGACGATCCGCATGTCGTGCAGCCGGTAGCCGATGCACTCCCACTCGTCGGTGGCGAGCACCGCGCGGATGCTGTGGCCGGGGCCGCCCCGCCACCGGGTGCCTCGTCGGTAGATGTGCCAGCTGCCGTCCATCCGGTAGTGGGTGCGCAGCGTCCGGCCGTCGGCCAGCCGGGTGAGCATGTGCTTGCCCCGGGGGACGACCTCGGTGACGGTGGCGCCGGTGAGGTCGACGGCGGCGAGCTGCGGCACCCGGAGCTCACCGCGGCGGAGCGTGGCGCCGGCCAGCGCGGTGTGCATCCGCTGCGCGGCCAGCCACACGGTGTCTCCCTCGGGCACGCCGCCCATGATCCCCGCGCGGGCCGGTGACCGCCGCCCTCGCGTACCGACGGTCGGGGCGTCCCTCGGGCGGGTGGCCTCGTGTGAGTGGGGCGACAGCCGGGAACAGCCTGCGTTCCTTCAGCGCTGAGGGATCCTGTGACCGTGACGACCCGCCTGCGCAGCCTCCCGGAACGTCTGGCCGGGAACATCGTGGCCCGGCAGCCCGCACCGGCGCCGGAGCCGGTCACCGTCACCGTCGCCCGGGTGGTGCGCCCGGAGCAGCAGAACGCCTTCGAGCGCTGGGCCGCCGACGTGCAGCAGTTGGTCGCGACGTTCCCCGGGCACCTCGGCTCGTCGCTGCTGCGCCCTGGCCCAGGTAGCGACGAGTTCCACCTGGTCTACCGCTTCCGGGACGAGGAGTCGCTGGGCACCTGGGAGCGCTCCCCGGAACGGCGTGAGGCGCTGGATCGGGTGCACCGGCTGACCGAGGACGAGCGGATCGCCCGGGCCGTGGGTCTGCAGACCTTCTTCGCGGTGCCGCCTCGCCCGGGGCCGGCCTGGCGAAGCTGGCTGCTCACCGTCGCGGTGGTCCTGTTCTTCACCACGACCTTCCAGCTCCTGGCCGTCCCGTTCGTCGGCGACTGGCCCTGGCTGCTGCGGCTGCTGCTGTCGGCGGCCTACGTGGTGACGGCGCTGCGGGTGTCCATGCCCCGGCTCAGCCGCTGGCTCGCTCCCTGGCTGCAGGGCTCCCGCAGCCGCTGACTCCCCCTGGGGCTCACCCGTTGTGCGCGCAGTGGCGCTCAGCGCGGTGAGAAACGCAGGTGAGCGCACGTCGACGCCGTCGGCCTGGCCTCAGTTGCGCAGCCGCAGGCCGCGCGGGGTGGCGGCGAACCCGGCTGCCTGCAGCGCCGCGGTGAGCGGGCCGGACTCGTGCACCGACGCCCCGTCGGCCTTCTGCACGATCATCCGGCCCAGTGCCCCCGAGGCGACCGCGCCGGACAGTGCGGTGGCCGCCTCCTTGAGCACGGTCTCGTCCTCGGTCCAGGACAGCAGCGTCTTCCCGCCGCGCTCGACGTAGAGCACCAGGTCGCCGTCGACCAGCACCACCAGCGCGCCGGCCTTGCGCCCGGCCCGGTGCCCGGTCTTCCGGCTGCCGGTGCCCTCACCGAGGTCGACGGCGTCCCCCTCGGCGGTGGCCACCGGCCGCTCCGGCCAGGGCAGCGCCGCGCCGTAGACGTTGGCCGGGTCGGTGGCGGCGAGGACGACGGGCCCGGCGGGCACCCGGTCCGGGCTGGCGAAGCTGCGCAGCCGGTCGACCGACCCCGGGGTGCCGAACTGGGCCGCACCGAGGGTCTCGACGAAGTAGCCGCGACGAGCCCGGCCGTTCTCCTCGAACGCCCGCAGCACCGGGTAGACCGCGGAGAAGCCGCCGGTGACCTGCTCGGCCTGCACCGCGCCCCGGGTCAGCACCCCGTGCCGCTCCAGCAGCGCCTCGGCGCGGGCGGTGGTGCGCTTGGTTCCGTTTGCCTCCAGGTCAGGCAGCCGTGACCAGCGCCCGGCCATCGAGGGCGGGCCGGTGCGGCTGGGCATCGCCGGGCGACCGAGCCGGGTCCGGCCGTAGCGGCTGCGGTCGAGCCTCGCGCGGGGCGCGGCCGGTGCCTTCTTGTGTGTGCCGCCCCCGGAGAGCCGGGTTCGCAGCGGGGCCAGGGTGTCGTTGGTCAGCGCCCCGGCCCACACCAGGTCCCAGATCTCCTCGGCCAGCGCCGGGTCGTCGGTGGCGCCGACCCGGTCGGACAGCGACCGGAAGAACATCGCCTGCCCGCCGGCGAGCTCATCGAGCAGCTGCTGACCGACCCCGCCCTCCAGCACGGCACCGGCCGGCGGCTCGGGCAGCAGCAGCGGGGCCAGGTCGGCCGGCACGAGGGTCACCCAGCCATCACCACCGGAGAGCCCGCCCGCCCCGGCCCACAGCACCTCCCCGGCGCTGGTCAGCTCGTCGAGCATCGCCGGGGAGTACCCCTGCACCCGGGACGGCAGCACCAGCGACTCCAGCGCCGAGGCCGGGACCAGGGCACCGGCCAGTTGCTCGACCACCGCGAGGACGCCGTCGACCCCGCGCATCCGACCACCCACCGACTGCCAGGAGGGCGTGAACCGGGCCAGCGTGTCGATCGGGACCGGCTCGACCTCCTGGCGCAGCTTGGCCAGGGACCGCCGCCGGATCGAGCGCAGCACCTCCGCGTCGCACCACTCCTGGCCGATGCCGCCCGGCCGGAACTCCCCGGTGACCAGCCGGCCGGTGCCCACCAGCCGCTGGACCGTGGCGGTGACGACGGCGACCCCGAGGCCGAGCCGGGCAGCGACCTCCGGCGGCGCGAACGGGCCGTGGGTGCGGGCGTAGCGGCCGATCAGGTCCCCGAGCGGGTCGGCCACCGGCTCGGTGAACACCTCGGGCACCCCGACCGGCAGCGCGGTGCCCAGGGCATCGCGGAGCCGGCCGGCGTCCTCGATGGCGACGTACCGCTCCTCACCGGCGATCCGCACCACCAGCGCACGCCGGGCGACGACGAGCTCCTGCAGCCAGTCCGCCGGGACGCCGCGGGCTGCGGCCTCGGCGACGGTCAGGTCGCCGACGCCGCGGAGGAGGTCGCTGGCGCCGTCGACGTCGCGCGGGTGCCGCTGCTCGGGGAGCCGCTGCAGCTCCGCCTCGACCTCGGCCATCGCGTCACCGTCGAGCAGTTCGCGCAGCTCGGAGCGGCCCAGCAGCTCGGCCAGCAGCCCGGTGTCCAGGGCGAGCGCCTGGGCACGGCGCTCGGCCAGCGGTGCGTCGCCCTCGTAGATGAACTGCCCGACGTAGCCGAACAGCAGGGACTGCGCGAACGGTGAGGCGGTCTGGGTCTGCACGTCGACGAGCCGCACCCGGCGGGCGCGGATGTCGCGCATGAGCTCGACCAGCCCCGGCACGTCGTAGACGTCCTGCAGCACCTCCCGGACCGCCTCGAGGGTGATCGGGAAGGAGGAGAACTCGCTGGCCACCGAGAGCAGCTGGGCGGCCCGCTGCCGCTGCTGCCACAGGGGGGTACGCCGGCGCGGGTCGCGGCGGGGGAGCAGCAGCGCCCGGGCGGCGCACTCGCGGAACCGGCTGGCGAACAGCGCGGAGTTGCCGACCTCGGCGGTCACCTCGCGCTCGACGTCGTCCGGGTCCAGGAGTGCGAGGTCGGCCTCCGGCGCCTCGCCGGTGGTGTCGGGCAGCCGGAGCACGATGCCGTCGTCGGAGTGCATGGACGCGACGTCCACGCCGTACCGCTCGCGCAGCCGCGCGGCCAGGACCAGCGCCCAGGGCGCGTTGACCTGGGCGCCGAAGGGGGAGTGCACGACCAGCCGCCAGTCGCCGAGCTCGTCGCGGAACCGCTCGACCAGCAGCGTGCGGTCGTCGGGGAGGTGGCCGGTGGCCGCCTTCTGCTCGGCGAGGTAGGCGAACAGGTTGCTCGCACCCCAGGCGTCCAGGCCGGCGGCGCGGGCCCGGTCCGTGCCCGCCTCCGGCGTGGCCGAGCCGACCTCCCGCAGGAAGGCACCCAGCGCCCGGCCCAGCTCCAGGGGGCGGCCCAGGGTGTCGCCGTGCCAGAACGGCATCTTGCCGGGCTGGCCGGGGGCGGGGCTGACCAGCACCCGGTCGTGGGTGATCTCCTCGATCCGCCAGGACGAGGACCCGAGCAGGAAGACGTCGCCCACCCGCGACTCGTAGACCATCTCCTCGTCCAGCTCGCCGACCCTGCGCCCACCGTTCTCGCCGGCCCCGGAGACGAGGAAGACGCCGAACAGCCCGCGGTCGGGGATGGTGCCGCCGCTGGTGACCGCCAGCCGCTGGGCGCCGGCGCGGGCGGTGAGGGTGTCGGTCACCCGGTCCCAGGTCAGCCGCGGGCGCAGCTCGGCGAAGGCGTCGGAGGGGTAGCGGCCGGCCAGCATGTCCAGCACCGCGTGCAGCGCGGAGTCCGGCAGCGAGGCGAAGGCGGCCGAGCGACGCAGCACGGCGGCGACGTCGTCGACGGTGCGCGGCCGCTCGGAGACCATCGCCACGATCTGCTGGGCCAGCACGTCGAGGGGGTTGCGCAGGTAGCGGGTCGACTCGATGGCGCCGGCCCGCATCCGCTCGGCGACGACGGCGCTCTGCACCAGGTCACCGCGGAACTTCGGGAAGATGACGCCCTCGCTGACCGCACCGACCTGGTGGCCGGCCCGTCCCACCCGCTGGAGCCCGGCGGCGACGTTCGGCGGCGACTCGACCTGGATGACCAGGTCGACCGCGCCCATGTCGATGCCCAGCTCGAGTGAGGAGGTGGCGACCACGGCCGGCAGCTGCCCGGACTTCAGCGCCTCCTCCACGACGGCCCGCTGCTCGCGGGAGACAGACCCGTGGTGCGCCGAGGCGACCGGCTTCACCTCCGGTGGCAGCCCGCCCCCGGAGCCGGCCTGGGCCATCAGCTCGGCCGGGTTCGCGCCGTGCGGCAGCGGTTCCCCGGTCGCCCGTTCGTAGGCCAGCTCGTTGAGCCGGCTGGTCAGTCGCTCGGCCAGCCGGCGGGAGTTGGCGAACACGATGGTGCTGCGGTGCGTCTCGATCAGGTCGAGCACCCGCTCCTCGACCGCCGGCCAGATCGACGTCCGCGGCTGGTTCCCCGCCGCCGACCCCTCCAGCTCCCCGGTGGGCTGACCCAGCTGGCTCATGTCCTCGACCGGGACGACGACGGAGAGGTCCCACTGCTTCTGCGACGGCGGTGCGACCACCTGCACCGGCCGGCCACCGGCGAGGAAGGTCGACACCTCCTCGATCGGCCGCACCGTCGCCGACAGCCCGATCCGCTGGGCCGGCCGCTCCAGCAGCTCGTCCAGCCGGTCGAGGGAGACGGCCAGGTGCGCGCCGCGCTTGCTGCCGCAGACGGCGTGCACCTCGTCGAGGATCACCGTCTCCACCCCGCGCAGCGACTCCCGGGCCTGGCTGGTGAGCAGCAGGAACAGCGACTCGGGGGTGGTGATCAGGATGTCCGGCGGGCGCCTGGCGAACAGCCGCCGCTCGTCGGCCGGGGTGTCACCGGAGCGGATGCCGACGCTGATCTCCGGTCGTTGCTGACCCAGCCGGGCGGCGGCCTGGCCGATCCCGGTCAGCGGTGCGCGGAGGTTGCGCTCGACGTCGACGGCCAGCGCCTTGAGCGGCGAGACGTACAGCACCCGGCAGCGGGCCAGCGGGTCCTCCCGCGGGGGCGTGGCCGCCAGCCGGTCGAGCGACCAGAGGAAGGCCGCCAGCGTCTTGCCCGACCCGGTGGGGGCGACGACCAGGGCGTGCTGGCCGCTGCTGATCGCCGTCCAGGCGCCCTCCTGGGCCGGGGTCGGCTGCTCGAACGCACCGGTGAACCACGCCTGGGTGGGCGCGGAGAACCGGTCGAGAGCGGACACGCGACCAGTGTCCACGCGAGTACGACAGTTCGCCGTCGTCGAGGTGGCGACGAGTCGACCTGTCGACCTGTCGACGTCGTGGCGCCCGCGGATCACACTGATGTGATCCGGCTCGGCAGGGGGCAGCCATGCTGCGCACAGCGGTGCAGTCGTCCAACATCGCGACCGTCGGGTACGACGAGGAGCAGCAGCTGCTGGAGCTCGTCTTCCGCGACGGACGCGTCTACCACTTCCTCGAGGTGCCGCCGGAGCGCGTGCTGTCGCTGCTCCGGGCGGAGAGCAAGGGCCGCTTCTTCAACGCTGAGATCAAGCCGAACTTCGGCCACCGGGCTGTCGGTCGGCGCTGGGACTGAGCCACACTGCGTGGCATGCGTCACAGCCTGTACGAGGCCGACCACGAGGACTTCCGGCAGAGCGTGCGGGGCTGGCTGGAGAAGGAGGTCGCACCCTTCCACGACGAGTGGGAGCGGGCCGGCATCGTGCCGCGGGAGCTGTGGACGGCGGCCGGCGCCCAGGGGCTGCTGGGCATGGGCGTGGAGGAGCGGTACGGCGGCGGCGGGGTGCGCGACTTCCGCTGGTCCTGCGTGCTGAGCGAGGAGCTGGTCCGGATCGGCGCCAGCGGCGTGGGCTTCGGGCTGCACAACGACGTCGTCGGCCCCTACCTGCAGGACCTCGCGACCGAGGAGCAGAAGGAGCGCTGGCTGCCCCGGTTCTGCACCGGGGAGCTGATCACCGCGATCGCGATGACCGAGCCGGCCGCCGGCAGCGACCTGCAGGGCGTCCGGACCACCGCGCGCCGGGACGGCGCGGACTGGGTGCTCAACGGCTCGAAGACCTTCATCACCAACGGCATCAACGCCGACCTGGTCGTCGTCGTCGCCCGTACCGATCCCGAGGCGCCCGGCTCCCGGGGCCTGAGCCTGCTCATGGTCGAGCGGGACATGGCCGGCTTCTCCCGCGGCCGCAACCTGGACAAGGTCGGGCTCAAGGCGCAGGACACCGCCGAGCTGTTCTTCGACGACGTCCGGGTGCCCGCCGCCAACCTGCTCGGCACCGAGGGGCACGGCTTCGCGCACCTGATGCAGAACCTGCCGCAGGAGCGGCTGCACATCGCCGTCTCTGCGGTCGCCGCCGCCGAGACCGTGCTCGCGCTGACCGTCGAGTACGTGACCACCCGGACGGCGTTCGGCCGCCCGATCGGCTCGTTCCAGAACTCCCGTTTCGTCCTGGCCGAGCTGCAGACCGAGGTCACGATCGCCCGGACCTTCGTCGACGAGTGCGTGCGCCAGCTCGACAGCGGCGACCTCACCGCCACCGACGCCGCGATGGCCAAGTGGTGGACGACGGAGCTGCAGAACAAGGTCGCCGACCGGTGCCTGCAGCTGCACGGCGGCTACGGCTACATGAGCGAGTACCGGGTCTCCAAGGCGTGGCGGGACGCCCGGGTGCAGTCGATCTACGGCGGCACCAACGAGATCATGAAGGAGATCGTGGGTCGCTCGATGGGCCTGTGACCAGCGCCTGTCCGGCTCGCTGCGTGCTCCGCGGGGCCCGTCCGTCGGGCACACTCGCCCGGTGACCCGACCGTCGCTCGCCCCGCCCGACCAGGCCGTCGTCCAGCGCCGCACGCTGTCGGTGCTCTCGGCAGGGGTGGCCCTCGGTGGGCTGGGGGTGACGATCGGCATCACCGTCGGCGGCTTGCTCGCCCGGGACGTCGCCGGGAGTGACGCCGCCGCCGGGCTGGGGCAGACGGCGAGCGTGCTGGGCGCCGCGCTGATCGCCGTCCCGCTGGCGCAGGTCAGTGACCGGTACGGCCGGCGCGCCGGCCTGTCCCTGGGCTACGGGATCGCGGTCCTCGGCTCCCTGGTCGTCGTCGGGGCCGCGGCGGTGTCCTCGCTGCTGCTCCTGCTCGTCGGCCTCTTCCTGTTCGGGGCGGCCACCACCAGCGGCCTGCAGGCCCGCTACGCCGCCGCTGACCTGGCCCAGCCCGAGCACCGTGGCCGCTCGCTGTCCCTGGTGGTCTGGGCGACCACGATCGGCTCGGTCCTCGGGCCCAACCTGGCGGGCCCGGCCGACGACCTGGGGCGCGCCCTCGGGCTGCCGGCGCTCGGCGGGGCGTTCGTGCTGTCGATCGCGGTGTTCGGGGTGGTCGTCCTCGGGGTGCTGGTGCTGCTCCGCCCCGACCCGTTGCTGCTGGCCCGGCAGCTCACCGCGGCCGACCGCCCCGCCGGGCCGGCGCCGCTGCGGTCGGGCTCGGCGGCGGCGCTGCGCGCGGTGTGGGCGACCCCCGGTGGGCGGCTGGGGCTGACCGCCGTCGTCGTCTCGCACGCGGTCATGGTCGGGCTGATGGTGATGACCCCGGTGCACATGGGGGCCGGCCACTCCGACGCCGACGGGACGACGTTGCGGGTGATCGGCCTGGTCATCAGCGTGCACGTGGCCGGGATGTACCTGTTCTCCCCGGTCGTCGGCTGGCTCGCCGACCGGGCCGGCCGCACCGCGACGGTCGCCCTGGGCGGGGTGCTGCTCCTGCTCGCCGCCGTGGTCGCCGGCACCGCGCCGCCGGGGGCCGCCCTCCAGCTCGGCACCGGGCTGTTCCTGCTCGGGCTGGGCTGGTCGTGCGGCCTGGTGGCCGGGTCGACCCTGGTCACCGAGTCCGTCTCCACCGAGGTCCGCCCGGCCGCCCAGGGCGCCACCGACCTGCTCATGGGGCTGGGGGCGGCCGTTGCCGGCGCGGTGGGTGGACCGCTGCTCGCGCTGGGCGGCTTCGGGCTGGTGGCCGTGGTCTCCGCGGTGCTCATCGGCCCGCTCGCGGTGGTCTGGGCAGTGACCCGGAGGTCCCTCAGCGCCGGTTGAGGTAGTCGCGCCCGAGCAGGACCAGCAGCGCGACCAGGGCGCCGACGAGCCCGATCTGCAGGATGAGGTCCCAGGTGGGCGAACCGGTGCTGGGGAACATGCGCCGAGGGTAGGACGCCGGTGGTGCCCGGCGCACGGGCCACCGGCCGGTGGGTACCGTCGTGGCGTGCGGTTGCAGGAGTTCCGGTCCCGGATGGAGCGCCAGTTCGGTGCGATCCGCGCGCAGAGCGTGGCCAGCGACCACGTCTTCGGCCCGCTGGGTGGGCGCACGCCCGCCCAGGCGATCGAGGCCGGCGTGCCGGTGCGCACGGTCTGGCTGGAGATCTGCAAGGAGTACGACATCCCGCCGAAGGAGCGCTGAGCACTCCTCCCGGCCCTCCTCCGGCGGGACGCGGGCTCAGCCCCTCAGGACCGAGCGGACGTGCACGGCGAGCGGCGTGGTCGGCCGGCCGATGAGCCCGGACAGCGCGGTGCTCCCGGTCTCCAGGGCGCCCTGGGCGATCGACTGGTCGAGGGCGACGACGAACTCGGCGGTCTCCTGCGGCAGGCCCTGCCCGAGCAGGAACTGCTGGTGCTCCGGGGCGGAGAGGTCGCGGTAGGTGACCTCCCGGCCGGTCTCGGCGGCGACGGCGGCCGCCAGGTCGGCGAGCGTGAACGGCTGGTCGCCACCCAGCTCCACGACGCCCGGCTCGGGCTCCGCGGCGGTCAGGACGGCGACCGCACCCGCCGCGAAGTCGGCCCGCGTCGCCGCCGCGATCGTCCCTGCGCCCGAGCTGCCGACGACCTCGCCGGTCTCGGCGGCCGTGCGGATCGGCTGGTCGTGGTTCTCCAGGTACCAGTTGTTCCGCAGCACCACCGCCGGGAGGCCGACGTCGGCGATCAGCCGCTCGGTGGCGGCGTGCTCCGGGGCCAGCGGCAGCGAGGTGTCGGCGGCCTTCGGCGCGCTGGTGTAGACGACCAGCCCGACGCCGGCGGCCTTCGCGGCCTGCAGCACGTTGCCGTGCTGGGTGACCCGCTGGCCGACCTCGCTGCCGGAGACGAGCAGCAGGCGGTCGGTGCCCTGCAGGGCGGTCCGGAGGCTCGCCGCGTCGCCGTACTCCGCCTGGCGGACCTGCACCCCGCGCGCGGAGAGGTCACCGGCCTTCTCCGGGCTGCGGACGACGGCGACGACCTCGCCGGCGGGCACCCCGGCGTCGAGCAGTCCGGTGACGACGAGGCGGCCGAGCTGGCCGGTGGCTCCGGTGACGGTGATCAAGGGGACTCCTTCGAGTGCTTCCTGGGCAATGGGCACTTACGAAAAGTGAGTGCAGGTCTTCCGGACGGTACTCTGGCGGCATGCGTGACGCGGGGGAGGGTGAGGTGGAGCAGACGGTCGAGGTGCTGGTGGCCGACGTCTTCCGGCGCGCCTGCACCTCCCGTGAGGCGCTGGAGCACGTGACCGGCAAGTGGTCCCTGCTGGCGCTGTCCGCCCTGGCCGAGTCCCCGCACCGGTTCGGGGAGCTGCGTCGCCGGGTCGAGGGCGTGAGCGAGCGGATGCTGGCGCAGAGCCTGCAGACGCTGGAGCGGGACGGCTGGGTGCACCGTGAGGTGCGGTCGGCGATCCCCCCGCACGTGGAGTACCGGCTGACCGAGGACGGCGCCGCCCTCGTGCCCCACCTGCTGGCGCTCATCTCCTTCGTCGAGGGTCGGATGCCGGCCGTCCACGCCGCCCGGGCCGCGGCCGACGAGGTCCGACCGCCACGCTGAGCAGGTCGTCCGGCCGGCTCCCGGTGCTGTTCGAGGGTGCCGGGTCGACGCGACGCGCCGACCCGGCGTGTCACTGGAATCGAACAGGTGTTCGGCATACCGTGGCGTCCACAGGTCCGGTGTCTCTCCACAGATGCGCCCGGTCCGCGGAAAGTGTCAGACCCCGGCCCTAGCGTCGGCAACGACCCGCTACAGCGACATCCGAAGGTGGCCACCATGGCAACGCTCGACCGCGACAAGGCCCTCGACATGGCCCTCGCCCAGATCGACAAGCAGTTCGGCAAGGGCTCCGTCATGCGCCTGGGCGACTCGCCCGAGGTCGCCATGAAGGTCATCCCCACCGGCTCCGTCGCCCTCGACATCGCCCTCGGTGTCGGCGGCCTGCCCCGCGGCCGCGTCGTCGAGGTGTACGGCCCCGAGGCCTCCGGCAAGACGACGGTCGCCCTGCACGCGGTGGCCAACGCCCAGGCGGCCGGCGGCATCGTCGCCTTCATCGACGCCGAGCACGCCCTCGACCCCGACTACGCCCGGGCGATCGGCGTCGACACCGACGCCCTGCTGATCAGCCAGCCCGACACCGGTGAGCAGGCGCTGGAGATCGCCGACATGCTGATCCGCTCCGGGGCGCTCGACCTCATCGTCGTCGACTCGGTGGCGGCCCTGGTGCCCCGCGCCGAGATCGAGGGCGAGATGGGCGACAGCCACGTCGGTCTGCAGGCCCGGCTGATGAGCCAGGCGCTGCGCAAGATCACCGGTGCGCTCAGCAACTCCGGCACCACCTGCATCTTCATCAACCAGCTGCGCGAGAAGGTCGGCGTGGTCTACGGCTCGCCGGAGGTCACCACCGGTGGCCGGGCGCTGAAGTTCTACGCCTCGGTGCGGCTGGACATCCGCCGGATCGAGACCCTCAAGCAGGGCACCGACGCGGTCGGCAGCCGGGTGCGGGTGAAGGTCGTCAAGAACAAGGTGGCCGCCCCGTTCAAGCAGGCCGAGCTCGACCTCATCTGGGGCCATGGCTTCAGCCGCGAGGGTGGGCTCATCGACATGGGCGTCGAGCAGGGCTTCGTCCGCAAGTCGGGCGCTTGGTACACCTACGAGGGCGACCAGCTCGGCCAGGGCAAGGAGAACGCCCGCACCTTCCTGCGCGACAACCCCGACCTCGCCGACGAGATCGAGAAGAAGATCAAGGAGAAGCTCGGCATCGGGGTCGTGGCCGCTGCGGCCCCGGCGGCCGCACCGGCTGACTTCTGATCCCGCCGGTGTCCGATGCGCTGGCCGACGGCGGGCCGGGCAGCGACGGCTTCGGGGACGACGCCGGACCGGCCGGTGGCGGAGGTCGCCGGTCCGGTCGGGGTCGTCCTGGTCCGGGCAGTGCCGGCATCGGCAGTGCCCGGACCGGTGGCGATCCATCCGACCGGTCCGAGCCGGGTGGTCGCCGCAAGCGTGGCGGCCGCAGCTCCGGTCCCCAGTGGAGCCGCCCGTCCGCGGACGCCGACGCGTCCGATGAGCCGGCCGAGATGGAAGACCCCGAGGCGGTCGCCCGGGGCATCTGTCTGCGGGCGCTGACCGGCACCGCCAAGACCCGCAAGCAGCTGGCCGACCTGCTGGCCAAGAAGGACGTGCCCGACGAGGCTGCGGCGGCGGTGCTCGACCGCTTCGCCGAGGTCGGGCTCATCGACGACGCGGCGTTCGCGGCGGCCTGGGTCTCCACCCGGCAGTCCGGTCGCGGCCTGGCCCGCCGGGCGCTGGCGTCGGAGCTGCGGGCCAAGGGCGTCGACGGCGAGGTCGCCGCGGCCGCTGTGGCCGAGGTCGACCCGCAGGACGAGTGGGACTCCGCCCGGCGGCTGGTCGAGCGCAAGCTGCCCTCGATGCGCCGGCTCGACCGGGTGACGGCCGAGCGGCGTCTGGTCGGCATGCTCGCCCGCAAGGGCTACGGCGGTGGGCTGGCCGGCTACGTGGTCCGCGAGGCCCTCGACGGTCGGGACGAGCCCGACGGCGACTCCGCGGTCGGCACAGCGGGCTCGGACGCGGAGGACGGCTTCCCCGACGGGCCCGGCAGCGGCGAGGAGCTCATCGAGCTGGACCCACCCGGTGCTGCGCCGGTGGCATGGTCACGCGAACGGTCCGCGGCGCGAGCCGCAGCACGCGCCGGGCGTGCGGCAGCTGCAGCGGAGACACCCGGCCTCGACCTCTCGGGCATCGAGGGCAGTGCCGAGGTGGGGGAGGGGCGTGCCCGCCCGATCGGGCGTCGGCAGCCGCCGCCCGGTGCCGTCCCGGTCGACGACCTGCCCTAGTCGGCCCACGGGGTGGCACCGCCGGCGGATCGCCGCCCGCCCGGCTCTGCCGGGCTCGGTGCCGGCGGTTCACCGTCGACGGGCGACCCGGAAGCCGAGGTCGTCGATCCGCAGGCTCGGGTGGCTCTTGCGACGGCAGGACGCCCGGCAGCCGCGGGGGTGGTCCAGCCACCCGCCCCCGCGGAGAACCCGGTACGGGCCGTAGACGCGCGGGTCGAACAGGTCCCAGCACCACTCCCAGACATTGCCGATCATGTCATGGAAGCCCCACGCGTTCGGCGCCCTGGTGGCGACGTCGTGCACCCGGCCACCGGAGTTCCCGCGGTACCAGGCGATCTCGTCGAGCTCGCCGGGGCGCACGTCGGAGCTCCCCGCGCGGCAGGCGTGCTCCCACTCCGCTTCGGTCGGCAGTCGGTAGCCCGACGCCGTGGCGTCCCAGTCGACGTCGAGCCCGTCGGGGTCGGTGCCGAGGACGTAGCAGGGCTCCAGGCCGTTCCGCTTCGAGAGGGCGTTGCAGAACCGGACGGCCTGCAGCCAGGAGACCTCCGTGACCGGCGTCCGAGGTGCCGCTGAGCTCAGCGGCACGCCATCGGTGATCGCCCGGTACAGCTCCCGGGTGACCGGCTCGGGGGCCAGCAGGAAGTCGGCGACCTCGACCGGCCAGGTCACCTTCGTGCCCTCGTCCCGCAGGACGATCACCCCGCCCGGTACCGCCAGCAGGTCATCCGGTGTGCTCACGGGCCGATGGAACACGCGACGTGCACCTGGGGCGCCCAGGTCCTGACCGTGCCGCGGGTGAGGCCGGCCCGGCACCGGTGGGCCGGCCCCGGCCGAGTGGCGAGCGGGACCAGGAGGTCAGCGGTTCAACCAGGCGGAGATGTCGATGGCCACGCCGTCGGCGGCCTCCTCGTCCGGCATCAGCCAACGCCGGCTGCGCTCCTGCCCGGCCCGCAGCCACAGCTCGATCGCGGTGTCGAACTGCGACATGGTGACCTCCTTGCCCGCGAGCGAGCTGGAGGGGCCCAGGAAGGTCACGTCGGTCTCCTGTCCACCGACGTACAGCAGCACCACGCGGCAGCGAGAGCGACGGTGCCGGGCCGGTGGCACGGCCTCTCGGACGATCGCCGAGTCCGCTCCGGCGGCGGCGGCGAACCGGCGTGCGCTGGCACGCAGCTTGCTCACGAAGATCTGCGTGGTCGTGGCCAGGTCGTCGTCCTCGTCGAGATCCAGGTGCATGTGGCGCGGAGCGGCGGCAGTCGAGGTCACCCTTCTACTCTCGGCAGTGAGCGACGGCACCGTCACCGGCTGAAAGTGCCAACTCGGACGGCGGACTCGGTCAGTCGACCGACCGACCGGGAGCGGTGCGCCGGGTGGGGCAGCGGAGGGCGTTGGGACCGGGCCGTCCTGCCGGACGGCGCGCGCTCGGTGGACGACTGCAGCGGTGGACGCCAGCGGGCTCAGCGCCGTCCACCGGCCAGATGTCCGGGCCCCGCATCCGGTGTCCGGCGGGCAGCGTCCCGGGAATGCGGCAGGGCAGCCACCCTGCTGGTGACTGCCCTGCCATCTCCTCCGGTGGAGGTGCCGCTCAGCTCTCCTCGCCGGGTCGTCCCGGGCCGAGGAGCGCCGCACCGGCCGGTCCCGGACCCGTGGCCGTGCCTGGGGCCGCGCCCGTGGCCAGGTCCGTGGGCGCGGCCGTCGTCTTGGGGCTGCGGCGGGAACGGGACTCGACGAACTTGGCCAGCTGGGACAGCAGCACGTTGACGATGATGTAGATCAGCCCGGCCGCCACGTACAGCTGGAAGGTGTAACGCGGCCCGAAGCTGAAGTTGAGCGTCTCCACCAGGCTCCGCGAGGTCCGGAGCAGCTCCATGTACCCCACGATGAAGCCCAGGGAACTGTCCTTCAGCAGGACGACGAGCTGGGCGATCAGCACCGGGAGCATCCGGCGGACCGCCTGTGGAACCAGGATGAACGTCATCACCTGCCACTTGCGCAGCCCCAGGCCGTACGCCGCCTCGCTCTGCCCGCGGTCGATCGACTGGATGCCCGCCCGGAAGATCTCGGCGAGCACGGCCATGTTGTAGAGCGTCAACCCGAGCGCGAGGGCGCCGAAGGCGCTGAGCGTCACCCCGACCTGTGGCAGGAAGAGGAAGCAGAACAGGATCAGCACCAGCAGGGGCACGGCGCGGAAGAACTCGATCACCGTGACCACCGGGACCCGGACCCAGGCGTGGTCGGAGAGTCGGCCGACGGCCAGCAACGCCCCCAGGGCGGTCGCCGCCACCATGCCGACGGCTGCCACCTCCAGCGTGTTGCCGAGCGCCTCCAGCAGTCGCTGCGGGACGTTGGTCGAGGGGTCGAACAGGATCGCCCACCGTTCGGGCTCCAGCTGGCCGTTGCTGCCGAGCCGCCACAGGGCGAGGCCGATGAGCACCAGCACCAGGAGGGCGCCCAGCAGGCTGCCCAGCCGCTGCCGGCGGCGGGCTCGGGGGCCGGGCAGGTCGAAGAGGACCCGGGAGTCGCTCATCGGACGATCGCCAGCCGGCGCTCGAGGACCCCGATGACCCAGGCCGACGGCAGGGTGATCAGCAGGTAGGCCGCCACGACGGCGAGGAAGACCAGTGCGAGCTCGTCGGCGTTGGCGTTGGCCAGGCGCTGGAGAACGGCGGTCAGGTCCGTGACGGCGAACCCTGCGGCGATCGAGGTGTTCTTGGCCAGGGCGATCCACACGCTGCCCAGCGGCGGGACGACGGTGCGGAAGGCCTGGGGGAGCACGATCGTGGACAGGCTCTGCCGGAAGTCCAGCCCGATGGCCCGGGCGGCCTCGGCCTGACCCGGTGGCACCGCGTTGATGCCGGAGCGGACGGCCTCGGAGACGAACGCGGCCGTGTACAGCGACAGCGCGGCGACCGCGGTGATGAACCGGCTCGGGAACTGCAGGTCGATGTAGACGATGCCGAAGGCGAGGAAGAAGAAGACCACCGTGAGCGGCGTGTTGCGGAAGGTCTCGACGTAGAAGGTCGCCAGTCCGCGCAGCGCGGCGATCGGGCTGACCCGCATGGCCGCGAGGACGGTCCCCAGCACCAGCGCGACCAGGCCGCTGAGGACGGCGAGGCTGAGCGTGGTCAGGAAGGCGTCCCGGAGCAGCGGGAAGTTGTCGGCCAGGAAGGACATCGAGCCTCCTCTCGTTCAGGTGGTGTCCGAGCGCACCGCTGGCGCCCCGGTCGAGCGGGGCGCCAGCGGTGTCGGGCGGTCGGTCAGTAGCGGTCGACGGTGGGCGGCTCGGGCGCCTCGGTGTCGGTGATCGCGCCGGCGGTCTGGTCCCAGGCGTCGGCCCAGGTGCCGTCCTCGAACGACTCGGTGAGCACGTCGTTGATGAACTCGCGGAAGTCGTCGGCGCCCTTCTGCACACCGATGCCATAGGGCTCCTCGGTGAAGGGGTTGCCGACCAGCTCGAAGCTCTCCGGGTCTCCGGCGACGAAGCTGGTGAGGATGACGTTGTCGGTGGTCACCGCCTGCACGTTGCCGTTGCGCAGGTCGTCGGCGCACTTGGAGTACACGTCGTAGAGGACCAGCTCGGCCTCGGGGTACTCCGTCCGGATCGTCTCCGCCGGGGTCGAGCCCTCGACCGAGCAGACCGTCGTGCCGGCCAGGTCCTCCGGGCCCTCGATGCCCTCGGGGTTGCCCGCCGCCACCATGATGTCCTGCCCGGCCACGTAGTACGGCCCGGCGAAGTCGATGACCTCCTTGCGGGCGTCGTTGATCGTGTACGTCGCCGCGACCATGTCGACGCGGTCCTCCTGGAGGAAGGGCTCGCGGTTCGCGGAGACCGTCTCGGTGAAGGTGATCTGGTCCTCGGACAGGCCCATCTCCGCAGCGACGAGCTTGGCCATCTCCACGTCGAAGCCCTCGGGCTCACCGGCGGTGTTGGCCAGGCCGAAGCCGGGCTGGTCGATCTTCGTACCGACCCGGAGCTCACCGGCCTCGACGATCTCGGCCATGGTGCTGCCGGGCTCGAACTCGACCTCGGTCGCGACCTCAGGGGCGTTGTCGGCGGCGTCCTCGGTGGTCTCGCCGGCGTCGCTGGAACAGCCGGCCAGGACGACACCGGTGGCCGCGAGGGCGGCGGCGTAGCGGGTGATGCGCATGGAGGGTCCTCTCGTGGATGTGCGGGTGGTCAGTGGTTCAGGATCTTGGAGAGGAAGTCCTTGGCCCGGTCGGAGCTCGGGTTGGTGAAGAACTCCTCCGGGGTGGAGGACTCGACGATGCGGCCGCCGTCCATGAACACGACGCGGTTGGCTGCCTTGCGGGCGAAGCCCATCTCGTGGGTGACCACGACCATCGTCATGCCGTCCCGGGCGAGGCCGATCATCACCTCGAGGACCTCGTTGATCATCTCCGGGTCGAGTGCCGAGGTGGGCTCGTCGAAGAGCATCACCTTCGGGTCCATGGCCAACGCGCGGGCGATCGCCACGCGCTGCTGCTGACCACCGGAGAGCTGGGCGGGCACCTTGTCGGCCTGGGGGCCGACGCCGACCCTGTCCAGGAGCTCGCGGGCCCGCTTCTCGGCGTCCGCCTTGGACTGCTTGCGCACCTTGATCGGGCCGAGGGTGACGTTCTCCAGCACGGTCTTGTGCGCGAAGAGGTTGAAGCTCTGGAACACCATGCCGACGTCGGCGCGCAGCCGGGCCAGCTCCTTCCCCTCCTCCGGCAGCCGCTGGCCGTCGATGGTGATCTCGCCGTTCTCGATCGACTCCAGGCGGTTGATCGTCCGGCACAGCGTCGACTTGCCCGAGCCCGACGGCCCGATCACGACGACCACCTCGCCGCGGTCGATCGAGAGGTCGATGTCCTGCAGGACGTGCAGTTCGCCGAACCACTTGTTGACGCCGGACATGCGGACGAGAGGGTCTCCGGTCGGACGGTCTGTCACAGCGGGTGACCCTAGGTGGCTCGCGCCCCAGTGACGTCGCGAAGCCATCACGAAGCTGTAACGAAGCTGCGAATGGGACCGGAGTTCACCCGGTGGGGGTCGTCCCGGTCACCTCCCGGAGTCGGATGAGCGCGGACCTGGCTGCAGGCGCCGGGTGTTGGGTGCACGTCCGTACGATGCGGGTGGTGACCGGCAAGACCTACCTCGTGCGCACCTACGGCTGTCAGATGAACGTGCACGACTCCGAGCGGCTCTCCGGCCTGCTCGAGTCGGCCGGGTACTCGGCAGCTCCCGAGGGCACCGACGCCGACGTCGTCGTGCTCAACACCTGCGCCGTCCGGGAGAACGCCGACAACCGGCTCTACGGCAACCTCGGGCACCTGCGCCCGGTCAAGGACGCCCACCCCGGCATGCAGATCGCCGTCGGCGGCTGCCTGGCGCAGAAGGACCGCGGCGAGATCGTCCGGCGTGCGCCCTGGGTCGACGTCGTCTTCGGCACCCACAACGTCGGGTCGCTGCCGGTGCTGCTGGAGCGCGCCCGGCACAACGCCGAGGCCCAGGTGGAGATCGTCGAGTCGCTGGAGGTCTTCCCCTCCACGCTGCCGGCCAAGCGGGACTCCGCGTACTCCGGCTGGGTGTCGATCAGCGTCGGGTGCAACAACACCTGCACGTTCTGCATCGTCCCGGCGCTGCGCGGCAAGGAGAAGGACCGACGTCCCGGCGAGATCCTGGCCGAGGTGCAGGCGCTGGTCGACCAGGGCGTGCTCGAGGTGACCCTGCTCGGCCAGAACGTGAACGCCTACGGCGTCGAGTTCCGCGAACGCGGCGCCTTCGCCGACCTGCTGCGTGCGGCGGGGCGGATCGAGGGCCTGGAGCGGATCCGCTTCACCAGCCCGCACCCGCGGGAGTTCACCGACGACGTCATCGCCGCGATGGCCGAGACGCCGGCGGTCTGCCACCAGCTGCACATGCCGCTGCAGAGCGGGTCGGACGACGTGCTGCGCCGGATGCGCCGCGGCTACCGGCAGGACCGCTACCTCGGGATCATCGACCGGGTGCGGGCCGCGATGCCCGACGCCGCGATCACCACCGACATCATCGTCGGGTTCCCGGGCGAGACCGAGGCGGACTTCTCCCAGACCCTCGACGTCGTCCGGCAGGCCCGCTTCTCCAGCGCCTTCACCTTCCAGTACTCCAAGCGCCCGGGCACGCCGGCCGCGGAGATGGACGACCAGCTGCCCAAGGAGGTCGTCCAGGAGCGCTACCTGCGGCTGACCGCGCTGCAGGAGGAGATCAGCTGGGCCGAGAACCGGGCGCTCGTCGGCCGGCCGGTGGAGCTGCTGGTGGCCGCGGGGGAGGGCAGCAAGGACGCCGCCCGCGGCCGGCTCTCCGGCCGGGCCCGGGACGGCCGGCTGGTGCACTTCACCGCTGCCGACGGCGTCCGGGCCGGGGACGTCGTGGAGACCGTCGTGACCGCCGCGAAGCCGCACTTCCTGGTCGCCGACGGTGAGCTGGTCTCCCACCGGCGCACCCGGGCCGGCGACGCCAGCGAGGCCGGCACCCGCCCGACCACGCCCGGCGTCACGCTCGGCATGCCCGGGATCGGCGTCCCGCCGCCGCTGCCGGCCGCGGTCGCCGTCTGCAGCTGACCCCACCGGGCCGGGAGGCGCCGGACGAAGACCGTCCCCCCGCACCGGCATCGGTGCAGGGGGACGGTCATCGATCAGCTCACCGGGTGGGGCGTCCCGGTGGGGTGAGCGTCAGCTGCCCGGGTGCAGCAGCACCTTGGTCCAGCCCTCGTCGCGGTCGTCGAACCGCTGGTAGCCCTCGACGGCCTGGTCCAGGCCGAGCTCGTGGCTGGTGATCAACCCCGGGTTGGCCTTGCCGTCGATGATCAGGTCCCGCAGCTGCCGGTTGTACCGCTTCACCGGCGCCTGCCCGGTGCCCATCGACTGGCCCTTGGTGAAGAAGGTGCCGAACTGCCAGGGGATGCGCCCCTCCTGGCTCAGCTCGCTGCTCGCGCCCGGGTCGGCCGGCATGTAGACGCCGACGACGCCGATCCCGCCGGTGGAGCGGACGACCTGGGTCAGGTTGTCCAGCACCAGCTCGGGGTGCTCCTCGCCGCTGGAGTCGTGTGCCTGGTAGCCGACCGCCTCGACGCCACGGTCGACACCGCGCCCGCCGGTGGCGTCCAGGATCTGTGCCACCGGATCACCGGCGCTGAAGTCGATCGGGGTGGCTCCGTACTTCTCCGCCAGCGCCAGCCGGTCGGTCTCCTTGTCGACCAGGAAGACCTCCGAGGCGCCGCGGATCATGGCGCTGTGCGCGGCCATCAGCCCGACCGGACCACCGCCGAACACCGCCACCCGGTCGCCGACCTGGAAGCCGGACAGCTCCACGCCGTGCCAGCCGGTGGGGAAGATGTCCGACAGCATGGTGAAGTCGTTCTCGTGCTCGGTGCCCTCGGGCAGGTGCAGCAGGTTGAAGTCCGCCCACGGCACGCGCAGGAACTCCGCCTGCCCGCCGTCGTAGGGGCCCATGTTGGCGTAGCCGTAGGCCGCGCCGTCCATGCCCTCGGTGGGGTTGGCGCGCAGGCAGAACGACGTCCAGCCCTCGGTGCAGTTGCGGCAGGTGCCGCAGGCGATGTTGAACGGGACCGAGACGCGGTCCCCGACCTTGATCCGGTCGACGCCGGGGCCGACCTCCTGGACCACGCCCATGTTCTCGTGGCCGAGGACCTTGCCCTCCTCGACGGGGGTCCGGCCCTCGTACATGTGCAGGTCCGACCCGCAGATGTTGGTGGTGGTGATCCGGATGACCGCGTCGGTGGGCGCCTGGATCGTGGCGTCCGGCACCTCCTCGACGGCGACGTTCTTGGGGCCTCGGTAGACGATGGCCTTCATGGTGGTGCTCCTTCCCTGAGGACGGCGTCCAGCAGCTGCTGGACGCCCGGGTGAGGTCTGGGGCTGAGCCTGTTCGGCAGATGTCACGCATGCGCCGTGACGCATCACGTTGTCCACGACCTACCCGTCGTCCCCGGGGCTACACGACAGTTCCGGAGAACGCCGAGGGCCCGTCCGGTGAACGGACGGGCCCTCGGTGTGCGCGCCGGGGTGGACCCGACGGTGGTGCGTCAGCGGCGGGAGGAGGCCTTCTCCGCTTCGGCCAGCCACTCCCGGCGGGTGGCCAGGGCGGCCTCGGCCTCGCTGATCCGCTTCGCGTTGCCGGCAGCCTGCGCCTTGGCCAGCTGGTCCTCGGCCTTGGTCACCGCGGCCCGCATCGAGGTCAGCAGCGGGTTCTCCGGCTGGACCCGGGGACGGGCGGACTCGCTCGCGCCGCGGAACTTCTCCTCGACGGTGCGCATCCGGTCTTCCAGCTCGCGCATGGCGCCGCGCGGCACGTGCCCGATGGCGTCGTAGCGCTCCTGGATCTTGCGCAGCGCGTTCTGGTTGCCCTTGTTGGCCGGGTCGAGCTTCTCCGCCTCGGCGAGCAGCTCCTCCTTGGCCTTCTGGTTGGCCAGCTCGTCGCTGCTGCGCGCCTGGTCGTTGGCGGTCCGGGCGGCGAAGAACACGTCCTGGGCGGCGCGGAACTTCTTCCACAGGTCGTCGTCGGTGTCCCGGCCGACCCGCGGCACGGCCTTCCAGCGGTCCATCAGCCCGCGCATCGCCGCGCTGGTGGGGCCCCACTCGGTGGAGGTGGACAACCGCTCGGCCTCGGCGATCAGCTCGCTCTTGGCCGCCCGCGACTCGCCCCGCTGCTTGTCCAGCTCGGCGAAGTGCGCGCCGCGGCGGCGGCCGAAGGCGTCCCGCGCGGCGGCGAAGCGCTGCCACAGCGCCTCGTCGGTCTTGCGGTCGATGCCCTTGATCGTCTTCCACTCCTCGACGATCGCCTTCAGCCGGTCACCGGCGGCCTTCCACTGCGTGGAGTCCGCGGCGATCTGCTCGGCCTCGGCGGCGAGCGCCTCCTTGCGCTGCACCTGCACGGCGCGCTGCGCCGCCTTCTCGGCCCGGTTCGCCGCGACGGCGGTGTCGGCCATGCTGACCATCGCCCGGGCGCGGGCGGACAGGCTGTCCAGGTCGCCGACCGCCTGGGCCAGCGGGATCGAGTCGGCGAGCTCCTGGGCCTTGGTGCGGATCTCGCCCGGGTTGCCGGTGTGGGCAGCCAGCCGCGCCTCGAGCAGGGTGACCTCGGTGGCGAGGTCGTCGAAGCGGCGGCCGTAGTGGGCCAGCCCCTCCGCCGGGGCGCCGGCCTGCCAGGAGCCGACCGAGCGCTCCCCGGTGGCGGTGCGCACGTAGACCGTGCCCTCCTCGTCGACCCGGCCCCAGGCGGACGGGTCGGAGACGGGCATCGCCGGGACGACGCTGGGCACGTCGGCGGGCGCGTGCCCGCTGGGCGGGCCGGCGGGGGCCGGCCGGGGTGCGGTGGCGGCAGTGCTGCTGTCACTGGTGGGGTCGGCGACCGCGGCGTCGGCCGGGTCGGCGGCGGCGGGGGTGCCTGCCTCGGGGGTCACGGCCGCGGAGGCCGTGTCACCGGCCGCCGGGGCCGGGGACTCGGCAGCCGGCGGCGTGACAGCGGGGGACTCGGCAGCTGCGGGCTCGACGGCCGGGGGCTCTGCGGTCGGGGGTTCGGGGGCCGGGGGCTCGGCGGGCGGGGGCACAGCAGGCCCCGGGCCGTCGACGACGGGGCTGCTCTCGGCGGGCTGGGCGACCTCCGGGACGGCGCCGTCCGGGGTCGCGGTCAGTGCCCCCTCGTCGACCGGCGTCGCCTCGACGACCGCTCCCTCAGGGCGCTCCTCGGGGGTCGCGGTGGCCTGCTGGGTCCGGTCTCCGGTGTTCTCCGTGCTCGACACGTGAGCAGTCTCCCACGATGCATCCGCGACACTCCCTGGCGTGAGACCTCCTCCTCCGGTGACGGTGGCGTTCTGCCCGCAGTCACCCCTCGTGCTGCCCGCGGTCGCCGGTGCGCCGAGCCCTGCCCTGTCCGCGCTGCGCGCCGCCGTCTCCGCCGCCGTGCAGACCGTGCTGGCGGACCGGCCGGAGGTGGTGGTGGTCGTGGGCGAGGGCGCCGACGGGCTCCGGTTCGGCCCCGGGGACGCCGGTGACCTGCGCGGCTTCGGCATCGACCTGGAGGTCCCGTTCGCCGGCCGGGTCCGTCCCGGCGGCCACCGGGTGCCGCTGCCGCACCTGCTGGCCGCCTGGCTGCTGGACGACGCCGGGCACACCGGGAACCGGCTCGGGGTGGGGCCGGCCGACCTCGCGGCGGCGCTGGCGGAGCTCCCCGGACCGGTGGGGGTGCTCGCGATGGGGGACGGGTCGGCCCGGCGCACCGAGAAGGCGCCCGGTGCGCTCGACCCCGCGGCCGGCCCCTTCGACGACGCGGTCGCCGCTGCCCTCGGTGCCGGGGACAGCACGGCGCTGGCCGCCCTCGACCCCGTCGCGGGCCGGCGACTGCTCGCCGCAGGTGTCCCGGTGTGGCGCGCGGTCGGTGCCGCGCTGGACGGGCGTGCCGTCACCGCCGAGCTGCACCACGACGACGCCCCGTTCGGCGTCGGTTACCTCGTCGCCACCTGGCGCGCCCGGTGACCGCTGCCGCGGAGGACCGTCTGCCACCGGTGATCGCCGTCGTCGGGCCGACCGCCACCGGGAAGACGGCGCTGGCGGTCGCGCTGGCGCACCGGCTGGCCCGCTCCGGTTCGGGGGGAGAGGTGGTCAACGCCGACTCCATGCAGCTCTACCGCGGGATGGACATCGGCACGGCCAAGCCGACCGAGGCCGAACGCGACGGCGTGCCGCACCACCTGCTGGACCTGTGGCACGTGCGGGAGCCGGCCTCGGTGGCCGAGTACCGCCAGCGCGCCCGGGCCGAGGTCGACCGGCTCCGCGCCGCGGGCGTCGTCCCCCTGCTGGTCGGCGGTTCCGGGCTGTACGTGCGTGCGGTGCTGGACGAGCTGGACTTCCCGGGCACCGACCCGGTGGTGCGGGCCCGGCTGACCGACGAGCTGGCGGACGAGGGCGCCACGGCGATGCACGACCGGCTGGCGGCGCTCGACCCGGCCGCCGCGACGGCGATCGCACCGACCAACAGCCGGCGGGTGGTGCGGGCGCTGGAGGTGATCGAGGTGACCGGTCAGCCGTTCACCGCCACGCTGCCCGCCCCGCGCCCGCACTACCCGGCGGTCACGGTCGGGCTGGACCGGGCGCCCGAGGAGCTGGACGACCGGGTGGCCCGCCGGGTCGACGCGATGTGGGCCGCCGGCTTCGTCGACGAGGTCGCCGCGCTCGCCGGCGACGGGCTGCGCGAGGGGCCGACGGCCTCCCGCGCCCTGGGGTACGCGCAGGTGCTCCAGCAGTTCGACGGGGTGCTGACCGCGTCCGAGGCCCGGGAGCGGACGGTGACCACCACCCGCCGGTTCGTCCGCCGGCAGCGGTCCTGGTTCCGCCGCGACGCCGGCACGGTGTGGTTCGACGCCGCTCGGCCGGACCTTCTCGACGCCGTCCTCGCCCTGGTCGCCGACCGTACGATCGACCGGTGATCGACAGCTCCGGCCCACGGGTCCTCCTCGGCCACGGCACCGAGAACGACTTCGTCGTCCTGCCCGACCCCGACGGGGACGGGTGGCCGGAGGCGCGGCTGGACCCCGAGCTGGTGCGCCGGCTCTGCGACCGCCGGGCGGGCCTGGGCGGGGACGGCGTGCTGCGGGTGGTCCGCAGCCGGCACGTGCCGGATGCCCCCGGTGTCCTCGGCGCCGCGCTGGCCGAGTGCGAGTGGTTCATGGACCACCGCAACGCCGACGGCTCCTACGCAGAGATGTGCGGCAACGGCATCCGGCTCTTCCTGCACGTGCTGCTGGCCGAGGGGCTGCTGGAGCGGGCCGCGGCGGACGCCGGCGTCCTGGTCGGCACCCGGGGCGGTCCTCGCCGGGTGGGTGCCCGGCCCGACGGCGGCTACTGGGTCGACATGGGCCCGGCGGTGGAGCTGGGCCGCAGCGAGGCGCGGGTCGCCGGGGTGGCGCACCCGGGGCTCGGGGTGTCGATGGGCAACCCGCACCTGGTGTGCCTGACCGACGTGGAGATCGACACGCTGGACCTCTCGGCGCTGCCCGGGGTCGATGCCGCGATGTTCCCCGAGGGGGTCAACGTCGAGCTGGTGAACGTGCTGACTGCGCAGGACGCCCCGGCGGGCGCCTGCGCCCACGTCCGGCTGCGGGTCTACGAACGCGGCGTGGGGGAGACCCGCTCGTGCGGCACCGGCGCCTGCGCCGCGGCCTACGCGGCGCTGGAGGCCGGGGGGCGCAGCACCGGGACGGTCGCCGTCGACGTGCCGGGTGGCCGGCTGTCGGTGCAGTTCGACGGGGTGACGACGGTGCTCTCCGGCCCAGCCGTCGTCGTCGCCGCCGGCACCCTCACCCGGGAGTGGCTCGCCGGCTGAGGGTCCCGGCTGCGCCGGACGCAGGTCAGGGGCGGTCGGGCTCGTCGGCCCGCGTCTCGGGGTCGTCGGTGGGCGCCTCGGGCTTGTCGGCGGGCCCGACGTTCCCGGTGCCGCGGGGAGCGCCGCGGCCGGTGTCCTGGTCGGCGCCGCCCAAGGGGTTGCGCGGCGGGTCGAGGCCGGCGGGGTCGCGGCCGGGGTCGTCGAGCTCCTCGTCAGGGCTGGTCATCGTCGTCCTCTCGAGCGGTGGACCGTGCCCCGCCGCCCTACCCGGCACCCGGCCGGCCAACCGGCCGGTTGCTCAGCCGGAGCGCTCGGGGTCGCTGCCGGCAGTGGGCGCCCGGGCCTCGGGCACGGTCGTCACGGCGGACGCCAGGAGGTCCGACCCGTCGGGCAGGTCCCGCATCCGCATCAGCGGGCTCAGCACCACCCAGCCGGCCGCCAGCAGCTGACCGCCCACGGCGATCCACAGCGCGGGCAACACCCCGAGCCAGGTGCCCAGGACGCCGCCGAGCAGCCCGCCGAGCGGCATGGTGCCGAACACGATGAAACGCACCGAGGCGTTCATCCGGCCCAGCAGCGCCGGCGGGCACAGCCGCTGCCGGAAGCTGACCTGGGTGATGTTGTAGACCACCACCGCCCAGCTGAAGCCGAACTGGCCGAGCGTCAGGAGCACCAGTGGAGCGCCGACGGCGGCCAGCGGCGTGAGCGCGGTGAACGGCACCATCACCATGATCGCCAGCGGGATGGCCCTGCCCTCCCCGACGCGGCGGGCGAACCGCGCCGCCGTCGCCGCGCCGACCAGGCCACCCACGGCGCCGGCGGAGAAGACCAGCCCCAGCACGCTCTCGGACAGCTCCAGCCGGCGCAGCGCGTAGAGCACCAGCAGGGTCGTGGTGATCGTGGAGAAGAGGTTCGACGTGCCGGTGCAGGCCACGATCCGGCGGAGCAGCGGCTGGCGGACGACGAAGGACAGCCCCTCGGCGATCTCGGCGCGCAGCGACCGCCGGCCGGCCCGGTCGGGGACGGGGTCCGGGCGTTGGATCCGGCCGATGAAGAAGGCCGAGAGCAGGAAGGACGCCGCGTCGACGGCGATCAGCAGCGGAGCGCCCAGCACCCGCAGCAGCACGCCGGTGATGCCCGGACCGGCCACCTGGGCGACGGCCCGGCTCGCCTCCAGCTTGCCGTTGCCGTCGACGAGCTGGTCGCGGTCGACCAGCTCGGGCAGGTAGCTCTGGTAGGCGACGTCGAAGAAGACCGTGGCCGTGCCGGTGGCCGCCGCGACGACGAACAGCTGTCCCAGGGTGAGGGCGTCGAGGACGTAGGCGATCGGCAGGGTCGCCAGCACGGCGGCCCGCGCCAGGTCGGCGGTGACCAGCACCCGGCGCCGTCGCCAGCGGTCGACCCACGCACCGGCCGGGAGGCCGATGAGCAGGAAGGCGGCGGTCTCCAGCGCGGTGAGCACGCCCATCTCCAGCGGCGTCGCGTCCAGCAGCGAGACCGCCAGCACGGGCAGGGCCAGCAGGGTGACCTGGGTGCCGACCTGGCTGACCGTCTCGGCGGCCCACAGCTGACGGAAGTCGCGGTGCCGCAGCAGGCTCCGGTCGCGGGTCACCGGCGCAGCCTCACGTACCGATTGGGGTATGTCAATCACTGTCCCGGGCCGACGGCCTACGCTGCCGGGATGGGTGAGGCGGAGGCCGGCGCGGGAGCACGACGGATCGCCGGGGAGCGCCGTCCGGCCACCGACGCCGAGGCGCGTGCCCTGGCCTCCGCCGTCCGGCTGCGGATCCTGCGGCTGTGCCTGGACGAGGCGCTGACCAACAAGGAGATCGCCGTCCGGTTGGGCCGCAACCCGGCCACCGTGCTCCACCACGTCCGGACCCTGGTCGACACCGGCTTCCTCGCCGCCGGGGAGGCGCGGCGTGGCGCCCGCGGCGCTCGGGAGGTGCCCTACCGGGCGACCGGGAAGAGCTGGCTGATGGACGGCGCCGGCGCCTCGGGGACCGCCCGGGACGCCGCGCTCGGTGCCTTCCTCGAGGAGGTCGCCGCCGTGGGGGAGAGCCGGCTGGAGAGCACCCGGCTGGGCCTTCGACTGGGCGTGGCGGACCTGGCCGAGTTCCGGGAGCGGTTGCACCGGTTGCTGGACGAGTACGCCACCCGGCCGGCGGACCCGGGCGCCGAGCGCTGGTCGCTCTACCTGGGGATGCATCCGGAGGTCCACGGCGTTGTACCCGGCGATGACAACAGGTGATGTGACAAGTCGCTCGCCCCACGCTCAGGGGCATGCCACGCTGGAGACGATGACGACAGCCCAGAACCGCGCGATCCTCGACGGGGCCGAAGCCCGGGTCGACAAGGCACAGGCGAGCCTGCCCGACACCCGGCCGGCGCCGGCGGGTCAGTGGGACGCCCCCGACGACACCACCGGCTCCTACGTCAAGGAGGAGCGCGGTGCCCTCCGCCGGGTCGCCGGGCTCGGCACCGAGCTCACCGACGTCACCGAGGTCGAGTACCGACAGCTGCGCCTGGAGCGGGTCGTGCTCGTCGGCGTCTGGACCGAGGGGACGGCGGCCGACGCGCAGCGTTCGCTGACCGAGCTCGCCGCGCTGGCCGAGACCGCCGGTTCGCAGGTGCTCGATGCACTGATGCAGCGCCGCGACAAGCCGGACCCGGCCACCTACGTCGGCTCGGGCAAGGCCGCCGAGCTGCGTGAGGTGGTCGCCGCGACCGGCGCGGACACGGTGATCTGCGACGGGGAGCTGGCCCCTGGCCAGCTCAACCAGTTGGAGAAGGTGCTCAAGGTCAAGGTGGTCGACCGGACCGCCCTGATCCTGGACATCTTCGCCCAGCACGCGACCAGCCGGGAGGGCAAGGCCCAGGTCGAGCTGGCCCAGATGCAGTACATGCTGCCCCGGCTGCGCGGCTGGGGGGAGTCGCTGAGCCGGCAGGCCGGTGGCCGGGTCGCCGGTGGTGGCGGCATCGGCACCCGCGGTCCGGGTGAGACCAAGATCGAGACCGACCGGCGCCGGATCCGTTCCCGGGTGAGCAAGCTGCGCAAGGAGATCGCCGGCATGGCGACCGCCCGGACGACGCAGCGCAACTCACGCGACCGCAACGCGACGCCGAGCGTGGCGATCGCCGGGTACACCAACGCCGGCAAGTCCAGCCTGCTCAACCAGCTCACCGGGGCCGGCGTGCTGGTCCAGGACTCGCTGTTCGCCACCCTGGACCCGACGGTCCGCCGCGCGCAGACGCCCGAGGGGCGTGAGTACACGATGACCGACACCGTCGGCTTCGTGCGCCACCTGCCGCACCAGCTGGTCGACGCGTTCCGGTCGACGCTGGAGGAGGTGGCCGACGCCGACCTGCTCGTGCACGTCGTCGACGGTTCCGACTCCGACCCGCTGGGCCAGATCGACGCCGTGCACACGGTGCTCAACGAGATCGATGCGTCCGCCGTCCCGGAGCTGATCGTCGTGAACAAGGTCGACGCCATGACCGAAGAGGACATGCTGGCGCTGCGCCAGGCGCTCCCCGGGGCGATGTGGGTGTCGGCCCGGACCGGTGAGGGCATCGAGGCGCTCCGCGACGTCATCGCCCAACGGCTCCCGCACCCGCACATCGACGTCGAGGTGCTCGTGCCCTACGACCGGGGTGACCTGGTCGCCCGGGTGCACCGGGACGGCGAGGTCGTCGAGGAGGCCCACGAGGCCACCGGGACCCGGTTGACCGCGCGTGTGGACGCCGGTCTGGCCGCCCAGCTCGACGGCTTCGCCGCGCCTCCCGCCGAGGTCTGACCGAGGAGCCG
Source organism: Modestobacter sp. VKM Ac-2985 (assembly GCF_026967925.1). GTDB lineage: Bacteria > Actinomycetota > Actinomycetes > Mycobacteriales > Geodermatophilaceae > Modestobacter. Next base: position 1,195,797 of record NZ_JAPVBI010000003.1, on the reverse strand, counting down.
GTGCTCCCCGCTGCGTGCACGTGGCCGTCGGGCCCGTGCAGCGGGGCCCGTCGGATCACGAGCAGGTCACGGCGCCCCGGTACCGTGAAGCGGTGACCAGGGGAGCAGTGGACCGGCCGGCGGCCACGGGTGGCCGCCCGTCTGCACCGGTCATCGGGGTGGGCCGGCCGCCGTGGTGGCTGCTCGTCCTCGCCGCCCTCGTCACGGTCGGGGTGACGGTCAACCTGCTCAGTCGCGGGTGGCTGGAGCGGATGGACCTCCGGGTCTCCGAGGTGACCAGCGTGTGGGCGCTCCGCGACTCGTGGGCCTACTGGCCGATCTGGGTCGTCACCCAGATCGGCGGGCGGGTGACGATCCTCGTCGTGCTCGCCGGCCTGGTCGGCTGGCTGGCCGTGCGGCAGCGGACGCTGGTGCCACTGGTCCGGGTGGTCGTCGCGCTCGTCCTGCTCACCACCGTGGTCTACGCGTTCAAGTGGGGCACCGGCCGCACGGCCCCGGCCTTCCCCGGGTCGTTCTTCTACCTGGACGGTGCCAGTTACCCCTCGGGACACGTGGCGAACGCCGTCCTGATGTGGGGGGTGGCCCGCTGGCAGGCCGTGGAGTTCGGCTTGCCACCAGCCGTGCAGCGGGCCACCTGGGTGCTCAGCGCGCTGGGGCCGGTGGCGACGGGTGTGGCCATGGTGGCGCTGGACTTCCACTGGGTCACCGATGCCGTGGTCGGGCTGTCGGTCGGGCTGCTGCTGTTGGGCGTGGTTCACGCACTCGACGCTGCCGGACTGTCACGCTGGGTTCGTGCCAGAGCCGGCCGAACCCAGGCGTAGCCGCGCCACCCGCCGCAGGGCGGCCGGCGCCGTCCTCTGCGCGCCCGTCGGTCTGCTGGTCGCGTTCCTGCCCACCGGGTCGGTGGCCGCCGACGACGCCGTCGCTCCTTTCGGCGAGCCGGTCACCCGGTGCGAGATCACCGATCCGCGGCTCCCGGAGCTCTCCGGCCTGGCGAGCGCCGGCGAGGCGATGCTCGCGATGAACGACGGCGGCGACCGTGCCGAGGTCTTCGTCCTCGACGGGGCCTGCGCGGTGGGCGAGGTGCGGACGGCGGAGGTCGACCCCTACGACCCCGAGGACCTCGCCCTCGCCGCGGACGGCACCATCTGGCTGGCCGACATCGGGGACAACGCGCAGAGCCGCGAGACGGTCGCGCTGATCGGCCTCCGCCCCGACGGGACCACCCTGCTCAGCAGGTTGACGTACCCCGACGGCCCGCACGACGCGGAGGCGCTGCTGCTCGCCCCCGACGGCACCCCGTACCTGGTGACCAAGGAGGTGCTCGGCGCCAGTTCCGTGTACCGCCCCGATGCGCCCCTCGCCGACGGAGCCACCGTGCCGATGAGCAAGGTGGCGGGGCTCGGGTTGACGTTGACCGGCACGCCGGGTGGTCCCGTGGGCCGGGCCGGCCAGTTGCTGGTCACCGGTGGAGCGGTGTCCGCCGACGGCTCACGGATCGCCCTGCGCACCTACACCGATGCCTACGTCTGGCCGCTGAGCGGTTCCGACGTCGTCGGGGCGTTGGCCGGCCCCCCGGTGCGCGTGCCGCTCCCGGAGGCCCCCCAGGGCGAGGCCATCGCCTTCGCGGCCAACGACCGGGACCTGCTCGTGGCCGGGGAGGGGCTGCCCGGGGCGGTGACCCTGGTACCGGCCGCCGGTGACCTGGCGGCGCCGCCACCGGCGACGGCCACCGAGGCCGCGGCCGGGTCGCTGGCGACCGCCGGTGGGGTCGCACCGCTCACGGCCGGGATCGTCGCCGCAGTCGTGGCCACCGTGCTCGTGTGGATCGGCGGCAAGATCCGGCGGCGCCCGGCCTGATCAACGCCTGGGTCGATGAGGCGCCGGACCTGCCGGCACGTCGGGCCCTGCTGAGGGGCCGGGCCCGGTGCGCGCCGGGCCTCAGCGCGGCCCGGCGCGCACCGGCGGAGGTCAGACCCGGCGGAGCACGGTGACGACCCGGCCGAGGACCGTGGCGTCGTCGCCGGGGATCGGCTCGTACGCGGCGTTGTGCGGCAGCAGCCACACGTGCCCGTCGCGCCGCTTGTAGGTCTTCACCGTCGCCTCGCCGTCGATCATCGCGGCGACGATCTCGCCGTTCTCCGCGGTCGGCTGCTGCCGGACGACGACCCAGTCGCCGTCGCAGATCGCCGCCTCGACCATCGAGTCGCCTGCCACCTTCAGCATGAAGAGGGTGCCGTCACCGACCAGTTCACGGGGGAGGGGGAACACGTCCTCGACGGCCTGCTCGGCCAGCACCGGACCACCGGCGGCGATCCGGCCGACGAGGGGCACGTAGGTGGGGCGAGGAGCCGAGGCGTCGTCGACACCACTGCCCGCACCGGATCCGGCCAGCGCCTCGGTGGCGGTCTCGTTCGTCGCCGTGGCGGTGCTGTCCCCGGGCAGGCGGACGTCGAGGGCGCGAGGGCGGTTCGGGTCACGGCGCAGCCATCCCTTGCGCTGCAGCACGGACAGCTGGTGGGCCACGGACGAGGCGGAGGAGAGGCCGACCGCCTCGCCGATCTCGCGCACCGAGGGCGGGTAACCGCGGCGCTCGATGGAGTCGCGGATGACCTCCAGCACCCGGCGCTGCCGCTGGGTCAGACCGTCGCCGTCCGCGGCCCGGTCGGGGAACTCCCGCACCGCGGCACCCGCCCCCGTCGTGGCCGTCGGTGCTGCGCCGTCGGCGGGTGCCGGACTGGGTGCTCCTCGCCGCGAAGGGCTCTTGCCGCCGCGCGCCTTCGGGCCGTCGACCGCCATGTGTCCTCCTCGTCCGGCTGCCTCGGCAGCAGTTCCCGGTGGCGCCCCGCTGTGCCGACAGCCGTGTCGCCACGGCGAGCCGGGACCGCGGACGCCGTCCTCGATCGCCCCGGAACCGTATCGCCTCGGACGCCCGCGTTCAAACACGTGTTCGAAGAAGTCGTCGTGTCGGCGTGTTCCTGTCGGAGGTGTGCGGTAGACATCGCACACACGTTCGAATCGAACGTGCGTTCGACAGAGTGCCTGCTTCGACAGAGCCTCGCCTTCGACAGAGCCCGGCACCGAGACCCCTGGAGCACCCCGATGGCCATTCCGCAGCTCGAGCGCCCCGTCGCCGCCCCGGCCTCGATGGCGGTCGTGCTCCCGTTCCCGGGAGCGGGTCGGGTGGCGCCCTCGCCCCGGCCCCAGGTGCAGGCGCCGCTGCGCCTGACCCGGCGCGGTCGGCGGGTGGTCGCCGGGCTGTCCATCGCCTTCGGGGTGTCCGTCGCCGCGGCGATCGTCGCGACCGAGTCCGGCGGTGCCACGACAGGCCTGGAGCTGGCCGGCTCGGCGACGATCGTCGTCCAGCCCGGGGACACCCTGTGGTCGATCGCGGGCGAGGTCGCCCCGGAGGAGGACCGGCGCGCCGTCGTCGACGCGCTCCTCGACGTGAACGGTCTCTCCGGCGTCGACCTCGTCCCCGGTCAGGTGCTCGCACTCCCCTGATCGACGGCTGGCCGTGTGGTCGCCCACCGCGGCGGGTGGTCGCGATGACGGCCACTGGTCGTCCTCCGGAACGGCGGCTCCACCTCGGCCGTCCTCGGGGTCCGCCTCGGTGCGGGGGGTGGCACTGCTGCTCAGGCGGTGGTCGTTGGGGCGGGAGGGGTCCGGAGGGGTGTCCGGGACGGTTGCGGAAGACGACACGCACCCCGGGGCTTGCACACCTGTGGGGGTGGTCGTACGGTTCCACCACAACATCTAGTAGTTACAGAGCTGTAAGCCCCATCCACAGCCGTTCCACACGTTCTCCCCGGCGCATCCACCGGATGTCCCCGGCGCAGTCCACAGCACGGCCATCGGGTCGGGGCCCGGCCACGGTGTCACGACGCCGCGGCGAGAGCCCCCGCGACACCTCGGGAAGGAGGAGATCGGCATGCGCTGCCCCTTCTGCCACAACCCCGACAGCCGGGTGATCGACTCCCGGGAGACCGACGAGGGGGCGACCACCCGCCGTCGACGCTCCTGCCCCGGATGTGGCCGCCGGTTCACCACCGTGGAGGAGGCGGTCCTCGCCGTCGTCAAGCGCAGCGGCGTCAGCGAGCCCTTCGCCCGGGGCAAGGTCGTCGCCGGTGTGCGGCGGGCCTGCCAGGGGCGTCCCGTGGACGAGGACCAGCTGGCGCTGCTGGCCCAGCAGGTCGAGGACGCGGTGCGGGCCACCGGCTGCGCCGAGATCCCCAGCAACGAGGTCGGCCTGGCCATCCTCGGTCCGCTGCGCGACCTCGACGAGGTCGCCTACCTGCGCTTCGCCAGCGTCTACCGCAGCTTCTCCTCGGTCGCCGACTTCGAGAAGGAGATCGCCGAGCTCCGCGCCGCACCGGCCCGGGGCGCCGCCGGCACCGGCGACGGGTCACCCGCCGAGCAGCATGCACTCGCCGATGACCAGGAGGTCCCCGCGGGTGGGACCCCCCGCCGGCGGGCCGCCGAGCGTCCGCGGCCGGCCGACACCGGCAGCGCCGCCGGTCCGTGAGAACTGTCCGACCTCTCCGCTACACAGGTCTCGACGAGGAGACCGCACCACCCGGCTCCGGCACCCGCCGGCTTCCCCAGCCGCTCCGCCCGCACCACCGCACCAGTCCGACCCAGGGAGCCCTCGCACGATGACCGAGACAGCCGACCGCCTCACCACCAGCCGGAACCGCCGCACTCCCAAGGCCCCCAGCCGGGGGAAGGGCCTGAAGGTCAAGCGCGTCTTCACCACTGCGGGTGTGCACCCCTACGACGAGGTCGTGTGGGAGCGCCGCGACGTCGTCATGACCAACTGGCGGGACGGCTCGATCAACTTCGAGCAGCGCGGGGTCGAGTTCCCGGCCGAGTGGAGCATCAACGCCACCAACATCGTCACCACCAAGTACTTCCGTGGCGCGGTCGGCAGCCCCCAGCGCGAGACGAGCCTGCGCCAGCTCATCGACCGGGTCGTCCTGACCTACGGTGCGGCCGGCCGCGAGCACGACTACTTCGCCAGCGAGGGCGACGCCGAGGTCTTCGAGCACGAGCTGACCTGGATGCTGCTGCACCAGGTGTTCAGCTTCAACTCGCCGGTCTGGTTCAACGTGGGCACCGCCTCCCCGCAGCAGGTCAGCGCCTGCTTCATCCTCGCCGTCGACGACACGATGGACTCGATCCTGAACTGGTACCGGGAAGAGGGCCTGATCTTCAAGGGCGGCTCCGGTGCCGGCCTGAACCTCTCCCGCATCCGCTCCTCCAAGGAGCTGCTCTCCTCCGGGGGCACCGCGTCCGGGCCGGTCTCCTTCATGCGCGGGGCCGACGCCTCGGCGGGCACCATCAAGTCCGGTGGCGCCACCCGCCGCGCGGCGAAGATGGTCGTCCTCGACATCGACCACCCCGACATCGAGGAGTTCATCGACACCAAGGCGCGCGAGGAGGACAAGATCCGCGCGCTGCGGGACGCCGGGTACGACATGGACCTCGGCGGTCGGGACATCACCAGCGTCCAGTACCAGAACGCCAACAACTCCGTCCGGGTCAACGACGAGTTCATGCGCGCGGTCGAGGAAGGCGCCGAGTTCGGGCTGCGGGCCCGTGAGGACAACCGGGTCATCGAGACCGTCGACGCCCGTGAGCTGTTCGGCAAGGTCACCAAGGCGGCCTGGGAGTGCGCCGACCCGGGCATCCAGTACGACGACACCATCAACGACTGGCACACCAACCCCGAGACGGGGCGGATCAACGCCTCGAACCCGTGCTCGGAGTACATGAGCCTGGACAACAGCTCGTGCAACCTGGCGTCGCTGAACCTCATGAAGTTCCTCAAGGACGACGGCACGTTCGACTCCAAGAACTTCGTGAAGTCCGTCGAGCTGATCATCACCGCGATGGACATCTCGATCTGCTTCGCCGACTTCCCGACCGCCCCGATCGGTGAGACCACCCGCGCCTACCGGCAGCTGGGCATCGGCTACGCCAACCTCGGCGCGATGCTCATGGCCACCGGCCACGCCTACGACTCCCGGGGCGGGCAGTCGCTGGCCGCCGCCATCACCTCGCTGATGACCGGCACCGCCTACCGTCGCTCGGCCGAGTTGGCCGGGGTCGTCGGGGCCTACGACGGCTACGCCCGCAACGCCGACGCCCACGCCCGGGTCATGCGCAAGCACGCTGCCGCCAACGACGGGATCCGCCCGGTCGGGGCCGACGACGCCGACGTGCTCAAGGCCGCGACCGCCGAGTGGCAGGAGTGCCTGGCCATCGGCACCGAGAACGGCTGGCGCAACGCGCAGGCCTCGGTGCTGGCCCCCACCGGCACGATCGGCTTCATGATGGACTGCGACACGACCGGCATCGAGCCGGACTTCTCGCTGGTCAAGTTCAAGAAGCTGGTCGGCGGCGGCTCGATGCAGATCGTCAACCAGACGGTCCCGCGAGCGCTGAAGAGCCTGGGCTACCAGGAGGAGCAGGTCGAGGCGATCGTCGAGTACATCGCCGAGCACGGCCACGTCGTCGACGCCCCGAGCCTGCGCCCGGAGCACTACGAGGTGTTCGACTGCGCGATGGGCGAGCGGTCCATCTCCCCGATGGGCCACGTGCGCATGATGGCCGCGGTGCAGCCGTTCATCTCCGGCGCGATCAGCAAGACGGTGAACATGCCCGAGTCGGCGACCGTGGAGGAGGTCGCGGACATCTACTTCCAGGGTTGGAAGATGGGCATCAAGGCGCTGGCCATCTACCGCGACAACTGCAAGGTCGGCCAGCCGCTGTCCGGTGGCAAGGGCAAGAACGACGGCACCAAGGACGAGGCGCCCGTCGCCGAGGCCGCCCCGGCCACCGCGCTGTCGCACCCGGTGCGCAAGCGGCTGCCGAAGAAGCGGACCAGCGTCACCACGTCGTTCAGCGTCGCCGGCGCCGAGGGCTACATGACGGCCGGGATGTACGAGGACGGCAGCCTGGGCGAGGTCTTCCTCAAGCTCGGCAAGCAGGGCTCGACCCTGGCCGGTGTCATGGACGCCTTCTCGATCGGGATCTCCCTGGCCCTGCAGCACGGGGTGCCGCTGGAGACCTACATCCAGAAGTTCACCAACATGCGGTTCGAGCCGGCCGGCATGACCGACGACCCGGACATCCGGATCGCCCAGTCGGTGATGGACTACATCTTCCGTCGGCTGGCGCTGGACCACCTGCCGGTGGAGAAGCGGGCCAACCTGGGCATCTTCACCGCCGAGGAGCGTTCGGCCCAGGTCGCCGGCTCCTACGGCACCTCGGCCTCGACCCCGGCGGTCGAGGAGGACGACGTCGACCTGGAGCAGCTGCGTGGCTCCGCGCCGATCGAGACCGCCAAGGTGGAGGAGAAGGTCACCCCGGCCGGCCCGACGTCGATCAAGGAGGCCCACTCCTCGGCCGAGCTGCTCGAGCTGGTCACCGGCACCGCCACCGACGCACCGCTGTGCATGACCTGCGGTACGAAGATGCGCCCCGCCGGCAGCTGCTACGTCTGCGAGGGCTGCGGCTCCACCAGCGGCTGCAGCTGACGCAGAGGCTCGCCGGGACGTCCTGCGGACCCTCGCGGATGTCCCGGCCGGTCCGCCGGGATGTCAGCCGGTGACGGCTGCCAGCGCGGTGCGCACCTGACCGCGCTGTACATGCGATGAGCCGCCCCGGTCCTCTTCGGAGGGCCGGGGCGGCTGCGCATCCCACTCAGGTGATCAGCGGCAGGGGCGTCCTGGCCGGCTGCTCGGGCCCCCGGCGCCCTGGTGACCATCGGCCAGCCGCAGTGCCGCTGCACCGGCTACCGTCCGCCGCATGGCTGAGCTGTCGCGCACCGCACGCCTGGACGTGCTCGTCGAGGGATACGCGCGGATGCCGCACGTGGCCGGCACGGTCAGCCTCGTCCGGGACGCGGACCGGGTCGTGATCGTCGATCCGGGCATGGTGGCCGACCGGGATCTCATCCTCGCTCCACTGCGCGAGCTGGGCGTCCGCCTCGAGGACGTCACGGACATCGTGGTCAGCCACCACCACCTGGACCACACGGTCAACGTCGCCCTCTTCCCGGTGGTGCCGGTGCACGACTTCCAGTCCGTCATCGAGGGGGACGTCTTCACCCGCCGACCTGCCGAGGGCGCCCAGCTCAGCCCCGGCATCCGGCTGCTCGCCACGCCCGGGCACACCCCGCAGGACATCACCACGCTCGTCGGCACGCCCGACGACGTCGTCGCCCTCACGCACCTGTGGTGGACCGAGGAGGGGCCGGCCGACGACCCCTTCAGCCACGACCGGGACGAGTTGCGCCGGCAGCGCGAGCGAGTGCTGGACCTGGCCACGCTCGTGGTCTGCGCACACGGCGCGCCGTTCCGGCCGGGGCCGTCCACGGTCCGCTGACCGAGAGCGCCGACGCCGTGGGGTGACCGCGCGGCGACCTCCGGCGATGGGCCGCACCTCTCGGGGGCCCACCGATCGCCGGGCACCGCCCCGGTGACGAACGCCAGGCGGTGTCCGGCGATCGAACGGGCGAGCCGTCCTGCCCGTCTGCCGGACCCAGCCCGTCGTTCCCCACGCCGAGTCCCGGGGTGCCTGACCACGTTGGCCGGCTGGCGGATCGGGGTGACCAGCAGGCGCCACCGAAGACCGAGAACGAGCACAGCGAGGTCCAGCAGGCGACCGCTACGTTTCCCTACCTCGCCCCCGGCAGCCGGCAGTCGGGGGCCCTGCTGTTCTCCGCGGATCCCACGGACGGCAGGCTGGAGATCCGTCCGGCGGCCTACACGTTGGCCTGACCGGGTAGTGCGACGGCGACGGCGACCAGCCCGTCGGCCCCCGGGCCCGGCGGCCGCCGGCGAGCAGAGGAGTGAGATGACCAGAGACCACCGCCGCGTACCGAGTGGGCCGGTTCCCGGTTGGCGGCGTCGAGCGCTCCCACTCGGCGTGGTGCTGCTCGCGTCGGCAGGGCTCGTCGGCTGCGGGCAGGACCCCGATCCGCTGCAGCCAGAGGTCACCGCGGAGGACCTCGAGGACGTGCGGGACGAGATCAGCGCTCTGGAGCGGCGGGTCGAGGTGCTGGAGGCCGACGGCGCCGCCGCACCGACGACCGATCCCGGTGCGCCGGCCACCGAGGCCCCGCAGACCTCACCTCCCGCTGAGGCGACTCCGCAGTTCACCGAGGGTGAGGACGTGTCCGTCCGGGCCGAGGTCGTCGGACTGATCGCCACCACGGACATCGGGACGGCGTTCCGGGTCTCCACCGGCTCGGGGCGGGCCGTCGCGGTCGTGTCGGCGACCCCGGTCCAGCCGCTGGGCGTGCAGGACGTCGTCCGGGTCTCCGGGACGGCGACATCGGTGGACCGCGAGACCTTCGAGCGCGACTTCGGGATCGCCCCGACGGTGATCTTCGACGACCCGGAGGCCTTCTTCGCCGGGGAGGCGGGGCAGATCGCCATCGCCGCCGACCAGGTCGAGCTGCTCGAGGAGGCGGTCGTCGACTGAGCACCGCCGCACGGCGAGGTCAGTTCGGGGGCGTGCCGGCCGGCAGTGGGTGGGGGGCGGCGCCCTCAGGGTGCGCGGCGGGCGCCGGGTGGGTCCGCAGGTGCTCCACCACGCGGTAGGCCACCGCCAGCATCGGGACCGCCAGCAGGGCGCCGGGGATGCCGGCGATCAGGCCGCCGGCGGTGACCCCCAGCAGGATGACGATCGGGTGCAGCCGGACCGCCCGGCCCATGATCAGCGGCTGCAGGACGTTGCCCTCGACCTGCTGGACCACCAGCACGACGACCAGCACGATGACCGCGTCGGTCACCCCGTTGGTGACGAGCGTGACCAGCACGGCCACCGCACCGCTGACGGTCGCGCCGACGATCGGGACGAAGGCGCCGATGAAGGTGAGCAGCGTCAGCGACAGCCACAGCGGCACACCCAGCAGGAGCAGGGCCAGTCCGATGCCGACGGCGTCGATCAGCGCCACGATGATCACGCCGTGGACGTAGTTGGCCAGCGTGTCCCACGCCGCGAGCCCGGCACCGTCGATCCGAGCCCGCATCCGGTCGGGCACCCGGGCCAGCAACCAGGCCCACATCCGGGCGCCGTCCTTGAGCAGGAAGAACACCAGGAAGACGATCAGCACCACCCCGCCCAGCGCGACCAGGCCGAGCTGGGCGCCGGCGCCGGGGCTGGGGGTGGCCTCGTAGAGCCGGGTGACGATGTCGTTGCGGACCTCGGCGACCTGCTGTGCGTCCAGCTGCAGAGGCCCTTCGATCAACCAGACCCGGATCCGGTCGATGCCCGCGGCGAGCGGCCGGGTCAGGTCCTGCAGCGTGGCGGCCGCACGGAAGCCGATCAGGAAGCCGATGCCGGCCAGGACACCGAGCAGCAGCAGCACGGCGGCCAGCGCCGCCAGCGCAGGCGGGGCACCGGCCCGGCGCAGCCGTCCGGCGACCGGCGCGCTCAGTGCGGTCAGCAGCACCGCGACGGCCACGGCGAAGGTGAGCATCGGCAGCCGGAAGAGCAGCCAGAACCCGAGCCAGACGACAGCCGCGGCCGCCAGCGTGGCCCCGCTCACGGCCATCACCCGCAATGCCCAGCCGGGGACGGCGTCCGCCCACGCCGGCTCGGACGCGGAGACCGGCGGGGAGACGGGAGCGGCGACGGGAGTGGAGACGGGAGAGGAGACCGGAGCCGGCTCGACCGGCCCGCCGGGACGGGGGTCGGGCTCGGGGGAGGGTCGTGCCGGCGGCGCGGGAGCCGGCCGGCTGTCGGTCGAGCCGCCGGCGGCTGAGGCGCCGCCTGCTCGGCCAGCAGCCGGCGCCGGGGTCCGACCGGTGACGGTCCTGGTCCGGCGGGTCATCGTGCGCTCCTGCGTCTCGTGCTCGGCACGATCACGTCCCTTCCGTTCGCGGCCGGTGCGGTGCCCGGCGCGGCGCCGACCGGTACCCGACCGGCAGCACGGCGGGCCCGACAGGGGACACGATCCCAGCAGCGACGCGGGTCCGGCCTGCCCGGGGGCTCGGCTGTGCACGGCACCGGGCCGGTGACCGGCCCACCGTCGCCGGGCGCGGGCGTCGAGCGGACGGCCCTGGGCGGGCGGCGGCGGGGGGTCGGGTCATCGACGGTGCGGTACCCGAACCGGGAGCCTGGTCAATCCCGGCGCGGGCAGCGGCGGTCTCAGCAGGTCGGGCCGTCGTCGTCCGGGCGGGTGATCGGCTCGGCCGGAGGGGTGGTGGTGGCGACCGCCGGCCGCTCCGAACCCGCCGTCCGGCCGAACTCCTGGGTCGCCCACACCGAGCCGTCGGGGGCGCAGAAGACGCCCACCCCGAGCCGGTCCCAGCCGGGGTTGAGGATGTTGGCCCGGTGGCCGGCCGACCGCATCCAGCCGGCGTGGATCGTCCCGGCCGGCACCGGGCCCGTAGCGGTGAAGATGTTCTCGCCGACCGCGCGGAACCCGGAGAGCTCGTCGCCCTGCAACACCGCCTGGATGTCCTGGTGCTGGAACTCGCCGGTGTCGGCCATCTCCGCGCTCCAGTCGCGGCCGACCGCGGCCAGTGCGTCGTTCCAGGCCACCGGTTCCAGCCCGCGGGCCTCCCGCTCGGCGTTCACCCGGTCGAACACCGCCCGGGCGATCTGCTCCTCGGCCGACGCCTCCGGGCCCCCGGCCGGCGCCGACTGCGGTGCCGGGGCGGAGGCGACCAGGGGGCCGGACGCGGACGAGGAGGAGGCGACGGTGCAGCCGGTGGTGCCGGGCAGCACGGTCAGGACGACGGCGACGAGCGCGCCGCGGATGCGGGTCACCGGGCAGCTCTACCCGTCCGCGAGCCCGGTCAGCCGCCGCGGGCCTCCATCGGCGCCGTTCCGTGACCGGCTGGACCGGGCCCGAACGCACCGCGCGGCCGTTCGGCACGTCGGTGTGCAGCTCCCCGTCCGCCGGCCCGCCCCGCGGATCGACCGGCTGGGCCGGCCCGGTGTCAGCCCATCGACCTCTGGCCGTCGATGGTCTCGCGCAGGACGTCGGCGTGGCCGGCGTGCTGCGCGGTCTCGGCGATCACGTGCAGCACCACCCGGCGGGCGGACCACCGGGCGCCCGGGGTGAACCACGGCGCCGGCGGCAGGTCGTGCGCGACGTCCAGGCTCGGCAGGGTCCGGACGAGCTCGTCGGTGCGCTGCGCCACCGTGGTCTGGTCGGCGAGCAGGCCGGCCAGCGTCTCGTCCGGGCGCATCACGAACTCCTCGGCCCACTCCTCCGCCGACGACTCGTCGAACGCCGGGAAGGCGGTCGGGCCGGTCACGATGAAGTCCGCCCAAGTCCGCTCGGTGGCGGTGACGTGCTTGAGCAGGCCGCCCAGGGTGAGCTCGCTGGCGGTGGGCCTCAGCCGGGCCTGCTCGTCGGTCAGGCCGCGCACCGTGTGGGCCAGGAACCAGCGGTGCTTGGCGAGCGACTCGAGGAGGTCGGCCCGCTCGCCGGTGACGGCGTGGGTGGTCGGGTCGGTGGTCTGGCTGGTGGTCATGGGGTGTGCCCTTCGTCGACGGGATCTCTCACCGACGATGCTGTCGGCAATCGGCGACAGATCCTGTCCGCGATGGATGGCAGTCTCAGCGCATGGTCGACCCCACCTCCCGAGCACTGCGCCTGCTCTCGCTCATGCAGGGCCGCCGCGACTGGGCCGGCGCCGACCTGGCCGGCCGGTTGGGCGTCTCGCTGCGCACGCTGCGCCGGGACGTGGACCGGCTGCGCGAGCTCGGCTACCCGGTGCAGGCCCGTCCCGGGGTCGACGGCGGCTACCGGCTGGCGGCTGGTGCGGCTCTGCCGCCGCTGGTGCTCGACGACGACGAGGCGGTGGCGCTCACCGTGGGGCTGCAGGCCGCGGCGGCCGGGGCGGACGCCGGGATGGCCGAGCCCTCGGTGCGGGCGCTGACCAAGGTCGTACCGGTGCTGCCCGCCCGGCTGCGCCGCCGGGTGGAGGCGCTGCAGGCGATGACCGTGCCCGCCCCGCCCTGGTCCGACGGCGGCCCAGCGGTCGACCCGAGCCTGCTGGTGGCGGCCGCGCAGGCCTGCCGGGACACCGAGCGGCTGGAGTTCACCTACACGGCCGCTGGGGGGCGACCGGCGGAGCGGCTGGTGGAGCCGCACCGGCTCGTGCCTCTGGGCCGCCGCTGGTACCTCGTCGCCTACGACCCGTCCCGGGGTGACTGGCGCACCTTCCGGCTGGACCGGATGGCCGGGCTGCGGGGCACCGGGGCCCGGTTCGCCGCGCGGCCGCTGCCGGCCGAGGACGCCGCCACGTTCGTCCGCGCCGGCATGGACCGGTTCCGTACGCCGACCCTCGTGGAGGCGGTGGTCGAGGCCCCGGCGGCGGTGGTCCGCGACCGGGTCGGCCGGTGGGTGCGGGTCACCGACGAGGGTCCGGACCGCTGCCGGCTGCACCTGGAGACCGACGACCTGGACTGGCCGGCCCTGGTGCTGGGGGCCGTCCGTGCGGAGTTCACCGTGGTCGCACCGGACGAGCTGCGGGTGCGGCTCGCGGAGTGGTCGCAGCGCTTCGCCCGCGCCGTCGCCGGCTGACCCGGGTCACCGGACGGCGCCAGCCGGGTCCGCAGCAGCTCCCACCAGCTGGGCACGGTGCCCGGCCGGTCGGGTCAGCTGTGTTGCCGGGTGGCGAGCGTGTTGAGCAGCGCTGCGCCCTGACCGGCGCCGGGCACGGTGACGACGAAGCGCCGCCCGTCGCCCTGGACCACCTCGAGCGCCGGACCCCCGCGCAGCACCACGCCACGGCGCCCGTCCCGGCCCACCCGGTAGCCCCAGCCGCCGAACTCCCGCATCGGCCGGACGTCGACGACGGTGGCCTCGGCGACGTCGGTGAGCGGCACCTGCCAGGAGGGCCGCCCCAGCGGGGAGCGGACCGTCAGCCCCCGTTCGTCCACCCACACCCGGACGGAACCGAACAGCAGGCCGACGCCGAGCATCACCGCCGGGGCCAGCAGCAGCGGGGCGGGGGCGGTGCCGACGAGCACCAGCCCGCCGAGCACCAGCCCGCCGACGCCGAGCGCGGCGAGGGCGGGCGATCCCATGGTCGCCCGGCGGGACCAGACGGCCCGCTCACCCTCGGCGACGGGCAGCCGGGGCGCGGTCTCCGGCGGGGCGCTGGACGCGCGGGCGGCGCCGCGCGGCGGGGCGGGCAGCAGCCGGGCGGCGGCCACCCCGCCGAGGACGGCGAGCAGGCCGGCGACGAGCGCGGCCAGCGTGGGGGAGGGGGCCGCCGCGGGGTCGGCCAGGCCGCGCTGCCCGGCGATGCTGCCCACGGCGAGCCCGACGCAGAAGACGGAGATCCCGGTCGCCGAGCCGGCGACCAGCCGGCGCTCCTGGGCGGCGAAGCGCCGGGCGCGCAGCACCAGGCCGGTGACCAGCGAGCCGAGCACGGGGACCACGCCGGTGAGGAGCACCGTGCGCAGCGGGTCGGCGAAGCCGTCGGCGTCGCCACCGGGGCCCCAGTGGACGGCGACCGGCGTGGGGAGCTCCGGCCGCCAGGCGGCCACCAGGGCCGCCCCGGCGGCCCAGACGGCCAGCGGCAGCGCCACGGCCGCGACCTCACGGGCTCGGCGGAACGGGCTCCGTCCCGTGGGGGTGTTCCTGTCCTCGTTCACGTCGTCGCTCATGTCATTGCCTCTCTGACCATCTCGGTGACCTCGGTGGCGCTGAGCCCGAGGCGCCGCGCCTCGTCGACCAGGGCGTGCACCGCCTGGCGCAGCGCGGCGACCGCCGGCGCGGCGTCCGGGCGCACCTGGGCCCCGCGGCCGCGGCGCAGCTCGACCAGGCCCTCGGCCCGCAGCTCCTGGTAGCCCCGCAGCACGGTGTGCAGGTTGACCCCGAGCGCGGCCGCCAGGTCACGGGCGCCGGGGAGGCGCTCACCCGGGGCGATCTCGCCCACGGCGATGCCCCGCCGCACGGCCGCGGAGATCTGCGCGTGCAGCGGTGCAGGGGAGTCGGGGTCGATGCGCACGAGCACGACAGCAATCTAACTGTTCTATGCGGACTAGAACAAGTTTCCGGTGCGTCCGGTGCGTCCGGAGCGCCGGGAGCGGGTAGCGCCCGCCCATGGGCCAGCAGTCGCGCGTCGCCGTCGTCACCGGGTCGGAGTCGGGCATGGGCCGGGCGATCGCCGTGGCCCTGGCCGAGTCCGGCTGCGACGTCGGCGTCACCTGGTACCGCGACCGCGCCATGGGGGAGGAGACCGTCGAGCTGGTCCGCGGGGTTGGCCGGCGTGCCGAGCTGCGGCACCTGGACCTCACCCGGCTGCCCGGTGCCGCCGCCGTCATCGACGACCTGGCGGACGCGCTCGGCGGCCTCGACGTGCTGGTCAACGACGCCGGCACCGGGCACATGTCGACCGTCCTGGACACCGACTGGGAGACCTGGCGCACCGTGCTCGCCACCGACCTCGACGGCGCCTTCCTCTGCCTGCAGCGCGCCGCCCGCCGGATGGTCGACGCCGGCAGGGGCGGCCGGATCATCAGCATCATCAGCGTGCACGAGCACCTGCCCCGGGTGGGCAACGCCGCCTACAGCGCGGCCAAGGGCGGGCTCGGACTGCTGACCAAGGTCGCCGCGCTCGAGCTGGGCGAGCACGGCATCACCGTCAACGCGGTCGCCCCCGGGGAGATCGCCACGGCGATGACCGGGCAGGAGGACGAGGACCCGACCGCGCCGGGCAAGCGCCGGCCGGGCATCCCGGTGCCCCGCCCCGGCGATGCCCGCGAGGTCGCCGCCGTGGTGGCGTTCCTCGCCTCCGACGCCGCCGGCTACGTCACCGGCGCCTCCTGGGCCGTGGACGGCGGCATGATGCAGATGGGCCCGCAGGCCGGCTCCGACCTGACGTCGGACGACTGGCGCCGCCCCTGACCGCACGAGGGAGGTGCCGAGCTGGACGTCGACGGCCTGCACCCCATCGCCGAGGAGCTCTACGCCGTCGCGCCCGAGGAGTTCGTCGTCGCCCGCACCGCGGCCCGGGACCGGGCTCGGGCCGCCGGGGACAAGGCGCTGGCGAAGGCGGTCGCCGCGCTGCCCAAGCCGACGACGGCGGCCTGGGTGTGCAACCTGCTGGCCCGCCGCCGGCCCGGGGAGGTCGACCAGCTGCTCGAGCTCGGCGACCTGCTCCGGCAGGCGCAGGCCGACCTCTCCGCCGACCAGCTGCGCGCGCTGGGCCGGCAGCGCAACCAGGTGGTCGCCGCGCTGGCCCGCGAGGCGCGCGGGGTGGCGCACCGGGAGGGGCGCGACGTCAGCAGCGCCGTCGCCGAGCAGGTGGAGAGCACGCTGCGGGCCGCGATCGCCGACCGCGAGGCCGGGGCGGCGCTGCAGGCCGGCCGGCTGACCACGGCGCTGTCCTACAGCGGCCTCGGGCCGGTCGACCTGAGCGGCGCGGTGGTGCTCCCGCTCACCTCCGGTCCGGCCGCGGCCGAGAGGGACCCAGCGGGAGCCGAGGCGGATGCGGGCGCCGACGCGGCGGATCAGCGCCGGGAGGAGCAGCGCCGCCGGGAGGCCGAGGAACGCCGGGAGGCCGAGGAACGCCGGGAGGCAGAGGAGCAACGCCGCCGGGAGCTGGCCCAGGCCCGGCAGGACGCCGAGGACGCCGCCCAGGTGGCTCGGGACGCCGCTGCGACAGCCGACTCGGCCGAACAGCAGCTGTCCGGGGCGGTCAGCCGGTGTGACGACCTGCAGGTGCAGGCCGCCCGGCTGGCCGAGGAGCTCCGCCGGGTCGAGCGGAAGGCGGCGGATGCCGCCGGTGCGGTCCAGCAGGCCGAACGGCGGCGGGATGCCGCCGTCCGCCGGTCGCGCACCGCTGCCGCGATCAGCGACCGTGCTGCCGAGCGGGCCCGGGGGCTGGCGGACGGGAGACCCTGAGCGCGGGGGGCGGTCGCTGCCTAGGGTGGCCGGGTGCCGGTCCAGCTCGTGCCCTTCCTGCTCGTGGTCACGCTGCTGACCCTCACGCCAGGTCCGGACATGGCCCTCGTCCTGCGCAATGGCGTGCGCGGCGGCGTCCCGGCGGCCTGGTGGACCGGCCTCGGGTGCTGCACGGGGATCGCGGTACACGCCACCGCCGCGGTGATCGGCCTGTCGGCGGTCCTCGCCGCGTCGGCCACCGCATTCACCGTGGTCAAGCTGGCCGGGGCGGTCTACCTGGTCTACCTGGGCCTGGCCGCGCTGTGGCACACCCGGCGGAGGGAGCCCGGCACGCCGCAGCCGACGCCGGCGACGGCGGCGGCAACGCGGGGCACGGCCTTCCGGCAGGGCCTGGTGACCAACCTGCTCAACCCGAAGGTCGCCCTGCTCTTCCTCACCCTGATCCCGCAGTTCGTCTCTCCCGGGGAGCCGGTGCCGGCCACCACCGCCGTGCTGGCGGCCGTGGTCCTGGGCCTGGCCGTGCTCTGGTGGCGACTGTTCTCCCTGGCCGTCGCGCCGCTCGGCCGCGTGCTGTCCCGGGGCCGGGTGCGCATCGCGTTCGAGCGGGTCACCGGCACGGTCCTGGTGGCACTCGGCGTGCGCGTGGCACTCGCCGATCGCTGAGGAGCACCTGTCGACGGTCCTTCGCCGCGACGGTCCGGCCGCTGGGGCGGCACCCCTCGGCGTTGGTCGGCTCGGGGTCAGCCGCCGCCGTCGGGGCGGGCCGTCGTCCGGCGGAGCCGTTTGCCGGCGTACAGCTCGGCGTCGGCCCGGTGCAGCAGGGTGGCCAGGGAGTCGCCGGCGCGGGCGGTCGCCGTCCCCACCGACCAGCCGATCGGGCCGCCGTCCAGGCGCTGGAGGAGCTCCTGGGCGCCGGCGGCGTCGGTGGCGGGCAGGCACAGCACGAACTCGTCGCCGCCGTACCGGCCGAGCAGGTCCGCGGTGCGCAGCCGCGCCTGCCAGTGGTCGGCCACCTGCTGCAGCAACCGGTCGCCGGCGCCGTGCCCGTCTCGGTCGTTGACCGCCTTGAAGTCGTCGAGGTCCAGGACGGCGACGGTCAGCGGTTCGTCGCTGCGGAGCGCCCGCGCCAGGCTCCGGCCGGCCTCGGCCTCCCAGGACCGGCGGTTGGCCAGGCCGGTGAGCGGATCGGTGGCCGCATCGGTGCGCAGGGCGCTGTTGAGCCGCGCGTGGGCCTCGGTGAGGAGCAGGGCGCTGACCGCGGTGATCACCCACGGGAGCGCCGCGGCCGGCGGCAGGCTGAGGGCAGCGCCGACGCTCGCCGTCCCGACCGCCAGCGCGGCGTGGGCCCGGGCCGTGCGCAGGGAGCAGAAGTGCGCCGCGTAGAGCCCGATGGCGATCAGGACCGGGCCCAGCCCGATGACGCCGACCGCGGTGACCGACCGGGCCGCGAGGACGGCGACCAGCAGGGACACGACGACCAGGGCAGCGTGCCCACCGGTCACCGACAGCCGGTTGCCGCGCACGAGGACGGCGACGGCACCACCGATCCCGACCGCGGCCAGCACCCCGTTGAGGGCCACCGGGGTCTCGGCGTGCATCGGCCACAGCGCGCCGGCCAGGCAGAACAGCCCGCCCGCGCCGTACAGCAGCGCCAGCAGGCCCACCCGGGCCGGGACCGCTCGGTCCGCCCTCACCTCGTCCACCTGCCGTTCTCCATGTCACCGCGTGCATCGGCGGCTCGCGGCGCAGCCTGCACCACCGGGCAGCGGGGCCGACCCGTCCGGGTGACCCGGGGCCGGGCGCCGTCCCCGGGTGGCGGCGCAGCACCGGGGCTACGGTCGGGTGATGGCCGATCTGCGCTTCTACTTCGACCCGGTGTGTCCCTTCGCCTGGATGACCAGCAAGTGGGTCCGGATGGTCAGCGCCCAGCGCGACCACCGGGTCGAGTGGCGGTTCATCTCGCTGCGGTTGCTCAACGCCCACGTCGACTACGCAGCCCAGTTCCCGCCGGAGTACGAGGCCGGGCACACGGCCGGGCTGCGGCTGCTGCGCGTGGCGGCCAGGGTCCGGGCCGAGCACGGCCCGGACGTGGTGGGCGACCTGTACGAGGTCCTGGGCCGGCAGGTCTTCGAGACCGCTCCCGCCGAGGGCGAGGACCCGGGGCGGCGGGGCACCCGGGAGTTCCTCGCCCCGGTGCTCGCCGAGCTCGGCCTGCCGGCCGAGCTGGCCACCGCACTGGACGACGAGTCCTGGGACGTGGAGCTGCGCGCCGAGACCGACGAGGCGCTCGCGCTGACCGGCAAGGACGTCGGCACCCCGATCCTGCACTTCCAGCCGCCGGAGGGGGTGGCCTTCTTCGGCCCGGTGATCAGCCGGCTGCCCTCGGAGGAGGAGGCCGTCGCGCTGTGGGACCACGTGGTCGGCCTGGCGAGCTTCCCCGGCTTCGCCGAGCTCAAGCGGAGCCTGCGGGAGCGGCCCCAGCTGCCCTCCTTCGGTGTGCCCGCCGACGCCGCCGGCCAGCAGGAGGACTGGCACGGGGGCAGTCGCCGGCAGCACCGCTGAGCCGAGGCGGGGGAACGACCGCCGGGGCGTGCGACGCTGACCGGGATGCTCCCCAGCTCCTGACTTCCGCCGGACGGAAGCAGGGGTGACGCCGGAGCGTGCAGATGGCACAACCGGCATGACGACTCATCGACGAGACGAGGACCACATGGCACTGCTCGAGGACGGCGCGTGGCGCGGCAAGATCTGGACCGGTTCCTGGACCGACGGCAGCGGGGGCACGTACACCGCGGTCGAGCCGGCCACCGGTGCCGAGCTCGGTGAGGTCGGCAAGGCCACCCCCGCCGACGTGGAGAAGGCCGGTGCCCGCGCCGCCCAAGCCCAGCGGGAGTGGGCGGCGCTGCCGTTCGAGCAGCGCGCCGCGGTGCTCCGCCGGGCGGGGGACCTGCTGACCGAGCACGCCGCGGAGATCAAGGAGTGGCTGGCCCGGGAGTCCGGCGCCATCCAGCCCTTCGGCGACTTCCAGGTGCACATCAGCGCCCAGGAGTGCTACGAGGCCTCCGCGCTGCCCAGCCACCCCTACGGTGAGCTGTTGCGCAGCGGCTCGCCCCGGCTGTCCTTCGCCCGGCGGGTGCCGGCCGGCGTGGTGGGGGTGATCGCGCCGTTCAACGTGCCGACCATCCTGGCGATCCGGGCGATCGCCCCGGCGCTGGCGCTGGGCAACGCGGTCGTCCTCAAGCCCGACCCGCGCACCGCCGTCTGCGGTGGCGCGGTGTTCGCCCGGGTGTTCGAGGAGGCCGGCGTGCCGGCCGGGGTGTTCCAGGTGCTGCCGGGCGGCGCCGACGTCGGGCAGGCGCTGGTCACCGACCCCGCCGTCCGGGTCATCGCCTTCACCGGCTCCACCAAGGCCGGCCGCTCGGTCGGCGCGCTCGCCGGTCAGCACCTCAAGCGGGCGCACCTGGAGCTGGGCGGCAACTCCGCGCTCATCGTGATGGGCGACGTCGACGTGACCGCCGCCGCCTCGGTCGGCGCGTGGGGCACCTTCGCCCACCAGGGGCAGATCTGCATGGCGACCAGCCGGCACCTCGTGCACGAGTCGATCGCCGAGGAGTACACCGCCATCCTGACCAGCAAGGTCGAGAACCTGCCGGTCGGGGACACCTGGCGCGACCAGGTGGCGCTCGGCCCGATCATCGACGCGGGTCAGCGCGACCGGGTGCACGGCCTGGTCACCGCCAGCATCGACAGCGGGGCAACGGTCCGCACCGGCGGCAC
Organism: Modestobacter sp. VKM Ac-2985; assembly: GCF_026967925.1. Lineage (GTDB taxonomy): Bacteria > Actinomycetota > Actinomycetes > Mycobacteriales > Geodermatophilaceae > Modestobacter. Next base: position 1,175,132 of record NZ_JAPVBI010000003.1, on the reverse strand, counting down.
CTACGAGGGCCTGTTCTACCGGCCGACCGTGCTCGGCGACGTGCCGGTCGACTCCCCGGCCTACCAGGAGGAGATCTTCGGCCCGGTCGCACCGGTGACGCCGTTCTCCTCGCTGGACGAGGTGGCGGCGATGGCGGCCGGCACCGAGTACGGACTGAGCCTGGGCATCCTGACCCGCGACGTCTACGCCGGCCTGCAGCTGGCCGAGCGGATCCCGTCCGGGCTGGTGCACATCAACGACCAGACGGTGAACGACGAGGCGGTCGCACCGTTCGGCGGGGTGGGCGCCTCGGGCACCGGCTCCCGGCACGGTGGCCCGCAGGCCAACATCGAGGCGTTCACCGAGACCCAGTGGGTCACCGTGCGCGGCGACCTGCCGGCCTACCCGTTCTGACCCGCTCCGCACGAGGAAGGCCCCGGTCCCGCTACAGCGGGGCCGGGGCCTTCCTCGTGGTGCCGGAGCGGATCAGGCGGAGTCGCGCCCGGTCACGTCGACCGGCTCCCCGAGGTGCCGCTGGCCACCGGTCTTCGAGACCTCGAAGTCGGCACCGAGCTCCTCCAGGGCCAGCCGGCCGTACACCTGCTGCTGGGTGGCCGTGCGCTGCGAGCGGCCGCGGCCGAGGAAGCTGACCGCCCAGTGGATCGCCGTGGTGAAGCGGTTCTTGAAGCCCACCTGGTACATGATGTGCACGCCCAGCCACAGCACCCACGCGAAGAACCCGCCGAACTGGAACTTCCAGGTGTCGGCGACCGCGTGGAACCGCGAGATGGTGGCCATGCTGCCCTTGTCGAAGTACGTGAACTCCGGGGCGGTGGGCCGGCCCGCGACCCGGGCCTTGACGGCGTCGGCGGCGAACTTGCCGCCCTGGATCGCGACCTGGGCGACGCCGGGGAGCCGCTTCAGCGAGATCATGTCGCCGACCACGTGCACCTCGGGGTGACCCGGCAGCGTCAGGTCGTCCTGCACCGAGATCCGGCCGGCGCGGTCGACCGCGGCACCGGACTGCTCGCCCAGCATCTTGCCCAGCGGGCTGGCCTGCACGCCCGCCGCCCAGATCTTGGTGGCGGCGTGGATGCGGCGCTCGTGCCCGTCGCCGTCCTTGACCACGATGCCGTCGGCGTCGACGTCGGTGACCATCGCGCCCAGCTGGACCTCGACGCCGATCTCGTTGAGCTGCCGGTGCGCCTTCTGGCCGAGCTTGTCGACGAACGGCGGCAGCACCTTCGGCGCGGCGTCGAGCAGGATCACCCGGGCGCTGGTCGGGTCGATCCGCCGGAAGTCCTTGCGCAGCGTGCGGCGGGCCAGCTCGGCGATCTGCCCGGCCATCTCCACCCCGGTCGGGCCGGCGCCGACGACGACGAAGGTCAGCAGCCGGTCGATCTCGCCCGGGTCGGTGGCCAGCTCGGCGAGCTCGAAGGCGCCGAAGATGCGGCCACGCAGCTCCAGGGCGTCGTCGATGCTCTTCATGCCCGGGGCGAACTCGGCGAACTGGTCGTTGCCGAAGTAGGACTGCCCGGCGCCGGCGGCCACGATCAGCTCGTCGTAGGAGTGCACCGTGGTGCGGCCGAGGACGGTGGAGGTGACGGTGCGGGCGGTCAGGTCGATGTGGGTGACCTCACCGAGCACCACCCGGGCGTTGTCCTGGTCGCGCAGGATCTCCCGGGTGGCCGGGGCGATCTCGCCCTCGGAGAGGATGCCGGTCGCCACCTGGTAGAGCAGCGGCTGGAAGAGGTGATGGCTCGTCTTCGCCACGAGCGTGATGTCGACCGGGGCCTTCTTCAGGCCCTGGGCGGCGAAGAGACCGCCGAACCCGGACCCGACGATGACGACCCGGGGGCGCCGTCCGGTGGACTCGGTCGCGGTGGTCACACTGGCTCCTGATGTCGTCATGATGACTCATCCTCCCACTACTGCTCTGGAACGTTCGGGCGCCCTCCGCCGCGGGGCACCGTCGTCCCGGACACAGTCGGCATCCAGGTGAGCAGCCTGGAGGCGAACGGTGTTCCCGTCGCGGTGTGCGTTCCCGGTCTCGGTCTCGACGAACGGTCCTGGGCGCGGGTCCGGCGGCGGGCCCGGGTCGTCGTGGTGCGGCTCCCGGGCATGGGCACCCAGGGCCCCGTCGGCCCCCTGGAGGACCTGACCGACCAGCTGCTGGCGGCGCTCGGACCGGGCCGGTGCGTGCTCGTGGCGCACTCGCAGAGCTGCCAGGTGGCGGTCGCAGCCGCGGAGCGGGACGCCCGGGTGGTCGGTGTGGTGCTGCTCGGCCCGGCCACGGACCCGGCGACCCGGCGGATGCGGGTGCTGGCCGGCCGGTGGGTGCGCACCGCGATCCGCGAGCAGTGGTGGCAGGTGCCGGTGGTCGTCGCCCAGTGGCTGCGGACCGGGCCCCGGGACATGGTCGCCCTCTGGCGGCGGACCGTGCACGACCGCATCGACGAGCGGTTGCGCCGGGTGGTGGTGCCGGTGCTCGTCGTCCGCGGTCAGCACGACGCCCTGTGTCCGACGGACTGGGCGGCGCACCTGGCTGCCGCGGCCCCCCGTGGTCGGCTGGTCGAGCTGCCCGGGGCTGCCCACATGACCCCGCAGACCCGCCCGGACGACGTCGCCGGCCTGCTCACCGGCCTGATCGCCGAGGTGACCGAAGAGCAGGCCGGCTGATCGCCCGCAGCGACCCCCGCGCCTACCTGCGGCGGCGGGAGCGGGTGGTGCGACGGCCGGTGAGGGCCTCGGTGAGCAGGCCGAGCCCGATGCCGAACATCCAGACGTCCTTGGCGATCGCCAGCCCGTCCTGGGTGGGGGCCACGCTGCGGCCCGGCTTGGTCATCCCCGGGGTGCGCAGGTAGAGCCCCAGCAGCCCGCCGGAGAAGCCGGTGAGCGCGGCGCCGGCGACCGCGGCGGGCACGAACGGGGTCAGCAGCAGGGTGCCGATGGTGATCTCGGCCGTGGACAGCCCCCGCGCGAAGGTGGTCGCCGGGACCTTCTTCAGCACGGGGTAGGCGCCGGAGGCGAAGCCGTGCAGGCCGGCCGCGGTGCCCTCGTCGGCGCCGCGCTTGCCGAGGCCGGAGTTCAGGATGAACGCACCGGTGACGATGCGCGGGGCGATCTCGCTGGGGGTGATGGGCAGGCGCATGGCGACCTCTACTCGTTCTCTGCTCGTTCCGGGATGCTGCAGTGCTCAACATCATGATCCGGGTCGTGAGCCGCGCCCGCGACCGGGGCCGGGCACGAGAACGGGCTGGGGGCGGCCTCAGCGGTGCTGAGACCGCCCCCAGCCCGGGGTGATCAGCTGGAGGTCAGCGCCCGGTGCGTCCGCGGCCGCGGCCGGCACCGGTGGGGGCCTGACCGGCCCGGGCGGCGAGCTCGGCGCGGGTGCGCGCCGGGCCGGCCGAGCGGGTCTGCCCGCCGCGGCCACCGCCGGAGGACGACGCAGGGGCCGCGCCGCCACCGCCACCGCCACCGGAGCGACGACGGCGACCGCCGTTGCCGCCCCCGCCGGTGCCCTGCGGCTGCGGAGCCGCCACCGGGGCCGGCTCGACGTACGGCGCGGCCGGGCCGGTCAGCGCGGTGATCTCCCGGGCGCCGGGCTTGATCGCGGACACGTCGGGGGTGATCCCGGCCTGCCGGGCCAGGGTGCGGACCTCGCCGGCCTGGTCGGGCGTGGCGATGGTGACCACGATGCCGCCGGCACCGGCCCGGGCGGTCCGGCCCGAGCGGTGCAGGTAGGCCTTGTGCTCGGCCGGCGGGTCGACGTGCACGACGATCGCCACGTCGTCGACGTGGATGCCGCGGGCGGCGATGTCGGTCGCGCACAGCACCCGGGTCTCACCGTTGCTGAAGGCCTCGAGGTTGCGCTCGCGGGCGTTCTGGCTGAGGTTGCCGTGCAGGTCCACGGCGGGGACGCCGGCGGCGGTCAGCTGCTTGGCGAGCTTCTTGGCCTGGTGCTTGGTGCGGGTGAACATCACCGTCCGGCCGAGCCCGGAGGCGAGCTCCTGGACGATCTGGCCCTTGTCGGCGGCGTCGACCCGGAACACGTGGTGGGTCATCGTCGAGACCGGCGCCACGGCCGGGTCGACCGAGTGCGTGGTGGGGCTGGACAGGTAGCGCTTGATCAGCACGTCGACGCCGTTGTCCAGGGTGGCGGAGAAGAGCAGCCGCTGACCGACCTTGGGGGTGCGGTCCAGCAGGCGCTTGACGCCGGGCAGGAAGCCCAGGTCGGCCATGTGGTCGGCCTCGTCCAGGATGGTGATCTCCACCGCGCCGAGGTCGGCGTGGCGCTGGTTGATCAGGTCCTCCAGCCGACCCGGGCAGGCGATCAGCACGTCGACGCCGGCGGCGAGCGCCTGCACCTGCGGGTTCTGCCCGACACCACCGAAGACGACGGTGGTCTTCATGCCCAGCGCGCGGGCCAGCGGGTCGACGACGGCGGCGACCTGGTTGGCCAGCTCGCGGGTCGGCACCAGGATCAGCGAGCGCGGGCGCTTGGGCTGGCGCTTGGTGGTGGAGCCGGCCAGCCGGGCGACCAACGGGATGCTGAAGGCCAGCGTCTTGCCCGAGCCGGTGCGCCCGCGGCCGAGCACGTCCCGGCCGGCGAGGGTGTCCGGCAGCGTGGCGACCTGGATCGGGAACGGCGCGGTGATGCCGCTGGCGGTGAGCACCTCGACCAGGGGCGCGGGCACGCCCAGCTCGGCGAAGGTGGTGTCGGTGGGCAGCACGGTGGCGACGTCGCCGGCGGGCACGACCGGGGCGACGGGCACGGCCTCGGCTGCCCGGGTCTCCCGGTCCTGCGAGGTGCGGGTGTCGGCCGGCTGGCCCTCCGGGCGGGGGCCGGCGCCGCGGCCGCGGCCACCACGACGGCGGCGGTTGCCCTCCGAGGTGCCCTCGGCCGACGGTGCGGCGGGGGCGTGACCGGCGGAGGTGTGGCCGGCGGGGGTGTGGCCGCCGGGCGCCGAGGGGGTCGCGGACGGGCGGGTGGCGCGACGGCGCGGGCGGTCAGCGCTGTCGTTCTGGGCAGGGGGGAAGGCGTTGGTCATCGGTGGGTCCTCAAGAGTCCGGTGGCCACCGTTCGTCCACCGGGCGCAGGGCACCATCGCTGGGCCGCTGAACGTCATCCGGGGCGGACGTCGGGTCGCCGGCGCGCCTCGGTGGCGCAGCCTCGCGCCGACGTCGAGTCCACCTGCTCTCGGATGAGCGGGGGGCGGCGCCGGTGCCGCTCACTCTGCCAGACGTGGCCGGTCACCGGGCGCAGCCGGGGGAGGGACTGGTCACATCGGGGTGGCCGCTGCCCGCTGCTCAGCGGTGGCGGCCGTGCACCAGCCGCATCACCCGGGCGAGCGCGCCGGCCGCGCCGGCCGGACGGCCGAAGCTCATCATCTCCACCGGCAGGCCGACCCGTTGCCGGGTGATCGCCTTGGCCCGGGTGAACTCGCGCAGCCCGTCCTCGCCGTGGATCCGGCCGAAGCCGCTCTCGCCCACCCCGCCGAAGGGCAGCGCCGGCACCGCGGCGAAGGTGAGGACCGAGTTGATCGACGTCATCCCGCTGCGCATGCGGCGGGCCAGGCTCATCGCCGTGTCCGCCGACCCGCTGAACACCGAACCGCCGAGCCCCATCGTGGAGTCGTTGGCCCGCCGCAGGCCCTCCTCGGCGTCGGGCACCTCGGTGATGGTCAGGGTGGGGCCGAACGTCTCCTCGCGGACGGCGGCGGAGCTCTCCGGCACGTCGAGCAGCACGGTGGGGGCGATGAACCCGCCCTCGACGGTGCCCCCGGTGATCGCGCGCCCACCGGCGGCCGTCGCGTCGTCCAGGTGCCGGCGGACGACGTCCGTCTGACTCGCCATGGTCATCGGGCCGTAGCTGGCGCCGTCGTCCGAGCCGGGGCGCAGCGTGGCCGTCCGCCGGGTGACCTCGGCGACGAACCGGTCGTGGACGGCGCTGGTGGCGTACACCCGCTCGATGCCGATGCAGGTCTGCCCGGCGTTGCTCATCGCGCCCCACACCGCGGCGTCGGCGGCGGCGCCCACGTCGGCGTCGTCGTCGACGATCATCGCGTCCTTGCCGCCGCACTCCATGAGCACGGGCGTGAGGGTCTCGGCGCAGGCCGCCATCACCTTCCGGCCGGTGCCGGCCGAGCCGGTGAAGGCCAGCTTGCCGACCCCGGCCCGGCAGAGCGCGGCACCGGTCTCGCCGGAGCCGGTCACCAGCTGCAGGACGTCGGCGACGTCGGGGACCGCCGCCCGCCAGGCCGCGACCAGCCAGGCGCCGATCGCTGGGGTGAACTCGCTGGGCTTGAAGACGACGGCGTTGCCGGCGGCCAGCGCGTAGGCGATCGAGCCCATCGGGGTGAAGACCGGGTAGTTCCACGGCCCGATCACGCCGACGACGCCCAGCGGCTGGTACTCCAGGTACGCCGCGTGGTTGGCCGCCAGCGCCCCGACCCTGACCCGGCGGGAGCCGAGGGTCTTCTCCGCGTGGCCGGCGGCCCAGGCCAGGTGGTCGACGGCGAGGCTGATCTCCAGGACCGCGTCGGCGTGCGGCTTGCCGTTCTCCCGGTGCACGAGGTCGGCGAGCTCGTGCACCCGCCGGGCGAGGTGGCCGCGGTAGGCCGCCAGCCGGAGCCGGCGTTCGGCGAAGCCGAGGGCGGCCCAGGACACCGCGGCGGCGTGCGCCCGGGCCACGGTCTCCCGGACGGCGTCAGCGTCGTGGACCGGGAACACCGCGACGACGGTGCCGGTGGCCGGGTCCGTCGACTCGAACGTGTCCAGGTCGCCGGCGGACGCGTCCGACACCTCGGGGACCTGCTCGCTGAGCGACATGTGACGCAGGTTACTGAGTCGGCGGGCCGATGTGCGGCAGCGGGTCAAGCGTGGTGGGGCACGTCACGATGCGTGAGGTGGGTCGCCGGCGGTGCAAGAAAACCGCTGGTCAAGCCATGATCGTGTGCCAACGAGTGGTCCACCATGGGCCTCATCGTCACTCAATGTGATGAACGTTGATCATCTCTGCGTTTGGGGACGATCCCAGCTGGGGACATGATCATCTGCTTCTGGAGACGCCAGGACGCATGACGGCCCGCCGTCGGAAGAAGGAGGCACTCGTGCTCTGGAACATCATCGTGCTCATCGTGGTCGGTCTGATCGCCGGGTTCATCGCCCGCGCCGTCGTCCCCGGCAAGCAGGACCTCGGCATCGGCCTGACGATCGTGCTCGGCATCGTCGGCTCGCTGGTCGGCAACCTGCTCGGCAGCCTGTTCACCGGCAACGGCTTCGAGCTCGGCACCGCCGGCATCATCGGCTCGATCATCGGCGCGATCGTCGTGCTCGGGATCTACGTCGCGGTCACGGGGCGCAAGCACATCTCCCGCTGACGGGAGCAGTACTCCCTGACACGTCGAGGGCCCGGCCTGCACAGGCCGGGCCCTCGGCGTCTGTCCGGGCGCCTCCCGCGGGCACCCTCCGGCATGCTGCCCCGGTGTCCACCGCCGCCGAACTCCGCCGCCGGGTGCTGGCCGCCTGGACCGACTCCCCGGCCCGGTTCCGGGAGGACGCCAACGCCGAGGAGGACCTGGTCCGGGGCGGGTACCGCGACCGCCTCCTCGTCGAGCTCGCCCAGAACGCCGCCGACGCGGCGAGCCGGGCCGGGGTGCCGGGGCACCTCCGGCTCGACCTGACCGACGGCGTCCTGCGGGCCGCCAACACCGGGGCGCCCCTGGACGACGACGGCGTCCAGGGGCTGGCGACCCTGCGCGCGTCGGCCAAGCGGGACACCGGCGACAGCGTCGGCCGCTTCGGGGTCGGCTTCGCGGCCGTGCTCGCGGTGACCGACGAGCCGGCCGTCCTCTCCGCCGGCCGCTCCGTGCGGTTCAGCGCCGCCGACACCCGGGCCGCGGTGGCCGCCGTGCCCGCACTCGGGGCCGAGCTGGCCCGTCGGGACGGCGCAGTCCCGGTGCTGCGGCTTCCGTTCGAGGTCGACGGCCGGCCCGCGGCCGGGTTCGCCACCGAGGTCGTGCTGCCCCTGCGGCCGGACGCCGCCGAGGCGGTGCGGGTGTCGGTGCAGTCACTGGAGGCAGAGCTGCTGCTGGCGCTGCCGGCGCTGAGCCGGATAGACGTGGTGCTCGACGGCCGGGTGCGCAGCCTCACCCGCTCCGCTCGCGGTCCGCAGGTCCGGCTGGGCGACGACGACAGGACGACGACCTGGCAGCTGCTGCAGTGCACCGGTGAACTCCCGTCGGCGCTCTTCACCGACCGCCCGGTCGAGGAACGCGAACGCCGCGGGTACGTCGTCACCTGGGCCGTGCCGGTCGACGACGACGGGGTCCCGGCCCCGTTGGCCGGCCGTCAGGTGCTGCACGCACCGACCCCCAGCGACGAGCCGCTGTCGCTGCCCGCCCGGCTCATCGCCCCCTTCCCGCTGGGTCCCGACCGCCGGCACGTCGCCCCCGGCCCGGTCGCCGACGCGCTGGTCGAGGTGGCCGCCGCGGGCTACGCCGACCTGCTCGCCGGGCTGCCCGCCGACCCGGTGCTGCTGCAGCTGGTGCCGGCCGTCGGGCTGGCGGCCGCCGAACTGGACGCCGCGCTGTGCCGGGCGGTGCTCGGCCGGCTCACCTCGGCCGCCTGGCTGCCGGCCGCCGACCCGGAGGAGCCGCCGCTGCGCCCGGACCGCGCCGTGGTCCTGGACGACCCGACCGACGAGCGCGTCGCCGCCCTGGTCGGTGTGCTCCCCGGTCTGCTGCCGGCGGGCTGGTCCCGACGCACGGATGCCCGGGCGCTGGCCGCCCTGGGTGTGCGCAGCGCCGGGTGGGCCGACGTGGTCGAGGCCGTGCGCGGGGTGCGGCGGCCGGGGGAGTGGTGGGCCCGGCTCTACGGCGCGCTGGACGGCGCCGACCGGGACGAGCTCGCCGCCCTGCCGGTGCCGCTGGCCGACGGCCGGACGGCGCAGACCCCGGCCGGCGTGCTGCTCGCCGACGAGTCGCTGCCTGCCGGGCGGCTGGCCCCGCTGGGGCTGCGGATCGCCGATCCGGCCGCGGTGGCCGGTCCGGCCCGGCGGGTGCTGGAGCGGCTGGGTGCGCGTCCGGCGACCGCGGCGGCGGTGCTCGCCGACCAGGACGTCCGCGCGGCGGTGGCGAGCTCGCTGGACCGGGCCGACGACGGCGAGGACGTCGAACCGCTGGCCGCCGCCGTCCTCGCGCTCGTCGCCGCGGCCGCACCCGCCCCCGGTGAGCTCCCGTGGCTGGCGGAGCTGGCCCTGCCCGACGACGACGGCGGTTGGGTGCCCGCCGGTGAGCTGGTGCGCCCCGGGTCACCGCTGGCGGACGTGCTCGCACCGGGGGCGCTCGGTGCGCTCGACCCGGAGTTCGCCCGGGGTCAGGACGTCGACGCGCTGCGCGCGGTGGGCGTGCTGGACACCTTCTCGCTGGTGACCGCCGAGGACCCCGACGAGCTGGACGTGGACCGGGTGGAGGAGTGGGTGGACGCCGTCCTGGACCGGCTGCCGGCCGACGCACCGCCACCGGAGTGGCCGCTGCTGACCGGCGTACGTGACCTCGAGCTGGTGCGGGACTGGGACCGGGCGCTGCCGCTCCTGGCGGCCCTGCCCCCGGCTGCCCGGGCCGACGTCGACCTCGGCGGCGGCACCGTCGTCCCGGGGTACCTGCGCTGGTGGCTGCGGACCTCGCCGGTCCTGAGCGGGGCGCTGCCGGCCCGGCTGCGGGCACCCGGCGCCGTCGAGTTACAGGGACTGTACGAACCGGTCGACGACCTCCCCGCCGCGGTGCTCGACCTGCTGGCCGTCCCGGCGACCGTGGCCGACGTGCTGGCCGACGTCGACGACGCGATCGACCTGCTGCACCGGCTCGGGGACCCGACCCGCACGGTCTCCCCAGCTGTCCTCCGCACGGTGTACGCCCGGCTCGCCGGGGCGCTGGACGGCGTCGACGTCGAGCCGCCGCGGCGGGTCCGGACGGCTCCAGACCAGGTCAGCGCGGAGGCGGTCGTGCTGGACGCGCCGTGGTTACAGCCACTGGTGTCATCGGCGGTGGTCCCCGCCGGCGGCCGGCCGGTCGCGGTCGCCGACCTGCTGGACGTGCCGCTGGCCAGCGAGCAGGTCGGCGCCCGGGTCACCAGTCGCCCGGCCCGGAACGTGGGCTGGGCCGAGGTGCCCGGTGCCGGGCTGGCCGCCGCCCGGCTGGGGCTGGCCGAGCTCGCCGGGTCGGTCGCCGTCCACCCGACGCTGACCGTGACCGGCGGGGTCGAGGTCGCCTGGTGGCCCGGTGGCGACGTCGACGCCGTGGACGGGACGCCGGCCGCCTTCGGCCGGGCGCTGGCCTGGCGGTCCGGCGCCTGGGAGTTGCGACAGGCGCTGGCCGAGGCGTTCGCCCACCCGCACCGCTCGGCCGAGTTCGCCGCCGAGGACGCCGTCGGACCCCCACCCGCCCCGTGAGCGGCCCTCCCTGCCGGCCCCGTCGCGAGCGTGCGAGCGGAGCGGGCAGGAGGGCCCTTCCTCAGTAGTAGCGCGGGATGGCCTGCGCGCCGGGTGCGTGCCCGTGCCGACTGTCCGGGCGCGGGCCGTGCCCGGTCGCCCGGCTCCCGGTGCGCGGCGCCCGATCGTGGGCCAGCCACGCCGCGTGCAGGGAGAGCCAGTGCGCAGCCGTGAGGTCCGCGGCACGCGAGGTCGGGGACAGGCCCTCGGCGTGCAACCAGCGCACCCCGGCGGTGCCGGGCAGCAGCCCGCGCAGCACCGCGCCGAGCGCGGCCTGTCGGCCGCTGCCGGGGCCGGTGAGGACCGCGTGCGTCAGCCGGTCGAAGCCGTCGTGGGCGTCGTCGGGGAGCCGGCCGCGGGCCGTGCCGGCCGGGCCGTCGAGGGCAGGGGTGGGTCGTGACATGGGGGCCTCCAGGAGGGGCAGCGGGCAGCCCGCGACATCGGCGCGGGCACGCCGGGAACGAGGGAGGAGCGGTCTCGGCCGGTCGTCGGACCGGCGGACGGCGGGGCTGCGCAGCAGCGCCCGCGGATCAGCTCAGGAGGTGTGCAGCCGCAGCCGCACGAAGGTGTCGCCCATGACGAGGACGGTAGGGACGGCGTCCGGGGCCGTCCACCCCTTTTCGGCTCAGGACGTCCCGCGGTCGTCCGCCGTCGAGGCCCCGGTCGCCCGGTCCTGGGCGGCGCGCGCCTTGGCGGCCTGCCGCGCCTGGTGGGCGGCGTAACGGGCGGCGTCCTTCTCCCGGCGGGGGGCGTTCTTCTCCCACTTGGCCTTGCGCCGCCGGGCGCGGACCACCTCGCGGGCCTCGAAGTCCGGGTGCTCGGACCAGGTGCTGGACAGCTGGACGACCACGACCGCGGCAGCGCCGAAGATCAGCACGACCGAGCCCAGGATCACGTCCGTGCCGAAGGCCAGCACGGTGAGGACGACCCAGGCGACCCCGGCGACGACGGTCCGCTTCGACATGCCGTCCAGTATCCGCCTGCCGGCTGGGCACCCGGCTGCGCACCGGCGTGGCCTCGGCCACCCCGTGCGGATCCGCGCCGTCCGGACAGGCCGACCCGCGGCCGGTCGAGCATGCTGGGCAGATGTCCGACCGTTCCGGTCCACCGTTCCGCGCCGACCACGTCGGCAGCCTGCTGCGCCCCCCGGCGCTGCTCGACGCCCGGGCGCGGTTCGCCGCCGGGGACATCGACGCCGCCGAGCTGCGCGGGGTCGAGGACGAGGCGATCGCCGACGTCGTCCGGATGCAGGCCGACGTGGGCCTGTCGACGGCCACGGACGGGGAGTTCCGGCGCGCGTCCTGGCACATGGACTTCATCTACGCGATCAACGGCATCACCAAGGTGGCCGAGAACATCGAGGTCCACTTCAAGAACGCCGACGGGACGATCGACTTCACCCCGGCGGGCCTGCGGGTCGAGGGGCCACTGTCCATCGACGAACCGGTCTTCGGCCCCGACCTGGCCTTCCTGCAGTCACAGGTGCAGCCCGGGCAGACGGCGAAGCTGACCATCCCCTCGCCCTCGATGGTCCACTACCGGGGCGGTGCCGCGGCGATCGACCCGGCCGTCTACCCGGACGAGGACACCTTCTGGGACGCCCTGTCGGCCGCGTATCGCCAGCAGGTGCAGGCGGTCGCCGCCCAGGGGTGCACCTACCTCCAGCTCGACGACACCAGCCTCGCCTACCTCAACGACCCGGCGCAGCGCGCGGAGCTCGCCGGGCAGGGGCGCGACGCCGAGCACCAGCACGAGCGGTACATCCGGCAGATCAACGCCGCCCTCGCCGGCCGGCCCGAGGGGCTCACGGTCACCACGCACATGTGCCGGGGCAACTTCCGGTCCTCCTGGGTCGCCGAGGGCGGGTACGACTTCGTCGCCGAGGCGCTGTTCGGGGGGCTGGAGGTCGACGGCTTCTTCCTGGAGTACGACGACGCACGCTCCGGTGGCTTCGAGCCGCTGCGATTCGTGCCGCCGGGCAAGCGCGTCGTCCTCGGGCTGGTCACCAGCAAGCGGCCGGAACTGGAGGAGAAGGACCACCTCAAGCGCCGGATCGAGGAGGCTGCCCAGCACGTGCCGCTGGAGCAGCTGGCGCTCTCGCCGCAGTGCGGCTTCTCCTCGACCGTGGAGGGCAACGCCCTGACCCGCGACGAGCAGATCGCCAAACTGGCCCTGGTGGTGGAGACCGCGCAGGAGGTCTGGGGCTGACACGCCGACCCCGTGGGATCGCTCCCTCGGCGTGGCGGGCGCCGCCACGCCGAGGGCCCCTTGTGCCCAACCGACCTCTTCCCTAGCGTCAGCGTTGCGGTTCAACCACCAGCCGCGACCGAGTGCACGCTGCTCGGCGCACGAGGCCGGTCGGCGACGCCACCGGTCACGCGAGCTACGCCGGAGGTCCGCATGACCGCACTCAACGTCGACATCGACCCCACCCGCATCGACGTGCACGCCGCCACCTCGTCGGCCGGTTGCACCGTCTCCGTGAGCGGCGAGGTCGACTCCGCCACCGCCCCGGGGCTGCGCGGTTGCCTGCTCGAGGTCGTCCAGCGCCCGGACACCACGACCGTGGAGGTCGACCTGCGCGGGGTCACCTTCCTCGACTCCGCCGGGCTCTCCGCCCTGGCGACCGCCCACCGGGCAGCAGTGGCCGCCGGCCGCGAGCTGCGGGTGCGGTGCGGCACGACGCGCGCCGTCGTCCGGCCGTTGCAGATCACCGGCCTGTGGGACGTCTTCACCGTCGTCGACTGACCGACGCCGGACACCGCGCCGATGACCGAGTACACGTGGCGCGGTCCGTTCGCCGACGCCGACGTCAACGCGCTGCACGCCGAGGGCTTCGGGCACCCGGTGCTCGCCGACGCCTGGGGCGCCCAGCTGGAGCGGCACAGCCTCGGCTGGGTCACCGCCGTGCAGGACGGTGCGCTGGTCGGCTTCGTCAACGTCGCCTGGGACGGCGGGGTGCACGCCTTCCTGCTCGACACGTTGGTGCGGGCCGACCGGCGCCGGACCGGGATCGGCCGGGCGCTGGTCGAGACGGCGGTGGCCGGGGCGCAGGCGGCGGGCTGCGAGTGGCTGCACGTCGACTTCGACGATGACCTGCGCGGCTTCTACCTGGACGAGTGCGGCTTCACCCCGACCGGCGCCGGCCTGGTCCAGCTCCGCTGACCACCAGAATGGCCATTGTGGTGGTCAGGTGGTCAGGTGGTCAGGTGGTCAGGTGGCCGGGTCGCGGTCGGGGTAGCGGGCCCGGACGAGCGCGTACACCCCGAACGCCATGAAGCCGACGGCGACCGCGGTGAGCAGCCACCGCCCGGTCGGGACGCCGCCGATCGCGTTCATCGCGCCGTCCAGACCGGTCGCCGTCGACACGTCCCGGGTCACTGCCGCGTACACCAGCAGGCCACCGGAGACGGTGAAGGCGATCCCCTTGGCCACGTAACCGACCGAGCCGAGCCGCTCGAGCCGGCGCTCCCAGTGCGCCGGGATGTCGTCGCCGTCGATGTCCCGCATGAACTTCCCGGTCACCCCGCGCACCAGTTGGTAGAGCCCCACGGCGGCCACGCCGAGCCCCACGGCCACCACCAGGGCCGACCCGCCGGGGATCTCCATCGCGCCGTCGGTCATCTCCTGGAACCGCTCGTCGGCCTGGTAGCCGGCGCCGACGGCGAAGAAGAGGGCCGTGACCCCGAGCGCCGCGTAGACGACGGTCTTCGCCGCGCACTTGGTGCAGACGATGCCGGTGCGCAACCGGTGGTCCGGACGAAGCAGCCCGGACCACCACCGCAGCACCTCGCCGGCCTGCCAGAGCGCCAGGGCGAACAGGCCCAACCCGATGCCCCACAGCAGCACCCGGCCGCCGGGGGACTCGGAGACCGCCTGCAGCGCCCCGGTCTGGTCGGCGTCCTCGGTGCCGGGCTCCACGAACCAGGCGATCCGGAAGGCCAGCCAGCCGATGAGCAGGTGCAGCACGCCGTAGGCGACCAGCCCGACCCGCGCCAGGTGCTCGAGGACGGGGTGGTCGGTGACCTCCCGGGCGCGGGCGACGGCGTCGTGCACCCGCTGCGGAACGGCGTTCACCTCGGGGATGGTGCCCGACCGGCCGGGGCCCCGCCGGTCAGGGTCCGGGCCCGACCGGTCAGGTGCGCTCGGGGAACCGGGCGCGGAAGAGGCAGAAGACGCCGAACGCGGCGATGCCGAGGGCGACCAGGGTCAGCAGGGCCTGACCGAACGGCGCCGACAGGATGGTCTGCATCGCATCGTCGAGGCCGCCGGCCTTGTCGGAGTCGAAGGTGATCGCCGCCCAGCCCAGGAGGCCACCGACGACCGCCAGGGCGACCCCCTTCGCCGGGTAGCCCACCTGGCCCAGCCGCTGGATCAGCCGGCGCTGGGTCGCCGAGGCGTCCGCGGTGTCGATCTCCTTGAGGAACTTCTTGGTGACGCCCTTGTGCACCAGGTAGGCGCCCACCCCGAGCAGCGCGAGCGCCGCGGCCCCGACCAGGTAGCGGCCACCGGGCCAGCCGAGGACGCCGGCGACCGTCTGCTCCTCCTGCCCCGAGCTGGACTGCCCACCCCCGGTGGCGAACCGGATCGCGGTGTAGGCCAGGACGAGGTAGATGACGGTCTTGGCGATCGCCTTGGCGATGGTGGCGAGCGCGTCCTTCCGCGCATCGCCCGAGGCCTGCAGGCCGCCCCGGTGGCGCAGCACCTCGGCCAACTGCCAGACGGCCAGCGCGAGCAGGCCCAGCGCCAGCACCCACAGCAGGGGCTTCCCGAACGGCTGCGCGGCCAGGGTGGCCATCGCGCCCGACTGGTCGGCCGAGCCGCCGCCGCCACCCCAGGCCAGCTGCAGCGACAGCCAGGCCAGCAGCAGGTGGACGACGCCGTAGGCGATCAGCCCGACCCGCGCCAGGTGCTCCAGGGCGTCGCTGTTGCCTGCCTGGTCGGCTCTCGCCGCGGTTCCCGAGGTGCCCATGACCGTTCCTCCTGTGTCGCCGTGTGCTCGGCGAACGCCTGTCGCAAGCGGCGACCAGCGTGGCACAGCAGGAGGTCCACCGCCGGGGGAGCGCGCGCGGGCCAGGTGCCGGTGCCGGTCCGTGCGGGACGGATCCCGGTCGGTGAGGGAGACTGGCGGGGTGACGAACGCCGTGACCGCCGGCCGGCAGGCCGGGAGCTCCCCGATCACCCCGCCCACCCCGGAGCAGGCCCGGTCCACCTGGCCGCGGATGGCGGTGCTGGGTGTCGCCCTGCTCGCCCTCGGGGTCCTGGCGCTGACCTGGCCGGGGACCGGTCCGCGGGTGCTGCTCGGCGCGATCGGCCTGTTCGGCGTCGTCCGGGGGGTGGCGCTGCTGCGCGGGGCCCGCACCGGCACCGTCCAGCGCACGGCTGCCCTGGTCGGCGCGGGAGGCGTCTGGTTCGGGGCCCTGGCCATCGGCCTCGCCCTGCTGTCGGCGACGGCGACCGGCTGGCTGTTCGTCGCCGCCGGGGTCGTCGCGCTGCCGGCCCTGGCCGTGGCCGCCACCGACCGCCGTCCGCTGGCCGTGGCTGGTGCGGGGCTGGTCGCAGCCGCCGCGGTGGCGGTCGCCGTGCTCGGCGGCGTCGACACCCTGCTGGGCACGGCGCGCGTCGTCGCCGCGGCCGCGGCCGTGGTCCTGGGCCTGGCCAACCTCGCCGGCGCGGTCGGCATGGCCCGGATCGCCCGCCGGCCCGCGCCGGCTCCGGCAGCCGGCTGCGGTGGCTGCGCGTGCGGTGCCGGCGGCTGCGGTTCCGGGGGCTGAGCACCTCCGTCCCGGGGCACGGTCGCGCGCCGTCCAGTCGTCTCGCGCCGGACATCTGCCCGTCACCAGGGCGACCTAGCGTCGAATCTGTGGTGGCGGGAGACCCCTGATCCACCACAGGGGGAGGCCGGGGACACCGGCCGGTCGAGAGGAACGGGACATGCGCACGATCGAACGCACGGTCTGGACGTGCGAGAACTGCCGGTGCAAGAACGCCAGCGCCCGCAAGCGCTGCACGGACTGCGGCACGACCCGGCACTGATCAGCACCACCCGCGGCCGCGCGCAACGGGGCGCCGGCCCGGAGGGTCCGCGAACCCGGGCGTGACCCGGCCGTCGGTTTCCCCGTCCACCGGATGGGCATCGCAGACGCCGTGATGCGCATGCCCCGGTGGGACCAGTCGATCCCGATGTTGGCCAGGGGCTACGCCTGGCTGCCCGATCTGCGCCGCGCCGTCGGCCGGGACAGCGTGCGCACCCGGTTGATGATGCGCCCGACCCTCGGTGTCGAGGGGGCCGGTGGCGCCCAGTTCGTCTACGACGAGCGCAACGTGCGCCGCAGCGGCGCGCTGCCGGAACCGGTCGTCAGCACCCTGTTCGGCCACGGGGCCGTGCACACCCTCGACGGCCAGGCGCACCGGGTGCGCAAGGCGATGTTCGTGCACCTGCTCATGGGCGAGGGGATCGGCGACCTCGTCGACCGGGTCACCTCGGCGTGGGACGAGGCCGTGCCGCGCTGGGCGGAGCAGCCGCAGGTCGTGCTGATGGACGCCGCCGCCGAGGTGCTCACCCGCGGCGTCTGCGACTGGGCGGCGGTGCCGGTGACCGACGAGGAGCTGCCGGCCCTGGCCCGGGACCTCACCACCATGGTCGACAGCTTCGCCACCGGAGCTCCTCGGCACTGGCGGGCCCGCCGGGTGCGGCAGCGGCGCGAGGCCTGGCTGGCCGGCATCGTCGAGGAGGTGCGCGGCGGTCGGCGGAGCGTGCCCGCGGGCTCGGTGGTCGACGTCGTCGCCGGCCACCGCGACTCCGACGGGGAGCTGCTGGAGCCGCGGGTGGCCGCGGTGGAGGTGCTCAACGTCATCCGCCCGACCGTCGCGGTCTGCTGGTTCGTCGGCTTCACGGCGCACGCGCTGCACCACTGGCCGGGCATGCGGGAGCGGCTGCGCACGGGAGAGCCGGCGTTCGCCACCGCGGTGGCCCACGAGGTCCGGCGGTACTACCCGTTCGCCCCGTTCATCGGCGGCCGGTCGCCGCGCGAGGTCGAGTGGGAGGGGGAGACGGTGCCCGCCGGGGCGATGGTGCTGCTGGACCTGTTCGGGCAGAACCACGATCCCGAGGTCTTCCCGGAGCCCTACGCCTTCCGGCCCGAGCGGTTCCTGGACGGCGCCGGAGCCGCCGTCCGTCGGATCGGCCCGTGGGAGCTGGTCCCGCAGGGGGCGGGTGACCCGCGCACCGGGCACCGCTGCCCGGGGGAGGACATCACCGTCGCGCTGCTGTCGGCGCTCGCCGTCCGGCTGGCCCGGCTGGAGTACACCCTGCCGCCGCAGGACCTGGAGATCTCGTTGCGCCGCATCCCGGCGCGACCGGCCAGCGGGGTGGTGCTCACCGCCGTCCGGCCCGGCTGACAGGGGTGTGCACGCTGGTATCGGAACGCCCCGGTCGCGTAGGTTCGCGGGCATGAGCGTCCGCACGCGGCACGACGTCCGTGTGAGTGGCCGACCCGGTGGGCGGCCGATGGTGTTCGCGCACGGCTACGGCTGCGACCAGAACATGTGGCGGTTCATCACCCCCGACTTCGAGGTGGACCACCAGGTGGTCACCTTCGACCACGTGGGCTTCGGCCGCTCCGACCTCTCGGCGTACGACCAGGTGAAGTACAACTCCCTGCGTGGCTACGCCGCGGACGTCGTCGACGTCATGCGCGACCTGGAGCTGACCGATGCGGTGTTCGTGGGGCACTCGGTGAGCGCCATGATCGGGGTGCTGGCCCACGCCCGGGCACCCGAGCTGTTCGGGGCGATGGTCATGGTCGGCCCCAGTGCCCGGTACGTCGACGACGGGGACTACGTCGGGGGCTTCTCCCGCGCCCAGATCAAGGACCTGCTGGACAACCTGGACGCCAACCACCTGGGCTGGTCGACCGCGATCGCGCCGGTGATCATGGGCAACCCCGAGCGGCCCGAGCTGGCTGCCGAGCTGACCAACAGCTTCTGCCGCACCGACCCCGACGTGGCGCGGCAGTTCGCCCGGGTGTCCTTCCTCTCCGACAACCGGGCCGACCTGCCCGGCGTCGACGTGCCCACCCTGGTGCTGCAGTGCTCGGAGGACGTGATCGCGCCGGAGACGGCCGGTCGGTACGTGCACGAGCACATCACCGGCTCGACCTTCACCCAGCTGACCGCCACCGGGCACTGCCCGCACCTGAGCGAACCCGAGGAGACCACGGCCGCCATCCGGGCGTGGTCGTGAGGGCCTCCCGCACGGCCGACTCCGAGCGGCGCCGTGGGGACGGCGACCGGGCCCGGCTGGACCAGCTGCTCGAGGACGACCCGGCCGACCTGTACGAGAACGCGCCCTGCGGCTACCTCTCCACGCTCCCGGACGGCACGATCGTCAAGGTCAACCGCACCCTCTGCACCTGGCTCGGCCGGCCCGCCGACGGGGTGCTGCGCACCCGGCTGCGCGACCTGCTCAGCGTCGGCGGCCAGGTGTTCCACGACACCCACCTGGCGCCGCTGCTGCGGATGCAGGGTGCCGTCCGTGAGGTCGCGCTGGACGTCGTCCGGGAGGACGGCTCGGTGCTGCCGTGCCTGGTGAACGCCGTGGAGCTGCGCGACCCCGAGGGCCGGCCGTTGATGGTCCGCGCGACGCTGTTCGAGGCCACCGCCCGGCGACGCTACGAGCGGGAGATCCTGGCCGCACACCGGGCTGCGGAGCTCTCCGAGACCCGGTCCCGGACGCTGCAGCAGGTCGTCGTCGAGCTGGCCGGCGCGACGTCGGTCGCCGACGTGGCCTCGGTCGTCGTCCAGCAGGCGCGGACGGCGCTGCGCAGCCGCGGGGCCGCGTTGCTGCTGGTCACCGGCGCCCCCGTCGTCCCGGAGGGCAGTGCCGTCGGTGCGATGAGCCGGTCGGAGCTCGTCGTGGCCCGGTGCGACGGGCTGCCGGCCGCGTTGCTGGACCAGTTGGCCACGGCGGCCGACGGGCGGATCGCCCTGGAGCTGGCCGAGGGGCTGCGGGTCGTCGTCCCCGACGAGCGGCTGCACGGCCGGCGGCCGGAGCTGGCCACCGCGCTGGAGGAGGCCGGCCTCCACGCGCTCGCCGTCGTCCCGGTGTCCGCCGACGTCCGGCGCCTGGGCGTGCTGCTGCTCGGCCTGGGCAGCTCGGACGACGACCTGATCGACCTGGACGAGCCCCGGTCCGGCGCACTGTCCGACGGCGATGTCGACCTGCTCTGGACGCTGGGCCGGCAGGCCGGGCAGGCGCTGGAACGGGCTCGGCTGCACGAGGAGACCACTCGGCAGGCAGCTCGCTCCGCCTTCCTCCTCGACGCCGCCCGGCTGATGGCGGGCGCGGCCGGGGTCGGCGAGACGGTGGACCGGCTGGCCGAGCTGGCCGTCCCGCGGCTGGCCGACGTGTGCATGCTGGACCTGGTCACCGAACACGGGGCCCGCCGGGTGGTCGCCCGGCACGGCGACCCGGCCCGCCAGCACCTGGTCGACACCCTGCTCGAGTGGGCGCCGCCAGCGCGGGAGCTGCCCCATCCCGCCCGCCGGGCGCTGGCCGAGGGCCGCACCCAGTGGTTCAGCGCACCCGACGACGCCTGGCTGGCCTCGGTGGTCCGCGACCCCCGGGAACTGGCGGCGGTGCGTGCGTTGGAGCTGGCCAGCATCGTCAGCGTCCCGCTGATCGCGGACGGGCGTTCACTGGGGGCGCTGACCCTGAGCACTGACCGGCACCGCGGCTCCTTCACCGCCGCCGACGTCGAGGTGGTCGAGCAGCTGGCGCACCAGGTGTCGCTGGTGCTCAGCAAGGCGCAGCGGTACGAGCTGGAGTCGCGGACCTCGCACACGCTGCAGGCGACCCTGCTGCCTCCGCACCCGCCCGCGGTGCCGGGGATGACGGTCGCCGTGCGCTACCTGGCCGCGACCTCCGGCGTGGAGATCGGCGGCGACTTCTACGACGTCGCGACGCTGCCCGGCGAGCACGTGGCGATCGCCGTCGGCGACGTGGTCGGCCACGACATCACCGCGGCGGCGACGATGGGCCAGCTGCGCAGCGTGTACCGGGCACTGCTGGTCGAGGCGCCGGCGCCGTCCGCCGTCATCGAGCGGCTGCAGGCCAGCTGGCCGCTGCTCGGGCTGCAGCGGATGGCCACCGCACTCTTCGCCACCCTCGACCTGCCCACCGGGCTGCTGCACGTCGCCTCGGCCGGCCACCCGCCGCCGCTGCTCATCGTCGACGGTCGCGCGGAGTACCTGCCGGTGACGCCCAGCCGGATGCTCGGGGCGCCCCCGGCGCCGGCCGTCGAGTGGAGCGGGGTGGTGCCGGCGGGCGCGACGCTGCTGCTGTTCACCGACGGGCTGGTGGAGAGCCGCACCAGTGACCTGGACGCCGGCCTGGCCCGGCTGCGGGCGGCGGCCGAACGCTGGGCGGCGGCGGGCGCCGACGAGCTCTGCGACCGGCTGCTGGCGGAACTGGCCGGTCCGCACCGCGCCGACGACATCGCCCTGCTGGCGCTCACCCGGGACGCCTGACCCGAGGACCTTCGGCACCTGCCCTGCGCCCCGTTCCCGGGGAGGCTGGGGGAGATGTACCCGAAGCGACAGGAGACCGACATGCCGGACCAGGCGCAGTGGACCCAGGTCGTGGAGCAGGCGGTGCGGGCACCGTCGATCCACAACACCCAGCCCTGGACGTTCACCGCCGCCGGCGACCGGCTGGAGGTGCGGCGTGACACCTCCCGGGCCCTGCCGGCGATCGACCCCACCGGCCGCCAGCAGGTGCTCAGCTGCGGCGTGGCCGTGCACTTCGCGGTGGCGGCCCTGCGGGCGTCCGGCTTCGTCACCGAGCTGGACCTGCTGCCGGATCCGGCCGATCCGGAGCACCTGGCCACCGTGCGGGTGGTGGGGCGGGCCGAGCCCAGCGCCTCCGACGTCCGGCTGGCCGCGGCGATCGACTCCCGGCACACCGACCGCGCACCGTTCCTCGCCGAGCCGCTGCCGGCCGGGCTGGTCGACCAGCTGGAGGCCGAGGCCGGCCGGGACGGCGTCTGGCTCAAGCCGATCAGCCGGGTGGAGGAGGAGACGGCGGTCGCCGTCCTGCTCGACCAGGGCGAGCAGCAGGAGCTGCGGGACCCGGCCTACCTGGCCGAGCTGCAGGCGTGGACCCGCACCGACCCGGAGGCCCCGGACGGCGTGCCGGTCGCGGCGCTGCCCACCGAGGGCCGCGCGACGAACTCCCCGGTCCGCGACTTCGCCGGTGGCGGCGGACCGCACGGCACCCCGGCGACGCCGGCCGACGACGACCCGCCACCGCCGGTGGAGCACCCCGCCGTGGTGCTCCTCGGCACCGCGGCCGACGACCGCGCGGCCTGGGTGCGCGCCGGGATGGCGCTGGGCCGGCTGCTGCTGTCGATCACCGACGCCGGGCTGGCCGCCTCACCCCTGACCCAGGCGCTGGACCAGGGGTGGGTGCGCAACCGGCTGACCGCTCGGCTCGACCTGGTGGGTCACCCGCAGATGATGCTGCGGCTGGGCCGCCCGTCGGGCGAGCAGGTGACCACCGGCCGGCGACCGGTCGCCGAGGTCCTCCACGTCGGCTGACCCCGGCCCGCCCCAGGCATAGGAGGCTTTCCACCCGGTTCTGGGCTCGACACCGGGTGGAGAGCTTCCTATGCCTCGACCGGCGAGGGCTCGGTGAGGCGGTCGAGTTCGCGGGGGAGCTCGCCGGGGTGCAGCACGGTCAGCCGCTGGGTCGGCCGGGTCAGCGCCACGTACAGGTCGCTGTGCCCGCGCACGCCCTCGCTCAGCACCGCCGCTGGGTCGACGAGCAGCACGGAGTCGAACTCCAGGCCCTTGGCGTCGGCGGGCACCAGCACGACCGGCCCGGCGGAGGAGTCCGCGGCCGGGCCACTGGAGACGGCCGGCCAGCGGGTCCGCAGGCAGTCGACGGCGCCGTCGACGCGGCTCGGCGGCACGATCACGGCGACCGTGCCCCCGGCGGCGGCCAGCTCGGCGGTCACGTCGGCGAGGCGGGGCAGCAACGTCGCCTCGGTGACCCGCTCGGCGACCGGTGGCACCCCGGTGCTGCGCACCGACTCCGGTGCGGTGGTGCCGGCCCCGCCGGCGGCCAGCACGTCGGCGGCGACGGCCATGACCTCTGCCGGGGTCCGGTAGTTCACCGTCAGCTGGGCCAGTCGCCACTGCACGCCGACGTGCGGGGTGAGCACCGCCCCCCAGTCGGTGGCGCCGGCCAGGCTGCCGGTCTGGGCCAGGTCGCCGACGACGGTCATCGACCGGGTGGGGCACTTGCGGGCCAGCAGCCGCCAGGTCATCGCCGACAGCTCCTGTGCCTCGTCGACGACCACGTGACCGAAGGTCCAGGTGCGGTCGGTCGCGGCCCGCTCGGCCGCGGACCGGACGTCGACCTCGGCCTCGCGGTCGGCGAGCATCTCGGCGTCCAGCAGGTCGCCGGCGGTCAGCTCCTCGCCGTCCTCGTCGTCGTCGAGGTCGGTGGACCGGGAGCCGTACAGCAGGTCGAGGGTCTCCTGCGCCTCGTCCCGGGCCTGCCGGCGGCGGCGCGCCTCCTGGGCCCGCTCGGCGCTGTCGTCGTGGCCGAGGAGCTCGTCGGCCTCCTCCAGCAGCGGCACGTCGGCCGGGGTCCACGGTGTCCCCGCCGGGCGGGCGAGCAGCGCGCGGTCCTCGTCGGTCCACCCCTTGGTCGCCCGCTGGATGCGCTCGGGGGAGGAGAGCAGGTCACCGAGCAGCTGCTCGGCGGTGAGCACCGGCCACATCTCGTCCACCAGCGTCCGGACGGCGGTCTCGCCGGCGATCTCCTGCCGCAGCGCGTCCAGGTCGCGGGAGTCCAGCAGGCTGCCGCCACCGCGCACGTCGGCGCCGATCCGGTCGGCGTAGCGCTGGGCCACCAGGTCGACCACCGCCCGGCGGAACGCCGGCCGGCCCAGGTTGTGCAGCCGGGACGCCCGGCGGCCGGCGGTGCGGCAGCGGGTGAGGTCGACCGACCGCAGCTTGATCGACACACCGTCGATGCGCAGCTCCCGGACGCCGCGGGGCACCGTCTCCCGGTCGCGGACGGCGGCCTTGAGCACGTCGACCATCGCCAGCCGGCCCTTGACCTCCGCCACCTGCTGGCTCTCCTGGCCGCGGGCGTCCAGCCCGGGGCGCAGCTGGCCGAGCCCGGCGAGCAGCACCCCGGTCTCCCCGAGCGCGGGCAGCACGTCGGCGATGTAGCGGAGGAAGGTGGGCGTGGGCCCGACGACGAGCAGCCCGCTGCGGGCCAGCCGGTCGCGGTGGGTGTAGAGCAGGTACGCCGCGCGGTGGAGGGCGACCGCCGTCTTGCCGGTGCCCGGGCCGCCCTGCACGACCAGCACCCCGCGGGCGTCGCTGCGGATGATCGCGTCCTGCTCGGCCTGGATGGTGGCCACGATGTCGGCCATCCGGCCGGTGCGCTGGGCGGTGAGCGCGGCCATCAACGCCGCCTCGCCGGTCAGCGCCGGCCCGTCGGTCTCCTCGGGGCGCACGGTGAGCACCTCGTCGTTGACCGCGGTGACCGCCCGGCTGCGGGTGCGGATGTGCCGGCGGCGCACGACGCCCTCGGGCCGGAACGGCGTCGCGGTGTAGAACGGCCGGGACGCCGGGGCCCGCCAGTCGACCAGCGCCGGGTCGCCCGCGGGATCGTCGGCGGGCAGCCCGACCCGGCCGATGTAGAGCGGGGCCGGCTGCTCCTGGCGGTCCAGCCGGCCGATCACCAGCCCGTGGTCGGCGGCGTCCAGCGCGGTGATCCGCTGCGAGTGGAACCGCGCGGCGGCCTCCCGCTCACCGAGGGACTGCGGGTTGATCACCGGGCTGGCCAGCGCCTGCCGGAACCGGGTCACGGCCAGCTCGCGGGCGGCGTCCAGCCGCCGGTAGAGGTCGGTGACGGCAGCCTGCTCGGCGGAGACGGCCGGCTCGGGGGCGGCGTCCTGGGACGGGCTCGACAACTCAGGCTGCTCCTCGGACGGGGTGGCACGCGGACGGGGCGCTGCGGCGACTGGCAACCGTACGTGCCGCGCTGGTCTTCCCGGCCCGCCGACCTCCCGGGCAGAAATGGCCATTTCTGCCCGGGGGTCGGCGCGGGCAGGATGCCGGCATGGCCGCTGCGCACGCCGGACACACCCACCGCCTCGACCTCGCCGACGCCACCGTGCGGGAGTGGGACGCCACCGTGGTCGCCGCCGACCCCGAGCAGGGGATCGTGCTGGACCGCTCCGCGTTCTACCCCGGCGGCGGCGGGCAGCCGCCGGACCAGGGGGTGTTGCTGTGGGGCGGGGTGCGCACCCGGATCGCCGGCACCCGCCGCGGCGACGAGCTCTACCTGCTCCCGGTCGAGGGCGACCCGCTGCCCCCGGCCGGGACGGCGGTGCGCGGCGCGCTGGACGACGAGCGCCGGACCGCACTGATGCGCACCCACTCCGGGCTGCACGTGCTCACCGGCGTCGTCTTCCGCGACTTCGGCGCGCTCGTGACCGGCGGCACCATGGAGCCGCTGACCGCCCGGATGGACTTCGACCTCGCCGAGGTGCCGGCCGACTTCAAGGACCGGGTCGCCGAGTCGGTCAACGCGGAGCTGGCCGCCGACCGGCGGATCGAGGTCCGGGAGCTGCCGCGGGAGGAGGCGTTCGCCATCCCGGACATCATCCGGACCGCCACGAACCTGTTGCCGCCGGACATCGAGGTGGTGCGGATCGTGGACATCGTCGGGCTGGACACCCAGGCCGACGGGGGCACCCACGTGGCGTCGACGGCGATGGTCGGCCGGGTCGAGGTGGTGAAGGTGGAGAACAAGGGCCGCGGCTTCCGCCGCCTCCGCGTCCGGATCGTCTGACCACCACAATGGCCATGTCGGTGGACGGCGTCCGGGCTACTGCGGGGAGGCGCTCCGCAGGCCGCGGTCGAGGAGGTCGATGAGCCACTCGAAGCTCTCGTCGACGTCGGCGGACCATTGGAAGCCGTTCGCGGACTGCAGGGTGGCGAACCCGTGGAAGGCGCTGCGCAGCGCGCGCAGCGCGTGGTCCATCTCCGCGGGCTCGACCGCGTACGAGCGGAGCACCGCGGCGAACGAGTCGAGCGACCGCCGCCCCGCGACCGTGATCGGGTCGTCCGGGCCGGTCGGCTCGACGCCGATGGTGGCCGCGTACCGGCCCGGGTGGGTGAGCACGAAGTCGCGGAACGCGTGGGCGGCCGCGGCGAGCGCGTCCCGGCCTGCGCGACCCTGCGTGGCCACGCCCACCGCCTCGGCCGCCTCGGCCAGGGCCAGCGCGGCGATCTGGCGGTTCAGGTCGTCCTGACTGGCGACGTGCTTGTACAGCGACGGCGTCCGGACGCCCACCCGCTCGGCCAGCCGGCCCATGGTCAGGCCCGCGAAGCCGATCTCGTCGGCGAGCGCGGCACCGGCCGCGACGACCGCGACCTGGTCGAGGCCGGCCCTAGGCACGGATGGAGTCCAGGAACGACAGCACCAGAGCACTGACCTGGTCGGGGAACTGGACGTGCGGGTAGTGACCCGCACCCTCGATCATCTCGAGCCGCCCCAGCTCGGTCGGCAGTGCAGCCACGATCGCCTCGCCCTCGGCCTGCGGGGACGCCCAGTCGGGGTCCAGCGTGCCCTCCACGACCAGCACGGGGCAGCGGACGTTGCCCAGCTGTGCACCGGCGTCCGCGGGAGTCGTCTTGCCCATGTCCTGCAGGGCCTTCATCCGGCCCGGCTCACGCAGCATCGCCTCGATCTGGTCGAGGCGGGCGTCCCAGTCCGCCGGCTTCCGCCCGGGGTAGGCGACCGTCAGGTACTTCCGCCACTGCCCGGTGCTGCCGAGCAGCGCGGTGCCGAGCAGGTGGCGCATGCCGCGCCGGAAACGGGCCACCCGCAGGTCGCCGAGCGCGACCGACTGCTTGCGGGTGAACGGTGCCAGCTCGACCACCGCGGTGACCGATGACGGGGCCTGCGCGGCGGCGATCGTGACGGCACCACCGGAGATCGAGTGACCGACCAGCACCGCCGGGCCGCCCAGGTGTTCCACCAGGGCGACGAGGTCGCCGGCGATGTCCGTCCGGCTGTAGGACGCCCAGCCCACGCTGGACTCGCCGGAGCCACGCAGGTCCATCGCGGCGACCCGGTACCCGGCCGCGACGAGCGACGGGGTGAGGAACCGGTAGGCCTCCCGGCTGTCGCCCATGCCGTGGGCGAGGACGACGAGGGGGCCGGCGTCGCCGGTCACCTCGTAGGCGAGGGTGCCGCCGTCGATGGTCAGGTGGTCGGTCATGTCGTCCTCCAGGTGGCTAATGCTGTTAGCTCCAAGCTAATAGCATTAGCCATCGCCTGTCAACCCTCGTGCCGGAGGACAGTGGGCGGCTGTCCGCTGCCCCCCCTGGGAGTCGGTCACCGACCGGCAGCCGGCCCAGCCGCGGACGCCAGCCGGGCGGCGGGTCCTCACCGACCAGCCCGTCGACGGCCTCGCGGAGCAGGTCGGCGTGCCCGGTGTGCCGGCCGTACTCCTCGACCAGGTCGCACAGCAGCCGGCGCAGACCGGCGTGCTCGCCGTCCGGGCCGGTCAGGTGGACCCGCTGGTCGATCCCACCCTCGGCCAGGGCGGCGGTGAACCGGGCTCGGGACCGGGCGACCGCGCCGTCCCAGAGCGCGTAGAGCTGCTCGGGGGAGTCGCCGGCGGCGGAGGTGAAGGCCCAGTCGCCCTCGGCCGCGTCGGCCCCCCACGGCTCACAGATCGGCGCGCCGCTCAGCCGGCTGGTGGAGACGTCGTCCTCCACCAGCGCCAGGTGCTTGAGCAGGCCGCCGAGGGTGAGGGTGGAGGCGCCGATCCGGGTCTGCAGCCCGGCGGCGTCCAGGTCCGCGGCCTTCCAGCGGAAGGTGGTGCGCAGCCGGTCCAGCGCCCCGAGCAGGTGCTCGGCCTCGGTGCCGGCGGTGGGCGGTTCCCAAGGGGTGTCCTCGCTCATGGCGGCACCGTAGGGCCGGCGGGCGTGCTACAGCCGGGACGTCGTCGCGGCGTCCTCGGCGCCGGCGAAGTACTGGTCCAGGACCTGGCCGAAGACCGGCTCCTCGGGGGCGGCCCGGGCGAACAGCGTCATCGACGAGCGCAACTTCTGGGCGTCGATCGACCCGAGGACGGCGACCGGGTCACCGGTGTCCAGCCCGATCAGCGTCCGGGCGCACTCGCGCAGCCGGGGCCCGAGCACCGGGTGGGCCAGGTACGCGTGTGCCTCGTCCAGCCCGCTGATCGCGTACCGCTGGGCCATCGCGCTGCTGCCGAGGCCGGCGAGCTGCGGGAGGACGAACCACATCCAGTGGCTGGTCTTGCGCCCGGCGCGCAGCTCGGCGAGTGCCTGGTCGTAGGTGCCGCCGGAGTCCTGCGCGTCGACGAACCGGGAGAGGGGGAAGGGATCGGTCACCCGGTCAGCCTGCCCCCCAGCGGGCCGGGACACAGCGCAGCCGGTAGAACCGACACCGGACCCAGCGCGAGACCGGGCACCACACCGACGTGGGGAGCACTGCATGGGCAGCAACTCGTTGACGCTGGCGCCTGCGCCGCGATCGGCCGCGGCCGAGGAGGTGCGGGCCGAGGTGCGCGCGTTCCTCGCCGCGGAACTGGCCGCCGGGAGCTTCAGCACGCACGTGGACACCTGGCTGTCCGGCGTCGACCCGGCGTTCTCGCGCAAGCTCGGCGAGCGCGGCTGGCTGGGCATGACGTGGCCGAAGCAGTACGGCGGGCACGAGCGGACGGCGATGGAGCGCTACGCGGTCACCGAGGAGCTGCTCGCCGCCGGTGCCCCGGTCGCAGCGCACTGGATCGCCGACCGGCAGTCCGGGCCCAACCTGCTGCGCTACGGCACCGAGGCCCAGCGGCAGGAGATCCTGCCGCTGATCGCGGCGGGGGAGTGCTACTTCGTGATCGGGATGAGCGAGCCGGACAGCGGCTCCGACCTCGCCTCGATCCGCACCCGGGCCACCCGCAACGGCGACGGCGACTGGGTGGTCAACGGCGCGAAGGTGTGGACGTCGAACGCGCACCACTCGCACTACGCGATCACCCTGGTGCGCACCGCGCCGGCCGACCCGGCCAACCGGCACGCGGGGCTCTCCCAGCTGCTCGTCGACCTGTCGCTGCCCGGGATCACCGTGAACCCGATCCGGATCCTGGACGGCGGTCACCACTTCAACGAGGTCGTGTTCACCGACGTGGTCATCCCCGGCGACATGCTGCTGGGGGAGGAGGGCGCGGGCTGGCACCAGGTGACCGCGGAGCTGGCGTTCGAGCGGTCCGGGCCGGAGCGGTTCCTGTCGACCTACCCGCTGATCGCCGAGTTCGCCCGGCGCGCGGCCGAGGACCGGGACCCGGCACAGCTGGCCACCCTGGGCCGGCTGTCGGCCCGGCTGCTCGCGCTGCGCCAGCTGTCGCTGCGGATCGCCGGCGCACTGGACCGTGGCGAGCTCCCGGACATCCCGGCCGCCCTGGTCAAGGACGTGGGGACGACGTTCGAGGCCGACGTGATCGACGAGGTGCGCCGGGTGGTCGACGTCCCGGCGTCCCTGGACTCACCCGACCCGCTGGGCCGGGCACTGGCCGAGGCGCAGCTGCACGCGCCCGGCTACACGCTGCGCGGCGGCACCAACGAGATCCTGCGCGGGATCGTGGCACGAGGGCTGGGACTGCGATGAGCTCCTCCGACGTGGACCTGGTCGTCGAGACCGTCCGGGACGTCCTGACGAAGTTCGAGCCGTTCGTGCTCACCGCCGAGCGGCCGTGGGACGCCGGGTTGTGGTCGACGCTGGCCGAGGCCGGGCTGACCGGGGTGGGACTGCCCGAGCAGGCCGGTGGCTCCGGCGGGGAGCTCGCCGACGCCGTGGCGGTCGTGGGGGCGCTGGCCGCGGGGGCTGCGGCGGTGCCGGTGGCCGAGCAGCTGCTGGTCGCCGCCCCCGCCGTCCTGGCCGCCGGCCTCGACCTGCCCTCCCCGGACGAGCCGTTGTCGATCGCGGTGGACGGCGCGGTCACCGCCGAGCCGCGGGACGACGGCGACGGCCCGGGGAGCTGGACGCTGACCGGCACGGCGACCGACGTCGCGTGGGCCGGGGTCGCCCAGCACCTCGCCGTGCTGGCCACCAGCCCGGTCGGGCCGGTGCTCGCGCTGGTCGACGTGACCGGCCGGGAGACCACGCACGCGGCCAACCTGGCCGGGGAGCCGCGCGGCTCGCTGGTGCTGCAGGGGGTGACCGCGGCCGGGGCGCTGCTGAGCGATGCGCAGGCCGAGCAGCTGCGGGCGCGGTACGCGCTGGCCCGGGCGGTGCAGCTGTCGGCGGCGCTGCAGCAGGTGCTGACCTGGACGGTGCAGTACGCGGGAGAGCGGCAGCAGTTCGGCCGGCCGCTGGGCAGGTTCCAGGCGATCCAGATGGAGCTGGCCGAGATGGCCGGCGAGGTGACGGCGGTGGCGGCGCTGGTCGACGCGGCGGTGCAGGCGGTCGAGCGCGGGGAGTCGCTGGTGCTGGCCGCGGCGGCGGCGAAGGTGCGCGCCGGCGCGGCCGTGGAGGTGGTGGCCCGGCTGGCCCACCAGGTGCACGGCGCGATCGGCTTCACCCAGGAGCACCGGCTGCACCACCTCACCCGGCGCTGCTGGTCGTGGCGGGACGAGGCCGGCACCGAGACGGCGTGGGCCCGGGTGCTCGGGGCCGGGCTGCTCGCCGACGGCCCCGACGCCCTCTGGCCGGCACTGACCCGGGTGCTGTGACGACGGGCTCCGCGACCCGGTGACGTGTGGGAGCGGCCACCTCGCAGGGGCGAGGTGGCCGCTGCGTCAGACGGTCTCGGGGATGCGCAGGTGGGCGACGGCCAGGTCGAGCTCGGCGACCTCGGTGATCCGGCCGCCCATCGCCCGGGCGTACTCCGTGCGCAGCGCGTCGGCGCGCTGGCCGGCGACCAGCATCGCCTCCCGGTCGGCGTAGGCGACGGCCAGCACGGTGTTGCCGGACACCCGGTCGATCATCAGGTTGGCGCTGCAGAAGCCGGTGAGCTCCTCGATCCGGGGCAGCATGGCCATCCGGAAGGTGGCGACGTCGTCGTCGAGCGCGGCCGGGTTCGGGCGGGAGCTCCAGATGAGTCGGCAGACGGCGTCGTCACCGGCGTGCTGCACCCGGTGCATGACGGCGACCTCCCACTGCGCCACCACCGGCACGGCTCCGAGCACCTGGCCGAGGCGGGCGCGGTCGCGGCGCATGCCCTCGGCGCTGCCCAGCATCGCCTGCTCGTCCGCCCAGCCGCTGGCGACGATGCAGCGACCGGTGCGGCGGCCGACGAGCATCGACAGCCCGGTGCAGCCCGGGAGGTCGGTCGTCGCCGGCAGCCACTCCTCCCGGACGAACTCGATCGCGTCGTCGAGGGCGCGCGGGTTGCCGCGGAGGGTGGTCGTCCGTGCGTACATGGGTGTCTCCTCGCCTCCGGCGCCACCCCCGGCGGCACCGCCGTGCAGGGAACTGTGCTCGTGTCCCCGGGGTGGGGGCAGTCGGGGAACGGATCGTGGTCGCTGCGCTCGGCGTTGCGTCACGGCCCGGTGACCCGTGCGCACCCTCCGCTCCTCGAAGAGGCGGTGGCGTCGTGGCCGGCCCGTGGCCCACCGCAGGGTGGTGTGCAACAGGTGTGGCCTGAGCTGAGCGGACCGGCGTTGCTAGCGTCGCGGCGTGACAGCCGGTGGACGCGCGCTCATCCTGACCAACGGTCGGGCGCGTGGCTCGCTGGCCGCCGCCCGTGCCCTCCACCGGGCGGGCTGGGTGGTCGGGGTCGGCACCCCGGACGGCGCCGGGATGGTGACTGCGTCCCGGTGCTGCGACCGCAGCCACGTGGTGCCGCGACCGCGTGGCGACATCGGCCCCTTCCTCGACGGGGTCCGGCGTGCCGTCCGGGACGGCGGCTACGACGTCGTCTTCGGTGGTGGCGACGACTGGATGGCCGCGCTCGCCGTGCACCGCGACGAGGTGCCCGCCGTGGTGCCGCACCCGTCGGCCGAGGTGGTGCACGAGGCACTGGACAAGGTCGGGCTCACCCGGCGTGCCCGCTCGGTGGGGCTGGCCGCGCCGCGCACGGACGTGGCGACCGAGTCGGCCGTGGCCGGCTGGGAGGGCCCGGTCGTCGTCAAGTGCCGGGCGCACTGGCGGCCCCAGCACGCCCACCCGCACCGGATCGAGGCCCGTCGTTACCCGGACGTCACCGCGGCCGCGGGGCGCATCGAGCGACTCCGGGCGGCCGGGCTCGAGCCGCTGCTCCAGCAGCCGGTCGAGGGGGAGCTGACCGCGTTGATCGGTCTGGTCCAGGAGGGTCGGCTGGTCGGCCGGGTGCACCAGCGGTCCCCGCACCTGTGGCCGACGCCCAGCGGCGTCTCCTGTCGCGCCGTGACGCTGCCGGTCGACGAGGGCCTGGCCGGGCGGGCCGAGGCCCTGCTGGCCGACCTCGGCTGGTCCGGTCTGGTGGAGCTGCAGTTCCTGCGGGGGCCGGACGGCGTCTCGCACCTGATCGACCTGAACGGCCGGTTCTTCGGCTCCATGGCGCTGGCGAACGCGGCCGGGGCGAACCTCCCCGATGCGTGGGGGCGGCAGGTCCTGGGGCTGCCGCTGCCACCGCTGCCCGATGCCGCACCGGGAGCCCGGTTCCTCTGGACCGCGGGGGACCTGCGCCGGGCCCGCGTGGAGCGGCGCGGCGGGCTGGTCACCGACGTCGCGTCGACCCTGCGCTGGCTGCCCGGCGCGACGACCAGCGTCTGGCAGCTGCGCGATCCGGCGCCGACCCTGGAGAAGGTGGGTGCCCGGTTGCGGTCCCGGGCGCGGGCGGCTGCGGGCCGCTGACCGGGCCGGTCAGCCGGTCGCGCACGGCGACCGCCGCCACTCCTCCGTCGCCTCGCCCAGCGCCACCGCGGTGGTGAGCCGCAACGTGCCGCTGAGCCACACCAGCACGTCGTGCAGCCGCAGCCGGGTCAGCGGGACGTCGAGCAGCACGGCAGCCGCCTCCTCGAGCGCCGTGAAGGCGGCCTCGTTCGCCCGGAGCTCGCGGTGCACGACCGCCGCCGTCCCGCTGTCGCCCTCGCGCAGGTGCGGCACCGTCTGCAGCCAGGTGGCGCGGTGCAGCAGCGGTACGAGATCGGGACGGCGGTGGTGCAGCGCGGCCGACACGTGCCGCCGCTGCGGCTCGGCCAGCTCACCCAGACCGCGCAGGGCAGCGCCGACGGTGCCCGGTTCCCCGAGCACCGAGAACTCGTCGTCCGGCAGCTCCCAGAAGGTGCGCCCGGCCGCGCGTGCGGCGAGCGCGTCGGCCACGGGCTGGGCCGTGTCGAGGGCCGCGCGGACCACCGACCACCCGCCGGGGTCGAGCCGGCCGTGCAGCCCCTCGGCCACCAGCACGTCCTCGTCGCCCAGTGGCCCCGTCCGGACCGGCCGGGCGTCGTACCGGTCGTAGCCGAAGGCCGGCACCTGCACCCACCGGCCCTCGCGCTCGTTGGGGGAGCGGTACCGCAGCGGCCGCCGTCCCCGCGCGTACCCGAGGACGGCGGCCAGCGCGGTGCTCCACGGCACCGGGTCGGGCCCGGCGCTGGGGAGCGCCAGGTCCGGCCGGCCGGTCAGCACGTCCGTGGGTTCAGCCCGCCGGGCTGAGGTCATCGAGGTCGAGGCTCGACATGGACGCCCCGCCGGTGGCGAAGGTGGCCACGTCGGCACCGGCGGCGCGGCCGGCCTCGGAGCCCATGCCGGCCCCCATCGCGTCGGCGGACTCGAAGTCCAGCTCGGCGATCAGGTAGGGGCCGGCGGCCGTGGGGTCCATCGACCGGGGGTGCCCGACGGTGAAGCGGAGCAGGCCGGGGATCGCCTGCGCCAGCCCGACGTGGACGTCCCGGTAGTGCTGGTCGAACTCCGCTGGGTCGGTCGGCTGGCCGTACTGGACGATCAGTCTGTGCACCACTGCGCCACCTCTCCTCGGTCCGCGGGCTCCGCTGCCCGGGACGCCGTGGTCAGCCAACCAGGGGTCCCGGGCCGCGGCGCGCTCAGCGGTGGCCGATGCCGCCGGGGCCGTGCTCGGGCGGGATGACCTCACCCTCCACCGGCGGGCCGGGCGGGGTGCCGTCGCCGAACGGGCTGCCACCCATCTCCTCGCGACCGTGCGGGGTCAGCCAGACCGACGTGTCCGGGCCCATCGGGATGATCTGGGTCGGGTTGATGTCGGCGTGCACCACGTAGTAGTGCTCCTTGATCTGCGGGAAGTCGGTGGTGTCACCGAAGCCCGGGGTCTGGAAGAGGTCGCGGGCGTAGCCCCACACCGCCGGCAGCTCGGTCAGCTTGTTGCGGTTGGCCTTGAAGTGGCCGTGGTAGACGGCGTCGAACCGGGCCAGCGTGGTGAACAGCCGCACGTCGGCCTCGGTGATGGTCTCGCCCATCAGGAACCGGCGGGTCGTCAGCCGCTCCTCCAGCCAGTCCATCGCCGTCCACAGCCGCTCGTAGGCCTTGTCGTAGGCGCTCTGCGACCCGGCGAAGCCACAGCGGTACACCCCGTTGTTCACCTCGGTGAAGATCCGCTCGATCACCTCGTCCATCTCCGCCCGCAGGTGCTCGGGGTAGAGGTCCGGGGCGCCCTCGCGGTGGAACGCGGTCCACTCGGAGGAGAAGTCCAGCGTCATCTGCTTGAAGTCGTTGGTCACCACCGACCCGGTCGGGATGTCGACCATCGCCGGCACGGTGATGCCGCGCGGGTACTCCGGGTCGCGGGCGAAGAACGCCTCCTGCAAACGCTCGTACCCCAACACCGGGTCGCGGCCGCCGGGGTCGAGGTCGAAGGTCCAGCTGCGCTCGTCGTGCGTGGGCCCGCAGATCCCCATGGAGATGGCCTGCTCGAGGCCGAGCAACCGCCGGACGATCGCCGCGCGGTTGGCCCACGGGCACGCCCGGGCGATGACCAGCCGGTACCGACCGGCCTCCACCGGCCAGCGGCTGTCGCCGTCGGCGGTGATCCGGTCGGTGATGTAGTTCTGGTCCCGCTGGTAGTCCTGGCCGGGTTCGACGTATCCGCTGCCGCTCTGCTTCTTGGTGCTCACCCCACCAGCCTCGCCGACTGCAGGTCCCGCCGCAGGGTGTGGCGCGCCGTCGGGGCCGATCGGCGGCCGCGCGGCGCCCGGGCCGGGCTAGCCTCTGGGCATGGCCGCCCCCTTCCGCCCGCCCTGGTTCGGCAACCGGGGAGTGCAGCTGCTGGCGGGCGTGGCGGTGGCCTACAACCTGGTCGCGCTGGTGCTGGGGCTGGTCGACGGCGAGTGGGGCGAGGCCTTCCTGAGCTTCGCGTGGACCGTCGTGTTCGGTTACGTGCTGGTGGAGTCGCTGCGCTTCCGCAGGCAGCAGGACGCCACCCGGGACGACGCCACCCGGGACGACGCTCCGGTGGACCCCACCGACTGAATCGGGTCCCGGCGTCCGGTGGACGTCGCGGGTACCGGGGCCCGGAGGTGACCGGCGAGGGCAGCGGCGCAGGCCGGTCGCGCGACACCCCGCGCGCCGCGCCGGGGTGGGACAGCAGAGCGCGGCGTGTCACTGCGTTGTCACATACCGTCAGCGTGTCGTTCACGGCGCGAGCCCACGCTGTGCCCGCTGACCGCTCGTCCCCCTCCGAGAGGAACCTCTGTGCCCCTCCCTCCAGGCACTGCCCGCACGTCGGCGCGGCGCGCCGCCCTGGGCGCCGCCGCAGCCTCCGCGGCGGTCCTCGGCGTCGTCGCCGTCCCGGCCGTCGCGGCCGCGGCACCGCCCACCGCGCCGTTCGTCTCCGAGGTGCACTACGACAACGACGGCACCGACACCGGTGAGTTCGTCGAGGTCCAGCTCCCCGCCGGCACCGGTTCGGACGGGTTGTCCGTGGTGCTCTACAACGGGGGCAACGGCACGGTGTACGACACCGACGCGCTCCCGGTGGTGACCGCACCGGAGGACGCCCCGGCCGTGGCCGTCGTCGACTACCCCGCCAACGGGATCCAGAACGGCGCCCCGGACGCGATCGCACTGGTCCGCGGCACGGAGGTGCTGGAGTTCCTCTCCTACGAGGGCACGATGACCGCCGTCGGCGGCCCGGCTGACGGGCTCACCAGCACCGACATCGGGGTCGCCGAAGCCGGCAGCACGCCGGTCGGGCAGTCGCTGTCGCGCAGCTACGACGCCGCCGCCGACGCGCTCGTCTGGTCCGGCCCGGCCGCGGCCACCAAGGGCGCGGTGAACTCCACGGCCCCCGGCCCGGTGGACCCGCCGCCGGCCGCCGGCGAGGTGTGTGACGCCCCGGTGACCCACGAGATCGGCGAGGTCCAGGGCGCGGCTGCGACCACGCCGCTGGACGGCGCCACGGTCACCGTGGAGGGCGTCGTCGTCGGCGACGTGCCCGGGCTCTCCGGCTTCTACCTCCAGGACGCCGACGGCGACGGCGACCCGGCCACCTCCGACGGCGTCTTCGTCTTCTCCTCGGTCGAGGTCGACCTGGGCGACACGGTCGCGGTGACCGGTGCCGCCGAGGAGTACTTCGAGCAGACCCAGGTCCGGGGTGAGGCGAACGTCGGCATCTGCGCCGACGGCACCGTCGCGGACCTGCCGGCGGCGACCCTGCTGGACCTGCCGGCCGACGACGCCGCCCGTGAGCGGGTCGAGGGCATGCTGGTCGCCCCGGTCGACATCCTGACCGTCAGCGAGGTCTACGCCCTCACCAGCTACGGCGAGCTGACCCTGTCGGAGGGGGGCCTGCTGGTGCAGCCCACCGAGCTGGCCCGCCCCGGCGCCGGCGCGGACGCGATCGCGGCGGAGAACGCGCTGCGCCGCATCGTCCTCGACGACGCGCAGAGCAGCCGGGTCAGCGTCACCACCGCCCCGTACCTGTCGCCGGAGACCCCGGTGCGGGTGGGCGACCAGCTGACCTCCACCGAGCCGCTGGTGCTCGGCTACGGCTTCGACGCCTGGCGGCTGCAGCCGGCCGACGGCACCGCGGACGGCGTCTTCGCGCCGCAGAACACCCGTCCGGCCGCGCCGGGCGAGGTCGGCGGCGACGTCCAGCTGGGCGCGTTCAACGTGCTCAACTACTTCCTCACCTTCGGTGGGGTCGGCCGGGGTGCGCCGAACCAGGCCGAGTTCGAGGAGCAGGCCGGCAAGATCGTGCCGGCGATCAACGCGCTGGACGCCGACGTGGTCACGCTGATGGAGATCGAGGACACCGACTCCACCGGGCTGACCCCGGGCAACGCGGACACCGCGCTGGCCGACCTGGTGACCCGGCTCAACACCGACGCCGGCAGCCAGAAGTGGGCCTACGTCGCCTTCCCGGAGGAGCTGTACGCGGTCGACCGGGACGTCATCCGCAACGCGATCATCTACCAGCCCGCCGCCGTCACGCCGGTCGGTGACTCGGTCGGCCTGGTCGACGAGTCGGTCTGGTCCAATGCCCGCGAGCCGATCGCCCAGACGTTCACCGCGGACGGCGACGCCTTCACCGTGGTGGCCAACCACTTCAAGTCCAAGGGCGGCACCGGCACCGGGGACAACGCCGAGACCGACGGGCAGGGCAACTTCAACGGCGACCGGATGCGGCAGGCGGAGTCGCTGGCGGCCTTCGGCGACCGGCTGGAGGCGCAGACCGGCGACCCGGACGTCGTGCTGATGGGCGACTTCAACGCCTACACCCAGGAGGACCCGATCGAGGCTCTCCGCGACGAGGGCTTCGTCAACCTGGGTGAGGAGTTCGACCCGGGCCGGTACAGCTACGTGTTCAACGCACTGTCCGGTTCGCTGGACCACGCGCTGGCCACGGCCGAGCTCGCGGCGAAGGTCACCGACGTCGTGCACTGGAACATCAACTCGGTGGAGTCCTTCGCCTACCAGTACGCCGGCGACCCGGAGCTGTACGCGGCGGACCCCTACCGCTCCAGCGACCACGACCCGCTGCTGCTCGGCATCGACCTCCAGGAGGCCACTGTCGAGCCGGAGCCGGAGCCGGAGCCGCTGCTCTGCCAGGGCCTCGAGCCGACCCTCGTCGGCACCGAGGGCGACGACGTGCTCCGCGGCGGCAACGGCGTCGACGTGATCATGGGGCTGGGCGGCGACGACACCATCACCGGTGGCAACGGCGCCGACGTCATCTGCGGCGGCGACGGGGACGACGTGCTCCGCGGTGGCAACGGGGACGACGTCCTGCTCGGCGGCGCCGGGGACGACGAGCTGCGCGGGGACAACGGCAGCGACACGCTGATCGGCGGCCCGGGCACCGACGTCCTCGACCAGGGCAAGGGCAAGGGGCGAGCGGAGCAGGAGGGCGCCGAGTCCTGATCCCAGGCTGATCGGCTCCGGAACGGAACGACGGCGGCGTCCCACCGAGGTGGGGCGCCGCCGTCGGCGTTCGGTGGAGGGGTCAGCCCCGTTCCGCGGGCTCGACCGGCTGCTCGGTCTGCTCCTCGTCGTCCTCCGGCTGGTCCTTCAGGAACAGGTACCAGTAGGACGTCGACACGAAGACGACTGCGCCGACGAGGTTGCCCGCCCCGGCCAGCAGCCAGTTGAGCCCCGCGTCGTCCCAGCCGATGTCGACGCCCGCGAAGATCGCCGCCGGCAGGAAGAACATGTTGGCGATGACGTGGTCGAAGCCCATCGCCACGAAGGCCATGATCGGGAAGAAGATCGCCAGGATCTTGCCCGAGACGGTCGTGGCCGCCAGCGACATCCACACCGCCAGGCAGACCAGCCAGTTGCACCCCACCGCGCGGAGGAACGTCTGCCAGGCCGTCTCGTCCAGCGCCTTGCCCTCCGCGATGGAGGCCAGCCGCTCGTAGGTGAGCGCGCCGGTGCCGGTGGCGCCCGAGTCGCCGATCACCCCGGTCTCCACGGCCAGGAAGAAGGCGACGAACATCGCCCCGACCAGGTTGCCGATCAGCACCAGGGTCAGGTTCTTGGCGACGTCCCCGAAGTCGATCTTGCCGCGCATCGCGCCCAGCGGGACCAGGGACATGTTGCCGGTGGCCAGGTCGGAGCCGGCGACGAGCACGAGCACCAGGCCGAGGGTGAAGGTCGCGCCGGTGAACAGCGTCGGCAGCGTCCCCCAGGTCTCCGGGTCCAGGCCGGAGGAGACGACGATGGCGACGAGCCCACCGAAGGCGATGTAGGCACCGGCCAGGAAGGCGCTGACCAGGACCTTGTCCCAGGTGCGGCGGGTCTTCTTCGCCCCGGTCGCGGCGGCGACCTGGGCGATCTCCTTGGGTGCGCGTGCGGGCAAGGCGTACCTCCAGGGTGAACGGGGCGGCCCGTTGTCTCAGGCCCGGGGGCACCAGCCTCTCGGACACCGCGGCGTCTCGCTCGGTGAGCGGTGATCCCGGCAGCGACCGGCTACGCGCTGCTCCCGCGCGGTCGGGCCCGCACGTGCATCCGTTCGCCCTGTGGACCGAACAGGGCCAGCAGCTCGACCGGGGCCGGGCCGGGGTTGGTCAGTGCGTGCGGCACGTGGGTGTCGAACTCCACGACCTCGCCCGGGGTGAGCTCCAGCCGCTGGTCACCGAGGAAGAGCACGAACCGGCCGTTGAGCACGTACAGCCACTCGTAGCCCTCGTGCGTCTTGAGCTCCACCTCGCCGGCGGGGTGGCCCGGCGGCATGATCATCTTGTAGGCCTGCAGCCCGCCGGGCCGGCGGGTGAGCGGCAGCATGGTCATGCCGTGGCGCTCGACCGGGCGCAGCTGGACCCGGGGGTCCCGCGAGGGCGGTTCGTCGAGCAGCTGGTCCAGCGGGACCTGCAGGGCGCGGGTGAGCGGGAGCAGCAGTTCCAGCGTCGCCCGCCGCTGCCCGGACTCCAGACGGGAGAGGGTGCTGACCGAGATGCCGGTGGTCTCCGACAGCTGGGTCAGTGTGGTGTCGCGCTGCTGGCGCAGGGCGCGCAGCCGCGGCCCCACGGCCTGGACCACCGCATCGACGTCGTCGCTCATGCCGCCCAGTTTGCTGGTGTGGCAAGGGTCTTTGTCAAGGAGCGCCGAGGAGACCTCGCCGTCGGTGAGGGGCGGCTCCGCCGGTCAGGCCATCTCCGGCACCCGCAGGTGCGCCACCGCCAGGTCGAACTCGGCGACCTCGGTGACCTGCACGCGCGTGGCCGCGACGAACTCACGGCGCATCGCCGACCCCGTCTTCCGGGACCGCTCCAGCGCGTCCCGGTCGGCGTAGGTGACGGCCGCTGCGGCGTGACCGGTGCCCCGGTCGACCAGCAGGCTCGTGCTGCAGAAGCCGGGGAGCTCCGTCATCCACGGGATCAGGCTCATCCGGAAGGCATCGACCATGCTGTCGAGGTCTGCCGGGTCTCCCTCCGCCCAGACGACCCGGGTGCAGGCGCCGTCGCCGGTGGGGTGTTCCCGGTGCAGGACGGCGATCTCCCACTCGGCGACCTGCATGGACTCCGCCCGCATGACCCCGGCGGCGTGGTCGCGGAGCTCGCCGACGGCGACCGCGCTGGCGCGCATGGCCTCGTCCGTGGCCCAGGCGGCGGTGACGATGCAGCGGCCGGCGTCCCGGTCGGCCAGCATCGACATGCCCACGCAGCCGCTCATCCCGCGCAGCATCGGCCAGACCGCCTCGCGGACGTAGTCGATCCCGTCGTCGACGGCCTGCGGGTCACCGCGCACCGTGGTGGTCCTGGCGTGCATCTCCGTGCTCCTCCCTGGCGACGCCCGGGCGGCACC
Source organism: Modestobacter sp. VKM Ac-2985 (assembly GCF_026967925.1). GTDB lineage: Bacteria > Actinomycetota > Actinomycetes > Mycobacteriales > Geodermatophilaceae > Modestobacter. The sequence continues at coordinate 1,134,911 of NZ_JAPVBI010000003.1, read as the reverse complement.
GCCGCGAGGACCAGGGTCCCCCCGCGCCGGCCCGACCGCTGGTGGGGCGACCCCTCGGCGGGCGGGCCCGGCGCGTGCGCACCCTCCGCACCCCGCCCGGCACGCCGCGCTGCTGAGGTCGGGGTCGGAGACGTCGGGTGCCGGATCAGGGCGTCGGCATCCCGCCGTTGACGTTGAGGGTCTCGCCGGAGACGTAGCTGGACTCGGGGGAGGCGAGGAAGACGTAGACCGGGCCGAGCTCGGCCGGCTGCCCGGCGCGCCCGATCGGAGTCTCCTGACCGAACTCCGGCAACGCCGACGGCGGCTGGCCGCCGGAGGCCTGCAGCGGCGTCCAGAACGGGCCCGGGGCCACCACGTTGACCCGGATCCCCTTCGGCGCCAGCTGCTGGGCCAGCGCCTTGCTCATCGTGTTGATCGCGGCCTTGGTGGTGGCGTAGTCCACCAGGCCGGGGGAGGGCTGGTACGCCTGGATGGAGCTGGTGTTGATGATCGTCGAACCTGCGGGGAGGTGCGGCAGCGCCTCCTGCACGATCCAGAACAGCGCGTAGACGTTGGTCTTGAACGTCCGGTCGAACTGCTCGGTGGTGACGTCGGCGAGGTCGTCGACGTAGGTCTGCTTGCCGGCGATGTTGGCGATGAGGTCCAGCCCGCCGAGCTGGTCGAGCGCGGTGTGCACCAGCGCTCGCGCGGCGTCCTCGTCGGAGACGTCGGCAGGGGCGAGCACGGCCTTCTGGCCGGCCTCCTCGATCAGCTCGGCGACCTGCTCGGCGTCGGTCTGCTCGCTGGGCAGGTAGTTGAGGACGACGTCGGCGCCCTCCCGCGCGAAGGCGATCGCGGCGGCGCGGCCGATCCCGGAGTCGGCGCCGGTGACCAGTGCCTTGCGGCCGGTCAGCCGGCCGGTGCCGCGGTAGCTCTGCTCGCCGTGGTCGGCACCGGGCTGCAGGTCCGTGGTCAGGCCCGGGGCGTCCTGGGACTGCTCGGGGAACCCGTCGGTGCGGTACCGGGTGGTCGGGTCGGTGAACGTGAACTGGTCGGCCATGGCATCCGGCGTGCCCGATCCGACCGCGCACCACACACGTCGGGTCGGGTGGTCAGTCGTCCCGGTCCCGGCGCCGCTCCCGCCAGCGCTCGACGGCCTCCTCGATGGCCTCCCGGTCCAGCTCGGCGTCCTCGGTCGGCGCGGGCTCGGCCGCCGGCGTCGGCGCGGGTGCCGGGGCGGGTGCCGGCTCGGGGGCGGGTGGTGGTGGTGGTGGCGGTGGCGGTGGCGGGGCGACCGCGTGGGTGAGGGTCACCGCGGCCCCCGGCAGCACCTGGCCGACCGGGTCCAGCGCGATCACCGACCCGTCGGCGACGTCGCCGGTCTGCAGGGGTCGCAGCGTCGGGACGAGCCCCCGCTCGACCAGCTCGGCCTGCACCTCGGCCACGGGTCGGCCCACGTAGTCCACCGTCGACAGCGAGACCAGCTGCACCACCGGCTCGCTCGGGGGCGCCGGTGCGGCGGTGGGGGCCGGCTGGGCGACGGGCTGCGGGTCCGCGCGGTCGGTGGCGAGCTGGAGCAGGCCGAAGGTGCTCCCCATCGCGACCAGGAAGGCGAGCAGGGTGGCGACCAGGAACGGCCAGCGACGGCGGCGTCCGGGCTCGGCGTCGAGGTCGTCCTCGTCCTCGGCCGGGGGGAGCGCGTAGCCCTGGGTCGCCGGGAAGGGCGGCAGCGGGGCCGGCGTCCGCACCGCCGGGAACTCCGCCGTCCGGATCGCGGGCATCACCGCCGTGCGCGGCTCGGGGTCCGGCCCGCCGACCGGCCGGCCGGCCAGGACGTCGTCGATGGCGGCGCGGAGGGCGGCGCCGTCGGCGAACCGGTCGGCGGGGTCCTTGGCGATGGCCCGGTCGATCAGCGCGCGCACCGGCGCCGGGACGTCGTCGGGCAGCGGCGGCGGAACCTCGCGGATCCGTCGGAGCGCGACCTCCACCGCGTCCCCACCGTCGAAGCCTCGGTACCCGGCCAAGCACTCGTAGCCCACCAGCCCGAGGGCGTAGACGTCGCTGGCCGGGGTGGCGCGGGTGCCGCTGGCCTGCTCGGGGGAGAGGTAGTGGGCCGTGCCGACGACCTCGCCGGTGACGGTCAGCGGCACACTGGTGGCGGAGACGGCCACCCCGAAGTCGGTGAGCTTGACCCCGCCGTCGTCGGCGAGCAGGACGTTGCCCGGCTTCACGTCCCGGTGGACGACGGCGGCGGCGTGCGCGGCGGCCAGCCCGGCGGCGCACTGCCGGAGCACCCGCAGCGTGCGGTCCGGGGACAGTCGCCGCTCACGGCGCAGCAGCGTCGCCAGCGACTCGCCACGGACCAGCTCCATCACCAGGTAGGCGAGGTGCTCGCCGCGGGGGGAGGCGTCGGGCAGCACCTCGCCGTAGTCGAACAGCGTGGCGATGTGCGGGTGCACCAGCCCGGCGGAGTGCTGGGCCTCGGCGCGGAACCGGGCGAGGAAGGTGGCGTTGGCGGTGTACTCGCTGCGCAGCACCTTCACCGCGACGTCCCGGCCGAGCACCGTGTCGCGGGCCTGCCACACCTGGCCCATGCCGCCGGAGGCGATCAGCGTCTGCAACTCGTAGCGCCCGCCGAGGAGCTGACCGTTCGGGTGCACCGGCACATCCTGCCCGTTCGCCCGCTGCGGTGTGGGACTCCTGGGGCGGGAGTGCGCGCTCTGCAGAACCGGGTGCTGGCAGAACTGGGTGCTGGTGCAGTGGTCTGCGGCTCAGCCGTCGCCGTCGCCCTGCCCGTCGTCGTTCCCGTTGCCCTGGTCACCGTTGCCCTGGTCGCCGTTGCCCTGGTTCCCCTGGTCGCCGTTCCCGCCGCCCTCGGTTCCGCTCCCGCCACCTCCGGTGCCGTTCCCACCGCCCTCGTCGGGCTCGTCCTCGTCGCCGTCGTCGGTGGGGCTGGAGGTGGGGGTCGGGGTGGGCGGCGCGGTGGCGTAGGTGACGGTGACGACGGCCCCCTCGGCCAGCTCGCCGGCCGGGGAGACGGCGAGCACCGCGCCCTCGTCGGCGTCGGCCGTCTGCTGCGGGACGGCGCGGACGGACAGGCCGAGCCCGATCAGGTCGGCCTCGACGTCGCCGATCCGCCGGCCCAGGTAGTCGTCGGGGTCCACCTCGACCAGCACCGCACTGGGGGCGGTGGTCTCCTCGGCGGTGGACGTGGTCGGGGCGGTCTGCTCGGCGCTCGTCGTCGGTGTCGTGGTGGAGGTGTCCGTCGCGTCGTCGCCGAGCAGCTGGAACCCGGCGACGACGAGGGCGGCCGCGATGAGCGCACCGAGCAGTGGCAACAGCAGTCGTCGGCGCCTGCCCTCCCGCGCCCGTTCGGGACCCGGTCCGGCTGCGCCGGCACCGACGCCGGCAGCACCCACCCCGACGGCCGTCGCGGCCCCGCCGACCGCGGGCATGACCCGCGTGCTCGGCGACGGTGCTCCGCCACCGGCTGCGGGGAGCACGGTCGTGCGGTCGGTCGGCTGCAGCGGTCGGCCGGCGCGCACGTCGTCGATCGCGGCGCCGAAGGCGGCGGCGTCGGGGAAGCGCTGGGCCGGGTCCTTGACCATCGCCGCGGCAACGAGCTGGCGCACCGGCGCCGGGACGTCGTCCGGCAGGGGAGCTGCGTCGTCCCGGATCTGCATGAGCGCGACCTGCAGCGAGCTCTCGGCGTCGAACGCGTGATGGCCGGCCAGGCACTCGTAGCCGACGATGCCGAGGGCGTAGACGTCGCTGGCCGCGGTGGCCCGCTCGCCCTGGGCCTGCTCGGGAGAGAGGTAGTGCGGGGTGCCGATGACCTGGCCGGTCTGGGTGAGCGGCACGGTGGAGCCGGAGACGGCGACCCCGAAGTCGGTGATCTTGACGGTGCCGTCGGCGCCGATGAGCACGTTGCCGGGCTTGACGTCGCGGTGCACGACGCCGGTGGCGTGCGCGGCGGCCAGGCCGGCGGCGCTCTGCCGCAGCACGTCCAGGGTCCGTTCGGGGCTGAGTCGGCCGTCGCGGCGCAGCAGGGTCGGCAGCGACTCGCCGCGCACCAGCTCCATCACCAGGTAGGCGAGGTGCTCGTCGCGCGGGCCGGCGGGTGGGATCTCGCCGTAGTCGAACAGGGTGGCGATGTTCGGGTGCACCAGGCGGGCGGCGAGCTGGGCCTCGGCCCGGAAGCGGGCCAGGAACGTCGGGTCGCCGGTGTACTCGCTGCGCAGCACCTTCACCGCGACGTCCCGCTCGAGGACCGTGTCGCGGGCCTGCCAGACCTGGCCCATGCCGCCGGTGGCGATCAGCGAGGTGAGCTCGTAGCGCCCGCCCAGGAGCTGACCGTCCGGGTGCATGCGTCTCCTCCTGGTGCCCTGCCCGGCGGGTCCGGGACGCCCCATCCCACCAGGCCAGGCCCGTGGTGGCGATCCCGGGCACCGCTCACGCGGTCCGGGGCGGGGGTGACCCCGCCCCTAGGGTCGCCTCATGCGCAACGAGTCGACCGCCGCCGGACCGGTCCAGTCGGTCGACCGGGCGCTGGAGATCCTGGACGTGCTCGCCCGCCGGGGGACGGCCGGCGTGACCGAGGTGGCCGGGGAGCTCGGGGTGCACAAGTCCACGGCGTCCCGCCTGCTCGGCACCCTGGAGAGCCGTGGCTTCGTGGCGCAGGACGGTGAGCGCGGCGTCTACCGGCTGGGCTTCGCGCTCGTCCGGCTGGCGGGGGCGAGCGCGGCGCAGCTGGAGCTGACCCAGCTCGGGCGGGAGATCTGCGAGCGGCTGTCCGCCGAGCTCGGCGAGGCGGTCAACCTCGCGGTGCGCGACGGGGAGAGCGTGGTGAACGTCAGCCAGGTGCGCGGCAGTGCCTCGGTCGGGGTGCTGAACTGGGTGGGCCGGCGGACGCCGCTGCACGCCACCTCCAGCGGCAAGGTGCTGCTCGCCTTCGGGCCCTCGGGGCTGTCCCGCACGGTCCTCACCGGGCCGATGGACCGGTTCACCGAGGCGACGATCACCGACGCCGAGGCGCTCGCCGCCGCGCTGGCCGAGGTGCACGAGCGGGGCTGGGCGGCCACCGAGGGGGAGCTGGAGGCCGGGCTCAACGCGGTCGCCGCGCCGGTCTGCGGTGCCGACGGGCAGCTCGTGGCCGCGCTCAGCGTCTCCGGCCCGGCCTACCGGCTGCCGCCCGCACGGTTCGCCGCGGTCGCCGAGCAGGTGTGCGGTGCGGCGGCGGAGATCGCCTCCCGGCTCGGCTGAGGGGCGCACGTTCCATTCGCGTGCACGCTCCGCGGTCGCTTGTTCCAGCGCTGTGAACATCTCGGCGGACGCGCCGACGACACGCCCGAAGGGCATTGACGACACCTCTCCCGGGAGCTGAGGCTGTTGCGCATACCGCGAGCAGTTGCGGCCTACGCAACAAGTCGAGAGGACCGCCCATGGGCGTCGGATCTCAGCGTGTCCACCGGGGCGCTCCCCGGGTCGTCGTCATCGGGGCCGGCATCGTCGGCTGCTCGCTGGCCGAGGAGCTCACCGCGCGGGGCTGGACCGACGTCACCGTGCTGGACCAGGGGCCGCTGTTCGCCGCCGGCGGGTCGAGTTCGCACGCTCCCGGGCTGGTCTTCCAGACCAACCCGTCCAAGACGCTGGCCGAGTTCGCGAGCTACACCGTCGACAAGCTCCGGGACCTGACCGTCGACGGGCGGCCGTGCTTCCGGCCGGTCGGCGGCCTGGAGGTCGCCACCACGCCGGCACGCCTGGCCGAGCTCGCCCGCCGGCACGGGCTGGCCACCTCCTGGGGCATCGAGGCCCGGCTGGTCGACCCGGCCGAGTGCGCGCGGCTGCACCCGCTGCTGGACCCCGGCGCCGTCCTGGGTGGGCTGCACGTGCCCACCGACGGCCTGGTGCACGCGGTGCCGGCCGGCGAGGCGCAGGCCCGGCGGGCGATCGACCGGGGTGCCCGGTTCCTCGCCCGGCACCGGGTCACCGGGGTGGCCTCGGCCGCCGGGCGCGTCTCCGGCGTGCACACCGACCAGGGGTTCGTGCCGGCCGACGTCGTCGTCTGCGCGGCCGGCTTCTGGGGCCCGGACGTCGGCGCGCTGGCCGGCCTGACCGTGCCGCTGCAGCCGCTGGCCCACCAGTACGCCACCACCGCCCCGGTGCCGGCGCTGGCCGGCGCGGTCGCGGAGATCAGCGCGCCGATCCTGCGCCACCAGGACGCCGACCTCTACTACCGCGAGCACGGCGACCGGATCGGGATCGGCTCCTACGGCCACCGCCCGATGCCGGTCACCGCCGCGGAGACCGAGCGGCACGAGAACAGCTGCCTGCCCTTCACCCCCGACGACTTCAGCGACGCCTGGAAGCAGAGCCTGGCGCTGCTGCCCGGGCTGGCCGAGACCGAGGTCGAGGTGGGGATCAACGGCGTCTTCTCCTTCACCCCCGACGGCATGCCGCTGCTGGGCGAGCACCGTGACCTGCCCGGCTTCTGGGTCGCCGAGGCGGTCTGGGTGACCCACTCGGCGGGGGTGGCGAAGGCGCTGGCGGAATGGCTGGTCGAGGGGCAGCCGCGCACCGACGTCCACGAGTGCGACCTGCACCGGTTCACCGCGGTGCAGCTCTCGCCGGAGTACGTCGCCGAGCGGGGGGCCCAGCAGTTCGTCGAGGTCTACGACGTCGTCCACCCGCTCGCCCCGCCGCAGGTGCTCCGGCCGCTGCAGGTGAGCCCGTTCCACCCCCGGCACACCGAGCTCGGCGCCGTGTCCGGCGAGGCCGGCGGCTGGGAGCGGCCGCTGTGGTTCGAGGCCAACGCCGCCCTCGCCGCGGGCATCGACCTGCCCGAACGGGACGCCTGGTCGTCGCAGTGGTGGTCGCCGACCGCAGCGGCGGAGGCGGCCGCCACCCGGGAGCGGGTGGCGATGTACGACATGACCCCGCTGACCCGGATCGAGGTCACCGGGCCGGGTGCGTGCGCGTTCCTTCAGCGGCTGACCAGCAACGACGTCGACCGGCCGGTGGGCCGGGTGGTCTACACGCTGCTGCTCGCCGCCGACGGCGGGATCCGCAGCGACCTCACCGTGGCCCGGCTGGGGGAGCAGCGCTTCCAGGTCGGCGCCAACGGGCCGCTGGACCTCGACTGGTTCCGCCAGCACGCGCCGGAGGACGGATCGGTGCAGCTGCGCGACACCACGACCGGCACGTGTGGCATCGGGCTGTGGGGCCCGCGGGCCCGCGACGTCCTGCAGCCCCTCACCCGCACCGACGTCTCCAACGCCGCCTTCCGCTACTTCACCGCCCGGGAGCTGTTCGTCGGGGGAGTGCCGGTCACCGCGCTGCGGGTCTCCTACGTCGGGGAGCTGGGCTGGGAGCTCTACACCGACGCCGCCACCGGACTGCGGCTGTGGGACGTGCTCTGGGCCGCCGGGCAGGAGCACGGCGTGCTGGCCGCCGGGCGCAGCGCCTTCACCAGCCTGCGACTGGAGAAGGGGTACCGCGCGTGGGGCGTGGACATGACCACCGAGCACGACCCGGTCGAGGCCGGCCTGGAGTTCGCCGTCCGGCCGGGCAAGGCCGACTTCATCGGCCGGGAGGCGCTCGACCGCCGTCCGCACCCCCGGCGGCTCGCCTGCCTCACCCTGGACGACCCGGCGACGACGGTGCTCGGCAAGGAGCCGGTCCGGGTCGACGGGGTGCCGGTCGGGTACGTCACCAGCGCCGCGTTCGGGTACACGATCGGCCGGTCGATCGCCTACGCCTGGCTGCCCGCGGAGCACGCCGAGCCGGGCACCGCGGTGACCATCGACTGGTTCGGGCGGCCGGTGGCGGCGACGGTCAGCGTGGAGCCGCTGGTCGACCCGGCCGGCGCGACGGTGCGGTGCTGACATGACCCACGACGTGATCGTCCTCGGCCTGGGCGGCATGGGCAGCGCCGCGGCCGCACAGCTGGCCGCCCGCGGGCAGCGGGTGCTCGGGCTGGAGCGGTTCGGCCCCGCGCACGACCAGGGCTCCAGCCACGGTGGTTCCCGGATCACCCGGCAGGCCTACTTCGAGGACCCCGCCTACGTGCCGCTGCTGCTGCGCGCCTACGAGCTGTGGGACGAGCTCTGCGCCGACTCCGGCTCCGACGTGCTGGTGCGCACCGGCGGGGTGTTCCTCGGCCGGCCGGACAGCCGGACGGTGGCCGGCAGCCTGCGCGCGGCGCAGGAGTGGGGGCTGGCGCACGAGCTGCTGGACGCGGCGGAGGTCCGGAGTCGGTTCCCGATGCTGAGCCCGGCCGAGGACGAGGTGGGGCTGTTCGAGGCCGCCGCCGGCTTCGCCCGGCCCGAGGCCACCGTCGCCGCGCAGCTGGCGCTGGCGGAGAAGCGCGGCGCCGAACTGCACTTCGACGAGCCGGCGCTGGAGTGGTCGGCCACCGCGGACGGCGGCGTCCGGGTGCGGACGGCGGCGGGCGAGCACACCGCCGGGGCGCTGGTGATCTGCCCCGGGGCCTGGGCGCCGCAGCTGCTCGCCGAGCTGGAGATCCCGTTCCGGGTGGAGCGGCAGGTCATGTACTGGTTCCAGCCCGAGGGCGGGGTGGCCGGCTGGACGCCGGACCGGCACCCCATCTACATCCACGAGGCCACCGACGGCACCCAGGTCTACGGCTTCCCGGCGATCGACGGCCCCGACGGCGGGGCGAAGGTGGCGTTCTTCCGGCGCGGCTCGCTCTGCACCCCGGAGACCATCGACCGCGAGGTGCACCCGGCCGAGGTCGCGACGATCGCCGAGCACCTGGCCGGCCCGTTGCCCACGCTGCCCGGCCGGCTGCTCACCGCGGCGACCTGCATGTACACCACGACGCCCGACGAGCACTTCGTGATCGCACCCCATCCGCAGCACCCGCAGGTGACCGTCGCCTGCGGCTTCTCCGGGCACGGCTTCAAGTTCGTCCCGGTGGTCGGCGAGATCCTCGCCGACCTCGCCACCACGGGCGCGACGGAGCACCCGATCGCCCTGTTCGACCCCCGCCGGCCCGCCCTGGAGGGCACCCGATGACGATCCTCGAGCAGTCCACCGGCAGCAGCCTGATCTCGACGCTGGGCGGGCACTGGTACACCGACCCGGCGGTGTTCGCCCGGGAGCAGGAACGGGTGTTCGAGGCGATGTGGACCTGCGCCGTCCGCAGTGACGAGCTGCCCACGCCCGGGAGCTTCCGCCGGGTGCAGGTGGGGAGGGAGAGCGTGCTGGTGGTGCGCGGCCGGGACGGCGCGCTGCGGGCGTTCCTCAACGTCTGCCGCCACCGGGGTGCGCAGCTGTGCACCGAGGAGTCGGGGCAGGTGCGGACGACGCTGCGCTGCCCGTACCACGCCTGGTCCTTCGGGCTGGACGGTGCGCTGGTCGCCGCCCCGAACCTGGCCCGGATGCCCGACGTCGACCGGGTCGCCAACGGGCTGGTCCCGGTGCACCTGCAGGAGTGGCTGGGCTACGCGTGGGTGTGCCTGGCCGACGACCCGCCGTCCTTCGCCGAGGACGTGCGCGGCGCCGTCACCGAGCGGCTCGGCGACCCGGCCGCGATCGAGGGCTACGACGTCGGCGGGCTGCGGCTGGGCCGGCGGATCCGCTACGACGTCGCGGCCAACTGGAAGCTCATCGTCGAGAACTTCATGGAGTGCTACCACTGCGCGACGATCCACCCCGAGCTCACCGACGTGCTGCCGGAGTTCGCCCGCGGCTACGCCGCGCAGAGCTTCGTCGGGCACGGGGCGGAGTTCGCCGCCGGGGCCGAGGGCTTCACCGTCGACGGCAGCGCCGGGTTCGCCGCGCTGCCGGGCATCGACGCCGAGCAGGACCGGCGCTACTACGCCGCCACGATCAAGCCGACCGTCTTCCTGAACCTGGTGCCCGACCACGTGATCGTGCTGCGGATGACCCCGCTGGCCGTCGACCGCACCACGGTGGAGTGCGACTGGCTCTACGCGCCCGAGGTGGTCGAGTCGGGGGAGGACGTGTCCCGGTCGGTGGAGCTGTTCCACCGGGTGAACCTGCAGGACTTCGACGCCTGCGAGCGGACGCAGCCGGGGATGGCGTCCCGGGCGTACGCGGCCGGAGGGGTGCTGGTGCCGGCCGAGCACCACCTGGGCACCTTCCACGACTGGGTCCGGCAGCGCCTCGCCTGAGGGGCCGCCGTCGCGCCTTCGTCCCTGCTGAGGGCCGAGATCGCGACTCTGGCCCTCAGGACTCGGCCTCTCAGGCGGCGGGGCTGAGCGGTTCCGCCAGCTCGGCGGCGAGTTCGGTGAAGACCCGGCAGGTGACCTCCAGCTCGCGGCGCAGCGCGCCGATCACCGGGCCGGGGGTGGGGAGCCGGCCGGCGCGGGCGGCCTCCTCCAGGGTGGCGCAGAGCTCGGCCAGCGGGCCGGCGCCGAGGGTCGAGGCACTGCCGCGCAGCTTGTGGGCGGTCTCCTCGACGGCGACGGCATCTCCGGCGTGGAGGGCGTCCTCGACGGCGGACAGCCCCTCGGGCGCGGTGTCGACGAAGGTGCCGAGCAGCCTCGCGTGCAGCTGGCGCTCGGCCTCGTCGTCCAGGTCCCAGAGGCCCTCGACCTGGTCGCGCACGGCCTCGTCGCGCGCGGCGGCGGTGTCCACCAGGGCGGTGTCGATGGCCGTGGTGAGGGCGGTCATCGACACCGGCTTGGCGAGGTAGGCGGCGTTCAGTGCGGCCCCGGCTGCGACGTCCCCGGGCAGCGCCCGGCCGCTGAGGAAGATCAGCGGGAGGTCGGCCCACATGGGGTCCTGGCGCAGGGCCGAGGCCAGGGACAGCCCGCTGCCGCCGGGCATGAACATGTCGGTGATGACGACGTCGGGGGTGAAGACGTGCTCGAGCAGGGCCCGGGCCTCGTCCATCGAGCCGGCGCCGCGGACGCGGTGGCCGGCCAGGTGCAGACGTGATTCCAGCATCAGACGAGTGACGTCCTCGTCCTCCACCACCAGCACCTTGGCCACGTGTGTCTTCCCTCTGTTCGCCGATCCGGCAGCGCAGGTGCACTGCTCGTGCGGGTGAGATCGGCTTCCCGAGGCAGGAGCCGCAGCCGTCCCAGCAGACCTCACCCCAACGGGTCGGTCGCCGCCGGTGGGGCCGAAGTCGCGACTTCGGCCCCACCGGCGCCTCAGACGGGGGCGGGGGCGGTGTGCACCAGTTCGGCGATCTCGCGCTTCACCGCGTTGAAGGCCGGGCTGGTGACGTCGCGGTCGGCGAGGTCGACCGGGACGATCCGCCGGATGGAGCCGGGCACGCCGTGCGAGGCGCCGCCGGTCATCACCACGACCCGGTCGGCGAGGTAGACAGCCTCCTCGATCGAGTGGGTCACGAAGACCACCGTCGTCCTCGTGTCGACGTGGATGCGCTTGAGCTCGGCCTGCAGGTCGGCGCGGGTGAGCGCGTCCAGCGCGCCGAACGGCTCGTCCATCAGCAGCAGCGACGGGTCGTTGGCGAGCACCCGGGCGATCGCCACCCGCTGCTGCATGCCGCCGGACAGCTGCGCCGGGTACCTCCCGGCGAACCGGGTGAGCCCGACGGCGGCGATGAACCGGTCGGTGACGGCGGCGACCTCGGCCTTGGGCAGCTTCTTGCGGGACGGGCCGTAGGCGACGTTCTCCCGCACCGACAGCCACGGGAACAGGCCGTAGTCCTGGAAGACGACGCCGCGGTCGGGGCCGGGGCCGGTGACCGCCGTCCCGCCGACCTCGACGACGCCGGCGCTGGGCCGCTCGAAGCCGGCCAGGATGCGCAGCAGCGTGCTCTTGCCGCAGCCGCTGGCGCCGACGACGGCGACGAACTCACCGGAGGCGATGGTCAGGTCGACGTCCGCCATCGCGGCGACCCCGCCGGCGTAGACCTTGCTCAGCCCCGCGATCCGGACGTCGGCGGTGCGGCCGGCGGTCAGGTGCTCCACGTCTTCGAGGTCCATGGTCGGCTCCTACTTGATCAGCGGGCGGTCGCGGAACAGGACGCGGAAGAAGAGCGTCAGCAACCGGTCGGAGAGGAAGCCGGCGACGGCGATGCAGATCATCCCGACGACGATCTGGTCGGTCTGCACCACGTCGCGGGCCAGGAAGATCGTCGAACCCAGACCGGTCGGGACGCCGGTGGTCTCGCTGAGCACGAGGATCACCCAGGCCAGCCCGAGACCGACCCGCATGCCGTTGACGATCGCGGGCGCGGCGGCCGGCAGCACCACCCGCAGCAACGTGCCGACGCCGGAGGTGCCCAGCATCCGGGCGGCCTCCAGCAGCCGTTCGGGCACCTGCCGGGCGCCGCTGATGGTGCCCAGCACGATCGGGAAGAAGGCGGACAGCGTGATCAGGAAGATCGAGGCCTGGTCGCCGTAGCCGATGAGCAGCGCGACCAGCGGCACCCAGGCGGTCGCCGGGATCGGCCGGAACAGGTTGATCATCGGGTCGAACAGCGAGTTGGCCGTCGAGAACCGGCCCATCAGCACGCCGAGCGGCACGGCGATCAGCGTGGCCAGGACGAAGCCGGAGACGACGCGCAGCGCGCTGGCCGGCAGGTCCTCCCACAGCAGGCTGCTGAACGCGTCGTCCCGGGTGCCGGCGACGTAGTTCACCAGCCCGGCGGCGACGTCGGCGGGGTAGGGCAGGAAGCCCATCCGGATGCCCAGCGGCAGCTCCCACTCCTGCGCCCGGCCGAGGTGCCAGAGCACCAGGAACAGCAGCGGCACGGGCAGGCCGAGCAGCACGGTGCGCAACCGCCCGCGCCGGGGCGGGGCGTCGGGCACCGTGGGGGCGGCGGCCGCGACGGGGACGGTGCCGGCGTCGGTGGTGGTCATGGGTGTCCTCTCCTCCCGCAGGGCGGGAGGGGCGCCGGCGCGGGTGCGCCGGCGCCCCGGGTGCTCAGGCGGACGGGGCGAAGGAGGTGTCGACGAGGTCGGCGGCGGTCGGGGCGGTGTCGATGACCCCGAGCCCGACCATCGCCTCGGCCAGCGCCTCGACCTGGGTCTGGTACTCCTCGCTCAGGTCGGCGCGCAGCCAGAAGTTGTCCAGCGCCGACTCGAAGACGCCCTGGTCGCCACCGAACTCGGCGACCATCTCCGGCAGCCACTCGTCGACGTTGTCGGCCATGTACTCGGTGGTCTCCGCGTGGGTGTCGACGACCTGCTGCACCAGTTCCGGGTTCTCCTCGATCAGCGCACCGGTGGTGGTGAGGCCGAGGTTCACCCGGCCGATCGGGGTGGCGTAGGGGTCGGTGAGCTCGTTGGCGCCGGCGGCGGTGGCGAGCGAGACGGCGATCTCGGTGCCGAAGAAGGCGTCGATCGAGCCGCTGCCCAGGGCCGAGGCCATCTCCGGCGGCGGGACGGCGATCAGCTCCAGGCTGCTCGGGTCGATGCCGTTCTCCTCCAGGATCAGCCGCATCGCGATCTCCGGGGCGCTGCCCTGGATGTAGCCGACCGTCGTGCCGGTCAGGTCGGCCACGGTATCGATGCCCTCGCCGCCGATGAAGCCGAAACCGCCGTCGGCCGCGGAGGCGACCACGGTGATGTCGCGGTCCTGCGCGACCGAGGCGACCGTCGCGACGACACCGGTGATCGCGAAGTCCACGGCGCCGGAGATGACGGCGTCGGTCAGTGACGGGGCGGTGTCCAGGACGACGACCTCGAACTCCACCCCCTCGGGCGCGTACTCCTCGTAGAGGAACGGGGCGTAGAAGTGCGGCTGGCCGCGCAGCGTCCCGATCGTGACGGTCTCGGTGCCCCCGTCGTCGCTGCCGCCGGCCCCGGCGGAGTCGGACGAACAGGCAGCCAGGCCCATCAGGGTGGTGGCTGCGACGGTGCCGGCGATCGCGCGCCGGACGAGCTGGGGGCTCATGGATCTCCTTCGAGGCCGACGTGGCCGGCCGCGGGGCGGCGGGCGGACGGAGAGCGCGCTGTGCGTCCTCGAGGGAGACCTCACCCTCTGCGTGTGCGGCAGCGGTGTCCGAGACGTGACGGTGCCGTTACGTGGTGTCCCGGCTGCCGGAGATGACTCACAGTCGCTGACCGGTACCGGCTCGGTCGTGGGCGACCGATACCTCTCTTGGTCGTTCTGCGAGAGGAATCCACGGATGAGGTCCCGCCCCCGTTCTGCCGGCGATCGGTTGGCCGTGCTGGCCGGCGCCCGGCTCGATCTGCTCCGGGTCGCCCCCGGCGCGCGCAGCAAGTACGTCGCCCTCGGTGGCGTGCTGGTCAGCACCGGTGCACTGGCCGCGCTGTCGATGGCGTTCGCCGTGCACATGGCGCTGGGCGCCTGGTGGGGGATCGCCGTCCTGATCGGCCTCGGCTGGGGGCTGGTGATCCTCAACCTGGACCGGATGCTGCTGGTCGGGATGGCGCACGACTCCTCCTGGCGCCGCAACCTCGGGCTGGCCCTGCCGCGGCTGGCGCTGGCCGTCGTCCTCGGCACGGTGATCTCCACGCCGCTGACGCTGCAGGTGTTCAGCAAGGAGGTCGACGCCACGATCGTGACATTGCAGGCGGAGGCGGCCGAGGAGTTCACCGACGAGCTGGACGCCGACGCCCGCTACGCGCAGATCCCGGTGCTCACCCAGTCGATCGCCGAGGACCAGGCCGTCGTCGCCAGTGGCGGCGCGACCGATCCGAACGCCGACCCGCGGGTGGCGGCGGCGGAGGCGGAGCGGGACAGCAAGAAGACCGTGTACGACGCGGCGTCGGGCCGGTTCGACGAACTCCAGGCCAAGGCGCAGTGCGAGCTCGACGGCACCTGTGGCTCCGGCGACGAGGGCCAGGGCGCGGCGTACTTCGCCGCCGCGGCGGCGGCCGGTCAGCAGGCGGCGGTGCGGGAGACGGCGAAGGCCGAGCTCGACGCCGCCGAGGCGGCGCTGCAGCAGACCCGCACCACCGCCGAGAAGGACGCCGTCGGTGCCGCCGCCCGCGGCGTGGCGCTGGCCAAGGCCGCGCTGGTGACCGACCAGGCCGAACTGAACCGGCTGAGCGACGCGCGGCTGGCCGAGCAGGCGGCGTTCGACGCGGAGAACAGCCAGAGCGACGGCATCCTGGCCCGGCTGGAGGCGATCGACCGGCTGTCGGAGGAGCGGCCGATGGCCCACATCGCCCACGTGATGCTGTTCCTGCTCTTCCTGAGCGTGGAGATCCTGCCGGTGCTGATGAAGGCGCTGCTCAACTTCGCCCCGCCGACCGCCTACGACCGGCTGGTGAAGGTGCGCGACGACGAGGAGGTCGGGGCCGAGGAGATCCGCCGCGACGGCCGGCAGCGGGCCCAGCAGGCGCGGGCCGACCTGATCGTGGCCGCGGAGACCGACCGGATGGCGCGGGAGATCCTGGACCGCGAGCTCGCCGCCCGCGAGGAGGCCGCCCGGGCGGCCGAGCGCAAGGCCCGGCGCAAGGAGGCCCGCTCGCTGCGCGGCCTGGCCCGGCGGATCGCCGGTCGCCGTCCCGCCGTGGCGGAGCCGGAGCTCATCGAGCCGACGCTGGAGACGATCGAGCCGACGCTGGACACCGGCGAGCTCGAGGCGATGATGGCTGCGCCGTCCGGCGTCAGCCTCTACGGGACGTCGTCGGTGCCGGCGCCCCGGCCGGCCGCCGAGCTGCTCCAGCCACTGGCCGAGGACCGCTGACCCGCTGCTCCACCTGACCGCCGATCCGGGTCCGCCCGGGTCGGCGGTCTGCGTTCCCGGGTCTGATCTGATCGGTGCATGCCATCGCCCGGGGTGCCGTTGGAGAAGCTGGGTTTCCTGACCATCGGCCTGTTCGACGAGGCCGATCCGCGCGGCGGGCACGAGTCGACGCTGCGGGTGATCGAGCTGGGGGAGCAGCTGGGGTTCGACAGCGCCTGGTTGCGCAACCGGCACCTGCAGTACGGCATCTCCTCCCCGGTCGCGGTGCTGGCGGCGGCCACCCAGCGCACGTCCCGGATCGAGCTGGGGACGGCGGTGATCCCGCTGGCGTGGGAGAACCCGCTCCGGCTGGCCGAGGACCTCGCCACGGTCGACGTGCTCAGCGGTGGCCGGCTGAACCCCGGGTTCTCCGTCGGCCCGCCGATGCACTGGGACGACGTCCGTGCCGCGCTCTACCCGGACACCGCCGACGTCGAGGACTTCTCCTACGAGCGGGTGGCCCGGCTGCTGCGCTTCGTCGAGGGTGCGCCGGCGTCGACGTTCGCCGGTCGGGAGGGCGTGGTGGAGGAGTGGTCGGACCGGGTGCAGCCGCACTCGCCGGGGCTGCGGTCGCGGCTCTGGTACGGCGGCGCGTCGCTGCGGTCGGCGGTCTGGGCCGGGGAGAACGGGCTGCACTTCCTGAGCTCGTCGGTGGTGAAGGCGGAGTCGTCCGAGGACTTCGCCACCGAGCAGGCCGCCCAGCTGCAGGCGTTCCGGGCCGCCAACCCGGCCGGGCGGGCGTCGCAGGGGCTGGTGGTCATCCCGACCGACTCGGCGTCGGCGGAGCAGCGGGAGAGGTACGCCGCCTACGTCGAGGCCCGGCTGCCGCGGACGGCGACCCCGCAGGGCCCGGCCCGGCTGATGTTCGCCCCGGACCTGGTCGGGACGTCGGAGCAGATCGCCGAGCAGCTCTACGCCCACGCCGGGTTCCGCGAGGTGACCGAGGTGGTCATCGCGCTGCCGTTCAGCTTCGAGCACGACGACTACGTGCAGATCCTCACCGACATGGCCCAGCACCTCGGCCCGGCGCTGGGCTGGTCGCCGGTCACCCCCGGGAGGGAATCCGGGCCGTTCTCGACCGGCTGACCGTCCAGTTCCGGAACCAGGTGTTCGATGGTGCGTCATGCAGATCAGCGGAATGGCGCCGGAGCTGGCCACGCCACGCGTGGTTGCCCGGATCGCCGGGCTGCTGACCGCGGTCGGCGGACTGGCGGCGGTCGCCCTGGTGCTGGGCACGCCGGGTGGGTTGACCGGTTTCCATCCCGCGGCCATCACCCTTGGGCCGGCCACCGCGGTGCTGGGCCTGGTGGTCATGCGCTGGGGCAGCCGGGTGCCGATGGCCGCCTACCGGTGGCTGCTCGCCGTGGGCTCCGTCGGCATCGGGGTGTTCGCGCTGGCCTCGCCTTCGGCGACCGGTGCGGTGGCCGTGCTTGCGCTGATGGCGTTCGCGTCGATGAACGCCTTCCTCTTCTTCGCGCTGGCCTGGGCCGTCGGTTTCCTGGGCGAGCTGCTGGTCATCGGCACGGTCGTCGTCGTGCTGCGGGGTGACGTGCCGGCCGGTGCGGCCGCCGTCCTCGGCCTGCTCGTGCTCGGCTCGGCCGGGGCGATCGCCGTCCTGGCGCGCCGGGCCGCCAGCGCGCACGAGGACGCACTGACCGGGCTGGTGAACCGGCGGGGCTTCGACGAGGCCCTTGAGGTCGCCGTGCGCGGGGCGCTGCGCAGCGGCGAGCCGCTGTCGGCGGCGCTGTTCGACCTGGACCACTTCAAGGCGGTCAACGACTCGCGCGGGCACGCGGCCGGCGACGAGCTGCTCCGCACGGTGGCGGCCACCTGGACGCCGATGCTGCCGTCGGGCGCCGTCCTCGCCCGGCACGGCGGCGATGAGTTCTCGCTGCTGCTGCCCGGGCTGGACGGCGAGGCGGCGCTGGGGGTCGCGGAGCGGCTGCGTGCCGCGCTGCCCCGGATCGGCACGTCCGTCGGGGTGGCGGGGATGGAGCCGGAGGACTCGCCGGCCGCGCTGATGCGGCGGGCGGACTCGGCGCTGTACCGGGTCAAGTCGCTGGGCCGCGGGCGCAGCGAGTTGGACGCCGGCGGCCGGAGCCCGCTGGGCCGCGACCTGGCGGCCGCGCTGGCCGACCGCGCCTCCGGTGCGCTGCACGTGCACTTCCAGCCGATCGTGTCCCTGGCCGACGGGGAGATGGCGGGAGTCGAGGCGCTGGTGCGCTGGGACCACGCCGAGCGGGGGCCGGTGACGCCGGCGGAGTTCGTCCCGGTCGCCGAGCGGGAGGGGCTGATCGGGGAGCTGGGTGCGGTCGTCTGGGCGGCGGCGTGCCGCGACGCGCAGGCACTGTGCGCGGCGACCGGCCGCCGGCTGTTCCTGACGGTCAACGTGTCCGGTCTGGAGCTGGACGACGAGGCGTTCCCGGCACGGGTGCTCGCCACGCTTGCCGAGACGGGTTGGCCGGCCGAGCAGACCGTGGTGGAGGTGACCGAGAGCCTGGTCGAGGCGGAGTCGACCCGCTCGGTGCGCGCGCTGCACGTGCTCCGGGAGCACGGGCTGCAGGTGGCGATCGACGACTTCGGCACCGGCTGGTCGGCGCTGTCCCGGCTGGACACGCTGCCCACCGACTACCTCAAGCTGGACAACTCCTTCGTCTCCACGATCACCACGTCCAGCCGGCGGGGCCGGCTGCTGCGCAGCGTGATGGCGCTGGCCGACGCGTTGGAGCTGCTGCTGATCGCCGAGGGCGTCGAGACGGCCGAGCAGGCCCAGACCCTCACCGAGCTGGGCTGCCCGCTGGCCCAGGGCTGGCTGTTCGGCCGGCCGCAGCCGGTGGCGGAGCTGATCGCGGCGCTGCGCCCGGTCGCGGCCTGACGGGCTGGGAGAGGCGGAGTCTACTGTCGACCACGAAACGGACAACCTGATCCGTTTCCTTGGTTCGAGGAGACCCGCATGACCACAGTCCTGCTCGCCGGCGCCAGTGGTGACCTCGGTGCCCGCACGATCCGGGCCCTGGTCGCGAGAGGAGCCGACGTCCGGGCACTCGTCCGGGCCGGCGCCGGTCCGGAGAAGACCGCCCGGCTGGCCGGGCTCGGCGCCACCGTCGTCGAGGCCGACCACGACGACCCGGCCGACCTGCAGCGGGCCAGCGAGGGGGCCGACGTCGTCGTCTCCACCCTCAACGGGCTGCGGGACGTGATGGTCGGGCTGCAGACCCGGCTGCTGGAGGCCGCGGTGGCCGCCGGCGTCCCCCGGTTCGTCCCCTCGGACTTCTCCGCCGACTACCGGCGGGTGGCGCCCGGGTCCAACCGGAACTTCGAGCTCCGCCGCGACTTCGCCCGGGTGCTCGACCGCGCACCGATCCGGGCGACGTCGGTGCTCAACGGCGCCTTCGCCGACCTGCTCACCGGCCAGGCGCCGATCGTGCTGTCCGGCCGGGATCGGGTCCTGTACTGGGGCGACGCCGACCAGCCGCTGGACTTCACCACCAAGGACGACACCGCCGCGTTCACCGCCGACGCCGCCCTGGACGACGCCTCCCCGCGGTACCTGGAGATCGCCGGCGACACCGTCACCGCCCGGCAGCTGGCCACGACGATGACCGAGCTGACCGGCCGGCGGTTCCGGCCGACCTGGGCCGGCCCGCCCGCCCTGGTGGCCGGGATGGCCAAGGTGGGTCGCGCGGTCTCCCGGGACGACGAGGCGCCGTTCCCGGTGTGGCAGGGGATGCAGTACCTGCACAGCATGTTCAGCGGGGACGCCGAGCTGGGCCCGCTGGACAACGACCGCTACGGTCCGCGGGACTGGACGACGGCACGGGAGGTGCTCGCCGCGCGATGACCGGGTCGACGCCGCTGCGCCGGGACGCCGCGCGCAACCGCGAGCGCGTCCTCGCCGCGGCGCGGCGGCTGTTCGCCGAGACCGGCCGGGCCGTCACGCACAACGAGGTGGCCCGCGCTGCCGACGTCGGGGTGGGCACGGTCTACCGGCGCTTCCCGACCCGCGAGGACCTGATGCTGGCCCTGTTCGAGGACCAGCTCGCCCTCGTCGGCCGGCTCGCCGACGAGGCGCTCGCGGCCGAGGACCCGGAGCAGGGGCTGCGGCGGTTCCTGGTGCAGGTGGTCGAGATGCAGGCCGCCGACCGGGGGCTGCAGGAGTTCATGCTGGGGCCGCAGGCGCGGGCCCGGGCCGGGGCGGCGACGTCCCGGATCGCACCGGTGGTCGGGGCGCTGCTCGACCGGGCGAAGGAGCGCGGGCAGGTGCGGCCGGAGGTGACCGCGCTGGACGTCGCGCTGATCCCGGTGATGGTCGGCGAGGTCACCGCGCGGTCGCGGGACGTCGCCCCGGGGATCTGGCGGCGGGTGGTGACGATGGCGCTGGACGGCCTGCGCCCGACCGACGGCGAGCTGCCCGGGCCGCCGCTGACGCCGGCCCAGTTCGAGGAGGTCGTCAGCCGGGGGCGCTGAGCTGGCTCAGCTGACGGGCTCGGCGACCTCATGGCCGGTGTGCGGGACGTCTGCGGTGGCCGGGTGCTGGCAGGTGGGGCACGGCTCGGTGGTCAGGGTGCCCTCCTCGGTCAGCCGCTTGCGCAGCCGGCGCATCGACGTCTCGCCGCCGGTCAGGTCGGCGAGCCAGCTGTCGAGCGCGTCGGTCCGGGTGCTCATGCAATCGGTACTCGGCAGTCCGGGCTCCGGCCGTGACCGTGCGACGCGCCACGGGAACCCGCCGCGACGCTGCCGGACCCGCATCGGTTAGACAGTGACCCATGACGGAGGCGACGACGAGGAACGACGCTGGCTGGCTCTCCGGGGAGGAGATGGACGCCGCGCGCGAGCGGCTGCCCATCCTCTACGTCGATGCGGTGCCGGTGCGGGTCGACGACCAGGGAGTGGTGACCTCGGTCGGTCTGCTGCTGCGGGCCGGCAGCGACGGGCTGGTCAAGCGGGCGTTGGTGTCGGGTCGGGTGCTCTACCACGAGCGGGTGCGGTCGGCGCTGCTCCGGCACCTGGAGAAGGACCTCGGCCCGCTGGCGCTGCCCCGGGTGCCGCCCGCGCCGCAGCCGTTCACCATCGCCGAGTACTTCCCGACGCCGGGGGTGACGCCGTTCCACGACCCGCGGCAGCACGCGGTGTCGCTGGCCTACGTCGTCCCGGTCGAGGGTGACTGCGCGCCGCAGCAAGACGCGCTGGAGCTGACCTGGTTCACCCCTGCCGAGGTCCGGGAGCCCACGCTGCTGGCCGAGCTGGCGAACGGGCAGAGCCACCTGCTGCTGCAGGCCCTGGCGCACCTCGGCGTCTAGTTCCTTGTTCTCACTTCTGGGGCGAAGTGAGAATAAGGCGGCGCGCACTCCTCAGGTCAGCGTTCGCGTACGAGCAGTGGCTGGGCGACCTGGCCGATCTCGCCGGCGGCGTCGGACAGCGTGCCGAGGCACAGCCCGATGCCGTCGGCCGCGATCGAGCTGCGGGCGGAGAGGTGTACCCACTCGCCGTCCGGCTCGCGGGTCAGGTGGGTGGTCATGCCCGGCGGGATGGACAGCCAGCTGCTGATCGGCAGCTCGGCGGAGATGCCGTTGGCGGCATCGGCGGCGACCAGCATGCGGTCCAGCCCGGTGAGCTGCTGGCCGGCGATGAGCGGGACCAGGACCCGGGTCCAGACGTCGGCCGGGCCTGCCTCGTCCGGTGAGCCGGCGGTGTAGCGCCAGTCGAGGGCCTGTCCGAAGCCCCAGTCGGGCAGGTGCGGCAGGAAGTGGCTGGAGACCTCGGGGACGGCGGGCGGCGGGGTCAGCTCGGTGACCACCGGCGGCGTCGGCCCGGTGGCGATCGACCAGACCCGGGCGACGGCGACGGTGCGACCCTCGACGGTCATCGCGGCCTCCGTGAGGTCGATCCGCCGGCCCGGGCGGACGGGGGAGACCTCGACGGTCAGCTCCCGGCGGGGGATGGCGCCGAAGAAGTCGACGCTGACCCGCGCGGCGCGCAGGTGCTCACCCGCGGCGGCGGTCGCCAGGTGCGCCAGCAGCGCAGACGGCGGCCCGCCGTGCTGGGCGCTGGTCTCCCAGGGGCTCTCGGTGGCCCGGGTGGGGGAGAAGCGGTTGTCACCGAGCGGCAGGTAGAAGGCCTCGAGGTCCACGCCCGGCAGTCTCCCAGGGGCCAAGATCGCGGTCTTGGCCCCTCAGGCGGGCATCGGCGCTCCGTTCCCCAACCACCAAAATGGCCATTTTGGTGGAACGAGCGGGGATCAGGCGGGGACGAGCTCACGCTCCGGCTGGTGGACGACGTCCGGGGTCGAGGTGGTGTGGGCGAGGCCGGCGGCGACCACGATCGCGGCGGCGACGGCGGGGAGCACGAGCGCGGTGTCGGCGCCGAGCTGGTCGACGACGACGCCGGTGACGGCCGAGGAGACCGCCTGGCCGACGACGACGGCGGACCCGAGCAGCGTCATCGTGGTCGCCGAACGGCCGAGCGGGCTGAACTTCGCGGCGAGGCTGTACTGGCTGACCAGCGTCGGCCCGATGCCACAGCCGAGGACGGCGAGGGCCACGACCAGCGTGAGCTCCGACCGGGCGGTGGCGTAGAGGATCGCGGCGGCGAGCATCAGCGACCCGAACACCAGCCACCGCGCCCGCAGGCTGAACCGCTCCGGGAAGGCCGCCGACCCCAGCGCCAGCGCAGCCGACCCGATGCCCATGACGCCGTAGAGCAGTCCGGCCCGGTCGCCGCTGCCGTCGGCGGCGAGGTAGCCGGTGAGCGAGGTGAGCGTGGCGCCGAAGAAGAGGCCGATGCCGAGCGTGCCGGTCACCACGGTGACCAGCGGGAAGCGGGCGAGCTCCCGGGCCGGCGCCTGCTCGTGGCGGGCGTCCTGCGCCCCGGGGTGCAGCCGCCCGGTGGGGTGCAGCGCGAACCAGGTGACGAAGACGAACGTCAGCGCCGACGCCCCGGCGATCGCCAGCCAGGGGGCGACGGCGGTGGCGAGCAGACCGACGAGGAAGGGGCCGACGATGAAGACGGTCTCGTCGGCGGCGGACTCGTAGGCCATCGTCCCGTTCAGCACCCGCGCACGCTGGTTGCGCTGGACCGACCGCTTGATGATGGCGACCAGCCGGGTCCGCGACATCGGGGCGATCTGCGGCGCCGAGGCGCCGATCAGCACCGACATCGCGAGCAGGGCGAGGGCCGGGGTGCTGCTGGCGACGACGAACGGGAAGGCGCCGAGCAGGGTGGCGTTGACCAGCCCGACCGGGACGAGCACCCGACGCTGGCCGAGCCGGTCGGCGGCCGCGCCGAGCAGCGGGCCGGCGAGGGCGGTGCCGATGCCGGCGGCGGCGGAGTTGAGCCCACCGAGGGTCACCGAGCCGCGCTCGGCGACGACGAGGGTCAGGACGCCGACCACCATCATCGCGAACGGGAGCCGTGCGATGAAGGCGAGCGGGAAGTAGGAGAACCCGGCGTGCCGGATGAGCTCGGTGCGGGGAGAGCGCGTGTGGAACATGACCTCTGCTGCGGGTAGGGCGTGCCGCCTTGCTCACACCGGGAACGCCGGCCGCAGGTTGTTACACACGGATTTCAAAGTCTGCACCGACGATAACCGACGCCGTCCCCGTGGCTCGGCACCTGTCGGGGAGCCCACCCAGGCGAGGGGTGTCCGGGTGGTGATGTGCGGAGAGGGCGGGTTCCCGGTCGGGAACCCGCCCTCCGTGCACATCACCGCACCACGGCGGGGAGCTCAGGCCGTCAGGGCGATGTACTTCTCCTCGAGGAACTCCAGGATGCCCTCGGAGCTTCCCTCGCGGCCCAGTCCGCTCTGCTTGACGCCGCCGAACGGGGCCGCCGGGTCGCTGACCACGCCGCGGTTCACCGCGACCATCCCGGCCTCCAGCCGACGGGCCACGGCCATCGCCTCCCGCTCCTCGCCGAACACGTAGGCCATCAGTCCGTAGATCGTGTCGTTGGCCATCCGGACGGCGTCGTCCACGTCGTCGAAGCGGACCACCGCGGTCACCGGGCCGAAGATCTCCGTCGTCGTGATCGCCGAGCCGTGCACCACGTCGGTGAGCAGCGTCGCGTCGTAGAACGCGCCCTCGGCGGAGGACGTGCCCCCGCGGACGACGGTCGCCCCGTCGGCCACGGCGCCGTCGACCAGGCTCGCCACCTTGTCCCGCTCGTGCACCGAGACCAGGGCGCCGAGGTCGTTGGCCCGGTCCAGCCCCGGCCCGACGGCGACCTTCCCCAGCGCGGTGTCCATCCGGGCGACGAACTCGTCGTGCAGCGAGCTGTGCACGTAGAAGCGGTTGGCCGCGGTGCAGGCCGAGCCGCCGTTGCGCATCTTCGCCAACAGCGCGCCCTCCACGGTCACGTCGAGGTCGGCGCCGGGCAGCACGATCAGCGGCGCGTTGCCGCCCAGCTCCATCGAGGCGCTGACCACCCGGTCGGCGCAGGCGTGCAGCAGCTCGCGGCCGACCTCGGTCGACCCGGTGAACGACAGCTTCCGCACCTCCGGGCGGTCGAGCATCGCCTTCACCAGCGGGCCGGTGGGCATCGGCGTCACCAGGTTGACCACGCCGCGCGGGACCCCGACGCGGTGCAGCACGTCGACGACGTAGGCGGCGGTCAGCGGGGTCTCGCGGGCGGGCTTGAGGATGGTCGTACAGCCGGCCGCGAGTGCCGGGGCGAGCTTGCGGGTCGCCATCGCGGCCGGGAAGTTCCACGGGGTGATCATCAGCGAGACGCCGATCGGCTGACGGTCGACCACGATCCGCTTGTCACCGGCGGGGGAGAGCCGGTAGTCACCCGGCACCCGCACGGCCTCCTCGGCGAACCAGCGGAAGAACTCCTTGGCGTAGCCGGCCTCGCCCATGGCGTCGGACCAGCTCTTGCCGTTCTCCCGCACCATCAGCTCGGCGAAGTGCTCGACCTCCTCGGTCAGCACGTCGTAGGCCGCCCGCAGCAGCTCGCTGCGCCGGCGCGGGGCGGTCGCCGCCCACCCCTCCTGCGCGGCGGCCGCGGCGTCCACGGCGGCCATGCAGTCGGCCTCGGTGGCGACCGCGAAGCCCGCGATGACCGTGGAGTCGGCGGGGTCGACGACGTCGAACCGGCGGCCGTCGGAACCGGGCCGCCACTGCCCGTCGATGAAGAGGTCGGTCTGCAGGTTCATGCGTCGCTCCGATCGGTGCGGGTTCCGGTGAGGGCGTGCTCCAGGACCTCCAGCAGCAGATCCCGGGTGGGGTCGATCGGCGCGATCGCCAGCAGCCGCGCGGACCGCAGCGCGAGGTCGGCGATGTGCGGCAGCTGGTCGCGGTCCAGGCCGATGGCGGCCAGGTCGGCGGGGACCCCGATCTCCGCGTTCAGCGCCACGACCCGGGCGACGGTGCGCTCGGCCGAGGCGTCGGCGGCGGGGATGCCCTCCAGCGCCGCACCGAGGGTGGCGATCCGCGCGGCGACGTCGGCGTCCCGCCGCAGCACGTCGAGGACGTACGGCAGCATCAGCCCGGTGCCCAGGCCGTGCGGGGTCTTGGTCAGCGCGCCGATCGGGTACTGCAGCGCGTGGCACAGGTGGGTGCCGGTCGA
Organism: Modestobacter sp. VKM Ac-2985; assembly: GCF_026967925.1. Classification (GTDB taxonomy): domain Bacteria; phylum Actinomycetota; class Actinomycetes; order Mycobacteriales; family Geodermatophilaceae; genus Modestobacter. The sequence goes on along the minus strand of NZ_JAPVBI010000003.1, from coordinate 1,109,704 downwards.
CCCGAACGCGATCCCGCCGAGCAGCGCCCCGCGGGCGACCTCGGAGCGGGCGCGCCGGTTGCCGGGCTCCCGGACGGCGACCGGCAGCCACGGCCCCAGGTGCCCGGCGGCCTGCAGCGCGATCGGCTCGATCAGGGCGTTGCGCCCGGTGAACACCGGCTGTGGAGCGCTCCAGTCGACGTCCAACTCCCGGGCGGTGTAGGACTCCACCGCGTGCACCAGGGCGTCGATCCCGGAGAAGGCGGTCACCGACGCGGGGGCGCCGAGGGTCAGCTCGGGGTCGACGACGGCGGCGGCCGGCACCAGGAACGGGCTGGAGATGCCCACCTTGAGCTCCCGGTCCGGGTCGGAGACGACCGCGACCGGGGTGACCTCGGAGCCGGTGCCGGCCGTCGTCGGCACCGCCACGATCGGCACCACCGGGCCGGGCACCAGGTTCTCGCCGTAGTAGCGGGACAGCGGCCCGCCGTAGCGGGACAGCAGCGCCACCACCTTGGCCGCGTCCAGCGCGCTGCCGCCACCGATCGCGAGGACGACGTCCGCGCCGAAGTCCCGGGCCACCTCGGCGGCCGCGGTCAGGGTGTCGACCGGCAGCTCGGGGGTGATGTCGGCGTAGACCTGCACCTCCATCCCGGTACGGGCCAGCTGGTCGACGATCCCGGTGAGCACCTCGGTGCCGACCAGGAACGGGTCGACGACGGCGAGCACCCGCCGGCCGTGCAGACCGACGACCTCCGGCAGCTGGGCACGCGCCCCCCAGCCGACGTGCACCCGCGCAGGCAGCCGCAGCGTCCCGATCTGTTCCGGCCCCGTCCCGAGGCTCGCCCCGAGCTCGCGAGGGTCGAGGAGGACGGGGTCCTTCTGCCCTGCGCTGCGGTCAGGCAATGAACCCACCGTCCACCGGCAGGACGACCCCGGAGAGGTGGCTGGCCCGGTCGCTGACCAGGAAGGACACCACGTTGCCGACCTCGGGGCCGGTGCCGACCTTGCGCAGCGGGGTGGCGGCGATCCGGGCCTCGACACCGCCCGGGATCGCCTCCCGGGTCTGGGCCAGCATCGGCGTCTCGGTGGGGCCGGGCGCGATCACGTTCACCCGGATGCCGAGTGGCCCGACGTCGTGCGCCGCGGTGCGGGTGAGGCCGATGACGGCGTGCTTGCTGGCCTGGTAGGCGCCCATCCCGGAGCTGCCGCGCAGACCGCCGATGCTGCTCACGTTGACGATCGAGCCCGATCCCTGCGGCTCCATCACCCGGATCTCCTCGCGGAGGCACAGCCAGGTGCCTTTCACGTTCACCGCCATGAGCTGGTCGAAGTCGGCCTCGGCGACCTGGTCCAGCCGGCCGGCCTGGGTCATCGCGGCGTTGTTGAAGGCCCCGTCGAGCCGGCCGAACCGCTCGACCGTCGCGTCGACGAACCGGGCGACGTCCCCGGCCGAGGAGACGTCACCGGTGGTGCAGGCGACGTCGTGCCCGTCGGCCACGAGCTCCTTGGTCAGCAGCTCCAGCGGGCCCGCGTTGCGGGCGACGAGCATCAGGCTGGCGCCGTCGGCGGCCAGCACCCGTGCGGTGTCCGCGCCGATCCCGGCGCTCGCGCCGACGACGAGCACGACCGTGCCCGCCAGCGGTGGTCGGGGCTCACTCATGGTGTCTCCTGTCGAGGTCGTTCGAAGGTCACGGTGCGGCCCGCGTCGACGGCCGCCTGCACCGCGGTGCCGAAGAGGGTGGCGTCGTTGCTGAGCAGCGTGAAGGTGAAGCCGGCGTCGACAGAGGCGCGCACCGACGCAGCAGTGGCGCCGCCGGCGTTGCCGACCGGCACCCCCGCCGTCCGGCCCTGCTCGACCACGGAGGCGATCAGCGCGACGACGTCCGGGTCCGCCGGCGTCTTCCCCTCGCTCACCGCGAGGTCGACCGCACCGACCAGCAGCGCGTCCACGCCCTCGACGGCCGCGATGGCCCCGGCGTTCCGGACGCCCAGCGCGCTCTCGATCTGCGCGATGAGCACCACCTCCTGCTGGCCGTAGCGCAGGTACTCCGCGAGCGGGGTCGCGCCCCAGGCGCCGGCCCGGCTGGTGGACCCCACGCCCCGGGTGCCCAGCGGCGGGAAGCGGACCGCGGCGGCCGCCGCCCGGGCCTGTTCGACGGTGTCGACGTGCGGCACCATCACGCCCTCGGCCCCGGCGTCGAGCACCCGCTGCACGAGTCCGGGGTGCAGGTCGGGCACCCGGACGACGGGGGAGACGCCGGTGTGCAGCGCCGTCCCGATCAGCCGGAAGGCGGACTCCAGGTCGAGCGGGGAGTGCTCCAGGTCGATGACGACGAAGTCCAGGCCGGCGAGGGCGATCAGCTCCATGGTCTCCGTCGCCGGGATCTTCACCCAGGTGCCGAGCGCGGGTCCCCGCTCGTCGGCGAGGGCGGCGCGGAAGAGGCTGGTCCTCACCGGGCCGGGTAGTCGTCGGCGTTCAGCACCCACCCGGAGGCCGCGAAGTCCGCACGCGGCGGGGAGAAGAGGTCGATCAGCTGCTGGTGCGGCCCGACGCCCTGGGTGGTGTGCACCGTGGGCGGCGGGATGACGCAGATCGACGGCGTGGCGATCTCGCGGTTCTCGTCCGGGCGCCACTGGGCCGAGTCCGGGCCCCACGGGTAGCGGATGTGGTGCACGAACCGGCCCTTGACGGCCAGCGAGATCTGCTCGAAGTCCTCGTGGGTGTGCGGCGACAGCTTCTGCGCGTTCCGCGGGGCGGGCTCCTCGGCGAGGAAGTTCACCATCAGGTTGGTGGTGCGGAAGATCCGCCCGAACCGCCCCTCGGCGATCGGCGTCTCGGCGAGCCGGTAGACCCGGAGCCGGAAGCCGCCGACCGGGTCGGGCCCGGGCACCATCGGCGCGGCCCGCGGGTCGGGCTCGGTGTACACCGCAGCGTTCACCGAGCTCGCGGTCAGGTCGTCGGCGACCGTGGAGAACAGCCGGATCAGCACACCGTCGGCGTCGACCCGGACCTCGCTGTCCCCGGGCGGGACGACGACGAGCGCCTCCTCGGCGACCGACTCGGTGGCGCCGTCGGCGGTCACCGTCACCGGTGCGCTGTCGGAGTACAGCAGGACGGCGTACTCGTCGGGCTGGCCGGTGCGGGGGAAGACGTCGCCGGCCCTGGCCTCGGTGTAGGCGATCACCAGGTTCGCCGCCCGGGCGATCCAGGTGCGGCTGCCGTTCGGTGTGGTCTCGGCCGGCGGGAGGGACAGGAACTCGATCCACTGCGAGGGCCGGATCGGCGTGCTGGGGTCGACCGTCCGGGTCGGTGCGGCGGTGGCCAGGTTCGACCGGATGTCGTCGGCGGCGTAGGTGGTCATGCGAGAGCACTGCCCTTCGATGAGGTGGTGCGGCCGCGCAGCCCGAGGAGGGCACGGGCGTCGTCCGGGGTGGCGATCTGCTTGCCGAGGTCCTCGACGACGGCGCGGATCTTGGTGACCTGCTGGGCGTTGCTCTCCGCGAGCCGGCCCTTGCCGAGCCAGAGGCTGTCCTCCAGGCCGACCCGGACGTGCCCGCCGAGCCAGGCGCTGTGGGTGGCGAACTGCATCTGGTCGCGGCCGGCGGCGAAGGCGGAGAAGGAGTAGTCGTCGCCGAAGAGCTTGTCGGCGATCCGGACCATGTGCTCGAGGTTCTCGTGGTCGGCCCCGATGCCGCCGAGGATGCCGAACACCCCCTGGATGAGCAGCGGTGCCTGCACCAGGCCCTTGTCCACGAAGTGGGCCAGGGAGTACAGGTGGCCGATGTCGTAGCACTCGAACTCGAACCTCGTGCCGGTCGCGCCCAGCGTGCGCAGAGTGTGCTCGATCCGGTCGAAGGTGTTGACGAAGGGCTGCGACCAGGTGTTGAGCACGTACGGGCGCTCCCAGTCGTGCTCCCAGTGCGTGACCCGGTCGGCGATCCCCGAGTACACGAAGTTCATCGAGCCCATGTTCATCGAGGCGAGCTCGGGCTCGAACGCCGTCGCGCCGGCCAGCCGCTGCTCCATCGTCATCGCCGACGAGCCGCCGGTGGTGATGTTGATGACCGCGTCGGTGGCCTCGGTGATCCGCGGGACGATCTGGGCGAACACCTCCGGCTCCCACGCCGGCCGGCCGTCCGGGTGCCGGGCGTGCAGGTGGACGACGGCGGACCCGGCGCCGATCGCGCCGAGCGCGGCCTCGACCACCTGGTCGGCGGTCAGCGGCAGGTACGGGCTCTGCGAGGGGACGTTGACCGACCCGGTGACCGCGGTCGTGATGACGACCTTCTCGGCCTTCCTCACCGGTTCGTCTCCTCGAGGCCCAGCAGGAAGGCGGTGTTGCGGCACATCATCTGCCGGATGTCGTCGGCCGGGATGCCGTGGTCGAGCAGCTGCTGGGTGACCAGCAGGTAGGCGTCGACCGGGAGCGGGTTGCCCACCTGGCCGAGGTCGGAGTCGATGACCGTGTGCTCGGGGCCGATCCGGCGGATCCACTCGACGAGCTGCTCGATCGGCCAGTCCGGGGCCTTCACCCGCGGGTCGTACATCGACAGCTCGTGCTCCACGAAGGCGCCGAGGCCGATCATCTTCTCGATCGCGGTCTCGGAGGCGTTGATGATGTAGTCCGGGTGGTGGATGAGCATCCGCCGGACGCCGTTGCGGTGCGCCGTCTCGAAGAAGGCGACCATCGAGTCGCCGTCCAGGTGGCCGCCGGTGAGCAGGACGTCGGCGTCACCGACCAGCCGGGTGACCAGGTCGGTGGCCTCGGAGACCTCACCGGAGGCGTCGAAGACCGACACCTCCTGCTCGTAGAGGTTGCCGGTGTTGTGCGGGAACCCGTCGTCGTGCCGGTGCGCCTCGATGTGCTGGGCGGCCGACACGGTCGGCCCCCAGACGCACTTGCCACCCATGTTGATCGCCACTGCGACGGCCGAGGGGTTCATCCCACCGACCTCGGAGTTCAGCGCCACCCCGCCGAACATCGGCGTCGGGGCCTCCGCCAGCCGCGGGCCCATGGCCAGCAGGTCCATCACGGTGTTGTGGTGATGGGACTTCACCAGCGCCGCCCGCATGCCGATCCGCGCGCCCTCGTAGGAGGCCTCGACGTGGTCCAGGCGCCGCGGGAACGGGCTCGGGCCGGAGTGGCAGTGCAGGTCGACGACGCCGTCGAGGACCGTGAGCAATGCCGGCGACGGGTCGACGCCCGCTTCCACCGTGACCATCCGAAAGACCTCCTTGTGTTCAGAATGCGTTGCTTGTGTTCAAGCTACGCACAAGCTTCCGCGAGTGTCCAGCACCGGGGCGGTGCCATGTTCATCATGTGAAATCGGTGATTGCATCCTGAACGAGCGGCTGCTTCACTCTGTGACGCAGAGCGCAGCCGTGGGCTGCGCCACGCTCCGACGAGGGGGTGGGAGATGGCGGTCGCCGTCCGCGACGAGCGAGCCCCGGCGGGCCGGCCCGGCAACCGGGCGCCCGTGCCGGCCGAGTCCGAACGGACCCTGATCCAGGCGATCGACCGGGCCGCGAACGTGCTGGCGCTGCTCGACCAGGACACCCCCCGGCTGACCGCGCCACTGGTCGCCGAGCGGCTGGGCCTGAACCGCACCACCGCGCACCGCTACCTGCAGTCGCTCCAGCGGGCCGGTTTCCTCAGCGCCACCTCCGGCCCCGGCCCGCTGCTCGACCAGCTCTCCGCGCTGGTCTCGGTGCGCCAGCAGGTCATCACGCTGGCCCCGGCACTGATGCGCCAGCTGGCCGACAGCACCGGGCTGACCGCGGTGCTCAGCTTCCTGGGCCGCACCGGCGCCGTCGTCACGCTGGTCGAGGAGCCGCAGCAGACCACGATCCTGCTCACCGTCCGGGTGGGCACGGTGCTCGAGGTCAAGGCCGCGCAGACCCGGGTGCTGCTGGCCTTCCAGTCCGACCCGAGGGCGGTGGCCCGGGCGCACGCCACGCTCACCGACGCCCAGGCCGCGGTCGAGCGCACCGCGCTGCACGACGTCCGCCGGCAGCGGCTGGCCTGGGCCGACCTCGACCGCGTGGGCCTGGCCTCGGTTGCCGTGCCGGTGCTCGCCACCTACGACGTGCAGGCCGCCATGGCGCTGATCGGCACCAGCACGATGCTCCACCCCGCCGGCGCCACGGAGCGGGTCCACGCACTCCAGGAGGCGGCGCACACGCTCGGCTCCCTGGTCGCCGGGTGAACCGGCAGGAAGGCTCCTCATGACAGACCTCGCACGGTCCGGGCCCGCCCGGACCGACCCGGGCGGAGCGGCCTCCGGGCGGACCGGTGCGGCCGGTCGCCGGCCGCCGCGCCCGCACTGGCTGCTGCTCCTCCCGGCCCTCGCGCTCATCGGCGTGGTGCTGCTGCTCCCGCTGGCGCAGAGCTTCCTGCGCAGCGTCGGCGCCCCCGACCTGACCGACGAGCACTACCGGTCGCTGTTCACCGACGGCGTGACGATGCGGGTGCTGCTGCGCACCGCGAAGACCGCACTCCTGGTGACGGTGATCGCCTTCGCGCTCGGCTACCCCTACGCCTACGTGATGACCCGGGTCGGGCCGCGGATGCGCGCCGTCCTGCTGGTGATCGTGCTGGTGCCGTTCTGGACCTCGGTGATGGCCCGCAACTTCGCCTGGATCCTGATCCTGCAGCGCGGTGGGCCGGTCGACCAGTTCTTCGGCCTGTTCGGCCTGGACGTCGTCCTCTACGGCACCGTCACCGGCGTCGCGATCGCGATGAGCCAGGTGCTCCTGCCGTTCATGGTGCTGCCGCTGTTCAGCGCGCTGTCCGGGATCGACCGCCGGCTGCTGCTGGCCGCCCGCGGCCTCGGCTCGTCCCCGGTGGTGGCGTTCTGGAAGATCTACTGGCCGCTGTCCCGGGCCGGCGTCACCGCGGGGTTGATCCTCGTCTTCACCCTCAGCCTGGGCTTCTACGTCACCCCGGCCCTGCTCGGCACGCCGCAGGAGTCGCTGATCGCGCAGCTGCTGGCCCAGCGCACCACCCAGCTCCTGGACTTCCAGGGCGCCGGCGCGCTCGGGGTGCTCGTGCTGGCGGTCACCCTGGCGCTGGTGGTCTGGGCGAACCGCATCGGCGGCACCGTCTCCGCGATCGGCGTCGTCGCCACCACCGGCACCAAGGAGCAGCGATGACCACCACGACCCGCGCGGCCGAGCTCGACCGGCTCGACCCGGAGGCGCGGCCCGCCGCACCACGGCGCCGGCGCCGCGACCGCGGGGTGGACGCCGTCCCGTGGTGGCTGCGCCTGGTGGTGGCGGTGGTGGCGCTCTACTTCGTGCTGCCGACCCTGTTCGTCATCCCGATGAGCTTCAGCTCCTCGACGACGTTCAGCTTCCCGCCGGAGGGCTTCTCCCTCGACCTGTACCGCAACTTCTTCACCGACCCGGTCTGGCTGACCTCGTTGCGCAACTCGGTCTTCGTGGCCGCGGTGGCCGCGACGCTGGCCACCGTGGTCGGCACGGCGGCGGCGGTCGGGCTGCACCACCTCACGGGCCGGCTGGCCGGGCTGGCCCGCACGGTGCTGATGATCTCGCTCGTCACGCCGGGCATCGTGGTGGCGGTCGTCGTCTACATCTCCTTCCTGAAGTGGCACCTGGTCGGCAGCTTCGCCGGTTACGTGCTCGCGCACGCCGCGCTCGGCACGCCGTTCGTGCTGGTGTCGGTGACCAGCGCGCTCAGCGGCTTCGACCCGAAGCTGCTGCGGGCCTCGGCGTCCCTGGGCGCGTCCCCGCTGCGCACCTTCGCCCGGGTGACCATGCCGCTGATCAGCCGGGGCATCGTCACCGGCGCCGTCTTCGCGTTCGTGACCTCCTTCGACGAGGTGGTCATCGCGCTGTTCCTGCGCTCCCCGACCTTCCAGACGCTGCCCGTGCAGATGTTCAACAGCGTCACCTTCGAGGTCGACCCCACCATCGCCGCCACGTCCAGCCTGGTGGTCACCGTCGTGACCGTGGTCTGCCTCCTCCCCCTGCTGCTGGGCAGCCGGGGCAAGAAACGACAGGAGCCCTGATGTCCGCCACCTCCACCTCCACCGCCGTGCCGCCGGTGGCACCCGTCGCCTCGCGCGCCGGCACGCAGATCCGGCTGTCCGACGTCGTCAAGGACTACGGCCTGGCCGTGCCGGCCGTCGACGGGGTCTCCCTCACCATCGAGCCGGGGGAGTTCATGACCCTGCTCGGGCCCTCGGGCTCGGGCAAGACGACGACGCTCAACCTGATCGCCGGCTTCGAGACGCTCACCTCCGGGCGCATCTCCCTCGACGGGGACGACGTCAGCACCCTGCCGCCGCACAAGCGGGACCTCGGGATGCTGTTCCAGAACTACGCGCTGTTCCCGCACATGACGGTGGCGCAGAACGTCGCCTACCCGCTGCGGGAGCGGAAGGTGCCCAAGGCGGAGATCAGGCGCCGGGTGGCCGAGGTGCTCGAGCTGGTGCAGCTCCCCGGCCGCGACGACGACGTGCCCTCCCAGCTGTCCGGTGGTCAGCAGCAGCGGGTGGCGCTGGCCCGGGCGATCGTCTTCGGCCCCAAGGCGCTGCTGCTCGACGAGCCGCTGGGTGCCCTGGACCGCAACCTGCGCGGCGCGCTGCAGGCGGAGATCCAGCGGATCCACCGCGAGGTCGGCTCCACGTTCGTCTTCGTCACCCACGATCAGGAGGAGGCGATGAGCCTCTCCGACCGGATCGCGCTGTTCAACAACGGGCGGATCGAGCAGGTCGGCACCCCGGAGACGCTGTACAAGGCGCCGGAGACGCTCTTCACCGCCGGCTTCCTGGGTGACTCGACCGTCTTCGAGCTGGCCCAGGCGCCGGGCAGCGAGATCACCTGGGGCGACCGGCGCTGGGCGGTGGCGCCGCACACGGTGTCCGAGCGGGCCCGCGCGGCCGAGGCCACGGCGCTGGTGGTGCGGCCGGAGGACGTGCACATCGCCCAGCGGGACGACGCCGTGCCGCCGGGTGTGAACGTCGTGCCGGCCACGGTCACCGACGTCCACTACCTGGGCTCCTACCGCTCCGTCGCCCTCGCCCTCGGGACGGGGGACGGCGCCGTGCTCGGCCAGGCCCGGCTGGACGCCGCGGAGACCCAGCTGGCCGTCGGCCAGTCGGTGCAGGCCTGGTGGCGGGTCGAGCGCCAGCGGGTGGTGTCCCGCTGAGCTCTCGCTGACCATGCCCGGCGCCGCGCGGCCACCTGTCGCGCGGCGCTCCGGCATGTCCGCAGCCGGCCCGTCGGACGGCGCTCTCACCTGGGCGTTCACCATGCGGACCGGCCCGTCTCACGTTCGCGATCTTTTCCAGATGCAGGGGCCGACATGCTTGCCCCGACCGGTTGACCGTCCTAGCGTTCACATGGCGATGTCGTACATCACATGCTGAACAAAACCACCGGGCCTCACGAGCCCGTCAGTCCAAGGGAAGTGACAACGGTGCCACGATCCACGCGTGCTCTGGGGACGCTCGGCGCGATCCTCCTGACCACCTCGCTGGCCGCCTGCGGCGGCGGTGAGGACGACGCCGCGGCGGGCCCCGCCGGCGGCTCCGCGACGGACGACGCGCAGCTGACCTTCGTCGGCTACGGCGGCGACGGGCAGGACGCGATGATCGCGGACTGGCAGGAGCCCTACACGGCGGAGAACCCCGGGGTCACCTTCGTCAACACCTCCCCGCCGGACGTCGCCCAGGTCAAGGCGCAGGTCGAGGCCGGCGCCGTCTCCTGGGACGTCGTGGCCGTGGCGCCTGCCGCCGCGACGCAGAACTGCGGCACGCTGTTCGAGGAGATCGAGTACAGCGGTACCGATGAGGCCGAGCTGGTCGACGACGCGGTCGGTGACTGCTACGTCGGCGGCTTCGTCAACTCCACCCCGCTGGCGTACCGGACCGACGCGTTCCCCGACCCCAGCACGGCGCCGACGACCGTTGAGGACTTCTTCGACACCGAGGAGTTCCCCGGTCAGCGCGGCATCCTGACCAACCTGCAGAACGGCATCCTCGAGTACCCGCTGCTGGCCGACGGGGTCGCCCCCGACGAGCTGTACCCGCTGGACGTCGACCGGGCGCTGGAGAAGCTGGACACGATCCGCGACGACACGACCTTCGCCCCCAACGTCGGCGCACTGCAGCAGGCGGTCGGCTCCGGGCAGGTCGACATGTTCTTCCTGTCGGACTCCCGGCTGGTGCCGCTGCTGGACCAGGGCGTCGACATCACCGTCGTCTGGGACACCACGGTCACCACGCTGAGCGCCTTCGCCGTCCCGAAGGGTGCGCCGAACGCGGCGGCCGCCGGGGCGTTCGCCTCCTCGCTGACCTCTCCCACGGCGTCCGCCGCGATCTCCGAGGACCTCGGCACCGCGCCGGTGAACACCACGGCCGAGCCCCAGCTGTCGGAGAACCAGCAGAAGCTGGAGGTCTACGGGCCGGTCAACGAGGGCGAGACCGTCATGCAGGACGTCGACTGGTACGCGGAGAACTTCAACGACGTCACCGCCCAGCTGACCAACTGGCTGGCCGGCTGACCGGGTCGTCACTCCGGGTGTGCGGGCGGCGGAAAGTGTCCCTGGTGAACTATTCTTCGCGCATGGCGAACTCCGAGGATGCGACGTCCACCGCCGACATCCGGGCGGTCGCCCGCGTCGGGCAGATCTGCGCGCTGTTCGGCCCGCAGGTCGTCGAGCTGTCGGCGGCGGACATCGCGGACGCCACCGGCCTCAACCGGACGACGGCCTACCGGTACTGCGCGTCGATGGCGGCGGCCGGCATCCTCGAGCGCGGCGAGCGGCGGGGCACGTTCGCCCTCGGCGGCCTGATGCTCGAGCTGGGGATCCAGGCACTGGGTCGCCGGCGGATCGTGGAGATCGCCGGCCCGCACCTGAAGCGGCTGAGGACCGCCGTCCGCATGACGGCGGTCCTCAGCGTCAAGGGGGCCAGCGGCCCGGTGGTGGCGCTGGCCGAGGAGGACACCAGCCGGGTGGTCGTGATGACGGTGCACCCGGGCACGAAGCTCGACCCGACGGCGGCGCAGTCCCAGCTGATGCTGGCCTACGGGGACGCCGGGGAGATGGAGGCCGCGACCGCCGGGATGCCGGCGGCGCAGCGGGCCCGGCTGGAGACCGACGTCTACTCCGCGCGCCGGCAGGGCTACAGCGTCGTCTGGAACGACAGCACCGTGGCGGTGGCCGCCCCGGTGTTCGACGCCAAGGGCCTGGCCGCCACGGTCGCGCTGCTGGGCGCGGGGGAGCTGGACCTGGAGTCGACGCTGGAGCAGTTGCTGGCCGCAGCCGATGCGCTCAGCGCCGAGCTCGGGGGAGGCGTGCCCCGTGCCGTCGGCTGACCAGGACGAGCTGTTCGACCTGGTCCGGCGGGAGCGGTTCGCGCGAGATCAGCGGCGGTTCGACGTGATGGCGGAGTGCTTCCATCCCGGTGCGTGGGTGCGCACCACCTGGTACGACGGCGTCGGCGGTCAGGCGTACGTCGAGGCGACGCGCTCGTTGCTGGGCGACGCCCCGGCGGGGCCGTTCTCCGGCAAGCACTGGGTGTTCCCCGCCTTCGCTCAGGTGGGCGGCGACCGCGCCACCGTGGAGAGCCCGGCGACGATCTTCCTGCGCGAGGAGGTCGGCGGCGTCCAGGCCGACGTCCACGCCTACTGCCGCTTCTTCTCCCGTGCCGTGCGCCGCGACGGGCGCTGGCAGCTGCTGACCTTCCACGTGCTGTTCGAGTGGGACGAGCTGCGGCCGGTCGTCCCCGGGGAGGTGCCCGAGCTGGACGCCGCGCTGCTGGCCGGGCTGCGCCCGTCGTACCGGTATCTCGGCTACCTGCAGACCACGCGGGGTGTGCAGCTCAACGCGGACCTGCTCGGCGACGACCGGTGGGCGGAGCTGGTCGCCTTCCACGAGCGTGAGGACGCCTGGCTCGCCGGCGACGGGGCCATCGACGACCCGACGTGATCGGTTAGTCGCGGTGCCGACGTTCGTCTTCCTCGATGTCTGCCTGACGATGCCAGTACCCAGGACCGGATGACCAGGTGGTCGTCGTCGCGCCCGTGATGTGTCGAGCAGGGTCACCGCTCCGCGCGGCCTGCGTCCACGGCGTCGACGAGGCCGGCGGCCCCTCGCCGCTGGCGTCATCCACCGGCCGGTCGACCGGCAACGCGCTTCGACATCGAGGCGGAACGTTGTTGCTACCTGGGTGCTACCGAAAGCAGCATCTCGTTGTGAAGCTGAGCGTCAGCCTGTCCGATGACGACGTCGCACTGTTGGACGAGTACGCCCGCACCGCCGGCCTCAAGGGGCGTTCCGCAGTGATCCAGCACGCGCTCCGACTGCTGCGGCAGGCGGTACTCGAGGAGGACTACGCAGCGGCGTGGGAGGAGTGGGAGAGCATCGGCGAGCAATCGGTGTGGGACGTGACCGCGGGGGACGGCCTGGTCGATGCGCCGCGGTGAGATGTGCCTCGCCGACCTGGAGCCCGTCCGTGGCCGTGAGGAGAGCAACCAGCGGCCTGCTGTGCTGGTGAGAGACGACCGTGCCAACGCCACGGCCCCCCGGCTCGGGCGGCGCGTGGTCACCGTGGTGCCGGTGACCAGCAACGTGTCCCGGGTGTTCCCCTTCCAGGCACTGCTCCCAGCTGACCGCACCGGACTTGCCGTGGACTCGAAAGCCCAGGCCGAGCAGGTCCGAGCGGTGGCCGTGGAGCGCATCGGGCCGGTGCTGGGCCGGGTGCCGCTGGACCTGATGAGCGAGCTCGACGACGCACTGCGAGTGCACCTGCAGCTGTCGGACTAACGGCTATGCGGTCAACTCGTCGTCCCACGTTCGGACAGCGGTGCGGAAGGCAGGCGCCCACCGGTCGACCGCGTGCAGCGATGCGTCGGTGAGCCCGACGCGCACACCGCGCTCGTCGTGGCCGTACCGGATGAGGTCGCGCAGCAGCTCGGGGGCGCGATCGAGGTCGAGCTCATCGGGGTCGAGGTCGTGCAGCCGCGGGTCGAGCAGTCGGCCGACGTGGCGCGGGGCCCACAGGAGTGGGTCACCCACGCCGTTGCTCAGGCCGCTGGCGAAGACTCGCTCGACCAGCAGCGGGAGTGCACCTCGTGTCCAAGGGCGGCCCCACGGTGAGGCCAGGAACCGTGCGGTGAGCTCGTCGGTGTCGACGTCGTCCAGTCTTCCGGGCACGGTGGCGTCACCGCCGTCGGGGAAGCGGGACAGCATCCACCGCACGATGCAGCGCTGGTTCCGCCACTTCGTGCTGGTTCTCAGCACCTCGTCGAGTCTCACTCCCGTGAACGCAGCGGTGAGCCGGGCGCGGGCGTCCGCCGCGCTGATGTCGCGGATGCGGAGATCCGGGTCGGCATCCGTTCTCAGCGAGCGCAGCACCGTCTCGATCGGGTGCTCGAACAGGGCGCCGTCGACGGCTCGGGCGCCCAGCTCGTTGTCGACGCGGACGAGGGTGGTGAGCGCATGCCCGCTCGGGGTGGTGACGCCGAGGACGAGATCGTCCGCCTCGCGGAAAGGGCCGATCAGCTCGACTGTCCGGGCGGCCGGGGTGGCGAGGTGCAGGTCGGCGAGCCAGCGCGGCACGGTGTGCCCACGATCGGCGATGTCCCGGCGGGCCCATCGGCGCAGGCCCGGCTCGTCGGCGAGTGTGGCGATGGCGAGTGCGCCGGCCGACGTCTCCGGGCGGTCCCAGGTCGTGAGGTGGCGGACGACCTGCGCCGTGCTCCCGGGATCGGCGTCGGGATGGCTGGAGATGTCGAGCATCGACGACGCCATGCCCAGCAACGTCCCAGGCGTGGGCGAGTCGAGACCCTCGCGCAGTCCCTGACCCAGGCTCTCGGTGAACTCGGCTCGGAGCTGGTCGGCGCTCGGGGCAGTGGTGGGTCCAGTCGCGGTCGTCATGATTCGAACACCAGTTCGATCGTCTGACAGGAACGTCCGGTCGATGGCGGCTGTGCTGCGGCCGCCGCGACCTCGGTCAGCTGGCTACGACGGTGACCGGGCAGGTGGTTCCGGGTGCGCGCGCCAGTCGGGTATCGGCGGTGAGCAGGGCGCAGCCCAGCGCCTCGGCCAGGGCGACGTAGGTCGCGTCGTAGGCCGTGACGTTCTCCCGGAGTGCCCAGATGTGCGGGAGCAGTGGATGGGCCGGGTGACGGACGAGGGCCAGCGCGGACCACTCGAGGAGGAGGTGTTTGCCGGCGTGCGCCGGGAGACGGCCGGCTGAGACGAGTCGGCGGAGGGTCTGGGCCACCTCCGCGTCGATCAGGTGCGGCGCATGCAGCTGTTCGCGGGCCGCGCTCTCCCGGGCCGATCCATCGCGGAGCAGGGCTGCGACGGCGGCCGAGGCGTCGAGGACGATCACCGCTCCGCGCGGCCTGCGTCCACGGCGTCCACGATCTCGTCGAGGCCGACGACGCTGTCCGGCAGGGCCGCCAGCAGGGTCGGGTTGTCCGCCCGGCGGCTGACGTCGGCCAGCTCGCGGATCGCCACCGCGCTGACCGAGGTGCGCTCGCGCTCGGCCAGCCGGGTGAGGCGCTCGATCACGTCGACGGGGACGTTGCGCAGGTACAGGGTCGGCATGCCGCGATCGTCCACCGGGCTGTCGCAGTCTGCAAGCAGGCGCTCGACGCTCACGGCACCGGCCACGTCGGCCGGGGGAGGACCGGCAGAGCGGTGCGCCCGTCGTGCACGTGCAGGCTGCAGTCGAGACCGTCGCGGCCACGGATGATCGACTCGATCGCGCTGCACCAGGCGCGTCGTCCGGGGTGGGTGTCGCCGGCCCGGGGCGCTCCAGGCACATCGCCAGGTGCAGGCCGGTCGGATCGACGTCCTCGGAATCGGCCACGACGGTGTGCAGCTCGGCGAGGTTGCCGATGGCCCCCCGATCGGGCTCGAGCGGGAGCTCCTCGACCGGGATGAGCAGGTGGAGCATCGTGCCGTCGGTTCGCAGCCACGCGAGGAACAGTCGGCGGCAGGACGGTGGCCCGTCGAGGTGGAGCAGGTCGCGCCACCGCTCGGTCAGTTCGGCGTCGCTGGTCACGGGGATGTCGGGGTGCGGCCGGGTCCTCATGGCGGGGGACTCTGCCGCGCAGCGGCCCCTCGCCGCTCGCGTCGTCCACAGGCCGGGTGCGGGCGTGCGTGACCTGCACCGGGTCGCCCTGGAGCCGTGCGGGCGGCCGACGTGGTCACGTCGACCGCCCGCAGGGTCAGACGCTGACCGGCACCTCGCCGAACTCGGCGATCGGAACGTCGGCCTCGGCGGCGGCGCGCACCTCGGCCGGGGTGGGCGGCAGCCCGATGCTCGGGGCGTGGCCGCGGAAGTTGGACAGCCACCACCGCCAGTCCGCCGGCAGCAGGTCGAAGGGGGCCTCGACACCGAGCTCGCGGGCGGCCCAGACCGGCCAGTGTGGGTTCGACAGCGCCGGCCGACCGATCATCGCCACATCGATGAGCTCGGATCGGATCACCGAGTCGGCGGTCTGCGGGACGCCGAGGTTCCAGCTGGTCGCGACCGGGATGCCGACCTCGCGGCGGACCCGGGTGGCGCGCGGGACGAAGCCGGCGGGCTCGTTGAAGAAGGACGGGTTGACCATGTCGTCGGTGTTGCCGCCCATGGACAGGTCGGCGAGGTCGAGGCCGTGCTCCTTCATCCAGCCGATCGCCTCGAGGGAGTCCTCGAACTGGGTGCCGGCGGGGTGGAAGTCGTCGGAGCCCAGCCGCATGGTCAGCGGCAGGTGCTCGGGCCAGACCTCCCGGACGGCGTCGAGGGCCTCGAGCAGGAAGCGGGCCCGGTTGCGGTTGCTGCCGCCGTAGGAATCGGTGCGCTGGTTGGCGAGCGGGGAGAAGAAGCTGGCGGCGAGGTAGCCGTGCGCGAAGTGCATCTCCAGCCACTCGTAGCCGGCGTCGGCGGCGCGACGGGCGGCGTCGGCGTAGCTGCGGTGCAGGCCCTTGATCTCGTCGACCGTCAGCTCGTGCACCGGGTAGGAGTGGTCACCGCCGGCGGGGATGGCCGAGGGGCCGACGGTCTGCCAGCCGTCGGGGTGGTCCGGTGGGAGGGCCTTCCAGGAGCCCTGGGCGTTGGTCTCCTTGTGCGGCGGGACCTCGCTGCCCTTGCGGCCGGTGTGGCCCAGCTGGATGCCCGGGACAGCGCCGAAGCGCTTGATGATCGCGGTGACCCGGGCGTGGCCGGCGATCTGGTCGTCGTCCCAGATGCCGGCGCAGGAGGTGGTGGTGCGGCCGTCGGGGGTGATGGCGATCTGCTCGGGGAAGACCAGCCCGAAGCCGCCGGCGGCGCGGGCCCCGAGGTACATGACGTGGTAGTCGTCCATCTGGCCGTCGACCGAGCCGTACATGGTCATCGGCGACATGGCGATGCGGTTGCGCAGCGTCACGCCCTTGAGCGTGAAGGGGGAGAACAGGTCGGGCACGGGCGGTCCTCTCGGAGTCGGTGCCCTCACGACACCTCGCTCGCGCTCCGCTCCGGTTACGAGCGCCGGGGACGTCGGTCAACTTCTCCGCACGGTGCTCTGCCGCCGCCGTGCGGATTGGGTCCGGGGTGTTGCGGGCGTTTGACTGTCGGCATGAACTCCGTGGTCGCCGCGCTGCGCTCGCTCCCCGTGTCGCTGGACGAGGCGCGCGCCGGGATGCCTGCCGCACCGGGGGTCTACGCGTGGTGGGGGCGGTTCGGTGCGCTGCCCGGCATCTCCGGACCGCGGCACGAGGCCGCTGACCTGCAGCTGCTGTACGTGGGCATCGCGCCGAACGGGGCGGCGTCGAAGGCGACGCTGCGCAGCCGGGTGGTGGGCGACCACATCCGCGGGACGACGGCATCCTCGACGCTGCGTCGGTCGCTGGCCGCACTGCTGAGCGAGCAGCAGGGCTGGCAGAGCCGATGGACGACCCGGCCGGTGCTGGTCAACCGGGACGAGTTGGCGCTGTCGGAGTGGATGGGGGAGAAGCTGCAACTGACGTGGGCCGAGCACCCGGAGCCGTGGACGGTCGAGGCCGCAGTGATCGCTGAGCTGGAGCCACCGCTCAATCAGGCCGACAACGCCACACATCCGCTCCACCCGTACGTGTTGGAGGCGCGACGGCGCTGGCGGGCAGGAGCCCGGGGTGATGCGTGAGGCAAAGGTGGTCAAGGCGTTCGGCGCCGCGCTGCGCATGGCGCCGCGCCGCTCCTGACCGGCTCAGGGTCCAGTGATGTGCGCCGATGGCGGGTTCCGGGCCGAGAACCCGCCACCGGCGCACATCACCGAGCGGTCAGAGGCGGCGGAGGGCTGCGGCGCCGGCGAGGGCGAGCTGGGCGGCCACCAGGCCGAGGCCCAGCCACATCAGCGCGCCCGGCCCCGCCGCGTGGTGGACATGGCCCGAGCCGCCCATCAGCTGCGCGTGCAGCCCCAGCATCGCGGCGTCCACCAGGGCGGCGAACCGCCACACCGACCCGGGGGGCGACCGCCACAGGTGCCACGCGCACGGCAGGCAGGCCGCCGCCATCTGTTCAGCTGAGGTCACCGGCCGGTTGGTGTGGCACTGCTGTGTCTCCGCGCGGGTCGAGTGCAGGCAGACGCCCCGCAGCCCGCCTGTTCGCTGGTGAGCTCCTACGGTCGCGACCAACCACCGATCTTGACGTCGGCCACCCGCGATCCGTCCGCGAGCGGATTGCTCCACTTCCTGCAGCAGCCCGGCGCGACCCATGCGTCATGGCCGGCTGGTCAGCCCTCGGGTGGAGCTGGGACGGGCCGGTTGGGTCCAGAGCACCTGGTGTCCCACCAGGTGCTCGCCAGTTGGCGCTCGGTGTGCGTCACGAGTGAGAAGACGTCGGTGGCGGTGTAGCCGGTCGTCCCGCGTTCGACTGACCGGCGCGCCAGGATGCCGGCGTCCGCCAGTTCCTCCAAGGCGGCGCGGGCGGGTGGGAACGAGACCCCCAGCCGTCGCTGCGCCGTGCGTGCGGTGAGGATGGGGACCTCGGGAAGTGTGCGGAGCAGCTTGTACGTCGCTGAGTCGGTTCGCGGCGTCTCCCGGAGGCCATGCGCAGTCCGGTGGTCGGCCAGCTTCATCTCCCACTCCGCCTGCAGCTCAGCGACCTGCCCGGCGAAGGTCCGTGCCTGTTCCGCGGCGACCGTGGTCGCGTCGAGGAAGACGTCCAGCCAGGCAGCGACGGCCGAAGCGGCCTCCGGGCTGTCGGGTGATGTCGAGTACCGGTAGGCGGTCAAGCCGTCGACGTAGCCGCGGCGCAGCGTGGCCAGCACCAGGCTGACGGGGAGGATGGCGCTGGGAGTCAGGCCGCGGCGGGTGAGCACGGTGTGGATGAGGGCCCGGCCGACGCGGCCGTTGCCGTCGGTGAACGGGTGGATGGTCTCGAACTGCGCGTGCACGATGCCGGCCTGGACGAGTGGTGCGTGCACCGAGCCGTTCATGTAGTCGACGAGGTCGGCCATCAGCTCGGGAACGAGCTCGGGTGGCGGTGGGACGAAGTCGGCGGACAGCGGGTGCCAGTTCGACCCGCCCACCCAGTTCTGCACTCTGCGGAGGCCGTGGTGCTTCTCCTCGGGGAGCAGTGCCCGGTGCAGCGCCTCGATGTCGGCCACCGTGATCTCCGCGGCGGACGCGAGGTCGTCACCGGCCCGGCGGAGGATGGTGATGTTGTTCGCCACCAGCCGGGCCTCGTCGCTGAAGCCACGAACGTCCTCGTCCTGGGCGAGCTCGGCCAGGGCAACCTGCTGCGGGGAGGGGGCGATCCCTTCGATCAGCGAGCTGGCGATGGCCTCGGAGCGGAGGAGGAAGCGCGACAACCCCTCGAGTCCCTGGGCTCCGGGTCCGGCGCCCAGTTCGCGGACGGCTCGCTCTGCGACGGTGGCTCGCTGCGTCGTGCTGCGGGACATGCCCAGCGGACGTGTGGTGACCATGTCGGGTGAGTACTGCCGGTAGGAGCCGAACAGTCGGTCGGAACGAGGGACCATGCTGAGGTCCGAGTGCTCCCACTCCGCATCCAGCCAGGTCGCCATGAGCACAACCTTTCATGACATCGGCTTCCGTTAAAGCATCACACGCGATCCTTTGATGTCCGGGAAGAGTGTGCAGGGGTAAGTCCCAGCGCGAGACGATCTGGACACGGTCGCACCGGCCGTCGTCACCGAGGGCAGCCGCTGACCGGAGGACGCCGGCAGGCGGCCGACGGCAACGAGGCGGCGCAGACCTGAGGCACCTCGGCGTCGATCAGGTGCGGCGCGTCACGCTGCACCCGGGCCCATGCCTCTGCGCTGCTCCGTCGTTCAGTAGGGCGTCGACCGCGCCGTCGAGGGCGATCATCGGTCGGGTTGTCCGCTCGCCGGCTGACGTCCGCCAACTCACCGACCGCTACCGCACTCACCGAGGTGTGTTCCCGCTCGGCCAGCCGGGTGAGCCGTTCGATCACCTCGACGGTGACGTCGCGCAGCACAGAGTCGGTATGAATCGATTCGTCCATACCTGCGTCGCACTCGTGGCGCCCAGGCGGCGGCGTCGGGAGTGCGCGTCGCGGGGCCGGTCGCCGGCCGAGGGGTGAAGGCCCTCGACCGGCAAGGCAGGGGTCACGAAGGTCGTGGCGTCGGAGTGCTGGGGACGGTGGGCGCTGGCGGCTGGTGGTCGTCGTGCTCGTCGCGGTCCTCGGGGTTGACGTAGCCCTCCTCCAGGAGCCCGTGCCCGGCGACCACCTCGTGCAGCGCGCTCACCCAGTGCTCGTAGTACTCCCAACGGCCGCGGGCGTCGGCCGGCGCCTTCTCCCAGGCACCGATCTCGCCGATCAGTGCCTGCTGGAAGTCCGTCCACTCGTAGTGCCGGAACTCCGACAGGGCCACCGCCAGGCCGAACGCGCGGCGCTGCCACTCGGCGTCGAAGGTCGGCTGGTCCAGGTCGGTGACGCAGGAGTCGTGGAAGACGGCCTTGCCGTCCGCGTCGTAGGTGAAGTCGACGACGTCGCTGCTCATCGGATCTCCTCGACTCAGACCGGGGCGGGGACGTCGGCGAGGGCGACGCCGATCATCGACTCGGTGGTGACCAGCGCGGCGAGCTGATCCTCGGTCCATCCCTCGGTGCCGGCCGGGCGTTCCGGGACGACGAACCAGCGGGAGTGACCGCTGGAGTCCCAGACGCGCACCTCGGTGTCGTCGTCCAGCGGCACGCCGAGCTCGGTCAGCACCGCACGCGGTTCGCGGGCCGCCCGGGCGCGGAAGACCGGGTCCTTGTACCAGTAGGGCGGCAGCCCGAGCACCGGCCACGGGAAGCAGGAGCAGAGGGTGCAGATGACCAGGTTGTGCACGCCGGGCTCGTTGAGCACGGCCGCGAGGTGCTCGCCCTCCGCGCCGGCCATGCCGTCGGGGAGGTCCAGCTGTGCGACCGCCGCGGGTGCGTCGGTGGCGAGCAGGGCGGCGAAGTCCGGGTCCACCCAGGCGCGGGCGACGATCTTCTGGCCGTTCAGCGGGGTCATCTCCGACTCGAAGTAGCCCAGCACCTTGTCGACCGTGGTGTGGGTGATGACTCCCTTCTCGATCAGCAGCGCCTCGAGCGCCCGGACCTGGGCGGCGCTCTGCTCTTCTCGGTCGGAGGGGTAGCTGAACGGGGTGCTCATCAGGCGGCGTCCTCGGTGCTGGCGGGCGGGTTGAGGTAGGTCTCGTAGAGCTCGACGTAGATCGGGCCAGCGTTCGGC
Organism: Modestobacter sp. VKM Ac-2985; assembly: GCF_026967925.1. Taxonomy (GTDB): domain Bacteria; phylum Actinomycetota; class Actinomycetes; order Mycobacteriales; family Geodermatophilaceae; genus Modestobacter. The sequence goes on along the minus strand of NZ_JAPVBI010000003.1, from coordinate 1,089,031 downwards.
TCGGCGGCGGCACCCCAGATCTCCTGCGGCTCGAAGCGGACGACGTACACCGGCACCGGCTGGTCGCCGAGGCCGTCGGGCCCGGTGGAGCAGAAGTAGGCGTAGCTGCCGGTCCAGACGCGCTCGATCACGCCGTCGCGGCCGCGCAGGTAGCCGGGCAGCCGGGTGTGGTCGCTGTGCGGTGGATTCCCGACGGTCACCGCGTCGCCCGCGGCGAAGCGTGGCTCGCCGGGGCCCCGGAAGGGGGTGTCGCCCTGCCGCAGGTAGCGGATGACCTGGTCATCGATCGAGTCGCTGGGGCGGACCGGCAACTCGGCGGTGGGGGTCTGCGCGTACTTGGCGGTGGTGGTGGCCAGCTCGTCGGCGGTGAGGTACCCGTGCTGCAGGAAGTAGGCGGTGATCCCGCCGAGCCACTTCTCGTAGTAGCGGAACTGGAAGTACTCGAAGGGGTTCATCGCCTCGGCGCCCTTGCGGAGGTCCGCCCACGTCCAGGTGGTGTTCACGGCCGCGCCTGCCGCTTCCATGTCGTAGCCGGCGTCGCGCAGCGAATCGCTGAGGCCCATCATCGCGGCGTGGATCCCGAAGATCCGCTTCTCCCAGTCCTCGACGAAGACGCGCTTCTCGAAGTTGACCGGTGTGGTCTCGAGCCCTTCTAGGCCACCGAGGGCGTGCTGCAGTTTCACGTCGAGGCTCCTTCCGTGGTGATGGTCGGATCACGGTGCTTCCCGCCGGTGAGGACGCCGGCGAGCCGTTCCGATGCGATGCCGAACAGGCCGCCGAGGACGAGGGCGGTGGCCACCATCAGGACCGGGTTCCCGATGCTGTCGGCGTAGGTGACGTCCCGGCCGGTGACCGCGGACGTGCCCACCGTGGTGGCGAAGCCCCAGACGATCGCGGGAATCGCGGTGAGCAGCGGTACGCGGGAGACGGCGACCATCCCGGCACTGCCGACACCCACGACGATGGCGGTGAGCAGCACGCCCAGCGTGGCCTGCTGGATGAGCAGCAGGCACAGCGATGCGATGACGACGCCGGTCAGGTTACTGGCGATCGACTGCACGAGACCGCTGACGCCACCGCCGAGGATGAAGAACGACGCCCAGGCGATGAAGACCACCCAGACCGGGACTTCGATGACCTCGGCGGTCAAGAGGACGGAGAGGGCGCCCAGCACCCCAATGCTCACCGTGAGCGCGTTCTTCTCACTCATGATCTGTGTCCATGCCGGTCGTCTCCCGTTCGTCGGGCCCGCGCTGGAACGTTCTGCCGTGGATCGTGGGGGTGCCGTGTTGCCGTGCCGTTGCGCACGAATCACGTTCACGGGACCGGTAGGAAGTTCCTTGCGGGGATCAGGAACGGACGAGAAAGCCCGGAATGGCCGGCGCTGGGCAGCTGGCCGATGGCAACCTGGCGACACAGGACCGGGGCCCATCTGGGTCCGTCATCTGCGGTGCGTTGAGCTAATCCACGACGCCGTCGTCCACACCACCCGCCGCGTCATCACTTGGCGCGCCGCACGCCGCACGCCGCAGGATCGCCGTGAGCCCAATCCGTCAAAGAGGTGATCAGTGTAGCTTTTCGGCCTGTAGCTGGGCGCGAACCTGCTCGTAGTCGGTGCGCTGTTCTCGGTAGGCCAGCAGCACATCAGCTGCACGCCTGGCGGTGTCCAAGTCGAGCTGGTCGTTGGCCCGAACGGCGCCCTCCACCCAAGTCGTCGAGTCGGCGGAGCCGGTGATGGTCACGTCGTCGTAGTGGACGACGGGAGGCATGAACGGTGCTCCCGGGCCGGTGAACAGCAGGACTGGCCGTACCGGGACGTCGACGCCCCTACTGCGCAGCAGTCGCTGCACCCGCACTGCGCCGTCTCGCGTCTGCGCGACTTTGCCGGCGAGGTCGGCGACCTTGGCCAGGTCCCGACGCCGGGAAAACGAGCTCTTGACCTCGACGGCCAGACATCCGCGCGGCGTCAAGACGACGTGGTCGACGTTCCCGTGCTCGAACGAGACGTCGCTGACCACGCCGTGGATGCCGGGGATCCGCCGGAGGTCTGTGCCGACGCTGCGCTCAACGAGCCGGCCGAGACGCGGGTGGAAAGTCCCATCGACGACCGAAAGCAGGACGATCGCCGCAACCGCGGTCGCGCCGACGTAGACGCCGATCACGAGGCCCGTCAGCAACGGGGAGTGGCGTACCACCAAGCTTGCGCCGGCTGCGGACACAACCAAGGCCACCAGGACAAGGGTCAAGTCCTTCCAGCGGTTACGAAGCAGTTCCGTTCGCCGGGTCCGAAGATCTCTGTCGAGCCAGGAGGCGCGTTGATGACGGCGATGGATCACCCGCAGGCGGAGTGCGCCGTGACGCCGTTGATACCTGAGACAGCTCACCTTGCTTCTTCGACCAGGTGCTCGGGGAGCCGGACGGCCGGAATGAGGACGTCACTCGACGGAGGTGTTCATCGAGCATGGTGCGCGACCCGGTGCCGTCTGGATGTCAGACGGCACGGGAGGACGTCAGGGGCAACTTTCCGACAGCTTCACGACACCGAAGTCGATCTGTCCCTCGACCTCGCCGGTGACCTGCTGGCCAGCTGGGATGTTCTGGTCGCAGACCAGCCAATCCCGGTCCAGGACCTGCATGCGGCTGCCCAGGGCGTCGTGCGACGTGCTGTACATGACGCCGAGGGTCTGCATTGCATCCTGTGCGTCCTGCAGCACCTGCCCGGTCATGTCGGGCATGGGGAAGTCGACCACTGCTGCGGTAGTCGCCGGCGCAACCGGTGCCTCCGCAGGCGTCGTCGGCGACACGGTGGTCGGAACCGGTGCAGGTGCGGGAGCCGGTGCCTCCTTCGTGACGGTGACGGTCGCCGGGCTGGCGACCGCCTCGTCCCCTCCGCCGCAGGCGGCGAGGAGCGGTAGGCCGGCGGCCAGGAGGAACGCGATGCTGGTGTGACGCTTCAAAGGGATCCCTCACGTGCGGTTGCTGGGCGAGGGAACGCTATGACCACCCGAACCCGAATCCGAGTCGCACATGTGCCGAAACTCGATCCGGATTTCAGCACGCCGACTTCTGAGCCACCAGCGCATCACGGATCACCCTGGCGCCAGGTGTACGAGGGGCGCGCGGCCAGTTTCGGAGGGCGTCCCAGGCACGACCTCATGACGTTGCGGCTGTGTGAGGCGACGTCTCACATTTCGGTCACTTTTCGGCGACGAGGAACCGGGGGAGCCGGTTCAGTCAGTCCGCACCGAGACTCCCATCGCCGACTGCTGATCGATGCGATCAGGGACGCACTGGCCGCCCGTGGGCTGACGACCATGGCGGAACGCCAGCAGGCAATCGAGGCTGTCGCTGGGCGGTCGGTGGAGTCGCTGCGGTCGCTCACCCGCGCCGAGGCGTTGCATGTCCTGTCGGAATTGAGCCCCACCTCGGCGCTCCGGGAACCTGGTGACGCCTCAGCCTCATGGCGCCCAGGGCAGATCGGCGCCTGACGGCGATCACGGACCCCTCACGCCACATTGGCCACGACATCGCGGGTGGCTGCCACACGAGCATCTCCCCTCGTGGTTGGTTCCAGCGAACGGCAAAGGGAGTACCAGGTGACGACCACACCAGCGAGCACGTCGATGCACTCGTGCAGTCTTCAGGCGGACGACACGGCTCCGGTTACGGAAGCGGATGTGTGCGCGCTGCTGCGCTACGTCGACGACCAGATCGGCGACGGGTGGACCGAATGGCCTGGCGGCCGGCCCGGTGAGATTGAGGTGGCGCTGGTCGACGCTGTCTTGTCGATCCGCGCACGCTATGGGCGGGCTGCCCGTGACGGGTCGCGGGCGACGGGGGTCCACCGGGCAGTCGCCGCCTACCGGGAGCTGCGCGCCCCGACTGAGGTTCTCGACGACCTCCGGGCTCTCGCCTCGTTCGACTGGCGCGAGGTGGAGAAGGCCGTGGGTCGCCAGGTCACGAGTGGCGTGCCCAAGGCGGCGGCCATCGTGGAGGCGGCCCAGCGACTGGTGCGCTGCGGCGTCACGTCCTCTTGTCAGCTCAACCTGGAAGACGACGACCAGCGGCGGGCCTACACGGGCGTCACTGGACTCGGTTGGGTGACCTGGGAGTACTTCGGCATGCTCCTCGGCCGGCCTGGTGTCAAAGCGGATCGGTGGGTTATCGCCGCGGTGGCCGACGCCGTCGCACGGCCCGTCTCCCCGTATGAAGCGCGAGACGTGGTCCTGGCTGCCGCCGCCGCACGCGGCGACAGCTCCACACGCCTCGAGCACGCTCTCTGGGCCCATCGCCGCAGGGCAGCACTGCCGACCACGATCGCTGCGGAGACCTCGGGTGACTGATCAGGCCATCTTCCTCGCCATCGAAGGGCAGCTCATCGCCTTGCGGCAGACTGACTACGACAACGAGGACGTGCTCCAGCGTGTACTGGCCCAATTCCCCGAGCTGATCGCGGGAGTTGCCACGTCAGATGAGCGCCCGAGACTCCTGCTCGTACGGCGGGAGATGCCCGTCACCGCCTCGGACAGCGTCGGCCTCTCCCTGGACCACCTGTTCATCGACCAGGCGGGGACACCAGTACTGGTGGAGGTCAAGCGCGCCAGCGACACACGAGCCCGTCGTGAGGTCGTCGCACAGATGCTGGACTACGCCGCGAACGGGATCACCACGTGGCAGAACGACCTCCGCGATGCCGTCGCTCAGGCGGCCGGCACGTTGGATCCTGCCCAGTACCTCGAACAACAGCTCGGCGTCGGCGATGCGGAGGCCTTCTGGTCGACCGTCGAGGACAACTTGCGTGCTGGCCGCATTCGTTTGATCTTCCTGGCCGACCGGCTGGCACCCGGCCTCGTACGGATCATCGAGTTTCTCAATGAGCAGATGCGGGACGTCGAGGTGCTCGGAGTGGAGCTCCCGCAGTACACGGGCGAGGGTGATCAGGTCGCCTACGTCCCGCGGGTCGTCGGTCGGACAGCTGCGGCGGTGGACTCCAAGCAACGACGTTCGAGACGGGCTCCGTGGACCGAGGCCACGTTGATCGCCGCACTGGAGCAGCGTGAGCCAATCGTGCGAGCGCTGGTCGAGCGGCTCATCGCGCACGTGAAGGCGCGGGGTGGGCGCTTCTCCTGGGGGTCGGGTGGAACTGCAGGGGTGACCGGCTGGTACTCGGTGGACGGCAAGGACACCCCGGTCTGGAACATCAACGTCGGAGACGGGTCCACCAGAGGACAGCTCTACTTCCTGCTACCGGAGTACGCATCCCGGCACCCCGTCCGCATCGACAGTCTTGCCGTTGCGGTGGCTGGGATCGACGAACTCGTCGGCAAGGTCGAGCAGGTCCGTGCCCGCGGGTGGAGCGGATGGCCGTCCCTCCCACTCGAGCGAGCAGCCGGGATGCCCGACCGAGTCCTGGTGCCGGTCGAGGTGGCCACCGATGACTGAGGCAAGCAGCGTTCACTGGCCGCAGTCCCGTCGGACCGCTCGGGTCCGGACCGCAGCGTGAGGGGAGCGACCAGGTGCCGCAGGAAGTAGGGCTGTGGCGGGTCGACCGGGACAAGCCGGTGGAGCTCGCAGCCAAGGGCGTCCCGCTGGAATCCCAGTTGGAGACGATGATCGAAGCCGATCCGGGGATCCTCGGGACACGGCTCCTGCTGATCGGCCGGCAGGTCCCCACCGACTTCGGAACTACTGGGGCGCCATCCGGCTCATGTCCTCGCGAACAAGGCTGCCCTCGACCGCCACAGGATAGAGCTGGCCGACCACGGGGCCCCTGCCGCGCAGCTCGCAGCCATCTCCGACGTTCGGCTGCTCGACATCATCTGTTGGCGACTGCCCAATACGCTGCCGCCGCGAGTGAGACGCCGTCGCCAGCGGAGTGCCGCGCGATGAGTGAACCGGTGGCCCAGAGCAGCATGGGAGCACCCGAGTCACGACAGATGACGGGCGATGAGGTGGTTGTCGAGGCCGAGCGATGTCCGGTCCTGGGCACTGTTGGACCTGCGCACAACCCCCGGGCAAGGAGCGCCGACGCATGAGGATCGGAACGTGGAACCTGGAGGGTCGGTGGAAGCCGGAGCACGAGGCGCTCCTGGCTGATGCGAACTGCGATGTCTGGTTGCTGACGGAGGTCAACGAGAGAGTCGAGCTCCCCGGTTATCACCAGCACTTCGGCGATGCGCGGATGAGGCCTGGCTGTCGGTGGGCAGGCGTTTACAGCCGATCCCACATGACCCCCGTGCCAGACCCGCACGTGGCCAGCGCGGCCGCGGTGGTCGACGGGGTCACGTACTGCGCCACGATCTTGCCGTGGAAGGGGGCGGGTGGAGAGCCCACGTGGCCGGGTGCCGAGCCCCCGCGGAACGTGCACTCCGGTCGGATGCGGTACGCCTTGGAGGAGTTGCTCGCTGGTCTGCCGCGCACCGGTCTGGTGTGGGGTGGCGACTGGAACCAGGCGCTGTACGGCCCAGAGTGGGCGGGCAGCAAGGGCGGCCGGGCGCACGTCGTCGCCGCGGTTGAGCGGCTCGGCCTGTACGTGCCGACGGCCGGCCTGCCCCACCGACTGGAGGGCCACCTGAGCATCGACCACATCGCAGTCCCGCATCGATGCCGAGTGGTGGCTGTCGAGCGTCGGACGGCGGTGGGTCTCAGTGACCACGACTGCTACGTGATCGATGTGGAGCCCGGGGCGCCGTCGTCCTGACGCGCTCCTCCTCTGGCTGCTGCGGCGGCGGCACCTGAAAGCCATGTTCATCGCGCCGAACGTGATGTCCGCGGACTGATTCGGCTCAAGTCGGCTCCCGCTCTGGTGATGCGGGCCGCGGGGTAGCGCACCGACCCGTTGGGCGTCCCTACCGGTGTAGTCGTCCTCCCGGTGTCCCCTGGCATGACCTCTTAGCATGGCGCCGTGTCAGGCGACCTCTCACTCTTCGGCGACGACCCACCGGATGAGCCGGCTCAGCCAGTCCCTGCTGAGGCATCCATCGCCGACTGGCTGGTCGATGCGATCAGAGAAGCTCTGACTGCGCGCGGCTTGGTGACCATGGCCGAGCGACAAGAAACGATTGAGTCCGTCGCCGGGCGGCCCGTTGAGTCCGTGCGCTCGCTGACCCGCGGGGAAGCGCTGCGCGTCTTGAACCACCTGACTCCCGAGCCAGCGGCTCAGACGGGGTCGACGTCGGCGTGGGACGGCCGCGACGAAGACACCTGGATCGACCGACTCTGAGTGCCGGCTGGCCGCAGCTCCACCGAGCGCTGTCAACGCGAAGCAGTTCAGTTGACGAGGTCGTCCAGTAGCTGCTGGGTCTCCGGATCGGTCGAGTGCAGGTAGACGCCACGCAGACCGCGCGTCAGCAGCACTTTGTAGACGTTGCGCACGAGCACGTCGAAGTCCGCATCACTGACCCGCTGCCTGTTGCGGAAGTCCGGATCGCGGTTGGCACTGCGCACGGCGACCCAGCGATCTGTGCGCCACACCAGGTCGGGGCCGAGCAGGACGCCGTTCCACTCGTACTCGAAGCCCTGTGCGGTGTAGACGCAGCCGACCTGGCCAAAGCCGCGGTCGTCACTGGCCCACAGGGCGGCCGGCGGGGCGTCACCCACTGAGCGCTCGCGCTTGAGGTTCCACGGGCGGGACCAGTCGCCGATCGTCACGTCCGAGACGAGCGACCCGTCGGACCTCGGGTCGCTCCAGGGCCAGCAGTAGCCGGCGGCCATCCGGGCGTTCTGGTGCTGGGCCAGCTTCTCCGCGAGTGCTGCCTCCATGGCGGACGGCGACGGCGCCGTCCGGACCTCGAAGCGTTCGTCCCCGCCCCACTTCTCCGGACCCCCCGGAGCCAGACCGAGCAGCCGCTCGACCCATTCGACGTACTCGGCGCTGCCACCGCTGCGGTACTGGGTCGACAGGTCGATCTCGTGGACGTCGATGCCGCGTTCGCGGGCGTGCTTCTCGATGTCCTGGACCGTGCCCATCTCTCCGGGGCGCACGACCTGGTTCTGGTCGAGCAGGAACACCGACACGAAGGCTGCGTCGATCAGCTCGTCGATCTGCCGCTTGTCGCTGCGCAGCTCGGCCTTCGTCCAACGGTTGGCCGAGGTCTCCCGCAGTCGGTGCGCCTCGTCGGCGATGAGGACGTCGAGACTGTTCTTGGCGACGTCCATAAACTGGTTGAAGTACCGGAACAGAGCGGCCGTGCGCGGCGCTCGGCGACCGGCCACCTTGCGCAGCGTCTGCGTGAACGACCGAGAGCCGGTGGCGTGCGCGACGCGGACGCCGCGCCGACTGAGTTCACCGAGCAGAGAAAGCGCGATGACGCTCTTCCCGCTGCCCGGCCCGCCCGAGACGATGACGACCGACTTGTGATCGCCTCCGCGGGCCTTCTCCACCTCATGGAGCACCAGATCGAAGGCGACCCGCTGCTCGTCGAGGAGCACGAACTGCTCCCGCGTACGGATTTCCTCCGCCGCGACGGCGAGCAGCTGCTTGCTCGGGGCGACAGAGGACCGCAGCAACCGGTCGGCGTGAATCGAGGCGTTGGCGGGGGAGAGGCGGTACCGGAGGAAGTCGTGGAAGTCGCCGCGTTCGCGTCCGGTGAACAGGCGGCCCAGCTCGTCCTGCGGGTAGCCGCGGAGCGCACTGACGCGGTCATCGGTCGCGTTGTGCAGGTAGGCGGCTCCGGCGAGGACGTCGTTCGTGCCGTGCAGGACACCGAGGAAGTCGAGCAGGTACTCGCCGTAGTAGCGCACTTGGGCGACCGGGTGCAGCACGGGACGGTTGCCGTAGGTCGGCTGGACGACGAGCTCCGGCTCGTCCTCGAACAGGGTCGCCTGCGTCCACTGCTTCAGTTCGAGGACGATGTAGGACGGCCCGCCGCGCTGCGGGTGCTCGCCGGCCAGGATGACGTCGATCCGCTTGCTGGACAGGGGGAGCTGGTACTCGAGCAGCACCTCGACGCCGCCCAGACCGGCTTGCTCGAGGTCGGCGGCGAGAGCGGTGAGGCTCGCGTCCCACGAGCGCATCTCGGCCGCGGAGGGCGAGCGGTTCATGCGATGCGACATTTGAGTCGCCAGCGTGGACGCCAGCGAGCCGGCGTCAGCGAGCGTCTTGAGGCCATGGCCGGACGTACGAAGAAGTGGCAAGGACCTGTCCCCGGGCAGCACGAATGAACGTGCGGGTGGGGGCATGTCCAAGAGTTCGGAAGCCAGTCGAACCGCGTAGTCATCACCCTAGACGGGACGCCGGTCACACCCGGTGACCGATACTCCAGCGGTGAGCGACCTGGCTGACTTGACCGCCCAGATGCGTGAGTTCACCGAGGTACGCGACTGGGGTCGCTTCCACGACCTCAAGTCCCTCACGCTCGCGCTGGTCGGCGAGGTGGGGGAGGTCGCCGAGCTCGTGCAGTGGCTGCCCGCTGAGGAAGCAGGCGGGACAGCGGAAGGCAGTCACCTGCGTGAACGGTTGGGGGAGGAGCTGGCGGACGTCCTGCTCTACCTGGTGCGACTGGCCGACGTGTCCGGTATCGATCTCGCTGCTGCGGCTCGGTCCAAGTTGGAAGCGAACAGCCAGCGCTTTCCGGCTACCACCAACCTGGGCGTCGCTCCTGTCCGCGACTGAAGCCGACGTCGGAGTGTCGTTCCCCGCTCCTGCCGACGGCCTCGCATAGTCAACGGGCCGGCGCGATGGGCGTCGGCACAGCGAGCACGGCCCAACGGGCTTCCCTCAGGACATGCCCTCACCCGCTGCGAACACCGGACGGCGCGGATGAGTGACGTATTGGGTCGGCTCGATCTCCTTCGAACAGCGTGACAACTGGCAGATCTGCAAGCGCGAATCGCTCTTCGGCTCGAACACCCCCACCGCGCTGGGCGTGCGCGCGGGAGATGAGCTCTTCATCTGGGGTTCGAAGCAGGGGTGGCTGGCGCGCTGCCGGGTCACTGAAGATGCACGTCGCCCCGCCGGGATCGAAGAAGTCCCTTGGCCGGATCCACAGCATTACAAGGCGCTCATCCCGGTCGAGGTCCTCGACGAGCCTGCCGCGCCGGTCCCCATGGCGGGCCCAGAGCTCAAGCGCACCGTCGGCATCGACACCGTCCGCTTGCCTCAGTTCCCGCGCATCGACCTCCAGCGAGCCGAGCGTCTGACGGTCCTCCTGGCCGACGAATTCGAGCGCCACGGCGACTGGGACAGGACGCCGGTGCCTTCCCCAGTCGACACGGACGAGCCGCTGCTCGCGGCGCTGACCGAGCTGAAGGTAGACCGGCAGCTGGGCAAGCCGGCGCCCTATCAGCAGCTGGTCCTCCTGTGGGCGATCAACAAGGCAATACACGGCCGAGAGCGGATGCAGCCCTTCTCCGATGTCCGGGATGAGCTTCGCAGTCTGCTGACGCCGTTCGCGGTCGGCGACAGCCAGCCGGACCCGGAGCTGCCGTGGTTCGCGCTCCGAAAGTCGCCGTGGTGGCAGCTGTTCGGCGCACCAGACGGTCCCGTGTCTCGAGGAGGCAGAGACTTCGTCCGCACCGAAGACCCGGTCGCGGGCTTGGCCCGGGCGGCTCACGACCGCGTGCGAGACGACCGGGCGTTCCGCAGCCGCGCCATCGAGCTGCTCACCGCGCCGGTCGCGGAGCATCCCGCCCTGCAGACCGCCCTGGGCTCGCTGTTCCCAGCGGAATCTCCAGCGCCGGAGGTCTACGCCGGTGGGGACGAGAACCAGGAAGCTGTCGACCTCCTGACCGTGCTCATCGGACGCAGGCTCGAGACGACGACGAATGGCGCTGTCAATGAGGTCCTCGCCGTCGAACCCCCGAACGTCCTGGTCGCAACGTCGAAGTCTCCCCAAGGACAGCTGGTCCCCATCGCCGAGGTGCAGACAGCCCTCGACCTGCTTGGTCGGGACGGTCAGGTCACCATCGACGTCCCGACCCTCGGGCACCGCAGCTCGTTCGTCGGCGCCGTTCTCGCCAGCCGGGAGGACGTCGTCGTCGCTGGCGCCCCGCCGGTCGTCTCGCTACACGATGCTGACAGCAGGGGCGCCGGCGGCAAGGCGCAGGACAGCGGCGGCCTGCACCTCAAGCCGGGCGAACAGATCAAGCGCACTGCGTTGCATGAGCGGTATGGAGGCAGCGGACAGGGTGGCATCAGCCCGTCGTCGCAGTCGCCGAACATCCTCATCTTCACGGACCCGAAAACCGGGGAGCAGCACGGCTACTTCGACGGCTGGCAGGCGGATGGCCTGTTCCACTACACCGGCGAGGGGCAGCGAGGGGATCAGCAGATGATCCGGGGAAACCGGGCCATCGTGGATCATCGGGCGGCCGGTCGGGCGCTTCAGGTCTTCGAGGGCTCGAAGGACGTCATCCGGTACATGGGCCAGTTCGAACTCGACGAGCGCGAGCCCTCGTACGAGACAGACGCCCCCGAGACGGGCGACGGGCCTGTTCGCAAGGTGATCGTCTTCCGGCTTCGCCCGCTCACGGCACGTGCACCAGCGGAGCGCTCGCCACTTGCGTCAGTCACCGTTGGTCCGATCGTTGCTGACGTCCCCATCGAACAGCAGCACACGGAGAGAGCCTGGATCAACCCGAAAGCCGAACCGATCGAGGCCGAACGTCGAGAGGCGAAGCTGGTGATCGCATTCGAAGCCCACCTACGGGCGAGGGGACGAGCTGTGTCCCGTAAGAGAGTCCTTCCGCCTGGGGAGCACAAGCCGATGTACACGGACCTCTACGACGACACAGTCAAGGCGCTGGTGGAGGCGAAGGGAACCACGTCACGGGAAGCTGTGCGGATGGCACTGGGGCAGCTCGCCGATTACAGCCGATTCGTAGCCGCCACGCATCGAGCTGTTCTCCTGCCCGAGAAGCCCCGACCTGACTTGCAGGATCTTGCGGCCAGTCAGCATGTCGCAGTCATCTGGCAGACGCCAGATGGCTTCGACTCCACGGCCCCGAGATTGGTTGCCGACCGACCGTCGTAGCCACGGTGACGGGCACGCGCCTCATGATTTCCGTGGAAGCCCTGTGCTGAGTGACACGGAAGGGAGCCGACACGCGGTCGGCCGGATCGTCCGGGCGGAGGCGGGCATCACGCAGACTGCGGGCATGCAACAGCTGGAAGCCCACGAGGTCCCACTGCACAAGATCTTCTGCAGTGACTACGACTTTCGCATCCCCGATTACCAGCGCCCGTATGCGTGGGAGCGGGAGCAGGCCACCCAGCTGCTGGAGGACCTGGTCGATGCGCTAGACCGCGGTGACGAAGAGCCGTACTTTCTAGGCTCTATCGTGCTGGTCAAGCGGAAGGGCGTGTCGGAGGCTGAGGTCATCGATGGCCAGCAGCGGCTGACGACGCTCACCATCCTCCTGGCGGTCCTCCGCGACCTGACCGAGGACGACGAGCTGCGTCAGAACCTGGAGACGCTGATCGTCGAGCCGGGCAGCAAGATCCGGAAGCTGGCGCCCAAGCCTCGTCTGGCGCTTCGTGCACGTGACGCTGGCTTCTTCCAGGACCACATCCAGGTCACTGGCGCGACCACCACCTTGGTCGCGGTGAACAAGGACAGCCTCAAGACCGACGCGCAGCGGTCAGTCCGAGAGAACGCCATCGCCCTTCGGGAGAAGCTGAAGACCTGGAACGAGGATCGACGTCTCGAGCTGGTTGCGATGCTCAGCGAGCGGACCTTCCTGGTCGTGGTGAGCACGCCCGACCTCGACAGCGCACACCGCATCTTCAGTGTGATGAACGCCCGAGGACTGGATCTGTCGCCGGCTGACATATTCAAGTCGCTCATCATCGGCGAGCTGCCCGACGGCGCATCCAGCGAGTACGCCACCAAGTGGGAGGACGCGGAAGAGGCGCTCGGACGCGACGACTTCGCCGACCTGTTCCTGCACCTGCGCATGATCTTCTCCAAGGAACGCGCGCGCAGGGAGCTGCTCAAAGAGTTTCCCGAGCAGGTGCTGGCTCAGTTCAAGGGAAAATCAGCAGCGTTCATCGATCAGGTGCTGCTGCCGTACGCCGACGCGTACGAGCAACTGCGCGACCAGTCGTACTCAGCCAGCGCGAGTGCGGAAAAGGTCAACCGCTGGCTGACGCGCTTGTCCCAGCTGGACAACAACGACTGGCGGCCGCCGGCGCTCTGGGCGTTGCGCCACCACTCGGACGACGCCACTTGGCTAAACGAGTTCTTCCAAAAGCTCGAGCGGCTAGCAGCCAGCATGCTCTTGCGGCGCGTCTACGCCACCCCACGAGCACAGCGGTACGCGGACTTGTTGGCTGATCTGGAAAGGGTCGGCCTTGACGCGCCGGGCTTCGAGCTGACACCCGAGGAGCGCGCTGAGACCGTCGACCGCTTGAACGGCGACATCTACCTCGTCACCAAGGTGCGCAAGTACGTCCTCCTGCGGCTGGACGAAGCCCTGGCCAACAATCCCGGGGTCACGTACGACCACGCGATCATCACCGTCGAGCACGTCCTGCCGCAAAACCCCTCCACCACCTCGAAGTGGGTCCAGGACTTCACGGACGACGAGCGCCTGCAGTGGACGCACCGCTTGGGGAACCTGGTCCTGCTCAACCGTGCCAAGAACTCCGAGGCGCAGAACTACGACTTCGACACCAAGAAGGCGCGCTACTTCACCGGCAAGACCGGTGTCGCGCCATTCGCGCTGACGGTGGGCGTCGTCACCGAGGCAGCGTGGACGCCGGAGCTGCTCGAGAAGCGCCAGCAGGAGCTCCTCTCCACGCTCTCGGACGAGTGGGACCTGTAGCCAGACAGTCGGGTGGATCGCACACGGCTGTCAGACTGATGCCGATCAGCCGCAAGCGCGAAGGAGAACGAGTGCCGCAGACGCCCCGATGGGTTGAGGTGACGCCGTCGCCCTTCCCGCATGAGGCAGAGGGTCTGCGACTGGTCCGCGAGCTGCTCCCGCAGACCTCGCCCTACCGGGCGTGGTCGAACGTTGAGTTCCGCGATGGCCAGGGCAAGTGGCACGAAGTCGACCTCATCGTCCTGGGCCAGCGACGCCTGCACCTGGTGGAGCTGAAGTACTACAGCGGCACCCTGCGCGGCGACGATCTCCGCTGGCGCCGCGACGGACACCGGGCTGAGGACTCTCCGCTCAAGCTCGCTCGCCGGAAGGCTCAGCGTCTCGCCAGCAAGCTGCGCGACGAGTTGGTCCGCTGGGCGGAGGAGACCGGTACACCGATCGACGACGTCCGTCGGATCGTCCCGTTCGTCCAGGAGTCGGTGTTCCTGCATCACCCGGGGCTGCGTTCCATGCTTCCTTCGGCGTCCCAGCTGGATCTGTTCGGCCTCGACGGGAACGAGCGCAGCTCTGGCCTGCCGGGCATCGCGAGCCGGCTGCTGGAGCCGCCCACCCCCACGGACGCCGTTGGCGCCAACCGCGAGGAGATCCTCGCGATGCTGATGGGTCGCATCGGCCTGGTTCGACGTCGACAGCGCGAGGTCGGCTCGTGGGTCATCGACGACGAGCCGCTCGGTGAAGGGGAGGGCTGGCAGGACTGGTCAGCCACCCATCGGCACATCGGCAGCGACCGGGCGCGCATCCGCGTCCGGGTCGTGCCGCCGGGTGCCGAGTCGCAAGAGGTCACCCGCGTTCGCAAGGTCGTCGAACATGAGTACCGGGTCATGTCTCGCCTGACCCACGACGCCGTCCTTCGCCCCCGCGACCTGGTGGATGACGACCTCGGCGTCGGGCTGGTCTACCCCTACGACGAGAGCTTCCAGCGCCTTGACCTGTGGCAGGCGGACCGGCCGCAGGGCGTTCCGCTGACCGACCAGCTCTCGCTCCTCCGCCAGGTCGCAGAGGCTGTCGGCTACGCGCACGGGCACCGAGTGGTGCACCGCGGGCTGACTCCCTCCGCCATCTGGGTCAAGGAACAACCCAGTGGCGGACTGCGAGTGCTCGTTGGTGATTGGCAGAGCGCCGGGTCAGCGACGGGGGAGAATCTGACCGGCGTCACGACCACTGGTGTGACCGCACTGGTCGCAGCAGAGCTGGTCAACGACCGCCTTGGCGTCGTCCTGCAGCCCGCCGCGGTCGACCTCGATCGGCGACAGGCGGAGGCGTTCCAAGCGCCAGAGGGCGTGTGGAACGCCGGGGCTGATCGGGTTCGCCTAGACGTCTTCAGCCTTGGTGCTGTTGCCTACTTCGTGCTCGCCGGCCGTCCGCCGGCCGCAGACCGTGCCGGTCTCCGCGAACGTATCCAGCGCGACCACGGTCTCGATCTCGCGGCGGACCTGCCGCAGATCTCCTCGGCCATGCGGGCTCTCGTGCTGGAGGCCACCCGGCCCTCGGTGAGCGACCGGTTGGCCGATGTCGGGGCTTTCCTCGAACGCCTTGCTGCCGTCGAGCGGGCCGGCACGGCCCTCGACGAAGTCATCGACCCGCTGGACGCCATCGCCGGTGCCGTGATCGACGACCGCTGGCAGCTGGAGCGCCGGCTGGGCGCCGGATCCACAGCGGTGGGCCTGCTGGTCAGTGACCTCACCATCGGAACGGGCCCCGATGCCCGACGCGTACTCAAGGTCGCCATCAACGACGCCGCCACGGCTCGGCTCGACGCCGAGGCCTCCGTGCTGGCATCGCTGAACCATCCCCGGGTGGTCCGGCTCGTCGACGGGCCGATCCAGGTCGGCACCCGACGGGCCCTCGTCCTCGAACCCGCGGGCGACCAGACCCTGGCGGATGTCCTGAGCGCCCGACAGCGGCTGTCGCTCGACCTCCTCGAGCGGTGGGGCACCGACCTCCTGGAGGCGCTCGTCGTCCTCGACAAGGCGGGTGTCGACCACCGCGACATCAAGCCGGCCAACTTGGGTGTCCGCGAAGGACGAAGCCGCACGGACCGGGTCAAGCACCTGACGCTCTTCGACTTCTCGCTCACTCAGGCCGGAGCCACGGCAGTCACGGCTGGGACGCCGCCGTACTTAGATCCGTTCCTCGACAGCCCGGGACGCGGCCGCTTCGACTCCGCCGCGGAGCGGTACTCGGCGGCCGTCGTCCTTTTCGAGATGGCCACCGGCCGCCCACCGGTCTACGGGGACGGATTGAGTGATCCGGCGTTGATCCCCGACGATGCGACGGTCGACCCGTCTCTCTTCGACTCCTCGCTCGCCGCCGCCTTGGTGCCGTTCTTCCACCGCGGCTTGTCGCGTCGGGTCGCCGATCGCCAGCACACAGCGGCGGAGATGCTCGCCGAGTGGAAGGCGTTGTTCGCACCTGTCGACAGCACAGTGCCGGACGACGCGGACGCGCAAGCCGAGAGTGCGGATGCGTCAACGTCGCTGTCGCAGTCAGGTCTGTCGGCGCGCGCCCTGTCAGCCATCGAGCCGCTCGCAGTCAGCACCGTCGGTGACCTCGTGGCCATCGACCCGGTCCGCCTCAACCGGCTCTCCGGCGTCTCCGAACCCACGCGACGGGAGGTGAAGCAGCGCGCCAAGCGTTGGCGCGACCGGTTCGGTGTCGCCGTGATCGGCCGGGGCGCGCAGCGACCCGAACGCCCATCCGGGGGCTCACTTTCAACCCCGGCCACTGCAGCTGACCTTCTCGTCGCGACCGTCGGCAACGCTCGGGCCGACAGCAGGCGTCACGCGGCGGCACTCCTGCTGGGTGTCGAGGACGGCGTCGACGCCTTCGTCACCCAAGGGGAGCTCGGCGAGGCGCTCAAGGTCACCCGACCACGAGCGGCTCAGCTGGTCGGCGAGATGCAGGACGGCTGGGCTGCAGACGCAGGTAGCCGCCAGCTGCTCACCGAAGTAGCGGACGTCGCTACTGAGGCGCTGGCCGCTTTCGGCGGTGTGGCAACAGTCGACGAGCTGGCCGGTGCCGTGCTGGCGTCCATGGGACCGGCCGAGTCCGACCAGGTGGACCCGGCGCGGCTGGCCGCGGGACTGCTCCGGGTGGCGGTGGACCGCACCGACGCCCTCGATCGGGCGGAGGCCGGCGGGGAGCCGTTGGCCAAGCGTCGACGGAACGGGCGCCTGCTGGCGCTGGCGACCCAGCCCGATCTGCTCGACCTCGCAGATGCGCTGGCCCGACGTGCGGATGAGCTGATCCGCCAGGCGCGGACGGCGTCAGATCCCGTGATCGCTGCCGGCCGGGCCGGCGCAGCTCTACGTGAGGTCGCTGGTGCCGGAATTGGTGCGCGTGCGCCGCTGCCCGATGCCCGGTTGGTGCAGCTGGCGGCCTCGTTGTCGCAGACCGCAGCGGTCTCCGGCCGGGGCGAGCTCCACGACCGTGACCTGGACGCCGTCGCCGCGCTCCGGATGGCACTCGCTGGTGTCACCGGCGCTCAACCCATCGCCGCGCAGGAGATCCGAGACCGAGTCCGGGCCCGCTTCCCGCAGCTGCCCGCGCTACCCGAGCGGCCGCGGTTGGACACACTGGTCAGTGACGCCGGACTCAACCTGCGCTACGACGAGCAGCACCGGGCGTTCCGGGCTTTGGCCATCACCAGCTCGACCGACCTTGAATCTCGGATGGACACGTGGGTGGCGCTGCCCGGCGCTCCGTTGTCCGTGTCCGGAGGTCAACTGGACCGCAGGCTGACTGAGAGCGCGCGCTCCCGGTCATTCCTGGCGTTGGGCGTCTCCGCACCCCGCCACGATCGCGCCGTCACGACGCTTGTCGAGCGACACGGCGCTCGGGTTCTCGACGTGACCGGGGTGTTCATCGACGCGCTGCGGACCCAGTCCGAGGGCAAGATCGGCTGGACAGACGTCGTGGCCGCGGACGCCCGCCCAGCCGGCACGCGCGAGGCGCTCGGACTGTCCCGACTCGTCGAGTTCGCGCTTCCGGCCATCAACCGGGCTATCGAGGCAATGGACGGTGAGAGCCCCCTCCTGCTGGTTGAGGCGTCGCCGCTATCTCGGTACGACAAGCTGTCGATGCTGAGCCGGTGGACGGATCTGTCCGCCCCCCGACGACAAGCGGTGTGGGTGCTCGTCCCTCAGCTGGCCGGCAACACAGGGCCGATGCTCGATGGACGCCCTCTGCCATTGGCCGCGCCGGGGCAGTTTCTCCGTCTGGACGATGAGTGGCTTGCACCGGTCGCCCCAGCCACTGCCTGACACGCGGCGGCGCAAGCGCTCGCCACTCGGGGTGAGCCGCCAGAGGAACGGCGCACCGTGATGGCACGATCACCGGAACGCAACCGGAACGGATGCCCAGCACCACAACGAGGGGGAGCCATGGCCGGTTCGATGGAGCCTGTCCGGCAGGCGTTGACTGGAGCCTTGGACAGGGCGCTTCAGGTCAACCACGGCATGGTCGATGCGTACCTGACGCGTGCCCGCCGCGGCCGACCGGACGCCGGGCCGGCGGAGATTATCGGCTCGCTTGAGCGGCAGTATCTGGCGGCCGTGGCGACGCTGGGCTTCGGGGCCGGAGCGGCTGCGGCCGTGCCTGGAGCAGGAACGGCGATTGGCCTGGCGGTCAATCTGGCTGAGGTGGCCACCTTCATTGAGGCGAGCGCGGTTTTCGCCTTGGCCGTCGCCGAGGTGCATGGCGTGCGAGTCGACGAGCTCGAGCGACGTCGCACGCTGGTGATCGCGGTTCTCCTCGGCAATAGTGGCTCGAGCTTCGTGCAGAAGGCGGCAGGGCGCAGTGGCCCCTACTGGGCACGGAATCTCGTGAAAGCCATCCCCATGACGAGCATCGATGCGATCAACCGAGTCCTCGGCCGACAGTTCATGACGAAGTACGGGACGAAGCAGGGCATCTTGGTGCTCGGGCGTGAGCTGCCGTTCGGTATCGGTGCGGCCATCGGTGGTGGCGGCAACGCCCTCCTTGGTCGAGCGACCATCTCTGCCGCTCGACGGGCCTTCGGACCGCCTCCCGTCGCCTTCGGCCCGTCCGAACCGCTGTTCGCTCAGGCGTGAGTGTCATCCGGTCTGTTGCCCCGGCGGCTCTGTCCGCCTAGCCCATCAACAAGGCTGCTCTCGGTGCGAGTGCCGACGGGCGCTGAGCGAACGCTCAACCCAGGAGTTTGACGTGAGTGCACCAAAGAGCCTGACCGCCGCCCTGCAGAAGCAGGTACTGCGGTTGGAGGACGATCTCCGGGCGCGCGTGGAGCAGGACGAGTCCACGCGCCAGTCGTGGCAGGCAGGGCACCGTGAGGCGATCTCACGACGTCGCACCGCATCCGCCTGGCAGGCGTGGCGGGACGACCGAGTGACGCAGGCCGCCGTCGCGTGGGTGCTGACGACGGTCTTCGTTCGCTTCTGTGAGGACAACCGCCTGGTCGAGCCGGTGTGGCTCGTTGGACCGGCCGAGCGCCGGCAGGAGGCGCTGGACGCCGAGCTGGCCTTCTACCGAGAGCAAAGCCAGGGGGGCGCGGATGTCACGGCTCGCGACTGGCTGTTGCAGGCCGTCGATCACCTGGCCAGCCTCAAGGCAACCACTGCACTGGTCGACCAGCATGCTGCTCTGCACTTGGTCCAGCCGTCAGGCGATGCCGCGGGCGCGCTGGTCGCCTTCTGGCGCGAGCGGGGTGACGACGGCGCGCTCACCCATGACTTCACCGACACGGAGCTGGACACCCGCTTTCTGGGCGACCTCTATCAGGACCTGTCCGAGCATGCGAAGGCGACGTTCGCGCTACTGCAAACCCCAGAGTTCGTCGAGGAGTTTATCCTCGACCAGACCTTGGAGCCGGCACTCGCTGAGCGACCGCTAAAGGGGTTTCGACTGATCGACCCGACCTGCGGCTCTGGGCACTTCTTGCTCGGGGCCTTCGACCGGCTGCTGGACCGCTGGCAACGTCACGCGCCCGGTATGGAGCGCCAGGCGCTAGTGCAGGCAGCGCTGGACGCCATTCACGGGGTCGACCTTAACCCATTCGCGGTCGCAATCGCTCGCTTCCGGCTGACCGTGGCGGCGCTCCAGGCGTCCGGACTGCGGTCGTTGGAGGACGCCCCTGGATTTGGCTTTCACCTTGCGGTTGGCGACTCCCTGCTCCACGGGGCAGGTCAGCAGACCCTGCAGGAAGACGCCGACCTATCCGGCTTCACCTACGCCACCGAGGACCTGGCCGTCCTGCGAGCAATCCTCGCGGACGACACCTATGACGTGGTGGTCGGCAACCCGCCGTACATCACCGTCAAAGACAAGGAGCTCAACCGGGAGTACCGCGAGCGCTATCCGCGCACGTGCAAAGGTACGTACGCGATGACGGTTCCGTTTATGGAACGCTTTTATCGCTTGGCTAGGGAAGGCCGCGACAGTCAGGCGGCAGGCTGGACAGGGCAGATAACGTCGAACTCGTTCATGAAGCGTGAGTTCGGTAGTAGGTTGATCGAGAACTTTCTGGTAACTAGGGACCTTCGACTGGTTGCTGACATATCTGGCGCCTACATCCCCGGTCATGGCACACCCACCGCTATTCTCGTCGGCCGAAATCAGCGACCGGTAGGCTCGACGGTCCGTGCCGTGCTGGGAGTTCGGGGCGAGCCCGGGCGTCCCGAGGATGCCGCCAACGGGGTCGTTTGGCGAACTGTCGTTGATCACGTCGATCAGGCAGGTTGGGACGACGATTGGATTTCGGTAACCGACCTAACACGGGAGTCGCTATCGAGACATCCTTGGAGCCTGTCCGGTGGTGGGGCAACCCAGCTTGTTGAGCAGGTCGAAGCGGCGGGTGCTGGGACGCTCGGCGATGTGATAGCCGGAAAGATCGGATTCGCCAGTTTCCCTGGTGCCGACGACTGTTTCTTCGCCCCGCAGGCGGCGTTGCGTCGAGACGGGGTGCCTCTTTCGATGCGGCGCCCGGTGATTACCGGAGAGGTCGTCAGGGACTGGGGTGTCGGAGTGGGGGACTATGCGCTGACTCCTTATGACGCTAAGGCGAATTTGCTACCGCTCGACACCTCTGCCCGGTGGGCACGTCGGCAATGGCGCAACCGGACGATCTTGGCTAGTACTACTGGGTTCGGTGGCGAGACGAAGGCCTCGTCTGGCGCCCCTTGGTGGGGGTGGTATCGGTGGGTTGCTGAGCGGTACTCAAAGCCGCTATCTATCACGTTCGCCGAGGTGGCCACGCACAACCACTTCGCGTTAGACCGTGGCGAACGCGTCTTCAAGCAGACGGCCCCTGTTATCAAGCTTCGCGCAGATGCTTCAGAAGACGAGCATTTGGCTCTTCTGGGAGTCTTGAATTCTTCCACGGCCTGTTTCTGGCTTAAGCAGGTGTGTTTCAGCAAGGGGAATGGCGGAATCGGCGGAGGCATCGGAGATGAAGCGTGGGAGCCCCGATACGCATTTAATGGTGCGAATATCGCGGACGTCCCGCTGCCGGCGGCCCTGCCGCTCTCGAGGGCGCATCGCTTGGATTCCCTCGGGACCGAGGCGGACCGCACCATATCTGAGCTTCTGGTCGAACATGGGCCATCTTTGAGTGAGCGCATGTTGGCTGTTGCCGCGCAGGCGAAGCTGAGGCGTGAGCGGATGATCTCGCTTCAGGAAGAGTTGGATTGGGAAGTCTACGGGCTTTACGGGCTGATCGATGAGGATCTGACGTGCCTCGATGAGGATCTGCCCGGGCTGGCGTTGGGCGAGCGGGCTTTCGAGATAGCCCTCGCTCGAAGGGTGCAGCGCGGCGAGGAAAAGACAGCTTGGTTCAGCCGGCACGGCGCCGCGCCGATCACCGAAATTCCAATGCACTGGCCTGCCCGGTATCGCGAGCTGGTGCAGCGCCGCCTCGACCTGATCATGAGCGACCCGGCCATTCGCCTGCTGGAGAAACCGGAGTACAAGCGGCGGTGGGCGTCCGAGTCGTGGGAGAAGCGGCAGGCTGCTGCGTTGCGTGACTGGCTACTCGACCGGCTGGAGGGCCGGGAGTACTGGTTCGATCGGCAGGGCCGGCCGGCGCCGCGGAGCGTGGCGCAGCTCGCTGATGAGGTCGCCCGGGACGAGGACATGGTTAGCGTATTGGCGTTGTGGGAGGGGCGCCCTGACGTTCCGGTGGTGCAGTCACTGTCGAAGCTCCTGGCCGATGAGGCTGTGCCGTACCTGGCTGCCTTTCGGTATAAGGACTCCGGCCTGCGTAAGCGGGAAGCGTGGGAGCAAACCTGGGCGCTGCAGCGCCGTGAAGACGCTGAACGGCGGTGGGACCAGTCGATCTCGGTGCCGCCCAAGTACGCCCCTGCGGACTTTCGGAAGGTGTCCTACTGGCAGGCGCGCGGGAAGCTCGACGTCCCGAAGGAGAGGTTCATCCTCTATCCGGACGCCGGTCGCGAGACCGATCCGACTGTGCTGCTTGGGTGGGCCGGTTGGGACCACGCGCAGCAGTCCCTGGCGCTGTCGGTAGTCGTCGGCGCCCGTGAGGCCGACGGCTGGGACGACTCCCGTCTCGTGCCGCTGGTCGCTGGGTTGGCCGAGCTGCAGCCCTGGGTCGAGCAATGGCATGCCGACGTTGACCCCGCTTTCGGCGTCAGCCTGGCAGGTTTCTGTCGCGAGCAGCTCACCGCACGAGCCAGTCAGGTGGGTAAGACCCTCGACGAGCTCGCAGCATGGCGTCCTGAGCCGGCCGCTCGAGGCCGCAGGCCCCGCGGCAGTGCCTCATGACCCACACCATCTTCGGCTGCGCCGGCCGAACCAACCCGCACAGTAGCCTGCGCGCCATGGGGGAGTTTCGCCGATGACCGCACTACTTCGCGACGTCCTGATCATCCCGGAGCGCTCTGGTAGCGAGGACTACGTCCTCCGGCTCACCGACAGCGTCGGTGGCTCACAGGTGGCCCGGACCCTGGACGAGTACGTCGTCACCCCTGCCCTCGCCGATGCCTTCGACTCTGCCCTTTCGCGTGTGGCTGGAGCGCTCGATACAGGCGTCAGCCGCGGCGCGTTCCTGGCCGGCTCCTTTGGGTCGGGCAAGAGCCACTTCATGGCTGTGCTGCATGCCCTGCTGCGCAACGAACCAGCCGCGCGGGCAAAGGCCGAGCTGCAGCCGATCGTGGCAAAGCACGACCCCGAGCTGCAGGACAAGAAGATCTTGCCGCTGGTCTTCCACCTGCTTGGTGCCGAGTCGATGGAGCAGGCTCTCTTCGACGGGTACCTACGCCAGATTCGCGAGTTGCACCCGGGTGCGCCGTTGCCAGCCATTCATCAGTCCGACGCGTTGCTGATCGACGCGGAGCGCTACCGCGCCGACGTCGGCGACGACAAGTTCTTCGCCGGGCTCAACGGGAACGCAGGTGGGGGAGAGGACGACCCGTGGGCAGTTGTCCTTGGGTCGGGCACGTGGACCCGGGAGACTTACGAGTCAGCCCGCGCCGCCGCGCCCGGGGCGCCCGCGCGTCAGCAGCTGGCGACCGCGTTGGTGACCACGTACTTCACCTCGTACACAGGGCAGGCGTCCTACGTCGACCTAGACACCGGGCTCAGCGCCATTTCCGGCCACGCTGCCGCGCTCGGCTACCACGCCGTCGTCCTCTTCCTCGACGAGCTTGTGCTCTGGCTTGCCTTCTCCGTGCAAGACCGGGAGTTCTTCCGCCGGGAATCGCAGAAGCTCACCAAGCTCGTCGAGTCCTCCATCGGTGAGCGTCCGATCCCCTTTATCTCGATCGTCGCCAGGCAGATGGACCTGCGGCGTTGGTTCGCCGACGCCGGTGCGTCTGGAGCGGAGCAAGAGGCTCTCGACCGAGCTTTCCGGCACCAAGAAGGACGGTTCCCGAACCCGATCGTCCTGGGGGATGACAACCTGCCCTACGTTGCCCGGCAGCGGCTGCTGCAGCGGCGTGACGAGGCCGCTGACCGGCTCCTCCGCGACGCCTTCGACCGGCTGGATCGACGCTCGGACGTGTGGGACGTGCTCCTCGACGGGGTCAACACCGACGAGCGGCACCGCGGCGCCGACGAAGCAGCCTTCCGCATGACCTATCCGTTCTCCCCGGCACTGGTGTCCACGCTGCGATCTCTGGCGAGCGTCATGCAGCGGGAGCGCACCGCGCTCAAGGTCATGCAGCAGATCCTCGTCGACCGGCGAGACATGCTCACCGTCGACGACGTGATCCCCGTCGGTGACGCCTTCGAGTACGTCGTCGACGGCAAAGACGTCCTTGATGCCCAGGTCGGTGCTCTGTTCCGTTCAGCTACGGCGCTCTATCGCGACAAGCTGCGGCCGATCCTGCTGGCCACGCACAACGTCACGCTTGAGCAGGTTCTGAGCGGTGAATCGGTGCCTGCCGGCTATCTCGCTGACGACCGCCTGGCCAAGACACTTCTGCTGTCGGCTGTGGCACCCAAGGTCCCCGCGCTCAAGGAGCTGACCGCTGCTCGGTTGGCCAGCCTCAACCATGGGTCCATCGTCTCCCCGTTGCCCGGCGCCGAGGTCACCATCGTGCTGGCCAAGGTGCGGGACTGGAACCGCCAGGTCCCCGAAATCCACGTCAGCGGCGACTCGCGCAACCCCACCATTCGGGTGCAGCTCTCCGATGTCGACTACGAGTCGATCGTCGACAAGGCCAAAACAGAGGACAACGAGGGTCGGCGGCGCGAGCTCCTCAAGGACCTCGTTCGCGATGCACTCGGGCTTCAGACACGGGACGCCGATGTCTTCGGAGCGCATGCGCAGACGGTGGTCTGGCGGGGTTCCCGACGCGAGGTGGACGTCGTCTTCGGCAACGTCCGGGACAGCGGCTGGCTGAGCGAAGACCATTTTCGGGCTCGGCCACAGACCTGGCGGCTCGTCGTCGACTTTCCCTTCGATGAGCACGGGCACTCCGCCGCTGAAGACCTCGCCCGGCTTGACCAGCTGATCAGCAGCGGGTTCCACGACCACACGCTGGTCTGGCTGCCCCGCTTCCTGTCCGAGGAGCGGATCCGTGACGTGCGCCGGCTCGTCGTCCTCGACTGGCTGCTCACCGGCGCGGGGGAGCGGTGGACCTCGCACGCCGACCACCTCTCCGAGGTCGACCGGGTCCAGGCCAAGGCCATTCTGGAGTCGCAGCGCACTGCGCTTCGGGAGAGCCTGCGCCGCGCCATCCAAGAGGCCTACGGCGCTGCCGCGCCGAGCAGCGGCACACTGCTGGAGGACGCCGCACATGACCGCGTGCTGGTGTCGCTGGACCGCGGGCTCAACCTGGCCAAGCCGGTCGGCGCTGACTTGGCGGCTGCGTTCCAGCACCTGGTCGACCAAGCATTCTCGTCGCAGTACCCCGGCCACCCGCGATTTGAGCCGGCCGACGTCGAGATCACGGGCCGCGACCTGGCGACGACGTATTCCTACGTGGACAAGGCGGTCGCTGATCGCGACGGCCGGGTGTTCCTCGAGCCGAGCGACCGGGCCGCGGTCCGCCGCGTGGCCAATCCGCTGCAGCTGGGCAGCGCGGGGGAGACCCACTTCCTCTTCGGCAACGATCGCTTCGTCTTCTGGGCCGCAGAGTTCGAGCGCGCAGCGGGGCGCGCCGGGCTCCGGCCACAGGACGCAGTGACCGTTGCCCAGGTGCGCAGCTGGATCGACGGCATGACGCCGACGTTAGGACTACGCGACGAGGTGTCCGACCTGGTCGTCCTCGCATGGGCGGCGCTGCGGCAGCGGGCCTGGTACCGGCATGGCACACCGGTCGTGCCCCCGCCGAAGCCGGGGGCCCTGACGACGGACATGGAGCTGCGGCCGGATCCGTTGCCTGATCCGGCGGAGTGGGATGTTGCCGTCGGCCGCGTCGCCGCGCTGTTCGGCATCCCGATCAGCCGGTACCTGACCGCGCCCACAGTGAGTGAGCTGGCCGAGAAGCTGTACGCGGAGGCGCGTGGACAGTTCGATGCTGCAACCACGCTGGAGGGCAAGCTGACGGAGGCGTACGACCGAGTGGGGCTGCCCGCGGAGGGCGCCCAGCGACTGAGCACGGCACGAGCCGCTACGGCACTGCTCACCGCCCTGCGCGCGAGCAGAGACCGTGTCGCCCTGGTGCATGCACTGGCCACCACGGGAGATCCGGCTCGAGATGCGGCGGTTGCCCGATCTCTGTCGACGTCTGCCGCGGTCAGCTCGGCGCTCTCCAGCTACCGCTGGGATCGGCTGAGCCCCCTGTTGAACGCCGAGCCAAGCGATCCAGCTGCAGCCGGCGCGTTGTCGAATCTCCGAACCAGCCTGCGCAGCGACGAGATCGTCACGTCGCTGCCGGCCGGGCTGCGGGCATTCGAGGACGAGCTCTTCCAGTGGCTTGAGGAGCGGCGTCCGCCCGTCGTCGTCCCGCCGCCGCCGCTGCCTCCTCGGCCGCGGCCGTCTCGTGGGGTCACCCTGTCAGCGGGCCAGCCGCCGGCGCAGGTCCTCAAGGACCTCGAGGCGTTCGTGAACGAGCACCCCGACGTCGCGGTGCGGGTTGAGTGGCGGGTGGACGAGTGACCGCAGCCACGACCAGTGTGGCGACGCTGCCCGTGGTGCGGGCGCTGCTCGACGAAGCCGTGCGGAAGAACTACAGCGCTGGCGCGCTCGGGATCCGCGCGCGGCCCGAGTGGGGTGGCCCGACGTCCTTCGAACACCAGGGCGTGCCGGTGACCGTGGTGCCGTGCGTGTCGAGTCTCGCCGTCCGGGAGGCGCTTCGCTCCCGAGGTGGTGATCGGTGGGTCGTCATCGTCACCGATCGCGACGATGCCGACTTGGGCGCGGGCATCCGCAGCCACTTGATCTGGCACCGCCTGCGTACCCCGGACCCCTGGGCGGCCGTGCGCGTCCGCTTCGCGGCGGAAGGCCTCGATCCTGCCCTGACGCTGGCTGCGGATCACCGTGAGCTGGCTTCGGGGTTGTTGGCCGCCACTCCGGTTCCCGGGGGATGGCCGCCAGCACCTGGCGGCGTCCTGACTCGAGACCATGCCCTCGGTTCGGTGGCGCGTGCTCACTTGCATCTGCCGGTTGGTGAGCTGGCAGCGACCGCTGCGCTGACGTGGACTGCCCAACCGCCGACCGTGGGACTGATCGGTGACCTGCGCGGGCTGGCTGGTGATGGGCTCACCGATGCCGTCCTCGACTGGGTCGCCCAACGAGTGGGTGCGGCTGCTCCCTTGTTGTCGCAGCTGCTGCGGCGGGGGCAGAGCAGGGAGATCGTGCCGCTCGGTCTCGTGCTGGAAGCGCTGCTGCGCAGCCAACAGGCGGGAGGGGCAGAGGACCTCGTCTTGGCTCGAGAAGCCCTCGTACGTCTGGAGCCGCGCACCGGAGGGGCTTCGGCGCCTCGTGGGGCGCTGGCCTCTTGGGCCGAAGAGGCTGGAGTGGTCGTCCGGCCACTGATCAACCATCGAGAGCTGCGGCCGCTCGGGGAGCAGCTGCTCGCGGCAGCAGACGTAGTGCTCGCCGACGTACGAGCGTCGGCACTGGCAGAGCAATCCGACCTGTTGCCCTCGGGGCTGACTGCCCGGCTGACGCGTCTCGCATCGGGCTTGCTTGCCGCGGTGCGCTCGGAGGCTGGTCAAGAGATCGATCAGCCGTTGGTGCAGCGCAGCTCCCTGGACGCCGTCGAGCCGGCCTGGGATGCCGTCAATCGGCACCACCTGGCAGACGGCGACCGGCGCGTCGACGCATTCCGGGCTGCAGTTCGGCTCACCCGCTGGCTGGCCGTCGACAGCAGGGGTGAGGGCCACGATCTCGCAGCACTGCATCGCCGGCACCTGGATGCTGATGCCTGGGTCGACACCGCGGTCAACGATGCGGCACCCGGCGTAGGGGACCCCGAGCTTGGCGAAGCGCTCGCCGCCGTCCTTGAGCTGGTTCGCCGGCGTCGGGACCGTCATGACGGCGACTTCGCTCGAGCCCTGGCCGAGTTCACCCGCGACGACCGACCCGGAACACCGAGCGCTGTGCGCCTGGAGGAGCTGCTGCCCAGCGTCATCCTCCCTATCGCTCGCCGCGCTCCGGTACTGCTGCTCGTGCTGGACGGGATGAGTGCGGCAGTCGGCAACGAGGTCGTGGAGAGCATCACGGCCAAGCTGTCGGACGGCTGGGTCGAGCACGTGCCGGACGGACGCCCGCGGCGAATCGGTGCTGTGTCTGTGTTGCCCAGCCTCACAGAGGTCAGTCGAACTTCGCTGCTGTGCGGTCAGCTCTTGACGGGGCAGCAGGACGCCGAACGGCGGGGCTACGCCGAGCTGGTGCGGGCCTACGGGCTGGCGGGTGCGTCCCTGTTCCACAAGAAGCCGCTGGACAGCTCCCGTCCCGGGTTCTCGGTCGCCGACGACGTCGGGGCTGCCATCGACGACCAGGCAGGTCAGCCACTCGTCACCTGCATCCTCAACACGATCGACGACGCGCTCGACCGCTCCGACCCGGTCGGAACCGTGTGGACAGCTGACGCCGTGAAGAACCTGAGTCCGCTGCTGGAACGTGCCCGGTTGGCCGGTCGAGTCGTGGTGCTCACCTCGGACCACGGGCACATCGTCGAGCGGCGGCAGGGACGGCAACAGAGCGCCGCGGACATCTCCAGCGGACGTTCCCGAGCCGACGGGCCCGCAGGCGAGGGCGAGATCCGCATCGCCGGCCGGCGGGTGCTGAAGCACGATGGTCGAGCGGTGCTCGCTGTCGATGAGCGGCTGCGGTATGGCCCACTGAAGGCGGGTTACCACGGCGGCGCTGCACCGGCTGAAGTCGTCATCCCGGTGTACTTCCTCGTCTCCGGTGCGCCGAGCGGGGAGTCGGGACTGACGCCAGCGACACCCCAAGAGCCGGCCTGGTGGTCGGACCGGGTGCGCTCGACGGCTCCCGCGTCTCCTGCACCTGATCCAGTATCGGTACCCGCCCGTCGGTCGGCCGCAGCTCGGCCGGCTGCTGCCGGAGCGATGACGTTGTTCGATGAGGTCGTAGACGAGCCGTCGGCTCCTCCCGCGGCGCCGTCGCCCGCTGTGCATCCGCTCGGAGCGTCGACCATTGCGTCGACCACCTACCGAGAGCAGCGCACGTTGGCCGGTCGGGTCACCGTGACCGACGAGCAGGTCCGTCAGCTCCTCGAGGTACTTCTGGAGCGGACCGATCGGCGCCTGCCACGAACGGCCGCCGCGGTCGCGTTGGGGGTGGCACCAGTGGCATTGCGCGGGGCGGTACTGCACGTGCAGCGACTGCTGAACGTCGAGGGGTATGCCGTGGTGAGCTTTGACGTCGACGGGTCGACCGTGGTGCTGGACGAGGCACTGCTGCGTGAACAGTTCGAGCTCGGCTCATGAGCGAGGTCTCTCCCCGGCGGCGACGTGAGGTCCTCGACGCTCTTCGCCGAGGCACCGTGCCGGCCAGCGGCTTGGACCTCCTCGCGGTGGGGCTCGAACGCTTCGTACCCACGCTCGACGCCGAGCTGGACGTTGTCACCGCCGGCGGATCGTCGTTCAAGGCGATCCGCGGCGAGTACGGCGCAGGCAAGACGTTCGTGACCCGGTTCCTGGCCGAGCGAGCTGCGCGGCGAGGCATGGCAACCGCCGAGGTGCAGATCTCGGAGACCGAGACACCGCTGCACAAGCTGGAGACCGTCTATCGCCGGATCGGGGAGTCGCTGCGCACGTCGGCCTTCCCGCCGAGCGCCCTCCGGCCGGTGCTCGACTCGTGGCTGTACACGCTCGAGGCTGACGTCGCCGCTGCTGATCCCTCACTTGCCGTGGCGGGAGCACAGTCGATGGATGCGGCTGTAGCACAGCTGCTGGAACAACGGCTGGCTGCTGTGTCCACGCGGACTCCTGCCTTTGCGCAGGCCCTGCGTGCCTATCGAAGTGCAGTTGTCGCCGGGGACTCAGTGGCGGCTGACGCGCTGGCCGGCTGGCTCGGCGGGCAGCCGCACGTCGCTGGCGCCGCGAAGCGGGCTGCCGGGATCCGCGGCGAGCTCGACCACTTTGGAGCCATGGGCTTCTTGCAGGGGCTGCTGACGGTTCTTCGGGACGCCGGCCATCCCGGGTTGCTGTTGATCCTCGACGAGGTGGAGACGCTGCAACGGGTGCGCGGTGACGTGCGAGACAAGGCACTCAACGCCCTCCGGCAATTGGTCGACGAGGTCGACTCCGGGCGCTTCCCCGGTCTCTTCCTCGTCATCACTGGCACGCCGGCTTTCTATGACGGCCCGAGCGGCGTACCGCGACTGCCTCCGCTGGCCCAACGACTCGCCACCGACTTCGCCACCGACACCCGCTTTGACAATCCGCGGGCGGTGCAGCTGCGGCTCCCAGGCTTCGACTTGGCGGCGTTGGGTCAACTCGGCACCAGAGTCCGCGACCTGTTCGCGGACGGAGCGAGCGATGCAGCTCGGATCTCACGAGTTGTTGACGACAGGTACGTCTCTGAGCTGGCGGTAGCCGTGACGGGGTCGTTGGGCGGCCGGGTGGGCGTCGCGCCGCGGGTCTTCCTCAAGAAGTTGGTCAGCGACGTGCTCGACCGCGTCGACCAGTTCGACGACTTCGACCCGCGCCGGCACTACGCCTTGACCGTCAATGCGGCCGAGCTGACGGACGTCGAGCGCGAGAGCGCGAGCCTGGCTGTGATTCCCGCGGCTCGGGCTGACGACGTGCATCTCGACCTGTGACGGCTGAGCTGCTCGACCCCGTCGTCCAGCATCACATCGTCAACTCGCTTGGCTGGCCGGCACTTCGGCCGCTGCAGCAGGAGGCTGTCGAGCCGGTCATGCGCGGCGACGATGCGTTGCTGTTGGCGCCAACAGCTGGCGGCAAGACCGAGGCCGCCACCTTTCCGCTACTCTCCCGGATGGCGCAGGAGGACTGGCGCGGGCTGACAGTCCTGTACGTCTGTCCCCTGCGTGCGTTGCTGAACAACCTCGAGCCGCGGTTGGCCGGCTACGCATCCTGGCTTGGCCGCCGGGTGGGGCTGTGGCACGGCGACACCCCGGACTCCGTGCGGCGCAAGCTCACCATCGACCGTCCGGACATCCTGCTGACGACTCCTGAGTCGTTGGAGTCGATGCTCGTCTCGACCCGCATCGACTCCGCCCAGCTGTTCGGCGACCTGCGAGCAGTCGTCGTCGACGAGGTGCATGCCTTCGCTGGTGATGACAGAGGCTGGCACCTGCTCGCGGTGCTGGAACGTCTGTCTCAAGTGGCTGGTCGACCTCTTCAACGCATCGGGCTGTCAGCGACCGTCGGCAACCCCGATGCCTTGTTGTCCTGGCTCCAGGGGCCGGGTCGGAGCACTCGTGAAGCCACCGTCGTATCGCCGCCGGCCGCCCCGGGACCGACGCCTGAGCTGGAGCTCGACTACGTCGGCAGCATCGACAATGCCGCAACAGTCATCGCAGCGCTGCACGCGGGGGAGAAGCGGCTCGTCTTCGCCGACTCTCGTCGCACTGTGGAGTCTCTGGCCGCCGCGCTCCTGTATCGAGGGACGACGACGTTCGTCTCGCACTCGTCCCTGTCGGTGGATGAGCGGCGGCAAGCAGAGAAGGCCTTCGCCGAGGCCCGCAACTGCGTCATCGTGTCCACGTCGACGCTGGAGCTGGGCATCGACGTCGGCGACCTCGAC
Organism: Modestobacter sp. VKM Ac-2985; assembly: GCF_026967925.1. Taxonomy (GTDB): domain Bacteria; phylum Actinomycetota; class Actinomycetes; order Mycobacteriales; family Geodermatophilaceae; genus Modestobacter. The sequence continues at coordinate 1,057,584 of NZ_JAPVBI010000003.1, read as the reverse complement.
CGAGTGCTGCAGGTGGGTGCTCCTCGGACGGTCGCGTCGCTGCTGCAGCGGCTCGGCAGGACTGGTCGTCGTGCCGGTACGGCGCGGAGCATGCTGTTCCTGGCGACAGATGACGATGAGTTGCTGAGAGCCGCCGGGCTCCTGCAGTTGTGGTCGGAGGGCTACGTCGAGCCGATCCTGCCTCCGGCGTCGCCCCGCCAGCTGCTCGGTCAACAGCTGCTGGCGTTGTGCCTCCAGCAAGGGCGAGTGGGACGCGAGAGCTGGCTCTCGGAGCTGGGCGGTCTTGACTTTGCCGCTCCCGACGAGGCGCGGCGCATCACTGACTGGATGCTCGAGAGCGGCCACGTCGACCAGGACTCAGGGATGTTGTTCGTCGGCCCCGAGGCGGAGCGACGGTACGGACAGAAGCACTTCCTCGAACTGCTCTCCGCCTTCACCGCCGACCCGCAGTTCACGCTGCTCAACGGTCGCGTCGAGGTGGGCACGGTCGACCCATTGGTCATGACGCGGAAGGTCGAAGGGCCGCGGGTGCTGTCCCTGGGCGGGCGCCCGTGGCAGGTGACCTACATCGACTGGAAGCGCCGCCGAGCGTTCGTCGAACCGACCACGCTGCCCGGTACGTCTCGTTGGGCGGGGATGGCGCAGCCGCTGTCCTTCGCCTTGACCGACGCGATGCGGCGGGTCGCCTTGGGCGCAGACATGCCCGGGGTGTCGCTCACGCGTCGGGCCACCGATCGGCTCGCGACCGTCCGGGAGGAAGTCCTCCCGACGGCCGCGGCCGGTAGCAGCCTCGTTCGCCCACATGACGGTGGACAAGTGCGGTGGTGGACGTGGGCTGGTGGCCGGGCCAACGGGACGCTTGCGGCCGCGCTCACGCAGGTGAAGTCCGGGTTGGTCGACGAGCTGGACCGGTACGACAACCGCTACATCAAGCTGCGGGGTGACGCGACCCCCGGCGCGGTGCGGGATGCGGTCGGCGAGGTCCGGCGCCGATTCGGTGATGACCTGACCGAAGTGCAGCTGACCGTTTCTGATGAGGCGCTCAAGCAGCTGAAGTTCGCCGACCTGCTGCCACCCGAACTCGCCAGTGCGACGTTGGGACAGCGGTCGGCTGACCGCGACGGAGCCTCACAGGTACTCCGTCGCCCTGTCAGCTGAGCTGGCGAATTGCTTACCGTCTGATGCTCAATCCGTTGCTCGTGAGGTCGGTGGTGCAGCAGCTGACGACCCACGGAAAGGCTCAGGTGAAGTGACCCCCGTCAGGCGGACACCTCGTTCTGTGTCAGGTGCATGTTCTCGTAGTCGGTGGGGCTGAGGTTGCCGAGCCGGGAGTGCCGGCGGCGGGTGTTGTAGAAGCCTTCGAGGTAGGAGAAGACCTCCATCTCCAGTTCGTGGCGGGTGGGCCAGGAGCGGCGGTAGATCAGTTCGGTCTTCAGCGTGGCGAACACCGATTCGGCCATCGCGTTGTCGAACGCCGAGCCAACCCGCCCCATCGAGGCCAGTACCCCGGAGACGCGCAGCGCCTTGCCGAACTCATAGGACGTGTACTGGCTGCCGCGGTCGGTGTGGTGCACCGTTCCGGCCGGCGGCTTGCGGGTGGTGATGGCCATGCCGACGGCGTCGAGGACGAGTTCGGTGCGCAGGTGGTCGGCCATCGCCCAGCCGACGACCTTGCGGCTGAAGGCGTCGACGACCACGGCGAGGTAGACGAAGCCTTCCCAGGAGCGCAGGTAGGAGATGTCGGCGACCCACAGCTGGTTGGGTCCGGCCGCGGTGAAGTTCCGCTCCACCCGGTCCGGGGCGGTCGCGGTGGAGACCGAGCGGCGGCCGTACTTGCCGCGCCGGCGCCGGTGCACGCCCTCGATCGCACCCAGCCGCATCAGCCGCGCAACTCGTTTCCGGTTCCAGTCGTGCCCGCGGTCGCGGACTTCTGCGGTCAGCCGGCGGGCGCCGTAGGTCCGGCGGTGGGCGATCCAGGCTTCGCGGGCGGCCTCGATCGAGTAGGCGTCGTGGAGCTCGGCGGCCGTCGGCCCGCCGGCGCGGGCGGCCCAGGCGTAGAAGCTGGTGGGGCTGATCCGGAACACTCGGCAGAGACGGCGCACGCCGTAGCTGGTCTTCTCCGCGGCGATGAACTCGCAGACCAGTCCGCGGCTCACCGGCCCGTCTCCCGAGCGAAGAAGACCGCGGCTCTTTTCAAGATCTCCCGCTCGAGCTCCAGCTCGGCGACCTTGCGCCGCAGCCGGGCCAGCTCCATCCGCTCGTCGGCACTGAGCGCGGCCGGCCCATCGGCTCGCTGACGCTTCTCGGCGGTGACCCAGTTGCGCAGCGTCTCGTGGTTGATCCCCAACTCGCCGGCGACCTCTCGGACGCTGCGGCGGCTGTCCAGCACCAGCTGTGCGGCTCGCTGCCGGAACTCCTCGGGGTACTTGCTCCGTCGGCCCATTCGGGCTCTCCCTCCTTGGCTGGTGCCAAGTTTGGAGGTGTTCAGCCAACGGGGGTCACTTCACGAGGCTGGCGCTGGGCTGCGGGACGCGCTGATGGGTTGGGCAGCCCACCTGGCGAACGTTGCGACCTCGACTGCGCAAACTGCGGCCACCGCCCTCCTGGCCGCCCTCCCCGACCTGCGGGCGCACGGCAACCTGCCCGACGCCTGCGACGAGATCCTCGACGCCCACGCCCAAGCAACCCGTGCGGTCGACGCGCCCGCGCACCGCGCCATCATCACCATCGGCGCCTGCCCCGAGGCTGCCTGCCAGGGCACGATCCGCGCGTTCATTCCCGCCGACACCCGACCTGCCCGCATGGCCTGCGACATCGGGGACCACACCTGGGGTACCCGCGACTGGCTCCGCATCGGAGGACACATCCAGCAGATGCGGGAGAGGATGAGCGCGTGAGCGCTGAGCCGACCGAATCCGAGCGACAGCAGGCCATCGGCCTGTACGCCGCGATCATGGACGCGACCACCAGCCAGGACGCGCATGAGATCCTCGCCCGAGCCCTCGCGGACCAACGCACCCGCTATGACGCCACCCCTGCGACCCCCCCGGCGCCTGACGAGGCCGAGACCGACCACGCGTCCGGGCGCATCCGCGCGGCCCGCCGGCTCTGCGGCTGGGGCAGTGGCCACACGTGGCAGCCCTACACCGACTCCGCAGGCCGCAATCGGGTCATGTGTCAGAACTGCGGTGAAGAGAGAGGCGCTCGGGCTCGGTGATTCTCGAGCCGGCGACCGCATTACTGGCCACCGGCGTCCCGGTGCGCACGATCCAGCTGTGGGTCCCCCGAGCCCGAGACCAGGTGGCTGCGTGACCACCTTGCCCAACGTCCGGGACCTGCTCGCCAAGGCCACCCGGGAGGCGTTCCTGCTCGCCGACTTCCTCATCCGCAAGGCTGACGACCGGGGGGAACTCGACCCATGACTGACCTCGCCAACGTCCTGCTCGCCCGCATCGACGAAGACGAGCGGGCTGCACAGCAGGCGCCAGTGCGCACGAGTACCGCAACTTTGGCTCGCCGCAGTTCTGGGCCTTCCACGACACCTTCAACGTGGGTCGTGTCCTCGCCGAGTGCGAAGCCAAGCGGAGCATCGTGGAGCACGAGCGCGGCCCGAAGTTCGAAAGGATTTCTCGTTCCGCAAGGACCCGATCGACACGCCCGTGCTCTGCCTGATGGCAGATCCCAACGCCGGCCACCCGGACTACCGCGAGGAGTGGCGGCCATGATCCTTGACCCCGCGACCGCCTCGCTGGCCACTGGCGTACCGGTCCGCACGATCCAACGCTGGGCCCTGGCCGGCCGGATCGGCGACCACGGCGACGGGCTGCGGCTGCCCGTGAACGTCGACGAGGTGCCGGAGCTCGAGGAGCTGCGGGCGACACCCCGTGACGGTCGGTTGCCGTCCGGTAACGCAGTGGCGCTGGTTCTCCACCAGCCTGTAAGCACCGTCACTAGGCGCCCGAACTCCCCTAGACCGCCGTGAGCGGCCGGAATGCGGTGCCCCCGAGTCGGGGCAAGGCGCCACCCGTCACCGAAGCCCGGCATCGCCGAGGTGACAGCCGGGCGCACCGCCTTGGAGGGCAGCGTCCGACCTCTAACGTCTCGGTGCACGTCGTCGGGGGCGACGCAGGCCTGGGGGCCGGCAGATCGGACCGCGCGCGGCCGGACAACTGAACAGCGCGTGTCCTCGGTCGGCGCGAATGCCGACCGAGGACACAGCAGCTAGATCCTGTGCGTTGTCCCAGTCTTACGACTCCCTGCGACCTTCCTTGCCGCCGTGGAGACCGATGAGACCTTGGTATTCGCGGTCCGCTGTTGGCGAGCTGCATCCTTGAACTTGCCGCCATGCAGATTGCAGAGCTTGGAATACCTCTGCCGCGCCGCCTCACCTGTCGTTCCGAGCGCTTCGCCGATGACGCGCCAGGGTCGACCGGCCTCTGCTGCAGCCTTGACCGCTCGGAGCACCTCGGCATCAGCCTGCGCGCGCCGGAAGGCAGCAGCCTTCAACGCCGCTTCCTCCGGGGTCTCGACCCCAGTAAAGTCATTCTCCATGTACGCGGACAGTTCGTCCGCGTGCTTCATGATGTCTTCGTAGCTCTTGGGCATCAGATCACCTCTCCTCAGAGGCCGTACTTGCTGCGGGCGCGCTGCCGGTTGACGGGCATCGCGTGGAGGATGACGACCGGGCCGTTGCTGGCGGTGACGAAGCCGACCTCGATCAACTTGCCGTTCTCGGTGAAGCCGACGTGCATGGTGAGCTCCCAGACGCCCTGCTCGGTCAGAGTGCGGAGCGGGTTAGCGAACACGTACCGCATGTCCGCATCGACAACCCAGTGCTTGCGGGCTGCTTCGTGGATCTCCGGCTCCTGCATGCTAGCAAGTTTACTTGCCGCAACCATGGCCTAGCAAGTTACCTTGGCAGGCGTGTCGCCACACTCCCGCCCCGCTTGCCGTACGGGAAGACGATGGCGGGGCGGTGAACAACCACACGGGCCAGGCGCCCGCAGCAGACACCAGCAGGCGGTGACCATGCCCGGCACCCCCCCTGGACCGACGCCGAAGACCAGCGCTCGCCGAACTCCACGCCGCCGGCCGCTCCCTCCGCTCCATCGCCAAAAAGATCAACCGGACCAAGTCCTCCGTCCACAAGCGCGCCGCCGACCTCGGCCTCACCTGGGACCGCACCGCACCGCGAAGGCCGCCGAAGCCACCGCCATCGACAACAAGGCCCGCCGCGGGAAGCTCGTCGCCCGCCTATACGACGAGGTCGAAGCGGTGCTCACCGCGATCGAGGACGGGCGCGCCGGCAACGGCTGGCAGACGATCCTGAAGGGCGCGTACGGCGCGAAGGTCGGGGACACGCTGACGTTCATCCCCTCCCGGGACCGCCGCGACGTCGCCGAGGTCCTCTCCCGCCACCTGCTCTCAGCGACCAAGATGGATGCCATCGACGCCACCGGCGGTGTCAAACGCGAACGCTCCCTCCCCGCCAGCTCGGCGAGGCTCTCGGCGTCGCCGGCCCCGAGCGGACGTGACCCTCTCCCCCAAGCAGCTCCGCTCCAGCCGCGAAGCGTCCGGCCGCGTCAACGTGTGGGACGGCGCCGTCCGCTCCGGGAAGACCATCGGTTCACTGCTCCGCTGGATGATTCACCTTGCCGACCCGCCCACGGGCGGGGAGCTCGTCATGTTCGTGCGCACCCGCGACGCGGTGTGGCGCAACGTCATCGGTCCCCTGCAGGACCCGTCGCTGATCTGCGGCGTGGCCAGCACCGTCGTCGGCAACTACCGGCTGGCTGTCCGAGGTCACCGGCTACGCCTGGCACCCGAAGGCCGAAGAGGACAAGCCGATCAAGACCGCCGACCACTCCCTCGACGCCGGCCGGTACGCCGTCGCCACCACCGAGTCACTGTGGCGCGGGCACCTCGCCGACTCGGCGCTGGCCGCGGCCTAGTTGGCCGCGAGGTCATCGAGCAGCGACGGGATCAGCCGCTCGAACGCGTCGACGTCTCCGCTGCCGGGCAGCATGAGCGGCTTGTCCAAGTCGCGATAGTCGAGGGACAGCGACGCGCCCTGCGGCCATGACCAGTCGCCTCCCTCGATCTTCCAGTTCCAGGTCGCACCGTCGTTGATCGAGACGCCATCGGCGAGGTTCGGGAGCAGGAGGCCGCGGAGTGTGGCGCGCGGTATCAACCGCACGCTGACGGACGCGTCACGGTGGTCCTCGAGGAAGCTGCGCTCCTCCTGGGGGTAGGTGATGGCCACGGTGCTGAATTGGGCGACCGCCAGGTACCGGTCCGTCCAGACGAACAGGTCACCGTTCACGTAGCGGCGGGTCTCCTGCAGGGCGACTTGGGCGAAACGCACCTCTTCGGTCTGCAGCAGCAGCGCCAGGCGCGCGTACAGGTGCGCCGCGAGGTGCCGGCCCCTGATCTGCTTCTCTACCAGCTCGGCGAGCTCAGCTGCCCACTTCTGCCGTGCGTCTTGCGTCTCGGTCACAGGATCGTCCTCTCGTCGGAAATCTCAGCAGAGCACGAGCCACCGACAGATCTCCGTGCCGGCGACAGTGAGGAAGACGCCGGTGCCACTCCCTCAGTCCGATACCGCCTGACCGCCTGCGCCCCTGGCCGGGATCCTCACCCACCTCCAGCAGTGGTCCGCGTGGCTCAGTGGGGACATGGACCGGCTCAACGCCGTCTACTCGTCGCAGCAGAAGCCGCAGCTGGACCGGCCCTCCCAGTACCGCGGGGGCGTCCAGGGCGCCGCGGCGCGCGCCTTCTACGAGCCCCGTCGGAGACCGCACCCACCCGCGCCGGCAGCTGCACGGCTCCATCGCCGCCGACCTGTGCCAGGCCCCGGCGGATCTGCTGTTCGCTGAGCCCCCTCGAACGGGTCGGTGGGGGAGTGCACCAGGTGGGCGACCAGCGGGTTCTCGCTCAGCGTCGCCCAGTGCTCGTCGAGGTCCTTCCACAGCCGGAACTTCGCGAACGCCAGGATCGCCAGGTCGGCGGTCGGCTCGACCCGGTACGGCAGCCCCTGCTCGACCAGCGCGACCCGCATCGCCTGGAGCGCGGCGTCCAGGTCGATCCCGGCGCCGTCCTCGGTCGGCTCGGCCAGGCCGGGCACGCTCAGGCCGTGCAGCTGGCGCAGCTTCTCCAGCAGGCAGTAGTTGGGCGTGCTGGTGCCGGACTCGTCCACGGTCAGCCGGTAGGCGCCGGACCGCGAGTGGGCCTTGAGCACGACGGGCACCAGGATCAGCGGTGAGCGCAGCGGCCGGCCGTCGAGCTCCCAGGCCAGGCTGCCCAGCGCCAGGTACAGGTTGTTGGCGCCGGTCTCCTCCAGCACCGTCTTCGCCTTGTAGGCCAGCGCCCGCATCCGGGTCAGATACGCGGTCTCCGGGACGTCGACGTACAGCCCGCGGCGGTCCAGCAGCAGCTCGGTCAGCTGCTCCTGCGGCAGCTCCCGGGCCGACCGCAGCCCGCGTTCGCGCTGGACGGCGGCCAGCTGGTCGCTGGGCAGCAGGGTCAGCGCCGTCCCGCCGTTGACGAGGTCCTCCAACGCGCCGAGCTGCGCATCGGGGACGGTCAGCGCGATCCCGGCGCGCGGCGTGTAGTTGATCAGCCGGTTGCGCAGGCTCAGGTCCAGCAGCGCGTTCTTCCACTGCGCGATCCGCGGCGGGGCGACCTCCCGGGCCTCGTGCTCCGCCGCCGTCCCGCTCTCGGCCGGGCGGGCCGGCGTGCTGTGCACGGCCGGCCGGTACTCGACCACCTGCACGGCGCCGTCGGCGTCCCGGGTGCGGGCTGGCAGCGGGAGGACGCCGTCGCGCCGGGCGCGGTAGACGTCGACGACGCCGATCACCCGGTCGAGGTCGCCGGTCAGCCAGGCGGCGTAGGGCGGGCGGTGCAGCTCGTCGAAGCCGACCGGCTCGGTGCGGGTGGTGAGCATCGTGGTCTCGACCAGCCGGATGAGCCCCAGGTCGACCAGGTTCACCAGGCTGGCGACGTCGGTGGTCGCCGAGCTCTGCGCCGACAGCTCCTCGCGCCAGTAGCCGAGGAAGGCGTGCCCCTCGACCAGCCACAGCAGCGACCGGATGCCGGCCTGCTCCAGCGCGGCAGCCAGGACGACGACCAGGTCCAGGCAGGTGCCGACCCGCTCGTCCAGCACCTCGCCGGGCGTGCGCACCTTCTGCCCGACGTCGGCCCAGCTGGCCGGCGGCTCGCTGTACCGGACAGCGCGGGCCTGCACGGCGGCGCAGATCGCGGCGGCGATGGCGTCCACCCGCTCGGGGCCGGCCTGGTAGCCCTGGATCGACGGGCTGCCGGTCTCCGTGCCCAGCAGCTCGGCGGCCTCGGCGACCAACGCCGGGATCGTGGGGTGGTTGGGCAGGACGTGCGCGGCGAGCATCTCCATCGCCAGCTCCAGCGGAGTGGCCAGCCACTGCGCCGCAGCCAGCACCTGCACCGGCACGCGCGCCCGGCCGAGCACCTCGCCGTCCTTCTCCACCAGGACCGACAGCCAGCCGGGACGGCGCTCCTCGACCTGCAGCATCGCCGCCGGGTCCAGCCGCAGGCCGACGTCGGTGAGCACCGTGGTGTGTCCCGGGTCGATGTCGGCGAACATCTCGACGGCCTCGCCGATCGGGCCCTCGGCGTCGCGGACGGCCACGTGCACGCTGGCGTGCCGCACCGGCTCGTCGTGCCCGGTCAGCACCAGCTGGGAGACGACGGCGATGCCGTTGTGCGCGAGCGCGTAGCTGAGCACGGGGACCGCGGTGACCTCGACGGTGACCCGCGGCCCCGGTGCCGCCCCGTCGATGGACGTCGGCTGGAGCTCCGCGGGGTCAGTCATGCGCCCCGTCTACCGGCCGGCAGCGACGACTCCGGGTCAGGCTGTGGCGGCTGTGGCAGCTGGGGCGTCAGCGGACGAAGTCGATATGTCTCACTGCGGCGGTGACGGCCACGGCGTGCTCACGCCACGGCCGCGCCGCGCTACTGCAGGACGGTGAGCACGAACGGGATGAGGAGCGCTGACAAGGCCACCATGAACAGGCTTCCGGCGACCGACAGGGCGATGTAGTTGTCGGGGGCACGCCAGGCGACCAGTCCGCCCGCGATGGAGGAGACGAGCAGCACTCCGAGCAGGAACCAGATCATCGGTACGTCTCTTCTCCAGGGTCTTCGGTCACGGGGCGTCGACGGGCGTGGCCAGCGGCGCCCGAGTGTGGGTCATCAGCTCGATGAGCTCCCGCACCGCTGCTCGCGTGCCGGCGATGTCGTCGGCGACCGGGCTGAGCCCGGCGCGCTCGCCGCCCACCGACGTGGCGATGGTGAGATCGTCGACGACCAGCGCGGACCGCTCGAATCGTTCCAGCTCGGCCAGCTGAGCCAACTCCCGGGACAGCTGCGCGGCCTGCTCGCGGTGCCGGATCAGCGCGTCGGCGCGCTCGCCCAGCCGCTCGGCGGCCGCGTCCAGCGCCGTCCACTGCTGCTGCCAGATCACCCTCGCCGGCCCGGTCGGCATCGCCCCGAGTTGGGTGCGGGCATCGTGGATGCGCAGCGCCAGGTCGATGACGGCGTCGACCTCGTGGTCGCCGTCGAACGCCGCGCGGGTGGCGTCGAGTGCCGGAGAGGACCAGGACGGTTCCCGCAGCGTCTCCTCCCACGCCCGGCAGGCCGCACCGGCCACCCGCCCCTCGATCCAGTCGGCCTCGGCCAGTTCGGTCTCCGGCCCGGTGAGAGCGAGCCGGCGGCGCTCGACGGCAGCCTCGCCCGTGAGCCCCAGCAGCGTCAGCAACAGGATGGCGAACAGGACGCCGACGGGCGCAACGAACGTCTGCAGCCCGACGAAGACGCCCACCGCCAGCGCCCACTGGCTCCACGGCGGGAGGCGCCGCCACGCGTGGCCGGCGTTCCACAGCGCTCCGGTCGGGATGGGCCAGTCCCTGCGCTCGATCCGGTTCCGGCCGTGCGGGTAGCGGGTGTTCCACAGCGCCTCGTGTGGCAGCAGCCGCGTCCGGTTTCGCGGGTTGTCGACGTCTACAGATCGAGGGGACAGCCGGAAGAGAGCCGTTCGCAGCTCGGGGTCGCCCGTCACCCGCAGGTCGATGACCTGGGCATCGGTGTGGACGGCGACGCCTCCCGACGTCAGCTGGACCTTGCGGATGTCGCTGCGGGGAATGGCCAGGGCGTGCGGACCGTGGCGGTGTTCCGGGCTGGCCGCACGCAGCAGGTCGGTGACGTGCTGGCGGGGGCGCGCCTGCCCGATGAGCAGGGCACCGGACGTGATCGCCAGTGCGCCGGCGGACGTCTCCGTCCACCTGGCCCGGAACACCCCGTCGACGGCGTCGCCCGGGTCGAGCGCTACGGCCATCGCCGCGACGTCGGTCTTGAGTGGCCGCTTCGTCCACGGACGCCGCAACGCAGCCCGCCACAACAGCTCCGTCGCCTGGTCCACGGGTCTCCTCCTGACCGGATGCGGGGCGGTCCCGCTCCTGCGACGAAGGCGACCACGGGCCACCGACGGAGATCGGCGCCGCGGCACCGCCTCTCACCGGATCGGGGGACGCCGCTCGCGGCCGTTGCCCCTTCCGGGGGTGGCTCGGACCTGACCGACGTCCAGTGGCAGGCCGACTCCCTAGCGTGCCCGTCGGTGACGCCTGTTGCCTGGTCGTCGGAGGAAGCATGCAGAGCCTGCTCGCTGTCGTAGGGGCCCACAAGATCGCTGCGATGGTGGCCGCCGGAGCCCTGGTGGTCGGGGCGGGAGCCGTCCACGAGGCAGTGAGCGGACCCGTCACCGCGACGGTGACCAAGGTGGTGGACGGCGACACCATCGACGTCCGGTACGACGGCGAGACCCGTCGGGTGCGACTGCTCAACGTGGACACCCCGGAGTCGGTGGACCCGAGCAAGCCGGTCGAGTGCCTCGCCCCGGAGGCGACCCAGTACCTGAAGGGCCGCCTCCCCGTCGGGACCGAGGTCCGGCTCGAGCACGACGAGGAGAAGCACGACCGGTACGACCGCGAACTGGCCGCGGTCTTCCTCGGTGACGACCTGGTGAACGCCGACATCGCCCGGCAGGGCTTGGGCGTTGCGGTGCTGGTCGGATCGAACTCGCAGTTCTACCCGCCCGTGCGGCAGGCGCATGACGAGGCGAGGGCGGCGGGCCGGGGGCTCTACGCCGCCGACGTGACGTGCACCGTCCCCGCACAGGTGGCCGCCCTCGAGCAGACGGCGGCCGACACGGTCGCCGAGCAGCCCGTCGCCCCGGCCGAGTTGACCGCGTTCGATTCCCACTCCGGTGAGCTGGTCGCTGCGCTGACCGCGGCGCGGACGCTCGCCGCTCTCCTGGACGGGGACCCGCGCGCCTTCCCACTGCTGCCGTTCGCAGGCCGGGGGCTGAGCGGTGTGCAGAGTCGGGTGGAGCGCGTCCGCACCGATCTGGACGCCGCCGTCGCCGACAACGACTCGGCCCGGGCCGCCGAGCAGCAGCGGCTGGAGGAAGAGGCCCGGCGAGCCGCGGAGGAAGCCGCGCGCCTGGCTGCGGAAGAGGCGGCGCGTCAGGCTGCCGAGGAAGCTGCACGCAAGGCCGCCGAGGAGGAGGCCGCGCGGAAGGCGGCCGAGGAAGCTGCTGCGGCCGCGACCCGGGCCCGCGCGCAGTCGCCCAGCTCGTCCCGGACCTCGTCGAGCGCCCCGAGGACGGCAGCTCCGCCGCCGCCGACGTCCGGCAACTCCGGCCCGAGTGGCTACACCGGCTGCCGGAGCTACGCGCCCGGCGGCAAGAGCTGGACCCCGATGCCGTGCCCGGGCTCCTGACTCCTGGCCGCGTCGCAGTCGCGGGTGCACGCCCGGCCGGCTCGGCTTGTCGTTGTCTCGTCAACGACAAGCGAAATTCTGGGCGGAGTGAGGGCGATTCGTCCCCCTTGTCGTTGTCGGAGCAACGATTGCGCAGGCGGTTGAGGTAGCCGTTGACCGAGTACAGGCTCGGTTCGGGCGGCTCGAGGGCATCGCAATTCGTGGCCGCGTCGAGGCACTCGTTGCGGGGCCCTGCGCATCACCCGTTGAGCTACAGCCTGCGCGGGGGTCTCAGGTCCAGGGCTCGGTGCTCGATGACAGTCGGGCGGTGATCGACTCGACGTCGTCGATGTCGCCCGCTGCGATCGCCACGATCACGTCGTACGCCTCGTCGTTCGAGAGGGTCAGCCGGACGCCGTTGACGCCATAGAACGCGATCGTCCCGGCGAGGGCCAGCCGCTTGTTGCCGTCGACAAGGGCGTGATTGCGGGCCAGTGAGTGCAGGAGAGCCGCGGCTTTGGCGTGGATCGAGACATAGACCTCCTCGCCGAACGCCGTCGAGCGTGGCCGGGCCAGTGCGGACTCCAGCAGCCCGGCGTCGCGTACCTGCACCTCGCCCAAGGTGCGGGCGGCCACGTGTAGCAGGTCGTCGAGATCGAGGTAGATCACTGGCCGAGGCGCTCGAGGGCTTCGGCGTAGCGCGGGAGCTCAGTGTCGAGCACCCGGTCGAGGAGTTCCCGCTTGCTGGTGCGCTCGATGTAGTCGCGCACCGCCTGGCGGGCGACCTCCTGCATCGATCGGCCCTCGAGCTCGGCCCTGCGGCGCAGCGCGTCGGTCTCCTGGTCATCGAGGCGAAGGGTCATGGCCATGCAGCAAAGATACCGTCGGTGGTATCAGAACGGCATTGCCATCCCGGCATCGTTCGTCCAGGCGTCGTCCCCCGACGCTCGTGCTCTGGCGCGCCAGTACAGCCAGAGCACGAGCGTGCGCCGACCACAGGTCGCTGACCAACGCCGGCGAGCTGCGGGTGCCGGATGCCGGGTGCGCGAGTTCTACCGGCGGCGCCGCGGCCACATGCCGGTCTTCCGGCGGCCCTCAGCCGATTCCCCGCCGGGACCCGCGCCGAGCGCACCAGCGGCGAGCCGGGCGACCTCGCCCGGCCAGCCGTCGTCCCCGGCCAGCACCAGGAAGTTGCGGGCCACGATCGCGGCGACCTCCTCGTCGGGCAGCCCGGACCGGAACAACACGTCCCGCAGCGCCCAGCCCTGTCCCGCCAGCTCACTGGCCGCGACGGTGAGCGCCAGTCGTTCCACCATCGACGCCGCCAGCCGCTCCGCCGCCCAGGGCAGCGCCGCCCGCACCACCGACACCGGCGCGGCGCCGCCCAGCGTCAGGAACCAGTCGGGGTCCTCCAGCAGCAGATGCCCGAGCAGTGAGGCAGAACTCGCCGGCCACTCGTCCACTCCCGCCCACTCCCGCACCAGTGCCTCCCGCACCACCGGCCGGCTCGTGGCCAGCCGGGCCAGCCCGGCGAGATCGTCGGTCAGCTGCAGCAACGCCACCGGCTGGGGGAGGGCCACCGACTCCTCGACCAGCGTGGCCGCGGCCCCGCCGACCTCGGCGAGCCGGCGGCCCCGCGCCAGCTCCGCGGTGAACGCCTCGCACAGCTCCGCCCGGGTCAGCCCGGTAAAGCCGATCGGCACCTCCGCCTGCCCGGCGCCACCGAAGACGGCGGTCAGCGCGGCGTCGAGCTCCCGGTCGCGCAGCCGGTCCCAGGCATCGGGGTGCTGGGACAGCGCCGTCCGCAGCGCCGCATCCACCTCCGGGGACGACGCAGCCACCGCGCAGGCGACGTCCACGGCGTCCGGGGAGGACAGCCACCACCCGGCCTTCTCCGACTCCAGCACCGCGACCAGCTGGACCGGGGTGAGCGACGCCGGGTCCAGCCCCGTCCAGGTGTCGGCGAACAGCCACCGGTCGAGGGTCTCCAGCTTGCGCACGTTGTCCGAGCACAGCTCCTTCTTCGCCGCCGCCTCCAGCAGCGCGCGCGCCCGTGCGGTGTCCTGCCCGTCCGGCACGGGGCCCTCGGACAGGAGGTCGTTGGGCACCTCCGGCCCCACGTGCACCCGCACCGCAGCCGCGTCGCCCAGGGCGGACGCCGTCCCGACGTGCAGCGCGACGGCCGAGGCCAGCGCCCGTGGCAGCACGCCGAAGACCAGCTCGGCGACGTCGCGACCCGACGCCGTCCGGGCCGGCAGCCCGACCACCCCCGCACCGGCGGCCACCGCCGCGAGCACCGCCGCGACGTGCGGCAGGAGGGCGTCGACGTCGTCCGCGGTCAGGGCCGGCAGCGACCGGCGGGCCGACGGCACCTCCACCGCCGGTGCTCCGCGCGAGGGTTCGGCCTCGGCGGGGAGCCCGTCGAGGAACCCGCCGCCGCTGCGGAACGCCAGCACGTCCCGGGGGGTGACCCGGCCGGCGCCGTCCCAGAGCAGGTGCACCAGGTGGTTGCCCGGCCGGCCGAACGCGTCCGTCCCAGCCTGGACCTTGCGGTAGGCGATCCGCCCGCCGGCGGTGTGCCGCAGGCCGAAGGACTCCCCGTCGCCGAGTGCGATCAGCGGGCCGAGCGTCGCGCGGCTGTCGCCGACCTCCGCGGGCCAGTCCGGCGACAGCTGGACGACGCCGAAGCCCGGTCCCTCCAGCGTCCGGCTCGCCGAGGTGTAGACCAGCTGCGGGCAGGTGGTCATCGGCCCAGCCGATCACCGGCGGCGCGGAAGTCGGCGTCGTCCGCGTCCAGCCCCTCGCTGGGCAGGAAGCCGTGCCGCGCGAGCAGCACCAGCAGCGGTTCCAGGCATCCAACAGGGGCGATCGAGGGGTAGGCGCCGTCGCTCGCGTCCGACCCGGTCGCCGACACGGCGTGCACGGTCGGGTCCGGCAGTCGGGTCAGCAGCGTGGTCAGCAGGTTGCTGCCGCCGTTGGCCTCCAGGAAGTCGACCAGGCGGGCGCTGTTGTGGCGCACGTCCTCGAACAGGGTGGGCAGCGCGGCGAGGCTGATCTCCGGGTTGCGCAGCGTGTCGGCCGGGAAGTCCGGCCGGGTGATCAGCTTGTCGGCCTTGCTCAGCACCACCCCGGCGGAGATCCCCTGCAGGAAGCCGTCCCGGCGCAGTCCGCGCGCCGAGCGCAGCAGGTCAGCCAGGTTGACCAGCATCTGCGTCGGCCGGGCCATGCCCAGCGCTGCCTCGCCGGGGTCGGCCACCGACTGCAGCCCGGGGAACATCCCCGGCGAGAGGACGACGAGCACGGCGTCGGCCCGGTACAGGAACTTGCCGAACCGGCCCAGGTCCTCCTTCCGGTACAGCTGCTCCCCGGAGGCGTCGAACAGGACGACGTTCATCGCCCGCTCCGGCCCGCCCTGCATCGTCCGCCGCAGCACCAGCGTCAGCGGCTCCGGTGACTCGCCCTGCGCCAGCAGTGGCTGGGTCGCCGGCAGCTGCCGGTGGTCGACCAGCAGCGGCTGGTGGTAGTGCCGCTCGAACCGGTCGGCGCTGTTCTCGTCCAGCTCGACCGAGATGCCCAGCGGGGCGAGCGCCCCGGCGTGCAGCGCGTCGACCAGCACCGTCAGGAAGGTGCTCTTCGAGGCGCCGGTCAGGCCCACCACGCCGACGACGACGGTCGCCCGCGTGGCGTAGTCCGGGGGCAGCCGGTGGCCGTTCGGGCAGACCGGCACGGCGTCGACCGCGTCGGAGGCCGCCGCTCTTGCCTGGGACGACGGGCCGGGCTCCGGCTGGCCACCCCACCGCCCCTCGCTGAAGCGCTGCCACGCGGTGCGCCGCGGGACCGGCACCGGCTGCGGCCCGCCGATCGGGCTGCGCAGCAGCGGCACCGGGAACGACTCCAGGCACCGGGGGCAGACCAGGTCCTTCTTCGGCATCTCAGCCCACCACCCAGAGGTAGCCGAGCACCGTCGTGACCGCGAACACCAGCAGCAGCACCCGCTGCCGCCGCAGGTACCGGTGCCGGCGTGCCTCCAGCGCCTGCTGGGCCCTCGCCCGCTGGTACAGACCGGCCACCGTGCCTCCTCGGGGGATCAGAAGATGATGTAGGTGACGAAGCCGAGGACCACGGCGGCCACCAGCCCCAGCACGACGGCGCAGACGATCGCCGCGGCGTAGCCGGTGGGGGTGTCGGCGATCGCCCGCTCCAGCCGGGAGAGGTGGTACCGGACCGCCTCACGGACGGCGACGACCGACCGCAGGTCCTGCAGCCTCGCCCGGGGGGAGGGGATCTCCGAGGGCTGCTCCAGCCAGCGGGTCTGTTGCTCGACGTCGCGGGCCAGCTCGGCGATCGTCGGCCGCCGCTCCGGCGTTACCCGCAGCGCGTGCGACACCGGGTCGAGCAGGTTCGGTGGCACGGGGGAGAGGTCCAGCCGGCCGGCCTGCAGCTCCAGCCAGTAGTCGGCGGGTGCCAGTTCGTCGTCCGGGTCGACCGGGTGCCGGGCCCCGGCCGCGTAGGCGATCACCATGCCCCAGCTGTAGACGTCGCTGGCCTGGGTCAGCGGCAGCCCCTGCAGCTGTTCCGGGCTGGCGAACAGCTTCGACCCGAGACCGGCCAGGGCGGTGGTGACCGTGCCGGCGGGCCGCTCGGCGCCGAGGTAGCGGCTGATGCCGAAGTCGACGAGGACGACGTCCCGGTCGGTGATGATGATGTTGGCCGGCTTCACGTCGCGGTGCACCACCCCGGCCGCGTGCGCGTCCCGCAGCGCCCGCAGCAGCCCGATGGCGATCCGGCGCAGCTCCTCCGCGTTGAGCCCGCCCTCCCGGGAGGCGAGGAACTCGTCCAGCGGCGTCCCCGCGACGTACTCCTGCGCGTAGTACGGGTTGGCCGCGGTGAGGTCCTGGTCGACGATCTGCGCCACGCGGGGGCTGCGGATGCGGGCGGCGTTCTCCACCTCGCGGGCGAACCGCCGCCGGACCAGCTCCCCGGCGCCGCCCGGCAGGCTCTTCACGACCACCAGCGGGTCGGCGGCGTCGTCCCGCCCGACGAAGACGTCGGCTCCCTGACCGCCGCGCGGCAGCCGGCACAGCAGCCGGTAGGGCCCGATCTGCGGCGGGTCACCGGCTTCCAGCGGGTGCAGGCGGCGGGAACCGAGCCCGTCGGCCAGGCCCTCGGTGGGGGATGAGGCGTCTGACACCGTGCCGCGCCCCTCCCGTCGCCGGATCGACCGGGGCCCACGGTAGAGCCCGGACCTGTGCCGGCACCATGAGGTCCGGGCACGTCCGACCGGACCGCGGGGTCTCACCCGCGCGGGGTAGCGAGACCGCCCAGTCCAGCACGCAGCGTCAACTCCGTGCACCACCGGACCGACCACTGGGGGGTGAGCTGGTCGACGGCACCTGCGGTGGCGACACCCCGCATGATGGCGCGCATCCTCGGGACGTTCTACGTCGCGGCCGGGGTGGCGGGCCTGTTCGGCGTGCTCGGTCCCGGCGCCGGTGCGCAGGGCCGAGGGCCGATCCTCGGCATGTCGGTGGTCGTGCTGCTCTGCGCCGCCGTCTCGCTCCGCTGGGGTCCGCGCTGGCCGCGGCACGCCTTCCACTGGCCCGTCGGTTCGGCCTCCGCGCTGGTCGCCGTCGTGGTGTGGGTCAGCCCCGACCCGGCCACCGCGATGACCGCAGCGGCAGTGCTGTCGTTCGTCGCCGTCGACGCCTGCTTCTTCTTCAGCCTGCCGCTGGCCTGGCTGCACATGGCCTTCGGCATCAGCGTGGTCACCGCCGCGCTGCTGGCCCAGGGCCACGTCCCGCTGTCCATCGCGCTCGCGCTCGACTCGGTCGTCGTCGCGATGGGCACCGTCGTGCGCGGCCTCGTGCTCCGGGCCTCCAGCGCCAGCCGCGACCCGCTCACCGGGCTGGCCAACCGCCGCGGGTTCGACGACGCCCTGCAGGAGCTGCTCGCCACCGCCGGCCGCACCGGCGAGCGGTTGTCGGCGGCCCTGCTCGACCTCGACCACTTCAAGCAGATCAACGACACCGCCGGTCACGAGGCCGGTGACCTCGTGCTCTGCCGGATCGCCGACGTCTGGCGCCGGGAGCTGCCCACCGGCGCCGTGCTCAGCCGGCACGGTGGCGACGAGTTCGCCCTGCTGCTGCCGGGGATGTCCGGGCCGGCCGCGCTGGACCTGGTGCGCCGGGTCGCCGCGCGCCACCCCGAGATCGGCCTGTCCTGCGGCGTCGCCGAGCACCACCGCGACCAGAGCGCCGCCGACCTGATGCGGCGGGCCGACCGGGCGCTCTACGACGCCAAGGCCGCCGGCCGAGGCCGGGCCGAGCTGGAGGGCGGCCCGGGCTCCGAGCTGGCCCGAGACCTCGCGACCGCGCTGGCCGCGGGCGACGTGCAGGTGCACTACCAGCCCATCGTCTCGCTGCCGGACGGCGCGACGGTCGGCGTCGAGGCGCTGGCCCGCTGGACCCACCCGGAGCACGGGCCGGTGCCGCCGACGGACTTCGTCGCCGTCGCCGAGCAGACCGGCCTGGTGAACACCCTCGGCAACCACGTGCTGCGCACCGCCTGCAGCCAGCTCGCCGGCGTCCGCACCGCCGCCGGTGACCACGTCACCCTCGGCGTCAACGTCTCCGGCCGCGAGCTCAACGACCCCGACTACCCGCAGCGGGTGTACGCCGTGCTCGCCGAGACCGGCTTCCCGGCCGCACACCTGGTGCTCGAGGTGACCGAGAACGTCATCGAGGGCGAGTCGCCGACCGCCGTCGCCGCCCTGCACGAGCTGCGCGCCGCTGGCTTGAAGGTGTCCATCGACGACTTCGGCACCGGCTACTCCTCGCTCAGCCGGCTGGACATGCTGCCGGCCGACGTGCTGAAGCTCGACCGCTCGTTCATCGCCACCGTCAGCTCCTCGGCACGCCGGGCGCAGATGCTGCAGAGCCTCGTGGCGATGTGCCGTGCGCTGGGCCTCGACGTGGTCGCCGAAGGGGTGGAGACCGCGGGGCAGGAGGCCACGGTCCGCGCGATGGGGTGCACGTTCGCGCAGGGCTGGCGCTACGGCCAGGCCGTCCCCCTGCCCGAGCTGCTCGCCGGCCTCCGGGTCGGCGCGCACGCCGCCCCGCAGGAAGCGGCCCACCGTGGCTGACCCAGGGATGGTGGGCGGACCGGGACGAGTGGGAGGTGGGCTGGTGCGGCAGGTCCGGTCGGGCGCGCCCGAGGTGGCGACACCACGGATGACGGCGCGCATCCTCGCCGTCTTCTACGCCTTCGGTGGCGTCACCGGGCTGCTCGCGGTGCTGGGCTCGGCCCCGGGCTCCGGACGCCGCGGGGCGATCGCCGCGATCGCCGTCAGCGCGCTGCTCGGCGCTGCCGTCCTCGTCCGCTGGGGGCCGCGCTGGCCGCGCGCCACGTTCCACGTCCCGGTCGCCGGGGCCACCGGCCTGATCGGGACGGCCGCGACGCTGGCCCCCGACCCGCTCACCGCGCTGGCGCTCGCCTCGATCATCGCCTTCGTCGCAGTCGATGCGTTCTTCTTCTTCCGCCCCGTGGCGGGGCTGGCCCACCTCAGCGTGGCGGTGCTCGGCATCAGCACCGTGCTCGTGCTGCGCGGCGACGTGCCGGTGCCCACCGTCCTGGCCCTGGACACCGTGGTCATCGCGCTGGGCACGGTCACCCGCGCCCTGGCGTGGCGGGCATCCAGCGCCAGCCGCGACCCGCTCACGGGGCTGGCCAACCGGCGGGGCTTCGACGACGCACTGCCGGAGCTGCTCGCCGCCGCGGGACGCCGCGGGGAGCCGCTGTCGGCGGCGCTGCTGGACCTCGACCACTTCAAGGAGGTCAACGACACCGACGGGCACGAGGCCGGCGACCGGGTGCTGGTCCGGGTCGCCGACGCCTGGGGCGCCCAGCTCCCGCCCGGCGCCGTGCTCGCTCGCCACGGCGGCGACGAGTTCGCGCTGCTGCTGCCCGGCCTGACCGGACCGGTCGCGCTGGCGGAGGTGGAGCGGCTGACGGCGCTGCACCCGGGCATCGGCGTCTCCTGCGGGGTCGCCCAGCACATCCAGGGCGAGACCAAGGCGCAGCTGATGCGCCGCGCCGACGCCGCCCTCTACGTCGCCAAGGACGCCGGTCGGAACCGCTGCGCCCTCGACGGCGCCGCCGGTACCCAGCTGTCCACCGACCTCGCGTCGGCCGTCGCCGCCGGGCAGCTCGGGGTGGCCTTCCAGCCGGTGGTCGAGCTCGTCGGCAACCGGGTGATCGGCGTCGAGGCGCTGGCCCGCTGGGACCACCCCGCACGCGGCGCCGTCCCACCGGACGAGTTCATCGCCCTCGCCGAGCAGCACGGCCTGATCGCCCCGCTCGGCGAGCTGGTGCTGCGCACGTCGCTGGTGCAGCTCACCGCGCTCCGCGAGACGACCGGCGTGCAACTGGTCCTCGGCGTCAACGTGTCGGTGCGCGAGCTGGTCGACCCCGACTACCCGCAGCGGGTCGCCGCACTGCTCGCCGAGTTCGGCTGGCCGGCCGACCACGTCGTCGTCGAGATCACCGAGACCCAGCTGGAGTCCGACGCCGCCGTCGTCCGGCAGAACCTCGAGACGCTGATGCGGCTGGGCCTGGTCGTCGCCGCCGACGACTTCGGCACCGGGTACTCGTCGCTGAGCCGGCTCGACGTGCTGCCGGTCCAGCACCTCAAGCTCGACACGTCGTTCATCGCGTCGGTCACCACCTCGCCGCGCCGTGCACAGCTGCTGGCGAGCATCGTCGCGCTGGCCGACAACCTCGGTCTGGGGCTGGTCGCGGAGGGCGTCGAGACCGTCGAGCAGGACGCCGAGCTCCGCCGGCTCGGCGTCCTGCTCGCGCAGGGCTGGCTCTACGGCCGGCCGATGGCGGTGACCGAGCTGGCGGTGTGGCTGGCCGACCGGTCGGTGGACGGGGCGTTCTCCATCGCGGGCTGAGCGTTCGGGGCGGTGGTGGACCCGGGTCAGTCCCCGGGGACGACGACGGCGCGACCGCGGAGCGTGCCGTCGTGCAGCTTCCGGTAGGCCTCCGGCGCCTGGTCCATCGAGTACCGCTCGACCTCGACGTGGATCGCGCCGCTCCGGGCGAGGTCGAGGACCTCCATCAGCTCCGTCCGGGTGCCCCAGTACGGCGCCCGGACCGAGGCGCCGAACGGGGTGGAGAAGAAGCCGGTGGGCAGCACCCCGCCGCCGATGCCGACGATCTGCACGACGCCGTCGATGGCCACCGTCTGCCGGGCGATCTCCAGCGTGGCCGGTGCGCCGACGATGTCGAACACCGCCTGCGCCCCCACGCCGCCGGTCAGCGAGCGGATCGCCTCGACGGCCGAGTCGTCCGACGGGATCGCGTGGTGCGCACCCACCTGCCGGGCCAGCATCAGCTTCTCCTCGTTGACGTCCAGGGCGATCACGGTCGCGCCGGTGATCGCCCGCAGGATCTGGATGGCGACGTGCCCCAGCCCGCCGGCGCCGATCACCACCGCGGTGCTCCCGGCCGGCAGCGCGGCCAGGCTGGACACGATCGCGTGGTACGGCGTGAGGCCCGCGTCGGTCAGCGAGACCGACGCCACCGGGTCCAGGTCGCCCAGCGGCACCAGGTGCCGGACGTCGTCCACGATCAGGTACTCGGCCAGCGCGCCGGGGGCACCCAGGCCGGGCGGTGCGATGCCCAGCGCCGCCGCCCGGGTGCAGTAGTTCTCCGCGCCGCGGGCGCAGGCGTGGCACTGCCCGCAGCCCCACGGGCCGTAGACCGCCATCGACGCGCCGAGCTCCACCCCGGTGACCCCCTCACCCAGGGCGTCGACCACCCCGGCGCCCTCGTGCCCGAGGGTGAGCGGCAGGCCGTAGGTGTACTGCTCGGCGGGCAGGCTCATGACGAAGGAGTCGGAGTGGCAGAGCCCCGCGGCGGTCACCCGCAGCCGCACCTGGCCGGGTCCGGGCTCCGGGGTCGGGATCTCGACCACCTCGGGGTCGCCGCCGATCGTCCGGTACTGCACTGCTCGCATGCGCCTGCCCGCCCTCTCCGGGACGCCGACCGTCGGCGTCCGCGGCCGACGCTAGAGAGGTCGGCGCGGTGCCGCTGCGGTCGCTGGCCACCTCGACAGGGGTCCGACGGCCCTGGCCGCCCACCGTCCCGGGCCGCCCTCACCGCGCCACCGTGTGCGGGTGGGAGGACCGGCCGGTGCGAACTGGGCAACACCGGGCGTGGACCCCGACGTCGTGGGGCACCCTCGTCAGGCGCGGCCGGCGCCGGCACGTCCTCAGGGCATCGGCCACTTCACCAGAGGGAGACCACCATGGCAGGCATGATCCGCAAGCTCCTGATCTCGGGCGTCGCGTCCAAGGTCATCCAGGAAGCCCGCAAGCCGCACAACCAGGCGAAGATCAAGAAGGCGTTCGCCGACTTCCAGGCCAAGCGCAGCGGCGGCAAGGGCTCGGGTGGCAGCCGCCGCTACTGAGCCCAACTCGTGGCAGCGGCGTCCGGTCGGGCGCCGCTGCCGCCCTCGCGTCGTCCGCAGGCAGGGACAGGAGCGACGGGCGGGGCGTCCGGCGGTGAGCCTGGTCTCGGACGGCCGCGCGTGACACGAGCGCGCAACCTCGCCGTGGCACTGTGGAGGTCGTGTCTGCCGCAGAACCCGGCGCCCCGCTCCAGAACACGGACCCGGCGCCCGCTCCCCAGGACACCCCCACCCCCCGCAGCGCCGAGCACGCGCGTCTCGCCGAGTCCGCCGACATGTCCGCGCCGTGGCGGATGTGGGGCCCGTACCTGGCCGGCCGGCAGTGGGGGACCGTCCGTGAGGACTACTCCGCCGACAGCGACGCCTGGGCGTCCTTCCCGTTCGACCACGCGCACGCCCGCGCCTACCGCTGGGGCGAGGACGGGCTGGGCGGCCTGTGCGACCGCTACGGGTTCCTCAACTTCTCCGTGGCGATGTGGAACGGCAAGGACCCGGTGCTCAAGGAGCGCCTGTTCGGCCTGACCAACGCCGAGGGCAACCACGGCGAGGACGCCAAGGAGTACTGGTGGGCCGTCGACGGCACCCCGACGCACTCCTGGATGCAGTGGCTCTACCGCTACCCCCAGGCCGAGTTCCCCTACGCCGAGCTGCGTGAGGAGAACGCGCAGCGGTCCCGGCTGGAGCGCGAGTTCGAGCTCGCCGACACCGGCGTCCTGGAGGGTGACCGGTTCTTCGACGTCCAGGTCACCTACGCCAAGAACGCCCCCGACGACGTCTGCATCGTCGTCACCGCCACCAACCACGGCCAGCAGGCGGCCCCGCTGCACCTGCTGCCGCAGGTCTGGTTCCGCAACACCTGGTCCTGGGGCGGCGACAAGCGCCAGGGCACCCTCGCCCAGCTGCTCGCGCCCACCCTCACCGTCAACGGCCTGGAGGCGGTCGAGGCCGAGCACGGCTTCCTGGGCCGCTACGTCCTCGCCGCCGAGGGCGCACCGAACGTGCTGTTCTGCGACAACGAGACCAACGCCGTCGCGCTCTTCGGCGCCGAGCGGAACGCCAGCAGGTACACCAAGGACGGCATCGACCGCCGCGTCGTCCATGGGGAGAAGGAGGCGGTCAACCCCGCCGACACCGGGACCAAGGCCGCCTTCTGGTACTCGTGGGACGCCGTCCAGCCGGGGGAGACGGTCAGCGTCAAGCTGCGGCTGCGCAAGGAGGACCCGGACGACGACACGTTCGGGCCTGAGTTCGACGCCGTCCTCGCGGCCCGCAAGGCCGACGCCGACGAGTTCTACGCCGACGTCATCCACGAGAGCCTGTCCGCCGACGACCGGCACGTCGCCCGGCGGGCCTACGCCGGCCTGCTGTGGACCAAGCAGCTCTACCGCTACGACGTCGCGCAGTGGCTCGAGGGCGACCCCGAGGCGCCGGCCCCGGACGCGCGCAAGAAACGCGGTGCCCGCAACACCGGCTGGAGCCACCTCGCGCTCGCCGACATCATCTCCATGCCCGACGAGTGGGAGTACCCGTGGTTCGCCGCGTGGGACACCGCCTTCCACTGCCTGCCGCTGGCGCACGTCGACCCCGACTTCGCCAAGGAGCAGCTGCTGCTCATGTGCCGCGAGTGGGCGATGCACCCCAACGGGCAGCTGCCGGCCTACGAGTGGGCGTTCGGTGACGTCAACCCGCCGGTGCACGCCTGGGCGGCCTGGCACGTGTACCGGATCGACGGCTACCGCGACCAGCAGTTCCTCGTCCGGGTGTTCACCAAGCTGCTGCTGAACTTCAGCTGGTGGGTCAACCGCAAGGACGCCGACGGCTCGAACGTCTTCGAGGGCGGCTTCCTCGGGATGGACAACATCGCGCTGTTCGACCGCTCCGCGCCGCTGCCGCCGGGCTACAAGCTGGAGCAGTCCGACGCGACCAGCTGGATGGCGTTCTACTGCCAGCAGATGCTGAAGATCGCCCTCGAGCTGTCCCGGAACGACCAGGCATGGGACGGCGTCGCGACCAAGTTCTTCGAGCACTTCCTCGCCATCGCGCAGGCGATGAACGCGTTCGGCTCGCACGAGGTGTCGCTGTGGCACGAGGAGGACGGCTTCTTCCACGACGTCCTCATCGCCCCCGACGGGACGACGGAGCCGCTGCGGGTGCGCTCGATGGTCGGGCTGCTGCCGATCCTGGGGGCGACCGAGATCCCGCAGTGGGTGGCGCAGCTGCCCGACGTCGCCGACCGGGTGCGGTGGCTGCAGAAGCGGCGTCCGGAGCTGATGGGCCCGCTGCGCAGCCGGTCGACGCCGGAGGGGCGCAAGATGCTGCTCTCCCTGGTCGGCAAGGAGCGGTTGCAGCGGATCCTGCAGCGGATGTTCGACACCGAGGAGTTCCTGTCCCCGTTCGGCATCCGGTCGCTGTCGAAGTCGACCGGGCAGGTGTTCGCCAACGTCGGTGGGCGGGACGTGTCGATCGAGTACGAGCCGGGGGAGTCGCGCACCAAGCTGTTCGGCGGCAACTCCAACTGGCGCGGGCCGGTGTGGTTCCCGGTGAACGTGCTGCTGGCGGACAAGCTGCGCACGCTGGGCCGGCACTACGGCGACTCGTTCACCATCGAGATCCCGACCGGCTCGGGCAAGCAGTGCACGCTGATCGAGGCCGCGGACCTGATCGACAACTCGCTCACCCGGCTGTTCCGCCCGGTGAACGGCAAGCGCCCCGCCGACGGCAAGCGCATCGAGGCGAGTGACTCCCCGCTGTGGCGGGACCACCCCACCTTCAGCGAGTTCTTCGACGGCGACACCGGCGAGGGCCTGGGCGCCACGCACCAGACCGGCTGGACGGCGCTGGTCGCCCACCTCCTCAACCCCCGCCTCCCCGCCGACCCCCGCTGGGCCTGATACCTGAGGGGCCAATCTCGCGACTTCGGCCCCTCAGGCGGCGTCTCTGCCGGCGGCTCAGTGCGCGAGCTGGCCCCGGTACGGCGACCCCATCGGCGGGACCGCGGCGACGACGTCGGTGAGCGGGAGCGGCTGCCGACTGGAATCGAAGGTCGTGTGCTCCCACTTCCAGCTCTGGATCCTCGGCATGACCCAGAACAGGTAGATGCCGAAGGTGATGATCGAGAGCAGCAGCCACTTCAGCCAGTTGAGGAACAGGGCCGTGGCCGATCCGGTGAAGACGAGCGGGAAGCCGTCGATGTAGGAGTGCTTGGCCCGCCATCGCTCGCGCAGGACGAGCGCGAAGGGGTAGCAGATCCCGAAGGTGGCAACGGTGATCACCAGTGCCAGTAGTGCTGTGCCGACATAGGTGGCTGCGCCACCGTCGAACGTGAATCGCCCTGATCGCGCCATCGTGTGTCTCCCCGTCAACAGAGCTGGATCTTCCGAGTCCTCATCGGCCGTTTCGTGTACGGCTCTGACCGAGCTGCCCCTGAGGCGTGGAACGCGGGCTGCGCTGAAGCCGTTGGCCGGCCCTCGCGATCATCACGAGTGGAGGTCCGTTGAGCGAAGTGGTGGGGGTGCAGGCCGGGGGGTCTGCCAGCCCTGCGGGCGGGAGGAGTTCGTGCCGTTGATCCGGGGGATGCCTGATCCCCGGGTGATGCTGCTGGCCGAACGCGGCCTGGTGGGGGTGGGCGGCTGCATGGTCGAGCCAGACGACCCGGCACTCGACTGCCGTGCCTGCGGGTTGCAGTGGGGGCGGGACGAGTGAACGCGTGGTCTGCGCGGTGTCTGACTGCTCGGGGGCATCCAGGAGGCAGGCCTTGAGTTCCCACACGGTCGGGCATTTGCGGCAGATTCGCAGCGGCGCAGCTATTATGCATGCGTGCCTGTCTCGATGACGATCCGCGACGTACCCGACGAGACGCGCGACGAGCTCGCCGCCCGGGCCGCCCGGGCCGGTCAGTCGCTGCAGGAGTACGTCCGCGCTCAGCTGACGGCGTTGGCGAAACGGCCGAGCCCCGAGGACCTGTGGGACCGCGTGCAGCAGCGGGTTCAGGAGACCGGTACCGCACTGTCGGCCGAGGTGATCCTCGACCTGCGGAACGCCGACCGCCGGTGACGATCGTCGTCGACTCCTCGGTCGTCGTCGCCGCTCTGGTCGACAGTGCATCGGATGGCTCCTGGGCACGGGCTGGCCTGCGCGGGCAGGAACTCGCCGCGCCGTCCCACCTGTACGTCGAGGTGTCCAACGTGCTCCGCCGCGCCGTCATCACCGGGAGGCTCGGTCGCGAGGCTGGGGCCATGGCGCACGCCGACCTCGTCCGCATCCCCCTGGCCAGCTTCCCGTTCGAGCCACTGGCCGAGCGGGTCTGGGCACTGCACGGCGCCGTCACCTCCTATGACGCCGCCTTCGTCGCGCTCGCCGAAGAGCTCGATGCGCCGCTGTGGACCCTCGACCGCAAGCTCGCCGCCGCCTCGGGCCCGCGCTGCACCTTCCAGGTCCCCGACCGCTGAGCGGCGGGCGCATCGGAGCTCCTGATCAGCCGGTCGTCGCACGGGTGCGGGATCCCACGGGGTGGGCGGTGGTGATCCGCTCCGTCAGGTGGACCTCGACGGTCTGGCCGGCCTGCTTGCCGATCGCAGCGCGGAGCGCGGCTCGCACCGGCAGCTTGTGTCGGCCGCCCCCGAGCGCCATGAAGGAGCTCCGGAACGGTTGACCGTCGATCGTCCCGCTGACCTTCACCAAGCCCCGCGTGCCGAAGAACGCAACCGAGTCCGGCCACATCAGGTAGGTCCACCCGCCGTCCGCCGGGCTCTTCAGCAACCGGGCCGTGAACCGCTCGTCGATGGCGGCCATCACGCACCTTCCACCAACACGAGGACGTTCCCGTCCGGATCTCGGACGGTGAACATCGGCGGGGCCACGTCGCCCATCCGCAGCACGTGCTCGTCTATGTCCACGCCCCGCTTGCGCAGCTGTGCGTGGGCGGCGTCTGCGTCGGGCGTGCCCAGGCGAATGCCCGGCGGGAAGCCGCTGCCTGCCACGAGGAGGGCGATCGTCGTCCCACCGCCGGCCGGCGCCACCTCGACCCAGCGCATGCCCGGGCCCAGCTCCGCGTCGCGCACGACCTCCAGCCCGAGGTCGTCCACGTAGAAGGTGAGCGCCCGCTCGAGGTCCGTCACCACCACGGTCGTCGTGGCGACCCGGGTGATGTTCCTCGTCGTCTCGTCCATGTCGGTCCTCTCCGCCCGGCACGCAACGCCGGACGGAGAGCTGGACCGCACACGAGGCGGTAAGTCATCGATTCGCGCCCTACCGACCGGAGGGGACAGCGGCAACGCAAGGCCTCGGGGAGCCATTCCCGCACGTCAGGGCGGGAGCACTGGGGTGAATGGGGCTGGACGGGCCGTTCCGGCCTGTCCGTCCGGGAGGGCCGGCTGCGCGCACCCAGGATGGCCCCACCTCACACGTTCACGGGGGTCAGCGCATGTCATCAGAGTCCGAGTCAGCCGTCGAGCAGTTGTTGCAGCGATGGGAGTCGAAGAACCCAGGCACTCCCGCCCGCCCGGTGGTTCAGCGGGCCATCGACCTCGGCTTCACCGTCACCGAGCCCGGTGGTTGGGGTCCGGCGCGCTCCCTCCGCCTGGTGTACGAACCGCGGTCGGGCCACGCCGTCACCCTCCACATGGACGCGCTACAGCTCACCGCCGTCGGCGCGGACGTGCGCGAGAGGGCGGCCGCAGTGCCGGGTGCCGTGGTCCGGCGCAAGGACGTCCAGTTCCCGTTCGACGCCGTCGACCCGGCCGAGGTGCTCGACGTCTTCGCCGGCGCCCCGGCAGAGGAGCGGCACATCAGCCGGGTGACCGTCGTCCGCGCGCTCGTCGCCGCGGTCGTCCTCCTGTTCATGCTCGCCGGCGCCGCCAGCGGCGGCTTCTCCGGCGCACTCATGATGGCCGGCCTCGCCGTGCTCGTCGTCGGGATCGGTGCACTGGTCGTCGGCCGGGCGCGGTGGGCGCTCATCGCCTCACGTGCGGTCGCCGGTGGGGTGGCCGTCGCCGGCCTCGTTGCGGTGATGGTCGGAGGCGCCACCATGCCGGAGACCGAGTCGGTCGCCGCGATGTCGCGCCCCGCCCCGACCACCAGCGCCGCCGTCGACGAAGCCGCCATCGCTGCCGCTGAGGCAGCGCTCGTCCGCACCGAGACGGAGGAGGCGGCGGCCGCCGCGACGGACGGCTCCACCGCCACCGGCCTGCTCACCGACACGGACGCCGACGGCGCCATCGTCTCCGCGCAGCCGACCACCGCCCTCGCCGCGCTGGCCGTGGTGCCGGTGCAGGGGCGCGCCCCGAAGACCGGGTACGACCGCGACCTCTTCGGCTCTGGCTGGGTCGACACCGACCGCAACGGCTGCGACACCCGCAACGACATGCTCGCCCGCGATCTCGCCGGCGAGACGTTCAAGCTCGGCACCCGCGACTGCGTCGTGCTCACCGGTTCACTCGCCGACCCCTACTCGGGGCGCACGATCGGCTTCCAGCGCGGGCAGGACACCAGCAGCGACGTCCAGATCGACCACGTCGTCGCGTTGTCGAACAGCTGGCAGACCGGTGCGCAGGGCTGGGACGCCGCCCGGCGCACCGCCTTCGGCAATGACCCGCTCAACCTGTTGGCCGTGGACGGGCCGCTGAACATGCAGAAGGGGGACGGCGATGCGGCAACGTGGCTGCCGCCGAACAAGGGCTACCGCTGCGCCTACGTCGCCCGCCAGGTCGCGGTGAAGGTCAACTACGGGCTCTGGATGACCCAAGCGGAGCGCAACGCCGTCGCCACCGTGCTCAGCACCTGCCCGAACGAGCCGCTGCCCGGCGGCGTCGTCGCCGACGTGCCGGCGCCAGCCGCACCG
The DNA here is from genome assembly GCF_026967925.1 of Modestobacter sp. VKM Ac-2985. Lineage (GTDB taxonomy): Bacteria > Actinomycetota > Actinomycetes > Mycobacteriales > Geodermatophilaceae > Modestobacter. The sequence continues at coordinate 1,028,488 of NZ_JAPVBI010000003.1, read as the reverse complement.
ACCACGGCCGCCCCGGCCCCGGCTCCGGCCCCTGCACCCAAGCCCGCACCCAAGCCGGCACCCGCGCCGGTCGTCGTACCCGCGCCTGTACCGGCTCCGGCGCCGGCTCCCGCGCCGGCTCCCGCGCCGGCTCCGAGCGTCTACTACGAGAACTGCACAGCGGTGAAGGCAGCTGGTGCTGCACCCATCCGACCGGGTGACCCGGGGTGGCAGCCGAAGTTCGACGGCAACGACAACGACGGCATCGGCTGCGAGTCCTGACCCGCTGACCTGAGGGGCCGAAGTCGCGACTTCGGCCCCTCAGGGGATGGGGGCTCCGAGAAGGGCGCGGGGGGTCCAGGTCTCGAGGGCGTCGGCGTGGCCGGCGTGGCGGAAAGCCAGGGCTGCGGCGCCGATCCAGCCGGCTTCGCTGCCGAGTTCGGCCAGCTTCACCGGTGGGGCCGATCGCCAGGCGAGTCCGTCAGCCAGGCCGGCGCGGAGCGGTTCCAGCAGGGCGTCGCCGGCGGCGGTGAAGCCGCCGCCGAGCACGATCGTGGTCGGGTCCAGCAGCAGCGTCGCCGTCACCAGCCCCTGCGCCAGCACCGCCATCGCCTCGGCCCACACCTGGTCCGCGTCGGCGTCGTGCCCCAGTCGGGCGACGACGTCCTCCGCCGGCAAGGGGACACCGGAGAGAGCTGCATACCGGCGAGACAGCCCGGCCCCGGACGCGTACACCTCCAGGCAGCCGCGCTGGCCGCAGGTGCACGGTTCTCCGCCCGGGACGAGAGGGATGTGGCCGAGTTCGCCGGCCGCGCCGCCGTCACCGGTGACCGACCTCCCGCCTGTCACCAGCGCCGCGGCCACGCCGGTGCCGATGGTCACCAGCACGAAGTCCTCGACCCCGCGCGCCGCCCCGAGCAGCTGCTCGGCCAGCCCCGCCGTCCGCACGTCGTGGCCGGTCACCACCGGCAGCCCGGTCGCCCCGGCCAGCAGTGCCCGCAGCGGCACGTCCCGCCAGTCCAGGTTCGACGCGTAGACGACCGTCCCGGCCGCCTCGTCGAGCATCCCGGGGGTCACCACGCCGGCGCCGACCACGTCCAGACCGTGGTCACGCGCGAGGGCAGCCAGCGAGCGGAGGTGGCCGGCGATGGCGCCGACGGTGTCCGTCGCCGGGTCGGTGGGCCAGCGCTCGACCACGACCGGCCGCCCGTCGCGCGTCACGACCGCGCCCTTCATCGAGGTGCCGCCGACGTCGATCGCCAGCACCGCGGGGGTGGCCGTCACGAGGCGAGCGCCTCGACGACAGCCCGGATCGGGCCGGCAGAGGTCACCAGCCGGGGGACGGCGTCGTAGCTGACCGCGGTGGCCGACCGGGACGACGACGTGACCGGCGAGGCCGCCCGCAGGTGCACCTCCGGCACGCCGGTCTCCGCGACGAGTGACGCCACGTTCGACCCACGCACCGACCCGCCGGCGAGCACGGTGATCCGGTCGCCCGCCAGCTCGACCAGCGAGCGGAGCACCTCAGCCCCTGCCGCGGCCGTCGGTGCACCACCCGAGGTCAGCACCCGGGCGACCCCGGCGGAGACCAGCACCGGCAGCGCGGCGGGGAGGTCGGGGAGGGTGTCGAACGCCCGGTGGAACGTCACCGGGCTCGGCCCGGCGGCCGCCACCAGCCGGGACAGCACGGCGGTGTCGATCGAGCCCTCGGCGGTGAGCGCGCCGACCACGAACCCGACCGGCGCCGACGCGGGCAGCGCTCGGACGGCGGCGATGTCGGCGAGCATCACGTCGACCTCGGCGGGGGAGTACACGAAGTCCCCGGCGCGCGGCCGGATCAGCACTTGCACGCCGATCCGCGACGCCTCGGCGAGGACCGTGGACACCAGCCCGATGGACGGCGTCGTCCCACCCTCCGACAGCGCCGCACAGACCTCGACCCGGTCGGCGCCGCACGATTGAGCGATCGTCGCGCCGGCGACGTCGTCGATGCAGATCTCGACCGCGGTCACCGGCCCGCCAACCAGGCCAGGACGTCGGCACCCGGCTCGATCGCACCGACCGGCACCCCACCGCCGAGCACCGGAAGCGTGGTCAGCGAGGCCGCGGCGGAGACGTCCACGCCCAGCCCACCCAGCACGGTCAGCGCCAGCAGCGTCGTCGCCCGCGGGTTGCCGTCCACGATCTTCATCGCCACCGCCTGGCCGTCCGGCCCGGCGACACCGATGACGCCCTCCGCGCCGCCCTTGGCCACCGCACCCGGCACGAGCTCCATCACCGCGGAGTTCTGGTGCCCGGTGCCGCCGACGAAGAAGGAGTGCGTCCGCATCGCCGTGGCCACCTCGGCGGCCGGCCCGTCGACAGCCAGCGACAGCGACCGGAAGGCGGTCGCCAGGCCGCGAACGGTGGTGCCGAACAGCGGGGCGCCGCAGCCGTCGATCGCGTCGTGCCGCACCGGAGCGCCGGTCCACTCCGCCGTCACCGCGCGCACGTGCTGCTGCAGCGGGTGCGCCGGGTCGAGATAGGTGTCGGTCGGCCAGCCGTTGACGGCGCAGGCCAGCAGCATCGCGGCGTGCTTGCCCGAGCAGTTCATCCGCACGGTGCTCCGCTCGGCGCCGGCCCGGATCAGCGCGACGCGGGTCGCCTCGTCCTCGGGCCAGTCGACCGGGCACTGCAGCGCCGACCCGTCCAGCCCGGCCCGGTCCAGCAGCCGGTGGACGACATCGACGTGCGCATCCTCGCCGGTGTGGCTGCCGGCGGCGATCGCCAGCTCCGGACCGGTCAGCGGCGCGCCGGCGGTCAGGCAGGCCAGCGCCTGCAGCGGCTTGGTGGTGGAGCGCGGCAGGATCGTGGCGTCGGGGTCGCCCAGCGACAGCGCGACGGAACCGTCGGCGTCCAGGGCGAGCAGTGAGCCGAGGTGTCGGCTCTCCACCAGTCCCGAGCGGCGGACCACGGCCAGTTCAGCGGACAACGGGGGTCTCCAGTTCACGGTCGGCGGCTTCTTCGGCGGGCCCGGACGGTGGCGCCACCTGGCGGCGGACCCGGGTGCGCAGCCGTGCGGCCAGATAGGACAGGGCGCCGTTGAACACCAGGTAGACCAGCGCCACCACGAGGAAGGTCTGGATGAGCAGCCGGTTGTAGGCGCTGAGCACCTGGGCCCGGTAGAGCAGCTCGGTGAAGGCGACGACGTAGCCCAGCGAGGTGTCCTTGATCAGGCTCACCAGCTGGGTGACCAGCGACGGCGTCACGTGGCGCAGTGCCTGGGGCAGGACGACGAAGCGCATCGCCTGGCCGCGTCGGATGCCCAGGCTCAGCGCCGCCTCGGTCTGCCCACGCGGCAGGGCGAGCACCCCGGCCCGGACGATCTCGGCGACCACCGCGGCGTTGGCGATGGTCAGCGGCACGACGAGCTTCCAGAGCACCGGCAGGTTGATCCCGTAGGCCGGCAGCCCGAACAGCATCAGGTAGATCAGCAGCAGTACCGGCAGCGTGCGGGCCACCTCGATGTAGCCGGTCGACAGCCAGCGCAGCGGTCGGTTCTGCGACAGCCGGCCGATCGCCAGCAGCACGCCGAACGCCCCGGCCAGGACGGCGACCAGCGCGGCCGCCAGCGCGGTGCCGCGCAGCCCGACCAGCAGGTAGGACCAGATCGGCCAGTCGAGGAACGGCGTCCACCGGTCGGCGTCCAGCTGCCCGGTCCGGCCGAACTGCACCAGCGCCAGGGTCAGCAGGCCGCCCAGCACCAGGGCGCTGACCACCGAGCCGAGCATGATCCGCCGCCGGGCGCGGGGCCCGGGGGCGTCGTAGAGGAACGCACCGGTGTGGCTCATCGGTGGATCGCCACCTTCTTCTCGATCCGCCCGGCGGCCAGTCCGATGGCCAGCGCGAGCGCCATGTAGGTGAGGCCGGCGGCGGTGAAGATCGGGATCGGCTGGGCCGCGACCAGGTTCACCTTGTTCACCGCCGAGGTCAGCTCGACCACGCCGACGGTCGCAGCCAGGGCGGTGTTCATCAGCAGCGCGATCATCACGTTGCCCAGTGGCTGGACGACGGCGCGCACCGCCTGCGGGACGACGACGTGCCGCAGCGTCTGCGACAGCCGCAGCCCCATCGCCCGGGCCGCCTCGACCTGGCCGGCGGCGACGGTGTTGATGCCGCTGCGCACCGCCTCCGCGACGTAGGCCGCCTCGTAGACGGTGAGCACCACGATCACCGTGGTGGTCAGCGGCATCAGCAGCCCGGCGTCGGGCAGTGCGAAGACGGCCAGCAGCAGCAGCGCCAGCAGGGGGATGTTGACGAAGACCTGCACGTAGGCGAACGCGGCCCCGCGCAGCACCGGGATGGGGCTCACCCGGGCCACGGTGATCAGCACCCCGAGCACGAGGGAGCCGATCGCGGAGACCACCAGGATCAGCACGGTGGTCCCCAGCGCCCTCAGCAAGGGGTCCAGGTTCTCGATCACTGCAGTCACGTCGTCGTCCTCTGCTGGCGCTGCTGCTGCCTCACGGCTGCCGCCTCAGGGGTGCCGGGTCAGGAGCCCGGCACCGAGCCGATCTCCGGCGGCGTCGGGGCGTCGCCCTCGACGACCGTGCCGAGGGTGGCCTCCCAGATCTCGGCCCACGAGCCGTCGTCCTGGATCTGCTCCAGCCAGTCGTTGACGAAGTCCTTGTACTCCGCGTCCTCCGGGGGGAGGCCGATGCCGTAGGGCTCCTCGGTGAACGGCTGGACGGCGATCTTGATGTCGTCGTTGGCGGCCGCCGCGGCCAGCAGCAGGGTGTAGTCCTGCACGTAGGCGTCACCGCGGCCCTGCACCAGCGCCTGCACCGCCTGCGGGTCGGTGGCGAAGCTGGTCACCTCGGCGCCGGGGGCGACCTCGGGCACCGCGGTGACCGCGGGGGTGTTCGCGCCGACGATGACGTTCGTGCCGTCGAGGTCCTCGATGCTGGAGATGTCCTCGTTGTCGGCGGCGACCGCCACCGCGAGACCCGAGGTGAAGTACGGGCCGGCGAAGCTGATCTGCTCGGCCCGCTCCTCGGTGATCGTGTAGGTGTTGAAGACGACGTCGACGGTGCCGTTCTGCAGCAGCGCCTCCCGGGTCTCCGACGCCGGCGGCACGATCTCGATGTTCGGCTCGCCCAGGATGTAGATGGCCAGCATCTTCGCCAGGTCGATGTCGAAGCCCTCGACGTCGTCGGGGTTGCTCGGGTCCTGCTGGGAGAGCAGCGGCGCGTCCAGGGCGGCGGCGACGCGCAGCACGCCCCGCTCCTTGATCTCGGCCATCGTCGACTCCGGGAGGATCAGCTCGTCGTCGGCGACCGGCGCGTCCTCGTAGACGGCGTCCAGGCCGGCGGCGTCGGCGCTGCCGCCGCCACCGGGGACGGCGTCGGACGAGGAGTCGGACGACCCGCACCCGGCGACCGCCACCGAGGCGGTGGCCAGCACGGCGGTGATCAACGGGAAGCGACGCCTGGGAAGGCGGATGTCACTCATGCCTTGCCTTTCTGATCAGCCCTGCCGGGGGAGCGGCGCCGGGCGTGGGGTTGGGCGGGTCCGCCCGGGGTGGCGCTCGGCCGTCAGTGGGCCAGCACGTTGGAGAGGAACGAGCGCGCGCGCTCGCTCCGGGTGGCGTCGAAGAACTCCGCCGGTGGGGCCTCTTCGACGATCTGACCGTCGTCCATGAAGACGACGCGGTCGGCGGCGCGGCGGGCGAAGCCCATCTCGTGGGTCACCACGACCATCGTCATGCCGTCCCGGGCCAGGCCCACCATCACCTCGAGGACCTCGCTGACCATCTCCGGGTCCAGCGCCGAGGTCGGCTCGTCGAAGAGCATCAGCTTCGGGTGCATCGCCAGCGACCGGGCGATCGCGGCGCGCTGCTGCTGACCGCCGGAGAGCTGGGCGGGGAAGCGGTCGGCCTTGTCGGCGATGCCCACCCGTTCCAGCAGCGCCATCGCCTCGGTGCGGGCGGTCGCCTTCGCCACCCTGCGGACCTTCAGCGGCGCCAGCATCACGTTGTCCAGCACGCTCAGGTGGCCGAACAGGTTGAAGGACTGGAAGACCATCCCGACGTCGGCGCGCAGCTGGGCGAGCTCGGCGCCCTCCTCGGGCAGCGGCCGGCCGTCGACCCGGATCTCGCCGGCGTCGATCGGCTCGAGCCGGTTGATCGTGCGGCACAGCGTGGACTTGCCCGACCCGGACGGCCCGATGACCACGACGACCTCCTGCGGGGCCACGTCCAGGTCGATCGAGCGGAGCACGTGGAGGTCGCCGAAGCGCTTGTCGACGCCGCGCATGCTCACCATCGGCGTGCTCATCGTCGTGCTCCTCGCGGTCGGCGTTGAACGTTGGACGAAGGCTAAGTGGCGATCGTTACAGCGAGAAGTCCATGAAGTATTTCCACTTTCGGAGTAAGTGGCCGTTGCTTCCCGCGGTGGCCGTTGCTTCACTGACGGCATGCCCACCCCTGCCGGTGACCGGTCGGCCACCTCCCCGAGCGAGGTACTCGCCCTGGTCCGGCTCGGCCGCGCGACCTCCCGGGCTGACGTCGCCCGCGAGACGGGGCTCTCGGCGACCACCGCCGCTGCCCGGGTGGAGATGCTCATCCGCCGCGGCTGGCTGGTGGAGACCGGCACCGGGCCCTCGGCCGGCGGGCGGCCGCCGCGCCGGCTGGAGATGCGTGGCGCGGCCGGCCTGGTGGTCGCCGTCAGCCTGGGGGAGCGGCACGCGGCGATCGCCGTCCTGGACGCCGCCGGCCGTCAGGTCGCCGAGCGGCACCTGCCCATCGCCGTCTCCGACGGACCCGAGGCCGTGTTGCGCACCGTGGTCACCGCGGTGGAGGAGGCGGTCGCCGGACTGGACGACGCCCCGCCGCTGCTGGCCATGTGCGTCGGCGTGCCCGGGCCGGTCAGCGCGAGCACCGGCCTGGTGGTCTCCCCGGCCCGGATGCCCGGCTGGAACGGTGCCGACGTCGCCGCGATCGTGCGGCAGTGGCTGCCCGTGCCGGTGATCGTGCAGAACGACGCGAACCTGATGGCGCTGGGCGAGCACGCCGCCGGCGGGTCCCCGGCCGAGCAGATGGTGTTCGTGAAGGTCGGCTCGGGCATCGGCTGCGGCGTCGTCGCCGGCGGGGTGCTGCACCGGGGCAGCGGCGGGTTCGCCGGGGACATCAGCCACACCACCGTGCCCGGTGCCCCGCCGGTGCCCTGCTCGTGCGGGCGGGTCGGCTGCCTGGACGCGGTGGCCAGCGGCGCCGCACTGGTCGAGCAGCTCGCGGAGCGCGGCGTCCCTGCCCCCGACACCGAGGGGATGCTCGACCTGGCGAGGGACGCGCACCCGCTGACCACCCAGCTGCTGCGCGAGGCCGGGGGGAGCACCGGCACCGTGCTGTCGACCATCCTGAACTTCTTCAACCCCGAGCGGCTGGTGATCGGCGGGCACCTGAGCAGCGCCGAGGCCTTCGTCGCCGGGGTGCGCTCGGCGATCTACGCGCAGTGCCCGCCGATGATCACCGACGGCCTGGAGATCGCGGTGAGCCGGGTCGGCCAGCAGGCGGCCGTGCTCGGCGCCGCGCGGGAAGCGCTGGACCTGGCCTTCTCCCCGGAGCAGCTGGCCGTCCGCGCCGCCGCCCGCTGAGCCGGGAGGCGGCGACCCAGCTCAGGGCGTCCGGTGCGCGGCGAGGAACCCGGCGACCAGCGGCACGAACTCCTCGGCCCGCTCCACGCCGAGAGCGTGGCTGGACCCCGGGCCGGTGAACATCTCCAGCCGCGCCCCCGGGATGGCCCCGGCCACCTGCCGTCCGTGCCACGGTGGCGTCAGCAGGTCCTGCTCACCGGCGATCACCAGCGTCGGCGCGGTGATCTGGCCGAGCCGGTCGAGGGTGTCGTGGCCCAGGTCGGCGTCCCACTGCTCGGCGGTGGTCCTGATCTGCTCCGGCGTCGACGGGAACAGCGGCAGCAGCTCCTCGATCAGCGCGCCGAACTCGGGGCTGTCCAGCAGCTGCGGGGAGAACGCGACGCCGAGCGCGCCGAGCGCCGCCGCCAGGTCACCGGTCCGCCACGGGTGCGCCAGGCCGGTCATCAGCGCCCGCTGGAAGCCGTCCGACCGGGCCCACGTGCAGTACAGGACGAGCGAGCTGACCCGCTCCGGAGCGGCCAGTGCGAGCTCCTGCGCGATCGCGCTGCCGAGTGAGTAGCCGAGCACGTGGGTGCGCTCGATCGCCAGGGCGTCGAGCAGCCCGAGCGCGTCGGTGGCCAGTGAGGCGACGCTGAACGGGCCGGATCCGCGCTGTGTGCCGCCCATCCCGCGCAGGTCGTAGGTGATCACCCGGTGGTCGCCCGCCCAGGCCTGCGCCAGGTCACCCCAGAAGCCGAGGGACTGGCTCGTGCCGTTGACGATCAGCAGCGGCTCACCCTCGCCGTGCTCCTGGACGGCGACGGCGATGTCGCCGACCTGGACGGTGCGCGGCGGGTGGGTCGTCGGTGTGCTCAACGGGGCTCCCGTGCTCGGTCGGAGTGTGGCCCGGAGCACACCACACGCCGACGACGGCTGGAAGGCCCCGAGCAAGCCCGGATGCCCTGGCGCGGTCAGTCGGTGAGGTCGTGGAGGAAGGCCAGGGCCCGCTGCCAGAGCAGTTCGGTGGCCGCTGGGTCGTACTCGGTGGGCAGGCTCGGGTCGGTGAAGAGGTGGCCGGTTCCCGGATAGTCGAACGTCTCGACCCGACCGCCGCCGCGGGTGGCGTCCGACGCCACGGCGTCGATCCACTCCTGACGACGGAAGGGGTCGTCCAGGCTGTAGTGGATCTGCACGGGGAGGCCCGTCGGCCAGGCCGCGCCCAGCACGTCCAGCGGCAGCGCGCCGGAGAACAGCAGCAGCCCGGCACAGCGGCGACGAGTGGCGACGTACTCGGCCATGCCCGCGCCGTTGGAGAACCCGGCCGCGACGAACCCGTCGGGCAGCTCCGCGACGCCGTCCAGCGCGGCCTGCATGAGGGCCGGGAAGCCGATCTGATCCGTGTGGGCGCTGCCTGTCGCGTAGTCGTCGAAGACCAGCCCGTCGTACTGGTCGACCACCGAGACCTGGTGGCCGGCCGCTCGGAGGCGTTCTGCGGCATCACTGATCCCGGGGCGGACCCCGAGGGCTGAGTGGAACAGGGCGATCGATGTCATGAGCGAACTGTGCGACGCTCCCGGTGACACCGTGCTGTCACCGATCCTGCGACGATCTCCGGGTGAACCGCACCGACCGGCTGCACGCGCTCAGCGAGGAGCTGCGCCGGGTCGGGCCCCGCGGTCGGACGTCGGGGTGGCTCGCCCGCTGGCTGGAGGTGTCGGTCCGGACGGTCAAGCGCGACGTCTCCGCGCTGCAGCAGGCCGGTGTGCCGATCTGGGCCACGGCCGGTCCCGGTGGCGGGTACGCGCTGGACGCGGCGGCCACCCTGCCGCCGGTCAATCTCACTCCTGCCCAGGCGGTCGCGGTGGCGGTGGCGCTGGCCGAGGCGCCGGACGCGCCGTTCGCTGTCGACGGCCGCGCGGCGCTGCAGAAGGTGCTCGACGTGATGGGTCCGACGGCCCGCACCGAGGCCGAGCGGCTGGCCGGCCGGGTGTGGGTCCGCGGCTCGTCCACGACACGACCGAGCGCCTCAGCCGCCGTGGTCGAGGAGGCGCTGGCCCGGCGTCGGGTGGTGGCCCTGCGCTACCGGGACGGCCACGGCACGGTGACCCGCCGACGGGTCGAGCCGCACCTGTTCGCCCGCACCGGCGACCGCTGGTACCTCGTCGCCTGGTGCCGTGAGCGGGACGCGCCCCGCTGGTTCCGCTGGGACCGGATCGAGAGCGCTGCCCTCACGACCGAACCCGCCCCCCAGAGGGACCCGGCCCTCTACGGCCCCCCGCCCCCCGACGCCCACGCCGTCGGGCAGCACGCCCGGTGATCCACATCGGGCCCCCACCCACGGCGTCGGACGGTCCGGCCCGGAGTGCACCACTCGGGGCGCTTGCGGCCGGCTGACGGCCTGGGGGGAGCGCTGCTCCGTGGCGGGACAGGCCGCAGAGGAGTGGGCAGGGTCCATCACCCTGGTCAGCCGTGGCCGCCCCCGGGAGAGCGGGGCGTTCGCGTACGTCCGGGTCTCGGACGACGTCCGCCCCGCTCCGGCGGACCGGAACGGGGCGGACGTGGTCGTGCTGGGGGAGCTCAGGCGCCGGACTCGGCGATCCCGAACTGGACCTTGCCGGCCGGATCGGCCTGGGCGTCCAGGACCTTGTCGTCGAGGACCGTCGCGGCCTTCTCGTCCAGGAACACCCGGGCGCCGGACTCGTCCAGCACCTGGTCGTCCTCGGCCGGCACGGCGGCCAGGCTCAGCGCCAGCGACTGGCCGGTCGGGTCGTTGGCGATCCGCAGGCCGCCCTGCTCGGGCGTCTCGGTCTGGTCGAGGATCCCGCGGATCGCGGTTGCTGCCTGGGGGGTCAACGTCAGCATCGGTGAGGCTTCCTCTCGTGTCTGGTGCCCTGACCAGCTGCGGGCAGGTGCGGCGCGACACTGCGCCGCACCCGCCGGCAGTTCGTCGGCCGCCCCTGCGGGCGACCGGGCCGTACGGGGCCGGGACTCGCTACCTCGCACCTCCCAACCTCGCGGGCGGGGCGACACGGGGCAAGGGGCACCGCCGATCGTCACGGGGTCGCAACAACCCCGGGCGACCTCAGACCAGACGACGCGCGGAGTTGTAGCCCCACATGGTGTCGACGTTGATGGTGCGGACGACGTCCCCTGCGGTCGGCGCGTGCACCATCAGGCCGTTGCCGATGTAGATGCCGACGTGGCCCACCGGGTCGTAGAAGAAGACCAGGTCACCGGGCTGCAGGTCGGCGCGGGCGACGGGGACGCCCATCGTCGACTGCATGCGTGAGGAGTGCGGCAGCGTGATGCCGGCGGCCGCGTAGGAGTACTGGGTCAGCCCCGAGCAGTCGTAGACGTTCGGACCTGCGCCGGCCCAGACGTAGGGCTTGCCCTGCTGGGCGAGCGCCGTGTTCACGATGATCTGGGCAGCTGCGTTCGGCGCCGCGACCGGGGCGGCCGCCGCTGCGACGGGTGCTGCGACGGGCGCTCCACTGCCACCGACCGAGGCCTGGGCGGCCATCGGGGTGAGGGCGACGCCGGCGCTGGCGAACAGCGCGATCAGTGCCCGGCGACCGGAGCGAGAGGGACGACGGGCAGGGGACGTGCGAGTGGTCGTCATGGACGACGGGTTCTCCTTGTTCTCCTCGACCGCCTACCGAGTTAGCTGACGGGTTCGGGCGGGGAACTCGCCCGGCGCTGCGGCACTCGCGTGCCGTCGCGCTTCACCCCAGAACTGCGGTGGGTCCCCGGTCCGGGCGTTCGCTGCGACCTCGCAGCGGGTGCCCGGTTCGGCGGTGCTCGCCGGTGTCACCGTGCGTGGCGACTCAGGGGCCGGCGGGCGCGGATGACGGTAGGGGTGTCATGGATTCGTCACAAAGTGCTGCGCGTCGGGGTTCCGACACCCCGCAGGGCCGCAACACGCCCGGGCTGCTCGGGCGACTCGCCGACGTGACGTCGAGCAACGCCGGAGGGGGTTGGCTGCGACGGCGGCTCGGACCGGCTGTTCCCACCCGGAAACCGATTTCGGGCGGACCGGCGGGTGTGCACGTTGCGTGCTCGGCGCGTCACGGCCGGCGCCGGGTGTGGTCGCGACGCCGGGCACCGGCGTCCGGCCACGGTCGAGAGTTCGTCGGGTTGCCGATCTCGTTGACCGACGTCGGTCTCGAGCCGTCAGCTGGCGTGCCGAGCTGCCCCGTGTCAAGAGGTCGGGCGGATCTGTGGACAGGTCGTTGACCTGCGGATTCACGTTGTGCGGGTGTGCTCGCGGCGGTAATGCTCGTACATACGTTCGAACCGGTCGGGAGGTGTCGTGAGCGAGTTGCAGTCGGCTCTCGATGCCCTGGTGGCCGAGGACCTGCACGGGTTGACGGACGGCGCCGTGCTGGACCGGACGGCGTTGCTGGTGCAGGTGGTCAACCGTGCGTCTGCGGAGTTGACCCGGACTGTGCGGCACGCAGAGCTGACCCAGACGTGCGAGCACGACGGGTTGAAGTCGATGCGGTCGTGGTTGATCGGGCATGCGCGGTTGTCGCAGACGGAGGCGTCGCGGGTCGTGCGGTCAGGGCGGGTGCTGGAGCACTTCCCGGCGCTGGCGGCCGGGTTCGCGCAAGGTGAGATCACGGCGGCGCAGGTGAACGTGGTGGCGGAGAAGATCGGGGCCGGTGAGGTGGCCCGGGCCGAGGAGCAGGGCATCGACCTGACCGCCTTCGACCAGGTGTGGGCGCGGGTGGCCACGGAGTCCCCGCACGAGTCGCTGGCCGCCGCGGTGCAGGCCTTCGAGAACGCCCTCGATCCCGATGGACCGGAGCCGGATCCGACCGAGGGTCGGCGGTTGACGATCGTCAAGCACGCCGACGGGTCGATCAGCCTCCGGGCCGACCTCGATGTCGTGGGTGGGGAGAAGGTGCAGGCGGCGATCGAGTCGATCGTGCAGGCCGACCGCCCGAAGGGTGATGAGCGGACCCGCGCCCAGCAGAACGCCGATGGGTTGGTGCAGCTGTGTGAGAACCAGTTGGCGTCGGGGAACCTGCCGGTGCTGCGGACGGTGAAGCCGCACGTGGTGGTGGGCGTCGACCTGGAGGACCTGGTCGACCCGGCGACCGGTCCTGGTGCCGGGGAGATGGGGTTCGGGGCGACGATCTCCGCGGCGCGGGCCCGTTACCTGGCGTGTGACGGCAGCATCTCCCGGATCGTGATGGGCCCCGACGGCACTCCGCTGGACCTGGGCCGGGATCACCGGGTGGTCACCCCGGGGCTGCGCAAGGCAGTCGAGCGCCGCGACAAGTCGTGTGTGTTCGCCGGCTGCGGCGCCCCATCGTGGTGGTGCGACGTGCACCACCTGATCCACTGGCTGCACGGCGGCGAGACCTCACTGCAGAACTCCGCCCTGTTGTGCGAACGGCACCACACCAAGGTCCACCACGGGTTCCGGGTCGAAAGAGATCCCGGCGGGCGATGGCGCACCTACCGCCCCGACGACACCGAGATCCTCATCGGAGCACTGCCGCACTGATCGGCCCGATTCCGGTAGCCGGCCACGGGTCCACCGTGGCCGGCTTTCGGCGCGCGCGTGAGGCCGTCGCGTCGCCCGGCTACCGGAGTTGCCCGTCTACCGGAGTTGCCCGGCCGGCGGATCAGATCACGGCGACGGGCTGATCGAGCCCTTCCGACGCTGCGAGCCCTTCCGGCACCGCTCGTCCTTCCGGCGCGGGGCGTCCTTCCGGCGCTGGGCGTCCTTCCGGCGCTGCGCGCCCCGACGGCGTCGCGCGCCCTGACGGCGTCGCGGGGCTGTGCGGGACGGGTGGGGTGGTGACCGGCTGCAGGTCCGCATCGCCGTCGGCCACTGCGGTCAGCCACTGACCGGCGCCCTGCCGGGTGATCCGGCCGGCCCGCACCGCCTGCGCGAGCGCCGCCTCCAGCAGCGGCATCAGCACCGGGTGCCGGCGACGGTGCCCGAACACCGCCAGCGTCTGCTGGAACAGGTCGTCGCGGGTCATCCCGGCCACCGACCGGCACAGCGCCACCATGGCGTTGCCCATCTCCTCCGGGGGCACGTGCTCCAGTGCCCGGTCGGTGCCCGTCGCCTGCCGTCGGAACGTCGTCCACCCGGCCGGGTCCGGCGGCGTCCGGTCCGACGTCGCCGGCCACAGGAACTCCGCACCGGGGTCGGGCAGCAGCGCCAGGATCGACTCCATCCGGGCCGCGTTCACCCGCGGCACCCCGAACGCCGACGCCGTCAGCCGGGCCAGCCGTTCCCGGTGGACCGGTCCCTCCGCCCGGATCCCCGCCGCCAGCACCCGCCGCACCAGCCGGGCCGCCTCCGGGTTCTCCAGCTGCCGCAGCATCCGCGGCTCGCCCACCGGCTTCGGCGTCCACGCCCGGAACGGCACCTCACCCGCGAGCAGCGCCGGCGTCACCACCGGGTGCGCCGCGCAGCGGACCGGCTCCGCCGTCGACACCTCGTCCAGGTCCTCGGGGGCCTCCGGGTCGAACGGGTCGATCTCCTCCGCCGGCTCCTCGACCGCGGCGACCGGGGCCGGCAGCGGCGGGAGCAGCGGCTCCACCGGGACAGCCGACGCCACCGCTGCGACCAGCCGGTCGAGCACCGTCTCCCACTCGGCCAGCCATTCCGGCAGCCACACCCGCTCCACCGCCGGCCAGCCCCGCAGCTCCTGGTACGCCAGCTCGCGGTCCACCGTCGCCCGCTGCGCCCACGTCGGGCCGTCCAGCAGCACCGCCAGCACCGGTCGCTCCGGTGCCTCCGGCCGGGCCACGGTCAGGTCGACCCGGAACCGGGAGAGCCCCACGTCGGTGCGCACCACCAGCCCACGGCCCCGCAGCGCCGCCGCGACCTCCTCGCGGTGCGGGTCGTGCGTGGCCACAGCGCTCCGCGGGACCGCGTCCACGCCGTGCAGCGCCTGCTCCAGCCAGGCCCGCAGCCGGCGCACGCCCGGCTGGGTCGTCGTCGTGGGCCGCAGCAGCGACGGGGCGAACGACGCGAACACCACCACCTGCCGGCGCGCGCGGGTCACCGCCACGGTCAGCCGCCGCTCACCGCCGGCCCGGTTCAGCGGCCCGAGGTCCAACGGCAGGCAGCCGCGCTCGTCGGCCGCACACCCCAGCGACAACAGGACGACGTCGGCCTCCTCGCCCTGCGCCGCCTCCACCTCCCGGACCCGCAGTTCGCCGGCGTCCAGCGCCTCGGCCACCCGGTCCCGGCCCACCCGCAGCAGGCCCTCGATCAGCCGGCGCTGCGGCCCGTGCAGGGTCAGCACGGCGACCGACGGCACCGCCTCCGGTGACGCCGCGAACCGTTGCCGCAGCTCCGCGACCACCGCCTCCGCCTCGGCCGGGTTGGTCTCCCGCTGCTCGCCGGCACGCAGGAACACGCCGTCCACCCGCACCAGGGAGATCGCCGGCCCGGCCGGTGGGCCGGGCACCGTGGTCAGCCGGGAGCCATAGGCGACGGCGTTGGGGAAGGCGATCAGCGACTCGTCGGCGCTGCGGTGGTGCCAGGTCAGCTCCCGCCGGGGGACCCCGGCCCGCAGGCAGGCGGCCAGCAGCCCCTCGTCGGCGGGCTCGTCGACCGCGGCGCGCGGGGGCAGCTGCTCGCGGTCGCCGACCACGACCGCCGCGCTCGCCCGGCCCAGTGCGCCCAGGGCGTCGGCGACCCGCAGCGACGAGGCGTCCTCGATCACCACCAGGTCGAAGGAGCCGGCGGTGGCGGGGAGGAAGCGGGCCACGGCGTCCGGGGTGGCCAGCACGGCGGGGGTCCGGTCGCCGGCAGCCAGGGCCGCGGCCGCCTGGACCCGAGTCTCCGCCATGACCGTGAGCGCCCGTCGGACCGCCTGCTCCGCCGCCTGCGCGTCCGACGCACCGAGCCCACCGGCCGCCGACCGCTCGGCGAACGACGCCTCGGCCACCCCGCGGTCGAAGGCGGCGACGGCGCCGCCGGCCGGCACCGCCCCGGACAGCAGCGCGGCGCGCGCCTCGGCCAGCCCGGCGGCCTCCAGCAGGTGCAGGTGCCGCAGCAGGTCCAGCCAGTGCCCGAGCGAGGGGACGCCGAACTCCTCCACCGCCCGCTCGTCCTGCGTCGCCTCCCACAGCCGCACGATCCCGGTGTCCCCAGCCCAGGCGAGGAGCTGGTCCAGCGAGCTCAGGCAGGCCACGGGCAGTGCGGTCAGCGCTGCCCGCAGCTTCCGGACGGCCACCGCCCGGGTCGGGTCCGGCGCCGGCGCGGTGTCCAGGAACCGGCGCAGCGGGGGGGTGAAGGCCGGGTCGCCGTCCAGCGCGGAGCCGAGCCGGTTCAACGCGGCCACCTGCCGCTCGAGCAGCAGCGGGTCGGTCAGCGGGTTCCAGTTCCACGGCACCGCCAGTCCGGCGACGGATCCGCACCGCAGGGTCAGCTCGCGGGCCGCGCGCTGCACCTGGAGCAGCTCCGCGGTCAGCAGCGGGACGTCGGTCGGCTCGACGTGGGCATCCGGGCGCAGTGACGGAGCCAGCTCGGTGAGCACCGCGGCCAGCCGCTTGGCCCGGCCGAACCGCCCCGAGACGGCCGCCTGCTCGGCGTCCTCGGCGATCCCGGCAAGCGGCAGGTCCAGCGCCTCGGGCAGGGCGACGTCGAGCCCGGGGTGCTCCGCGGTGACGAAGGCGGCGACCTCGGCGAGCAGTGCGTCGACGTCCTGCGCCCACTGCTGGGTGCGGACGGCGTCGACCGCGGCGAGCGGCACGTCCGGGCCGGAGAGCACGGTGGCGACCGCGTCCAGGTCCTCCGGGGTCCGGGCCGCGGCGATCACCCGCGCCAGCGGCCCGGCGGGCGGCAGCGCGCGCAGCGCCGTGTCGACGGCGAGCACCGCCGCGTGCACGGCGACCGGGTCGGCGTCGGCCGAGTCGAGGAAGCCCCACGGGTGCCGCGGCCGCGGCCGGGTGCGGGCGGCGACCTCGGGCAGCGTCGTCAGCAGCTCGTGCACCTTCGCGGTGGTGCGGGCCGACGCGGTGGCGACGTACGTGGTCGCCAGCGGCAGCGCCGGGGTGCCGGGCACCGCGGAGAGCACCCCGACGCGCGCGGCGTACAGCGACAGCCCGGCGGAGTTGGGCGCGTGCAGCCGTTCGGCGTAGCCGGCCAGCTGGCGCCGCGCCGCCCGCAGCTCGTCGGGGAGGGCGGGGACGTCGGGCGCGCTCCCGGCCTCGGACGGGGCGTCGGCGGGACGGCGCAGGGTCGTGACCAGCCCGCCGAGCCCCACGCCCGCCAGCCGCCGGGACACCGCGTCCAGCGCGGACTGCTGCGCGGCGAGGACCAGCACCCGCTGACCACCGGCCGCCGCTGCGGCGACCAGGTTGGCGACGGTCTGCGACTTCCCGGTGCCCGGTGCGCCCTCGAGCACGAAGGTCCGCCCGGCGGTGGCGTCGGTGATCGCCCGCAGCTGGTCGGTGTCGGCGGGCAGCGGCAGGGTCGCGGCGAGCTCGGTGAGGTCGGTGGCCAGGGCGGTGCCGGGCGCCGGCGCGGGGTCGACGAACGGCTGGCCGGGGCGCAGCAGCACCGGCACCAGCGGGTTGCGCAGCGCCGCCGCGCCGAGGTGGTCGGCGTCCTGCCGGATCCGGGCGGCCGCCGCGGGCAGCAGGGCGAGGTCGGCGGTCGGCTCGACCCGGTGCGGCAGCCCGCGCTGGGCCAGCCCCTGCCGCAGCGCCGGGAGCGCGACGGTGAGGTCGAGGTCCCCGTCGGCCTCGAGCGCCGGCACGGTCACCCCGGTGCGGCGGCGCAGCTCGGCCAGCAGCTGCTCGTTCGGCCCGATCGCCCCGGCCGGGTCAGCGGTGAGCCGGTAGGCGCCGGTGCTCGCCACCCGGGTGAGGGCGACCGGGACCAGCGCCAGCGGCGAGCGCACCGACCGCCCGTCGAGCTCCCACGTCACCGAGCCCAGGGCCAGGTGCAGGTCCCCGGCGCCGGCCTCCTCGAGCAGCGCGGCCGCCTGGTCGGCGAGCGCCGCCAGCCGGTGGGCGTAGTCGGCCGAGCCGAGCCCGGTGTACAGCCCCCCGTGCTCGACCAGCAGCTCACCGAGCTGGTGCGGCGGCAGGTCCCGGGCCGAGCGGATGCCCCGGCGCCGTGCCGCGGCGCCCAGCTGGTCGGTGGGCACCAACGTCAGCGCGGCGTCGGCGGCGAGCCGCTCGGCGAGGACGGGGAGCCGGCCGGGGGGCACGGTGAGCGGCACGGTGCCGCCGTCGGCCCGGTCCAGGTCGAGCAGCGCGGCCGTCGGACCCGTCGGTCGCCCGCCCGGGCGCGGGGGGCTCGCGGCCGGGCGGCGTTCGGGCAGCTGGGGCAGCGGGAGCGGGGCGACGCCGTCCAGCCGGGCGCGGTGCACGTCGGTGACCCCGAGCACCCGGTGCAGGTCCCCGGCCAGCCAGGCGGCGGCCGCGGTGCGGTGCAGGTCGCCGAAGGTCGCCGGCTCCGCGGCGATCCCCAGCATCGTGGTCTCCACCAGTGCGATCTGGCCCAGCTCGACCAGCTCGGCGAGCCCGGAGACCTCGGTGGTGGCCGCGCTCTCGGCGCAGCGCTCGGTGCGCCAGTAGCCGAGGAAGGCGTGCCCGAGGCAGGTCGCGCCGTCGGCGGCGACCCACAGCAGCGGGCGGATCCCGGCGTGCTCCAGTGCGGCGGCCAGGGTCAGCACGGTGTCCAGGCTGGTGCCGGCCCGGTCGTCGAGCACCTGGTCGGGGGTGCGCACCCACTGCGGCACGTCGGCCCAGCCGGCGACCGGCGGGCGGGGGCGGATCGCCCGGCGGCGCATCGCCTCCACGATGGCCGCGGCGGTCTCGTCGATGCGGTCGGCGCCGGTGGGGTGCCCGCCGACGGTGGGGTCGCCGGTGCGCTGGCGCAGCAGGTCGGCGGCCGCGCCGACCAGGCCGGCGACCGCGGGGGAGCCCGGCTGCACGTGGGCGGCCAGCAGCTCCAGGGCCAGCGGCGTCGGCGCCGCCAGCCACTGGCCGGCGGCGAGCACCCGCACCGCGGTGCGGGTGCAGCCGAGCAGCCGGCCGTCCCGCTCGACGCGGGCCTCGACGGTCGCGGTGCCCGGCTCGGCGACGGCGGCGAGCACCGCCGGGTCCAGGCGCAGGTCGACGTCGGTGAGCACCGTGGTCCGGTCGGGCTCGACGTCGACGGTCAGCTCGGACGGGGCGCCCAGCGGGCCGGCGGCGGTGGAGATCGTGACGGTCACCCGCGCGCCGCGCACCGGCTCGGCGGCGCCGGTCAGGGTGAGGACGGCGACGACCGGCACGCCGGCGCGGGCGAGTGCCTCGCCGACCACGGGCACGCAGTCGAGCTCCACGGCCACCAGCGGTTCGGCTTCCGCGGTGTGCTGCGGGCACGGGGAGACGCCCATGGAGTCGTTCTACCTCCGCCGGGCCCCCGGATCGGGGAGCCTCGGCGGAGGTGTGACAACTGAGACGGAAGGGTCGCCCCCCTCCGCTGGTCAGGCGGCCGCGTCGCGCTCCAGCGCCCGCACGGCCAGCTCGGCGTGCAGCAGCGCGCCGTCGGCGAGCACCTCGTCGCTGAACTGTGCCCGCGGGCTGTGGTTGTTCGGGGCGGCGGCGTGGTCCTCGCCCACGGCCGCGCCGAGGAACAGGTAGCAGCCGGGCACCTCCGCCAGCACCCGGGAGAAGTCCTCGGACCCCGACTGCGGGAACACCTTCGGCGCGTACCGCTCGTCGCCGAACACCTCCTGGGCGACCCCGGCGGCGAACGCCGTGTGCGTCGGGTCGTTGACCGTCACCGGGTACTCCTCCAGGTACAGCGCCTCGGCCTCCAGGCCGTAGCCGGCCGCCACCGACTCGCACAGCCGCACCGAGGCCACCCGCATCCGCTCCCGGGCCTCGGCCGAGAAGGTCCGCACGGTGGCCTGGAAGGTCGCCTCGTCGGGGATGATGTTGCGCTTCGTGCCGCCGGCGAACAGGCCGACGGTGAGCACCACCGGGTCGAAGACGTCGAACTGCCGGGTGACCATCGTCTGCAGGTCGCCGATCAGCTGCGCAGCCACCGAGATCGGGTCGCGGGCCAGGTGCGGGGCCGAGCCGTGCCCGCCGCTCCCGCGCACGGTCACCCGCAGCTCGTCGCTGGCCGCCATCAGCGTCCCCGGGCGGGTGGTGAACTCCCCGCGGGGGCTCATCGCCGACATCACGTGCATCCCGTAGGCCGAGGTGACCCGCGACCCGGCGGCGTCCAGCACGCCCTCGCGCAGCATGTGGCCGGCGCCGTCCCAGCCCTCCTCGCCCGGCTGGAACATCAGGACGAAGTCCCCGGCCAGGGACTCCCGGTGCGCGCTCAGCAGCCGCGCGGCGCCGACCAGCATCGCGGTGTGCAGGTCGTGCCCGCAGGCGTGCATCGTGCCGTCGACCTCGCTGGTGAACTCCACCCCGGTCTGCTCCTGCACCGGGAGGGCGTCCATGTCACCGCGCAGCAGCACCGCGGGACCGGGCCGGCCACCGCGCAGCACCGCCGTCACCGACGTCAGGTCGGTGCCCGTGCTGACCTCGAGGCCCAGCCCGTCCAGGGCGGCGAGCACGGTCTCCTGAGTCCAGGGCAGCTGCAGCCCCACCTCGGGCCGCCGGTGCAGCGCGTGCCGCAGCTGCACCAGCTCGTCCTGCATCGCTCGGGCGTCCTCGCGCAGCGCGCCTGACCGGATCACGTGCCCTCCTGGGGATCGGGTGGGCGGGACGTTAGGAGTTCGGCACGTTCTCCGACAGGATTTGCAGTCATCCGTCACGAGAGGGGCCCGAAGTGACCCGATCGGTTGTGCTGGACGAGGACGACCTGGCTCTCGTCGAGGCGTTGCAGCGCGACCCGCGGGCCCCGTGGACCGAGGTCGCGGCGATGGTCGGCACCAACGCGGTCACCGCGTCCCGGCGGTGGGACCGGCTGCGCGCCACCGGCGCCGCCTGGGTCACCGGCACCCCCGGCCCGGGCTCGCACCACGCCCAGGTGCTCGCCTACGTCGACGTGACCTGTCTGCCGAGTGAGAAGACCCGGGTCGCCAACGAGCTCGCCGGCGACGCGCACGCCCTCTCGGTGGACATCACCGCCGGCGGCCGCGACCTCATGCTGACCGTGGCCGCCGTCGACCTGCCCACCCTCGGGCGCTACCTGCTGGAGCGGCTGGACCGGGTGCCCGGGGTCACCGGCACCCGGGCGCGGATCGCCACCCGGCTCTACGCCGAGGGCAGCACCTGGCGCCTCGGCGTGCTGCCCTCGAACGGCAGCAGCGGCGGGCCGCCGAACCTGGCCCGCCCGACCGTGCTGGACGACGTCGACCGGGAGCTGATGTCGGCGCTGGGGGAGGACGGCCGGGCGTCCTACGCCGCGCTCGCCGCGGCGACCGGGATCAGCCAGCCGACCGCGCGCCGCCGGGTCGACCGGCTGATCAGCTCCGGCGGGGTGCTGATGCGGACCGAGGTGGCCGCGCCGCTGGCCGGGCTGCCGGTGATGGTCGTGCTGTCGGCCGACGCCCCGGCCGGGCGGCTGGACGACGCCGCGGCCCGGTTGGGCCGGCTGCGCCAGGTGCGGCTGTCCACGACGCTCGCGGGCACGCCCAGCCTGCTGGTGGTCGCCTGGCTCGCCTCGCTGGAGGAGGTGCACCGCTTCGAGCAGGAGCTGGCGCACGTGGTGCCCGACGTCGTCGTGGTCGACCGGCTGGTGGTGCTGCGCGCGGTGAAGCGGATGGGCCACCTGCTCGACGCCCAGGGCTGCGCGACCGGGACGGTGCGGATGGACGTCTGGTCCGATCCGGTGCCCGGCGAGCAGTAGTCTCCCCTTCGACCACACCGAGTGTGAGGGTCGTCACACGGAGCGCATGGACTCACCGTCGTGACACGACCGTCACCCAAACCGCGTCGGAGTGACCTAACTTTCACCCACTGATCGGTCGAGGAGGCGCTGTTTGTGAGCAGTCCTGTTCTCTCCATCCGGGGCCTGACGACGGAATTCGTCACCCCCGCCGGCGTCGTGCGAGCCGTCAACGACGTCAGCTGGGACCTGTTCCCCGGCGAGACCCTCGGCGTGGTCGGGGAGTCCGGCTCCGGCAAGAGCGTCACCGCGATGTCGATCCTCGGCCTGATCCAGAGCCCCCCGGGGCGGATCACCGCGGGCGAGATCCTCTTCGAGGGCCGCGACCTGCTGACCATGCCGGACAAGGAACTGCGCCGGCTGCGCGGCAGCGAGATCGGGATGATCTTCCAGGACCCGATGACCAGCCTGAACCCGGTGCTGACCGTCGGTGCCCAGATCTCCGAGGCGCTCCGGCTGCACGACAAGAAGATGAGCAAGTCCGCCGCCCGCACCCGGGCGGTCGAGCTGCTGACGATGGTCGGCGTGCCCAACCCCGAGGGCCGCGTCGACCAGTACCCGCACGAGCACTCCGGCGGCATGCGCCAGCGGGCGATGATCGCCATGGCGATCGCCAACGACCCGAAGGTGCTCATCGCCGACGAGCCCACCACCGCCCTGGACGTCACGATCCAGGCCCAGGTGCTCGACGTGCTGAAGACGGCGAAGGAGCGCACCAACGCCGCCACCATCCTCATCACCCACGACCTGGGCCTGATCGCCGAGCACGCCGACCGGGTCGTGGTCATGTACGGCGGCAAGGTGGTCGAGGTCGCCGACGTCTTCTCGATCTTCGCCGCACCTCGGCACCCGTACACGCTGGGCCTGATGAGCAGCCTGCCCCGGCTGGACGTCGACCTCGCCCGGCTGGACCCGATCCCTGGTGCCCCGCCGAACCTCATGGACCTGCCGCCCGGGTGCTCCTTCCACCCGCGCTGCCGCGTCTCCAAGGGCCGCGAGCGCTGCCGCACCGAGGTGCCGCCGCTCTACGACACCGGCGACGGCGCACGTGCCGCCTGCCACTTCACCGAGGAGGTCCCCGCCGAGATGGCCGTCGTGTACCGCGAGATGGGCGCCCGGCTGGGGAGCGGCGGCGCATGAGCTCCGTCGCCACACCGACCGGCGAGCGTGCGGACCTGCACACCCGCGCCGCGCACGGCACCGAGATCCTCCGGGTCACCGACCTGAAGACCCACTTCCCGATCCGCGGCGGGGTCACCCGGCGACAGGTCGGCACGGTCTACGCGGTTGACGGCGTGAGCTTCACGCTGACCGCAGGGGAGACCCTCGGCCTGGTCGGGGAGTCCGGCTGCGGGAAGACCACCACCGGCCGCACCCTGGTCAAGCTGCTGGAGCCGACGTCGGGCTCGGTGCACTTCAAGGGCGTGGACATCACCGGCTTCGGCCGGGCGCAGATGAAGGCGGTCCGCCGGGAGATGCAGTTCGTCTTCCAGGACCCCTACACCTCGCTGAACCCGCGGATGACGGTGCGCGGCATCGTCGCCGAGCCGCTGCAGATCCACGGCATCGCCTCCGGCAGCGAGCTGCGCGCCAAGGTCGACGACCTGCTGGAGTCCGTGGGGCTCAGCGCCGAGCAGGCCAGCCGCTACCCGCACGAGTTCTCCGGTGGGCAGCGGCAGCGGATCGGCATCGCCCGGGCGCTGGCGCTGGACCCGCAGGTGCTGGTGCTCGACGAGCCGGTCTCGGCCCTGGACGTCTCCATCCAGGCCCAGGTGGTCAACCTGCTCCAGGAGCTGCAGGACCGGCTCGGCCTGGCCTACGTCTTCATCGCCCACGACCTGTCGGTGGTGCGGCACATCTCCACCCGGGTCGCGGTGATGTACCTGGGCAAGGTCGTGGAGATCGGTGACCGGGCCGACATCTACGCCCGCCCCACGCACCCCTACACCCAGGCACTGCTGTCGGCGGTGCCGATCCCGGACCCGACCAAGCGCGGCAGCCGGGAACGGATGATCCTCACCGGCGACGTGCCCAGCCCGGCGAACCCGCCGTCGGGCTGCAACTTCCGGACCCGGTGCCCCAAGGCCCAGCAGATCTGCGCCGAGGAGGAGCCGGCGCTGATCGACCGCGCCGGCTCCGGTCACCCCAGCGCCTGCCACTTCGCCGAGGTCAAGCCGGTGATCGCATGACCGGATCCGCCTCCCCGCCAGCCCCGTCGTCGCCGACGACACCGTCCCGCCGTCCGTCCCGTTGTGTGCCACCTCGTCAGAGCGGAAGCCGATGAACACGACCCGAGCACGACGCAGCCCCTCCCGGATCAGGTCCATGGCCGCCGTCGCGGCTCTGGGCCTGCTGATCAGCGCCTGCAGCGTCAGCGACCCGGAAGCGCCCGCAGCCGACGGAGAGGGCGGTGACGCCACCTTCTCCATCGCCGTGGGCATCGACCCGGACACGTTCGACCCGGCCGGGCAGACCACCACGACCGTCTCCAACATCGTCGACTACGTGGTCGAGACGCTCGTGACGTTCAACGACGAGAACGAGATCGAGGGCGTGCTCGCGGAGTCCTACGAGGTCTCCGAGGACGGTCTGTCGATCACGTTCCAGCTGCGGGAGGGCGTGACGTTCCAGGACGGGACGCCGTTCGACGCCGAGGCGGTCGTCTACAACTTCGAGCGGATCACCGACCCGGAGCTGACCGTGCCGCAGGGCGCCGCCTTCGCGGCCTTCGAGTCGGCCACCGCGGTCGACGAGAGCACCGTCGAGGTGACCCTCAGCCAGCCCTCGCCCGGCTTCGTGAGCGCGCTGTCGGCGACGGTGGCGGGGATGATCTCCCCGACCTCGGTCGACGCGGAGGGCAACAGCTACCAGGAGTACACCCGGCCGGTCGGTACCGGGCCGTACGTGTTCGACGAGTACACCGCCGGGGAGAGCGTCACCGTCACCAAGTACGACGACTACTGGGGCGAGGAGCCTTACTACGAGACGGTCGTCTTCCGCGTCGTCCCCGAGGCGGCGACCCGGGAGAGCCTGCTGCTCGCCGGCCAGGTCGACATGATCATCCTGCCGCCGGTCTCGGACATCGAGGCGCTGCAGGCCAACGACGACGTCGAGGTGCTGCTCGCCGAGAGCGACCGCACGATCTTCATCGCGCTGGACAACACCGACCCGGTGATGCAGGACCCGCGGGTGCGCCAGGCGCTGAACTACGCGGTCGACAAGCAGGCGATCATCGACAACGTCCTCTTCGGCGCGGCCGAGGTCCTCGATGCGCCGATGGCCCCCAGCCTGTTCGGCTACTGCGAGACCGGCTCCTACGACTACGACCCGGAGCGGGCCCAGCAGCTGCTGGAGGAGGCCGGGGCAGTGGGGGCGAGCATCGAGCTGCTCACCCCCAGCGGCCGGTACGTGCAGGACGCCCAGGCCGCCGAGGCGATCGCCGGCTACCTGCGCGAGGCCGGGCTGGACGTCAGCGTCTCCACCAGTGACTTCCCGTCGTTCCTCGCCCGGGTGAACGCACCGGTCACGGAGAACACGCCGGAGGCGCACCTGCTCGGCTGGGCCCCGGCCTACCTGGACGCCGACTTCCAGATGCAGATGTTCCGCCAGGCGACCCATCCGCCGGCCGGTCTGGGGACGTCGTTCTACACCAACCCCCAGGTCGAGGAGCTGCTCGCCCAGGCGGACGTGGAGATCGACCCGGACACCCGTGAGCAGCTGTACTGCGACGCCTCGCAGATCATCTGGGACGACGCCCCGTGGATCTTCCTCTGGACCCAGTCCTTCCCGATCGTCTACGACGCGGACATCACCGGTGTCAGCGCCACCCCGGTCGAGAAGTTCGACGCCACGTACGCCCGGCCGGCGAACTGACCACCATCGGACGGCCGCCCCTGCCTGCGGGCAGGGGCGGCCACCGCCCGGCGGTGCACGCGAGCCGCCGGGCCGGGTACGGGAGAGGACGGGGATGACGGGCACCGCCGCGCACATCGTGCGCACCTTGTTGCTGTCGCTGATCACCCTCTTCGGGGTGTCGGTCCTGATCTTCCTCATGCTGCGCGTGCTGCCCGGTGACCCCGCGCGGGTGCTGGCCGGGCTGAACGCCAGCGAGGACCAGGTCGCCCGGCTCCGGGCCGAGCTGGGGCTCGACGACTCCCTGCTGTTGCAGTACTGGTCCTTCATCACCGGTGTGCTGACCGGTGACCTCGGGACGTCGGCGCGCACCTCGGCGCCGGTGGCGACCGAGATCGGCGTCCGGCTGCCGGCGACGTTGATCCTGGCCATCGTGGCCACGATCATCGGCACCATCGCCGGGGTCACCGCCGGGGTGGTCGCCGCGGTCCGCCGCAACTCGATGGTCGACCACGTGATCTCCAGCGTGGCGATGATGGGCGTGTCCATGCCGGTCTACTGGCTGGGCCTGCTGCTGATCCTGCTGTTCGCCGTCACCCTGGGCTGGCTGCCGGCCGCGGGCAGCGGGGAACCGCTGAGCATCGTGCTGCCGGCGGTGACGCTGGCGGCCTTCTCCACGGCGCTGATCTCCCGGATGACCCGGGCCAGCATGCTCGAGGTGCTCGGCCAGGACTACGTGCGCACCGCCGAGGCCAAGGGCGCACCGCCGATCACGGTGATCCTCCGGCATGGGCTGCGCAACGCGTTCATCCCGATCCTGACGGTGATCAGCCTGCAGTTCGGCGCCCTGCTCGGGGGCGCGGTGCTGACCGAGACGGTGTTCGGCTGGCCGGGCATCGGGCGGTTGCTGGTCGACTCGATCGGCGCCCGCGACTTCGCCGTCGTCCAGGGGATCGTGCTGGTCTACGCGGCGGCGTTCATCCTGCTCAACGTGATCGTCGACGTGCTCTACGTCGTCGTCGACCCGCGGATCCGGTACTGATGATGGAGAGGGTCCGATGAGGGCAGAGTCATGAGGGCATGGAGCCGGTTCCGGCACCACACCCCGGCGATGATCGGGCTGGGGATCATCGTCACGTTCGTCGTGCTGGCGATCTTCGCGCCGCTGATCTCGCCGTACGACCCGAACGGGCAGAACCTGTCGGTCGCCATCCAGGGCCCCTCGGCCGAGCACTGGCTGGGCACCGACCAGCTCGGCCGGGACATCGCCACCCGGCTGATGTACGGCGCCCGGATCTCGCTGCTCATCGGCGTCCTGGCCGTCTCGATCGGCCTGGTCATCGGCGTGCCGCTGGGCATGATCGCCGGCTACTACGGCGGCTGGGCGGACCTGGCGATCTCCCGGTTCGCCGACATGATGTTCGCCTTCACCTCCATCCTGCTCGCGCTCACGCTGGTCGCCGTCCTGGGCGTCAGCCTGCAGAACGTGATCATCGCGGTCGGGATCAGCGTGATCCCGGTGATCATCCGGCTGGTGCGCTCCTCGGTGCTCAGCCTGCGCGAGGAGCCCTACGTGGAGGCCGCGCGGGCGCTGGGCGCCAGCAACCTGCGGATCATCACCCGGCACGTGTTCCGCAACTCGCTGACCCCGGTGCTCGTGCACGGGACGCTCAGCATCGGGGTGAGCATCCTGCTCGCCGCCGGCCTGGGCTTCCTCGGCCTGGGCGTGCAGTCACCCACCGCCGAGTGGGGCACGATGCTGGGGGAGGGGCGCCAGTTCATCTTCAGCGCCCCGCACCTGACGACGTTCCCCGGGATCGCGATCTTCCTGGCCATCCTCGCGTTCAACCTGCTCGGTGACGGCCTGCGCGACGCCCTGGACCCGCGGATGCGGACCGTCAACGGGCCGGCCGGATGATCGCGGGCATGCAGACGACCGACCCGGCACTGGTGACCCTGGACGACATCCGGGCGGCGGCGGCGCGGCTCACCGACCGGGTGCACCGCACCCCGGTGCTCCGCTCCACCAGCCTCGGCGAGCTGTGGGGGGTGCGGCTGGACCTCAAGGCCGAGCTCTTCCAGCGGACCGGCAGCTTCAAGGCCCGCGGCGCGCTGAACAAGGTGCTGTCCCTGCCGCCCGAGCAGCGCGCCCGCGGGGTGATCACGCTGTCTGCCGGCAACGCCGGGGCCGCCGTCGCCTACGCGGCCGCCAGCGTCGGCGTGCCCGGCACGGTGGTCATGCCGACCACCGCGGTGCCGGCGAAGATCGCCGCCTGCCGGGCGTACGGGGCCGACGTCGTCCTCACCGACGGAGACCTGCTGGACGTCTACACCGCCACGGTCGCCGAGACCGGCCGCGTGCCGGTGCACCCGTTCGACGACCCTGCGGTCGTCGCCGGCACCGGCACCGTCGGGCTGGAGATCGCCGAGGAGGTCCCGGATGCCGAGGTGGTGCTGGTCCCGGTCGGCGGGGGCGGGCTGATCTCCGGGGTCGCCGCAGCGCTGGCCCGGCTGGCGCCGGGGGTCCGGGTGATCGGGGTCGAGCCGGAGACCGCCGACGTGATGACCCGCAGCCTGGCTGCCGGCGGACCGGTGCGGCACCCTGCCGCCCGGAGCATCGCCGACGGCCTGGCCGCACCGATGAGCGGGCAGGTCACCGTCGACCACGTGCAGGCCTTCGTCGAGCAGGTCGTCACGGTGAGCGACGAGGACATCCTGCGGGTCCTGCCGCTGGCGGTCTCCCGCACCAAGCTGCTGATGGAGCCCTCGGCCGCCGCCCCGCTGGCTGCGCTGATGACCGGGGTGCTGGACCTCCCCGCAGGCACCCGGGTCGTGGCCATCGCCAGCGGCGGCAACGTCGACCTCGGCCTGTTCGGTCGACTGACCAGCTGAGCCCTGTTCGGGCGCACGACCCCTGACCGGAAGGCATCGCATGACCCCCGCCAGCTTCCTGCTCCGCAACGTCACCGTCGTCGACGGCACCGGCTCCGCTCCCGTCCCCGGGCAGGCGCTGGTGGTCGAGGGCCGCCGGATCGCCTGGATCGGCCCGGTCGCCGACGCGCCGAGCACCGCCCCGGAGAACGTGGTGGACGGCGGTGGCCGCACCGTGCTGCCCGGGCTGATCAACTGCCACGTGCACCTGACCGCCGACGGCGCACCGGACCTGATGGCCCAGACCGCCGGCGACACGGTCCCGCTGGCCACCCTCCGCGCGGCCGCCGGGGCGGTGGAGACGCTGATGTCCGGCGTGACCACGGTGCGCGACTGCGGGGCCGCCGACGACGTGGTGGTCGAGCTGGCCAAGGCGATCGACCGCGGCCTGGTGCCGGGGCCGCGGGTGCAGGCGGCCGGCCGGGTGATCACCATGACCGGCGGGCACGGGCACTTCATCGGCCGGGAGGCCGACGGCCCCGACGAGGTCCGCAAGGCCACCCGCGCGGAGATCAAGGCCGGCGCAGCGGTCATCAAGGTCATGGCCACCGGCGGCGTCCTGACCGCCGGCGTCTCCCCGACCCAGACCGCGCTGCTGCCCGAGGAGCTGGCGGTGGTGGCCCAGGAGGCGCACAACTCCGGCCGGCGGGTCACCACCCACGCCATCGGCCGGTCCGGCATCCACAACGCGCTGATCTCCGGCATCGACTCCATCGAGCACGGCTTCTACCTCGACGACGAGCTGCTGGACATCGCCGTCGCCCAGGGCACGTTCCTGGTGCCGACGATCCTCGCCGTCGACGGGATCACCCGGAACGGCACGGCCGCCGGGATCCCCGGCTGGGTCGTGGAGAAGGCCGAGAAGGAGGCGGCCAAGCAGCGGGAGAGCTTCTCCGCCGCCGTCGCCTCCGGGATGAGGATCGCCGCAGGCACCGACGCCGGCACCCCGTTCAACCCGCACGGTGACCTGGCCCGGGAGCTGGCGCTGATGGTGCACTACGGGCTGACCCCGATGCAGACGATCATCGCCGCCACCCGCGGGGCCGCGGAGAACCTCGGGCTGGCGCACGAGCTCGGCACCCTGGAGGTCGGCAAGCTGGCCGACCTGATCGTGGTCGACGGTGACCCGGTCGCCGACATCACCGCGACCGGCCGGGTTGTCCTGGTGGTCAAGGACGGCGTCGTCCACCGCGACGAGCTCCCCGACACCGGCCCCGCCGTCCCCACCGCCTGAGGACCCCCGGGGCAGAAATGGCCATTTCTGCCCCGGGGTGGGTCACCAGGCGAGGCGGTGGAGGGCGGTCGCGAGGACGGAGGCGCCGCGGGCGCAGTCGGCGGGGGAGGTGTACTCCGCCGGGGTGTGCGAGCGGCCCTCGACGCTGGGCACGAAGACCATCGCGGTCGGCACCCGGGAGGCCATCAGCTGGCTGTCGTGACCGGCGCCGCTGGGCATCCGCCGCCAGCTGGCCGCGCACTCCTCGGCCGAGCCGCGGAGCACCTCCAGCAGGTCGGCGTCCATCGTCGCCGGCTCCTCGTCCTTGTCCCGGACGACGTCCACCTCCACCCCGTGCCGCTCGGCCACGGCCGTGCAGATCCGGTGCACCGTGTCCAGCAGCCGGTCGCGGACCCCGAGGTCGGGGTGCCGGAGGTCGACGGAGAACCGGGCCAGGCCCGGCACGATGCTCGGCTGGCCGGGCTCGACGGTCCAGCGTCCGGTGGTGACCACGGCCGGCCGGCCCTCCTGCTCGACCGCGGTGGTGATCTCCCGTGCCATCTGCGCCGCCGCCTGCAGGGCGTCGCGGCGCAGGTCCATCGGCGTGGCGCCGGCGTGGTCCTGCCGGCCGTGCACGGTGACCGTCTCCCAGGCGATGCCCGGGATGACCTCCACCAGCCCCACGTCGACGCCCTCGTCGGCCAGCACCCGGCCCTGCTCGATGTGCAGTTCCAGGAAGGCGCGGAGGTCGTGCCGTTCCGCGCTCGCGATCGCCGCCGGGTCCAGGCCGGCCTGCCGCATGGCGTCGGCGAGCAGCACCCCGTCCCGGTCGCGGAGCCGGTCGGGCTCGTCCGGGCTGATCAGGCCGAGCATCCCGCGGGTGCCGAAGAAGTTGGCCGGGAAGCGGCTGCTCTCCTCCTCGCACAGCGCGACGACCTCCACGCTCGTGGTCGGGGTGCCGTGCTGGGCGCGCAGCGCGGCCAGCGCCGCCAGCCCGCCGACGACGCCGAGCGCGCCGTCGTACTTGCCGCCGGAGGGCACGGTGTCGACGTGCGAACCGGTGAGGACGACCCCGTCGCCGGAGCCCGGCAACCGCCCGAAGACGTTGCCCACCGCGTCGACCCGGCCCTCGAGGCCGGCCTCGTCGATCCAGCGGAGCAGGGTGTCTCGCGCCCGCTGCCACGCCTCGTCGTACACGAACCGGTACATGCCGTCGGGGGTCTCGCCGAGGGCGCCCAGTTCGGTGACGTAGGTGTTCAGCAGCTGCTCGTCGACGTGCACGGCGGTCACGGGGCACCGACCCCGAGGACGAGCTGGACCTCGACCGGGGTGTCCAGCGGCAGCACCGGGGTGGCGACGGCGGTGCGGGCGTGCCGGCCGCGCTCGCCGAGCACCTCGATCAGGACGTCGCTGGCGCCGTTGGCCACCAGGTGCTGCTCGGTGAAGTCGGACGTGCTGGCGACGAAGACGGTGAGCTGCACGACCGAGACGTCGGCCAGCGACCCGAGGGATGCGTCGGCGACGGCGAGCCCGTTGAGCGCCGCCAGGCGGGCCAGCTCCGCGGCCGCCGGCACGTCGACGGTGTCGCCGACCTTGCCGGTGCGCGGCAGCCGCCCGTCGACGAAGGGCAGCTGGCCGGCGATGAAGAGCAGGTCGCCGTGCCGGCGGGCGGAGACGTAGTTGGCCCCCGGTGGGGGTGGGGTGGGCAGGGAGATCGTGGGGGTGTCGGTCATGTCGTCCTCTCAGCGGTGTCGAGCAGCCGACCGCCGAGGACGACGGTGCGGACGTCGGCCAGGGCGGCCACGTCGTCCAGCGGGTCCCCGCCGGTGACGAGGACGTGCCCGGGAGCACCGACCGACAGGTGCCCGAGGTCGGGCCGCAGCAGGCAGGACGCCGCAGTGGCGGTGACCGCCCGCAGCGCCTGCGCCGTGGTCAGCCCGATGTCGGCCACCAGCAGCGCCGCCTCCTCGGCGACCCCACCGTGCGGGTTGAACGGGGTGCCGGCGTCCGTGGCCCCGGCGATCGGGATGCCGGCCCGCGCCGCGCGCCGCAGCGAGGAGACGGCGACGTCCTGGATCTCCTCGGCCCGGGCCACCACGGCCGGGTCGACGAGGTGCCGGTTGCGCAGCATCCGGGCCACCGCGACCTGGGTGGTCACCAGCACCGCGCCCGTCGCGGCCATCAGCGCGACCGTCTCGTCGTCGAGCAGGTAGCCGTGCTCGACGGTGGTCGCCCCCGCGCGCAGCGCCCGCTGGGTGCCCTCGTGGCCGATGGCGTGCGCGGCGACCCACCGGCCCTGCGCCCGGGCGACGGCGGCGGCCGCGGCGAGCTCCTCCTCGGCGAAGGGGGCGTTGCCGAGGGCGGATCCCGGGGTGAGCACCCCACCGGTGGCGACCAGCTTGATGCCCCCGGCGCCGGTGGTCAGCTCCGCCCGGGCGGCGGCGGCCAGCTCCGCGGGCCCCTGGACCTCGACGCCGAGGTAGGGGATGTGGCCGCCGGGGGCGGTCAGTGCCCGGCCGGCCGCGGTGACCTCCGGGCCGGGGACCCGGCCGGCGGCGATCTGCTGCCCGAGGGCGATGGCGATCCCGTCCGGGGCGCCCAGGTCGCGCACCGCGACGGTGCCGGCGGCCAGGGTGCGCCGGGCGTTGGCCGCGGCTCGCGCTGCCAGCTGCTCGCCGTTCGACCGCAGCACCGAACCCGCGAAGTCGGCGGCGCCGTCGGCGACCAGGTGCACGTGGGCGTCGATCATCCCCGGGATCACCGCGCCGTCGCCGGCGTCGACCTCGGTCACCTCCCCGGTCAGGTGCGGGGCCCGGGACGCGGGGCCGACGTAGGTGATGACGCCGTCCTCGACGACCACCGCACCGCGCGGGACCGGGTCGGCGAGGACGGGCAGGACGAGGCCGCGCAGCAGCACCGGCACGTCAGACCCCCGTCTCGGGCAGCACCGACCAGGACGCCGGGTCCAGGTTCGCCCCGCACACCACGACGCCCACCCGGTCCCCGGCGGCAGCGACGTGCGCGCCGGACAGCAGGGCGGCCAGCGCGGTCGCGCCGCCGGGTTCGGCGAGCACCCGCAGCTCCTCCCACAGCAGCCGCTGGGCCTCCCGGATCGCCTCGTCCGGCACCAGCACGGCCTCGTCGACGTACCGGTCGGCGACCTCGGCGGCGATCGCACCCAGCCGGCGGGCGCCGAGGGCGTCGGCGGCCAGCCCGCCGACCTCCACGTCCACCGGGTGCCCGGCCGCCCGTGCGGCGTGCAGCGTCGGCGCGCGCTCCGGCTCGACCCCGACCACGCGCAGGCTGTCGGTGTACCAGCTGGCGCAGCCGGCGATCAGGCCGCCGCCGCCGACGGCGATGAGCACCGTGTCCAGGTCGGGTGCCTGCTCGCTGAGCTCGTGGGCGACCGTGCCCTGCCCGGCGACCACCTCGGGCTGGTCGTAGGCGTGCACCCGCAGCGCCCCGGTGCGGGACTCCTCCTCGACGCTGGCCCGGTACGCCTCGGCGTAGTCGTTGCCGACCGCCACCACGTCGGCGCCGTACCGCCGGATCCTCGCCAGCTTCGCCTCCGGTGCGGCGGCGGGCACATAGACCCTGGCCCGGTGCCCGAGCCGCTGGGCGGCGTACGCGACGGCGGCGCCGTGGTTGCCGCCGGAGGCGGCGATCACCCCGGTGGCCGGGACGTCGGCGGCCAGCAGCGTGTTGAACGCCCCGCGCGCCTTGAACGACCCGGAGTGCTGGAGCTGCTCGAGCTTGACGAGGACGTCGTGCGGCAGCCCCAGGCCGGAGCCGGCCAGGACGACGACCGGCGTCCGCCGGACGAACGGCGCGATCCGGGCGGCCGCCTGCCGGACGTCGGACCGGGTGATCGTCATGCAGCGTCCTCCTCCGGCCGTCCGGGGAGCGGCGGCTCCCGCACGCTATCCCCCCGCGACGGGCTGCCACGACCGGGCGGGCACGACCCGGCGGGGACGGCAGCGGGGCCGGACACCAGCTGGTGTCCGGCCCCGTGGTGGAGCGGCGGGAGGTCAGGCCGCCACGTCGGTGCTCCGGTTGCCGCTGGCGCCCTGCCCGCGGTCCCCGCCCTTGCCCTCGCCCTTGCTCTTCCCCTTGCCCTTGGCCTTGCCCGGGTGGTTGTCGGTCAGGTCCAGCGGGGTGGGGTCCTGGGCCAGCGACAGCGTGGCGAAGGCGATCGCCTGGCTGTTGATGCCCAGTGCGGTCAGGTCGACGTTGCTGAGGTCGTCGGCGGGGGAGTGGTAGTTCGGGTCGTGCGGGATCCCGGCGGTGCCGCCGAAGAGCGCGACCTCCTCGGGGGTCTTGATGTCGTCGGCGCCGGTGAACAGCCCGGTGGCCGGGATGCCGTACTCGATGAAGCCCTGGTAGTCCGACCGGCCGGAGAACTCGGTGTCGACCCAGGGCTGCTGGGTGCGGTCGAAGTAGCCCGTGAAGACCTGCTCCAGCGAGGTCGACCCCTCCGGCACCGCGACCGGTGCGGTGTACGTCGACTCGTCGGCGTCGTACACCCCGATGATGTGGTTCGGCGACCCGATCATGTCGAAGTTGAGGTATCCGGCGATCTGCCCGCGCTCGGCCTCGGTCAGCGACTCGACGTACTCCCAGGATCCGACGAGCCCGGACTCCTCCGCACCCCACCAGGCGAACCGCACCGCGTTCTGCGTCGGCTTCACCTCGGCGAGCTCGAGCGCGGTCTGCAGGATGCCGGCCGAGCCGGTGGCGTTGTCGTTGATGCCGGGGCCGTCGGGGACCGAGTCCAGGTGGGCGCCGAGCATGATCACGTTGTCGGTGTCGCCGTAGGGGGTCTGGGCGATGACGTTGGAGGTGGCGGTCTCGGTGACCTCGACCTGTACGTCGAGGGTGGCCTGCTGCCCCACCTGGCCGAGCAGCGCCTGCCCGGCCGCCTGGGTGATCCCCCCGGCCGGGGCGCCGGGGACGGCCTCGCCCAGGGTGCCGTTCAGCGGCTCGTCGGCGATGTTGTTGTAGACCAGGACGCCCACCGCGCCGGCCGCGGTGGCCAGCTGCTGCTTGACCGTGAAGGAGCAGGCGCCGCGGGAGACCAGGACGACGGTGCCGGCCACCGTCCCCGGGTAGTCGGCGGCCTCACAGCCCGGCGTCGCGTCGTCGGCGGCCAGCGCCGAGAGCGCCCCGGTGACCGTGCCCGACGGCGAGTACTCCATCGCGATGACGTCGACCGCGGCGCCGGCCACGGTCAGCGCCTGGGCCGTCGTGGACGAGGCCACGAAGTCGAAGTACTGCCGCTCCACCTGGTAGCCGGCCTCCTCCAACAGCTGCTGCACGTAGTCGGCCGAGGCGTCGTACCCGGGCGTGCCACTGGCCCGGTTGCCGCCGTGGGTGTCGGCGATCTCCTGGAAGGCGGCGAGGTGCGCGGCGACCTCCTCGGTGGAGACCCGCTGGGCGAAGCCGTGGGGGTGCGGGTTGCCCCCGGCGCTGGCCGGTGCGGCCAGGAGCACCGAGCCGGCGAAGGTGGCGGCGGCGGTGCCCAGGGTGAGGGCGGATCGGCGGGTGCGGCGCGACATGGACGTCCTTCCGGGAAGCGGCCGCAGGTCCGTCGGGCGGCCGGTGACGGCAACCTAGGCACGGTCCCGCGTCCGCGTCGAGAGCCCGCCGGCGGTCCCGAGCCGGTCCGGTTCCGCATGTAGGTGCGGTGCTGACGGCGAACGTGCAGGTGACGACGGCGGGTCCGAACCGATCGGCGTATTCGGCGCAGACGAACACACGGCGTGGCGACACACCGCAGCACTGGGTGTCGACCCGCCTGACTGCCCGTCCGCTGTGAACCCGGTCCCAGCTCCCTGGGAGCGGCCCGTATCGACCGGAGGGTGTGGCACTGTTCGGCGCTGACCTGGCCGGCGCCGTTGCCGGCCCACCACGGACGGCCCCACGGC
Organism: Modestobacter sp. VKM Ac-2985; assembly: GCF_026967925.1. Lineage (GTDB taxonomy): Bacteria > Actinomycetota > Actinomycetes > Mycobacteriales > Geodermatophilaceae > Modestobacter. The sequence continues at coordinate 993,153 of NZ_JAPVBI010000003.1, read as the reverse complement.
GTCCCACCCCGGAACAGACGAGGCACGCACCAGATGAGCACCGACAGCACCACCCCGGCCACCCCCACGCAGGAGGTCCCGACCCAGCCCGGCGCCACCCCCGTCGAGCCCGCGGACGACGGGACCGTCCAGCCGGAGCAGGAGCCGGGCTTCGTCAGCCGGCACACCACCTCGCTGATCACCGTGCTGGTCGCGGTCATCGTCGCAGCCCTCGCGATCGGCGGCCTGTCCTGGTACCACCAGCAGGCCGACGACGCGAACGCCGACACCGAGGCGGCCTTCGTCGCGGTCGTCGGCGGCCAGGGCGCCACCGTCGAGACCGTGGAGTGCGAGGGCGACACCTGTGCGGCCGTCATCGGTGGCCAGGCCTACACCGTCCTGGTCCAGGAGGACGAGGACGGCGAGCAGCACTTCGGCGTCGCCGCCTACACCGGCGACTGAGGCGGGCCGGCACCCGGTCCCGCCCCCGGGCTGAGGCCCGTGGGACGAGGGGGACGCACCGCCTGGTGCGTCGGCGGTGCGGAGCCCGATCCGGGCTCCGCACCCACCTACGGTGGCCCGACCGCCCGCATCCCCCCGACGCTGGAGCACCCGCCGTGGCCCCTCGCCGTTCCTCCGCCGACGCCGGCCGGGCGACCCGGCGCCGCGCCCACCGCTCTCTCGCGGCAGCACTGCTGGTGGGGGTGGCCCTGGCCGGCGCTGCCGCCTGTGGCGGCTCGACCGGGACGACGGCCGTCGCGGAGAGCAGCACGGCGACGCCGCCGCCTCCTCCGCCGCCACCTCCGCCGGTGCTCTGGCCCCTCACCGGGCTGGAGAGCGGCCCGGTCGATCCCCGCCCCGCGCTCGCCGTGAAGGTCGAGAACTCCGTCTCGGCTCGGCCGCAGACCGGCCTGGGCGCCGCCGACCTGGTGTGGGAGCAGGTCGTGGAGGGCGGCATCACCCGCTACGTCGCGGTCTACCACTCGAACCTCCCGGCCCGGATCGGGCCGATCCGGTCCGTGCGTCCGATGGACGCGGCGATCGCCGCCCCGCTGCACGGGCTGTTCGCCTTCTCCGGTGGCCTGCCCGGCTACGTCGACGCGGTGGCCGACGCCGGGATGCAGGTGCTCAGCAACGACGCTGGCGCCGGCGGCTTCTCCCGCACCACCGATCGCCCGGCCCCGCACAACGTGCACGCCGATCCGCTGCTCTTCCTCGCCCAGGCAGACCCCGCCCATCGGGCGGCGCCGCCTCCCCAGTTCGACCTGGCCGCCACGGCCGACCAGGCCACCGCGGTGACCGCCGGTACGCCGGCGACGAACCTGGCGCTGACCCTCACCGGGGTCAGCCACCCGCAGTGGACCTGGAGCCCGCCCGACGCCCGGTGGCTGCGCTCCGAGGGGGGCACCCCCGCCGTCGAGGCCGACGGTGCCCGGCTCGGCGCCACCAACGTGGTCGTGCTCCGGGTCGCCGTCCGACCGACCGCGGCCCGCGACCCGGCCGGCAACGCGGTGCCCGAGACCGTGCTGGTCGCCGACGGCGAGGCCCTGGTCGCCACGGGTGGGAAGACGGTGGCCGCCACCTGGGTCAAGACCGGCGTCGGTGAGCGCGTGGTGCTGCGCGGGGCCGACGGCAACCCGGTCCGGCTGGCTCCGGGGAACACCTGGGTGGAACTGGTGCCCGACTCCGGCGGCGCGGTCGCCGTCAGCTGAACGCCGAACGCCCCGCACCCGGGGACGGGGGCGGGGCGGTCAGCTGTCGCTGCGGGGCGTCAGCTGTCGCTGCGGGACAGCACCGGGCGGGACTTGGCCCACTGCAGGAAGCGGGCTGCCTGCTGCAGGTCGGGGAGGTCGTTGCCGACCAGCGAGCGCAGCAGGTCGTTGCTCCAGACGGCCAGCCGGCCACTCGTCCACGCCGTCTTCTCCACGGGCGGGAGGTCGAGCTCGAACACCGTCTTGGCCAGCTCCTTCTTGCCACCGTTGGCGGCGGTGTACCGCACCACGGGCAGGAAGCGCTCGGGCTCCACGACGCAGAGGACCTTCGTCAGCAGCGCCTCCTTGAAGGACGGGAAGCCCAGGCCCTTCTTGCTGCCGTCGATCAGCTGGGTCATCCGGTCCTCGAGCCGCAGGCTCTCCGGCCCGTACAGCAGGTGCTCGATCGTCGCGCGCACCTGGGTGGCCGCCTTGTCCGGGCCGGCGGTCTTCCACGCCCGGTTGAAGCCGGACACGTTGCCCGGGTCGGCCACGGTCGTGGAGTTGGCGAAGTGCAGCAGCTGCTCCGGCGTCGCCGACGGCAGGTTCTCGCGGGTGAACAGCGCGGCGTACCGCTCGCGGTAGGGCTCGACGTCCGGGTCCGGCTCGGGCCGGTCCATGGCGAACTCCGACTGCAGCAGCATCACCCGCTCCCGCACGTCGGGACGGACGTCGGCCGGGGTCGGGAAGGCCGCCTGCAAGGAGTCGAAGGACTGGACGGCGGGCCGGGCCGGGTCGCGGCGGGTCTCCCCGCGCAACCACTCGGCGCCGCAGTCGTCGCAGTGGATCAGCAGCCGGCCGTCCGGCTGCGGCTTGCCCGAGATCTCCTCGGAATTGCAGGTGGGGCAGGTGATCAGTGCCAAGGGAGCCCCGTTCGTCGGCGGCGAGTCAGCGAGCGCGTCGTCGTCAGTCAGGGTCAAGGGTCCCACGCCGGGCCGGGAGCACGTCACCTCCGGCCCCATTTCCTGGGCCGGGGGCCCCGGAGGACGCGCCGGAGGGACAGGGCAGCGCGGCGGTGTGTCCTGGTAGGCGGGAGGATCGACCCCGATGTCAAGCACCCGGGGCGGGGACCAGCTCCCCCTTCCCCTTCCGTTCACCCGCCGGCAGCAGGCGGAGCAGATCGCCCGGCGCACCGGATCGGGCGCCTCCCACGTCCTCGAGGTGCTGCTGCGCTGGGCGCTCCGGCTGGTCCTGCCGCTGGTCTGCGCCGCCGCGGCGCTGCGTGCGTTCCCGTACCAGGCCACGGTGCAGGGCGTGCCGTTCGAGGTGCGGGGCACGCTGCTCAGCCGGCCGGGGCTCAGCGCCGACACCACGCTGGGCAGCTGGGAGTTCCCCGAGGTCAGCGGCGTGCCGTTCGGCGTGCACATCAGCCCGGTCGACGTCGACGTCCTGCAGTTGACCCGGCTGGCCGGTGGGGACCTGCCCGGCTTCGTGGAGCGGATGCAGGCCGACTTCGCGGCCCAGGTGCCGAGGATCGCCGCCTGGCTCATCGCCGAGCTCATGCTCGGCCTGCTCGCCGGTCTGCTGATCGCCGCGGCGATCAACATGTCGGTCCGCTACCTGCGGGGCCGGCCGCGCCGCCCGGACGAGCTGCGGCATCGCGCGCTGCAGGCGGCGGGCGCCGCCGCCGTCACGGTGGCCGTCGCCGGGTACGGGGTGCTCAGCTACAACCCGAACTGGGTCCGCGACTCCCAGTTGACCGGCACGCTCGCCGCGGCGCAGCTGTTCCCCAGCGAGCTGACCGCCTACTACAGCCAGTCGAACAAGGCGCTGGACGTGCTGGGCTCGGTGGTCGGCATCCAGGCGGCTCTGCAGGCGCAGATCGACGACGCCCAGACGCCGGCGACGGCGCTGCAGATCATGACCATCTCCGACATGCACCTGTCGGCCACCTACCCGCTCGTGGCGCGGTACGCGGAGAACTACGACGTCGACCTGATCATCAACGCCGGTGACGAGAGCGCGTTCGGCACCCGCCAGGAGCTGACGCCGGCCTACCTCGAGGGGATCACCGCCCTCACCTCCGTCGCCCCGATGCTCTGGGTGGCCGGCAACCACGACTCCCCGGCCACGGTGGAGGTCATGCGCACCATCCCGGGCGTCACGGTGCTGGGTGACAAGGTCGCCACCGAGGGTGGCTACGACGTCACCGCCGGCATCGTGGACGCCTACGGGCTCACCGTCGCCGGCCTGTCGGACCCCCGGGTCTACGGAGGCCCGGGCCGGTACGGCGCCGACGCACCCGACGTGGTGGAGGGCCTGCAGCGCGAGGCCGTCCGGGAGGCGCTCGGCGTGCCGGCGGACGAGGAGATCCCGGCCGACGAGGAGATCGCGGTGGCCGAGGAGGACGTCCCCACCGACGGGGCGGCGGCAGCGGAGGCGGGCTCCCCCGTCGGCGACGGGGCTGCCGTGCCGGACGGCGCCCTCGCCGCGGCGGGGGACGCCCCGGCGGACCTGGAGGCCATCGACGTCTTCGCGGTGCACGAACCGGTCGCCGCCGAGGAGCTGCGCGAGGTCCTCCCCGGGCGGATCCGGCAGACGGTCTCCGGCCACGTGCACCGCCAGAACGACAGCTCCGAGATCCAGGGCGAGGACGGCGGGATCGACCTGGTGGAGGGGACCACCGGGGCCGGCGGGCTGGACAACATAGCCCGCGGCGAAGGCCGCCCGCCGATCCAGTTCAGCATCGTGTCGGTGGCCGCCGACTGCCAGTTCACCCGGGTCATCCGCTTCTCGATCGAGTCCGATCAGCCCGTGCTCGTCGCCCCGCCCGCGGCGGACTCACCGCAGGAGTTCGGCGACGACGTCACCGCCTCGACGGTGTACTTCCGCCCGCAGGACATCGATCCCGACCGCCTGTGCGGCACGGAGCTCGGCATCAGCGACCAGCGCCCCTGGCCGCTGTCGGAGTGAGCCCTCCGCTGAGGGACACCCGTCCCGGCGGTCCCCCGGAAGGGTGGGATCCGGCGCCCTGAGCCGCCCCGGCCACCGTCCGGGCTCCCCGGGACCGCGTCCGGCACTGATCATGATCGGTGCCGTACCGGTCCCGGTGTGGCCGGGACGGGAGGTGGTCGGTCGGTGTCCGCAGGCACCCTGCAGCGTGTCCACGTGCCCGGCGGGCCCGTGCCCGCCCGGCGGTCCTGGCCCCGGCGGGTGGCGCGCCGCCTCGGTGCGCTCGCCACCGTGCTGGTGGTCCTCGGCGTGGCCGTGGTCGGCGTCGGCTGGGTGCGCACGCCGGCGGTCGACGACGCCGCGGCCCGGGTCGCCGCGCACCTGGCCGAGAACGGTGCGCCCGCGCTGCAGGTGGAACCTGCGCCGGCCTTCGTGCAGGCCCTGCTCGCCACCGAGGACGCCGGCTTCGCCCACCACCCCGGGGTCAGCCCGACCGGTGCCGTCCGGGCGTTCTGGGGGCTGCTGTCGGGCACCGACCAGGGTGGGTCGACGCTGGTGCAGCAACTGGCCAAGAACGTCTACCTGGACGGGGAGAACGGCCCGGTGCAGAAGGCCGAGGCCGTCCTCCTCGCCCTCAAGCTGGACGCCGCGTACAGCAAGGACGACCTGCTGCGGATGTACCTCGACAACGGGTACTACGGGCACGGCTTCGTCGGGCTGCCCGCGGCCACCGCGGGCTACTTCGGGGTCCCGCCCGACCAGCTGAGCTGGGCACAGGCGACGCTGCTCGCCGGCCTGTTCCAGGCGCCCACCGCCTACGACCCGCTGGTGCACCCCGACCTCGCCGCGCAGCGGCAGGCCCACGTGCTGGACCGGCTGGTCGACGCGGGCGTGCTCACCCGCGTGCGGGCCGACACGATCGCCACCGAGGACTGGGGCCTGGTCAGTAGTTGAGGCCCCGTCTGGAGGCTCGTCCCGAGCTTGCGAGGGATGAGGGAGACGGGGTCCTTCATCAGTCGCCCTTGACGTTGACGATCTGCCGCAGCGTGTGCCGGACCTCCACCAGGTCGGCCGCGTCGGCCATCACCTGGTCGATCGGCTTGTAGGCGTCCGGGTGCTCGTCCAGGAACGCGTCGGAGTGCCCCCAGGCGATCCCGGTCATCCGCTGCTCCAGGTCCGCCCGGCTGAACAGCCGGCGCGCGGCGGTGCGCGAGTGGTTGCGCCCCGCGCCGTGCGGAGCCGACATCAGCGCGGCCGGGTTGCCCAGCCCGGAGACGACGTAGGACGCCGTCCCCATCGAGCCCGGGATCAGCCCGGCCTGCCCCTTCCGGGCGCTGATCGCGCCCTTGCGGGACAGCCACACGTCGCGCCCGTCGTGCCGTTCGCGCTCGGTGTAGTTGTGGTGGCAGTCCACGGTCTCCAGCCGCTGGACGTCGTCGCGGAGGAACCTGCCCAGCTGCTCGACGACCCGGTCCATCATCTCTTCCCGGTTGAGAACGGCGAACCGCTGCGCCCAGCGCAGCGCCTCGAGGTAGGCGTCGAACTCCGTCGTCCCCTCCTCCAGGTAAGCCAGGTCGCGGTCGGCCAGCTCGATGCCGAGCGCGCGGCACCGCTCCTGGGCCCGGCGGATGTGCACCGAGGCGAGCTTGTTGCCGACCCCGCGGGAGCCGGAGTGCAGGAACAGCCAGACCCGGTCCTGCTCGTCCAGCGACACCTCGATGAAGTGGTTGCCCGAGCCGAGCGACCCCAGCTGCAGCGGCCAGGTGCCGGCGGCGCCGTCGGCCTGGGCCACGCCGGGCAGCGCCCGCAACTCCTCGACCCGGGGCTCGGCCGTGGGCAGGACCCTCCTGTTGTACCGACCGGCCGACAGTGGCACTGCACGCGAGATCTGCCCGTGCAGCACGGACAGGTCCCGGCCGGCCAGGTCGGCGGCGTCGAACTGGGTGCGCACGGCCCGCATCCCGCAGCCGATGTCCACCCCGACCGCCGCCGGGATGATGGCGCCCTCGGTCGGTATGACCGAGCCCACGGTCGCGCCCTTGCCCAGGTGGGCGTCGGGCATCAGGGCCAGGTGCGGCCGGACGAACGGCATCGCCGCGGTCCGCTCGGCCTGCTCGCGGGTGCTCGGCTCGAGGATGGACGCCCAACTGAGCAGGCGTCCGCTGATGGTCTCCATGGTCCCTTCCTGTCCGGTCGTCCCTGAGGCCGAAGTCGCGACTCTGGCCCCCCGAAGGGCCGGCCGCACCCGGATTACCCCGTCCGGGACATGGCACGCTGCCGGGCGTGCCCGCCAGGAGGAGTGCCGGTGTGTTGCTCTACCGGGTCGCCGGGGACGGCGACGTCGAGGTGCTGCTCGGGCACATGGGTGGCCCGTTCTGGGCGCGCAAGGACGCCGGTGGGTGGTCGATCCCCAAGGGCGAGCACGGGCCGGGCGAGGAGCCGCTGGACGTGGCCCGCCGGGAGTTCGCCGAGGAGCTCGGCTCGCCGGTGCCGGCGCAGACGTTCCTCGACCTGGGGGAGCTGCGGGTGACCAGCGGCAAGCTGCTCACCGTCTTCGCCGGGGAGGGCGACCTGGACGCCACGGCCTGCACCAGCAACACCTTCGACCTGGAGTGGCCGCCCCGGTCGGGCCGGGTCCAGCAGTTCCCGGAGATCGACCGGGCGGACTGGTTCTCCGTCGAGGAGGCCCGGGTGGCGCTGGTGCGTGGCCAGGTGCCGTTCCTGGACCGACTGCTGGCCCGCGTCGCGGCGTGAGCGGCCGGGCGCTACCGGGCGGGGGTCGGGTGGTCAGCGGTCCGGTCGGTCCACGCCCGGCCCTCGGGTGACCCGGAGACCTGGCCCTCGGGTGACCCGGAGGCGATGGCCGCCGGCCGGTCGGACGGGGGGTCGGCGTCCTCCCCGAACGTGAGCGCCGCGTGCCGGGTGACCGCGTAGAGGGCCAGGACGGTACCGAGGTTCTCCAGCAGCTCCTCGACCGTCGTGATCCAGACGTAGGGCGTGCTGAACGGGCTGCTGTTGCCGTCGATCACCCAGCCACCGAGCAGCTCCAGTCCGAGTGCCCCGCTCACGAACACCACGCCGGAGAGCGCCAGCAGCAGCCCGGTGCGGTGCTCCAGTCGCCAGAGGAAGGGCAGGAACAGCACCGCCAGGACGACGACGATCGGTGCGGCCAGCACGACCCAGGTGAACGTGAGGGCCCCGCGCGCGTCGACCACCTGACCCATCAGCGGGGTGGCCAGCTCGTGCAGGACCGCGACCTCGTCCAACGACACGTAGAAGAACAGCAGGCTGAGCAGCAGCCACGGCCAGCGTCCGGACGCGCCCTGGCGCCGGAGGGTGAGCCAGATGCCGGCACTGACGAGGGCGACCATCAGGAGCAGCAGGCCGGAGAACCAGACCGCCAGGTTGGCCTCGGCGTCCGTGGAGAACTGCTCGGTCAACGTGGTGAAGCCGGGGAACGGTTCCTCGGTGGGGCGCCCGCCGGTCCGCGTGCCGGAGCCCGGCAGGGACAGCCCCACGAGCCGCAGCGTCGCGGAGGTGGCGTTGACCAGCAGGGTCGCGAGGGCGGTGATCAGCAGCAGACGACCGGGCCGGACGACAGGCAGCAACGCCGAACAACTCCTCGGGTGATGGACGGTGCCGGATGCCGCCGCCCGTCGCGCGAGCTGACCATCCTAGGCCGACGAGCGCGGACCGCCGGCCCCGGCGCATCCGGGCCGGCGGCCCACCTCGATCGGCCGCCCCATCGATCAGGAGTGGCCGGCGTGCGGGACGTCGACCGTGGTGGTCAGCAGGACCGCCTCGCGCGCCGGCGCGCGGTTGTGCTCGTAGAAGTCCGGCGCACTGCACAGCAGCAGGGTCCGGCCGTCGTCCCCGCCGAGGGCGCAGGCGAACACCCCCAGCCCCTCGGGCGCCCGCACCTCGTCGACCACCTCGCCGCCGGGGGAGAGCCGGGCCGCCCGGCCGCCGACCGCGTCGGCGATCCAGAGGTGGCCCTCGGCGTCCAGGGCGCAGCCATCGGGGGCGACCACCAGCTGGCCGAGCACCTCCTCGGTGGTGGCCCCGGTGACCTCCGGGCCGAGCTGGGCGAACACCCGCCGGTCGGTGAGCGAGCCGTCGGGGGAGAGGTCGAAGGCGGTGACCCGGTTCCCCAGGGTCTCGTCGACCAGCAGCGTGCCGCCGTCCGGCGTGATGGCCATGCCGTTGGGGAACTGCAGCCCCTCGGCGACCACGGTCACCGTGCCGTCCGGGTCGACCCGCTTCAGCGACGCGGTGCGGGCCGCGCCGCCGCCCATCAGGTCGAAGCCGAAGTCGCCGACGAAGACCCGCCCGGCCCCGTCCACCACCAGGTCGTTGAGGTGGCCGCCGCAGTGCTCGGTGAGGTCGGCCAGCTCGGTGGTCCGCCCGTCGGCGACCCGGAGCAGCCGGTGGTCCTTCATCGAGACGGCGACCAGGGTGCCGTCGGGCAGCCAGCCCAGCCCCGACGGCTGCCCGGCCACCTCGGCCACCACCTGCTCGACGCCGTCGGTGCTGATCCGGCTGATCGTCCGCCGGTAGAAGTCGGACACCCACCAGGTGCCGTCGTACCAGCGCGGGCCCTCGAAGAAGGCGCCGCCGGTGAACAGGGTGGTGAGTGACCTCGTCGTCATGTCCGGACCCTAGCCAGGGCAGCGCCCCGCGGACAGCTCCCGGTTTCCTGTCCCGGCCGCCCGGGCACCGGCAGGACGACACCGCAGTGGACGACGGAGGGACACCCCATGCAGGTCGGCTACAAACTCGCCACCGAGGCCTTCAGCCCGATGCAGATCGTCGAGCAGACGGTGGCCGCCGAGGAGGCCGGCTTCGACTTCGTCGAGCTCAGCGACCACTACCACCCGTGGCTGGAGGAGCAGGGCCACAGCGGGTTCACCTGGTCGATGCTCGGCAGCATGGCGGCGAAGACCGAGCGGATCGGCCTGGCCACCGGGGTGACCTGCCCGATCATCCGGTACCACCCGGCGGTCATCGCCCAGGCCGCGGCGACGGTGCAGATCCTGTCGGGCAACCGGTTCACCCTGGGCATCGGGGCCGGTGAGCGGCTCAACGAGCACGTCGTCGGCGGCGGCTGGCCGGCGGTCCGGATCCGGCACCACATGCTGCGCGAGGCCCTGGAGATCATCAACCTGCTGTGGCAGGGCGGCTACCAGTCCTACGAGGGGGACTACCTCACCCTGGAGGACGCCCGGGTCTTCGACCTGCCCGACCAGCTGCCGGTGATCGCCGTCGCCAGCGGTGGCCCGGGGGCCTCCAAGCTCGCGGCCCAGTACGGCAGTGGGCTGTTCACAACCGAGCCCAAGCCCGAGCTGGTCCAGGCCTACGTCGAGCACGGTGGCAGCGGGCCGAAGTACTGCGAGGTGCCGATGGCCTGGGCGCCGGACGAGGACGCCGCGGCGCAGGAGGCGCTGAAGACCAGCCGCTGGGCGCTGTCCGGCTGGAAGGTGATGAGCGAGCTGCCCAACCCGGTCAACTTCGACGCCGCCAGCAGCACGGTGACCGCCGAGGACATCAAGGGGCAGTTCTCCTGCGGCCCGGACCTCGACCGGCACGTGCAGCAGGCGCAGCCCTACGTCGACGCGGGCTTCGACCACATCGTCTTCCAGAACGCCGGTCCGGACCCCGACGGGTTCCTCGAGGTCTGCAAGAGCGAGCTCATCGAGCGGGTGCGTTCGCTGACCCCGTCGTCCTGATCGCTGTGCGGGGTGAGCCGTGAGCCGGGAGGAGCGGTGGGAACGCCGGCTGGCGCTCCCGGTCCTGGTCGCGGCGCTGGCCTCGGTGCCGGCGATGTTCCTGACCTTCGCCGGCGGGCCACTGGGCACCGCCGGCCGCTGGGTGGACATCGCCAGCGGCGCCGTCCTCGTCGGCGAGGCGGTCGTGCTGCTGGTGGTGGCCGAGGACAAGCGCGCCTGGATCCGCGGACACCTGGGGCTGCTGGCGCTGAGCTTCGCCGTGCTGGTGGCGATCGTGCTCGCCGTCGGACCGGTCCAGCTGCTCCGGCTGGTCCGGGCGGTCGGCGCGCTCCGGGTGCTCCGGGCCGGCCGGATCGTGCGGGCGGCCCGGGAGCTCGCCGACCGCCTGGGGTGGACCGGCCGCGCCTCGGGCTTCTTCGCGGCCGGCGCCGGCGTGCTGGCCGCCGTCTTCGTGGGGGTGGTGCTGGCGGACCCGACCTCGCGCTCCCGCTCGCTGCTCACCTGGGCGCTCGGGCCGGTCAGCCCACCGGTCGTCGTGGTCCTCTCGGTGATCGCCGGCGCCCTGCTGGGCGGGGCGACCTACCTGCTCGCCCGGGACAGCGGTCTGGGGGACGCCCTGGACGACGAGGACGAATCCGAGGAGGACGACCAGGACGCCGAGGAGGAACGGCCGACGCCCAGCTGAACGAGACCGCCCCGCGCCGGTTGAGCGCCGGCTGGGTGGGCATCGTCCAGTGACCAGCAGGAGCACCGAGACAAGGAGATGACCATGGGCATGCTCAGCAAGCTCACCAAGGGCGCGGCGGCGAAGAAGGCCATGTCGGCCGCACAGAAGCCGGAGAACCAGCGCAAGATCAAGAGCGCGATCTCCTCCATGCGCGGCAAGAAGAGCGGCGGCACCACCCGGCGCGGCTGACCCCGGCGCCTCCCCGTCGGGACCCGGTCAGGACCTGTGGGTCCGAACCGACACCAACCGACGTTGCGGCTGATCGAGCTCGACAGCTCGATCAGCCGCGCGGTCGGCGTGACCTCGCCGCCGGCCGAGCAGGTGCTGGACCTGCACGACCTGCCCCGCTGGCTGCAGAGCACCGGCTGGGCCCCACCTCCTGACCGGACGAGGTCGATCCCGCCGATGATCGCGGGGTTCCTGCCACGGCGCTCGCCGCGCGGGACAGGCGACACGATCGGTCGCCAGACTGCCGTCCGTGCACCTCGACGACCTCGTCCCCGACACCGCCGCTGCGGCCTCCGCGCTCCAGGTGGCCCAGCAGTTCCACTCGCCCGCACTGCTGAACCACTGCTGGCGCTCCCACCTCTGGGCAGCCGCCTACGGCCGGGTGCGGGGGATCGCCTTCGATCCCGAGTTGCTCTACGTCGCGGCGATGCTGCACGACATCGGGCTGGTGCCGGTGTTCGACAGCGCCACCGTGCCGTTCGAGGAGGCCGGCGCCGCCGTCGTCTGGGTCTTCGGCGCCGGCGCCGGGTGGGACGCCGACCGGCGCCGGCGCACCGCCGAGGTCATCGTCGCCCACATGGCACCGGAGGTCGACGTCTCCGCCGACCCGGAGGGCCACCTGCTGGAGCTGGCCACGGGGCTGGACGTCTCCGGCCGCCGTCACGAGGACTGGCCGGCGGAGGTCCGCGCCGAGGTGCTGGAGGCGTTCCCGCGGCTCGGGCTGGCCGAGGAGTTCCTCGGCTGCTTCACCGAGCAGGCGCGTCGCAAGCCGTCGTCCCTGGCGGGGCAGTTCGTCGCCGGCGGCTTCGCCGAGCGGGTCCGGGCCAACCCGCTGGACCGGCCTGCCCTCAGCCGGTGATCCGGCCGGACGGCTGCTCGGTGAGCCGCCCGCCGGCCAGAGCACCGGCCAGGACGGCGTCCAGCAGCGGCTGCAGGGCGGCGGTGCGCCGGCGGTGGCCGAAGACCTCGAGCGTCCGGAGTTGCAGCTCGGCGCGGGACAGACCGTTGGCCGCCCGGCACAGCGCCACCATGGCGTTGGCGATCTCCCGGGGCGCCACCTGGTCCAGCGGACGGTCGGCGTTGCTGTCCTGGCGGCGGAACCAGCTCCACGTCTCCCGGTCGATCGAAGCCGGCCACAGGAAGTCGCCGTCGACGGTGCTGGCCGGCAGCAACGCCAGCAGCGCGTCCCGCCGGGCCTCGGTCACCCGGGACAGCCCGAACGCCGCTGCGGTGAGCCGGGTCAGCCGGTCCCGGTGCACCGGCCCCTCCGCCTTGATGCCCGCGGTGAGCACCCGGCGCACCAGTCGGGCGACGGCGGGGTCGGTCAACCGGTCGAGCTGCCGCTTGTCGCCGGCCGGCTTCGGCGCCCACGGGATGAACGGCTGCTCCTCGTCCAGCGGCGTGGCGGCGGCGCGGATGACCCTGGCCGGCGCCTTCGGCGTCGTCCTGCGGGTGGGCGTGGTCGGTGCCGGCGCAGCGGCCTCTGCCGGCTCAGGGGCCACCGGCTCGACGCCGGGTGTCGGTGCCACGCCGGGCGTCGGTGCCACAGCGGGTGCCGGCGCCACGACCGCGACCGGCTCCGGTGCAGGCTCGACCACGACGGGCTGGGACTCGACCGCGACGGGCTCGGGCTCGACCGCGACGGGCTCGACCAGGACGGGCTCGGGCTCGACCGCGACGGGCTCGACCACGACGGGCTCGACCACGACGGGCTCGACCACGACCGTCTCGGGCTGGGGTTCGGGCTCGACCAGGACGGGCTCGGGCTCGGGCGCGGGCTCGACGGTGGGCTCCACGACCGGCGCCGGCCGGAGCGAGAGCGGGCGGAGCGGGATGACGTCGGCCAGCGGGCCGTCGTAGGGCTCCTCCGCCTCGTCCGGCATCGCCGGCTCGGCCACTGCCGGTCCGGGAGCTGCCGCCTCCGCCGCCGCCTCGAGTGCGGTGAGCACGGTCTCGCGGTCGGCCAGCCAGGTCGGCAGCCACACCCGCTCCACCGCCGGCCAGCGCAGGAGCTCACCCAGCACCTCGACCGGGAGACCGTCGCGGTCCCCGACCGTGCGGCGCCGGGCCCACTCCGGGCCGTCGAGCAGGACCGCCAGCACCGGGGCGTCCGGCGCCGTCCCGTGGGCGACGGTCAGGTCGATGCGGAAGTCCGACAGCCCGACGTCCGTGCGCACCACCAGACCGCGGGCGCGCAGCCCGGCGGCCACCTCGTCGCGGTGACCGTCGTGCAGCTCCGCGGCCCGGGCAGCACGGGGGAGGGCGTCGGTGCCCCGGGCGGCCAGGTCGAGGTAGGCGCGCAGGTGCTGGGCCCCCACCGATGCGGTCTGTCCGGCGTTCAGGTGCTCGGGGGCGAAGGAGCTGAAGACGACGACCTGCCGGCGGGCACGGGTGACGGCCACGTTCAGCCGTCGCTCCCCGCCGCTGCGACTCAGCGGCCCGAGGTCCTGCGGGAGCCGGCCGCGCACGTCCGCGCTGAACCCGAGGGAGAGCAGGACGACGTCCCGCTCGTCACCCTGCACGTGCTCGACGTCCTTGACGAGGAGCCCGTCGCCGGAGTCCAGCGCCTCGGCCACGCGCTCGTCCCCGGAGTCGCGCAGCAGCTCCTCGATCAGCGCCCGTTGCGGTGCGTTCACGGTGATCACCGCGATCGACGGGGTCGCCGGCGCGGCCACGGAGAAGCGGCGCAGCACCTCGGTGACGACGGCACGGGCCTCCACCGGGTTCGTGTGCACGCCGGGGCCGGAGCGCAGGAACGTGCCGGCGACCTGCACCAGGGAGATCCCGTGGCCATCCGGGGCGGAGGAGGCCGGGCCGTCCGCCGGCGCCGGGAAGGAGGACAGCCGGTTGCCGTAGTGGTGGGCGTTGCTGAAGGCGATCAGCGACTCGTCCTGGCTGCGGTAGTGCCAGGACAGCCACTGCCGCGGCACCCCGGCCTCCACGCACGCGGAGAGGATGCTCTCCTCGGGGCGGACCGCATCGGCGACCTGGCCCTCGTCGTCGATGCCGGCCGGCTCGCCGGGGGACGCCGGTGGCAGTTGCTCGCTGTCCCCGACCACCACCGCCGCTCGGGCCCGGCCCAGCGCACCGACGGCGTCGGCGACCCGGATCTGCGACGCCTCGTCGAAGACGACGAGGTCGAACTGGTCGGCGACCGGAGGGAAGAAGCGCGCCACCGACTCCGGGCTGGCCAGCACGCACGGCAGGACGGCGGTGATCAGGTCGCCGTAGGTCGCCAGCAGCCCGCGCACGCCCAGCCCACGGCCCTGCTCGGCCAGCTCGCGCTGCAGGGCACCGACCGGGCCGTCGGCCGAGTCCGCGTCGAACGACCGGGCCGCCAGCACGCCGGCGGGCACGGCATCGACCAGGTGGGACCGCACGGCCCGCGAGGCCGCGGCGAACCGGGCGACGGTGCGCTCGTGCAGCCCGGCGTCGAACGCGTCCAGCCCGGTGGCCTGCTGCCGCTCGACGACCGAGGCCTCGGCGAGGCCCCGATCGAAGGCGCGGACCGCGTCGTCGGCGGGCACCGCACCGTGCAGCAACTGCAGCCGGGCCTCGGTGAGCCCGGCCAGCCGGAGCGGCTCCAGGGTGTCCAGCAGGCTGACCCACCGGCGCAGCGACATCGGGTGCACGTACTCGACACCCCGCTCGGGCCGGGTCATCGTCCAGCGCAGCACCAGGCCGTCCTCGCCGCTCCAGGCGGCCAGCCGGGCGGAGTCGCTGGAGCAGACCGTCAGCAGCTGGCGGAGGGCATCGCGCAGCGTGGCCACGGTGCGGGCGCCGGCCGCGTCGGCCACCGGGCCGGCGGTGAGGAACCGGCGCACCGCAGCCGGGAAGCCGGAGTCCCCGTCGACGGTGGCGGCGGCGCGGCGCAGCCAGCGGACCTCGGCGTCGAAGACCGACCGGCCGGGCTCGGTGAAGGGGTTCCACCCGGGCGGCACCTGCAACCCCGGGATGCCGGCGGCCCGGGCGGCCAGGGCCTGGACGGCGGACTGCAGCCGGCGCAGCGCGGCGGTCAGCTCGGGCACCTCGCCGGGCTTGATCGACCCACCCGGGCGCAGTACCGGGGTCAGCTGGTCCCGGACGGCGGTCAGCTTGCCGCGCCGGCCCACCCAGCTCGCCGCCGCGGCCTCCTGGGCCTGCACGAACAGGTCGGCCAACGGCAGGTCGAGGGCGGCCGGGGTGACGGCGTCCAGGCTCGGGTGGGGCGCGGCGACCAGGGCGGCGATCTCGCCGAGCAGGTCCTCGGTGGCCGCCGACCAGCGCGGCGTGCGCACCTCGTCCAGCACGGCCAGGCTGATCCGGGGGCCGCCGAGCAGGTGCACCAGGGCGTCCAGGTCCTCCGGGGTGCCGGTGGCGCGCAGCACCGCGGCCAGCCCACCCTCGCCCGGCAGCTCCCGGATCGCCGAGTCGACGGCGACCGCGGCCTGCTGCACCTCGGTGATGTCCAGCTCGATGGTGTCGATGAACGCCCAGGCGTGCCCGGCCGACGGTCGGGCCAGCCCGGCGATGTCGGGCAGCAGCGCCAGCGCCCGGCGCACCTCGGTGACCACCTCGGCGGTGGCCCGGGCCGCGAAGCGGACGGTGACCGGCAGCGGGTCGACGCCGGGGGCAGCGGCCAGCACGGCCGTGCGGGCGGACCAGCAGGACAGCCCGGCCGGGTTGTCGGCGTGCAGCTGCTCCGCGTAGCGCTGCAGGCTGCGCCGCGCCGACCGCAGCTCCTCGGCGTCGGCCGCCAGGCCGGGTACGTCGACGTCGACCCCGTGCTGCAGCGCGGCCCGGATCTGTGCCCGGACGACGGCGGGCCGGCTGCCCTTGTCGTGCAGGTCGAGGGCGAAGGGGCCCATGCCGACCGCGTCCAGCCGGCGGGCGACGACGTCGAGCGCGGCGCGCTTCCCGGCGACGACCAGCACCCGCTTGCCCTCGGCGACGGCCCGGGTCACCAGGTTGGCGATGGTCTGGGACTTGCCGGTGCCCGGCGGGCCCTCCAGCACGAAGGTGCGTCCGGCGGTGGCCTCGGCGACCGCACCCAGCTGGGCGGCGTCGGCCGGGAGCGGGCACTGCGCGGCGAGCTCGTCGAGGTCGACCGGGCCGGCGGGGGCGGGCACCGGGTCGACGAAGGCACCGGTGGGGGAGTGCACCAGGTGGGCGAGGAGCGGGTTGGACGCGAACTCGGCCCAGTGCTCGTCGAGGTCGCGCCAGAGCCGGTGCGCCGCGACCGGCAGGACGGCCAGCTCCGCGGTCGCCTCGACCCGGTGGGGGAGCGCGGCGGCGGCCAGCGCCTCGCCCAGCGCCTGCAGCGCTGGGGCCAGGTCGACGTCGGCGCCGTCCTCGGCCGCAGCGCTCAGCCCCGGCACGGTGAGCCCGTGCACCCGGCGGAGCTTCTCCAGCAGGCACGCGTTCGGCACGCTGCTACCGGTCTCGTCGACCGTCAGCCGGTACCCGCCGTCCGGGCCGGCCGGGGTGAGCAGGACCGGGACGAGCACCACCGGTGACCGCAGCGAGCGGCCGTCGAGCTCCCAGACCAGGCTGCCCAGGGCCAGGTACAGGGCGTTGGCACCGGTCTCCTCGACCACCGTTCGCGCCCGGTGGACGAGAGCGCGCAGCCGGGAGTGGTGGTCGGCATGGGGGAGGTCGACGTGTACCGACCGGTGCTCGGTGAGGAGCTGGTGCAGCTGCTGCGGCGGCAGGTCCCGGGCCACGCGCACCCCGCGCTCGGCGTGCACCCCGGCGATCCGGTCACTGGGCAGCAGCGTCAGCGCGGCCCCACTGGTGACCAGCTCCGCCAGCACGGGCAGCGCATCGTGCGGCACCGCGAGCGGCAGCCCGGAGCCCTCGGGGTGGTGGACCAGCCGGTTGCGCGGACTCAGGTCGAGCAGCGCGTCCTCCCACTGCTGCACCCGGGGCGGGGCAGCCGGGGAGTCGTCGGTCGCGGACGCCGCGGGTTCGTCGGGGAGGGACGGTGCCGGGGCCTCGGCCGGGTGGTGCGCGGGGGACTGCTCCGTCCCCCCGTCCTCGCCGGTGCGGCGGGGCAGCGGCCGGATCCCGTCGAGGCGGGCGCGGTGGACATCGGTGACACCGAGGACCCGGGAGAGGTCACCGGACAGCCAGGCGCTGTAGGCCGGGCCGTGCAGGTCGGGGGTGGTGTTGCCACGGTCGGTCAGCAGGGTCGTCTCGACCAGGCCGATCAGGCCCCGGTCGACCTGGTCGACCAGTGCCGTGACCTCGGTCGTCGCGGCCGTCTCCGCGCTGCGCTCCTCCCGCCAGTAGCCCAGGAAGGCGTGCCCCTCCACCACCCAGAGCAGCGGTCGCAGATGGGCGTGCTCGAGGGCGGCCGCCAGGGTGACGACGGTGTCCAGGCAGGTGCCGGCCCGGCCGTCGAGGACCTCCCCGGGGTCGCGGACCTGCTGGCCGGACGCCGTCCAGCCGGCCGACGGCTGGCGGTGCCGCACCTCGCGGCGGCGCATCGCCCAGGTGATCGCCTCCACCACCTCGTCGACCCGCTCGGGCCCGTCGACGTAGCCGGTCAGGCTGTCGCTGCCGGTGCCCTCCTCGAGGAGGGCGGCGGCCTCGGCCACCAGGGCGGGGATCGCCGGGTGCTGCGGCTGCACGTGGGCGGCGAGCACCTCCAGGGCCGGCGACAGGGGAGCGGCCACCCACTGGGCGGCGCCGAGGACCGTCATCGGTGCCCGGTGCTCGGCCAGCACCTCGCCGGCGGCTGCCAGCTCCACCTGCACCCAGCCCGGCCGACTCTCCTCGCCGTGGCGCAGGGCGGCCGGGTCGAGGGTGAGGACGACGTCGTCGAGCACGGTGCTGCGGCCGGCCTCGAGGTCGACCAGTCGCTCGACGCCGGGGCCGAGGTCGCCCTGGGCGTCCCGAACGGAGAGCCGGAGGACCGCACCGCGGACGGTGGCCGCGCTGCCGGCGAGGGTGAGCCGGGAGACGACCGGCACGGCGTGGGCGGCGAGGGCGTAGCTGACCACCGGACTGACCGTGAGCTCGACGGAGACCGACGGCGAGGGCGCCGCCGCCGGGCCCTCGGTGCTCGCGTGGAGGTCGGCAGCGTTGCGCATGGAGTGTGTGTACCTGGTCGGACGGACCGTTCCGCTCAGGCGGGGCGCACGCGCGGGGCGGGTGTGACAGCAGTTGCCGGTCCGTGACCGAACACCCGTCTGCCTGGGCTCGTCGAGCCGCCGGAGGCCGGGCTGGCCGGCGCGCCGCCGAGCGGGGTCAGAGTCGGGCGAGGGTGCTGCAGTCCGGGCAGAGGGTGTCGCAGAGCTCGGGCTCCGGCGGCCACGGCACCTCCTCGTCCCGGGCCACATAGGCGCCGCAGAGGGCCGTGCGACCGCGAGCACCGCGGAGCCCCAGGGTGGCGTGCGCCGGTCCGATCAGCCGTGCCGTCTGGCCGGCAGGGTCGTTCAGCGACCCGACCATCATCACGGCGCGGGCCGTGCGGTACGGGAAGGCCATGGCGCCACGATGTGAGACGGCGGCGGCTCCGACGCGCGCAACACGCGCACCGTGTCCGGGGTGTCACCTCACCAGCCCCAGCTGCCCCGGACGCAGCAGCACCGCCACCGTCGGGCCTGGACGAGGCCGACCGTGGCGGTGCCGGAGGCGCTGCGTGCTCGACCGGTCGCCTGGTCCGCCGGCGGTCAGGCGGCGAAGCCCGCCCGGTCCACCTTGCGATGGAAGCGCTCGCCCAGCTTGCCGCCGAGCACGGCGCCCAGGAGCGTGACCAGCAGGACGGCGACCAGGGCGATGATGCCCGCGGTCGTCAGGGTGCCCTCGTCGATCGGGATGCGCGGCAGGTCGAGCTCGGACAGCACGTTGTACTGGGAACCGAGGACCGCACCGGCGATGGCCAGGGCCAGCACCACGAGCAGGCCGATCACCCATACCGCGATGCCCTGCCGGGCACCGTCGAAGCGGGCCATCCGCCCGGCGACGTAGCCACCGGCCAGGTAGGCCAGGAACAGGATGACGAGCAGCGCGATGCCGCCGCCGATCCCGATGCCGCCCGCGTTGTCGGTGGCCTCCTCGACGGAGGCGACGGTCTCGGTGAGGCCGACCGCGACCCCGGCGGCCGAGACGACGGCGATGAGCAGCACGGCGAGCCCGTTGGCGGACAGCCAGCCGAAGAAGGCGGCGCCCCACTTGATCCCGCCGAAGCGGTCGTGCTGGCGGTCGACGGCGTCGCGGGCTGCGCCTCGGCTCGCGCGGGCGCCGGTGCCGGGGGTCACCTCGTTGTTGCGGAAACTGGTCGTCCGGTCGCCGAGCGAGGTGCCGCGGTCGGCCGGGTCGGAGGGGGTGGTGCTGCCGGTCATGGGGTCTCCAGGGAGGAGGTCGTCACGATCGGCGGGCGAGCAGCCGCTCGCCGATCGCGACGAGTGCAGGGCGACCGGCGGGCGGGCCGTCCCGGTCGCGGGGGTGGTGCGGAGGCGACGGGGTGGTCCGCCGGCGGGCGGACCACCCCCGGGGTCAGCGGCGGTCGTCGGCCCGGACGCCGTCGACGCCCTCGGTCTCGATCTGCTCCTTGCGGACCGTGTCGGTCACGGTCTCCTGCTCGGTGACCGTCTCGGTGTCCAGGCGCACGCGCTCGACGGGCACGGCCTCCTTGGCCACCACCGGGCGCTCGGCGTGCAGCACGACCTCGTGCTCCTCCTCCGAGATCGACGGGCCGGCCAGTGCCTCGTCCCGGTTGGCGTCGGTGATCGGCTCGCGCTCGATCCGGACCTCCTCGTGGGAGACCGGGACGGTGGTCGTCACGTCCTCGGTGACGACGTACTTGCGCAGCCGGGCCTTGCCGGTCTCGACGTGCTGGGTGCCGACCCGGATCTGCTCCTCGGAGCGGGTCATCGCGTCGTCGGTCGTCGGGCCGGAGGTGTCGTGGCCCACGGTGTCGCGGCGGTCGGTGTCGACGCGGGCAGTGTCCACGCGGTCCGTGTCCACGCGGTCCGTGTCCACGCGGCCGGTCTCGGCGACGTCCACCCGGGCGGTCTCGGTGCCGACGCCCACGCCGTAGTAGCGGTAGAGCTCGGTCTCCTCCTCCGGGCTGAGGTGACCCTGGTCGGCGTCGATCCGGGGAGCGTCCTTGACCTTGGCCTTCTGGTAGGGGACGCGCAGGACGCCGTCGGCGACCGAGGCGTCGGCCAGCGGGACGAAGGTCTCCGAGGTGCCGAACATGCCGGTGCTGACCGTGGCCCACTCCGGGCTGCCGGTCTGGTCGTCGAGGTAGACCTGACCGACCTTGCCCAGCTTGTCGCCGTCGGTGTCCACGGCGTTGGTGCCGATGATGGTGGTGATGTCCTGCTGGGTGATCACGCGTGCCTCCGGGTCTGAGTGACTGCGGCGACCACGGTGCGGTTGCCGCCGGGGACATCTGTGCCCACCCGTTTACGGCGTAAACGACGCCGGGACCAGATTCCGTGACCGGGCCGGCAGCCCGTCCGCGGGATCAGAGGTCGCCGACGTCGCCGCCGGAGTTCCTCGCCTCGTGCAGCACCCGTTCCAACCGGTCCAGGAGGTTCTCGAGGGACTCCTCGAACTCGGCCGCCGACTTGTCCTGGCCGAGCAGCGACTCGGTCCGTGCCAGGTTCGGGTACTCGCTCATGTCGGTCTCCCGCTGCGCCTGCTCGTCGCCCTCGGGCTGGTCCAGCAGGCTCACCTGGGCGCCGATCTGGGTGACCTCGAGCAGCAGGTGGCCGAGCAGGAAGCTGGAGTAGGCCCGGTACGCGGCCACGGCGGCCTGGTCGGAGAAGCCCCCCTCCCGCAGGGTGCCGAGGAAGGACTCGACCAGCCGGAGGCTGCGCAGCGGCGGACGCACCCAGGGTGCGGCCGGGGGCCGGCTCGCCACGAGTGGGAACACCGCCGGGTGGGCGAGGGCGATTCGGCGCATGCCGTGGGCCAGCCGCACCAGGTAGTCCTGCCAGCCGGAGTGGTCGACGACCTGGATGTCGTCGCCGTCCCGGTCGTCCCACAGCGTCTCGACGACCCGGTCGACGACTCCGTCGAGCAGGTCCTCCCGGCCGGGCACGTAGCGGTAGAGGGCCATCGCCTCGACGCCCAGGGAGGAGCCCAGTCGGCGCATGGTGAGGGCGGCCAGGCCCTGCTCGTCGATGAAGTCGATGGCGGCCTGCAGGATCTTCTCCCGGTCCAGGCCGGCCGGGCGGGTCAGCTCGCCGGCCGCCTCGGGGCCCTCCTGCACGGCCACCAGGTCGGGGTCTCGCACGTCGTCGCTCGTCTGGTCGCTGATCGTGGGCACCATCCACCTCCTCGTGTCGCCCTCCACTGTCCTCGCCGTCGTCCGGCTCCCGTGCGGCTGGCCCGGTGGCGGCCCGGTCGGGAGGCTCACGGCGCGCCCCGACCGGGCCCGCCGTCCGGCGGGCCCGGTCGGCACGTCCCGCGCGTGGCCGACCACCGTGTGCGAGGCCACTCGGCTGGACACGAGACGATGGTCACGAACGCGTTACAGCCGCCCAGGTCCGGGAAATGCTGGTCCTCATGACCACTGTGCCTGAGGTCGCCACCACCCCTGAGGTGCTGGAGAGCGAGTTCTCGCTCACGACCGCCGTGACCCGGCTGGACTTCCTGAGCCGGCGCGACAACGTCGCCGTCGACGGCCCGAACGACCGGTCGGACGACGCCGACGACTGGGCCAGCTTCAAGACCCTCGGCACCTCCCTGGACGTCGACGAGGCCCTGGAACTGCTCGCCCTCGGCGAGGTCGTCGCCCGCAAGGCCCACGCCCACCGCCAGCTCGGCATCCGCGCTGCGCTGCGTGGCGGGGCCGACTGGGAGCAGATCGGGCGGGCGCTCGGCACCTCGCCGCGGGCCGCCTGGGAGCGGCACGTCAGCTGGCTGGACGGCCAGGAGACGGCGCGGCGAGCGGGAGACGTCGACGCCCTCGACGCCGACGCCCTCGCCGCGGCCCGCCGGCTCGCCGGCCGCCGTCCCGCCTGACCCGCTGCTCGACGTACCGCCGGGGCACCTGGACCAGCATCTGGTCCAGGTGCCCTTCGCTCACCCCAGGGTGCAGCCGGCGTCGGCCAGCTCCTCGACAGGGGCCAGGTCGTTGCCTGGACGGCGAGCCGGCCGGTCTGCGCAGCGGCCGCTGGACCTGGTCGATCGGTGGGATGCGCGGTCCGGTGGTCTGATGGGGCACCCGGCTCCAGGAGGACGACGTGCAGCAGGTGACGCTCGCCTACGGGCGCGGAGGGCTCCTCGTCGAGCTCCCGGACGACGCCGCGGTGATCACCCCGGTGCAGCACCCGGCCGCCCCGGACGTCGCCGCCGAGCTGCGCCGGGCGTTGCGCGAACCGGTGAGCGGGTTGCCGCTGCGCGAGCGGGTGCGGCCGGGGCAGACGGTGGCGATCTCGGCCTGTGACGGCACCCGCGCCCAGCCCCGGCACCTGATGATCCCGGCGGTGCTCGAGGAGCTCGACGGCATCGTGCGCCTGGAGGACGTCGTCGTCCTGGTCGCCACCGGCACCCACCGGGCCAACACCGACGCCGAGCTGCGGGCGATGTTCGGCGACGAGGTCGTGGACACCGTCCGGATCGTCAACCACGACTCCCGGGCGAGCGACACGCACCGCTGGATGGGCACGTTCGGGGACGGGGTGCCCGTCTGGCTGAACGAGCAGTGGGTGGACGCCGACGTCCGGCTGACCACCGGCTTCGTCGAGCCGCACTTCTTCGCCGGGTTCTCCGGCGGCCCGAAGATGGTCGCCCCCGGCCTGGCCGCCCTGGACACGGTGCTGGTCCTGCACGACGCGAAGCGGATCGGCGACCCGCGGGCGACCTGGGGCGTCACCCAGGGCAACCCGGTGCACGACGACGTCCGGGCGATCACCGCCGGCACCGACGTGACCTTCTCCTTCGACGTCGTGCTCAACACCCGCCAGGAGGTCATCGCCGCGTTCGGCGGGGACACCCTGGAGATGCACGCGGTGGCGATCGAGCGGGCCCGCGAGGTCGCGATGGCGCCGGTGGACGCGCCGTTCGACGTCGTCGTCACCACCGGCTCGGGGTTCCCGCTGGACCAGAACCTCTACCAGTCGGTGAAGGGCATGTCGGCGGCCGCGCAGGTCACCCGGCCCGACGGGCTGATCGTCTGCGCCGCCGCCTGCGAAGACGGCTTCCCCGACCACGGCTCCTACCGGGAGGTGCTCACCTCGGCGGCGTCACCGGAGGCGCTGCTGGAGTTGATCGGCGCGCGCGAGCAGACGGTGCCCGACCAGTGGCAGGTGCAGATCCAGGCCCGCATCCAGTCGGCGCACCGGGTGGTCATGCACACCGACCACCTCACGGACGCCCAGCTCGCCGACGCGCACCTGGCGCAGACGACCGACATCGCAGCCACCGTCGCCGACGCGGTCGTGGCCGCGGGCCCCGGTGCCCGGGTCTGTGCGCTGCCCGAGGGGCCGCAGACCATCCCCTACGTCCGCAGCTGAGCCCTGCTCCGACGACGAGGGTCAGGGCAAGGGCAGGAGCAGGGCCCGGTCGGGGTGGCACCAGGCCCAGTGCTCGCGCGGCTCGGCGGAGGCGGCCACCGGGTGCGCGGTGGCGGTGGCGTGCGCGGTCGCGTGCCGGTGCGGCGAGGAGTCGCAGCACGCCACGTGGTCGCAGCTCAGGCAGCGCCGCAGGTGCACCCACTGCCCGCCGATCGGCAGGCAGTCGGCGCACGCCTCGGCCGGGCCGGGCGACGCCGGCAGTCCGGCGGCGTGCGCGCAGACGGCACCGGTCTCCACCCGCCAGCCGGCGACGGGGCTCGCGGGCACGGGACCTCCGGTCGCTGCCGTCGAGGGGGACCACCGGTGGACGGCCGGCGGGGCAGCTCCATCCAACCGGCTGGAGGGGCACGGCGGTAGCCCCGGCCGCCAGCTCTGGCACACCGCCCGGCGGCGCGGCAGGGTGGCCTCATGGACGCGCCGCACACGACCTCCGGAACCCGCCGATGACCGCCCCGGTCGAGACGCTCGCCTGGTGGGAGGACGGCGAACGACTCCTCGGGACGGCGCTGGGCCGGCTGACCGACGAGGAGCTGGACGCACCCTCGCTGCTGGCCGGCTGGACCCGGCGGCACCTCCTGGCGCACCTGGCAGCCAACGCCGACGCGCTGGTCAACCTGCTGAGCTGGGCGCGGACCGGGGTGGAGACGCCGATGTACGCCTCCACGGAGGCGCGGGACGCCCAGATCGACGAGGCGGCGCAGTTGCCGGCGCCCGAGCTGCGCGCGGCGGTGGTCGCGGCGACCGGCCGGTTGGCGGCTGCCGTCCGGGGCATGCCCGAGGAGGCCTGGGCCGCGCAGGTGCGCACCGCCCAGGGGCGGCAGGTGCCGGCTGCGGAGGTGCCCTGGATGCGCTGCCGGGAGGTGTGGGTGCACGCCGTCGACCTGGACGAGGGAGTCGCCTTCACCGACATCCCGGACGACGTGCTGGCCGCGCTGGTCGACGACGTGTTCCGGATGTGGGACCGCCGCGACACCGTGCCCGACGTGGCGCTGTTCGCCGGTGACCGCGAGTGGGGCACCGGTGCCCTGGCCGTCGCCGGTCCGCTGCCGGCGGTCGCGGCGTGGGTCACCGGACGCAGCACGGGGGAGGAGCTGGAGGCCGACGGGCCGGTGCCGACCCTGGCGCCCTGGCTCTGACCGGCCTGCCGCGTCAGCCGGCGGGTCGGTCCCGCGGCATCGCCAGCGCAGCCAGCAGCGCCGCCCCCAGCACGGCGGCGCTGACGGCGAAGGCGACCTGGTAGGAGAAGGTGTCGGTGAGCCAGCCGGCGGCCAGCGGCCCGACCACCGCGCCCAGGTCGGCGACCATCTGGAAGACCGCCACCACCCGCCCGCCCCGGGCGGGGCTGACGTCACCGACCACCGCGGCCGGCACGCTGGCCAGCAGGGAGGCGCCCAGGCCGAAGGTGGCCATCGAGAGCAGGAAGGCCGCGGTGCTCGGCGGCAGCACCAGGACGGCGATCGCCGCGGTCGCCAGCCCCGACCCCAGCAGGAGCGAGGGGCGGCGGCCCCAGGTGTCCGCCAACCGCCCGGCGCGCAGCAGCCCGACGGCCTGCGCGACCGACCCGGCCAGCAGGCCGGCGCCCGCCCAGGCCACCGTCTTGCCCAGTTCCTCGGTCACGTAGAGCGGCACGAGGGAGTTGCGGACGCCGAACAGCACCCAGCCCACGCCGAGGTTGGCCACCAGGGCCGCGACGTAGGCCCGGGACCGCAGTGCCGCGCGCAGCCCCCCGCCGTCGGCGCCCGCCGGGGGCACGGCCACGCTCGAGGGCCCGCCGGCGTTCACCTGGTCGAGGGCCGGTGGCACGCCGGTCGCCACCCCGGTCACCGGGGGCAGCGCGGCCGGGCGCAGCAGGACGAGCGCGACGACCCCGGCGATCAGCAGGAAGCCGCCGTAGACGAAGAACGGCAGCCGCGGCGAGACCTCGGCCAGGAACCCACCGGCTGCCGGGCCGGCGATGCCGCCGAGGATGAAGCCGCCCTGGTAGGTGGCCGCGGCCCGGCCGCGCTGCGCTGCCGGCGCCGTGCGCAGCAGCAGCGAGAGGGCGGCCACGGTGAACATCGCGCTGCCGACCCCGCCGGCGGCCCGCAGGGCGACGAAGAGCGGGAAGTTGCCGGCCAGGGCCGCCGCGGCGGTGGCGACCGCGACGATCGCCAGCCCGGCGGCGAGCACCGCCCGCTCGCCGAGCCGCTCGACCAGCGAGCCCCCGGCGAAGGCGGAGACGAACCGGAAGAAGGCGAAGGCGCTGACGGCGAACCCGACGGCCGTGGTGCCCACCCCGTAGTCGCGGACGAACAGCGGGATCGCCGGGGCCACGATGCCGAACCCGAGCGCGACGACGAAGGCGACGATGGCCAGGACGCCGACCTCCCGGGGGAGGGGGGTGTCCTTGCCGCGTGGTCGCACGAGCGCTGATCCTCACACGCCGCCCGGCGCGCGACTGCGGGGCGTCAGGGGGCGAGCACGAGCCGACCCGCGACGTCCCCGGCGCGCAGCCGGTCCAGCGCCTGGTTGACCTCGGTCAGCGGCATCGTGCCGGCCACCGGCGGCGTGAGCTGCCCCGCGGCGGCCAGGGACACCGCCTGTTCCAGCTCGGCCAACGTGTTGCCCACGCTGGCGATGACCCGCTGCTCGGCGACCACCATCCCCAGCGGGCTCACCGTCAGTGCGTCGGCGCTGTACCCGACCAGCACCAGCCGGCCGCGGCGGCCGAGCACCGCCGTCGCCAGCTCCAGGGTCGCCGTCACCCCGGCGAGCTCGACGACGACGTCGGCGCCCTGCCCGCCGGAGAGCCGGGCCACCGTCTCGGCGAGCTCGGCGGGGGAGACCGCGGTCACGGCCCCGGCAGACCGGGCGGCCGACCGGCGGGCGTCGTCCCGGCTGACGGCCACGACCACGCCGCCGCGTCGCCGGGCCTCCTGCACCGCCGCCAGGCCCACGCCGCCGGCGCCGAGCACGACCACCACGTCACCGGGCTCGACCCCGGCCTCGGTCAGTGCGTGCACCGCGGTGGTGCCGGCGCAGCACAGCGGTGCGGCAGCCTCGAAGGAGAGCTCGTCGGGCAGTCGGACCAGGCAGTGCGCCGGCACCACCAGCTGCTCGGCGAAGGCGCCGTCCGCGGCGAAGGCGAGCACGCCACGCGGGGCCAGGCACAGGTTCTGCCGGCCGCGCAGGCACCAGCGGCAGCTGCCGCAGAACAGGTAGTAGTAGACGGCGACCCGGTCGCCCTCGGCCCAGCCGGTGACCGCGGACCCGACCGCCTCGACCGTGCCGGCGGCCTCGTGTCCCAGGGTCATCGGCGTCCGGGACGGCGCGTAGAGCCCCTCGGTGAAGTGCAGTTCGGTGCCGCAGACCCCGGCCGCGCGGACCCGCACCCGCACCTCGTCGGGGGCGGGCTCGGGGATCGGGACGTCGTCCAGGGCCAGGGGTCGACCGGGTGCGTGGAATCGAGCAGCGAGCATCGAGCAGCTCCCTCCGCCGGCATGAACCGGATCAGGTGTGGACGGTCGGCGGTGGTCGTCCGCCTTCTCAGCCCGCGCCCGGGCTCCCGTGTGCGCCGCTGAAGCTACCCGAGCGGGGGAACCGGCTCGACGCGGCGCAGGAACGACCGGATCGCCAGGTGGTGGGAGAGCTGCTCGCGGTGCGCCTCGCACGCGGTCCAGGTCTTCTCCCGGTCGGGCGTGTGCACCTTCGGGTTGTTCCACACCAGGACCACGGTCGCCGGCGCCCGGCAGCCCTTCGCCGAACAGATCACGTCGGCGTGCCCGGCCGGCCCGGTGTCCTCGGTCATGGGCCGAGTCTGAGCCGCCGCACAGGAAACCGTCAGCAGGGGGTGCCAGGGTGCTCCCTGGCCGTGCCCCCTGACCCCGGGTGCGGCCACCAGCACAGCGGATCGGACGCCGGCGACCGAAAAGGACGTCGGCGGCGGGTGAGGTCCTGCCTGAGCCGGGTACCGCGCGGACATGACTGACACCACGCCGACCACGCCGCTCGCCCTGGTGACCGGGGCGTCCAGCGGGATCGGGTTCGAGCTCGCCAAGCAGTTCGCCCAGCACGGCTTCGACCTGGTGATCGACGCCGAGGACGCCGGCATCGACACCGCGGCGGCCAAGCTGCGCGCCGAGGGCACCGAGGTGATCGCCGTCCAGGCCGACCTGCGCACCCCCGAGGGCATCGAGCAGCTGTGGGACCGGGTGCTGGGCCTCGGCCGACCGCTGGACGCCGCCGCTCTGAACGCCGGCGTGGGCCGCGGGGGTGCCTTCGTCGACACCGACTGGGCCGAGGACCTCGCGGTCATGCAGCTCAACGTGGTGTCCACCGCCGCGCTGCTGAAGCTCGTGCTCGTGCAGATGACCGGCCGCAACGCCGGACGGGTGCTGGTCACCTCGTCGGTGGCGGCGACCATGCCGGGGGCCTACCAGCCGGTCTACAACGCCTCGAAGTCCTTCGTCCAGTCGCTGACCGAGGCCGTGCAGCAGGAGCTCAAGGACTCCGCCGTCACGATCACCTCGCTGATGCCCGGCCCCACGGACACCGACTTCTTCCCCCGGGCGGACCTGGAGGACACGGCCATGGGCACGGGGCCCAAGGACGACCCGGCCAAGGTCGCCGCGCAGGGCTTCGAGGGGCTCATGGCCGGGAAGAAGGAGGTCCTCGCCGGTTCGCTGCTGACCAGGGCGCAGGAGGCGATGAGCAAGGTCCTGCCCGACTCGGTGAAGTCCTCCGCCCACGAGGTGATCGCCAAGCCGCGCGACTGACGTCTCCGACTGCGTCGGCTTCCGGCCAGCGGTCGGTTCCGCTGCCTGGGAGTGGCCGGGGGCTGGCAGAGTCGGGGCATGGACGACGTCGTCATCTGCTCCCCGGTCCGTACACCCGTCGGTCGATTCGGCGGGGTCTTCGCCGGTCTGTCCGCCAACGAGCTCGCCGCCACCGCGCTGCGTGGGCTCGTCGAACGAACCGGGCTGGGGGAGGGCGAGGTCGACGACGTCATCCTCGGCAACTGCAGCCCGAGCGGTGAGAACCCGGCGATCGGCCGGATCGCCGCGCTGGACGCCGGCCTGGGCGTGCAGGTCCCCGGTCTGCAGATCGACCGGCGCTGCGGTTCGGGCCTGCAGGCGGTCATCTACGCCGCGATGCAGGTGGCGGCCGGCGCCGGCACGGTGGTCGTGGCCGGTGGCGTGGAGTCGATGAGCAACGTCGAGCACTACGCGCTGGGGCTGCGCACCGGGGCCAAGGGCGACGGCGTCATGCTGCACGACCGGCTGGCCCGGGCCCGCGAGACCGCCGGCGGCCTGCACCACCCGGTGCCCGGCGGCATGCTGGAGACCGCGGAGAACGTGCGGCGGGAGTACTCGGTCGACCGGCTCGAGCAGGACGCCTGGGCGCTGCGCTCCCAGCAGGCCGCCGGTGCCGCCATCCGCGAGGGCCGGTTCGCCGACGAGATCATCGGCGTCGAGGTGCCCGGCACCCGCAAGACGCCGGCCCGCACGGTCACCGAGGACGAGCACCCCCGCCCCGACACGACCATGGAGGACCTGGCCGGGTTGCGCCCGGTCATGGGCCGGGTCGACCCGGAGGCGACGGTGACCGCCGGGAACGCCTCCGGCCAGAACGACGGTGCCGCCGTCTGCGTGGTGACCACCCGGGCCGAGGCCGACCGCCGCGGCTGGCAGCCCTTCGTCCGGCTGACCGGCTGGGCCGTGGCGGGCGTGCCGCCGGAGACCATGGGCATCGGCCCGGTCCCGGCCACGGCCGCGGTGCTGGAGCGGACCGGGCTGACGCTGGCCGACATGGACCTCATCGAGCTCAACGAGGCCTTCGCCAGCCAGGTGCTGGCCTGCCTGGGGGAGTGGGGCCTGGGCGCGGACGACCGCGAGCGGGTGAACGTCAACGGCTCCGGCATCTCCCTCGGGCACCCGGTGGGCGCGACCGGTGCCCGGATCCTGGCCACGCTCGCCCACGAGATGCGCCGCCGGGAGGCCCGCTACGGCCTGGAGACGATGTGCATCGGCGGCGGGCAGGGGCTCGCCGCGGTGTTCGAGCGGGTGGTCTGACGGTCGTCCGGCGGGCACCACGAACGGTGCCGACTACTTAGGTAAGGCTGCCCTCATGTAAGAAGAGCGCATGCCTCGATCTCGTTCGCGCATGCGACGCACGTCCGCCACCTCGCTGGCCCTCCCCGTCCTGGCGGTCGCCGTCCTGGCCGGCTGCTCGTCGGAGTCCGACGAGCAGCCGGCCGCGGCCGCCACCGGCTCGGCCGGCGACTCCGCCTTCCCGGTCACCATCGAGCACGCCTACGGGACGACGGAGATCCCCGAGCAGCCCGAGCGCGTGGTCTCCCTCGGCTACACCGAGCAGGACGCGATCCTCGCCCTCGGCGTCGTCCCGGTCGCCGTCCGGTACGCCTTCGGCCCCGAGGACGACGTCTTCTTCCCGTGGGCCGACGAGGCGGCCGGGGACGCCGACCCGGAGATCCTGCCGCGCGCCGAGGTCGACCCGGAGCAGGTCGCCGCGCTCGACCCGGACCTGATCATGGCCGTCACCGCCGGCCTGACCGAGGACGAGTACGAGACGCTGAGCGCGATCGCCCCGACGGTCGTGCAGCCGGAGGAGTTCATCGCCTTCGGCACCCCGTGGCAGGAGCAGACCAGGATCACCGGCGAGGCGCTCGGCCGGCCCGACCGCGCCGAGGAGCTGATCGCCGACGTCGAGGAGCAGATCGCGGCCGCCCGCGCCGAGCACCCGGAGCTGGAGGGGAAGACGATCACCCTCTCCGGGCCGGCCTACGAGGGCGAGTACCCCTTCCACACCTCCGACGACACGCGCACGCGGTTCTTCCTGGACCTGGGCATGGTCGTCGACCCGGCCCTGGACGCCGCGGCGCAGAGCCAGTTCTACGGGACGGTCAGCCGGGAGGAGGCCCGGATGCTGGACGCCGACGTGCTGGTCTTCCAGTCCGGCTCCGACACCGAGCGGGCGGGGATCGAGGGTGATCCGGTGCTGACCGGGCTCCCCACCGTCGCCGAGGGCCGGTCGGTCTTCATCGAGGGTGAGGACTACGCGGCCCTGCAGTTCGCCAGCGCCCTGAGCCTGCCCTACCTGCTGGACGGCTTCGCCCCGGAGCTGTCCGAGGTGGTCGGCTGAGCCGAGCCCATCACCGGGCCACCGTGGTCGCCTTCCTGAGGCGGCCCGGTGGTGGGTCAGGCCGGCGGTGCGGTCGTCCCCCGGGCGACGAGCACCGGCGGCACGACCTCGACCCGGGGCGCCGGCTGCGCTGGGCTCCCCGCGGTCAGCTGGGAGAGCAGCAGGCCGGCGGCGCTGGTGGCCAGCAGTTCGGCGCGGTTGTCCACGGTGGTGACCGGCGGTGACCACCACTGGTAGAACGGCTCGTCCTCCGTGCAGATCACCGACAGCTGGCCCGGCACCCGCAGGTGACTGTCCCCGACCACCGGCAGTGCGCCGAACGACGCCTCGTGGTTGGTCACCAGCAGGGCCGTCGGAGGCTCGGTCAGGCCGAGCAGCTGGGTGGCCGCCCACCGGCCGAAGTCGGGGGTGAAGGGCCCCCGGCACACGAGCTCGTCGTGGACCGGGACGCCGGCGGCGGCCATCGCGGCCAGGAAGCCGGCGTGGTGCAGGCGGCCGGAGGTCACCTCGGGTGGGCCCTCGATCGCGGCGATCCGGGTGTGCCCCAGCTGGAGCAGGTGCTCGGTGGCCATCCGGGCGGCGGTCTCGTACGCCGACATCACCGACGGGGCCAGTGAACCGGGCACCTCGCGGTTCATCGTCACGACCGCCCGTCCCTCCTGCAGCAGGACGTTGACCAGGTCGGTGTTCGCGCCGGAACCCGCGATCACCACGCCGTCGAAGTGGTGCTGGCGGGCCATCTGCAGGAACGCCGCCTCGCGCGCGGGGTCGCCGCCGGTGGTGCAGACCAGGACCTGGTAGTCGTGCCCGGCAGCCCAGCTCTGCAGCGTCTCGGCGATCGTGTGGAACGTCGCCGTGCGCAGGCTGTTGACGACCAGCCCGAGCAGTCCCGTGCGCCGCGTGCGCAGGGCGCTGGCGGTGCGGTTGGGTTGGTACTGGAGGGCAGCGGCGGCCGCCTCCACCCGGGCGCGGGTGCTGGGCAGCACCGCCGGGTGGCCGGAGAGGGCGCGGCTCGCGGTGCTGGTGCTGACCCCCGCGGCCGCGGCCACGGAGTTCAGCGTCGCGGGCACAGCGCGCTTTCTACCGAAGTGGAGAAAGGGTGAAACCGCTGCCCCAGGCGCAGGCGGCGGATGTAGGTGTGCAGGCGGCGAAGACACATCCGGGAATGTGTCTTTCGATGTACGGCGACGTGTGCCCTCCTGGCTCAGCGTGCTGGAGGACGTCGGAACCCGTGGCGTGCCGCACGAGGAGCGGCACGCTCGCCGTGCACCCCACCCGGTTGCTCAACCGGCCTGCGGGCTGTGTGATGTCCATCACGTCCAGTACGCCCGGATGGACCACCGCGTGACCACCAGCGTGTCGAGACGAGGAGCCCTCGTGTGCCAGCTCCGCACCACCCCACCACGGTCAGTTCAGCTCGGCGCGAGGAGCGCGACGTGAGCGGCCCCGCGCGCTCGTCCGGGCAGGGCATCGCACGGCCCGTACCGGTGGCGGCGTCGACCACCGGCGGCGATCCCGATGCCGAGCCGGAGCGGATCGCCGAGTCGGCCACCGGGCTGGACATGATCCTGACCGACGCCGCGCTGGGGCCGCTGCGCCGGTTGGTACCGCCGGTCAGCAGCAGTCTCCGCTTCACCGCGGCGCTGGCCCGCCGCCCGCGCACCGTGCTCGGCCACACCGGCCGGCTCGTCGGGGAGTGGGGTCGCATCGGGCTCGGCCGTTCCGAGGTGGCGCCGAACGCCAAGGACAAGCGGTACGTCGATCCCGCCTGGTCGGGCAACCCGGTGCTGAAGCGGGCCATGCAGGCGCACCTGGTGACGGCGCAGACGGCGACCCGACTGGTCGACGACGCCGCCCTGCCCTGGGCCCACGACGAGCGGATCCGGTTCTCCGTGACCAACATCGTCGAGGCCCTGGCGCCCAGCAACAACCCGGCGCTGAACCCCTCGGCCTGGAAGACGGCGATCGACACGGGCGGGCGCAGCGCGGTGTCCGGCACCAGGCGGCTGGTCCGTGACCTGTCCTCGGCGCCCCGGGTGCCCTCGATGGTCGAGCCGGACGCCTTCGAGGTGGGCGAGGACCTGGCCCGCACCCCCGGCGTCGTCGTGCTGCGGACGCCGGTCTTCGAACTGATCCAGTACCAGCCCACCACGCCGACGGTGCACGCCGTCCCACTGGTGATGGTGCCGCCGACGATCAACAAGTACTACATCGCCGACCTCGCCGAGGGCCGCAGCATCGTCGAGCACGTCGTCGGCGGTGGGCAGCAGGTCTTCATGATGTCCTGGCGCAACCCCGACGCCCGGCACGCCGACTGGGGCCTGGACACCTACGGGCAGGCGGTGCTGGACGCGATGACCGCGGCCGAGCGGATCGCCGGTGCGGAGCAGACCGGCCTGATGTCCTTCTGCTCCGGCGGCATCATCACCGCCATGGTCCTCGGCCACCTGGCTGCCGTCGGCCAGCAGGACCGGGTCGCGTCGGCCACCTTCGCGGTGACGGTGCTCGACCAGGCCCGGGGCGGCACGGTGGGGGCGTTCCTGGACGAGAAGTCCGCCGAGGCGGCCACCCGGGCGTCGGCGAAGAAGGGGTACCTGGACGGCGCGACGCTGGCGGAGGTCTTCGCCTGGCTGCGGCCCAACGACCTCATCTGGAACTACTGGGTCAACAACTACCTGCAGGGCAAGCCGCCGGCAGCGTTCGACATCCTCTTCTGGAACGCCGACACGACCCGGATGACCGCGGCCCTGCATCGGGGGTTCCTGGAGATGGCGGTGCGCAACTCCCTGACGAAGCCGGGCGCGGCCACCATGCTCGGCACGCCGGTCGACCTGTCCGCGGTCACCGTCGATGCCTACGTGGTCGCCGGGATCGCCGACCACCTCTGCCCCTGGCAGTCCTGCTACGCGACCACCCAGTTGCTCGGTGGCGACAGTCGCTTCGTCCTCTCCACCAGCGGCCACATCGCCTCGCTGGTGAACCCGCCGACCAACCCCAAGTCCACCTGGCGGACGGGTTCGCCCAACGTCCCGGACGCCGACGAGTGGCTCGCCTCGGCCCAGACCGAGAAGGGGTCGTGGTGGACCGACTACACCCGATGGGTGGCGGAGCGGTCCGGCGAGGAGGTCCCCGCCCCGACGGAGCTCGGCGGCGGGCAGCCCACCCTGGGCGCGGCACCCGGCACGTACGTGTTCGACAAGTGAGCGGGGGACCGGAGCTGCGCACTCTCACCGTCGGGGGCCGGACGCTGCGGGTCGCCGTGCGGCCCGGCGACGGCACGCTGCCGCCGCTGCTGCTGCTGAACGGCATCGGCGCCAGCCTGGAGGTCCTGCAGCCCTTCGTCGACGCGCTCGACCCGCGGCGTGAGGTGATCCGCTTCGACGTCCCGGGCGTGGGTGGCTCCCCGAAGCCGGTCCTGCCCTACACGATGATGACGTTCGCGCCGGTCGTCGCGGGGCTGCTCACCAAGTTGGGGCACCGGGCGGCCGTCGACGTCCTCGGCTTCTCCTGGGGCGGCGGACTGGCACAGCAGTTCGCCGTGCAGCACCGGCGGCGTTGTCGGCGGCTGGTGCTCGCCGCCACCGGGACGGGATCGCTCATGGTGCCGGCGCACCCACGGGTGCTGTCCAAGATGCTCACCCCGCGGCGGCACCGCGACCCGGGCTATGCCCGAGCCATCGCTGGGGAGATCTACGGCGGCACGATGCGGCAGCACCCCGAGCGTGCCGCCGAGGCGCTGCACGCCCAGTCGCGGCTGGGTCCGCGGCGCGGCTACTACTACCAGCTGGCCGCCGGCGCCGGCTGGACGAGCTTGCCGCTGCTCCGGCTGATCCAGCAGCCGACGCTGGTCCTGGCCGGGGACGACGACCCGATCATCCCCGCGGTGAACCCCCGTCTGATGGCCCGGATGATCCCGGGTGCGGAGCTGCACCTCTACCGCGGCGGACACCTCGCCCTGGTCACCGAGGCGCCGGAGCTGGCGCCGGTCGTGGACCGCTTCCTCAGCTGACCCGGGGGCTGGGACCCGGTCTGGTCGGCGCCCCCGCCGTCGTGTCGTACCCCCGCCGTACGGTCGCGGCAGCTCCTCCACCGGGGGGAGGGACGGGGGCAACGGTGTACGAGTCCGACGGCGCGCTGGTGGTCAGTGCCAGTGACCTGACCGGCTTCATCGAGTGCGAGCACCTCACCCGGCTCTCCCTCGAGGTCGCCCGCGGCTCCCGCAGTCGCCCGCCGGCGGTCGACCCGATGACCGAGCTGGTCGCCGCCCACGGCATGGCGCACGAGGAGCGGCACGTGCAGCGGCTGCGCGACCGGGGCCTGTCCGTCGTGGAGGTCACCGGGCCGTCGGGGAAGGACGCCGCCGGCCTGCACCGGGCCCAGGCCGAGACGCTCGCCGCGATGCGCGCCGGTGCGGACGTCGTCTACCAGGCCACCTTCTTCGACGGCACCTGGCGCGGGCACGCCGACTTCCTGGTCAAGCGCACCGACCGGGTCAGTGACCTGGGGGCCTGGGCCTACGACGTCGCCGACACCAAGCTGGCCCGCCGGATCAAGGTGCCGGCCCTGCTGCAGATGGCGCTCTACGGCGACCTGCTGGCCGGGCTGCAGGGCGTGCCGCCCGAGCTGCTCACCGTGGTCACCGGCGACCAGCAGGAGCTGGTGTTCCGGTACTCCGACGCGGAGGCCTACACCCGGGCCGCCCGCACCCGGTTCCTCTCCCGGCTCGCTGACGGGGAGCTGGCGCCGCCGTACCCGAACGCGCACTGCGGCGTCTGCCCCTGGCGGGAGACCTGCACGGCGCGCTGGCGCGCGGAGGACTCGCTGTCCCTCGTGGCCTTCATGCGCCGCGACCACGCGACTGCGCTGGTCGAGGCCGGTGTCCCGACCGTCACCGCGCTGGCCACCCGCGCCCCCGACGAGCTGCCCGACGCCATCGGCCGAAGCTCGCGGGAGCGGCTCACCCAGCAGGCGCGACTGCAGGTGGCCGAGCGCGAGTCCGGGCTGCCGAGCTACGAGTTCCTGCCGCGCGAGCCGGGGCGCGGCTTCGAGCTGCTGCCGCCGCCGAGCGCCGGCGACCTGTTCTTCGACATCGAAGGTGATCCGTTCGCCGGCGACGCCGGGCTGGAGTACCTCTGGGGGGTCCTGGACACCGCGGGGGAGTTCACCGCCTTCTGGGGCTGCGACCCGGCCGCGGACGACCAGTCCGCGGCCGAGCGTCTCGCGTTCGAGGCGCTGGTCGACCACCTGACCGCGGCCCACGCCGCCGACCCGGCGATGCACGTCTTCCACTACGCGCCCTACGAACCGACCCGGCTCAAGACGCTGTCGGC
The DNA here is from genome assembly GCF_026967925.1 of Modestobacter sp. VKM Ac-2985. GTDB lineage: Bacteria > Actinomycetota > Actinomycetes > Mycobacteriales > Geodermatophilaceae > Modestobacter. The sequence continues at coordinate 956,865 of NZ_JAPVBI010000003.1, read as the reverse complement.
CCGGTTGCAGACCCGGGAGGCCGAGGTCGACCGGCTGCTGCGGGCCGACGTCCTCGTCGACCTCTACGCCGTGGTGCGCCAGGGGCTGCGGCTGAGCAAGGAGTCGTACTCGATCAAGCAGGTCGAGGACTACTACCGCGGGCACACCCGCGCGCACGGCGCCGACGTGTCCGACGCCGGGGAGAGCATCGTCGCCTTCGAGCGCTGGCTCGCCACCCGCGACCAGGCGCTGCTCGACCAGATCGAGGCCTACAACCGCGACGACTGCGTCTCCACCCAGGAGCTGCGCGACTGGCTGGAGGCCCGGCGCACCGAGCTGCTCGCCTCGGGCGCGCGGCTGGGCCGGCCGGAGGACGGCGACCCGGACGGCTCCGCCGAGAACGCTGCGGCCCAGGAGCTGCGCGAGGAGCTGGAGCTCCGGCTGACCGCCGGGCTGCCCGACACCGACCGGACCCCGGACCAGGAGGCCACCTGGCTGCTGGCCCAGCAGCTGGGGTGGCACGCCCGGGAGGCCCGCTCCGCCTGGTGGGAGTACTTCCGGCTGCGCGACCTCGCGGCCGACGACCTGGAGCGGGAGACCCCGGCCCTGGGCCCGCTGGAGGCGCCCGAGCTGGTCGGTGCGGCGCAGCGGTCGCAGCACTGGCGCTACCGCTTCCCGCCGCAGGAGACGAAGGTGTCGGCCGGCAACCGGTACGAGCACCTGGTGCCCGACCCGGACGGGAAGCGGCTGACCAGTTCGGTCGTCGACATCGACCCGACCGCCGGTTGGGTGGTGCTGGCGCGCCGCGCGGCCGCCGCCCTCGAGCACCCGACCGGCCTGCTGCCCACCTCGCCGCCGAGCGACAAGCTCTTCCGGGCCGCGCTCACCGACCTCGGCGAGCAGGTGGCGGGCAGCGGCATCGACGCCCCAGGTCCCGTCCGTTCGGCGCGTGACCTGCTGCTGCGCCGGCCGCCACGGCTGCTCGCCGGGGCTCCGCAGCGTGAACCGGGGGAGGAGTCGGCGGCCGCGGTGCGCCGGCTGGCGGGGCTGCTGGACGGCGGGGTGCTGGCGGTCCAGGGACCACCGGGGGCGGGGAAGACGTACACCGGCGCCCGAGCCGTCGTCGACCTGGTCCGCGCCGGCAAGCGGGTGGGCGTGACCGCCTCCAGCCACAAGGTGATCGGCAACCTGCTGGACGCGGTGATGGCGGCTGCCCGGGAGGCCGGGGTGCCGGTCCGGGCGCTGCAGAAGGCCGACGAGCTGCAGCGGTGCCGCGACGCCGACGTGCAGTGCGTCGGCTCCAACGGCCAGGTCGTCGACGCCCTCGACGGTGGTGACGTCGACCTGGTGGCCGGCACCTCGTGGCTGTTCGCCCGCCCGGAGCTGGTCGGCCGGCTGGACGTGCTCGTCGTCGACGAGGCCGGGCAGCTGTCCCTGGCCAACACCCTGGCGGTGAGCCGGGCCGCGACCAACCTGGTGCTGCTCGGAGACCCGCAGCAGCTGCGCCAGCCCGGCCGGGGCATCCACCCCGACGGCGCCGACGTCTCCGCGCTGCAGCACGTGCTCGGCGAGCAGGAGGTGCTGCCCGCTGACCGGGGGGTCTTCCTGGACCGCAGCTGGCGGATGGCGCCGGCGCTGTGCCGGGTGGTCTCCGGGCTGTCCTACGGCGGGCAGCTGGAGCCTGCGCCGGTCACGGCCGGGAACGAGCTCGACGCCCCTGCCCGGTGGGCAGCGCCGGCCGGGATCGGCTGGGTGCCGGTGGTGCACGAGGGCAACGGCTCCGCCTCGCCACAGGAGGCGGCCGTCGTCGCCGAGCTCGTCGCCGGGCTGATGGGCCGGAGCTGGCGGACCGGCGGGGTCGAGCGGGTGATGGGGCCGGCCGACGTCCTGGTCGTCACGCCGTACAACGCGCAGGTCAACCAGGTGCGCAGCGCACTCGCCGCGGTCGGGCTGGGCGAGGTGGAGGTGGGCACGGTGGACAAGTTCCAGGGCCGGGAGGCGGCGGTGGCGGTCTTCTCCCTGGCCGCCTCCAGCGGCGCGCACGTGCCCCGCCGACTGGACTTCCTGCTCGACCGGCACCGGCTGAACGTGGCGCTGTCCCGGGCGAAGACCGTTGCCTACCTCGTCGGCAGCCCGGCGCTGCTCACCTCACCCGTGCAGACCCCGGAGCAGCTGCGGCTGGTCAACGGCCTGTGCCGGCTGGTCGAGATCGCCACCCAGGCGACCGTGCCGGCGCCATCAGCACTGGCCACTCAGGTGTGAGCAGCGCGGGCGCAGGGCCGGAAGCGGTCGACCTCCGGCGCGCTCCGGCTGCCTCGTCGGCTCCGGTGCGGGCGAGGTTCCGCCGGCAGGGGAGGCGGGACACCGCGCCGGAGCTCGCAGTCCGCCGTCGGCTGCACGCCCGCGGCGTCCGCTACCGGGTCGACGTCCGGCCCTGTCGGAAGACCCGCGCCCGCGGTGACCTGGTGTGGAGAGGCCGGCGCCTCGTCGTCTTCATCGACGGCTGTTTCTGGCACGCCTGCCCGACCTGCGGCCACTGGCCGAGGGCGAACGCCGAGTGGTGGGCGGCGAAGCTGACCGCCAACGTCGCGCGCGACCGGCGCACCGACGCGGTGCTGACGGAACTGGGGTGGCGGGTGCTGCGCTTCTGGGAGCACGAGGACCCGGAGTCGGTCGCGGACGCCATCTGCGCCGCGCTGGGACGCGCGCCGGGCGCTCGGTGAGCGGCCTCGAGCAGTCCTTCTTGCTCCGGGCGTTCCCTCGATGCCCTGGTTAGGCTAGCCTCACCATCGTCCGGTTACGCACGAGCCGGTCACGACGAGCGCGGGAGCAGCGATGACCGGACGTGCCGGAACGGCGGTTCTCGAGAACCTCACCGAGCCGCAACCGGCGGTCGCCGCACCGAGCTACCGCTTCTTCAGCGCCACCGTCGGGCGCGTCCAGCGGCTGAGCCCCAGCTTCCTCCGCCTCACCCTCCGCGGCCCGGAGCTCACCGGCTTCGGTGCGGCCGGTGACGACCAGCGGATCAAGCTGGTGCTCTCCCGGGACGGCGCCCCGGTCACCGATCTGCTCACCGACGGCCCGACCTGGTACCAGGACTACTGCGCGCTCCCCGACGAGCGCCGTCCGTACCTCCGCACCTACACCGTGCGCGCCGCCCGCCCGGACCTCGGCGAGCTGGACGTCGACGTGGTGCTGCACGGGGTCGAGGAGGGACACTCCGGCCCGGCCGCCAGCTGGGCCGCCGCCGCTGTCCCCGGCGACCCGATCGTCGTGCTGGGCCCCGACCGGCCCCGACCCAGCCGGGCCGAGTCCGGCCGACCCTGGGGAGTCGAGTGGGCCCCGCCGGCCGACGGCCCCCTGTTCCTGGCCGGGGACGAGACCGCCGTCCCGGCGATCAGCGCGATCGTGGAGGCGCTCCCCGCCGGCCGGCGCGCCATCGCCGTGCTCGAGGTCCCCGAGGCCCGGGACGTGCTGTCGCTCGCCGTGCCCCCGGGGGTGGAGGTCCGCTGGCTCGTCCGCGGCAGCCGGGCCCCCGGCGAGGCGCTCGGCACGGCGGTGCACGCCGCCCTCTGCGAGCTCGGCGTGGCCGCCCGCACCGCCGGGCAGGAGGTCGAGGACGTCGACCTGGCGGGCGGCGTCCTCTGGGAGGTGCCGGACGAGGGCGGCGCCGATGGCTGTTACGCCTGGCTGGCGGGGGAGGCGGGCATGGTCAAGAAGCTGCGCCGCCGCCTGGTCCGCGACCTCGGTGTCCCGCGCACCTCGGTGGCCTTCATGGGCTACTGGCGGCTGGGCGCAGCCGAGGGCAGCTGACCCTCGCTACGGTCGGACCCGTGCTCCGTCTCCTGCTCCTGCTGCTCCTCGTCTGGGTCGCCGTGACCGTGGTCGGCGTGATCGTGGAGGGCCTGTTCTGGCTCGCCATCGTCGGCCTGCTCTTCTTCGTCGCCACCGCAGTGCTCGGCGCGTCCCGACGACGATGACGGTCCTGCTGGTCGACGTCGCCAACACCGTCGGGTCCCGGCCCGACGGCTGGTGGCGTGATCGGGCCGGGGCCACCGCCCGGCTGCTGGAGCAGCTGGCAGTGCTGCCCGGCCGGGAGCTGGCCGGGCCCGACGGCGAGCCGGTTCCGGTGACCGCACTGGTCGCGGTGGTCGAGGGGCAGGCCCGGGACGTCGCGGCCCCGGCCGGCCTGCGGGTGGTCCGGGCGCCCGGCAGCGGCGACGACGCGCTGGCCGAGACCGCCGCCGACCTCGCCGACGGCGACGACGACCTGCTGGTGGTCACCGCCGACCGGGGGCTGCGCGACCGGCTCCCCGCCGTCGCCCGGATCGCCGGGCCAGGCTGGCTGCTGGCCGCGGCCGACCGAGCGGCCGCTCCCGCCGAGGGCTGAGACACCCGCACGGCGGAGGCAGGTCCCCCGAGCGGGGGAGCCGGTGGTCGAGCGCGCTCACGACGCTGGACGGCGACCCCGGGACCCACCCGGGCCGCTGATCCGGAGGTCCACCGTGACCCTCGACCCTGCACCCGCCGCCCCAGCCCATGCTGACGGCCACAGCACGCCCACGGTCCGCCGGCTGCTGGCCGCCGGCGTCGGTTGGAGCGTGCTGCACGCACTGGTGGCCCTGCGCTGGCTGCTGGACCCAGGTAGCTGGCCCGGACTGGACGCCGACGAGCGGTACGGGGTGCTCTCCCTGCTCGATCGCACGTCCACGGCGTGGACCCTGCTGGCTCTCGCTGGCTCCGGCTTGGTCCTCGCCCTGCTGACCCGCCAGCGGAACGGATCGCCTCTGCTGGTGGCCGCCATGGCGGTGCAGGCTGCGGTCCTCGGCGGGCTCGCCACTGACCTCGGCTCGCTGGTGCTGCTGGGCTACCTGGCCGCGATCGTCGGCCCGGCCACCTTCCTGGTGGTCTTCACCGTCGGGGCGGCGCGGGACCGGCGCACCCGGCCGTGGCTGATCGGGGTGGCTGTCGTGCTCGCCGCCGGGATGGCCGCCGGGCTGCTGCGGCCGGGAACGGTCACCGACCTCGCCGGCGAGCTGGGCTCCGGTTTCACCGAGCATGCGATGCCGCACCTCCACCTGGCGCTGCTGCTGGCCGGCGCCACGATCTGGGGCACCACCGCGATGCTGCTGCGGCGGTCGGCGACCGGCCGGTGCGCGGTCTGTGGGCGCCCCGGTGCCGCGTGGACCCGACCGGAGGCGGCCCGGCGCTGGGGGACCGTGGCCACCTGGATCGCCGTGGCCGGTCCGCTGCCGTACGCCCTGCTGCGGATGACCTGGCTGACCCCGTGGCCAGTGGGCATGCCCACCGATGTGGTGCTGGAGCCGCAGATGCGGTTGTTCGGGCTGGGCCTGGGCTTCGCCGCGCTCGGTGGAGCGGTGCTCACCCTCGGGCTGATCCAGCCGTGGGGTGAGGTCTGGCCGCGGTGGCTGCCCGGGCTGCACGACCGGCCGGTGCCGGTGCGGGTCCCCGTACTGGCCGGCGGACTGGTCGCCGTGGCCCTGCTGGCAGCCAGCCCGGCGTTCCTGGCGATGGCGGTGGAGCGGCTGCTGGCCGGCGATCTGGGCGACGCCGCTCTGGTCCTGGTCTTCCCGACGCTCCCCTGGGGGCTGGCGCTGGCCGCGGCGGTGACCGGGTACGCGTTCCGGCGCCGGGGTCCGTGCGCCACCTGCGGGCAGGGCGAGTCGGCGCTGTCGGTGCGCGATTGACCGGGCCCCCCGATGCCCGCGCCGATCGGGTGGCGCGGGCATCGGCCGGGTCTTGTCCGGCCGGAGAGGATGGCGTGGTGGCTCGGAAGGTGGTGGCTCGGACAGCGGTGGTCCCGGCGGTGCGCCGCTCGCTGCACCGCTGGCTCTACCTGCTGCTGGGCGGGGCCATCGGAGTGGCGGTCGGGATCGTGCTGGCCTGGCCGGTGCAGGTGATTGCCACGTCCGGTCTGCCGCCGGTGCTGATCGGGGTGCTCGTGGCGCTGCTGGTGGCGGCCCCGGTCGTGGCGGTCGGCGCGCTCGCCGAGGTCCGGCCGGTGGAGGCGGTCGCGGTCGGTGGGCTGCTGGCCCGTGGGTTTACCGACCGCCCCGGGCCGTCGACCACCGCGCCGCAGCGGGTCCGCACCGCGCTGTTGCTGGCCCTGCACGTGCTGGCCGGCACGGTCGCCGGCGCCCTGCTGGTCATCGGTGTGCCGTCCGCCGTGCTGCTGGTGGCCGTGCCGGGCGGCGCGGGGGCGGACGACCTGCTGGGGATGGCCGTGCCCGCTGGATGGCCGGCCCGGGCCGGGCTGGCCGCCGGCCTGCTGCTGCTCGTCGCGGCCGGCGGGGAGCTGCTCGGCCGGGGCCTGGCCGCGGTCGCCCCCCGGCTGCTGACCGGCTCCACGGCCGAGCGGCTGGCTGCGGCCGAGGCCTCGGTCTCGGTGCTGACCGGCCGGGATCGGCTGGCCCGCGAGCTGCACGACAGCGTCGGGCACGCGCTGAGCCTGGCCAGCGTGCAGGCCGGCGCCGCCCGCCGGTTGCTCAGCCGCGACCCGGTCGCCGCCGAGGAGGCCATCCGGGCGACGGAGGACGCCACGCGGCGGGCACTGGTCGACCTGGACCACGTGCTCGGCCTGCTGCGCGAGGAGGAACAGGCCGCCGCCGACGTCGCCCCGGCCCCCGACCTGCGCGACCTGGCCGAGCTGGTCGGCACCGCCCGGGCCGCCGGTGCAGTGGTCTCGGTGGAGGTCCGCGGGACGGTGGAGAGCCTGCCGGCGCTGGTCTCCCGGGAGGCCTACCGGATCGTGCAGGAGGGGCTGACCAACGTGCTGCGGTACGCCCCGGACACCGCCTGCGGGCTGGTGGTCGACGCCGCCGGGGACGATCTCGAGCTGGTGCTGGCCAACACCGGGCGGGGCGCCGCGGCCGCCGGGTCCGGCGGTGGGCGCGGGCTGCGCGGCGTGCGGGAACGGGTGCGCGACCTCCGGGGCGAGGTGCGGGCCGGCGTCGCCGCCGACGGCCGGTGGCAGCTCGCCGTACGGCTGCCGGTACACGCCCGGAGCGCGGTCCGGTGACCGTCCGGGTGGCACTGGTCGACGACGAGCCGCTGATCCGTCGCGGCCTGTCCGCCGTCATCGGGGCTGAGCCGGACCTGTCCGTGGTCGGGGAGGCGGGGGACGGTGCCGACGTGCTGGACCTCGTCGGACGGACATCGCCGGACGTCGTCCTGATGGACGTGCGGATGCCGCGGGTGGACGGGATTGCGGCCACCCGGGCGCTGGTGCGGGCCGGCTCGCCCACCCGGGTGCTGGTGCTCACAACCTTCTCCAATGACGACCACGTCTTCGCTGCGCTGGCCGCCGGCGCCGACGGGTTCCTGCTCAAGCGGTCGACCCCCGAGGAGGTGCTGCACGGCATCCGGACGGTGGCCCGGGGGGAGTCGCTGCTGTTCCCCGACGCCATCCGGGAACTGGCCCGGCGGCAGGTGCGCGCGGCCGACCCGGTGGCTGCGCCGGGGCTGGCGCGGCTGACCGAGCGGGAGCGCCAGGTGCTCGGGCTGATGGCCCAGGGGCTGAGCAACGCCGAGATCGCCGGGCAGCTGTTCCTGGGGGTGGAGACGGTCCGCACCCACGTCGCCGGGGTGCTCGCCAAGACCGGGGCCCGGGACCGGACGCAGGCCGTCGTGCTCGCCTACCGCTCGGGCTTCGTCCCCGGGTGAGCCGCCCAGCGGCCACGGTGCAGGCTGTCTGCATGACCTCCCCCCTCAGCCCGTCGGCCGCGGTGCGCGCCGCCTCGGACCTGGCCGCGACCGCGCTCGGCGCGGTCGGCCCCGAGCAGCTCACCGCGCCCACGCCGTGCGGCGACTACGACGTCCGCGCGCTGGTCGACCACCTGGCCTGGGCCGCCCTGCTGTCCCAGCGGGCCGCGACCGGCATGCCGCTGAAGCACGACGGGACCAGCCTGCGGCCGGCCCCGTTCCTGGACGGCGTCCCGGTCGAGCAGTGGGCCGGCGCCGTCCCCGTCGAACTGGACACCGCGGCCGACGCCTGGGCCGACCCGGCCGCCTGGGAGGGGGAGACGCTGTTGGGCACCACCCCGATGCCCGCCGGCGTCGTCGGCCCGCTGATGCTCGCCGAGTTCGCGCTGCACGGCTGGGATCTGGCCCGTGCGGTCGGCGCGGGCTACGACGTCCCGGCCGAGCTGGGGGAGGCCGTGCTGGCGGCGGTCGAGCCGTTGGCGTCGATGGGCCGGGACGGCGGCTGGTACGGGCCCGCAGTGACCGTGCCGGCCGACGCCCCCGCCTTCGACCGGGCGCTCGGGCTCACCGGCCGCGACCCCGGCTGGCGGGCCTGACGGGTCAGTCGGCCATCTTGACCACGCGCAACCGGGTGGAGCGCCGGCGGCCGGGCAGACAGGCGGACAGCGCCAGGACGACGGCCACGCCGTCTTCGATCAGCGCGGCCTGCCAGTCCGGCATCAGGTCCGCGGCCCAGCGCCGCCAGGCCAGGCCGCCGAAGGAGCCGGCGGCGGCACCGGCGGCCCCGGCCAGCACCGGCAGCGCGGCGTTCTGCCCCTGACGCCGGGCGAGCAGCCCGGCGCCGGCGGCCCCGCTGGCCAGGCGTGCGGGGAGGACCGCAGCGCTGGTCCGCGGCGAGATGCCCGGCTGCTTGTCGGCGTAGACCTCACCGCCCACGGAGACCAGGGAGCCCAGCTTCTTGACGACGCCGGTGTCGGCGGCGGTGAGCGTCGGCGCGGCCAGCCCGAGGGAGCTGCGGCACCCGGCCGCCGTGCCGAGCAGCAGCGACCTGGCGACCAGCCCGGCCGATGCGCGTTGCTTGACCAGGACCCGCTCCTTGCGCGTCGGCAGCGCGGAGACGACGGCCTGCACCGCGGCGCCGTAGGCGAGGTGGGGCACGACGTCGGCCGCCCAGTCCGAGGCCGTCCAGGTGCGCGGATCGGTCACGCCCAGCGCCGCCGTCGGGCCGTCGGTGGCCGCCATTGCGGCGGCGCCGGTGACGACCGTGCCGACCGGTCCGGGCATCCGCACGCCACCGGCGCGGACCAGGCTGGCCAGCAGGCCGACGCCCAGGCCGTTGCCGATCCCCAGCAGCGCACCGAGGCCGCTGGTCCGGGCCTCCCTCGCCGCCCCCCTGCCGGGCACGTCCACCCCGGCGGCGGAGGCGAGCGCGGCGGCGGTCCGGTCCGGCACGCTGCTGGCCGGACGGCCGCGGCGCAGCATGTCGACGTAGGTGAGCGCGTTGAGGGCGGTCGTGCCGGCGGCGCCGGCGAGCAGCCCACGAGCGAAGGTCCCGGTCATGTCCTGACCCTCGGCCCCCGGCGCCGGTCCGGCAACCGCAGAGGCCGGCGGGACGTGGGGTGCGACACCGTGCGCGCTCTCACGCCGTCTGTACACCGGATGGACACGCAGTGCGCGCGTCCGAGTGGCACCGTGGAACCCAGCGCCCGAGGTCGTGTGCTCCTCCCCGACCCCCGCCAGCCGTTCCGCGGTGCTGCGCGCCCACTCCCCGAAGGTCTTCCATGGTCATCTCTGTGCCCACTCGTCCGCCTGCCCGGGCTCCGGGTCTGCTCCGGTCGGCCCTCGCCCGAGCCGTCCCGCCATCCGGCCCACCCTCCCTGCGCCGGCTGCGGGTCGCCGTCGCCCTCCTCTTCGGCCTCGACGGCTTCGTCTTCGGCAGCTGGGCCGCCCGGGTCCCCGACGTCAGCGCCGCCACCGGCGCCGGCCACACCGCGCTGGGCATCGCGCTGCTGTGCCTGTCGCTCGGCGCGCTCGCCTGCATGCAGGCCACCGGTGCGCTGTGCGCCCGGTTCGGCACCGGCCGGCTGGCCGCGCTGGCCGGCGTGGCGGCGAGCGTGAGCGCCGTCCTGCCCGGGCTGGCCGGCACCGTTCCGGCGTTGTGCGCCGGGCTGTTCCTGTTCGGCGCCGTCACCGGCGCGGTGAACGTCGCCGCCAACAGCGTCGGGGTGGAGGTCGAGGCCCGCGCCGGACGGCCGCTGCTGTCCGGGCTGCACGCCGCCTTCAGCGGCGGCGGCCTGGTGGGTGCCCTCCTCGGTGGGCTGGCCTCCGCCGTGATGGGGGTGGCGCCACACCTAGCGGCCGTGGCGGTCGTCGGCCTGGTCGTGATGGCCTGGGCCGGGCCGGTGCTCGTCCGCGGTGACGCGTCCCAGCCCCTGCCGACCGCCGGCCTGGCGCCGGCCGTCGACGGGGCACCTGGCCCCCGTCCCACCGGCGTCCTCGTGCTGCTGGGTGCGGTGGCCGGGGCGACCGCCTACGGCGAGGGCGCGCTCAGCGACTGGGGTGCGCTGCACCTGCGCGAGCAGCTGGCCGCCGCTCCGGCTCTGGCGGCGGCCGGCTACGCCGGCTTCTCCTCGGCGATGGCGGCCGGCCGGCTGGCCGGTGGGCGGCTGGTCCTCGCCCTGGGTGAGCGGCGGCTGCTCGTCGGCGGCTCGCTGCTGGCCGCGGCCGGCGCACTGACCGCGGTGACGACGACGTCGCTGCCCGTCGCGCTGGCCGGCTTCGTGGTCGTCGGTCTCGGGCTGGCCAACGTCTTCCCGCTGGCCATCGCCCGGGCCGGTGCCCTCGGCGGGCCCTCGGGCGTCGCGCTGTCCACCACCGTCGGGTACACCGGCCTGCTCGGTGGTCCGCCGGTGATCGGCTTCCTCGCCGAGCACGCCGGGTTGCCCGCCGCGCTGGGCACGGTGGCGCTGATGGCGGTGCTGGCCGCGGTGCTGGTGCTCGGCATCGAGGGCGAGCAGGTGCGGCGCCCGGTGCTGCCCCGCCGGGGCTGGACCTACCCGGTGCTGTTCGGCCGGCGTCCGGTGGCGGTGGTGCTGCGTCCGGTGGGTGTGGTGCTCCGCCCGGCAGCGGCCCGCGCCAACGTCGGCGCCTGCAGCTACGTGCGCGACCTGCAGCTGCTCGAGGTCGGCTGACCGCAGGCAGGTCACCGGGCTCAGCAGGGGCGGGTGTGAACAACGTGTTCCAGCACGTCGCACCCCGTTGACCGGCGGGGGCGAGGGGAACACGCTGGCCCCCGCCTGATGCCTCCGCCTGATGCGGGGGCCATGAGCCGGAGGCCTGCAGATGACCGTCGAACCCGCACCCGCGCGCGCACCACACGGACCGGGGCGGGGGGTCGAGGCGGAGGCGGTCGGCGCCGGCTACCTGGAGAAGCGGCAGCTCCGCGGCGGCACCGCCGGCTGGGTGCTGCTCGCCGGACTCGGCGTCGCCGCGGTCATCTCCGGTGACTACGCCGGCTGGAACTTCGGGTTGGAGCAGGGCGGGTTCGGCGGGCTGCTGATCGCCGTCGTCCTGATGGCGGTCATGTACTCGGCGATGGTCTTCGGCCTGGCCGAGCTGGGATCGGCGCTGCCGACCGCCGGGGGCGGCTACACCTTCGCCCGCCGGGCCCTGGGCCCCTGGGGTGGCTACGCGACCGGCGTCGCCGTGCTGATCGAGTACGCGATCGCCCCGGCGGCGATCGCCACGTTCATCGGCGCCTACGTCGAGTCGCTCGGCCTGTTCGGCATCACCGACGGCTGGTGGGTGTACCTCGCGGCCTACGGCCTGTTCATCGGCATCCACCTGCTCGGTGTCGGTGAGGCGCTGAAGGTGATGCTGGTGATCGCTGCGGTCGCCGTCGCCGGCCTGGTGCTCTACCTGTTCGGTGCCGTCCCCGCCTTCGACGCGGCCAACCTGACCGACATCGCGCCCACCGACGCCGCCGGCGCCTCGGAGTTCCTGCCGTTCGGCGTGCTGGGCGTCTGGGCGGCGTTCCCGTTCGCCATCTGGTTCTTCCTCGCGGTCGAGTGCGTGCCGCTGGCGTCGGAGGAGGCCAAGGACCCGGCTCGGAGCATGCCCCGGGGGATCGTCGCCGCGATGGGCCTGCTGCTGGTCCTGGCGGTGCTGATGCTGGTCTTCACCGCGGGCGCCGGTGGTGCGCAGACGATGTCGGTCAGCGGCAACCCGCCGGTGGAGGCGCTCGAGGTCGCCGGGGCGTCCAGCGGGCTCACCACGGTGATCAACTACGCCGGGCTGGTCGGCCTGGTCGCCAGCTTCTTCTCGATCATCTACGCCTACTCCCGGCAGACCTTCGCGCTCTCCCGCGCCGGGTACCTGCCGCGGGCGCTCTCGGTGACCAACTCCCGCAAGGCGCCGACGCTGGCCCTGCTGGTGCCCGGCGCCATCGGCTTCGCGCTCTCGCTGACCGGGCAGGGCGCCATGCTGCTGAACATGGCCGTCTTCGGGGCCACCGTCTCCTACGTGCTGATGATGGTCAGCCACATCGTGCTGCGCCGGCGCGAGCCGGAGCTGGCCCGGCCGTACCGCACGCCCGGGGGCACGGTCACCACCGGCGTGGCCCTGGTGCTCGCGGCCGCCGCGGTGATCGCCACCTTCCTCGTCGACCGGACCGCCGCGCTCTGGACCCTCGGGGCGTTCCTGGCGTTCCTCGCGTACTTCGCCCTCTACAGCCGCCACCACCTGGTCGCCTCCGCCCCGGAGGAGGAGTTCGCGCTGCTGGCCGCCGCCGAGGAGGACGTGCGATGACCGTCCGCCGGACGACGCTGGGCGGGCACACCCACGAGTTCCGCTCGCTCACCGACGTCCTGGCCAAGGCCACCCCGGCGCGTTCGGGGGACGTCCTGGCCGGGGTCGCCGCGGAGTCGCAGGCCCAGCGGGTCGCCGCCCAGCACGTGCTCGCCGACGTCCCGCTGGCCACCTTCCTCACCGAGCCGGTGGTCGGCTACGACGAGGACGACGTGACCCGGCTGATCCTGGACACCCACGACCCGGCCGCCTTCACCCCGGTCGCGTCGCTCACCGTGGGGGAGTTCCGCGACTGGCTGCTGGCCCGGGCCGCCGAGCGGGACGAGGCGGCGATCTCCGGCCTGGCCCGCGGGCTGACGCCGGAGATGGTCGCCGCCGTCTCCAAGGTGATGCGCAACGCCGACCTGGTCGCCGTGGCCCGGCGGACCCGGGTGGTCACCGGGCTGCGCAGCACCCTCGGCCTGCCCGGCCGGCTCGCCTCCCGGCTGCAGCCCAACCACCCCACCGACGACGCCGTCGGGGTGACCGCGTCGATCCTCGACGGGCTGTTGCACGGCAGCGGGGACGCCGTGATCGGGATCAACCCGGCCACCGACTCCCCGGCGCAGACGATCGCGCTGCTGGAGCTGGTCGACGCGGTGATCAGCCGCTACGAGATCCCCACCCAGTCCTGCGTGCTGGCGCACGTGACCACCACGCTGCGGGCGATGGAGGCCGGTGCGCCGGTCGACCTGGTCTTCGCCTCCGTCGCCGGCACCCAGGCGGGCAACCGCGGCTTCGGGATCACGCTGGACCAGCTCACCGAGGCCCGCGCCGGGGCGCTGGAGCTGGGCCGGGGCACGGTGGGCAGCAACGTCACCTACTTCGAGACCGGGCAGGGCTCGGCGCTCTCGGCCGACGCGCACCACGGGGTCGACGGCCCGGTCGACCAGCAGACGCTGGAGTGCCGCGCCTACGGGGTGGCCCGGCACTTCGACCCGCTGCTGGTCAACACCGTCGTCGGGTTCATCGGCCCGGAGTACCTGTACGACGGCAAGCAGGTGATCAGGGCCGGGCTGGAGGACCACTTCTGCGGCAAGCTGCTCGGCCTGCCGATGGGCGTGGACGTCTGCTACACCAACCACACCGACGTCGACGGCGACGACACCGACGTCCTCACCCTGCTGCTGGGGGCGGCGGGCTGCGCGTTCGTCATCGCCGTCCCGGGCTCGGACGACGTGATGCTGCACTACCAGTCGCTGTCGTTCACCGACGTGCTCACCGCCCGGTCGGTGCTCGACCTGCGGCCGGCGCCGGAGTTCGAGGCGTGGCTGGCGATGATGGACCTGCTCGACGACGACGGCCACGTCCGCGAGCTGACCCCGGAGGCGCCCGCCGCCCGCGCACTCCTCGCCGCCGCCCGCCCATGACCGACCGGGACGGGGCAGAAATGGCCATTTCTGCCCCGGGGGGTGATCCGTGGGCGGTGTTGCGGGACGCGACCCGGGCGCGGGTGGCGCTCGGCCGGGCCGGGGACGGGCTGCCGACCTCGCGGGAGCTGGAGTTCCGCGCGGCGCACGCGGCCGCCCGCGACGCGGTGCACACCGCGCTGGACGCCGACCGGGTGCGGACGGCGCTGACCGGGGCCGGGGTCGGACTCGACGTGCTGGAGGTGCACAGCCAGGCACCCGACCGGGCCACCTACCTGCAGCGCCCGGACCTGGGCCGGCGGCTCGCCCCGGACACCGAGCTGCCCGGCGGCGCGTACGACCTGGCGCTGGTACTGGCCGACGGGCTGTCCCCGCGGGCCGTGCACGAGCACGCGGCCGGCACGGTGGCGGCGGTGCTGGACCGGCTGCCCGGGTGGTCGGTCGCCCCGCTGGTCCTCGCGCACCAGGCGCGGGTGGCCCTCGGCGACCCGGTGGGGGAGGCGCTGGGGGCGGGGATCGTCGTCGTCCTGGTGGGGGAGCGACCGGGGCTGAGCTCCGCGGACAGCCTCGGCCTGTACCTGACCCACGGGCCGCGGCCCGGGCGGGCGGACTCCGAGCGCAACTGCATCTCCAACGTCCGCCCGCCGCACGGCCTCGGCTACGCCCAGGCCGCCGACACCCTGGCCGCGCTGCTGCAGGCCTCCCGCCAGCTGGGGGCCTCCGGCGTCGTCCTGAAGGACGAGGGGACGAGTCTCCCGCCGGGGGCCGGGTGACCGCGCCGATGCTCGAGCTCTGGCTGCACGGGTGCACCAGAGCTCGAGCGTCGGCGCGCGCCCGGTGGCCCTCTCTCCCGGGCCCACCGGAGGGTGGGGGAGAGGGGGCCCGTCAGATGCGGCGGAGCGGACCGATCTTCATCACCGAGGACAGCAGCGCCTCCATCGGGTGGCGCTGGGGCCGTTCGACCTCGGCCGGCCAGTCGGGGGCCAGGTCGGGGTCGGCGTCGGCGATCGCGACGTCGGCCACCCGGCCCTGCAGCCGGGCGCGCACCTCCTCCGGCGTGTAGGCCCGGCGGTGGCGTTCGTGGCGGAGCAGGACGGTGCCGGTCGCGGCAACGCCGACGATCCCGGCGACTCCGAGCAGCTTCGAGAGGCGCATGAGCCGATACGGTAGTGGTGTGGCTCACTCCCGCGCTGTGTCCCGCACCTCGTCCGCCCGCGTCCTGCCGTTGCACGACGCCGTCGAGCTCACCCGGACCGGCGACGTCTGGGTCTTCCGGGGCCGTTCGCTGGCCGACCGGGCCATCCGGGCGGCCACCAACGCCCCGGTCAACCACGTCGGCATGGCCGTCGTCATCGAGGACCTCCCCCCGCTGCTCTGGCACGCCGAGCTGGGTCACTCCCTGGCCGACGTGTGGTCGGGCCGGCATCAGCGCGGGGTCCAGCTGCACGACCTCTCGGACGCGGTCTGCGTCTGGAAGAAGCGGTACGGCCAGCAGGCGTGGCTGCGCCAGCTGGTCGGCCCGTCCGACGACGGCGGGGTGACGCGGGAGATGGAGGACGCCGTGCTGCGCACCATCGCCCGGCTCGACGGCAAGCCGTTCCCCACCACCCGGCACCTGGCGCACGGCTGGGTCAACGGCAAGCTGCGCCGGCACCAGACGAACGACACGGTCTTCTGCGCCGAGCTGGTCGCCACCACCTACACGGCGATGGGCCTGCTGCCGAAGAACCGGCCGCTCAACGCCTACGACCCGGGCAGCTTCTGGTCCGGCGACGACCTGCCGCTGGTCGACGCCGAGCTGGGCCCGGAGATCCAGGTCGACGTGCCGGAGGGGCCGCCCTGCGACTGAGGTCGGCTCAGCCCCTCACCCAGCGCTCCACGAGCGCCACGATCGCCCTCTGCTTGGCGGCGACGTCGGCGGAGTCGCCCAGCGTCAGCACGGCGCGGTCGGTGTCGGCCCAGCGCAGCAGCCCGGTGTCGTCACCGAACGCGAAGCCCGCGGTCTCCTCGGGCTTCGCGCCGCGGTGGAAGACCAGCTGCAGGTGGTCGGCGGGGAACAGCCGGAAGGTCACCCGGTCGACGCCCCGGGCGCAGAAGCTCGGCGCCCGCCACTTCACGTGCTCGGTGAGCTCGGCGTCCGAGTCCATGATCGCCGCACGCAGCCGGCGGACGTCGTCGGCGCGTGGGTGGTCCAGGGTGGCGAGGAACTCCTCGACCGTCGGCTGCGCCATGTGCCCAGCGTGCCTCATCGGTGCGCCCGGTCAGGGTCCGCCGGGCCGCCCGAGGACGTCGGCGGTCACCAGCCGGCCGCTCACCAGGTCCGCCGCGACGGAGTCGACCGAGCGGCCGGTCACCCAGGCGTGCGCCCGCAGCACGGCCAGCGCGGCGTCGGCGTCGGCGTCCAGCGAGACGCTGAGCGCCCCGACCGCCCGCCAGACCGCGGCCCGGCGCACCGCGGCCGGGCTGTGCAACCAGCCCGGGCCATCGCCCTCCGCCCGCGGCGACCACACCACGGCGTCGCTGAGCGCGCCGGACACCAGGTGACCGATGCCGAGGGCGTCGAACACGTCCAGGCGCACGACGTCGTCAGGGTCGACGAGGAAGAGGTCCAGCGCACCCGCGCCGGCCAGCGCGCCGGGGACGGGCAGGGAGACGACGCCGCGGTACGGCGTGGTGGCCACCAGCAGGTCGGCGAAGGTGGGCCACCGCCGGTGCAGGTCGTCCTCGGCGGCGAACACCGGCTGGCCGGAGGCGTGGGCGAGCAGGCACGGGCCGGTGCCCACCGTGAACTGCAGCCGCTCGGCGCGGGCGGCCTCCGGTGAGCTGGCGCCCAGCGGGCAGCGACCGTGGGTGCCGGTCAGCACGCTGAGGCCGGCGCCGTCCACCGCCAGCACCCGGACGGTGGCCCGGGCCAGCTGATCGGGGAGCAGGTGACCGTCGTCGTCCGCCGCCGCGGCCACCTCTGCGGCGACCGCGGCGGCGAACCGCTGGGCCAGGGTCATGCCCCAGACGTGCCGCGGCCGCGGCGGCGGCAAACCGGTCAGCGGCGCGCCGGTGCCGGGACCTGCCCGGGGAGGGCCCCGTCCAGGTGCAGGAGGGTGTCGCGCTCCCCGGTCAGCGCCGGGTCATGGGTCACGCAGACGACGAGCCGGCCGGCCAGGGCCCGGCGCAGGTCGGCCATCAGGGCGGCGGCCGTCGGCGGGTCCAGGTGGGCGGTCGGTTCGTCCAGCAGCACGACGTCGCGGTCGGCCAGCAGCGCCCGGGCCACCGCCAACCGCCGCCGCTCGCCACCGGACAGCGAGGTGCCGCCGGCGCCCACCGGGGTGTCCAGCCCGGTCGGGAGGCCGGCCAGCAGCGCGCCGAGCCCGGCGTCGGTGAGGGCTTGGTGCATCGCGGCCTCGCCGTCCTCGCCGGTGAGCTCACCGCGGGGGCGGGCCAGCGCGAGGTTGGCCCGCAGCGTCGCGTCGAAGACGTGCGCGTCCTGCGGGCACCAGGCGATGGCGGCCTGCACGTCGGCCCGGGTCAGCCGGTCGGCGGGCACCGGGCGGCGCCCGTCGCCGAGGACGTACTCGCCGGCCGCTGGACGCAGCGAGGCCATCAGGACCGACAGCAGCGTCGACTTGCCCGAGCCCGACGGGCCGGTGACGACGAGCCAACCGGACCCGGCGGTCGCGACGACGTCCAGGTCGCGCAGCACCCCCGGACGTCCGGGCCAGCCGGCGGTCAGGTGCTCCAGCGCCAGCTCGCGCACCGGTCGCGGCGGGCTCATCCGGTCGGCCGGTGCGGGGTCGGCGGCCACCGGCTCGGCGAGCACGGCGTCGATCCGGGCCCGCGCGTCGTGCCAGGCCAGTCGGTGGCGCTGCGCGGCGCCCAGCGCGGTCAACGGTTCGAGCAGCGCCAGCGGCGCCAGTGCCAGGATCGCCGCGGTGGGTGCGGAGAGCTCCCCGGCGCGGACGCTCACCGCAGCGACGGCCAGCGCGCCGACGGCGGCGGCGCCGGTGGCCAGCACCGCGAGTGCGTCGCCCAGCGCGGTGGCCGTGGCGCCGGCCTGGGCCGCGCGGCCCTGCCGGCGGCCCAGCGCGTCGAGCCGGTCCACCGCAGCGCCGGTGAGCCCGTGCGCGCGCAGGTCGCCGGCGGCCTCGAGCGTCGCGCTGGTCTCCCGGAGGGTGACCGTGCGCAGCTCGGCGGCGTGCCGGGCGCCGCGCCGGTCGGCCCAGCGGTGCACGCCGAGCACCCCCAGCACCGCGATCCCGACGAGCCCGGCCACCAGCGCGCCGGCCTGCGGGTCGAGCAGCGCCAGCACCGCCGTCGTCCCGACCAGCACGACCGCGGAGACCAGCGGCGGGGTGACCACCCGCACGGAGAGGTCCTGCAGCAGGCCGACGTCCCCGACGACCCGGGCCAGGGCGCGGCCGGGGGTGCGGTCGGCGGCCGGGCCCTGCGCGACCAGGGCGCGCCACACCCGCAGCCGGGTGCGCGACGCCAGCCGGAAGGCGGCATCGTGGCCGGCCAGCCGCTCCAGCCAGCGGAACACCGCACGGGCCAGCCCGAAGCCGCGGACGCCGGCGGTGGCCACCAGCAGGGTGAGGATCGGCGGCTGCTCGGCGGCCCGGACGATCAGCCAGCCCGAGACCGCGGTCAGCGCCACCGCCGACGCACCGGAGGCGGCTCCCGCGGCGACCGCCTTCACCACCGCCCGTCGTGGCCAGCTCCAGCCCGCCGGCCCGGCGTCCGGGTCGCGGACAGCCCCGGGCTCGGTGATCGGGGGGAGCGCGGGACCGGCGTCGCTGAGGGTGCCGGTGCGCTCGGGCGCCGGGGTGCTGGTGAGCGGCGGCAGTGCGTCGGTGCCGGCGAGGTCGACGGTGTGGTCGGCGAGCGCGGCCAGCGCCGGGGAGTGGGTGACCAGCACCGTGCACAGCGAGCCGCGCAGCCGCACCAGCAGCTCGGCGACCCGGGCGGTGCTCGCCGCGTCCAGTGACGCCGTCGGCTCGTCGAGCAGCAGCACCCGCGCTCCCCGCTGCACCCGGACCAGTGCCCGGGCCAGCGCGACCCGCTGCAGCTCGCCGGGGGAGAGCGTGCGGCAGGCGCGCTCGCGCAGGTGCCCGGCGTCCAGCCAGGCCAGTGCGGTGTCGGCGAGGTCGGTGGCCGACTCGACCGGCGCGTCACCGGCGTGCCGGCGCAGCTCGTCGAGCACGGTGTCGGCGACGGTGTGCGGGAACTGTGGGACGACGGCGACGTCCTCTGGCCGCAGCACCACCCCGTCGACCTGAGCGGTCGCCCCGTCGAGGAGCTGCCCGGCCAGGACGGCGAGCACGGTGGACTTGCCCGATCCGCTCGGCCCGCGCAGGGCCACCAGTTCCCCCGGTGCCACCTCGAAGGAGGCGCCGTCGACGGCGGGTCGTCCGCGGCCGGCGAACGCGACGGTGAGCCCGTCGACGGTGACCCCGCGCAACTGGCCGGCCGGGGTCGCGCTCAGCACCGGCCGGGGGGCGGGGGCGGCGAGCACCGCACGTGCGGCAGCGGCGGCCTCGGCGGCGTCCTCGGACGCGTGGTGGGCCGAGCCCAGCGCCCGCAGCGGCGCGAACGCCTCAGGGGCGAGCAGCAGGGCGAGCAGGCCGACGTCCAGGCCCATGTCCCCGTTGACCAGCCGCACGCCGACGGTCACCGCGACCAGCGCCACGGACAGGGTGGCGAGCACCTCGAGCACCAGCGAGGAGAGGAAGGCGATCCGCAGGGTGGCCAGGGTGCGCCGGCGGTGGGTCTCCCCGAGGTCGGCCAGTGCGGACAGCTGGTCGGCTGCCCGGCCCAGCCCGACCAGCACCGGCAGGCCGCGGACCAGCTCGGCGACGTGCCCGGCGATCCGGTCCAGCGCCCGGGCGGCATCGACGGTCCGATCCCGGGTGTGCAGCCCGACCAGCGCCATGAACAGCGGCACCAGCGGCAGGGTGAGCGCCACCAGGAGCGCGGAGAGCCAGTCGGTCAGCCCCAGCACCACCAGCAGCACCGGCGGGACGACGACCGTCTGGGCGAGCGCCGGCAGGTAGGTGGCCAGCGCCGGACCGAGGTCGTGCAGCCGGGTCGTGGCCAGCACCGCGGCCGGCCCGCTGCCGCCGGCGGCGGTGACCGCCTCGCCCTCTCCGGCCAGCAACCGGTCCAGCAGCCGGCGGCGCAGCGTGTCCTCGGCTCGCCGGGCGTCCCGGGTGGCGAGTGCGCTGCCCAGCCCGCCGGCGGCCGCGCGGATCCCGACGCCGAGCAGCGCCACGAGCAACGACGTCCCCGGCGTGACGCCGTCGGCGACGTCCGCCACGGCGCGGGCGAGCCCGGCGGCGAGCAGGACGACGCCCAGGGTCTGCCCGAGCGCGGCGATCCCGGCCCGCACCAGCGCCCCGGTCAGCCCCGGCACCCCCGCGAGCGCCCCCAGCGGCCCCCGCCCCCGCACCGGGGCAGAAATGGCCATTTCTGCCCCGGAAGGGTTCTCGGTCACGCGTTCACCGGCTCGCCGGCGGCGGTGTGCGGGGTCTCCGGGTCGGCGGTCAGCCGCTTGCGGAACACCCAGTAGGTCCAGGCCTGGTAGCCGAGCACCACGGGCAGCCCGAAGCCGGCGACCCAGGTCATCACGGTCAGCGTGTAGTCGCTCACCGACGCCTCGGCCAGGGTGACGTCGAAGGCCGGGTCGATCGAGGAGACCACGACCACCGGGTGGACGGCGCCGAAGATGGTCGCCGCCGAGGCGAGCATGACCACCGCCCAGGCGGTGAACGCCGGCCCCTCGCGGTCCAGTCGGGTGCTCACCCACGTGACCAGCACGGCGAGCGCGGCGACCAGCCACAGCAGCGCGGTCACGGTCGTCCCCTCGCGCAGGTGCACCAGCCCGGCCCACGCCAGCAGCGGCAGCGCGGCGACCGGCGACCAGCGCCGGGCGAAGGCGCGGGCGGCCAGCCGCACCGGGCCTTCCGTCTTCAACGCCAGGAAGACGGCGCCGTGCACCATCGAGTAGCCGAGGACGGCGATCCCGCCCAGCAGCGCCGACCAGGTCACCCCGGCGAAGGCACCGCCGACCCGCACCCCGTCGCCGTCGACCGGCAGGCCCAGCGTGGTGCCGCCCAGCGCCGCGCCGATGCCGAGGGCGGCGATCAGCGAGCCGGTGGTGATCACGTTGGTCCAGGTGCTGTCCCACTGCGCGGTGTGGTGCGAGTGCCGCCACTCGAAGGCGACGGCCCGGATGATCAGGCCGAAGAGCACCAGCACGAACGGCAGGTACAGCGCGGGCAGCCAGGTGGCGTACCAGCCGGGGAAGGCGGCGAAGACCGCGCCGACCGCGGTGATCAGCCACACCTCGTTGCCGTCCCAGAGCGGGCCGATCGACCGGAGCATCAGGTGCCGGTCGGCGGGCTTGCGGCCGATCACCGGCAGCAGGGCGGCGACGCCGAAGTCGAAGCCCTCCAGCAGCAGGAAGCCGGTCCAGAGCACGGCGACGGCGACGAACCAGACGGTCTGCAGGTCCATGTCAGGGTCTCTCTCGGGTCTCGGGGCCGGTCAGTACGCGAAGGACAGGACGTCGTCGTCGTCCGGTCGCCGGGTGCTCGCGCTGCCCGGCGTGACGTCGGCGTCCGGGTCGCCGTCGGGGGTGTGTCCGGGGGTCGGGGAGCCGTCGCTGGTGGTCACCCCGCGGCGGACGAAGTTGACGATCAGCCACAGCTCCACCACGGCCAGGGCGCCGTAGACCACGGTCAGGGCGATCAGCGACGTCCAGACCTCGGCCGCGCTGATCCCGGGCGAGACCGCCTGGGCGGTGAAGAAGTAGACCTGGTCCTCGCGCGGCACGTCGGGGTTCGGGTACACCACGAAGGGCTGGCGGCCCATCTCGGTGAAGATCCAGCCCGACGCGTTGGCGACGAACGGCGCACCGACCGCGAGCAGGGAGCCGTAGACGCCGATCCGGGACGTCGGCACCCTGCCCCGGCGGGTCGCCCACAGGGCGTAGGCCCCGACGCCGGCGGAGACCATGCCCATGCCGATCATCAGCCGGAAGTTCCAGTAGGTGACCGCGAGCAGCGGGGCGTAGTCGATCGGCTCGCCGGCCTTGTCGCCGAAGGACGGGTCGTCGGGGTAGGTCGCCCCGTAGGCCGCCGCGTACTCCTCCTGCAGCTCGTTGACCCCGGGCACCTCGCTGGAGAAGTCGCCGTGGGCCAGGAAGGAGAGCAG
The DNA here is from genome assembly GCF_026967925.1 of Modestobacter sp. VKM Ac-2985. Lineage (GTDB taxonomy): Bacteria > Actinomycetota > Actinomycetes > Mycobacteriales > Geodermatophilaceae > Modestobacter. The sequence continues at coordinate 934,743 of NZ_JAPVBI010000003.1, read as the reverse complement.
CGCCGGCACGGTCCAGGAGTGGACGTCGTCGCACTCGTTGCTGCCCAGCTTGCCGAAGGCGAAGACCGAGAACGGCGCCGGCGCCTCGCTCTCGCAGAGCGCCTCGGCCGAGGACATCTTCAGCGGCTGCTGCTGGTACATCAGCTTGGCCTGGTAGTCACCGGTGACCGCCACCAGCACGAAGGCGATGAGCGAGGCCCAGCCGCCGATCCGCACCGAGCGCCGCCACACCGCGTGGTCGACGTCCTCGGGGGAGAGACCGGCCAGCCGGCGCTTGCGCAGGTGCCACAGGCCGATGCCCACGAGCAGGGCGGCGGCGACCATCAGGGCGCCCACGATGGCGTGGCTGAACGCGGCGAGCGCGGTGTTGTTGGTCAGCACGGCGAGGAAGTCGACCTGCTCCGGCCGGCCGGTGGCGTCGTCGGTCACGACCCCCACCGGGTGCTGCATCCAGGAGTTGGCCGCGATGATGAAGTACGCGCTGACGATCGAGCCGATCACCGCGGCCCAGAGCGCGGCGAGGTGCACCTTCTTCGGGATCCGGCCCCAGCCGAAGATCCACAGGCCGAGGAAGGTCGACTCGAGGAAGAAGGCGAGCAGCGCCTCCAGCGCGAGCAGTGACCCGAAGACGTCGCCCACGAAGCGGCTGTACTCGCTCCACGCCAGCCCGAACTGGAACTCCTGGACCAGGCCGGTGGCCACGCCGAGGACGAAGTTGATCAGGTAGATGCGGCCCCAGAAGCGGGTCATCCGCAGCCACTCGGGGTTGCCGGTGCGCACCCACATCGTGTGCATGACCACGAGCAGGATGCCGAGCCCGATGGTCAGCGGGACCATCATGAAGTGGTAGACGGTGGTGATCCCGAACTGCCAGCGCGCTACGTCCAGGACGTCCACGGCTGTTGCCTCCCTGCCTCGTGCGATCGGCGCGTAGTCTTCTACCTGTTGTAGAACTCATTTCTACGCTTCGTAGAACTTCTCGTCCACGACCCGCAGTGACCATCGGGTGTGAGACGCCGGACAGGGGAGGGACCAATGGCCTCACTCGGTGAGTTGGAGCGCACACTCATGGACCGGCTCTGGGCGGCGCCCGGTCCGGTGAGCGCGACCGAGCTCCAGCAGCAGCTCGCCGACCGCGGGCTCGCGCTGACCACCGTGCACACCGTGCTCAGCCGGCTGGAGCAGAAGGGGTTCCTCGTCCACGACGAGCGGCGCCCCCGGCGCTTCACCCCCCGGGCCACGCGCGAGGCGCACGCGGCCGAGCTGATGCACGAGGTGCTCGGCCAGGCGGGGGACCGGCAGGCGGCGCTCGCCCGCTTCGTCGGCAGCGTCGACGCCGAGGATGCCGCGATGCTGCGGGCACTGCTGGCCGGCGGGGACGGGGCCGGCTCGGACGCCGCCGGCGCTCGCTGAGCGTGCTCCCGGCCACCGCACTGGCCCTCGGCGTCCTCGCCGCACTCCTGGCCTGGCCGGTGCCGGCGGCGCTCGCCCGGGCGCGCTGGCCGCGGCGCGACCCGCTGGCGGCGCTGGTCTGCTGGCAGGCGGTCGGCCTGGCCGGCGGCCTGTCGATCATCGGGGCCCTGCTGGTGCACGGCCTCGCGCCGTGGGGGCACTCGCTGCCCGAGGCGTGGTGGCACTGGGTGACCTGGCAGGACAGCGCCGAGCCGGTCCGCGGTGACCACTGGGTCGCCCAGACCCTCGCCGCGGTGCTGGCCCTGGAGCTGCTGGGGGTGCTCGCGCTCTCCGGCGTCCGGACCGCCCGCACCCGGCGGCGGCACCGCGCGCTGCTGGAACTGCTGGTCCGCCCGAGCGACACCCCGGCGCAGGGGGAGACGTTGCTGCTCGACCACCCCGCGCCGGTGGCCTTCTGCATCCCCGGCGCCCGCCCGCTGCTGGTGCTCTCCTCCGGGATGGTGGCCGAGCTGGACGGCGCGCAGCTGGACGCCGTCGTCGCGCACGAGCGGGCGCACCTGCGCGAGCACCACCACCTCCTGCTGCTGCCCTTCGTCGCCTGGCGGGCGGCGCTGCCGGTGCTGCCGGCGGCGGACCGGGCGCACGACGGCGTCCGCGACCTGGTGGAGATGCGCGCCGACGACGTCGCCCTCCGGTCGCTGTCCGGGCCGGACCCGCGGCGCACCCTCGCCGTCGCGATCGTGGCCGCCGCCGGCGGGGCGGGTGGCCAGGTGCCCGACGGGGCGCTCGCCGTCACCGGGGGACCGGTCGCGGTCCGGGTCCGCCGGCTGCTCGCCGCACCGGACCCGCTGCCCGCCCGGGCCCGCTGGGCGGCGCTGGCGAGCGCGGTCGCCCTGATCTTCCTGCCCACGTTGCTGCTGCTGCTCCCCGCGGTGGTGTAGGCGCGGAGCGCGCGATCGCCTGCTCCCCTAGCGTCGGGGCATGGACGCAGCAGTGCTCACCGAGCCCGGCACCCCCACCTTCGCCTCGTTCGACGAGCCGGTCGCCGGCCCGGGGCAGGTGGTCGTGGACGTCCGGGTCGCCGGGGTCAACCCGGTCGACGTCGCCATCGCCGCCGGCGCCTTCGTGACCAAGCCGCCGTTCCCCTCGGTCGCCGGGCGGGAGGGGGTCGGCACGGTCGAGGGGCGGCGGGTCTACTTCAACGGCTGCGTGGCGCCGTTCGGCTCGATGGCGCAGCGCACGTTGGTGCCGGCCGACTCGCTGTTCGACGTGCCCGACGGGCTCGACGACGGGCTCGCGGTCGCCCTGGGCATCGCCGGGCTGGCGGCGTGGCTGCCGTTGCAGTGGCGGGCCCGGCTGCAGCCGGGGGAGACGGTGCTGGTGCTGGGCGCCAGCGGGGTGCTGGGCACGATCGCCGTCCAGGCGGCGAAGGTGCTCGGCGCCGGCCGGGTGGTCGCCGTGGCCCGGGATGGCGCGTCACTGCGACGGCTGGCCGGCCTGGGCGCCGACGCCACCGTCGAGCTCGCCGGCGACGAGTCCGTCGCCGCGATGACGGAGCGGATCAGGGTGGCGGCCGACGGCGGGGTCGACGTGACCATCGACCCGGTCTGGGGTCAGCCGGCGGTGGCGGCGATGGGGGCGGCCCGGATGGGCATGCGGCACGTGCAGATCGGCCACTCAGCGGGCCCGTCGGCGGAGGTGGTCGCGGGCGGCTTCCGGGAGGCGATGGTCGACCTGCTCGGCTACACGACCCGGCACGTGCCGCCGGACGTCGTAGCCCGGGGCTGGGACGAGCTCACCGGGCACGCCGCCGACGGGCGGATCGCCGTGGAGGTCGAGCGCGCACCACTGGCCGACGTGGCCGCGGCCTGGGCGCGGCAGACCTCCTTCGCCCACCGCAAGCTGGTGCTGGAGCCCTGACCCGGCCCGGTCACCGGCTCCGGTCGCGGAGCTCCTCGCGGACGGCGTCGCGTTCGTCGCGGGCGTGCTCGGCGTCGGCGACGGCCTCGGCCAGGTCGTCCTGGAGCTGGACGATGACCTGGGCCGAGCCGAGCAGGTGGCCGTCGTCCAGCAGCACCCGCACCCGGGCGGCCAGCTGGAGCTGGTGTCGGGAGTAGCGACGGTGCCCGCCGGGGGAGCGGTGTGGGTGCAGCACCCCGGAGGAGTCCAGGCTGCGCAGGAAGGCGGCCTGGACGCCGAGCAGGTCGGCGGCCTGGCTCATGGTGAGCACCGGGTGGTCCGGGTCGTCCAGCGGCTGCAACGGGTCGGCGCTCATGGGTCCTCCGGGAAGACGACGGGAGGGGCGGGACCGGCTGGTCCCGCCCCTCCCGGACTGGCGGTCAGCTCTCGACGGCGGGCTGCTCGCCCTCGATCGTGTGCGACTCCACCGCGGCCTGGGTGTCCGCCCGGGTGACCTCGATCCTGCGGGCCTTGGCCTTCTCGGCGACCGGGATGCTCACGGTGAGCACGCCGTCGTGGTAGCTCGCCTCGAGCCGGTCGGTGTCCAGGCTGCGGCCCAGCACCAGCTGCCGGGTGTAGCTGCCGAACGGGCGCTCGGCGACCTGCCACTGCGCGTTCTCGATCTGCGGCACCGACCGCTCGGCGCTGATGGTCAGCGTGGTGCCCTCGACCGACAGGTCGATCGAGCCGGGGTCGACGCCGGGCAGGTCGAAGTGGGCCACGAAGTTGTCGCCCACCCGGTAGGCGTCCATCGGCATGCCGGCCAGTGGCCGGGCGGTGGTGGTACCGGATCGGCCGGTCAGCTGGTCCAGCGCGCGGAAGGCGGCGGACGTCGCGGCGAAGGGGTCGTAGGAAGTCAGCATCATGGCTGCATACCTCCGGATGTCGTGCAGGTCCGATGTTCTGGTGTCGCCGCCTCTGGTGAACCTCCAGCGGCAACTGGAGATTACCTCGGCCGCGCGTTGGAGTAAACACCCTCGACGCACGAAGTTCCAGCGACGGCTAGAGACTTCTCCGGCCGTGGGTCGGAGCCGGTTCAGTCCTTCGTGCGGTCGGGTGGGTCGAAGGTGACGTGCACCGTCTCGAAGCCCTTGGTCCGCTGGGCCTTGGCCATGCCGGTGTAGCTCCGCCGGTCGCCGGGGGTGAGGTCGACGTCGTCGGTGAACGGGGTGAGCAGGGCGCGCGGCCAGAGTCGGTTGACCCGCACGACGTTGATCTCCACGCACAGGACGCCGACCACGGCGGCCAGGTACAGGAACGCGAGCAGGCCGAGGACCAGGGCGAAGACGCCGTTGGTGGCGCTCGCCGTGGTCATGACCCGGCTGACGTAGGTGACCCCGAAGGTCTGCAGCAGCTGCCACAGCACGGCGGCGAGGAACGCTCCCGGGAGCACCTGGCGGATCGTCAGGGGTCGGGCGGTGGCCAGCCGGAAGGCGAACACGAAGACGGCGGCGTTGAGCAGCACCGACCCGAGCACGGTCAGGACCCGGGACGCCCCGCCCATCGAGCCGGCGTGGCCGGCGGTGAAGGTGGCCAGGGCGGTCGTGCCGATCACGGCGAGCCCGGCGGTGGCGACCAGCAGCAGGCTCAGCCCCCGGGCGAGGAACGGGTTGGGCCGGCTGTTGCGCGGCACCGCCCAGGCGGTGTTCATCGCGTACTGGATCGCCTGGGCCACCCCGAGGGCGCCGTACAGCGAGCCCAGGATGCCGACGACCACCCCGAGGGTGCCGCCGCTGAGGCCCCGCGGCTCACCGAGCTGTTGGCCGACCACGGGGAACTGGCTCACCGCGGAGTCGAGCAGCTGCTGCTGCAGCTCGGGGTTGCCGACCAGGACGTTGCTCAGGATCGTCGAGAACAGCAGCAACAGCGGGAACAGCGAGACGAAGGCGTAGTAGGTGATCAGTGCGGAGAGGTACGGGCCGGAGTCGTCCACGTACTTGTAGACGACGGCGATGGGGAACCCGGCCGCGCGGCGCCGGCGCTGCAGCCGGTCGAGCTTCTCCACGACGGACACGGCGGCAGTGCATCACGGCACCCGGGCCGCCGCAGCACGTGGGGCTGAGGACGGCGGCGCGCCCGGTCGTCACCGTCGGCCGTGATGCCGCGCGGGGCTCAGTGAGCGGCGTGGCCTTGCTGGGCGAGCCAGGCGGTGGCCAGGTCGCGTGCCCGCTGCACCGGGTCGCCGGCGTGCAGCTCGGGGGTGGTCCACTCCCGAGCCGAGCGGGCCAGTGCGCCGTCGTAGCAGAGCAGCAGGGTGGTGGTGGCCTCGTCCGGGTCGGCCAGGCCGGCGGCGACGGCGAGCTCCCGCAGCCGGTCGGTCAGCAACCGGGAGTCGGCCCGCAGCCACGGCTGGCCCGGGTGGTCCGGCGGTAGTTCGGTGGCCGCCGCGAGGAACCCGCAGCCACGGCGGCTGCCCTCCCGTTCCCGGTACCGGGCCACGGCGTCGAAGAGCGACAGCAGCCGGTCGACCGGGTCGGTTAGCTCGGCGAGCACCTCGTCCCAGGTTCGCTGCCACACCTCGAACCGCTGCTCCAGATAGGCCGCCACCAGCCCGTCCTTGCCGGCGAAGTGCGCGTACATCGTCGCCGGGGCCACCTGGGCGCGAGCCAGGACCGCGTCGACCCCGGTCGCGGCGATGCCGGACTCGTAGAACAGCTCGCCGGCGGCGGCGAGCAGCCGGTCGCGGGCGGGTCGGGTCGCGGAGCGCGGGGTCATGGGCCTACTGTAACGCTCGTTATGATGAAACGATCGTTTCAGTCAGTGTCGCCCACCCGACCGGCCGCCCTGGTGGTGCCCGGCCTGGCCGTCATCGCCGTCACCTACGGGCTGGCCCGCTACGGCTTCGGCCTCTACCTGCCGCAGTTCCGCGCGGCGTTCGGGCTCTCCCCGGGGACCGCCGGCGTCATCGCCGCAGCGAGCTACGTCGCCTACTGCCTCGCCGCCTTCCTCGGCCAGCGGCTGGCCGGGCAGGCGCGCGGGCGGTCGGCGCTGTGGCTGGCGGGGACCACGGCCGCGCTCGGGTCACTGCTGGTGGCCGCCGCCTGGTCGGTCCCCGTGCTGGCGGTCGGTGCGCTCGTGGCCGGCAGCGGGGCGGGTGCAGCGACCCCGGCGCTGGTCGCTGCCGTGGCGGCCACCGTGCGGCCGGACGCCGCACCGCGGGCACAGGCCCTGGTCAACAGCGGCACCGGCGCCGGGGTCGTCGTCGGCGGGCTGCTCGTGCTCGCCGTGCCGGACGCGTGGCGGGCGGCGTGGGCCGGGTTCGCCCTGGTCGCCGTCCTGGTCACCGCGTGGGCCGACCGGGCCAGCCGCTGGCCCACCGTTCCGGAGACCCGCCCCGAGGCGCCGCTGCGCGACCTCGTCCGGCCCCTGGTCGCCGCCGCACTGGCAGGCGCGGGCTGCGCCGCCGTGTGGACGTTCGGGCGGGACCTGATGACCGTCGACGGCGGGCTGTCCGCCGGTACCACCGGGCTGCTCTGGTGCGTGCTCGGCGGTGCCGGCCTGATCGGTGGGCTCAGCGGCGACCTGGTGCTGCGGGTCGGGCTGCGCCGGGCGTGGGCGTGCTCGGCCGGGACCGCCGCGGCGGCCACCCTGGCTCTCGCCGCGCTGCCCGGTTCACCCGCCGTCGTGGCGCTGGCGCTGGCCGGGTTCGGTGCCGCATTCGTCGCGCTCAGCGGCGTGCTCATCGTCTGGGGTGCTCACCGGCTGCCTGCTGCAGCGCCGCAGGCCGCGGCGGCGCTCTTCATCGGCCTCACCGTGGGCCAGGCTGCCGGCGCCCTGGTCCTCGGCGCGGTCGCGGACGCGATGAGCACCCGGACGGCGTTCGTGGTGGCTGCGGTCCTCGTCCTCGCGGCGGCGCCGGCCGCGGAACCGGCGGTGCTCAGGCGGCCGACTGCGTCGGGAAGTCCACGCCGGTGAGCTCGGCGGAGGCGGCCCAGAGCCGCCCGGCCAGCACCGGGTCCGAGGCCGCGGTGCTGCGGCCGGCCAAGGTCGGCGCGCCGCGCATGGTGGTGCCGTCCGGCCCGGCGAAGCTCCCGCCGGGCACGTCGGCGACGGCGGCGAACAGCGTGGGCAGCGCGCCCTGCTGGGCGCTGGTGGCCAGGGCGCGGTTGGCCACCGCCATCGCGGCGTCCTTCACCCGGTTGCCCGTGCGGCCCTGTAGGTTGGTGGCCGCCCAGCCCGGATGGGCCGCCAGCGCACGCACCGTCGAGCCGGCCGCGGTGAGCCGCCGCTGCAGCTCCAGGGTGAACAGCAGGTTCGCCAGCTTGGACTGCGCGTAGGCCCCGGTGGCCGAGTAGGGCCGGCGCTCCCAGTTCAGGTCGTCGAGCACGATCTCCCCGGACCGGTGCAGCATCGAGGAGACGGTGACCACCCGGTCGGTCACGTGCGGCAGCAGCAGGCAGGTCAGCGCGACGTGGCCGAGGTGGTTGGTGCCGAACTGCAGCTCGAAGCCGTCGGCGGTGCGCCCGGCCGGCACCTGCATGATCCCGGCGTTGTTGACCAGGACGTCGAGGTCGCCGGTCCACCCCTCGGCGAACTCGTGCACCGACGCCAGGTCGGCCAGGTCGAGCCGGCGCACCTCCACCTCACCCGGGAGGTCAGCAGCAGCCTCCGTGCCGCGGGTGGTGTCCCGCACGGCCAGCACGACCCGCGCCCCGGCCACGGCCAGGGCACGTGCGGTCTCCAGCCCGAGGCCGCTGTTCGCGCCGGTCACGACGACGGTGCGGCCGGTCTGCGCGGGGATGTCGGCGGTGTTCCAGGAGGCCATGTCCCGACTGTAGGCAGCGCCTCCCCGGCCGGCAGGGCGCCGGCTGCAGACGGGCGGGCGCTGGGCGACCCTCCGCCCGGACGCGGCCACGCCGTCCGCCCGTCCGGCCGGGGACCGGCCCACCGGCCACCTAGCCTGTCCGGGTGTCGGCCCACTCCCACGTCCACGGACCCGACGGCGAGGTCCGCCCCTCCGACCCGGCCGCGGTCGCCCGTCGTCGCACCGCCGTCCGGCTGATGCTCCTGGTCCTGGTGCCGGTCGGCATCGCGACGCTGGTCGGCCTGGTGGCGTTGTGGCCCAGCGGCGAGCAGACCGCGGCGCAGCGGGCGGCGGAGTCTTTCCTGCCGCCGGGGACCACCTTCCCGGAGGCGACCATCGCCTCGCTGGAGACCTACGAGTGCGCCCCGGCGACCGGGAGCGCGCCCGCGCAGACATGTGCCCGGGCGGTCCTGGTCGTGGCCGAGGGCGACAGCGCCGGCGAGTACGTGCAGGTCGAGCTCTCGTCGGAGGTGGTGGCCGAGGGCATCGAGGTGGGTGACGAGCTGGTGCTCAACCGCGACCCGGGCATCGACAGCGGGCAGGTGACCTACTCGTTCCAGGACTTTCCGCGCAGCACCCCGATCATCACCCTGGCGCTGGCGTTCACCCTGGTGGTGGGGGCGGTGGCCCGGCTGCGCGGGCTGCTCGCCCTGCTCGGCCTGGTGTTCGCGTTCTTCATCCTGTTGCAGTTCATGCTGCCCGGCCTGCTGGCCGGCTCCTCACCGATCTGGGTCAGCCTGATCGGCTCCTCGGCGATCATGTACGTCGTCCTGTACCTGGCGCACGGCTTCAACGCCCGGACGACGACGGCGCTGCTGGGCACCCTGTTCGGGCTCGCGCTCAGCGCGGTGCTCGGGACGATCGCCGTGGCCGCCGCGCACCTCACCGGCCTGGCCAACGAGGAGGCCGTGCAGCTGCTCCAGTTCGACCCGACCCTGGACTTCTCCGGCCTGGTGCTGGCCGCCCTCATCGTCGCCGGGCTGGGCATCCTCAACGACGTCACCATCACCCAGGCGTCCGCGGTCTGGCAGTTGCACGAGGTCTCGCCGGAGATGGGCTGGGTCCAGCTCTTCCGCCGCGGCATGGCGATCGGGCGCGACCACATCGCCTCGACGATCTACACGATCGTCTTCGCCTACGCCGGCGCCTCGTTGCCGCTGCTGCTCCTCTTCGACATCTACGAGCGCCCGTTCTGGACGACGCTGACCGGCTCGGTCGTCGGTGAGGAGGTCATCCGCACGCTGGTCGGCGGGATCGCGCTGGTGCTCGCCGTCCCGGTGACCACGCTGATCGGTGCCCTGGTGGCGGCTGCGGCGACGTCGGCGACCACCGCACCGGCGGCGCCGCCGGCCGAACGCACCGACGGCGCGACCCGATGACCCGCGGAGGACCGGGGGACGGGATGCTCGAGCGGTGACCGTCGACCTGCTCGCCGCCGCGGCCTCCGCACCCGGGTTCATGCCACCGCACGAGGGACGGGCGCTCTACGCCGCCGCGCGGGCGGTGCAGGTGCCCGGGCCGCTGCTGGAGATCGGCAGCTGGCTGGGGAAGTCGGCGCTGTACCTGGCCGCCGCCGCGCGCGAGACCGGCCGGCAGGTGGTCACCGTCGACCACCACCGCGGCTCGGAGGAGCACCAGCCGGGCTGGGAGTACCACGACCCGGCACTGGTCGACCCGCTCGTCGGCCGGATCGACACCCTGCCCGGCTTCCGGCGCACCATCGCCGCTGCCGGGGCGGAGGACGTCGTGGTCGCCGTCGTCACCCGGTCGGAGGTGCTGGCGCCGCTGTGGTCGACCCCGCTCGCGCTGCTGTTCCTGGACGGCAGCCACACCGAGGAGTCCGCGCGCCGCGACCAGGACGCCTGGGTGGCGAAGCTGGCCGTGGGCGGCACGCTGGCCGTGCACGACGTCTTCCCCGACCCGGCGGACGGCGGGCAGGCGCCGTTCGGGGTCTACCAGCGGGTGCTGGGGTCGGGGGAGTTCACCGAACTGCCCGGCACCGGTTCGCTGCGGCTGTTGCGGCGCACGTCGTCCTGACCGGGCCGGCGGTGCTGGACGATGACGGGATGACGGTGATCGACGACCTGACCCGCAGCCGCACCGAGACGCTGGCGCAGATCGACGCGCTGACCCGGGAGTTCGACGAGGTCGTGGCTGCCTCCCGGTCGTCCAACGCCGACGACGAGCACGACCCGGAGGGCGCGACCATCGCCTTCGAGCGTCAGCAGGTGGCGGCGCTGCTGGACCAGGCGCGCCGCCGGCTGGCCGACGTCGACGCGGCGCTGGTCCGCGCCGCGGCGGGGGAGCACGGCCGGTGCGCCGACTGCGGGCAGCCGATCGCCCCGGAGCGGCTGGCCGCCCGGCCGCACGCGCGCACCTGCATCACCTGCGCCCGCTGACCGGCGGTCAGGGCAGGGCGCCGACCTCCTCCAGCTCGTCGAGCACCTCGGGCAGCTCGGCGAAGGCCTCCTGGACGTCCTCCGGCGTGGCGATCGACCAGGCGTTCGTGCGCAGGTACTCCCGCAGCGCCGCGTCGAACGCCTCGGCGCCCACCTGGGTCCGGGCGTCGACCAGGGTCGTCCCGCCGGCGATGTAGACGGTGTCGTAGTAGGCCGAGCTGGGCCGCCGGAACTGCTCCCAGTACTGGATCGGCTCGCCCACGCCGTGCCGGCGGGACCCGGGCAGGTCGGCCATGCTGGCCGAGCCCTCGCCGTGCACGACCATCTGCGCGAAGGTCGCGAACGACTCGTCCAGCCAGGGGTGCACGCCCTGGTTGTTGCCGACCAGGCCGTAGAGCCACATGTGCGCCAGCTCGTGGGTCACCAGCGCGCGGCGGAACTCCGGGTCGACGTCACCGAACTGGATCGCGCCGGGGAACTCGATGCCGCTGGTCTGGCTGGACAGCACCGAGACCCAGAGGTCGGAGTAGGGGAAGGGGCCCAGCAGCTCGACCAGGGCCGCCATCGACGACTCGAGCTGGGCCAGCCACTCCGCCGTGGTCGCCTCCGCCACGCCCTCGTCCAGGCCCACGTGGACCCGGACGCCGCCGATCTCGGCCGACTGCACGTCGAGCTCCCCGACGGTGACCGCGACGTCCCGGACCGCGGGGGCGGTGAACTCGTGGACCGTGGTGTCGCCGGGGCCGTCGGAGGTGCCGACCGCCTCGCCGGTGCCGAGCACCTCGTACCGGGAGTCCGCGACCACCTCCAGCGAGGCGAGCTCGAAGTCCTCGCTCACCGCCATCTCGCCGGCCACGGCGACGGCCGGGCCGCGGTCCCACCCCCGCCCGCGCTCCCAGGCCAGCAGCGGGAAGGCGGTGGCGAACCAGGCGGCGTCCACGTCGGTGGAGGTGCCGACCCGCTCGTTGACGTCCGGACCGAGCTCCACCTCGAACTCGAGGTCGACGGTGATCTCGTCGCCGGGTTCGGCGCACTCGGCCAGCGGCACCTCCAGCAGCGTGCCGGCGGGCGCGCTCTCGGGTGCCCCGGCCGGCACGTCGCGCGCCTCGGCCGGCTCGCCGTCGACCCGCACCTCGGACACGGTCAGCCCGCTGCCCGCCCGCGCGGTGGCCGGCTTGTTGGGCCAGGAGCGGAAGACCAGCACGCACGTGTTCAGGTCGGGGGTGAAGACCACCCGTTCCTCGCCGGCGACCGTCTCCAGGTCCTCGGCGACGTCGAAGCGCAGGTCGACCACCGGCCGGTCGGCCCACGGCTCGGGCCAGCCCTCGGCCTCCGGAGCGGCGGTGGGCGGGGGCTCCGGATCGGGGGAGCCGCCCGTCGTGCAGCCGGCGAGGAGCACGGCCCCGACGAGCGCAGTGGCCGCGGCCCGTCGACGACCCGCGCGCATCACTGCCCCTCCGAGATGGACGACGGGTCCTCCCGCCGCCGTCCATCGTCCCGGTTGTGCGCAACGGGTGCCAACCCGCGGTCCTCGGCAACCGGTGCGGTCGGACACACCGTCGGCAGGGGCGGGTGTGACGGGCGTGACGAATGAGCCAACTGTGGACCGAGCGTGACCTTACGGATGCAGAAAGTGCGTGTAACGATCAGTTCCGTAATCACCGCACACCGTCCGCACCCCGTGTGGCGGACGCTCGGAGGGGTCTCTTCTTGTCCAGACGTCACACCCGGAGCGGCCGTGGCCGCCGCTTCCTGTCCGCCCTCTCCACCCGCCGGGGCCGGCGTGCCCGCGCCGGCGTGGCCGCCGCGTTCCTGTGCGTGAGCGCCGTGTTCGGCGCCACCAACGTCGCGGACACCTCGCCCGCCGCATCGCCGGCGAGCAGCGAGCAGCCGCAGGCGGAGACCGCGGTCCAGCTCGAGGCGGCCCGGGCCGAGAAGGCGGCGCGGTCCGCCGACCGGGCACGTCGGGGCACCCAGGCGCCGGCTCGCTCGACCGCGGCGCCGGCCCCCGCCCCGGCCCCGGCCCCCGCCCCGGCCCCGGCCCCGGCGCCCGCTCCGGCTCCGGCACCAGCCCCGGTCGCCAGCACCCCGGCCCCGGCCCCGGCCCCGGCCCCGGCTCCCGTGCCGGTCGCCGCTCCCGCTCCCGCTCCGGCCCCGGTCGCCAGCACCCCGGCGCGCCCCGCGCCCACGGGGGCCCTGACCAACCGGACGACGTCCTTCAGCGCTGCCGGCTACACCGCGGACTACCGGGTCTTCGCCGAGGGCATCGACCCGGCCAAGCCGATCGGCCTGCTGGTGTACGCCGACGGCACCGGTGAGTACGGCGTCGAGAACCCGACCCAGTCGTACGCGATCGGTGGCTCGAAGGGGCTGGCCGCCGTGGCGAAGGCGCGCAACATGGTGCTCGTTGCGCCGTTCAGCCCGAACCGCTCCTGCCAGTGCTGGGAGCGGGGGGACGCTGCCGGGTACGCGACGTACCTCGCGGCGCTGATCGCCGACGCGAAGGCCCAGTACGGCGCCGGTGAGCTCTGGTTCGCCGGCTACTCCTCGGGCGCACAGGCGGCGACCCGCTTCGTCTTCCCCGCCCACCCGGCGCTCTGGTCCGGCGGCGGCGGGGTCATCGCGATCGGTGGCGGTGGCGCACCGGCGGGGCGGGCCAGCATCCCCGCGGACGTCAAGGGGAAGGTCGCCCTGCGTTGGGACACCGGCGCCCAGGACACCGGCGCCGGCGGTGGGTTCAACGCGCTCTCCGGGCCCTGGGGCGCGCAGGCCGGGCAGCAGTGGTACTCGGCCCAGGGCCTCAACACCCGGCTCGTCGCCCCGGCCGGGGTGGGCCACGACCGGTCCGGGCAGTTCGGCACGATCGTGGCCGGCTTCCTCGACGAGGGCTGAGCCGACCGCGGGACCGTCGGAGCACCGCAGGCCGCCGTGCAGAGCGTGGGCTCTGCACGGCGGCCTGCGGTGTTCAGCGGGTCCGGGAGACCTGGCCGATCCGCATCACCCGGTCGACGAGGTCCTGGGTGAGGTCGGCCCGCAGGTCCGCGGGCACGGGCAGCCCGACGTCGGTGAACCAGTCCGGGGTCGCCTCGGGGTGCGGGCCGACGACGCCGACCGCGCCCGCGCCGAAGGGGGCGACCACGGCCGCGGGCAGCCCGTTCTCGTAGGTGGCCAGCACCTCGGCCGGCCCGCGGGCCGGGTCGAGGTCGAACCAGGCGCCGTCCTGGAAGAACACCTGGCGGCGGACGCCGGCCCAGACGACCGTGGCCACCGCGTCGTCGGTGTGGGTCGGCCACGCTCCCGGCGAGGAGACGAACTGGTCGGTGTCCCCGGGCAGGAGCCCGAAGCCGGGGGTCTCGCCGGCGAGGTAACCGCCGAGACAGAAGCCCAGGTAGCGGCCGCCACCGGCGACGTACTCCTGGATCGCCGGGGCCTGCTTGCGGAGCTTGCGCCAGGCCTTCTTCAGCTCGCCGCCGCCGGGCTGGGCGTAGAGCACGGCGGAGGCGAGCACCGCCGGCTCCAGGGCCAGCCGCTCCTTGGCCCCGACGAAGCGGACGTCGAGGTCCCACCGGCTCCGCGCCAGCGCCTCGGCCACCGCCTCCGGGCACCCGTCCGTGGAGGCCGGCCCGCGGTAGACCAGCGCGAGTCGCCGGTCACCGCCACGCCCGAACACGCTCAGCTGCCGGTCGTGGTGGTCGGCGCCCGATGCGCTCCCGGGGAGCTCAGCACCTTCCGTCGTACGGCATCGGTCGCCCGCCAGACGAGCTCCTCCAGCGGACCGCGCAGATGGCTCCGGTTCCAGACCAGGGCGAAGGTCAGCAGCACGGCCACCTGCACGACCAGGTTCAGCACGCCGCGGGGGAACGGTGCGGCGACCAGCAGCAGGTGGACGCTGTAGAGGGTCAGGGTCATGCTGCCGCCGGCGGCCAGCGGGCGCAGCAGCGGCTGCAGGCCCCGGCCGAGCAGCAGGCACGCGCCCAGCACGGCCAGCGCCACCCCGATGGTGAAGGCGAGGTCCAGCGGGCTGCCGCTGTGCGGCGCGGTGGCCACCAGCCACCACGGGCTGTTGGTCGGCGTCGTTCCCGACGGCCCCCAGGTCAGGGTGTCCTGGTAGAGCTCGAAGTCCATGCTCTGCACGGCGTCGAGGCGCAGGGCCTCGCCCCGGCCACCGACGGTCAGCAGCAGCATCGACAGCAGGCTGGACGCCAGGGCGAGCGCCAGGCCGATCAGCGTGATCTGGGAGACGACCCGCCGCGAGGCGAGCACCGCCCGGCCCACGGCCATGCCGGCCAGCAGGTAGGCGATCCAGACCAGGGCGGGGAACACCCCGGTGAGGGTCAGCTGGAGCAGCAGCCCCAGGGGGTCGGTGACCAGGTCGGTCAGCGTCGGGTTGGCCTCGGGAACCGGCGTCAGTTCCAGCCGCAGCGCGTAGCTGACCAGCGGCATGACGAGCGCTGCGATCGCCGCCGCGACCACCAGCCCGCGGGTCGACAGCCGCAGGAACGGGATGGCCAGGGCGAACAGCACCCCGTAGTAGGCCAGGATCACCGCGGCGTCGCCGGTCCCGACGACGTACCCGAGCGCGAGGCCGATCGCCGCGATGATCACGGCCCGGGTGAGCAGGGACAGCGCGGCGGCCCGCCAGGCCAGACCGCGGGGCGGGCGGCGCCGGCCCGTGGAGAAGGCGATGCCGACGCCGGCGAGCAGGGCGAACAGTGCGGAGGCCTTGCCGTTGGAGAGCAACCACGCCAGGGACACGTCGCCGGCGTCGGTGGCCGCGGGGATCAGGTGCACCGACATCATGCCCACGAGCGCGACGCCGCGGGCGGCGTCGATCCCGATCAGCCGTGCGCGCGGGCGCGGGGGCGCTGCCTTCGCCGGGGCGCCCTCGGCCGGGGTGCCGGCGACGTCGCCGGCCGGTGCGGGTGCGCAGCTGTGCGGCAGCCCCGCCACGGTGGGACCGGGCTCTGAGGGCAGTGGGGCCACGATGTTGCGGTGCTCGCTGGTCTGGGACACGGTCACCCTTCCCGGCTGTTCGATGCGGTGCTGAGCTGCCGGCTCTCGGTGGTCGGGTTGTCGACCGCCGGGTTGTCACGGGCAGTGGTGTCGAGCGCCGGGTCGTCCCGGACCGGCAGCGTGCTGGCCGGGGCGCGGCCCACCTTCTGGGCCGGGATGCCGCTCCACGCGGTGCCGGCGGGCAGCACCTCGCCCTTCATGACCAGGGAGAGGTCGGCGATGGTGGCGTCCTCCTCCACGGTGGAGCCGTAGAGGACGACGGACTTGTCCCCGACGCTGGCCCGGTCCCGGATGATGACGTGGTCCATCTTCATCACGCGGTCCTCGAACAGGTGGGTCTGCAGCGAGGCGTTGGTGCCCACGGACACGTCGTCGCCCAGGGTCACCAGGTCGAACTCGGTGAGGTAGGTGGTGTCGATCAGCGTCCGCCGGCCGATCTTCGCCCCGTACAGCCGCAGCAGCGGGCCGAGCAGCGGCGTACCGGTGAGCCAGGTCAGCAGTGCCGGGACGGCAGCCGCCTCGTAGATGCCGGTGACGAACTCGGTGCGGCGCACGAATCCGCTCCACAGCGGCTCCACCCGCGGCTTGTACCGGCCGACGAGGACCCACTTGAGCAGCGCGACCCCCACCACGACGGCGAGGCTGGAGAGCAGTGCGATCAGCGGCGCCACCACGACGGTGACGAGCACGCCCTGGTTCGCCGCGAGCACCGAGGCGCCGTACAGCGTGCCGAACATCGCCAGGGCCAGGATCGAGCTGGGCAGCACGATGCGCAGGAACTCGATGGCATAGCGGGCGCGCACCCGGCGGCGGCTGGGCGTGAAGGTCTCCGCCTCCGTGTACTCCTCGTACATCTCCCGGCGCGGCAGGTTGATCGGCGGGGAGCCGAGCCACGAGCTGTCCGCCGGCACGCCTCCGGTCGGCGGCACGCTCCGGACGCCGATCAGCGAGCCGTCGCCCAGGTGCGAACCCGACGGGATGTAGGCGGCGTTCCCGACGAAGGCGCGGGCACCGACCTCGGTGACCTGGAAGGCCACGTGCCCGTTGGCGTAGGTGGCGCTGCCGACGCTGGCCATGTCCGCCACGAAGCTGCCCTCGCCGAGGGTGAGCAGGTCGGGGTCGATGTTCGCGATGGTGGAGACCTCGGCGCCACGGCCGACCTTGGTCCCCATGGCCCGCAGCCAGATGGAGGTGTACAGCGTCGCGTACATGCTGTTGTTGAGCATCAGGCTCATCTCCAGCAGCTTGTCGCCCAGCCACTTCTCCAGCCCGAGCTTGGAGCGCACGTGGTGGACGCCCGGCGGCGTCTCCGTGAGGGCCAGCCGGCGGCAGCCCAGGATGAGCGCGCACGAGGCAGCCACGAAGACCGGGCCGGAGAGCGCGGTGGCGATGATGGCGGGGACCAGCCCGAAGGTCAGCAGCACCCACCAGACGAGCGCGA
Source organism: Modestobacter sp. VKM Ac-2985 (assembly GCF_026967925.1). GTDB lineage: Bacteria > Actinomycetota > Actinomycetes > Mycobacteriales > Geodermatophilaceae > Modestobacter. The sequence goes on along the minus strand of NZ_JAPVBI010000003.1, from coordinate 917,714 downwards.
CCACGGGGAGCAGCACGAAGAAGGGCAGCAGCTCCAGCAGTGTGATGCCGGCGGCGAAGCCGGTCCGCAGCTGACGGGTCCAGGTGGTGGGTGCAGCGGAGCAGCTGGTCATCAACCCGAGGACCGGGTCGGCCGGCTCGGTCGAGGCGCGGGCCGGCGAACCGGCCCAGGTCGCACCGGCGGGGACGATCTCACCGGCGGGCAGCAGCGACTGCTCACGCAGGACGCCCCCGTCCTCGACCGCCGAGCCGGCCTCCAGCAGCGACTGCGAGCCGAGGGTCGCGCGAGCACCCACGGAGACGACGCCGAGGGAGAGGACGCCGTCGGCGACCCGGTGGCCGTGCAGCTGGGTGCCGTAGCCGAGGGTCGCGCCCGGGCCGATGTCCAGCATCGCCGGGAGGCTGATCTCCGACGTGCCGATGTGGCAGTCGTCGTCGATCCGTGCGCCGGCCAGGCGCAGGTAGGTGGCCGCCCACGGGGATCCGCTCAGGACCGTCAGCGGGGAGATCACCATCAGCTTCTGCACGGTCCAGACCCGCAGGTGGGTCCAGCCCCACAGCGGGTGGTCACCGGGCTGCAGTCCCCGGGACAGCAGCCGCGAGCCGACCACCGGGAGCACCCAGCGGACGACGAGGAAGAACGCCGGCAGGGCGAAGGCCAGCTGGACGACCAGGGCGGTCGAGGGCTCCCCGTCGTTCAGCGCGTAGACCAGCGCGGCCGGGAACAGGAACAGCAGGACGATGCCGTAGAAGGTGGCGAACTGGGCCGACCCGAAGGCGGTCACCCGGCGGCGGGAGGACTGCACCGGGCGGCGCAGGTGCGGCTCGGCGGCTGCGTCCCCGGACCGGGCGTCGTCCTCCAGGTGCGCGGCGAGGGACCGGACCGTCGGGTGCCGGTAGAGCTCGAGGATGGACAACCCGGCACCCAGGTCGCTGGAGCGCATCGTGGAGATGATCCGTGCGGCGAGCAGCGAGTGGCCACCCAGCGCGTCGAAGAAGTTGGCCTCGACCGACACCGACTCGCCGGGCAGGCCGAACGCCTCCTCCCAGATCCCGGCCACCCAGGCCTCGACGGGGGTGTCCGGCGGCACGTAGGCCCCGGTGTCCCGCATCAGGCGCGGGCCCTGCGGGTCGGGCAGCGCCTTCCGGTCGGCCTTTCCGCTGGGCAGCATGGGGATGGTGGAGACGACGTCGAGGAAGGCCGGGACCATGTAGGGCGGCAGCTGCTCCAGGAGCAGGTCGTGCAGCTCGGACACGAGGTCCGTGGCGTCGTCCCCGGGGCGGGGGATGACGTAGGCGGCGAGCTCTCCACCGCTCTCCGGCGCGGGCAGCAGCGTGACGACCGCGGCCGTGACCCGGTCGTGCTGCAGGAGCATGCCCTCGATCTCCTGGAGGTCGACACGGTGGCCGCGGACCTTCACCTCGCTGTCGGCGCGGCCGAGGTACTCCAGCTCGCCGTCGGGGAGGAAGCGCCCCAGGTCGCCGGTGCGGTACAGCCGCTCACCGGGGTAGCCGTGCGGGTCGGGGAGGAAGCGGTCGGCCGTGAGGTCGGGGCGGTTGACGTACCCGAGGGCGACCCCCGGGCCGCCGACGCAGATCTCGCCGATCTCACCGTTGCCGACCGGCCGACGCTCGTCGTCCAGCAGGGTGACGCGGTAGGTCGGCAGCGGCCGCCCGATCGTCACCGGCTTGCCGGGGTAGAGCTCGGCCATCGTGCAGGTGACGGTGGTCTCCGTCGGGCCGTAGGTGTTCAGGATGCGGCGACCGGGGCCCCAACGGTCGACGAGCTCCCGCGGGCAGGCCTCGCCGCCGACGTTCACCGTGCGGATCAGCGGGAGGGTGCGGTCCAGCGTGGCGAGCACGGTGGGGACGCAGTAGATCATCGTGATCTCCTGCTCGGCCAGGAAGTCGGCCAGCCCCGAGCCCACCCGACGCCCGTCCGTGGGACCGGCGACGAGGGTCGCGCCCACGGCCCAGGTCGGCCAGATCTCCTCGATGGAGAAGTCGAAGGCGATCGTCATGCCCTGGTAGACCCGGTCGGTCGACTCGACGCCGTACAGGACCGGCACGATGCCGATGAAGTTGCAGATGCTCGACTGGGCGATCTCCACGCCCTTGGGGCGGCCACTGGAGCCCGAGGTGTAGATGATGTAGCAGACCGGGTCGCCGCCGGTCTCCAGCTCAGGGCGCCAGCTCGGGGCGGCCGCGAGGTCGCCGCCCAGCTCGTCCAGGAAGAGCGGCGGGCAGGGGAGCCCGCTGCAGGTCGCGGCGAACGAGGTGGTGGTGACCACCAGCGCGAGGTCGGAGTCCTCGGCCTGGTACTGCACGCGGTCCGCCGGGGCCGACGGGTCGATCGGGACGAAGGTCGCCTCCGTCTTCGTCACCGCGAGCAGGGCGACGTAGGTGTTCACCGAGCGGTCCAGCAGGATCCCGACCCGGGCCCCGGCCCGGATGCCGAGCCCCAGCAGGTGGTGGGCCAGGCGGTTGGCCCGCTGGTCGAGGTCGGTGTAGCTCAGCCGCTCGCCGTCGCACTCGAGCGCCGTCGCCGAGGGGTGCTCGTCGCACGTCCGCTCGAAGTACTGGGACAGCCGGGTGGTCTCCTGCTGCGGTCGAGGCGGAGTGCCCGCGACGTTCTGGGAGAACGAGAAGCGTCGGGCGGCGGAGTCGACTCCCGCGTTCCTGGGGGTGGTGAAGCCCGGGATGAAGTCCTGGCTCTCGCTCTCCGTCGACATGAACTCGCTCTCACAGTTGACAATCCGGAATCACGACCGACGCTAAGGAGAAACAAGAGGTCATGCCACCCGTTCTGGGTGAACTCACAGTTCTTTGTTCAACTTTCACGCAACGTGTTCGAATAGATGCGCTCCGTCGAGGAATGCTCAAACGCGAAGGCGCAAACAAATTCCTTTTGCGGTCGACCGACTCCGGTGAGTGAGGGGTTGTGCGGGCAGCGCTGGCGGGGGGATCGGAGGCTGGGATGGTGCGCACGGGCCTGCGTCGAGCGCCGTTGGTCGTGGTGGCCAGCCCGGACGAGGTGCTCGCCGGCGCCGACGTCGGCCTGCTCGGCGCGGCCGAACGGGCGCGCAGCGCCGCGCTGCAGGACCCCGCGGACCGGGCCGCCTACGTCGCCGCGCACCTGCTCGTGCGCCGGTGCGCTGCGGCGCTGACCGGACGGCCCCTCACCGACCTGGCGGTGCACCAGTGGTGCACCGACTGCAGGACGGCGGGGCACGGGCGCCCGTCCCTGGTCGACCTCCCCGACGTGCACGTCAGCTGGTCCCACAGTCGGGGTGCGGTGGTCGCCGCCGCCGCCTGGCGCCCGGTGGGCGTGGACGTCGAGGAGTTCCCGGCGGAGGGTCAGGCAGCCGGACGGTTCCCCGGGCTGGCCCCGGCCGAGCAGCAACAGGTGCGGTCGGCGGTGGACGCGCCGCTGCTCGCCCTCCGGCACTGGGCGCGCAAGGAGTGCCTGGTGAAGACCGGGACGACGACGCTGGCCGGGATGGGACGGGTCGACCTGTCCCGGCTGACCGAGCGCCGCGACCGGGCCGGGCGGGCGGTGAGCCGGTACCGCGGGCTGTACCTCACCGACTGGTGCGACCCGGCGCGAGAGGTGCTGGTCGCGGTCGCCGGTGCGGCTGCACCTGTCGTCCGCGCGCTGGCCGACGTGGCCGCCGCTGGAGCCCCGGTCGGGCGCTGAGTGAACAGGAACACAATTCTCCGACCATTTCGCTCACCATCTGTGAGTGGTCCCTGACGCAATTGCGCGGACAGTCCGCGTGTCGACAGAATGGCCCGTCTCCCGGTGCGGCGCAGTCCGTGAGCCAACATGATCGTTCAGAGGTCCGTGATCTGTTCGGCCGCCCGGCGCCTGCGCCGCGCCCGAGCCGCCGCCCCACCGACGACGTCCGGTCATCTACGACGTCCGGTCATCTACCCAGAGGAAGTGTGTGTGCGCAGGCGAATCGCCTTGTTGGCCCTCCTGATCACCGGGGCGCTGCCCACCGGGATCGCGATGGCGGAGCAGCCGGTCGCCGTCGACGCGCCGATCACCGACGAGGCCGGTGTGCTCGGGGCGGGCGCAGCCGCGGCCGAGGACGCCGTGGCCGAACTGCGGTCCCAGACCGGCATCGTCCTGTCCACCGTCTTCGTCCCCTCCTTCGACGGCGAGGAGGACGACGCCGACTGGGCCGAGCTGACCGCGACGGAGTCCGAGCTCGGGGCCGAGGAGGTGCTGCTGGCCGTCGCGACGGACGCAGCCGAGTACGAGTGGTGGGTCGGGGACGAGTCGACGCTGCAGCCGGACGCTGTCCGGACCCTGATGAGCGAGGACGTGGAACCGGCGATCGTCGAGGGGGACTGGTCCGGCGCGGTGGTGGCGCTGGCCGACGGCCTCCAGTCCACCGATGTCGTCGACCCGGCCATGCCGTCGTGGTCGTCGACGAGGACGGCCGTGGTCGTGGTCGTCCTCGTCGGCGTGCTGACCGCCTTCTACCTCGTCTCCCGGCGCGGCTCCCCGGAGGACCAGGAGTCCGACGCCACACCGGCCCGGCAGCGCTGACCGGTCGGGTCGTCGCTCAGCTCACGTAGCGGCGGGCGGTGGAGCTGCGCTGGGCGCGCTCCAGGGCGGCGAACCGCGCCTCCGCGTGCGGGGGGAGCACCCGTCGCTCGCGCAGCACCCAGGGCAGCCCGCGGGCGGCGGCGAGCAGCCCCCGGGCGGTGACCCGATCGCGCGGGACGGTGCGCAGCAGGTGCACGGTGCGTCGCAGCGCGGGCCGGAGGGGGCGGCGCAGCCACGTCGTCCACAAGGTGTTGCGGATGCCGTCCTGCCTCCGCTTGTGCGGGTCCCGGGCCGTGCTGGCCTGGTGGTGGATGCTGATCGTGGGCAGGTAGCAGAGCTCCCAGCCGGCCGCGGCCAGGTCGCCGGCCATCAGCTCCTCCTCCCCACCCAGCCACAGCCGCTCGGAGAAGCCGCCGACCTCGGTGAACGCCTCCCGCCGCAGCACGCTGGCACCGGCCAGGAAGCTGCCCAGCGCCGGCCCGGGCAGCCAGTCGGCGCCGACGACCGGGGAGTCACGCAGCTCGGCGACGATCGGGTCCTCGACGCCGCCGGGCTCGACCAGGATCCGGGCGGTGACGACGGCCAGCCGGGGGTGGGCGTCGAGCGCGTCGGCGGCGGTGCGCAGTGAACCCGGGTCCCACCAGGTGTCGTCGTCGCAGAAGGCGACGTAGGGGGTGTCCAGCCGGGCCACGCCCAGGTTGCGGCCGACCGCGCCCAGGTTCTCCGGGCTGGCGATCAGGTCGACCCACGGGTGCCGGGTGCGGACCGCCTCGGCGGTGCCGTCGGCCGAGCCGTTGTCCACGACGACCACCCGCGGCTGCTCGGGCAGCTCCCGCAGCCGGGACAGCGCCAGCAGCAGCTCGTCCCGGCGGTCGTGGGTGATGACGACGACGGCGACGCGGGGGTCGGGACCACCGGCTCCGGCAGCAGATCCGCTCGTCATGCCGCGAGCTCCCGGACCCCGGCCATCACGTGCCGGGGGAGCACGCGCCGGTTCCGCAGGGCGGCGGGGACCCGGGGGACCGCCCCGGCGAGCCCGCGCCAGCCCGGGCGCCCGGCGCGCACGACCCGGACCAGCTGGCCGGCGACGTCGCGCAGCGGGTAGCGCATCAGCGCGGTGAGCACGCGACTGCGCCAGATGCCCGCCTGCCGGGCGCTGCTGGGCTCCCGGTGGGGGGAGGGGTGGTGGTGCACGGTGACCTCGTCGACGTAGGCCAGGCCCCAGCCGGCCGCCGCCAGGTCCAGGGCCAGCCGCTCCTCCTCGCCGGGGAAGCGCACGACCCGGTCGAAGCCGCCGACGGCGGTGAACGCCTCGGTGCGCACCAGCGCGGCGCAGGCGACGAACCCGAGCAGCGACGGGCCCGGCAGGTCGGGCTCGGTGCCCAGCGGGCTGTCGGCCATCTCGGTGCAGACGGGGTCGAGCTCCTCGGCGGAGCCCACCAGGATCCGGGCGGCCAGCAGCCCCAGCCGCGGGTGCGCACGCATGATCTCCACCCCGCGCGCCAGGTCGCCCGGCGCCCACCAGGAGTCGTCGTCGGTGAACGCCACGAACGGCGTGCCCGCGCGGGCGACGCCGACGGTGCGGGCGACGGCGCCGGTGTTGCGGTCCAGGGCGACGACGGTGACCTCCGGGTGGGCGGCCCGGACCGCGGCCACCGTGTCGTCGGTGGAGGCGTTGTCGACCAGCACCACCGGGGCCTCGTGTCGGGGGAGGCTGGCCAGCAGGTCGTCGCGGCGGTTGCGGCTGGCCACCACGCAGGTCACCGCGGAGGCATCGCTGCTGAGGTCTGTGGGCACCCGGTGATCGTGCCCGACCGGGCGGGGCGTCAACCCAGCGCCTCCGTCACGGACCGGTCCAGCGCAGCCGGGTCGGCGAACAGCGCGGCGGCCGGGCCGGTGCCGGCGACGGCGTCCGCAGCCAGCACCACGGCCGCCGCCGTCCAGGTGGTTCGCTCGACCGGCCAGCGGGCGTCGTCGGCGTACACCAGGCCGGTCCAGTACGAGCCGTCCTCGGCCCGTAGGTGCTGCATGGCGGCCAGCTGCTCGATCGCGTCATCCGGCCGGCCGGCCGCGGCGAGCGCCAGCGCCAGCTCGCAGGTCTCCGCGCCGGTCACCCACGGCCGGTCGGCGACGCACCGCACCCCCAGCCCGGGGACGACGAAGGTGTCCCAGCCTGCGGCCAGTCGCACCTCGGCCGCCGCACCGGTGAGCGCACCGGCCAGCACCGGGTAGTACCAGTCCATCGAGTACCGCGACCGGTCCGCGAAGGCCTCGGGCCGGTCGCGCAGCGCCCGGCCGAGATCGGCGGCGGCCAGCTCCCAGTCCGGCTGGGCCGAACCGACCAGGTCGGCCAGGGCGATCCCGGCACGCAGCGCCTGGAACAGGCTCGCGTTCCCGGTGACCAGCGCTGTGTCGTCGGGCGTGCCGTCCGGACGCAGCGCCCAGCCGATCGCCCCGCCGGCCAGCTGCATCGTCGTCACGAGGTCCAGCGCCCGGCGCACGGTGGGCCACAGCCGGTCGACCAGCCCGGCGTCGCCGGTGCTCAGCCAGCTGTGCCAGACGCCCACCGCGAGGTAGCCGGCGTGGTTGCTCTCCGTCCCCGGGGCCGTGGCGGCGCCGTCCCGGTACTCCACGGCCCAGGAGCCGTCGGTGCGCTGCCGCCCGGCCAGCCAGGCGTAGGCGGCGACCGCGCGGTCGTGCTCCCCGCCGACGTCCAGCGCCATCGCCGCCTCGACCGAGTCCCAGGCGTCCAGCTGGCCACCGCGGAACCAGGGCAGGGCGCCGTCGGCGGACTGCTCGGCGGCGATCGCCGCGACGGTCTGGCGCAGCTGGTCGGCGGTGAGCACGCCGGGGACCTCGGGCAGCGCCAGTGCGGACTCAGGCACTCGCGAGCGCCCCGTCGGCGGCGGCCGTCCCACCGGCGGTGGGCGCCGGCTTGTCGGCGTAGAGGACCAGGCTCTTGCCGAGCAGGGGGTCCAGCAGCCGCTCGGCGGTGCGGGTCAGCCACGGGCGGTGCACCAGGTCCCAGACGAGCAGCCGGTGGTAGGCGCGGACGAGCGCGGTGTCCCGGTCGACGCCGACCGCGCACTTGAGCCACCAGAACGGGGCGTGCAGGGCGTGGGCGTGGTGGGTGTCGGTCGGTCGCAGCCCGGCCGCGGCGAGCCGTTCCCACAGCTGGTCACCCCGGTAGATGCGGATGTGACCGCCCTCGTTGGCGTGATAGCTGTCCGAGAGCGCCCAGCAGATCCGCTCGGGGCCGTACCGGGGCACGCTGACCGCCACCCGACCGCCGGGCTTGAGCACCCGGGCGATCTCGGCCAGGGCGGTGCGGTCGTCGACGATGTGCTCGAGCACCTCGGAGGCGATCACGCGGTCGACGCTCGCATCGGGCACCGGCAGGGCACGGAGGTCACCGCGGGCCACACCGGCCGACGCACCCGCCGGTGCCTCGCCGGCGGCGGCGATCGCACCCAGCCACTCGGCGGTGGTGGCCACCTCCTGCTGCCCCCAGTCGACCGCGAGCACCGAGGCCCCTCGCCGGTAGGCCTCGAACGCGTGCCGGCCCTCGCCGCACCCCAGGTCCAGGACCCGCATGCCCGGCCGGACGTCGAGCAGGTCGTAGTCGACCGTCAGCACCGGCCGCTCCCCTTGTCGGTGGCCGCCCGTCGGTCCAGCACCTCGCCGTACCACTCGGCCGTGCGCTCGGCGGTGCGTCGCCAGGTGTAGGAGCCGAGCACCCGGGCCCGCCCCGCCCGGCCCAGCTGGTCCCGCAGCGACGGGTGGTCCAGGACCAGCCGCAGCGCCTCGGCCAGGCGGCCGACGTCTCCCGCGGGCACCTGCACCCCGGCGTGCGAGCCGACGACCTCCGGCAGCGCACCCGCGTCGGTCGTGACCAGCGGCGTGCCGCAGGCCATCGCCTCCACCGCCGGGAGCGAGAACCCCTCGTACAGCGACGGGACGGCGACCACGGTGGCGGTCTGCAGCAGCCTGACCAGCTCCTCGGTCGGGATCGAGCCGGTGAAGTGGACGGCGTCGGCCAGGCTCAGCCGGTCCATCGCCTCGGCCGCGGGACCCCCGGGCCGGGCCGTGCCCACCACGGTGAGCCGCACGTCCTGTTCCGTGCGGAGCTTGGCCAGCGCCTCCAGCAGGTGGACCAGGCCCTTCAGCGGGACGTCGGCGCTGGTCGTCACCACGATCCGGGCCGTCTCCCGGGCGGTCGGCTCCGCCGGCGGCCGGAACACCTCCGGGTCGATGCCGACCGGGATGACCTCGACGCCGGCAGCCGGGACGCCCATGTGCCGGGTGATGTCCCGGCGGGAGCTGTCGGAGACCGTGGTCAGGCCGTCGAGCCGCTGCGCGACCCGGGCCTGCATGCTGGTGAAGCCGTACCAGCGACGCAGCGTCAGCCGGCGGCGCAGCCCGGTCGCCGCGGCGAGCTCGAGGTCGCGGTCGATGGCGACCGGGTGGTGCACCGTGGCGACGGTGGGCAGCCCCCGGCGGCGCAGCTGGAGCAGCCCGTAGCCCAGCGACTGGTTGTCGTGCACCAGGTCGAACTCCGTGGCGCGGCGTCCCAGGAGCCGCGCGGCACGCAGGCTGAAGGTCAGCGGCTCGGGGAAGCCCGCGGTGCACATGGCCAGCCACTCGGCCACGTCGATCGGGCTGGTGAACTCGCTGGGCCGGGGCGTCCGGAAGGGGTCGGGTTCCCGGTAGAGGTCCAGGCTGGGCACCCGGGTCAGCGGCACGCCGTCGGTCAGCTCGGGATAGGGCTGCCCGCTGAGCACCTCGACCCGGTGCCCGAGCTCGTGCAGCTCCCGGGACAGGGCCCGGACGTAGACGCCCTGGCCGCCGCTGTGCGGCTTGCTGCGGTAGGACAGCAGTGCAACCCGCAACGACCGTCCCATGACCGGACTCTAACGAGGGCCCCTGGGCTGGCCGCTGCCCGGACCAGCCTGGCAGGGTGCGCTCATGCTGCGCCACGTCGTGCTGTTCACCTGGACCGAGGACACCTCTCCGCAGACCCGGGAGGCGACCCTGGCCGCCCTGCGTCGCCTGCCGCAGGAGGTCGGCGGCATGACGTCGTTCGCCGTGGGCCCGGACGCCGGGCTGGTCGATGGCAACGCCCACGCCGCCCTGGTGGCCGACTTCCCCGACGTGGAGGCGTTCCGCGCGTACGCCGCCGACCCCCGGCACCTCGCGGTCATCGCCGAGCACGTGAGGCCGAACCTGGCCAGCCGGTCGGCGGTCCAGTACGAGGTCTGAGCCCTGCGGGCGAGCCATCCGGGTGCGCTGCATGCCCGGAGGGTGCCGCGGAGGGTGCACGTCCGGCCGGTCGCCGTCCACAGCGACCACCGTCGTCCACAACCTCGGTCCCGCGGCTCTCGACCGGGGCCGGGCCCCCCAGGGTCGAGCCCATGGCCGACCAACAGCAGCCCCTGACCGTCCGCCTCTCCGAGCCCGGGGAGGTGGTCGCGGCGCTGCCGCACCTGCTCGGCTTCCGGCCGCGTGAGTCGCTGGTCCTGGTGAGCCTGCGCGGGCCGCGGGGCAGGCGACTGGGGCTCACCGCCCGCGTCGACCTGCCGGCGCCCGAGCACCGCAGGCAGGTCGTCTCCGGCCTGGTGCGCTCGCTGCTCACCGACGGGCCGGAGGCGGCGTTGCTGGTGGTCGTCTCCGAGGCCGCGGACGAGCCCGCCGTGCCGATCGGCGCACCCGACACCCCGCCCCTGGACGCCGCGCAGCTGGACCTGGCCCACCGGGACCTCACGCACGAGGTGGTGCTCGCGCTGGACGCCGTGGGGGTACCCCTCCGGGAGGCGCTCCTGGTCCGCCGGGACCGCTGGTGGTCCTACGACTGCACTGCCGCGTGCTGCGCACCGGAGGCGGGCACCCCGTTGCCGGCCGGGACGAGTGAGCTGGCTGCGGCGAGCGTGGTCGACGGGCAGGTGGTGGAGGACGAGCGCGCCGCGCTGGCCCGGCGGATCGCACCGGTCGGCTTCCTGGCGGCGGAGGCGATGGCCCGGGCCTGCGACGAGGTGGGCGACGCGCTGGCCCGGCGCACGGCGGAGCTGGGCTGGGACGTCCTGGTCGAGGAGGGCTGGGCGGCGGTGCGGGCGGCGGTCGAGGCCACCGGCCCCGAGGCCGGGGGTGGGCGGCTGTCCGATCGGGAGGTGGCCCGGTTGGCGTGGGGCCTGCGCGACCACGACCTGCGGGACCGGGCCCTCACCCTCGCGCTGGGGGAGTCGGCAGCCGCCGCCGAGGTGGTGTGGACCGAGTTGACCCGTCGGTCACCGGCGCCGCTGGACGCGGCGCCGGCGACCCTGCTGGCGGTCAGCGCGTGGGTGCGCGGGGACGGGGCGCTGGCCAACGTCGCCCTGGAACGAGCCCTGCACAGCGAGCCGAGCTACACCTTCGCCGGGCTGCTGCGCTCGGCCCTGGACGCCTGCCTGAGCCCGACGGAGATGCGCCGGCTGATCCGGCAGGCGACCGGCTCGCTCGACGCCCGGTGGTGACGCGGCGGACCGGTCGAGCGGCCTCAGACCAGCTCGGGGCGCCGCCACTCCTCGCCCAGCACGTGCTCGGCCAGGAAGGCGAGCACGGTCTCGTACCAGACCGCCGCGTTCCCCGGCGTGAGCACCCAGTGGTTCTCGTCCGGGAAGTACAGGAACTTCGACGGGACCCCACGCTTCTGCAGGTCGTACCAGAGCCGCAGCCCCTCGCCGATCGGCACCCGGTAGTCCTTGTCGCCGTGGATGACCAGCATCGGCGTCCGGATCGCGTCGGCGTAGCGGTGCGGGGAGTTCTGCTCGTACCGCTTCGGCTCGGTCAGCGGGTCACCGAACTCCTTCTCCCAGTAGTACGAGGCGTCGGTCGCCCCCGTGAACGCGTCGAGGTGCCACAGGCTGGCGTGGGTGACGATCGCCCGGAAGCGGTCGGTCTGGGTGGCGATCCAGTTGGCCATGTAGCCGCCGAACGAGCCGCCCATCGCCGCCGTCCGGGTCCCGTCGACCTCCGGGAGCGCCTCCGCGGCGTCCACCGCCGCCATCAGGTCGGTGTAGGGGGCGTCGCCCCACTCACCCCAGCCGCGGCGGACGAAGTCCTGGCCGAACCCCTGCGACAACGCCGGGTTGGGCAGCAGCACGGCGTACCCCCGGGCGGCCAGCACCCACGGCGTCCAGCGCCAGGACCAGGAGTTCCAGCTCATCAGCGGTCCGCCGTGCACCCACAGCACCAGCGGCGCCGGGCTGGCCGCATCGGCGCCCTCGGGGAGCACCAACCAGGACTGGACCCGGGTGCCGTCGGAGGCGGTGGCGTCCACTTCGCGCAGCGTCCCGGGGAAGCTGCTGATCGTGCCGGGGTTGGGCAACGCAGCCGGGTCCTGCCCGGGCGCCTGCGGGTCCAGGCGCACCGGCACCGGCGGGGTGTCGTACCCGGAGCGCAGCGCGTACAGCGCGCTGCCGTCCCGGGCGACCTGCAGGTCGCTGTAGGCGCCCTGGTCGGTCAGTCGCACCGGGGCGTTCTCCTCCGGCTCGTTGCCGTCCAGCGCCACCCGGAAGACGGCGTGCCGGCCGTCGTCGTCGGCCAGGAAGTACACGGCCGTGCCGTCGGCGGAGAACTGCGGCGCGCTCGGCCAGCGGTCGAACCCGGAGGTCAGCTCGCGGGTCTCGGCGGTGGCGACGTCGACCAGCAGCAGCGTGTGGTCCGGCGGCTCGGCGTAGGTGGAGGCGGACTCGCGCGCGCAGACCACCCGCCCGGAGTCGGGGGAGAACCGGGGCGCGGAGACGTCGGCCTGCGGGTCGTCGACGAGGACCCGGGTCTCCCCGGTCGCCACCTCGATGAGCAGCAGCCGCGACCGCCGTCCGGCCGGGCCGTCGGGCACCTCCTCGCTGCGCGCCACGAACCGGCCGTCGGGGGAGACGGCCAGGTCGGTGCCCGAGCCCAGCGGCGGTCCGGCGTCCGGGGTCAGGTCCCGCCACTGCGGTGTGCTCGCCGACGCGCCCGCGGGGTCGTCCGCCGGCAGCGCGCCGATCCAGAACACGTGCGGCACCGCAGGACCCAGGTCGTGGTCCCAGTAGCGCACCGGGTAGCTCTCGTGCAGCAGCGCGCTGACCCCGGCGTCCTTGCGTCGCGTGCGGAGCTCCTCGTCGGCCTCGGCGTCCGCGGCACCGGGCATCGTGCTGGCGACGACGACCACGTCCCCGGTGTCCGCGGCCACGGCGACGCCGGACACGCCGGAGCTCCGCTTCAGGACCAGCCGGGCCTCGCCACCGTCGGCCGGCAGCGCCCACAGCGCCGGCTTCGGGTCGCCGCCGCCCTCGGTCGCGGCAGGGTCTTGCCGGGTCGAGGTGAACAGCAGGTCGCCGGCGGGGGTGAACACCGGCCCGGACTCACCGGTCGCGCCGCGGGTCAGCCGGTGGGCGACCCGCTGCCCGGCGGGGTCGACCTCCCAGAGCGCGGACTGCCACTTCTTGCCCTCGGCGTCCAGCGTGGCCACCGAGGTGACCAGCCGGCGGCCGTCGGGGGAGAGGGCCAGGCCGCTGAGCCGGGGGAGGGCGATGAAGTCCGCGATCCGGTGGAACGGGCTGGGCGGGGTGTCGTCGCTCTGCTCGACGGGAGCTGCGGTGTCGCTCACCGGGGGCCTTCTCTCTGCGCGTCCGGACGGGGCGCACCGCAGCCTAGTGAGCTGCCCGCGCGAGGTCCTGAGCCCGGCGAAGGACCCCGTGCCGAGCCCGGGACGACGAGAGCCGCGACCCCGGGACGGGGCCGCGGCTCACGAGCGCGCGGTGGGGCAGTGAGGTCAGACGCCGGCGGTGGCCTCGGTGACCTCGGCTGCCTCGGCCGGGGACAGCTCCTCCTCCACCGCGCTGACGAACACGTGCTGGGCGACACCGGGCTGCAGGGCGACCCCGTCGACCAGCACGGTGCCGTTGGCCAGCGTGGCGGTGACCGTGGAGCCTGGCCGCACGCCCAGGTCCGCCAGCGAGCGCAGCAGCGGTGCGTCCTCCTGCAGCTGCTCGCTGATCCGCCGCACGACGACCTGCCGGCCCTCGGGGGTCGCACTGCTCGAGAGCAGGGTCAGCGCGTCCAGGACCGCCGAGGTGTCGCCACCCAGTGCGTCCAGGCCGGGGATCGGGTTGCCGAACGGCGAGACCGTGGGGTTGCCGAGCAGGCTGAGCAGCTTGCGCTCCACCGCCTCGCTCATCACGTGCTCCCAGCGGCAGGCCTCCTCGTGGACGTCGGCGTAGTCCAGGCCGATCACGTCCACGAGCAGGCACTCGGCCAGCCGGTGCTTGCGCATCACGGCCGTGGCGAGCTCACGGCCTTCGTCGGAGAGCTGGAGGTGCCGGTCGCCCTGGACCGAGAGGAGCCCGTCCCGCTCCATCCGGGCCACCGTCTGGCTCACGGTCGGTCCGCTCTGGTGCAGGCGCTCGGCGATCCGGGCCCGCAGCGGGACGATCCCCTCTTCCTCCAGCTCGAAGATGGTCCGGAGGTACATCTCCGTGGTGTCGATGAGGTCGTTCACGTCCACTCCTCCGTCAGGTTCGACCGATCTTACGAGGCGGGAGCCACTCGACGGGTGGATCTGCGCCGGGACGGGTCCGGCGGGCGCGCTGCCCGGGCCGCAGCGGTAGCGTCGGGCCGGTGATGGAGCTCGCCCGCTCGACGAGGAGCACCGCCGCGCCGCGCCCCGGCCGGGCGCACCCGGAGGCGCGTCCGTGAGCGACGCCGTGACCGTGGTCTGGGACGACGCCCTGCTCGGCTACACCATGGGCGGCGACCACCCCATGCACCCGGTGCGGCTGGACCTCACCATGCGGCTGGCCGACTCCCTCGGCGTCCTCACCTCCCCGCGGATCGAGGTGGTCCAGCCGGAGCCGGCCGGTGCGGAGCTGCTCACGCTCGTGCACGACCCGGCCTACCTCGAGGCCGTCCGCCGGGCCCCGGACGACCCCTACGGCGCCGGCCACGGCCTGGGCACCCCGGACAACCCGGTGTTCCCCGGCATGTACGAGGCGGCTGCCCTGATCACCGGCGGCACCGTGCTCGCCGCCGAGCTGGTCTCCAGCGGCCGGGCCCAGCACGCGGTCAACATCGCCGGGGGGCTCCACCACGCGATGCGCGGTCAGGCCTCGGGCTTCTGCGTCTTCAACGACGCCGCGGTGGCGATCGCCTGGCTGCTGGGGCAGGGCTGGGAGCGGATCGCCTACGTCGACCTGGACGTGCACCACGGCGACGGCGTCCAGGCCGCCTTCTACGACGACCCCCGGGTGCTCACCGTCAGCATCCACCAGACCCCGCTCACCATCTTCCCGGGCACCGGCTTCCCGGAGGAGACCGGCGACCCGAAGAAGGCGCTGGGCAGTGCGGTGAACCTGGCGCTGCCCAACGGCACCGACGACTCGGGGTGGCTGCGGGCATTCACCGCAGTCGTGCCCAGCGTGGTGCGGGCGTTCCAGCCGCAGATCCTGATCACCCAGTGCGGCTGCGACGCCCACCACGAGGACCCGCTGGCCGATCTCGGGCTGACCGTCGACGGGCAGCGGGCCTCCTACCGCGCCGTGCACGACCTGGCGCACGAGGTGTGCGACGGCCGCTGGATCGCCCTGGGCGGCGGGGGCTACGGCCTGGTGCGCTGCGTGCCGCGGGCCTGGACCCACCTCCTCGCCGAGGCCGGCGGCGACCGGCTGGCGCCGGACACCGAGATCCCGCAGAGCTGGCAGGACGACGTCCGGCGACGGGGCCTGCGCACGCCGCCCCCGGGCTCGATGACCGAGGGCGGCTACGTCGGCTTCCACCGCTGGGACCCGTTCACCGAGAACCGGGTCGATCGCGCCGTCCTGCGCACCCGCACCGCCTCCTTCCCCTACTTCGGACTCGACCCGGACGACCCCCGTGACTGAGGAACTGACCGTGCCGCCACCGCCACCGCACTGGGAGGCAGACGTGGTGGCCGCCGACGGCGGCACCGTGCACCTGCGCCCGATCACCCCCTCCGACGCCGACGGGATCGTCGGGCTGATGGACCGCAGCTCCGACCAGACCCGCTACTACCGGTTCTTCGGGCCGATGCGACGGCTGTCGGACAAGGACCTGCACCGCTTCACCCACGTCGACCACGACGCCCGGGTGGCGTTCGTCGTGCTGCTGGGCGACCGGCTGATCGGCGTCGGTCGGTACGACCGCTACCCGGGCACCGACGACGCCGAGGTCGCCTTCCTGATCGAGGACGCCCACCAGCGGCGCGGGCTGGGGTCGGTGCTGCTGGAGCACCTGGCCGCGGCCGCCCGGGAGCGGGGGATCAAGCGGTTCGTCGCCGAGGTGCTCAGCCAGAACAGCCAGATGGTGCGGGTCTTCCTCGACGCCGGGTACTCCGCCAAGCGGTCCTACGAGGACGGCGTGGTGCACCTGACCTTCCCGATCGCGCCCACCGAGCAGTCCCTCGCCGTGGCGCACGAACGTGAGCAGCGCAGCGAGTCCCGGTCCATCGGCCGGCTGCTCAACCCGGGCTCGGTGGCCGTCGTGGGCGCCAGCAACGACCCGGCCAAGGTCGGGCACGCGGTGCTGCACAACCTGCTCGAGTACGGGTTCGACGGGCCGATCTACCCGGTCAACCCGGCGGTGCGGCACGTCCGCGGCGTGCCGGCGCACGCCTCGATCGAGGCCATCCCCGACGACGTCGACCTCGCCGTCCTGGCCGTGCCGGCCGACGAGGTGGCCGCGGTGGTGGAGGCCTGCCGGCGCAAGAACGTGCGTGGGCTGGTGGTCATCTCCGGTGGCTTCGGGGAGACCGGTCCCGAGGGGCGGGCCGCCGAACGGGCCCTGGTCGCCTCGGCCCGGGCATCCGGGATGCGGGTGGTCGGCCCCAACTGCCTGGGCATCGTGAACACCGACCCGGCCGTGCGGCTCAACGCCAGCCTGGCCCCCGACGTCCCCGGCCGGGGACGGGTGGGCTTCTTCGCGCAGTCCGGTGCACTCGGCGTCGCGCTGCTGGAACGCGCCCGGGCCCGGGGGATCGGGCTGTCCAGCTTCGTGTCCGCGGGGAACCGGGCCGACGTCAGCGGCAACGACATGCTCCAGTACTGGGCCAGCGACCCCGGCACCGAGGTCGTGCTGCTGCACCTGGAGAGCTTCGGGAACCCCCGCAAGTTCGCCCGGCTCGCGCGTGGGGTCGGCCGGACCAAGCCCGTGGTGGCGGTCAAGAGCGGCCGGCACGTGAGCATGACCGCCGGGCTGGCCGGCACCAGCGTCGCCGTCCCGGAGCAGTCGGTGGCCGCGCTGTTCGCCTCCGCCGGCGTCATCCGCGTCGAGACGCTCGCCCAGCTCTTCGACGTCGGCACCCTGTTGGCGCACCAGCCGCTGCCGGCCGGTGACCGGGTCGCCATCGTCGGCAACTCCACCGCGATGGGGGTGCTCGTCGCCGACGCCGTCCTGGAGCAGGGGCTGGAGCTGGCCCACGAGCGGCCGGTGGACATCGGCACCCAGGCCGCGCCGGAGGACTTCCGGACTGCGCTGCAGGCCGCGCTGGACGACGAGGGCGTGGACTCGGTGGTCGCGGTCTTCCTGCCACCGCTGCTGCAGGGGGAGCAGCCCTTCGGCCGGGTGCTCCGCGAGGTCTCCCGCACGGCGGAGAAGCCGCTGGTGGCGAACTTCCTGTCCACCGAGGGCATCCCCGCCGAGCTGGTCGTCCGGGACGAGCACGGCATGCCGGGCCGCGGTTCGGTGCCGTCGTTCTCCACCCCGGAACGCGCCGTCATGGCGCTGGCGAAGATCAGCGAGTACGCCCGCTGGCGGCGGCGCCCCCTCGGCGTCGTGCCGGAGCTCGGTGGGATCGACGAGGCGGCCGCCCGGGAGGTGGTGGACGCCACGCTCGCCGCGACGCCGGAGGGCCGCGCCCTCTCCGACGAGGAGACGATGGCGCTGCTGGGCGCCTACGGGGTGCCGATGCTCGGCACCCGCCGGGTCGAGGACGCCGAGGCGGCCGTCGCCGCTGCCGAGGAGATCGGCTACCCCGTCGTGCTGAAGTCGACGGCGCCGTGGCTGCGGGACCGCCGGGACCTCGGCGGCATGCGGTTCGACCTGGCCGACGCCGACGACGTGCGCAGCGCGTTCGCCGCCATCCCGGCCGGCGACCCGGTGATCGTCCAGGAGCAGGCGGCGCCGGGGGTGGCCACCGTGGTGGACATCGTCGACGACCCGTCCTTCGGCGCACTGGTGAGCTTCGGGGTGGGCGGCGTCGCCACCGACCTGCTCGGCGACCGGGCCTACCGCACGCTGCCGCTGACCGACCTGGACGCCGCCGAGCTGGTCCGTGGACCCCGGGCCTGGCCGCTGCTGAACGGCTACCGGGGGAGCACCCCGGTCGACACCGCCGCGCTGGAGGACCTGCTGTTGCGGGTCGCCCGGCTCGGCGACGACCTGCCCGAGGTGCTGTCCCTGACCCTGGAGCCGGTGATCGTCGGCCCCGCGGACGCCTGGCACGGCGGCCGGTCGTTGGTGGTCGCCGGTGCCACGATCCGGATCGGCCAGCCGACGGCACGCATCGACGCCGGCCCGCGCCGCATGTTCCGGCCCGGCGTGTGAGGACGAGAGCCCGCCACCCCGAGGGGGTGGCGGGCTCTCAGCCGTTCGGTCGGGACGTCAGCCCAGGTAGTCCCGGAGGGCGTCGGCGCGCTGGGGGGCGCGCAGCTTGGTCATCGTCTCGCGCTCGATCTGGCGCACCCGCTCGCGGGAGAGCCCGAAGCGCTTGCCGATCTGCTCCAGGGTCCGCGGCTGCTCGCCGTCCAGGCCGAACCGCATGATGACGACGTCCCGCTCACGGTCCTCCAGGGTCTGCAGGACGTTGCGCACGTCGCCCTTCATCATCTGGAAGGCGACCGCGTCCTCGGCGACCGCGGCGTCGGCGTCCTCGATGAAGTCACCGAGCCGGGACTCCTCGTCGGCGCCGACGGTCTGGTCGAGGGAGACCAGGTCGCGGGAGTACTCCAGCAACTCGGTGATCCGCTCGGGCGTCAGGTCGAGCTCGAGGCCGAGCTCCTCGGCGGTGGGCTCCCGCTCCAGCTCCTGGTGGATGCGGCGGCGGGTGCGCACGACCTTGTTGACCTGCTCGGCCAGGTGGACGGGCAGCCGGATCGTCCGGCCGGAGTCGGCCATGGCCCGGGTGATGGCCTGGCGGATCCACCACGTGGCGTAGGTCGAGAACTTGAAGCCCTTGGTGTAGTCGAACTTCTCGACGGCCCGGATCAGCCCGACGTTGCCCTCCTGGATCAGGTCCAGGAACGTCATGCCGTGGCCGGTGTAGCGCTTGGCCACCGAGACGACCAGGCGCAGGTTGGCCTCGAGCAGGTGGGCCTTGGCCGCCTTGCCGTCCGCGGCCAGCAGCTTGTAGTCCCGCTTGAGCGCGGGCGTCAGCTGGCGCTCGGTCAGCAGGCGGTCGGCGTAGAGGCCGGCCTCGATCCGCTTGGCCAGCTCGACCTCCTGCTCGGCGGTCAGCAGCGCGGTCTTGCCGATGGTGTTGAGGTAGACGCGCACCAGGTCCGTCGACACCAGGCCGCTGGTGTCCGGGGCACGGCGCGGGGAGCGCACCTCGAGGGTGTCGGTGGGGGAGGACTGCAGCACGGTCACGATGAGTCTTCGTCCTTGCTTCGGGGTCCGGATGCGCCGCGTCGTCGATGTGCGGTGCACCCCGGTCGAGGTCGGAGCGTCGGCCCGGGGTCACCGGGTGGCTCTCCAGCCGTTCTGTCCGTGTGGTACATCGTGTGCAACGGACCCGGGTGGGTCGGTGTTCCGAGGCGGACCAACTCACAGGCAACGTCCAGGTGCGGCGCTCCGCGAGCGGGTGACGACGATGTGGTACCCGACGAGCTGGGGGCCTAGACGTCCAGCTGCAAGGTCATCGGGCCCTCGTTCACCGAGGCGACCGCCATCCGCGCCCCGAAGCGCCCGGTGGCGACCTCCGTGCCGCGCCGGCGCAGGTCGGCCACCACCGCCTCCACCAGCGGCTCGGCCAGCTCGCCCGGGGCGGCGTCCGCCCACGACGGACGGCGGCCCTTGCGGGTGTCGGCGTAGAGGGTGAACTGACTCACCACGAGCACCGGCAGGCCCAGGTCGCCGACCGAGCGGGCGCCGTCGTCGGTGGGGAACACCCGGAGCTCGTACAGCTTCCTGGCCAGCGCACGTGCCCGGTCTGCGTCGTCGTCCCGGCCGACCCCGACGAGGGCCAGCAGGCCTGCGCCGATGGCACCGACGACCTCGCCGTCCACCGTCACCGACGCCTCGCTGACCCTGGTCACCACTGCACGCACGGGCACGATCCTGACCGACGGCCCGCCCCCGCCGGGTCCGGGGTGTGCCGAGCGTCGGCTGGGCTGCCGGGGGCGCGTGCCCCACACTCCTTGCGGCCCGGAGCACCGGCACCCGTGCACGGTGCGACCGGACCAGCCACCATGACGACCCAGACGGCACACGTGTGCTGACCGACCGGAAGGACCTCCCGTGGCGGGTGGACTCGTAGCTCTCCTCGACGACGTGGCCGTGCTGGCGCGCGCCGCGGCCGCCTCGATCGACGACATCGGGGCGGCAGCCGGGCGCGCCAGCATGAAGGCCGCCGGCGTCGTCGTCGACGACACCGCGGTCACGCCGCAGTACGTGCACGGGCTGAACGCCGACCGCGAGCTGCCGATCATCCGGAAGATCGCCTTCGGGTCGCTGCGCAACAAGCTGCTGATCATCCTGCCCGCGGTGCTGCTGCTGAGTGAGTTCCTGCCCTTCCTCCTGACCCCGATCCTGATGATCGGAGGGGCCTACCTCTGCTACGAGGGGGCGGAGAAGATCTGGCACCGGCTGAGGCCGCACGAGGAGAGCCACGCCACGGTGGAGGACGCGCTGCCGGACGAGAAGACCATCGTGTCCGGGGCCGTCCGCACCGACTTCATCCTGTCCGCCGAGATCATGGTCATCTCGCTGAACGAGGTGGTCGACCAGGGCTTCTGGTCCCGGGCGGTCATCCTGGCGGTCGTCGCGCTGGGGATCACCGTGCTGGTGTACGGCGTCGTCGGCCTGATCGTGAAGATGGACGACGTGGGGCTGCACCTGGCTCAGCGCTCCAGCACGGGCGTGGCCCGGTTCGGCCGCGCGCTGGTCAAGGGGATGCCGAAGCTGCTCAGCGCGCTCACCGTGGTCGGGACCGCCGCGATGCTGTGGGTCGGCGGGCACATCCTGCTCGTCGGCACCGACGAGCTGGGCCTGACGTTCCTCTACGAGGCCGTGCACCACCTGGAGGAGGCGGCTGCGGAGGCGACCGGGGCCCTCGGGTCGGTCGTGGGGTGGCTGGTCAACACCCTCGGCAGCGCCCTCCTCGGGCTCGTCGTCGGCGCCCTGGTGGTGGCCGTCCTGGCCCTCACGCTGCACCGCCGCGAGCAACCCGCCAGCGAGAGCGGTGCGCACTAGCGCGGGCCTGCCTGTGCCGGTGGCCGACGGCGCCCGGCACAGGCGGCGATGACGGTCTCGTGACGATGCGCCCGATCCCGATCCGCTGCCCTTGACCTCGGGAACGCCCCTGCCAGCCTGGGACGACGACGATCACGAGGGGGCACCGACGTGGACGCCATGGGAGCGACGAGGACTGACGGACGGCGATGGGGAGCCCGGCTGGCAGGGGTGGTCGCGGCAGCGGCGCTGATCTGCACCGGGCAGGCGCTCAGCGGGCACGCCGCGCAGGCGGCCGAGTGCCCGGCTCCGATCCGTACCGTCCTGGACACCACACCGGCCACTGCCGCCCGCACCGTCGCGCTGACGTTCGACGACGGTCCGTGGCCGGAGAACACGCCCGACGTGCTGGACGTGCTGCGGTCCAGCGGCGTCCAGGCCACCTTCTTCGTGCGCGGAGACCAGGCCGCCGCGCACCCGGACCTGGTGCGGCGGATCGTCGCCGAGGGTCACGCGATCGGGAACCACACCTGGTCGCACCCCTACCTCAGCCAGATCGCCCCGGCGGCCCGGATCGCCGAGATCGAGCGGACCACCCAGACGATCGTGAACGCCGCCGGGACGGAACCGTGCTTCTTCCGCGGACCGTTCGGCGACCACGACGATCCGGCGATCGCCGGCCTGGCCTGGGACCGGGGGATGACCGTCGTGGACTGGTCGCTGGACACCCGCGACTGGTCCACCCCGGCGAGCTGGAGCCCGTCGTTCCAGCAGCAGATCATCGAGCGCGCCACGTCGCCGCGCAGTGCGCACCCGATCGTGCTCATGCACGACGGGGGCGGCTACCGGCAGAACACCGTGGCCGCGCTGGACGACGTCATCTCCTACTACGCCTCCCGCGGCTACACCTTCACCGACCCGGCGGGCCGCGCGTTCTCCTCCGGGTCGGGACAGGGGGGCACGTACGTGGTGCAGCCGGGGGACACCCTGGGCTCGATCGCGGCGGGGTACAGCGCGACGTGGCAGGAGATCTACCAGGCCAACCGCGCCACCATCGGCCCGGACCCGAACATGCTGCAGGTCGGCCAGCGGCTCACCATCCCCGGTGCCGGCGGCGGTGGTGGTGGCGGTGGTACGCCGACGCCGCCCGCCGGCGGGACGACGACCTACGTCGTGCAGCCGGGGGACACCCTGGGCTCGATCGCGTCCGGCTACAGCGCGACGTGGCAGGAGATCTACCAGGCCAACCGCGCCACCATCGGCCCGGACCCGAACCTGCTCCAGGTCGGCCAGCAGCTGACCATCCCCGCCGGCTGAGCCGGCCCCCGGAGCCGGCTGCGGCCGGTCGCCGCCTCGCACGCCGATCGGCGTGCGAGGCGCTCGTCGCCGTGCGGGACACTGCCCGGATGCCGGACGCACGTGCCGCCCCGGCGGGAACTGTCCCGGCGGCGTCCGTGCCGGGCGCGGTCCGTCCCGATGCGGGACCGAGCCGCACCCGATGCTGACCGCTGCCCAGGTGACCGGGAGCGGCGTGCCGCTCGCCGCCCTCGCGGCCGCCGGCGCGTTGGTGCTCGTGCAGGTCCTCGTGCCCAGGCTGTGCCGGCGCGTGTCGCCCCGTTCGGCCCGATTCCAGTCGATCGCCGATGGACTGGCGATCGCCTACGTCTTCGTCCGGTTGCTCCCCGACCTGGCGCAGCCCGCTTCCGGTGCGTCCCGGGGGTCCCTCGGGCTGCTGGTCGATCGCCCGTTCCTCATCGCCCTGGTCGGTCTGCTGCTGTACTACGCCGTGCTCGACTGGGCACAGGACCGGGACGCCCGGGAGGAGCAGCAGCGGGGCGGTGTGCCGACCCCATGGCCGTTCTGGGCGAGCGGCGCGCTGTACCTGGTGTTCAACCTCTTCGTCGGCTACCTGCTGGTGCACCAGGTGCGTCCCGGGCCGGCCGAGCTGGCCCTCTACACGGTCGCCCTGTCCGCCCGGTACCTCACCGGGGAGATCGCGCTGCGCGACCAGGACCCGCGGGCCTACGACCGGCTGGGGCGGTGGGTCCTGGCCGCGGCCGTCCTGGTGGGGTGGGGGCTCGGCGCCACCGTCGATCTGGGCGACGAGGCCGTGCGCGTGTTCTCCGCGCTGCTGGCCGGATCGATCGTCCTGACCAGTCTCACGCAGCAGCTGCCCGGGGCGGGACGGGCGCACTTCCCTCTGCTCGGGGGCGCTTGCGTCGTCTTCAGCGCGCTGCTGGTCGCGATCTGAGGCAGGTTCCGGCCACGCGGCCTGGTCAGTTCGCGGAGGGGATCAGGCTTCCGGGCAGTCGCGGAGAGCGGACGCGTCGAACTCGGGGACGGGCCGGGCCAGCGCCTCCTCGAGCGTCTCGGCCTCGCCGTTCTCCTCGATGTCCTCGATCAGCCACTCCATCTCGCTGATCTCCCGCTCCTGGGCCTGGATGATCTCCACGGCGAGCTGGCAGACCCGGACGTCGGTGATCTCGGCGCGCTCGGAGCGGGTGATCGCCAGCGAGTGGTGCGGGATCATCGCGCTCATCCAGGCGGAGTCCTGCACGGTGGTCTGGCTGCGGTCCAGCGCGATCCCGCCGCCCAGCAGCAGCAGGCTGACCGCCACGATGGCGATGTTGCCCTTCATGTTCTTGTACATGTTGAGCATCCACGCGAGCATGATCAACCCCATGGTGCCGCCCATGGTGAGCGCCATGAACAGGCGGCTCTCGCTCCACCGGACGTGGCTCCACTCCCACGTGCCGGCAAACATGGTCCAGTACATGACGACCATGGACGTGGTGATCATGGCGGCGAAGCGCAGGTACATCTTCGTCTGGTGCGACATGCCGCCGCTCTTCTCCTGCTCGGTGCCCTCGACGTCCTTCTGTGTCGCCATGTCCGGGTCTCCGCCCTGTCGTCGATGGAAGGGGTCCGTGCGCGTGCTCGTTGCCCGCGTGCCCGTACGTACGTCCGGCCAAACGAGCCGCCGGCGACGCTCCCGGGAGACGGCGACCCGCCCCGTGTGACCATCCGGAGGCCTGATCAGCACGTCCGGCCTGCCGTCGTACCGTCAGGTGGGGAGGTGGTCCGGGTGCCACGGGTCTGGACGGCGCTGCTGCTGCTCGCAGCGGTCTTCGGCGTGCACGGGGTCCAGTGCACGATGCCCGACCCGACCCTGGGGCACGAGTCCGTCACGGTCGCTCCGACTGCCTCCGTCGACGTCCCGGCAGCAGCGGCCGCGGGCCCGATCGTCGTCGCCGCTGCGATGCGCGGCCACCAGCACGCGGCCCTGCCGGGGACTGGTGGAGCGGGGGACCCCGGGTCGCTCGCCCCCTGGCACGACGGGCACGTCCTGGCCTTCTGTCTCGCCGCCCTCCTGGCGGGGCTCACGGTCATGGGCGCGTCGAGCCGGCTCCGCGGCCTGGCGGTCCGGCTCGCCGGCGGCAGGCCCACCTCGCCGCACTGCACCACCGGGTGGTCGCGGCAGCCTCGACCGCCCGACCTCGCCGCACTCTGCCTCCTGCGGATCTAGGCCGAACTGCTGCGCCCACCCCGACAGCCCACGCTGCGCCGGGGTCTCGCACGCATGCCCACATCCCCGCAGGACAGGAGACCCAGCATGACCCGCACCAACGCTCGACTCGCCCGCCTCGCCGGTGGGCTGGCGGCCGCCGCCGTCGTCCTCGCCGGCTGCTCGGCCGCCACCGACCCGGCCGCCACCGACCCGGCCGGCGTCGACGGCAGCTCGACGGCAGAGAGCCCTCTCGACGCAGACGGGGCGTACAACGACGCCGACGTCGCCTTCGTCCGGGAGATGATCCCGCACCACGAGGGCGCGCTGATGATGTCCGAGGTCGCGATCGACCGCGCCGCCGACTCCCGGGTCGTCGCCCTGGCCGAGCGCATCGAGGCAGGGCAGGGCCCGGAGATCGACCTCATGACCGGCTGGCTCGAGGAATGGGGCGTACCCCTCCCGGAGTCCGGCCACATGGGCGGCATGGGCGGCATGGGCGGCATGGACCACGGGTCCGGGTCCATGGGCGGCGGCATGGGGATGGAGCAGATGCCCGCCGCCGGTCCGGACTTCGACCGCAGGTGGCTCGAGGCCATGGTCGAGCACCACGAGGGCGCCGTCGAGATGGCGCAGGCGGAGGTCGAGAACGGCCGCGACCCGGAGGTCATCGACCTCGCCCGCGCCATCAGTCAGACGCAGGAACGGGAGATCGAGGAGATGGAGCAGCTGCTCACCGAGCTGGGCTGATCCGATCCCACCGTGTCCCACGACGAAGGAGCACCTCCGTGACACCACCCGCCCAGCCGCGTCCGGTCCCGGGCCTCCGTCGACGGCGGAGCGCGGCCGTCGGCCTGCTGCCCGTCGCGGCCCTGCTGGCCGGCTGTACGTCGGGCGCACCGCAGTCGGTCGCTGCTCCGCCGACCCCCGCCACGTCCTCCGCGGCGATCAGCCACGTGCACGGAGTGGGGATCGACCCGGCCGGCGACGCCCTGTTCCTCGCCACGCACGAGGGCCTGTTCGAGGTGACCGACGGGGGAGCGGCCGCGCTGGTCAGCCCGGTCATGGACCTGATGGGGTTCACGATCGCCGGGCCCGATCGCCTCCTCGCCTCCGGCCATCCCGGTCTGCACGCCGACCTGCCCGAGCCCATGGGGCTGATCGAGTCGACCGACGCCGGCCGGACCTGGAGCCCGGTGTCCCGGCAGGGCCGGTCGGACTTCCACGCCCTGACCGCCAGCGCCGCCGGCGTCCTGGGGTACGACGGCACGCTCGTGCGCAGCAGCGACGGCACGACCTGGGAGGAGGTCGCCATCCCGGCCGAGCCCCACACGCTCACCGCGTCCCCGACCGGGGAACGGGTGCTGGCCACGACGGCCGAGGGGCTCCTCCGTTCCACTGACGGCGGCGGGACCTGGACCCTGGTGGAGGGTGCCCCGCTCCTCCAGGTGGTGGACTGGGCCGAGACGGACGGGGAGGTCGCCGGGGTGGCCCCCTCCGGCGTCGTCTGGACCAGCACCGACGGCGGTGTCACCTGGCGTCAGGGAGCTCGGCTGGGGTCCGCTCCGCAGGCGCTGGCGCTGGCGGGCATCGGGGACGGCGTGACCCGGCTCGTCGTCGCCACCGCCGAGGCCCTCGTCGAGTCCGACGACGGGGGGCAGACCTTCGACGTCGTCCTGGAGTGGTGAGGAGCGGCCCCGCGGGCAGCTGCCCGTGAACGCACGGACGCCCCGGCCCGCACGAGGCGGGCCGGGGCGTCCGGGTGGGGGTGGGTTACCGCAGGTCGTAGCGGTCGAGCTCCATCACCTTGACCCAGGCGGCGGCGAAGTCCTGAGCGAACCTCTCGTGCATGTCGTCGCCGGAGTAGACCTCGACGATGCCGCGCAGGATGGAGTTGGAGTTGAGCACCAGGTCCACCGCGGTCGCCGTGCGGACGACGTTGCCGTCGGCGTCCAGGCCCTCGTAGACGTCCTCGTCCTGCACCGAGGTGCGCCACTGGACGCCCAGGTCCAGCAGGTTGCGGAAGAAGTCCTGCGACAGGACGCCGGGCCGGTCGGTGAACACGCCGTGCTGCACGCCGCCGGTGTTGGCCCCGAGCACCCGCAGGCCGCCGAGGAGCACGACCATCTCCCGCGCGGTCAGCTCGAGCATGTAGGCGCGGTCGATCAGCAGCGTCTCCGGCTCGAGCTTGCTGCCCGGCTGGAGGTAGTTGCGGAAGCCGTCGGCGCGCGGCTCGAGCCAGCGGAAGTTCTCGACGTCGGTCTGCTCCTGGCTGGCGTCGGTGCGGCCGGGGGAGAACGGCACGGTGAGCTGCACGCCGGCGTCGGCCGCGGCCTTCTCCACCGCCGCGGTGCCACCGAGCACGATCAGGTCGGCCAGCGACACCCGCTTGCCGGTCTGGGACTCGAAGTCGCTCTTCACCTGCTCCAGCACCGGCAGCGCGTCGGTGACGCCCTGGTTGGCTGCCCAGTTGCGCTGCGGCTCCAGCCGGAGCCGAGCGCCGTTGGCGCCACCGCGCTTGTCGGTGCCGCGGTAGGACGCCGCCGCCGACCAGGAGGTGTGCACCAGCTGCGACACCGTCAGCCCCGAGGCGAGCAGGCGGGCCTTGAGGTCGGCGATCTCCGCCTCGCCCACCAGCTCGTGGTCGACGGCCGGGACCGGGTCCTGCCAGATGAGCTCCTCGGCCGGCACGTCCGGGCCGACGTAGCGGCTCTTCGGGCCCATGTCGCGGTGCAGCAGCTTGAACCAGGCCCGGGCGTAGGAGTCGGCGAAGTACTCCGGGTCGTTGTAGAACCGCTCGGAGATCTCCTTGAAGCCAGGGTCGGCCATCAGGGCGAGGTCGGTGGTCGCCATCATCGGGGCGTTCTTCTTGCCCTCGATGTGCGCGTCGGGGACGAGCTCCTGCGCCTCGGGGTTCTTCGGCTTCCACTGCTTGGCGCCGGCCGGGCTCTCGGTGAGCTCCCAGTCGTAGCTGAACAGCATCTCGAAGTAGGTGTTGTCCCACGTCGTCGGCGTCGGGGTCCACGCGCCCTCGAGGCCGCTGGTGATGGTGTCGGCGCCCTTGCCGGTGCCGTACTGGCTGACCCAGCCGATGCCGTTGCCGTGCACCGGGCAGCCCTCGGGCTCCGGGCCGACCAGCTCGGGGTTGCCCGCGCCGTGCGTCTTGCCGAAGGTGTGGCCGCCGGCGATCAGCGCGACGGTCTCCTCGTCGTTCATGCCCATCCGGCTGAAGGTGACGCGGATGTCGTGCGCGGACGCCAGCGGGTCCGGCTTGCCCTGCGGACCCTCCGGGTTGACGTAGATCAGGCCCATGGTGACGGCGGCGAGGTGGCCGTCGTCCAGGTCCAGCGGGGCGTCGTCGGCGTAGCGCTCGTCGCCGAGCCAGGTGTCCTCCGGGCCCCAGAAGACCTCACCGGGCTGCCAGTTGTCGGCGCGGCCGAAGGCGAAGCCGAAGGTCTTCAGGCCCATGTCGTCGTGTGCGACGTTGCCGGCGAGCACCAGCAGGTCGGCCCAGGAGAGCTTGCGGCCGTACTTCTGCTTGACCGGCAGCAGCAGCCGGCGGGCCTTGTCCAGGTTCGCGTTGTCCGGCCAGCTGTTCAGCGGGGCGAAGCGCTGCCCGCCCTCGCCACCGCCACCGCGGCCGTCGGCGATGCGGTAGGTGCCCGCGGCGTGCCAGGACATCCGGATGAACAGCGGGCCGTAGTGGCCCCAGTCCGCCGGCCACCAGTCCTGCGAGGTGCGCATGACCTCGACGACGTCGCGCTTGACCGCCTCGACGTCCAGCGTGGCCACGGCGGCCTTGTAGTCGAAGTCCACGCCGAGCGGGTCGGAGTCCTTGGAGGTCTTGTTCAGCACCTGGACGTCGACCTGGTTGGGCCACCAGTCGCGGGCGGTGCGGGGGCGCCCGTTGGTGACCGGCTCCGGCGCCTTGATCGCCGGGTTCTCGCTCTCGCTGGTGCTCTCCGACTGCGTCTTGGCGACCTCGGTCTTGTCGTAGTCGGCCGTGCTGACCTGGGACTTGTCGTGTTCGGTCACGGGTTGCCTCTCTCTGCGGGACGGTCGGTGGTGGACGGGGCGGCCGGTGCGGTGGCGCAGGAGCGGCACCGGCCCCAGTAGATGACCTCGGCCTCGTCGACGACGAAGTCGGGCGGGGCGTCGCCGGACGGCGTCAGGCACGGCGCTGCACCGGTGGCGCAGTCGACGTCGCTGATGGCGCCGCAGGATCGGCAGACCAGGTGGTGGTGGTTGTCGCCGACACGCGCCTCGTAGCGGGCGACCGATCCCTGCGGCTGGATGCGCCGCACGAGACCGGTGTCGGTGAGCACCCGCAGCACGTCGTAGACCGCCTGGTGGGAGACCGCGTCCAGGCGGGTGCGTGCCGCGCCGATGAGGGCCTCGGTGTCGAGGTGCGGGTGGGCGTGGACGGCGTCGAGCACTGCCAGGCGGGGGCGGGTGACGCGCAGGCCCGCGGACCGCAGGTCGCGCTCCAGCTCCGCAGGGTCGGTCACGGGGTCATCGTGGCCCGTTTCCTTGAAGCAGTCAAGAAACGACCGGCCCGTCACGCCCCGTCACGCCCCGTCACGCCCCGTCGCCATCGTGGCGATCAGGTGACGATCGCGCCCAACGGGTGTCCGAGGGGAGGGGGGCGGGCAGATCCTCGGGGACAACGGAGAGGGGATCCTCATGCTCGGGTTCATCGCACTGCTGCTGGTCCTGTGGCTGGCGTTCGTGGTCATCGGTGCGGTCGTGGAGGGCTTGTTCTGGCTGCTCGTGATCGGCGCCGTGCTCTTCGTCGCGACCGCTGCCTTCGGCTGGGTGAAGCGCAACACCAAGGTCTGACCGGATCAGTGCAGGCGGTAGCTTTCCGGCGATGCACCCAGCGGAGCACGGCAGTTCCCGTCCACCGGCCCCGGGAGCGGGGCTCGCACACGGTCCCGGCCACGTCCTCCGAGGGATGGCGATGGGCGCCGCCGAAGTCGTCCCGGGGGTCAGCGGGGGCACGGTCGCGCTCGTCGTCGGGGTGTACGGACGGCTCATAGACGGTGCCGGGCACGTCGTGACGGCGTTGCGACTGGCGCTCACCGGGCGGTGGGCGGCGGCCCGCACGGAGCTGAACCGGGCGCACTGGAGCACGATCGTCCCGGTGCTGGTCGGCATGGTCGTCGCCGTCCTGGTCGCGGCCCGGCTCCTCGAGCCGCTGGTCGAGGACCACCCGGTCGGGGCGCGGGCGGTCTTCTTCGGGCTGGTGCTGTTCTCGATCGTCGTCCCCGCGCGGATGGTGGGCCGCTGGGCCGGGCGGGACGTCGCCATCGCTGTGCTGGGCGCCGTCGTGGCGTTCCTGCTGACCGGGCTGCCACCCGGAGGCGACGTCGATCCGCCGCTCACGCTGGTCGTCCCCGCTGCCGCGGTGGCCATCTGCGCGCTGGTGCTGCCCGGGGTGTCCGGCTCCTTCCTCCTGCTGACCGTCGGGTTGTACCAACCGACCCTGGCGGCGGTCAACGACCGCGACGTCGGCTACCTGGGTGCCTTCGCCCTCGGGGCGGCGTTGGGACTGGGACTGTTCGTCAAGGCGCTGCAGGTCGCGCTGCGTCGGCACCACGCCCTGACCCTGGCGCTGATGACCGGGCTCATGGCGGGGTCGCTCCGCGCGTTGTGGCCGTGGCAGGAGGAGGACCGCAGCCTGCTGGCCCCCGATGACGGCGTGCTGCCGATGCTGGCCCTCGCCGTCGGAGCCGGGATGGCGGTCACCGGGGCGCTGCTGGTCCAGGCGCGCGTCGAGCGCCGCGCCGCGGCTGCACTCCGAGCGGCCCCCAGCCACACCGATCGCTGATTGCCCGGGTCTGGGTCGGCTCTCGGCCCGTCAGGGCAGCAGGCCGTCTTCCAGCGTGGTGCGCAGCCAGCGTTCGTACCGGTCCGGAGGCCAGCCGCAGTCGACCCGGAACATGTGGTGCAGCTCGGGGCTGGTGAGCGTCCACAGGATGGCGGCTGCCTCCTCGACCGGCATCGCGTCCCGCAGGGGGCTGTTCGACGCGATCCAGCCCGCGACGGTCGTCATGGCCTGGCGCCGCTGGCGATGGTGCAGGTCCTCCCGCAGTGCGGCGACGTCGGCGTCGACGGCCGCAGCGCTGCGCAGCATGGCGTCGACCGGGGCGATCCGTTCGAGCTGGCTGAGGATGCCGTGGGCGAACAGTGCGATCTGCCGGCGTGGATCGGTCTCCGCCCGCATCGTCTGGGGATCGGGTCGCTCCAGCAGCGGGACGTCGGCGTCATCACCCCCGATCACGGTGTCCATCGCCGCCTGCAGCAGCCCGCGCTTGCTCCCGAACAGGTGGAAGACCGTGTCGACCGAGACCTGGGCCCCGGCGGCCACCGCGGCCAGGGTCGTCCCGGCGTAGCCCCGGGCGAGGAAGAGCTCGATGCCCGCCGCGATCACCCGGCGACGGGTCCCCCTCGCCCGCTCGGCCCGCAACGGAGAGCTGTAGGAGCGCCGGTTGACAGGCTGCGGCATGGCGAGCACGCTACCCGTATTCGTCCTAGTCCAACTAGGACCGAACTGATGAGAGGTGCCGCATGAGCACCGGATACGCCCTCGCCTACCGCCTCGGCATCACCCCCTGGGAACGCGCGGGACGGGGCGCCGCAGCTCAGTTCGCCGCGCTGGTGCACCGCGAGGAGGCGGAGCGGACCCCGCCGTACGGGCCGGCGCTGGACCTCGGCTGCGGGACCGGGGCCCACTCTCTCCAGCTCGCCCGGCGGGGGTGGCGCGTGACCGGGATCGATGCGGTGGGTGCCGCGGTCCGGCATGCCCGGGCCACGGCTGCGGAGATCGGCCTGGACGTCAGGTTCCTCGAGGGCGACGTCACCGACCTCCGCCTGGACGAGGTGGGCGAGGTCGCCTTCTTCCTCGACGTCGGGTGCTTCCACGGCTTGACGGACGGCCAGCGGACGGCGATGGGGGAGGGGGTGACCGCCGCCGCCTCCCGCGACGCGACGCTGCTGCTGCTGGCCTTCCGGCCCGGACGGCGTCCGCTCCTGCCACGCGGCGCCGGGCGGGGCGACGTCGAGACGGCCTTCCCCGGCTGGACCCTCACGGACGAGGAGCCCGCCGACGTGACCGGGATGCCCGGCCCGCTCAAGCGCACCGCGCCGCGCTGGTACCGCCTGCGGCGAGCCTGACGAGTCGCGCCGGCCGCGCTGCCGGCGCTCGGAGTCGTCGACGGCAGCGAGGAGCGCCGGGCAGCTGAGGCTGCGGGTGGTCGCGACGGGCGGGAACGGCTCTCCACGTCGTCCCCAGCTCGGCAGGTCTCCTCGCGACCGAGAGCTAGCGGGTGGCGATCGCGCGCCCCACCAGCGCGGCCGCCGGCAGCACGACGATGCCGGCCCAGATCAGCACCGGTTCCAGCCACCAGGCGACGGCCCAGAACAGACCGCCCGCGAGGACGGTCAGGACCGTCACGCCACGTCCGCGGGTCCGCTCCCCGCGGAAGGCCCAGGCCAGGGCTCCGGCCGCGCCCAGCGTCGCACCGACCACGAACCCGACGAAGGCGTAGAGCAGGGCTTCCAGGCCCCCTCCCGCCCCCGGCTCCGCCAGCGCCTGGGCCCCGTGGCCGACCAGGGCGGCCAGGCCCAGACCACC
This sequence comes from Modestobacter sp. VKM Ac-2985, assembly GCF_026967925.1. Taxonomy (GTDB): domain Bacteria; phylum Actinomycetota; class Actinomycetes; order Mycobacteriales; family Geodermatophilaceae; genus Modestobacter. The sequence continues at coordinate 885,597 of NZ_JAPVBI010000003.1, read as the reverse complement.
GACCAGGCCGCCCAGGACCGTGGCCACGACCGCTCGAACCGGCTGCAGCTCCGCAGACATGCCGGATCGCCTCCTCGACCGACCCCTACCGCCACAGCTGCACGACGTCGTGGGCAGCGCTCTCGAGGCGTTCCGGGTCGATCGCCTCGCGCTCGTCGATGCCCCGCTCCGGCCACTGGACGGCGACCTCCAGCGACTCGCCGCCGGCGTCGGGGAGCGGCCACAGCCACATCTCGTACTCGAACGAGGTGTCGCTGCCCTGGCTCATCGTCCGGGTGAGCAACGGGCCGGTGGGTTCCTCGTCGGCACCTGCCCAGTCGTCCAGCGTGCTGGCGGACCCGCCGTCGGGCTGGACGACGCCGATGCGCAGCAGGTCGTCCGGCGGCTCTCCGCCCGTCTCGTCCGAGGGCGGCTGTCCCATCCCACCCATGGGGTCCTCGCCGGACAGCCCCTCCTCTGCACCCGGGCGGGTGCGGACCACGACGTCGATCTCCGTGCCGGTGCTGTAGACCGTCATCGCGGTCACGGCGACGACGGCGTCGTCCCCCTCGAACACGACGGGGTCGATGTCCGCCACGGAGCCGATCTCGTCCTCCGGAGGCCCGGACCACTCGGGCTGCTCCGGCGCCGGCCCGGCCGGCTCGCGGTCTTCGCCGGTCCGCGGTGACGCGAACGGGTCCGCCGTGCTCGTGGCAGCGGGCTGCTGCTCGGTGCCCTCCTCGTCAGCGGCGGACTGGCCACCGTCCGGTCCTCGGCCGCACGCCGTCAGGCCGATCACCGCGGCGGTCGCCAGAGCTGGGGCTCGCATGTCGGCTCCTGTCGTCCTCGTGGCGGGCCCGCGCGGTCCTCGCCCGGGCCCGACTCGGTGCCGCGAGGCCGCCGCCTGGCGGACAGGAGACGGACGTCGCGACTGACACGTCCGGTACGTGCCCGCCGACCCGCACCGCGATGCATGGACCTCCCGATCCCGTCGTGCCGCTGCCCGCCGGGAACCTGCTCGGTTCAGCTCCGCGCCCGTGTCCGGCCTGCGCTGGGCAGGATGCGGCGCAGGATGTCGGAGACGCTCAGGACGCCGACCACGTGCCCGTCGGTGGTGACGACGGCATGCGGAGGTGGCCGCTGCGCAGCGAGGCGTCCTGCACGTCACCGATCGTGGCTCCGACGTCGACCGCCGTCACGCCGCTGGCCGCGACGAGCTCGTTGGCCAGGGCGTTGATGCCCAGGAGAACGGGGCGGACGATCGCGATGTAGCCCCGCCCCGGGGGCGACACCAGCTTGGCGGCGGTCTCGGGGTGGGCGATCGCCCAGGACTTCGGCGCCATCCCGCCCGATCCACCGTCCGATGCGTTGTTGACGATCAGATGACCGATCCGACGGAGGGGTGCCGGACACCGACCGGTCGACCTACCGTGGAATCAGCGGACCCAGCACAGGACCGCGCGACGGTGACTGCAAGGCCCGGATCGGTTCCGGGCGGCAGGGACCGGTGGTGTGCAGATGCCCGACCTCGTGGAACGCAGCGCAGCACTGGACGCGCTCGAGGCCGCACTGCACACCGCGGCGGAGGGACGCGGGTCGGTCGTCCTGGTGACCGGCGAGGCCGGCATCGGGAAGACGGCGCTGGTGACGTACTTCGCCGACCGTCACCGGACCGACGCCAGGATGCTCGTGGGGCTGTGCGACGACCTGGCCACGCCTCGGCCGCTGGGGCCCTTCCGCGACCTGTCCGACCAGCTCTCCCGTGCCCTGGACGAGTTGCTGCGCCGCGAGCCCACGACGGGCGTGGCCTCGGTCCACCGGATGCTGCTCGACGAGCTCTGTCGGGGGCGGGCGCCCACCGTGCTCGTCGTCGAAGACGTCCACTGGGCCGACCAGGCGACCATCGACGCCCTCACCGTGCTGGGGCGGCGGCTCGCCGACGTGCCGGTCCTGCTGGTGCTGACCCTCCGCCTGGGCGAGGTGGACCCCGGTCATCCGCTGTGGTCGGCGATCGACGCGCTGCAGCGGGCGTCCACGGTCACCATCGCCCTCACGCCGCTGTCCCGTCCGGCGGTGGCCGCCCTCGCGGGTGCGGACACCGACCGCATCTACGCGCTCAGCAAGGGCAACCCCTTCTTCGTCGCCGAGCTCCTGGCATCAGGCGGCGGGCCACCCCCTCCCTCGCTGGCCAATGCGGTCCTGAGCCGCGTCGCGCGACTGCCCGACCGCCCCCGCCAGCTGCTGGAGCTGGTGTCGATGGTGCCGTCCCGGATGCCCACCCGACTGCTCGACGTCCTCGAGCCCGACTGGGCTCTCGCGGCGGAGCCGGCCGAGCGCCGACAGCTGCTGACCAGCGACCCCGAGCACGTCCGCTTCCGGCACGAGCTGACCAGGGCCGCCGTCCGGTCCAGCGTGCCGCCTGGTCGCCGCCGGCAGCTGCACCGGACGCTCCTGCGGGCACTGCAGGACGTCGGGGCCGAGCCGGCCGAGCTGGTGCACCATGCCGAGGCCGCCGGGGTGCCGGACGTGGTCGCCGAGCAGGCCCTGCCGGCAGCTCGACAGGCCCGGGCACTGGAGTCCCATCGGGAGGCCCTGGCCCACTTCCGCCGCGCGGCGGGCCACAGCGACCGGTTCGCTCCTCCGGAGCGGGTCCGCCTCTGGGAGGAGCTGGCGGAGACCGCGCACCTGGTCGGACACAGTGCCGAGGCCATCGGGGCGGCCGACGCGGCGATCGGCCTGGCCGGAGCGCTGGGCGACGCCGAGGCGACGGTGCGCTGCACACGGCTGCGGTCCCAGCTGCACTGGTTCGCCGGGGACGGGGAGTCGGCGTGGCGCGACGCGTGCACCGCGCTGCGGGCGCTGATCCGCAGTGGGCGCTCCGCCGAGGTAGCCCGCGGGTACGTCGGCTGCGCGGAGCTGGCCATGCTGGCCAGCCGGACGGAGGACGCGCTCCGCTGGGGCGCGCGGGCGGTGGAACTGGCTGCCGACGACGGCGACGTCCGCGCCCGGGCGCTCGCCGCTGTCGGGGCGACGCGGATGCAGCTCGACCCCGACGACAGTGGCCTGCTCCACGACGCCCAGCACGCCGCCCGCACGACAGGCCAGCACCAGCAGGCCCTGCTGGCCTCCACCGCTCTGGCCTTCTGCAGCCTGCTGTGGGTCCGACCGGATGATGCGCTCGCCCATCTCGAGGACGGCGTGGCGTACGCCCGCGAGCACGAGGTCGACACGATGGTCGGCTACCTGGAGGCGGTCCGTGCCTGGTTGGTCCTGCGGCGGGGCGGCGCGGAGGACGCCGCCGTCCTGGCCCGGGAGATCGTGACCCGCACGACTGCTCCCGAGAGCACGGTCGCCGGCCTCGTCGCCCGCACCGTCCTCGCCGAGCGGGCGGTCCGGCGGGGGGACGAGAACGCCGACGCACGGTTGGCCGCCGTGGCCGTCGACGCCGACCGCACCGGAGAGCTCAAGCGGATCGTCCCGGTGCTCGAGCTGCAGGTCGAGCGGGCTCTCACCTGCGGCGACCCGCTGCCGGTGCCCCGGCTGGAGGACATCTCCCGGAGAGTCGGCCCGCAGCCGTTGCGCTGCGGTGCCGCGGGCGCCCGGCTGGCTGCCTGGGCCACCGTGTGCGGCGCGTCCCACGACTTCGAGGGGCCGGCTCCGGAGCCGTACGCCGCCATGCTGGAGCAGGACTGGCAGGCGGCGGCCGAGGCGTTCGGCGCCGTGGGGTGGCAGCACGACCGCGCCCTCCTGCTCTCGTTGACCGACTCCGCGGAGTCCCTGGCCGAGTCCGTCGAGATCGCCCGGACGCTGGGAGCCCGCCCCCTGGAGGAACGCGGCTGCCACCGCATGCGGGAGGCCGGGCTGACCGTTCCGCGAGGGCCGCTCCCGTCGACCCGGACCAACCCCGCCCACCTGACCGACCGCCAGCTCGAGGTACTGGCCCTGGTGCGGGAGGGCCGGAGCAACGCCGACATCGCCGCCGTGCTGCACCTGTCACCGCGGACCGTCGAACACCACGTGGCCGGCATCTTCACCAAGCTCGGGGTGGCCAACCGCGCGGAGGCGGTCGCGCGCAGCGCCGAGCTCGATCTGGTCTAGGTACCCGAGGCCGCCGAGGCCCGTGCGTGGGCTGCCCGATACCCGTGCAGACACCGATGTGACCGTCCGGCGTCCTTCCTACGTTGGTGGCAGGCGGTCCATCCCGGGCCGCCGGACGAAGCCCCAGGGAGGACACCGTGCCCACCACCACGATCCCCAACGGGATCGACGTCCAAGCGCTGACCGAGACCGTCGCGGCCATCGAGGAGGACCCGAGCTCGGGTTCGTTCACGTTCCGGGCCCGCAGCAGGTGGCAGGAAGGGACGTACAACACGGGAGAGATCCAGGCGTTCCGCCAGGGCGGCAGCGAGGACCGCAGCCGTGCGGCCGCCTTCACCCTGCACGGTGACGAGCCGCCCGTGCTGCTGGGTGCCAACCGGGGACCGAACGCCGTCGAGCTGCTGCTCCAGGCGCTCGGGTTCTGCTACGCGGTGGGCTTCGTGGCCAACGCCGCGGCCCGCGGCATCGAGATCACCCGGATGGACTACGAGGTGGAGGGGGACGTCGACGTGCGGCCGTTCCTCGGCCTGGACGGTCCCCGGCCGGGCCTCACGGTGATCCGGGCCCACGGCCGCGTCAGCAGCCCGAACGCCACCCCCGAACAGCTCGAGGAGCTGTGCCGGTACGTCCAGGACACCTCACCCGTGCGCGACTCGCTGGCCAACGCGGTGCCGGTCGAGACCACGCTCGAGGTCGTCTGACAGGGCCGCGCCGCCCAGAGGGAGGCCGCCCAGAGGGAGATCGTCATGACACACACCACCGCCATCGACACCGACGTGCTCACCGCCAAGGTGCAGGAGATGTACCGGGCAGTGGCCCGGATGCCGCAGCAGGAGTTCCACTTCGAGACCGGCCGGGCGTTGGCCGAGCGGCTGGGCTACCCGCCGGCCGAGCTCGACCGCATCCCGGCCGAGGCCATCGAGTCCTTCGCGGGCGTGGGCTGGTTCTTCGACCTGGCCGACCCGCGCGAGGGCGACACGGTCCTGGACCTCGGGTCGGGATCGGGGATGGACGCCTTCTTCGCCGCGCTGTGGGTCGGCCCGACCGGACGTGTTGTCGGGATCGACATGACCGACGCGCAACTGGAGAAGGCGGATCGGCTCCGCGCCCAGCACGGCCTCGAGCACGTCACGTTCCGGTCCGGGCGGATCGAGCAGTTGCCGGTCGACGACGCGAGCGTCGACGTCGTCATCTCCAACGGGGTGATCAACCTGATCCCCGACAAGGACGGGGTGTTGCGCGAGGTGGTGCGGGTGCTGCGGCCCGGTGGCCGGCTGGCCATCGCCGACATCGTCACCGACACCGCGCTCACCGATGCGATCGTCTCCGACGTCGACCTGTGGGCCTCCTGCATCGGCGGCGCGCCCAGGCAGCAGGACTACCGGGACGCCATGGCGCGCGCCGGCCTGCAGGTCGAGGAGGTGCGGCCCAACGACTACCAGTTCCTGTCCGAGCAGGCGCGCGCGGCCAGCGGCACCTACGGCGTCCGCAGCGTCTCCGTCCTCGCGCGGAAGCCCACGCGCTGACCCGGGCTCCGACCGACACCGAAGGAGAACTCGACCATGTCTGCTCCGCACCTCGTGCAGGACCAACTGGATCAGCTCCGCCGGCGGGTGGACGGCGCCGTGACCGCGCCGGGGGACCCGGAGTACGACGAGGCCCGCACGGTCTGGAACGCGATGATCGACCGGCGTCCGTCCGCCGTGGTCCGTGCGGCCGATGTCGACGACGTCGTCTCGACGATCGCCGCGGCGCGGGACCACGGGCTCGACCTGGCGATCCGGGCCGGCGGGCACAACGTGGCCGGCAACGGCACCGTCGACGACGGGATCGTGCTCGACCTGGGGGACCTGAACGGGGTGACGGTCGACCCGGACAACGCCACGGTCCGCGTCGAGGGGGGTGCGACCCTGGCCGACGTGGACGCCGCCACCCAGCCGTACGGGCTGGCGGTGCCGCTCGGCGTGGTGTCCGCCACCGGCGTCGGCGGCCTCACCCTCGGCGGCGGCGTCGGCTGGTTGACCCGGCCCTACGGGCTGACCGCCGACAACCTGCTGTCCGCCGAGGTCGTCACCGCCGACGGCGAGCGGCTGACCGCGGGACCCGACGAGCACGCCGACCTCTTCTGGGGTCTTCGCGGGGGCGGTGGCAACTTCGGCGTCGTCACCGCCTTCACCTTCCGGGCCCACCGGCACGGGCCGGAGGTGTTCAGCGGCAACCTGGTGTACGGCCAGGACCGCTGGCCCGAGGCGTGGGCAGCGTTGGAGCGGTGGACCCGGGACCTGCCCGACGAGATGACCATGATCACCACGACCCTGACGCCACCACCGGCCATGGAGATGGGGAGCGATCCGCTCCTGGTCGTCGGGTTCGCCTGGGCCTCGCCCGATCGCGCAGCTGGTGAAGCCGTCGTCGGCCGGTTGCGCGAGGCCGCGCCACCGGACGTCGAGCAGGTCGGCGACAACCGATGGGTGGAATGGCAGTCGGTCCTCGACGGGCTGGTCCCGAAGGGCGTGCGTGCCTACTGGCGCAACGCCTCCTTCGACCGGCTCGACGACGAGGTGATCGACGTCCTGACCCGGCGTGGCCGCGAGCAGACCTGGGTCGGCACGGCCTTCGACGTCCACCACCTCGGTGGCGCCTTCGGCCGGGTGCCCGAGGACACCACGGCCTTCCCGAACCGCTCGGCCCGCTTCTGGATCAACGTCTACGGCTTCTGGGACGACGCCGCGGCCGACGACGACCGGGTCGCCTTCGTCCGGGGACTGTCCGGGGACATGGACGAGTTCGCCACCGGCGGCCAGTACCTGAACTTCCAGGGTCGCGAGGCCGCCGGCCATCGGGCCGTCGACCCGCGCACCGTCTTCGGCCCGGCCACGTACGAGCGGCTGGTCGAGGTCAAGCGGCGCTACGACCCCCGCAACCTCTTCCACGTCAACCACAACATCCCGCCCGGCTGATCCCGGACCGGCCGGATGGACCGGCCGCCGGACGTAGGAAGCGTTCCCGTAGTCCCGGAGGCACGATCATGCTGGAACACACGAACCTGGACACCCGCGTCGAATCCGTGCAGGAGTTCGAGCACGGCCACCTCGCCTGGGGTGCCGTCGGCGAGTACACGGCCTGGCGGCTGACCGCCGGACCGGGCTGGCGCTACTCCCTCCACCTCGGGCCGCTCGAGGGCATCGAGACCTGCCGCGAGGACCACATGCTCTTCGTCGTGGCCGGACGGATGGGGATCCGGATGGACAGCGGCGAGGAACTGGAGAGCGGCCCCGGGGACGCTGTCCGGATCCCCCCGGGGCACGACGCCTGGACGGTGGGCGAGGACACGCTGGTCGCGTTCGGGGTGGATCCGCGATGAACACGCTGATGCTCCCGCTCGACGGTGCTCGTCTGGCCTGTGACGAGGACGGGGCCGGCGACCCGGTCGTCCTCGTGCACGGTGCGGGGACCGGGTCGGCGGTGTGGGGAGCCGTGCCCGCGATGCTCGCCGAGGACCACCGCGTCATCCGGTACGACCGCCGCGGTTTCCCCCGGTCCGAAGGCACTCCCACCGCTGATGCCCGACGCCACGTGGCAGACCTGGCCGCGGTGCTCGAAGGCGTGGCACGCGCCCCGGCGACGGTCTTCGGCTGGAGCAGTGGTGGGAACGTCGCACTGGCCCTGGCCACCCGTCGGCCGGATCTCGTCTCCTCCGTCGTGGTCCTGGAGCCCCCGTTCCACGGGCTGCGGAGGCCGCGGAACGGGCTGATCCCGGCGCTGCTCGGCGCCAAGACCCTCCAGGTGCGGGGTCGACGCCGCGAGGCGGCGGCGCACTTCTTCCGCTGGGCTGGTGTCCGGAGATCCGGCGGGAGCTCCTTCGATGACGCACCGGCGGAGGTTCAGGAGGAGCTGCTCGACTGCGCGGACGCCATGCTCGCCGAACTCGACCCGCATCCCGCCGGAGTCCTGATGCACCACGTAAAGGCCGGCGACGTCGCGGTCTGCCCGGTGCCACTCCACTGGCTGCTGGGCGAGGACAGCGGCCCCTGGTACGAGCAGCTGCACGCCGACATGCAGCGGCGCATCCCGAGGATGCGCACCGTCCGGATCGAGCGGGCCGGTCACTTCGCCGTCCTCGACCGCCCGGGAGCAGTGGTCGACGCGGTGCGCGAGGCCGCCGTTGGTCCGACCAGGGGAGTCGGCGAAACCGACGGAAGGAGTCCACGATGACGAACGACACAGCACGAACCGGGTCAGAGCAGACGCTGCCGGTCGTGGTGATCGGGGCCGGGCCGACCGGCCTGGCCACCGCCGCCGCCCTCGGCCGCCGCGGGGTGCCGGCCGTCGTCCTCGAGGAGGGGGACGGCGTCGGCGCTGCCTGGCGCGGTCGCTACCGCGGTCTCCGGCTGAACAGCGGCCGGGCCTTCTCCGCGCTGCCGGAGATGCCGATGCCCCGCGAGGCCGGCACCTTCCCGGGCCGGGACGCCGTGGTCGCCTACCTCGAGTCCTACTGCGCCGCCGCCGGGCTCGACGTCCACACGGGCGTGCACGTGCGGCAGGTGACCGACGACCGAGGGCAGTGGCGGGTCGCCACCGACCACGGGGACTGGCGCACCGGGGAGGTCGTCGTCGCCACCGGGCTGCTGGCCCGCGGCACCGTGCCGTCGGAGTGGGGCTCGGACCGGTCCTCGGTCCGAGTCCTGCACTCCATCGACTACACCGATGCGGCCCTGTTCACCGGGTCCGACGTGCTCGTGGCAGGGGCAGGCTCGTCGGGGTTCGAGATCGCGCACGACCTGGTGTCCGGCGGAGCCCGCACCGTCTGGTTGTCGGTGCGCACGCCACCGAACATCCTGCCCCGGGCGGTGGCCGGGATGCCCGGCGACCCGGCGATCAACCTGCTGCGCCGGCTGCCTCCGCAGGTGGCCGACGCGGCCGTGCGGCCGCTGCAGCGGCTCACCATCGGCGACCTCACCGACGTCGACCTGCCCACGCCGGACGAGGGCCCGTTCACCCGCCAGCGCCGGCCGCACGACGCCGGCCCGGCCATCGTCGACCGCGAGGTCGTGGACGACCTGCGGGCCGGTCGGATTCGGGTGGTGGCAGCGGTCCACCGGCTGGACGGGGACCACGTGCACCTGGCCGACGGCAGCAGCCTGCGGGTCGACGCCGTGATCGCCGCAACGGGTCTGCGCCCGGAGCTGGAGTCGCTGCTGGGCGACCTCGACGTGCTCGACGAGGACGGCCTGCCGGTGGCCCAGGACGAGGAGCCCGCACTGCCAGGGCTCCGGTTCGTCAACTTCGGGATGCGGCCCGGGCTGCTCGCCGCCGCCGGTCAGCGCGCCCGGCGCACGGCGGCGGCGATCGCCGGCGAGTACCGGGAACGGGACGAGGAGGAAGAGCCGACACGGTGGTTCGTGCACCGGCCGGGGTGGGCGTGACGGCCGCGGGCGGGGCAGGGGGCGCGCCGCGCCGAGGGCCTCCTCGTGCCGCGCCCGGACCTCGGCCGCTCCCTCCTCGTCGTCCCGGAACCGCACCGACCGGTGCGGCACACGGGCCAGGGTGAGCTGCGCTCGGGGCTTGGTCGAGTGGGGGCAGCCCGGCCGGTGTGCCGACGATCCGCATCGCCCAGGACGACGCCGCCGACGAGCTGCTCGGCCGCGCTCCGCTCGCGCTGCTGATCGGCCTGCTGCTGGACCAGCACGTGCGTCAAGGAAGCAGCTGATCAGCCGCAGGAACGACTCTCCACGTCCGTGCCCCCTCCGCCATCGCACCATGCGGTGCGGCGGTCCGGCCCGATGACCGTCTGCCGCAGCCCTGTTCAGCGCGCTCCCAGCGCCGCAACTGCACGACGCACCTGCACCTCGTTGGACGACGAGATGTGGCTGTGGGCGTTGCCCGACGCCGGCGGGGAGTCGCTGGAGCTCGCCGTACGGCGGCCCCCGACGGCGGCCCGCTGCCCTGGTCGTTCAGCAGACTCCTACTGCCACGGCCAGTCCTCCTGCGGCCGGAGCGCACCCCGCATGAACGCCCAGGCGGTCAGCAGATCGCCGAGCAGCGCGCCGAGGTCGGTGTCCGTGGTCAGGTCGACGTGGTCGAACGAGCGGACGACCCCCACCTCCGCCTCCGGGAAGGCCCGCTGGAGGCGGAGGAGCTCCGCGACCGGCACGGCGGGGTCGTCGAGGGCGTGCACGGCCAGCACGTCGGCCTCGACCTCGTCGGCCACGTCCACCGGGGAGAACGTCTCGACGAGGGCGTCCCCGGGCGGGGGGAGGTCCCGGGCGAGGTCGGCGACCAGCGCCGGATCGTCGGTCGTCGCCATGCGGTAGACGTGGCGCGCGGCCGCGGGGAGATCGCTCGGCTCCCGCTGCTCGAGCGCGCGGCGCAGCGGCTCGCGCTGGTCCTCGGGCACCAGCTGCGTGGCGGCGTCCCGTAGCACCGTGCGGACGACGGACTCGTCGGCGGCCCGCCACGGGTGCACCTCACCGTCCACCACGGACACCCCGGTCACCGCCGCCTGGAGCATCCCGACCAGGTCGGCGTAGGCGCCGAAGGTGGCGACCGTGTCGATGCAACCGGCCACGCGTTCGTCCGCGGCCGCGACCAGGGCGAGAGACCCGCCGAAGGAGAACCCGAGGAGCACCAGGTCGTCGCCACCGCGGCAGAGCTCGGCGGCCACCTCCACGACCCGGGCGACGTCATCGACATCCAGCACCTCCTCGTAGAGGCTCAGCTCGGGGACCACCACCTCCCGTCCCGCGGCGGCCAGCGACGATGCCAGCGACACGACACGCTCGTCGTCCCGTCCGGCGGGAGCCGCACCGGGCACCACGAGGACCGGCGGCGCGTCAGCAGCGGGGGAGTAGCGGTCGACGAGCACGTCACCCATCTCCTGCTCACTGCGCGCGACCGACGGCGCCCACGGCCGGGGGAGCGGCCCGTCGAGTGCGGCGTCGAGCACGAACACGGACTTCGCGCTCGCGCGCACGGCCGGATGGCACACGAGCCCCGCGATGGCGAGCACGGTGATCACCAGCCCCGCGGCCAGCACGGCCCGGAGAGCTGGAGAACGCCGCATCTGCCGATCCTCTCGCGATGGCGACCACCTGCGGACCGGGGCCACCCTCGTCGAGGGCACCGGGGCCTCGACGCCCCGGGCTGGCTCGCTCTGGTCTTCTTCGCTGCCGTGGGGCGGCGGCCTGCACCCGACCTGTGGACGAGTGGATCCACGGGGGCCGCACCGCCTGACCGCTGGAGTGCCCGGGAAGGCGCCGGCGGCGGATCACGGGGTGTCGTCAGGCTCCCTGTCCGGATGATCTCCAGCGCCACAGCTGGACGACCTCGTCGTCGGCGGCGTCGAGGCGCTGCGGGTCGATGGCCCTGCCGGCGACGATTGCGCCGCGGGTTCTGTACGGCACCATCTCCGGCGTGCCGACACTCCGCATCGCCCAGGACGACGCCGCCGACGAGCTGCTCAGCCGCGACCCGCTCGCGCTGCTGGTCGGCATGCTGCTGGACCAGCAGTTCCCGATGGAACGGGCCTTCGCCGGGCCGCGGCTGCTGGCCGACCGGATGGGTGTGCGGACGCTGTCCGCAGTGGAGATCGCCGAGTGCGACCCCGAGGTGCTGCGGCAGCACTTCGCCGGCCCGCCGGCCGTGCACCGGTACCCCGGGTCGATGGCCGGCCGCACCCAGGAGCTCGCCCGCGCGCTGGTCGAGCGGTACGACGGCCGCGCCGACGCCGTCTGGGCCGACGTCCCGGACGGCGCCACCCTGCTCCGCCGGTTGCGGGAGCTGCCCGGCTTCGGCGCCCAGAAGGCGGCGATCTTCCTGGCGCTGCTGGGCAAGCAGTGCGGCGTCACCCCGCCGGGCTGGCGGGAGGCCGCCGGCGACTACGGCCAGCAGGGGTCGCGCCGGTCGGTCGCCGACATCACCGACCCGGAGTCGCTGGCCGAGGTGCGCAGCGTCAAGCAGGCCGCCAAGCAGGCCGCCAAGGAGGCGCGCGGCGCGAAGCCGAGCAGCGACTGAGGCACCGCGCGGACGGCTCGCCGGACCGCTGCATGGTGCACGATCGAGTGGCACCATGGGTCCCAGGAGCCGGGGGCTCCGGGGGCCGGTCGAACCACCCAGACGCGCGATCCAGCCGACCACCGCCGCCCTTCCCCCGGCCGGTCCAGGGAAGGGCGTCCGTGGCCTCCAGCCAGTCCAGCAGCCGCAACGAGCCGGTCCTCATCACCGAGGCCGAGCCCAGCCAGGTCGACCAGCACGCCGCACGCAAGAAGCGCTACGCGATCACCATGGCGATCCGTGGCATCAGCCTCGTCCTCGCGGCGATGACCTACACCTACTCCATCTGGTTGATGGCGGTCTTCGCCGTCCTCGGCACGGTGCTGCCGTGGGTCGCCGTGGTCATGGCCAACGACCGGCCGCCGAAGAAGAAGATCGACATGAACCGCTACCGGCCGCCGGCACCCGATCGAATCCTGGAGTCCGGCAGCAGCAAGGCCCGCGTCATCGACATGTGAGTCAGCGGGCGCCGGGACGTCCCACCACGGTGGCAGCCCGGGCCAGACCGGCCTCCAGGGCAGCTGCCGGGTCGGGCGCCCCGCCTGCGGCCGCCCACGCCGCGAGCACCCCCGCGGTGAGCGCGTCGCCGGCGCCCGTGGTGTCCACGACCCTCACCGCGTGCGCCGGCCGGTGCAGCAGCAGCTCGCCGGCCGCCCACAGCGCGCCGTCGGCGCCCAGGCTGACCACCACCACCGGGTACCGGCCCGCCAGCTCTCGGGCGGCCGATCCCGGGTCGGTGCACCCGGTCAGCAGCTGGGCCTCCGCGGCGTTGGGCAGCAGCAGCGTCACCGCGGCGGTGTCGGCGAGCCACCGGTCGACCCCGTAGCCGGTCAGCGGGCCGGTCGAGGCCGGGTCGACCGAGGTGGTGCAGCCCGCCTGCTGCGCCGCCGCGAGTGCCGCCAGCCCGGCGGCTCGCGGCGCGGGGTCCAGCAGCGTGTACCCCGACAGGTGCAGGTGCCCGCCCGGTGCAGGGGCCGGCACGTCGGCGGGCCGCAGCGCCAGGTTGGCGCCGCGATCGGCCAGCATGCTCCGCTCGCCGCCCGGCTCCACCAGGCTGATGACCGTCCCGGTCGATGCCGCGTCCACCGCGCGCACCGCGAGGTCCACCCCCGCGGCCGCCAGCTCACGGCACAGTGACTCCCCGACGACGTCCGCACCCACGCAGCCGGCGAGCAGCACCGGGGTGTCGAGCGCCGCCAGGTGCGCGGCCACGTTGGCCCCGGCACCGCCGCCCCGCGTGCTGATCGACGCCGGCCGGTCCGATCCGGGTGCCGGTGCACCGGCCAGCAGGACGACGACGTCGGTGCAGACATCGCCCACGACGACCACCGGACGAGCGGTCACGGCCGGGTTCAGCCGGCGAGCGCGGCGAGCTCGGCCGCGATCTGCCCGGCCAGCTCGGCGTTGCGCAGCACCAGCCGCACGTTGACCTCCAGGCTCGCGCCGCCGCTCGCCTCGTGCAGGTGCGCCAGGACGAACGGCGTCACGTCCTTGCCACGAGCCCCGGCGGCGTCCGCCGCGGCCAGCGCGTCGGCGATCACCCGGTCGTGCAGCTCGGCGTCCAGCTGTTCGTCGACCGGGAGCGGGTTGGCCACCACCACCGCGCCGGGCACCAGCTCGCGCCGGGCGGCGAACACCCGGGCCGCCTCGGCGGCGGAGGCCACCGACCAGTCGACCGGGGAGCCCGAGTCGGCGACGTAGAACCCGGGGAACCGGTCGGTGCGCCAGCCGACGACGGTGACCGACAGGGACTCCAGTCGCTCCAGCGTCGCCGGGACGTCGAGGATCGACTTGACCCCGGCGCAGACCACGACGAGCGAGGTGCGGGCCAGCGCCACCAGGTCCGCGGACTCGTCGAAGGTGTCCGCGGCGTGCCGGTGCACCCCGCCGAGCCCGCCGGTGGCGAAGACGCCGATCCCGGCCCGGGCGGCGAGCAGGGCGGTGCTCGAGACCGTGGTGGCGCCGCTGCGCCCCAGCGCCATGGCGACCGGCAGGTCACGGACCCCGAGCTTGGCGAGCTCCGGGTCGGCGCACACGCGGTCGGCCTCCGCCGCGGTCAGCCCGACGTGGGGCACGCCGTCCAGCACGGCGATGGTGGCCGGGACGGCGCCACCGGTGCGGACGGCGTCCTCGATCCGGTCGGCCGCAGCTCGGTTCTCCGGGCGGGGCAGGCCGTGCGCCAGCAGGGTGCTCTCCAGCGCCACCACCGGCCGGCCGGTGGCGAGCGCGTCGGCCACCTCGGGGGAGAGGGCGGACGGACTGATGGGGGAGGCGATGGGCACCCTGCCATCATGGTGGGCAGCCCGTCACGGACCGGATCCCGGCCCGAAACCGAGAACTGAGGGAGCAGCCCATGAGCAGCGCCGACATCCTCGAGCGTCCGGACGTCCGCGAGTCCGACACCGGCAACGCCAACGAGGTCTTCCACTACGTCAAGAAGAACAAGATCGCCGAGAGTGCGGTCATGGGGTCGATGGTCGAGGCGCTGTGCGGCGAGGTCTTCCCGGTGACCAAGACCCCCAAGCCCGGCAGCCCGGTGTGCCCGGCCTGCAAGGAGGTCTACAACCAGCTCAAGAAGTAGCAGGAGGGCCGTGCTGCGCGGACCGACCTGCTACCGCAGGCCGAGCTTCTGCGCCTCGAGCTCGATCTTCGCCGCCCGCCGGCGCTGCCGACGCTGGTCGTGCCGGGGGCGCGGAGCCGGCCACCACGCCTCGATGGTGGCGTTCAGCTCGGCGCCCAGGAGCAGGGACATCCCGAGCAGGAAGCAGAACAGCAGCGCGGCGATCGGCGCGGCCAGCGCACCGTAGGGCAGGGCCACGGTGAGGATGTCGGCCACGTAGCTGCGCAGCAGCACCGCTGCACCCATGAAGAAGGCGACCGCGAAGCACCCGCCGAGCAGGTGTCGGGTCCAGGGCAGCCGCCGCGGCAGGATCACGTGGTAGAAGCTGGTGAGCCCCAGGACCAGGGCGATGATCACCAACGGCCAGTAGACGGCGTTGACCAGCAGCGTGGCGGTGTCCTGCCACTCGGTGGGCATGAGCTGCACCAGGGTGCCGCGCCCCAGCACCAGCAGCGGCAGGGTCAGCACGGCGAGCACCAGGCCGATGACGAAGAGCCACAGCGCCATCAGCCGGGTCCTGATCGGGCCCCGCACGTCGCGCTGGTCGTAGGCGATGACGACGGTGTTCAGGAACGTCGCGGTGGCCGAGGAACCGGCCCACAACGAGATCACGAAGCCCAGGCTGACCACCTCCAGCCGGCCTGACCCGAGGATGTCGTTGAGCGTCGGCTCGACCAGCTCGGCCACCACCCGCGGGGTCAGCGCCTCGGTGGAGGCGCTGAGCAGCTCGGCCTCGATCTGGGCCACCGGGGCGGTGCCGATCCAGGAGCTGAGGTAGCCCAGGGAGCCCAGCAGCCCGATGAGCAGCGGGGGGACCGAGAGGATCTGCCAGAAGGCCGCCTCCGCCGACAGCCCCAGGATGCGGTCGTTCCAGGCCTTGGTCAGTGTGCGGCCGAGCACCTGCAGCGGGATCCGCAGGGGCGTCGGCAGCCGGCCGACCGGCCCGCGGCGAGGTGGTTGCGCAGCCGTCCCGGTCTCCTGCTCGGGGGCCGGTGCCGGGTCGGCGGCATCGTCCGCCAGGTCACCGGCGCGCTCGGGTGAGCTGCGACGGACGACGGAGGCCACGGGTCCAGTGTGCACGGCCGAGATGACCCGGATCCGTCGGCGTCCGTCCCGCCGTCAGCCGGCCGGGGCGGGCGGCGGGGTGCTCGGCGGGGTGGTCGGCACAGCTGCGGCGTCGGCGGCCGGGTCTGCGGGCGGCTCGGGCGGGGCCACGCAGGTGATGATCGCCTCGGCCGCGTAGCGGGTGTCGAACTCCTCGCGGCGCAGCTCGGCGTTGCTGGTGAGGTCCCGGAAGACCCGGGTCACGGTGATGTCGAAGCCGCGCGCCCCCGACTGGGGGATGCAGTTGCCGTCGTCCACCTTCTCCTGGACGGCGGGTTCCCGGATGTTGCGGCGCGCGCTGCTGATCGACTCGATGTCGTAGTACTTCGTGCCCCAGAAGGTGACCGTCAGCGAGCTGGGGGTCCACTCGGTCTGGACGTAGATGCCGGTGTCGGTGTCGTTGCGCCACTTGAGGTCGATCTGGCCCTCGTAGACCGTGGCCTCGCGCCCGGCCGGGTAGCGGCTGATGTAGAAGCTGTGCGGTTTGTGGTAGACGTCCTCCAACCCGGCGAAGAACACCGAGTTGAACATCGTGGTCGCGAACTGGCTGATCCCACCGCCCACCGCCTGCGACAGCTCTCCGCCGCTGATCACCGCCGCCGGGACGTAGCCCTGCGCCGTGCCGCGGGGACCGGTGTAGCCGTTGAGGCTGAAGGTCTCGCCCGGTCGGACGAGGGCGCCGTCGACCTCTGCTGCCACGACCCGGATGTTCGTGCCACTGGCCTGGTTGGTGAACTCGGTGGTGAAGGAGCTGACCTTCTCGGTGATCCCCAGCGCCTGCGCCTGCTCGGTGGTGAGGGACGCCGGTACCGGGCCGAGCACGCCGGTGACGGTGCGCGGAGCCGGCTCGGAGAGCACCGGGAGCAGCTGGTCGGCCAGCTGGACGGGGTTGATGCCCTGGCCGTCGACCGACGGGACGATGCTGATCGTGTCCCCGGAGACCTCGAACCGGGCGTCCTGGGCGGGGGAGCCGAAGACGCCGAAGTCCTCGCCCACCTCCGCCTGCAGCGCCTCCGGGTCGATGCCGACGGCGAGGGTGCCGTCCTCCTGCGGGGTGAACGTGAGGGACGCGGCGATCGCGGTGACCGGGATCTCCACGGACTCCGGACCCTCGGGGCCGACCACGGTGACCGGCGCGGAGAGCGCCGGGGTCACCGTCTCCTCCAGCACCCGCGCGGCCTCGTCGGACTGGACCTGGACCTCGGTCTTCTCGACCGGCAGGTCGATGGGCTCGTCCACCGCCCCACCTGCGGCCAGCGTCTCGGTGATCGCCTCGGCGGCGCCGGCCCGGTCGAGGGTGCGGCCCTCGAGCGGTTCCACGACCGACGGTTCGGTGCCCTCGAGGGTGATCGTGGCGTCGGCCGGCGCGCGGTCGACGGTGGCGGCCAGCTGGTCGACCTGTGCCGCCAGAGCCGTCTCGTCCCCGGTGAGGACGGCGTCGACCTCGCGGTCGCCGAAGAGCGAGGTGAGCCGCGTCCACGGGTTGAGCGGCTGGTCGTCCACGGCGTCGACGGTGGCCGGCACGTCCAGGGCGATCCCGGCCGTCGCCGGGTGCAGCACCCCGGTCACGTCGTCGGCCACCACCGGGTGGTCGGCGGCGACCTTGGGGGCCAGGTCGCCCTCCAGCCGCTGTGCGGCGGCAGCGGGGGACAGACCGCCCACGTCCACGCCACCGACGACCGTCCCGCGGGGCACGTCGCCCCCCGCGAGGGCCAGGTCGGCGCCGTAGAGGACGGTCAGCGCGAGGAGCGCGGCCGCCGGGACGAGCACCCGACGTCGCCGCCACGGGGGACCGTCGTCGCCCTCCCCGCCGGAGGAGGGGTCCGCCGGTGGCGGGCCGCCGGGCCCACCCCGGTCGGCGACGGGCGAGGACCCGGCCGGCGGCGTCGAGTGCGCCCCGTCGTCGTGGCCGGTCTCGGGCGCCGGGGGCGGGGAGGCGACCCGGGTGACGACGGCGGTGTCCTCGACCGCAGACCCGGCTGCCGGGGTGCCCGAGGTCGTCGGGGCGTCGGCCGGTGCGGTGGTCCCGGCCGACGGTGCGGATGCCGAGGTGGCCGGGGACTGCCCCGGTGCAGCCAGCGGTGGGGCGGCGTCGCCCTCGACGGGCGGACCGATCACCTGGGTGTCCCCGGGCGGTGGGGTGCTCGGCTGCTGTGCGTCTTCCACCGGCCCCGCGGTGTCCGCGGGTCGTGCGGCGGCTGCGGGGTGTGGGTCGTCGGCCGGATCCGCGGTGTCCGATGGCTGCTGGGCGTCCGAGTCCTCGGCGGGTGCCGGCGGCTCGGACTCGGCCGGTGCATCGGCACCGACGGGCCCCGCGCTGGGCGGGGCCGGTGGTGCGGGGGGCGCCGGGCGACTGCTGCCGACGGTGCCGTCGGGTTGCAGGCGCACGGTGTCCGAGACCCCGCGGGGCTCCTGCGGCATCGGTCGATCTCCGGCTTGATCGGGACCGGCAGCCGGTCCTGAGGACGACGAAGCCGCCGACTGCCCGTCCCCGCGCTGCGGGTCCGGACTGTCGGCGGCTTCGTCGGGTGAGGGCTTCATCGCTGGCGCGACGATAGTTGCCCCGCTCAGTTGGAGAGGCGCGCCTCGCCGTCGGTCTCGATGATGTCGGCTGCGATGTCGCGCAGCTTGTCCTCGTACTCACGTGCGTGGTGTCCACAGAAGACGAGGTCGCTCCCACTGGGGAGGACCACGCGCACCTTGGCCAGAGCACCGCAACGGTCGCAGTGGAAGGGAACGACGAGTTCTTCGGTGGGCGGGGTCGTCGTCAGCGTCTGGGTCATCTGGCTCATCACTCGCTCTCTACCGCACGGACCCGCGGCTGCGGATCGGCCTCCTGCACAGCGCCAGGATGGCCCCTCGTGTTCCCGTTCCGGCGCCTGTTGTGCACGGACTCGCCGAAAGAGATGCGGTCGTGACACTCGAGGTGCGGATGGAGCGGGTCAGCAGGGGACGTCACTGGTTCGGAACTGGGTCCGGATGGAACACGTGCTTGGTGGTGCTTCACCGGCTGTCGGTGAGTGGGTCCGCTGCTGTTCTGACGTCCCCCACGCTACGCCGTCTACCCGTTGTGTGCCGCCGTACACCGTCCCGTCACCCGTTGGGAGCGGTGCGGACGCTCCGTGCGCCGGACACGCCAGCGGCCGGCGACCCATCGGGTCACCGGCCGCGACAGCACCGTCCGGGAGCCTGCGGCTCAGTCCAGGTAGTCCCGGAGCACCTGGGAGCGGCTGGGGTGGCGCAGCTTGGACATCGTCTTGGACTCGATCTGCCGGATCCGCTCCCGGGTGACCCCGTAGACCTGGCCGATCTCGTCCAGCGTGCGGGGCTGGCCGTCGGTGAGCCCGAACCGCAGCCGCACCACGCCGGCCTCACGCTCCGACAGCGTCTGCAGCACCGACGTCAGCTGGTCCTGCATCAGGGTGAAGCTGACCGCGTCGACGGCCACGACGGCCTCGGAGTCCTCGATGAAGTCACCGAGCTGGCTGTCGCCCTCGTCACCGATGGTCTGGTCCAGGCTGATCGGCTCCCGGGCGTACTGCTGGATCTCCAGCACCTTCTCCGGGGTGATGTCCATCTCCTTGGCCAGCTCCTCCGGGGTGGGCTCGCGGCCCAGGTCCTGGAGCAGCTCGCGCTGGATGCGGCCGAGCTTGTTGATGACCTCGACCATGTGCACCGGGATGCGGATGGTGCGGGCCTGATCGGCCATCGCGCGGGTGATCGCCTGCCGGATCCACCAGGTCGCGTAGGTCGAGAACTTGTAGCCCTTGGTGTAGTCGAACTTCTCCACCGCGCGGATCAGCCCGAGGTTGCCCTCCTGGATCAGGTCCAGGAACGCCATCCCGCGGCCGGTGTAGCGCTTGGCCAGGGAGACCACCAGGCGCAGGTTGGCCTCCAGCAGGTGGTTCTTGGCGCGCTCACCGTCCCGGATGATCCAGTTGAGGTCCCGGCGCATCTGCGGGGAGAGCTTCTGGCCCTCCTCCTCGACCTGGCGGAGCCGTTCGGCGCCGTAGAGGCCGGCCTCGATCCGCTTGGCCAGGTCGACCTCCTCCTCGGCGGTGAGGAGGGCGACCTTGCCGATCTGCTTGAGGTAGGCACGGACGGAGTCGGCGGAGGCGGTGAGCTCGGCGTCCTTGCGGGCCTGGCGCAGCGCCTCGGACTCCTCCTCGTCGTCCCACTCGAAGTCGCCGCTGGTCTCGGCGTCCTTCTCCTCGGTCTCGGTGACGGCGACGCCGTCCTTGCCGGTGACGACGGTCTCGTCGAGCTTGAGGCCCTCGGCGCCGGCGTCGACGACGGCGACGGTCGCCCCGTCGGAGGCGACGGCGGTCAGGACGGTGCCCTCACCGGTGCCGGGGGAGGGGGCGATCGTCGGCTTGCGGGCTGCGGCCTTCTTCGCGGGAGCCCGCTTGGCCGGGGGCTTCCTCGCCGCAGGGGTCACCGGTGCGGTGGCCGACGAGGAGGCACTGGTACGGGCGGCGACCGTCCTGCTGCGACCCTGGCTGCTCACCGTGGTCACGTCCGGTCCTGGCTGGTCGGCGGGCACTCGGGGTTCCTTCCCGTACTACTGCGGTGCGTTCCTGGAGGGCCGTGGGCCCGCGGAGAGCGGCCCCGTACGGCGTTCCGACGTGGCAGGACCCCAACGGTCAGCTCGACGAGGCGCACGCCGTGCGGTGTTTCGCCGGGTCGTGACTGGGGATGAACTGTTGGTTGGGGAGCGACGCGTTGGAGCGTGTTCATTGTAACGATGCGCACCCGGCGGTCCACAGGTTCTGTACCGGATGCGGCTCGATGCCAGGCACGTCCGGTCGGCACCCGCGGCAGGGCGGTCGCCGTCAGCCCGGCGTCACTGACCGATGTGCTGCTCGGCCGCCAGGGCTGCGCCGACGATCCCGGCGTCGTTGAGGAGCTCGGCGGGGACGACGCGGGTCCGGGTGGACAGCAGCGGCACCCACTTCTCCGCCTTCTTGCTCACCCCGCCGCCCACGATGATCAGGTCCGGCCAGAGGCTGGCCTCCAGCGTGTCCAGGTACCGGTCGACGCGCTTGGCCCACTGCGGGTAGCTGAGGTCCTCGCGCTCCCGTGCCGACGCCGACGCGCGCTTCTCGCCGTCCTGGCCGTCGACCTCGATGTGGCCGAACTCGGTGTTGGGGACGAGGGTGCCGTCGATGAACAGCGCGCTGCCGATGCCGGTGCCGAAGGTGAGCATCAGCACCAGGCCGCGCTGACCCCGGCCGGCGCCGTAGGCCATCTCGGCGATGCCGGCGGCATCGGCGTCGTTGAGCGTCTGGACGGTGCCCGGGATGACGGCCTCGAGCCCGGCGGCCATGTCGGTGCCGATCCAGCTGGAGTCCATGTTGGCGGCGGTGAAGGCCTCCCCGTGCTTCATCACCCCCGGATAGGTGACGCCGATGCGCCCCTCCCACCCGAACCGACCGACGATCTCGGCCACGACGCCGTAGACCGGGTCGGGCAAGGCCGGCTGGGGAGTCGGGATCCGCACCCGGTCCCCGACCAGCTCGCCCTTGTCCAGGTCGACCACGCAGCCCTTGATGCCGCTGCCACCGATGTCCACTCCGAAGCCCTGCACGCAGGCAGGCTAGCGACCCCGCCCACCGGAGGTGCACCGGTCGGGCAAGATCGCTCTCCGTGATGACCTCCGGCGCTGCCGCACCCGCCCTGTCCACCGAGCTGCTGGAGCTGGCCCGGGCCACCGCCGAGGAGGCCGCGGTCCTCGTCGGTGCGGGGCGCAGCAGCGCCGCCGAGCAGGTCGACACCAAGTCGAGTCCGGTCGACGTCGTGACCGCGGTCGACACCGCCAGCGAGGCGCTGATCGTGCGCCGGCTGCTCGAGGCCCGGCCCGACGACGGGGTGCTGGGGGAGGAGGGCGCCGCCCACGAGGGGACCAGCGGCGTCCGCTGGGTCGTCGACCCGATCGACGGCACCGTCAACTTCCTCTACGGCCTGCCCGCCTACGCCGTCTCCATCGCCGGTGAGGTCGACGGCCGCACCGAGGTCGGCGTGGTGCTCAACGTCGGCACCGGCGAGCTGTTCACCGCCGTCCGCGGCCAGGGTGCCTGGCTCACCGCACCGGGCGCGGCAGCGATGCAGCTGCACGGCAGCTCACCCGCCTCACTGGAGCAGACCCTGGTGGCGACCGGCTTCGGCTACCGGGTGGAGCAGCGCCGCGCCCAGGGGGCGGTCGTCGCCCAGCTGCTCCCCGAGGTCCGCGACATCCGGCGCTGGGGGTGCGCCTCGCTGGACCTCTGCGCCGCAGCGGCCGGTCGGGTCGACGCCTACTACGAGCTGGACCTCAAGCCCTGGGACCACGCCGCCGGGGCGCTGATCGCGGCAGAGGCGGGCCTGGTCGTCACCGGGACCGGTGGGCGCCCGTTCGCCGAGCCCATGGCCGTCGCGGTCGCCGCGTCGGTGGCCGCGCCCCTGCTCGCCCTGCTGGAGCGGCTGCACGCCGCCGGCTGACCGGGTCGCCCCGGTCGCCGGTCAGCAGTCCGCTTCGACGCTCGCCGCCGCGACCAGCGCGGCAGCCACCTCTTCCTCGCTGGCCAGTCCGGCGAAGTCCGGCCCGATCACGAGGTCGACGACGCCGGTGGAGCGGGTGTCGACCCGGTCGGTGGCCCCGGGGAGGTAGAGCCGGAGGAACTCGGCGGCCTCCCGGCCCGGGCCGGCGAAGCGCAGCTCACCGACGCCGGTCACCTCGGCGCTGCCGGGGTCGTTGGCGGTCTCGTTGACGACGAACCCGCGGCTCTCCAGGGTCGTGGTGACCTCGCCGGCCAGTCCGGGGGTGTCCGTGGCGTTGTAGACCCTGATCGACACCGTGGCCGGGTCCAGCTCGGTCGGCACGTTGCTGGCGCTGCTGCAGACCGCGGCCGCGGCCTGCTCCCGGGCACGCTCGTCGCCGAGCACGTTCCACCACACGGCCATGGCGGCCAGCGCCAGCACCAGCAGGAACACCAGGGCGGGCACCGGCCGGCGGTTGCGGCGCGGAGCGTCGGTGCGGCGCTCCGCGGTGTCGTCGCTGAGCTCGGTCACTGGGTCCTCACGGCGGCCGGCACGTACACGCAGTCGACCCTAGCGGCGGCGGGAGCGGCTACAGCGCACCGTCCTCGAGTGCGGCGCGTCCCAGCTCGACGCAGGGGTCGATCTTGTCGGCGTAGCCGGTGGTGTCCTTGCCGGCCATCGCACCGGCCGCCGACCGGGCCACGATGCCGGCGACGATCGCGGCGAACTTGAAGTACGCGAAGCCCACGTACCAGTCCAGGTCCGACAGGTCGGCGCCGCTGCTCGCGGCGTACCGCTCGGCCAGCTCCAGTCGGGTCGGGAAGCCGGGCAGCGTGGTGACCTGGGAGACCGAGACGGCTCGCTCCTCGCCGGCCTGGGGCCAGTAGACGAAGAGCATCCCCAGGTCGGTGAGCGGGTCGCCCAGCGTGGACATCTCCCAGTCCAGGACCGCGCGCACCCGGCCGGGGGTCTGCGGGTCGAGCAGGCAGTTGTCCAGCCGGTAGTCGCCGTGCGTGATGCCCGTGCGCCGGGTGGTGGGCACCGTCTCGGCCAGCCGGGCGGCCAGTGCGTCCAGCGCCGGCCGGTCGGTGTCGCGGGTGGCGTCCCACTGCTTGGTCCAGCGGCGCACCTGGCGCTCCAGGAAGCCCTCGGGCCGACCGAAGTCGCTCAGCCCGACCGCGTTGGGGTCGACGCCGTGCAGGGCCGCGAGGGTGTCCATCAGGCCGTCGGCGACCGCCCGGCGCTGGGCCGGCTCGTCGGCGTACCCGGGCGGCAGCTCGCTGACCACGTGCACGCCGACCACACGCTCCATCACGTAGAACGGGGCGCCGAGGACCGAGGTGTCGGTCGCCAGGTGCAACGTGCGGGGGACCGGAACCGGGGTGCCGGCCAGCGCGGAGATCACCCGGTGCTCGCGCACCATGTCGTGCGCGGTGGCCAGCACGGCCCCGGTCGGCGGCCGGCGCAGGATCACCGCGTCGTCCTCGGAGCCGCCCTCCGGGGTCACCACGTAGGTGAGGTTCGACATGCCGGCGGCGATCAGCTCGACCCGGACCGAACGCCACTTCTCGTGCCCGAGAGCACCCGCCAGGTAGGGGCCGACGACCCCCGGATCAGCACCCACTGGAGTCCCCACGGCGGCAGGGTAGCCTCTGGCGCTCCCCGCCTCGACCGGCCTCCCGGCCGGCTGGATGTGTCGGTCTCCCGCAGGCGGGCACAAACCGGGGCCGGACGGCGTTGGGCGGCTGGCGGGGGTGCAGGACGAGCAGCAGGCCTGTTCGTCCACCAGCCGAGCCGGACGTGGTCCGGTGCACGACCGAGCGACCCGGGACAGGGGCCACGTGGCCTCCGGACCGGCGCGAGATCCCCGGCCGCCCTGGCGGCCGGCACCACCGCCGTCGGCGCCCGCTGCCGACGGCAGACGAGCGGGCCCGTGTGCCCGCGACGAAGAGAGAGTGAGGGGCACCCCATGGCCCAGGACTACGACGCCCCCCGGCGCAACGAGACCGACGAGCTCGGCGAGGACTCCCTGGAGGAGCTGAAGGCCCGTCGGGCCGAGGCGCAGTCCTCCTCGGTGGACGTCGACGAGACCGACTTCAACGAGGCCCTCGAGCTCCCCGGAGCGGACCTCTCCAACGAGGAGCTCACCGTCCGGGTGCTGCCCAAGCAGGAGGACGAGTTCACCTGCTCGCGCTGCTTCCTCGTGCACCACCGCAGCCGGCTGGCCGCCACCCGCAACGGGCAGCCGGTCTGCCGCGACTGCGCGGCCTGAAGAGGGACGCCCGTACCCCGCGTTGCTCGCCGGCTCACGGCGGGCCTCTGCACGGGGGGCCGTTCCAGCACGTCACCGTCGAGGGGAACCGATGAGCCAGCAGCCGCGTGACGTCCCGCCGCCCCGCCCCGTGGGCGGGACGCCGGTCGAGGGCGAGGTCGTGGGTGCCGACAGCGGACTCGGCGCGGCGGCGCGGGCCCTCGCCGACGCCGTCTCCGGGCTGCTCGGCCGGGACGAGCCCGGCAGGGACACCCGCACTCGGAGCGGCAGCGGACCGGGCCGGTCGACTGCCGGTGCCCGGGCGGCGAGCGGGGTCCTGTCCGATGTCGTGTCCGCGGTCGCCGCCGCGGCGCGGGACGCGCGGACCGGCTCGGCGCGGGACGCCCGGGCCGCCTCGGGGCGGGAGCGCGCCACCGGCCCCGGCACGGACGCCCGCGGCGGCGCGGCACCCTCCGGCCTGCTGAGTGACCTCCTCGACGCGGCTGCCCCTCGCCTCCCGATCCGGGACGGGGCACGCCTGCGACGGGCTCATCCGGGGGCCTCGGACGCGGAGATCGCCGACGCCCTGGTCGCCCGGGCGGCCCGGCTCACCGGCGGGGTCGGTGCCGCGACCGGTGGGCTGGCGGCGGCGCAGTGGTTCGCGCCACCGACCCTGGTCGCCGTCCCGCTGGAGCTCGGTGCGCAGACCGTGCTGGTGGCCGCCGTCGAGGTCGTGCTCGTCGGGGAGCTGCACGAGCTGGCGGGCCGGCCGGCCCCGGGCGACGCCCGGGCCCGGGCCGGTGCCTACCTGGCGAGCTGGAGCACCCAGCGGGCGGTGGGGAGCTCGTCGTCGGGTGGGCTGCTCGGCGCGCTGAGCACGGCCGGGACGACGGCGCTGCGGCGGCGGGTCACCCGGCGCCTGGCCCGGAGCACGACGTCGGTGGCCCCCCTGCTGGTCGGGGCGACGCTGGCCGCCCGCGGCAACCGCAAGGCGACGGCCGCGCTGGCGGATCGGCTGCGGTCCGACCTGGGGCTGCCCCCGGCCGGTCCGGGCGCCTGACCGCCGGGTCGGCCCACATGTCCACCGGTCGGCGCGGCTAGCCTCGCCGCCGTGCCCGTTCCCCTGCCCGACCAGCCGCTGGCCGGCGTCGCCGCCGAGGTCGACGTGCCCGTCGTCCTCGGTTCCGCCGCCGTCCTCCCGGCCTACGCCCTGCCCGGTGACGCCGGTGCCGACCTGTGCCTGGCCGAGGACGTGGAGCTCGCACCGCACCAACGCGCACTGGTGGGCACGGGGGTCGCGGTCGCGATCCCCGAGGGGTTCGCCGGCTTCGTGCACCCGCGCTCGGGTCTGGCGCACCGGCTGGGGCTCAGCCTGGTCAACGCACCGGGCACGATCGATGCGGGCTACCGGGGCGAGATCAAGGTCAACCTGGTCAACCTGGACCCCATCACCACCCTCCGGCTGTCCCGGGGCGACCGGGTCGCCCAGCTGGTGGTCCAGCCGGTCGTGCGGGCCCGCTTCGTGCCGGTCGGAGAGCTGCCCGGCAGCGAACGAGGCAGCGGCGGGCACGGCTCCACCGGCGGCTCGGCCGCGCTGGCCGCCGACCTGACCCACACCTCTCTGGAAGGACGGGCCTGACGATGCCGTTCGGACGTCGACGCAACCGGATCGACCGCAGCCTCCGGGAGCGGGGAGTGCCCCCGGAACCGCAGGTGCGGGAGCGTGAGGAGACCGCCACCAGTGGGCCGTGGGACGAGGCCGACGCCCCGGAGGACGGCCGGCAGCGGGTCGACCTCGGCTCGCTGCGCCTCCCGGCGGTCCCGGGCATGGAGCTGCGGGTGGACGTCAACGCCCAGCAGCAGGTCGTCGGGGC
This sequence comes from Modestobacter sp. VKM Ac-2985, assembly GCF_026967925.1. Classification (GTDB taxonomy): domain Bacteria; phylum Actinomycetota; class Actinomycetes; order Mycobacteriales; family Geodermatophilaceae; genus Modestobacter. The sequence continues at coordinate 859,103 of NZ_JAPVBI010000003.1, read as the reverse complement.
GAGCCTCCGCGCCGGGGACTCCCTGCTGCAGCTGTCGGTCTTCGCCGCGCCGCGCGCCGGCGGTCTCTGGGACGAGGTGCGCGCCGAGCTCATGCGCGGGGCGAGCGGGCAGGGCGGCCGGCTGACCGAGGTGGACGGGCCGTTCGGCCGTGAGCTGGTCGGGTCGGTCCTGGTCGCCGCGCCGCCGCAGCAGGGGGAGACCGGGGCCCCGAAGCCGGTGCGCCGTCCGGCCCGCTTCCTCGGCGTCGACGGCCCCCGGTGGTTCCTCCGCGGGATGATCAGCGGCTCGGCGGCCAGCACACCCGAGGCGGCTGCGCCGCTGGAGGCGGCGTTCCGGTCCGTCGTCGTCGTCCGGGGGGCGCAGCCGATGCCGGTGCGCGAGCAGCTCCCCTTGACGCTGCCCCCGCAGGCAGCCCAGCAGGTCGCCCGCAGGCAGGCCGCCGGCCAGGGTGCGCGCCCGGCGGCCCGCCGCCCCGCCGGCCCGCCGGCTGCCGCGCCGCCCGCCGCCGCGCCCCCTGCCGCCGCGCCGGCCGCCCCGCCTGCCTCGCCGGCTGCCGCCTCGCCGGCTGCCGCCTCGCCGGTCGCCCCGCCTGCCTCGCCGGTGGCGCCGCCGTCGGCCACACCTGCGCCGGCACCCCCCACCGAGCCCCCCACCGAGCCCCGGGACGCCGGGTGAGCGAGCCCGTCCGGCACGACTACGGCCCCGGGCCCGACCAGTTCGTCGAGGTGTCCCTGCCGGACGGCGACGGTCCGGCACCGGTGGTGGTGGTCGTGCACGGCGGGTTCTGGCGGGCCCGCTACGGCATCGAGCTGGCCCGCCCGCTGGCCGCCGACCTGGCCGTCCGCGGCTGGGCAGCGGTGGCCGTGGAGTACCGCCGGGTGGGCGCCGGCGGTGGCTGGCCCACGACGCTCCAGGACGTCGCCGCGGCGGTGGACGCCCTCCCCGACGTGCCGGGCGCAGCGCGCCTGGACCTCACCGACGTGACCGTCCTGGGCCACTCCGCGGGCGGGCACCTCGCGGCGTGGGTCGCCGGTCGCGGCCGGTTGCCCGCCGGGGCGCCGGGGGCCGACCCGCGGGTCCCGGTCAGCGCGGTCGTCGCGCAGGCCGGCGTGCTCGACCTGGAGGCCGCGGTCACCGCCGACCTCGGCGACGGGGCCACGGTCGGCTTCCTCGGTGGCACGCCGGACGAGGTGCCCGACCGGTATGCCGCGGCCGACCCGGTGCGGCTGCTGCCGACCGGGCTCCCCGCGCTGTGCGTGCACGGCGACGAGGACAGCTCCGTGCCGCTGGACCAGAGCCGGCGGTACGCCGCCGCCGCGACCGCGGTAGGGGACACCGTCGAGGTGGTGGTCGTCCCCGGCGACCACATGATGTTGATCGACGTCTCCGGTGCGGCGTGGGAACGCACCGTGGACTGGCTGGCCGAGCGTCGGACAGCGGCCCCTGGCAGCACTACCCTGGGATCGTGACCGAGACCAGGACCGGTGCCTCCACGGAGCCCGGCGCGCGGGGCTGGCTGTCCCGCAAGCTGCAGAAGCTCACCGCCGACGACCGGACCGTGGACGCCCAGGAGCTGCGCTCCGGGGTGGCGTCGGCCGGCTGCTCGGCGGTCAGCACCTGCCGCAAGGGCGAGGTCGTCACGGTCACCGGGCGGATCAAGTCGGTGGTCTACACCCCGCGAGAGACGGTCCCGACCCTGGAGGCCGAGCTCTTCGACGGCTCCGGTTCGGTCACGCTCGTCTGGCTCGGCCGCCGCCGCATCCCCGGGATCGAGCCGGGTCGTCGGCTGACCGCGCGCGGCCGGTTCGCCGCCTTCGAGGGTCGGCAGGTCATCTACAACCCCTGGTACGAGCTGAGCGCCGGGTGACCCGGTCGTCGATGCGGGCATGACCGGAGGGACCGGCCGGTGAGCGAGCCCGGACGCGGTGGGGTGTCGTTCGACCGCCACCTGGTGCTGGACCAGCTGGGCGGCTGGCGCGGCATGGTCGACGCCTCGCTGCCCACGATCGCGTTCATCGTGGCCAACTCGGTCGGCGGGCTGACCGTCGGCATCTGGGCGGCCCTCGCCGCCGCAGTGCTGGTCTTCCTGCTGCGGCTGCTCCGCCGGGAGGGCCTCCAGCAGGCCGTCAGTGGGCTGTTCGCCGTCGCCGTCGCCGTGGCGATCACCGCGTACTCCGGACAGGCCCGGGACTTCTTCGTGCTGGGCATCGTGCGCGGCGCCGCGATAGCCGTGATCCTGCTCGGCTCGATCCTCTTCCGCCGTCCCCTGGTGGGGGTGATCGCCGAGTTCCTGGCGCCCAGCCACCTGGGGGCGATGTCCGCCCACCGGCTGCCGTCGCTGCGCGGTCGCGCTCGCCGGGACCCGGCCGCGACGCCCGTACCGGTGGAGGGCGGCGCCACCGTGCCGGTGGCGCCCGGCCCCCGGGCTCCGGACCCCGAGCCGGAGCGGCACTGGCGCGACGACCCGCGGATGCTGCGGGCCTACAGCTGGCTGACCGTGCTGTGGGCAGCGGTGTTCCTGCTGCGGGCCGCTGTGCAGGGGTTCTTCTACCTGCGCGATGAGGTCGAGCTGCTGGCGACGTCCTCGCTGGTGATGGGCCTGCCGCTGACCGCCGCCCAGCTCGTGGTGACCCTGTGGGTGGTGGCCCGGCTGCACCGGCACCGCTCCGAGCCGCCGCTGGTCGAGGACCCGGCGGAGCCCGAGGACCGCCCCACCGTCTGACGGCCCCCGCCGTGGGCTGGGTCGGTCAACAGCTCCCGTCGGGGCACATGACCGCCTGGAGCTGCTCCTCGATGTCGCCGTGGGTGACGAACAGCAGCTCGTCCCCGGCCTCGAGCGGTTCGTCGGGATCGGGTGCGATGACGCGGTCGCCACGCAGGATGGTGGTGAGCACCGTCTCCCGGGGGAACGGCACCTCGCGCACCGGCCGACCCACCCACGGGGTGTCCTCGGCGAGGGTGATCTCGACCAGGTTGGCCGCGCCCTTGCGGAAGCTCATCAGCCGGACGACGTCGCCCACGGTGACCGCCTCCTCCACCAGGGCGGCGAGCACCCGGGGGGTCGAGACGGCGACGTCCACGCCCCACGCCTCGGTGTAGAGCCACTCGTTGCGCGGGTCCTTGACCCGGGCGACCACCCGGGCGACCGCGAACTCGGTCTTGGCCAGCAGCGAGACGACCAGGTTGGCCTTGTCGTCACCGGTGGCCGCGATGACCACGTCGCAGGTGGCCAGCTGGGCCTCCTCGAGGGAGGAGACCTCGCAGGCGTCCGCCTGCACCCACTCGGCGCCCGGGACCGCCCGCGGCTTGACCCGGGAGCCGTTCTTCTCGATGAGCATCACGGCGTGGCCGTTGCCCAGCAGCTCGGTGGCGATGGACCGGCCGACCGCGCCGGCCCCCACGATGGCGACGCGCATCAGTGCTGCCCTCCCGCGGGACCCTGCTCGACGGCCTCGTGCACCCGGTCGGTGAGCTCGTCGGTGGCGGCGACGACGAGGTGGTCGCCGGTCTGCAGCACCGTGGTCGGGGTGATGAGCTGGGCCTCGCCGAAGCGCACCAGCCAGGCGGCCCGGGCACCGGAGGCGCTCTCCAGCTCGGCGAGCGGCCGGCCGACCCAGACGTCGGTCACGGTGATCCGCATCAACAGGACCGTGCCGGTGGGCTCGCGCCAGATCTCGGTCACCTTCACCGAGAGCAGCTCCCGCATCAGCCGGCTGACCGTCCACGGGACGGTGGCGACGCTGGGGATGCCCATCCGCTCGTAGACCTCGGCCCGCTTGGAGTCGTAGATCCGGGCGACGACGTGCTCGACGCCGAACGTCTCGCGGGCGACGCGCGCGCCGATGATGTTGGAGTTGTCCCCGCTGCTGACCGCGGCGAAGGCCCCGGCGGAGTCGATGCCGGCGTCCAGGAGGGTCTGCCGGTCGAAACCGAGCCCGGTGACCTGGCGGCCGCCGAACTCGGGGCCGAGCCTGCGGAAGGCCTCGGGGTCCTGGTCGATCACCGCGACGCTGTGGCCGATCACCTCGAGTCGCCGGGCGATCGCCGAACCGACGCGGCCGCAGCCCATCACGACCACGTGCACCTGTGTCCCACCCGTCTGCCGAACCGTGCCGCCCCCGCGGACCGCCGGGGCGTACAGCGCGCGAACGTACACCCGAAGCCAGGCCGTGGTGGCGCATCGGGGCGTGCGGAGCACCGTGGGTTGCCCATGTGAGTGAGGTCGCCCCGGTGCGGCCCACGGGTGGGCGCCGCGTCCGTACCATCGCCGCCGTGCCATCCCTGTCCGACCTCGGACAACTCCCGAAACGACTCGTCCTCGGCCGGCCGGTCCGCAGCGACCGTGCCGGCGAGTCGCTGCTGCCCAAGCGCTTGGCACTGCCGGTCTTCGCCAGTGACCCGCTCTCCTCCGTCGCCTACGCGACGCAGGAGATCCTCATCTTCCTGACGCTGGCCGGGACGACGTTCCTGTTCCTCACCCCGTGGCTGGCCGCGCTCGTGGTGCTGCTGCTGGCCGTCGTCGTCCTGTCCTACCGCCAGGTGGTGCACGCCTACCCCTCGGGCGGCGGCGACTACGAGGTGGCGATGAAGAACCACGGCCAGTTCGCCGGGCTGGTCGTCGCCAGCGCGCTGCTCGTGGACTACGTGCTCACCGTCGCCGTCTCGGTCAGCTCCGGCACGGACAACATCATCTCCGCGTTCCCCGAGCTCGCCGAGCACCGCGTCCTCATCTCCGTCGTGCTGGTCGTCCTGCTCGTCGCGATCAACCTGCGCGGGGTGCGGGAGTCGGGGAGGACCTTCGCCTTCCCGACCTACGCGTTCATCGCCTGCATCCTGGTGATGATCGGCACCGGGCTGATCCGGGAGTTCGTCACCGGCGGCGACGTGGTGGCCGAGAGCGCGGGCTACGCGATCCAGCCCGAGCCGGGCTACGAGCAGGTGACCGGCCTGGCGCTGATCTTCTTCGTGCTGCGGGCCTTCGCCTCCGGCTGTACGGCGCTCACCGGGGTGGAGGCGATCGCCAACGGCGTGCCGGCGTTCCGCCCACCGAAGAGCCGGAACGCGGCCACGACGCTGGCGCTGATGGGCGGCATCGCCGCCACGATGTTCGCCGGTGTCACGGCGATGGCCCTGCTGGCGGACGTCAGGTACGTGGAGAACGCCTGCGACCTGGTGGGCTTCGACTGCGAGGGCCAGCCGCAGCGCACCGTCATCGCCCAGGTGGCGGCGGCGACCTTCGGCGGCCCGGACTCCCTCGGCTTCTACCTCGTCCAGGCAGCCACGGCCCTGGTGCTGATCCTGGCGGCCAACACGGCGTTCAACGGCTTCCCGCTGCTGGGCTCGGTGCTCTCGCAGGACCGGTTCATGCCGCGTCAGCTGCACACCCGCGGCGACAAGCTGGTCTACAGCAACGGGATCCTCATGCTGGCCGGGTTCGCCATCCTGCTGCTGATCGCCTTCGAGGCCGACTCCACCCAGCTGATCCAGATGTACATCGTGGGCGTCTTCACCAGCTTCTCGATCGGCCAGTGGGGCATGGTGCGGCACTGGAACCGGGAGCTGCGCAGCGAGACCGAGCCCGCTGCCCGCGGCCGGATGCAGCGATCCCGGGTGATCAACGCCGTCGGCGGCACGCTGACCAGCGTCGTCCTGCTCATCGTCGTGGTCACCAAGTTCACCGGCGGGGCCTGGATCGTGCTCGCCGCGATGCCGGTGATCTTCCTGCTGATGCGCGGGATCAACCGGCACTACTCGCAGGTGGCCGCGCAGCTGGTGCCCGACAGCGATGCGCGGACCAAGCCCAGCAGGGTGCACGCGGTCGTGCTGGTCTCCAAGGTGCACAAGCCGACGCTGCGGGCGCTGGCCTTCGCCCGCGCGACCCGGCCCGACGTCCTGACCGCGCTGACGGTCAACGTGGACGACGCCGACACCCGCGCACTCCAGCGGGACTGGGAGCGCTACGACATCCCGCTGCCGCTGACCGTGCTGGAGTCGCCGTACCGGGAGATCACCCGCCCCGTCCTGGACTTCGTCAAGGACATCCGGCGCGCCGGCCCCAGGGACCTGGTCGTGGTCTTCGTGCCGCAGTACGTGCTGGGCCACTGGTGGGAGAACCTGCTGCACAACCAGAGCGCACTGCGACTGCGCACCCGGCTGCAGTTCCTGCCCGGCGTCATGATCACCAGCGTGCCGTGGCAGCTGGAGGGCTCGCACGACCGGGACGGCGGGAACGGCGGCGGCCCGGCTCCCGGCGACCTGCGGCGCGGCCTGACCTCCGAGACCGAGCAGACGCCCTATGGCTGACGACGGACCCGGCGTCCCCCCGGGCAGGACCCCGTCCCCCTCGCCCGGCGCAGGCTCGGGGCGAGCCTCCGGACGGGGCCGTCCCGGCTCCCGGCGGGCCCCCGCAGCGGGGCCGAAGGGCCTGGGCTGGCTCGGGCGGCGCGTCGAGGTGACCGTCGGCCCGGTGGCGCACGGCGGGCACTGCGTGGCCCGGCACGAGGGCCGGGTGGTCTTCGTGCGGCACGCGCTGCCCGGGGAGCGCGTGGTCGTCGAGGTGACCGAGGACCGGCAGAAGGGCTTCTGCCGCGGCGACGCGGTCGAGGTGCTGGAGGCGGCCCCGGAGCGGGTGGAGCGTCCGTGCCCGTACAGCGGCCCCGGGCTGTGCGGTGGCTGCGACTGGCAGCACGTCAGCCACGCCGGCCAGCTCGGGCTCAAGGCCGACGTCGTCCGTGAGCAGCTGTCCCGGCTCGCCGGGCTCGACGTCGACGTCACCGTCGAGGCGCTGCCCGGCGGGCCGCTGCGCTGGCGGTCGCGGGCCCGGTTCGCCGTCGACCGCACCGGTTCGCCCGGGTTGCGCCGGCACCGCTCGCACGACGTCGTCCCGCTCGACGACTGCCCGATCACCGCCGAGCCGGCCGCCCAGGCGGTGCTGGCCCGGCGCTGGCTGGACGCCGGCGCCGGCGCCGTCGACGTCGCCGTCGACTCGGCCGGCGTGGTGACCACGACGACGCTGGACCGCCGCGGCCGGCCGCTGGACACCCAGGTGCTGCGGCCCGGGGCCGAGGTGCCCGAGGAGCCGGCCGGGCGGGCGCAGCGGACCGCCGGTGGCCGGGACTGGGAGGTCGAGGGCACCGGCTTCTGGCAGGTGCACCCGGCCGCCGCCGACGCCCTGGTGGACGCCGTCCTGGGCTTCGCCGCGGTACAGCCGGGGGAGACGGTGCTGGACCTCTACGCCGGCGCCGGCCTGTTCGGCGGTGCGCTGGCGCCCGGGGTCGGTGCCGCGGGGCGGGTGGTCTGCGTCGAGTCCGACGCGGCGGCCTGCGCCGCTGCCGACGTGAACCTCGCCGACCTGCCGCAGGCCGAGGTGTGGCAGGGCGACGTGGACGCCCCGGGTCTCACCGAGCTGCTCGGCGACCTCGGCCGCCCCGACGTCGTCGTGCTCGACCCTCCCCGGGCTGGGGCCGGTGAGGACGTCAGCCGGGTGCTCGCCGGCTCCGGTGCCCGTGCCGTGGTCTACGTCGCCTGTGACCCGGCGTCCCTGGCCCGCGACGTCGCCGCGTTCGCCGGCGTCGGCTACCGACTGGCCGAGCTACGGGCCTTCGACTGCTTCCCGATGACCGCCCACGTGGAGTGCGTCGCCCTGCTGGTCCGGGCGTAGCAGGGCGCGGGGAGGCTCAGAGCGGGCTGCGGCTGGTGTCCTCGCGCGGCAGGACCCACCGGTCATCGGCCTTGCGGATGAGGAAGTCGGCGAGCAGGAACGCCTCGTGGACGGCCTCGGTGAGCAGGTCGCGGACGTTGCGGTAGGTGGTCACGTCAGGGCCTCCAGTACTGCCGAGTGCGTGCGGGTCAGGCGTCCCCGGGTCGGCCGGTCGGTCGATCCCTGTGTCCTGGGTCACGGTGGTCATCGGCGGGTGCGAGCGTCATCCGTACTCCGGCCGGGTCCGCCCTCACTCGAGGGTGGTGGCTGGCCCGGGCCTGCGCGTCGGCCCGGCGGTCAGGTCGCCCTGCCTACGCTGGGACCGTGGCTGATCCGACGGGTGGCGAACGGCTGGTCGACTGGGCGCGCTCGACGTACACCTGGCTGCTTCTGCGCCCGGTGAGCCGCGGGTTTTGGATCGTGGCAGCGGTCTTCCTGGTCGGGACCGCCGTCGCCAACGCGGCCGACGGCAACTGGGTGTCGGCGGTGTTCGGCGTCCTGCTCGCCGGGGTCGCCGGCTCGCGGCTGTGGGCCCTGTGCGGAACCGGCGAGGACCGGCCGCCGTCGGGTCAGGCGCGCACGGCCAGCAGGTAGGCCTGGCGGCTCTTCTCGTGCGGGGGCTCCGGCTCGCGGAGCACCCGAGTCCGCACGATGCACCCCGCGGTGGTGAGCTGCTCCTCGACCCGGTCGGGGTCCAGTCGCCAGCCGTGCAGCGAGATGTCGTGCCCGTAGCCCTGCCGGTGGTGCACGGGATCGTCGTCGCCCGCCTGGAACGCGACCAGCAGCGGCGCGCCCGGTCGCAGCACCCGGGCCACCTCGGCGAACACGGCGGGCAGCTGGGCCGGCGGGGTGTGGATCACCGAGTACCAGGCGACGGCGCCGGCCAGGCTGCCGTCCGGCAGGTCCAGCGCCGTCATCGAGCCGACGTCGAACCGCAGCTGCGGGTGGCTCCGCCGGGCCACGGCGATCATGCCGGGGGAGAGGTCGACGCCGAAGGCCTCCACCCCCAGGCCGGCGAGGTGGGCGGTGATCCGGCCCGGTCCGCAGCCGAGGTCGCCCACCGGCCCGCCGCCGCCGGCGTGCACCAGCTCGGCGAACAGCCCGAGCACGGCCCGGTCGACCGGGCGGGCGGCGAGCTCGTCCCGCAGCAGGTCGGCGTAGTCGACGGCGACCGTGTCGTAGGCGGCACGGGTCTCGCCCAGGTGGTCGGTGGCGTCGCCCGGCTCGGTCACGCCGGGGACCGTACGACGCGGCCCCGACAGGTCACTGCGGAGCCCGAGGCACCTCTGGGGCGCGCGATCATGGAGCCGCGGTGGCGACCCGCCGAGGAGGGCCGGCGAGCCGCCCCGCCGGCTCCATGATCGCGCGGGTGGGATCCGTCGCGCACCGGGTCCGGCAGGTCACGCTTCGAACACACGTGCGATCCGCGGTCGAGGTCGCCGCGGCGTCCGCGCACACTGACCGGGTGGACGTCGCACTGCCACCGGGCTGGCCGGACGAGGTCTGGCCGCCCGGCGCCCCGGACTGGGAGCGGACCGCGGTCAGCTGGCTGTTCGACCTCGTGCCGCCGGACTACCGGGCGCACGAGGTGCTCCGGCGCTACCCGGTGCTGCTGGCCCGGTTCGCCGGTGACCACGTCGCCGCGGGGCTCGAGGCGGCGCGGGCCGGCTGGCGCACCGTGCGGGTGGAGCTCGCCGACCAGCTGCCGCCGGAGGCGATGGAGGCGGCGATCAGCGCCTACGAGCGGGAGGGTGCCCGGCTCACCCGGGCCGCGCGCGGGGTCGAGGTGGTCGCCGGGGCGTTGCGGGGCGAGCGCTGGGTGCCCCGGCTCTGAGTCCGTCGCCCACAGGGCAGGTCGCCGGTTCGCCGTTACAGTGGGGTTTCACCGGTTGCGCCCCACCGGACGCCGCCGACGTCGAGAGGACCCTGCCCCGTCGTGTCGTTGCTCAGCTCGTTGACCGGGCCCGCCGACCTCCGGGCGCTGCGCCCCGACCAGCTGCCGGTCCTGGCCGGCGAGATCCGTGATGCGCTCGTGGCCGCGGTCGCCAAGACCGGTGGGCACCTGGGCCCGAACCTCGGTGCGGTCGAGCTGACCATCGCCGTCCACCGGGTCTTCGAGTCCCCGCGCGAGCCGATCATCTTCGACACCGGGCACCAGGCCTACGTGCACAAGCTGCTCACCGGCCGGCTCGACGGCTTCGCCCAGCTCCGCCAGCGGGACGGGCTGTCCGGCTACCCCAGCCGGGCCGAGAGCGAGCACGACTGGGTGGAGAACAGCCACGCCTCGACGTCGCTGTCCTACGCCGACGGGCTGGCCAAGGCCTTCGCCGTCCGCGGCGACGTCCGCCCCGTGGTGGCGGTGATCGGCGACGGTGCGCTCACCGGCGGGATGGCCTGGGAGGCGCTGAACAACATCGCCGCCGCGCAGGACCGCCCCGTCGTCATCGTGGTCAACGACAACGGCCGCTCGTACTCCCCGACGATCGGTGGGGTGGCCGACGCGCTCGCCACCCTGCGGTTGCGCCCGGGGTACGAGGAGGCGCTGGCCGCCGTCCGGCAGGCCCTGCACCGCGCACCCGTCGTCGGCACCAAGCTCTACGACGCGCTGCACGCGATCAAGAAGGGGCTCAAGGACGTCCTGGCCCCGCAGGGCATGTTCGAGGACCTCGGCATGAAGTACGTCGGCCCGGTCGACGGCCACGACGTGGAGATGATGGAGTCGGCGCTGCGCCGGGCCCGGTCCTTCGGCGGGCCGGTCATCGTGCACGCCGTCACGACCAAGGGCTTCGGCTACCCGCCGGCGGAGACCGACACCATCGACGCCTGGCACTCCACCGGCGTCTTCGAGCCCGACAGCGGGCTCTCCTCGGCCGCCAAGGGCCCGGAGTGGACGGACGTCTTCGCCGACGAGCTGGTGCGGATCGGCACCGAGCGCTCCGACGTCGTGGCGATCACCGCGGCGATGCTGCACCCCACCGGTCTCGCGCCGTTCGCGGAGCGCTTCCCGGAGCGCACCTACGACGTCGGCATCGCCGAGCAGCACGCGCTGACCTCGGCCGCCGGGCTCGCGATGGGCGGCCTGCACCCCGTCGTCGCGATCTACTCGACCTTCCTGAACCGCGCCTTCGACCAGCTGCTGATGGACGTCGCGCTGCACGGCCAGCCGGTCACCCTGGTGCTCGACCGGGCCGGCGTCACCGGCTCCGACGGCGCCTCGCACAACGGCATGTGGGACATGTCGATCTGCTCGATCGTCCCGGGGCTGCAGCTGGCGGCGCCGCGGGACGAGGCGACGATGCGCGAGGCGCTCCGCGAGTCGGTGCAGGTCTCCGACGGGCCCACCGTCATCCGCTTCCCGAAGGGCGCGCTGCCGCCGGAGGTGCCGGCGCTCGAGCGGCGCGGCCGGGTCGACGTGCTGCGCCGGGGTGTGACCCCCGAGGTGCTGCTGGTCGCCGTCGGCTCGCTGGTGCCGATGTGCCTGGCGGTCGCCGAGCGCGCCGCCGACCACGGCATCGAGGTCACCGTCGTCGACCCGCGCTGGGTGATGCCGGTCGCCGACGAGCTGGTCACGCTGGCCGCCGAGCACCGGCTGGTGGTCACCGTCGAGGACGGCGGCCGGGCCGGCGGCGTGGGCACCCTGCTGTCCCAGGCGCTGCAGGACGCCGACTGCGACGTGCCGGTGCGCACGCTGGGCCTGCCGCAGCAGTTCTTCGAGCACGGCAGCCGCGGTCAGGTGCTCGCCGACGTCGGCCTCACCGAGCAGGACGTCGCCCGGCGGATCGTCGAGTGGGCCGCCCGGGTCGCCGACCGTGCCGCCGCGTCGACCGAGCCGCAGCCCGAGGGCGCCGAGGGGCAGCAGCAGTGAGTGGTCAGGTCATCGCCGAGATCCAGGTCGCGCCGTCGCCGCCCGGCACCCCGGACGACCCGCACGCCCACGTCGAGGCGGCGATCCGGGTGATCCAGGCCTCCGGGCTGCGCGCCGAGGTCGGGGCGCTGGGCACGACGCTGGAGGGCGACGCCGACACGGTCTGGGCGACGCTGCGGGCCGCGCACGAGGCGATGCTGGCCGCCGGCGCGAACGCCGGGATCTCGCACGTCAAGATCGCCTCGGTGGACCGCACGATGGACAGCCTCACCCACAAGTTCCGCTGACCACCTCCTGCGGCGGCACGCCCAGGATCAGGTGACCTGATCGTGTGGGCACCTACCGCGCGGTCTGCCACCGGGTAGGTGCCCCTGGGACCAGGTGACCTGATCCCAGGGGGTCCGACCTCAGGCGGGGAGCGAGGCCACTCCCCGGGGGAGGAAGCGCTGCCCGGTGACGGCCTCCGACACCCCGGCGCGGTCGAGGTAGGCGGAGATGCCGCCCAGCCAGAACGGCCACCCGGCGCCCAGCAGCATCGCCAGGTCCACGTCCTGCACGGCCTGGACGACGCCCTCGTCGAGCATCAGCCGGATCTCCTCGGCCAGCGCCCGCTCCGCTCGGGCGCGCAGCTCGTCGGCGGTGAGCGGGGAGTCACCGGCGTCGATCCCGGCCAGCTCCGGGTCGATGACGCCCGGCTCGGAGAAGACCGACGTCTTGCCCAGCTCGACCATCCGGCGCAGCCCCTCGCCGACGCCGAAACGGTCGGGGAACGCCTCGTGCATCCGTTCGGCCACGTGCAGCGCGACCGGGGGGCCGACCAGCGTGAGCAGCTCGAACGGCGTCATCGGCAGGCCCAGCGACTCCAGCGCCGTCTCGGCGACCGCCACCGGGGTGCCGGCGTCCACGGCCGCGGTGACCTCGCCGAGGAACCGGGTGAGCAGCCGGTTGACCACGAACGCCGGGGCGTCGGCGACCAGCACGCAGGACTTGCCCAGCTGCTTGCCGACGGCGAACGCGGTGGCCAGCGTGGCGTCGTCGGTCCGCCCGGCCCGCACCACCTCCAGCAGCGGCAGGACGGCGACCGGGTTGAAGAAGTGCAGGCCCACGACCCGCTCCGGGTGCTGCAGCCCGGCGGCCATCTCGGTCACCGACAGTGCGGAGGTGTTGGTGGCCAGCACGCAGTCGGGCCGCACCACCGCCTCCACCTCGGCGAAGACCTGCTGCTTGACCGACAGCTCCTCGAACACCGCCTCGATCACCAGGTCGGCGTCGGCGAAGGCGCCCTTGTCCAGCGAGCCGGTGACCAGGCCGCGGAGCCGGTTCAGCGCGTCGGGGGACAGCCGTCCCCGGCCGGCCAGCTTCTCCAGCTCGGCGTGCACGTAGCCGACGCCCTTGTCGACGCGCGCCCGGTCGACGTCGGTGAGGACGACGGGCACCTCGAGCCGGCGCACGAACAGCAGCGCCAGCTGGGAGGCCATCAGCCCGGCACCGACGACGCCGACCTTCGTCACCTTCCGGGCCAGCTTCCGGTCCGGTGCACCCGCGGGGCGCTTGGCCCGCTTGTTGACCAGGTCGAAGGCGTACAGGCCGGCCCGCAGCTCCTCGCTCATCAGCAGGTCGGTGAGCGCGTCGTCCTCGGCCGCCGTCCCGGCCGTGAAGCCGGCGTCGCCGGCCCGGGCCAGGTCGAGCAGCTCCACCGCACGCAGCGCGCCGGGGGAGGCGTTGCGGGTGCGGGCGGCGACGAGCTGCCGGGCCCGGGCGATCGCGTCGTCCCAGGCCGACCGGTCCACCGCGGGACGGCGGACGGCGATCTCCCCGGCGAGCACGCCGGCCGCCCACTCCAGCGAGCGCTCCAGGAAGTCGGCCGGCTCGAACACCGCGTCGGCGATGCCCAGCTTCCCGGCCTTCGGCGCCGGGGTGACCTTGTTCTGCGCCAGCGCGTTCTCCACGATCACGGTGACCGCGGCGTCGATGCCGACGAGCTCCGGCAGCAGCTGGGTGCCGCCCCAACCGGGCACCAGGCCGAGGAAGACCTCGGGGAAGGCGACGACGGCGGTGCTGGCGATCGTCCGGTGGTGGCAGTGCAGCGCCAGCTCCAGGCTGCCGCCCATCGCCGCGCCGTTGACGAACGCGAACGTCGGGACAGCCGAGTCCTTGAGCCGGCGGAACACCCGGTGCCCGGTCTCGGCGATCTCCCGGGCGTCGGCGGCCGAGGCGATCGACGGGACGCCGGAGAGGTCGGCGCCGACGGCGAAGACGAACGGCTTGCCGGTGACGGCGATGGCCGCCGGGGCGGGGGAGTGGGACTCGATCTCGTCCAGTGCGGCGTCCAGCGAGGCGAGCCCGCCGGGGCCGAACGTGGAGGGCCGGGTGTGGTCGTGCCCGTTGTCCAGGGTGATCAGCGCCAGCTCACCGGCCAGCCCGGGCACCCGCAGGTACCGCACCTTCGCGGCGGTGACGACCTCGTCGGTGAACACGGCGCTCATGCCGCAGCCCCTTCCCAGTTCGGGTTCTCCCAGATCACGGTGCCGCCCATGCCGATGCCGATGCACATGGCGGTGAGGCCGTAGCGGACGTCGGGCCGCTCGGCGAACTGCCGGGACAGCTGGGTCATCAGCCGCACGCCGGAGGAGGCCAGCGGGTGGCCCACGGCGATCGCGCCGCCCCACGGGTTGACCCGCGCGTCGTCGTCGGCGATGCCGAAGTGGTCCAGGAACGCCAGCACCTGGACGGCGAAGGCCTCGTTGAGCTCGAACAGCCCGATGTCGGTGATGGACAGCCCGGTCCGGGCCAGCGCCTTCTCCGTCGACGGGATCGGCCCCACGCCCATCACCTCGGGCTCCACGCCGGCGAAGCCGAAGCCGACCAGCCGCATGCCGACGTCCAGCCCCAGCTCCTCGGCGACCTCCTCGGCGGCGAGCAGGCAGCCGGTCGCGCCGTCGTTCAACCCGGCCGCGTTGCCGGCGGTGACGTGACCGTGCGGGCGGAACGGCGTCTTCAGCGCCGACAGCCCCTCCAGCGTGGTGTTCGGCCGCGGCGGTTCGTCGACCGTGGCCAGCCCCCAGCCGGCCTCGGCCGAGCGGGTCGCCACCGGCACCAGCTCGGGGCCGATCCGTCCGGCGGCCACCGCCGCGGCGTACTTCTGCTGGCTGGCCAGCGCGAAGGCGTCGGCCCGCTCCTTGGTCAGGTGCGGGAACCGGTCGTGCAGGTTCTCCGCGGTCGAGCCCATCACCAGCGCGGAGCCGTCGACGATCTCCTCGCTGACGAACCGCGGGTTCGGGTCGACGCCCTCACCCATCGGGTGGTGCCCCATGTGCTCGACGCCGCCGGCGATCGCGACGTCGTAGGCGCCGAAGGCGATGCCGCTGGCCGTCGTCGTCACGGCGGTCATCGCGCCGGCGCACATCCGGTCGATGGCGTAGCCGGGCACGCTCTTCGGCAGCCCGGCCAGCAGCGCGGCGGTGCGGCCGATGGTCAGGCCCTGGTCGCCGATCTGGGTGGTGGCGGCGATGGCCACCTCGTCGACCCGCTCGGCCGGCAGCGACGGGTTGCGCCGCAGCAGCTCGCGGATGCAGCGCACGACGAGGTCGTCGGCGCGGGTCTCGGCGTAGATCCCCGCGGGACCGGCCTTGCCGAACGGGGTGCGCACGCCGTCGACGAAGACGACCTCGCGCAGTTGGCGTGGCAACCGCTCTCCAGATGACACAGGACCTCCGCGATGCGCTCGGTGCCGCCCCGAACAGGACGACGGGCCGAAGTTACCCGCTGGTAACTGCAAGCTCCACACCCACGGGGGTGACCGGCCCGTCTCGGATCACGGTCCGGACACGGTGCCGGGATGTGCTTGCGGTCACACCTGGGTCGGTCGAAGATCACTTCCGGAAATCTCCCGGATCCAACGACGGAACGGCAGGTCGAACATGGCGCGACAGCGCACTCTGATGACTGCTCTCGCAGCCTCACTCGTCTTCTCGATGGCCGCCTGCGGCAGCGACGACGACGGCGGTGGCGGCGGCGGTGGTGGCGGTGAGGCCGCCGGCAAGGTGGGGGTGATCCTCCCCGACACCGCGTCCTCGGCCCGCTGGGAGAGCGCGGACCGCCCGCTGCTGGAGGCCGCCTTCGAGGAGGCCGGTGTCGAGCACGACATCCAGAACGCCCAGGGTGACGCCCAGCGGATGGCGACGATCGCCGAGCAGATGATCACCGGCGGGGTGACCGTCCTCGCGATCACCAACCTCGACTCCGCCTCCGGCGCGGCCATCCAGCGGCAGGCCGAGCAGCAGGGCGTGCAGACGATCGACTACGACCGGCTCACCCTCGGCGGGGAGTCCGACTACTACGTCTCCTTCGACAACACCGAGGTCGGCCGCCTGCAGGGCGAGGGCCTGGCCCAGTGCCTCGGCGACGAGCCGGCGAACATCGCGTTCCTCAACGGCTCGCCGGACGACAACAACGCCACGCTGTTCTCCGAGGGTGCCCACGAGGTGCTCGACCCGATGAGCCAGTACACGGTGGTCGCCGAGCAGTCCGTGCCCGAGTGGGACAACCAGCAGGCCGCGACGATCTTCGAGCAGATGTACACCCAGGCCGGTGGTGACATCCAGGGCGTCCTGGCCGCCAACGACGGGCTGGCCAACGCGGTCATCTCCATCCTCGCCCGCAACAACGTCGCCGGCACCGTGCCCGTGACCGGACAGGACGCGACCACCGAGGGCCTGCAGAACATCCTGGCCGGCAACCAGTGCATGACCGTCTACAAGCCGATCCAGGACGAGGCCAACGCGCTCGCCGAGCTCGCGGTCGCCCTGGTCAACGGCGAGACCCCCGAGGTCGAGGGTGAAGTGGAGGACGTCGAGGGCGACCGCACCGTCCCTGCCGTGCTGCTGGACCCGGTCTCGGTCTTCCGGGACAACGTCCAGGAGGTCGTCGACGACGGCTACGTCGACGCCGCCGACCTGTGCACCGGTGAGTACGCCGCCGCCTGCACCGAGCTCGGCATCCAGTAGTCCACCTGCCGGCAGGGGCGCCCTCCCCGGGGGGCGCCCCTGCCGGCCTGTCCAGCCGAGAAGGGACCCACGTGTCCGCTCCAGAGCGCGATCACGGCACCACGGCCGTCGGCCGGCCCACCCTCGAACTGCGCGGGGTGGACAAGAGCTTCGGCGCCGTCCAGGTGCTGCACGACGTCCACCTCACCGTCTACCCCGGGAAGGTCACCGCACTGGTCGGTGACAACGGAGCGGGCAAGAGCACGCTGATCAAGGGCATCGCCGGGATCCACCCGTTCGACTCGGGCGAGGTCGAGTTCGAGGGGGAGCGGGTCACGCTGCACAGCCCGCGGGACGCCGCCCGGCTCGGCATCGAGGTCGTCTACCAGGACCTCGCGCTGGCCGACAACCTCGACGTCGTCCAGAACATGTTCCTGGGCCGGGAGCGCAAGCGCGGGATCCTGCTCGACGAGCAGTCCATGGAAGAGGCCGCGCGGGACACCCTGGGCAAGCTGTCGGTCCGCACGCTGAAGTCCGTCCGGCAGCTGGTGTCCAGCCTCTCCGGTGGCCAGCGGCAGACCGTCGCCATCGCCAAGGCGGTGCTCTGGGAGTCCAAGCTCGTCATCCTCGACGAGCCGACCGCCGCACTGGGGGTCGCCCAGACCCGCCAGGTGCTGGACCTGGTCCGCCGGCTGGCCGACGCCGGCCACGCCGTCGTCTTCATCACGCACAACATGGTCGACGTGTTCGAGGTCGCCGACCGGGTGGCCGCGCTCTACCTGGGCCGGGTGGCCGCCGACGTCCCGATCGACCAGGTCGACCGCACCCAGGTCATCGAGCTCATCACCTCCGGCCGGTCCGGTGACCTGGGCCTCTCGGCCGAAGACCTCGAGGACTGAGAGGACGTCATGTCGAGCAACACACTCACCGCCGCCGAGGCGAGCGGTCCGCAGAAGCCCGCGGCGGGCTTCGAGGGCGACCGGCAGGACAACACCCTGGGAGGTGCCGTCCGGGGCTACCTGGACAAGCTGCGCGGCGGCGACCTGGGGGCGCTCCCGGCGGTCCTGGGCATCATCACCCTCGGCATCCTCTTCACGGTGCTGCGGCCGGGCACCTTCCTGACCCCGCTGAACCTGGCCAACCTCGCCGTGCAGGCCACCCCGATCATCGTGCTCGCGATGGGGCTGGTCTTCGTCCTGCTGCTGGGCGAGATCGACCTGTCCGCCGGCGTGGTCAGCGGGGTCTGCTCGGCGGTGCTGGCGCAGCTGCTGGTGCAGGGCGGGTTCGGCTGGCCGGTCGCCGTGCTCGCCGCGATCGTCACCGGTGCGGTGATCGGGGTGTTCACCGGCAGCCTGGTCGGCATGGTCGGCATCCCGTCGTTCGTGGTGACCCTGGCGCTGTTCCTCGGCTGGCAGGGCGTGACCCTCCGGCTGATCGGCCAGGGCGGCACCGTGCCCGTGCGGGAGCCGGTGATCCGGGCACTGGCCAACGAGAACCTGCCGCTGGCGGTCGGCTGGGCGCTGGCCGTGCTGGTGGCGGTCGGCTACGCCGTGACCGAGCTCTGGCGCTGGCGGGCCAAGCGGGCCCGCGACCTGGCCCACCAGCCGCTGGTGCTGGTCGTCCTCCGCGTGGTGCTCATGGCCGTGGTGGTGCTGGGCGTGACCGCGATCCTCAGTCAGGACCGGGCGCTGTCGGCGGCGGTCGACCTGGCCGGCATCCCGTACGCCATCCCGCTGGTCATCCTGTTGCTGCTGGTGGTCACCTTCGTGCTGTCCCGCACCAGCTTCGGCCGGCACATGTACGCGGTCGGCGGCAACGCCGAGGCGGCCCGCCGGGCGGGCATCAACGTGACCCGGATCCGGGTGATGGCGTTCGTCATCTCCTCCAGCCTGGCGGCGATCAGCGGCATCCTCGCCACCTCCCGGCTGAGCTCGGTGACGCCGGACGCCGGTGCGGGCAACACACTGCTGTACGCGGTCGGTGCCGCGGTCATCGGTGGCACCAGCCTGTTCGGCGGGCGCGGGCGGGCCCGCGACGCGCTGCTCGGTGGCCTGGTCATCGCGATCATCGCCAACGGGCTGGGGCTGCTCGGCGTGGCCGCGTACCTGAACTTCGTCATCACCGGCGGGGTGCTGCTGCTGGCGGCCTCCGTCGACGCGCTGGCCCGGCGGCGGGCGGCCACGGCGCGCTGACGCAGGGACGACGACGGCGGCCCACGGCCCGGGCGCAGTGCTGCACCCGGGCCGTGGGCCGCCGTCGTCCTGCCGGGCCGGGGATCAGCCGGCGATCGCCTCGGTGAGCAGGTCGCGGGTCAGCTCGACCTGCCACTCGCGCGCGCCACCGGCGCGCAGCGCCTCCGCCACGGCGGCCGCGTCGGCCGGCCGGGGTGGTGCCCACATCAGCCGTCGGACCAGGTCGGGGGAGAGCACGTTCTCCACCGGCACCGACCACTGCTCCGACACCTGCGCCAGGGCGGCCCGGGCGGCCTTGAGCCGGGCTGCGGCATCGGGGTCGCGGTCGGCCCAGCGGCTCACCGGCGGCGGCCCGTCACCGGGGCGGCTGTGCAGCGGCAGCTGGTCCTCCGGCAGCTCCCGGGCCCGGGCCAGGGCACCGAACCAGGTGGTCACCAGCTTCCGGTTCGCCCGGCCGCGGAACACCGGGAGCTCCAGCAGCGCGCCCTCGCTCTTCGGGTCGGCCTGCACGGCCGAGACGATGGCGGCATCGGGCAGCACGCGGCCGGGGGCGATGTCGCGTCGCCGGGCCAGCTCGTCGCGGGCCTGCCACAGCGCCCGCACCATGCCCAGCTGGCGCCGGCTGCGCAGGCCGTGCATCCCGGACGTCTTCCGCCACGGGTCGACCTTGGGTGCCGGGGGGCCGGCGGTGAGGATCGCGGCGAACTCCTGCCGGGCCCACTCGGTCTTGCCCTGCTCCGCCAGGATCTCCGCCAGGGCGTCCCGCAGCTCGACCAGGACCTCGACGTCCAGCGCCGCGTAGACCAGCCAGTCCGCCGGCAGCGGGCGGGTGCTCCAGTCGGCCGCGGAGTGCCCCTTCTGCAGCGAGAGGCCCAGCAGCGACTCGACGACGGCGCCCAGCCCCACCCGGGGCAGCCCGGCCAGCCGGGCGGCGAGCTCGGTGTCGAACAGCCGGGTGGGCAGCAGGCCCAGCTCGGCCAGGCAGGGCAGGTCCTGGTTGGCCGCGTGCAGCACCCACTCCGCGTCACCGATCGCGTCCTGCACCGCGGTCAGGTCCGGCAGCGGCACCGGGTCGACCAGGCCGGTGCCGGCGCCGGCCCGGCGCAGCTGCACCAGGTAGGCGCTCTGGCCGTAGCGGTAGCCCGAGGCCCGCTCGGCGTCCACGGCGACCGGGCCGCTGCCGGCGGCCAGCGCGTCGGCGTAGGCGACCAGCGCGGTGGAGGTCTCGATGACGGGCGGCAGCCCGTCCCGCGGGACGAGCAGCGGGGTCGCGGGCGGGCCCTCGTCGACGGCGGGCTCCACCGCCGGGTCGGTGGGCAGCTCGGCGACGGGGTCGGTGCTCACTGGAGGACCCCCGAGCGGAGGCTCCGGGGCACCGGGTGCGCCCGGTAGCCGGTGCCCGCGCGCGGGCGGTGCGCCAGGTGGCTCTTCACGGTCAGTGCGGACAGGTCCACCTTCTCGCCGATCTCCTCGTTCGTGTGGCCGCCGGCGACGAGCCGCAGGGCGTCCCGTTCCCGGGCGGACAACTCCCCGACAGCTTCCTCCACCCCGGTGCGGGCGGCGCCGGCGAGCGGGCGGGCGAGGACGCCGTCGGACCACTGCTGGCCCTGGGGCATCGGCCCTCCCGTGGTCGGACCGGACCGAGGACGCGGGTGATCAGCAGCTGACCACCCGGCGAACGGCCCGGCGTGTCCGCGCACTCAGCGACGTCTGATCACGCCGAGTGCAGTACGGGCCGGAGTCTAGGCGTCGTCGGTCGGGGCCTGCTCGATCGCGGCGATCAGCCGGATGCCGGGCGGGGGCAGGCCGGCGGCCGTGCCCAGCACCTCGAGGAAGGCGGTGAGGTGCCGGTCCAGGTCGGTGCCCTCCGCGGTCCAGGAGGCGCGGATCTCCACGTCGACCGAGTGCTCCGGGGCGGCGATGGAACCGAAACGGGTGGAGGCGGTGCGGGTGACCGTGCCACCGACGGAGTGGTGCGCGGCCCCGGACTCGGCCAGCGCGTCGATCAGCCAGCTCCAGGCGACCTCGGAGAACATGCTGTCGTCGACCATGTCGGAGTCGGTGCTGGCCGAGACGTAGCCGACGCAGCGGGTGGTGCCCTGCCAGGCCTCGTGCCCCTCCGGGTCGAACAGCAGGATGAACCGGCCGCTGGCCAGCTCCTCCTCCTCGTCCTCGGGGTGGCCGACCCGCAGGCCGATGGCGTGGGACCAGGGGGCGAGTCGCTGCGGCGCCGGGATGTGCTCGACGACGACCTCCGGGCGCGGGCGCACGGTCGCCAGGGCATCCAGGGCGGCCTGGAACGCAGCCGGTCGCTCCGGCGGCGGGGCGCCGTCGTCGAGGCGCTTGCGCTGCTGGGCCACCTGGGCAGGGTAGGTCGCCCGTCACCGCAGCGGAGGCCCCGACGCGCCGCCCCGCCCGGCCGACGCACAGCCGTGACCTCGTGCCGTGATCTCAAGTCCGTGCGCGGCCCGGTGGAGGGGCGGAGCCGACCCCGCTGACGTCTGGGAGGATCGGCGTCCGTGGGAACAGCAGCAGGACCGGCCGCCGACTCCGATCTCGTCCGAGCGACCAGAGGCCTCCCGGTGTCGCGCACACCGGTCTGGTTCATGCGCCAGGCGGGGCGGTCGCTGCCCGAGTACCGCGCGCTGCGGGAGGGCACCGCGATGCTCGAGGCCTGCCAGGACCCCGACCTGGTCGCCGAGATCACCATGCAGCCGGTCCGCCGGCACGGCGTCGACGCGGCCATCCTCTTCTCCGACATCGTGCTGCCCCTGGTGGTGGCCGGGGTCGACATCGAGATCAAGCCGGGCGTCGGGCCCGTGATCGCGTCCCCGCTGCGCACCGTCGCCGACGTCGACGCCCTGCCGCCGCTGGAGCCCGACCGGCTGGACTTCCTCGCCACCGCCGTCCAGCGGCTGGTGGCCGAGCTCGGTGCCACACCGCTGATCGGCTTCGCCGGGGCGCCCTTCACCCTCGCGACCTACCTGATCGAGGGCGGGCCCTCCAAGGAGCACGCCCGCACCAAGGCGTTCATGTACGCCGAGCCGGCGGCCTGGCAGCGGCTGCTGGAGCGGCTCGCGGTCAGCGCCGCGACGTTCCTGCGGGTGCAGGTCGACGCCGGGGCCAGCGCGGTGCAGCTCTTCGACTCCTGGGCCGGGGTGCTGTCGGCAGCCGACTACGCCGGCCGGGTGCTGCCGCACTCGCGTGCCGTCTTCGACGGGCTGGCCCGCCCGGAGGTGCCGAAGGTGCACTTCGGCGTGGGCACGGGGGAGCTGCTGCCGCTGATCGGGGACGCCGGTGCCGACGTCGTCGGTGTCGACTGGCGGGTCCCGCTGGACGAGGCCGCCCGCCGCGTCGGTCCGGGGTACTCGCTGCAGGGCAACCTCGACCCCGCCGTCCTGCTGGCCGACCGGGAGACCGTCGACCGCGAGGTGCGCCGCATCGTCGAGCAGGGCCGGGCCGCCCGCGGGCACGTGTTCAACCTGGGCCACGGCGTGCTGCCCGACACCGACCCCGGCGTGCTGACCCACGTCGTGGAGCTGGTGCACGAGCTCACCGCGAGATGAGCACTCCCCGGCTGGTCGTCGTGGGCGCCGGGATCACCGGGCTCACCGCGGCGTTCGAGTGGCACCGCGCCCACCCGGACGGCGAGGTCGTCGTCCTGGAGGCAGGAGGGCGGATCGGCGGCAAGCTGGACCGGGTGGACCTCGCCGGTCGCTGGTACGACACCGGGCCCGAGGCGGTGCTCGCCCGGGTGCCCGAGGCGGTCGAGCTGATCGAGCAGCTCGGCCTGGCCGACCAGCTGGTTCCGGCGCGGACCACCCAGGCCGCCATCGTGCTGCCCGAGGGCCGGTTCCCGCTCCCGGCCGGCACGCTGCAAGGGGTGCCGACGACCGCCGACGGGCTGGACGGCGTGCTCACCCCCACCGGCGTCGCTCGGCTCCGGGCCGAGGCCGAGCTGCCCCCGTTGCAGCTGGACGGCGACGTCTCCGTCGGTGGCCTGCTGCGGGAGCGGCTGGGCGACGAGGTGGTCGACCGGCTGGTCGAGCCGCTGCTCGGCGGCGTCTACGCCGGTCGCCCCGACGACCTCTCCCTCGCCGCGACCATGCCGGCGCTCGCTGCCGAGCTGCCGGCGGCCACGTCGCTGCTGGGCGCCGCCGTCGCCGCCCGGGACGCCGGGGCGCGCAGCCGCGGCGACGTCGACGGCCCGGTGTTCGTCACCGTCCGCGACGGGGTGGGTTCGCTGCCCGCGGCTCTGGTGCGCGCCTCGGGTGCCGCCGTCCGGTTGCACACCCGGGTGACGGCGCTGCGCCGCACCGCCGGCCGGTTCGAGCTGGACGTCGACGGCGGCGGGACGCTGACCGCGGACGCCGTCGTGCTGGCCACGCCGGCCGGCCCGACCGCGCGGCTGCTCGCCGACGTCGTCCCCGACGCGGTCGAGCCGCTGGAGGGGATCCCGTACGCGTCGATGGCCGTGGTCGCGATGGCGTTCCCCGACCAGCCGGTCACCGCCGGCTCGGGGCTGCTCGTGCCGCCGGTGACCGGCCGGCTGGTCAAGGGCGTCACCGTCTCCTCGTCGAAGTGGCCGCACCTGTCCGGGCCCGAGGGCGCGCCGGTGCTGCGGGTCCGCTCGTCGGTGGGTCGCTTCGGCGACGACGCCGCCCTGCAGTGGGACGACGCCGAGCTCACCGCCGCAGTGGTCGCCGACGTCGCCGAGCTCCTCGACCTCGAGCGGCCCGAACCGGTGCAGACCGAGCTGGTGCGCTGGGTCGACGGGCTGCCGCAGTACCTGGTCGGCCACCCGCAGCGCGTCGCGGCGATCCGCTCGGCGGTCGACGCCGTCCCCGGGCTGGCCGTGGCCGGGGCGGCCTACGGCGGGGTCGGGGTGCCCGCCTGCGTCCGCGACGCCCGCCGGGCGGTCCAGGCGCTGGGCTGAACGCCCCCGGACGCACCGGAGGCCGGCACCCCGGTCGGGGTGCCGGCCTCCGGTGGGAGTGCAGCGGGCTCAGTTCTGCGCTGCCTCGGCCTGCCACATCCAGTGGTGCTTCTCGAGGGCCCCGGTGATCTCGATGATCAGGTCCTGGGTGACCTCGTCGTCCTCGGTGGCCTCGATGCGGTCGCGCATCCGGGCCACGACCAGCGTGAAGACGTCGACGAAGTAGCGGATCGCGTCGTCGGCGTGCACCCACTCGACCGGCGGCTGGGGGATGCCGCTGGACTGCACCGTGGCGGCGCGGCCGTCGGGCAGCACGCCGATCGCGGCGGCCCGCTCGGCGGCGGTGTCCTGGTACTCGCGGGCGGTGTCGACGACGTCGTCCAGCTGCAGGTGGATGCTGCGGAAGTTGCGGCCCACCAGCGTCCAGTGCACCTGCTTGCCGACCAGGCTCAGGTCGATCAGGTCGACGACGGCACCCTGCAGCGCCTCGCCGGTGACCTTCTGGACGTCTTCGGACAACGGGCTCTGGATGACGGCCATGCTGTTCCTCCTACGGTCGGGAAGGTGTCCTCCGGTACAAGATCCGGATGGGGGGTGTTGTTCCCGGTCCCGGCGACCGCATGCACGCGTGTCCGGCCTCACGACCGGGGTGGACCGACGTCCCGCCTCGCACCGTCGGCCGGCGGTCCACAATGAGGACATGAGCGAGCAGACCGAAGAGCGCAGCATCGGCAAGCGGGCGAACGAGCTGAACGCCCTCATCCGCTACACGATGTGGTCGGTGTTCAAGCTGGCCCGGCCGCTCGAGGACGACCAGCGCAGCGCCGCCGCCGACGAGGTCACCGCGCTCTTCGACGAGCTGGCCGGCAAGGACGTCGTCGTCCGCGGCGTCTACGACGTCGCCGGCCTGCGGGCCGACGCCGACCTGATGGTCTGGTGGCACGCCGAGACCCCGGAGGCGCTGCAGGAGGCCTACGGCCGCTTCCGCCGCACCACCCTGGGTCGCCGGCTCGACCCCGTCTGGTCGCAGATGGCGCTGCACCGCCCGGCCGAGTTCAACCGCAGCCACGTGCCCGCCTTCCTCGCCGACGAGGAGCCGCGCCGCTACGTCTGCGTCTACCCGTTCGTGCGCTCCTACGAGTGGTACCTGCTGCCCGAGGAGGAGCGGCGGGACATGCTCAAGGAGCACGGCATGCAGGCCCGGCCGTACCCCGACGTGCGGGCCAACACCGTCTCCTCCTTCGGGCTCGGCGACTACGAGTGGATGCTCGCCTTCGAGGCCGACGAACTGCACCGCATCGTCGACCTCATGCGCGACCTGCGGGCCAGCCGCGCCCGCCGGCACGTGCGCGAGGAGGTGCCGTTCTACACCGGCACCCGCAAGGAGGTCGCGGAGCTCGTCGCCGACCTGCCGTGATGGTGCACATGGTCATCGCTCCGCGATGACACCGCAGCCAGGAGCCGTGCCCCAGTTGCGCTGAGCTGTTGCCTGCGTGGCTGTCGGGGACCCTCCGGGCCCCGCGACAGCCACGTAGAGCCGCTGGCCGCGGTTCCCGGCGGGACCCTCCGGGCCCGCGCCGGGTCCCGCGGGGTCGCTGGCGCGACAGAGCGGCGGGTCCGTACTCGTGCCCGACGACGCAGAAGGCCCGTCCCCGGTGGGGGACGGGCCTTCCGTGTGCTGTGAGGTCAGGCGTCGGGGGAGTCGAGCTTGATGCTCACGGAGTTGATGCAGTAGCGGTCGCCGGTGGGGGTCTGGGGGGCGTCGGCGAAGACGTGGCCGAGGTGGCTGTGGCAGCTGCCGCAGAGGACCTCGGTGCGGACCATGCCGAGCGCACGGTCCTCGCGGAGGACGACGTTGTCCTGCTCCGACGGCTCGTAGAACGAGGGCCAGCCGCAGTGCGAGTCGAACTTGGTCTCGGAGCGGAACAGCTCGGCGCCGCAGGCCCGGCAGGAGTACGTGCCGACCGCCTTGGTGTCGACGTACTCACCGGTCCACGGCCGCTCGGTGCCCGCCTGGCGGAGCACGGCGTACTCCTCCGGCGACAGCTGCGCGCGCCACTCCTCGTCGCTCTTGACGACCTGGGGCTGGTGGGCGGATGTGGTCATGGCCCCACGGTACGGCGGCTCCGCCAGCTGCGCCGGGCCCGTGCCGCCCGCTCGGCAGCGCTCGGACGTGCTGCCGGGACCTGCGGCTCAGCCTCGCGGCCACCAGCGGGCGAGCCGGGTGAGCTGGTCCTCGACCAGCGGGCGGAGCTGGATGCTCGTGCTCGCGGTGGCACCCGACGTCCCTCGGAGCAGCACTTCGTGCGCGCCGGCCTGGAGCACCATCGGCGCCCGCACGGTGAGGGAGACGCTGCCGTCCGGACCGGCCACCCCGGAACCGAGCTGTCCCCGCAGGCGAGCGGGCAGCTCGGCGGTGACCTTCTCCTCCGGCGCGAACCCCGTCCCGAGAACGGTCAGCTCCTCCTCCCGCAGCGGCTGCGGGTCGCTGACGCTCGCGGTCGGCCCGGCGTCGATCGAGAACGGGCCGGCGGCGGCGGTCGGGTGCAGGTCAGCGGCAGGGGAGGGCATGAGGTCACCGGGGTCGGTCGGCCCGTCGGCCGCGGCCACCGCCACGGTCGGCGGCCCGGCGTCGGCGGTCGGTGCCGCACCGGCGACCCCGAGGGTGGATGCCGCCAGGACCAGACCGAGGACGGGGCCGAGGACGCGGCCGCGGACGGCGCGGGACGTGCTGCGTCGGGACACGGGTCTCCTCGGACGGGCGGACGGAGAGTTCGCGTGCTGGGTGGCGGACCCCTCGATCCTGGCATCGCCCAGCGCAACGGTCGATCAACATCCGGTAACGAAGTTTGCCCGGCTAAGCAGCGATCGGGTGCCCCGTGATGTGCGCCCCGTGATGTCACGGGCAGGTGCTCGTACCGTGAGCCCGGCGCCGCGTCCGGTGGCGCCGCCGTCCGCCGAGAGGAACCATGAGCACCCCGCAGCCCCTGGCCGACACCTGGTTCACCCGCGATCTCCCCGTGCTCCGGGCGATCGCCCGGTTGATCGACGAGCCCCCGCACGGCAGCGCGCCCTACCTGGGGGCGGTCGTGCCGGCCAGCGGCCTGCCCAAGCCGCAGGTCGTCTCCGCGGCCAATGCCCTGGTCACCGCCGGCTACGCCGAGGCGCTCACCAACCACGCCGGGGAGATCGTCCGGTTCACCGCCGTCTCCGGTGAGGCCCGCCGGCTCACCGGGCTCTGGCCCACGCCGCAGAGCGAGTGGGACCGGCTCCTGGAGCAGGCGCGCGCTCGGGCCGCCGGAGCGATGACCGACGTCGAGCGGGAACGCTGGCGCGCGTTCGCCGACGCAGCAGCTGCCATCGGGCCCGACGACGGGGCGTTGCTGATGTCCGCCCTGATCGGCGGGTACGTGCCCCGGGCGCGCTGACCACCGGGGCCGGACGCGACAGTGCCCCCGCCCGATTGCTCGGGCGGGGGCACTGTCGGTGGTTCGAGAGGGCTGCGTTCAGCTCCTCGGTCTGGAGATCAGACCGGGTTGACGTTCGCCGCCTGCGGGCCCTTCTGGCCCTGCTCGATGTCGAACGAGATGCGCTGGCCCTCATCGAGCGAGCGGTACCCGCTGGTCTGGATGGCCGAGTAGTGGACGAAGACGTCCGGGCCGCCGCCGTCCGGGGTGGCGAAGCCAAACCCCTTCTCTGCGTTGAACCACTTCACTGTTCCTTCGGGCATTGCTCGCTCCTAGCTGAGGTCGTGCGTCGGGGTCCTGCCAATGCGCAGGGCCTTCCCGACGTGTACGACCCTAGCGGGTTCTGGCGATCTGTGGGAGGTCAGGGGGACAAAGATCCCCGGCGAGCCGATCCGGGCCGTGGCGCGGCGGGTCAGAGCAGGCGTCCGGAGGTGTCCCGGGCGGCGTCCTCGGACCACGCCTGGCGGGCGTAGGCATTCGGCGCGTAGCTGTCTCGAGCGGCGCCGGCCCGGGGCCGCGCACTCCCCGTCGGGCGGGGTGGGGCCGCGGTCAGCGCCCGGGGCCCCGGCCGCCAGGCCTGCACGGTGAGCGGCTCCGGGGTCGCCCACTCCTCGAGTGCCAGCCGGGCCCGCTCCTGCGCGATCGCCCGCAGATGGCGGCGCCAGCGGTGTCCGGCGAGGTCGATCCCGACGAGCACGGCGACGAGGACGGCGACGGTGAGGAAGGCGTTGGTCAGCGCGCTGGCCACGTCCAGGGTCGTGAGCTCGGGCCAGCTGACCTGCTCCAGCTGGTACCCGACGACCTCGATGACGACGTACAGCACGCCGTACACCAGGAACGCGACCCGCATGACCCCGCTCCTGTCGCCTGTCTGACCGTTGGACCGAACGCTTCCTCAACGACAGGAACCGCCCCTCGCGACAGCCGACGCCGGGCGGCTCACCCCTGCGGGTGAGCCGGCGGCGTCAGGTGCGCCGGTAGAGCTCGGTGGCCAGGGCGACGGCGGCCGGGGACGCCGGGTGCGGGTCGTCACGCCACCAGGCCAGCCGGACGGCGACCGGCTCGGCGTCCCGGATCGGCCGGTAGGCGACCCCGGGGCGCCGGTACTGGGCGGCGGTCGCCTCCGCGGTCACCCCGACACAGCGGCCGGCGGCGATCGCGGTGAGCCAGTCGTCGACGTCCTGGGTGTGCACGATCGCCGGGCGCGCCCTCTCCGGCCACAGCTCCGGCGTCGTCGTCCCGGTCCGGCGGTCGACCAGCAGGGTCCGCTCGGCGATCTCGGCCATCCGCAGCGAACGGCGGCGAGCCCAGGGGTCGTCGGCCGCGACCGCGCACACGCGCCGCTCCACCCCGACCAGCACGCTGTCGAAGCGCTGTGGGTCCGGCGGCACCCGGAGCACGGCCACGTCGCAGGCGCCCTCGGCGAGGCCGGCGGTGGGGGAGTTGGTGCGCACCAGACGGAGCTCGGTGCCCGGCTGCTGGGTCGCCCAGCGGCGCTGGAAGTCCAGGGTGTGCCGGCCCATCGCGGACCAGGCGTGCCCGATCCGCAGCCGGGCCGCGGTGCCGCCGGCCTCCTCGACCAGCTGGCCGACCTCGGCCAGGACCCGGCGGGCGCGGTCGAGCACCCGCTGCCCGGCGGCGGTGAGCGAGACCTCGCGCGCGGTGCGACGCAGGAGCCGGGTGCCGAGCTCGGCCTCGAGGGCGGCGAGGCCGCGGGACACGGCGGCCTGGGAGACACCCAGCTCGATCGCGGCATCGGTGAAGGTGCCGGTGTCCACGATCGTGACCAGGCACCGCAGGTGCCGCAGCTCGACGCTCATGCGCTCAGCGTATGCATGGGTCGGTGTGTGCATTGTGCGCATGCAGCCGCAGGGATCAGGGTCGACCGGTGACCACCACCCGGCCGACCGACCAGCCCGCGGCGGGAGGGACCGCGCCGGTCGCCGCCCGCCGGGCGAGCCACCTCCCCGGCGGTGACCTGGGAGCGGGCGCCGGCGTGGCGCTGATGTTCGGCAGTGCGCTGGCCAACCAGGTCGGTGCGGCGGTCGGGGCGCTGGCGTTCCCGGTGATCGGAGCGGTCGGGGTGGTGGCCGTGCGGCAGTGGGTCGCCGGGATCGTGCTGGTGGGCGTCGTCCGGCCCCGGCCGTGGCGGCTCACGGCCGCCCAGTGGCGGCCCGTCCTGCTGCTGGCCGTGGTGTTCGCGACGATGAACCTGTCGCTGTACGCGGCCATCGAGCGGATCGGCCTGGGCCTGGCGGTCACGCTGGAGTTCCTCGGCCCGCTCGGTGTGGCGCTGGCGGCCTCGCGGCGGCGGCGCGACCTGGTCTGCGCGCTGGTGGCCCTGGCGGGGGTGGTCGCGCTCAGCCGGCCGCAGCCGACGACCGACCACGCCGGGATCGCGCTGGGCCTGCTGGCCGCCGCCTGCTGGGCCGGCTACATCCTGGTCAACCGGCAGCTGGGTGCCCGGGTGCCCGGCGGCACCGGCCCGGCCACTGCAGCGGGGCTGTCGGCGCTGGTGTTCCTCCCCATCGGCATCGCGGTGCTGGTCGCGCACCCGCCGTCGCTGGTGACCGTGGGGTACGCCGTCACCGCGGGCGTGCTCGCCTCGGCGGTGCCGCTGTTCCTCGACCTGCTGGCGCTGCGCCGGGTGCCCGCCGGCGCCTACGGGGTGTTCATGAGCATCCACCCGGTGATCGCCACCGTGGTCGGCCTGGTGGTGCTGGGCCAGGGGCAGCCCTGGGACGCGTGGCTGGCCATCGCCGCGATCGTCGGCGCCAACGTCGCCGGTCAGCTGCCCGCCCGTCGCCCGGCCGGCTGAGCGCCACCGGCGCCGGCGGCGGCCCGTCAGGCGGACGGCGGCCGGTCGTCGTCCTCGCGGCTCGCCTCGTGACCGGCCTCGCGGCCGTCTTCGTGGGCGGCCTGGGCCTGCTGCTCCGCCCGGCGCTGAGCCCGCAGGGCGTCCTGCTCGCGCCGGCGCCGGATCTCCCGACGGGCCAGGTAGGCGGCCAGCAGGACGGGCCAGACGAACTGGGCCTGGTCGGCGATCCACCGGATCCAGGCCGGGGCCTGCCAGTCCGGCAGGTCCACGTCGGGCAGGTCCACGTCGGGCCAGGGGATCGACGGCAGTTCGACGTCCGGCCACGGGATCGACGGCAGGTCCCAGTCGGGCCAGGGGAGCGCGACGGTCAGCCGGACGGCGAGCAGCCCGAGGAGGAGGGGGAGGACCACCTTGGCCACGCCGCCGGCCGTGGCGACCAGGGCGTACCGGCGGGGGTGCTGCCGGATCCGCTCCTCCCGGAGCGCGGCCGGTGACCCCGGCTCCGGCTCCAGGTCGATCCCGCCGGTGCCGAGCGCCGCGCGCACGGCGGCGCCGTCCGCGGGCGGGTACCAGGTGGCCCGCTTCGGCTTCCCGAGGCCGGTGTACTGGACCGCGACCGAGCCGACGTCCGGCTCCACGTCGGCCGGCTGGTCGTCCGGGCTGGCGTCGTCCTCGCTGACGTCGTCCTCGCCCTCGAGCCGGTCACCCGGCTTGAGCCGCACGGTGTCCTCGCTGGACTTCTTGGCGGCCACCACCTGCCCGTCGACGCGCCACCGCACCGTCCGCGACACGGAACCGGTCGTCTCCACCCGGTGCGCATGCCCCTGCGCCACCAGATCCCAGACCTGGGTCGGGTGCTCGGCCACGGTGCGACGCTAGCGCGGGGGTCCTGCTGGGTCAGTCCTCCGCGGCGGGGACCTTCTTCGCGCGGCTGGGCTGCACCCGCATCGGCTCGCCGGGCATCTTCGGGTAGTCCGGCGGATAGGGCATCTCACCCAGTCCGAGGTCCCGCTCCTGCTGGTCGGCCAGCTCGATCAGCGGGGTGAGGTCGAAGGCGTGGTCGGCGAGGCCGGCGTGCTTGTCACCGACGGCGGCGAAGCGGGCCGGCATGGTGCGGACGTCGAAGTCGAAGGGCGAGACGTCGGGCAGCTCGTCCCACTCGACGGGGGCGCTCACCGGGGCGTGCGGCTTCGGCCGGATCGAGTAGGCGCTGGCGATCGTGCGGTCCCGGGCCATCTGGTTGTAGTCGATGAAGATCTTCTCGCCGCGTTCCTCCTTCCACCAGTTCATCGTGACCCGGTCGGGGATGCGGCGTTCCAGCTCCCGGCCGAACGCGATCACCGCCCGGCGCACCTCGGGGAAGGTCCAGCGCGGTTGGATGGGGACGTAGACGTGCACGCCCCGGCCGCCGGAGGTCTTCGGCCAGCCCTCCATGCCGAACTCGTGCAGCAGCTCGCGCACGTGCGGGGCCACCCACACGGCGTCGGAGAAGTCGGTGCCCGGCTGCGGGTCGAGGTCGATCCGGACCTGGTCGGGGGACTCGACGTCGCCCTTGGACACCGGCCAGGGGTGGAAGGTCAGCGTCCCGAGGTTCGCGCACCAGGCGACGACGGCGACGGAGTCCGGGGCGATCTCGTCCGCGGTCCGGCCGCTGGGGAAGCTGATGTGCGCCGTCGGCACCCAGTCGGGGGCGTTCTTCGGCACCCGCTTCTGGTAGAACGCGTCGCCGGTGTTGTCGACCCGGGTGGAGAGCCGGGCGCCCTCGAACACCCCGCCCGGCCAGCGCTCCAGCGTCGTCGGCCGGTCGCGCAGCGCGAACAGGATGCCCTCGCCGACGGCGACGAAGTACTCCACGACGTCGATCTTGCGGATGCCCTTGTCCCCGAAGTAGGGCTTCTCCGGATTGCTCACCCGCACCTCGTGGCCGTCGAGCTCCAGGACGACGGCGTCCTTGCTGCTGGCCATGAGGCTCCGTTCGGGTCAGGCAGGACCGGGTGCGGGGTCGATCCTGCCCGAGCCGGTCACGCCGGGCAGGTCGCCCCGTCCTGCGGGACGGCGAGGTCGATCAGGTACGCGTTCACCGCCGCCGTCACGCACTCGGTCTTGGGGTAGGCAGTGTGCCCGCTGCCCTGCCAGGTGAGCAGCACCCCGTTCTCCAGGTCCTCCGCGAGGTCGACCGCGCCGGTCAGCGGGGTCACCGGGTCGCCCTGCGTGCCGATGACCAGGATCGGCGCACTGCCCGCGGCGTCCCGCTCGGGCAGGGGCGTGCGCGGGGCCTCCCACGCCGAGCAGGTGTAGAGGCTCAGTGCAGCGTCGGCGCCGAAGAGCGGGTAGCGCGCGTTCCAGTCCGCGGCCAGGGCCTGCACGTCGGAGGCGCTGAACTCCTCGTCGGTGTCGGCGCAGTTCACCGCCAGGTTGGCGTCGACCACGTTGCTGTAGCTGCCGTCGTCGTTGCGGCCGGTGTAGGTGTCCGCCAGGGTCAGGATGCCGGCGGCGTCACCGTTCCGGGCGGCGGCCAGCGACTGGGCCAGCTGCGGCCAGGCCGAGGGCTGGTAGAGGGCCGAGCGGACGCCGCCCAGGATCAGGCCGGGCGTCGCCTGCCGGGTCTCGCCCTCCCGGCTGCTCGGGATCGGGGCCGCGGCGGCCTGGCCCAGCAGCTCGTCGAGGAACGCGCGCGGGTCGGGCCCCAGCGGGCAGCCGCTGATCAGCGACAGGCAGTTGGCGGCGAAGGCGTCGTAGGCCGCCTCGAAGCCCTGCGCCTGCGCCTCGGCCGCCTCCTGCGGGGTGGCGTCGGGGTCGACCGCACCGTCGAGCACCATCGCCCGCACCTGCTCGGGGAACAGCTCGGCGTAGGTGGAGCCCAGCGTGGTGCCGTACGAGTACCCCAGGTAGTTGAGCTGGTCGTCACCGAGGGCCCGCCGGACCAGGTCCAGGTCGCGGGCCGAGTCCACCGTGGAGAAGGCGCCCAGCGCCTCCTGGTACTCCTCGCTGCAGCCGGCCGCGACCTCCTCGACCTGGGTGAACAGGGCGTCCTGCGCGGCGGCGTCGGTGGCCCGCGGGTCGGCCGCGAAGAGCTCGTCCTTCTGCTCGTCGGAGATGCACTCGACCGGGGTGGACAGCCCGGTCCCCCGCGGGTCGAGGCCGACGATGTCGAACTGGTTGACGACCGCGTCGGGGAGGGTCAGCGCCGCCTGGATGGCCGCATCGGCGGCGGACTGCCCAGGGCCACCGGGGTTCACCATCAGCGAGCCGATCGGGTAGGTCTGCCCGGCGAGGCTGGCCCGCACCAGGAACAGCTGCAGGGTCCCGCCCTCGGGGTCCTCGTAGCTGACCGGCACCGTCGTCGTCCCGCAGGAGAAGAGGAGGTCGCGCTCCGAACCGGGGCGCCCGGCGATGATCGGGTCGATCTCGCTGTCGCAGTCGGTCCACTCGATCAGCGGCGCCTCCAGCTCGGCCGGCGGGGCCGCCGAGGAGGAGGAACCGGCCGCGGCCGTCTCCTCCTCTCCCGAGGAGGTGCACCCGGCGAGGGTCAGGGCGAGGGCGAGGAACGCTCCTCCGGCGGTGGCCAGGCGGCGGTGCGCGGTCATGATCGGCAAGGGTAGGAGCCGAACCTGGGAGCGGCAGCCAGGTTCGGCGTGAGGCTGCGCTCAGTCTCCCGCGGACCCGGCTGCCGATGACCCGCCGAGGACCTCGGCGAGGTCGTAGCGGATCGGGACCTCCAGCTGCTCGTAGGTGCACGACCGCGGGTCCCGGTCGGGGCGCCAGCGCAGGAAGTGGCCGGTGTGCCGCAGCCGACTGCCCTCCAGCTGGTCGTACTTGACCTCCACCACCAGCTCGGGCCGCAGCGGCACCCAGGACAGGTCCTTGCCGGCGTTCCAGCGGCTGGTGGCCCCCGGCATCCGGTGCTCGCCGTCGGAGTCCGTCTGGGCGTTCGCCCAGTCCTGCCAGGGGTGCCCGTCCAGCGCCTCGGCCCGGTGGGGGGCCAGCTCCTCGACCAGTTCGGCCCGGCGCTTCATCGAGAAGGACGCCGCGACGCCGATGTGCTGCAGCGCGCCGGCGTCGTCGTAGAGGCCCAGCAGCAGCGAGCCGACCACCGGCCCGCTCTTGTGCCAGCGGAAGCCGGCCACCACGCAGTCCGCCGTCCGGACGTGCTTGACCTTGGTCATCACCCGCTGGTCGGGGGAGTAGGGCTGGTCACCCCGCTTGGCGATGACGCCGTCCAGGCCGGCACCCTCGAACTCGGCGAACCAGCGCTGCCCCACCTCGGCGTCGGAGGTGACCGTGGTGACGTACACCGGCGCCTGCGCACCGGCCAGCGCCTCGCGCAGCCGGGCCTGCCGTTCGGCGAAGGGCGTGGCCAGCAGCGACTCCTCGCCCAGTGCGAGGAGGTCGAACGCGACGAAGGACGCCGGGGTCTCGGTGGCCAGCCGGGTCACCCGGGAGGCGGCGGGGTGGATCCGCTGCAGCAGCGACTCGAAGTCCAGCCGGTCCCCGCGCGGGACGACGATCTCCCCGTCGACCACGCAGCGCTCGGGCAGCTGGGTCTTCACCGCCTCGACGACGTCGGGGAAGTAGCGGGTCAGCGGGCGCTCGTTGCGGCTGCCCAGCTCGACCTCGTCGCCGTCCCGGAAGACGATGCAGCGGAACCCGTCCCACTTCGGCTCGTAGAACCAGCCGTCACCGGTGGGCAGCGTCGCCGCCGGCTTGGCGAGCATCGGCTTGACCGGAGGGCTCACGGGCAGGTCCATGCCGGCCAGTCAAGCAGTCGCCGACGACGCCGGGCAGCCCTTCGGGTCGACCCGCGTGCCCGACCTCAGCGCAGGGCGTACCGGGTGAAGAGGACGCCGTCCTCGTCCAGCACCTGCCGCAGCTGGGCCGGCACGGGGGAGGGCAGGGCGTGCGGCAGCAGGCCGGGGCCGCCGCCGACCAGCAGCGGGGCGATCGACAGGTCCAGCTCGTCGACCACCCCGGCGGCCAGGGCGGCGGTGAACAGCGCCGGACCGCCCTCGCACAGCACCTGCTCGTGACCGCGTCCCGCGAGGGTGTCCAGGGCGGTCGGCAGGTCCACCTCGTCGTCGCCGCAGACCAGCACCTCGACGCCGGCCTGGGTGAGCGCCGCTCGCTGCTCGGCGTCGGCCGCGGCGCAGGTGACCAGCAGGGTCGGCGTGACCGCGGCGGTGACCAGCTGGTCGTCCGGTCGCAGGGACGCCCGCCGGGACACGACCACCACCGGGCAGACGCCCGGGCGGCCGAGCTGCGTGCGCAGCCGGCCGACGGCGGAGTCGGGGAGCACCGGCCGGTAGCCCTCGGCTGCCGCCGTCCCGGCGCCGACCAGGACGGCGTCGGCGAGCGCGCGCAGCGTGCGGAACACCCGCAGGTCGCCGTCCGAGCCCAGGCCGCCACTGCGGCCGTCGACGCTGATCGCGCCGTCGAGCGAGGCCACGAAGTTGACCCGCAGGTGCCGGCCGGCCGGCACCCGGTAGGCGTCGGCCAGCTCGGCAGGGTCGTGCGGGAGCGGCGTCACGCTCAGTGGGTGGCCAGGACGGCGGCGCTCTCCGCCGGCACCGTCACCTGCGCCCCGTCCAGCTCGGGCAGCTCGCCGCTGGCGAACAGCACCTGGGTGGCTGCGGTGTCCAGGTCGATCTCCCGCGGCTGGTCGGACAGGTTGGCGACCACCCGCAACGACCCGCGGTGCACGACCAGCCACCGGTCCGCGTCGTCCCAGTGCACCTGCACCGCGGACAGGTCGGGGTCGACCAGCTCCGGGTGCCGGCGGCGCAGCGCGAGCAGCGCCTTGTGCACGGCGAGCACGTGCGCGTGCGGCTCCTGGTCCAGCTCCGACCAGTCCAGCTTCGAGCGGGTGAAGGTCGCCGGGTCCTGCGGGTCGGGGACCACGGCGGCGTCCCAGCCGTGCTCGGCGAACTCGCCGATCCGGCCCTCGGCGGTGGCCCGGCCCAGTTCCGGCTCCGGGTGGCTGGTGAAGAACTGCCACGGGGTGGCGGCGCCCCACTCCTCGCCCATGAAGAGCATCGGGGTGAACGGACTGGTCAGCACCAGGGTGGCGCCGACGCCGAGCAGCCCGGGGGAGAGCGAGGCGGAGATCCGGTCGCCGACCGCCCGGTTGCCGATCTGGTCGTGGTCCTGCAGGTAGGCGAGGAACTTCCACCCCGGCAGGGCCGCGGTGTCCACCGGGCGGCCGTGGTGCCGCCGGCGGAAGCTGGACCAGTCGCCGGCGTGGAAGAACGCGCCGGTGAGCACCTTCGCCAGCCCGCCGAGCCCGGCCGCCTCGAAGTCGGCGTAGTAGCCCTGCCCCTCCCCGGTCAGCTGGGCGTGCAGGGCGTGGTGGAAGTCGTCGCTCCACTGCGCGTCCAGGCCGGTGCCGCCGGCCACCCGGGGCGTGACCATCCGCGGGTCGTTGAGGTCGCTCTCCGCGATCAGGGTGAGGGGGCGGCCCTC
The DNA here is from genome assembly GCF_026967925.1 of Modestobacter sp. VKM Ac-2985. Lineage (GTDB taxonomy): Bacteria > Actinomycetota > Actinomycetes > Mycobacteriales > Geodermatophilaceae > Modestobacter. Next base: position 822,684 of record NZ_JAPVBI010000003.1, on the reverse strand, counting down.
GGCGACCGAGAGCCGGGCGACCTCGGCGGCCATCTCCTCGAGCACGTGCGTGGCCCGCTCGTCGACCAGCGCGTGGACGGCGTCCAGCCGCAGGCCGTCCGCGTGCATGTCGCGCAACCACATCAGGGCGTTGTCCAGCACGTGGCGCCGCACCTCGTCGGAGTCCGGGCCGGAGAGGTTGATCGAGTTGCCCCAGGTGTTCGCCCCCTCGGCGAAGACCGGGAAGAACTCAGGGAGGTAGTTGCCCGACGGGCCCAGGTGGTTGTAGACGACGTCCTGGATGACGCCGAGGCCCCGCTGGTGGCACGCGTCGACGAAGCGCTGGTAGCCCGCGGGCCCGCCGTAGGTCTCCTGGACCGCGTACCAGGCGACGCCGTCGTAGCCCCAGTTGTGCGTGCCGTTGAAGCCGTTGACCGGCAGCAGCTCGACGAAGTCGACGCCCAGGTCGACCAGGTGGTCGAGGTTCCGGATCGCCGCGTCGAAGGTGCCCTCGCGGCTGAAGGTGCCGATGTGCAGCTCGTAGACGACGCCACCGGCGAGCGGGCGCCCGGTCCAGGCGCCGTCGCCCCAGCGGTGCGCGGACGGGTCGAAGCGGCGGGAGAGACCGTGCACGCCGTCGGGCTGGCGGCGGGACCGTGGGTCGGGGCGCGGCGTCGGGTTGTCGTCGAGCAGGTAGCCGTAGTCGGCCTCGGGGGAGGCGGGGACCGTGGCGTGCCACCAGCCGGCGGCGTCCCGCTGCATTTCGTGCACCTCGCCGTCCACCTGCAGGCGGACCCGCGCGGGCAGCGGAGCCCAGACGGTGAACTCGACGGGCTCGGACATGCGGGGGCCTCCAGGGCGGTGCGGGGGACGGGCAGGTCGATCATGCCCGGGCGCCCGGCCGTCAACCGTCGCCGGTGCGCACGTCTGCAGCCGGGCAGCGCCCGGTCCCCGCCACCAGGAGACCGGAGGCGAGGACCGGGGCTGGTCAGTCCCGGACGAGCAGGGCGACCGGCAGCTGGGCGCAGAGCTCGCTCAGCCGGATGCCCCCGGAGTCGGAGACCAGCCGGCTGCCGGTGAGCAGGTCCCGCCAGGCGCCGGTCCGCGAGCCGACGGAGGTGTCGCCCCAGCCGGTCTCGGCCAGGTGCACCGGCCGCCGGGTCGCCACGGTGACCACGCCGCCGCGGTCGAAGGCGACGACGGAGTCGGCCGCCGGACCGCGGGCCGGCACCGGGGTGTACCCCGACCACGCCTCCGGGACGTCCCGGCGGTGCCGCAGCGTCCGGGAGACCACCAGCAGCTTGGCCGCACCGGTCTCGTCGACCGGCGGCACCCAGCCACCGTCCAGCCGGGACAGCAGCTCCCGGCGCAGCCCGTAGTCGACCGGACGCCGGTTGTCCGGGTCGACCAGCGAGAAGTCCCACAGCTCGCTGCCCTGGTACACGTCCGGGACCCCGGGGACGGTCAGCTGCAGCAGCTTCTGCGACAGCGAGTTCGACCAGCCGAAGGGCGCGATCCGCGCCACGAACCGCTCGATCTCCGCGTGCGTGGTGGCGTCGTCGAACGCGGCGTCCACCAGGGCGTGCAGCTGGTCCTCGAACTCCTGCACCGGGTTGGTCCAGGTGGTCGAGGTGCCCGCCTCCCGGGCTGCCTTCTCCACGTAGGCGTGCGCCCGCTCCCGCGACAGCGGCCACGCGCCGACCAGGTTCTGCCACACCAGGTGCGCCAGCGGGCGGTCGGCCAGGGGGTGCCGGCCCAGCCAGCCGCGGACCAGGCCGGCCCACTCGGACGGCACCTCGGCGAGCACGGCCAGCCGGGCCCGGACGTCCTCGCTGCGCTTGGTGTCGTGGGTGGACAGCGTCGTCATCGAGGCCGGCTTGACCTCCTGGCGCCGCTGCTGGGCGGCGTGGAACTCCGCGACCGTCGACCCGAACCGGGCCGGGTCACCGCCCACCTCGTTGAGCGCGACGAAGCGCGACCACCGGTAGTAGGCGCTGTCCTCGACCCCCTTGGCCATCACCGGGCCCGAGGTCTGCTCGAACCGGGTGGCCAGCTCGGTGCCGGCCGAGCCCAGCAGCGGGTGCAGGGCGTCGACGGCGGCGGTGAGGTCGGGCCGGCGGAGCTTCACCGCGGCCACCGTGGCGTCCAGGTGCTCGCGGCCGTCGGGCAGGTAGCTGCGGTAGACCGGGAAGCCGGCCAGCAGCTCGGCCAGCCCCTCGGTGACCTGCTCGGCGTCCACTGCATCGGTGCCCGCCCCCCCGAGCTCACCGACGATCCGGTGCAGCCGGGCCACCTCCGACCCGAGCATCCCGTCGGTGACCTCGCGCTTGCAGTCGTGCACCAGCCGGGCGTAGTCGACCGGGCCGCCGGCCAGCTCGGTGTCCAGCGCGGTGACCGCCGCCTCACCGGCGGGGTCGACCAGCACGTCGTCGACCTCGGCCAGCGCGTCGTACCCCGTCGTCCCGGCCGTCTTCCAGTTCTCCGGCAGCTCTTCCCCGGGCTCGAGGATCTTCTCCACCACGGTCCACCGGTCGCCGGTCGCCTCGGCGAGCAGGTCCAGGTAGCCCTTCGGGTCGGCCAGCCCGTCGGGGTGGTCGATCCGGAGCGCGTCGACGGAGCCGTTCTCGACCAGCTGGACGACGAGCGCGTGCGTGGCCCGGAAGACGTCCCGGTCCTCGACCCGGAGCCCCGCGAGGGTGTTGATCGCGAAGAACCGCCGGTAGTTCAGCTGGTCGTCCGCGCGACGCCAGTCGACCAGCTCGTAGTGCTGCCGGTCGTGCACCTCCTGGGGCGTGCCTCCAGCGGTGCCCGGGGCGACCGGGAAGCGGTTGTCGTAGTAGCGCAGCTCGGGACCGTCGGCGCTCTCCACGACCCGCAGCTCCGCGACGTCGCCTGCGCTGCCCAGCACCGGGATCCGGATCCTGCCCCCGCCGAAGTCCCAGTCGACGTCGAAGGCGTCGGCGTGGGCCGACTCCTTCCCGTGCTGGAGCAGGTCCCACCACCAGCGGGACTCGGCCGGGTCGCTGACCCCCATGTGGTTGGGCACCAGGTCCAGCACCAGGCCGAGCCCGTGCTCGTGCAGCGCGGTCACGAACCGGTCGAGCCCCGCCCGCCCACCGCGCGGCTCGTCGATGTGCGCGTGGTCGACCGTGTCGTAGCCGTGCGTGCTCCCCGCTGCCGAGCGCAGCAGCGGGGAGGAGTACGCGTGGGTCACGCCCAGGTCGGCCAGGTAGCCGGCCACGGCCGCCGCGTCGTCGAGGGTGAAGTCGGCGGTGACCTGCAGCCGGTAGGTGCTGGCCGGCACCTCCCGGCGTCGGCTCTCGGCCGGGTGACTCGCGGCCGGCTGGGTCACGGGGCGGCCTGCAGGACGACGGTGGCGCGCGCCGCGACGGTCAACGTGTCACCGGCCTTCACCACCAGTGGCTCGACCTCGCTCATCTCCGCGGTGTCCACCACGACCGTCCAGCCCTCGGCGTACTCGCTGCTGGGCAGGGTGAACTCGATGTCCTCGTGCCAGGCGTTGAACACCAGGTAGAAGCAGTCGTCGACGACGGGCTCGCCCCGCTCGTCGGTGGACCGGATCCCGTGGCCGTTGAGGTACACGCCGATGGACTTGGCGTAGTGGGCGTCCCAGTCCTCCTCGCTCATCAGCTCACCGGCGTGGGTGAACCAGGCGACGTCCTGGACCGGGTCGCCCTCCGCGCGGCGCACCGGGCGGCCGTGGAAGAACCGCCGACGGCGGAACGTCGGGTGGTCGGTGCGCAGCTTGGTGACCAGCTTGGTGAACTCCAGCAGGCCCTCGTCGACGTCGTCCCAGTCGATCCAGGTGATCTCGGAGTCCTGGCAGTAGCCGTTGTTGTTGCCGCCCTGCGTGCGGCCGAGCTCGTCGCCGTGCAGCAGCATCGGGACGCCCTGGGAGAGCATCAGCGTGGTGATGAAGTTGCGCCGCTGCTGCGCCCGCAGCGCCAGGATCGCGGGGTCCTTGGTCTCGCCCTCGACACCGGAGTTCCAGCTGCGGTTGTGGCTCTCGCCGTCGTTGTTGTCCTCGCCGTTGGCCTCGTTGTGCTTCTCGTTGTAGGAGACCAGGTCGTTCAGCGTGAACCCGTCGTGCGCGGTGACGAAGTTGATGCTGGCCACCGGACGCCGGCCGGAGTGCTGGTAGAGGTCGGCCGAGCCGGTGATCCGGCTGGCGAACTCGCCGATGGTGGCGTTCTCGCCCCGCCAGAAGTCGCGGACGGTGTCGCGGTACTTCCCGTTCCACTCCGTCCACAGCGCCGGGAAGTTGCCGACCTGGTAGCCGCCGTCGCCGATGTCCCACGGCTCGGCGATCAGCTTCACCTGGCTGACGATCGGGTCCTGGTGGCAGAGGTCGAAGAACGCCGACAGTCGGTCGACCTCGTGGAACTGCCGGGCCAGGGACGACGCCAGGTCGAAGCGGAACCCGTCGACGTGCATCTCGGTGACCCAGTAGCGGAGCGAGTCCATGATCAGCTGCAGCGACTGCGGCGTCCGGACGTTGAGCGAGTTCCCGGTGCCCGTGGTGTCCATGTAGTACTGCTTGTCGTCCTCGACCAGCCGGTAGTACGCCGAGTTGTCGATGCCCCGGAAGGACAGCGTCGGGCCCATGTGGTTGCCCTCGGCGGTGTGGTTGTAGACGACGTCCAGGATCACCTCGATGCCCGCCTCGTGCAGGGCCCGGACCATGCCCTTGAACTCCTGCACCTGCTGGCCGTCGGTCTGCTGCGCGTACTCGTTGTGCGGGGCGAAGAAGCCGATCGTGTTGTAGCCCCAGTAGTTGCGCAGGTCCTTCTGCAGCAGGGTGTCGTCCTGCACGAACTGGTGCACCGGCATCAGCTCGATCGCGGTGATCCCGAGCTCCAGCAGGTGCTCGATGATCGCCGGGTGGGCGACGCCGGCATAGGTGCCGCGCAGGTCCTCGGGGATCCGCGGATGGGTCATCGTCAGGCCCTTGACGTGCGCCTCGTAGATGACCGTCTTGTTGTACGGCGTCTTCGGCGGACGGTCCACGCCCCAGTCGAAGTAGGGGTTGATCACGACGGACTTCGGCATGTGCGCCGCCGAGTCGTCGTCGTTCTTGGCGCCGGTCGCGAAGTGGTAGCCGAACACCGCCTCGTCCCAGTCGACCTGGCCGTCGATGGCCTTGGCGTACGGGTCGAGCAGCAGCTTGTTCGGGTTGCAGCGGTGCCCCTGCTCGGGGTCGTGCGGGCCGTACACGCGGAAGCCGTAGCGCTGGCCGGGCTGGACGCCGGGGAGGAAGGCGTGCCAGACGTAGGCGTCCATCTCGGGGAGCCGGATGCGCTCCTCGTTGCCTGCATCGTCGAACAGGCACAGCTCGATCTTCTCGGCCACCTCGCTGAAGATCGCGAAGTTGGTGCCGGTGCCGTCGTAGGTCGCCCCGAGGGGATATGCGGAACCGGGCCACACCTGGGTGGTCATGAGAGTTCGTCCTCCTGAGCTGGTCGCCCCTGGGCTCGGGGCGGGGGCGCGGGTCGTCACGGCTGAACCGGTGGGTTCGTCGTCGGATGCCCGCGTGACGGCCTCCGCACACCTGTGACGCGCAGGACACGGTCGGCGTTCGGAGGCCGATCGCGAGCGGTCCTCGGACTGAGTCTGCCAAGGCGGGTCCACCCACCCGCGCCGTACCGACCCGCCGGGCCGACCCGAGGGGCCCGGCGCACGGGTGCGGCAGGGTCTGCGCCGGGCCCGGCCGGGCGCAGCAACCCGGCGCCGCCGACCTCGCCCGGTGACCCGGGTGGCACTGGCGGCGACCGGTGCTGCTCGCTCCTGCGGGCGCTGACGGTAGGGGTCCACCGGCGCGTCGACAAGGCCCCACGGCGGCGGTGACCCGATCTCCCGTCCCACGCGGCCCATGCGGCCCAGCCGGACGCCGGTCACGCCCGGGACGGCGCTCGGGCCCGTTCTGTCACAGGCCCGTCGTACCGTCGTCGGCGTGCGTGCATCCACCGACATCCGGCCCACCCAGGGGCGGTTCCGTGTCGTCAGCGAGTTCCAGCCCTCCGGCGACCAGCCCACGGCGATCAAGGCCCTCGCCGAGCGGGTGAACGCCGGCGAGCAGGACACCGTCCTGCTCGGCGCCACCGGCACCGGCAAGTCGGCCACCACCGCCTGGCTGATCGAGCAGGTGCAGCGCCCGACCCTGGTGATGGCGCCGAACAAGACGCTGGCCGCGCAGCTGGCCAACGAGTTCAAGGAGCTGATGCCCGACGCCGCCGTCGAGTACTTCGTCTCCTACTACGACTACTACCAGCCCGAGGCCTACGTCCCGCAGACCGACACCTACATCGAGAAGGACTCCTCGGTCAACGACGAGGTCGAGCGGCTGCGGCACTCCGCCACGAACAGCCTGCTCACCCGGCGCGACGTGGTGGTCGTCTCCACGGTCTCCTGCATCTACGGCCTGGGCACGCCCGAGGAGTACGTCGAACGGGCGCTGAAGATCAAGGTGGGGGAGGAGCGCGACCGCGACGAGCTGCTGCGCACCCTGGTCACCGAGCAGTACACCCGCAACGACCTCGCCTTCACCCGCGGCACGTTCCGGGTCCGGGGCGACACCATCGAGGTGTTCCCGGTCTACGAGGAGCTCGCCTGCCGGATCGAGATGTTCGGCGACGAGGTCGAGCGGCTGTACTACCTGCACCCGTTGACCGGCGAGGTCATCCGCGAGGTCGACGAGCTCTTCGTCTTCCCCGCCACCCACTACGTCGCCGGTCCCGAGCGCATGGAGCGGGCCATCGGTGGCATCGAGGCCGAGCTCGAGCAACGGCTGGCCGAGCTGGACAAGCAGGGCAAGCTGCTGGAGGCCCAGCGGCTGCGCATGCGCACCACCTACGACATCGAGATGATGCGACAGGTCGGGTTCTGCTCGGGCATCGAGAACTACTCCCGGCACATCGACGGCCGGGCGCCCGGCAGCGCCGGCGCGTGCCTGATCGACTACTTCCCCGACGACTTCCTGCTCGTCATCGACGAGTCGCACGTGACGGTGCCGCAGATCGGTGGCATGTACGAGGGCGACATGAGCCGCAAGCGCACGCTGGTCGAGCACGGCTTCCGGCTGCCCTCGGCGATGGACAACCGCCCGCTGCGCTGGGAGGAGTTCACCGACCGCATCAAGCAGACCGTCTACCTCTCGGCGACCCCGGGCCACTACGAGCTCGGCCGGGTCCAGGGTGACGTGGTGGAGCAGGTGATCCGCCCGACCGGGCTGGTCGACCCGGAGGTCGTCGTCAAGCCGACCAAGGGGCAGATCGACGACCTGGTCCACGAGATCCGGCTGCGCACGGAGAAGGACGAGCGGATCCTGGTCACCACGCTGACCAAGAAGATGTCCGAGGACCTCACCGACTACCTGCTCGAGCTCGGCATCAAGGTCCGCTACCTGCACTCGGAGGTCGACACGCTGCGCCGGGTCGAGCTGCTGCGGGAGCTGCGGCAGGGCGAGTACGACGTGCTGGTCGGCATCAACCTGCTGCGCGAGGGCCTCGACCTGCCCGAGGTGTCGCTGGTGGCGATCCTCGACGCGGACAAGGAGGGCTTCCTCCGCTCGGGCACCTCGCTGATCCAGACCATCGGCCGGGCCGCGCGCAACGTCTCCGGCCAGGTGCACATGTACGCCGACAAGATCACCCCGTCGATGGCGCAGGCGATCGACGAGACCAGCCGGCGGCGCGAGAAGCAGATCGCCTACAACACCGAGCACGGCGTCGACCCGCAGCCGCTGCGCAAGAAGATCGTCGACATCCTCGACGGCATCTACAAGGCCGCCGAGGACGCCGAGGACATGACGTCGACCGAGCTGCTGGGCGGTTCGGGGCGGCAGCAGTCGCGGGGCAAGTCGCCGGTGCCGGGACTGTCGTCGCGGAGCAAGGCGAAGGCCGGGTCGATCGACGTCCAGGGGCTGCCGCGCAACGAGCTCGCCGACATGATCACCTCGATGAACGAGCAGATGCTGGCCGCGGCCCGTGAGCTGCAGTTCGAGGTGGCGGCCCGGCTGCGCGACGAGCTCACTGAGCTGAAGAAGGAGCTGCGGCAGTTCGACGCCGCACACGCCTGAGGCCGGACCAGCCGGCCCCGCGCCGCCGGGATCGGGATCGGGGAAGAAACTCCGCACAGCGGGAACTCCCCGGCGCCCCTGGGCGTTTCGCTCTGCGGGTCCTCACCGGGGTGGCTGTCGGCTGCCCCGTGACCGGACCCGACGCGGAGGGGAGTATCCCGGCACGGCACCGTCGTCAACACGGGGTCCGATGACCCCCGGCGCTGCTGGCCGACCCGTGACTCGGGTCGGTGGGAGAGACCTCCGGTACTGACACCTGCCAGCACCGGAGGAATGTGCATGGACGTCCCCCTGTGGGTCTGGGCGATCACCGTCGCGGCGATCGTCGGGATGCTCGTCTTCGACTTCTACGGCCACGTGCGCACGCCGCACGCGCCGACCCTGAAGGAATCCGCGACGTGGTCGGCGGTCTACGTCGCGATCGCCCTGCTGTTCGGTCTGGTGGTGCTCGTCGTCTGGGGCGGCACCTATGGCGGTGAGTACTTCGCCGGCTGGGTCACCGAGAAGAGCCTCTCGGTCGACAACCTGTTCGTCTTCGTGCTGATCATGGCGAGCTTCGCCGTGCCGCGTGAGCTGCAGCAGAAGGTCCTGCTGTTCGGCATCGCCTTCGCGCTGGTGCTGCGGACGATCTTCATCTTCCTCGGGGCTGCGGCCATCGAGAACTTCAGCTGGGTCTTCTACATCTTCGGCGGGTTCCTCATCTGGACCGCGATCGCCCAGGCCCGCAGCGGTGGGCACGACGACGACGAGGAGTTCGAGGAGAACGCGGTCCTGCGGCTGACCCGCAAGGTGCTCCCGACGACGGAGGAGTACCACTCCGACCGCCTGATCACCAAGATCAACGGCAAGCGGTTCATCACCCCCCTGATGATCGCGCTGATCGCCATCGGCAGCGCCGACATCCTCTTCGCGGTCGACTCGATCCCGGCGATCTTCGGTCTCACCCAGGAGACCTACCTGGTCTTCACCGCGAACGCGTTCGCCCTGCTGGGCCTGCGCCAGCTCTTCTTCCTCATCGACGGCCTGCTCGACAAGCTCGTGTACCTGGCCTACGGCCTCTCGATCATCCTCGGGTTCATCGGCATCAAGCTGCTGATCCACGCCCTGCACGAGAACACGCTGCCGTTCCTCAACGGCGGTGAGCACGTGACGCTGATCCCGGAGATCCCGACCTGGCTGTCGCTGCTGGTCATCCTGGTCACCCTCTTGGTGACCACCTGGGCCAGCCTGCGGAAGAACAAGAAGGACGCGGCGCGGCGCGAGCAGCGCGACGCCGGTGAGCCCGCCGCCGACAGCACCGGACGGCACATCGGGGCGCCGGGCGATCCGGACGCCGACACGACCGACACGCCGGCTGACCCGCGTGGGGTGCCGGTCAGCCGACCGGAGTCGCGTACCGACTGACCACAGGCGCGGCCCCGGGGACGACGACCGTCGTCCCCGGGGCCCTCCGGCGGGCAACCGCGCACCATCCGCCAGACGCCCACCCGGCGCGCCCTGTCTGGCCGGGTGCTGGCTGCAACCAACTTGTACAGTCCCGCCCGTGGAGCTCCCCGTCTGGTTCGAGATCTCGACGTTCGTGGGGCTGACCGTCCTGCTGCTCGCCGACCTCGCCCTCGTCGTCCGTCGTCCGCACGAGCCCTCCGTGAAGGAGGCGACCCTGTGGGTGGTCTTCTACGTGGGTCTGGCGCTGGCCTTCGGCGGGATCGTCCTGGCCGTGACCAACGGCCAGTTCGCCACGGAGTTCTACGCCGGCTGGCTGACCGAGTACTCGCTCTCGGTCGACAACCTCTTCGTCTTCGTGATCATCATGGCCCGCTTCCGGGTGCCCCGGAAGCTCCAGCAAGAGGTCCTGATGGTCGGGATCATCATCGCGCTGGTGCTCCGTGGCCTCTTCATCCTGGCCGGCGCCGCCGTCATCGAGCGGTTCATCTGGGTCTTCTTCCTCTTCGGCGCCTTCCTCGTCTACACCGCGATCAACCTGGTCCGGCACCGCGAGGAGGACGAGGACTACGAGGAGAACGGGCTCATCCGCCGGATGCGCAAGGTCCTCCCGATGACCCAGGACTTCCACGACAGCAAGATCCGGGTCGTCGAGAACGGCAAGAAGCTGTGGACGCCGATGATCGTGGTGTTCCTCGCGCTGGGCACGACCGACCTGCTCTTCGCGCTGGACAGCATCCCGGCCATCTTCGGCCTGACCCGCGAGCCGTTCATCGTCTTCACCGCGAACATCTTCGCGCTGATGGGACTGCGTCAGCTGTACTTCCTGCTCGGCGGGCTGCTCAAGCGACTGGTCTACCTGTCGCTGGGGCTGGCCGTGATCCTCGCCTTCATCGGCGTCAAGCTGATCCTCGAGGCGCTGCACGAGAACCAGTACCCCTTCGCCGGTGAGCGCGAGCCGCTGGAGAGCATCCCGGCGATCCCGACCTGGCTGTCCCTCACGGTGATCCTGGTGGTCCTGCTCGTCGCCACCGTGGCCAGCCTGATCAAGACCCGCGGCGAGGTGCCCGACGCCGAGGGCGCGGCGATCGACCCGGCCGCCACCGACATCGGCGAGCCCGGTCGGGCCGACGCGCTCACCGAGGACGAGCGGCGCGCGCAGGCCGCCACCGGCGAGGACCAGATCCGCAGGAGCTGAGCCGGACGGCGATTCGGTCGGCCGAGGACGCGGCCGTCCGCCACGAGGACGTCGGCGGTGGCCGCGGGGCTGCCCGTGCCGTCGAACACCTGACCACCGGAGGACACCCGCCGTGTCACCCCACTCGCACTGGCGATCCGTCCGTGGGCTGCACGCCGTGCGATCGGGGAGGGGCGGGCCAGCGCGTGGTTGGCTGCCGGTCATGAGCCCCCCGACGGACGCCGGTCGCATCGCCGGCCTGGTCGGGATCCTCTTCGGCCTCGCCGGCATGGGCAGTGCTGCGGTCGCGGTCACGCTGCCGGCCATCGCCGCCGACCTCGACCTGACCACCGGCGGCGTCTCCTGGGTGATCAGCCTCTACGCGCTGATGCTGGCCGTGGCGACCGCCGTGTACGGCCGGGTCGCCGACCTGGCCGGCATCCGGCTGCCGCTGGTCGTCGGCGTGGCCCTGATGACCGCCGGTGCGGTGCTCGGCGGCCTGGCCCCCAGCTACCCGGTGTTGCTGGGGGCCCGCATCCTCCAGGGCCTGGGTGCGGCTGCCGTCCCGGTGCTCGGCATGGCGATCGTCAGCGCGCGGTACGAGGGAGCCGTGCGCACCGCCGCGCTGGGCAAGGTCGCCGGCACCGCGGCAGCGGTCAGCGCCCTGGGGCCGTTGGTCGGTGGGCTGGTCGCCGACGTCGCCGGCTGGCGGGCGGTCGTGGTGCTGCCGGCGCTCGGGCTGCTGGTGGTGCCGGTGCTGTGGCGCTCGGTCCCCTCCGTGGGCACCGGTGCCCGGCTGGACGTGCTGGGCGCGGTCCTGGTCGCCGGCACCGCCGCCGGCCTGGTCCTGCTCGTGCAGTCCCCTGCCTCCGGGGTGGTGATCGCGGCTGTCGGTGCCGCACTGCTGGGGCTGGGCATCCCGGCGGTCGCCGCGCAGGTGCGCCGCCGGCCGGAGGGCTTCCTGCCCACGGCCGTCCTCCGGGAGCCGGTGGTGGTCCGCAGCGCGCTCGCCGCCTCCGCCGTCCCGGCCGCCTGGTTCGCGCTGCTCATCGCCGTCCCCGCCGTGCTGGCGGGCGAGGGGTGGACGCCGCTGCACATCGGCCTGGCGCTGGTGCCCAGCGCGGTCACCGGCTTCCTCGCCCCGCGGCTGGCCGGCCCGCTGCTGGCCCGGCTCGGCCCCGCCCGGTCGCTGGCCATCTCCGGGGTCATCGCGACCGTCGCGCTGCTGGTCGCTGCTCTCGGCGCCACGGCTGGTTCCGCCCCCGGCCTGGTGACGGCCGTCGTCCTGGTGACGGTCGCCTTCGGGCTCGGCCAGCCGGCGCTGATGGCCGCGGTCGGCGGCGCTGTTCCCGACGAGGTGCGTGGCGTCGCGCTCGGCATCGCCACCCTGGTCTTCCTGGTCGGCGGCGGGGTGGGCTCGGCGGTGGTCGGCGGTGCGGGCGAGGTGCTCGGGCTGGACCGCAGTCTGCTGCTGCTCGCCGTGCTGCCGATGTTCGGTGCGCTGGGCCTGGTCCGCAGCATCCGGGCCGAACGGCGCGACCCGGGAGCACTCACCCCTTAGCAGGGCTCATCATCTGCGCCGCCGTGCGCTGGGCTAGCGTGCCCGGCATGCGGCCGACCGACCTCTCCCTGCTGCGCGTGCCCGGTGTGCCGACGGTGTCCCCGGACGGGGCGACCGCCGTCGTCGCCGTCAGCCGGCTGGACCTGGAGGCCGACGAGTACCGCAGCCAGCTGTGGACCGTCCCGACCGACGGTTCGGCGCCGGCCCGACCGCTCACCCACGGCCACCACGACTCGGCGCCCGTGTTCTCCCCGGACGGCCACTGGCTGGCCTACCTGTCGGCCGAGCCGAAGGGGCGGCCGCAGCTGCACGTGCTGCCCGTGGGCGGTGGCACGGCCCGGCGGCTGACCGACCACCACCTGGGCGCCGGCACCCCGGTGTGGTCGCCGGACTCCTGCCGGCTGGCCTACACCGCGCGGGTGCCCGAGCAGGGGCGGTACGGCACCGACGAGGACGTGTCGCCGGGCGCGGAGCCCCCGCGGCTGATCACCACGCTGACGTACCGGGCCGACGGCGTCGGGTTCACCAACGACCGCCGCAGTCACGTCTTCGTCGTCGACCTGCCGGCCGACACCGCCGAGACCGCCGACGAGCAGCCCACGCCGTTCCAGGTCACCGGTGGAGACGTGGACGACACCGACGTGGCCTGGCGTCCGGACGGCGCGGAGCTCGCCTTCGTGTCCGGGCGGCACGAGGGTGCGGACACCGACCGGGTCACGGACGTGTACGTCGTCCGGCCCGACGGCGGTGGGCTGCGCCGGGTCACCGACTCCCGGTCCGCCTGCGCCCACCCGGCCTACGACCCGGACGACCCGGCCGGCAGCACGATCTACCTCTCCGCGATCCCCGACCTGGGCCCGCTGGGCCGGGACTTCGTCGGCCGCAACACCACGCTGGCGAAGGTCGATGCCGCCGGCGGGCCGGTGGTGCCGCTGCTCGACCCGGAGGAGCACGACCGGGGCGACGAGACGCCGGCCACCGTGGTGGCCGGGGGTGCCGCCCTCATCGGGATCCAGCGGCGCGGGGCGGTCGAGCTGCTGCGGGTCCCGCTGGACGGTGGCGAGCCGGAGGCGCTGGTCGAGGGGCAGTACACCGTCCGCGGGATCGGTGCCGGGGGCGGCGTCGTCGTCGCCACCGTCGCGCACGACCGCTCGGCGGGCGAGCTCATCGCGCTCACCCCCGGACGGCGCCGGCTGATCACCGGTCTCGGTGCGCCGCTGCAGGCCACCGGCCGGCTGCGCCGGATGCGCGAGACGACGGCCACCGCGCCGGACGGCTACCCGGTGCACGGCTGGGTCACCACGCCGCCGGGTCCCGGGCCGCACCCGGTGCTGCTGACCGTGCACGGCGGGCCGTTCAGCCAGTACGGCTGGACGCTCTTCGACGAGACCCAGGCCTACGTCGAGGCCGGCTACGCCGTGCTGATGTGCAACCCCCGCGGGTCGTCGGGCTACGGCCAGGCGCACGGGCGGGTGATCAAGGAGCACATGGGCGAGCTGGACGCCGACGACGTGCTCGCCTTCCTGGACGCGGCGCTGGCCGACCCGGGGCTGGACGCCACCCGCGTCGGGCTGATGGGCGGTTCGTACGGCGGGTTCATGACCACGCTGCTGCTCGGCCGCACCGACCGGTTCGTCGCCGGCATCAGCGAGCGGGGGTTCAACGACCCGGTGAGCTTCGTCGGCTCCTCCGACATCGGGTTCTTCTTCCCCGACGAGTACGTGGGCACCGATCCCGAGCGCGTCGCCGCACAGTCGCCCATGGCCTCGGCGCACCGGATCACCACGCCGACGATGGTGATCCACTCGGAGGAGGACTGGCGCTGCCCGCTGGAACAGGGCACCCGGCTCTACGTGGAGCTCAAGCGCCGCGGCGTCCCCACCGAGCTGCTGTTGTTCCCGGGGGAGGGGCACGAGCTGTCGCGGTCCGGCCGGCCGAAGCACCGCCAGGCACGGCTCGAGCACGTGCTGCGCTGGTGGGGTCGCTGGCTGCCGACCCCGCAGAACAGCTCGGCGACGGGCGCGCTGCCGGCAGGCTCCGACGGCGGCTCGGCCGGGCCGGACCCGGCCGAGCCGCTGACCGTGCAGGCGACCCGGGTCGACTGACGAGCGCTGGTCCGCGCCCTCGCTCACCTGCGGCGGCGGACCACCGCGTAGCCGAGGCCGAGCAGCGTCCCGACCAGGGCGGTCTCGACAGCCCGGGCGCGGACACTGGCGCGGATGATCCCGACGGCGTCCGGGCGCGCCTGCCGGGTGCCCAGCAGGGCCCCACCGAGCGACGAGTCGACGCCCGCACCGACGGTCACGATGTGCTGGGACGGTGAGTCGAGCCGGGCGGTGAGCCCGGCCCCGGCCAGTGCGCCGGCCAGCTCGGCGAGATCGGCGCGGCCCGGCCGGGTCCCGGAGCGGGCGGTGGCGGCTGCCCGCAGGCCGAGCACGAACCCGCGGACGTCGTCGGCGACCACGTGGACGTCACCGCCGGCAGCGGTGACCCGCACCGGCGAACCGTCGACCTCGAGGGACAGGTCTCCCGTCACGTCGAGGCGGGCCACCTCCGGGTTCATCCCTTGCTGGCGTTCTCGGCGGTGGTGATGCGCAGCGTCCCGTTCAGCTTCCAGGTGGCGCGGGGGGCGGCGGGGCCGGTCTCCCGCGGGACCTCGACGGTCATGTCCACGAACTCGTAGTTGATCGCCGCGCCCTTGCCCGTCAGGTAGGCCCACATCTCCTTGCCGAGGTCGGCGAAGCTGGTCGTCTCGTGGGACTTGATGTCGCGCTTGCCGGTCGCAGTGTCGCTGGTCGACGTGGTCATGGAGCTCTCCTCGCTCGGGCGGTGGCCGCAGGCACACGGCGCTTCCTGACGTGCCGCGGGCGCGTTCGTCCACGGCTTGGGTTGCGCACTACCCGGTATGGCGTCGACCAACCGACATCCGGAGGAGACGACCGAGGAGGGGGGACCGGGCAGCGAGCCGGTCTAGCGTGTCCGCATGGCGCTCATCTACCCGGTCCAGGCCGACCTCCCGGAGCCCGACGAGGACAGCGACGCCGACTTCGCCGAGCTCGCGGCCGATCTCTCCGACAACTGGCTGGTCGAGATCGCCGTGGGGGAGGACGGGGACGACGCGTGCTTCGGCCCGCTCACCGCGAAGGCGGCCTGGGACCTGGCGGTCGACCTCGACGAGCGTCGGCCCGAGTGGTCGATCTCGGTGGTGCCGCTGCACGTGGCCGGGACGGCGGACGAGCTCGTGGACCTCTTCGAGGACTAGGACCTCGTCGAGGGCCGGGGCTCAGCGCTGCGTCGGTCACCCGCCGCAGGCGCACCACCCCGGCAGGTCCGGCCGCTCGGCGCCGGCGTACCGACGAGGTCGGGCGTCACCCGGCAGGCGGGTGCTCCGCGAGGCAGAACAGGTTGCCCTCCGGGTCGGCGAGGGTCGACCACTGCACCCAGGGGACCTCGTCGAGCACGTCCCACCGGTGGACCGCGCCGAGCGCGACCGCGCGGTCGACCGCGGCGGTCCGCGTCCCCCACGGCACGGTGAGGTCGAGGTGCTGGGCCGGCTGGTCCGGACGATCGCCGGGGTGCGGCCAGAAGGACATCGCGAAGCCGTCGGGCTCCCGGGCGGAGACGAACACGAAGTCGCCGTGCTCGCCGGCGATCTCACCGCCGAGCAGGCCGGCCCAGAAGGAGGCCAGTGCCCGGGGATCGCGGGCGGCGACGTTCACTGCGCCCAGCGAGACAGGAGGACCGTCGGCCATGTGCGGCACGGTAGGCGATGGCGCCGACCGCCGTCCGGTCACCAGCCGCGGGCGCGCCACTCCGGCAGGTTCGGCCGCTCGGCGCCGATCGTGGTGTCGCTCCCGTGTCCCGGGTAGACCCAGGTGTCGTCGGGCAGTTCGCCGAACAGCCGGCTCTCCACGTCGTCGACCAGGTTGGTGAACCGGGCGGCGTCGGACCGGGTGTTGCCCACGCCGCCGGGGAACAGGCTGTCGCCGGTGAAGACGTGCGTGCCGGCGCCCCCGGGACCGCGCCAGACCAGCGCGATGCTGCCCGGCGTGTGCCCGCGCAGGTGCACCACCTCCAGGGTCTGGTCACCGACGGCGACGGTGTCACCGTGCTGCACCGGCCGGGTGACCGGCACCGGCAGGTCGGCCGCGTCGGCCGGGTGTGCCACGGTCTCCGCGCCGGTCGCCCGCACCACCTCCGGGAGTGCGCGGTGGTGGTCCCAGTGCCCGTGCGTGGTCACCACCGTGCGGACGTCGGCGTCCCCGATCAGCTCCAGCAGTGCCGCCGGCTCGGCCGCGGCGTCGACCAGCAGGGACTCCCCGGTGGCCGTGCTGGTGAGCAGGTAGACGTTGTTCGCCATCTCGCTGACGGCCAGCTTCCGGATGGTCAGCCCGGGGAGCTCCCGGACGTCGGCGGGACCGCCGACCTGCACGTCACCGGTGTACGTCTGCCCGCTCATGCTGCTCCCGTCCGGGACTGTCGGTGCCGCCGTCTAGGTTCGTCGGCATGGACGCTAGTGCAGGTTCCGGGCCCGCTGCCGCGCCCACCGGGGCTGGGCCCGGCGGGGTGGTGCTCGACGGGGTCGTCGGTCTGCCGGCGACCGAGCTCGCCGCGCGGGTCCGCGCGGGGGAGCTGTCCGCGGTCGACGTGGTCCGCGCCCACCTCCGGCACCTGGCCGCCGTCGAGGCGCGGCTCGGGGCCTTCCGGGTGGTCCGCACCGAGGCCGCCCTCACCGAGGCCGCGGCGGTCGACGCGCACCCCGACCGGGCCCGGCTGCCGCTGGCGGGCGTCCCGATCGCGGTGAAGGACAACGTCGCGGTCGCCGGTGAGGTGGTCACCGACGGGTCGTCGGCCCACCGGCCGGTCCCGGCGACCGCCGACCACCCGGTCGTGGCCCGGCTGCGGGCGGCGGGCGCGGTCGTCGTCGGCATCACCCGGGTGCCGGAGCTGTGCCTGTACTGCGCCACCGACGGTGCCGGCACGGTGACCCGCAACCCCTGGGACACCGCTCGCTCGGCCGCCGGCTCCTCCGGCGGCAGCGCCGCCGCCGTGGCGGCCGGCGTGGTCCCGCTGGCCCAGGGGAACGACGGCATGGGCTCCCTCCGGCTGCCCGCCGCCGCCTGCGGACTCGTCACGCTCAAGCCGGGCTCCGGTGTGGTCCCGGCCCAGATCGGCGCCGACAGCTGGTCGGGGATGGCCGAGAACGGTGTCCTCGCCACCACCGTCGCCGACCTGGCCGTCGGCTTCGCCGTGCTGGCCGGCACCGAGCCCGTCCCGCCGGCGGCTCCGGTCGGGCCGCTGCGGATCGCGGTCTCGACCCGCTCGCCCGTGCCCGGCGTCCGGCTGGACGCCGCCGGCCGCACGGCGGTGGACGTCGTGGTCGCCGAGCTGCGCGCCGCCGGTCATGTCGTGGTCGAGAAGGAGCCGCTGATCACGCCGGCTGCGGCGTTCGGCACCGTCACCCGGTGGTTGGCCGGCGCCGACGCCGACGCCGAGGCGCTCGGGCTGGACCGGGGGGCGCTGGAACCGCGCAGCCGCACCCACGCCCGGCTGGGCCGCTGGGTGCGCCGGGCCGGCCTGGTCCGCCCGCGGACGGCGGCGGCGTTCCGGGCCCGGATGGCCGACTTCTTCGCCGACGTCGACGTCCTGCTCAGCCCGGTGGTCTCCGGTCCGCCGCTGCCCGCCCGGCCGTGGCACGAGCGGGGCTTCCTGGCGAACATCACGGCCAACGCCCGCTGGGCGCCGTGGACGTCGGCCTGGAACGTGGCGGGTCTGCCCGCACTCGTCCTGCCGGCCGGCCCGGGCCGGGACGGGCTGCCCAGCTCCGTCCAGTTCGTCGGCCCGGCCGGGGCCGAGACGCGGCTACTCTGGCTGGCCGGGGAGCTCGAAGGACGGCTGCCCTGGCGCCGGCACGCGCCGGTCTTCGACCCGGCAGGACGGGTCGGCGGCCCCGCCGGCTGACCGGGCAGCGTCGCCCAGCGCGGGCGGGGGAGACCCAGCCGACACCCGCGCCGGGAAGCCCGCCCGTCGGGGCACCGTTCCACTGAGGCGATGCACCTCACCGGCCTCGAGCTCCGCACTGCACCACTGGTCTCCGCCGCCCCGCGACCGGACCAGCACCGAACCACTGCGACCGACAGGGATCACATGGACCGGCTCGTCGTCCGCGGCGCCCGAGAGCACAACCTCAAGGACGTCCACCTCGACCTGCCCCGCGACGCGATGATCGTGTTCACGGGGCTCTCCGGCTCGGGCAAGTCGAGCCTGGCCTTCGACACGATCTTCGCCGAGGGCCAGCGCCGGTACGTGGAGTCGCTGTCCGCCTACGCCCGCCAGTTCCTGGGCCAGATGGACAAGCCCGACGTCGACTTCATCGAGGGCCTCTCCCCGGCGGTGTCGATCGACCAGAAGTCCACGAACCGCAACCCGCGGTCCACGGTCGGCACGATCACCGAGGTCTACGACTACCTCCGGCTGCTCTACGCCCGGGCCGGTCAGCCGCACTGCCCCAACTGCGGCAAGCCGATCTCCCGGCAGACGCCCCAGCAGATCGTCGACCAGGTGCTCGCCATGGAGGAGGGCACCCGGTTCCAGGTGCTGGCCCCCGTCGTCCGGGCGCGCAAGGGCGAGTACGTCGACCTGTTCAGCTCGCTGCAGACCCAGGGCTTCTCCCGGGTCCGGGTCGACGGCACCATCCACCCGCTGACCGAGCCGCCGAAGCTCAAGAAGCAGGAGAAGCACACGATCGAGGTGATCGTGGACCGGCTGACGGTCAAGGAGAACGCCAAGCGGCGGCTGACCGACTCGGTCGAGACCGCGCTCGGCCTCGCCGGTGGCCTCGTGGTGCTCGACTTCGTCGACCTCCCCGAGGACGACGCACACCGTGAGCGCACCTTCTCCGAGCACCTGGCCTGCATCGACGACGGGCTGTCCTTCGAGGCGCTGGAGCCGCGGTCGTTCTCCTTCAACTCGCCCTTCGGCGCCTGCCCCGAGTGCACCGGCATCGGGACCCGCAAGGAGGTCGACCCCGACCTCGTGGTCCCCGACCCGGGCAAGAGCCTGGGTGAGGGCGCCATCGCCCCGTGGGCGGGCTCGATGAGCAACGAGTACTTCCAGCGGCTGCTCGGCGGGCTCGCCGACATGATCGGCTTCTCCATGAGCACGCCCTGGGAGGAGCTGCCGGCCAAGGTGCAGAAGGCGGTGCTGCACGGCTCCCCGGACCAGGTGCACGTCCGCTACAAGAACCGCTACGGCCGCGAGCGCAGCTACTACGCCGCCTTCGAGGGCGTGCTGCCCTTCCTCGAGCGCCGCCACGAGGACACCGACAGCGAGTTCATGAAGGACAAGTACGAGGGCTACATGCGGGACGTCCCGTGCCCCGTCTGCCACGGCACCCGGCTCAAGCCGGAGATCCTCGCCGTCAAGATGAACGGCCGCTCGATCGCCGAGGTCACCGGGCTGTCGATCGGCGAGGCCTCGGAGTGGCTCAACGCCCTGGAGCTCGGCGAGCGGGAGCGGGCGATCGCCGTCCAGGTGCTCCGGGAGATCCAGGCCCGGCTCTCCTTCCTCGTCTCCGTCGGGCTGGACTACCTGTCCCTCGACCGTCCGGCCGCCACGCTGGCCGGTGGGGAGGCCCAGCGCATCCGGCTGGCCACCCAGATCGGCTCCGGGCTGGTCGGTGTCCTCTACGTGCTCGACGAGCCCTCGATCGGCCTGCACCAGCGCGACAACGTCCGGCTGATCGAGACGCTGGTCCGGCTGCGCGACATGGGCAACACGCTGATCGTCGTCGAGCACGACGAGGACACCATCAAGCAGGCCGACTGGATCGTCGACATCGGTCCCGGCGCCGGCGAGCACGGTGGTGAGGTCGTGGTCAGCGGCACCTACGAGGACCTCCTCGCCAGCGAGCGGTCGATCACCGGCCAGTACCTGTCCGGCCGCCGGGAGATCACCATCCCGACGATCCGGCGGGAGCGGACGCCGGGCCGGGAGCTGGTCGTCAAGGGCGCCCGGGAGAACACCCTGCGGGGCATCGACGTGGCGTTCCCGCTGGGCATGCTGGTCGCCGTCACCGGCGTCTCCGGCTCGGGCAAGTCCAGCCTGGTCAACGACATCCTGTACACGACACTGGCCAACGAGCTGAACCGCGCCCGGATGGTGCCCGGCCGGCACCGCACCATCACCGGCCTGGACCAGCTGGACAAGGTCGTCGGCGTCGACCAGTCGCCGATCGGCCGCACCCCGCGGTCCAACCCGGCCACGTACACCGGGGTCTGGGACCACGTCCGCAAGCTGTTCGCCAGCACGTCGGAGGCCAAGGTCCGCGGCTACCAGCCCGGTCGGTTCTCCTTCAACGTCAAGGGCGGCCGGTGCGAGGCGTGCTCCGGCGACGGCACGCTGAAGATCGAGATGAACTTCCTGCCCGACGTCTACGTGCCCTGCGAGGTGTGCAAGGGGGCCCGGTTCAACCGGGAGACCCTCGAGGTGCACTACAAGGGCAAGACGGTCGCCGAGGTGCTGGACATGCCGATCGAGGAGGCCGCGGACTTCTTCGCCGCGATCCCCGCGATCGCCCGGTACATGCGCACCCTCACCGACGTCGGCCTGGGCTACGTCCGGCTCGGTCAGCCGGCCACCACGCTGTCCGGCGGTGAGGCGCAGCGGGTCAAGCTCGCCAGCGAGCTGCAGAAGCGCTCCAACGGCCGCACGATCTACGTCCTCGACGAGCCCACGACCGGGCTGCACTTCGAGGACATCAACAAGCTGCTCCAGGTCATCCAGGGCCTGGTCGACAAGGGCAACTCGGTCATCGTCATCGAGCACAACCTCGACGTGATCAAGAGCGCCGACTGGCTGATCGACATGGGCCCGGAGGGCGGGTTCCGGGGTGGCGAGGTCGTCGCCGAGGGACCGCCGGAGCTCGTCGCGTCGGTCCCGGAGAGCCACACCGGCCGGTTCCTGGCGAAGATCCTCGACCCGGAGGCCGTCGCCGCGGCGGCCTCCGGTGTCAAGAAGAAGACCCGGAAGAAGGCCAGCTGACCGGTGCACGGGGCGGCGGCAGCCGCTCCGTGCACTGCCGAACGAGAGGGACCACCGTGACGACGACGTCCGGCGACCTGTCCGAGCTCCTCCGCCCCGACGGGGTGGCCGTCACCTACCGGCGGTGGCTCCCCGCCGGCCAGGTGCGCGGCACCGTGCAGATCGTCCACGGCGCCTCCGAGCACTCCGGCCGGTACGAGCGGCTGGCGGGTGCGCTGACCGAGCGGGGTCTGGCCGTCTACGCGATGGACCTGCGCGGGCACGGCCGTACGGCCGAGGCGACCGGCCCCGGCCGGTTCGGCGCGCCCGGTGCGGACGGGGCACTCGACGACGTCGAGGCCCTGCACCGGGTCGCCGCCGAGGAACACCCGGGCGCGCCCCGGGTGCTGCTGGGCCACTCGATGGGCTCGATCATCGCGCTGGCCAGCGCACAGCGGGACGGCGCCCAGCTGAGCGGTCTGGTGCTGTCCGGTCCGATCGGGGTGTCGCCGGAGTTGGCCGACACGGTCTCCGCCCTGGACGGCGCCGTGGCCGCCGGACTGGGCGACCGGCCGCTGGACGCGCTCGGCGCCTTCAACGAGCCGTTCGAGCCCGCCCGCACCCCCTACGACTGGCTGTCCCGTGACCCGGCCGAGGTCGACGCCTACCTGGCCGACCCGCTCGCCGGCGACCAGGTGCCGCTGACCCACGGCTACGCGGCCGGGGTCTTCGGCATGTCGGTCCGCGCGGCCAGCCCCGAGGGGGTCGCCGCGCTGCCGGAGGCGCTGCCGGTGCTGCTGCTGTCCGGGCAGCACGACCCGGTCGGCGGCCGGGACGCCGGCCAGGTCACCGCGCTCGCCGGGCTGCTCCGGGAGCGGGGGCTGCCCGTCGAGCAGCGGGTCTACCCCGAGGCCCGGCACGAGGTCTTCAACGAGACCAACCGCGACGAGGTCGTCGCCGACCTGCTCGGCTGGCTCGGGACTCGCCTCGACGACTGACAGTGCGGCTCGCTGCCGCCCGGCCGGCGGGGCCGCACCGACGGTGATCGGTGCGCGGGGCCCCACGCCGGCCACGGTTCAGCGGCGACGGTCCTGCACGTCGAGCAGCCGACCGCCGCTCGGCGCGGGTGGTCGCCCGGCCTGCACCTCGACGGTGACCTCGGCCACGGCGGCCTGCGCCGCAGCGGGCCCCTCGACCACCCAGACCGCCGACCGCGTGGGCCCGGCACAGGCCGTGAGCTCCACCAGCCAGGGGTGCGTCCGTTCCGCTGCCGCCAGTCGCGCGATGCTGCGGCCACGCAGCAGCAGGACGAAGGCGGAGAACGAGACGAGCCCGGCTGTCGACGCGATGGTGCGGAGGGCGGACACCTCGTCACGCCACGGGTCCGCAGCGGCCCCGGGAGCGGTCCAGCCCTGCCAGCGGGCCGACCGCCCCAGCACCCAGCTGGCCTGGGGCGGAGGTGGCGGTGGGCTCGCGGGGGAGCCCCAGGGCAGCATCAGCCGCCCGACCGCCGCGGCATCCGGCCGGGTCGCGGGGGCCGGCAGCACACCTGCGCGATGGCAGCTGACCCGCCAGCTCCCGCCCCAGCGGTCGGTGACCACCACGCCGTCCCGTTCGCTTCTCGCCGTCCCGCGCATGCCCGTCCCGCCCGTCGCCCGTCGCTGAGAGGGCCACCCTGGCAGCCGGGGCCGGTGTGCTGCCGGCGTCGTCCACAGGCTGGACGTCGTGCACGGCGAACCCGCTCCGTGGCAGTGCGGGCAGCTGGAACAGGCTGACGCTGGGGGGTGTCCGCTGCTCAGGGCGCCGCATCCCCTGCCCTCCACCACCCGGTTGCCTCGCGCGCCGGGGGCCTGCCGGGAGCGGGCGACGGGCTGTCGGTGCCCCGACCTAATCTGGGTGCATGCCCGACCCGTCCACGTACCGCCCAGCGGTCGGCAGCATCCCGGAGAGCCCTGGGGTCTACAAGTTCCGCGACCCGGCCGGCCGGGTCGTCTACGTCGGCAAGGCCAAGAGCCTCCGCCAGCGGCTGAACAGCTACTTCGCCGACGTCTGGGGCCTGCACCCGCGCACCCGCCAGATGGTCACCACCGCCGCCAGCGTGGAGTGGACCGTCGTCGGCACCGAGGTCGAGGCCCTCCAGCTCGAGTACAACTGGATCAAGGAGTTCGACCCGCGGTTCAACGTCCGGTACCGGGACGACAAGAGCTATCCCAGCCTCGCCGTGACGCTCAACGAGGAGTACCCGCGGCTGCAGGTCATGCGCGGGCCCAAGCGCAAGGGCGTGCGCTACTTCGGCCCCTACGCGCACGCCTGGGCGATCCGCGAGACGGTCGACACGCTCACCCGGGTCTTCCCGGCCCGCACCTGCTCCAACGGCGTCTTCAAGCGGGCGGCGCAGATCGGCCGGCCCTGCCTGCTCGGCTACATCGGCAAGTGCGCGGCCCCCTGCGTCGGCCGGGTCACCGCCGAGGAGCACCGGGAGATCGTCGACGACTTCTGCGACTTCATGGGCGGCCGCACCGAGCAGATGATCCGCCGGCTCGAGCGGCAGATGACCGAGGCCGCCGAGGAGATGAACTACGAGCGGGCAGCCCGGCTGCGCGACGACCTCGGCGCGCTGCGCCGGGCGCTCGAGAAGCAGGCGGTCGTCCTCGGTGACGGCACCGACGCCGACGTCGTCGCCTTCGCCCAGGACGAGCTGGAGGCCGCCGTCCAGGTGTTCCACGTCCGCGGTGGCCGGGTGCGCGGGCAGCGCGGCTGGATCATCGACAAGGTCGAGGACGTCACCACCGGCCAGCTCGTCGAGCAGTTCCTGCTGCAGGTCTACGGCGGGGTGGACGAGGAGACCGGCTCGGGCGAGGTGGGGGAGGCCGTCCCCCGCGAGGTGCTCGTGCCCGAGCTGCCCGACGACGCCGAGGTCTACGCCGAGCTGCTCAGCGAGCTGCGCGGCTCCCGGGTGTCGCTGCGCGTCCCGCAGCGGGGGGACAAGCGCAGCCTGATGGAGACCGTCGAGCGCAACGCCAAGGAGTCCTTCGCCCGGCACCGGGTGAAGCGGGCCAGCGACCTCACCGCCCGCTCGCTGGCGCTGTCGGAGATCCAGGAGGCGCTGGACCTGCCCGAGGCGCCGCTGCGGATCGAGTGCATCGACATCTCGCACGTGCAGGGCACGAACGTCGTGGCCAGCATGGTCGTCTTCGAGGACGGCATGGCGAAGAAGGCCGACTACCGGCGGTTCTCCGTCGCCCAGGGCACCGACGACACCGCGGCGATGGCCGAGGTCGTGCGACGCCGCTTCGCCCGGCACCTCAAGGAGGAGCAGGACCGCCGGGACGAGCAGGGCGTCGCCGCCGAGGAGGGCCGGCCCCGCCGGTTCGCCTACCCGCCCAACCTGCTGGTGGTCGACGGCGGCGCCCCGCAGGTGGCCGCCGCCAGCCGTTCGCTGGCCGAGCTGGGGGTCGTCGACGTCGCCGTCTGCGGTCTGGCCAAGCGGATGGAGGAGGTGTGGCTGCCCGACGACCCCGACCCGGTCATCCTGCCGCGCACCTCCGAGGCCCTCTACCTGTTGCAGCGGGTGCGCGACGAGGCACACCGGTTCGCGATCACCTACCACCGGCAGAAGCGATCCAGCACCATGTTGGTCTCGCTCCTGGACGACGTCCCGGGGCTCGGCGACACTCGGCGGAAGGCCCTGATGAAGCAGTTCGGATCCCTCAAGCGGCTGCGTGCGGCCTCGGTCGAGGAGCTGACGGCGGTGCCCGGCATCGGCCGGCGCACGGCCGAGGCGGTGCTGGCCGCCGTCGCCGAGCCGGTGGCCGCCGGGGCCTCACCCGACGTGGTCGCCGAGGACGCCGTCGAGGTGGAGCCGGCCGTGGCCGTGGGTCCACCGTCGTCACCGGTGCACGGGGCGGACGTCGGCGCGACCGCCGAGACCGGTCCCGTCCACCCCGCCGCCGGGCAGCGGGCATGAGCGCCGCCGCCCACCCGGCGCCGGCCGGCCCGCAGAGCGACGTCCCGCCGGCGGCCGACGGGACGAGCACGGAGCTCGCCCCGCTGGACGTCGTCGTCGTGACCGGGCTCTCCGGCGCGGGCAAGAACAGTGCCGGCCGGGTGCTGGAGGACCTCGGGTTCTTCGTGGTCGACAACCTGCCGCCGGCCCTGCTCCAGCCGATGGTCGAGCTGGGCGCCCGCGGTGACCTGCGCCGCTTCGCCGCCGTCGTCGACGTGCGCAGCCGGGCCTTCTCCAGCGACCTGCAGGAGTCGATCCGGCAGCTCGCCGACGCCGGCCACCGGCCGCGGGTGGTGTACGTGCACGCCCGCAACGAGGTGTTGATCCGGCGCTACGAGTCGGTCCGGCGCGAACACCCGCTGCAGGGCAACGGCCGGCTGATCGACGGCATCGACACCGAGCGGGAGCTGCTGACCGGCATCGCCGGGGACGCCGACCTGTGGATCGACACCAGCGACCTCAACGTGCACCAGCTCCGGGCCACCCTGGAGGCGTCGTTCGTGCAGCACGGCGAGCTGCCGGAGGTGGTGGCGACCGTGCTCAGCTTCGGCTTCAAGTACGGCTTGCCGCTGGACGCCGACCTCGTCGTCGACGCCCGGTTCCTGCCCAACCCGCACTGGGTCCCGGAGCTGGCCCCGATGACCGGCCGCGACGCCGAGGTGCGCGACTACGTGCTCGCCCAGGACGACGCGGAGGCGTTCCTGAACAGCTACAGCGAGGTGCTGCGGCTGCTGCTGCCGGGGTACCGGCGCGAGGGCAAGCGGTACCTGACCCTCGCGGTGGGGTGCACCGGCGGGAAGCACCGCAGCGTCGCCATCGCCGAGGAGTTCGCCCGTCGGCTCAACGCCGAGGGCGTCCCGGCCACCGCGCGCCACCGTGACCTGGGGCGCGAGTAGTGGGGACCCCCGGCCTGCGGGTCGTCGCGCTCGGTGGCGGGCACGGTCTGGCGGCTGCCCTGGCCGCCTGGCGTCGGCTCACCACGGAGCTGACCGCGGTGGTCACCGTCGCCGACGACGGCGGGTCCTCGGGGCGGATCCGGCGCGAGATGCCGGTCCTGCCACCCGGTGACCTGCGGATGGCGCTGACCGCGCTCGCCGGCGACGACCCACGCAACCAGGAGATGGCCGCCCTGCTCCAGCACCGCTTCGGTGGCAGCGGTGTGCTCGCGGGCCACCCCGTCGGCAACCTCATGCTGACCGGGCTGACCGAGATGCACGGTGGTGACGCGGTCCGGGCCCTCGGCGTCCTGGAAGAGCTGCTGGGGGCGCGCGGCCGGGTGCTGCCGATGGCCGAGGTGCCCCTGGACCTGGTGGCCACGGTCGCCAGCGTCGATCCCGACGACCCGCAGGAGACCCGGCGGATCCGTGGCCAGGTGGCGATCGCCTCCACGCCCGGGCACGTCGAGGACATCCGGGTGTCCCCGGCAGATCCTGCGGTCCCCCCGGAGGTGCTGGCGGCGATCGCGGCGGCCGACGTGGTGAGCCTCGGACCGGGCTCCTGGTACACCTCTGTGCTGCCCCACCTGCTGGTCCCGCGGCTGCGGACGGCCCTGGCGGAGACGACGGCACGGGTGGTCGTGGTGCTCAACCTGGAGCCCCAGGTGGGGGAGACCGACGGCTTCTCGCCGGAGGAGCACCTGCGGGTCCTGCTGGCACATCTGGGGGGCGTGTCGCTGCACACGGTGATCGCGGACACCGCTGCGGTTGTTGACCGGCGTGGTCTGCTGTCTGCTGTGCAGGCATGTGGTGCAGAACTGGTGCTCGCACCGGTGGCTGCACCGGACGGTGCACCACAGCACGACCCCTCCCGGCTCGCTGCCGCGCTGGCCTCCGTGGTCGGCGCGCGGTGACCGGCAGGGCAGTGGCCGGACACGGGGACGACCGTGGCACCGGCCGGCACACAGGGGGAAGGGAACAAAGCTCGTGGCGATGACGGCGATGGTGAAGGACGAGCTCTCCCGCGTGGAGTGCACGAAGACCTCGGAGCGCAAGGCCGAGGTGACCGCGCTGCTGCGCTTCTCCGGTGGCCTGCACATCGTGGGTGGTCGGGTGGTCATCGAGGCCGAGCTGGACACCGGTTCGGTGGCCCGGCGACTCCGCCGGGACATCAGCGAGGTGTACGGCTACACCAGCGGCGTGAGCGTGCTGGCCGGCGGCAACATCCGCCGGGGGGTGCGCTACCTGGTCCGGATCGCCAAGCACGGCGAGGGCCTGGCCCGGCAGACCGGGCTGGTCGACCAGCGCGGCCGCCCCGTCCGGGGCCTGCCGCCGTCGGTGGTCTCCGGCGGGATCGGGGACGCCGAGGCCGCGTGGCGAGGTGCCTTCCTGGCGCACGGCTCGCTGACCGAGCCGGGACGCTCCTCGTCGCTGGAGGTCACCTGTCCCGGGCCCGAGGCGGCCATGGCGCTGGTCGGCGCGGCACGGCGGCTGGGCATCGCTGCCAAGGCCCGGGAGGTCCGCGGCACCGACCGGGTGGTCGTGCGGGACGGCGACGCCATCGGCGCGCTGCTGACCCGGATGGGCGCCCACGACGCCGTCCTGGCCTGGGAGGAGCGGCGGATGCGCCGCGAGGTCCGGGCCACCGCGAACCGGCTGGCCAACTTCGACGACGCGAACCTGCGTCGTTCGGCGCGGGCGGCGGTGGCCGCGAGCGCCCGGGTGGAGCGCGCCCTGGAGATCCTCGCCGACGACGCACCCGAGCACCTGCTGGTCGCCGGGCGGCTGCGGCTGGAGTTCGGTCAGGCGTCGCTGGAGGAGCTCGGCCAGCGCGCCGACCCCCCGATGACCAAGGACGCCGTCGCGGGGCGGATACGGCGTCTGCTGGCGATGGCCGACAAGCGGGCCAAGGACCTCGGCATCCCGGACACCGAGTCCGTGGTGACCGACGACATGCTGGCCCAGTAGCGCCGCCGGCCCTCCTCACCCGCGAGGGGGACGGCGGCGGCGCGGGGGCACGGTCATCGGGCTCTCGTACCGAAGACCGCGAGGAGGGCGACCAGCCGGGTCGACCGGCCCGGACGTCGCCGCCCTGGTGCAGTCGGTGACCGGGCGCTCCGGGGGCCGACCGACGGAGCTCCTGCCCGGTCTCTGGTGCGACGTGCGGACGACGCCGGTGGGCGGCACCTCGACCGGGTGCTGGCGACCACGCTGCTGCCGGACGGCGCCGGGCCGCCGGTCGCCCTGCTGGCCCTGGACGTCGACCACTTCAAGGCGGTGAACGACCGGTTCGGCCACGCCGCCGGGGACCAGGTGCTCCGCGGGATCGCCGGCGCGCTGGGCCGGGTGACCCGCCCCGGCGACACGGTCGCCCGGCTGGGCGGGGAGGAGTTCGTGCTGGTGCTGCCCGGCGCCGACCCGGCTCAGGCCGCGGCCCGGGCGGAATCGGTGCGGCAGGGCTGTGCTGCCGCCGTCCACCGGATCGACGGCGGGTCGGTCCAGGTCACGGTGAGCGTGGGCGTCGCCGTCTGGGCCGGCGACGCGGGGCCCGCGGAGCTGCTCGCCGCCGCGGACGCGGCGCTGTACGCGGCCAAGGCCGAGGGGCGGGACCGCGTCGTCCTCGGCGACGGGGGGGCGGGCGGGCGCCGATGCGCCGGTCGAGCTGCTCGACGCGAGCACGCCGAACTGACCTCCAGACGTCCGCGACGTCTTCCTGAACAGCAGTGAACGACCCGGACGCGCGGTCGGGCGCCGCTCCCCAGGCCGATAGGCTGTCGCCGGAATGTGGTCGTGCGCACGCACGGCCCACGGGCGCCGCTGGGCCGACCGGCCCGGCTGGGCAACACGGTCTGGGAGGTCCACAGTGACGGTACGGGTCGGCATCAACGGGTTCGGTCGGATCGGCCGCAACTTCTATCGGGCGGTCGCCGCCAGCGGGGCCGACGTCGAGGTCGTGGCGGTCAACGACCTGACCACGCCCGAGACGCTCGCGCACCTGCTCAAGTACGACAGCATCCTGGGCAAGCTCGCCGAGGACGTCTCGGTCGTCGGCGACGGCATCAAGGTCGGCGGCGCCACCATCAAGGTGCTGGCCGAGCGCGACCCGGCGAACCTGCCGTGGGGCGAGCTGGGCGTCGACGTCGTCGTCGAGTCCACCGGCTTCTTCACCAAGGCCGACGACGCGCGCAAGCACGTCGACGCCGGTGGGGCCAAGAAGGTCATCATCTCCGCGCCGGCCACCGGCGACGACCTCACGATCGTCATGGGCGTCAACCACGAGCAGTACGACGGCTCGCAGACGATCATCAGCAACGCGTCCTGCACCACCAACTGCCTGGCCCCGCTGGCCAAGGTCCTCAACGACGCCTTCGGCATCGAGCGTGGCCTGATGACCACGATCCACGCCTACACCGCCGACCAGAACCTGCAGGACGGCCCGCACAAGGACATGCGGCGCGCCCGCGCGGCCGCGCTGAACATCGTCCCCACCTCCACCGGTGCGGCGAAGGCGATCGGCCTCGTGCTGCCGGAGCTGAAGGGCAAGCTCGACGGCTACGCGCTCCGCGTCCCCGTGCCCACCGGCTCGGCCACCGACCTCACCGTCACCCTGTCCCGGGACGTCACCCTCGAGGAGGTCGACGCGGCGTACAAGGCGGCCGCCGCCGGCCCGCTGGCGCCGTACCTGGTCTACACCGACGCGCCGATCGTCTCCTCCGACATCGTCACCGACCCGGCCTCCTGCATCTACGACGCCGGCCTGACCAAGGTGTTCGGCAACCAGGTCAAGGTCGTCGGCTGGTACGACAACGAGTGGGGCTACTCCAACCGCCTCGTCGACTCCGTCGTCCTGGTGGGCAGCAAGCTCTGATGCGGTCCGTCGACGAGCTCATCGCCGACGGGGTGTCCGGTCGGCGCGTGCTGCTGCGCGCCGACCTGAACGTCCCGTTGGACTCCGACAGCGGCGCCATCACCGACGACGGCCGGATCCGGGCCAGTCTCCCGACGATCAGCGCGCTCCGCGAGGCCGGCGCCCGGGTCATCGTCGCCGCGCACCTGGGCCGGCCCAAGGGCGAGCCCGACCCGCGGTACTCGCTGGCCCCGGTCGCCGCGCGGCTCGGTGAGCTGCTCGGCACCGAGGTGCCGCTGGCCGCCGACGTCGCCGGCCCCGACGCCACGGCCAAGGCCGCAGCCCTGGCCGACGGCCAGGTGCTGATGCTGGAGAACGTCCGCTTCGAGGCCGCCGAGACCAGCAAGGACGACGCCGTCCGTGGCGAGCTGGCCGACCGGCTGGCCGGGCTGGCCGAGCTGTACGTCGACGACGCGTTCGGGGCCGTACACCGCGCGCACGCCTCGGTCGTCGACGTGGCCGAGCGGCTCCCGCACGCGGCCGGCCGGCTGGTCGCCCGCGAGCTCGAGGTGCTCACCCGGCTCACCGAGGAGCCGGCGCGGCCCTACGTGGTCGTGCTCGGCGGCTCCAAGGTCAGCGACAAGCTCGGCGTGATCGAGGCGCTGCTGCCCAAGGTCGACCGGCTGCTGGTCGGCGGCGGGATGACGTACACGTTCCTGGCCGCCCAGGGTCACGAGGTCGGGACGTCGCTGCTGGAGGCCGACCAGGTCGACAGCTGCCGCCGCCTGCTGGCCGAGGCCGGCGACCGGATCGTGCTGCCGGTCGACGTGGTCTGCACGCCGGAGTTCAGCGCCGATGCGCCGACCACCGTGCTGCCGGCCACCGAGATCCCGGCCGACCAGATGAGCCTGGACATCGGCCCGAAGAGCGTGGAGCTCTTCGCCGAGGCGCTGGCCGGCGCGCGCACCGTGTTCTGGAACGGGCCGATGGGCGTGTTCGAGCTCGCCCCCTTCCAGGGCGGCACCCGGGGCGTGGCGCAGGCCGTCGGCGCGATCGACGGGCTCTCCGTCGTCGGCGGCGGCGACTCCGCGGCCTCCGTGCGCCAGCTCGGGCTGGACGAGGCGGCCTACGGTCACATCAGCACCGGCGGCGGCGCGTCGCTGGAGTACCTCGAGGGCCGGGAGCTCCCCGGGCTCGCGGTGCTCGCGGACTGAGGGGCGACGATGGCACGCACGAAGCCCAGGCCGCCCCGTGAGGGCCGCCGTCCGCTCATCGCGGGCAACTGGAAGATGCACCTGACCCACCTCGAGGCCATCGGGCTGGTGCAGAAGCTGGCCTTCTCGCTGACCGAGCCGCAGCTGGAGGACGCCGAGGTCGTCGTCGTCCCGCCGTTCACCGCGCTGCGCAGCGTGCAGACGCTGGTGGCCGGCGACAAGCTGGAGATCGGGTACGGCGCGCAGGACGTCTCGGCGCAGGACTCCGGTGCGTACACCGGAGAGGTCAGCGGGGCGATGCTCGCCGCGCTGGCCTGCCGCTACGTCCTGGTCGGCCACTCCGAGCGGCGCACGCTGCACGGCGAGGACGACGCGCTGGTCGCGGCCAAGGTGCAGGCCGCGCTGCGGCACGGCCTGGTCCCGCTGCTGTGCGTGGGGGAGGGGCTGGACGTCCGCCGGGCGGGCACCCACGTCGCGCACTGCACCGACCAGCTGGACCGGGCACTGGAGGGCGTCCCCACCGAGCAGCTCCAGGACCTGGTGATCGCCTACGAGCCGGTGTGGGCGATCGGCACCGGCGAGGTGGCCACGCCGGATGATGCGCAAGAGGTCTGTGCGGCGCTGCGGGCGCGGCTCGCCGAACGTCACGGCCCGGACACGGCGGCTGCGGTCCGTATCCTCTACGGAGGATCGGTCAAGGCCGGCAACACCGCCGGCATCCTCGCCGGGGCCGACGTCGACGGTGCTCTCGTCGGCGGGGCCAGCCTGGACGCCGACGAGTTCGTACAGATCTGTCGTACCGCTGCCGGTGGGAGCTGACCGCCGCCGGCACTGACCGGGCGGAGCAGCACCCACGGTGAGGCACAGCAGTTGAGGCACAGCACCGAACGACGACCGACCGCCCAGCGCACCCTCCGGGGAGCAGGGCGGTCGGTCGCCCTCGTGGTCCTGGTCGCCCTGCTGGCCGGCTGCGGCAGCGACAACAGCGGGGTGGCCGGGGTGCCGACGCTGGAGTCGGAACCCGACAGCGGGGTCGACGGCGTTCGCGCCCCCTCCGAGGAGGCCGGCGGGACCCTGCGGCTGGTCACCGGGGAGATCGACAGCCTGGACCCGCAGCGCTCCTACATGCCGTCGGTGTGGAACCTGATGCGGCTGTACACCCGCACGCTGGTCACCTACTCCGCCGAGCCGGGCAGCACCGACGAACTCGTCCCCGACCTCGCCACCGACCTCGGCACGAGCACCGACGGCGGTCGCACCTGGACGTACACCCTGCGCGAGGGCGTGCGCTTCGAGAGCGGCCGGCCGATCACCTCGCGCGACGTGGAGTACGGGATCGAGCGGTCCTTCGCCTCCGACGTGGTCGTCGGCGGTCCGACGTACGTCGTCGACCTCCTCGACGACCCGGCGGACCCCTACGCCGGGCCCTACCAGGACGAGAGCGCCGACCGGCCGGGGCTGGCCTCGATCGAGACACCGGACGACCGGACGATCGTCTTCCGGCTGACCACCCCGGCACCGGACTTCCCCTTCGTCATGGCGCTGCCCTCGAGCAGCCCGGTGCCGGTGGAGAGCGACACCGGCGGCGACTACGGTGCCCGCCCGGTCAGCTCCGGCCCCTACCTGATCACCTCCGCGGACCCGGTGGCCGGGATCGTGCTCTCCCGCAACCCGGAGTGGGACCCGGCCACCGACGACGTCCGCACGGCCCTCCCGGACCAGGTGGTGGTGCGGACCGGGCTCTCCAGCGTCGCCCGCGACCAGGCCCTGCTGGCCGGCTCGGCCGATCTGGACCTCTCCGGCACCGGCGTGCAGCAGGCCACCACCAGCCGGCTGGAGGACGAGGAGCTGGCCGCCCGGATCGACGACGTCACCACCGGCACGGTCCGGCTGCTGGCCCTGCCGACCACGGTGGCCCCGATGGACAACGCCTCCTGCCGCGCTGCGGTGGTCGCCGCCGTGGACCGGTCGGCTGTGCAGCAGGCGCTGTCGGGGGCGGGCAACGCCGTGCGGACGTCGGTGCTCTGGCCGCGCGCGGTCGGCGGCGCCCCCGAGGAGTCCGATCCGCACGCCGATCCGGCCGCTGCCCGGGCGGCGCTGGCCGCCTGCGGGCAGCCCGACGGCTTCAGCACGGTGCTGGCGGTGCCCGACGTGCCCTCCAGCGTGGAGGTGGCCGAGACGATCGCAGCGGACTTGGCGGAGGTCCAGATCGACGTCGAGGTGCGCCCGCTGGACCCGGCCACCTACTACGCCACCGACGTCGGCAACCCCGAGGCCGTGACCGCGGCGGGGTACGGGATGGTGCTGGCCACCTGGACGGCGGACTTCCCGACCTCTGCCTCCTTCCTGCTGCCGCTGGTCGACGGGCGCTCGATCCGCCGCGTCGGCAACACCAACTACGCGCACTTGGACGACCCGACGGTCAACGGGCTGGTGGACGCCGCGCGGGCGGCGAACGAGCCGGCGGCGGCCGCCGACGCGTGGCGCCAGGTCGGCTACGCGGTGCAGGAGACGTCGGCCTACGTCCCCCTGGTGGAGAACCGGGTGCAGCTGCTGGCCGGCCAGCGGCTGCGGAACGGCGTGGTCATGCAGCCCTACGGGGGCTATGACGTCGCGACGGCCGGAGTCCGCTGACCGACGCCGGCTGAACGGTCACTCCGGCGTCGTCGGTTAGGCTGGACCGTCGAGAGCCCCCGACCCGACGGGTGCGAGCCCACCCACCCCGTGGTGTACGGGACAGGAGACGAACGACTGATGGAGCTGTTCCTCAACGTGCTGCTGGTGCTCACCAGCGTGCTGCTGATCGTGCTCATCCTGCTGCACCGCGGCAAGGGCGGCGGTCTGTCCTCGATGTTCGGCGGCGCCGTCTCCTCCCAGCTGTCCGGCAGCTCGGTGGTGGAGAAGAACCTCAACCGGCTGACCGTCTTCGCCGGCCTGCTGTGGGCCGTCTGCATCGTCGCGCTCGGCCTGCTGCTGAAGGTCTGAAGAAGGCCACCCTTCCCCCCCACCTCTCGCTCCGCTCGTGGCGGGTCCGTGAAGGGGGCCGCGCGTGCGATCGTTCCCATCGTCGCCGGCGCGCGCG
Source organism: Modestobacter sp. VKM Ac-2985 (assembly GCF_026967925.1). Classification (GTDB taxonomy): domain Bacteria; phylum Actinomycetota; class Actinomycetes; order Mycobacteriales; family Geodermatophilaceae; genus Modestobacter. The sequence continues at coordinate 788,324 of NZ_JAPVBI010000003.1, read as the reverse complement.
GCGGCACACAGGGTGTTCACATCGTGACCTCAGACCGGCTGGCCAGGTCCTAGACTGCCCCAGCGGTGATCAACTCAGTCACCGCGACGTGGCGACGATCAGGGGGCCGCTCGTGTCTGGTGGGAACGCGATCCGGGGGAGCCGGGTCGGTGCGGGACCGATGGGTGAGGCAGAGCGCGGCGAGGCAGCGCCACGGCACCGGATCGGCTTCTGGTGCGCGAACAACCACGAGTCGCGGATCGCCTTCGCGACGGACATCGACGTCCCGGAGACCTGGGACTGCCCGCGCTGCGGGCTCCCGGCGGGGACCGACCAGCAGAACCCGCCGCCGGCACCGCGGACGGAGCCGTACAAGACGCACCTGGCCTACGTCCGGGAGCGCCGGTCGGATGCCGACGGCGATGCACTCCTGGAAGAGGCCCTGAGCCGCTTGCGCGCCCGCCGGGGGGCCTGAGGACGACAACCGGCCACGCAGGAGACCTGCGGCGAGGCCGTTCCAGCCGACAGCCCGGTCACCCCATGAGCAGCTGGGGTGACCGGGCTGTCGGCTGTCCGGGGTTCAGGCCAGGGGGAGCTGGCTGGCCGCGGCCTCGTCCAGGAGCCAGCGGGTGGCCCGCCTTCCGCGCGCCCCGGCTGCCGGGAGCTGCACCGGGTCGGCGCCGGACAGCGCCCGGGCGACGGCCTCGGCCTTGCCCTCGCCGCTGACCAGCAGCCAGACCTCCTCCGCCGCGGTGATCGCCGCGAAGCCCAGGCTCACCCGGGTCGGCGGGGGCTTCGGGCAGTCACGGACCGCGACCACCGGACGGTCGTCGGTGACGGCCGGGGACTCCGGGAAGATCGAGGCGACGTGACCCTCGGGTCCCATGCCCAGCAGCAGCACGTCGATCCGGGGCATCGACTCGCCGTCGGCGGCGACGGCGGCCAGTTGCTCGGCGTACCAGGTCGCGGCCTCCTCCGGCTCGTCGAAGCCGGCGTCGGAGGAGGGGATCGGGTGCACGCGCTCGGGGTCCAGCGCGACCTTGCTCAGCAACGACTCCCGGGCGCCGAGCTCGTTGCGGTCCGGGTGGTCGACCGGCACGAAGCGCTCGTCACCCCACCACACGTCCACCGCTGCCCAGTCGACGACGGCGTGCTCGGGCTCGGCAGCCAGTGCGGCGACCCGCTCGAGCACCGCGGTCCCGATGCCGCCACCGGTGAGGACCACCGACGCCGTCCCGTGCACGGCCTGGGCTGCGGCCAGCCGGGCGACCAGCGCGGAGGCGACGGAGCGGGCCAGCTGGTCGGCGTCGGGCTGGACGACCACGTCGGGGGCGGGCCGGCCGGACTCGGTCAGGGCCTGGTCGACCCGGTCGCCGGGGGAGGTGTGGCTCATCGGGTGCGCGCCTTCCTGGTCGGTGCGCCGCCGGCCGCCGCCGACGGCGCGTCGGGGGACTGCACGACCGGCTGCTCGTCGGAGTCGTCGGCGGGGGAGTCGTGCTCGCCGCTCTCGGCCACCTCGTCGGCGTCGGTCGAGTCGTCGGGCACGGTCGGGGCCGGGGTGGCCGCCGACGCCGCGGGGGAGGCGCTGGGCGGTGAGCCGTTGCCGTTGCCGTTCCCGTTCGTCGGCTCGGAGGTCTGCTGCGGCCGCATGGGGTCGTACCAGACGTGGTCCCGGCAGTTGGGCCGGGCCGAGAGACCGGTCGCACCGGTCACCGCCTCCAGCGCCTCGCTGTAGGGCTCGTCGGAGTCCAGCCGGCGCAGCTCCTCACCGATCAGCTCGCCGAGGCTGCGGTCGGGCAGCGCGACGATGGCCTCCGGCCGGAACGGCTGGTTGATGACCGCTCCGCCCTTCCGGTCGTCCTGCAGCCGGACGACCTCGTCCTGGTCCAGGCGCAGCTCGACGCTGTCGATGCCGGCCGATCCGGGCACCCGCGCGGTGGGGACCACCTGGATGGTGCAGCCGCACCGGGCGGACAGCCACCCGGCGACCAACTGGGCGGTCGCGCTCTCCGGGTCGCCCTCGACCTGCCCGCCGTGCACCCGGACCAGGTCGCCGCGGCGCCCGGAGACGGAGTCCAGGGTGGAGGCGAGCGTGGCCCGCCAGGGGGTGCTGCGGGTCCACGCCAGGTCGGTGTCGCCGGGGGCGTAGTCGTGTGCCCGGTTCCGCAGCGCGGCGACCGGGTCGGCCGCCATGGCGGAGTCGGTGATCCGGCGGTTGGCGATCACGCCCAGGGCGTCCCGCGCGATGAGCTCCGGCGGGGTCTCGTGCCACCAGGTGACGACCGGCGCGTCAGCGGCGAGCAGCGGCAGCACGACGGACTCCGCGTGCAGGCCGAGCCGGCCGTACATCCGCATGACGACGGCCTCGCCGGGGCCCAGCCGGCCACCGATGAGCACCTCGGCGTCCAGCCGGGGCACCGGGGCCTCGACCTGGCGCCGGACGACGACCAGCAGCCGGCACGGGTGCACCTCGGCCGCGGCGGAGGCGGCCTGCTCGGCCTCGGCGACCCGGCCCTCGTCGGCGACGACCACCAGGGTCAGCGCGACGCCGCTCATCACGGCGCCGCCGGTGCGGCGCTGGGCGGCCAGTTCCTTGACGACCGCGGATCCGGTGGTGTCCCACAGCGTGGTCATGAGATCCCCTCCTGGGGAGTCGCTCGGGCGGTTCGGGGGAGGCGGATCACGGTCGGCGCCAGAGCCGGCCGTCGGCCTCGAGCATGGCGTCGGCGGCCCGCGGACCCCACTCGCCGGCGCGGTACGGGTGCGGCTCGGTGTCGGCCCAGAACGCCTCGAGCGGGTCGATGACCGCCCAGGAGGCCTCCACCTCGGCGTTGCGGGGGAAGAGCGTGGCGTCGCCGAGCAGCACGTCGAGCAGCAGCCGCTCGTAGGCCTCCGGGCTCGCCTCGGTGAACTGCTCGCCGTAGAGGAAGTCCATCGCGACGTCGCGGACCTCCATCACGCTGCCGGGCACCTTCGAGCCGAACTTCAGTGTCATGCCCTCGTCGGGCTGCACCCGGATGACGAGCTGGTTGTGGCCCAGCTCCTCGGTGTCGGTGGGGGCGAAGGGCAGGTGCGGCGCCCGCTTGAAGACCAGGGCGATCTCGGTGACCCGGCGGGGCAGCCGCTTGCCGGTGCGCAGGTAGAACGGCACGCCCGCCCAGCGCCGGGTCTCCACGCCCAGCCGGACGGCGGCGTAGGTCTCGGTGCTGGAGTCGCTCGCGACGCCGTCCTCCTGGCGGTAGCCGTTCGCCCGCTGACCGGCCAGCCAGCCCTGCTGGTACTGGCCGCGGATCGCGAACTGGACCATGTCGTCCTCGGCGGGGACGGAGACCGCCCGGAGCACCTTGAGCTTCTCGGTGCGGATCTCCTCCGCGGAGAACTCGACCGGCTCCTCCATGGCGGTCAGCGCCAGGAGCTGGAGAAGGTGGTTCTGCAGGACGTCGCGGGCGGCGCCGGTCTTCTCGTAGAACCCGGCCCGGCCGCCGATGCCGACGTCCTCGGCCATGGTGATCTGCACCGAGTCGACGTGGTGGCCGTTCCAGATCGGCTCGAACATCGTGTTGGCGAAGCGGAGGGCCAGCAGGTTCTGGACCGTCTCCTTGCCGAGGTAGTGGTCGATCCGGAAGACGTCGTCGGCGGTGAACACCGAGTCGACCAGTTCGTTGAGCTCACGGCTGGAGGCCAGGTCGGTGCCGAAGGGCTTCTCCACGACGACGCGGCGCCAGCGGTCCGGGCTGCTCTCGGCCATCCCCGTGCGCTGCATCTGCTTCAGGACGGTGGGGAACATGGCCGGCGGGATCGACAGGTAGAAGGCCGCGTTGCCGCCGATGCCGTGACTGCCCTCCAGCTCGGCCAGGTTGCTGGCCAGCTCGTCGAAGGCGTTGTCGTCGTCGAAGGAGCCCTGGACGAACCGGACGCTGTTGGCCAGCCGCTCCCAGACCTCCTCGCGCCACGGCGTGCGGGCGTGCTCGCGGGCGGCGGAGCGGGCCAGCTCGGAGAACTCCACGTCGCCCCAGTCGCGGCGGGCGAAGCCCAGCAGCGCGAAGTTGGTGGGCAGCAGGCCGCGGTTCGCCAGGTCGTAGACGGCGGGGAGGAGCTTCTTGCGCGAGAGGTCCCCGGTGATCCCGAAGACGACGAGGGCGCAGGGCTCGGGGACCCGGGGCAGCCGCCGGTCCCGTGGATCGCGCAACGGGTTGGTGGGCATCGTGTCCGTCCTCGATCAGCTCGCAGGGTGCCCGTCGTCCGGTGCGGCGCCGGAACGGACGACGGACGGTGTCCAGAGGGTGGTGCACAGGCGGGGCAGCGCGGGGCCCGGGGGCGGCAGGTGCGCCGCCGCCCGGGCCCCGGCGGTCACGCCTTGTCCTGCAGCTGCTCCTGCACCGAGCCGGTCAGCTCGTCCCAGGCGTCGACGAACTTCTGCACGGCCTCGTCCTCCAGGACGCGGAACACGTCGTCGAGGTCGACACCGGCGTCGGCGACCGCCTGCATGACCTTCTCGGCGTCCGCGTAGGCCGACTGCACCGGGGTGCCGGCCTGGCCGTGGTCGGCGTAGGCCTGCATCGTCTTCTCCGGCATCGTGTTCACCGTGTCCGGGGCGATGAGCTCGGACAGGTAGAGGGTGTCGGAGTAGTCGGGGTTCTTGACCCCGGTGGAGGCCCACAGCGGGCGCTGCTTGCTCGCACCCTTGGCCTCCAGCGCCTTCCAGCGGTCGGAGGAGAAGACCTCCTCGTACGCCTGGTAGGCCAGCTGGGCGTTCGCGACGCCCGCCTTGCCCTTGAGCGAGGCGTCCGCACCGCTGTCGTCCAGGCGCTTGTCGATCTCGGTGTCCACCCGGGACACGAAGAACGACGCCACCGACTCGATGCCCTCGAACGAGGCGTTCGGGTCCTCGGCCAGCCGCTGCTCGAGGCCGGTGAGGTAGGCGTCCATGACGGCCTTGTAGCGCTCGAGGCTGAAGATCAGCGTCACGTTGACGCTGATGCCCCGGGCGATCGAGGTGGTGATCGCCGGCAGGCTCGCCTGCGTGGCCGGGATCTTGATGAACAGGTTCGGCCGGTCGACGAGCCACCACAGGTGGGCGGCCTCGGCGGCGGTGGCGTCCTCGTCGTGCGCCAGGCCCGGCGCCACCTCGAGGGAGACCCGGCCGTCGCGGCCGGTCCGGGCCGCGACGGGCGCGAGCAGGTCGCAGGCGTCGCGGACGTCGGCTGCGGTGATGGTGCGCAGCGCCTCCTCGACGCTGACCTTGCGGACGGCCAGCGCGTGCAGCTGGTCGTCGTAGGACTTCGAGCCGCTGATCGCCGCGGCGAAGATGCTCGGGTTGGTGGTGACGCCGACGACGCTCTGCTCGTCGACCAGCGACTGCAGGTTGCCGCTGCGGATGCGGTCGCGGGAGAGGTCGTCGAGCCAGACGGCGACCCCCGCCTTCGACAGCTGTGCCAGGTTCTCGTTCTGGGCCATCTCATGCCCTCCTGTCGGTGTGGTCAGGCCCCGCGGTGGGAGCCCCGTGTGCGAGTTGTCGACTGGTGGTGGCCCCGGCCCGGGTCCCGCCTCGAGTGTGCGGCGGGACCCGGCCGGGGTCACGTGCTCAGTGGTCGGCGGTGGCGTCGGAGCCGAAGACCCCGCCGCGGGAGACGCCGGCACCGCTGGGCGGGGTGGCACCGGAGGCAGCGGCCTGGATGCTCTCCTGTGCGGCGGCCACGACGGCCTCCGCGGTCAGCCCGAACTCCTCGTAGAGCGTGGAGTAGGACGCGCTGGCGCCGTAGTGGTTCAGCCCGACGATCCGGCCGGCGTCACCGACGAACTCCCGCCAGCCCATCGGCACCCCGGCCTCGACGCTGACCCGTGCCCGGACCGAGGGCGGCAGCACCTGGAGGCGGTAGGCCTCGTCCTGCTCGGCGAACCACTCCCAGCAGGGCAGGGACACGACGCGGGTCGGCACGCCCTGGGCCTCGAGCTGCTCGCGGGCGGCCACCGCGATCTGGACCTCCGAGCCGGTGCCCATGAGGACCACCTCGGGGGCGCCGTTGGACGCCTCGGCCAGCACGTACCCGCCCTTGGCGGTGCCCTCGGCCGAGGCGAACTCGGTGCGGTCGAACACCGGCAGGTTCTGCCGCGACAGCGCCAGCCCCGCGGGCCGGTCGTTGTGCTCGAGGATCGTGCGCCAGGCCACCGCGGTCTCGTTGGCGTCGGCCGGGCGGACGAAGTCCAGCCCCGGGATGGCGCGCAGCGCGGCGTAGTGCTCGATCGGCTGGTGGGTCGGGCCGTCCTCGCCCAGGCCGATCGAGTCGTGGGTCCACACGTAGGTCACCGGCAGCTGCATGAGGGCGGCCAGTCGCACCGCACCGCGCATGTAGTCGGAGAACGTGAGGAAGGTGCCGCCGTAGACGCGGGTGCCGCCGTGCAGCGCGATGCCGTTCATGATCGCGCCCATGGCGTGCTCGCGGACGCCGAAGTGCAGCGTGCGGCCGTAGGGGCCACCGGACCACATCTTGGTCTGGCGGCTGGCCGGCAGGAACGACGGCTCGCCCTTGACCGCGGTGTTGTTGCTCTCGGCGAGGTCGGCCGAGCCGCCCCACAGCTCGGGGAGCTCGGGGTAGAGGGCGGCGAGGACCTCCCCGGAGGCCTTGCGGGTGGCGACGCCCTTGGGGTCGGCGTCCCAGGACGGCAGTCCGGCAGCCCAGCCCTCGGGGAGGGTGCGGGTGCTCATCCGCTCCAGCAGCGCGGCACCCTCGGGGTTGGCGGCGGTCCAGGCGTCGAAGCGCTTCTGCCACTCCGCGTGCGCCTGCTGGCCGCGGGTGACGGCCTTGCGGGTGTGCTCGATGACCTCGGGGGTGACGTCGAAGGTCTTCTCCGGGTCGAAGCCGAGGATCTCCTTGGTCGCCTTCACCTCGTCGTCGCCGAGGGCCGAGCCGTGCACGGCGCCGGTGTTCTGCTTGTTCGGCGCGGGCCAGCCGATGACCGTGCGGAGCACGATGATCGAGGGGCGGGTGGTCTCGGCCTTGGCGGCGGCGAACGCGGCGTCCACGGCGGCCAGGTCCTCGCCGTCGTCCACGTGCTGGACGTGCCAGCCGTAGGCGGCGTAGCGGGCGCCGACGTCCTCGGTGAAGGCGATCGTGGTGTCGTCCTCGATCGAGATCCGGTTGTCGTCGTAGACGAGGACGAGGTTGCCCAGCTCCTGGGTGCCGGCGAGCGAGGAGGCCTCGCCGCTGACGCCCTCCTCCAGGTCGCCGTCGGAGGCGAAGGCCCAGATGGTGTGGTCGAAGAGGCTCTCGCCCTCGGGGGCGTCCGGGTCGAGCATGCCGCGCTCGCGCCGGGCGGCCATCGCCATGCCCACCGCGTTGCCGACGCCCTGGCCCAGCGGGCCCGTCGTTGTCTCGACCCCGGCGGTGTGCCCGACCTCGGGGTGGCCCGGGGTCTTGGAGCCCCAGGTGCGCAGCGCCTGCAGGTCGGACAGCTCCAGGCCGTAGCCGGCCAGGTAGAGCTGCACGTAGAGGGTGAGGCTCGAGTGCCCCATGGAGAGCACGAAGCGGTCGCGGGCGGCCCAGTTGGGGTCGCTGGGGTCGTGCTTCAGCCACTTCTGGAAGAGCAGGTAGGCGACCGGCGCCATGCTCATCGCGGTGCCGGGGTGGCCGTTGCCGACCTTCTGCACCGCGTCCATCGCCAGGACGCGCGCCGTGTCGATGGCCGCGCGGTCCAGGTCGCCGAAGCCCTGGGGGAGGGTCGGATCAGGCTGGGGGGGCGAGCCGGTCGAGGAGTCGGTGGCGGCCTCGGCGGGGGCCTCGGCAGCGGTGCTCTTGGTTCCGTTGTCGCTGGTCATGTGGCGCTCGGAGCTCCCTCGGGGATCGGTCGGTGTCGGACCCGCCCGGGGGCACGGGGGCAGTTCACCCCGGGACGGACGACGATGCGCACCACGGCCGCCCCGGTCGGCGCGGTCGGAGGTCGTGAGCGTGGGCGCGCCGTCGTCCTCGACGTCCGCCCTACCCGCATCACGCGCAGAGTCAACGTGATCAAACCCTAGTGGTGTCCGGCCATTCCCTGTAGGGAGGGCCGGGCTACAGTGAGTCGGCAACCCCATCCCCGGCGGAGAAGGACCTCGTGGTGCCCTGCTGCCCGCGCGACGCTGCGCCCATGGGCCCCCGGTGACGGCGATCGCGGACCGCTCCGTCGGCCGGGTCCGGCCGATGCGTTCGGCCGGTGGCACGGTCGCCGCCTACGTGTCGCTGACCAAGCCGAAGCTGGTCGAGCTGCTGCTGGTCACCACGCTGCCGGCGATGATGCTCGCGGCCGGGGGCTGGCCGGGCACCGGTCTCGTCGTGGCCACCCTGGTCGGCGGCATGCTCGCCGCCGGCGCCGCCAACACGATCAACTGCTGGTACGACCGGGACATCGACCGGCTGATGTCCCGGACCCGCGACCGGCCGATCCCCAGCGGGGTCATCGCGCCGCGCAACGCACTGGTCTTCGGCGTCCTGCTGGCGTGGGTCTCGCTGGTCGTGCTGGGCCTGTTCACCACGCCGCTGGCCACGGTGCTGGCGGCGGCCGCGGTGCTGGCCTACTCGGTGCTCTACACGATGGTGCTCAAGCGCCGGACCCGGCACAACACGGTGTTCGGCGGGCTCCCGGGCGCCGCCCCGGTGCTGATCGGCTGGGCCGCGGTCACCGGCTCGCTGGACTGGCCGGCCGTCGTCTTCTTCGGCATCGTCTTCTGCTGGCAGATGCCGCACTTCTGGGCGCTGGCCAGCCGGTTCCGCTTCGACTACTTCCGCGCCGGGGTGCCGATGCTCTCGGTGGTGGCCGGGCCGGTCACCGTCGGCCGCCAGTCCGTCGCCTGGGCGTGGGGCACGTTGGGCACCTCGCTGCTGATGGTCCCCGTGACGCCGCAGCTCGGCTGGGTCACCGGCATCGCCACCCTGGGCCTCGGCGCCTGGTACGTCGCGGAGTCGCACGCCTGGCTGCGGCGGATCAAGGGCAGCGTCCCGGACCGTCCGATGCGGCTGTTCTCGGTGTCGATCACCTACATGACGCTGCTGTCGATCGCCCTGGTGGCCGACGTCCTCCTCTAGCGGTGCGGGCCGGAGCGCGGCCCTGGCAGCTCAGCCATGCGCGACCGGGTCGCGGTCGTCGTGGCGACGGCCCGCCAGGGCGCGGGTACCGACGGCGAGCAGGCCCCCCACGACGGCGCCTGCGGTGTTCATCGTCCAGTCGGTGGTGTCGCAGGCCCGCCCGAGGGCCGGCACCACGGCCTGGAGCGCCTCGATCAGCGCGGATGCGGCCGCCGCGACGGCGACCACGACCAGCGGACGGCGGCTGAGCAGCGTGCCGAGGAAGGCCGGCGGGACGAACAGCGCGAGGTTCGCCAGCAGCTCCACGCTGCCCAGGGTCGGGAGGGAGAACTGCACCGTGCAGCGAGCGGCGTCGATCCGCGAGTTGCCCGTGGGGACGAGTGTCAGCGCCACCGCCGGCAGCAGGGACAGCCCGAGCAGCGTGCCGAGCACCCGTGGGACGGGGCGTCGGCTGCGCAGCACCGCGGCGCCGAGGAGCACGCAGCCCAGCGCGACCCCCAGCAGCGCGACCGGCACGAGCGCCGCGTGGTCGAGCAGCACGTCGGTGATCACCGGCGCGTCCGGATCAGGTCGTCAGGCGGCACGCCGGTCACCCTGGCACGGGCGGCCCCACGGGTGTGGCTGCCCGACCGGGTGTGCCCGGAGCGGCGTGCTCAGCGGGCGGCGGTGGTGGTGAGCGGGGCCGAGGTGACCGGCAGCTCGGACGCCGGGCCGCGCACCGACCACACCAACCGGGCGGCGTAGGCGGTGGTCAGCACCGCGCCGGCCATGTGCAGCAGCACCAGCAGGATGGGCAGCTGGGTGAAGTACTGCACGTAGCCGACCACCCCCTGGGCCAGCTCGACGATGAGCAGGTCGCGGGCGGCCCGGCGGACCCGGCCGGGGGAGTCGGTGGCGTACAGCGCCGCCAGCAACGCGATCGTCAGCCCGAGCAGCAGGAAGACGGCGTCGGCGTGCAGCTGGCTCATCAAGGCCGGGTCGAAGCCGGTGCGGCCCGCCTCGGGGTCGCCGCTGTGCGGGCCGCTGCCGGTGACCACGGTGCCGAGCACCAGGACCACCGCTGTGGTGGCGGCGATGCCGTACACCAGCAGGGCGAGCGGCCGGCGCACGACGAGCTGGCCCACCCCCGGCTCCCGGGACCGGAGCCACATCACGGTGGTCAGCGCCACGAGCGCGGTCGAGACCAGGAAGTGCGCGGCAACCGTGTACGGGTTCAGCCCGGTGAGCACCGTGACGCCGCCCACCAGGCCCTGCGCGGGAATGCCCAGGAAGGCCACCACGGCGAGCCGGCGCAGGTCGCGGCGGGCGCTGCGGAAGACCGCGATCAGGGTGGCGGCGGCGATCGCCACCAGGACGAACGTCAGCAGCCGGTTGCCGAACTCGATGACGCCGTGGGCGGCGAGCTCCGGCGTGGAGGTGAAGCTGTCCTCGGTGCAGCGGGGCCAGGTGGGGCAGCCCAGCCCGGAGCCGGTGAGCCGGACGAACCCGCCGGTGAGGACGATCAGGCCGTTGGCGATCACGCTGGCCAGCGCCAGCCGGGAGACCGTCGAGTTGCGCACCCGCGAGGGAAGAACTGACACGCCACCGATGCTACTTACCTCGGTGCCCTGCGCCGCCCGGCTCGACCAGCCGCCCGGCGCCCCACCCCGCACGCGGGCAGCCCCTCGCCGAGAAGCCGGCGACCGGTGGGCAGTGACCGCCGCGGGTTGGTGTGCACCGCCACACCCGACACGAGCGGCGGCCATCTTCGATGACCAGCGGTTTCCCCGGCGGTCCCTACGGGGGCAGCCCGTTCGACGACTTCTTCTCCGCCTTCCTCGGCGGTCCCGGTGCCCGGCGGGGCATGCAGCGGGTCGACAGGTGATGCGGCGGCTGCGGGAGGCCTTCCGTCCGGAGTTCCTCAACCGGATCGACGAGATCGTGGTGTTCCGGCAGCTGGAGGCCGAGCAGCTGGCGCGGATCACCGACCTGCTGCTGGACGAGACCCGGCGGCGGCTGTCCGCCCAGGACGTCGCGATCGAGTTCACCCCGGAGGCGGTGGTCTGGCTGGCCGAGCGCGGGCACGAGCCGCAGTTCGGGGCGCGGCCGCTGCGCCGGGCGATCCAGCGGGAGGTCGACAACCGGCTCTCCCGGCTGGTGCTGGGCGGGGAGCTGGGCGCCGGGCAGCGGGTGACCGTCGCCGTCACCGACGGTGAGCTGGACCTCCGGGTGGCGGAGGCGAACCCGGTCGCCGAGGTGGAGACCCCGGCCACGGTGTGATGCGCCTCTCGGGGAGCCCGTAGGTAAGGACCGCCTTCCTTGCAGGTTCTCCGATTAAGCACACAATCGTGTTGTGGAAACCGTTGCGGCCCGAGCCGCCGTCCCCTCTGCCGGTGCGCCGGCCGAGGACGGGCGCACCCGTGACCGGGTGAGCAGCCTCCTCCTCGAGCATGGCCCCCAGACCGCCACCGAGCTCGCGGCCCGGCTGGGGATCTCCCCGGCCGCGGTGCGCCGGCACCTCGACGGCCTGGTCGCCGCGGGGCGGGTCACCGAGCGCGAGGCGCCCGGCGGCCAGCGGGGGAGGGGACGCCCGGCCCGCCGGTTCGCCCTCACCGACGCCGGCCGCGAGTCCTTCCCGCACGCCTACGACGACCTGGCGCTCACGGCCCTGCGGTTCGTCGCCGAGCACGGTGGTCCGGACGCCGTCCGCGCCGTCGCCGAGCAGCAGCTCTCCGGGCTGGCGCAGCGGTGCTCCACCGCCGTCGAGTCCGCGCTCGAGGAGGCCGCACCGGGCGCCGGTGAGGTCGACCGGGCGCAGGTGCTCGCCGTCGCGCTGACCGCCGAGGGCTACGCCGCGACCGCCTCGGCGATCTCCAGCGGCGGGCAGCTGTGCCAGCACCACTGCCCGGTCGCCCACGTCGCTGCCGAGTTCCCGCAGCTGTGCGAGGCTGAGACGGCGGTGATCAGCCGGCTGGTCGGCACGCACGTCCAGCGGCTGGCCACGATCGCCCACGGCGACGGGATCTGCACGACCCACATCCCCGCGCAGCTGGCCCTCCGGGCCGGACTCCGCGCCGGCTCCCACGCCGGGAACAAAGCCACCCCCGCACGCCCTGTACCTGCTGGTCGCGCTGCGCCCTCCGGCGCCGGCGCCAGCACTCGCACCACCCCCTCGATCGACCGGGAGAGGACCCCCGCATGACCACCACGCAGCCGGTGCCCAGCGCGCCGATGACGCAGGACGAGACGATCGATGCGCTCGGCCGTTACAAGTACGGCTGGTCCGACACCGACGCCGCCGGTGCCTCGGCCACCCGCGGCATCAACGAGGACGTCGTCCGCGACATCTCGCGCCGCAAGAACGAGCCCGAGTGGATGCTCGAGCGCCGGCTGAAGGCGCTGAAGATCTTCGGGAAGAAGCCCATGCCCGACTGGGGTTCCGACCTCTCCGGCATCGACTTCCAGAACATCAAGTACTTCGTGCGGTCGACCGAGGCGCAGGCCACCTCGTGGGAGGACCTGCCCGACGACATCAAGAACACCTACGACAAGCTGGGCATCCCGGAGGCGGAGAAGCAGCGGCTGGTCTCCGGTGTCGCGGCCCAGTACGAGTCCGAGGTCGTCTACCACAAGATCCGTGAGGACCTCGAGGAGCAGGGCGTCCTGTTCCTGGACACCGACACGGCGCTGCGCGAGCAGCCCGAGCTGTTCCGCGAGTACTTCGGCTCGGTCATCCCGGCCGGGGACAACAAGTTCTCCGCGCTGAACACCGCCGTGTGGTCGGGGGGCTCGTTCATCTACGTGCCCAAGGGCGTCCACGTGGAGATCCCGCTGCAGGCCTACTTCCGGATCAACACCGAGAACATGGGCCAGTTCGAGCGCACCCTGATGATCATCGACGAGGGCGCCTACGTGCACTACGTCGAGGGCTGCACCGCGCCGATCTACAAGACGGACTCGCTGCACTCCGCGGTCGTCGAGATCATCGTGAAGAAGAACGCGCGCTGCCGGTACACGACCATCCAGAACTGGTCGAACAACGTCTACAACCTGGTCACCAAGCGGGCCGTGGCCCACGAGGGCGCGACCATGGAGTGGGTCGACGGCAACATCGGCTCCAAGGTGACGATGAAGTACCCGGCCGTGTGGATGACCGGTGAGCACGCCAAGGGCGAGGTCATGTCCATCGCCTTCGCCGGCGAGGGTCAGCACCAGGACGCCGGCGCCAAGATGGTGCACGCCGCCCCGCACACCTCCTCGACGATCGTGTCGAAGTCGGTGGCGCGCGGTGGTGGCCGCACCTCCTACCGCGGGCTGGTCCAGGTCGACGAGGGTGCGTACGGCTCCAAGTCGACGGTGAAGTGCGACGCGCTGCTGGTCGACACGATCAGCCGCTCGGACACCTACCCCTACGTCGACGTCCGCGAGGACGACGTGTCGATGGGCCACGAGGCGACCGTCTCGCGGGTCAGCGACGACCAGCTGTTCTACCTGATGAGCCGAGGGCTCTCCGAGGACGAGGCGATGGCGATGGTCGTGCGCGGCTTCGTCGAGCCCATCGCCCGGGAGCTGCCCATGGAGTACGCCCTCGAGCTCAACCGCCTGATCGAGCTCCAGATGGAAGGTGCCGTCGGCTGATGTCGGCAACTGACGACCAGACCACCCTGACCACCGACTCGGCCACCCTCGCCGGGGAGCTCTTCGCTCCCGGCGTGGGGGCCCAGGCCGGCCCGCCGACCACCCCGGCGGCCGGCACCGGCACCGCCGGCGACACGCCCCCCGGGTCGCACTCGCACGGCGGGCCGACGCCGACCGGTTCGCCGGCCGAGCGGTTCACCTCCACCGACCCGGAGGCGTTCGGCGCCCCGACCGGCCGCGAGGAGGAGTGGCGCTTCACCCCGATGCGCCGGGTCCGCGCGCTGCTGGACGGCACTCCCTCCGACGCCTCCCTGACGTGGCAGAGCGATCTGCCCGAGGGGGCCGAGCTGACCTCGGTCGAGGCCGGTGACCCGCTGCTCAAGGGCCTGCCCGAGCCGGTCGACCGGCTCGCCGCGCTGACCCGTCAGCGCAGCGGCGGCGCGGCCGTGCTCCGGATCGCCAAGGAGGCCGTGCTCGACCGCCCGGTCACCCTGGGCCTCGCCGGCACCGGCAGCGAGGACGTCGTCTGGGGCCAGCTGGTCATCGAGGTCGGTGCGTTCGCGCAGGCGACCGTCGTCCTGGACCACTCCGGGCTGGCCCGCTACTCCGGCGGGGTCGCCTTCCTGCTCGGCGACGGAGCGCAGCTGACCGTCGTCTCGGTGCAGGACTGGGCGCCGGGCACGGTGCACGGCGGCCAGCTCGACGCCGTCATCGGCCGGGACGCCACCCTCAAGCAGGTCGTGGTCACCCTCGGCGGTGACCTGGTCCGGCTGGTCAGCAACGTGCAGTACGCCGGTCCCGGTGGCTCGGTGGACCTCTACGGCGTCTACTTCGCCGACGAGACCCAGCACCAGGAGCACCGGCTGTGGGTCGACCACGGCACGCCGAACTGCCGCAGCAACGTCGTCTACAAGGGCGCGCTGCAGGGCGAGAAGGCGCACACGGTCTGGGTCGGCGACGTCCGGATCCGCCCGGCCGCGACCGGCACCGACACCTACGAGCTCAACCGCAACCTGGTGCTCACCGACGGCGCCCGCGCCGACTCGGTGCCGAACCTGGAGATCGAGACCGGCGAGATCGTCGGCGCCGGCCACGCCAGCGCCACCGGCCGGTTCGACGACGAGCAGCTGTTCTACCTCTGCTCCCGCGGGATCGACGCCGAGACCGCGCGGCGCCTCGTGGTGCGCGGCTTCTTCGCCGACGTCGTGCAGCACATCGGCGTCCCCGAGCTGCAGGACCGGCTGATGGGCACCATCGAGGCCCGCCTCGGCGCGCTGCCGGACCTCGAGGAGCAGCCGGTCGAGGTCGACGCGTGACGTACGAGCGCGTGTGCGCACTGTCCGAGGTGCCCGAGGACGGGTCCCTGCGGATCGAGCTCGCCGACATCGACGTCGCCGTCGTCCAGCTCGACGGCGAGGTGTACGCGATCCAGGACGTCTGCTCGCACGCCGACGTCCCGCTGACCGACGGCGACGTCGACGACGTCGACGGGGCGCCCACCATCGAGTGCGCCCTGCACGGCTCGTGCTTCGACCTGCGCACCGGCCAGCCCACGAACCTCCCGGCCACCGAGCCGGTCCCCGTCTACCCGGTCCGGGTGGAGGGTGACGACGTCCTGGTGGACGTCGACGCCCCCCTCGCCGCGGCCAGCCACTGAGGAGCGAGAACCCCGTGACCAGCCCCACCGCCACCCCCACCGCCACCGGCCTGTCGGCCGGGAGCGTGCTCGAGATCCGCGGCCTGCACGTCACCGTCGGTGACGGCGACGAGGCCAAGGAGATCCTCCGCGGCGTCGACCTGACCGTCCGCGCCGGCGAGACCCACGCGATCATGGGCCCGAACGGGTCGGGCAAGTCGACCCTGGCCTACTCGATCGCCGGGCATCCCAAGTACACGATCACCGGCGGCACCGTGACCCTCGACGGCGAGGACGTCCTCGCGATGACCGTCGACGAGCGCGCCCGAGCCGGCCTGTTCCTGGCCATGCAGTACCCGGTCGAGGTCCCCGGCGTCTCGGTGTCGAACTTCCTGCGCACCGCGGCCACCGCGATCACCGGCGAGGCGCCGAAGCTGCGCACCTGGGTCAAGGACGTGCGCACCGAGATGTCCGCGCTCGAGATGGACAGCGCGTTCGCCGAGCGCAACGTCAACGAGGGCTTCTCCGGTGGTGAGAAGAAGCGCCACGAGATCCTCCAGATGCGCCTCCTCAAGCCGAAGATGGCGATCCTCGACGAGACCGACTCCGGCCTGGACGTCGACGCGCTGCGGGTCGTCTCCGAGGGCGTGAACCGGGCCAAGGCCGACAGCCCCGTCGGCGTCCTGCTGATCACGCACTACACGCGGATCCTCAAGTACATCAAGCCCGACTTCGTGCACGTCTTCGTCGCCGGCCGGGTCGTCGACGAGGGTGGCCCGGAGCTCGCGCAGAAGCTCGAGGACGAGGGCTACGCCGCCTACGTCAAGGACTCCAACGAGCAGGCCGCCAGCGAGGCTGCGTCGGCATGACCCGGACCGTCTCGCGTCCCGCCGGGGCGCACCAGGTGCCGCTCCCGCTGGACGTCGAGGCGATCAGGGCGGACTTCCCGATCCTGTCCCGCACCGTCCGGGACGGGAAGCGGCTGGTCTACCTCGACTCCGGCGCCACCTCGCAGAAGCCGACCAGCGTGCTGGACGCCGAACGGTGGTTCTACGAGAACGTGAACGCCGCTCCGCACCGAGGTGCGCACCAGCTCGCCGAGGAGGCCACCGCGGCCTACGAGGCGGCGCGCACCACCATCGGGGCCTTCATCGGTGCGCCGGAGAACGAGGTCGTCTTCACCCGGAACAGCACCGAGGCGATCAACCTGGTCGCCTACGCGCTGTCCAACGCGGTGACGGCGAAGGAGCCGGAGTTCCGCCGGTACGCCGTCGGCCAGGGTGACGAGATCGTCGTCACCGAGATGGAGCACCACGCCAACCTGCTGCCCTGGCAGCAGCTGTGCGAGCGCACGGGGGCGACCCTGCGCTGGTTGGGGCTCACCGACGACGGCCGGCTGGACCTGTCGGACCTGGCCACCGTGGTGAACGAGCGGACCAAGCTCGTCGCGGTGACCCAGCAGTCGAACATCCTGGGCACGATCAACCCGCTGGGCGGCATCATCGCCCGGGCGCGCGAGGTCGGCGCCCTGGTGCTGGTCGACGGCGCCCAGTCGGTGCCGCACCAGCCGGTCGACGTCACCGAGCTCGGCGCGGACTTCCTGGTGTTCTCCGGGCACAAGATGCTCGGCCCGACCGGCGTGGGCGTGCTGTGGGGTCGCTACGACGTCCTCGACGCGCTGCCGCCCTTCCTCACCGGCGGCTCGATGATCGAGGTCGTCCGGATGGAGCGCAGCACCTTCATGCCCCCGCCGCAGCGCTTCGAGGCCGGCGTGCCGATGACCGCGCAGGTCATCGGGCTCGCCGCCGCCGTGGAGTACCTGCAGCGACTGGGCATGGAGAACGTGCTGGCCCACGAGGAGGCGCTCACCGAGTACGCGCTGGCCCAGCTGCAGGCGATCCCCGGCGTCACCGTGATCGGTCCGCCGGACACCGTGGCCCGCGGCGGGGCGATCAGCTTCACCGTCGAGGGGATCCACCCGCACGACGTCGGCCAGGTCCTCGACGACCTGGGCATCGCCGTCCGGGTCGGGCACCACTGCGCCTGGCCGGTCGTGCGCCGCTACGGCGTGCCGGCCACCACCCGGGCGACCTTCTACGTGCACACCGGCTACGACGACGTCGACGCGCTCGTCGAGGGCGTGCGGGAAGCCCAGCGCTTCTTCGGTGTTGCACCCTCTGACGACGAGGGAGCGACCACCTGATGCAGCTGCAGTCGATGTACCAGGACATCATCCTGGACCACTACCGGAACCCCCACGGGCGCGGCCTCCGCGACCCGTTCCAGGCCGAGGTGCACCACGTCAACCCGACGTGTGGCGACGAGGTCACCCTCAGGGTGAACCTGGACGGCGAGACCATCGCCGACGTCTCCTACGAGGGCATGGGCTGTTCGATCAGCCAGGCCTCCGTCTCGGCGATGTACGACCTGGTGATCGGCAAGAGCGTGACCGAGGCGATGCACACCGGCGAGCAGTTCATGACGCTGATGCAGAGCAAGGGCAATGCGACCGTGGCCGAGGAGCTCGAGGACGACCTGGAGGACGCCGTCGCGTTCGCCGGCGTCTCGAAGTACCCGGCGCGGGTCAAGTGCGCACTGATGAGCTGGATGGCGCTGAAGGACGCGAGCGCCCGCGCGCTCTCGTCCCCCACCGGAGGAGCCGACGCATGACCGAGAACACCCCTGACACCACGACCGACACCACGACCGCCACCGTGGCGCCGGACGCCGGCCTCTACGGCGGCAAGTCCGCGCTGATCGAGGACCTCGAAGAGGCCATGCGCGACGTCGTCGACCCCGAGCTGGGCGTCAACGTCGTCGACCTCGGGCTCGTCTACGGGCTGGACGTCGACACCGAGGCGAACGTCGCGATCATCGACATGACGCTGACCTCGGCGGCCTGCCCGCTTACCGACGTGATCGAGGACCAGGCCCGCCAGGCCCTCACCGGTGGCCCCGGCCCCGGCCTGGTCGGCGACATCCGGATCAACTGGGTCTGGATGCCGCCGTGGGGCCCGGACAAGATCACCGACGACGGCCGCGAGCAGCTGCGCGCACTGGGCTTCCGGGTCTAGTTCCACCGCGTCCCGACGAGGGCCCACATCCCATCCGGGGTGCGGGCCCTCGTCGTCGTGGGCGCCCACCGCCCATCGGTCGCTGAGTGCTGCCTCCTTGCCGAGCAGGCCGCACTCAGTGACCAACGGGCGGGGAGACAGCTGCGTGCAGTCGCTGTAACGGCGGGTGTCAGCGCAGGTCGGCGACGCGGGCGAGGGCTGCGCGGGCCCGCGTCCGCCGCTCCTCGTAGGCCGCCCCCGCGGCGAGCATGACCGCGCCGGCCGCCCCGACGGCGAGCAGGCCGGTCAGGGGCAGGTGGACGACCAGCCGCCCGAGGGCCACCGCGGCCAGCGACGTGGCCCCCACCACGAGCGGGGCCTGCACCTGCCAGCGGCTGCCCGCCATCGCGGTGAGCGTGGCGGCCAGGACGACCAGCACCAGGCGCAGCAGGTCCGGCTCGGCGGCCGCCAGCCAGACGGACGGGACGAAGGCGACCAGCAGCCCCGGACCCCAGGCCCGCCAGGACGAGCCGGTGGCCAGCCGTCGTCCGGAGTACAGCCACAGCACCGTCGCCGCCGGGAGCGTGTAGGCCTCCGGCACGCCGATGTCGGCGCTGCCGGCCGCCAGCCAGGCCGCCACGACGAGCACGGTGCACCCGCCGGCCCGGACCCGCGCCCGGTCGGTGACCGTGCCGGAGGCGATGAAGCCCGCGCCGACCACGGCCAGTCCGAGGGCCAGGCCGGACAGGTGCCCGGTGCTGGCCAGGTGCCCCAGCCCGGAGGTCGCGACCACCGCGGCCGCCCAGGTCAACGGCAGCTCCGACCGCTTCCCGCGCAGCGTCGTCGCGCTCCCGAGGGTGAGCAGGCTCAGCAGCACGAGCAGCTGGCCGGCCGGCGCGGACCCGATGCTGCCGTCGGCCTCGGTCAGCAGCACGGCGGCGGCCAGGCAGCCCACCACCACCGGCAGCGCCCAGGGGCGCTCCCCGGGCCGCCGGGCGGCGACCACCACCGCAGGGACGGCGGCGACCGCGACGAGGACGGCCAGCGCCGACCAGTGCCCCGACCCGAGCAGCTGGACGGCGGCCAGGCCGGTGAGCACCGTGGACGCGGCGAGGCCGGTCGGGCGGAGCGGGTCGGACCGTCCCGAGGAGGCCAGCGCACCCACCACGGTCGCGAGCGCCACGCCCAGGTACCCGCTGCCCAGCACCCCGGCCAGCCCGGCCGCCTGCAGCAGCCCGGCGAGGGCGGCCCCGGCCGCCAGCCCGGCGAGCACGGGCACCGCCGCCGGGGGGCCGAGCAGGGGCCGCAGCTCCGATCGGCCGCACAGCGCCAGCAGCGCGCCGGCCGCCAGCAGCATCAGCGTCGACGGCGCCAGGGCGGCGACGACCGACTCGGTCGTCCACACCTGGGCGGCGCCCTCCACCACCCCGGTCACCCACCAGGCGGCGGCAGTGACCAGGGTGACCGCCGCGACGGATCGGCGGGTGGCCAGCGTGACCACCAGCCCGGCGACGGCGGTGGCCAGCACGGCGGTGGCGTGCGGGGCCAGCGACAGGCCGGAGCCGGTCAGTGCGCTCAGCACAGCGGCCTGGACCGCACCCCATGCGGCGATCGGCCAGGTCACCGCCGTCCTGGCGATCAGCCCCAGGACGGCGAAGACCGCGGCGAGCAGGGAGAGCAGGATCGCGGTCGGGCCCCCGGGGCCGTCCCCGGCCGACCACGCGGCCACCGCGGCGAGCACCACGGCGGCGGAGGCGAGCGCCTCCTCGCTGCTGCTCAGCCGGCGCTGCCCCGCCCGCAGTGACCCCAGGGTCGCGGCGACGGTCAGCAGGCCGACCACGAGCAGGCCGGGGACCGAACCGGCGTCGGTGAGCGAGGCGGCACCGGCGGCGACCACCGCCACCACGCCGGCGCCGAGCAGCACCTGCTGGGGGGCGATGTCGCTGGGCTCGGCGTCGGTCAGGCCGGTGTCGTCCCGGCCCGCGTCGTCCCGGCCCGCGTCGTCGGGACCGGGGTGGCCGGGGGCGGGGTGCGCCGGTGCTGCGGGCGGCGGGACGCGCTGCCCCAGCGGGGGCGGGTACTCGACCTCCGACGTGGGCACGGTGGGCCTCCTCCCCGGTGACGGGCTGCGTGCGGCTGCCGCCGGTCACGCTACGGGCGGCGCCGACCACCTGCGGGGTGAGCACGCAGGTGACGTGGAGGTCACCCGGGAAAGGGGTCGGCGCACGGCGGCTGAGCGCCTACCATGGGATCAGTGATCACGACGACCGGCCTCGAACTGCGCGCCGGCTCCCGGATCCTCATCAGCGACGCCGATCTCCGGGTGCAGCCCGGTGACCGCATCGGGCTGGTCGGACGCAACGGTGCCGGCAAGACCACCACCCTCACCACCCTCGCCGGGGAACGCGTGCCGCACGCCGGCAAGGTCGAGGTGACCGGTGAGCTCGGCTACCTCCCGCAGGACCCCCGCAGTGGCGACCTCGACATCACCGCCAGCGACCGGGTGCTGTCCGGCCGGGGGCTCGACGTCCTCAAGGCCAAGCTGACGAAGGCCCAGGTCGCCATGGCCGAGCCGGCCGACGACGCCGAGATGGACCGCGCCGTCCGGCAGTACGGGCGGCTGGAGGACCAGTTCGCCGCGCTCGGCGGGTACGCCGCGGAGAGCGACGCGGCCCGGATCTGCACCAACCTCGGCCTGCCGGACCGCGTCCTCGCCCAGTCGCTGCACACCCTCTCCGGTGGCCAGCGCCGCCGCGTCGAGCTGGCCCGGATCCTCTTCTCCGACGCCGACACGCTGCTGCTCGACGAGCCGACCAACCACCTGGACGCCGACTCGATCACCTGGCTCCGGGGGTTCCTCTCCAGCCACCGCGCCGGGCTGATCGTGATCAGCCACGACGTCGAGCTGCTGGAGGCCGTGGTCAACAAGGTCTGGCACCTGGACGCCAACCGGGCCACCGTCGACATCTACAACCTCGGCTGGAAGCGCTACCTGAACGCCCGGGAGACCGACGAGCGCCGCCGCCGCTCCGAGCGGGCCAACGCCGAGAAGAAGATCGACGCGCTGACCACCCAGGCCGACAAGATGCGGGCCAAGGCGACGAAGGCCAAGGCCGCGCAGAGCATGGACAAGCGCGCCCAGCGGCTGGCTGCCGGGCTGGCCGACGTGCGGGTGCAGGACAAGGTGGCCAAGCTGCGCTTCCCCACACCCGCACCGTGCGGCCGGACGCCGCTCACCGCGGAGGGCCTGTCCAAGAGCTACGGCTCGCTGGAGATCTTCACCGGCGTCGACCTGGCGATCGACAAGGGCGCGCGGGTCGTCGTCCTGGGCTTCAACGGCGCGGGGAAGACGACGCTGCTGCGGATGCTGGCCGGCACCGAGACCCCGGACACCGGCGAGGTGAAGGCCGGCCACGGGCTGCGGGTGGGCTACTACGCCCAGGAACACGAGACGCTGGACATGGACCGCACGCTGCTGGAGAACATGCGGTCCTCGGCGCCGGACTCCACAGACACCGAGCTGCGCCGGATCCTGGGCGCGTTCCTCTTCTCCGGCGAGACGGTCGACCAGCGCACCGGGACGCTCTCCGGCGGTGAGCGCACCCGGCTGGCCATGGCCACGCTGGTCATCTCCGGCGCCAACGTGCTGCTGCTCGACGAGCCGACCAACAACCTCGACCCGGCCAGCCGTGAGCAGGTGCTCGACGCGCTGCGCACCTACCAGGGCGCGATCGTGCTGGTCACCCACGACGAGGGTGCGGTCGTCGCGCTCGACCCGGACAAGGTGATCGTCCTGCCCGACGGCACCGAGGACACCTGGAGCCCCGACTTCGCCGAGCTGGTCTCACTCGCGTAACGGCTGCACCGGGTCGCTCTGCGCTGACCTCCGGGTTCGGCGGTGTGCGTTCTTGTTGCGGTGGCCGACCCTCCGCGCCTGGGTGATCATGGCCTCTGGGACGCCGAGGTCACCGGGACAGCGGCGCCGGGGGATCAGCGGGTGGTGCCGGCGTGAGCCGGCAGCGCCCCTGACACGGAGGGGAGTCATGGCCGACTCGAGCACTGCGGACCTGAGCAAGGGCAAGAGGATCACCGGAGACGATCGGACGTCGCTGGCCGGTGAGCTCCGGGAGCGGTACGACAGCGGCGAGAGCATCCGCTCGCTGGCGACGTCCACCAACCGCTCGTACGGCTTCGTGCACCGTCTGCTGTCGGAGTCGGGCGCCACCCTCCGGGGTCGGGGTGGGGCGAACCGGAACGCCAAGAAGTCTGCGTGAGCGGTGAACCCGGCGGCTGGGTGAGGACGGCGCGCGAGGGAGCCGTCCTCACCGTGATCCTCGATCGGGCCGACCAGCTCAACGCGCAGACCCCGGCGACCTGGGCGGCGCTGCGGGCGGTCGGGGAGTCCCTGGACGACGACGTGCGCGTGGTCGTCGTCCGCGGCGCCGGCCGGGCGTTCTCCGCCGGCCTGGACCGCACGCTCTTCAGCAGCGACCCCGGCGTGCCCGGCGGGCTGGCCGAGCTGGGCTCCCTGCCCACCGAGGCGGCCCAGGAGCGGATCCGGGGCTACCAGGCGGCGTTCCGCTGGCTGCGTTCGCCCGGCGTCGTCTCGGTGGCGGCGGTGCAGGGGCACGCGATCGGCGCCGGCGCGCAGCTGGCGCTCGCCTGTGACCTGCGGGTGTTCGCCGAGGACGCCCAGCTGCGGCTGCCCGAGGCGGGCCTCGGGCTGGTGCCCGACCTCACCGGCACCAGCACGCTGGTCGAGCTGGTCGGCTACAGCCGCGCCCTGGAGATCTGCCTGACCGGCCGGGCGGTCGGTGCCGCCGAGGCCGTGACCTCCGGGCTGGCCAACGTCGCCGTCCCGACCGCCGAGCTCGACGCCGCGGTCGCCGACCTGACCGCTGCCCTGCTCGGGCCGGACGTGGGCGCTGCTCGCGAGACGCTGGCGCTGGTCCGCTCGGCCGTCCGCAACGGCCCCGAGGAGCAGGACGCCGCCGAGCGGGCCGCCCAGGTGCGCCGGTTGCGCACGCTGGCCGGACGGGACTGACCGGGCGGAACAGGACGACCGCCGCCGCTGTTCGGCCCGGTGGTCAGCCAGATCCAGCAGCAGGGGGCGTGTCGTGAGCTCACCGATGACGTCCATGGCCGCGATGCGGTCGTTCAGCACCGACCGGTCGGTCACGTCCCGCGGCGTCCCCAAGGGCACGGTGCGCCGGATCCTGGGCATCGCCGGGCCCTACCGGCGGGAGCTGATCGGCTTCCTGGCGCTGGTCGTCTTCTCCGCGGTGATCGGGGTGGTCACCCCGCTGCTGGCCGGCGACATCGTCAACCGGATCGCCAACCTGACCGGCACCGCCGGCGACATCGTCCGGATCGCGCTGTTCATCGCCGGGCTGGCCGTGCTCGACGCTGCCAGCTCGCTGGTCCAACGCTGGTACTCCGCCCGGATCGGCGAGGGCGTCATCTACGACCTGCGCACCCGGGTCTTCGAGCACGTGCAGCGGATGCCGGTCGCCTTCTTCACCCGCACCCAGACCGGTGCGCTGGTCAGCCGGCTGAACAACGACGTCATCGGCGCGCAGCGGGCCTTCACCTCCACGCTGTCCGGGGTGGTCTCCAACGTGATCGCGCTGGTGCTGACCGCCGGGGTCATGCTGACCCTCTCCTGGCGGATCACCCTGCTGTCGATCGTGATGGTGCCGCTGTTCGTGGTGCCGGCCCAGCGGATCGGCAAGAAGCTGCAGACGATCACCCGGGAGTCCTACGGGCTCAACGCCTCGATGAACGCGACGATGACCGAACGGTTCAACGTCGCCGGGGCGCTGCTGGTCAAGCTGTTCGGCCGGCCCGAGGCCGAGGCGGACTCCTTCCGCGGCCGGGCGTCCCGGGTGCGCGACATCGGCGTGCTCTCGGCGATGTACGGCCGCACCTTCTTCACCGCACTGACCCTGGTCGCCGCGCTGGCCACCGCCCTGGTCTACGGGCTCGGCGGCTGGCTGGCGTTCACCGGGCAGCTGTCCGCCGGTGACGTCGTCGCCCTGGCGCTGCTGCTGGCCCGGCTCTACGGGCCGCTGACGGCGCTGGCCAACGTCCGCGTCGACGTGATGAGCGCGCTGGTCAGCTTCGACCGGGTGTTCGAGGTGCTCGACCTGGCCCCGATGATCGCCGAGGCCCCCGACGCGGTGCCGATCCCGGACGACGACCGGTCCCTGGAGTTCGAAGCGGTCTCCTTCCGCTACCCGTCGGCGGCGGAGGTGTCGCTGGCGTCCCTGGAGGACGTCGCCGTCCCCGAGCACGGACAGCCGGCCGAGGTGCTGCACGACGTCTCCTTCCGGGCCGAACCGGGCCAGCTGGTCGCCCTGGTCGGCACGTCCGGTGCGGGCAAGTCGACGATGGCGGCCCTGGTGTCCCGCCTCTACGACGTCACCGAGGGTTCCGTGCGGGTCGGCGGGGTCGACGTCCGGCAGGCCACCACCGCCTCGCTGCGCGATGCGATCGGCGTGGTGAGCCAGGACGCCCACCTGTTCCACGACACCATCCGGGCCAACCTCCGCTATGCGAAGCCCGACGCCACCGAGGACGAGCTGTGGTCGGCGCTCACCGGCGCCCGGATCGCGGCCCTGGTGCACTCCCTGCCCGACGGGCTGGACACCGTGGTCGGCGACCGCGGCCACCGGATGTCCGGCGGGGAGAAGCAGCGGCTGGCGATCGCGCGGGTGCTGCTGAAGGCCCCGGGCATCGTGATCCTCGACGAGGCGACCGCGCACCTGGACAGCGAGTCGGAGGTGGCGGTGCAGCACGCGCTGGACGCGGCGCTGGCCGGGCGCACCTCCCTGGTGATCGCGCACCGGCTGTCCACCATCCGCGGCGCCGACCAGATCCTGGTGGTCGACGACGGCCGGATCGTCGAGCGCGGCACCCACGACGAGCTGCTCGCCGCCGGTGGCCACTACGCGGACCTCTACCGCACCCAGTTCGCGCCGGCCGGAGAGGACCGGACCGTCCAGGTGGGGTGAGCGGTGCGTCCGGTGCAGGACACCCACCGTGGTCGCCGTGCCGGTGCGCGACGGTGCGGACTGCGTGCAGGTCGTGCCCGTGGCACGTTGCCCCCGACGGCGCCCGTCACCCAAACCGTGGGAGGCACACCATGACCATCCAGCCGCCGCCCTCCGTCGCCTCCGGCCGGCCGTGTCCGGTGACCGTGCCGCCGGCCGGCGACGTCTCGTCCCTGGAGCTCTTCCTCGGGGACGCCGAGTTCACCGTCGACAGCGGCGGGCCGCTGCTGGTCCGGGGCCACGGCGTGCCGCTCGACGAGCGGGTCCGGTTCCACGAGAAGGACGAGATCGGCGGCAAGGACGTCCGGGTCTGGCACGTGTCGCAGCGGGACGGCGGGTTCGTCGCCGAGCCCCTCGCCTCCTTCTGAGCGGCACTTCCGGACCCAGGCCGGACCGCGGGTCGAGGGCACGGGGTCGGCCCCGGCGGGGCAGGCACACTACGGTCACTCCTGACCCACTCGTACCACCCGCAGGAGCACTCCCTTGAGCGCAGGTCATCCGCAGGACACCCAGATCCGGGCGCTGTACGCGCGGTACCTGGCGGGATGGAACCAGCGCAGCGGCGTCACGGTGTCCTCGGTCTTCGCCGACGACGGCGAGGTCATCGACCTCGACGGCACCCTGCGCAGCGGCCGGCTCAGCATCGCCGCCGACATGCGGCGGATGTTCACCGAGCACGCCACCCCCACCTTCGTCGGCGTCGTGCGGTCGGTGCGCAAGCTGACCGACCGCGTCGTGGTGCTGCACGCGGTGGCCGGGATGGTGCCGCCCGGGAAGGACGCCGTCGACCCGGCGCTGCACATGGTCCACGCGCTCACCGCGGTCGAGGAGGCGGGGCGGTGGAAGATCGCCCTGCTGCAGAGCACCCCGGCCCGCTACGGCGGCCGGGCCGACGCGCTCACCGCGCTCACCGCGGAACTGGAGGCAGCGCGGCACGAGGTCGCGCGGTGACGGTGCTGACCCCGGCGGCGCAGCTGCTCGGCCGCGCCGCGGACGTCGTCCTGCTCGACGTCCGCTGGGCGCTCGGGAGGTCCGACGGCCGGGACCGGTACCTGGCCGGCCACCTGCCGGGCGCCGTCTTCGTCGACCTGCCGACGGAGCTCGCCGAGGGTGCCTCACCGGCGGCCGGACGCCACCCGCTCCCGTCGGTACAGGCACTGCAAGCAGCCGCCCGGCGGTGGGGGATCTCCACCGGCTCGCAGGTCGTCGTCTACGACGCGACCGGTGGCCTGGCGGCGGCCCGGGCCTGGTGGCTGCTCCGCTGGGGTGGGCTGGCCGAGGTCACGATCCTCGACGGTGGGCTCACCGCCTGGACGGCGATCGGGGGCGAGCTGGAGCGCGGCGACGTCGTCCGCGATCCCGGCGACGTGGTGCTGACCGGCGGCGGGATGCCCGTGCTGACCGCGGACGAGGCGGCCGCCCTCCCCGCGGCCGATGGGGTGCTGCTCGACGCGCGGGCCGGCGAGCGTTACCGCGGTGAGGTCGAGCCGGTCGACCCGCGGGCCGGCCACGTGCCCGGGGCGGTCAGCGCACCCACCACGGAGAACCTCGACCCCGACGGCACCTTCGCTACAGCGGCTGTACTGGCTGACCGGTTCGCCGCGCTCGGCGTCCGGCCGGGGGCGACGGTGGGCGTCTACTGCGGCTCAGGCGTCACCGCGGCCCACCAGGTGGCCGCGCTCGCCGAGGTCGGCATCGAGGCCGCCCTGTGGCCTGGCTCGTGGTCGCAGTGGTCGAACGACCCCGAGCGCCCGGTCGCCACCGGGCCCTGAGGGGCCACCATCGCGACGTCGGCCCCTGCGGGGTGGACAGAGCCGCGGGAGATCATCTCGGGTCGGTAGCGTGTGCCGGGTGATCATGGTCGCTGCCGTCGTGGGCGTCGCGTTGCTCGGCGGCCTCGCCGTCTTCCAGGTGTCGCTGATCGCCGGCGCGCCGCTGGGCCGGTTCGCCTGGGGCGGCCAGCACGAGGTCCTGCCGACGGGTCTCCGGATCGGCAGCGCGGTGTCGATCGTGGTCTACGGGTTGGTCGCCGTGCTGCTGCTGCAGGTGGCCGGGGCGCTGGACGTCCTGCCGCGCAGCGTGGCCGACGTGGCGATCTGGGTGCTGACGGCGTACTTCGCCGTCGGGGTGCTGATGAACGCCGTCTCGCGCAGCCGGCCGGAGCGCCTCGTCATGACGCCGGTGGCGCTGGCGCTGGCCGTCGTCTGCCTGGTGCTCGCCCTGCGGTGACGCCGGGTCAGGCGAGGGTGAGCGCCGCGTCGTACCGGTCGAGCAGGACGGCGGCGATGCGCTCGTCGGGCAGCAATGGCGCCGTGACGCAATCGGCGCCGGCTCCCTGGAGCTTGTCGTGGAAGTGCCCGGGCGCGAGCAGGTAGGCGGCGACCACGACCCGCTGGGCGCCCGCCTCGCGTGCGGCGGCGACCGCGTCGGGCACGGGGGGCTGGGCGGCCGATCCGTAGCCGGTGGTGACCGGGCCGGCCCAGTCGCGCTGGAGCAGGGCGGCGGTGTCCTCGACGTCCTGCACCGAGCGCTTGTCGCTGGACCCGGCGGCGGCGAGCACGATCGCGGTGGCTGGGTCGTCGCGGTCCGCGCCGGCGGCGACCAGCCGGTCGGTGAGCACGCCCACCAGCCGGGCGTCGGGCCCCAGCGGCCGGGCGGCCACCGCCGACGGGTGGTCAGCGACGGCACCGGCGATGTCGACGTGCACGTGGTAGCCGCCGGACAGCAGCAGCGGGACGACGACGGCCGGGGTGGCCGACTCGCCCAGCCCGCGGACGACGTCGACGACGGTGGGCGGCTGCACGTCGACGAAGGCGGCGGTGGTGGTGAGCCCGGGTCGCAGCGCGCGGGCGGCGAGCGCGAGCTGACCGATCAACCGCCGACCGGTGGGGTTCCGGGTGCCGTGGGCACAGGCGACCAGCACCGGCTGCGAGTGGTCGTTCATGGCTGCCTCCTGGGCATCGAGACCACCGTCAGCGACCAGTGGGGGAGCGTCACAGTGCGCGGGTGATGCCGCCGTCGACGGCCAGCATGGTGCCGGTGACGTAGGAGGCAGCGGGGGAGAGGGCGAAGGCGGCGACCGCGCCGAACTCCTCCGGGCGGCCGACCCGGCGCAGCGGGATGGCCGCCTCGGTGCGGGTGCGGGCGGCGGCCGGGTCGCCGGAGGCCGCCTCGATCTCGGTGACCCGGTCGGTGGCGATCGTGCCGGGCAGCAGCCCGAACACCCGGATGCCGCGCGGCCCGAGCTCGTCGGCCAGCGCCTTGGCGGTCATCGCCAGCCCGGGCCGTAGGCCGTTGGAGATCGCGAGCTGCCCGATCGGCTGGCGCGCCGAGGTGGAGAGCACCAGCCCGATGGCCGCGTCTGGGGACAGGTGCGGCACCAGCGCCCGGATCAGCCGGATCGGCCCGAGCAGCACGCTCTCGACCCCGGCCCGCCAGGCGTCCCCCTGGACCTCGAGCACGCTCCCCGGTGCCGGCCCGCCGACGGAGATCAGTGCGCCGTCGACCCGGCCCAGCCGGTCGACCGCCGCGCCGACCAGCTCCTCGGCGGCCGAGGGGTCGGCCAGGTCGGCGGCCAGCCCGGACGCCGCCGGTGCCCCGCCGAGCGAGGCGACGGCCGCGTCGACCGACTCGGGGGACCGGGAGCTGATCAGCACCCGGGCCCCGTCGTCGACCAGCGCCCGGGCGGTCGCGAACCCCAGCCCCCGGCTCGCGCCGGTGAGCAGGAGCCCGCGACCACCCAGGCCCAGGTCCATCAGGCGGAGACGGTGCCGCGCAGCGAGCGGAGCACGTACTGCATGATCCCGCCGTTGCGGTAGTAGTTCGCCTCACCGGGGGTGTCGATCCGGACGCGGGCGTCGAACTCGGTCGTCTGACCGTCCGAACCCTCAGCGCGGACCTTCACCGTGCGGGGGATCGTGCCGTCGTTCAGCGCGGTGACCCCGGTGATGGTGAACTCCTCGTCCCCGGTCAGGCCGAGCGACTCGGCCGACTCGCCCTCGGGGAACTGCAGCGGCAGGACGCCCATGCCGATCAGGTTCGACCGGTGGATGCGCTCGTAGCTCTGCGCGACGACCGCCTTGACGCCGAGCAGCGCCGTCCCCTTGGCCGCCCAGTCACGGGAGGACCCGGAGCCGTACTCCTTGCCGGCCAGCACCACCAGCGGCACGCCGGCCTCGGCGTAGGCCCGCGAGGCGTCGTAGATCGACGTGGTCTCGCCGGTCAGGTGGTTCTTGGTGACCCCACCCTCGGTGCCGGGCACCAGCAGGTTGCGCAGCCGGATGTTGGCGAAGGTGCCGCGGATCATCACCTCGTGGTTCCCGCGCCGGGAGCCGTAGGAGTTGAAGTCGCGGCGCTCGATGCCGTGCTCCTGCAGGTACTTCCCGGCGGGGCTGTCGGCCTTGATGGAGCCGGCCGGTGAGATGTGGTCGGTGGTCACCGAGTCACCCAGCACCGCCAGGGTGCGCGCCCCGGCGATGTCCTCGACGGGGGACGGCTCGGCCGGCATCCCGTCGAAGTACGGGGGCTTCCGGACGTAGGTGCTCTGCGCGTCCCACTCGAAGGTGTCGCCCTCCGGGGTGGGCAGCGCCTGCCACTGCTCGGTGCCGGCGAACACGTCCTCGTAGCTGCGGCCGAACTGCTCCGCGGAGACGGCGTGGTCGATGACCCGCTGGACCTCCTGCGGCGAGGGCCAGATGTCGCGCAGGTACACGTCGTTGCCGTCGGTGTCCTTGCCCAGCGAGTCGTTGTTCAGGTCGACGTCCATCGACCCGGCCAGCGCGTAGGCGATGACCAGCGGGGGGCTGGCCAGGTAGTTCATCTTGACGTCGGGGTTGATCCGGCCCTCGAAGTTCCGGTTGCCCGACAGGACCGAGACGACGGCGAGGTCGGCCTCGTTGACGGCGGCCGAGACGGGCTCGGGCAGCGGGCCGGAGTTGCCGATGCAGGTCGTGCAGCCGTAGCCGACCAGGTAGAAGCCGAGCTTCTCCAGGTAGGGGGTGAGCTCGGCCTTCTCGTAGTAGTCCATGACGACCTTGGACCCCGGCGCCAGCGTCGTCTTCACCCACGGCTTGCTGGTGAGGCCCCGCTCGACGGCGTTCTTCGCCAGCAGCGCGGCGCCGATCATCACCTGCGGGTTGGAGGTGTTGGTGCAGGAGGTGATGGCGGCGATCACCACGTGCCCGTGGTCGACGTAGGTCTCGGTGCCGTCCTCCATCACGACCTTGGTCGGCTTGGTCGGCCGGTCGGGGAGGACGTGGTCGGAGACGAACGGGTGCGGCTTGCCGGCCTCGCCGTTGCCGTGCCCGAACGGGCTCACCGGGTCAGAGGCCGGGAAGGACTCCGCGGACGCCTCGTCGGCGGCGGACTCGACGCCGTACGGCTGCTCGTTGGACGGGACGCCGGGCTTCCGGTCCTCCCCGCCGGTCTCGCCGTCGGAGACGTAGGCCGGCAGCGCCTCGCGCCAGGCCTCCTTGGCGTCGGTGATCGCCACCCGGTCCTGCGGGCGCTTCGGGCCGGCGATGGAGGGGACGACGCTGGCCAGGTCCAGCTCGAGGTACTCGGAGAAGACCGGCTCGCGGGACGCGTCGTGCCAGAGACCCTGCTCCTTGGCGTAGGTCTCGACCAGCTTGACCTGCTCGGCGCTGCGGCCGGTCAGCTCCAGGTAGGTGATGGTCTCCTCGTCGATCGGGAACATCGCCGCGGTGGAGCCGAACTCCGGGCTCATGTTGCCGATGGTGGCGCGGTTGGCCAGCGGGACCGCCGAGACGCCGGCGCCGTAGAACTCGACGAACTTCCCGACCACGCCGTGCTGGCGCAGCATCTCGGTGATCGTGAGGACCAGGTCGGTCGCGGTCGCGCCGTCGGGCAGCTGCCCGGACAGCTTGAAGCCGACGACCCGGGGGATCAGCATGGAGACCGGCTGGCCGAGCATCGCGGCCTCGGCCTCGATGCCGCCGACGCCCCAGCCCAGCACGCCCAGGCCGTTGACCATGGTGGTGTGGCTGTCGGTGCCCACGCAGGTGTCCGGGTAGGCCAGCGTGCGGTCACCTTCGGCCCGCGGGAAGACGACGCGGGCCAGGTGCTCGATGTTGACCTGGTGCACGATGCCGGTGCCCGGGGGGACGACCTTGAAGTCGTCGAAGGCGCCCTGACCCCAGCGCAGGAACTGGTAGCGCTCGCCGTTGCGCTGGTACTCGATCTCGACGTTGCGCTCGAAGGACTCCGGCGTGCCGAAGACGTCGGCGATGACCGAGTGGTCGATGACCAGCTCGGCCGGCGCCAGCGGGTTGATCTTCTGCGGGTCGCCGCCGAGGTCGGCCATCGCCTCGCGCATGGTGGCCAGGTCGACGATGCACGGGACGCCGGTGAAGTCCTGCATCACCACGCGGGCCGGGGTGAACTGGATCTCCTGGTCCGGCTCCGCGGACGGGTCCCAGTTCGCCAGGGCGCGGATGTGGTCGGCGGTGATGTCCGCGCCGTCCTCGGTGCGGAGGAGGTTCTCCAGCAGGACCTTCAAGCTGAAGGGCAGCTTGTCGGCGCCCTCCACCGCGTCGAGCCGGAAGATGTCGTACTCGGTGCCGTCGACGTCGAGCGTCGCCCGGGCTCCGAAGCTGTCCTTGCTGGCTGCCACTGCTTGCGCCTCACCCTCGCTGGTCCTGCGCGCGTCCTGCGCCTCGATGTGCCACCCCCGATCATCCCAGCACCCGGCCGGGAATGTGGAGCAAGGCCACCCTTCCCTCACCCTCGGTGAGCACTCTCATGACGGACGGCGGTCGGCGCGGGGACCACCGGCGACCTCAGGTGTCCGGCCAGTCCCCGCAGTCCCGGGGGACCCGGGCCCGCGGCGTGCCGTGCGCCGGCGGCCCCCACGCGTGCGCTGGGTCACCTAGCGTGCCGCGCCATGACCCTCGCGGACACCACTGGGACGACGACGTCCGCAGTCGAGCTGCCGGTCCCGACGGACCGGTACCGCGGCGCCCGTCTGCTGGGGACCGGTGGGCTGCTGGCCACCTTCCTCGCCACCTGCGTCGTCACCGGCCTGCCGACCGACCGCCTGGTGCTGCTGGGCTGGGTGGTCGCGGTGCTGGCCGTGCAGTCCCTGGGCCGGGGGTGGCCCGCGCTCCTCCGGCTGCTCGCCGACTGGCTCCCGCTGGCCGGGGTCCTGCTGCTGTACGACCTCAGCCGCGGGTTCGCCGACGGGCTGGGCATGCCGGTGGCCGTCGGCGAGCTCGCGGCGGCCGACCGGTGGCTCGCCGGCGGCGTGCTGCCCACGGTCTGGCTGCAGGAGCACTGGGGCGCCGCCTGGTGGACGGTGGTCGCGTCGCTGGTCTACGGCAGCCACTTCGTGGTGACTCCGGTGGTGCTCGGCGTCCTCTGGCTGCGCGACCGGTCCCGCTGGGCCGGCTACGCCCGGTTGGTGGTGGGGCTGTCGGCGGCCGGGCTGGTCACCTACGTGCTGTACCCGGCG
This sequence comes from Modestobacter sp. VKM Ac-2985, assembly GCF_026967925.1. Classification (GTDB taxonomy): domain Bacteria; phylum Actinomycetota; class Actinomycetes; order Mycobacteriales; family Geodermatophilaceae; genus Modestobacter. The sequence continues at coordinate 755,457 of NZ_JAPVBI010000003.1, read as the reverse complement.
GCGCCGCCCTGGCTGGCCGCGAAGGGCGGCGTCATCGAGCACGTCGACCGGCTGAGCAACTCCGGCTGGGCCGTGCTGGGGCTGGACAAGGCCGGCGCGCTGCTCTCCTCCGGGCAGGGGCAGGTCAACCAGGTGGCGGCGGTGCCCTCGCTGCACACCGCCTTCGCCGTCCTGACCGCGCTGGTGCTGCTGCCGGTGGCCACCCGGTCGTGGCAGCGGGTGGCGCTGGCGGCCTACGCGGTGGCGATGCCGGTCGTGCTGGTGTGGTCCGGGGAGCACTACGTGGTCGACACGCTGCTCGGGGCGGTCTACGCCGGGGCGGTGTGGCTGCTGGTGCCGCGGCTGGTCGCGGCGGCCTCCCGCGCGGTCCGGCGCCAGGCGGTGCCGCCGGAGCTGGTGACGCCGCGGGCCGAGGCCCTGGCTGCCTAGCCTGGGGAGGTGACCGCTCCCGACTGGCTCCGTACGGCGCGCCGGATCTGCGTGCTCACCGGCGCCGGCATCTCCACCGACAGCGGCATCCCCGACTACCGGGGCCCCAACGGCGTGTGGACCCGCGACCCGGACGCCGAGAAGCTGGTCACCTTCTCCTACTACGTGGCCGACCCGGAGATCCGCCGCCGCGCCTGGCTGATGCGCCGGGACACCGCCCCCGACGCGCGACCCAACGCCGGCCACGCCGCGCTGGTCGAGCTGGAGCGGCAGGGCCGGCTGCGGGCGCTGCTCACCCAGAACGTCGACGGGCTGCACACCGACGCCGGCAGCAGCGGAGTGCTGGAACTCCACGGCACCGTCCGCGAGGTCGAGTGCCTGGCCTGCGGTGCGCGCACGCCGATGACGGCGGCGCTGGCCCGGGTGGACGCCGGCGAGCCCGACCCGGCCTGCGCCGACTGCGGCGGCGTCCTCAAGTCGGCGACGATCAGCTTCGGTCAGGCGCTGGACGCCGACGTGCTCGACGCTGCCGCGCAGGCCGCCGCCGACTGCGACGTGTTCCTGGCCGTCGGCACCTCTCTCGGGGTGCACCCGGCGGCCGGGCTGGTCGAGGTGGCCGCCGCGCACGGCGCCCGGGTGGTCGTCGTCAACGCCGAGCCGACCCCCTACGACGGCCTCGCGGACCTGGTCGTGCGGGAGTCGATCGGCACCGCGCTGCCCCGGTTGCTGGCCGCCGCGGACTGAGCGGCTCGTCGGAGCGCCCCCGGCCCGTTAGCGTGACGCCCACCACGTTCGGACAGCGGCCGGCATCGCAGCCGGCCCCGGCACCGGGGAGCCCGGCATGCGCGTGCCCTTGACCACCCGTGACTTCCTCGACCGGGCGGAGCTGGTCTACGGCGACCGGCTCGGTGTCGTCGACGAGCCGAACCAGCCGGCGGCCTCGCTGGGGGAGCTGACCTACCGCGACGTGGCCCGACGGGCTCGGGCGGTCGCCGCCGGGCTGGACGCGCTGGGCATCGGCGAGGGGGAGCGGGTGGCGGTGGTCAGCCACAACTCGGCCCGGCTGCTGGAGCTGCTCTACGCCGTCCCCTCGTTCGGCAGGGTGCTCGTGCCGGTCAACTTCCGGCTGGCGCCCGCGGACTTTGCCTACATCGTCGAGCACTGCGGCGCCCGCGTGCTGCTGGCCGACCCGGAGGTGGAGTCGCAGTTGTCCGGCATCGACGTCCCGCACCGGTTCCTGCTGGGTGAGGAGTACGAGTCCGGGCTGCTCCGGCACGACGCGGAGCCGCGACCGTGGTCCACACCGGACGAGGACGCCACGGCGACGATCAACTACACCAGCGGGACGACGGCACGGCCCAAGGGCGTGCAGATGACCCACCGCAACCTCTGGGTCAACGCCACCACGTTCGGCCTGCACATGCAGGTCAGCGACCGGGACGTCTACCTGCACACGCTGCCGATGTTCCACTGCAACGGCTGGGGGCTGCCGTACACGGCGGCCGGGATGGGGGCCACGCAGGTCGCGCTGCGCAAGGTCGACGGCGCCGAGATCCTCCGCCGGGTCGAGCGGCACGGCGTGACGCTGATGGCCGGGGCGCCCGCCGTCTGGAACGCCGTGCTCGAGGCGGCCGCCGACTGGGACGGCGAGGTGCCCGGGCGGGACCGGGTGCGGATCGTGGTCGCCGGGGCGCCGCCGCCCTCGCGCACGATCGCCCGGGTGGAGGAGGAGCTGGGCTGGGAGTTCAACCAGATCTACGGGCTCACCGAGACCGCGCCGCTGCTGACGATCAACCGGCCGCGGGCCGAGTACGACGAGATGGACGTGCAGACCCGGGCGAAGGCGCTGTCCCGGGCCGGGGTGCCGGCGCTGGGCACCCGGATCAGCACGAGCGAGTCCGGTGAGGTGCTGGCGCAGGGCAACACCGTGCTCGCCGGCTACTGGGAGAACCCCCAGGCCTCCGCCGACGCCCTCGACGGTGGCTGGTTCCACACCGGTGACGGCGGGACCGTCGACGACGCCGGCTTCCTCACCATCTCCGACCGGAAGAAGGACGTGATCATCTCCGGCGGGGAGAACGTGTCCTCCATCGAGGTGGAGGACGCCGTCTTCAGCCACCCCGCCGTCGCCGAGGTCGCGGTGATCGGCGTGCCCGACGACCGGTGGGGGGAGATGGTCACCGCGCTGGTGGTGCTGGCCGAGGGCGCCACCGCCTCCGAGGCGGACATCATCGCGCACTGCCGGACGACGCTGGCCGGCTACAAGGCCCCCAAGCGGGTGGAGTTCCGGGACGGCATCCCACGCACCGCCACCGGCAAGATCCAGAAGTTCAAGCTGCGCGAGTCCTTCTGGGCCGACGCCGAACGACAGGTCAACTGAGCCGGCTGCGCTCCACCCGACCCGCTCCACCCTGGGATCAGGTCACCTGGTCGTCGGGGCACCTACCTGGTGGCAGACCGCGCGGTAGGTACCCGCACGACCAGGTGACCTGATCGTGGGCGGGGGTGCGGCCCGTCGCCGGCCGCGCTGCTGCTCACCGTGCGTGCTGATCAACCTCACCCCGACGGGGGAGGTCCCTCCGACGACCCTCAGCCGTTCACCCGATCCGGTCGATGACCCCGCGAGAGCACACCCCGAGGGGTGTGCCGGGACTGGTCGAGACCGGCGTCGCTGCACACCCTGACGCCGGGCAACGGAGGAGTCGGGTTCGTGCACGCACAGGTCGGTACGCAGGTCAGCACAGGACGACGACGCACAGGCGCCCGCTGGGTGCAGCGTGCGCTCGCCGCCGGCACCGTCGTCGCCGCGTGCCTCGTGGGCGCTCCGGGGCCGGCCCTCGCCGCCCCGAGCGACAGCGAGATCTCCGCGGCTCAGCGTGCCCGTGAGGAGGCCGCCGCCCAGGTCGGGGCGATCACCGGTCAGCTCGCCGGGGCCCAGGCCGCGGTCGACGAGGCCCGGATCGGGTCGCTGCTGGCGCTGCAGGACTACGAGCAGCGACAGGACGCCTACGACGAGGCGCTCACCGCCGCCGACGCCGCCCAGGCAGCCGCGGGCCAGGCCGCTGCCGAGGTGGCCGTGGGCAAGGGCGAGGTCGCCGCCTTCGCCCGGGACAGCTACAAGCAGGGCAGCACCAACCCCGGTGCGCGGGCGCTGATGACCGCCGGTGGACCGGCAGAGCTGATCGAGCGCGCTGCGTTGCTCGGCGCTGTGGGGGAGCACCGGGTCGACGTCGTCACCGAGCTCACCGTGCTGCAGGAGCAGGCGACCGTCGCCGAGCAGACCGCCCAGCAGGCGGTCGGCGCGGCCGAGACGTTGAAGACCGAGGCGGCGCAGCTGCTGGCGTCCGCGCAGGAGCAGGAGGTGGCCGCCCGCGAGCAGGCCGTCGCGCTGGTCGCCCAGCAGGACGCCGTGGAGGCCGAGCTCGAGCAGGCGCAGCAGACGCTGTACGGCCTGGAGGGTGCGCGCCAGGCCGCCGAGGAGCGGGCGGCCGCCCAGCGGGCCGCGACCCCGGCCCCCGTCCCGGCTCCGGCCCCGGCGCCCTCGTCGTCCTCCTCGGGCGGCGGCAGCTCGGCACCCGCCCCTGCCCCTTCTCCGGCCCCCGCTCCGGCTCCGGCTCCGGCCCCGGCTCCGGCTCCGGCTCCGAGGCCCGCGCCCGCCCCGGTGGCGGCGCCCAAGCCCGCACCGGCACCGGCCCCGGTGCCGAACAACGCCGGCGCGCCGTCCGGGTCGGCCGTGCAGACCGCCATCGCGGCGGCGAAGACCCAGCAGGGCCTGCCCTACTCCTGGGGTGGTGGCGGCAGCCGCGGTCCCAGCTGGGGCATCCCGCCGGACACGCACATCTGGGGCTTCGACTGCTCGGGGCTGACCGAGTACGCCTACGCGCAGGCCGGGATCGCGATCGGCGGCACCAGCCGGGCGCAGTGGGCCCGCTTCAGTGACCGGACGGTGGGCCGCGACGACCTGCAGGCCGGCGACCTGGTGTTCTGGGGGAGCGGCAGCAACTACAACTCGATCTACCACGTGGCCCTGTACCTGGGTGGCAACAAGGTCATCCAGGCGCCGCAGAGCGGTGACGTGGTGCGGATCAGCACCATGTGGTTCGGCAGCGACTACTTCGGCGCGGTGCGCCCCACCGGCTGAGGCCGCACTGTCGGGGCGAGGCCGGCCGACGCGGAAAGGCGTCGGGCAGCCACGGGGGGAGCTGCCCGACGCGAGCGTCAGGTTAGCAGCCCGGCCGGTCTGCGGGCAGGGTCGACGACGCCTGTGGACCGGGTGTCGTCGGCTGCCGGACCGTGCAGCCGGCGGTGGTCGCACAGCCAGGTGTAGGACACTCGACGCGTGACCGCCGCAGGCAGCTCGCCCGCCCCCGAACAGCCCACCCCGCCCTCGGTCGACGCCGCGCGACTGGAGCGTGCGCTCTTCGAGATCAAGCGGGTCATCGTCGGCCAGGACCGGTTGGTCGAGCGGATGCTCGTGGGCCTGCTGGCCCGGGGGCACGTGCTCCTGGAGGGCGTTCCCGGCGTCGCGAAGACCCTCGCCGTGGAGACCCTGGCCACCGTCGTCGGCGGGAAGTTCTCCCGGCTGCAGTTCACCCCCGACCTGGTGCCGGCCGACATCATCGGCACCCGCATCTACAAGTCGGGGCAGGACACCTTCGCCACCGAGCTCGGGCCGGTCTTCGCCAACTTCCTGCTCGCCGACGAGATCAACCGCGCGCCGGCCAAGGTGCAGTCGGCGCTGCTGGAGGTCATGGCCGAGCGGCAGGTCTCCATCGGCGGCGTGACGCACAAGCTCCCCGACCCGTTCCTGGTGCTGGCCACCCAGAACCCGATCGAGAACGAGGGCGTCTACCCGCTCCCGGAGGCCCAGCGCGACCGCTTCCTGCTCAAGGTGCTCGTCGACTACCCGAGCCCGGAGGAGGAGCGCGAGATCATCTACCGGATGGGGGCGACCCCGCCGGAGGCGCAGCCGGTGCTGGGGCCCGAGGACGTGCGCCGGCTGCAGCGCACCACGTCGGAGGTGTTCGTGCACCACGCGCTGGTCGACTACGTCGTCCGGCTGGTGGTGGCGACCCGGGCGCCGAACGAGCACGGGATGCCCGACGTCGCCAACTGGGTCTCCTACGGCGCGAGCCCGCGCGCCTCGCTGGGCCTGATCGCCTCCAGCCGGGCGCTGGCGCTGATCCGCGGCCGCGACTACGTGCTGCCGCAGGACGTGCTGGACGTGACCGGTGACGTGCTGCGCCACCGGCTGGTCCTCTCCTACGACGCGCTCGCCGACGGCGTGCCGGCCGACCACATCGTCAAGCGGGTGGTGCAGAGCGTGCCGCTGCCGCAGGTCACCCCGCGGCAGCGCGCCGCCGGCTACGGGCCCGGTTCCCCCGGCGGGCCGTCGGTGCCCGGCTTCGGCGGCTCGTCCTTCGGCCCGTCCCAGGGCAGCCCGAACGGCGCTCCGCAGGGCGGCGGTCGTCCCGACGGCGGCTTCGGCCCGCAGTCGGTGTGACCGGCCCGGACCCCACCGACCGGGCGCCGGGCGACGGCGCCCCGCCGCACTTCGGCCCCGGCAGCAACTCGGCGGTGCTGCTGCGCCGCCTCGAGCTCACCGTCCGCCGTCGGCTGGACGGGCTGCTGCAGGGCGATCACCTGGGGCTGGTGCCCGGCTCGGGCAGCGAGGCCGGTGACTCCCGCACCTACCACCCCGGGGACGACGTCCGGCGGATGGACTGGCCGGTGACCGCGCGCACCCAGGTGCCGCACGTCCGGGAGACCATCGCCGACCGGGAGCTGGAGACCTGGGTGGTCCTGGATCTCTCCGCCAGCCTCGACTTCGGCACCGCCGAGTGCGAGAAGCGGGACCTGGCGATCGCCGGCCTGGCGGCGGTCAGCCACCTGACCGTGCGCGGCGGCAACCGGCTGGGCGCGGTCGTCACCACCGGGGAGCGGGTCGACCGGTACCCGGCCACCCCCGGGCGGCTGGCCGCGGACCGGCTGCTGCGGTCCGTCGTCGCCACCCCGCGGGCCGGGGCGGGCCGGCGCGGCGACCTCGCCGCCGCACTGGAGTCGCTCCGCCGCCCGCCGCGGCGGCGCGGGCTGGTCGTCGTCATCTCGGACTTCCTGGGTTCTGGCTTCGAGGGCTCCGACGTGCAGGGCACCGCCGACTGGGAGCGCCCGCTGCGGGGGCTGTCGGCCCGGCACGACCTGCTGGCCATCGAGGTCGTCGACCCGCGGGAACTGGAGCTGGCCGACGTGGGCCTGCTGACCGTCGTCGACCCCGAGACCGGGCAGACGCTCGAGGTGCCCACCGGCAACGCAGAGGTGCGCCGCCGGTTCGCCGAGGGCGCTGCCGCCCAGCGGCATGAGATCGCCGCGGCCCTGCGCCGGGCCGGTGCCGGGCAACTGAGACTGCAGACCGACCGCGACTGGCTGACCGACGTCGTCCGCTACGTCGCCGACCGCCGGCGCGCCGGCAGTGGAGGGGCTTCCCGATGACCTTCCAGTCCCCGTGGTGGCTGGCCGGGCTGCTGGCGGTGGTGGCCCTCGTCGGCCTCTACGTGCTGCTGCAGCGGCGCCGCGCGAAGTACGCCGCGCGCTTCACCAACGTGGCCCTGCTCGGCTCGCTGGTGCCCAAGCGGGCCGGGTGGCGCCGGCACGTCGCGTTCGGGCTCGTCGCCCTGGGGCTCGCGGTGCTGGTCGCCTCGCTGGCGCAGCCGAGCACCGAGATCCGGGTGCCGCGGGAACGCGCGACGGTGATCATGGCCGTCGACGTCTCGCTGTCGATGCGCGCGACCGACGTCGAACCCGACCGCTTCCAGGCCATGCAGCTGGCGGCCGAGGAGTTCGTGGAGGTGCTGCCGGAGCGGATCAACCTGGGGCTGGTCGCCTTCGCCGGGACGGCGGCCACCCTGGTCACCCCGACGACGGACCGGGAGGAGGTGCGCACCGCGATCGAGAACCTGGAGCTGGCCGAGGCGACGGCGATCGGGGACGCGATCTTCACCTCGCTCACCGCCGTCACCAACTACCAGGCGACGCTGGCCTCGGAGGGGATGGAGGCACCGCCGGCCCGGATCGTGCTGTTGTCGGACGGGTACAGCACCGTGGGCCGGGAGGCGACCCAGGCGATCGACGCCGCGATCGACGCGTCGGTGCCGGTCTCCACGATCGCCTTCGGCACCGACTACGGGACGCTGGACATCAACGGCGAGCGGGTGCCGGTGCCGGTCGACCGGGCCACGCTGGAGCAGATCGCCGAGGAGACCGACGGCAGCTACAGCGAGGCGGCCAGTGCCGCAGAGCTGTCGGAGGTCTTCGAGGACCTGGGCAGCCAGATCGGCTACACCACGGAGCCGCAGGACATCAGCCCGTGGTTCGTCCGGGGCGGCGTGCTGTTCGCCTTCCTCGGCGTCGTCGCGTCCCTCCTCTGGACCAACCGCCTGCTGTAGCCGGCTCCCCGCCCAGGCATAGGAAGCTGTTCACCCACTTCGGACTCGAGAAGTGGGTGGAGAGCTTCCTATGCCGGGCGCCTCAGCGGGTGGGGTCGAGGACGAGCTTGCCGGTGGTGCGGCGGGCGAGCAGGTCCTGGTGGGCCTCGCGGACGGCGGTCAGCGGGTAGCGGCCACCGGAGACGGGCTTGAGGCTGCCGTCGGCGACCATCGACAGCAGGTCGGTCATCGCGGCGTCCATCAGCTCCGGCCGGGTCATGCAGTGCGCCAGCCAGAAGCCGATGACCGCCCGGCTGGTGCCCATCAGCGCGGGGACGGCGACCGTGGCGGGCGCCTCGCGTCCGGCCATGCCGTAGGCGACCAGCCGGCCGAAGGGCGCCAGCGCCGACAGCGACCCGTCGAACACGTTGCCGCCGGTCATCTCCAGCACGATGTCGACCTTCTTGCCGCCGTTGGCTTCGCGGAGGGCGGCGGTGAAGGCCTTCGGGTCGTCGGTCGCCAGCGCCGGGTCGACCGTGGCGTCGGCGCCGAGGGACGCGGCGAGCTCCCGCTTCTCCGGGCTGGAGGCGGTGGCGATGACCCGGCCGGCGCCCCAGCGCTTGGCCAGCTGGATCGCCAGGCTGCCGACCCCGCCGGCACCGGCGATGACGACGACGGACTCGCCCTCGGCCAGGTGGGCGGAGGTGCGCAGCAGGTGCCAGGCGGTGGCGCCCTGCAGGACGACGGCCAGCGCCTGCTCGTCGGTGACACCGTCGGGCACCGGCCAGGTCAGCCGCGGGTGCGCGGCGACCTTCTCCGCGTAGCCGCCGCCGGGCAGCAGGCCCACCACGCGCTGGCCGCCACCGGTCGGGGTGCCGACGAACTCGGCGCCCGGGATCAGCGGCAGCTGCTGCTTGGCGAGGTAGCTGTCCTCGGTCTGGTGAGTATCAGCGAAGTTGACGCCGGACGAGCTGATGTCGAAGAGCTGCTCGCCGTCCCCCGGGACCGGGTCGGGCAGGTCGACGACGTCCATGACCTCGGGTCCGCCGAAGCGGGTGATCTGCACAGCACGCATGGAGGTGAGGCTAGTGAACCTCGTCGGCGAGTATTCGTGTGTCCTCGACGACCGGCATCTCCTGGGTGGCGGCGGCGAGCCGGTCGGCCAGTGCCCTGACGAGCGGGCGCAACGCGGGAGGTCCTTCGATGACGAAGGGGCGGTCGATGCCGGCCAGCACGGCAGGCACCCACTCCAGGCGCTGGGCCTGCACCCGGACGCGGACGTGGCCCGGGCGGTCGGTGCACTCATGGACGGTGGCGAGTCCCGCGGGGAACAGCCGGCCTACGTCCTCGACCGTGCCCTCCACTCGGAGCGCGATGGTGTACCGGTGCGGTGCTGCGGCGAAGGCCGACAGCAGCGCGTCGGCGGGATCGAAGCCCGGAGGGACGTCGAACGAGCCGCTCGACGGCCGAGGGTCCGAGATGCGGTCCACGCGAAAGGTCCGCATCTCGCCGCTGGCCGAGTCCGCGCCGGTGACGTACCAACGTCCGGAGTGCGCGACGAGCCCGTACGGATGCACGATCCGCCGGCTGCGGTGGCTGTCCGAGCCGGTGTACTCGATCGCCACCGGACGTCGGTCGCGCGCTGCCTCGGCGAGCACGAGCAGGCTCTCCGTCTCCGCGGGGACCACGACCCGGGAGCTCGAGGTGAACCGCGTGCCCCGCACCAGTGCGTCCAACCGGGGGACCAGCGCCTTGGGCAGGACGCGGCTCAGCTTGGCGACGGCGCTCTCGACGGCCAGGGCGCTCGTGGTCACCAGACCGGCGCGGCGGCCGGCGATGAGACCGAGCAGCACGGCGAGCGCTTCCTCGTCGGTCAGCATGAGCGGGGGCATGCGGAAGCCGGGAACGAGACGGATGCCCCCGTGGCGGCCCCGGACCGACTCGACCGGCACGCCGAGGTCGTCGAGGTGCGCCACGTACCGGCGGACGGTCCGCTCGTCCACGTCGAGCGCACTCGCCAACTCCCGCACGGACCGCAGTCCGCCTGCCTGCAGGATCTCCAGCAGGGCGAGCACCCGGGCGGTGGGACGCGTCACGGTCGCATCATCCTCCATACCGGGCGGCTTCTGTCCGGTATCGACTTTATCGTCCAGGCATGACGCACACCACGCCGGATCGCACGCCCGCTCTGGTCTCGATCCGCCTGATCACCAACGACGTCGCCCGCCTCGTTGCCTTCTATGAGGAGGTGACCGGATCTCCGGCCGACTGGGCCACCCCGGACTTCGCCGAGTTGGGGACCACGACCGGCACCTTGGCCATCGGCAGCACCCGCACCGTCGCGCTGTTCGGACCGGGCTCGGCCCGCGCCGCCGACAATCACACGGCGATCATCGAGTTCCTCGTGGAGGACGTCGACGTCGAGTACACCCGGCTCCGCTCCGCCGTCACTGATGCCGGGGGGACGTTCGTGAACGAACCGACGACGATGCCCTGGGGCAACCGCTCGCTGCTGTTCCGGGATCCCGACGGCAACCTCGTCAACTACTTCGCCCCCGTCACGCCAGAGGCGATGTCGAAGTTCGCGCGTTGACGCCACGAGCACGTGGGTGCGCACCAGGCGCCTCGACGTCTTCGGTTCACCCTCACCGACGACCAGGACGCGGCGATCTCCGCCCGGGGCACCGCGGCCAGCGCGCCTTCGACCCCCGGGCGCCGTCGGCGGACGGCTGACCTCAGTTGGCCGACAGGGCGTGGTGGGTGTCGGCGAAGTTGACCCCGGCGGAGGAGATGTCGAACAACGTCTCGCCGTCCCCGGGCACCGGGTCGGGCAGGTCGACGACGTCCATGACCTCGGGTCCGCCGAAGCGGGTGATCTGCACTGATCGCATGCACGTGAGGCTAGGCGCGGCCCAGAGGTCCGCAGTGCCGAGGTCCGCAGTGCTTGCGACCAACCTGCCCGGTCAACACACCTAGAACTCGGCACGGACACCGGTCAGGGCCTCGGTGGCCGCCCACAGGGCGCGGGCGGTCTCCTCGTCCAGCCCCTTCCGCGCCTGGCGGCGCACCGTCGGGTGGCCCTTGACGCTGGCGATGCCGTCGGGCCCGACGTAGGCGTTGCCCGGCACGTCCTGGGTCGCGGCGAACAGCGTCGGCAGGGCGCCGTGCTCGACGTCGTTGAGCAGCGGGCCTCCCAGGCGCAGGACGACCTTCTGGCTGGAGTGGTCGACCAGGCCGGTGTGGGCGATGCCCGGGTGGGCCAGCACCGAGCGGACCGGGCTGCTGATCGCGGTGAACCGGCGCTGCAGCTCCAGGGAGAAGAGGACCTGGGCGAGCTTGGAGTCCCGGTAGGCCTGCATCGGTCGGTAGGTCCGCGTCCTCCAGTCCAGGTCGGCGACGTCCACCTTCCCCAGACGGTGCAACTGGCTGGTCACGCTGACCACCCGACCGGTGACGTGCGGCAGCAGCAGGTTCGTCAGCACGAAGGGGCCGGTGTAGTTGGTCGCGGTCTGCCGCTCGAGGCCGTCCGCCGTCCGCGCGGCAGGGGTGTCCATGACCCCGGCGTTGTTCACCAGCACGTCCAGCGGCCCGGTCCACGCCGCGGCGAACTCCCGGACCGACGACAGGTCCGACACGTCCAACCGGCGGACGTCGAACTCGCCGGCCAGCCCGGCGACCGCGGCCCGGACCCTGTCCGGGTCGCGGACCCCCAGCACCACCCGGGCGCCGGTCCGGCCCAGCTCCCGCGCGGTCACCCAGCCGATGCCCCGGCCCGCGCCGGTGACCAGCACCGTGCGCCCGGTCGAGTCCGGCAGGTCTGCCGCCGTCCACTCGCTCATCTGAACTCCTCCTCGATCGTGCCGACGGCATCAGTGCACGGCAGCGCGGGCGCAGCAGAAAGGACACGCGCAGCCACTGACCGGCAGTCAGTGGCTGAGGACGCTGCCGGCCGCGACGATGGGGCGACGGCAGGAGGACCATGGGGCGGTCGGTGGACCGGGCAGCGCTCGGTGACTTCCTGCGCGCGCGCAGGGAAGCACTGAGCCCGGAGGACGTCGGGCTGGTCCCGCGGGTGCGCCGGCGCACCCCGGGGCTCCGGCGCGAGGACGTCGCCGAGCTGTGCGCGATGTCGGTGGACTACGTTGCCCGCCTCGAGCGCGGCGACGGCCCGCAGCCCTCGGCGCAGATGGCCGCCGCGCTGGCCCGTGGCCTGCGGCTGACCCTGGCCGAGCGCGACCACCTGTTCCTGCTCTGCGGGCACCGGCCGGCGTCCCGGGAGCTGCGCGGCGAGCACGTGGGCCCGGCTCTGCTGCGGGTGCTCGACCGCCTCGCCGACACCCCTGCCCAGGTGATCGGGCCGGCCGGCGAGACGCTGCTGCAGACCCCGGCCGCCGTCGCCCTGCTCGGTGAGCAGACGCAGCACGCCGGCCTGGCGCGCAGTGCGACCTACCGGTGGTTCACCGACCACGGTGAGCGCGCGCGGTACCTGCTCGACGACCACGAGCTCAACGGCCGGGTGCAGGTCTCCCAGCTCCGGGCGGCAGCGGCCCGGGACGGCGCGGACTCGCGGGCGGCGCAGGTGGTCGCCACGTTGCGGCGGGACAGCGCCGAGTTCGCCGAGCTCTGGGACCGGCACGAGGTCGGGCTGCGGTGGAGAGACGCCAAACGGTTCGTGCACCCGCAACTGGGCCGACTCGACCTGCACTGCCAGACCTTGCTGGACCCCGACCAAGGGCAGTCTCTGCTCGTCTTCACCGCGACCCCGGGCACCGAGGACGCCGAGAAGCTGGCCTTGCTCGCCGTCCTCGGCACCGACCGCTTCCCGATCGGCTGACCCCGGCCCTCCGGGTACAGCCGGCCGTCGGTCAGCCGCCGGTGAGCCGCTGCAGCCGGGTGGTCAGCGCGGCCCGCCGGTCGGCATTGCCGTGCAGCTCCACGTACCGCTGCCCGAAGCCGGCCAACAGCGTGTCGTCCAGCCGGCGCACGGCACCCGGGGGATAGCGGTAGTCCATCCGGGCGGGGATGCCGCTGTCGTCGGCGCCGCGCAGCACCTCACCCAGCTCCACCAGGCTGGTCACGCCCAGCTCCAGCAGCAGGCCGGAGATCCAGGTGTAGTGGTCCGGACGCGACCAGCCGGCGTCGGCGTACTGCCCGGCCAGGAACGCAGCCAGCTCGCGGGGCGCGATCCGGGGGTCGTCGGGGTCGGTGTCGTCGGCCTCGTCGGCGGGAACCGGTGCCCGGAGGCGCTCGCGGATCGCGGTGAACTCCTGGTCGGCCAGCTCCAGCAGCCCGGCGGCCAGGGTGAACCGGCGGTCGAACTCGGAGGCGTGCTCGGCCGGCACCGTGCCCTTGTAGCGGATGTCGTGCTCGAACTCAGCCCACGCGTGCTGCAGCACCGTGCGCACCTGCACCTGCACCACGCGCCCGACCAGCTCCGGCAGCTCGGGCGCCCGGCCCGGGTCCACGCCGATCAGCAGGTGCCGGCTGGAGTAACCGAACCGGCCCTGCTGCGCGGTCCGCCGCCCCATGTCGCGGTCGTCGATCACCCGCACCTGCGCGGCCAGCAGCTCGGCGACCGCCTCCACGTCGCTCTGCACGTAGGTGATCACCCGCACGCCGATCTGGTCGGTGATCTCCCGCGCCGGATTCGGGTAGGCGAGCACGCCGTCGACCGTGCGGGCCGCCTTCTCCGCGAACGAGGCGATGGTCTTGGTCCGCCCGGTCACCGACAGGTAGTTGATCCCCGCGTCGTCGAGCACCCCGGTGACGAGTGCGAGCGCCTGCGCTCCGGCGACCAGGGTCTCGGGCCGGCCGTCGGCGTACGCCTGGATGGCCTCCTGCACCGGGTCGGCCGCGGGTGCGGCGACCCGGGGGCCGGGCTGTAGGTCCGGCGGCAGGGTCGGGGTCACGATGGCGCCGCCGGCCGCGTCGCCGTAGGTGGTCACCTCGTCCGGGCGCCGGACGGCGATCCATCCCACGTAGGCGCACACCACGGCGTCGACCTGGTCCTCCGCCACCCGCAGCTCGCTCTTGCGGGTGGCGGCCTGCACCTGCTGGCGCAGCCCGGCGAACGGTGCGCCGAGGTCGAGCTCGACCACCGCGCCCAGCAGGTCGATGAGCAGCAGCAGCTCCGCGCGCATCTGCTCGAGCACCCGGCCCGGCTTGTTCTTGTACTTCAGCGTGCGGCCCAGCCGGAACAGCGCCACCGTCGCCGCGTGCGGGTAGACCTCGATCCCACGGCGGTCGCGGCCCGAGCGGGGATCGAGGTCCAGCCGCAGGCGCCGGCCGATCCGCCCGGCCCGGGTGTCACCATCGGTGAACTCGGGTTTCCCGGTGTTCGTCGGGTGCGTCCCGGCCTGGAACCTCGCGAAGTCGGCGTTCAGCGCCCGCTCGGCGGCCCGGTTCCCGGTGGCGTTGGTGACCACCAGCGGGGCGTCGATCGCCACGATGCACGGGCCGGCGGTGAACGGGGCCAGCGCGGTCTCGATCTGCTCGTCGGTGCGCACCGCGCAGACGTGCACCAGCCGGCCGGCATCATCCAGCACGGCGAGGCCGGTGGGCTGCTTGAGCCCCCAGGCGAGGTCGATCCCGATGTGCTGCACGGGGTCAGCTTGCCCTGCCCCACACCTCGTCGGGGCTCCTCCCGCGGGATCTGCATGGCGCGTGCGTGTCGGTCCGCCCGAGGTCGCTCGGATGAGCGCCGTTCCACCGGCCGGCCCGTTCTCCGGGTGGACGAATGGCTGACCTGCACGTCGTCGTGACGACGCGGATGCGCACCTGCCCCGTGCCGGCCCTGGGTGCTCGGAACAGCGGGCCGCGCGGTCGCCGCCCGATGCCTCCGTGGCGCCGGGTCATGCCTCGGGAAGCGCCAGGGGCCGCGCCCTTGGATGGCGGATGCGCGCGGGCTGCACCGCGCAGGCGGGGTGGTTCAGGTCAGTTGCGAGACAGCCGGTGGTGGGTGTCGGCGAAGTTCACGCCGGCCGAGGAGACGTCGCTGGATCGGTCATGGGCGGGTGCGCCGTCCAGGGTGAGCGATGGGGCAGGACCCGTCGATCACTCTCGTGACTGCTCGCGTCGCGCTCGCCGGTGAAGGCCGCGACAACCTGGGAGCGTTGCACCCTGCCTGCGATCTCCTCCTGCGGGCAGGCTCGCACCCATGACGCCAGCCACCGCGGATGCACTCCCCGGGAGCCCGACGGCCGCTTCGATCACCCGGTGGGTCGAGGGCTACGTGGCGGCCTGGACGAGCAACGCCCCCGGTGACATCGAGGCTCTCTTCACCGATGACGCCGAGTACCACGAGTCGCCGTTCGACACCCGGTGGATCGGCAGGACCGGGATCGTCGAGGGCTGGCGCAGCCGGTGGGACTGGCAGAGTGGCGGCTGGGAGTTCGAGTGGTCCGTCACCGCGATCGACGGGTGGGACGTCGTCATCACCGGGATCGGGCGGTACGCGGAGCTCGGCGACTTCGACAACCTGTGGACCGTGACCTTCGACGAAACGGGCCGCTGCAGCCGGTTCGTGATGGTGAACACCGAACGGAGCTGACCGTGCCCGGTACGCAGCCCTGCGGGAGAGGCAACGAGCTCGGGGACTTCCTCCGAGCCCACCGGGCGCGGCTCACCCCTGAGTCCGCCGGGCTGCGCAGCATCGGCAGCCGACGCGTCTTGGGCCTGCGACGTGAAGAGGTCGCCGTGCTGGCCGGCGTGAGCTCCGACTACTACGCCCGTCTTGAGCAAGGTCGCGAGCGCACCCCGTCCCCACAGCTCCTGGAGGCGGTTGCACGCGCGTTGCAGCTCGGCGCGGACGCCCGGGACCACGCCTTCCGCCTGGCGAGGCTCGCCCCGACGACCCGGGTCACCGACGAGCAGCCGAGCCCGCACCTGCGGCAGCTGATGAACTCGTTCCCGAAGGCCGCGGCCTACGTGGTGAACCCCGCCTTCAGGGTGCTCGCAGCCAACGACATCGCGACCGGGCTGATCGCTCCCGCCAACCAGGACGGCCACGTGCTGCAGTACATGTTCCTCGACCCGACCGCGCGGACGTACTTCGTGCACTGGGACGACGCCGCGCACGCCGCGGTCAGCGGCATCCGCCTCGCCGCGGGCTTCTCACCGCCCCATCCCGAGGTCGCCGCCCTCGTGCGCCGCCTCTACGTCCGCAGCCCGGACTTCGCTGCCATGTGGGACGACCACGAGGTCGCCGGACTCACGACGGTGCACATGCACATCCGTCATCCCGCCGTCGGCGAGCTCGAGCTCGCTTATCAGACCTTCGACGTACGCGAGTCCCCGGGGCTGCAGTTGACCGTGGCCAGCGCAGCACCAGGCAGTCCCAGCGAGGACGCCCTGGCCCTCCTCGGCACGATCGAGGCGACTCAGCGGGAGGGCTCACCAGGTCTCCACCAGCCCGGTGCTCCCCGCACCTCTCCGACACAGGAGTTCTCGTGACCCACCCAGAGCAGGTCGACCTGGAGTCAGCACGTCGGCGGGCGATGGAGGTCCGAGCCCTGTACGAGGCCATCGAGCGTCGGCTGAACGGCCAGGTGTGGACGCTGCAGGAGCTCATGCTGGGCTTCAGCAACGACGTCGGCACCGTCGGTCGGCTCATCCTCGCCCACGACGGGACCTGGGAGACCGACGGTGACGTCGACGCGCAGCTGGCCCACAAGCTGTCCGAGTCGCTGTGGTGGGTGATCGTCATCGCCGAGCGCCTCGGCATCGACATCTCCACTGCCTTCGCGGACACGATGGACGAGATCGAGCAGGGCCTCGCTCCCTCGGCCGGCGGACCCACCGCTCAGACCTGACCTCCGGCCGCCTGGACCTACGCCACGGGGTCCCGGAGGATCGTGCGGAGGGCGTGCTGGGAGGTCTCCCGGGTGAAGCCGTCCAGGTGCAGCTCGTGGTGCGGCCCGTTGCGGTGCAGGCCGAGACCCCGGGCGAACTCGCCGAGCCGGGCGAGCGTCCCGAACTCATCGGCGAAGGGCCCGTGGTGCATCACCTGCACGACGTCCTGCTCCGGCAGCGAGAACAGCTCCACCTCGTCCGTCTCAGCAGTGGTCGCCGCGTGAGCACGCGCGGTGGCCAGGTCGTCCGCTGTCGTGCTGACAGGGACGAGCGCCAGCACCCGGTACCGCAGTGAGGGGACGGGGTTGACGCTGTAGAAGTCGGCGATCTCCACAGGCGTCGACCCTGCCGGGTACCAGTACTGGATCTCCACCACCGGGTCGGAGCCGCCCGCGTCGAGGGCTCGGGCGATCTCGGCGACGGCGGCCTTCTTGCGGTAGAACTCGTCGGTCCCCGGGGAGCCGGAGCCGCCGATGGAGACGTGGTGGACGGCCGGGGTGCGCGCGAACTCGGGCTCGTCGGCGGCGTGGAGATGATGTGTGCGGCGGTTGGCTGGCATGGCTTCCTCGTTCCTCGGGTGCTGTTCCTCGGGTGCTGGGTGGGATCGGTGATGGGGCGAGCGCCGCCGCAGGGCAGGGAGCCGATGCACTACCGGCTCCCCGTCCTGCGGCGACGTCGACTCAGGAGTGGGCCGCGGCGGTGGCGGCCTGCTCGATCACCTTCGCGACCGCGGCAGGGGAGCGGGTCATCGCGAGGTGCCCGGCCTTCACCGTGGTGAGCTCCGCGCCGGCGCGGGAGGCCATGCGCTCCTGCAGCGCCAGCGGGATGGAGCCGTCCTCGGTCCCCGCGACGTACCAGGAGGGCAGCGACGTCCACGCGGGCTCGTTCGCCGTGGCCTCGTTCACGGCACCGAACGTGATGGGGCGCTGCCGGGCGTAGAGGTCGGCCCGCTCCTTGCGCGGGAGGCCGTTGGCGAACGTGGCGTGGAAGGCAGCCTCCTTCAGGTACAGGTCCACGTCACCCTCCGGCGCTCCGGGGTAGGGCACCATGTCGAACAGGGCCGACGGGTCGACGGGGCCGGCACTGGAGAGCAGCGCCAGCAGGCTCTCGCCCTTCTCCGGCACGAAGGCGTCGACGTAGACGAGGGCGCGGACGTCGGGGTCACTGGTGGCGGCCTCGGTGATCACTGCGCCGCCGTAGGAGTGGCCGACGAGGACCACCGGGCCGCTCGTCCGGTTCTGCAGGAACGAGGCCAGCCCTGCGCTGTCGCCGCTGAGCGACCGGAGCGGGTTGGCGAAGTCGAGCACGGTGTAGCCGCGCTGCTGCAGCTGCTGCTGGACGTCGCTGAAGGACCCTGCGTCCGTCCAGGCGCCGTGGACGATGACGACCGTCGGCTTGTCGCGGCCGTCATGGCCGCCACCCGCACTGGCGGGGGCAGCGAGCCCGAGGATGGCGACGAGCGCGGCGATGACTCCCGCCGCCCCGGTGGCGCTCCGACGACGGCCACGGGGGACGGCGTGCAGGAGGTCCGTCACCGTCGGGCGACGATGACGGCGATCGAGGCGGGGGCGTCGCCGCGGGGGGCCGGCTGCGTTGCGCATGGCGTCTGGGGACTGTTCTTCGACGGTGTGCTCGGTGCCCGACATGTCGGTCTCCTCGTGGTGGCCTGCTGGCCCGGAGCGGATGAGCAGGCTCGGTGTGCCGGATGGCACGGCCGACTGTGGGCGTTGCTCCGCGTCCGGCCCAGGGTGCAGTGCTCCTAGGGCAGCGCGCCCGGCCACGAGGCCGTCAGGGGCGCTGATCATGGAGGCATGCCCTTCGCTGAGGAGCTCATCGGCCCGCAGGTCGCCACCACGCTCTTCCACTCGATCCAGGCCGCGGCTCCCGGGCGGACACTGCGCGCGCTCCCGCACGTCGCCGGCGCGCTCGACGGGCTGACCGTGCGGGAGCGGGCCGACCTGCTGCGCGACGCCCTCCTCGCCGACGTCCCCGGTGACCATCGCGCCCTGGCGGACGTCGTCCGGGCGGCTGCGGATGCTGATCCCGCGTTCGGCGGGTGGCTGATCTGGCCGGTCACGACCGCGGTCGCCAGTCGGGCCGTCCAGCAGGGCACCGAGGAGGCATTCCTGGACGCCATGGCGATCCTCGCCGAGCTCACCGGGAGACTGACCTCGGAGTTCGCGGTGCGTCCGCTCCTCCGCCAGGACCTCGACCTGGCACTCGAGAGCGTCCGGAGGTGGACGAGCTCTCCCGACGACCACGTGCGGCGGCTGGCCAGCGAGGGCACCCGGCCCTACCTGCCCTGGTCCACGCGTGTCCCGGAGCTGCTCCACCGCCCCGGGATCACCGTGCCGATCCTCGATGCGCTGTACCGGGACGAGAGCGACTACGTGCGCCGTTCAGTCGCCAACCACCTGAACGACCTCAGCCGCGACGAACCGGACCTGGTCATCGACACCGCGGGCCGCTGGCTCGGCGACGCGGCGCCCACGACACCTGCCCTCGTGCGACACGGCCTGCGGACCCTGGTGAAACGGGGGCACCCCGGGGCGCTCGGCCTCCTCGGCTTCACGCCGGCGTCGGTGGACGTCGACGGCCCGCACGTCCTCGAGGACGAGGTCCCGTGGGGCGGCAGCGTCCGTTTCCGCGCCGTGCTCTGCAACGTCGGTGCCGAGAGTGCCCGGCTCGCCATCGACTACGTCGTCCACCACCGGAAGGCCGGCGGTGGGACGAGCGCGAAGACCTTCAAGCTCACCAGCCGGACCCTGGCTGCGGGGGAGGAGCTGGAGATCCACCGGGAGCACTCCTTCCGGGAGATCACCACCCGCCGCTACCACCCGGGCGCCCATGCGATCGCGTTGCAGGTGAACGGGGTCCTGACGGGGCCGGCGACGTTCGAGCTGCTGCCGCGAACGGAGAACGATCCGGCCTGACGCTCCCTGCTCGCTCGACGAGGCAGTCGGTCATCCGCGAGCGGGTCTGGGAACCACGGATGCCGCCTCAGACCAACGGATGACCGTCCGGCTGTCGCGGACCGGGGTCGCCGTCGCTGGACGCTGACGTACCTCTCACGACTCCCGGTGGTGGGTGTCGTCGGAGTTCACGCCGGCCGAGGAGACGTCGAACAGCTGCTCGCCGTCTCCAGGGGGGTGTCGGGCAGGTCGACCACGTCCATGACCTCAGGGCGGCCGAAGCGGGTGATCTGCACGGCACGCATGCAGGGGACGCTGGGTGACAGCGACGGCGCAGCGGTGCCGAGGGTGCGCTTGGCGCGCGACGACGGGTGCGGGGCTGCCCGGACCGACCGGTCGCTAGGGGACGGTCAGCGGGGAGCCTGGTGAGGGGGTACCGGTGCCGCGGAGCGAGAGCTGCGTGAGGCGGTGCGCGTCCCGCGTCCCGGGGGCCGGTGAGTAGACCACCAGTCGCACGTCGGAGCCAGGCGCCTGGAGGACGTCGCCGTCCAGGACGAGCAGTCCGACGTCGGGGTGCTGCACGTGCTTCCGCATGCCCCGGAAGCGGGCGGGACGTGCGGCATCCCAGCGCTCGACGAACTCGGGACTGGTCTGGCGCAGAGTGGCGACGAGGTCCACCAGCTCCGGGTCATGGGGATGCTCGACCAGGGCCACCCGCAGGTCGCCCACGATGGCGTCCCGGTAGTTCTCGTCCTCGCTGGGATCGATCCACACGCCCGGGTTCGGCTGGGTCATCTCGAACCAGACGACGTTGCGCTCACGGGCCCCGACGGGCGCGGGATCACCGAGCAACGCCGACCACGCGGTGTTCCACCGGAGCAGCCACCAGTCGGCCGAGTACACGGCGACCGGCCACTGCTGGAGCCGAGCGACCATGCGCTCGACGCCTGCGGGGACGACTCGGACCACGGGCCCCACGATGGGGGCCAGGCCAGCGGCGCGGTGCAAGAGCGCGGACTCGTCCGCGTCGAGGCGCAGCGCACGGGACAGTGCCGCGACCACGGACGCCGACGGTCGGGACGCTCGTCCCTGTTCCAGCTGCACCAGGTAGTCCACGGAGACGCCTGCCAGCAGGGCCAGCTCCTCGCGGCGGAGACCCGGGGCGCGGCGAGCGGCGACCGCGTCGTCGGGAGCGAACGTGCAGCGGTCCCGGAACCGGCGCAACAGGGCCCCGAGACCTGGCGCTGCTCCGGGATCGCTCAGAGGGGCTGCCACGCGACCATCCTGCCTCCCCCTGACCGCTGCCAGCGGAGGGTGGTACCAGCAGTCCTACCGACCCACGTCGCCTTCCACCCGGCTCCGCGGCGTCGCAGGCTGGCGCCCATGGACACCATCACCCTCGTCACCGGGGGCAACAAGGGCATCGGGTACGAGACGGCCCGACGGCTCCGCGATGCCGGGCACACGGTCGTGATCGGCGCACGAGATGCCGGGCGCGGCCGCGCAGCCGCCGCCGACCTCGGCGTCGGGCTGATCCACCTGGACGTGACCGACCAGGCCAGCGTCGACGGGGCGGCCGAACGGGTGCGGCAGGACCACGGTCGCCTGGACGTCCTGGTCAACAACGCCGCGGTCAACAGCGCGGTGGCACCACTGGAGAGCACCGACGCCGCCGACGCCGCCGCGCTGCTGGACACCAACCTGCTGGGGGCGCTGCGGGTCACCAACGCCTTCATCCCGCTCCTCCGGGAGTCCCGGCACGCCCGGATCGTCAACGTGTCCTCCCTCGTGGGTTCGTTCGCGGCGACCCTCGAGCACGACATGTTCGACTGGCGGGTCGTCCCGCCCGTGTACGCCATCTCGAAGACGGCGCTCACGATGCTCACCCTCCGGTACTCCCGGGAACTGCCCGGCATCCTGGTGAACGCCGCTGACCCCGGCTACACGAAGACGGACCTGAACGACCACCAGGGCACCCAGACGGTCACCGAGGGGAGCGATGCGATCGTGCGCCTGGCCATGCTCGACGACGACGGTCCCACGGGCACCTACGTGAGCCGGGACGACGTCGTGCCGTGGTGACGGAGGGCGGCACCTGCAGTGACCCACCGGCCGCGGGCAGCGGCAGCGACGACCTGCGTGACGCCCCTCGCGAACCGAGCCTGGCCGACCTCGGTGGGGCGACGCGCGTAGTACACGAGTGCGGGAGGCAGGTTCCGCCACACGGTCCGGCTCAGGAGGACCTCCTCGAACCGCGCCTCCAGTTGCCGGCGGAATCGGCGGGCGGCGGGCGTCCAGAGGCCGTGGAGGTACGCGAACGTGGTGAACACGCCATCGGACGCCAGGCCGCTGACCACCGCGTCGAGCAGCAGCTCCTGCTGCCGTGGTCGGAATGCGGCCCAGGGCAGACCGCTGACGACGACGTCGGCGTGCGTGATGCCCCGGTCGGTGAGCACGGTCTGGAGGTCGGCAGCGTCTGCTTGGACGACCTCGACTGCTGGGTGTCGGGTGGACAGCGGCAGGGCCAGCCGTGCGTTGACCTCGATCGCCAGCTGGCGGCCGCGTCCAGCGAGTCGCCGCTCGATGGCTCCGGTCATCGCCCCGGTGCCGGGGCCCAGCTCGACGACGACGACGTCTGTCCCCACCGGCACCGGTGCCGTCGCGGCCTGTGACAACGCTCGACCACTGGCGGCGACAGCGCCGATCGTCGTGGGCGTCCGGATGAACTCGCCGAGGAGCGACATGTCAGGACACCGGGTCGACGAGGGGTGCTCAGACACCGAACGTCACGACCGTGAGGTCCTCGGAGACCGCCCACAGCCGTTGCTGGACCGCGAGGTCGTAGGACTCCGGGCTGGACGTGACGAGCCGGGGGTGTCCGCGGACCTCGCCGCGGCCGCTGGGGCCGTAGTACTGCCCGCCGAGGACGGCGGGGTCGGTCGCGGCCCGCAGCGTCGGCAGGGCGCCCATCGCGGCCGGCTGGGTGAGGAGCGGAGCCAGCCGGCCCATCGGTGCCCGGACCAGGGTCGGGGAGTTGCGCACGAGTTCGGTGTTCGACACCCCTGGGTGCGCGGCGGCTGCGACGGTGGTCGTGCCGTGAACCGCGAGCCGGCGCTGCAGCTCGTAGGTGAACATGAGGTTGGCGAGCTTGGACTGCCCGTACGCACCGGCCCGGGAGTACGTGCGCTCCCACTGCAGGTCGTCGAAGTGGATGGCTGCGCGAATCCGGTGCCCGGTGCTGCTGACCGTGATCACGCGTGATCCGGGCACGGGCAGCAGCCGGTCGAGCAGCAGCCCCGTGAACGCGAAGTGGCCCAGGTGGTTGGTGCCGAACTGCCGTTCGAAGCCGTCCTGGGTCGTCTGCCTGGGGGTGTACATCACCCCGGCGTTGTTGATCAGCAGGTCGATGCGCGGATGCGCGTCGCGCAGTGCGGTCGCGGCCGTGTGCACCGATTCCAGCGACGTCAGGTCGAGCCGCTGCACCGTGACGTCGCCGATCATCCGGGCCGCGGCCTGCTCGCCCTTGTCGACGTCCCGCACGGCGAGCACCACCGTGGCGCCGCGTTCGGCCAGGGCCTTGGCGGTCTCGAAGCCCAGGCCGGTGTTGGCGCCGGTCACGACCGCCACCCGACCGTGCTGGTCGGGGATGTCGCGCGCTGTCCAGTTGATGCTCATGTCGTCCTCCTGAAGAGACCATCGGTCTGTTGTGATCGGGACGTTAAGAGACCGTCGGTCCGCTGTCAAGAGACCGACGGTCTGCAAGGTGTTAGGGTTGCGCAGTGACCTTCCATCGGGCCCGCAGTGAGGAGCAGCGCGAGATCAGGCGCCGGGCGATCCTCGACACGGCGGCCGCCATGCTCGACGAGATGCCGGTGGCCGACGTCAGCCTCAACGAGCTCAGCCGCCGCGTGGGCCTGGCGAAGTCGAACGTGCTGCGCTACTTCGACTCCCGCGAGGGCGTGCTCCTCGAGCTGATGAACTCCGTCGTGCAGGACTGGCTCGCCGAGTTGACCGTCGACCTCGCGAGCGAGGTCGACGCGGGTCTGCCGCTGGAGGTCCGTGCCGAACAGCTGTCCGCGGTGCTGGCCCGGTCGCTGGCGGGGAACCGGGTGCTGTGCGACCTGGTGGGGGCGCAGGGTGGCGTCCTGGAGCGCAACGTGACCGTCGAGGCCGTCCTGCGCCACAAGCGCGTGGCCCTGACCCGGCTCACCGCCACGGCTGACCTCCTGCGCCGGTACCTGCCGGAGCTCGGTGCCGCGGCCGAGACGTTCTGCTTCCAGGCGATGGTCCTGGCCGGCGCACTGGCCCCCTACAGCTCGCCACCGCCCGGTGTGCGCGCCGCCTACGAGGCCGAACCGGCGCTCGCCGTCCTGCACCTCGAACTGCACGACTCCCTGCAGCTGGCCATCACCACCATGCTCCTGGGGGCCCTGCCGCGCGGCTGATGCCGCGGCTGCGTGGACGGGATCTCGTCGAACTCGGCGCGAGCTCCGCACGCTCGGTCACCCGAGGTCGGGTGATGATGGCGTCTCCCGTGTGCACGAGACAGCCGACCAGGGCCGTGCTGTCGTCTCTGTGGCCCAGTGAGGAGCGCCAATGGCTCTGTCCTACGACGCGCGAGCGGTGTCGACCGCCCCGCGTGGTGAGGTGTGGTCACTGTTGCTCGACTCGGCCAGCTGGCCCACGTGGTCGACCGTCGACGAGCTGGTCCTCGACCAGTCCGAAGCGCTGGGACTCGATGGCCGTGACGACGTCGGCGCCACCCGGGCCTTCCGCACCGGCAAGGTGGTCACAGTCGAGCGCATCACCGCTCTCGATCCCCTCCGGCAGCTCGCCTACGAGGGGGTGCGCAGTGCGTTCGTCTCCGACTACGCCGCGGTGATCGAACTCGACGAGACGTCCTCCGGGGGAACGGTCATCCGGTGGACAGGCAGCTACACCGCTCGCTGGGGCACCCGGTGGCTGATGCGGCGCATCATGCGCGGGGTGATGCAGAGGATGGCTGACGGTCTGGCGTCCTACTCGTCCGCGCACTGAATGCGGCGAGGTGCCGGGGTCGGGTGGGCACTGCCTACGGCACTCGCTCCAGGGGCCTGTCCAGCTGCTCCCCGGTAGCGCTGGCCACCGGGTGCTCGACGTCCAGTTCTCCCACTGTTGATCCTGCTGAGGTGGCGACGACGCCCATGCGGCCGCTCGGTCTCATAGTGTTCGCACGACCTGCGACGTCCTGGCCCTGCTCGAGCAGCGTGTCGGGCCTGCACGAGGCCCGTCGTCCGGGCGGAACGGACGGTGCCCGTCGTGATGCCCGGTGGCTCACCTGACCTGCCGCTGATCGGCCGCGAGCACGAGTCCCGGCGACTCGGCGAACTGCTCGACCGCCTCCCCGACCGCGGTACCGCCGTCGTCGTCACGGGCGAGGCCGGGATCGGGAAGTCGGCGCTGCTGCGGGGAGCACGCAGCTCCGCCTCCGCGCGAGGCATGCGAGTGCTCAGCACGACGGGCGTCGAGTCCGAGGCCCACCTGCCGTTCGCCGGTCTCCAGCGGTTGCTCCAGCCGGTGCTCGGCCTGATCGACCGCTTGCCCGGGCCCCGCCAGGACGCCCTGCTGATCGCGTTCGGGATGACGGCCGGCACGTCTCCCGATCCCTTCTTCATCGGGCTGGCGGCGCTCGACCTGGTCAGCGAGTCAGCGCGGGAGGTCCCGGTCCTCGTGCTCGTCGACGACGCGCAGTGGATCGACGCCCCGAGTGCGGAGATCCTCGCCTTCATCGGACGCCGGCTGGACGCCGAGCCCGTCGTGCTGGTGACGGCGCTGCGGGACGGTTTCGCCAGCGTCCTCGACGACGTGGGCGCTGCGGCACTCCGGCTCCGCCGACTCGATGACGCGGCATCGGTCTCGATGCTGGACCGCCATGCCCCGCAGGCGACGCCGGAGACCAGACGCCGGTTGCTGGACGAGGCCGCCGGCAACCCACTCGCCCTCGTCGAGCTGCCGCACACGGTGGAGGACGGCGCCGTCGCCCGGCCACCGGTCTGGCTGCCGCTCACCACGCGCCTGGAACACGCCTTCGCCGCGCGGGTCGCGGCACTCCCCAGCGTCACCCGGACCCTGCTGCTCGTGGCGGCCCTCAACGACGAGGAGGAGCTGGCCAGCGCGCTCGCAGCCACCACGGCCCTCACCGGCGGACCGGTCACCCTGGAGGACCTGACGCCGGCGATGACGGCCGGCCTGCTGGAGGGCGATCTGCGGGCGGTGTCCTTCCGGCACCCGCTGATGCGCACGGCGATCCGCCAGCGATCGAGCCTGGCCCAGCGCCAGGCGGCGCACGCCGCGATCGGGCACGCCCTGGCCGACGACCCGGCCCGGCGCGTCTGGCACCGTGCCGCCGCCTGCCCAGGGCCCGACGACGACGTCGCGGCCGAGTTGGAGGCGGTGGCGGTCGACGCCCAGCGACGGGGTGCGGTGGGGACCGCGGTGACCGCCTGGGAGCGCGCGGCGAGCCTGAGTCGAGAGGCCGCTCAACGCAGCAGACGCTTCCTGCGCGCTGCTGAGCTCGCCGTCCAGCTCGGGCGCCACGAGGACGTGGCCTGGTTGCTCGACGAAGCCGCCACCGGAGCGACAGCGCAAGAACGCACGACGATGACGTGGGTCCGGGACGGTCTCGACGACGGCCTCCGCAGCGCCACCGGGGGGATCGGGGACCTGGCGGACTCCGCCGCCCGGGTGGCGGCGGACGGGGACACCCCCCTCGCGCTCAAGCTGCTGGAGAGCGCCGCACTCCGGTGCTTCTGGGGCAGCCCCACGTCGGGCGTCCGGGACCGCGTCGTCAGCGTCGCCGAGAGCCTGGGCGTGGACGCGGACGACCCCGGTCTGCTCGGCGTGCTCGCCTTGGCCGCGCCACTGACCAGAGGTGCTCTCGTGCACGGCCGCTTGACGGCCCTGGCGGGGACCAGCCTGCCGAGTGCGATGGACGCGCGGAGGCTCGGCAATGCAGCATCATCGATCGGGGCCCTCGACCTCGCTGCCGACTTCCTCGGCGCCTCGCTGGCGGACCTCCGCGCCCAGGGCCGGCTCGGACTCCTGGCCAGAGCGCTGACCGTGCAGTCGATGGTCGCCGCGCAGCGGGCCGACCTCTCGCTGGCTGCACCGGTGGCAGAGGAGGCGATCCGTCTCGCACGTGAGACCGCGCAGCCACTCGCCTACGCGACGGCGTGCGCCAGCCAGGCGCTCGTCTCGGCACTGCAGGGCGAGGACGCCGAGAGCTGGGCGCTGGCAGCGGAACGAGTGGCGAGGCCAGTGCGGGCACACCTCATGCTCGCGTTCGTCCAGAACGCCCGGGGAGCGGCCGCGCTCGTCGACGGCGACCATGCCGCTGCCTGGGAGCACCTGCGGCGGGTCCAGGACGCCGACGACCCGGCGTACCACCAGGTGCTGCGCACGTTCGCTCTCGGCGACCTGGCCGAGGCCGCCGTCCACAGCGGGCACCAGGTCGAGGCCCGGGCGATCGTGACCGGGATGGAGCGGCTGGCCCAGCAGACACCGTCCCCGGTGCTCCACCTCGGCCTCGGGCACGCGCGTGCGGTGCTCGCCTCCGACGAGGACGCCGACCGCCTCTTCCTCGATGCGCTGGACGGTGACCTGACCCGGTGGCCCTACGTCCAGGCGCGGGTGCAGCTGGCCCACGGGGCGTGGCTCCGCCGGCAACGGCGCGCTGCGGACTCCCGCAGTCCACTGCGCGCGGCCGCAGCGACGTTCGACGCCCTCGGCGTCACGCCATGGGCCGGTCGCGCGCGCCAGGAGCTCCGGGCCTCCGGTGAACGGAACCGGCGCACGACCCCCGGCGGCCACGAACTGCTGACCCCCCAGGAGCTGCAGATCGCCGGGTTGGCAGCCGGAGGGCTGAGCAACCGCGAGATAGGCGGGCAGCTCAACCTGTCGCACCGGACGGTCAGCTCGCACCTGCACCGGATCTTCCCGAAGCTGGGGATCACCTCGCGGGGCGCGCTCCGCGCCGCCCTCCACCGCGACTGAGCCGCGCGGCGGGCCGGGCACCCTCGCCCAGCAGGTGAGGCACCGTCATCTGACGCTCGCGACGCCACCTGTGGGCTTCCTACGTTGAGCCCATGGCTCCCCGGGGATCGTTCCAGAACGGCAGCACACCGACCGTGCTGCTGGTGCACGGCGCCTTCGCCGACGGCTCCAGCTGGTCAGGAGTCGTTGCCGCACTGCAGGCAGACGGCATGGACGTGCAGGCGGTGGCCAACCCGCTCCGGGGTACCGCGGCGGACGCGGCGCACGTCGCCGTCATCGCTGCGGCGATCGACGGCCCGGTGCTCCTGGTGGGGCACTCCTACGGCGGCATGGTCGTGGACCGGGCCGCGGTGCTCGCCCCCAACGTCGTCGGCCTCGTGTACGTGGCCGCCTTCGTCCTCGCGGAGGGGGAGCGCGTCTCCGACGTGACGGACCGCTTCCCCGACAGCCTGCTCGGCCCGGCCCTGTGGCCTGCCCCCTTCGCCACCGCTGACGGTGGGCCGGGCGTGGAGCTCCGCCTCCAGCCCGACCGCTTCGCCGAGGTGTTCGCCGCCGACCTGCCCACCGGCCTGACCACGGTGATGGCCGCCTCGCAGCGTCCCGTTGCCGCGGCGGCCTTCGAGGAGTCGTCCCCGGTGGTCGCCTGGCGCACGCTGCCGACCTGGTTCGTGCTGTCGACGGCCGACCGGGCGATCCAGCCGGAGGCGCAGCGGTTCATGGCCTCGCGCGCCGGCGCCGAGGTCACCGAGCTGGACGCCTCGCACGCGGTCGCGCTGTCGCAGCCGGCCGCCGTCGCCGCGGTCATCCGTGCGGCGGCCCTGACCCCGCGGGCCGCACAGCCTGCCGCTCACCCCTGAGCCGACGTCCGCCTCCATCCGCCCCTGCCCCCGGCGGCGCAGGGGGCACTCGCACCTGCCATCCGGCAGGGCTCAGCCCCGACCCATCCCAGGAGACGACATGACCCCCCGATCGAACCGGCCGCCACGTCGGCTGCGCACGTTCCTGCTCATCGCGTTGCTCGCTGTCGTCGCTGCATCGCTCCCGGGCGCCAGCGCCGGGGCCACGCCGGCCCACGGCGCAGACCGCCCCACGATCGTCCTCGTGCACGGGGCGTTCGCGGACGCCTCGAGCTGGGAGGAGGTCACGCGGAAGCTGCAGAACCGCGGCCTCACCGTGTACGCACCGGCGGTCCCGCTGCGCGGCCTGACCGCCGACTCCGACCACCTCCGGTCCTTCCTCGCCACCCTCAGCGGGCCGATCGTGCTGGTCGGACACTCCTACGGCGGAGCGGTCATCACGAACGCGGCCACCGGCAACCCGGACGTCCGTGGCCTGGTCTACGTCGCCGGCTACGCCCCGGCCGAAGGCGAGGTCGTGGGTGCCTTGAACGACCTGGGCGGGCATCCGGAGGAGTCCCTGCTCCTGGCCAACCTGGTGAACCGTGACTTCCCGGGCGGCACCGACGCCTACGTCGACCCGGCGCACTTCCGCGAGGTGATGGCGGCGGACGTGACGGCCCGGACCGCCGCGGTGCTGGCGGCCGGACAGCGTCCGGTCTCCCTCGCCGCCTTTGGTGAGCCCTCCGGTGTGCCTGCGTGGGCGACCATCCCGTCCTGGTACCTCGTCGCCAGCCGTGACCGGGCGATCCCGCCCTCGGCCGAGCGGGCGATGGCCGCACGCGCCGGCTCCACCACGGTGGAGATCCGGAGCTCGCACCTGGCGATGGTCGGTCACTCCGGTGAGGTGACGCAGCTGATCCTCGCGGCCATCCGCGGCTGAGGACGCCGGACACGGGTCCGGCTCGCCATCGACCACCCGCCGTGGCCGCCGCTGCCGTCAGCGGCGAACCCGGCGGCGAGCACCCCACTCCCACGCTGTACCGACCAGAGAAGGACGCACCCATGACCACGCCCACGACCACCACCGCGAAGCCGACCATCGTCATCGTCCACGGCGCCTGGAGCGACGCGAGCCCCTTCGACGCCGTCGACAGGCTGTTGGCCGCAGACGGCTACACCGTCACCCACTTCGCCAACCCGCTCCGCGCACTGGGCGATGACACCGACCACCTCGTCGCCTTCCTGAAGGCACGGACGACCGGCCCGGTCGTGCTCGTCGGCCACTCCTACGGTGGGGCGGTCATCGGCGGCGCCGCGCTGTCCCATCCCGAGGTGGGAGCGCTCGTCTACCTCAACGCCTTCGTGCCGGCCGAAGGGGAGACGATCCTCGACCTGGCCGGCCACGCCGGCCCGGTCGACGCCGAGGCCCTGTTCGACATGGCACCGTTCCCCGGGGACCACAACGTCGACCTGTACCTGCGGCCCGACGCCTTCGCGGGCGGGTTCGTCAACGGGTTGCCCGCCGAGCTCGCGGCGACGTTCTTCGCCAAGCAGCGCCCGATCGCCTACGCGGCGCTGACCGAGCCGGCGCGCGCGGACCAGGCCTGGCAGACGCTGCCCTCGTGGTACGTCGCCGGGAGCGATGACCACAGCATCGCCTTCGAGACGCAGCTGTGGATGGCCCAGCGCGCCGGGTCCGTCCTCACCCGGGTGGCGACCGGACACCTGTCGATGACCGCGGAGCCCGAGGTCGTGGCCCAGGTCATCGCGGAGGCCGCCGCGAAGAACTGAGGGTCGACGCGCTGAGGCGGGGCCGGCTGACCAGCCGGCCCCGCCGGCGTGCGAGCGACGCTCGCGCGGCGCTCCACCGGGCCGATCCCCGACCCACGACCAGCGCGAGCAGTCGTGCCGTGCATGTCATCGGAGGCACCCATGACGAGCCAGATGCGGGACCGGCTCGCGGACGTCGAGCCGCCACGGGCGAGCAGCCTCGTCCGGCACGTCCTGGAGCGGGACAGCCGGCGCATCCTGCTGACCGGTGAACCCGGCATCGGCAAGTCCACGGCCCTCGACGCAGCCAGGACCTGGTTCCGGGCCGCAGGGACGACGGTCCTCTGGGCGAGTCCGTCGTTCGCCGAGCGGCACACCGCGCACAGCGTGCTGCGGGACCTGTTGAGCGACGTGGACTGGGACTCGCTCATGGAGCTCTCCGCTGAGGACCGCGCGATCCTGCGCACCGCGATCGGAGGTCACCAGCCCGTCGCGGACGTCCCACCGCTCGGCACCGCGATCGCGCTGGAGGGCATCCTCGGCGCGCTCTCGGCCCGGGCGCCGGTGGTCCTCCTGATCGACGACCTGCAGTGGTCGGACCCGGAGTCGTCGGCGGGCATCGAGCGCGCGTTCCGGCGGGTCGCCTCCCCCCGGGTGGGTCTGGTCGCGACGAGTCGTGAGTACGGCACCCGTTCGCGCGACGCCCCGGACCTCACCTTCCAGCCCTCGGACGTGCACGTCCTCGAGGGCCTGACGGTGGAGGAGCTCGAGCGGCTCATCCGCCCCCTGTGGCCCTCCACCCTGACCAGGGCCCAGGTCGTGGCGTTGCACGAGCACACCGGCGGCAACCCGATGTGGGCCCGCGAGCTCATCGGCCGGGGAGTGCTCGACGACCTCGGGGCGATCTCCGTGGGGACCCTCCCCGCCCCGCTGCCGCTCACGGTCGCCGTGGCCGAGCGGCTACGGGCGCTGGGTCCGGCTGCCGACGTCGTGTCGATCGTCGCCCTGCTCGGTCGGCCGGACCTCTCGCTGCTGGGCGAGGTGCTGCGCTTCGGCGCCGTCCCGCGCGCCGCGATCGACCAGGCCGAGGCAGCCGGCTTCCTGGTCGTCAGCACCCAGGGCGTGCACACCCGCCACCCCCTGCACGCGTCCGCTGCCGCGGCCCGGCTGGCTCCCGCACGTCGGCGGGAACTGCACGCCTTCATCGCCCGGGCTGTCGACGATCCGGTCCTGCGAGCCCAACACCTGCAGCAGTCGGCGCCGCCCGGGCCCGACGAGTCGATCGCCGAGGCGCTCACGCTGGCAGCCGTGCTCATGCGCCAGAGAGGCGCCCGCCTCCGCTCCGCACACTTCGACGCGCAGGCTGTCGAGCGCACCGATCCTCGAGCACCCAACCGTCAGGAGAGGCTGCTCAACCAGGCGCAACAGCTCTTCTCGGCCGGTGACGAGGAGGCGTGCCTCGCGGTCCTGAGCCGCGTCGCGGAGGACCGTCTCGATGCGCGCCAGTACGACGCCCACGTGGCGCTGTCGACCGGTTCTCTCGATGCCGGCAGCACGCCCGGTGCTGCTCGGACATGGCTCGCAGCGCGCCCCGCAGAGGCCGCCGCCGACCCCGCACGACGAGCCATCTTGGGAGCGAACACCCTCGCCGTCGCCACCATGACCGTGTCCGGTCGCGCTCGGTCGGCCGCTGCCGCCATGACCGAGCTCGCTGCGGTGGACGCGCCCAACGCCGTCCACCGCGCCCTGCGGGCACGTGCTCGCACCCGCCTGGAGGCGGGCTCCGGCCTCGACCTCACCGTCGTCGCCGAGATGGACCGACTCCAGGCGGTCCAGATCGTGGTGAGCCTGGACGACACCGGACTCGCCACCACCGCGCACCTCGCGCACCTGGTGGACGACGTCGACGCGTCCCGTCGGGCACTGGTCGGCCTCGTCGAGTGGGCTCAGCGCGAGGGCAAGGAGGGCGTGGCACGGACCTTCCTCGCCCACGCCGCCCTGGTGGAGGTCGTCGGTGGTGACGTGCCCGCAGCGCGGGCGTTCATGGAGCTGGCCGACCACGACCCCACGTCCCCGGTGCTGCCCCCCGCCGTGCAGTTGACCGCCGGCCTCCTGCTCATCGCCGACGGCCGGCACGAGGTCCTCGCGCGGACGGTGGACGAGTGGAGACACCGCGGCGGGGGAGAGGCCGACGAGCTGACCCTCTCCGCGGTCGCCGGGGCCTCGGCTCTGGCGCAGGGCCGGTGGCAGCACGCCGTCGAGCACCTGCGGGCGGCAGCCGAACTCGCGGACTCCCTCGAGCTCGTCGAGCTGGGCAGCCGTCTCCGCGTGGACCTGCCGCTCGCCGAGGCGCTGGTGCGAGCCGGCGAGAACGACGAGGCAGCCCGACGACTGGACCGGGTGCGCGCCTTCCTCGAGGACCGGGACCGGCCGATCTCGCAGATCGACCTCCACCGGCTGACCTCCCTCCAGCTGGCCGCCGGGGGAGATCTCGGCGGTGCGCTGGCGCAGGCGACCACAGCAGTCGAGCTGTCCACCGCACACCATCGACCGGCAGACGTCGCACGGGCGTTGCTCCAACGCGCTCGGGTGCAGCACCGGCTGCGCAAGGTCGCGCTCGCCCGGTCAGACCTCCAGGCCGCCGGTGAGGCCGCGCTCGAGGCCGGGGTCGTGCCCGTGCGCGCGGAGGTCGACGCCGCCCGGTCGCCGAGCAGCATGACGCGCTCGGCGACCGAACTGACCACGGCCGAGTCCAGGGTCCTGGCGTGCCTGCGCGCCGGTCAGAGCAACAGGGAGATCGCGGCGGAGCTCTTCGTCAGCGTGCGGACCGTGGAGTCACACGTCGCAGCGATCCTGCGGAAGACCGGGGCGACGAGCCGGGCCAAGCTGATCTCCCGTCACTGACCGACCGCTGCGAGCACCCGGTGTGGTCGCCGGCGCGCGTGCTCGGCGACGCGCTGAGCATCCCCGGCGAGTTCCCGCAGAGCACCGGTGGCCGACACCGTGAAGCCCACGAAGTAGAAGCCGGGCGCCGCCTCGGTCCCTGAGCTGATCGGGCTGCCCTCCTCGTCGAGGAGGCCCAGTCCGGCCAGCACCGTCTCCAGGTCGCGTCGGTAGCCGGTGGCGAACACGACCGCGTCGGGATGCGTCACCGACCCGTCGGCCAGGTGCACCGAGTCGGACCCGAACCCGGTCACCGCGGCCACCGGTGTGACGGCGCCCTGTGCGAGGAGCCGCACGATGCCCGTGTCGTGGACGGGGACCGACCGGTCCCGTCGTACCCGGGTGTAGAGGTCAGGACGTGGTCGAGCCACCTTCCTCGCTGACAGGTCCGGGATGGTGAGCCGCGACAGCACGGACGCCAGCCGGTCGGCCACGCTCACGGGGAGGAGGCTCATGAGGATGGCGATGGCCTGCATGGGGATGCCACCCACGCGCCGCCGCACGATGTGCGGCGTCGTGCGCACCGCCAGGCTGACCCGGCTGGCGCCGGCGGCCACCAGTTCGGTCGCCGCCTCGGCCGCTGCGTTGCCCGCACCCACCACGAGCACGTCGAGGCCCGCGAACTGGTCGCCGCCGCGGTAGTCCGCCGCGTGCACGTGCGGACGGGCGTAGCCGTCCAGCCCCGGGAGGTCGGGGATGAACGGGCGCCGGTTGTAGCCGGTCGCCATGACGACGGTGGTGGCCTCGTACGACGTGCCCGAGGCGGTGCTGACCACCCAGCGCCGGTTGCCGTCGATGCCGCCTGCGGGCTCGATGTGCGTGACGGTGGTCCCGAACCGGATGTCGATGTCGGCGCTGGCCGCGTAGTGCTCGAGGTAGCGCACGAGGTCCGCGCTGGTGACGTAGCGGCCGTAGCTGCGGGGGATGGGCAGCCCGGGCAGCGCGGAGAGCCGCCGCACCGTGTGCAGCCGCAGGCCGACCCGGTGGGCCCGCCAGCTCATCGCGACGTCCTCGCCCTGTTCGAGCACCAGCACCCGCCGGCCCACGCGCATGAG
Organism: Modestobacter sp. VKM Ac-2985; assembly: GCF_026967925.1. Classification (GTDB taxonomy): domain Bacteria; phylum Actinomycetota; class Actinomycetes; order Mycobacteriales; family Geodermatophilaceae; genus Modestobacter. The sequence goes on along the minus strand of NZ_JAPVBI010000003.1, from coordinate 721,207 downwards.
CTCGTGGGCCGCGGCGAGGCCGGCCGGTCCGGCGCCGATGACGAGGCAGTCGACGCCTTCCAGTGTGGTGTGCACGACTAGGACCTGATGATCCGTGCCGCTCGCTCGGCGATGGCGAACACCGTTGCGTTGGTGTTCCCCGAGACCGGGGAGGGCATGACGGACGCGTCCGCGACGCGCAGGCGCGAGATGCCGCGGACGCGCAGCTCCGGGTCCACGACGGCGAGGTCGTCGGAGCCCATGCGACAGGTGCCGGCGTAGTGGAAGTACACGACGAGGCTCTCGCGCAGGTAGTCGAGCATCGCCTCCTCGCTGTCCAGCGGTCGGCCGGGCTGCACCTCGGGCCCACGCCAGGGCGCGAGGGCGTCGGCGGCACCGATCTCGCGGGCGATCCGCAGGCCGGCCAGCATCACCTGCTGGTCCTCGGCCTCGCCGAGGTAGTTCGGGTCGATCAACGGGGCGACCCTGTGGTCGCGACTGGCCAGGCGGACCGTGCCGCGGCTGTGCGGGAGCATCGCGGAGAAGCCGATGGCGTACCCGCCGTCGGGGCCGGGACCGGGGAGGCTCTGCGAGCGGTAGGGCTGGCTGATCAGGAGGACCTGCAGGTCCGGGTCCGCCAGCTCCTCGCGGGTGCGTACCAGCCCGACGCCCTGGCCGTAGATGTTCTGCGGGTCCCCCGGCAGGGGGGCGGCGTGCTCGAAGACGACGGTCGACATCGGGTGGTCGTGCAGGTTGGCGCCGACGCCGGGCAGGTCGAGCTCCACCTCGATGCCCAGCTCGGTCAGGTGCTCGGCGGGCCCGACACCGGAGAGCATGAGCAGCTGCGCCGAACCGATGGCGCCGGCGGTCAGGATGACCTCCCGGAGCGCGGTGGCGGCTGTCGAGGACGTGGGTGTGCCGTACTCCACCCCGGTGCAGGTGCCGTCGTCGATGGTCAGCTGTCGCACCGTCACGTCGGTGACGATCGTGAGGTTGGCGCGGCCCGCGATCGGGCGCAGGTACGCGTCGGCTGCGCTCATCCGCCGGCCCTCGTGCACGTTGGCGTCGGACAACCCGAAGCCGGTCTCCGCGCCGGAGGAGATGTCGTCGGCGAGCGACCAGCCGACCTCGGTCGCCGCCTCCAGGGCCGCGACGACGACCGGGCTCGGCTCAGGGGTCACGCCGATGAGCAGCGGGCCCTCGGTGCCCCGCAGCGTCTCGTCGCGTCCCACCGTGGTCTCGCTGCGTCGGAAGTCGGGGAGCAGGTCGTCGAAACCCCAGCCGGTGGCGCCCTGGGCTGCCCAGGCGTCGTAGCTGGATCGGTGTCCGCGGAGGAAGTTCAGTCCGTTGATGCTCGAGGACCCACCAAGCGCCTTTCCTCGCGGCGCGTACAGCGGCGCCCCGAGGAACGCCTGCTCGACCGTCGAGTCACCCCAGTCGGCAGAGGTGCCGAGCAGCAGCGGCCAGATGCCCGGCGTCTCCATCTCGGGGAGGGCGGTGGCCGAGCCGGCCTCGATCAGCAGCACCCGGGTGTGCACGTCTTCGGTGAGCCGTGCCGCGATGACGCTGCCGGCTGTCCCGGCTCCTACGACGACGTAGTCGAAGACCTCTGCTGCCTGCTCGACGTCGAGTCCGTGCAGGACGGTGGAAGGGCGGGGCCTGGACATGAGATCTCTTTTCGTCGCGTGGTCGTGGACGAGAACTCCACGCGCCGAAGTTATGGCGATCCTGCGCCCGAGCCATCCGTAGGAACACCCATTTCGAGGCCTCTTCCGGCCAGCTCGAAGCGGCGCCGAACGGTCATGAGCAGTGACGGCACCGTCATCTGACGCTCGCGCCGCAACCCATGAGGTTCCTACGTTCGGCCCATGGCTCCTCGGGCGATCCTCACCGGCCGGTGGTCGGGCGACGGGCGCGCCGTCGTGCCCGTCGGCGGCGCTGGCCCCGTGATGGACGCTGAGACCTGTCGATGCCGCATGTGCGACCGGCAGACGTGGAACAGGGACTCGGGGCTCTGCACGGACTGTCGACTGATGCTGGTCGAGGCCCGAGAGAGCGCCGAGCGGATCAAGGAGAGGGCGCGAGACGTGGCTCAGGTGCGCCGTCCACCAGCTCGCGAGCGGGAGCACGGCGCCGCGTTCTGACGTGGCTGGATCCGGCGGAGCGGTGGTGCGCCCCGCCGTTCGCGCGTAGTGCACGAGCGCGGGAGGCAGGTTCCGCCACACGGTCCGGCCCAGGAGGAACTCCTCGAACCGCGCCTCTAGTCGTGCATCGGGGGCGGGTCCCACCTGCAGCAGGACTCCGCCCCCGGGAGCACGATCGGCTCAGGCGACCAGCTTGGCGGTCACCTCGGCGAGGCGGCGGCCCTGGTAGCGAGCAGCCTCGAGCTCCGCGTCGGTCGCGGTGGCCGACTGGCCGCCCGAGGCGGTCGAGACGCCGTAGGGGTTGCCGCCGGCAGCGAACAGCAGCGGATCGGTGTACCCCGGCGGCACGATGACGGCGCCGAAGTGGCTGAAGATGTTGAAGAACGTCAAGATCGTGGACTCGTTGCCACCGTGCACGTTCTGGGCGCTGGTGAAGGCGGTGGCTCCCTTGTTCGCGAGCTTGCCCGCGAACCACAGCCCGCCCAGGGTGTCGATGAACTGCTTCATCTGGGCGGCGGGGGTGCCGAACCGGGTCGGGGACCCGAGGGCGTAGCCGTCGGCCCACTCCATGTCGGCCGGGGTGGCTTCCTGCACCTCGCCGGCGGTGGCGTCGACGTGTGCCTGCCAGAGCGGGTTGGAGGCGATGGCCTCGGCAGGGGCCAGTTCGGGCACGCGGCGCAGACGCACGTCGGCTCCGGCCTCCGTCGCGCCCTCGGCGAGTGCGGCAGCGAGCTGGTGGACGTTCCCGGTGGAGGAGTAGTAGACGACTGCGATCTTGGCCATGGGCTGTCTCCCTGAGGGCTCGGACTGGTCGTGGCCGATGAGGTCGGCCGGTCGTCGAGCACTCGATGACACGCTCGTTGAGTGCTCAACCAATGTCGAAGCTACCGCGGGGCACGTGGTGCTGCATGTCGGCGAGGAAGGTCGAGCTCCCGGCAACGGCCCTCCGCCCGCGTCGGTCTACGGGATGATGCGGCGGTGGCGCAGTTCGGCGACGAGGTCGGTGAACATCTGCCGGGTGTCGACGTGCTCGTGGAAGCCGAAGCGGCGGGCCTTGGAGCCGTCGGCGAGGAAGTCGTAGTCCCAGGAGAAGACGCCGTCCCCGAACTGCCATGACGACACGTCCGCCCACGGCGTGGGCCGCAGCTGGTGGGTGTCGATCATCTGCTCCCACAGTGGCTGCTTGTCGGCCATCACGTCGGTCAGCGACATGGGCAGGGGAGGTGCGACGGCGAGGTCGAACAGGTCGGCGATGACCGGCCACATCTGGTTCCACCGGAACAGGTCACCGTTGGTGATGTTGAACGCCTGGTCGGCGCAGGCCGGGGTGGTGGCGGCCCAGACGGTGGCGCGGGCGAGCAGGCCGGCGTCGGTCATCTCCAGCAGGGTGTCGTAGGCGCCGGGCTTCCCGGGGAAGCGCAGCGGCAGACCCAGTTCCTTGCTCATCGATGCGTACACCGCCAGGACGCTGACCAGGTTCATCGGGTTGCCCAGCGCGGTCCCGCAGACGACCGAGGGGCGCAGCGCCGACCAGGTCCACGGTGCTCCGGCCGACGCCTGCTCCAGGTGCTGCTGCTGGCTGACGTTGAACTCCGGCGGCAGGTGTCCGGGGTCGTCCTCCCGCGCGGGGGTGGCGAAGGGCCCGAGGTGTGCGCCGTAGACCTTGTAGCCCTGCATGAGGCTGACGTGCTGCAACCTGCCGGCCGGGGCGACCGCGGCGACGGTGTTGACCAGCATCGCCAGGTTGGGCTCGACGAGCTCGGCCCAGGTCGGCCGGTCCTGGAACGCCGCGTAGAACACGTGCGTCACCTCCGGGAGTGCGCCCAGGGTGCGTTCGGTGGCGTCGGCGTCGAGCAGGTCGACGGCCACGTGCCGCACGTCCGGGGTGTCGACGCCGCCGCGACGCGACACCCCGATCACGTCCCAGTCGGGCAGGCCGGTCAGGTGGGTGAGCAGGGTGGAGCCGATGACGCCGTGCGCGCCGACGACCAGGGCGGTGTTGCGGGGTGAGGTCACGGGGCTCCTCCGAGAGAGGGCCCGCCAGGAGGGCGGGCCGTTCCACCAGGCTGGTGCGGACCTGGTGGGGGAACCAGGCCGTGGCGGTGGTCGGCACCGGCTGCCTGCCAACGGCAGGGACAGGTCCGGGAGACGTGCCTCGACCACACTGGCCGGCGTGAGCACGTCAACCGAGCTGGGCGCCTTCCTGCGGACGCGGCGGGCTGAGCTGAGCCCGGAGCAGGTCGGTGTGGTGTCCTACGGCGCACGCCGAGTTCCCGGGCTGCGCCGTGAGGAACTCGCCCAGCTCGCTGGGGTCAGCCACGCCTACTACACCCGGTTGGAGCAGGGGCAGAGCACCCGCGCCTCGGACGGCGTCCTGGATGCGTTGGCCCGGGCGCTGCAGCTGGACCCGGAAGAGCGCATGCACCTGCACCGGCTCGCCCGGCCGGTCCGGCCAACGCCACGGACGTCGGCGCGACCGGAGCGTGTCCGCCCGCAGATCCGCCAGTTGATCGAGGCGATCAGCGACGTCCCGGTGCTCGCTCTCGACCGGCGCAACGACGTCCTGGCCTGGAACGCCCTGGGTCATGCCCTGCTCGCCGGCCACCTGGATCGCCACTCGCCCGCGGACCCGGCCGCCCGGCCGAACACGCTCGCCATGCTCTTCCTGGACCCGCACACCCGTGAGCTGCACACCGAGTGGGCCGGTGAAGCCCGACGGGCCGTGGCCTCTCTGCGCCTCACCGCCGGGCAACACCCCGGCGACCCCGCACTGACCGCACTCATCGGGGACCTGGCCGTCCGCAGCAGCGAGTTCGCGGCGCTCTGGGCGCGGCACCCCGTGCAGAGCTGTACCGACGGCACCAAGCGCTACCGGCACCCCACGGTCGGCCCGCTCGAACTGGCCTTCACCATGACCACGACGGCGGACAACGGGCATCGGCTGCTCATGCTCAGCGCAGCTCCCGACTCGGCCTCCGCCGACGCACTCGCGCTGCTGCGCACCGCAGCCGCTCGCGCCTCCGCCAGCGAGCTCCACGGCACGAACTGAGTCCCCGACGAGATCGCGGACTCGACGGCGACCGGCGCTCGGCCGGGGCCAGGGGGTGAGCAGCGGGAGGAGTCCCGTCGTCCACCCACCCCCTGGCCGCGCCGGTCGGGGACCTCAGGTCAGCGGGTGGCCTCGGCCTCGCGGCGCGGGAGCACCCAGTCGGGCCGCACGTAGTGGCAGGTGTACCCGAAGGGGATCCTCTGCAGGTAGTCCTGGTGCTCGTCCTCGGCCTCCCAGAACGGGCCGGCCGCCTCGACCTCGGTGACGACCTTGCCGGGCCAGATGCCCGAGGCGTCCACGTCGGCGATGGTGTCGAGCGCGACGCGCTGCTGCTCGTCGCTGGTGTAGTAGATCGCCGAGCGGTAGCTGCGACCGACGTCGTTGCCCTGCCGGTCCTTCGTCGAGGGGTCGTGGATCTGGAAGAAGAACTCCAGCACCTCCCGGAACGAGATGACAGCCGGGTCGAAGAGGATCTCGACCGCCTCGGCGTGGTCACCGTGGTCGCGGTACGTGGCGTTCGGGGTGTCGCCTCCCGAGTAGCCGACGCGGGTGGAGAGCACCCCCGGGCGCTTGCGCAGCAGTTCCTGGGCGCCCCAGAAGCAGCCGCCGGCGAGGATCGCGGTCTCCGTGGTCATGAGTTCCTGCCTCTCAGTCGAGTACGGCAGGACAACACCACGACCGGTGTCGCTGCTTCCCGACCGCACGCCGAGGCCGGCCGCCTGGCCCGGGCGGCGGGTTCCGTGATGCGATCCCGCACGGCCGGCGTCAGGGGATGATGCGGGCCGCGCGGTACCGCTCGACATAGCGGAAGAAGCTGTCGCGGCTGTCCCGGCTCTGGGTGAAGCCGGCCTTGCGGCTCTTGTTCATGTCGGTCAGCACCTCGATCTCCCGGCCCAGGTCGCTGTCGGTGTGCCACCAGGAGGCGATCCGGCCGAGGTCGGACTCGACCAGCCCGTGCTCCGCGGCGATCCCGGTCCACACGTCCTCGGTGCCGGCCATGCTCTCGGTGAGCGGGCGGACCCGCCCCTCGTAGCCTTCCCACTCCACGCCGAAGTGGGCGGCGAGCTGCGGCCACAGCCAGCGCCAGCGGAAGACGTCGCCGTTGGCGGTGTTGAAGGCCTGGTCGTGGCCGGCCTCGGTGGCGGCGGCCCAGATGATCTGGTCGGCCAGCAGGTCGGCGTCGGTCACGTCGGTCACGCTGTTCCACTGGGTGCTCGACCCGGGGAAGACGAACGGCCGCCCGAGCTGCTTGCAGATCGCGGCGTAGGCCGACAGCGTCAGCACCATGTTCATCGCGTTGCCCACGGCGAAGCCGAACACCGTGTGCGAGCGGTGGACGCTCCAGGTGAACCCGGCGCGGGCGGCAGCGGCGAAGAGCTCGTCCTCCTGCGCGTAGTAGAAGTTCGGCGCGTCCAGGCGGGGCTCGTCCTCGTGGAAGGGTGTGTCGGGCATCTCGCCCTGCGCGTAGGCCTCGAACGGGCCGAGGTAGTGCTTCAGCCCGGTCATCAGCGCGGCGTGCCGCACCGACCCGGCCGCCTCCAGGGCCTGCAGCACGTTGCGGACGGCGGCGCCGTTGACCGCGATGTTCTCCGCCTCCGTGGCCTGCCGGGTCCAGGCGGTGATCGCGACGAGCTCGGGGGACAGGCCCTCCAGTGCGGCGGCCAGTCCTGCGGGGTCGGCCAGGTCCGCCTGGACGGGGTGCACGCCCGGACCGGGGGCCCGCCCGCTGCGGGAGAGCCCGTGGACGTCCCAGCCCTGTGCGGTCAGTCGCTCGGCCAGGTTCTGGCCGACGATGCCGGTGGCGCCGACGACGAGGGCCTGTCGCGCTGGGGATGGTGCGGTCATCGTGTGGATGTCTCCTGTCGGTGGTGCACGGCGCTCACTCACCCGGCGAGTGGCCGCCGGGTCGTAGCAGCCGTGTGCTGGGAAGCGTGGCACCTCGCGGGACTCACCGTGCGGTGAGGTGGGCGACGACCAGGTCGCCGAGCAGCCTCCGCTGGTGGTCACGGGTCGCCGGGTCGAGCATGTCGCGGTCGAAGATGACCCGGAACGTGTGCCGGTTGGCGGTCCGGAAGACGCAGAACGCGCTGATCACCTGGTGCACGTCGAGCGCGTCCACGTCGTCCCGGAACACCCCCTCGGCCCGGCCGCGCTGCAGGATGGCGGCCAGCACGTCGACGGCGGGGGCGGCCAGACCGGCCAGCGCCGGGGAACCGGCCAGGTGCTCGGCCCGGTGGATGTTCTCGATGCTCACCAGCCGGATGAACTCGGGGTGCGCCTCGTGGTGGTCGAAGGTGAGCCCGGCCAGCTCGCGGATCGCCGCCACCGGCTCCAGGTGCTCGACGTCCACCTGCTGCTCCAGCGCCCGGATCCGGCCGTAGGCCTGCTCGAGCACCGCGACGTAGAGCTGCTCCTTGCCGCCGAAGTAGTAGTAGATCATCCGTTTGGTCGTGCTCAGCTTCTCGGCGATCTCGTTGACCCGGGCTCCGGCGTACCCGCGGTCGGCGAACTCGGCGGTGGCGACGGCGAGGATCTCCGCCCGGGTCCGGTCGGCGTCGCGGGTGCGCTCCACCGGGCGCACCGCGGCGGCGTCGGTGCGCGGCTGGCTCTCCGGTCGGCGCGCGGTCACGGTCTCCTCCTGCCTGGGCGGACGTGCGGCGGAGCCTATGCAACGCCGGCTCGGAGAGGACCCCGGCGACCGGGCCTCCGGTGCGGCGGGGGGACTGGCGCACCGCCGCCGGATGTGGTCGGCTGGTCCGCAACTCACCGCTTGGTACATAAGAGGGCAGGGTCCATGCCACCAGCTCGTCCACCTCACGCCGCCGGCGCCGTGCGGCCCCGCCGGGGGATCGCCACCGTCTGCCTGTCGGGGACGCTGGAGGACAAGCTCACCGCGGTGGCGGCCGCGGGCTTCGACGGCGTCGAGGTGTTCGAGCCCGACCTGGTCGCCTCGCCCTGGTCGCCGGCCGAGCTGGCCGTGCGCTGTGCCGACCTCGGTCTGTCGATCGACCTCTACCAGCCGTTCCGCGACCTGGACTCGACCGACCCCACGCGGTTCGCCGCCAACCTGCGGCGCGCGGAACGGAAGTTCGACGTGATGAGCGCGCTGGGCGTGAGCACCGTGCTGGTGTGTTCCTCGGTCGCACCGGACGCCGTCGCCGACGCCGACCAGCTCGCCGAGCAGCTGTCGACCGCCGCGGGCCTGGCCGAGCGGCGGGGACTGCGGATCGCCTACGAGGCGCTCGCCTGGGGCCGGCACGTCTCCACCTGGGAGGCGTCCTGGGACGCCGTCCGCCGGGCCGACTCCGCGGCGCTGGGGTTGTGCCTGGACAGCTTCCACGTCCTCTCCCGCGGCGGTGACCCCCGCGGCTTCGCGGCCGTCCCGGGGGAGAAGGTGTTCTTCCTGCAGCTGGCCGACGCCCCGCAGCTGACCATGGACGTGCTGCAGTGGAGCCGGCACCACCGCCTCTTCCCCGGGCAGGGCGCCTTCGACCTGCCCGGCTTCCTCGGCGCCGTCCTCGCCACCGGGTACCGCGGGCCGTGGTCGCTGGAGGTCTTCAACGACGTGTACCGGCAGTCCGACCCGGGTCGCACCGCGGTCGACGCCATGCGCTCGCTGCAGTGGCTCGAGGAGGCGCTCGCGCTGGCGGATCCGGCCTCGGGTCTCTGCCCGCCGCCGGCCCCGCCGACGCTGTCCGGGTGGTCGTTCACCGAGCTGGCCGTCGACGGGGTCTCCGGGCCGCAGGTCGGGGAGGTGCTGACGACCCTCGGGTTCACCCACACCGGTCAGCACCGCTCCAAGCCGGTGCAGCTGTGGGAACAGGGGGCGGCGCGGGTGCTGCTCAACGCCTCCGTCGTCCGGCCCGGTGCACTCGGGGAGGCGGTGGTCTCCGCCCTGGGCCTGGAGAGCGGTGACCCGCCGCGCTCGGCCGTCCGTGCCGAGGCGATGAGCGCCCCGGTGCTGCCCCGCACCCGTGGCGCGGCGGAGGCAGAGCTGTCCGCGGTCGCTGCTCCGGACGGCACGGAGGTCTTCTTCACCCGCACGGTGCCCGATGGGTGGCCGGCGGACTTCCTGCCCACCGGTGTCGCACCCGCCCCGGGCGCCGGCCTGACCGGCATCGACCACGTGGCCCTGACCCAGCCGTTCGACTCCTTCGACGAGGCCGGGCTGTTCTACCGGGCTGTGCTGGGCCTGGAGCCGCAGCAGGTGACCGAGCTGGCCGCCCCCTTCGGCCTGGTGCGCACCCGCGCGGTGACCGGGCCCGACCGGGCGGTGCGGCTGACGCTCTCGGCCTCGTCGCTGCGCCGCGGTGGCTGGGCGCCCCGGGTCCCCGAGCCGCAGTACATCGCCTTCGCCACCGACGACGTCGTGGAGACGGCGCGGCGACTGCGGGCCGCCGGCGCACCGTTGCTCCGGCTGCCGGAGAACTACGCCGAGGACCTCGACGCCCGCTTCGACCTCCCCGCCGACCTGCTGGCGGCCGTCCGGCAGCACGGCCTCATGTACGAGGAGGACGCGCACGGCGCCTGCCTGCACCTGGCGACCGAGGTGCTCGGTGACCGGCTCTTCGTCGTGGTGGTGCAGCGGCTGGGCGGCTATGACGGGTACGGGAACGCCGATGCGCCGGTCAGGATGGCAGCCCACCGCCGCCAGCGGCGGCCGCCCACGGTGACGCCGGTCCGGCGCGCCGGAGCAGAGAGGACGAACGCGCCGTGAACCGCTTGGCCGTGCACCAGTCGGTGGTGCATCCCCGCGACCCCGCCGAACTCGCCGAGCTGCTGGCCGGCACCGGCTGGGACTCCATCGGTCTGCACGTCGGGGCGGTGGCCGAGGTCGAGCCCTGGTGGTCCGGGGGTGCGGGGGAGCGGAACCTGCTCCGGCTCGTCGACGAGCTCCTCGAGACCCGGGTGACGGTGCTCGACGTCGGCCGGGTCCAGCTCGGCGGCACCCTGCCCGACGACCACGTGCACGCTGCGCACGGCCGGGTGCTGGACCTGGGCGCCCGGTTCGGGGCCCGGTACGTGACCGCCCGGTTCGGCTCCGACGATGCGGCCGGACCACGTGTCGCCGAGCGGGCCGAGGTCTTCGGCCGGCTGGTCGAGCAGGCCCGCCCGTACCGGCTGCTGCCGCTGCTCGCCCCGCTGCCGGTGGACCGTCCGGACCTGCTCGCCGACGCGGCAGCCGTCGTCGGGCCGAGTGGCGGTGGGGTCGTCCTGGACGTGCCGGTGGGCAGCTGCGCGCCCGGTGAGGTCGAGGCGGCCGTGGACGTGCTCGGTGAGGCACTGGGCTACGTCCGGGTCAGCGCGCGCCAGGTCGAGCAGGCCGGTGAGACCGTGGCCGGGCTGCTGGCCACGCTCCCGCCGCACGTCCCGGTCGCGCTCGGGGGCGACGACTCCGTCGGCGTGCTCACCGACGACCCGGTCGCCCGGCTGCACCGCCTGCACGGCCTGGTCGACCAGATGCTCGAGCACCCCCGGGCCCGAGCCCGCCGGCTGGCTGCCGGCTGACCCGCGGTCAGCGCTCCTGGCGGGCGAGCTCGGCCAGGCCGGTCAGCGCCAAGGGATAGCCGAGCACGCCGAGGCCGACGACGACGCCCCGGGCGACCGGGGAGATGTGGGAGTGGTGCCGGAACTGCTCACGGGCGTGCACGTTCGAGATGTGCACCTCGATCACCGGCAGCTCCGCCCCCTCGATCGCGTCCCGCAGCGCCACCGACGTGTGGGCGTGGGCACCCGGGTTGTAGACCGCACCGATGGCCGTGCCGTCCCGGACGCGCCGGCCCCACTCGTGCACCCAGTCGATGAGCTGGCCTTCGTGGTTGGACTGCCGGCACTCGACGTCGAGTCCGAGCTCGGCCGCCTTGTCCCGGCACAGCCGCTCGACGTCGGCCAGCGTCGCCGATCCGTACACCTCCGGCTTGCGGGTCCCGAGCAGGTCGAGGTTCGGGCCGTTGAGCACGAGCACCGAGGTCATGGCGTGCTCCTCCGTGCCGGCGTGAGCAGCCGAGCCGGGTTGACCACGGTCATCTGGTGGACGTCGTCCTCGGTGGCGCCGCCGGCGAGCAGCATCGGGACCACGCGCGTGGGGATGTTCTCGAAGCGCCAGTGCGGTGCGTGGACCGCGCGCCACGAGGGCGGCGTGACGCGGCTGAAGCAGGCTGCGTCGTGGGAGAGCACCATCCGGTCGGCGTAGCCCAGCCGCAGCAGCGCCAGCACGGTGGCGACCCGGCGCTCGTCGGGCAGGACGTGCTCCATCCCGAACCGGTCCATGCCGATGGTGGAGCCGGCGTCCATCAGCACCCGGAGGTACGTGAGGTCCTCGGTGTCCCCGGAGTGGCCGATCACGACGCGGTCGAGGGGGACGCCCCGCTGCCGCAGGAACGCCTGCTGGTCCAGCCCGTTGCGCAGCGCGGGCCGGCTGTGCGTGGTGATCGGGACGCCGGTCTGCTGGTGGGCGACCGCGGCGGCCGTCATCACCCGGGCCACGTCGGTGGTGATGCCCTCCTCGTCGGTGACCACCTTGAGCATCCCGGCCCGCACGCCGGTGCCGGCGATGCCCTCCTCGATGTCGCCGAGGAAGAACTCGATCAGCGGGTCGGGGCCGTCGACCAGCCGGCCCGGTCCGTGGGTGCCGAAGAACGGCGGCAGCACGTTCGCGGTGTAGTAGCCGGTCGAGGCGATCAGGTGCACCGGGGCCCGCTCGGCCACCGGCAGCAGTCGGGCGACGTCCCGGCCGAGGCCCAGGACGGTCAGGTCGACGACCGTGCGGACGCCGAGGTCACGCAACCGGGTCAGGGCGGTGACGGCCCGGTCGACGGCGGTGGCCGGCTCCCACTCCGGGTGCGGGTGGTTGAGGTCGAGTTCCGGGCTGCCGACGAAGACGTGCTCGTGCACCAGCGTCGACCCGAGCTGGTCGGGGTGCACCGGCCCCCGGAAGGTCTGCACGACCGCCCCGGGGCGCTCCTGCGCGGAGGCGCCCCGGGGGTCGGTGCGGAGCGGCTCGGTCACTCGGCCGAGTCGCGGATGGCCTCGTAGACGCTGAGCTGCTCCTCGCTCAGGTTCGCCCGGAGGTACTCCTCGGCCTGGGTGCGGAAGGCGTCGACGTCCACGTCCTCCACGACCTCGAACTCGCCGCCGGAGGTCCACTCATCGAGGACCTGCTGCTCGTCCTCGGCGACGCACTCGGGCACCTGCTCGACGGCCGCGGCGACCGCGGCGTCGAGCGCCTCCCGCTGCTCGTCGGAGAGCTCCTCGACGCCCGGGCCGGCGATCACCAGGTTGGAGTTCTCCTGGTGGGCGGACAGGCTCAGGAAGTCCTGCACCTCGCCCAGGTTCTGGGCGTCGATGTTGACGATCGGGTTCTCCTGGCCGTCGACGATGCCCTGCTGCAGTGCCAGGTACAGCTCCTCGTAGGCCACCTCGGTCGGGTCCGCGCCCAGGGCGCGGGCGTTCATCAGGTACTGCGGCGAGTTGGGGAACCGCATCCGCAGGCCCTCGAGGTCGGCGGGCTCGCGGATCGGCTGGCCGGCGGTGAAGTGCCGGGCGCCGGCGGACCAGGCCCCGAGCACGCTGGCGCCGGTGGAGTCGGCGAACCCCTGGGTCAGTTCGTCGGACGCCTCGCTGCCGAAGAACCGGGCGAGGTGCTCGCCGTCGTCGAAGGCGTACGCCGCGTCGACGACGCTCATCGGCTCGTGGACCGCCCCGAGCGCCGAGGCGCCCTGGATGTCCAGGTCGATGTCGCCGGAGATCACCGACTGGATGCGGTCGGCGTCGCCGCCGAGCTGGCTGCTCGGGAAGAGCTCCACGGTCACGCCGACGTCGGCGGCCTCGACCTCGTCCGCGATGACCTGGGCACCGCACCGGTGCTGTGGCTGCTGCTCGGTGTAGCTGTGCGCGAGCGTCAGCTCCACCTCACCGCCTCCACCGGCGTCCCCGCCGCCGGCGTCGTCGCCGCCACAGGCGGTGGCGAGCAGGAGGGGGAGCAGGGCGGAGGCCGCGAGGAGCGGGCGCCTGGGGAGGGGACGGTTGGGCATGGTCTTTCCCTTCGTTGGGATTCTCAGTGCTCGGTCGGTCGGGCGGTCGGGGTGTCTGGTGCTGGATCGCCGGGCGACGGCTCGTCGCCGTTGACCTCGGCGGCGACGAGCTCGTCGAAGTCGGCGAACATGGCCGGCCGAGCCGCAGCCCGGCCGATGAAGAGCTCGAAGGAGTCGGCGGCCTGGTTCACGGCCATCCCGGCGCCGGTCATCACCCGGCACCCCAGGGCGGTCGCCTCCCGCACGAGCTCGGTCAGCAGCGGTCGGTAGACGATGTCGGCGACCCAGAGGTCCGGGCGCAGCAGGCCGGCGGGCACCGGGGTGCCCGGGTGGGCGGCCATCCCCATCGGGGTGGCGTTCACCAGACCCGATGCGCCGGCCAGCAGGTCGGGCAGCTCCTCCGGCGCGCAGACCGCCGTCGACACCTGGTTGCCGGCTGCCGCCAGCGCGCCGATCAGCTGTTCGGCACGCGCCGCGTCGCGGTCGACCACCGACAGCTGTTCGACGCCCTGGCCGGCGAGGGCGTGGGCGACGGCGCCCCCGGCGCCGCCGGCACCGATCAGCACGATGCGCTCCAGCGGGACGTCGGGCAGCCCGGCGCGCAGGGCCGCGGCGAAACCGGTCACGTCGGTGTTGTGACCCCGGGTGCGACCGTCCTCGATCACGATCGTGTTGATCGCGCCGATGGCGGCTGCCTCCGGCGCCAGGTCGTCGACGAGCGGGGCCATCACCTGCTTCACCGGGTGGGTGACGTTGAGCCCGTCGAAGCCCAGCTCGACCGCGGCGCGCAGGAGACCGCGCAGGTGGTCGGGCTGCAGCGCGGCGTCCGGGAGCTCGACGGTCTTGTACGTGTAGCGGAGTCCCTGCCGGGCGCCCTCCCGCTCGTGCAGCTCGGGGGAGAGTGACGGACCGATGCCCTGGCCGAGCAGCCCGGCGAGGAAGGACCGGCGCACGGCGGGTGCGCCCGTGGGGGAGAGGTTGCCGGTCACAGGCCCAGCACCCCCGGCAGCCAGAGGACGGCGTCGGGGAAGGCGATGATCAGACCGAGGATCACCACGAGCGGGACGATGAACGGCAGGCAGCCGCGGAAGACCTCGCTGACCTTCGTCTCGGCCACCGAGCTGAGGACGTAGAGCACGGTGCCGACCGGTGGGGTGAGCAGCCCGATCATCAGCGCGACGATCATCAGCACGCCGAGCACGATCGGGTCGACGCCGAAGGTCGCGCTGATCGGCAGCAGGATCGGCACCACCAGCACCAGGACGGCGGTCGGGTCCACCACCGTGCCCAGGACCAGCATCAGGATCGCGGTCATCAGCAGGAAGACCGTGGCGTTCTCGGTGAACCCGAAGACGTTCTCGGCCAGCAGCTGAGGGACCCGTTCGCGGGCCAGGATGTAGCCGAGCAGGGACGCCGAGGAGACGATCAGCATGATCGCGCCGGTCGTCGTCACCGTCTCGGTGAGCACCTTGGGCAGTTCCCGGACCTTCAGGCTCCGGTAGGCCAGGCAGAGCAGCAGCATGTAGGCGACGCCGACGGCGGCGGCCTCGGTGGGCGTGAAGAAGCCGCCCAGGATGCCGCCCAGGATGATCACCGGGGCGAGGATCGGGCCGATCACCCGCCGTCCGGTGACGACCAGCTGGCGCATCGAGAAGTCGGTCCGGATGATGTCCGGCTGCTTCCGCACGAGGAAGAACACGACGACGCACAGGCCGAAGGCCATCAGCAGCGCCGGGACGACGGATGCGGCGAAGAGCCCACCGGTCGAGACCGCCGCCAGTCCGGCGAAGATGACCGCGGGGATGCTCGGCGGCATCACCGGGGCGATCAGCGAGGCGGCGCCGGTGACACCCAGCCCGAAGCGGAGCGGGTAGCCGTTGCGCACCATGGCCGGGATCTGGATCTTCCCCAGGGCGGCGGCGTCGGCCACGGCCGAGCCGCTCATCCAGGAGAACCCGAGGCTGACGCCGACGCTCACGTACCCCAGGCCGCCGCGCACCCGGCCCAACAGCGCCAGCGCGAAGTCGAAGAGCCGGTCGGCGATGCCACCCCGGTTGGCGATGACGCCGAGCAGGATGAACAGGGGCACGGCCAGCAGCGGGAAGCTCGCCGTCGCGTTGACGATCAGCCGCAGGCTGAGGCCGAGGGACTGCCCGGTCAGGAGCATGTAGGCCAGCGAGGGGCCCAGGAAGGCGAACGCCACCGGGACGCGGATGAAGAGGAGGGCGACGATCGCGATCGTCAGCAGCAGGAGGCTCATGCCGGCCGCACCTCGTTCGTCCCGACCGGAGCCGGCACACCGCGGACGGCGAACACCACCGCTGCCACGGCTCCGCGGACGGCGGTGCTGAGGAAACCGAGGAACGGGAAGAGGTACAGGAAGGTCAACGGCATCCGCAGGGACGGCGACTTGAGCTGCCCCTGGGAGGACATCAGCTCCCACGCCTCCGCAGCGAACCCCGCCCCGATGACTGCGACGACGGCACTGGCCAGGACGCGGACGAACCGGACGACCTTCGGGTTCTTGATGTTGTCGACCAGCTGCAGCGCGATGTGGGAGTCCGTGGTGACCAGGACCCCGGCCACGGTGAAGGTGACCCACACCAGGCAGAACCGCGCCAGTTCACCGGTCCACGACCAGCCGCTCACCGGCAGGTAGCGCTGGGCGGCCTGCACGAGGACCAGCACGAACAGCACCGCCAGCGCAGTGGCGGCCAGCGCCAGTTCCACGCGCGTGACGACCACGATCCACGACTTCCACCGTGCAGGTGGTCGGCCGTCAGTTGCTGTCATCGCCAGCCCTTCTCCGCAGCCCTTGTGCTGCCCGTCACAACACCGGGGGACCGTACGAAGGGCTGAGGGGGCGTGGCAAAGGGTTGCAGAATGTTGCATAAATCTCGTGACCGGACTGTGATGTCCGCATGAGGAGCTCGACCATCTATGACGTCGCCCAGGCCGCCGACGTCTCGACGTCGACCGTGTCGCGGGCGTTCAGCGCCCCAGACCGGGTCCGTGCGGCCACCCGGGAGCACGTGCTGGAGACGGCCAGACGCCTCGGCTACCAGCCGAACCCGCATGCGCGTGCGCTGGTGTCCCGCCGGACCCAGACGGTGGCGATGGTCGTCTCCGACATCACCAACCCGCACTTCTTCGAGCTGATCCGCGGTGCCGAACTGCGAGCCAAGGCCTCCGGTTACACCCTCGTGCTGGTCAACGCCGAGGAGTCACCCCGGATCGAACTCGAACAGATCCAGCGGTTGACCCGGTCCGTCGATGGCTTCCTCCTCGCGGCCAGTCGGCAGCCGGCGGAGAACCTGCTGCAACTCGCTGCCACCCAGAAGGTGGTCGTGGTCAACCGTCGTGTGCCCGGCCTCGCCAGCGTCGTGCTCGAGCACGCCGAGGGGTGCCGGCAGATGGTGTCCCACCTGGCCTCGCTCGGGCACGAGTCGGTCGTCTACCTCGCGGGCCCGCAGAACTCCTGGATGGCGGCGAGCCGCTGGGCCGCCATCCGGGCAGCCGCGGCCGAGCTGGGCGTGCACGCCCGGCGCATGGGTCCCTTCACCCCCACGGTGGCCAGTGGCGGCGCCGCTGCCGATGCGGCGCTGACGACCGATGCGACCGCGGCCATCGCGCACAACGACCTGCTCGCCATCGGGGTCCTGCGGCGCCTGGCCGATCGCGGGGTCCGAGTACCCGCCGATGTGAGCGTGGTCGGCTTCGACGACATCTTCGCCGCCGATCTCTGCACACCCACCCTGACGACCCTGGGTGGTGCGCACGCCGACGTCGGACGAGCCGCCGTCGAGCTCCTGTTGACCTCGATGGACCAGTACCGGGAGCAGGCGCCCCAGCTCGTCGTCCCCTCGGAGCTGATCCTCCGAAGGTCGACCGGCAGCGCCAGGACGAGCGACCTCTCCGACCGCTGACCTCGTGATGGTGCGGCCGCCCGGTCCTGTGCCCGCCGTACGCGGCCGTGTTCAGCCGTGTCACCACGACCGGGGGCGCCCACCGGTCGCCCCCGGCGGATCGAGATGTGGCGCTGCCGGCACGTGGGGACCGCCTACCTCGGCGCCCTTCCGGGTCGGCGGAGCTGGTGCGCGGACCTCGCGGCCCAGCCGGCCCCCGTGTCCATCTCGAGCACGGAGGTGCAGGCGGACCAGCCGCACGACCCCGACCGGATCCAGCGGCCGACCCGGCTGGCCGGCAGTCCGCTGGTCGAGGTGGTGTTCGTCGGCGGCGCCCTGGGCCTCCGCCGGAGCGGGGCCCACGAACGTCATCTGTGCAGGTCGGCAGGGCACACTCGCGCTGTGGAGCGTCACGAGTTCGGTGCGGCAGTGCGTCGCCTGAGGGAGAGCGCGGACCCCGCGACGCTCGGGCTGCCCGTGGGCAGGCGGCGGGTGCCCGGGGTGCGGCGGGAGGAGCTCGGTGAGCTCGCCGGCATGTCCGCGGACTACGTCCGCCGGCTGGAGCAGGGACGGAGTCATCCCTCGGCCGGGGTGGTGAAGGCCATCGCCCGGGCCCTGCGGGTCGGACGGTCGGACTACGAGCGGCTCTCTGCGCTGGCCGGGTACGCCGCCGCGGACGGGCAGGTGCCGACCGACCTCGGCCCGGGCGCGACGCGACTGCTGGAGCGGTTCTCCGACACCCCGATGATCGTGACCGATGCGGCGATGAACGTCGTCGCGGTCAACAGCGGGTTCCTGGCCCTGGAGCACTGGGACCTCACCGGCGAGCGCTGGGAGTGGAACGTGGCCTGGCGCATCTTCTGCCACCCGTTCGCCGCCTTCCAACAGTCCGACGCCGACGCGGCCGCGCACGAGACGATCCAGGTGGCTCAGCTGAGAGCCGCGCTGTTGCGGTACCCCGGTGATGCGTCTCTCGCCGCCATGGTGGACGAGATGCGGACCCGGAGCCGGCGGTTCGACACGCTGTGGCGGGCGCCGCGACCGGTGGCGGCCTACGAGAGCAGCGCGACGTTCACCCAGTCGGACGGGGACTCCCTCACCCTCGTCGGGAACCTGATCGCGCTCCCCGGTGACGACCTGTCGGCCGTCCTGCTGACCGCGGCGCCGGGATCGCGCGATGCGGACCGGCTGGCCGAGGTGGTCGGCGCCACCGACGGGCGGGCGGTCATCAAGGTGGGCCAGTCCGGCCCAGGCTGACCGCGCCGGGACCTGCGACGTTGGGTGACGTCCGCAAACGGCACACCCAGACGAGAGCAGGTCCAGCGATGAAGGCAGTGCGTTTCCACGAGGTCGGCGGTCCCGAGGTGCTGCAGTACGAGGACGTCGACCAGCCCACCCCCGGCCCGGGCCAGGTCCGCGTGCGGGTGGCCGCCTCGGCGTTCAACGCCGCCGACGCCGGCATGCGCGGCGGGTTCCTGCCGATCCCGGTCGTGCTGCCGCACGTGCCCGGCTACGACGTCTCCGGCACGGTCGACGCGCTCGGGGACGGCGTCGGCGGAGCCATCGGCGAGGGCGGCCTGCAGGTGGGGGACGCGGTGATCGGGTTCCTGCCGATGGAGCGGGACGGCGGTGCGGCGGAGTACGTCATCGCCCCGGCCGACGCCCTGGTCCCAGCCCCCACGAAGGTCCCGCTGGCCGACGCGGCAGGTCTGCCGTCGGTGGCGCTGACGGCCTGGCAGGCGCTGTTCGACCTCGGCGAGCTGACCGCCGGGCAGCGGGTCCTCATCAACGGCGCCGGAGGCGTGGTCGGCACGTACGCCGTCGCGCTGGCCGCCCGAGCCGGCGTGCACGTCGTGGCGACCGCCAGCCCGCGCAGCAGCGCCGCCGTCCGCGCGGCCGGCGCCGACCAGGTCATCGACCACACCACCACCGACGTGCTGGTGGCGGTCGACGAGCAGGTCGACGTGCTGGTCAACCTGGCCCCCATCGACCCCGACCGGTTCACCGCGCTCGTGGCCCTGGTCCGCGACGGCGGCAAGGTCGTCAGCACCACCGCGTTCATGGCCACCCCCGGCGACGAGACCCGCGGCGTCACCGCCACGACCGTCTTCGTGCTGCCCCACCGGGACCGCCTCACCGAGCTGGTGTCCCTGGTCGACAGCGGGGACCTGCAGATCGAGGTCACCCGCCGCATCCCGCTGACCGAGCTCCCCGCGCTGCACGCCGAGGCCGCCGCCGGTCGGATCGAGGGCAAGGTCGTCGTCGAACCTGCCTGAGCCCGGATACGTTGACGGCTCGATCAGTCACCGGAGGCGAGGCCGCGCGTGCAGGTCAACGACTACGACAGCTTCGGCGCGGCGTACTCGGCGGAGAACGACGTCAACCTCATCAACGCCCACTACGAGCGACCCGCGATGCTGGAGCTCGTCGGTGACGTCCGCGGTCGCCGTGTCCTCGACGCCGGCTGTGGCTCCGGACCGCTCGCTGCGGCGCTGCGCACCCGGGGCGCCGTCGTGACGGGCTTCGACTCCAGCGCGGTCATGGTCGAGCTGGCGCGGGAGCGGCTCGGCGAGGACGCCGACGTCCGGGTCGCCGACCTGTCGGCCCCGCTCCCCTTCGCCGACGGCGGCTTCGACGACGTGACCGCCTCGCTCGTCCTGCACTACCTGCGCGACTGGTCGGCACCGCTGGCCGAGCTGCGTCGCGTGCTCCGGCCGGGTGGCCGGCTCGTGCTGTCGGTCAACCACCCGAGCCTCTACAAGATGCTGCACCCCGAGACCGACTACTTCGCCCTCACCCAGTGGACGGACGAGTACACCTTCGGGGACCAGCAGGCCGAGCTGACGTACTGGCACCGGCCACTGCACGCCATGACGGACGCCTTCGCCGACGCGGGCTTCCAGCTCGCCCGCATCAGTGAACCGCCGTGGTCACCGGACACCCCGGCGGAGCTCCTGCCGCCCCAGTTCACCGGCCGCACGTCGTTCCTGAGCTTCGTCTTCTTCGTGCTGGTCGCGAGCTGAGCCGACGACCGTCCCCACGCTGAGTCACGACAGCCGGTGGGGGTGTCGTCACCCGTCGTCGGCGGTCAGCGGTGAGAGGCTCCCGGGGGTCGCCCGCACGGCGACCCGCCATGACGGGAGCTCCATGGCGATGACGTCGTCCTCCGGAACGGGAGCCCTGGCCCAGATGGACCCCCTCATCGGTGCCGACCTGCGCATCTCCGTCGGCGGCGAGCAGCGTCGGTACGTCGACCTCGACGCCGCGGCCACCACGTCGGCCTCGGCGGGCGTCGTCCGCGCCGTGCAGGAGTTCCTGCCGTGGTACTCCAGCGTCCACCGAGGGGCCGGCGCCAAGTCGCAGTTCACCAGCGCTCGGTACGAGCAGGCGCGCGAGACCCTCCTCCGGTTCGTGGGCGCCGATCCGGGCACGCACGTGGCCCTGTTCCCCCGGAACACCACGGAGGCCCTCAACCTGACCGCCTTCCGGCTGGGCCTGACCCGCGACGACGTCGTCGTCACCACCGCGGTCGAGCACCACGCCAACCTGCTCCCCTGGCAGCGCCACGCGCAGGTGCGGGTCGTCGACGTCGACCGGGCCGGGACCTTCGACGTCGACGCCGTGGTCGCCGCCCTCGACGAGCGCCCCACCCCGCGCGTGCTGGCGGTGTCCGGGGCGTCGAACGTCACCGGCTGGCTGCCCGACCTCGCCGGCATCGCCGCGGCGGCCCGGGACCGGGGTGTGCTGGTGGTGGTCGACGGCGCGCAGCTGGTGCCGCACCGCTCGGTGGACATGGCCGCCCTCGGCATCGACGTGCTCGCGTGGTCCGGCCACAAGATGTTCGCGCCCTTCGGCGCGGGCGGCCTGGTCGTGGACCGCCGGCTGCTCGCCGACGGCGAGCCCTTCCTCGTCGGGGGTGGGGCGGTGAAGGCGGTCTCGCACACCGACGTCGTCTGGGCCGACACCCCCGACCGGGACGACGCGGGCACGCCCAACGTCGTCGGCGTCGTGGCCCTCGCCGCCGCCGCGGAGGAACTGCTGGCCGCGGCGGGGCGGAACCGCGTCCACGAGGACCTGCTCGTCCAGGCGCTGGACGACGAGCTCGCCACCGTCCCCGGGCTGCACCGCCTGGGGCCCACGACCGGCGACCGTCTTCCCGTGGCCGCCTTCGTCATCGACGGGATGCCCCATGCAGAGGTCGCGGAGCGGCTGGCCCAGGAGCACGGCATCGGGGTCCGCAGCGGGTGCTTCTGCGCTCACCCCTACCTCAGCCGGCTGTTCGGGCTCACCCCGGGCGAGGTGCAGCAGTTCCACGACGACGCGCGGGCGGACCGGACCGACCGGCTGCCGGGCGCGGTCCGGGTGAGCTGCAGCTCGGCCACGCCGCTGGCCGACGTCGCCACGCTGGGCGAGGCCCTGCGCGCCCTCACCGCGCACCCGGGGACCAGGTCCTGACCCGGCGCCTCGTCCACGGCTGAGGGCCGGTCAGCTCAGCGGGAGGGCGCCCGGGCCGGGGCGGGGGACGACCTCGCGGACCGGCAGGTCCCGGTGACCGGCTGCGCACTGGAGGGACGCCTCGACCGGTGCCTCGCAGTCGCGGTGCACCATCTGCACGGCCGGGCCGTCGGGGTCGCTGTACCAGCGGGCTCCCCACTGCGCGAGCGCGGTCAGCACGGGATAGAGGTCGAGGCCCTTCGGGGTCAGCCGGTACTCGTGCCGCGGTCGGGAGCCGGCCGCCTGGTAGGCGACCTTGGTGAGCAGGCCCTCGTCCACGAGCATGGCCAGCCGGTTGGAGAGCACCTGCCGGGACACCCCGCTGTGCCGGTGGATGTCGTCGAAGCGCCGGACGCCGACGAAGACCTCTCGGAGCACGACCACCGAGGAGCGCTCCCCGAGGACCCCCATCGCCCGCTCCACCTGGCAGTTCTCCATGGACCACGCCATGGCCGCCGGTGCATCGGGAGTCGCTGCGTCGGGAGTCGGGTCCACGGTCGGAGGATATGCCCACCTGCATCTCGTTGACAGACCCAGCTTCATCGGCCAGGTTGAGTCCGTGAACAAGACTCAGGTGGTCGGAGACGTGCGGTCGAGTGCCGTCGCAGGATCGAGCGAGAGACGTCCGAGCCGGTTGCTCGGCTGGGCCGGGGTCACCTCCCGCGCCCTGCCGGACACCTGGCGACCGGACGTCGACGAACTGCGGAGGCCGCCGCGCCCCAGCCCGTACCGCGAGCTGGGTGGGGTCGTCGCCGGTCTCCGCCTCCCCGGGGCGCTGCCCCGCCTGGCCGGAGCACCCCGGGGTGACGGGCACGTGGTCGTCGACGTCCCCGGCTGGCGCGCGCCGGAGGTCGTCGGCCTGCCGCAGCGCCGGTACCTGCGTCTCCTCGGCTACGACGCCCGCGGTTGGGGCCTGGGGGTGAACACGGGCAGGCCCGAGCGGGACGCCGAGCTGCTGAGCGGGGAGGTGCTGCGGCTGGCGGAGACCAGCGGCCGACCGGTCTCGCTCCTGGGCTGGTCACTGGGGGGACTGATCGTCCGGGAGGTCGCCCGGCGGCACCCGGAGGTGGTCCGCCGGGTCGTCACCTACGGCACGCCCGTCGTGGGCGGACCCTCGTGGACGGCCGGTGCCTCGGCGTGGAGCCCGGAGGAGACGGCGCGCATCGCCGCGCTGATCGCTCAGCTGGACCAGGAGCAGCCGATCCAGGTGCCCCTCACCGCGGTCTACACCCGGCGGGACGCCATCGTCTCCCCGGCCGCCTGCATCGACCTCGCCTCACCGCAGGCCGAGCACGTCCGCGTCCGGTCGACCCATCTCGGCCTGGTCGCCGACCCGGACGTGTGGTCGGTCGTCGCCCACCGGCTCGCGCTGCCCTGAGGAGAGCGCCGGAGGGGGACCCGCGCCTCGGGTCAGGGAGTACGGGTGCGGGTCGACCACCAGGCCCAGGCGACGAGCACCGGCTGACCGAGCAGGCGCAGGGCCCGCTTCCGGTCGGTGTCCAGGCCGAAGGCGTCGCGCCGGCCGGTGTACTGCGCGACGTTGCCCGGGAAGATCGCGGTGAAGAAGAGCGCCGCGATCGCCCCCACGCGGCGCTGCTCGCGGGGGAGGGCGGCGAGGGCCGCGCCCAGCCCGATCTCCACGACGCCGGACGCGAGCACCACGTCGTCGGTGTCGATCGGGACCCACGGGGGCACCTGGGCGCGGAAGTCCCTCCGCGCGAAGGTCAGGTGGCTGGTGCCGGCGAAGACGAGCATGCCGCCGAGGGCGATCCGGGCTGCGGAGCGGAGGCGGGGACGGGAGGGGGGCACGAGGGTCCTTCGGGTCGGGGGGCGCGCGGTCGTCGTCCGTCGCGGTCGATCCTGCCTTCCCGCCCCGGCGTCGCCCGACACGTGCCGTCCGCGGACCGGCCGGTCAGGGGGCCGGGGCCGGGCTCCGGCCGTCGGTCGCCTGCCGGTCCGGGACCGGCGTCGCGTCCGGACCGGCGACCGCTGCCCGACGCGCGACCAGGTGGCTCCGGGCCATCAGCGCGAGGGCGACGAGCACCACCGCGGCGGCGGCGGCGAGCGCCACCGCGTCCCCCAGGAGCAGGAGCGCACCCCCGGCGGCCGCCCCGGCCGCCATGAGCACGACGGCGCCGCCCCGGCGGAACGAGTGCACCCCGGTGCCGCCGCCGAGCCGGGACTCGCTCATCCAGCTGGTCAGGGTCATGGTCAGCACGACGGTGGACACGTCGGGCACGCCGAAGCGCTTGGCCACGACCGCCTGCATGCCCATGCCCGCGCTCAACGCCGCGGTGATGCCGACCAGCAGCGCGCGCGGCACCTCCGGCACGACGAGGAAGGCGACCGCCGAGCCGGCGGTCAGCACGGCGAGCACCCCGATTAGCACCAGCGAGCGGAGCGGTACCTGGAGGCCGGTCGGCTGGCGGCGCAGGAAGCGTGCGGCGGCCAGCGCCCCGACGGCGAACCCGGCGAGCGCGATCGCGGCCAGGCGCACGGGGATGTCCTGGTCGGTGGTCAGCCCCATGCCCAGCAGGACGATGTTGCCGGTCATGTTGGCGGTGAACACGCGGTCCAGGCCCAGGTAGCTGATCGCGTCGAACATGCCGGTGCCGAAGGTCAGCAGGAAGGCCGCGGTCTGCAGGGGGTGCCGGGGGGCCCGGCGTCCCTGGCGCACCCGGCGGCTCACCGTGCGGGGACCGGGACGACCATCGCCTGCCCGTCGGACCGGGGGTCGCTGGCTGCGGTGAACCCGTCGACGTCGACCCGGACGACCTGGGCGTGGCCGAGCATCTCGCTGTGCGGTGCGTACTCCTGCAGGGTGTAGCCGCGCTCGGCGATGGCGCCCTGGACGACGCCCGGCACGTCGGACTCGACCAGCACCAGGTCCTCCGGCTCGCCGGCGCCCAGGCCACCGACCACCCAGCGCGGGGTGCCCACGGCCTGCGCGGGGGACGCGCCGGCGAAGAGGGCGCGGAGCACCTGCGCCTGGATCTGCGGCTGGGCCTTGCCGCCCATCGTGCCGACGACCCAGGCGAGCTGGTCGCCCCGGGTGACCATCACCGGCATCAGCGTGTGACCGGGTCGCTTGCCCGGGGCGAGGCAGTTGGCGCTGGTCGGGTCCAGGGAGAAGTAGGCCCCGCGGTTGTGCAGGACGACGCCCGTGGTCGGCTCCAGCAGCCCGGAGCCGAAGGGGTGGAACACGCTGAGGATCAGGCACGCCGCGTAGCCGTCGCTGTCGGTGGCCACCACCGCGACCGTGTCCCCGCGCGGCTGGACGAAGTCGGTCGGGCCGTCGGTGGCACCGGCGGTCACGGCCTCCTTCGCGGCCCCGGCGAGCGCGTCCCCGGCGAGGAGCTCGTCCACGTCCACGTCCGCGTACCGGGGGTCGGCCAGCAGCCGCGCGCGGTCGCGGTTGGCCCGTGACCACAGTGCGGCCAGTGCACCGGCACCGGCGCCGTCCACGTCGACGTCCTCGGGCAGGTGCGCCAGCGCGCCGAGGACCTGGAGGAGCTGGTAGCCCTGGGTGTTGAGCGGGCTGGTCCAGATGGTGTGGTCGCCGTGGTCCCGGTGCAGCGGCGGCACCGTCTCGGGCGCGAAGTCGCCGAGGTCGGCGGCGCTGAGCCGGCTGCCCAGCCGGGTCAACCCCGCGAGCAGCTCCGCCGCGACGGGGCCGGCGTAGAAGGCGGCCGCGCCGCCCGCCGCCACCTGGGCGAGGGTCCGGGCGAGGGCCGGCTGCCGCAGGAGCGCGCCGGGCGTCAACGGTTCGCCCTCGGGTGCGAAGACCCCGCGCAGTCCCGGGTCGGCCAGCACCTCGTCCCGGTAGGTGACCAGGGCCCGGCCGAGGCTGGCGGACACCTCGGCCCCGCTGTCGGCGAGGTCGACGGCGGCGGCCCAGACCTCCGCCCACGGCAGCCGGCCGCCGAGGGCGTGCGCGGCGGCCAGCCCGCC
This sequence comes from Modestobacter sp. VKM Ac-2985, assembly GCF_026967925.1. Taxonomy (GTDB): domain Bacteria; phylum Actinomycetota; class Actinomycetes; order Mycobacteriales; family Geodermatophilaceae; genus Modestobacter. The sequence continues at coordinate 695,652 of NZ_JAPVBI010000003.1, read as the reverse complement.
GACGACGCCCGGCACGGTGACGGTGTCGATGCCGACGGTGGGCATGGCGCCCCCGTGCCGGCGGGCCACGTCCTCCACGGAGGTGGCGGCCGCCGCCGGCCCGCTGGCGTTGATGCAGGAGATCTGCCCGTCCGGCGTCCGGACCAGGCCGATGAGGTCACCCCCGACGCCCGTCTGATGGGGGTACAGCACGGTGAGGGCGGCGGCGGCGGCCAGCGCGGCGTCGACCGCGGTGCCGCCGCGGGCCGCCACGTCGCTGCCGGCCGTGGTGGCCTGCGCGTGGGGTGTCGCGACGGCGCAGTGGCGGGCCGGCGCAGGGTCGGCAGAGGTCATGGTGGGGCTCCTGTGCGGGAAGAGGGACGGTCAGAGCACGCGGCGCAGGAAGGCGCGGGTGCGTTCGTGACTCGGGGCGTTGAGGACCTGCGCGGGGTCGCCGGACTCCACGACGACACCGCCGTCCATGAAGAAGACGGTGTCGGCGACGTCGCGGGCGAAGGCGATCTCGTGGGTGACCACGAGCATCGTGAGGCCCTCCCGGGCGAGGTCCGTCATGACCGCGAGCACCTCGTCCACCAGCTCCGGGTCCAGCGCCGAGGTGGGCTCGTCGAACAGCAGCACCCGCGGCCGGACGGCGAGCGCCCGGGCGATGGCGACGCGTTGCTGCTGCCCACCGGACAGCTGGGCGGGGTAGTGGTCGGCGTACGGGCTCAGCCCCACCCGGTCGAGGAGCGCCAGGCCCTCCTCGCGGGCCCGGTCCCGGGGGACGCCGTGGACGTGCACCGGTGCTTCCATCACGTTGGCGAGCGCGGTCTGGTGGGCCAGCAGGTTGAACCGCTGGAAGACCATCGCGGTGGAGCGGCGCTGGCGGGCGATCTGCCGCGGCGACAGGGCGTGCCGGCGGCCACCCTGCACGCGGTAGCCGACCAGTTCGCCGTCGATGTGGATGGCGCCGTCGGTGGCCGCCTCCAGCTGGTTGACGCACCGCAGCAGCGTCGACTTGCCCGAGCCGGACGGTCCCAGGATGCAGGCGACCTGCCCGGGGGCGACCGTGAGGTCGATGCCCCGGAGGACCCGGTGCTCACCGAAGGTCTTGCAGAGCCCGGCGATCTCCACCATGGGCCGGACCGTGCCGGGTGCCGGGTGCTGATCGGTCGCCGTGGCGACGGGGGTCTCAGGCATCGGTCTTCTCCTCCAGCTCCTTCATCCGCTGGCGGGCCGCCTTCGGCAGGCCCGTGGACAACCGCTTCTCGAGCTGGCTCTGCACGACGGTCAGCACGACCACCACGAGGCCGTACCAGAACGTCGCGACCAGCAGCAGCGGGATCTGCTGGAAGTTGCGCGAGTAGATGGCCTGCACCGAGTACATGAGGTCGGCCAGGCCGATGAGGATCACGACGGAGGAGTACTTCAGGACCGAGATGACCTGGTTCATCGTCGGCGGGATGGAGATCCGGGCCGCCTGCGGGAAGACCACCCGGCGGAAGACCGACAACGGGGTCATGCCCATCGCCGTCGCCGCCTCCACCTGGCCCCGGTCCACCGACATCACGCCGGAACGCATGATCTCCGCCATGTAGCCGGCCACGAACAGGCTCAGCGCGATGATCGCCGCACCCAGCTGGTTGATCACCGCGTTGGTCTCGAAGGACACGAACTCCGGACCGAACGGGATGCCGAAGCTGATCCGGGGGAGCACGGAGGCGAGGAAGAACCAGAAGAGCAGCTGGACCAGCAGCGGGATGGTGCGCGAGACGTAGATGGCGGTGAAGGAGACCGCCCGCAGCGTCGGGCTGGACGACAGCCGCATGGCCGTGAGCGCCAGGCCGAGCACGGTTCCCCCCACCATGCCCGCGACCGTCAGGATCACGGTGATCCGCAGGCCGTCGAGGACGAGCGGGTGGAACAGGTACTCCCAGAAGACGGGGAGGTTGAGCCGCTCGTTCGTCAGGACGAAGTTCGCCAGCATCGCCAGCAGGACGAGGACGACCGCGACGTACAGGAACTCCTGCCACCGGACCCGCGGCGCGACCGGCTCCAGGCCGGACGGGGTCGGACCGGTGTGCGCCGGGGCTCCCGTCCGGCTCGCCACGGCGCTCACTCCTGGGTCGCCGCGTTGATGGGGGCACCTTCCAGGAGGCTCTCCGTGACGCCGAACTCCTCGCCGAGCTCGGCGAACGTCCCGTCCTCCTGGAGCTGCAGCAGCGCGGCGACGAAGGCGTCCCGCAGCTCGGTGTCGTCCTTGCGGAACAGGGCGCCGCCGGGCACCTCGTTGAAGAAGTCGCCGGCCTGCTCGAACTGGCCCCCCGAGGTGCTCACGGCGTAGCCGATCACGGGGCTCACGTTGAGCGCGGCGGGCGCCCGGCCCGCGCTGATCGCGGTCTGCACGTCGGTGGGGTCCTGGACGACGAGCTTGTCGACCGGCTCCTGCCCGGCAGCCACGCACTCCTCGCTCAGGGCGTCGGCCGTCCGCTCGCCCTGGCTGGCGGCGCCGACGACGGTGGTGACCCCGCAGAGGTCCATCGGCTCCTCGATGCCCTCGGGGTTGCCCTGGGGGACGAGGATCCCGGCGCCGACCTCCATGTAGTCCACGAAGTCCGCCGACTGCTGCCGCTCCGCGGTGTCGACGACGAAGGACATGACGGTGTCGTAGCGCTCGGCCTGGAGCCCGGCGATCAGGCCGGTGAAGTCGCCGGGCCGGAACTCGACCTCCAGGCCCATGAGCCCGGCCGCCTCCCGGGCGAGCTCGACCTCGAACCCGGTGAGCGTCCCGTCGTCGGAGGAGATGACCATCGGCGCCACCCCGGGGTCCACGCCGATGGTGAGCACGCCGGACTCCCGGAGCTCGTCGGGCACGAGGGCGGCGATCTCGTCGTCCTGCTCGACCGACGGGGCCGCAGCGTCGGCCTCCTCCTCGGACGACCCGCCGCAGGCCGCCAGGGTCACGGTCGTCCCCAGCGCGATGGTCATGGACAGAGCACGGAGCGGACGCACAGTCGGCCTCCAGTGGTCGGGCGTCTTGGTAGGACCAAGTCACCCGGTTGAGGGATGGTGCCGGTGAGTCTGGGGTCACACTGAACGGGCTGTAAAGACTTCTGACGCAAGATTCGCAATTGAGACGCGGGCGTAACCTCCGCGCTGACCGCCAGGGCGTGTTCTGTCCGGGGTCGACGACGAAGTCGTCTTGGTCCTACCAAGGAGATCGTGTGGAGAGTGGCACCGCGTCGTCCGGGCAGACCTCGCGGGCGGACGTCGTGTCCTCCCGGCTGGAGCGGCTGATCCTGGACGGGACGCTCGGCCCGGGGGACCGGCTGCCCCCGGAGCGGGAGCTCGCCGGGTCGCTGGGCGTCTCCCGCGGCTCGGTCCGGGAGGCGTTGCGCGACCTGGAGGTCCGCGGGCTCGTCGACCGCACCCGGGGGCGTGGCACGACCGTGCTGCGGCCGGGCGGGACGCTGACCGGGCTCGCGCTGGCCGGTGGGCTCGACGCGAACCAGATCGAGCTGGCGCAGGTGATGGACGTGCGCGCCTGCATCGAACCGTCGGTCGCGGGCCGCGCCGCGCGGCACGCCACCGCCCAGGGGATCGCCCAGCTGGAGGCGCTGCTCGTGGAGATGGAGGCGGAGAGCAGGCCGGCGCACTTCGCCCGGCTGGACCGGACCTTTCACCGGGCGATCGCCCAGTACAGCAACAACCCGCTGCTGGTGCGCCTGCACGACCGGGTGCAGGAGCTCACCGAGCCCAGTCGCCGTGAGCACCTGCTCACCGCCGACCGGATGCGCTCCTCCCGCCGCGAGCACGAACGGATCGCGGCCGCCATCCGGGCGGGCGACGAGGCGGGCGCCGTCGCGGCTGCCGCGGCGCACGTCGCCAGCGTGCAGCGCCGGGTCTCCGGCCACTGACCTGTCGGGACGCGCGCCGCCGTGGTGACTCGTGACGGACGACGCTGGCCGTGGTCCCCCAGATTTCTGTACGCTGCGTTCAGATTCCGGGGACCGTCGGCGCATGGCGTGGAACCCGCTCGCTGAGGAAGAAGGCGTCATGTCGACCGACAGCTCGTCCGTGGCCGAGGCGCTCCGTGCGCGACGGTCGAAGGTCATCGGCCCGCACTCGCCCCTGTTCTACGACCAGCCGCTGCACGTCGTCGCCGGGCACGGCGTCTGGTTGACGGCGGCCGACGGCGTCGACTACCTCGACGCCTACAACAACGTCCCGCACGTGGGACACTGCAACCCCGTGGTCGTCCGCGCCATCGCCGAGCAGGCAGCGCGGCTGAACGTGCACACCCGGTACCTGCACGAGCCCGTCGTCGACTACGGCGAGACGCTGCTCGCGACCTTCGCGCCGCACCTGGACAAGGTCTTCTTCACCAACAGCGGCTCCGAGGCCAACGAGCTCGCCCTCCGCATCGCCCGCCAGCACACCCGGTCGACCGGCGTCCTGGTCACCGACTTCAGCTACCACGGCAACACCACGTCGCTGGCGGAGATGACCACCGGGCTGACGACCGCGGAGCCGCTGGGTGCCCACGTCCGCGCACTGCGGATCCCGGACGTCCTCTCCGACCCCCGGAGCCCCGACGTCGTCCTCGCGGAGGCGCTCGAGGAGGCGGCCGCCGCCGTCGCCTCGCTGCAGGCCGCCGGCCACGGCCTCGCCGCGCTGCTGTTCGACCCGCTCTTCACCACCGAGGGCCTGCTGCACCCGCCGGCCGGGTACGTCGAGGGCCTGGCCGACCTGGTGCACGGTGCCGGGGGGCTGGTCATCGCCGACGAGGTGCAGTCGGGGCTGGGCCGGTCCGGCTCGGCGTTCTGGGGGCACGAGCTGCACGGCGTCCGGCCCGACCTGGTCACGATGGGCAAGCCGCTGGGCAACGGACACCCCCTCGGCGGTGTGGTCACCACGACCCGGCTGCTGGACGAGTTCGGCAGCGCCAACATGTACTTCAACACCTTCGCCGGGAACCCGGTGTCCGCCGCGGCCGGTGCGGCCGTGCTCCAGGAGACGGCGGACCGGGAGCTGCAGGCCAGCGCCGCCGAGCTCGGCCGGCACGCCCGCAAGACGCTGGAGGAGCTGGCCGCCGACCGGCCGAGTGTCAGTGCCGTCCGCGGGACCGGCCTGTTCTTCGGTCTCGAGCTGGTCGACGACGACGGCCGGGCGAGCGCAGGCCGGGCGAAGCGCGTCGTGGAGGACATGGTCCGGCGAGGTGTGCTGATCAGCCGGATCGGGCCGCGGGACAACGTGCTGAAGATCCGGCCGCCCATGGTGTTCGAGCACGAGCACCTGGAGCTCCTGGTCGACCGGCTCGCCGCCAGCCTCGACGAGGTGGAGGCCGCCGTCCGGTGACGCCCACCGGTCGGGTCTCCGGTCGGCGATGGCCGGTCACCCCTCCGTAGGGTGTCGGTCACAGCTGACGGGAGGGGGGCCGGATGACGTCGTCGCAGGATGCGCCCCGGGCGGGCAGCGGGCGGCTCTCGCTCCGCGAGCAGAACCGGCTCCGCACCCGGCGCGTGCTGCTCGACGCGGCCCTCGAGGTCTTCGCCGAGCGGGGGTTCGGCGGGGCCACGGTGGAGGCGATCGCGGCCGAGGCGGGGGCCTCCAAGGTGACGCTCTACGCGTACTTCCCGGCCGGCCGGGACGACCTCTTCCGCACGCTGTACGAGGAGGTCAACGAGGAGCTGCTCGACCGGGTGGCCGCCTCGCACGGCCAGGCGTCCGGCTTCGTGGACAAGGTGGCCGCCCTCGCCCGCCCCCTCCTGGAGATCGGCGCCCGGCCGCTCGTCGGGCGGTTCTACTCCAACAGCGACCCGAGCGTGGAACCGGCGCTGGCGCCGGTGCGGGGACACGCCTCGCGGGTCGTCGCCAAGCTCATCGCCGAGGACGTCGCCGAGGCGCGCGCCGCCGGGGTCATGGCTGCCGGAGTGGAGCCGGCGACGCTGGCCGCCCTCCTCGTGGGCGCATCGCGGGCCGCGCTGGTGGAGGTGGCCGAGGACCCCGGCAGGTCCGAGGAGCTCCTGGCCGGCATCGTCGCGCTCGCGACGGGTCTGGTCCGCCCGGACCGCTCCTGAGGTGAGGGCGACTCAGGGGCGCCGAAGTGCGTGAACGCGACGTAAAGGGTCTTGACCGAGCGTTCATGTAGCTGTCAGTCTTCCGCTGCAACAGCGCAGTCGGGTGGTGCAGCCGAGCCCGGCGCATCGACGACCCGCCGGTCCGCCGGCAGGCAGAGGAGCAGTCACGTGGGGCTCATCGACGAGACCGCGGCGCGGCGGGTCATCGCCGAAGCCCTCGACTCCTACGGGCTGGCCGGTGCGACCCTGCACTTCGTCAAGTACCGGGAGAACCACGTGTTCCGGGCCGAGCGGGCGGGGGAGTCCTTCGCCGTCCGCCTGCACCGTCCCGGGCTGCACGCCACCTCCGCGGTGACCTGCGAGCTGGACTACCTGCTGGCTCTCCGTCAGCGGGGCTTCCCGGTGCCCGAGCCGATCCGCACCACCTCCGGCGAGCTGGTGCACCTCGTCGGCGACGGCACGGGTGAGCAGTACCAGGTCGACGTGCAGCGGTGGATCGAGGGAGCCGCCCCCCTCGGGGACTGCGGCGAGGCGTTCGACGGGAGCAGCCCGCTGGAGCCCGGCGTCTTCCACCGGCTCGGCCAGCTGGCGGGGGAGCTGCACGACCACCTGCAGGACGTCGGCCGGCTCCCCGGGTTCAGTCGCGCGGCGTGGGACCTGGACGGCCTGGTGGGGGCGAAGGCGCTGTGGGGCGACCCGCTCGGGCTCGACGTCCTGTCCGCCGAGGAGCGGGACGTGCTGGGTGCGGCCGTCGCCCGCCTGACGTCGTCACTGGCCGCCCTGGGCACGGGACCGGACGTCTACGGCGTCATCCACGCCGACTTCACGCCGGAGAACATCCTCCTGGCCGACGACGAGCTCGTGCTCATCGACTTCGACGACTTCGGGGAGGGCTGGCACCTGTTCGAGCTCGCCACGATCCTCTTCTTCTACCGCCCGCACCCGCGCTTCGCCGAGTACACCGACGCCGTCATCGCGGGGTACCGGACCCGCCGGACCCTCGGGGAGGAGCAGCTGCGCCACTGGACCGGGATGCTGCTGGCCCGCGGGCTCACCTACCTGGGCTGGGCGGCCGAACGGCGCGGGGACGAGACCGCCGAGTGGCTCGCCGAGCACGTACGACCGGTCGTGGTCACGCTCGCCCGCGACCACCTCGCCGAGCTCGGTGAGCCGGCTCGACACCTGAGCTGACCCCCCGGATCCCCCCGACGGGCGGTGGTGGACCGAACGAATCCCCCGGGCCGACCTGGCAGGGTGGTCCCGCCCGCCGGCCCGCGGCGTGGGCGCCGAGTGGGCTCAGGGAGGGGCACATGACAGACCGCGCAGCCGAGGTGCGCTCCAAGCCGCAGGACCTCCTGCTGGCGCTGGGGGGCGCACTGATCCTCGACAGCCACGAGGAGCCCCTCCCGACGAAGGTCTTCCTCGACGTGCTGGGGTCCCTGGGCGTGAGTGACGACGCCACCAGGTCGGTGTTGACCCGGCTCACCGAGCGAAGCCTGCTGACCCGTCACCAGGACGGGAGAGTGGCCCGCTACGGCCTGACCGAGACCTCTCGGAGGGTCCTGCGGGAGGGGCGGGAGCGGGTGCTGGCGGCCGAACCCTTCCACCAGGTGAGCAGCGAGTGGACGCTGCTGAGCTTCTCCCTGCCGGAGACGCAGCGGGACGTCCGGAACCGGCTGCGGTCCCGGCTGACCTGGGCCGGCTTCGGCTGCCTGCGCGACGGGCTGTGGATCGCGCCGGGCCGCGTCGACCTCGACTCGATCACCACCGTGGGCGCCGAGGCGGGGGGCCTGCAGATCGACGGGTTCGTCGCCTCTCCCGCCGCCGGCACGGACGTCGCCCGGTTCGTCCGCCGGGCCTGGGACCTCGATGCGCTACGCCGGGAGCACGAGGACTTCCTCCGCCGGTGGGACCGGCCCCTCCCTCGGGACGAGGACCCGCTGGCCCTGTTCACCCTCCTCGGCGCCCACTGGATCCGCCTGCTGCGGCTCGACCCGGTGCTGCCCGATCGCCACCTGGGTGCGGACTGGCCCGCCCGCCGGTCGACGGCCGTGTACCGCACCGTCTTCGCAGCACTGGAGGTGCGCGCCCAGGCGGCCTTCGCCGACCTCGTGCGCGACGCGCGCGCCAGACGGTAGTTCCCTCTGAGTGGGCTGGCTCACAGAAAAGCTCGGCATTTCGTTGACGCTCGTTTCGCTCAGGCCTAGCGTCTCCGGCATCCCGAACCCCTCCGTGAGGATGCTGATGTCCCCTCGATCGCTCGTCCCCGGCCTGGCCTGCGCGCTGGCCATCTCGCTCGCCGCCGCCACACCCGCCGCAGCCGGAGAACCCGCGGGCCCCAGGCACGTCGAGGGGACGGTCGACGACGGGGCCACCGCCTGGGTCGCCGACGTCCCCGCCGACTGGAACGGCACCGTGCTGCTGTACAGCCACGGCTACCGGCCCAGCTTCTTCCCCATCCCGCACACCGCCGAGAACGCGCCGGACGACGTGACCCGGCAGGCCCTGCTGGACCGGGGCTACGCCCTGGTCGGATCCTCCTACGAGCGCAGCGGCTGGACGCTGGACACCGCTGCCGAGGACCAGCTGCAGACCCTGGATGCCTTCCGGGCCGCCGTCGGTGAGCCGTCGCGGGTGCTCGCCGTCGGGACCTCCATGGGCGGCCTGGTCACCGGCCAGCTGGCCGAGCTCCCCGGTGCCCCCGTCGACGGCGCGCTGCCGACCTGCGGGCTCATGCACGGCGGCGTCGACCTGCTCAACTACCAGCTCGACGGTGCCCATGCGATCGCCCAGCTGCTCGTCCCACCGGGCACCGAGGTGCAGCTGGCCGACTACGAGGGCGACCTGGCCGCCGTCAACGCCGCGGCGAGGACCCTCACGGAGGCCGTCGTGGCCGCGCAGGACGACCCCGAGGGCCGGGCGCGGATCGCACTCGCCGCTGCGCTGTACCACCTGCCCCGCTGGGCCGAGGGCCAGCCCGAGCCCGGTCCGCGGGACCACCAGGCACAGGTCGATGCCCAGGTCGCCCAGTTCACCTCCGCACTCGGCTTCACCTACCCGGCCCGGGTCGACATCGAGACCACGGTCGGCGGCAACCCGTCCTGGAACGCCGGCGTCGACTACCGGGCGTTGCTGCAGCGCGCCGACGAGCGGGCGCAGGTGACGGCGCTGTACCGGGAGGCCGGGCTCGACCTGGACGCGGACCTCGACCGGCTGACCGAGACGGCGTCGGTGACCGCCGACGACGATGCGCTGCAGACCGCCCACGCCACCTCCGAGCTCACCGGGGAGCTGCAGGTCCCGGTCCTGAGCCTGCACACCACGCACGACGTCCTCGCCCCGGTCCAGGTCGAGGAGGAGTACGCGGAGACCGTGCGCCAGGCCGGTGCGAACGGACTGCTGCGCCAGGCCTTCGTGCACCGGCTGAGCCACTGCCGGTTCACCCCGGCTGAGCTGGTCGCCTCCGTCGAGGCCCTGGACGAGCGGGTGACCACGGGTCACTGGGGCTCCGTCGCCCACCCCCGCACGCTGGACGCCGCGGCCGAGGGACTCGGCCTGGGTGGGTCGGACATCCTGCGCACCTACCGACCGGCCGAGTGGCTGGGCGACCGCGGCGGGGCGCTGGGCGGGCCGCGCTCCTGACCCCGACCGCAGTGCGGCACGGGGCCGGGGCCGCAGGTCCCCGGTCCCGTGCCGGCCCCGCCGGCGTCGCCCGACGTCGTCCCCTTCCCCGTCCACTTCCCCAGGAGGAAGCGTGCTCAGCATCCGAACCCGCCGGCTCGGCGTGATCGGCACCATCACCGGCGCGGTCGTGGCGGGGGTGCTGGCCCCGCCGGCAGCCGCCCAGCCGCCCCGCCCCGCCCCGTCCGCAGAGCCCGACTGGTTCGACTACGACCGGTCGGCCGACTACGGCACGTACGTGGAACGGCTCCAGGTGCCGATGCGGGACGGCTTCGAGCTCGGGTGCGCCATCGCCCGACCGGCGCTCGGAGGCGAGCCGGCGGCCGGGGAGTTCCCCGGGCTGCTGCGGAGCTACACGCCGTACGGCAGGGCCGTGGAGGAGGCAGCGGGCGAGTTCGCCACGTACTTCAGCCAGCGCGGCTACAACGTGATGTCGTGCGACATCCGTGGCACCGGGATCTCCCCGGCTCCGGGCTTCGAGGCGCGGTGGCCGATCCAGAGCAAGGACGGCCATGACGCCGTCGAGTGGCTGGCCGAGCAGCCGTGGTCCTCGGGCAAGGTGGGTGCCTCCGGCACGAGTTACGGCGGCCAGACGACCCTCGAGATCGCGGCAGAGCAACCGCCGCACCTGGCGGCGATCGCGCCCAACGTCTCGCCGATGGAGAACTACTCCGAGATCTTCTACCCGGGCGGAGCGCGTGCGGACGCGGACTGGCTCTGGGTGGGCGCCCCGGACGTGGCAGACCCCGCCTTCGACCAGCGGCAGCTCGACGCCTTCGCGGCCCATCCCACGTACGACGAGTACTGGGACGTCCAGAACGTGGCGAACGAGCACGAGGACATCGAGGTGCCGGTGTTGCTCACCGGCGGGTGGTTCGACGTCTTCCGCGCCGGGGCGATCGGCAACTACGAGGGTCTGCGAGACGCGGGGAACGACGACGTCCGGCTGGTCATGGGGCCCTGGACCCACGCGGACCCGTGGGAGCAGGAGACCGAGCCGCTGCCGATCGGCGCGACCCTCGCCTGGTTCGACCACTGGCTGCGCGCCGAGCCCGACGCGCCACTGCCGGCGGCGCCGGTGACCAGCTACGAGGTCGAGGGCGCCGGCGGCCGCTGGGTGGAGCTGGCCGACTGGCCGGCGGACGGGAACAGCCAGGTCCTGGCCCTCGGCACCGATCGTGAGCTGGACCGACGGCCCGGCAAGCCGGGCACCCTGGACCTCGCGATCGACCCGGACGACGGTCCGGCCACCACCTGCCTGGTCGGCTGTCCGCGGCCGACGGACCCGGCAGCGGACAACGCCGTGGCGGACGAGGGGCGACTGACGTTCACGTCGGACCCGCTGGCGCACGACGCCGTCATGGCCGGGCAGGCCGAGGTCACCCTGGAGGCGACGCTGCCCAACAGCGACGGCAACCTCGTGGCCAAGGTGATGGACGTCGCCCCCGACGGCCGGGTCACCGAGGTCGCCGCCGGCTGGCTGCGGGCCAGCCACCGGTTCGGGCACGGACAGAGCATCCCCGTGACGCGGGGGGAGGAGACCACGTTCGTCATCGCGACGCAGCCAGCGCACTGGCGCTTCGCCGAGGGGCACCGGGTGCGCATCAGCCTCACGACCGGCGACGTCCCGCGGATCGCGCCGGACGGGTCCACCGGGACCATCGAGGTCGCCACCGGCGCCCGCGGCTCCGTGGCAGAGATCGAGTTCACCCACCGGGCCCGGTTCGCGAGGACGCCTGCGGCATAGGCCGGGCCGGGCCCGGTCAGTCCGTGCGGCCCGCACCCTCCTGGGTGCGGGCCGCAGCGGTGTGTGTGCAGGCAGGTCCGCAGGGGTCCTGACCCACGGTCACGGCCGCGAGGTCGACGAGCACGTGACGCCGGGACGACCTAGTGTCCTCGTGTGCCTGGGTCTGCTGGAACGGGACCGGGCCGGCTCGAGGTGATCGCGGCGCAGTTCGACGCCGTCATCGAGAGCGCCCCCCTGGGCATCGGTCTGTTCGACCTGCAGTTGCGCCACGTCCGGGTCAACCCGGTGCTCGCGGAGATGAACGGGTTGCCGGTGGAGCAGCTGCTGGGTCGCACGCCCGCCGAGCTGCACCCGGCGGTGGGCGGCGAGGCCGAAGCGCTCTACCGGGAAGTGCTGGGCTCCGGCCGGCCGCGGCGGGACGTCCCGCTGACCGGCGCGGTGGGGAGCCGGCCCGACGAGCTCCGCCACTGGAACGCGAGCTTCTTCCCCGTCCGGCACGCGGACGAGGTGATCGGCCTGTGCGTCCTGGTGGCCGACGTGACCGCCGAGCGCGAACTCGCCCAGGCGCTCGCCGCCTCCGAGGAGCGGTACCGCCGTCTCGCCGAGGACCTGCAGAGCAGCCTGCTCCCGCCGCACCTGCCGTACCTGGCGGGGGCCGACGTGGCCGCGGTCTACCAACCCAGTTCGGCCCGGGCCACCGTCGGCGGCGACTTCTACGACCTGGTCGAGCTCGACGGCTCCTCGTGGCTGATGGTGATCGGCGACGTGGAGGGCACCGGACCGGTCGCCGCAGCGCGTACCGCCGCCGCCCGCTACGCGATCCGGGCAGCCGTGGTGCGCACCACCGACCTGGTGGACGTGCTGCGCACGGTCAACGAGGTGCTGCTGCGGCAGGGCGCCCCCACGGGCACGTGCACCATCGCCTGCGTGCTGGCCGAGCGCATCGACGACCGGGTCGAACTGCGGGCGGTGTCCGCCGGCCACCCCCTGCCGCTGGTCCTGCGGCACGACATCGGTGCGGTGGCGGAGCTGGGCGCGCCGGGGAGCCTGCTGGGGATCCTCCCCGAGATCGACCTCCGGGTGGCGACCACGACGCTGCAGAGCGGCGACGTGCTCGTCCTCTACACCGACGGGGTCACCGAGGCGCGCTACCGGGACGGCGCGGGAGTCGTCCACCAGTTCGGTGAGGAGCACCTGCGGTCGGTGCTCGCCGGGGCTCGCGGTGGCAGTGCGGTGGACGTCGCCGCTGCGGTGGAGACCTCGGTCATGGAGTTCCAGCGGGGGCGCCGCGCCGACGACCTCGCCGTGCTGGTGCTCCGCGCCACCGGTGGCAGCTGAGCACCGCACTGCTCCATTGCGGTCGCGCGACGAGCTCCTTGCGATCCCGCGACCGGCCTCGTGTCACCCGTCGGCGACGACGGTCGCTGGGCCAATCTCCACCCGTCGAGGCAGCAGCGCAGCTGCCGTTCATCGTGGAGGTGTTCCCGTGTCCGAGCTCCTGGACCACTCGGTCGTCGTGCCGGCCAGCGCACTGGCCCGGATGTCCTGCTGCGTCGCGTGCGGCGGGCAGGACGTCGGTGACCACCCCGGCGAGTTCGACCCGCAGGACTGGGTGGCGGTCCTGGTCTGCCTGAGCTGCGGCCACCGGTGGTCGGTCAACTGCTGAGCGCTGGGCGGCACGGGGCCTGACCACCCGGGCCCCTCCCGGTCGCACGGGACGGTGGACCCGGACTTGACCTTGACGCAGGGTCAGGGCTGGACGCTCCTGCCATGACCACGACAGCAGCCATCGAGACCACCGGGCTGGCCAAGTCCTACGGCGACCATGCGGTGCTCGCGGGCGTCGACCTGAGCGTCCCCGCGGGGACCGTCTTCGCCCTCCTGGGCAGCAACGGCGCCGGCAAGACCACGACGGTGCGCATCCTGTGCACCCTCCTGCGAGCCGACAGCGGGACGGCGTCCGTCCACGGGTTCGACGTCGCGACCCAGCCCGCCGAGGTGCGCGGGGCGATCAGCCTCACCGGGCAGTTCGCCGCGGTCGACGAGCTCCTCACCGGGCGGGAGAACCTCGTGCTCGTCGCCCAGCTGCGGCACCTCGACGGGGCCGGCCGGATCGCCGACGACCTGCTCGCCCGCTTCAAGCTGACCGACGCCGCCGGCCGCCGGGTGTCGACCTGGTCGGGCGGGATGCGCCGTCGCCTCGACATCGCGATGAGCCTCATCGGTGATCCGCCGGTGCTCTTCCTGGACGAGCCGACGACGGGCCTGGACCCGCAGTCGCGGCTCGAGGTGTGGGCGACGGTCCGGGAGCTCGCCGGCCGGGGCACGACGGTGCTGCTCACGACCCAGTACCTCGACGAGGCCGAACAGCTCGCCGACCGGATCGCCGTCCTGCACCAGGGCCGGGTGATCGCCGAGGGCAGCCTCGCCGAGCTCCGGCAACTGCTCCCCCCGGCCACGGTCGAGCACGTCGAGAAGCGGCCGTCCCTCGAGGACGTCTTCCTCGCGATCGTCGGCTCCGGCCAGCAGGAGACGGACCGATGACCACCACGCACGTCCTCCGCGACACCACGACCCTGCTGAAGCGGTCGCTGCGGCACGTGCTGCGCAGCCCGGACACGATCATCACCACCGCGATCACGCCGATCGCCATGCTGCTGCTGTTCGTGTACGTCTTCGGCAGCGCGATCGAGGTCGGGGGCGGGGCGTACGTCGACTACCTGCTGCCCGGGATCCTGCTCATCACCATCGCCTCCGGGATCGCCTACACCGCCTTCCGGCTGTTCACCGACGTCTCCAGCGGGATCTTCGAGCGGTTCCAGTCGATGCCGATCGCCCGGCAGTCCGTGCTGTGGGCCCACGTGCTGACCTCGCTGGTGGCGAACCTCGTCTCGTTGGTGCTGGTCGTGCTCGTCGCCGTGGCGATGGGCTTCCGCTCCGGCGCCGGGGTGCTCGCCTGGCTGGCGGTCACGGGGATCCTGGTGCTCTTCACCCTGGCGCTGACCTGGCTGGCCGTCGTCCCCGGGCTGACGGCGACCTCCCTGGACGGGGTGAGCGGGTTCTCCTACCCGCTGGTCTTCCTGCCGTTCATCAGCTCGGCGTTCGTGCCCACCTCGGGGATGCCGGGCCCGGTGCGCTGGTTCGCCGAGCACCAGCCCGTCACGCCGATCGTGAACACCCTGCGCAGCCTCTACGCCGAGCAGCCGGTCGGCGACGACGGCTGGACGGCCCTCGCCTGGTGCGTCGGCCTCCTGCTGGTGGCGTACCTGTTCGCGATGGCCACCTACCGGCGGAAGATCGGCTGAGCACGCCACCGAGGAGAGGACACGCCCGTGCTGACCATCAGCCAGCTCGCGTCCTACGCGGGCGTGACGGTGCGTGCCGTCCGGCACTACCACGCCAAGGAGCTGCTGCCCGAGCCGGAACGGGACTCCTCCGGGTACCGGCGCTACGACGCGGTGGCCGTCGTGGAGCTCATCCGGATCCGCACCCTGGCCGAGGCCGGCGTGCCGCTGTCCCGGGTGCGGGAGCTGCTGGCGGCCGGCGAGGAGGAGTTCGCGGCGGCGGTCGAGGAGGTCGACCGTCGCCTCCGCGCCGAGATCCGCGACCGCCAGCGGCACCGGACCCGGATCGCGCAGCTCACGGCGGGGGAGAGCCTCGTGCTGCCGCCGGTGGCGGTCGCCTACCTGGAGCGGATGCGCGAGCTCGGCTTCCCGGAGCACCTGGTCGAGATCGAGCGGGACAGCTGGATCCTGATCGCGGCCCAGGCGCCGGAGCAGGTGCCGGCCATGATGGCGGTCAAGCACGCGCAGCTCGAGCACCCGACGCTGCGCCGGCTCTACCTCGACCTCGGGGAGCTCGCCGACTGCACGGCCGACGACCCGCGGCTGCCCGAGCTCGCCGACCGCGTGGAGGCCTTCCTCGAGGGGGCGGCCGCCGCGTCCGCCGGGGCGGAGGAGCAGCCGATCAGCGCGGACCTGGTCGCGCTGCTGGACGCGGCGTTCGTGCAGTCCTTCCCGTGGGCGCCGCGACTGCTGCGGCTCCTGGAACAGCGGGGCTACACCGGCTGGACGGACATCCGGCGCACCTGACCGGCCGATCGACCCGCCGTCTCCGGTCAGGCCGGCAGGCGCTCCCGGGCGGCCAGCAGCTGCTCGCGGAGCACGTCCGCATGCCCGGCGTGCTGGGCGAGTTCACCGAGCACCTGCAGGTACAGCGCCCAGACCGGGCGGGCGCCCCGACCGCTCACCTCGTCGTCGAGGGCGAGACCGGCCATGGTCTGCCGGGACTCGGTGCACCGCTGCGCATGAGCCGCCCGTACCGAGTCGATCGTGGCGTCCCTCCGGAGCACGAACGAACGGTCGGGACTGCTGGCCACGCCGAGCTCCCGGGTCGAGGCCCCGGTGACCGCCTGGCCGAACCAGATCGCCTCCACGTAGGTGACGTGCTGCAGCAGACCCAGCAGCGTGGTCTTGGAGGGCACCAGCCGGGCCCGGGCCTCCTGCTCGGTCAGCCCGTCCAGGCTGTCGTGCAGCGCGGAGCGGTGGGCGTCGAGCCGCTCGTCGAGGCTGCTGCGCAGGTCCTCGGTCCAGTGGGTCGGGGTCACAGGGCCTCCGGGTCCGTGTGGCGGTCGGGCGCGGGACCAGGATGCCCGGCGCGGCCGGCGGGCGGGCCGCTCCGCCACCCGGCATCGGGTCACCCGACCCGAGCTGTCTCGACCGGATGCGGACGCGGCCGGAGCAGGACTCCGGTGGACGGGTGGTCGTCGCGGCGGACCCGGCGCGGCCGGTCACGAGCGCCCGGGGAGTGGCTCAGCCCGCGATGGTGGTGCCGCAGATGCCACAGACCTCGACCTGTCGGCGCTTCCACCGGGCGACCGGCACGAAGAACAGCGAGAACTGCTTGTACTGCTCCACCCGAGCCCACTGCGAGGTGTTGTTGCAGTTCGGGCAGGTGCGGGTCTCGCCGGGGCCGAGGTGCTGACGCTTGGTGCCGAGACCGAACAGGAAGAACATCACGTCAGCGTAGGGAGCGGCCGCGGGGGCTGCATCGCGGTCGGAAGACGATGAGCCGACGTCGGGGTGCGACGACGGGGCGGGGGCATCCCGGGGTCGGATGGTCCTGTCCACCGGACCCGTGCGGTGCGGCTAGCGTGTCCTCCGACCGAGGAGACCAGAGCACCCGTGAACTGCTGGCTGCCCCGCCGCGCCGCCCACCGTCGTTCTCGACGGGACACGCATGCGCTGCCCCACCTGCGCACCTCCTCGCCCGTGCACGTCGCGCGCTCGTGAACTCCGACGCACCGGAACAGCGCTGGGACGTGGTCGTCGCCGGCGCCGGACCGGCCGGGCTGTCGGTCGCTGCCGCGTGCGCCGCGCGGGGCCTGAGCGTGGTGGTGGTCGCCCCGCACCTGCGGCCCTGGCACCAGACCTACGGCATGTGGGCCGACGAGCTCGATGCCGTGTCCACGGCGCTGCTCGGCGACACGGCCCGGACGGAGGGAACTCCGCCGCTGGGTCGGCGGTACCCGGTGACCGTGGTGCGCACCACCGCCAGGACCCAGGACGTCGGTCGCGCCTACGCCCGGCTGCACAACGACGTCGTGCACGGTCTCCTGCTCGGTCGGCTGCGCGCCGGTGGCGGTGCGACCCGTACCGGGTCGGTCGCCGCCGTCCACCAGGACCCGTTCGGTCAGGTCGTGACGCTCACCGACGGCACCACCGTCACCGGCGGCATCGTCGTCGACGCCCGCGGCGGCGGTCCCGGAAGCGCCCACCAGCGGGCCTGGGGGGAACGGGTCACCGGGGACCTCGGTGACCTGGTCCCGGACGGGGCTGCACTGCTCATGGACTGGGCGGTGCTGCGCGAGGACGGCGTCGCGCAGCCGCCCGCCTTCCTGTACGGGATGGGGCTGGACGACGGCGCGACCCTGCTGGAGGCCACCTCCCTGGCTGCCCGCCCGCCGGTGGCGCTGCCCCAC
Organism: Modestobacter sp. VKM Ac-2985; assembly: GCF_026967925.1. Lineage (GTDB taxonomy): Bacteria > Actinomycetota > Actinomycetes > Mycobacteriales > Geodermatophilaceae > Modestobacter. The sequence goes on along the minus strand of NZ_JAPVBI010000003.1, from coordinate 678,185 downwards.
CTGCGCGACCGCCTGCACCGCGTCATCGCCCACGCCGGTCTGCGCATCGCCGACCGCCCGGAACGGGTGGCCATCCCCCTGGACGCCGCCGTCCGACGATCCGTCGGCGTTCCCGTCGGGGCCGCGGCCGGGCTGGTCCACCCGGCGACCGGGTACAGCGTCGCCGCGTCACTGCGGGCGGGCAGCACGATCGCCGATGCCGTGTCGGCCGGGGCCGATGCGGCTGCGGTGCGGTCGCTGGTCCGCAGTGCCCGGCAGCGCGCGACCCTCGGCCTGCTCGGTCTGGGGCGTGAGGTCCTGCTCGGACTGGACGAGGCACAGACCGACGCCTTCTTCCAGTCCTTCTTCAGCCTGCCGGAGTCGGCGTGGGTCGCCTACCTCGACACCGGGTCCGCCCCGACGTCCATCGCGGCCACGATGCTGCGGGTCGCCCGGGCCCTCCCACCGCCGGCCCGGCGCGTCCTCCTCACCACCGCCGTCCGTACCGCTCTGCCCCGACTCCCGTCCCGGCGCACCACACCCCCCGGACCCGTCAGGGGATGAGGTGCGCTGGAGGGGCAGTCCGGCGACGGCGAGCTCTTCCGCGCCCTGGAGCGGCCGTCCTCCGCAGCCGCCGTCACGGTCCCGGTGCGGGGAACAGCACGGTGACGAGCAGCCCGCCGGCCGGGGGAGCGGACAGCTGCAGGTCGGCGCCGTGCACCTCGGCCACCCGGGCGACGATGGCCAGGCCCAGGCCGCTGCCGGGAGCGGTGGTGTCCCGGGTCGAGACCCGGCCGGTGCCGCGGACGAAGGGCTCGGTGAGGGTGCCGAGCAGCACCGGGGGCACGTGCGGCCCGGTGTTGGACACCGTCAGCTCCGCCCGGCCGTCCTCGGTGCTGCCCGTCGTGACGGACACCGTCCCGCCCGGGCCGGTGTTGTGCCGCACCCCGTTGAGCACCAGGTTCGCCACGAGGTGCCGGACCAGCGGCTCGACGCCGTCCAGGTCGCCCTCGCCCAGCTCGGTGCGCACGCTGACGCCCGCCCGGTCGGCCAGCGGGGCCAGGTCCCGGACGACGTCCCCGGTGACCTCAGCGAGGTCGACCGGGGTGCGCGGGGGCGTGCGGCCCTGGTCCAGCGCGGCCAGGGCGAGCAGCGCCTCGACGGTCTCGGTGCCCCGGCGGTTGGTCTCGTCCAGGCGGGCGAGCAGCCGGGGGACGTCCACGGCGGCCGGGTCGGCCAGCGCGACGTCGAGCATCGCGCGCTCCACGGCGTAGGGGGTGCGCAGTTCGTGCGACGCGTTGGCGGCGAACCGGCGTTGCTCGTCGAACGTGGTCTGCAACCGGTCGAGCATCGTGTCGAAGGTGTCCGCGAGCTCGCGGAACTCGTCGTCCCGGCCGGTCAGCCGGACCCGGCGGTCCAGCGACCCGGCGGCGACGTGCCGGGCGACGGCGTGGACCTGGTGCAGCGGGCGGAGCATCCAGCCGGCCAGCAGCCAGCCCCCGCCCGTCCCGACCACCAGCAGCACGGCCAGCACCTGCCAGACCCGCGGCCAGAGAGCGGCCAGCAGGTCGCCGCGGTCGGGCAGGAACGGGGCGCCGGGCGCGCTCAGGTTGCCTTCCGGCACGAACCGGAGGACGTACACCAGCAGGGCCACCAGGGCGGCGGAGGCGATGACCAGGAAGCCGGCGTAGCTGAGGGTCAGCCGCAGCCGGGCGCTCACCGCGGGTCCGGCACCGGGTCCGGCGCCGGCGGCCCCACCCGGTAGCCGGCACCGGGGAGGGTGTGGATGAGCCAGGGGTCGCCCAGGCGCTTGCGCAGCGAGGAGATGGTGATCCGGACCGCGTTGGTGAACGGGTCCGCGTTCTCGTCCCAGGCCCGCTCCAGCAGCGACTCGGCGCTGACCACCCCGCCCCGGGCGCCCAGCAGCACCTCCAGCACCGCGAACTGCTTGCGGGTGAGCCCGACGTACCGGCCGTCCCGGTACACCTCGCGCCGGAACGGGTCCAGGGTGAGCCCGGCGAACTCCACCACGGGCGGGGTGCCGTCGACCGGCCGGCGGCCCAGGGCCCGCAGCCGCACCACCAGCTCGCGCATCTGGAAGGGCTTCGTCAGGTAGTCGTCGGCGCCGAGCTCGAAACCGCGCACCTTCTCCTCCAGCCGGTCGGCCGCGGTCAGCATCAGGATCCGGCAGGGCAGGCCCTGGGCGACGACCCGCCGGGCGACGTCGTCCCCGGAGGTGCCGGGCAGGTCCCGGTCGAGCACGAGGACGTCGTAGCTGTTCACGGCGAGGTTCTCCAGGGCGCTGTCCCCGTCGTGCACCACGTCGGCGGCGATCGCCTCCAGCCGGAGACCGTCCCGGATGGCGTCGGCCAGGTAGGGCTCGTCCTCAGCGATCAACACGCGCATGGGGCGAGGGTAGGAAGGCGGGGATGTGGCCGGCGTATCGCCGCGCGGTGCGCCGGGGCGGGACAGGACGACGGCGCTCGTGTGCCTCGGTGGCCAGCTGCCGGGCCGCGACGACGCTGGCCGGTTCGCGGGCGGGGACCACGCGCTCAACCGGCGGTGGGGTCGGTGGCCGGCGCCGGGCACTGCCCACCGCGGTCGACGGCCAGCTCGAAGTGCCACATCTCGTTGGCGTAGGTCTGGCACAGGCCGTGGTCCGACCCGTGCTGGGAGAGCCAGCTCATCGCGTCCGTCGGTCCGACGTCGACCGCGTCGCCGGTGACGTGGGAGGACTCGTCGGGGCGGAGCACCCACTCCCGCGCTGCCTCGGGGCTGCCGTACCGCTGCACCGCGGCGTCGAACAGCGCCTGCTGGTAGGCGGCGCTGCGCCACCCGCTGGACACGTGGAAGCGGATCCCGTCGGCCGTCGCGTCCCGGGCCGCGTCCTGGACCGCCGCGCGCAGTGCGCTGTCGAGGTGGGTGAGGGCCGGGACGTCGGCGAACGCCGAGAGCTCCTCCCCGTCGACGACGTGGCCGTTCTCGGCGGTCATGACGTCCCCCCGCGACACACCCTGCACCGGTGGTCCGGCGGCACCGGCCGGCGCAGCTGCGGACGAGCACCCGGCCGTCGCGGCGAGGAGCAGGGGCGCGGCGAGCAGTGCGGCGACCAGCCCCCGCGCGGGGCGGCGGGCGACAGCCCGCCGGGAACGACGCGCGGCGGTCAGGAGCACGGTGGTGACCGCGACGCCCACGACCGTGCCGGTGGTGTTGGCGGCCACGTCGGCGAGGTCGGGCACCCGCCCGGGCAGGGCGGTCTGCGCCAGCTCGACCACCACCGACGTCGCCGCGCCGAGGGCCACGGGCCGCACCGGACCGCGGCGCCGCAGGGCAAGGGCGGCCAGCGCGCCCACCGGCACGAAGAGCAGCCCGTTCGCCACCGCCTCGACCTCGGCCCGGTGCACGCTGCCCGGCCAGGGCGCGGCGAGCGCCTCGACCCCGGCCATCACCGTGCGACGGGCATCGGCGACGAACCCGGCCGGACCGAGCGTGATCCAGCCGACCGCGCACAGCACGGCGACCGCGGACACCAGGAGCAGCCCTGCTCGCCGGGACCGCGGCGAGCCCGGGGCGGGGGCAGCGGGTGTCCCGCTCGCCCGGACGGCGGACGGGTGGTGGGTGGGCGTCATCGTGGGACTCCTCCCGCTCGGCGGGGCCGAGGCGGCATCGGGGACTGCTGGACCGATGCCAGTGCACGGGAGCGGGAGTCGTCCCGGCGTCTCCGCCTGCGCACACGCCCACGACATCCCCCGGAGGTCCTCGTCGTGGGCGGTCGCGGCCGGACCCGGGAGGCCGTCGCCACCGGGCGAGCCGGCCGGACGACCCGCCGACCGGATCAGGTGAAGGGCGCGGGGATGCCGAGGTCCTCGAGGGCGGCCTGCATCTGCCGGGCATGCCGGTGGGCGTAGCGCAGGGCGGGGCTCCCCGGCGGGTGCTCCTCGACGTCCACCGGCAGGCCGCGGGCGGCCAGCTGGTCGGCCACCGCCCGGGTCGCCGCGGCGTCGTCGGTGAACGAGAAGCCCGTGGTCGTGCCGGCCCACTTCCGTCGGTCGAGGGCGACCAGGCCGGTCAGGACGACGGCCGGCCCGAGTGCGGCCCCGATCACCGGTGGCCGGCCCGTCCACCGCAGCGCCAGCGCACCGGTGGTCGCCGCGACCAGGCAGACGCCACCGAGCGCGCTGAACCCGACGGCGTTCAGCCGGGCGGTACGCAGGAAGTGGCGCCGGGGGAGCCGGTGGCGCGCGCTGAGCACGGCATGGGAACGGTCCATCCGGACGCTGTCCCCGACCGCACCGCCGCCCTCCACTGCGCATGGCCTTGCGCGTTGGCCTCGTCTGCAGATGGGAGGAGAGTGGTCCCGAGCGTGTGCACGAGGACGGTTCGCACAGACGTCGAGGGAGGACTGGCCATGGCCCCCTCTTCACCGGGAGCGTGCGGGCTGACCGCTGTCTCGCTCGTGGGCGTCCTCGGCTACGCGGCCTGGCAGGGCCCGGCCGTGTGGGCGGACGGTGGCTCGGTCGCACTCCTCCTGTTCGGGGTGCCGACGGCGTTCGCGGCCGTGGCGCTGTGGTTCGAGTGCGCCAGTCGGACGATGCTGGCCCCGGCGGTGGTCTCGGTCCTCGCAGTGGCGTCCCTGGTGTGGTCGCTGGTCACGGCCCTCGGCGTCGGCTTCGGGCTCCTGGTGCCCGCGCTCCTCCTGGTGGTCGCCGCGATGATCTCCTGGGTCGACCGGCGGCCGGGTCGCACCATCCCATCGCGCAACTGACCGGTGGCGTGCGGCCGACCCGCCGAGCAGTGCTCAATCGCCTGCCAGCGCGGCCTCGACCCGTCGGGCGCTCGCCAGCAGGGCGGCGTCCTCGCCCGGCAGGGCCTCCAGCGAGATGCCGATCGGCAGCCCGGCCTGCGTCGTCCCCGCCGGCAGGGAGACGGCGGGCATGCCCGCCGTCGAGCCGGGACCGGTGTTGCGGATCGTGGTCAGGAAGACGGGCACCTCGCGCCCGTTGAGCTCGGTCGTCTCGTCGTCCCCGAGCGGCGGCGGGGGCAGGGGCACCGTCGGGTAGACGAGGGCATCGAGCCGCTGGGTGCCGGCGGGCTGCAGGGCCGCGGCGTAGGCGGCGCGCAGGCGGTCGCGGGTGGTCATCGCCTGGCGGTAGACCTCCTCGGTGAAGGCCCCGCTCGTGGCGGCCTCGAGCGCACCCCGGACGTCCGGCGACGCCACCTGCGCCAGCACGTCGGCCAGGGTGAGCCCGCTCTCGGGTCCGGGCAGCGTCGCCAGGTAGGCCGGCAGGTCCTGCGCGATCTCGAAGAACACGATGGGGAAGCCGCACTCCTCGTCCAGCGTGTGACCGCCGACGACCTCCACCTCGACGAGCTCGACACCGGCGGCGGCCAGGCGCTCGAGCGCCTGCTCGGTGCAGCGGGCGACCTCGGGGTGCAGGTCGTCGTAGAAGCCCGCGCGGGGGACGCCCAGCCGCAGCGGGCGGCCGGACGGCGCCGCGGCGGACTCCCCGGTGACGATCTCGTCGACGAGCGCGACGTCGGCGACGGAGGTGGCGAGCACCCCGGCGGTGTCCCGGGTGCGCGAGATGGGCACGAGCCGGCCGGTGCCCCAGCGGCCGGTCGTGGGGCGCCACCCGACGACGCCGCAGTGCGCGGCCGGCACCCGCAGCGACCCCCCGGTGTCGGTGCCGAGCGCGATCGGCACGACCCCGGTCGCGACCGCCACGGCCGACCCGCCCGAGGAGCCCCCGGGCGAGCGGGTCGGGTCGTGCGGGTTGCGCACCGGTCCGAAGGCGGCGTTGTTGCTGGTGATCCCGAGGGCCAGTTCGTGCAGGTTCGTCTTGCCGATCACGGCGGCGCCGGCCGCGCGCAGCCGTGCCACGGCGGGGTGGTCGCGACCCGGCCGGGAGTCCCGGAGGGCCGGCGTCCCCCCGGTGGTCGGGAGGTCCCGGGTGTCCAGGTTGTCCTTGACCGCGAGCGGGACACCGGCCAGCAGCCCCTCACGCCACTCCGGGCGGTCGGCGAGGGCGAGGAAGGCGCCGAGCTCGGCGATCTCCTCGGCGCGCTGCCTGCTCTCCGCGACCACCGCCTCGGCCGAGGTCGCGGCGATCCGCTGGCGTACCTGCTCGACTCCGCTGGGCTCCACGAACGGCATCGTGGCACGTTCCGCCCTCCACCGGCCCCTGCACGCCGGCCGGGTGCAGGGGCCCCGGTCCGGGGTCAGGCGGACAGGCCGGTGTAGGTCGGCGTCGCCTCCTCGCCGTCCCAGGTGACCCGGAACTCGAAGGCCGTCTCCAGGTCGGCACGGTACTGGTCGGCCTCCGCCTCGGTGATCGTGCCGTCGGCCAGCAGCGTGTCGATCGCCACGGCGTACTTGTCGACCATGCCGTCGATGAGCTCCTGCGGGTCGATGCCCAGGTCCTCGGCGACCTCGTCCAAGCCCTGCCCGGCGTCCATCCGGACGTGCAGCTCCTCGTGGGTGATGCCGAGGACCTCGTCGAGGACGTCCTCCACCGGCTGGTGGCCGCGGTGCAGGTCCAGGCTGGGGTCGCCGTAGGCGTCCTGGACCAGCTCGACCAGCTCCTCCTCGGTGGTGACCGAGGAGACGTCGACCGACCCGCCGGGGCCGCCCTGGCCGCCGCCGGGCATCCCGCCGCCGAAGCCGGCCTCCTCGGGCGTCGAGTCGGTGGAGCTGGTCGACTCGGTGGAGGTGGTCGACGTGCTGGCGGTGGCCGCGTCGTCGGTGGTCCCGCAGGCGGCCAGGGGGAGGGCGAGGGAGAGAGCCAGGGCGGCCACGGTGGTGCGGATCTTCACGGGGGAGTCCTGTCGGTCGGGGTCGTCGTGGGACGACCGGGTGGTGTGCCGACCACGCTGGACGGGCCGGCTCTGCGCTCGACCTGTGCCGCCTGTGTGCTCGCTGAGTCCTTCCTGGACGACCCACACGCCGTCCTCAGCCCGGGCACAGCCGAGCCGGACACGGTCGACGGCATGACGACGCGTCCCACCCGTGCCCTGGCCGTGACCGCCCTGACCGGCGTGCTGGCCGGGGGCCTGACACTGCTCACCGCCGGCGCCGCCCAGGCGCACAGCCTCACCAGCAGCACGCTCGCCGTCCGGGTCGGCGAGGAGCAGGTCGAGGCGACCGTCTCCGTCGCCGCCGACACCCTGGACGCGGTGCTCGGCGGCTCGCCGACCGACGCCCTGGTGAGCAGCTACCTCGCCGAGCACCTGACCGTCACCGGCACCGACGACAGCACCTGGACCGAGACCTGGTCGCCGGTGGTGCGCGAGACGGTGGAGGGCATCGACTCCTACCGCGTCGACGTCGTGCTGGACCCCGGCGGCGGCGACCCGTCGGTGTTCACCCTCGCCTACGACGGCGTCCTGGAGGTCGATGCCTCGCACGAGGCGGTGGTCGTGCTGACCGACGCCGCCGGGGACGTCTCCACCGCCGGCGTGCTCACCGCCACCGACGACAGCCTCACCATCGGCGACGCCGGGAGCCTGGGCACCGGGCTGACCGACATGGTCGGGTACGGCCTGCACCACGTGCTGGAGGGCGCGGACCACCTGCTGTTCCTGCTCACCCTGCTGCTGGTCGCACCGGTGGTCGCCGTCGCCGGCCGGTGGCGGCGCGGGGACGGCGTGCGGCCCACGCTGCGCTCGGTGCTGGCGGTGGTCACCGCCTTCACCGTCGGGCACTCGCTGACCCTGCTCGCCTCCGCGCTGGGCTGGGTGACCGCGCCCAGCGCGCCGGTCGAGGTGCTGATCGCGGTGTCGGTGGGCGTCGCCGCCGTGCACGCGCTGCGCCCGCTCGCCCGCCGCGGCGAGGTGCTGGTGGCCGGGGGGTTCGGTCTGGTGCACGGGCTGGCGTTCGCCGGCATCCTCACCGACCTGGGACTGGGCGGGGCGACCTCGGTGCCCGCGCTGCTGGCGTTCAACGTCGGCGTCGAACTCGCCCAGCTGCTCACCGTCGCGCTGGTCTTCCCCTCGCTGTACCTGCTCTCGCGCACCCGTTGGTACCCCGCCGTCCGCACCACCGGCGCGCTGATCGCCCTGGTGGCCGCCGCCACCTGGGCGCTGGACCGGCTCGGCTGGCTGGCCGACCCGCTGGCCGGGGTGGAGGAGGCACTGGTCGCGCACCCGTGGTGGGTCGTCGCCGGCCTGGCCGCGCTGGCCGCGGTCGCGCGCGTGTCCGCGCCGGCGGTGGGGGAGGAGCACGTCGCGCCGGTGTCCGGCCGTCGAGTTCCCGCCAGGGTGCCGTGACCGTCCCGCCGCTGGGGCAGCCGACCCGGATCAGTCGCGGAGCGCCCGCCGCTGGACCAGGGCCGCCAGCCGCGGGTAGGTGGCGGGGAGCAGCCGCACCAGCAGGTCGACGACCTTCGCGTCGGTGCCGACCAGCACCCGGGAGCGGCCGGCCTCCACGCCGTCCACGATGACCCGGGCCGCCTGCTCGGCGGGCATCCGCAGCAGCTTCTCCTCGTACATCCGCGCCCGGGCCTCGTCGTCGGCCGTGACCGTGCCGTGCTGCCGGGAGTGCGCCAGCGCCGCGGCCGAGATGTCGGTGCGGACGCCACCGGGGTGGACCACGGTCACCTGCACCGGGTGCCCGGCCACCAGCATCTCGCTGCGGAGCGCCTCGGTGAACCCGCGGACGGCGAACTTGCTCGCGCTGTAGGCGTTCAGCGACGCCTGGCCCATGACCCCGTTGAGGCTGGACACGTTGACGACGTGCCCGTCCCCGGAGGCGATCAGGTGGGGGAGGAACGCCTTGGTGCCGTGCAGGACGCCGAAGAGGTTGATGCCCAGGATCCGGTCGTAGTCCGCCCACTCGCTGTCCAGCACCGTGCCGCCGCCCGCGACCCCGGCGTTGTTGTAGACCTGGTGCACCACGCCGAAGTGGTCGGCCACCGTGGTGGCGTACGCCAGGACGGCGGCGCGGTCGGCGACGTCGAGGACGGCGCTGTGCACCTCGGCACCGAGTGCCCGGGCGCGGGCGGCGGTCGCGGCCGACCGGTCCGCGTCCACGTCGGACACCGCAACGCGGGCACCGCGCCGCACCAGTTCGAGGGCCAGCTGCCGGCCGATGCCCGACCCGGCGCCGGTGATGACGGCGACCTTGCCCTGCACGCTGCTCATCGGGGGTCTCCTGTCGGTGCCAGCGGCGCGAGCGGGGCGCCGGTGCTGCGGGCGAGGTCGGTGGTGAGGTCGACGAGCTGGTCGACGACGCCGGGGGCCAGGTGGTGCCCCAGGTCGGGGAGCTCGACGAACCGGGCGCCGGGGACGGCGGCCGCGGTCGCCCGGCCGCCGCTCGGGTGGACCATCCGGTCGGCCGACCCGTGCACCACGAGGGTGGGTGCGGTGATCCGCCGCAGCTCCGCCGTCCGGTCGCCGGAGGCCTGGATCGCGCTGATCTGCCGTGGCACACCGGCCCGGGCCCGCGCCCCGCCGCCCCGCTCCCACAGCCCCAGCGCCCAGGTCCGCTCCAGGTCGTCGTCGGGCAGGGCGGTCGGGGAGCCGATGTGCCGCAGCAGGGCGAGGTGGCGCTCGACCGACTCCTCGACCGTGCGCGCCGGCGCCTGGGCCAGCCGCGCCAGCGTGGAGCGGGCCGGCTGCCCGATCCGCCGGTTCCCGGTGGTGGAGAAGATCGACGTCAGGCTGGCGACCCGGTCCGGGTGTCGCGCGGCGAGCGTCTGGGCGATCATGCCGCCCATCGACATGCCGACCAGGTGGGCGCGGTCGACGTCCAGGTGCTCGAGCAGCCCGTGGGTGTCCGCCGCCATGTCCGCGAGGTCGTAGGCGTCCGGCCGTGGCCGGGCCAGCAGCTGGCGCAGCCGCCCCGGGGACCGGGTGCCGATCACGCTGGAGCGGCCGATGTCGCGGTTGTCGAGGCGGACGACGCGGAAGCCGGAGCCGGTGAACCCGTCGACCATCCGCTGCGGCCAGGAGGTGAGGTCCAGGCCGAGGCCGGCGATGAGCAGCAGTGGGACGCCGTCGTCCGGGCCGTCGGTCCGGTAGCAGAGCCGCGGGCCGGCGGGCAGGTCGACGAACCGGTCCAGGTCCGCGGCGCTCACGCGGCCACCTGCTCGGCCGCGCCGCTGCGGGTGAAGACGAGCTCCGGGTCGACGACGCTGTCGGCCCGGAGCAGCTTGACGTCCGACCGGTAGTCCATCGACGTCAGCCAGGGCATCCGGTCGCCTTGTCGCGGCAGCTGGTGGACGGCCCGCTGGACGTAGCCGGCGGCGAAGTCGAGGAACGGTCGGGTGGGCATGTCCGGGTCCCGGGGCTCGGGGCGGACGCTGTCGTACCCGTGCGCGTCCAGGTGGCTGAGCAGCCGGGTGAAGTGCTCGCAGAGCAGCCCGATCTTCAGCGTCCAGGAGCTGTTGGTGTAGCCGACCGCGAAGGCGAGGTTGGGCACGCCGGACAACATCATCCCCTTGTAGGCGATGGTCTCCGGCAGCCGCACCTGCCGGCCCTCGACGGTGAACCGGATCCCGCCGAACGCCTGCAGGTTCAGCCCGGTGGCGGTGACGATCACGTCGGCCGGCAGCTCTCGACCGGACGCCAGCAGCACCCCGGTCTCGGTGAAGGTGACGATCCGGTCGGTGACGACCTCGGCCCGGTCCTCACGGATCGCGCGGAACAGGTCGCCGTCCGGCACGGCGCACAGCCGCTGGTCCCACGGGCCGTACGGCGGGTTGAAGTGCTCGTCGACCGGATAGCCCGCGGGGAGCTGCTTGGCGTTGACCCAGCGGATGAGCTTCCGGGCCCGCTCCGGGTGCCGCTGGCAGAACTGCCAGACCAGCCGGCCCGTGGCGATGTTCTTGCGGCGGATCAGCGGGTGGGCACGCTCCTCGCCCAGCACCCGACGCAGCCGGTTGGCCAGCTTGTCCTCGGCCGGCACCGGCATGACGTAGCTGGGCGTGCGCTGCAGCATGGTGACGGACGCCGCCGTCTCGGCCAGCGCCGGGACGAGGGTGACCGCGGTGGCCCCGCTGCCGATGACGACGACCCGCTTGCCCGCGGTGTCCAGCTCCTCGGGCCAGTGCTGCGGGTGCACGATCTGGCCGCCGAACCGCTCGCGCCCCTCGAAGTGCGGGGTGAACCCCTCGTCGTAGCGGTAGTAGCCGCCGGCGACGAACAGCCAGCCGCAGGTCAGCGCCGTCCGCTCGCCGGTGTCGGTGCGCTCCACCTCGACGGTCCACCGCGCCTGCTCCGACGACCACGCGGCGGCGACGACCCGGGAGTGGAAGCGCACGTGGCGATCGATCCCGTGCTCGGCGGCGGTGCCGCGCAGGTAGTCGAGGATCCGGTCGGCGCCGGCGATGGACTGCGGGTCGCGCCACGGCGCGAACTCGTAGCCGAAGGTGTGCAGGTCGGAGTCCGAACGGATGCCCGGGTACCGGAACAGGTCCCAGGTGCCGCCGGTGGCGCCGCGGGCCTCCAGCAGCGCGAAGGAGCGCTGCGGGTGGTCGCGCTGCAGGTAGTACGCGGCGCCGATGCCGGAGAGGCCGGCGCCCACGATCAGGACGTCGAGGTGCTCGACGGGGGTCGGGGTGCTCATGTTCGCTCCAGGTCAGCAGGGACGGCGCTGTCTCGACTCTCCGTGCCGGGACGGCGTTCTGCCAGCACGATCCGCACCGTCCTCGGCCCGTGAGGGTGCACGATGAACCGGTGACCGCCGAGTGGCCCACCCCCTCGCCGGCCGTCCGGGAGCTGTTCCGGCGCGGCGCGGAGCTCGCCCTGGACCCCCGGGCCGAGTGGGTCGCGGAGCTGCACACCGCGGCGTTGAGCGGGTCCGGGATGCGCCCGGTCGCCGAGGACCCGGTGCTCGCCGAGGGGGCCCGTCGGGCCAACCGTGCCAACCTGCTGCGCTGGGCGGCGGCCAACGTGCAGCGCCCCGGGGAGCGGGTGACGGTCGACCTGGGGCCCGAGGTGCTGGAGGGGGCCCGGGACCTGGTCCGACGCGGGCTGGACCACCGGGGTTTGGACGCCTACCGCACCGCCCAGGCGGTCGCCTGGCGTCGGTGGATGGACATCTGCTTCCAGCTCACCGCGGACACCGCCGAGCTGCGTGAGCTGCTGGACGTGTCGGCGCGGTCGATCAGCACGTTCATCGACGACACCGTGGCCTCGGTCTCCGCCCGGATGGCCGCCGAGCGCGCCGAGCTGACCCGTGGTGCGCACGCCGAGCGCCGCGCCACGGTGTCGCTGCTGCTGGAGGGTGCGCCGCTGTCCCGGGCCCGGGCCGAGGCGCAGCTGGGCTACGGCCTCACCGGACCGCACACCGCCGTCGTCGTCTGGAGCGACGCTGCCGGCGCTGGTTCCGACCAGCTGGAGGCCGCAGCCGAGGCGGCGATGCGGGCCGGCGGTGCGGCCCGGCGGTTGACCGTGGTCGCCGGCGCGGCCGCACTCTGGGTGTGGCTGCCGATCGGCCGTGCGCCCGAGGCGGACGCGGTGGCCGCCGGGCTGGCCGCGGCCCCCGACGTCCGGGTGGCCGTGGGCCGACCGGGGGCCGACGTCGAGGGCTTCCGGCGCAGCCACCTGGACGCGGTGACCACCCAGCAGATGCTCGACCGGCTCACCTCACCCCAGCAGGTCGCCCGCTACGAGGACGTGCAGCTGGTGGCGCTGCTCACCAGCGCTCCGGACCGGGTCGAGGAGTTCCTCACCGACACCCTCGGCGGCCTGCTCGCCGCGGATGCGGTCACCCGGGACACGGTCCTGGTCTACGTCCGCGAGCTGGGCAACGCCACCCGGACGGCGGCGCTGTCGTTCACCCACCGCAACACGGTGCTCCGCCGGCTGGCCCGGGCCGAGGAGCTCCTGCCGCGGCCGCTGGCCGAGAACACGATCGCCGTCGCCGCGGCGCTGGAGGTGCTGCGCTGGCGCGGCGACAGGATCTGACCGGGCGGCGACCGGCGCCGTCCCGGTCGGCGCAGCCGCGCAGGTGCGCGGGAGGCCGCCGACGGAGGATGCTCACCGAAGAGCTCGCTTCTCTCTGCAACGACGCGGAAGACCAGAGGTGCTGCATGACGGCTGACCTGCCGGAGCACGACCCGGACGCCGTCGTCCCGGTGTTCTTCCTGTCCGACAGCACCGGGATCAGCGCCGAGACGATGGGCAACGCGCTGCTCATCCAGTTCCCCGACGTGCACTTCGAGCGCACTCTCATCCCGTTCATCTCCTCGGTCGAGGAGGCCCGCGAGGTGGTCGCCCAGCTCGACGAGGCGATGGAGGGGCCGGTCACCCCGCTGGTGTTCACCACCGCCGCGGTCGACGAGGTGCGCGAGGAGCTGCTGAGGACCAAGGCCCCGATCATCGACTTCTTCGGCATCCACATGGACCGGGTCGAGGAGCAGCTGGGCACCCGTGGGTTGCGGGAGGCCCGGAGGCTGCACGGGGTCGGCGACGTCCGGCGCTACAACAGCCGGATGGCGGCGATCGAGTTCGCCATCGAGCACGACGACGGCCTGAGCCCGCGCGGACTGGACCGGGCCGACGTCGTCCTGCTGGCGCCGTCCCGCTGCGGGAAGACGCCGACCGCGATGTACCTGGCGCTGCAGCACGGCCTGTTCGTCGCCAACTACCCGCTGGTCGACGAGGACCTGGAGACCACCGACCTGCCCCGCCCGGTGAAGGACCTCCGGGACCGGTGCTTCGGGCTGACCACCACGGTCTCCCGGCTCAGCCGGGTCCGCCAGGAACGGCGCCCGGACTCCCGGTACTCCTCGGAGGAGCAGTGCCGCTACGAGCTGCGCCGGGCGACGGCGATGTACGAGACCCACTCCCTGCCCACGGTCGACACCTCGGCGGCCTCCGTCGAGGAGATCGCCGCCGTGGTGATCCAGACCCTGGCCCGGCAGCGGCGCGGCTCCGACCGCCCACAGTCCGGCCACGACCTCCGGCGAGGAAGGACCCCCCGACCATGAGCACCGACACCACACCCGAGGCCCCGCCCGGCAGCACCGCAGCAGCGAGCAGGGACGACGGCGACAACGTCCGCTGGTTCGCCCAGCTCGGCCTCGGCGACCTGGAGGTCGTCGGCGGGAAGAACGCCTCGCTGGGCGAGATGATCTCCAACCTCGCCGACGCCGGGGTCAGCGTCCCCGACGGCTTCGCCACCACCGCCGCGGCCTACCAGCGCTTCCTCGGCGACACCGGGCTGGCGGCCCGGATCGCCGAGCGGCTGCGCACGCTGGACACCGACGACGTCCGGGCGCTGTCCGCCGCCGGCACGGAGATCCGCCGGGAGGTGGTCGAGCAGCCGTTCCCGCCGGCGCTGGAGGCCGACATCCGCGCCGCCTACGAGGAGCTCGCCGGGGACGACGCCGAGGCCTCCTTCGCGGTGCGCTCCAGCGCCACCGCCGAGGACCTGCCCGACGCCTCCTTCGCCGGCCAGCAGGAGACCTTCCTCAACGTGCGCGGCATCGACGCGGTGCTGCAGGCGGTCCGGGAGGTCTACGCCTCCCTCTACAACGACCGGGCGATCGCCTACCGGGTGCACCACGGCTTCGACCACGAGTCGGTGTCGCTGTCCGCCGGCGTGCAGCGGATGGTCCGCTCCGACGTCGGGGCCTCGGGCGTGCTCTTCACCATGGACACCGAGTCCGGCTTCTCCGACGCCGTCTTCATCACGTCCGCCTACGGGCTGGGGGAGGGCGTGGTGCAGGGCGCGGTCAACCCGGACGAGTTCTACGTCTACAAGCCCGCCCTGCGCGCCGGGCGCCCCGCCGTCCTCAAGCGCGGGGTGGGGGAGAAGGCCACCAAGATGGTCTACACCGCGCACGACGAGGTCGGCCGGACGACGGAGTTCGTCGACGTCGACCCCGCCGACCGCCGGAAGCTGTCCCTCACCGACGACGAGGTCCTCGAACTGGCCCGCCAGGCGCTGAAGATCGAGGAGCACTACGGCCGGCCGATGGACATCGAGTGGGGCAAGGACGGCCTGACCGGGCAGCTGATGATCCTGCAGGCGCGGCCGGAGACGGTGCAGTCGCGCGCCGGCACCACCTCCGCGCGCTACCGGCTCACCGGCACCGGGGACGTCGTGGTCGAGGGGCGGGCGATCGGGCAGAAGATCGGCGCGGGCGCGGTCCGGGTGCTCACCGACATCGACGAGATGGACTCCTTCACCCCCGGTGACGTGCTCGTCGCCGACATGACCGACCCGGACTGGGAACCGATCATGAAGCGGGCCTCGGCGATCGTGACCAACCGCGGCGGGCGGACCTGCCACGCGGCGATCATCGCCCGCGAGCTCGGCATCCCCGCCGTCGTCGGCACCGGCACCGCGACCCGCGCACTGCACGACGGCGACCCGGTCACCGTCTCCTGCGCCGAGGGCGACACCGGCCTGGTCTACGCCGGCGAGGTGGGCTTCGAGGTGGCCGAGACCGAGCTGGACGCCATGCCGGCGATCCCCACCAAGATCATGATGAACGTCGGGACGCCGGAGCAGGCCTTCGCCTTCTCCCGGCTGCCGCACGCCGGGGTCGGGCTGGCCCGGCTGGAGTTCATCATCAACCGGCAGATCGGCATCCACCCCCGGGCACTGCTGGAGCTGGACACCCTGGACGCCCCGCTGAAGGCCCAGATCGAAGAGCGGATCGTCGCCTACCCCTCGGCGCGGGACTTCTTCGTGCAGCGGGTGGCCGAGGGCATCTCGATGATCGCCGCGGCGTTCGCGCCCGAGCCGGTGATCGTGCGGATGAGCGACTTCAAGTCCAACGAGTACGCCAACCTGCTCGGCGGCGAGGCCTACGAGCCGCACGAGGAGAACCCGATGCTGGGCTACCGCGGGGCCTCGCGGTACCTGTCGGCCGACTTCGCCGACTGCTTCGCGATGGAGTGTGAGGCGCTGCGGTACGTCCGGGACGAGATGGGGCTGACCAACGTCAAGATCATGATCCCGTTCGTCCGGACCGTGGCGGAGATCGAGGGCGTGGTGCGCCTGCTCGGCGAGCACGGCCTGCGCCGCGGGGAGAACGGCCTGTCGGTGGTGATGATGTGCGAGCTGCCGTCCAACGCGCTGCTGGCCCACCAGTTCCTCGACCACGTCGACGGCTTCTCCATCGGCTCCAACGACATGACCCAGCTGGTGCTCGGCCTGGACCGCGACTCCAGCCTGGTGGCCGGCAGCTTCGACGAGCGCAACCCCGCCGTCCTCGCCGTGCTGGAGATGGCGATCAGGGCCTGCCTGGAGCGCGGCAAGTACGTCGGCATCTGCGGTCAGGGCCCCAGTGACCACCCCGACCTGGCCGAGTGGCTGGTGGCCCAGGGGATCGAGTCGATGTCGCTCAACCCGGACACCGTCGTCGACACCTGGCTGCACCTGGCGAGGACCTCCCGCCCGGCCTGACGGCCGGGGCCGGCGCTCAGCGGCGGAAGCCGGCCACCCGCACGTCGCCCTCGCCCGCCCGGCCGCTGAGCCGGGTGGCGGTCGCCTCGACGGCGGCGAGCGTGGCCGCCGCCCGCGTGCACGGGAACCCGTAGCGGGCCCGCACCCGGTCACTGGCCTCGGTCATGGCCTGCCGGGTCAGCTCGACGAACTCCCCGAGGGGGTGGACGCCGCCGGGGGAGAACACCTCCTCCACGATCGTGGACGGCGAGTACAGCCACTCGCGGGTCCCGTCGGGCCACTCGACGTCCATCTGCACCTCGGGCACCCGGGGAGTGTGGCCGACGCGGCGGCCCGGTCCCCACCCGGGACCACGCCCTCGGCCGCGCCCCGGTGACCCACGCCACGCGGGGCAACCGCGCCGACATCAGGGTCGCCGGGACGCCGCGGTCGGCAACAGGATCTGTTTCCGGACGTCACCACCCGGACACGCCCGCCGACCAGCCTTCTCCCATGACGAGGTGGGCACCGGCTCGGGTGCACGACGCGCACCGGCACCTCGGCGTCCTGCCCGCCCACCCCTTCTACGGCGGGCCCGCCGTCCACCCGGACACCAGTGCCCGCGCCACCATCGCCGAGCTGATCGCCGACCTCGACCGGGAGGGCACCGAGCGCGCGCTGGTGATCCCCAACTACGGCGTACCCGACGTGACCGCGTCCTTCGCGCTCAACGAGCTGGTGGTCGAGGCGGCCCAGCGGGACGACCGGATCCGGGCCGGGCTCTGGACCAGCCCCCGACCCCAGGACGCCGTCGCGACGGAGAAGGCGCTCGCCCTCGCCGGTGAGCACGGCGTCACCGCGCTGAAGCTCTCCTTCCTGCTGGGCGGCCGGGTCGACGCCGCCGACTGCCGCCCCCAGCTGGACGCCGTCTTCGCCACCGCCCGGGAGCACGGCCTGGTCGTGCACGTGCACACCAGCCCCGGTGCCGCCAGCGACATCGACCAGATCGGCCAGCTGGTCGACCGGTACGCCGACGACGTCGCCGTGCACCTGGTGCACCTGGGCGGGGGGATGAGCGGGCACATCAAGCTCATCGGCTCCCGCTTCTTCGACTGGATCGCCGCCGGCAAGCGCGTCTACACCGACACCAGCTGGGCCATCGGCTTCGCCCCGCGCTGGCTCGCCGCCGAGATCGAGCGGCACGGCGCCGGCCACGACCGCGTGCTCTTCGCCTCCGACCAGCCCTGGGGCGACTTCGAGGGCGAGCACGCCCGCCTGCTGGCGGCCACCGCCGGCACCGAGCTCACCGACCTGGTCTTCCGCCGCAACTTCGAGGCGCTGCACGGCCTCGACTGAGCACCACCACCGTCCCGAGAGAAGGAGCGCCACCATGACCCAGACCCTGCCCGCCACCACCGGTACCCCGCTGATCAGCGATGCGGACCTCAAGGCCGCCCAGGACACCAGCAGGAGCGAGATCGCCCACCCCTCGCTCGCCAAGGGCAGCAACCTGTACGGCTCCACCAAGATCTTCCCGGACTACCAGGCCGGCGAGGGCGAGTCCTACTTCACCCTGGTGCACGGCATCGCGCACGAGTCCTCGGTCGCCTTCGTCGCCTGCCTGCAGGCCCTCCGGGCACTGCGCAAGGGCTACGAGTCGGTCCTCTACTTCTACGGCCCGGGCGCGATGAACGCGATGGCCACCCGCGGCTTCCCGACCACCGGCGACTCGGCCTTCCCGGGCGAGCAGAACATCAACGCCCAGATCGAGAAGTTCGTCGAGGAGGGTGGCACGGTCTACGTCTGCCGGTTCGGGCTGAGCCTGCACGGCCTCCGCGAGGAGGACCTGATCGCCGGCACCATCCCGTGCCACCCGCTGGACGTGCAGGACGCGTTGATCCACTACGCCCGCAAGGGCGCCATCATCAACAGCACCTACAACCTCTGACCGCCCGGCCGTGAACCGGACTCCGACGGTCGGGCGCAGCACCTCGACCCGGGTGGACGTCGCGATCCTCGGGGTCCGGGTCGACGCCCCGGTCTCCCGGCGGGCCGGGGCGGGCCCCAGCGACGACGGGCACGTGCTGCTCGGCGGACACGGGGCCGCCCTGCCGCTGAACCCCGACTCGCCCTACTCGATCAGCGGCGGTCGGCTGCTGCTCGACGGCGCCGACCTGGGCCTCGAGGCGGAGACGATCGCGCGGCCGCGCTTCTACGACCTGCGCACCGCCGACGGCGTCCCCTACGAGCAGCTCGCCCGGCTGCACGGCCGGGACGTGCTGGCCACCACCGTCGTGCAGACCTGCATCCGCTACGACGAGGCCGACCGGTGCCGGTTCTGCGCCATCGAGGCCTCGCTGACCGCCGGTGCGACCACGGCGGTGAAGACCCCGGCGCAGCTGGCCGAGGTCGCCGAGGCGGCGGTGCGGCTGGACGGCGTCCGGCAGATGGTCATGACCACCGGGACGACGAACGGCCGGGACCGCGGCGCCCGGCACCTCGCCCGCTGCGTCCGCGCGGTCACCGCCGCCGTGCCGGGGCTGCCCGTCCAGGTGCAGTGCGAGCCGCCGAGCCCGGAGGACCTGGGGGTGCTGGGCGATCTCCGGCAGGCCGGGGCCACCGCGATCGGCATCCACGTGGAGTCGCTGGACGACGCCGTCCGGGCCCGCTGGATGCCGGGCAAGGCCACCGTGCCGATGAGCCAGTACGACGCCGCGTGGGACGAGGCGGTGCGGGTGTTCGGCCGGAACCGGGTCTCCACCTACCTGCTGGTCGGGCTGGGGGAGGACCCGGACGAGCTGGTCGACGGCGCGCTCCGGCTCGCCGAGCGGGGCGTCTACCCCTTCGTCGTCCCCTACCGCCCGCTGGCCGGCACCCTCGCCGTGGCCGACGGCGTGGGAGCGCCGGACCCGGCGGTGCTGCAGGACGTGACCGAGCGGGTCGCCGCCGGCCTCCGCGCGCTGGACATGCGCGGCGCCGACCAGGGCGCCGGCTGCGCAGCCTGCGGTGCGTGCAGCGCCCTCCAGGCGGCCGGCGCGTGAGGGCAGGACGCATCGGGGAGGAGACGGCCGTCTCGGCCCGGGACGAGCGGGCGAGCCTGGACCGGAACGTGCTGCTGGTCGACTTCCGGACGCCGCCGACGCCCCCCGGCTGGCAGGTCGAGGAGGCCGACGCCGCCGGGGTGGCCGGCCACCGGGACCTGCGCCGTCGCGCCTTCGTCGAGGACCAGGGGCTGTTCGCCGGCAGTGACGTCGACGGCGTCGACGACGACCCGCGCACCGTCGTCCTCGTCGCCCGCGCGGCGACCGGCGAGGTGCTCGGTGGGGTCCGGCTCGGCCCGGCCGACCCGGGCACCGCGGACGTCGGGTGGTGGACCGGCTCCCGGCTGGTGACCGTCCCGGGTGCACCGCCGGGGCTCGGCCCGGCCCTGGTGACCGCCGCCTGCGCCCGGGCGGAGGCCGCCGGCGTGCTGCGCTTCGACGCCACCGTGCAGGACCGCTACGCCCGGCTGTTCGCCCGGCTCGGCTGGCAGCCGACCGGGGTCACCGAGATCGCCGGGCGCGGGCACACCGCGATGACCTGGCCGATCGGCCGGATCGCGGCGCTGGCCCGGGCCACCAAGTCCCCGCTCGGCGGTCTGCTGGCCGGGTTCTCCCTGGGGGGTGCCGGCTGGGTCGGGGACGACGGCGCCCCGGTGCCCGGCACCGACGTCATCGCCGCGTGCGACGCGATCCTGCCGTCGATGGTCGAGCGCGACCCCGAGTGGGCCGGCTGGTGCGGCGTCCTGGTCAACGTCAACGACCTGTCCGCGATGGGCGCTGCACCACTGGGGCTGCTCGACGCGGTCGGTGCCCGGGACGCCTCCTTCGCCGCCCGGGTGCTCGCCGGGCTGCGGGAGGCCAGCCGGGCGTGGGCCGTGCCGGTCCTCGGCGGCCACACCCAGCTGGGTGTCCCGGCGGCGTTGAGCGTGACCGCGCTGGGCCGCACCGACCGGCCGGTCCCCGCCGGCGGTGGCCGCCCCGGCCACGTCGTGTCGCTGACCGCCGACCTGGCGGGGAGCTGGCGGCGGGGGCACACCGGCCGGCAGTGGGACTCCACCAGCGCCCGGACGACGGCGGAGCTGCATCTGATGGGCTCCTTCGTCGCCCGGACCGCCCCGGCCGCCGCCAAGGACGTGAGCATGGCCGGCCTGGTCGGCACCCTGGGCATGCTCGCGGAGGCCAGCGGCTGCGGCGCCGTGCTGGACGTCGCCGCCGTCCCGCGCCCGGACGGGACGACCGTCGGGGACTGGTTCAGCTGCTTCCCCGGCACCGCCTTCCTCACCACCGACGTCCCGGGTCGCCCGGCCGCCGAGGCCGGTCCCGCCACCACCGCCGGTTGCGGGGAGCTCGTGCCGGGCTCCGGCGTCCGGCTGCGCTGGCCCGACGGCTCCCTCACCACTGCCCTCCCCGGTGCCGTCACCGGCCTGGGCCCGTCCACAGGAGGACACCCGTGACCCGCACCTTCGCCGCGGCCGCCGCACCGTTCGGCCGCGACCTCGACACCTCCTTCGCGCTGATCGGGGACCTGGTGGCGCAGGCCCGCGCCCGGGGCGCCTCGCTGCTGGCGCTCCCGGAGGCCGCGCTCGGCGGCTACCTCGCCGACCTCGGTGAGCACGGGGTCGAGCAGGTGCCGCCGCAGCACGCCCTGCCACCCGCGCTGGACGTCGACGGCCCGGAGGTCGCCCGGCTGGCCCGGCTGGCCGGCGACATGGTGGTGACCGCGGGCTTCTGCGAGTCCGACGGCGCCCAGCGCTACAACACCGCGGTCGCCGTCACCGGGGACGGCGTGCTGGGCGTGCACCGCAAGGTCCACCAGCCGCTGGGGGAGGACAACGCCTACGCCGCGGGCGACGGGTTCCGCGCCTTCGACTCACCGATCGGTCGGCTGGGCATGCTCATCTGCTACGACAAGGCGTTCCCCGAGGCGGCCCGCACGCTGGCGATGGACGGCGCCGAGGTGATCGTCTGCATGTCCGCCTGGCCCGGTTCGCGCACCGCCGCCGCCGCCGACCTCGCCGAGGACCGGTGGACCCGCCGGTTCGACCTGTTCGACCAGGCCCGCGCGCTGGAGAACCAGGTGGTGTGGGTGTCGGCCAACCAGGCCGGCACGTTCGGTGCGCTGCGCTTCGTGTGCAGCGCCAAGATCGTCGGCCCGGGCGGGGACGTGCTGGCCACGACCGGGGTGGCACCGGGCCTGGCCGTCGCCGACGTCGACGTCCGGGGCCTGCTCGACGGAGCCCGGCGGTCGATGGCGCACCTGCGCGACCGGCGTCCCGACGCCTACGGCGTGCCGGCGGGGGTCTGAGCCGTGACCCTCACCGATGCAGTCGCCTCGCCGAGCCGTGCCCTGCCCGCCCACGTGCCGGTCGCCGTCGTCGGCGGCGGGCAGGCCGGGCTCTCCCTGTCCTGGCACCTGGTCCAGCGCGGCATCGAGCACGTCGTGCTCGAGCGGGACACGATCGCGCACGAGTGGGCGGACGCCCGCTGGGACACCTTCTGCCTGGTCACCCCGAACTGGCAGTGCCAGCTGCCCGGCTGGCCCTACCGCGGCGACGACCCCGACGGCTTCATGGTCAGGGAGGAGGTCGTCGCCTTCGTCCGCGACTACGCCGCCTCCTTCTCCCCGCCGGTGCACGAGGGCGTCGCCGTCACCCGGCTCGCGCCGGCGGCCGAGGGCGGCTACACGCTCGGCACCAGCGCCGGTGAGCTCACCGCCGACCAGGTCGTGCTGGCGGTGGGTGGCTACCACGTCCCGGTCGTCCCGCCCTACGCCGCGGCGCTGCCCCCGCACGTCGTCCAGCTCCACTCCCAGCAGTACCGCAGCCCGAGCCGGCTGCCGGACGGCGACGTGCTGGTGGTGGGGACCGGGCAGTCCGGCGCCCAGATCGCCGAGGACCTGCACCTGGCCGGCCGGCGGGTGCACCTGGCGGTGGGCAGCGCCCCGCGGATCGCCCGCCGCTACCGGGGCCGGGACATGGTCGACTGGCTGCACGACATGGGCCACTACGACCTCCCCGTCGAGCGGCACCGGGACGGCGAGGCGGCCCGGATGGGCACCAACCACTACGTCACCGGCCGGGACGGCGGGCGCGACATCGACCTGCGGCAGTTCGCCCGGGAGGGCATGCAGCTCTACGGCCCGCTCACCGGCGTCCGGGACGGCGAGCTCACCTTCGCCCCCCAGCTGGCCGCCCACCTCGACCGGGCCGACCGGGTCGACGACAACGCCAAGGACCTGGTCGACGCGCACATCGAGCGCGCCGGCCTCGACGCCCCGACGGAGCCCCGCTACACGCCGGTGTGGGCACCGGAGACCGAACCCGCCTCCCTGGCCGCCGACCGGATCGCCGCGGTGGTCTGGGCGATCGGCTTCCGCGCCGACTGGAGCTGGGTGCGGGTGCCGGTGTTCGACGGCGCCGGCTACCCCACGCACGTCCGTGGCGTCACCGCCGCCCCCGGGCTGTACGTGCTGGGCCTGCCCTGGCTGCACACCTGGGGCTCGGGTCGGTTCGCCGGGATCGCCCGGGACGCCGAGTTCCTCGCCGACCGGGTCACCGAGCTGGCGGCGAGCGGGGCGGCCACCGGGCTGGACCGCACGCTCGCGCTGGCCGCCGCCTCGTCGGCCGCGCGGATGGCGTGACCGCCCCGGGTGCGGCGTGAGGGTGGCCGCCGTCGCCGCGCACTTCGGCCGGGACCTGGCGCAGTGCCTGACCAGGATCGGGTCGATCATCGAGGCCGCGCGGTCCCGGGAGGTCGACGTCCTGGTCTTCCCCGACGCCACCATCGGCGGCTACCTGGGCACCTTCGCCGACGCCGACCGCACCGGGCTGCCCCCGGCGCTGCCGGCCGACGACCCGGAGCTGGCCCGGCTCGCGGCGACGGCCGGGAACATGGTCGTCTGCCTGGGCTACCGGGAGGCGGACGGCGAGGGCCACTACAACTCCGCGGTCTGCCTCACCGGCGACGGCGTGCTGGGCAGGCACCGCAAGGTGCACCAGCCGGTCGGGGAGGGCCGCGCCTACCGGGCCGGGAGCTCCTTCGCCGCCTTCGACACCCCGGTGGGCCGGATGGGCATGCTCATCGACTACGACAAGACCTTCCCGGAGGCCGCGCGCACCCTGGCCGGCGACGGGGCGCAGCTGGTCGCCTGCCTGTCCGCATGGCCGGCCAGCCTGACCAACCGGGCCCCGCGGCTGGTGCAGGACCGGCAGTCCCGGCTCTTCGACCTCTACGACTGCGCCCGGGCCGCGGAGAACCAGGTGGTCTGGGTGTCGGCCAACCAGACCGGGTCGATGGGCCGGCTGCGCTTCCTCGGCCAGGCCAAGGTGGTCGGCCCGGGCGGTGACGTGCTGGCCCGCACCTGGGCCAAGGCGGGCCTGGCGGTGGCCGACCTGGACGTCGGCACCGAGGTCGGTCGGGCCCGTGCGGTGCTGTCCCACCTGACCGAGCGCCGCCCGGAGGCCTACCGGTGAGGGTCGCGCTGCTCACCTACTCGACGAAGCCGCGCGGCGGGGTGGTGCACACGCTGGCGCTGGCCGAGGCGCTGGCCCGGGCCGGGGAGGAGGTGACCGTGTGGTCGCTCGGCCGCGGCGGCGACGCCGCGTTCTTCCGGCACGTCGACCCCGCGGTGACCCTGCGGCTGGTGCCGTTCCCCGACGTCGCCGGGGAGGATGTCGGCGCCCGCATCCTGCGGTCGATCGAGGTGCTGGGCACCGCCTTCCGGGACGAGTCCTACGACGTGGTGCACGCCCAGGACTGCATCAGCGCCAACGCCGTCCCGGGCTGCGTGCGCACCGTGCACCACCTGGACACCTTCACCACCCCGGCGCTGGCCGCTTGCCACGAGCGGGCCGTCGTGCAGCCCCGGGCGCTGGTGTGCGTCTCCGCCGCGGTCGCCGCCGAGGTTGCCACCGGCTGGGGAAGGGTGCCGACGGTGATCCCGAACGGCGTCGACGCGGCCCGGTTCGCCGCGGCGGCCGGGCCGGCGGGCGAGGCCGGCCGGCAGGGCTGGCGGGACCGGCTGGGCCGCTACGTGCTCGCCGTCGGCGGCATCGAGCCGCGCAAGGGGACCCTGGACCTGGTCGAGGCGATGGCCGCCGTCCGGGCCCGGCGACCGGACCTGTCCCTGGTGGTCGCCGGCGGGGAGACGTTGTTCGACTACCGGGACTACCGCGCCCGCGTCGAGGAGCGTGCCGCGGAGCTGGGCGTGCACCCGGTCGTGCTGGGCGCGGTCCCCGACCCGGAGCTGCCCGCCCTGGTCGCCGCCGCCGACGTCTTCGCCTTCCCCTCCACCAAGGAGGGGTTCGGGCTGGCCGCGATGGAGGCGCTGGCCGCGGGCGTCCCCGTGGTGACGCGGGACCTCCCGGTGCTGCGGGAGGTGTTCGGCGACGCCGCGGCCTTCGCCGGGGACGCAGGGGAGCTCGCCGTCGCCCTGCTCGGCGCCGCCGAACGACCCGACGCCACCCGGCGGGCCGCCGGACGGGTGCTGGCCGCCCGGCACACCTGGGACGCGGCCGCGGCGGCGCACCAGGTGCTCTACCGCTCGCTCGGCTGACGGCCGGGCCTGGTCCCCGTCCCGGCGGCGCAGTCCCGAGCCCGCACCCACCTCGGCGGCGCGGTCCTCAGTCCTGGCGGTGCGCCGGTCCGCGCTTGGTCCGGTACATGGCGGCGTCCGCGCAGGCGAGGAGCGAGGCCGTTTCGTCGGCGTCGGCGGGGAAGACCGCGGCGCCGGAGCTGGCGCCGATCCGCAGGACCGTCCCGGGCAGCTGGAGCGGGGTGGCGAGGGCGGCCCGCAGGTGCTCCTGGACCCGCCGGACCAGCTCCGCCGCGGTGGGGCGGCCGGCGTCGTCCGGCTGTGCCCCGCCGGGGAGCCCGGCGAGGACGACCAGGAACTCGTCGCCGCCCAGCCGGCCCAGCAGGTCGCCGGCGCGGACGGCCGAGCGCATGCGACCGGCCGCCCCGACGAGTGCGGCATCGCCGACGGCGTGGCCGAAGCGGTCGTTGACCGCCTTGAAGTCGTCGAGGTCCAGCAGCACCACCGCCACGCTGCCGCCGCTGCGGCGGGCCCGGCGCAGCTCCAGGTCCAGGTGCTCCAGGACGTGCGCCCGGTTGGGGAGCCCGGTGAGCTCGTCGTGGTGGGCCAGGTACGCCGTCCGGCGCTCCCGGTCGACCCGGGCGGTCACGTCGAACTGGCTGCCGATCAGGTGCGTGACCTCGCCGTGGCCGTCCCGGACGGCGCTGATGTGCATCTCGTTCCAGAACGCCGATCCGTCCCGCCGGTAGTTCAGCAGGACCGCGTCGACGTCCCGGCCGGCGACCAGTCGCCGTCCGATCGGGTGCACCTGGTTCTGGTCGGTGTCCTGCCCCTGGAGGAAGCGGCAGTTGCGGCCGAGCACCTCCGCCTCCCGGTAGCCGGTCAGCCGCAGGAACGCGGCGTTCGCGTAGACCAGGGGCTGGTCGGGGCGGCGGGCGTCGGCGATGACGATGCCGTTGCTCGCGACCGAGACGGCTCGCAGCATCAGGTCCGGCAGCTCGGCCTCGGTGACCCGCAGGACGGGGTCGCCGGCGGCCGGGGCGGGCCGGGGCAACGGGGCCGTCCCGGTGATCGCCGGCCGGGTCTTCTCCAAGAGCAGCCCGGCCGCCTCGAGCACCCGCGGCCGGTCGTAGGTGAGCACGTAGTCCAGCCGGCGATCGGCGGCACCCGGCGCGGTCCGGTCCCCGCGACCGCCCTCCGGGACCTCGCGCGCGGCGAGCGCGGCCGCGAAGTGCGGGCTGACCACCGTCACGACCCACTCGTCCGTCAGCGGGTCGTCCGCGTCCAGCGCGGTGCCGACCACGCCCGGCGCGGGCTCGTCGGGCATCCCCGCCCCGGTCACCGCGGTCAGGGCGGTGAGCCGGCCGAGCGTCTCGTACCGACGGCGGGTGCGCGCGCTCATCAGCTCGGCGTGCTGGAAGTTCGCGAGGACGACGGTCTGCTCGTCCAGCAGCAACGCCTGGCGCTCGACCTGGCGGGTCATCGAGGCCAGCAGCGGGATCCCGGCCCGCTGCGGGGCCGAGGCCGCGGCGAGGACGGCGAAGGGGGTCACCGGACCGGGGACCCCGGCACCGTGCGCAGCGGGGACCGGCCGCAGGGGCAGGGCGCGCATGCCGGTCCTCGGCAGCTCCCCGGGACGACCGAACATCCAGCCCTGCCCGAGGCGCGCGCCCATCGCCAGGGCCCGGTCCAGGTGTTCCTCGGTCTCGATCCCCTCGGCCAGGACGAGTGCCCCGGAGCGCTCGGCGTCGGCGCGCACGGCGTTGACCACCGCGGCCGCCTGCAGGCTGGTGTGGCCGCGCACCAACGCCAGGTCCAGCTTGATCACGTCCGGCCGCAGGAACGACACCAGCGCCAGCCCGGCCGGCTCGGCACCCACGTCGTCCAGCGCCACCCGCCAGCCGATCGCGCGGGCGCCCCGCACGCCGCGGACGAGATCGGCGGGGCGCTCCAGGAGGTCCCGCTCGGTGACCTCCAGGACCACCTGCACCCCGGCCGGGGTCAGCTCGGCGAGCTCGGCCAGGTCGGCGGGGGACAGGGTGGACAGCGTCGCCGGCTCGATGTTCACGAACAGCGTCGTCGGCTGGGCCACGGTCGCCACGCCGCGCAGGGCGGCGTGCAGGCAGGTGGTGTCCAGCGCGGTGGTCGTCCCGGCTGCGGCGGCGGCCGCGAACAGCTCGGTCGGCGACTCCGGCGACCCGGCCCCGCCCCGGGACAGCGCCTCCACCGCCACCAGTGCACCGTCGGACAGGTCGACGATCGGCTGGAACAGCGACCGCACGGCGGGCCCGTCGCACGCCCGTGGGGTCATGGGGCGAGCCTTCCACGCCGGACGGGTCGGCGCGGGCCCCGGGCCCGTGCCGTTCCGGCTGCGCTCCCGGGCGAGTGCAGGAACCCCGGTCCGGGGTTCCCGCTGGTCGGCCCCGGCACCCCGAGAGGAGGCCGGCGTCCCCCGCTCCGGGATGCTGTGCCCGTCAGTCCCGCCGGGTGCGGGCGCGGCCCCGCCCGGGGTGCTGGCTGATCGGAACGACGGAGGAGACCCCCATGCCGGCTGGCCAGCTGCTGGACGAGGCCACGCGGATCGCCGAGGCGCTGCTGGACGTCCAGACCCGGGTGAACGCCCAGATCGACGCCGCGCTGACCGAGCTGCTGCCCGGGGTGCAGCAGCGACTCGGTGCCGCGCCGGCGCCGGACGTCGACGTGAGCGACCTGGGGAACGCCCGGATCACCGGCCTGAGCGTCGTCGTCACCCCGGCCGCGGTGGCGACCGTCGTCCCGCTGTCGGCGGAGTCGGCCGCCACGACCCGGGACGCGCGTCGGGTCACGGCCGCCATCGTCGGCGGCGCCGACGACCGGCTGGCCGTCATCGCCGGCCCCTGCTCGATCCACGACCCGGCCGCCGCCCTGGAGTACGCCGCCTTCCTCGCCCGGATGCGCGCGCGGCACGGCGCGGACCTGGAGATCCTGATGCGGACCTACACCGAGAAGCCGCGGACCGAGGTGGACTGGAAGGGGTTCGCCTACGACCCGTTCCTGGACGGCTCCAGCCGGATCAGCGTCGGCCTCGTCGCCACCCGGATGCTGATGGGCGCGATCACCGCGCTGGGGGTCCCGGTTGCCGCCGAGCCGCTGAACGCGCTCACCCCGCAGTACGTCGACGGGCTGGTCACCTACAACGGCGTCGGGGCCCGCAACGTCACCGACCAGACCGCCCGGGAGCGGGTGTCCGGCTTCTCCTCCGTCGTCGGCTTCAAGAACTCCCCGGAGGGCAGCATCGACGTGGCGATCCAGGCCGTGCTCACCGCGCGGGCGCCGCACGAGTTCCTGGGCGTCGACCACCACGGCGTGAGCGCCCAGCTGTCCACCAGTGGCAACGACACCGGCCACGTCATCCTGCGCGGCGCCAAGGACGGCCCCAACTACTCGGCCACGCACATCGCCGCCACCAAGCGGGCGCTGGCTGCCCGCGGCCTGCCGGAGGTCCTGGTCGTCGACGCCTCGCACGGCAACAGCCAGAAGGACCACCGCCGTCAGGTCGAGGTCGTGCACGACCTGGCCGGGCAGGTCTCCGGCGGCGAGCAGGCGATCCGCGGGGTGATGATCGAGAGCAACCTGGTGGCGGGACGGCAGGACCTGGACCAGCGGCACCCCGAGCGCCTGGAGCACGGCAAGAGCGTCACCGACGCCTGCGTCGACCTCAGCACCACCGAGGAGCTGCTGGCGGAGCTGGCCGAGGCCTCCCGGGTGCGGCGCGGGGCCTGACCGGCAGCGGGGTCAGGCGGTCGACGCGAGCCGCCCGGCCAGGCTGACGTCGACCGTCAGCACGCAGGGGAGCCGGTGCAGGCGGGCGGCCACCAGGTCGACCTCCCCGGGGGTGGCGATGAGGTCGACGTCGATCGTCCAGCGGTCGGTGCCGGCCTCCTCGGCCGACAGCCGGGTGAAGGCGTGGTGGCGCCCGGTCAGCATGGTGAGGACGCGCTGCAGGCCGAGTGCGTCGGTGACGACGACGCGCACCTTGGCCTCGTCGTGGGCGGAGCTGTGGCGGGGGGACATGGGGAGCCTCCGGGCCGGGTGGCCCTGGTCAGCGGGGGAGCGACCTCGATGGACGTGCCCACGGACCCGCCGGTGCGAGGGTCAGTCGCCGACGGGCCCGCACGGAATCCGCTGCCCAGCCACAGCCGCACCGTAGCCCCGGTGGTCGCCGCGGGACAAGGGGCCCGACCGGTCAGGAACGGAGGAGCGCAGGCGGTGGGGACGTGACTGGCGTGAGGGCCCGGGGAGCACCGCCGGCCGGGCGCGAGCTCCCCACTGCACGCCGATCTGCGGCACGCTGACCCCGCCGTCGCACCAGGAAGCCGCATCCGTGAGCACCGGACCCGCCCCGAGGAGACACGTGAGCACCGCACCGGAGCACGCTGCCGACACCCACGACCTGATCCGGGTGCTCGGCGCGCGGGTGAACAACCTCAAGGACGTCAGCGTCGAGATCCCGAAGCGCCGGCTGACGGTGTTCACCGGCGTCTCCGGCTCGGGCAAGAGCTCGCTGGTGTTCGACACGATCGCCGCGGAGTCCCAGCGGCTGATCAACGAGACCTACAGCGCCTTCGTGCAGGGCTTCATGCCGTCGCTGGCCCGGCCGGAGGTCGACCTGCTGGAGGGGCTGACGACGGCGATCCTGGTCGACCAGGAGCGGATGGGCGCCAACCCCCGCTCCACCGTCGGTACGGCCACCGACGCCAACGCGATGCTGCGGATCCTCTTCAGCCGGCTCGGCACGCCGTACATCGGGCCGCCCACGGCGTTCTCGTTCAACGTCCCGACCCGCAGGGCGAGCGGGGTGATGAGCACGGAGAAGTCCGGCGGCCGGGTCGAGAAGGCCGTGGTGAAGGACGCCGTCTACCTGGGCGGCATGTGCCCGCGCTGCGAGGGCATGGGCTCGGTCTCCGACTTCGACCTCACGGCGCTGTACGACGCGGGCAAGTCGCTGGCCGAGGGCGCGCTGACCGTCCCCGGCTACAGCATGGACGGCTGGTACGGGCGGATCTTCGCCGGCGCCGGCTTCGACATGGACAAGCCGATCAAGCGGTTCACGAAGAAGGAGCTGCACGACCTCCTGTACAAGGAGCCGACGAAGATCAAGGTCGAGGGCATCAACCTCACCTACGAGGGCGTCATCCCGAAGATCCAGAAGTCCATGCTGTCCAAGGACGTCGAGGCGATGCAGCCGCACGTCCGCGCCTTCGTGGAGCGCGTGATCACCTTCCAGACCTGCCCGGAGTGCGACGGGACGCGCCTGACCCCGGAGGCCCGGTCCTCGATGATCGAGGGCAGGAACATCGCCGACCTCTGCGCGATGCAGATCAGCGACCTCGCCGCCTGGGTCCGCGAACTCGACGACGCATCGGTCGCCCCGCTGCTCACCGGGCTGCGGCACCTCCTCGACTCGTTCACCGGAATCGGGCTGGGCTACCTCTCCCTCGACCGGCCGGCCGGGACGCTGTCCGGCGGTGAGGCGCAGCGGACGAAGATGATCCGCCACCTGGGGTCCGCGCTCACCGACGTCACCTACGTCTTCGACGAGCCGACCATCGGCCTGCACCCGCACGACATCGAGCGGATGAACGACCTGCTCCTGCAGCTCCGCGACAAGGGCAACACCGTGCTCGTCGTCGAGCACAAGCCCGAGACGATCGCGATCGCCGACCACGTCGTCGACCTGGGCCCCGGTGCCGGGACCGGCGGCGGGGAGGTGGTGTTCGAGGGCACCGTCGACGGGCTGCGGACCAGCGGCACGCTGACCGGCCGGCACCTCGACGAGCGCGTCGGTCTCAAGCCCGCGGTGCGCGCCTCCGCCGGGGCCCTCGAGGTGCGCGGCGCGGACGCCCACAACCTGCAGGGCGTCGACGTCGACATCCCGCTCGGCGTGCTGGTGGTGCTCACCGGCGTGGCCGGGTCGGGGAAGAGCTCGCTGGTCCACGGCTCCGTCGCGGACCGGGACGGCGTGGTGGTCGTCGACCAGGGTGCGATCCGCGGCTCCCGGCGGAGCAACCCCGCGACGTACACCGGCCTGCTCGACCCCATCCGCAAGGCCTTCGCCAAGGCCAACGGGGTGAAGCCGGCGCTCTTCAGCTCCAACTCCGAGGGTGCCTGCCCGACGTGCAACGGCGCCGGCGTCATCTACACCGAGCTCGGCGTCATGGCCACCGTGGAGTCCCCCTGCGAGGAGTGCGAGGGGAAGCGGTTCCAGGCCTCGGTCCTGGAGCACACGCTCGGCGGCCGCGACATCGCCGAGGTGCTCGCCATGTCGGTGACCGAGGCCGAGCAGTTCTTCGGCGACGGCGAGGCGCGCACCCCGACCGCCCACACGATCCTGGACCGGCTGGCCGACGTCGGGCTCGGCTACCTCACGCTCGGCCAGCCGCTCACCACGCTGTCCGGCGGCGAGCGGCAGCGGCTCAAGCTGGCCACCCGGATGGCCGAGAAGGGGGGCGTCTACGTCCTCGACGAGCCGACCACCGGCCTGCACCTCGCCGACGTGGAGAACCTCCTCGGGCTGCTCGACCGGCTCGTCGACTCCGGCAAGTCGGTCATCGTGATCGAGCACCACCAGGCGGTGATGGCGCACGCCGACTGGATCATCGACCTCGGCCCCGGCGCGGGGCACGACGGCGGCCGGATCGTCTTCGAGGGCACCCCGGCCGACCTCGTCGCCGGCCGCGCCACCGTCACCGGGGAGCACCTCGCGGCCTACGTCGGCGGCTGACCGCTGGGGGCTCAGCGCAGGACGGCGGCGACCTTCCCGGCGGCGGCGGCCACGGACCGGCCGATCTGCTCGACGTCGGTGTTCTCGTCCACGAAGACCACGGCGAGCGCCGCGCGGGCCCCGCCGTCGGGGCCGAGGACCGGCGCGGCGATCGACCGGATGCCGGGGATCACCTCACCGTGCGAGCTGGCCCAGCCGGCGCGTCGCGCCTCCTGGAGCGTCGCCCGGTCGCCGGCTGCCGGTGGCTCCGGCATCAGCAGGGCCAGCCCCGGGGCGCCGCGGCCGACCGGGTGCCGGGTGCCGGGCCGGTAGGTGACGTGCGCCCGGGTGTCCTGGGGCTCGACGCTGGTCACCGTCACGGCCTCGTCGCCGGCCCGCACCACCAGGAACGCCGTCATGCCCAGCTCGGTGGACAGCTGGTTGAGCCGGGGGAGCGCAGCGGCGTTGAGGTCCGTGCGCACCCCGCGGGCCAGCGCGGCGATCCCGAGCCCCAGGCCGTAGTGGCCCAGCGGGTCGCGTTCGACGAGCTGGTGGTCCTCCAGGGTGCGCAGCAGCCGGTAGGTGATCGACCGGTGCAGGTCCAGGGCGCGGCCGATCTCGGTCACCGGCTGCGGGGTGCCCGCACTGGCCAGGTGCTCGAGGACCCGGATGCCGCGGTCCAGCGTCTGCGACTGCGGAGCACCCCCGCTGTCGTTCGCTGGCATCGCCGTCCCCCTGTGGTCGCCGTCCGCTGTGAGCGTGGTGGTCCACCCTAGGCCGCGGGCACCGCCGCGGCCTCAGCCGTTGATCACCTGGGGGACCGCCACGGCCTTGAGACCCTCGGCGCCGAACTCGAGTCCGTACCCGGACCTCTTGTGGCCGCCGAAGGGGATCATCGGGTGCACGCCGCCGTGCGCGTTGATCCAGACGGTCCCGGCCTCCAGGCGGGCGGCGACGGCGCGGGCCGCGTCCCGGTCGTTGCTCCAGACCGAGGCGCCCAGGCCGACGTCGAGCCGGTTGGCCATGGCGACGGCGTCCTCGAGGTCGTCGTAGCGCACGATCGGCAGCGCCGGCCCGAACTGCTCCTCGGCGACCAGCGGGTTCTCATCGTCGATGTCGGCGACCAGGGTGGTCGGGTAGAAGTGGCCGGGGGCGTCGGCGTCGGGGTCACCACCGGTCAGGATCGTGGCGCCGGAGTCGCGGGCGGCGTCGACCAGCCGGGTCACGATGTCGTACTGGGCCCGGTTCTGCAGCGGGCCGAGCACGTTCTGCTCGTCCAGGCCCCGGCCCATCGGCATCGCCTTCGCCACCTCGACCAGGGCCGCGCAGACCTGGTCGTAGACGTCGGTGTGCACGTACAGCCGCTTGAGCGCCGCGCAGGTCTGGCCGGTGTTGATGAAGGCGCCCCAGAACAGGCCCTCCGCGATCGCCTTCGGGTCGACGTCGGGCAGCACGATCCCGGCGTCGTTGCCGCCCAGCTCGAGGGTCAGCCGCTTCACGGTGTCCGCCGAGCTCTTGATGATCGCCTGGCCGGTGGCGGTGGAGCCGGTGAACATCACCTTGTCCACGTCCGGGTGGCCGGACAGCCGCGCACCGACGTCACCCTCGCCGGCCACGCCGGTGAGGACGTCGGCGGGGAGGACGCCGTTGAGGACCTCCAGCAGCGCCAGCACGCTCAGCGGGGTGTGCTCGGAGGGCTTGACCACCACGGTGTTGCCCATCCGGAGGGCGGGGGCGACCTGCCAGATCGTGATCATCATCGGCCAGTTCCACGGCCCGATGGCGCCGACGACGCCGACCGGGCGGTAGTGCAGCTCGGCGTGGGTGTCCCCGTCGTCGACGACGGTCTCCACGGGCAGCTCGGTGGCGGCGGTGGCCCGCAGCCACGCCGAGCAGGCACCGACCTCGAACCGGGCGTTCGGGCCGTTGAGCGGCTTGCCCTGCTCGCGGGACAGCAGCTCGGCCAGCGGCTCGGCCGCGGCGTCGATCGCGTCGGCAGCGCGCAGCAGCAGGTCGATGCGCTCGGAGTCGGCGCGGGCCGCCCAGGCCGGCTGGGCGGCGCGGGCGGTGGCCACGGCGCGGTCCACGTCCTCGGTGGAGCCGAAGGCGACCCGGCCGACGACCTCGCCGGTGGCCGGGTCGAGGACCTCGCGGCCGTCGGGGTCGGTGACGGCGGCCAGCAGGCGCTCGTACGTCGGGGTGTCCGCGTCGGTGTCGACGGGCGTGGCAACGGTGGGAGTGGTCATCGTCGGCCTCTCGGGTTGGGTGGTGCAGTGCGGGCAGGGGACGGTGTGGTCAGCGGGCCGGTTCGACCCGGCCGGTGACCTCGCCGAAGGCGATGCGGGTGCCGTCGGGGCCGGGCGCGGTGGCGGTGATGACCACCTCGTCGCCGTCCTCGAGGAAGGTGCGGGTGGAGCCGTCGGCCAGGGTCAGCGGCTCCTTGCCGCCCCAGGACAGCTCGATGAACGAGCCGCGCTGGTCCGCGCGGGGGCCGGACACCGTGCCGGAGGCGAACAGGTCGCCGGTGCGCAGCGACGCCCCGTTGACGGTCATGTGCGCCAGCTGCTGCGCCGGGGTCCAGTACATGAGGTCGAACGGCGGCCGGCTGAGCACCTCGCCGTTGAGCCGCACCTCCAGGCTGATGTCCAGCCCCCAGCGCTCGCCGTCGTCCCGCAGGTAGGGCAGCGGCTGCGGGTCGCGGGTCGGCGGGTCGACGCGGGCCGCCTCCAGGGCGGCCAGCGGCACGACCCAGGGGGAGATCGAGGTGAGGAAGGACTTGCCGAGGAACGGGCCCAGCGGCACGTACTCCCAGGCCTGCAGGTCGCGGGAGGACCAGTCGTTGACCAGGCAGACCCCGAACACGTGGTCGGCGAACCGGCCGACCGGCACCGCGGTGCCGAGCTCCGAGCCCGCGCCCACCACGAACCCGACCTCGGCCTCGATGTCCAGCCGCTGGGAGGGCCCGAAGGTCGGTGCGTCGTCGGCCGGGGCCTTGCGCTGACCGCAGGGCCGGACGACGGGGGTGCCGGAGACGGCCACCGTGCCGGCCCGGCCGTGGTAGCCGATGGGCAGGTGCTTCCAGTTCGGGGTGAGCGCCGCGGAGTCCGGGCGGAACATCGCCCCGAGGTTCTCCGCGTGGTGCTGGGAGCTGTAGAAGTCGACGTAGTCGGCGACCTCGATCGGCAGGTGCATCCGCACGTCGGCCCGCGGCAGGAGGTGCGGCTCCACGTCCCCGCGGTGCGCGGGGTCGGTGAGCCAGTCGACGAGCTGGGCGCGCAGCGCCGCCCAGGCCGCCGGCCCCTGCGCCAGGAAGGCGTTGAGCGTGCCGGTGGCGTGCACGTCGTCGCCGGTGGCCGCGGCGAGGTCCAGCACCTGGTCGCCGATCGCGACACCTGTCCGGGGTGCCGCGCCCGCGGTGGAGAAGACGCCGAGGGGCAGGTTGCCCAGCCCGTAGCCGGTGTCCGCGGGGAGCTCGAGCCAGCTGCCCGTCACGCCGAGGGCCCGCGGCCGGACCAGGACCAGGCGTACTTCCCGTCGTCGGAGGCGACGCCGGCCTCGCCGAGGTCCAGCGGCCGGAAGGTGTCGACCATGACGGCGGTCTCGTCGAAGTACTCCGCACCCAGCGAGCGCTCGACCGCGCCCGGCTGCGGGCCGTGGCTGTGCCCACCGGGGTGCACGGAGATCGAGCCCTTGCCGATCCCGGAGCCCTTGCGGGCCTCGTAGTCGCCGTCGACGTAGAACATGATCTCGTCGGAGTCGACGTTGGAGTGGTAGTAGGGCACCGGCACCGCGAGCGGGTGGTAGTCGACCTTGCGGGGCACGAAGTTGCAGATCACGAAGTTGGCGCCCTCGAAGACCTGGTGCACCGGCGGCGGCTGGTGCACCCGGCCGGTGATCGGCTCGTAGTCGGCGATGTTGAAGGCGTACGGGTAGAGGCAGCCGTCCCAGCCCACCACGTCGAAGGGGTGCTCCGGGGTCACGTGCACCGTGCCGGCCAGCCCGCCGGGGCCGTTGCCGCGGTGCTTGACGTAGACCTCGACGTCGGTGCCCTCGGCCACCAGCGGCTCGGTGGGGCCGCGGAGGTCGCGCTCGCAGAACGGCGCGTGCTCCAGGAACTGCCCGTACTTGGAGAGGTAGCGCTTGGGTGGGGCGATGTGGCTGTTGGCCTCGATGGCGTAGGTGCGCAGCGGGTCTGTGCCGGATGCCGACGTGCCGGTGGGGACCCAGCGGTGGGTGACGGTGCGCGGGATGACCACGTAGTCGCCCTGACCGACCTCCAGCGCGCCGAAGGAGGTCTCCAGGACCGCCGACCCGCGCTCCACGTAGACGCACTCGTCACCGGTGGCGTTGCGGTAGTACGGGCTGGTCAGCGAGCTGACGGCGTAGGAGATCCGGACGTCGGCGTTGCCCAGCACCAGCCGGCGCCCGGTCACCGCGTCGGTCGCCTTGTGCTCCTCGCCGGGGAACAGGTCGTGCAGCTTCAGGTGCCGGGGCACCAGCGGGGCGTTGGGGGTCAGCGTCTGGTCGGGCAGCTCCCACGGCCGGGCGTCGACCAGCGCCGACGGGATGCCGGAGTGGTAGAGCAGCGAGGAGTCCGAGGAGAACCCCTCCTCGCCGACGAGCTCCTCGGAGTACAGGCCGCCGTCGGGCCGACGGTGCTGGGTGTGCCGCTTGGGCGGGACGCTGCCCACCTGTCGGTAGAACGCCATCGTGGTTCCTCCTGGGTGCGCCCCCGAGGGCAGAAATGGCCATTTCTGCCCTCGGGGAGGGCTGGGGTCGGGTCAGGCAGGGACGGGGGAGAGGGCGGGGCGGGCGAGCAGCCGGGCCACCGCGGGGGCGACGTCGGCGGGTCGGGTGAGGACGGCGGCGACGTGGGCGTCGGGCCGGAGCACCCAGGTCTCGTCGGGGCGGACGCCCAGCGCCTCGCGCAGGGTGGAGTCGGGGTCCAGGTCGCTCACCCGGTGCACCGCGACCGGCAGGTCACCGGGGAGCACGTCGGGCAGGGCGGCGTCGTCCCCGACGAGGACGGTCACCCCGGCCCGGGCCAGCTGCCGGAGCCGGACGAGGTCCGGCCGGCCGGGGACGGTGACCGGGGCGTCGGGTGCCAGCACCCCCGGCGCAGGCACCGGGACGTCGCCGCGCGCCGGCCGGCCGGGGAACGGGCGCCGGTCGTCGGGGGTGGTGAGCGGGGAGTCGACGTACCAGAACGGCTCCGCCAGGCGGCCGGAGTCGACCTCGGCCCGGGCCGCGGGATCGGTGGTGGCCCGCTCGAGCACCGTGAGCCGGTGTTCGGCCTCCGCCGGGGTGCCCGGCACCAGGAACCGCATGGTGGCCCCGGTGACGTCCAGGTTCTCCACGGCCGCGGCGTGGCGCTCGTCGTGGTAGCTGTCCAGCAGGCTCTCCGGCGCCCAGCCGCGCAGCACGAAGGCGAGCTTCCAGGCGGCGTTCTCGGCGTCCAGGACCCCGGAGTTCAGGCCGCGGGCGCCGAAGGGGGAGACCAGGTGGGCGGCGTCCCCGGCCACGAGCACGCGCCCGACCCGCATCCGGTCCACGACCCGGGAGTGGAACCGGTAGACCGACTTCCAGACGATCTCGTAGGGCCGGTCGCCGATGACCTGACGGATCCGCCGGTCCAGCCCGCCGGAGGCCTCCTCGGTGGCCAGGTCGAACTCCGGCGGCACCTGCCAGTCGATCCGGAAGGTGGAGTCCGGGCAGGGGTGGATGAGCACCTGGCGGCCGGGGTTCCACTCCGGGTCGAAGTAGAAGCGCCGCTCGGTCTCCCAGCCGGGCAGGTCGGTGCGGATGTCGCAGATCAGGAACTGGTCGCCGAAGGTCTGCCCCTCGAAGGTCAGCCCCAGGGCCGAGCGGACGACGTCGGCGCGCGGGCCGGCGCAGGCGACCGCGTGGCTGCCGGTGACGGTCGACCCGTCGGCGCAGGAGACGGACACCCCGGCGTCGTCCTGCGCGATGCCGGTGACCTCGTGGTCCCAGCGCACCTCGATCAGCGGCTGGGCGGCGATCGCTGCGTCGAGCAGCTCCTCGGTGAGGGTCTGCGAGACGTTGACGAACGGCGGGAACGGGGACCGCCCGCGGTCGACGAACTCGAAGCTGAACAGCTCGTGGTCGCGGTGGAAGGTCCGGGCGGTGGTCCAGGTGACGCCGCGGCGGGCGAGCTCCGTCCCGACGCCGACGGAGTCCCAGACGTCGAGGACGTCGCGCTGCTGGCAGATCGCCTTGCTGCCGACCAGGTCACGTTCGGGGCGGCCGTCGAGCACGACGACCGACAGGCCCCAGCGGGCGAGCAGCAGGGCCGTGGTCTGGCCGACCGGGCCGCACCCGATGACGACGACCGGCGCCGTCCCGGGGTTCTCGGGGATGGTCATCTCCGGATCAGCCCTGCAGCTCGTCCCACACCTGGCGGTCGCGCTCGGCGGTCCAGATGACCGGGCGCTCGATGCCGCTGAACTCGTCCCACAGGCGCTGCACGTCGAAGGGCAGGCAGTGCTCGAAGATCGGCCAGTGCCCGAACTTGGGCGCCAGGGCCGCGTGGGTGGCCTCGAACGCCTCCTTGAGCGTCCCGCCGGCGCGGTGCGCGGTGCCGACCGTCTCGTGCATGGTGGTGAGGAAGGCGCGGGTCTGCTCGACAGCGGCGTCCACCTCGTCACGGCCGCGGGCGATGGCCCCCCGGCCGCCGATGAGCTGCTCGGCGCCGAGGGCCTTGATCCGGTCGAGGGTGCCGGTGGCCCAGTCGAAGTGGAACGCGTCGCCGGTGTAGAGCGCGGCCTGGGACTCCACGAGGTCGCCGGCGAAGAGCACCTTCGTCTTCGGCAGCCAGGCCACGATGTCGCCCTCGGTGTGCCCGCGGC
Source organism: Modestobacter sp. VKM Ac-2985 (assembly GCF_026967925.1). GTDB lineage: Bacteria > Actinomycetota > Actinomycetes > Mycobacteriales > Geodermatophilaceae > Modestobacter. The sequence continues at coordinate 639,685 of NZ_JAPVBI010000003.1, read as the reverse complement.
CCAGGTGCTCCAGCACCAGTTCGCCGCGGTCGCCACCCAGCTCGATGGTGAGCTTGTCGCGGAACGTCATCGTCGGCCAGGTGAGCCCGGGGATGGACTCGGGCTCCTCGAACAGCCGCGGCATCCGGCCGTACTCGCTCTCCCAGTCCTGCTGGCCGCGCTCGGCGATCAGCCCCTTGGTCTGCTCGGAGCTGACGATGACCTCGGCGTCGAACGCGCTGGCGCCGAGCACCCGGACGGCGTGGTAGTGGCTGAGCACCAGGTAGCGGACCGGCTTGTCGGTGTGCTCGCGCAGCTTGGCCAGCCAGCGGCGGGCGGCGACCGGGGTGGCCAGCGCCTCGAAGCAGACGAGGAAGTCCTCGCCCTCGATGGCGCCGAGGTTCGGGTCGCCCTCGGCGGTGAGCGCGTACACGCCGTCGGCGAGCACCTCGAGGGTCTGCTCCTTGACGCCGAGGTCTGCGGATGAGGCGAAGGGCTTCGCGGCCATGAGAGCTCCCGTGCACGGTGGATGCTCGCTCGTATATCGAGCGATGCGTTCTCTTACCGGCTCAGCGTAGAGGCCCTGTGGCATGGGACACAACCTCTGGGTGGCCTCGGGCTGTTCGCCCCCGCGCAGGCGTGGCTCGGCTGGGCGCCGACCGAACGGGTGATGCGGCAGGCGAAGGACGGCGCCGGCCATGGCGGTCGGTGCCCCCGTGGCCGGGCGGCGGACCGTCCCCTCGCTCGGCGCCGTCTGCCTGGGGGTGGTCGTGCTGGGTGTGCTCGCGGCCGTGGTCGTCCTGGGGGTGTCCCGCCGCAGGTGCCGCGCCGTCCACGAGCCGCTGCGCAGGCGGGGGACCTCGCCGCCGTCCGCTCGGCCGGAGCCGCCATCGCCGCGCTCGGCGGCCCTGGCCTGCTGGTGGCGCTGCTGGCGTTGACCCTCGTCCTGATCCGCCGATCCGGGGCGGACTGCTCGGCGGCCGACTCCTCGACGATCGTGGCCAGCAGGAAGGGCTGGTCCTCCCACTCCTCGTACTGCGCGTCCTCCAGGTCGATCCCGAGCTGGGTCTCGATCTCGGCGAGGTCGAACTCGTTGGCGGCGGTGGCGGCCACGGTGACCAGCAGGCCGGGCTCGAGCCCCGGCACCTCGTCGGGGACCACGACCAGGAGCGGTTCGACGGAGGAGTCGTCGGGGCCGACGATGCTGAAGGAGTGGGGGCCGAGCACGTCCTCGACCTGGGCGCTCACGGTCACCTCGGTGCCGGCGTACACGTCGACGTCCGCGCGGAACTCCTCGTCGTACTCACCGGTGTAGGGATCGGTGAGGTCGTCCTCGCCGCGGACGTCGGGGACGTCCGTCCCGCCCACCACGAGCTCCTCCTCGCCGCAACCGGACAGGCCGAGCAGGAGGGCCGTGGCGAGCCCGAGCAGGGACGCGCGGGCGATCGGCTCGCCGCTGGGGGACAGCACGGCGGGACTCCTCGAGGACGGGTGTGTTCGGCGTGCGAGGGCTCCGTGCACCACTTCCCACCGGGCCCGCGTGGGCGGATCGGCCGGCGCCGACCGTCGTGTCGCCCCCGTCGCTGGTGGACGGCGGGGGTCGCCGCGGCCCCGGCTGCACCGGGCGCAGCACACCCGCGGAGCGCCTTCCTCCCTCGGGCGAGGGTTGCTCCCCTCGTGGCGGCGCCTACCATGGCGTTGATCCGTTGGCGGCCCGGGCGACCGACTGCTGAGCCAGGCAGTCGCCCGGGCCGCCGACAGGTGCCGGTGCTGCCCTGCACCTCACCCTCCGGCCTCTCCGCCACCCGTCCCCGGTGTGCGATGCCGACTGGCATCGTCAGGAAAGGCGAACATGAGCATCACCGACATGAAGGACCCGGCCATCAAGGACCAGGCCCCCACCGCCGCCACCGACCAGGCCCCCGCTGCCGACGCCCCGCCGCCCATGACGGCTGCCGACGTGATCACCACGGCCGCGCCGGCCGAGGAGGAGGCGACGGAGGACACCGACGGCGGTGCCGCCGCGGCCGCGTCCGAGTGGGACGACGAAGAGGACACCCTCGCGCTCCGCCAGGCGCGCAAGGACGCCGAGCTGACCGCGTCCACCGACTCCGTCCGCGCGTACCTCAAGCTCATCGGCCGCGTGAAGCTCCTCACCGCCGAGGAGGAGGTCGACCTCGCCCGCCGGATCGAGGCAGGTCTCTACGCCGGCCACAAGCTGCACGAGGCGGTCGAGGGCGGCGGGAAGCTCGCCACCCAGCTGCGGCGTGACCTGACCTGGATCGTCCGGGACGGTGAGCGCGCCAAGGACCACCTGCTGGAGGCCAACCTGCGCCTGGTGGTCTCCCTGGCCAAGCGCTACACCGGTCGCGGGATGGCGTTCCTGGACCTGATCCAGGAGGGCAACCTCGGGCTGATCCGCGCGGTGGAGAAGTTCGACTACACCAAGGGCTTCAAGTTCTCGACCTACGCGACCTGGTGGATCCGGCAGGCGATCACCCGGGCGATGGCCGATCAGGCCCGCACCATCCGCATCCCGGTGCACATGGTCGAGGTCATCAACAAGCTCGGCCGCATGCAGCGGGAGATGCTCCAGGAGCTGGGCCGCGAGCCCACCCCGGAGGAGCTGGCCAAGGAGATGGACATCACCCCGGAGAAGGTGGTGGAGATCCAGCAGTACGCCCGGGAGCCGATCAGCCTGGACCAGACCATCGGTGACGAGGGCGACAGCCAGCTCGGTGACTTCATCGAGGACTCCGAGGCGGTCGTGGCCGTCGACGCGGTCAGCTTCACCCTGATGCAGGACCAGCTGACGTCGGTGCTGCAGACGCTGTCGGAGCGTGAGGCCGGCGTGGTGCGGCTGCGGTTCGGGCTCACCGACGGCCAGCCCCGCACGCTGGACGAGATCGGCCAGGTCTACGGGGTCACCCGGGAGCGGATCCGGCAGATCGAGTCCAAGACGATGTCCAAGCTGCGCCACCCCAGCCGCTCCCAGGTGCTGCGCGACTACCTGGACTAGCAGGACCGGCCCCCGCACGGGGTCCAGCACGCCGCAGCGGCCGGTGACCCGAGAGGTCACCGGCCGCTGGTGTGTCCGGCGCTCGTCGTCAGCTGGGGGCCGGGGTGCGCAGCGCGCGGGTGATGCCGCGCGCCGCGGACAGCAGCAGCGGGACCAGGTCGGCGCCCCGGCCGTCGTTGGGCACGACGACCGACAGGGCGGCCACCACCTCGTTCCGGGCGTCCCGGACCGGGACCGCGACGCCCGTCGCGTCGGGGTGCTGGTGCCCGGCCAGCACCGCGGACTGGGTCCGCCGCACCTCGGCGAGCTGAGCCCGCAGCTGGGCGGGGGTGTGCAGGCCGGCCGGGGTGACCGGCCGCAGTGGGCCGGCCAGGACCCGTTCCTGCACCGGGGGCGGCGCGTGGGCCAGCAGCACCAGGCCGGACGACGAGGTGGCCAGCGGGAGCCGGCCGGCGATCCGCGAGAAGTTGATGACCGAGTCGCGGGCGCTCAGCCGCTCGACGAACAGCACGTCGTCGGCGTCGATGATGCCCAGCTGCGCGTGGTGGCCGACGACCGCGTGCACGTCCTCGAGGATGGGCATCGCCGCGTCCCGCAGTGACACCGTGGGGGAGGCTCGGGCGCCGAGCTCCCAGAGCCGGACCCCGATCCGCACCTGACGCCCCGGGCCGCGTTCCAGCAGCCCGTGGGCGACCAGTTCGGCGACCAGGCGGGACGCCGTGGCGACGTGCAGGCCGCTCCGCCGGGCGATCTCCCCGACGGCCAGCGTGGGTTCCTCGGCGGTGAACGCGTCGAGCACCCGCACCGCGCGGGCGAGCACCGACTCTCCGGTCGGGGTGCGGGCCACCCGGCGAGTGTGACACCGGTCTCTCGTCCATTGAGAAGCGGCTGGGTCGGCGCGTGACCTGTGTCGCACGCTCGTCGCCACGACGACGAGGAGGTCGGTGTGCTCGGAGTGCAGCAACGGCGAGCTGGGCGCGCGGGCGTGGACCGTGCGGTGGTCCGGGTGGCGGAGAAGACACCGGTCGCCGACGGCGTGGTCACCCTCACCCTGGCCGCGCCGGACGGCGGGCGGCTCCCGGACTGGACGCCGGGCGCGCACGTCGACCTGACCCTGGACAACGGCCTGACCCGCCAGTACTCGCTGTGCGGGGACCGCTGGGACGCCCGCTCCTACCGGGTGGGCGTGCTGCTCGAGCCGGCCGGCCGGGGCGGGTCCGCCTACGTGCACCAGCAGTTGGAGCCCGGCCACGTGGTCGGCCTGGGCGGCCCGCGGAACGACTTCCCGCTCGTGCCCGCGGACTCCTACCTGTTCGTGGCCGGGGGCATCGGCATCACCCCGGTCCTGCCGATGGTCGTGCAGGCCGAGCTGCTGCGGCTGGACTGGCGGCTGCTCTACGGCGGCCGCCAGCGCAGCTCGATGGCCTTCCTCGACGAGCTCGCGGCCCACGGTGACCGGGTCCAGGTCCGCCCGCAGGACGAGCACGGTCTGCTGGACCTGACCGGCTTCCTGGGCGAGCCCCGGCCGGGGACCCGGGTCTACGGCTGCGGCCCCGCGCCCCTGCTCACCGCGCTCGAAGGGGCGTGTGCCGGCTGGCCGCCGCGCACGCTGCACACCGAGCGGTTCGTCGCCGCCGAACGAGGCGCGCCCGTGCGCACCACGCCCTTCGAGGTGGAGCTCCACCGGTCCGGGCGGACCGTCACCGTCGCTCCCGGGACCTCGGTGCTGGACGCGATCGCCGGCGCCGGGGTCGAGGTCCTCTCCTCCTGCCGGCAGGGCACCTGCGGCACCTGCGAGACCACCGTGCTCGCCGGGCAGCCCGACCACCGGGACGCACTGCTGGACGACGAGGAGCGGGCCGCGGCCGACTGCATGTACCCGTGCGTCTCCCGCTCGTGCAGCGACCGGCTCGTCCTCGACCTGTGAGCACCGACCCCGCCCCGACGAGGAGCTCCGCATGACCCGCACCACGAGCCCGACGGCAGGGCTGCCGGTCAGCGACGCCGACCCGTTCGGCCACGAGGTCCTCGAGGACCCGCTGCCGCTGCACGAGCAGCTGCGCGAGGCCGGGCCGGTGACCTGGCTGAGCCGCTACGACGTCCACGCGCTCGCCCGGTACGAGGAGGTGCACGCCGCGCTCGTCGACTGGCAGCAGTTCCAGTCCGCGGCCGGGGTGAGCCTGAGCAACTTCCGCACGGAGGAGCCGTGGCGACCGCCGAGCCTGCTGCTGGAGGCCGACCCGCCCCGGCACGACGCGCCGCGGCGGGTCCTCACCTCCGTGCTGGGGCCGCGGGCCCTCCGGCAGCTGCGGGAGCGCTGGGCGGCCGACGCCGAGGAGCTGGTCGACCAGGTGCTCGCCGAGGGCACCGAGTTCGACGCCGTGCCGGCGCTGTCCCAGGCATTCCCGCTGCGGGTGTTCCCCGACGCGGTGGGCCTCGGCCCGGACGGCCGGGAGAACCTGCTGCCTTACGGCGACCACGCGTTCAACGCCTTCGGCCCGTCCAACGACCTGGTGGCCAGGGGCGCGCCGCGGGTGGCGGAGCTGTCGGGCTGGGTGGGGGAGCAGTGCCGGCGGGAGTCGCTGGCCGAGGGGGGCTTCGGTGCCGCGATCTGGGCCGCCGCCGACCGCGGTGACCTCACTCCGCAGCAGGCGCCGCTGGTCGTCCGGTCGCTGCTGACCGCCGGCGTGGACACCACGGTGCACGGCATCTCCGCCGTCCTGTACGCCTTCGCCACGAACCCGGCCCAGTGGGCCCGGCTGCGCGCCGACCCCTCGCTGGCCCGGGTCGCCTTCGACGAGGCGATCCGCTGGGAGTCGCCGGTGCAGACCTTCTTCCGGACGACGACCACCGCCGTGCGGATCGGGGACACGGTCGTCCCGGAGGGCCACAAGATCCTGATGTTCCTCGCGGCGGCGAACCGGGACCCGCGGCGCTGGACCGACCCCGACGCCTTCGACCTCGGACGCGACCCCTCGGGCCACGTCGGCTTCGGGATGGGGCTGCACCAGTGCGTCGGGCAGCACGTCGCCCGGCTGGAAGCGGAGTCGGTGCTCACCGCGCTGGCCCGGCGGGTCGCCCGCATCGAGCTGGCCGGCCCGACGCGGCGCCACCACAACAACACCCTGCGCGCATGGGACAGCCTGCCGATGGCGGTACAGCTGGCGTAGCCGGCGCCTGCCGGGGCCTCCGCCCCGCCCTGGGGTGAGTTGCCGACTGCGGTGGGTGACTGGCTCGGTGAGTCCCGGTGTCACGGGGCCGAGCCGATTGACAGCGATGGGTGACGTGCCGACGATCGCAGTCCTGCGGCACCCCAGCGCACGTCCCTCCAGCGGCTCCGAGGGGTGCCGAGGAGAGTGACTCGTGGACGCCTCCTGGACCACACACGTGGCACTGCTCGACGGGTTCGGCCTGCACCGGGGCAAGCCGGGACCCGACACCGCCGTGGGTGAGCTCCCGCACGGGGTCCAGCGGGTGGTGGCCCGGCTCGGCCTGGTCGGCCGGCTGGCGCGGACCGCCGCCGCCGGCCAGCTGTGGCCCGACGTCCCGGAGGAGCACGCGCTGGGGAGCCTGCGCTCGGCGCTCTGGCGCCTGCACAAGGTCGCCCCCGGCCTGGTGGTCGCCTCCGGGGGTGTCCTCAGCCTGGCGGACGGCGTCCGCGTCGACGTCCGGGAGCTGACCGAGTGGGCGCAGGGGGTGCTCCGCCGGCAGGCTCCCGTGGACGGCGTCGCCGCCGTGCCGGACGTGGGGCTCCGCGGCGAGCTGCTCCCCGGCTGGTACGACGACTGGGTCCTGCTGGAGCGCGAGCGGCTGCGCCAGCTGCGGATCCACGCCCTGGAGGCGCTGGCCGACCGGCTGATCACCGCGGGCCGCTTCGGCGAGGCGTCCCAGGCTGCCTACGCCGCGGCCCAGGCCGAGCCGTTGCGGGAGAGCGCGCACCGCGCCGTCGTCCGGGTGCACCTGGCCGAGGGCAACGTGGTGGAGGCGGTGCGCGCCTACGACTCGTTCCGGGTGTTGCTCGCCGCCGAGCTCGGCGTCGCACCCACCCCGCAGATGGACCAGCTGGTCGGCGCCCTCCGGCGGGTGCGGGCACCCGCGGTCTGAGCGCCCGTCGGGACGCCGTCCTGGTGCAGACGGCGGCGTGACGCGGTGCTCACGCCGCGGTGACGGGAGCGTGGCGGTCCAGGCCGATGCTGTGCCACGGACACCCGTCTGCCAGCAACCGGAGGGGGCACGTCATGGCCCGTGACGCCGACGACGTCGAACGACCCGACACGATCTTCCCGTCGATCACCACGCCCACGGAGCCGAAGCACCACGCCCGCCCCCTGCGGGGGGTGGACGTGCTGCCCTCGTCGTCCCACGCGAGCGGGCCGTTCGGGCGGATGTTCCGACACCTGCCGGTGTTCGAGCACCAGCCGCAGGCGCTCGCCGCGCTCGCGGCCCGGATGGACCCCGGTGGGCGTCCGGTGGAGAACCCGGGCATCCCGTCCGGCTACACCTACCTGGGCCAGTTCATCGACCACGACATCACCTTCGACCCGGTCTCCAGCCTGCAGCGGCAGAACGACCCCGACGCGCTGCACAACTTCCGGACACCCCGCTTCGACCTGGACTCGCTCTACGGCCGGGGCCCGGCCGACCAGCCCTACCTGTACGACGACTCCGGCGGGCTGATGCGGTTCACGCTCGGGGAGGACGTCGGGGTGGTGCCCGACGAGCCGAGCGGCGCCGGACCCGACCTGCCGCGCAACGAGCCGCGCCGGCGGGGTGAGGAGGAGGTCTTCTTCGGCCGCGCGCTGATCGGCGACCCGCGCAACGACGAGAACACGCTGGTCTCCCAGCTGCACTGCACGATGCTGCGGTTCCACAACCAGGTGGCCGAGCTGGTGGCGGCGACGACGCCGTTGACCGGTGACAACGCGTTCAAGGAGACCCAGCGGCTGGTGCGCTGGCACTACCAGTGGGTCGTGGTGCACGACTTCCTGACGCGCATCGTGGGCCGGGTGGTGGTCGACGACGTGCTGCGCCCGGAGACCCTCGTCGTCGGCACCCGGGGGGAGCAGGTGACCGTGCCCCGCCCGCACTTCCAGTTCTACGCACCGCAGGAGACCGCGTACGTCCCGGTCGAGTTCTCGGTCGCGGCCTACCGGTTCGGGCACTCGATGATCCGCGGCCGGTACGACATCAACCAGTTCGTCAAGGGCGCGCGCGGTGACCAGGGACCCATCCCGGTCTTCGGGCCGGAGCTGCCACCGGACGAGCTGTCCAACCTCAACGGCTTCCGCCGTCTCCCGCCCCAGTGGGCGGTGGAGTGGGACCTGCTGTTCGACATGCCGGGATCGCAGGTCGAGGCGCAGCCGAGCCTGGCGATCGACACGTCGCTGGCCGGGCCGCTCGCCTCGCTGCCTGCATCGGTCGCCGCGGACCCGCCGCACTCGCTGGCCGAGCGGAACCTGCAGCGAGGCCTGCGCCTCGGGCTGCCGGCCGGCACCACGGTCGCCCGGGCGATGGGCATCACCCCGCTCACCGCGACGGAGCTGGGCCTGGACGACCTGGACGGCGAGCTGGCGATGCACCCGCCGCTGTGGTTCTACGTGCTCAAGGAGGCCGAGCTGCTGGAGGGCGGCCGGGCGCTCGGGCCGGTGGGCGGGCGGATCGTGGCCGAGGTGCTCCTCGGGCTGCTGGCGCACGACCCGCTGTCCTACCTGAGCGTCGAACCGGCCTGGCGCCCGCAGCCGCCGCTGGCCCGGGACGACGGCTCGTTCGACATGCCGCAGCTGATCCGCTTCGCCCAGCAGCCCTGAGCCGGAGCCACGGTGGCTCTGCTGGACGACGTCCGGGCCGTCTGCGACCGGCTGGCCCCGCACGGCTGGGCGGACCTGCTGGCCGCCCACGGCCTGGACGTCGGCGTGCGCCCACCGTCGCCGGCCGAGCTCCTCGGGCGGGCTGGACCTGGACCGCACCGGTGCGCCGGAGGAGGCGGTGCTCGACGGGTACCGGCGCTGGCTCGCGGACTGGTTCCGCGCCGACGTGGCCCGGCTCGACGAGCGCTACGCCCTCTTCCCGGACTGGTCCCGGCCCACCGGCCGGACCCCGACCCGTTGCCCGACCGCGTCCGGCCCGCCGTCAGGCCACGCACGGCAGCCGCACCGGGCGGTGCCCGGCGGGGTCCACCAGCGCGGTGAGGCGGACACCGACCCGGTCGGCCAGCTGAGCGCCGAAGCGGATCGGCCGACCGTCGAGCGTGATGTCCCCGACCGCGTACCCGCGTTCCGGGGGGGACGGCGTAGCCGGCCCGCAGGGCGTGCTCGGCGTCGCCGCGCTCGATCGTCCAGAAGGTGGCCGGGTCCACCCCGTCGGGGGTGCGCATGCCGGCGGTGAGCAGGCCGTCGAGGTAGAGGCCCATCGGGTCCAGCAGCGACACCTCGGCGCCGGTGGCCGCGGCGTCGTTGGTCGCCGCGGCGATCTGGGGGTCGCTGTTGCGCAGCGGCTCGCCGAGGCCGCCGCACCGGACCAGGGCCTGGGCGGTGGTGACCGGCTCGCCGGCGGCGTCGTGCCGCAGCACGGTGGCCTCCGCCGCGAGCACCAGCGCCGCGCCCAGGGTGTTGTTCCGCTGGACCAGGTGGACCAGCCGGCCGTCGGTGGAGCGGTTGTGCACGTTCTCCCGGACGTACCGGCCGCCCACGATCAGCTCGTCCGGCTGCACGTGCGGGCCGACGAGCTCCCGGTACAGCGCGAGCAGGCGGTCGGGGTCCTGGGTGGCCAGGTGCTCGTAGTACTCCGGCACCTCGGTGGTGAAGGTGACCCGGGTGACGGTGCCCGCGCCGTCGCGCTCGACGCTCCACTCGCAGTACTCGTCCTGACGTTGCCGGCTGGCGTCGGCGGTCCGCCAGCGCTGCTCCTGCGAGGTGGCGGACTGGAGCAGTGTGGCGGGGAACGCGTTCCAGACGATCGGCGGCGCCACGGCATCGGCCGACACGTCGGTGGCCGTGGGGTCGAAGAACTGCGTGAACCGGGCCGCCAGCGGGGCCACGAGCCCCGCGACGCGTGCGCTCCACGCGTCCCGCCCCGCGTCGTCCGGCTCGGGCAGCCGCGCCGGGGTGTCGAACCTGTCCAGCACCGGCACCGCTCAGCCCTCCACGACGGTGGCGTCGGCCCGCATCGTCCGGTCCCCGGGTGGGACGTCGGTGCGGGCGAACAGCAACGGGGTCTCGGAGATCGGCATCGTGCGCACCCGGGCCCGTCGCGACTCCGCCAGCCGGACGACGTCGTCGTAGCCTTCCTGGGTCGCCAGCCGCGCCGTCACCGCTCCGTAGTAGTCCTGCAGCTCGGCGTCGAAGGGCGCCTGGAAGTCCTCACCGAGCGCCCACCGGGCCGCGAACTCCCGCTCCGGGCTGCCGGCCGGCGTGCCCTCCGCGGCTGCGGCCACCGCGTCGCCCATCTCCTGGGAGAAGCTGCTCGCCCCCTCGGTCACCACCGCACGCGCCGGCACGTGCGCCAGCAGGGCCTCCCGGCGGGCGGAGAAGACGGGGTTCGGGAAGTCGGTCATCAGCAGGCAGGCGGCCAGCCGGCGGGTCAGCAGACCGGTGCTCAGCGCCTCCTCCAGCACGGCGCGGTCCTCGAAGGCCCGCTCCGGGACGGCGAAGGCGAAGTGCGTGTCGCCGGCGCGCTCGAAGCCCCGCCCGTCGGTCAGCCGCATCCGGGTGGAGGTCAGGTTGGCCGTGTAGACCGCGCCGGAGACGGTGAACGGCGGCGGTTCCTGCAGTCCGAGCACCTCGGTCAGCCCCTCGGAGTCGACGAAGAAGGTCTGCGGCAGGTCGACGACGTCCGCGGCGACGGCGGCCCGGCCTTCCGTCTGGCTGCTGATGATGTTCACGCTCGGGGTCCCGAGCACCTGCACCATGACCCGGGCCGGGTCCTCGACGACGCCGCCGTCGGCCAGCAGCTGCTGGAACCGGGTCCTGGTCCACCGCAGGATGCCGGGCTTGGCGACGGCCACCTCGCAGGTGAGCGCGCCCCGCGGGTCCCGGCCGGTGACCCAGGGGTGGTCGGCGAGCGGTGGGTCGCGGGGCAGCACCGAGGGGAGGACGTTGGCCGCCTGCGAGTGCCAGTGCAGCCACGGGAAGCGCAGCTCCTTCATGACGAAGTTCCCGCTGAGGTGGCTCTCGAACGGGCCCTTCCCCTGCGTCGGTGCGCGCAGCGCGTGCCGGGAGTTGCCCGCGAACACCCAGGCCGACGTCGCGCCCACCGTCTGGAAGTAGTTGAAGCCGCCGGTCCGCTGGTCCCAGGCCATCAGCTCGACGTCGCCCTCGTCGGGGTGGAAGGCGCTGATCAGGACCTCTGCCCCGTCGGGCCCGGCACCGCGGGTGGCCAGGAAGCGCAGCCGGCGGTCGACCGACGCGGTGGCCGCGCTCATCGGGATCTGGCTGCCCTCACCGACCAGGAAGAAGAACCCCTGCCGCAACGGGTCACCGGCCGGGGTGCCCCGGTCGAGCTCGTCGAGCACCTCGCCGGCCGTCCGCGGGAACACGCCGCGGAGCAGCAGCAGCGTGGCGAAGGGGTCCGCCAGCTCGGCCGCGGCCTCCTCGCCGGTCAGGACCCGGACGGCGTCGTCCTCGCCCACGACGAAGCGGTGCACGGCGCCGGGCCGCAGCGCCTCGGGCGGCAGCCGCCGGAAGGCGGCGCAGGTGGTCTCCGTGGGAGCCGGGGAGCCCATGGCGATCGCTCCAGGTGGCCGACGTGGCGGCCGGCCGGTGGTCAGAAGAGCGGGACCCGGAGGACCTGTCCCGGGAAGATGAGGTCCGGGTCCATCAGGCTGTCCCGGTTGGCCTCGAAGACGTCGCCGACGCTGGTGCCCTGTCCCTGGTCCCGGGCGATCCGCGAGAGGGTGTCGCCGGGCACGACCTCGTGCAGCCGCCAGCCGTGCATGCCGGTGAAGAGCGTGACCCGGACCTGGTTCAGGTCGGTGCCCGGCGGGTTCTCCCCGGACGCGTCGTCGCCGAACACCTGGAGGAGCGCGTGCTCGCCCCGGGCGTCCACCCCGGCCGGCAGCGCGACCTCGAGGCCGAAGTCGTCCACCACGCCCATCGACCCCACCCCGGGGACCAGCCCCTCGCCCAGCGGCGCACCGCCGGCGCCGAGCAGCCGCCAGGTGACGGTGGCCTCGAAGCCGGAGCCGAAGCCGGCCAGGGCGAACCGGGCGGCGACGACGTCGTGCTCCCGGGGTTGCCGTACCTCGATCAGACGCACCATCGGGCACCTCCTGTGTGGGGACCAGGGTCCGTCGGCCGCGTCACCTGGCCGTCAACCCGCGGGTCGCACGGTGAGCGCCACGGCCGCCCGGGGGCCGAGGAACGCGCCACTCGCGGGCAGCGGCACCTCGGCCCGCCAGGACCCGGCGGCCGGGTCGACGTCGGTCAGTGGTGCCCCGGCCGCCTGGTAGGCCCGCAACGGGACCTCGATCCGGGAGCCCCACTCGGCCCAGGCGGTCAGGCCGCCCCCGGGCCGCTGCTCCACGTCGACGACGAGGTGGTCCTCGAAGTCCAGGCTGCCCTCGGTGTGGTCGGTCCAGGAGAAGACCCGGTGGTCCTCGCGCAGGGACAGCAGCCGCAGCGAGATCGTGTAGCGCATGCGCGCGACGGGGCGGGCGGCCCCGCTCCACAGGTAGGTGGTGATCAGCGGCACCGGGCGGTCCGCGGGATCCTCGGGTGCGGGCTGCTCGATGAGGATCGGGCAGTGGTGCGCCGCCTTCTGCGCGTGCAGCAGGACCGGGAGGCCACGCACCGAGACCCAGGCCTCGGCCTGCCAGGTCAGCTCCTCGTCGCAGGGCAGCCGCAGGCCCACCAGGTCGGCGGTCACGCGCACGTCCCCGAACAGGAAGCGCACCAGGTTCTGGTAGCCCTCCTCGGAGTTCACCAGGCCGAACCGGCCGCTGTGGCTGCGGTGCACGTGGGCGTGGTTGGCCCCGGTCACCAGCGCGTTCTCCACCTGCACCAGGCCGTCGCTCTTCACGCCGACGACCCGGGCGGACAGCCCGTGGGCTGCGGCGTAGTCGGTGGCGTTGGTGCCGATCAGGCAGAAGATCCGCTCGGCCGGGAAGTTGTCCTCGTCGGGGTTGGTCCGCGGGTCCCAGCCGTCGGGCACCCGCGCCTGCCGCCGGGCGGTGGGGGTGAGGTACTCGTACATCCGCTCCCGGCCGAAGATGTCGCCGCCGCCGATGCCGAACTCGTCCCGCAGCGCCTCGAGCAGCCCGAACCCCACCTCGAACTCGATGCCGCCGTGCGGGGTGCCGTAGGTGAACAGCCGGTCCACCAGGTCCCGGGCCCGGACGCCGTCCCGACGGTCGGGTACCACCCGCTGGATCATCGAGCGGCAGATCAGCCCGCCCATGGAGTGCGCGACCAGGTGCACGCGCGGCGCCCCGGTCTTCGCCCGGACCTGCTGCACCAGGTCGAGCAGGTCCTCGGCCGCCTCCTCGATGGAGAAGGGCTGCGGGCGGGGTACGCGCCAGGTCGTGGCGGAGCGGTCGTAGAAGCGGTGGACCCACAGGGTGGCGGGCGCCAGCGACCCGTCCGGCTGGCTCTCCAGGAACGCCACCTGGCCGCCGTCGACGTGCAGCCGGTAGCCCCGCTCGCCGAGCAGCCGCAGCAACGGCCCCTCGAACTGGTAGAAGATCGGGTCACCCTCGCCGCCGACCCGGACGTGGGTGGAGCCGAGGTTGAAACCGTAGAGCGGGTCGTCGACCGCCTTGTCGATGCCGGACGTGTCGCCGGCGAAGCCACGGACGTAGACGATCGGCAGCGTTCCGGGCACCGCGCACCTCCCGTCGACCGGGCTCCACACCGAGCCGGTCGGGCACCGTGACGCGCACGCACACCGGCTGCTGCCCATGCTCGGTCCCGGCCGTCACCGATCCGTCACGGCCGCCGGAGGGCCCGGCGTGGCGTCCGGCAGGTCCCTGGTCGGCGCGGGCACGGGTCTGGCGCCGGTTCGACCGGACGCGGACACTCCGGCCATGCCGCTGCCACAGCTGCAACCGACGGGCGGGCAGGTCGCCGTCCAGGAGACCGCGTTCAGCACCGACGCGCTCGGCCGCTTCGTGTGCAGCACGTGGGCCGAGGCGATCGGCAACGGGGGAGCGCCGTTCACCACCGTGGTCGTCGGCGGGGGTGCCTACGGCGCCCACCTCGCGGCCGCGCTGTACCGGGCTCGGCCCACCGCGCGGGTGCTGCTGCTCGACGCGGGCAGCCTGCTGGTGGCCGAGCACGTGCAGAACCTCGGCCGCCTCGGCCTGGACGTCCCGGCACCGGTCGAGGTCGACCCCGGAACGGCGCGCGACCTGGTGTGGGGCCTGCCGTGGCGGGGGAACGTGGCCTTCCCGGGGCAGGCCTACTGCCTGGGCGGGAAGTCGCTGTACTGGGGTGGGTGGTGCCCCCGGCTGCTGGACGGCGACCTGGCCCGCTGGCCGGCCGCGACAGCGGCGGACCTGCGCTCGCGCTACACCCGGTTGGAGAGCGAGACCGGCGTCGTCCCGGGGACGGACTTCGTCTTCGGGGAGTTGCACGACGCGCTCTCCCCGGCGGTCGCCGCCGGAGTGGCCGCGGTCGACGGGCTGACCGCGGCGGAGCCGGCGCCGCTGGCCGTCCAGGGGAGCTCCCCGGTCTCCGGGCTGTTCGGCTTCGACAAGTTCAGCAGCCTCCCGCTGCTGATCGACATGGTGCGCCGGGACGTGCGCTCGTCGGGCGGCTCCGACGCCGCGCGCCGCCTGTTCGTGGTCCCGCGGGCGCACGTCGTCGCGCTGCACGCCGGCGGCGGCCGGGTGCACACCGTCGAGGTGGAGGTGGCCGGGGACCGGCAGCTGCTCGACCTCGGGGCGGACTGCTCGGTGGTGCTGGCCGCCGGTGCGATCGAGAGCACCCGGCTGGCTCTGCACTCGTTCCCGACGCCGCTGATGGGGCGCAACCTCATGGCCCACCTGCGCAGTGACTTCGCCGTGCGGGTCCACCGGGACGCCCTCGGACCGGTGGGCGACCGGGTCCAGACCGCTGCCCTGCTGGTCCGCGGGCAGGCGCAGACCGGGGCGTTCCACCTGCAGCTGACCGCCTCGACCAGCCGTGGCGACTCCGACGACCTGCTCTTCACGATGGTGCCCGACGTGGAGGAGCTCGAGGCGCACCTGGCCGACCCCGACCCGCAGTGGGTGCCGCTGACCCTGCGCGGCGTGGCGGAGATGACCGGTGACGCCGGGACGCCCGTGCCGCACCCGGACCGCAGCTGGATCGACCTCAGCCCGTTCGAGCACGACGAGTTCGGCGTCCCCCGCGCGTTCGTGCACCTGGTGGCCTCCGGCGCCGACCAGCAGACCTGGCGGGAGATGGACGTGGCCGCGCTCGCGCTGGCTCAGCACCTGGCGGACGGGCCCGGTCGCATCCAGTACCGGTACGACGGCGGCTGGCAGGGCCAGCCCTTCCCGCTGGAGCGGCCGTTCCCGGAGTGGCACCGCGGGCTGGGCACGACCCACCACGAGTCCGGGACGCTGTGGATGGGCGAGGACCCCGCGACGTCGGTGACCGACCCACTGGGCCGGTTCCACCATCTCGCCAACGCCTACAGCTGCGACCAGGCCGCCTTCCCGACCGTCGGCTCGGCCAACCCGGTGCTGACCGGGCTGACCCTCGCCGACCGGCTGGCCCACCAGCTGCCGGTCCCCTGAGCGGACGCACCGGGCCGGCAGCGGTGCCAGGGCCGGCGACCCCGGCCTCAGGGGAGCAGGCGCTGAGCCTCGTACAGCTCTCCGTCCAGCCGGAAGGTGCGGTCGTCCAGGTCGAGGGGCGGTGCGGGGGCCTGCGCGCCGCCGAGGCTCACGATCCCGACCTGGCTGCCGTCCGGGAGCACGGCCCAGCCGACCCGGGTGTCGGCCCCGTCCACCTGGACGTCCGCCCGGTAGACCCCGGCCGGCTCCTCCGCCGCCCGCGCCACGAACGGGGTCGTCACGTCCGGCGTGCTGACCTCCCCCGAGACCAGCTCGCCGCTGACGGTGCCGGTCAGGGTGGCGCCGTCCCGCCCGGTCAGCGCCAGGCGGTCACCGACGACCGTGCCCGTCAGCCAGGCCTCGATCGCCCGGCCGTCGCACAGGTACGCGGCCGCCTCCCCGTCCCCGGTCACGATGGCCAGGCTGATCCCCGCCTCCGCCGTCCGCCCGCCGAACACGGCTTCGCCCACGGCAGCCGTGGGGGAGGGAGCCGGCCCGGCCGTCGGCGCCGGCGGGGCGGTCGGTGCCGGAGGCGCTGCCGGACCGGGCTCCGCCGCCGCCCCGGACAGGCCTCGGGCGAGCCCGACGAGCACGGCGAGCAGCAGGACGGCGGCCACGATCGGGACGACCGCCAGGCGCGCCGCGGAGTCCGTCCACCGCCGGCCGGCCCGCGCGCCACCGCCCCCCGCGGGTGACCCCGTTCCCCGGTCCTGCCACACCTCTCGGACGAAGGGGATCGTGGCCACGATCTCCCGGTACTCCGCGGCGGCGTCGGCGACCGCCAGCCCGCCGAACCGCAGCCGGGCGTCCAGGCCGTCCAGCAACGCGCCGGCCGTCTCCGCCGCGGCCAGCCGGGCGGTCAGGTCGTTGGCCTTGTTCAGGTTGGCCGAGATCGCGGCCGTCAGGGACACCGCCAGTGCGGCGAAGCACAGCACCCGCCACACCGTCTGCGACCGGTCCAGGGACAGGCCGTCCTGCACCGTCTCGGCGAAGCTCGTCCCGCCCAGCGCCGGTCCGGCCGTCAGCGCCGCCGCGACCGCGCTGCTGACGATGCTGATCGTCGACAGCCGCGAGCTGGCGGGGGCCTTCTCGTCGACGTAGGCGTGGACGCCCTGGCGCCTCGCGCGGATGGCGTCGAGCAACCCCGCCTGCCCGTTCCCGCTCTGATCGTGCACGGCCAGCTCCAGCGGTCCGCCGGGATCGTCGCGCCGCCGGCGCTGCACCCGTCCTGCGCAGGATCCCGTCTCGGCGCGTGTGACCAGTGTGCGCCCGCGGTCGCCGGTGCGGGGCCGTTCCGCTCGCGGGCGTACGGCCCCCAGCCGCTCTCAGCCGCGGGCGCCCTGGTGCTCGGCGAAGGTGTCGGCGACCCAGTCGGCGATGTAGGTGCTGACGTGGGAGAGGTGGTCCAGGCCGATGTGCTCGGTGGCCCCCTCCTCGGCGGTGAAGACGCGCAGCTCCCGCTTGGGGGAGTTGACCGCCTGCTCGTAGGAGCGGTGCGCCATGGCCACCGGGATCTGCCGGTCGTCGGCGCCGTGGGCGACGAGGAACGGCACGGTGATCTGCTCGACCACGCCGTCGAGGTTCACCGCGTCGGCGAAGTCGAGGAAGGCGTCGAGGTGGTCCTCGTCGCCGTCGTGACCCCAGACCCACAGCACGTGCTCCCAGTAGTGGGGGACAGGGCGCTCGCCCTCACGCTCCCGCCGGCGGCGCTGCACCGCACCCCAGTCGTGGTTGGCGCCCCAGGCCACACAGAGGGCGAAGCGCTTCTCGAAGGCCGCCGCGCGCGGGGCGTAGTAGCCGCCCAGCGACCAGCCGACGATGCCGATGCGGGCCGCGTCGACGTCGGTGCGGGACTCCAGCCAGTCGACGGCAGCGCCCGCCCACACCTCGGTGTCGATCCGGGCGGTGAGCCCCTGCAGGCGCAGCGCCTCACCGGTGCCGGGCTGGTCGAGCATCAGGCAGGAGATGCCGCGGGCGGCCAGCTCCGCCCAGTGGTCCGAGGCGTACATGTGCTCCTTGGTGGAGTCCAGCCCGTTGACCAGGACGACGACCGGGGCCGGCCCGTCGTCGGTGGCGGGGGCGGCGCTGAAGTACGCCGGCAGCGTGGTGTCCTCGTACGGGATCTCCACCCGGCTGACCCGCGGGCTGTGCAGCTCGAACGCCTTCTGCGCGATCTCCAGCATCCGCCGGTAGGTGGGCACCCGGTTCGGGTCGGCGTGGGAGAGCATCCGCTCGGCCTGGGCCAGGTAGTTGCTGGCCCGGGACCACAGCTGGCCGGCGGTGCGGGTGTGCCCGGCCTTCTCCGCCTCCTCGGCCTGGCCGGCGAGCTGGTCGGTCAGCGCCCGCCAGGCGCGGAGGAAGTCCGGGGTCCCGGTGTCCTCGCCGGCGTTCGCGGCGTCCTTGATCGGCCGGCAGGCCCGGTCCACCTCGTCGATCAGGCCGCCGGAGTTCAGCGTCGCGACGACGCCGAGGTTCCAGGTGTAGGGGCCGGTGGGGAAGTACTCGAACACGGTGTCTCTCTTCCGGTCAGGTGGTGCGCTGGCGGGTGCGCGGGCGGGCCGGGGCCGCCGGCGGCAGCTGCACCCCGGGGACGACGCGGTTTCGGATGGTGCCGATGCCCTCGACGGTCATCTCCACGACGTCGCCGGGTCGCAGCGGCGGCGGGGCCTGGTCACCGCGGCGGCCCCACAGCTCGGCCAGGCAGCCGCCGTTGCCGCAGGTGCCCGAGCCGAGCACGTCGCCGGCGCGGACGACGGTGCCGCGGGCGGCGTAGGCGATGAGCTCCTCGAACGGCCAGCCCATGTTGGACAGCAGGTCCTGGCCGATCTCGACGTCGTTCACGCGCACCCGCATGTCCAGGGCGAGGAAGCCGTCGTCGTCCCGGTACGGCTCCAGTTCGTCGGCGGTGACCAGCCAGGGGCCGAGGGTCGTGGCCGAGTCCTTGCCCTTGGCCGGGCCGAGGTTCACCCGCATCTCCCGGGCCTGCAGGTCCCGGGCCGACCAGTCGTTGAGGACGGTGTAGCCGAAGACGTGCTCGCGGGCCTGCTCCGGCGTCAGCGAGGCGCCGTCCCGTCCCACCACGACGGCGACCTCGAGCTCGAAGTCGAACCGCTGCGAACCGGGCGGGACGGCGACGTCGTCGTGCGCGCCGATGAGGGCGTACGGGTTGGTGAAGTAGAAGGTGGGCGCCTCGTACCACTCGGGCACCACGCCGCCGCCCTGTCCCATCCCCGCGACCACGCCCTCGACGTGCTCCTCGAACGCGACGAAGTCACGCACCGTCGGTGCCTCGAGCGGGGGGAGCAGCCGGACGTCGGCCAGCGCGACCGACGGGCCGTCCAGCGCGGCGGCGCCGGCCTCCAACGCGGCGGGCAACCCGGCCCGCACCAGGTCCAGCACGGAGATCCCGGAAGGGAAGGCGTGGACGCCGGCGTCGGACACGACGCCCGCCTGGACCGACCCGGCGTGTGCCCAGGTGGCGAACCGCATCAGACCGGCGGGGCCACGAACAGGCCCCGGTCCGGGTCGTTGAACGAGCGCTGGGCGACGAACTCGTTCATCGCGTTGGCGGTGCCCCACTGGTCGGACACCTCGGGGTTGCTGAAGTCGTAGACGTGCGGGTGCCAGGTGTCCTCGTCCAGCACCTCGAGCTCCGTCGTGTACTCGACGGTGTTGCCGTGCGGGTCGAGGAAGTAGCTGAAGGTGTTGTTGCCGGCCAGGTGCCGACCCGGGCCCCAGATCTTCTCCACGCCCTGCCGCAGCAGCCGGCCGGTGCCGCGCATGTACTCGTCGATGCCGCGAAGCTCGAAGGAGGCGTGGTGCAGAGAGGGGTGCGGACCGCGGGCGACCGCCATGCTGTGGTGCCAGGCGTTGGTGCGCAGGAACCACATCATGCTGCCCATCCGTGGATGCACCAGGGTGTCGGACAGGGCGAAGGCCAGGTGCTTCCCGTAGAAGGCGACGGTGCCCTCCGGGTCGGCGGAGTTGAGGACGACGTGGCTCAGCCGCACCGGGATCGACTCGCCCTCCTCGACCGTCCGGTGCTGCCGCACGGCGACGTCGGAGCTGATCTCGACGGTCCGGCCCTCGTTGTCGAAGAACCGGAAGCCGTAGCCACCGCCGGGGGTCTGCAGCGTGTCCGGCTCCCCGATCAGGTGCACCCCGTCGGCCGCGAGCTGCCCGGCGAGCGTGTCGACGTCGGCGGCGGTGGCTGTGCCGAAGGAGATCAGGTCGACCCGCTTGTCGGCCGACTGCCGCAGCCGCACGATGTACTGCTCCGGGGAGCCCTCAGCGGCGAGGAAGGCCAGACCCGAGTCGGTGTGCTCGGTGCTCAGGCCCCAGGTGCCGGAGTAGAAGTCGAGCTGCGTGTCGAAGTCGGGCACGGCCAGGTCGACGTGCCGGAGGTGGGTGATCAGGCGCTGCTGTGTCATGGGTGGGTCCTTCCGCTTGTCTCAGGCGGGCTGGCTGGTGAGCACGGCGATCCGGCGGAAGAGCGCCGGCGCGTCGCCCTGCACGTGGTCGAGCTGCCACTGGGCGAGGGTGTTGGAGGCGTCGACGACGGTCTTCGCGCGCTCGTACCGCCGGGCGTGGAAGGCGTCCCAGAGGTCCTGGTCCAGCGCGGTCCGCTCGGTGAGCAGCTCGGCCAGGACGACGGCGTCCTCCAGGGCCATCGCGCCGCCCTGCGCGATGGTCGGCGGGCAGGTGTGCGCGGCGTCGCCGATCAGCACGACGCGGCCGCGGTTCCACGGCTCGTCGAGCACGTGGGTCTCGAACCAGGTGTAGTTGACCCGCGAGGGGTCGGTGAGCGTCTCGCGGATCTCGTCCCACGGGCCGTGGTAGGCCTCCGACAGCTCCCGCATGGTGGCCAGCTGCTCGTCCGGGGTGAGGCCGCTGCGGTCCTGGGCGGGCTCGACGATGTAGGCGTAGAGCGAGTCGTCGCTGGTGGGGCAGTAGCCGGCGATGAACGACGGCCCGCCGTAGTACAGGTCCGTACGCGTGACGCTGGCCGGACGCGGGCCGAACGCCCGCCAGATGCCCATCCCGATCGACCGGGTCTCCAGGTTGATCCCCAGGGCTCGGCGGGTCCAGGACCGGAGGCCGTCGGCGCCGACCACCAGGTCGTAGCGGTGGGTCGAGTGGTCGGAGAAGGTGACGTCGACGCCGGCCTCGTCCTGGGCGAGGTCGGTGAACGTCGTCCCGAAGCGCACCTCCACCCCGACCTCGGTGGCCCGGTCGCACAGGATCCGGGCGAGCTCCGGACGGGGCATGCCCATCGCCGCGGGCAGGTCGGGGCCGCCGGTCTTCGCGTCCGGGATCTCCGCGACCACGGAACCGTGCGGGTCGGGGGCCCGGATCCCGGTGACGTCGAAGGCGTAGCCGGCCGCCTCGACCTGCTCCCAGACGCCGAGGGCGCGCAGCTCCCGCAGCGCGTTGCCCTGGAGGGTGATGCCGGAGCCGACGGCGGCGACGTCCGGCGTGATCTCGATCAGGTCGACGGCGACACCGCGGCCGGCCAGGTGGACGGCGGTTGCTGCCCCGGCCAGGCCGCTGCCGACCACCAGGACGTTGTTCACTGCGGGCACGGGGACTCCTTCGTCACTTGACCGCGATGGGGTTGACCGGTGCACCGACGGCGCCGGTCACGGGCAGGGGCGCGGCGGTGAGGAAGAACTCCCAGACGCCGTCGGCCGCGCAGTCGGCGGCGAGCGCGTCGAGGTCCCACATCTCGCCGAGGAACAGCCCGATGTTCGGGATGCAGACCTGGTGCAGGGGTTGGAAGGCCACGTCGAACTCGTTGGGCCGCACCTCGAGACCCCAGGTGTCCGTGGCGATGCCGGCGATCTCGGTGCCGTGAAGCCAGTCGGCTGTGGTGAACGACAGGCCGGGGGCGTCGCCGCCGGCGTAGTCGCCCCAGCCGCGGCCCTCGGCGATGTCGCGCCGGGCACGGGCCAGCCGGCCGGTGCGCACCAGCAGCAGGTCGCCACGGCCGACCCGGGCGGTCTCGCCCTGCGCCGCGATCGTGGCGGCGAGGTGCGCGGTGGTGATGGCGAAGCCGTCGGGCAGCTCGCCGTCGGTGCCCAGCGCCCGGCCGACGTCCAGCAGGACGCCGCGGCCGGCGAGGAGCGAGGCGGCGGTCTCGATGCCGGTGACCGCGTCGCCCGCGCTGGTGACCACGTCGCCCGCGCGGCGGCCGTTCCAGGCCATGCCGTGGTCGAAGATGTGGCCGAGCCCGTCCCACTGGGTGGAGGCCTGCAGCGGCATCGAGATGACGTCATCGGCTCCGCCGATGCCGTGCGGGAAGCCCTGCACACCGCGCTCGGCGTCGGTGCCGGTGTCCAGCATCGTGTGCACCGGGTTCGTGCGTCGCCGCCAGCCCTTCTGCGGGCCGTTCATGTCGAAGGACTGGGCGAGGGAGAAGCTCGCCCCGCGCCGGACCAGGCGGGCGCCCTCCAGGCGCTTGGCCTCGTCGAGGAAGTTCAGCGTGCCGAGGACGTCGTCGGCGCCCCAGCGGCCCCAGTTGGAGCAGCGCTTCGCAGCCACGGCGATGGCGGACTCCGGGTCGGAGCGGTCGAGCTCGGTCGGTGCGTCGTGGGTCACGTCGGTTTCCTCCTTGAAGCGACCCACGTGACGTTCGGCGACGGCGAGCGATCAGGGAAGACGAGAGTGCTGATGGGCGGCATAGACGGCGTGGATACTCCCTGTCCATGAACCTGGCCCGGCTGGACCTCAACCTGCTGGTCTCCCTCGACGCCCTCCTGCAGGAGCGGAGCGTGACCCGGGCCGCGGCGCGGATGGGCCTGAGCCAGCCGGCGCTGTCGGCGTCGCTGGCCCGGCTCCGCCGGCACTTCGACGACGAGCTGCTGACCCGGACGGGGAACGAGTACCGGCTGACCCCGCTCGCCGTCCAACTGCGGGAGCTGTCCCGGTTGGCGCTGGCCGGGGCGGAGCGGGTGTTCACCGCACAGCCGGAGTTCGACCCGTCGTCCTCGACGCGGGAGTTCACCGTGCTGGTCAGCGACTACGTGGTGATCGTCCTGGGCGACACCCTCGCCGGGCTGCTGGGTGAGGAGGCGCCGCACACCCGGCTGCGCCTCACCCCGCACTCACCGGCCCTGGTCGAGCGGGCGGAGCAGACGCTGCTGGGCGCCGACGTGATGCTGCTGCCGCACGGCTTCGTCAGCGACCTGTCCCACCAGGACCTCTACCGCGACGAGTGGGTGTGCGTGGTGTCCTCGGACAACCCCGTGGCCGAGGAGGGGCTCACCGTGGAGCACCTGCGGACGCTGCCGTGGGTGGTGACCTACCACGGGCAGACCGCCTCCACCCCGGCCGCGCGGCAGATGCGGATGCTCGGGATCGAACCGCGGGTGCAGGTGGTGACCGAGGACTTCATCACCGTGCCGACCCTGGTCGCCGGCAGCAATCGGATCGCGTTGCTGCAACGGCGGCTGGTGGACATGCTCCCGCTCGGCGTCGGGATCCGCGCCCTGTCCTGCCCGTTCGAGGCCGGCCCGCTGGTGGAGGCCATGTGGTGGCACCCGGCGCTGGACGACGACCCCGAGCACCGCTACCTGCGCGACGTCATCGCCCGGGCCGCCCGACAGGCTGTCGACGGTCCACTGGGAATCGACACGGCTGATGGCCGACCCCAGGAGAAGTGATTTCCGCTCGCCCGGCGCGGTCCTGACACTCCTCGGTCAGTGATGCCGGTCACCGCCGACCGGCGCTGAACCCGAGGAGACGCCCGTGTCCGAGTCCGCACCGAGCCGCCTACGGCTGTCCGAACCGCCCGGCGCGGGCCGGGCCGTCGACCCCGTCACCGGTCGCCCCGCCGGGCGCCCGCAGGTCGCGGTGCTCCTGCTGTCCAGCTGCCTGGCCGTGCTCGGCTCGGTCCTGCTGGCGCCGGTGCTGCCCGCGATCGAGGACGCCTTCGCCGGTACGCCGGGGGTGCAGGCGCTGGCACCGATCGTGCTCACCGCGCCCGCCCTGGTGATCGGGCTGACCGCGATGATCGCCGGCCGCATCGTCGACCGGGTGGGCCGCAAGCGCCTGCTCGTCGGTGCCCTGGTCGCCTACGCCGTGGTGGGCACGGCGCCGCTCTGGCTGGACTCGCTGGAGCTCATCGTGGCCAGCCGGGTGCTCGTCGGGCTGACCGAGGCGGCGATCATGACCTGCTGCACCACCCTGCTGGCCGACTACTTCTCCGGCCCGGAGCGGGAGCGCTACTTCGGCTACCAGGTCGTGTGCACCACCCTCGCGGCGACGCTCTTCTTCGGGCTGGGCGGCGCACTGGGGGAGAGCAGCTGGCGGGCCCCGTTCTGGCTGTACGCGGTGAGCCTGCCGCTCGCCGTCCTGGCTGCCCGGCACATCTGGCAGCCGGCGGCCGGCTCAGCTGCGCGCATCGGGAAGCTCCCCGCGCTGCCCTGGCACCAGCTGGCTGCACCGGTGGGCGTGACCCTCTTCGGTGGCCTGGTCTTCTACGTGCTGATCGTGGAGCTGTCGTTCAAGCTCGACGACCTGGGCGTCGAGTCCACCGGCACGATCGGCGCGGTCAGCGCGATCGGCTCGCTGGGCACCGCGGCGGGCGCGTTCGCCTTCGGCCGGCTCACCCGGCTGGGGCCGGTCGTCACCATCCCGGTGGCCTTCCTCCTCTCGGGGCTGGGCCTGCTCGGTCTGGCGATGGCGTCCTCGGTGTCGGTGGTGGCGGTCTGCGCGGTCGTCACCGGGCTGGGCAACGGGCTGCTGCTCCCGGCGCTGCTCAGCTGGGCGCTCGGCTCGTTGGGCTTCGAGCAGCGTGGCCGGGCCACCGGGGTCTGGACGTCGGCGCTGTTCCTCGGCCAGTTCGTCTGCCCGCTGGTGGTGCTGGCGCTCAGCGGCGCGCTGGACGGTCTCGGGTCCGCGCTCACGGTGCTCGGCGCGCTGTCCGTGGTTGCCGCGGTCGGCGTCCGACTGGCCCGGCCGACGGCGGTGGCGGCGTACTGACCTGATCGGCCGGGGCGGGGCCTGTGTCGCGCCGGCCCCCCGCCCGCGCCGGGTCAGGTCTGCTGGAGCAGCCGGCCGAAGGCAGGGGACCGCCGGAGCGTGACCGTCCGCCCGCCCAGGGCGGCGACGTCCAGGTGGTCGCGGACGAGCTCCAGCGCGGCGCCGGACAGCGAGGTCACCGACCCGGCGTCGATCACGTCGACCCGTACCGGCTCGCGGCCGTAGCGATGCTGGAACGCCAGGACGACGTCGGCGTCCACCGCGCCGGCCAGGCACAGCGCCCGCCCGTCGGCGGTGTTCAGCAGCCGGACGAGGCCCCGCGGGCCGGTCGGGGACGACGTCACCCGGCCAGTCTGCGACGCGATCGGCTCCGGGGCTCGTCCGGTGTGACGTGGGCCCACCGACTAGGTTCACCAGGACGAAACGCACGGTCGGCTCGATGAGGTGGGCGCAATGGGCAGGTCGGTGTTGGTGACCGGTGGGAACCGGGGGATCGGGCTGGCCATCGCCCGCTCGTTCGCCGAGGCGGGTGACTCCGTGGCGGTGACCCACCGCGGCAGCGGCGCCCCCGACGGCCTGTTCGGGGTGCAGTGCGACGTCACGGACGCCGCCGCCGTCGACCGCGCCTTCACCGAGGTCGAGGAGCACCAGGGCCCGGTCGAGGTGCTGGTCAGCAACGCCGGGATCACCCGCGACGGGCTGCTGCTGCGGATGGGCGAGGACGCCTTCACCGACGTCATCGACGCCAACCTGACCGCCGCCTATCGGGTCGCCAAGCGGGCGGCGCCGAAGATGGTGCGCGCCCGCGCAGGACGGATGATCTTCATCTCCTCCGTCGTCGGGCTGCTCGGTTCGGCCGGGCAGGTCAACTACGCGGCGAGCAAGTCCGGCCTGGTCGGGCTGGCCCGCTCGATCGCCCGTGAACTGGGCGGGCGCAACATCACCGCCAACGTGGTGGCGCCGGGGTTCGTGTCGACCGACATGACCGCGGAGCTCCCCGAGAAGCGGCAGCAGGAGATCCTCGGGCAGGTGCCGCTGGGGCGGCTCGCCGAGGCAGACGAGATCGCTGGCGTCGTCCGCTTCCTGGCGGGCGAGCAGGCGGGGTACATCACCGGGGCGGTCGTCCCGGTCGACGGTGGACTGGGGATGGGGCACTGATGGGCATTCTGGACGGCAAGAAGATCCTGGTCGCCGGCGTGCTGACCGAGCAGTCGATCGCGTTCTCGGTCGCGCGCCTCGCGCAGGAGCAGGGCGCCACCGTCGTCCTGTCCAACTTCGGCCGGGCGCTGTCGCTGTGCCAGCGGATCGCCAAGCGGCTGCCGCAGGAGGCGGCGGTGGTCGAGCTGGACGTGACGGACACCGAGCACCTGGCCACGCTGGCCGACCGGCTGCGCGAGCACGTCGACGGTCTGGACGGCGTCGTCCACTCCATCGGCTTCGCGCCACAGGAGGCGATGGGCGACGGCTTCCCGGAGGTGGCGTGGGAGCACGCGGCGACGGCGTTCCAGGTCTCGTCCTGGTCGTTGGCCTCGCTCACCCAGGCCTGCCGCCCGCTGTTCGGCGACACCGCCTCGGTGGTCGGCCTGACCTTCGACGCCACCGTCGCGTGGCCGGTCTACGGCTGGATGGGCGCGGCCAAGGCGGCCCTGGAGTCGACCTCCCGCTACCTGGCCCGTGAGCTGGGCCCCGAGGGCGTCCGGGTCAACCTGGTCGCCGCCGGCCCGCTGCGCACCATGGCGATGAAGTCGATCCCGGGCAGCGCCCAGTTCGAGGAGGCCTGGGAGGGTCGCGCGCCGCTGGGCTGGTCGGTCACCGACACCGAGCCGGCCGGCAAGGCCGTCACGGCGCTGCTCTCGGACTGGTTCCCGGCCACGACGGGTGAGATCGTGCACGTCGACGGCGGGTTCCACGCCGTGGGGGTATGACGGTCTCGTGACCGACCTCGCAAGCCCCCGGCACCCCCTCCCGGCAGGTGCCTCCCTCACCCCTCCCGGCCAGGAGCCCGACCAGGAACCGTCGCTGGCCGTGCGCAACAACGGCGGCGTGGCCCCCTCGGCCGAGCCGGCCCCGGCCGGGCGCCGCGAGGCGCTGCTGGTGCTCGGCTTCGGTGGCCCCGAGGGCCACGACGACGTGATGCCGTTCCTGCTCAACGTCACCCGCGGCCGGGGCATCCCGCCCGAGCGGCTGGAGGCCGTCGCCGAGCACTACCACCACTTCGGCGGCGTGAGCCCGATCAACGACCAGAACAAGGCGCTGGTCGCCGCGCTGGAGGCCGAGCTCGCCGGCGCGGGCATCGACCTGCCGGTGTACTGGGGCAACCGCAACTGGGCGCCCTACGTCGAGGACGCCTGGCGGCAGATGGCCACCGACGGCATCGAGCACGCCTACGTGCTCGCCACCTCGGCCTACGCCTCGTTCTCCGGCTGCCGGCAGTACCACGAGGACGTCGCCCGGGCTCGCGTCGCGCTGGAGCTCGACCCCACCGCGCCGACCGGCCCCACCGCCGAGAAGCTGCCGCACTACTTCGACGCGCCGGGCTTCGTCCAGGCCAACGCCGAGGCGCTGGCCGCCGCGATCGCCTCGCTGCCCGAGGAGGTCCGCGGTACCGCCCGGCTGGTGGCGACCGCGCACAGCATCCCGGACGCGATGGCCGCGGTGGCCGGGCCGGACGGCGGGGCCTACGAAGCCGAGCTGCAGCGGGCCGCCGAGCTGGTCGTCGAGGCGGCGGCACCGGGGCGGGGCTTCGACCTGGTGTGGCAGAGCCGCAGCGGGCCGCCGTCGGTGCCGTGGCTGGAGCCGGACGTGAACGACCACCTGCGGGCGCTGGCCGAGTCGGGGGAGACCGCCGTCGTCCTCTTCCCGGTCGGCTTCATCTCCGACCACCTCGAGGTCATCTGGGACCTGGACAACGAGGCCGAGGAGACCGCCGGCGAGCTGGGCCTGACCTTCGCCCGGGCGGCGACCGCGGGCACTCACCCGGCGTTCGTGGCGTCGCTGCGGGAGCTGCTGGCCGAGCGACGGTCCGGCGGGGAGCCCCGGCTGGGCACCAACTGCCCGGCCAGCTGCTGCTTCGTGCAGCGCCCCACCCGCCCGGCGGCCTGAGCCCGCTCTCGCGCACCCCCACCCGCTCTGCCGCCCTTGCAGCGGCGTCAGAGCGGGTGGAACGGCGCGAGAGCGCCGCAGCTCAGCTCCTCGGGACCCAGTTGTAGGCCGCCACCGTCGCCTCGCGGACGGCGGTGGCCAGCGGACGCAGCGCCTCGTCGCGGGCCGCTGCCTGGGCGTGGGTGACCGCGGCCCCCGGTGCGTCGGCCATCGCCAGGTCCAGCACCTGCGCCAACCGCTGCGCCCGGCCCAGCACCGACAGCGCCACCGGGTCGTGGTCGGCCGGCAGACCCGGGGCGTGGACCGTGCGGGCCAGCCCGGCCAGCAGGCCGGGGACCTCGGGGTTCCAGCGCGCCAGGTCCAGCGAGGCGAGCGTGCGGGCCGCATCGCCGACGGTGAGGTCCAGCGCGCCGGAGACCGCCCGCAGGTTGCCCTCCACCGGCGGCGCCAGGGGCGGGGCACCGTCGAGAGGGACCGCTGTCCAGGAGACGGCCTCGGGCCCCAGCGCCTCCGGGACCAGGGCGAGCCGGGAGCCCACGGCGGCCTGCCCGGACTCCAGGCCGAGCGCGACCAGGTCCGGCACCGCGGGCAGGCCGCGGGTGTCGCCGGGGACCGGCAGCACCAGCCGCAGCCGTTGCTCACCCAGCCCGCGCAGCGCGCTCAGCGCCCAGCCCAGCGGTACCGCCTCGTCGGTGCCGGGCAGCCCGACGACCCGGTGGGCGGTCTCGCCCAGCAGGACGTCGAGCGCCTCGTCGTAGGAACTGCGGCCGGTGAGCCAGGCGGTGGCCCAGACGGCGAACCGGCCGGCGGCGATGTCGTGCACGGTGAACGAGGCTACGACGGTTCCGCCACCGTGCGGCACAGACCGGTCATCCCGGTGCCGCCGCCGCGCGTGGGACGGCGGCGGGATGGCGCCTCGTCGTGCCAGACTCGGAGTGTGCCCGCCTGGTTGCTCTGGTTGATCGCCTCAGGCCTGTTCGCGGCCGGTGAGGTCGCCAGCCTCGACCTGGTCCTGCTGATGTTCGCCGGTGGCGCACTGGGCGGGGTGGCCGTCGCACTGCTGGGCGGAGCGGTGTGGCTCCAGCTGGTCGCGTTCATCGTCGTCTCGGCCGGGCTGCTCGTGTTCGTCCGGCCGGTCGCCAAGCGGCATCTGGTCGACCGCACCCCCGAGCAGATCGACGGCGTCGCGACCTACGTCGGCCGCGAGGCCGTGGTCAGCCGGCGTGTGGACAACACCGAGGGGCGCATCCGCCTCGGCGACGACGAGTGGACCGCCCGGACCCTGCTCGACGACGAGGCCTACGAGGTCGGCGCCGAGGTCCGCATCGTGCAGATCGAGGGCCCGATCGCCTACGTCAGCCACCTCTGAGCCCGCGATCGGGTGACCCGGGGCCCCAGGGGTGCCAGAGGGAAGCCGGACGGGGGAGGATCGGTTCGCCGCACCACTCCTAGGAACGGAGCACCGCCCTCGTGGAACCCGCCCTGATCGCTCTGATCGTGATCGCCGTGCTCGTGGCCTTCATCCTGGCCAAGAGCGTGACGATCGTCCCCCAGGCGCAGGCGAAGGTGGTCGAGCGCCTGGGCCGGTACAGCCGCACCCTCTCGCCCGGTCTGGCGCTGCTCGTGCCGTTCGTCGACCGGGTGCGCGCGACGATCGACCTGCGCGAGCAGGTCATCTCCTTCCCGCCGCAGCCGGTGATCACCGCCGACAACCTGCAGGTCGGCATCGACACCGTCGTCTACTTCCAGGTCACCGACCCGCGCCTGGCGGTCTACGGGATCGCGAACTACATCACCGGCATGGAGCAGCTGACCACCACGACGCTGCGCAACGTCGTCGGTGGGCTGAACCTGGAGGGCGCGCTGACCGGCCGGGACGGCATCAACTCCCAGCTGCGCACCGTGCTCGACGGCACGACCGGCCCGTGGGGCCTGCGGGTGGCCCGGGTCGAGATCAAGGCGATCGACCCGCCGCCGTCCATCCAGGACTCGATGGAGAAGCAGATGCGGGCCGACCGCGACAAGCGCGCGGTCATCCTCACCGCCGAGGGTCAGCGGCAGTCGGCGATCACCACCGCCGAGGGCCAGAAGGCCGCCTCGATCCTCTCCGCCGAGGGCAAGAAGCAGGCCGCGATCCTGGACGCCGAGGCCGAGCGGCAGAGCCGGATCCTGCGCGCCGAGGGTGAGCGCGCCGCGCTCTTCCTGCAGGCGCAGGGTCAGGCGAAGAGCATCGAGACGGTGTTCCAGGCCATCCACGACGGCAAGCCCGACCAGGGGCTGCTGGCCTACCAGTACCTGCAGACGCTGCCGAAGATCGCCCAGGGCGACGCCAACAAGATGTGGATCGTGCCCAGCGAGTTCAGCAAGGCGCTGGAGGGGCTGTCCAAGCTGGGCGGCGGGGACGACGGCGAGGGGCAGCGCAGCTGGCTGGACGTCGACGCACCCTCCGGCGGACAGGCCGCCGGTGCGACCCAGCCGCCGGCGTCCTCGCTGGACACCAGCAACTGGTTCGACTCGAACCTGCCGCCGGCCGCCGAGCAGCCCGAGGCGAAGATCTCGCTGTCCAGCATCGCCGACCAGGCCGGGGAGACGGCGCCGCAGATCCCCAAGCCACCGCCGCTGTCCCAGGTCAAGCAGGACGTGCAGGAGAGCGGCCCGGCCGCCGACCCGCGCAACCGCCCGGCGGAGCTGGAACCGCCGATGGACGGACCGCCCGGCGACCAGCAGCGCTGAGTCGCACCGGACAGCACACCGGCCGGCACCCCGTGGGGGTGCCGGCCGGTGTCGTCCAGGGCCCTAGTCCTTGAGCAGGCCCTCGCGGAGCTTGGCCAGGGTCTGGCTGAGCAGCCGGGACACGTGCATCTGGGAGATGCCGATGTCCGCGGCGATCTGCGACTGGGTCATGTTGCCGAAGAACCGCAGGATCAGGATGCGGCGCTCACGCGGCGGGATGGTGGCCAGCAGCGGCTGCAGCGACTCGCGGTACTCCACGCCCTCCAGGGCGGCGTCCTCCTCGCCGAGCGTCGCCGCCAGGGTGGGGGAGTCCTCCTCACCGGAGAGGCGCTCGTCCAACGAGCTGCTGCGGTAGGCGTTGGCCACCGCGAGGCCCTCGAGGACCTCCGCCCGGGGGATGCCGAGGTGCTCGGCGAGCTCGGACGGCGTGGGTGCGTGCCCGTTCTTCTGGGACAGCTCACTGACCGCCGCGTTCAGCGAGAGGTGCAGCTCCTGCAGTCGCCGCGGCACCCGCACCGACCAGCCCTGGTCGCGGAAGTGCCGCTTGATCTCCCCGGTGATCGTCGGCACGGCGAAGGAGAGGAACTCCACCCCGCGACCCGGGTCGAACCGGTCGATCGCCGCGATGAGGCCGAGGGTGCCGACCTGGAGCAGGTCGTCGAACGGCTCGCCGCGGTTGCTGAACCGGCGGGCGAAGTGCCGGACCAGCGGCAGGTGCTCCTCGACCAGGATCTCCCGCAGCCGCTCCCGGCGAGGGTCGCCCTTGTCCAGGGTCGCGAGCTCGGCGAACAGCGGCGCGGTGCGTTCAGCCCGCTTCCGGTTGTCCGACATCGGCACCGGCTCGGCGGCCGCCTCCGGGGCGACCGCGGGGGTGTCGGCGGAGGAGTCCGCCGGGGTCGTCTCCGTGGGTTCCGTCGTCATCTCGGTCTCCGGGGCAGCGCCGGCGCCCGCAGGGGTCTCGGTGGCCGGGTTCGGGGACCCGGTGGGCTCGCCCGGGCCGAGGACGGCGTCGTCGGCAGCCGGGGAGTCCGGAGCAGCCGACCGGGTCACCGTGCGACCGACACGTCGGGGTCGGACTGCTCGGTCAGGGCGTCGATCGCGCTGTAGCGCCGCAGCTGCTTGACCAGGCTGATGCAGGCGACCGGCGTGGCCTGGCCGTTGCCGGCAACCACGACCGACTGGTTGCTCGGTCCGGCCTCGACCGTGTCGACCAGCGTGTGCAGCACCGCCCAGCCGAAACCGTCCCGCGGCACGTCCACGCCGGGAGCCGTGGGCACCCAGGCATCGATCCGCAGGCCGTCGCGGGCCGCCTCGAACACGACCGTCAGCGGTGCGTCGCCGAGGGCGACGGAGGACAGCGTGGCGCAGGCCTCGTCGACGGCGAGGCGGAGGTCCTCCACCGCATCGAGGTCGAAGTCCATCCGCATCGCCAGGTCACCGGTCATCGCCCGCACCGCGGGCAGCTGGGTGGGCGAGGTGGGGACCCGCAGCTCCAGCCGCTCGGTGCGCCGCTCGCCGGTGGCGGCGCCCGTCGTGTCGACCATGCGTCGTTCGCTCCTTCGTCGTCCCCGCGCTCCCGGACGGGAGCGCGGCTGTCCATCTTCGCGCACCCGCCCGCGGCTCCAGGACGGAGCGCGAGCGACGAACGGCCGCTCCGCGACGGGTGCCCGGGCCGAACCCGGCTCCCTTGACGGTAGACCGACCGCCTGGCTGCGTTGCCCGTTGGGGCGCGCTGTCAAACCCGGTTCGCCGATCGGGGGCGGGCCGCGGTGGGAGGTGGTGACCGGTCGTGTTTGAGCGCACCCGGTGGTGCACATCCCTTCGGCGTGAGACTCCGGCGCAGTGACGTGCACGCCCCGGGCTGGACCCGGCGACGCGCCGGGAAGGGCTTCTCCTACCTCGACGAGGCCGGTGTCCCGATCAGGGACGACCGGCTGGACCGGTTGCGGGCGCTGGCGATCCCCCCGGCCTGGAAGGACGTCTGGATCTGTCCGTGGCCCAACGGTCACATCCAGGCCGTCGGCACCGACGCCGCCGGGCGACGGCAGTACCGCTACCACGAGGAGTGGCGGGTCAAGCGGGACGCCGCCAAGCACGAGCGGGTGCTGGAGATCTCCCACCAGCTGCCCGACGTCCGGGACGAGGTGGCGACCGCGCTGCGCACCCGCGGGCTCAACCGCGAGCGGGTGCTGGCCTGCGCCGTCCGGCTGCTGGACCTCGGCGCCTTCCGGGTGGGCAGCGAGCAGTACGCGGAGGACAACGGCACCTACGGACTGGCCACGCTGCGCCGCGAGCACGTCGAGGTGCGCGGGGAGCGGGTCTTCTTCCACTACACCGCCAAGGGCGGCATCGACCGGGAGGTCGAGCTGCTCGACCGGCCGACCGCGACCGTCGTCCGGCAGCTGCTGGACCGGCCGGCGGACGAGGGCGAGGAGCTCCTGGGCTACCGGTTGGCGGACGGGAGCTGGCACGACGTGACCAGCGACGAGGTGAACGCCTTCCTCAAGGAGGTCAGCGGGGCCGAGATCACCGCCAAGGACTTCCGCACCTGGACCGCGACGGTGATGATGGCCGCCACACTGGCCGAGACACCCACGCCGAACAGCCGGACGGCGCGCAAGCGGGCGGTACGCGAGGCCTACGTCAAGGTCTCCGAGCAGTTGGGCAACACTCCGACGGTCTGCAAGAACAGCTACGTCGACCCTCGCGTGGTCGACCGCTACGAGCACGGCGAGACGGTCGCCGAGGCACTGTCGGACGCCGCGCAGGCCCCGGACGACCGGACCGCGCAGCGGAAGATCGAGGCGGCGGTCTGCCAGCTGCTCAGCGCCTGAGGAACGACCCCGGACACGACGACGGCGCCCCACCCCGGAGGTGGAGCGCCGTCGTCGTACCGGGCGAGGCCCTGAGGTCAGGCCTTCTCGGCGATCGTGAACAGGTCGATGAGGCCGGTGACCTCGAGCGGCCGGGTCACGGCGCGGGTGTTGGCCACCAGTCGCAGGCCGACGTCGCGGGAGCGCGCCGACTTCTGGGTCTCCACGAGCACGGCCAGACCGGCCGAGCCGAGGAACTGGACACCGCACAGGTCGATGACCAGTGCGGTCGGCTGCTGCTCGAGCTGGGTGTCCAGGGACGCCCGCAGGACGGGTGCGGTGAAGGTGTCGACCTCGCCGACGACCGTCACGGTGACCGTGCCGTCGTCGTCGGTGGACGTCGACAGCGTGATCACGTCGTCGAAGGGCGCGTCGTTCGAGTCAGCCGGGGCTGACACGTCGCGCGAGCCCTCGGCGGGTGAGTCGGATGAGGTCACGGACTGCAGCTCCTCTCAGCGGCGATGCCTGGCGGGCACGCGGATGCCCGGACAATGTACGCGGTACACCGTCCGGTCCAGACGCGGCCCGGGACACCGAGGTTCGTGAACGCCCCCCGAGGAGCTCTCGGGCAGGCCACGGCTGGCTGCTCAACCGTGGCGCCCAACCTAGCCGCGTCATGATCGCGGCACCAATCCAGTGCTCAACCGCTCGCGGGCCGGCCAGGCCCGGCCGGTCGCGGGCGACGGAAGGGCTCAGGTGCCCTCGACGACGTGGACCGCGCTCTCCTCGGGGCCCTCGCCACCGACCGGCGCGTCGGCGAACGCCTCGACGTCGTCGCCGGTGCGGTTGGTCCCGGAGTCGCTGAGCCGGTCGGTGTCCTCGTCCTGGTCGAGCTGGGCGACGGCCCGGTCCGGGTCCTCGGCGGGGCGCACGTCGGGTGCGTCGTCCGGGACCTCCCGCTCCAGCCGGCCGCTCAGCGGCTCGCCCTCGGACTCCTCGCGTGCCGTCGTCCCGAAGTCGACGGCCTGGTGCTGGCGGTCGCCGGGCTCGGGTGCGAACTCCGGGTCCTCGGCGCGGGCCATGGTCGGGCTGTCGTCCTGGGAGACCTCGGGGATGCCGTTGTCCTCGGGGAAGACGTCGCGAGCGGTCTGACCCTCGGGGCCGACATCGCCGCGGGGGCCGTCCGCCGTGCCGGTGAGCCCACGCTCGTCGTCGGGGAACTCGGCGTCGTTGAGTGCTGAGTCGCGGGCGGCGCGGTCCGGGTCGGTCATGGGAGTGCCTCCGTTCTGCGCGCCGCAGGGGCGGGCGCGCTCGTCCGTCCGGGGGACGGGGGAGCCGGTCGGGTGACCGGCGTCGTGGTCGGCCCCTACCCGAGGCCCTGCCGGGCATGCGTGATCCCGATCCCCCCGCCGCATGGCACCGGGGGGTGCGGGTACCGGCGCGGCATGGCGATCACAGACGAGGTGCAGCGGATCGGGCGACCGGTCCGCCGCTGGGCCCGCACCCAGCAGGAGGAGTACACGCAGGGAGAGGCCCGGCCGCTGGCCGCGGACCTGGGTGCGATGAGCGTCTACATGGGCCTGGTGGGCGCGGCGGCGACGGCGATCCGGGTGTCGGGGCGCGAGCTGCCCAGCCGGATCCCCCTGGGGGACGCCGTCCTGTTGACCGTCGGCACCTTCCGGCTGGCCCGGCGGATCGCCAAGGACCCGGTCACCGCCCCGGTGCGCGCGCCGTTCGTCAGCTACCAGGGGACGTCGGGCGAGGCCGAGGTCGCCGAGGAGGTGCGCGAGCACGGGGGCGTCAAGCACGCGGTGGGGGAGCTGCTGACCTGCCCGTTCTGCATGGCCCAGTGGGTCGGCACCGGTTTCGTGCTCAGCTACGTCACCGCACCGCGGGCGACCCGGCTGGCGGCCCTGACCATGACGATGGTGGCCGGCTCCGACGTCCTGCAGTTCGTCTACGACGCCATCCAGAACGGCGGGCTGCGTCCCGGCGAGGACGAGGACGCCGGGAGCATCACCGGCCAGGAGGTCTGACCCCGGGTCAGGCGTCACGCTGCGTGGCCGCCGTCCGTCGGTGATCCGCGGCGTGACGTCGTGGCCGGGTTCCCCGACCGGGTGAGGCGCTGCGGTGCGTGACCGTCTCGGGCTGCCGCGCAGGCATCCGGGCACCTATCCTGTGATCTTGTCGAGGCGGCGGGCGTCACCGGACCCCGCGGACAGGAGGCGGTCATGCGGTCGATCTGGCGCGGCGCGGTCTCCTTCGGTCTGGTCAGCATCGCGGTCAAGCTGTACTCGGCCACCGAGGACCACGACATCCGGTTCCACCAGGTGCACAAGGCCGACGGCGGCCGGGTCAAGTACCGGCGGGTCTGCTCGGTCGACGGCGAGGAGCTGGAGTACGGCGACATCGCCAAGGGCTACGAGCTGCCCGACGGCCAGCTGGTCGTGCTGACCGACGAGGACTTCGACCAGCTCCCGCTGGGCACCACGCACGAGATCGAGGTGCTCCAGTTCGTCGACCAGGAGCAGATCGACCCGATCCACTTCGAGAAGACGTACTACCTGGAGCCCGACGGCGTCGCGACCCGCCCCTACGTGCTGCTGCGCACCGCACTGGAGAACGCCGGCCAGGTGGCGATCACCAAGATCGCCATCCGGCAGCGGGAGTCGCTGGCCGCGCTGCGGGTCCGCGAGGGCGTGCTGGTGCTGCACACCATGCGCTGGCCCGACGAGATCCGCCGGCCCGCCTTCACCTTCCTCGACGAGGAGGTGCCGGTCCGGCCGCAGGAGCTGGCGATGGCCGAGTCGCTGATCTCCACGATGGCCGGGGACTTCGACGCCACCCAGTTCACCGACGACTACCGCGAGGCGATGACCGCGCTGCTGGAGGCCAAGCAGTCCGGCGGTGAGGTCCAGCCCGCGCCCGAGACCGCCGACGACGGCGGCGGCGCGGTGGTCGACCTGATGAGCGCGCTGCGGCGCAGCGTCGAACGCGCCGGCGGCAGCACCCCCGCAGCCGGGTCGGACGACAGCAACGGGGACGACGCGGACGACCAGGCCCCGGCGAGGAAGACGACGGCGCGCAAGGCACCGGCGAAGAAGGCGGCCGCCGGGGAGAAGGCCCCGGCGAAGAAGGCCCCGGCCCGGAAGGCGGCGCCGAAGAAGGCCGCCGCGGCAGAGGACGACGCGCCGGCCAAGCCGGCCAAGCGCGCGACCCGCCCCCGCAAGACCGCCTGACCCGCGGTGGCCGCCGCCGATCCGCTGGCCTCCTACCGGGCCAAGCGCGACCCGACCCGCACGGCCGAGCCGGTCCCGCCGGCCGGGCAGCCGTTGCCGGTGGGCGACGACGACACCTTCGTCGTCCACGAGCACCGCACGCCGCGCGGCCGCACGGGCGAGCGCGTGCACTGGGACCTGCGGCTGGAACGTGGGGGCGTGCTGAAGAGCTGGGCGGTGCCGAAGGGCCCGCCGACCGAGCCGGGCGTGAACCGGCTCGCCGTCCCGACCGAGGACCACCCGCTGGAGTACGCGTCCTTCTCCGGCACCATCGCCGCCGGCGAGTACGGCGGCGGGATCTCGACCATCTGGGACGCCGGCCGCTACGCCACCGAGACCTGGACCGACGACCACGTCACCGTGGCGTTCGACGGGCAGCGGCTGACCGGCCGGTACGTGCTGTTCCGGCTGCCCGACGGCAGCTGGGCCCTGCGCAGGCTGGACCCCGACCCGGTGACCGCTGGCCCGGTGGCCGACGGGGTGCCCGAGGACCTCCCCCCGATGCTCGCCGCGATCGGCGAGCTGCCTCGCGACGACGACCTGCGCTGGGGCTACGAGTTCAAGTGGGACGGCGTCCGGGCGCTGGCACACGCGCGCGGCGGGCGGCTGCGGCTGCGGGCGCGCAGCGGCAACGACGTGACGGCGACCTACCCCGAGCTCGGGGCGCTGCCGGCGGTGCTCGCGGCGCACGACGCCGTGCTCGACGGCGAGGTCGTGGCGATGGACGCGCAGGGTCGGCCGGACTTCGGGCTGCTGCAGGGCCGGATGCACCGCAGCGGGCCCGAGGTGACCCGGCTGGCGGCGGCCGCCCCGGTCAGCTACCTGGTCTTCGACCTGCTGGCCTGGGACGGGGAGGCGCTGCTCGGCCTGCCCTACACCGAGCGGCGGGCCCGGCTGGACGCGCTCGGCCTGACCGGTGGCCGCTGGGTGACCACTCCCTGGTTCCGCGGTGACACCGCCGGCGTGGGGCGGCAGGTGCAGGCGGCCAGCCGGGAGAACGGGCTGGAGGGCGTCGTCGCCAAGCGGCTGGACTCCGTCTACCGGCCCGGTGGTCGCGGACCGGACTGGCGCAAGGCCAAGAACCTCCGCACCCAGTCGGTCGTCGTCGGCGGCTGGCGCCCCGGGGCAGGGCGGCGGGCCGGCGGCATCGGCTCCCTGCTGCTCGGGGTGCACGACGAGGAGGGCCGGCTGGTCTTCGCCGGGCACGTGGGCACCGGCTTCACCGCGAAGGCGCTGGCCGACCTCGAGCCGCTGCTCACCCCACGGGTGTCCGCCCCCTTCGACGGGGCGTTGCCGCGCGAGGTGACCCGGGACGCGCACTGGGTCGAGCCGGCGCTGGTCGGCGAGGTCGTGTTCACCGAGTGGACCCGTGAGGGCAAGCTGCGGCACCCGGCCTGGCGCGGGCTGCGCGAGGACCTGGCCCCGGCCGACGTCGTGGTGGAGCCCGGGTGAGCCGGCAGCGGGTGCAGATCGAGGGCCGCCAGCTGGAGGTCTCCAACCTGGAGAAGGTGCTGTTCCCGGAGGTGGGGTTCACCAAGGCCCAGGTCATCGACTACTACGTGCGGATCGCGCCGGTGCTGCTCCCGCACGTGGCGCACCGACCGGTCACCTTCACCCGCTGGCCGTCCGGCGTCGAGGGCACGGCGTTCTTCGAGAAGAACAGCGCCCGGCACGCCCCCGAGTGGGTCCGCTCGGTGACGGTGCCCTCGCCCGGCTCGTCCCGCGGACGGGAGACGCTGGACATGGTGCTGCTCTCCGCAGTCCCCGACCTGGCGTGGTCGGCCAACCTGGCCGCGCTGGAGGTGCACGTGCCGCAGTGGCGCGTCGACGACGCCGGCGTGGCGCAGCTGCCCGACCTGCTGGTGCTCGACCTGGACCCCGGCCCGGGCACCGGGGTGGTGGAGTGCGCGCAGGTGGCCCACCGGCTGCGGGAGCGGCTCGTCGCCGACGGGCTGGACCCGGTGGTCAAGACCTCGGGTTCCAAGGGCATGCAGGTCTACGCCCCGATCGAGTGCGCCGACAAGGAGCACCCCAGCCGGTACGCCAAGGCCCTGGCCCAGGAGCTCAGCCGCCAGACGCCCGAGGAGGTCGTCTGGCGGATGGAGAAGGCGCTGCGGCCCGGGAAGGTGCTGGTCGACTGGAGTCAGAACAACACCGCGAAGACGACGGTCGCGCCCTACTCGCTGCGGGCCCGGCCGTTGGCCACGGTCTCCACCCCGCTGCGCTGGGCCGAGGTCGACGCGGTGCGCGAGGGCGGTGACCCGGAGTCGGTCCGCTTCCGGACCGACGACGTCCTGGCCCGGGTCGCCGAGCACGGCGACCTGTTCGACGTCGCCGCCCGCACCCGCGCCGTCCTGCCCTGACCGACCCACCCAGCGGTGCGGCGCGTGGACGT
The DNA here is from genome assembly GCF_026967925.1 of Modestobacter sp. VKM Ac-2985. GTDB lineage: Bacteria > Actinomycetota > Actinomycetes > Mycobacteriales > Geodermatophilaceae > Modestobacter. Next base: position 600,630 of record NZ_JAPVBI010000003.1, on the reverse strand, counting down.
TGAGATCATCTGGCGCATGCCAGCGCCACAGGAGCCCCACACCACCGACCTCGGGCGGCTGGTCGTCCGCTGCCCCGACCGGCCGGGCATCGTCGCGGTGCTCTCCGGGCTGATGGCCGAGGCCGGCGCCAACATCACCGAGTCCCAGCAGCACTCCTCGGACCCGCAGGGCGGCACGTTCACCCTGCGGCTGGAGTTCGTCCTCGCCGACCTGGCGACCCGCCGCACCGAGCTGGAGGCGGCCCTCGCCGACCTGGCGGGGGAGTGGCAGTTCACCTGGCGGCTGACCGAGGCCGCGCACACCCCGCGACTGGCGGTCTTCGTCTCCAAGGCCGACCACGTGCTGCAGGAGCTGCTCTACCGGGTCGACGCCGGTGACCTGCGGGCCGAGATCGCCGCCGTCGTCTCCAACCACCCCGACCTGGAGCCGGTGGCCCGGGCCCACGGGGTGCCGTTCCACCACGTGCCGGTCACCCCCGACACCAAGGACGCCGCCGAGGCCCGCGCCCTGGAGCTGATCGGGGACGTCGACCTGGTCGTGCTGGCCCGGTACATGCAGATCGTCTCGGCCGACTTCTGCAGCCGCTTCCCGGAGCGGCTGATCAACATCCACCACAGCTTCCTGCCGGCCTTCGTCGGCGCGAACCCGTACCGGGCCGCCCACGACCGCGGCGTGAAGCTGATCGGGGCGACCGCGCACTACGTGACCGCGGAGCTGGACGCCGGCCCGATCATCGAGCAGGAGGTGGCCCGGGTCGACCACCGCGCCACGGTCGAGGACATGCGCCGGATCGGTCGCTACGTGGAGCGCCAGGTGCTGGCCCAGGCGGTCACCTGGCACGTGGAGGACCGCGTCGTCGTCGAGGGCGACCGCACGATCGTCTTCGCGTAGCACCGGGCGGCCCCGCCGCGAGCCTGCCCGTGAGCGGGGGCACGGGTCTGTTTTCTTGACCTGGTCAAGGAAGCGGGGTTGACTGGTTGCTGATGGAGACGACCTGGGCAGAGCAGCTGCGGACGGCGGGGCTGCGTGTCACGCGGCCGCGACTGTCCGTGCTCGGGGTACTCGCCGAGCACCCGCACGTCGACGCCGAGACCATCGCCACCGCCGCGCGCACGGTCCACCCCTCGATCTCGCCCCAGGCGGTCTACGGGGTGCTCAAGGCCCTGGTGGGGAGCGGGCTCGCCCGCCGCATCGAGCCGGCCGGTGGGCCGGCGCTGTACGAGCTGCGGGTCGGCGACAACCACCACCACCTGGTCTGCCGGGGGTGTGGCCTGATCGCCGACGTCGACTGCGTCGTGGGCCAGGCGCCCTGCCTGGCGCCCTCGGACGCGGCGGGCTTCGCCGTGGACGAGGCCGAGGTCGTCTTCTGGGGACTCTGCGCGGACTGCCAGGTGTCACGCGGAACGAACGGGTACGGAACGAGCAGTGCCATCGAAGAAGGAGTGAGCGCATGACCGACGTCGCATCGCAGGGCCCTGCGGCCACTGAGGCAGACCGGGCCGTCCTGACCAACCGTCAGGGACACCCGGTCTACGACAACCAGAACCAGCGCACGGTGGGCTCGCGTGGCCCGGCCACGCTGGAGAACTACCAGTTCCTGGAGAAGATCAGCCACTTCGACCGGGAGCGCATCCCGGAGCGCGTCGTGCACGCCCGTGGTGCCACCGCCTTCGGCGTCTTCGTGGCCGACGGCACCGTCGGCGACGAGCCGATCAGCAGGTACACCCGGGCCAAGCTCTTCCAGGAGAAGGGCAAGGAGACCGAGGTCGCGCTGCGCTTCTCCACCGTCGCCGGTGGCCGGGACTCCTCGGAGGCGGCCCGCGACCCGCGCGGCTTCGCGGTGAAGTTCTACACCGAGGACGGCAACTGGGACCTCGTCGGCAACAACCTGGGTGTCTTCTTCATCCGGGACGCCATCAAGTTCCCCGACTTCATCCACTCGCAGAAGCCCGACCCGGTCACCTTCGAGCGCCAGGTCGCCAACCGGGTCTTCGACTTCTGGTCGCAGTCGCCCGAGGCGCTGCACATGATGACGCTGGTCCTGAGCCCCCGCGGCCTGCCGGCGAGCTACCGCACCATGCAGGGCTTCGGCGTGAACACCTACAAGTGGGTCAACGCCGCCGGTGAGACCACGCTGGTCAAGTACCACTGGCTGCCCAAGCAGGGCGTCAAGTCCTGGACCGAGGCCGACGCCGCGGTCGCGCAGGGTCGTGAGCTCGGCGTGCACACGAAGGACCTCTACGAGGCCATCGAGCGCGGCGAGTTCCCGTCCTGGGACCTGCACGTCCAGCTGATGGACGACCACGACCACCCGGAGCTGGACTTCGACCCGCTGGACGACACCAAGGTGTGGCCGGAGAACGAGTTCCCGCTGCGCAAGGTCGGCACCCTGACGCTGAACCGCACGCCGCAGGACTTCTTCACCGAGAGCGAGCAGATCGCCTTCGGCACCGGGGTGCTCGTCGACGGGCTGGACTTCTCCGACGACAAGATGCTGGTCGGCCGGACGTTCTCCTACTCCGACACCCAGCGCTACCGGGTGGGCCCGAACTACCTGCAGCTGCCGGTGAACCAGCCCAAGGGCGCGAAGGTCGCCACCAACCAGCGCGACGGGGCGATGGCCTACGGCGTGGACCTGGGTCCGGGGCAGAACCCGCACGTCAACTACGAGCCGTCGATCCTGGGCGGCCTGCGTGAGGGCCAGGCCCCCGCGCACGACGAGCAGGGCCCGGAGATCACCGGCCGGCTGACCCGCAAGCGGATCGAGCGCACCGACGACTACACCCAGGCCGGCCAGCGCTACCTGCTGTCCGAGCAGTGGGAGCAGGACGACCTCGTCGCCAACCTGATCGCCAACCTGTCGCAGTGCGACCGGCCGATCCAGGAGCGGATGATGTGGCACCTGTTCATGGTCGAGGACGAGCTGGGCCAGCGGGTCGGCGAGGGCCTGGGCATCAGCGCGGACGACGTCCGGGGGATGCCGCCGCTGCAGACCCAGACGCTCACCGAGGCGGAGCTGCAGCGTGCGGCCAACCTGGGCAAGAACGGCCCGCGCGACGTCTCGGATCTGACGATGACGCACTGCGTGCCCAACGAGCACGTCGTCCTGGCGACGTGACCTGGGCTCGATGACCCACCGGGGCTGACCGCCCCACCGCACCACCTGCGGGCCGCGTCCGGGAGTTCCCGGACGCGGCCCGCAGTGCTGTGCCGGGGCTGGTCAGGCCTGCGCGGCGACCGGGTGGGCGGTGGCGTCCGGCGTCGGCTCGGCGGCCAGGTCGGCCTGCCACAGGTCGGGGCCGAACACCTCGTACTGGATGTCCCGGCCCGGCACGCCGCGGTCGATGAGCGCGCTGCGCACGGCCCGCATGAACGGCAGCGCACCGCACAGGTAGTACGCGGCGCCCTCCGGCAGGTCGAGGGCGTCGAGGTCCATCATCCCGGCGTGCACGCCGGTGACGGGCAGCGAGCTGTCCGCACCCTGCTCGTACCAGACGTGCATGGACGCGTTGGGCAGCTGCTGGACATCGGCGCTGACCTGCTCGCGGAGGGCGAAGGAGCTCTCGTCGAGATCGGCGTGCAGCAGGGTGATCGGCAGCCGTGACCCGGCGGTGGTCAGGTGCGAGATCATCCCGGCCATCGGGGTGATCCCGATGCCGGCGCTGGCGAAGACCACCGGGCGGCCGGAGTCGTCGAGGACGACGTCCCCGAACGGCAGCGACATCGTCAGCACGTCGCCGACCTGGACCTGGTCGCACAGCAGGTTCGAGACCTCGCCGTCGGGCTTGTCGCCGCCGCGCACCCGCTTGACCGAGAACTGGCGGTGCTCGCCGTCGTCGGCCCGGGTCAGGCTGTACTGCCGGGGCTGGTGGACGCCGTCGGGCATCAGCATCTTCACCGACACGTACTGGCCGGGCAGGGAGGTCTTCACCAGCCGGTCGTCGATCCGCTTCACCCGGAAGGTGACGACGTCGGCGGTCTCCGCGGTCTTCTCCGCGACCTCCCACTCGCGCCAGACCGTCTCCGGCCGCACCCCGCGGGAGCTGTAGAGGCCGCGCTCCATGTTGATCAGCGCGTAGGCCATCAGCCAGTAGACCTCGTCCCAGGCTGCGGCCACCTCCGGGGTGACGGCCTCACCGAGCACGTCGACGATCGCCCAGAACAGGTTGTCGTGGACGACGTCGTACTGCGCCGGGGTGATGCCCAGGGATGCGTGCTTGTGCGCGATCCGGGCCAGCAGGTGCTCGGGGACCTGCTCCGGGTCCTGGACGAGTGCGCTGGCGAAGACGGCGACCGAGCCGGCCAGGGCGACCTGCTGGGTGCCCTCGGCCTGGTTGCCGCGGTTGAACGTCCCGTCGAGCAGCTCCGGGTGGGCGCCGAACAGGTGCGCGTAGAAGCGCCGGGCGATCTCCTCGATGTTCTCGGCGACGACCGGCAGGGTCGCCTCGATGACCGGACGTGATCGATCGGACAGCAACATGAGCTCCTTGCGTCGGGGTCGTCCTCTTCCCGCCACCGGGTCCCGGTGGGCGGGGGCACCCCGAGTCTGGTGGGGGCCGCGCGGTTCCGCAGCAGGTCTTTGGTCATCACCGGCGGTGGGGGCTCCGGTCGGGACCCGCGGTGAGGTCCGGCGCCGACCGAACGGGTTGCCACGACCGGCAGGCAGCGGGCATGGTCCGGTGCGGTGCCGGACCCGGTCCCCGCACCGGGCGTGGGCCCTGCCGGCGTCCGAGGTCCCGGACGGTGGAGAGGACGCGCATGAACGGCGAACCACAGGACGTGTCGGAGATGACCCGTGACCTGGCCGCTGCGGCGGCCGGCGCGCACAGCGGCCGGGCGGCGCACACGGTCCACGGCGGCCACGAGGCGACGCTGCGGCAGACCGTGATCGCACTGCGCGGGGGTGCGGGGCTCGCCGAGCACGAGAACCCCGGCGAGGCGACCCTGCTGGTGCTGGAGGGGCGGGTCCGGCTGACCTCCACCGCCGCCCCGCAGGAGCTCGGGAAGGGCCAGCTGCTCGCCGTCCCGGTCGAGCGGCACGCCCTAGAGGCCCTCGAGGACTCCGTCGTCCTGCTGACGGTGGCGAAGCTCCCGGCCTGAGCGTCAGGGAGACGGTGGGCGGGTTGCTGGCGGTGGCCCGGGTGGTCGCCGGCTGACCCGGGGCGTCAGTCGGTGGGGCGGTCGTTGTCCTGCTCGGCGAGGAACCGCTCGATCTGCGCGCCGAGCTCGTCGCCGGTGGGCATCTCGCCACTGAACCCGAGCAGCCCGGTCTCCTCGCGGGAGGCCGCGAAGGAGTCGAACTGCTCCTCCAGGGCGTTGACCACCGCGGTGTTCTCGCTCGAGCGCGCGATCTGTTCGTCGACCTCGGTGCGGTGCGCCTCGGCCGCCTCGCGCAGCGTCTCCACCGGCACGTGCAGGCCGGTGAGCCGCGTCAGGTGCTCCAGCAGGGTGAGCGAGGCCGCCGGGTAGGTGGCCTGGGTCAGGTAGTGCGGGACGTGCGCAGCGATGCCCAGTGCGTCGACGCCGGCCTCGCCGAGCCGCAGCTCCAGCAACGCACCGACGCTCGCGGGGATCCGCATCTCCCCCCAGTACAGCGGATAGGACTCGATCAGCTGCCGCCGCGTCGCGTGCGCGGTCACGGTCACCGGGCGGGTGTGCGGCACCGGCATCGGGATGGCGTGCAGCGCGACGGCGGAGGTCACGCCCAACCGGTCGACCAGCTGCAGCACGGCAGCGATGAACCGCTCCCAGGCGTGGTCGGGCTCGGCGCCGTGCAGCAGCAGGAAGGGGGTCCCGCCGTCGTCCTCCAGCGCGTACAGCCCGATCTCGGGGGAGGAGATCGACACGTACCGGTCACCGGAGAACGTCATCCGCGGCCGGTGGCCCCGGTAGTCGACCAGCGCGTCGACGTCGAAACGGGCGATGAGCCGGTTCGGCAGCGCGTCGAGCAGGTGGGCTCCGGTGAGCGCACCCGCGTGCGCGGCGTCGAACTCACCGGCCAGGTCGTGGACGAGCACCAGGGCCGAGCGCTGCTCGGGCGCGGACACCGCTGCCTCACGGGCGAGGAAGGGCTGGGCCTCGGGGAGCACCTCGACGAGGTCCTCCGGTCGCTGCGGCACGGGGCGTCCTCCTGACGGCTGGTCGGGCTGCACGTGGTCACCAGCCCCGCGGACGGCCGGTGCATTCCCATCGTCCCCCGGCCGGGGGAGCGTGGTCAGCTGTCGGCGGCCGAGTCGGCCGGCTCACGCACCAGGTGGGTCCCGGAGGAGTCGCGGGTCAGCTGCCCTCGCATGCCGTCGTCGTCGACCTCGGGGTTGTTGCCGTCCAGCACGTCGCGGCCGTAGCGGTAGGCGACCGCGATCAGCGCGGCCACCGGCACCGCCAGGAACGCCCCGATGATCCCGGCCAGGCTGGCCCCGGCGGTCACCGCCAGGATCACCACGGCGGCGTGCAGGTTCAGTCCGCGGCCCTGCAGGATCGGCTGCAGCACGTTCCCCTCGATCTGCTGCACCACGATGATCAGCCCCAGGACGATCAGCGCCGTGGTCAGGCCGCTGTCGACCAGCGCGATGAGGACGGCGAAGCCCCCGGCGACGAAGGCACCGATGATCGGGATGAACGCACCGAAGAAGGTCAGCACGGCCAGCGGCACCACCAACGGCACGCCGAGCACGAGCAGCCCGACGCCGATGAAGAAGGCGTCCACGAAACCGACGATGGCCTGCTGGCGGATGAACTCCGACAGCGTGCGCCAGGTCTTCATCGACAGCGCCGCGACGTGCGGGGCGGCCTGCGGGCCGGTCTGCGCCGCCAGCCACGGGACCCACCTCGGGCCGTCCTTGAGGAAGAAGAAGGTCAGCACGAGGGCCAGCACCAGGTTGATCAGCAGGCCGCCGATCGTGGTCGCGGTCGTGACGGCGTAGCCGGCGATGTTCTGCGCGTTGCTCTGCACCGAGTCGATGATGGAGTTGACGGCGTTGCCGATCTGCTCGTCGTCGATGTTGAACGGCGGGCCGGCGAGGTAGTCCTGCACCTGCTCCAGGCCCTCGGTCACGCCGTCGGCGACGTCCTCGACCTGGCCGACCACCTGGGGCGCGATGACGGCGATGATCCCGCCGAACGCGCCGAGGAAGAGCAGCAGGACGACCAGCGAGGCCAGCGCCGCAGGCCAGGCGTGGTCGCGCAGGAAGCGGGTGACCGGCCACAGCACGGTGGTGAACAGCAGCGCGAGGACGACGGGGAGCAGGACCACCCACAGCTCGCCGATGACCCGCCCGACGATGAGCAGGGCGATGACGATGAGGATCAGCTCGCCCGAGACGATCGCCACCCGGCGGCTCGCGGCCTGCAGGCGCCGGGCCCTTTCCGGGCCGGGGATCGGCGCCCGGGTGGTGCCGACCTCGTTCTCGTCGGTCTCGGGGCCGGTCTCCTGTGCGCTGTCGGTGGTGGCCCGGCTCGCGCCGGTGTCCCTGCCGTGCTCGTCCTCGGGGGTCTCGGCGGCGGGGGCGGCGTGGCGTTCGTCGGGCATGGTGTGATCCCAGCACACCCGGCCGGGTCCCACCGATCGGCTGGACGTGATCCTGTGCGGAGTGCGGGCCGACGTCGGAGCGCGGACGGTCGGAGGCACGTCGTAGGTTCCCGGCATGCCGAAGACCGCCACCGCTGACCGCGTCGACCGCGACGAACTGCTCGCCTTCCTGCGCCCCCGGCACAAGGCACTGCTGCTCACCCGCCGCAGCGACGGGAACCCGCAGCTGTCCCCGGTGACCTGTGGCGTCGACGACCAGGGGCGGGTGGTGGTCTCCACCTACCCGCAGCGGGCCAAGGCGGTCAACGCCCGGCGCGACCCCCGGGTCTCGCTCTGCGTGCTATCCGACGACTTCGACGGCCCCTGGGTGCAGGTCGACGGCCAGGCCGAGGTGTTGGACCTGCCCGCGGCGCTCGACCCGCTGGTCGACTACTTCCGGTCGATCAGCGGTGAGCACCCCGACTGGGACGAGTACCGGGCGGCGATGCAGCGCCAGGGCAAGGCGCTGCTCCGGGTGACGATCGAGCGGTGGGGGCCGGTCGCCACCGGTGGCTTCCCGCCGGCTCCGGCCGGGTCCTGACCAGAAGCTGCGGATCAGCCCGCCACGCCGACAAGGTCAAGAGCTTGCTTTCACTCGTGCAAGCTGATGGGCTTGCGCCATGCCCTTCGTGCTCACGGTCGACCAGCGGGACAGCCGCAGCAACCCGGACCGGGTGCCCGGGGTGCTGAGCGCACTCGCCGACGTGCCCACCGTGCTGCGCTTCGAGCGCACCGCCGGTGACGAGTTCCAGGGCCTGCTCGACGACCCGGTGGTGGTGGTCGGCGTCGTCCGCAGGCTGCTGCGGGACGGGGGGTGGAGTGTCGGGATCGGGGCCGGCCCGGTGCACACGCCGCTGCCGGGCAGCACCCGGGCGGGGGCGGGCCCGGCGTTCGTGGCAGCCCGGGCCGCTGTCGAGGCGGCCAAGCGCCGTCCCGTCCGGCTGGCCGTGCGGGGGGCGGCACCCGAGTCGGCCGCCGACGCGCAGGCGGTGCTGAGCGCGCTGGCCGTCCTGGTCGAGCGGCGCAGCGACCAGGCGTGGGAGGCGATCGAGCTGGTCGAGGCCGGGCGCACCCAGGCCCAGGCGGCCACCGAGCTCGGGGTGACCCGGCAGGCGGTGGGTCAGCGGCTGGGCGCCGGCCTGTGGGACGTCGAGCGGGACCTGCACCCGACGGCGGCCCGTCTGCTGGCCCGGGCGGCGGGATGAGCGAAGTGGGCGGTGGGATGGGCATCGCCGCCCTCGTGGTCCTCGGTGTCCTGGTCCTGGCCGGAGGAGCGCTGACCCCGCAGAGCGACCGGCGGGACAGCCGCTTCGGCGGGGTGCTGCTGGTGCTGCTGCTGGGCACCGCAGCCGCGCTCGCCTGGCGGGCGGGCCGGGTCGGGGACGGGGTGGCGATCGGCGGTCAGTTGCTGGCGGTCGCCTCGGCCGCGCTGGGCGGGGGTCCGGTGGCCACCGCCGTCCTCCGGGCCGCCGACCCCGACCGGGTGCCGGGGCGGCGGCGCGCCTCGGACCCGGAGGTGCTCCGGGGTGGCGCCTGGATCGGCGTGCTGGAGCGCACCGCCATCGCGGTCACCGTGCTGGCCGGGTTCGCCGAGGGGCTCGCCGTGCTGATCGCGGTGAAGGGGCTCGGCCGGTTCAACGAGCTGAAGGCACCGGTCGCGTCCGAGCGGTTCATCATCGGCACGCTGGCCAGCGGCCTCTGGGCCCTCGGCTGCGTCGGCGTCGCGGTCCTCCTCCGCGACTGAGAGCGGGCCACCAGAATGGCCATTCTGGTGGTCCGTTCTCAGTCGGTGAAGACCTCGATCTGGGCGCCCATCTCGACCAGTCGCTCGTAGAGCTGCTCGTAGCCGCGGGCGATGATGTCCACGTTGCGCAGCACCGAGTCGCCCTTGGCCGCCAGCATCGCCAGCAGGATGCAGACCGCCGGGCGCAGCGCGGGCGGGCAGACGATCTCCGCTGCCGACCAGCGCGTCGGCCCCTCCACCAGCACCCGGTGCGGGTCGAGCAGCCGCACGTCGGCGCCCAGCCGGGTCAGGTCGGAGAGGTGGATCGCCCGGTTGTCGTAGACCCAGTCGTGGATCAGCGTGCTGCCCGTGGCCGTCGCGGCGATCACCGCGAAGAAGGGCAGGTTGTCGATGTTGAGCCCCGGGAAGGGCATCGGGTGCACCTTGTCGATGGGCGCCCGCAGCTGGGAGGGGTGCAGGGTGATGTCGACGAGCCGGGTGCGCCCGTTGTCGGCCGGGTACTCCGGGGACAGGTCGAACTGCAGCCCCATCTCGCCGAGGATCGCCAGCTCGATCTCCAGGAACTCGATCGGCGCCCGGCGCACGGTGAGCTCCGAGCCGGTGACGATCCCGGCGGTCAGCAGGCTCATCGCCTCCACCGGGTCCTCCGAGAGCGGGTAGTCGACGTCGGCGTCGAGCACGGGCTTGCCGGTGACCACCAGGGTCGTGGTCCCGAAGCCCTCGATCTGCACGCCGAGCAGCTCCAGGTACAGGCAGAGGTCCTGGACCATGTAGTTCGGGCTGGCGTTGCGGATCGTGGTCGTCCCGTCGTGCCGGGCGGCGGCCAGCAGCGCGTTCTCCGTCACCGTGTCCCCGCGCTCGGTCAGCACGATCGTCCGGTCCCGCGCCACGGGCGGGGCCACCGTCGCCCGGTACTCCCCGGCGTGCGCCTCGACCTCCAGGCCGAAGGGGCGCAGCGCGATCATGTGCGGCTCGACGGTGCGGGTGCCCAGGTCGCAGCCGCCGGCGTAGGGGAGCCGGAAGTCCTCGGCCCGGTGCAGCAGTGGCCCCAGGAACATGATGATGCTGCGCGTGCGACGGGCCGCGTCGGCGTCGATGGCGGAGAGGTCGAGCTGTTCGGGGACGACGAGGGTGAGGTCCCGGCCGGCGGCGTCCCAGGTGGCGGAGACACCGATCGAGGTCAGCACGTCCAGGATCCGGTCGACCTCGACGATGCGGGAGACGTTGCGCAGCGTCGTCCGGCCGCGGTTGAGCAGCGCGGCGCACAGCAGCGCCACTGCTGCGTTCTTCGACGACTTCACCGTGACGCTGCCCGACAGGGGTCTGCCGCCGCTGACCCGCAGGTGGGTGGGGCCGCTGCGGCCGACGGTGATCAGCTCGCTGTCCAGCGCGGCCGACAGCCGGCCGAGCAGCTCCAGGGTGAGGTTCTGGTTGCCCTGCTCGATCCGGGCGATCGCGCTCTGGCTGGTGCCCAGGCGCTCGCCCAGCTGCTGCTGGGTGAGTCCGTGGTGGCGCCGGGCGTCCCGGACGAGCGCACCGATCTGGCGCAGGGACTGGGTCGTCGTCTCCTCGGTCAGCGTCATCGCGGGCCACGCTATCTCACAGATGAGATCCGGACGATCGAGGTACGGAGCCCCCCGATCGGTCAGGATGGGCCATGGTCTTCTGGGTGACGGTCGGCGTCGCGGTGACCCTCCTGCTCGGGGCTGCCTGGTGGATGGACCACTCGGCCCGCCGGCGCGGGTCCCGCTCGCTGCACCACTCCGACGTCTGGCGCGAGGTCCGGGAGGGCCGGCGGGACGCCGAGGTCGTCAACCCCTTCATCCGGGACAACTCGTGGACCAGCTGGAACCGGCGGAACCGCCGCTGACCCCCCGCCCGAGGGGGCCGGGTGTCGAACCGATGGTCACCGGACATGATGGGGAGGCCGGAAACCGGCCCTGCCTGCGAGGAGAACCCGTGACCCAGACCCCGGCACCGACCAGTTCCGTGTCCCACCCAGAGCTGCTGGCCGTCTACGTCAACGACCACCTCGCTGCGGCCGCCGGTGGCATCGAGCTGGTCTCCCGGATGATCGGGGTGCACCGCGGGACGGAGCGCGAGCAGCCCCTCCGCCAGCTGCTCGACGAGCTCCGTGAGGAGAAGGCCGCGATCACCGGGGTCGCGCAGGCGCTGGGCTTCCCGGTGCGCCAGTACAAGCAGGTGGCCACCTGGATCGCGGAGAAGGCGAGCCGGGCGAAGCTGAACGGGCACCTGCTCAGCCGGTCCCCGTCCAGCGACCTGGTCGAGTTCGAGTTCCTCGCCTCCGCGGTGCGGGGCAAGCGCAGCGGCCTGGAGACGTTGCGGATCGCCGCCACCGTGGACAGCCGGATCGACGCCGCCCTGCTCGACCGGCTGATCCAGCAGGCCAACCGCCAGCACGACTGGGCCACCGAGGTGCGCCGGGACGTCGCGGCGAGCGTCTTCGGTGGCGACCCGAGCGCACCGGACCACGCCGCCGACAACGGCAACGGGGACGGCGGGGGCGGCGACACCGGCGGCAAGGACGACCGGGGCTGAGCTCCCGCTGCGCGCCGCAGGGACACTCCCGCTGCGCGCTGCACAGGGCGGCGGTAGACACGTCGGCATGTGCCACGACCACGACAGCCGCCCGCCCGCGCCGCCCACCGTCGGGCCCGTCGCGGAACGGGGCACCCTCACGCTGACCGCCGCCGACGGCACCCGGTTCTCCGCCGCCTACGCCGCGCCGGCCACCGCCCCGCGCGCCGGGGTGGTCCTCCTCCCCGACATCCGGGGCCTCCACCCCTACTACGTCGCCCTGGCCGAGCGGTTCGCCGAGGCGGGGCTGGCCGCGGTTGCCGTCGACTGGTTCGGCCGCACGGCGGGGATCGCCGAGAACGGCACCCGCGAGGAGGACTTCGACTGGCAGGCGCACATCCCGCAGACCACGCCGGCCGGCGTGGACGCGGACACCACCGCCGGGATCGAGTACCTGCGCAGCCGCACCGACCCGGCGCTGCCGGTGGTGACCGTGGGGTTCTGCTTCGGTGGCAGCCACGCCTGGCGCCAGTCGGCCGGCGACCTGGACCTGGCCGGCAGTGCGGGGTTCTACGGCCGGCCGAGCCTGGTGGGCGACGCTGCGGACGGCGCCCAGAAGCCGGTCGTCATGATCATCGCCGGGGCGGACAGCGCCACCCCGGTGGCCGAGCAGCGGGAGCTGGCCGCCCGGATGCGCGCGGCCGGGGCCGACGTCGACGAGGTCGTCTACGAGGGGGCGCCGCACTCGTTCTTCGACCGGTCCTCCGCCGAGTGGACCGAGGCCTGCCAGGACGCCTGGCGGCACGTGCTCGCCCTGGCCGACCGGGTGAGCCGCTCCTGAACTGACGGCCGGGTCACGCCGCCGGGCCCCTACGCTCGGTGGCGTGACCGAGCCGCAGCCTCCTCAGCAGCCCATCGACCCGGGCGTCATCGCGCTCGCCGCGAAGGTCTTCGACCTGGCGCGGGAGGGCGACACCGAGCAGCTGGTGGACTACCTCGACGCCGGGGTGCCGGCCAACCTCACGAACGACAAGGGCGACACGCTGCTCATCCTCTCCGCCTACCAGGGCCGGGCGTCGACGGTGGCGGCCCTGCTGGAGCGCGGGGCGGACCACGCCCGGGTGAACGACCGGGGGCAGACGGCGCTGGCCGCCGCCGTCTTCAAGCAGTCGGCCGAGACGGTGCGCCACCTGCTGGCCGCTGGGGCCGACCCGGACCACGGCCAGCCCAGTGCCCGGGCGACGGCGCAGTTCTTCGACCTGCCGGAGATGACCGCGCTGCTGGAGGCGCGCACCGCCTGACCGGTCGCGAGGGGCGGGGTCGGATCAGCCCTCGTCGTCCTGGGCGCGCAGGACCCGCAGGACGCCGGCGAGCCCCTCCTGGAGCGCGGCGAGCTCGGCCGGGCGCAGCGCCTGCAGCACGGCGGCGTCGGTCTCCACGTCCGAGGCCATCAGCTGCCGGACCACCCGGGCTCCGGCCCGGGTGGGGGTGAGCACCCGGCCCCGGCCGTCCCGGCTGTCCGGTGTCCGGTCGACCATGCCGGCGCGGACCAGCCGGTCGACCAGGCCGGTGATGGTCGCCGGGCTCACCTCCAGCAGCTCGCTGAGGTGCTGCGGGGTCATCGACTCCTCGATCACCAGGAAGGTCAGCCCCCGCAGCTGCTGGAGGGTGAGCGGGGTGTCCAGCAGCGGCCCGAGGCGGCGGCGCATGCTGTAGTCGCCGACCTGCGCGCCGAGGCACAGCACCGCCAGCACCTCGCTGGGGAGGTCACGCCAGCCCTCGGGCCAGTCGTCGGGCACGTCCTCGGGATCGGGCAGAGCGGGCTCGGTGGTCATCGTCGCCTCCTCCAAGAGGGTCGTCGGCGTGGAGAGTAGTTTGCTCGGAGCTAACTACTCGGGGCAAGCTGGCCGGGAAGTCCACTCCCGACACCGGCCCCGGCCGTGGAGGAACGCGTGTCCCGTCTCGCCGTCCTGTCCCTGCGCAACCGAGCCCTGGTGGCGCTGGCCACCATCGCGGTGCTCGTGTTCGGGCTGATCTCGGCCGGCTCGCTGAAGCAGGAGCTGATCCCCAGCCTGGAGATCCCCGCAGCGGCCGTCGTCGCTGCCCAGCCCGGCGCATCCCCCGACGTGGTGGAGCGCCAGGTCGTGCAGCCGATCGAGCAGGCGATCAGCACCGTGGACGGCGTGGTCGCCACCACCTCCACGGCCAGCACCGGGCTGGGCACGGTCACCGTCGAGCTGGAGTACGGGTCCGACCTGGACCGGGCCACCGCCGCGCTGCAGACCGCGGTCAGCCGGGTGCAGGCCCAGCTCCCCGCCGACGTCGAGCCGCAGGTGCTCGCCGGGTCACTGGCCGACCTCCCGGTCCTGCAGCTGGCGATCGCCGCGCCGGGTGACGCCGCCGCCCTGTCCGACCGCATCGAGGCAGTCGTCGTCCCGCTGTTCGAGCAGGTCGAGGGCGTCCGCGACGTGACGGTCACCGGGGCCAGCGAGCCCCGGGTGCAGATCACGCTCGACCCGGCCGCGCTCGCGGCCGCCGGCATCCCGGCCGCCGCGGTGACCACGGTGCTGGAGGAGAACGGGGTGGTGCTGCCCGCCGGCACGGTGACCGAGGGGGAGCAGACCCTCTCGGTGCAGGCCGGTGACCGGCTGACCTCGGTCGAGGAGCTCCGCGCCGTCCCGCTGACCGGCGCCGACGGTGCCGTCGTCCCGCTGGGCGAGGTCGCCACGGTCGAGCTGGGCGAGGCGCCGGCGACGTCCTACTCGCGGGTCGACGGGCAGCCCGCGCTCTCCGTCGGGCTCACCCAGACGCCGGACGGCAACACCGTCGACATCTCCAACGCCGTGGCCGACCTGGTGCCGCAGGTGCGCGAGCTGCTGGGCGAGGGCAGCACGGTCGCCGTGGTGTTCGACCAGGCGCCGTTCATCGAGGAGTCGATCGAGGGCCTGGCCACCGAGGGCGGGCTGGGGCTGCTGTTCGCCCTGGTCGTGATCCTGGTCTTCCTGGGCTCCGTGCGCTCCACGCTGATCTCGGCGATCTCGATCCCGGTGTCGCTGTGCGTCACCTTCATCGGCCTGCAGGTGGCCGGCTTCTCGCTGAACATCCTCACCCTGGGCGCGCTGACCGTCTCGATCGGCCGGGTGGTCGACGACTCGATCGTGGTCATCGAGAACATCAAGCGGCACCTGTCCTACGGCGAGGGGCGCACCAGGGCGATCCTCGGCGGCGTCCGCGAGGTGGCCGGGGCGATCACCTCCTCCACCATCGCCACCGCCGCGGTGTTCCTGCCGATCGCGCTGGTCGGAGGATTGGTCGGCGAGCTGTTCCGCCCCTTCGCGCTCACCGTCGCGATCGCCCTCCTCGCCTCCCTGGTCGTCTCGCTGACCATCGTCCCGGTCATCGCCTCGGCGTTCCTGAAGGCGCCGGAGACCGACCGCGAGGAGACCGCCGAGCTGGCCCGGGAGCGGGAGGAGGCCGAGGCGGCGGAACGGCGCACCTGGCTGCAGCGGCTGTACGTCCCCGCGCTGCGCGGCGTGCTGGCGCACCGCCGCTGGACCGTCGCCGGCGCGCTCGCCGTCTTCGTCGGCACGCTGGCGCTCACCCCGCTGCTGCAGACGAACTTCATCGGTGACGCCGGCGAGGACACCGTCACCGTGACCGCCGCCTACCCGGCCGGCACCAGCCTGGCCGCGCAGGACGAGCGGGCCCGCGTGCTGGAGGAGGCGCTCGGGGAGCTGGCCGGGGTGGAGACCGTGCAGACCACGGTGGGCTCGGCCGGCGGGTTCGCCGCGTTCAGCGGGGGCGGTGGCACGCCCACGGCGACGTTCTCGTTGACCCTGGCCGAGGACGGCGACCCCGAGGAGACCCGGGCGGAGATCCGGACGGTCGCCGGGGACCTCGCCGACGTCGGTGACGTGACGGTGGCCGCGGCCGGCTCCGGGTTCGGCAGCTCCACGGTCGACGTGCTGGTCCAGGCGGCGGACGCCGACGTGCTGGCCGACGCGGCCGACCAGGTGCAGCAGGCCGTGTCCGAGGTCCCCGGGGCCACCGACGTCACCAACGACCTGTCGGCCGGGCTGCCGGTGGTCCGGGTCGACGTCGACCCGGTCGCGGCGGCGGAGGCCGGGCTGACCCAGGCGCAGGTGACCCGCACCCTGGCCGGGCTGACCAACGCCGTCCCGCTGGGGGAGATCGACGTCGACGACGCGAGCACCCCGGTCTACCTGGACCCGGTGCAGGCCCCGGAGACCGTCGAGCAGCTCCGCTCGGTCGTGCTGCCGACGGCCGGGGGCCTGGTGCCGCTCACCCAGCTGGCGACCGTCGAGGAGGAGCAGGCACCGAGCTCGATCAGCCGGGTCGACGGCGAGCGGAGCGCCACCGTGTCGGCGACCCCGGCCGGCACCGACCTCGGTGCGCTCACCACCGAGCTGCAGGCGGCGATCGACGACCTGGAGCTGCCGGCCGGCGCCGAGGTGTCGATCGGCGGTGTCGCCGCCGACCAGGGCGAGGCCTTCGCCGACCTGGGCCTGGCGCTGGTGATCGCGGTGGTGATCGTCTACCTGGTGATGGTGGCGACCTTCCGCAGCCTGGCCCAGCCGTTCATCCTGCTCGTCTCCGTGCCGTTCGCCGCGACCGGCGCGCTGCTGATGCTGCTGGTCACCGGTACCCCGCTGGGCGTCCCGGCGCTGATCGGCGTGCTCATGCTGATCGGCATCGTGGTGACCAACGCGATCGTGCTGATCGACCTGGTCAACCAGTACCGCGAGCGCGGCCGCCCGCTGGCCGAGGCGGTCAGCGAGGGGGCCCGCCAGCGGCTGCGGCCGATCGTGATGACGGCGGCGGCCACGGTGCTGGCGTTGACCCCGATGGCGTTCGGGCTCACCGGCGGCGGGGTGTTCATCTCCCAGCCGCTGGCCCTGGTCGTGATCGGCGGGCTGATCAGCTCCACGGTGCTGACCCTGCTGCTGGTGCCGGTGCTCTACACCTCGCTGGAGACCCGCCGCGAGCGGCGGGCGGCGAAGCGCGCAGGTGCCGGGCAGTCGGAGCCGGCGGTGGAGGAGGAGCTGCAGCCGGCCTGACGCCGAGTGCAGTTCCGGTCGCCGTCCACGGCGTGTCCACGCGTGTCGGCGACCGGAACTGCTCACTCGGTCGCGGCGGCGGCAGGGACGGACGCGGGGACCGGGTCGGCAGCGCGGGCCCGGCCGGGCAGGAAGGCGGTCAGCACCGCCAGCGCGAGGCACGCCCCGCAGCCGATCGCGGCGAGCGCGGTGTAGCCGCTGGACGGCGGGGTGTCGGCACCGGCCGGGGTGAGCGCCTCCAGCACCGTCGCGCTCAGCGCGCTGCCGAGGGCGAACCCGACGTAGCGCAGCACCTGGTTCAGGCTCATCGCACTGCCGGTCTCCCCGGCCGGCACGGCGCCGACGATGAGCCCGGGCAGTGCCGCGAAGGTGAGGCCCACGCCGAACCCGGCGACCGCCATCGCGACGAACAGCTGCCACAGCTCCTCGCGCACCAGGCCGAACAGCACCGTGCCCAGCAGCAGGACGAGGGCGCCGGCCGGCAGGACCACCCGCGGCCCGGCGGCACGGTCCAGCGGCCGGCCGACCCGGCTGGCCAGGAAGCTGGCGACCGAGAACGGCAGCAGGACCAGCCCGGCCACCACGATCGAGGTGCCGAAGCCGTAGCCGGTGGACTCCGGGGTCTGCGCCAGCCGGGGCACCGAGGACAGCAGCAGGTAGTTGGCCAGGCCGACGAGCAGGGCGGCGCCGTGCGCGGTCGCCGGGACCCGGCCGCGGGCCAGTCGCAGGTCCACCAGCGGGGCCTCCGCGCGCAGCTGCCACACCACCCAGGCGACCAGGGCGAGGACGGCGACGGCGGCCAGCCCGAGCACCGAGGGCGAGGTCCAGCCCCAGGTGCCGGCCTCGCCGAGGGCCAGCAGCCCGGTGGACAGCGCGATCCCGAGCAGCACGGCGCCGGCGACGTCGAGCCGGCGGGGCGGCACGTCGGGCGAGGGCGGGTACACCAGGGCCGCGGCGGCCAGCGCCAGCACGCTGGCGCCGGCGCCGAACCAGAAGGCGGCGTGCACGCCGCCGAGCTCGGCGATCGCCCCGGTCAGCGGGTACCCCAGACCGACACCGGCGGCGACGGTCACCGACAGCGCCGCGACCGTGGACCGGGACCGTTCCCCGGTCAGTGCGGTGCGGGCGGTGGCGATCGCGAGCGGGGTCAGCCCCAGACCGACCCCCTGCAGCCCACGGCCGGCGATCAGCCAGCCCAGGCCCAGCGGCAGCGCGGCGAGCACGTTGCCCAGCAGCACCACGGTGAGGACGACGAGCACCACCGTGCGCCGGTGCCGGCCGTCGCCCAGCCGCCCGATCACCGGCGTGGCCACCGCGCCGACCACCAGCGTGATGGTGAGCGACCACTGCGCGCTGGTGATCGAGACGTCGTTGGCCGCGGCGATCGCCGGGACCAGCGGCGCCCCGAGGCTGCTGATGACCGCGACGAGCATGGCGAGGTAGACCAGCACCGGCACGAGGGCAGGCCGGGCCGGCGACACAGGAGGAGCGCTCACGCCGGCGACGCTAGTTGCGTCCTGCACAGGAGAGGGGGTCCCTCTTCCGCCCAGCGGCGTACCGGTGCCGGCCGCTGGGTAGCGTCGCCGGTGCTGGTGGAGGTCGACGACGAAGGAGCGGGATGCCGAGCTGGGTGCAGGATGCGGTGTGGTGGCACGTCTACCCGTTGGGGTTCGTGGGCGCCGAACGAGAGGCGACCGACGTCGTGACGCACCGGCTGGACCGGCTCACCGCCTGGCTGGACTACGCGGTAGAGCTAGGCGCCAACGGCCTGGCCCTGGGCCCGGTGTTCGCCTCGAGCACGCACGGCTACGACACCGTCGACCACGGTCGGATCGACCCGCGGCTGGGCGACGACGACGACTTCGACGAGCTGGTGGACGCTGCCCACGCGCGCGGCCTGCGGGTGCTCCTGGACGGGGTGTTCAACCACGTCGGCCGCGAGCACCCGGCGTTCCAGGCGGTCGTCGACCGGGGGCCCGACGCGCCCTCGGCGGCCTGGTTCCGGCTGCGCTGGCCGGACGGCTGGCAGCCCGGCGTCGTCCCGGAGTACGACACCTTCGAGGGCCACGGCCAGCTGGTCGCCCTCGACCACTCCGCCCCCGTGGTCGCCGACTGGGTGACCGAGGTGATGACGCACTGGCTGGACCGCGGCGCCGACGGCTGGCGACTGGACGCCGCCTACGCCGTCCCGTCCTCGTTCTGGGCGACCGTGCTGCCCCGGGTGCGCGAGCAGCACCCGGACGCCTACCTGGTCGGTGAGGTGATCCACGGCGACTACGCGCAGGTGGTGCGGGAGTCGACGATGGACGCAGTCACCCAGTACGAGCTGTGGAAGGCGATCTGGAGCTCGCTCAACGACGGCAACCTGCACGAGCTGGCGCACGCGCTCGGCCGGCACGACGGGTTCCTGGACACGTTCGTGCCGCTGACCTTCGTCGGCAACCACGACGTCACCCGGATCGCCAGCCGGCTCGACGACGTCCGCCACCTGCCGCACGCGCTGGCGGTGCTGTTCACCGTGGGCGGCACGCCGTCGGTCTACGCCGGCGACGAGCAGGCCTTCACCGGGGTCAAGGAGGACCGGGCCGGCGGGGACGACGCCGTCCGGCCGCCGTTCCCCGACTCGCCGGAGGAGCTGGCGCCCTTCGGCGAGCCCACCCGCCGGCTGCACCAGGAGCTGATCGGGCTGCGCCGGCGGCACCGCTGGCTGCACACCGCCCGGGTCACGCCGCTGCACCGGGACAACCGGCAGCTCAGCTATGCCGTGGCCGGCGACGGGCAGCGGCTGGTGGTGGCGCTGAACCTGGCGGACGGCGAGGCGACGCTGCCGGCCGGCGGGGCGGGGGAGCTGCTGGCCGGAGCGGGTGCCGTGGAGCAGCCGGGCACCGACCGCGCGGCCGTCTCGCTCCCGGCGCACGGGTGGGCCATCCTGGCCGGGTGAGGAAGTGCACAGCCCGGTTCGGGAAGCGTGGCGGGTGGGACGGCGTCGTCCCTGTACGTGACTGAGTCAGCGATCCGGACGCCCTCCCGCGCCTACGTGATCTGGCTGATCGGCCTGCTGGCCTACGCGGTCGCGATCTTCCACCGCGCCTCGCTCGGGGTCGCCGGGGTCGAGGCGCAGGAGCGGTTCTCTGCCGGGGCCTCGGCGATCTCGCTGTTCCTGGTGCTGCAGCTGACCGTCTACGCGGGCCTGCAGGTGCCGGTCGGCGTCCTGCTGGACCGGTTCGGCTCGCGGCGGATGATCGTCGCCGGCGCAGCGACCATGGCGGTCGGGCAGCTGGTGCTGGCGCTGGCCAGCGACGTGCCCACCGCGATCGCCGCCCGGGTGCTCGTCGGTGCCGGGGACGCGATGACCTTCATCAGCGTGCTCCGGCTGGTGCCGCTGTGGTTCCCCGGACGCACCGTCCCGGTGGTCACCCAGCTCACCGGGATCCTCGGCCAGGTCGGCCAGATCGTGGCCGCCTACCCACTGGTCGCGCTGCTGCACACCGCCGGCTGGACGCCCACCTTCCTGGGCGCCGCCGCCGTCAGCGTGCTGGTCGGCGTCCTGGTGGTGGTCGCCCTGCGCGACGCCCCGCCCGGCACCCCCGCCCCGACGGCGCCCGGGATGGCCGCCGTCCGGGCGAACCTGGCCGCTGCCTGGCGGGAGCCGGGCACCCGGATCGGGCTGTACACCCACCTGGTCACCCAGTTCTCCGGCACGGTGTTCGTGCTGCTCTGGGGCTACCCGTTCCTGACCCTCGGGCAGGGGTTGACGCCCGGGGCGGCGGCCGGGCTGTTGACCCTCCTGGTCCTGGTCGGGATGGCGTTCGGCCCGCTGCTGGGCCGGCTGGTCGGGCGCTGGCCGCTGCGCCGGTCCAACCTGGTCTTCGGCATCCTCACCGTCACCGCTGCCATCTGGACCGTCGTGCTGCTGTGGCCGGGCCGGTCGCCGATGTGGCTGCTCGTCGTGCTGGTCGTCGTGCTGGGCACCAACGGGCCGGGTTCGATGATCGGCTTCGACTACGCCCGCACCGAGAACCCGGTCGAGCGGTCGGGCAGTGCGACCGGGGTGGTCAACGTCGGCGGCTTCTTCGCCTCGCTGTGCACCGTGCTGGCGATCGGCTTCGTGCTCGACGCGATGACCCCCGGCAGCTCCACCGACTACTCGCTGGACGCGTTCCGGGCGGCCTTCGCCGTGCAGTACGCCTTCTGGGCCATCGGCCTGTACGGGGTGGTGAGGCACCGGCGGCACCTGCGCGCCCGGATGGCCCGGGACGGCGTCGTCATGGTGCCCCTGGTCACCGCGGTGAACGCCCGGCTGCGCGGCCGGTCCGCCTACGCTGAGGCGCCGCGCCAGGACCGGTGACCGGTCAGCTCGAGCCGGCCCGGCGGGCGACGGTGATCGCGTGGTCGAAGCGCCGGCCGTCACGCTGCACCGGCAGCACCAGGTGCTCGACGTCGGCCGCGCCGGGCAGCCCGCCGAGCCGGTCGGCCAGCTCCGGCACGGGATCGCTCGCCCAGACGGCCAGCACGCCACCGGGCCGCAGCGCGGCGACCGCGGTGGCCAGCCCGGCCTCCTCGTACAGCGGCGCGTTCGTCCGGTGCACCAGGAACGCCGGGCCGTTGTCGACGTCCAGCAGCACCGCGTCGTAGCGGCCGGGGGAGCCGGCGAGGTGGTCGGCCACGTCGGTCACGTGCAGCCTCAGCCGCCGGTCGGCGCCGCCCAGCGCGGGCAGCAGGCCGCGGCCGGCCCACCGCACCAACGCACCCTGCAGCTCCGCCACGTCGACCGCGGCCACCCGGGGGTCGGCCAGGGCGGTGGCGGCGGTCCAGCCCAGGCCCAGCCCGCCGACCAGCACCCGGAGCCGGTCGCCGGTGCAGCGGGCCAGCGCCTCGGTCGCCAGCGCCCGCTCGGTGGAGGTGTCCACGTCGTCCATCGCGAAGACGCCGTCCACGATCAGCTCGAGGTGCGTGCTGCCGTCCTCGACGGTGCGCCGGCGCAGGACGACCTCGCCGTGCGGGCCGCTCGCCCGGCCGAGCTCGGTGACCGTCATGGCAGGCTGCCCGGGCGCAGCCGCAGGGCCTGGCCGGGCCGGAGCTGCGCGCACCGGTCGACGTCGGCGTCGGTCACGTACCCGATCACCGGGTAGCCGCCGGTCACCGGGTGGTCGGCGAGGAACAGCACCGGCAGCCCGGACGGCGGCACCTGCAGCGCCCCGCGGACCATCCCCTCGCTGGGCAGCTCCCCGGCGCGCAGCCGGTCCAGCGGCGTGCCGTCCAGCCGCAGGCCGACCCGGTTGCTCTCGCTGGTGACCGCCCAGGCCTGCCCGGTGAGCGCCGCCCAGCCGGCGTCGCCGAACCAGTCGGCCCGCGGGCCGGGCAGCACACCGACGGTGAGCTCACCGGCGACCGGCTCGGGCACCGGGGCCAGGTCGACCCCGGGGGCCGGGTCCACCGGCTCGCCGACCGGCAGCCCGTCGCCGGCGGCGACCACCGCAGGGCCGAGACCGGCCAGGACGTCGGTGGCCCGCGAGCCCAGCACCGGCGGGACGGCGATGCCGCCGCGGACCGCCAGGTAGGTGCGCAGCCCGCTGGCCGGGGGACCGAGCCGCAGCTCCTGTCCCCGGCGCAGCACCGTCGGGGCGGCGTGCGGGGCGCCGGGGCAGCGCGCCCCGGCGGTCACCACGAGCAGGTCGGCCTCGGCGCGGACGGCGAGCCCGCCGAAGGTCACCTCGAGCACCGCGGCGTCGGCGCGGTTGCCGACCAGCCGGTTGGCCAGCGCGGCCGAGGCCCGGTCGCAGACGCCGGAGCGGCCGATGCCCAGGGCGGCCTGACCGGGGCGGCCGAGGTCCTGCACGGTGGTCAGTGGCCCGGTGGCCAGCACGGTCAGGCTCATCGGGACACCTCTCCCTGGGAGACCGCCACGAATCGCACCCGGGTGCCCGGTCGGAGCAGCGCGGCCGGCTCGCGGCCGAGGTCGAACACGGCGACGTCGGTGCGGCCGATCAGCTGCCAGCCGCCGGGTGACTCGCGCGGGTAGACACCGCTGAACTCCCCGGCCAGCGCCACCGAACCGGGGGGCACCTTGGTGCGCGGGGTGGCCCGGCGGGGCACGTCCCACTGCCCGCCGGGCTCGGTGAGGTAGCCGAAGCCGGGGGCGAAGCCACAGAAGGCCACCGTCCACTCGGCGCCGGTGTGCCGCTCGACCAGCCCGGCCGGGGTGAGGCCGAGCAGCTCGGCGGCGTCGCTCAGGTCGGCGCCGTCGTAGTGCACCGGCAGCTCGATCCGGTCGCCGAGTGCCTGCACGTCCGGGCGCGGGGTCGTCGCCCGCACGGCGTCGGCGACCGCGGCCAGGGTGGTGACCGCAGGGTCGGTCATCAGCAGCACCGTGCGGGCGGCCGGGACGACGTCGACCACCCCGTGCGGCGGGTGGGCGCTGAGCGCGGCGTACAGCGCCAGCACGTCGTCCAGCCCGTCCAGCTCGACGAGCAGGGCGGCGCTCCCGCTGGGGAGCAGCCGCATCAGCCGGTGAAGGGGGCCAGCTCGACCCCCGCCGTGGTCAGCGCCGCACGCACCTGCCGGGCGATCTCCACGGCACCCGGGGTGTCGCCGTGCACGCAGATCGACCCGGGCTGCAGGGTCAGCTCGCCACCCTCGACGTCGGTGATCGGCTCGCCGGTGGCCATGGCCACGCACCGGGCGGCGATCTCGGCCGGGTCGTGCAGCACCGCGCCCGGGAGCCGGCGGGACACCAGGGTGCCCGCCGGGGTGTAGGCGCGGTCGGCGAACGCCTCGTGCACCACGGTCAGCCCCGCCTCGGCGGCCAGCCGCAGCCACACCGACCCGGGCAGGCCGAGCACCGGCAGCGTCCGGTCGTAGGCGACGACGGCCGCGACCACCGCAGCCGCCTGCTCCTCGTGGTGCACGATCGCGTTGTAGAGCGCGCCGTGCGGCTTGACGTAGCGCACCCGGTCGCCGGCGATCCGGGCGAAGCCCTCCAGCGCGCCGATCTGGTAGGCGACGTCGGCGGTCAGCGCCTCGGGCTCCACGTCGATGAACCGCCGGCCGAAGCCCGGCAGGTCGCGGTAGCCGACCTGGGCGCCGATCGCCACGCCGGACTCGACGGCCTTCGCGCAGACCCGCCGCATGATCGAGGCGTCACTGGCGTGGAAGCCGCAGGCGACGTTGGCGCTGGTGACCACGCCCAGGAGCGCGTCGTCGTCGCCGAGCGTCCACTGGCCGAAGCCCTCGCCGAGGTCGGAGTTCAGGTCCACACGGGTCATGTCGACAGCCTCCCTCACGCGAACAGGTCGATGACCGGACGGATCGAGTTGATCGCCAGGTACAGCGTGATCAGCCAGGCGACCCAGCCGATGACCAGCAGCCAGCGCGGGTAGCGGTAGCCGTTGAGCAGGTCGGTGCGTCGGGTGGCCACCCAGAGCAGGACGGCGATCCCGATCGGCAGCAGCAGCCCGTTGAACGCCCCGGCGAAGACCAGCAGCGTCGTGGGTGCGGTGCCGATCAGCACGTAGACCAGCGAGGTGAACGCGATGAAGCCGACGACCAACAGGGTGCGGGTGCGGTCGGAGGTCGTCGTCCGGGAGGTCACGAAGGACACCGAGGTGTAGGAGGCACCGATGACGCTGGTGATCGCCGCGGCCCACAACACGATGCCGAACACCCGCAGGCCCACCTCGCCGGCGGCCTGCTCGAAGGCGGACGCCGCCTGGTTGGTCGGGTCGAGCGCCGCGCCGCCGGTGACCACGCCGAGGATCGCCAGGAAGAGCACGACCCGCATCACGGCGGTGATCAGGATGCCGGTGACGGAGCCGCGGGTGATGTCCCGGACCCGGCCGGGGCCGGAGATGCCCGAGTCGAGCAGCCGGTGGGCGCCGGCGTAGACGATGTAGCCGCCGATCGTGCCGCCGACCAGCGTGGTGATCGCCAGGACGTCGATGTCCTCGGGCAGCACGACGTTGCGCAGCGCCTCGCCCACCGGTGGGCCGGAGGTGATCGCGACGTAGGTGGTCAGCACGATCATCACCAGCCCGAGGACGACGACGATCCGGTCGACCGCCACCCCGGCGCGCTTGCTCAGGAAGATGCCGATGGCGATCAGCGCCGACAGCGCCCCGCCGAGCTTGGGGTCGAGCCCGAGCATGGCGTTGGTGCCCAGGCCCGCGCCGCTGACGTTGCCGATGTTGAACACCAGCCCGCCGATCAGCAGGAAGGCGGCCATCACCCAGCCCAGGCCCGGGGCGACCAGGTTGCCCAGCTCCTGCGCGCGCCGGCCGCTGACGCCGATGACCCGCCAGACGTTCAGCTGCAGCGCGATGTCGATCAAGATCGAGATGACGATCGCGAAGGCGAACGCCGCGCCCAGCTGCACGGTGAAGGTGGTCGTCTGGGTGATGAAGCCGGGGCCGATGGCCGAGGTGGCCATCAGGAACATCGCGCCGAGCAGGGTGGAGCGGGTGCTCGAGGCCAGCCGCCCGGGGGGCGCGGTGGACGGCTCGGCAGGGGTGGAGGCCATGGCTGCTCCCAGGTCGGGTGGACGGCACCTGCCGTGGTCGGTTGGCGCCCTTGGCGGACGAACCTAGAGAGTTGTTGAACAATCCCTCAAGGGGATCGGACGACATTTAACTGCGCGGACACATCCGGAGACGGCAGGATGACGGCATGCCCGAGTCCGCCGACACCACCTGGCTGCGCACCGTGGCGCACGAGGTGCGCAGCTTCGACCGGTCCAGCACTGCCGAACGGGTCGCCGAGCTGCTCCGCTCCCGGGTGATCGAGGGCGACCTGCCGCCGGGCACCCGGCTGTCGGAGGAGCAGCTGGTCGAGGTCCTGCACGTCAGCCGGAACACGCTGCGCGAGGCGTTCCGGCTGCTCACCCACGAGGGCCTGCTGGTGCACCGGCTGCACCGCGGGGTCTTCGTGCCCGAGCTGGACGAGGACGACCTGGTCGACCTCTACCGGCTGCGGCGGACGATCGAGTGCGACGTCGTCCGCCGGCTGGAGGGGCTGGACGCCGTCCGGCTGCGGCCGCTGCACGCCGCCGTCGCCGCCGGCGAGGACGCCGCCCGGCGCGGCGACTGGGGTGCGGCCGGCACCGCCAACATGCGCTTCCACCAGCAGCTCGTGGCGCTGGCCGGGAGCCGCCGGATCGACGAGACGACGGCCCGGCTGCTCGCCGAACTGCGGCTCGCCTTCCACGCCATCGCCGTGCCGCAGCGGCTGCACGAGCCCTACGTCAGCCGCAACCGTGCCCTGCTGGACCTGCTGACCGCCGGTGAGGTCGAGCAGGCGGCCAAGGAGCTGGAGGCCTACCTGCACGACTCGGAGGCCGAGCTGCTGGCCGCCCATCGGGCACACCCGAGGAGCTGACCGTGACCACGATCGTCCCCGCCGCCGACCCCGCGGCCGCCCGCGCCGCGTTCCGTGGCGGGCTCGCCGTGCCGTCGTCGGGCTGGGCACCCGGGCACACCCAGGCGAACCTCGTCGTCCTGCCCCGGGACTGGGCCTGGGACATGCTGCTGTTCGGCCAGCGCAACCCGCAGCCGGTGCCGCTGCTGGACGTGACCGACGCGGGCTCCTGGGAGACCCCGCTGGCCCCGGGCGCCGACCTGCGCACCGACCTGCCGCGCTACCGGGTCTGGCGGGACGGCGGCCTGGTCGACGAGCCCACCGACGTGACCGACCTCTGGCGCGAGGACCTGGTGGCGTTCCTGATCGGTTGCAGCTTCAGCTTCGAGACCGCCCTGCTGGACGCCGGGGTGCCGGTGCGCAACATCGAGCAGGGGCGGAACGTGTCGATGTACCGCACGGACCGGGCGTGCCGTCCGGCCGGGCGGCTGTCCGGGCCGCTGGTGGTGTCGATGCGCCCGGTGCCCGGGCACCTGGTGGCCACCGCGGTGCAGGTGACCGCGCGGATGCCGCAGGTGCACGGGGCACCGGTGCACGTCGGGTCACCGGCCGCGCTGGGCATCGCGGACCTGGCCCGGCCCGACTTCGGCGACCCGGTGGAGCTCGCGGACGGCGACGTCCCGGTGTTCTGGGCGTGCGGGGTGACGCCGCAGGCGGCGCTGATGGCATCCCGGCCGCCGTTCGCGATCACCCACGCGCCGGGGCACATGTTCGTCACCGACGTCCCGGACGCCGCCTACCGGCAGCTCTGAGCACTCACTGTCCGGCGGCCCGGAAGCAGGCGGCGATCTGGTGCTCCCGGGCCGCCAGCTCTGCGCTGCTCGACTCCTGGTAGCTCGTGTCCTCGTAGCTCAGGTAGCCGTCGTCCTCAAGCTCCACGAGCAGACCGATCGTCTCCAGACAGGGCGCGACGAGGGCATCGTCGACCGGTCCGGCCGGGTAGACCGGCCACGACGGTGGCTGGCGCGCGAACATCGGGAACAGCGGCTGCTGTGCCGACCCGTTGCTGGTCCGCACCTCCCCGGCGCTCCAGAGGACCGGGGTGACGACCACGCCGAGCGGCACCCCGTCGATCATCGGCAGCAGGTCGTAGCCCCGCACCAGGTCGCCGCCGGGCATGCGTTCGAGGGCGGGGGAGTACTCGGCCTCCACGCCGGGCTCGCCCAGCACCACCAGCGGGCCGGTCGCCTCCGAGCCGTCCATCAGCACCAGCTGCTCCTGCGACATGAGCGGCACCGAGCCGATGGTCAGGCTCATCTCCGCCGGCTCCGCGCCGCGCGGCCCGGCGAACCACGCCCACATCCAGCTCGGGCCGGAGCGGGCGACCACCACCGCCCACCGGTGACCCCCGGGGACGTCGGCGGCGTACACCACCCGCTGGGTGCCCGGGTCCGGCGACGGTCCGCCCCAGTCGACCAACTGGCCGTCCGGCGCGGTCGGGTCGGTCCAGTCGGCGCCCGCCATCGCGGTCAGGAACTCCTCGTCGTCGGCGAGCGAGCCGCGGACGGGCGCCTCGACCAGCCCCGGGGTCGGCGCGGCGTACGCGCTCGTGATCGGAGCCGGGACCGGGGTCCCCGCCGCCGGTGCCGCGGTCACCGCCGTGCGGGCGAACGAGGCGCCGGAGACCAGCAGCACGACGGCCAGGACGCCGGCGCCCCAGCCGGCTCCCCGGCGCCGGCGGTGCCGGTCCAGCGCGACGGCGCGGGCCGCCGTGCGGCCGTCGTCCACCGGGTGTGCGCCCTCGGCGAGCCGGCGCAACCGCTCCGCGACGGCCTGACCGGCGTCCGCGGTCATGTCGGCCTCCGGTAGATCGCGTACGGGTCGTCGTCCGGGTGCGGCCGGGCGGCGGCCGGCCCGGGCACCGAGCCGGCCGTCGGGGCTGCGGACCGGGCCGGTCCGGCCGACGAGGCGGGCGCCGTTGCGGCCGACGCGGCGGGCGACGGCGGGGGTGGTGGCCGCAGGCCCGGTCGCGGGGCCGGGGTCCCCGGGCGGCGGTAGATCGCGTACGGGTCGGTGGGGTCCGTGGTGGGGACGGGGGGCCCTGGCCGGCCCGGGACCGCCGGCGCCGGCTGCGGGTCGACGACCGGGTCGGCCGGCTCCGTCGGCGGTGCGGGCTCGTCCACGAGGAGGGGGCTCAGGGTGACCAGGGCGTCGGCGAGGGCGGCCCCGACCTCGGCGGGTGAGCAGCCCAGCAGCATCGCGACGGCGTCCTCGTCCTCGCCCTCGTGCAGCCGGAGCACGGCCACCGCCCGGGTGCGCGCGTCCAGCTCGGCGAGCGCCCGCAGCCACCGCCGGTCGGGCTCGTGCTGAGGTCCCGCGACCAGCGCGCTGCCCCGACCGGCCGCCGGGAGCCGCGTGTGGCCGAGGGCGGCCGACAGCAGCGCCTCCCGGGCGTCGGTCAGCGCGGCCGCCGGCGAGCCGAGCCGCCGCCAGCGCCGGTGCGTCCGCGCCAGGGCCGCCACCAGCAGGTCGTCGGCCTCCACCGGGTCGGCGGTGAGGAGGAGCGCGGTGCCGCGCAGCTGATGCTCGTGCTCGGCGACGAACGCCGGGAAGCCGTCCTGCCGCTGGTCCACGCCCACCCCTCCCGGTCCGCCGTCGCTGGCGGCACCGTATCGGGGCGATCGTGTTCCGTCAGCCAGGCGGCACACTGGCCGCCGATGTCCACCGCGCCGGATCCTGCTGTCGTCGCCCGGCTGCGCGCGGCGGGGTGCGTGTTCGCCGAGGACGAGGCGGTGCTGCTGGTGGGGGCCGCCGCGTCCGCTTCCCAGCTCGACGGCCTCGTCGCGCGGCGGGTGGCGGGCGAGCCGCTGGAGCAGGTGCTGGGCTGGGCGGAGTTCTGCGGGCTGAGGTTCGTGGTCGAGCCGGGGGTGTTCGTGCCCCGGCAGCGCACCCGGCTGCTGGTGCGGGAGGCGGTGGCCCGGGCGGTGCCGGGGGCGGTCGTCCTGGACCTGTGCTGCGGGGTCGGTGCGGTGGGGGCGGCGGTGGCGGTCGCCGTCCCCTCGGTCGAGCTGCACGCGGCCGACCTCGACCCGGTCGCCGTCCGCTGCGCCCGGCGCAACGTGTCCGGGTCGGTCTACGTCGGCGACCTGTACGACGCCCTGCCGGTGTCGTTGCGCGGCCGGGTCGACGTGCTGGTGGCGAACGCGCCCTACGTGCCGACCGACGCGATCGGGCTCATGCCCCCCGAGGCCCGCGACCACGAGGCGCGGATCGCGCTGGACGGCGGCGTCGACGGGCTGGACGTGCAGCGCCGGGTGGTGGCGGCGGCGTCGGACTGGCTGGCACCCGGCGGCGCGCTGCTCATCGAGACGGGCCGGCAGCAGGCCCCGGCGACCCGGGCTGCGTGCGCCGCCGCGGGGCTGACCGCCCGGGTGGTCGAGGACGACGACCTGGCGGCCACCGTGGTCGTCGCCGTCCGGGAGGCCTGAGACGCGAACGGCCCCCTCCCGGTGCGGGAGGGGGCCGTCTGCGGCAGTCGGATCAGGAGGGCTCGACGCCGAACGCGGTGGCCAGCTTCTCGATCTTGCGGGCCCGGCCGAGGCGGGGCAGGTCGCTGCCGTCGCGGATGACCTGGCCGCGGGCGTCGAAGTCGGCCAGGAAGTCCCGGGCCCAGGCGACGTCCGACGGAGCCGGGCTGATGACCTCGTTGATCACCGGCAGCTGGTCCAGCTGCAGGCAGAGCTTGCCGGTGAGGCCGAGGGAGACCGTCAGCGCCGACTGCTCGCGCAGGATCGGGTGGCTGGCGCTGACCGTGGGGCCGTCGATCGGGCCCGGCAGGCCACCGACGCGGCTGGCGATGACCAGGCGGGAGCGCGGGTAGGCCATCGCCAGGTCGTCGGCGCTGGTGCCGGTGTCGCGCCGGTAGTCACCGCTGCCGAAGGCGAGCCGGAAGGCGCCACGGGCCGAGGCGATCCGCACGGCCTCCTCGATGCCCAGCGCCGACTCGACCAGGGCCAGCACCGGGGTGGCGCCGCCCAGCCGGTCGTAGGTCTCCGTGACGTGCTCGGCGGCCTCGGTCTTGGCGAGCATCACGCCGGCCAGGCCGGGGAGCCCGGCGAGCGCGGCGACGTCGTCGGTCCAGAACGGGGTCGCGTGGTCGTTGATCCGCACCCAGGCCCGGTTGCCGGGGACGGAGAGCCACTCGACGACGTCGGCCCGGGCATCGGGCTTGCGGGCCGGGTCGACCGCGTCCTCGATGTCCAGCACGATCTGGTCGGCGCGCGATTCGTGCGCCTCGTCGAACAGTTCCGTGCGGGCGCCGTTGACCAGCAGCCACGAGCGCGCGATTCCGGGGTCTACGTTCCTGCCTCTGTGCACCGGGACATTGTGGGGGCCGGGGGTGCGCCGGTCTCCGTGGGGGTGCCGCGGGGTGGCGTTCCCGGTGCCCGACGCCGGGTGGTCAGGCTGCGCGCCGGCCGAGCAGGTCGAGCAGGCCCACCCGCCAGTCGACCTCCACCCGGCGCCCGGCCCAGTCGCGTGGACGGACGAGGTCGAAACGGACCAGGTCCGGCTCCCGGTCGAGGGTGCGCGCGTCGGCCCACAGCAGCGCCAGGTGGTCGCGACGGCGCAGGTCGGGAGCGCCGTCGATCGCCAGCTGCAGGCGCTGCTGGGCGACCGGTGCCTGCCGGTAGAAGTCACGAAGGCCCTGGGTGTCGGCGGCCGGCAGCTCCCCGTCGTCGGAGTGCCACACCCGCAGCACCTCGGTGGGGGTGCGCAGGATCAGCCCGCTCATCGGCAGCCCGAGGTTCTCGTTGCCGGGGTCGAGCAGCTCCAGCTGGGTGCCGAAGGGGTGGTCGTCGTGCTCGGCGTAGGGGCGCAGCCGCTCCATCGCCTCCCGGCGGACCAGCTGGTGGTCCAGGTGCCGGTCGGCGGCCGGCTGCCAGCCGTGCGCCGCGTGGATCTCCCGGCTGACGCTCAGGCCGCCGAGCAGTGCGTCGCGCACCTCGACCAGCAGCGGGTGCAGTCGCCGGAGGGCGGCCTCGGGGCTGTTGTCCACGTCGTCCAGTCTGCCGGGCGGGGGTGACAGTCCCGGCCTGCGGCGCGGCAGGATCACCGCGTGTCCACCCCGCCGCCCGCGCCGTCTGCTCCGTCCCGCCCGGTCACGGTGGTGACCGGCGGCAGCCGCGGCATCGGTGCGGCCACCGCCGTCCACCTCGCCCGGCAGGGCCACGATCTGGTCGTCGGGTACCTGTCGGGCCGCGGTGAGGCAGCGGCCGTGGTGACCGCCGCGCGCGACCTCGGCGTGCGGGCGGTCGCCGTGCGCGCCGACGTCGTCGACCCCGAGGACGTCGACGCGCTCTTCGCCGCAGCGGCCGACCTGGGCCCGGTGACCGGGCTCGTCGCCAACGCCGGTCTGACCGCGCACCTCGGCGACCTGGCCGACACTCCCGTGGACGTCGTCCGACGGGTGATCGACGTGAACCTGCTGGGCGTCGTCCTGTGCGTCCGCCGGGCGGCGCAGGTCATGTCCCGGCGGCGGGGTGGGCCGGGTGGGGCGATCGTCACCGTCTCCTCCAGTGCGGCGACGCTGGGCTCGGCGCACGAGTACGTGCACTACGCGGCGGCGAAGGCGGGGGTCGATGCGCTGACCATGGGGCTGGCGAAGGAGCTCGCGGACGACGGGGTCCGGGTCAACGCGGTGGCGCCGGGGCTGGTCCGCACCGACATCCACGCCGGCGCGGGCGACGCCGGTCGGCTGGAGCGGGTGACGGCCCGGGTGCCGATGGGTCGCCCCGGGGAACCGGACGAGATCGCGCCGGCGATCGCCTGGCTGCTGGGGCCGGAGGCCGGCTACGTCTCGGGCGCGGTGCTGCGGGTGGCCGGCGGGCTCTGACCAGCCGACCGGCGGCGCGTGCGGGTCGTCCGATCTTGTTTCGCTGTCTCGCCGAGTCGGGATGTCGACTCGACGAGTTGTCGACTCGGGAGGACACCGATTCCGGTTCTCGGGGTGCTCCAGGAGGCGTCTCATCAGCCCAGAACTGTCAGACCCTCTCCGTAGGTTCGGGGTGTGTTCGAGACGGGCGGGTTCGGGGTCGCGGTGACGGTGTCACTGGCCGATCCGGGGCTCCCTGCTGAGCTGGATCCGGTGCCTGCTGGGGTGACGCGGCGTCGGACGCGGTTGTCGGAGGTGGTGGCGCCGGCAGGGTTGTCCGATGCCGGTCTGGCGGGGGAGCTGCGCGCGGTGGTGGACATCGGTGCACAGCTGGCCGCCTACGAGGCGGTGGTGGTGGCCGAGTTGGCGCGGCGTCGCCCGGTGGAGTGGGACCTGACCGAAGAGCAGCCGGGGCATGGGGTGGAGGGGTGGCTGCCGGATCGGGTGCCGGTGGGGGTGGGTGAGTTCCTCGCCGATGAGCTGGCACTGCTGAAGGGCATCTCCCGGACGGCGGCGACGCTGTTGGCGGAGCGGTCGCTGGTGTGGGTGCGTGAGTTGCCGGCGACCTGGGCGGCGTTGGCTGATTCGCTGATCGACCCACCTCGGGCAACGGCGATCGCGAAGGCGTTGGGTGGTCAGTCGGTCGATGCTGGGGGTGGGGTCGAGCCGGCGGTCGTGGCCGAGGTGGAGGCTCAGGCGCTGGGGTGGGCGGTGGCGGGGGAGACGCCGGTGCGGTTGCAGGAGCGGGCGGCGGCGGCGTTGATCGCGTTGGACGATGCGGCGGCGGATCGGCGGCGTAAGAAGGCCGAGCGGTGTGCTGATGTGACGACCCGGGCCACCGCGGATGGGATGGGTCAGTTGGTGGCGGACCTGCCGATGCCGGTCGCTGCAGCCTGCCGGGAGACGGTGGACGGCTATGCGCGGATGGCCAAGGCCGACGGGGACGGGCGTCCGATCGGGCAGCTGCGCGCCCAGGTGATGGCCGATCTGATCCTGCGCCCGTGGGACACCACCCGGGAGCCGGTGACCGCCCATCTCAGGGTCCTGGCGCCGCTGCCGGCGGTGCACACCGGCGCGTTCGACGGCCCGACCCCGTCGGGTGAGGGTCACGTCACGCCCGAGGAAGGCCACCAGGCGCCGGGGGAGGGTCACGGGCCGGATGGAGGTCATGCGCCGGGCGAGGGCGGGCTGCCGCCGTGCGATGACCGGGATGCTGCGACGGTGGACGGGGCGCCGATCACCGCCGGGCAGCTGCGGGAGCTGTTGGTCCAGCTGGATGCGATCTGCCCCGGCGGGCTGCAGGCCCCGACCGGCGGCACGCTGGGCATCGACCTGGTCGACCCGGTCACCGGGGCGCTGCGGGCGACGGTGACCCGCCCGGAGCTGGAGCGGCTGGCCCGCCGCGGCTGCCCCGAGCACCCCGACCGGGACTGCGGGTGCGGGGTGCTGGACCGGCCACCGCCGATCGACCGCTACACCCCGACCCCGGCCCAGCAGCGGTACGTGCGTGCCCGGGACCGCACCTGCCGGCATCCGGGCTGCCGTCGGCCGGCGGCGCGCACCGACCTGGACCACGTCTGCGCCCACCGCGACGGCGGGGCCACCGACTGCACCAACCTGTGCTGCCTGTGCCGGCGACACCACCGGCTGAAGACCCACGCCCGCCGATGGCGGTTCGTCATGACCGCCGACGGCGCCCTGTCGGTCACCACCCCCTCCGGCGTCACCCGGACCACCCGACCACCCGCTCTCCGCACGTCCAGCCCACCCGGCCTCCGCACGTCCAGCCACCGCGCGCCCGACCTCCGACCACCGGGCCTCCGACCACCGCGCCCCCGGCTGTCCCGCGCCGGCCAGCTGACCGGCGGCGTGAGCCCACCCGACCCGCACGACCCGCCGCCGTTCTGAGACCCATGCCTTGCGGTCGCCGTGAGGTCGTGGCCTGCGGCCGCCACGGAGGAGGGGCGGTCGGCCGTCTGCGTCCACTGCGCGCGCGAGGAGATCGCCTGACGGGTCCTGCTGCTCACAGAACGGGCGCCTGGACGGGGCCTTGGTGCGTGCGTGGCACGAGTGGCCAGAGAGGAAGAACGGCAGCTCCGGGGATCCAGTGCCCCTGGTCGAGTCACAGGGAGCACACAACGGGCCGATAAGCACGTCGTGATCCGTCATCACCTCGCAGCGAGCTCGCCGCGGAGCCCTCAGTGGTTCGACCCGGCGCACCAGGCCGACATCCTCGCGGCCTTCGACAGTCAGCTCGCCGCCGGGCTGCACGATCGCAAACCGCACAGCCCGCGACCGGAACGGGTCCGCGAGCTCGGCCAGCTGGCTGCGGCGAGCGCGCTCCCGGCCCGGGCGGCACTGCTCCGCTGGGGTGCGCTGCCCGCCTCGGTCCGCGCGCACCTGCTCACCAGCTGGTACGGCAGCCAGGTCGCCCGGAGCTCCGCCGCCTGACTCGCTCGGCGGCCAGCACCCGGCGGCCGGCAGTGGTGGACAGGTCCTCGGCGCCACCCTGCCCAGACCCGGCAGGGACCCGTTCGCTCACCTGCTCCCACGGCCGGTGTGCCCCTCGGGGACGCTCAGTCCCAGGGCTCCCCGCAGGCGGCGCAGTGGCCCGAGGGCAGCCGCTCGGTCAGCCGGCCGCATGCCGGGCAGACCTGGTCGAGCCAGCACGCTGGGTCACCACCCTCCGGCTCCGGCGGTGCCGGCTCCCGCGTCACCGTGGCCGTCACTCCTCGCCGGGAGGCGCGAACCGGGCGAGGGCGTCGATCGACGGGCAGGTGTAGTACGCCCCGCTGAGTGGGGTCAGGAAGCCGGTCAGCCCGTCCCGGACCCCGTCGGTCGCCCCGGCCATCCGGCGGAGCATCTCGGTGAGCCGCCACTGGTCGCGGGCGAACCCGACGAACGCCGTCCCGTGGTCGGTGACCCCGCCGTAGGCGACGTTGCGCCGGAAGATCTGCTGCTCCGCGCCGTCCACCTCGACGGTGGTGCGGGCGACGTGCGCGCTCGGCAGCATCACGTCGGCGGGCAGTTCGACGCTGTCGGGCTTGGTCCGGCCGATCATCATCTCCTGGCCGTGCTGGCCCAGGGACTCCCACGCCCCGCTGTCGTGCCGCCACACCTGGTACAGCACGATGCTCGCCCCCGCGCCCGGCTCACCGGCCGGCACGGCCGCCACCCCGGCGGCGGTCAGCAGCGAGGGGTTCTCGGTGCCGTCGATGAAGCCGGTCAGGTCACGGTCGTGCCGGTACAGCCAGCCGGTGACCTCGGCGGCCACCCGGGCGACGCCGGCCAGGGCGGCCAGTACGGCGCGCGCGTTGTCGAAGACCGCGGTGCGGTGGCCCCCGGCGACCCAGATCCAGGCGTCGTGCTGGGTCGCCGGCATCCGGTAACGGCCGGCGCCGACGAGGTCCTCGGTCCAGCTCGCGGCGTCCGCCGGGGCGTCGTCCGGGGCGACGGCGGCCCACAGCTCCGGCCGGAAGCCGACCACCAGGTTCACCCCACCGGTGGAGGACAGCGGACCGGTGAGCCCGGCCACCCCGCGGACCAGGTCCTCGGCGGAGCAGCCGGGCTCGAGGTCGAGCTCCAGATAGCAGTGCTCAGGGGTGCCGAGGGCGAAGATGCCCGGCTGCGTCGTCACGCCGTCCACCCTGCCTGACCGGCACGGCCGGGCCTCAGCTGGTCGGCGGCTCGTCCTTGCCGGCCTCCTCGAGCTCGTCGGCCTCCTCCTTGGTCTTGTGCACCGCCTTGTCGGCGTGCTCCGGCGGGCCGTAGACCGTGTAGAGCACCAGCGGGTTCACCCCGGTGTTGAGGAAGTTGTGCTTCTTGCCGGCGGGGACGACGACGAGGTCACCCTGGGCGACGTTCTTCTTCTGCCCGCCGACGACGGCCTGGCCGGTGCCGCTGACGAAGGTGAGGATCTGGTCGATCTCCTCGTGCACCTCCTCGCCGATCTCCCCACCCGGCGGGATCGTCATGATCACCAGCTGGGTGTGCTCGCCGGTCCACAGCACCCGACGGAAGTCGGCGCTCTCCTCGGCGACGGTGGCGATGGTGAAGTGCTCCATGGCTGCCGTTCCTCCTCGATCCAGTCGCTCCTGCCGGCGTGCGCCGGCTCATGATCAGTGAAGAGCAGAGCGGCCTCCGGCGCGATCCGAAGCCCTCGGGTCGGGCGACACGTGGGAACGGGCCCTCCGACTCTGCCGTCGACCGGCCGGGTGGGGGAGGCTCTCCGGTGCCGGGTACCGGCGGAGCACGAGCACACGAGCACAGGAGGACGGCGTTGACGCAGCAGCCAGCAGACCGGTCGGGGAACGCAGCACTCGCTGCCGAGCGGGACGAGGCGGCCACCGAACTGGCCGGGGTCGAGGGGCAGGTGTCGACCCGTGCCGCCGTCGAGGGTGGCGTCGTCGTCGGTCACGACGGCTCGGACTGCGCGCAGGAGGCCCTGCAGTGGGCGGCGACGCTGGCCGAGCGCGCCTCCTGGCCGCTGCACGTCGTCCGCGGCTGGCGGATCGCCACCGCCCCCCAGCCGCCCAGCTGGGAGCTCGGCTACGTCCCGCCGATCGGTGAGTACGAGCAGGCGGTGCAGGCCGACCTGGAGGCCGACGTCCGGGCTGCGCTGGGCGCCGAGCGGGCCGGCCAGGTCACCTGCCACGTGGTGCACGCCGCGCCGGTGCGGTCGCTGATCGAGGCCGCGCAGCACGCCGACCTCCTGGTGGTCGGGGCCCGCGGGCGGGGCGGCTTCGCCGGGCTGCTCCTCGGCTCGGTGAGCGACCAGGTCACCCGGCACGCCCCGTGCCCGGTCACCGTCGTGCGCAGCCAGAACAAGGCCTGACCGGCGTGGCGGTCCAGCACCCCGTGCCACCGGCGTTCCTGCGGGCGCACACCCGGCTGGACCGCCCGCCGCTCGTCCCGGAGGTGCAGCTGCACGTCGCCGACGACGTCGTCGCGCTCTGGGAGGCGATGGAGACCGAGGGCGGCGGAGCCGGCGAGGACCCGCCGTTCTGGGCCGCGGCCTGGCCCGGCGGCCAGGCGCTGGCCCGGCACGTGCTCGACCACCCGGAGCTCGTCGCCGGCCGCCGGGTGCTGGACCTGGGGGCCGGCAGTGGGCTGGTGGCCGTCGCCGCCCTGCTGGCCGGGGCGAGCAGCGTGCTGGCCAGCGACGTCGACCCGTACTCGCACACCGCGGTCGGGCTGAACGCCGAGGTCAACGGGGTCGCCGGGATCGAGGTCGTCGGGGACGTCCTCGACGAGGAGCTCCCGGAGATCGACGTCGTCTTGGCCGGCGACGTCTGCTACGACCGGGAGATGACCGCCCGGGTGCTGCCCTTCCTGGGCGCGGCCTGGCTGCAGGGGGCCACCGTCCTGCTGGGGGACCCCGGACGGGCCTACGTCCCGAAGGAGGGGCTGGTGGCCCAGGCGGAGTACGACGTGCCGGACGCCGCCGGGGGAGCGGTGCGCCGGACGACGGTCTGGCGGCTCCCCTGAGACCCACCTGCACCAGCCGTCCCACTGCTGCTGCCCCGCCCCGCCGGTGGATGGGAGACGTGGCACATGGCGACGAAATGCGACTCGGGGCATTGTCACGGCCAGGTGGCGGCCTCTACCGTGGCCGGGTCCGGTCGGACGTCTCGTCCCCACCCGGGGAGCCCGCACCGGATGCCGCCGAGTCGCTGCACGCAGCGAACCGGGGACCCACCGCACCACTGGGGTGAATCCCGCCCGGGCGCCCGCCCGGCTGGGTAGGGCGACTTCCCGCCCGAACCCGTCAGCTGACTCGGTAGGCGGCCACGGAAGACCCACGGAGCCCCTCTCTTCATGTCCCGTCGCACCACCGCGTCCTCGTCCGACGAGCAGCTGCCCGCCACCGAGGTGCTCCCCGTGCACTCGACCGGCGCCCCGGTCGGCCGGCGGCCCCGTCGTCAGCCCCCGGGCGGCCTCCGCCGGCCCACGCTGTACCTGGGCGTCGCCGCGGCCGGGGCGATCTTGGTCAACGTCCTCGTCGCCGGCGAGCCCGACGCCCGGGCCGAGGCCGCCGTCGAACCGGCGAGCGTCGCCGCCCAGCTCGACCTGAGCGCGCAGCAGACCGGGCCCGCCCTGGTCGACGGCCCGCTGGCCGACCGGCTCGGCCAGTTGGCCGCCAACCGCAGCGAGCGCGAGGCCGCTCAGGCCGCCGCCGCGCAGGCGCAGGCCGCCGCCGACCAGGCCGTGCTCGACGCCCAGGCAGCCGCGGCAGCCCAGGCTGCCGCCGAGGCACAGGCCGCTGAAGAGGCGCGGATCGCCGCCGAGGCCCAGGCCGCCGCCGAGGCGCAGGCAGAGGCAGAGGCAGAGGCCGCGGCCGCCGAGCGGGCCGCCGCCCGCGCGGCGACCACGCCCGCCCCGGCCAGCGCCCCCAGGGCGCCGGCAGCGCCGGCTCCGGCCGCCTCGTCCGGTTCGGGTTCGTTCCAGGACTACGCCCTGGGCAAGCTCGGCGGCGACCAGGCGCAGTTCTCCTGCCTGGAGCGCCTGTGGGGCAAGGAGAGCGGCTGGAACCCGAACGCGCAGAACCCGAACAGCACCGCGTACGGCATCCCGCAGTTCCTGGACTCCACCTGGAAGAGCACCGGGATCGCCAAGACGTCGGACGGCTACCGGCAGATCGACGCGGGGCTGATCTACATCGACAACCGCTACGGCTCGCCGTGCGCCGCGTGGGCGCACTCGCAGGCCACCGGCTGGTACTGACCCACCGGCGGCGGTGCGCAGCGAGGCCCGGGTCCGGCTGGACCCGGGCCTCGCTGCGTCCGCGCCGGTGTCCGCGAACCGGGCAGGAGGCCCTCCTGTGCACCGGCGGGGGACCATCGGGGAGGATCGAGGGGTTGGACCACCGAGACGAGGAGCGCTGACCCGTGGGCAAGCACCGCGCACCCGAGGGCGCCGCGACGGACTTCGACGCCGCCACCAGCGCCCTGGCCGACGTGACGGGTGACTACACCGTCGACGTCACGCACACCCGGATCGGGGTCCGGGCCCGGCACGCCATGGTGACCACCGTGCGGGGCGCCTTCACCGAGTTCTCCGGCACCGCCCACCTGGACACCGCCACGCCGGCCGCCAGCAGCGTCCGGCTGCGGATCGCCACCGCCAGCATCGACACGGGGACGCCGGACCGCGACGCGCACCTGCGCTCGGCCGACTTCCTGGACGTCGAGCAGCACCCCGAGATGGTCTTCGTCTCCACCGCGGTCGAGCAGGTCGACCGGGACGTCTACCGCGTCACCGGCGACCTCACGATCAAGGCGGTCACCCGGCCGGTGTCGATCGACTTCACCCTCACCGGCTCGGCGCTGGACCCGTTCGGCAACACGCGGGTGGGCTTCGAGGGTGCGCTGGCGATCAAGCGCAGCGAGTGGGACCTGACCTGGAACGCGATGCTGGACACCGGTGGCGTGCTGGTCAGCGACCGGATCCAGGTGGAGTTCGACGTCTCGGCGATCAAGGACGCCTGACCGGTCCGGCTGTGTCCCAGGACACGCCCTGCCGCTAGGGTGGCACTCAGTGCCACGCGGGACGACGCCGGAACGGCCGG
Source organism: Modestobacter sp. VKM Ac-2985 (assembly GCF_026967925.1). GTDB lineage: Bacteria > Actinomycetota > Actinomycetes > Mycobacteriales > Geodermatophilaceae > Modestobacter. Next base: position 560,855 of record NZ_JAPVBI010000003.1, on the reverse strand, counting down.
TCCCTGCGACGGCGCCCCGGGCCGACGACGGTGTCGGTCCGACCGACCGATCAGCAGGGGGTCCGCAGGTGGCGAACGCGTGGTTCGAGTCGGTGGCGGAAGCGCAGCGGCGCGCGCAGAAGCGGCTGCCCAAGGGCGTCTACGGGGCGCTGGTCGCAGGCTCCGAACGGGGGCTCACCGCGGACGACAACCTCGCCGCCTTCGCCGAGCTTGGCTTCGCACCGCACACCGCCGGGCTGAGCAACGACAAGCAGATGGCCACCCGCGTCATGGGGCAGGACATCTCCCTGCCGGTGCTGATCAGCCCCACCGGGGTCCAGGCGGTCGATCCTGACGGCGAGGTCGCCGTCGCCCGGGCAGCCGCCTCTCGAGGCACCGCGATGGGGTTGTCCTCGATGGCCAGCAAGCCGATGGAGGAGGTCATCGCGGCCAACCCCAAGACCTTCTTCCAGCTGTACTGGGTCGGTGACCGGGACGTGATGGCGGCCAAGGTCGAGCGCGCCCGCCGGGCCGGGGCCGCGGGGCTCATCGCCACTCTCGACTGGTCGTTCTCCTACGGGCGTGACTGGGGCAGCCCGTTCATCCCGGAGCGGATCGACCTCGAGGCGGTGCGCCGGTACGCACCCCAGGTGGCGTTGAAGCCCCGCTGGCTGTGGGACTTCGCCAAGACGAAGAAGCTGCCCGACCTCACGGTGCCGAACATGGTCGGCACCCCTGGCGAGAAGCCCCCCACCTTCTTCGAGGCCTACGGGCAGTGGATGCAGTCGCCCATGCCCACCTGGGAGGACGTCGCGTGGCTGCGCGAGCTGTGGGGCGACCAGCCGTTCATGCTCAAGGGCGTCATGCGGGTCGACGACGCCAAGCGTGCGGTCGACGCCGGGGTCACCGCCATCTCGGTCTCCAACCACGGCGGCAACAACCTCGACGGCACCCCGGCGGCGATCCGCGCGCTGCCCGCGGTCGTCGAGGCGGTCGGTGACCAGGTTGAGGTCCTGATGGACGGCGGCATCCGGCGCGGCGGCGACGTCGCCAAGGCCCTCGCGCTGGGCGCCCGGGCGGTCATGATCGGCCGGGCCTACCTCTGGGGCCTGGCGGCCAACGGCGAGGCCGGGGTCGGCAACGTCCTCGACCTGCTGCGTGACGGGCTCGGCTCGGCGCTGGTCGGCCTCGGCCATCGTTCGGTCGACCAGCTCAGCCCGGCCGACCTCGTCGTCCCGCCGCACTTCGAGCGACACCTCGGCGAGGACGGTGCCGACGCCCCGGCGGCCCAGCGGTCCTCGGGCAAGGGCACGACGGCCTGACGGTCCGGGGGCCGGTGCGATGACTTCCACCGGCCGCCGGAGTCCTCCCTGCCGAGCGCACCGTCCCTCGGACGCCGGGTGCGCCGTCCCTCGGACGCAGGAGGCCGGCATGACCCAGCTGTCCCGGTTCGTCACCGTGTGGTCGGCACTGCAGGCACAGGTGGAGAGCGGCCGGCTGCCCGGCTACGCCGCCGCCGTGCGCCACCACGGCGAGGTCGAGGTGCACACCGGTGGCTCCCTCGAGCTGGGGGGCCTCACCCGGGTGCGTCCGGACTCGCTGTTCCGGCTGGCGTCGCTGTCCAAGCCCTTCGCCGGGGTGCTGACGCTGTCGCTGGTCGAGGACGGGCTGCTGGACCTCGACGACCCGGTCGGGCGGTGGCTCCCGGAGCTGGCCGAACTGCGGGTGCTGGCCGACCGGGCCGGTGCACTCACGGACACGGTGCCCGCTGACCGCCCGATCACCGTCCGCCACCTGCTCGCCAGCACGCCCGGCTTCGGTGGGCTGTGGGACGGCTCGCCGCTGGACCAGGCTCTGTACCGGGCCGGCCTCGGACCGGGTCCGCTGCCGCCGGAGCTGACGCCGGAGGAGTACCTGGCCCGGTTGGGCGAGCTGCCGCTGGCCGGGCAGCCGGGGGCCAGCTGGCTGTACCAGCTCAGCACCGAGGCGCTCTCGGTGCTGCTGAGCCGGGTCGCCGGGTGCCCGCTGCGCGACCTGCTGCGCGCGCGGGTCACCGGTCCGTTGGGCCTGGCCGACACCGGCTTCTGGGCGACCGACCCCGCGCGGCTCGGCCCGGCGTACCTGCCGGCCGGTGACGGGTTCGAGCTCCTCGACCCGGCCGACGGGCGGTCGTCCGTGCCACCGGTCTTCGAGGGGCTGGCGGCCGGGCTGGTCTCCAGCGCACCCGACGTGCTCGCCTTCTTCGGCGCGCTCGCCGACGGTGGCGGGCCGCTGCTCGGCCCGGGATCGGTGGCCGCCATGACCACCGGAGCGCTGACCACGGCACAGCGGGTGGAGGCCGCCGACTTCCTGGGCACCGGCTGCTCCTGGGGCCTGCAGGTCGGCGTGCAGGTCGAGCCGGGGGAGCCGTGGGCGCAGCCCGGTCGGTTCGGCTGGGACGGCGGGACGGGCACGACCGCCTACGCCGATCCGGACCGGGACCTCGTCGCGGTGCTGCTCACCGCGCGCGGCATGGCCGGGCCGGGCGACGGTCTGGACACGTTCTGGCAGGCGCTGTACCGCTGCCTCTGACCCACCTCGCGGAGCTCGCCCGACGGCTCAGCGGGGTCGGTCACCGCCCAGCGCGAGCACCGTGCGCAGCGCGGTGACCAGGGCGAGCGGCTGGTCCAGCATCGGGTGGTGCCCGCTGTCGGGCAGGTCCACCACGGGCATCCCGGCCCGGGTCAGCCCGACCATCTCGGTGGCCATCTCCGGGCTGACCAGCCCGTGTTCGCAGCGCAGGAAGGTCAGCGGGACGGCGACCCCGGGCAGCAGGTCGCGCAGCCGCAGCCGGGTGCCGAAGAAGTCCGGGTCGAACTTCCACGTCCAGCCGCCCTCGACCGCGTGCAGCGAGCCGGCGGCCACGTGCTCGCGGACGAAGGGGAGCAGGACGTCCTGCGGCGGCAGGGTGCGGAAGCGGGCTCGGGCCTCGTCCGGGTCCGGGTACACCCGGTGTGGCCGGCGACGCTCCCGCAGCCGCCGCTCGTCCGGCGGCCGGTCGTTGAGCGGGGAGTCGATGACGACGACCGAGCCGATGTCACCCGGGTGCTCGACGCCCACGGTGACCGCCACCCAGCCGCCCATGCTGTGGCCGACGACGACCGGCCGGTCGAGGCCCGCGTCGGCGGCGACGGCCACCACCTCGCGCGCCCACAGCAGCGGGTCGTAGTCCTCGCGCCGGTCGCTGTCGCCGTGCCCGGTCAGGTCCAGGGCGACCACCCGGCGGCCGGTCAGCAGGGGGGCGACGTGGTCCCACCAGCCGGAGTGGGCGGCACCGCCGTGCACCAGCACCACGCCCGGCGCCCCGGCCGGCCCCCAGGCCCGGTAGTGCACCCGGGACCCGGCGACGCCGACGTCCCGGTGTTCCGGCTGCTGGGCGAGGGCCTGGGTGAACCACGTCGGCGGGGTCATCCCCGGATCCTGCCCGATGGCGTCAGCGGCCCTTCAGCAGCTCCTCGAACGAGGTGGTCGGGTCGGCGAAGGGGTCCGCCGGACGGGTGGCCGCGGGACGGCCGCTGACCAGCCCGGCGAGTTCGCCGGCTGCGCGGTCGATGCGGCCGGCCAGCGACCGGTCGACGCCGCCGCCGGCCCAGTCCTCCGCGGCGGCGAAGACGCCGGTGGGGACGGCGACCGCCCGCAGGTAGGCGAACAGCGGGCGCATCGCGTGCTCGACGACCAGCGAGTGCCGCGGCGTCCCGGCGGTGGCGCCCAGCAGCACGGGCTTCCCGGTCAGCGACTCCTTGTCCAGCACGTCGAAGAACGTCTTGAACAGGCCGCTGTAGGAGGCGGAGAACACCGGGGTGACCGCGATCAGCGCATCGGCGCCGACGACCGTGTCGATCGCCGTCTGCAGCGACCCGTTGGCGAAGCCGCTGGTCAGGTTGTCGGCCAGGTCGCGGGCGTGCCCGCGGAGCTCCACCACCTCGACGGTCGCATCCTCCCCGCGGGCGCGCAGCGCCTCGCCCGTGGCGACGGTGAGCCGGTCGGCCAGCAGCCGGGTCGAGCTGGGGTCGCTCAGCCCGGCGCTGACGACCGCGAGGGTGCGGGTGGTCATGCCTGCGCCACCTCGACCGTGCGGCCGGTGACGTCGTCGGCGGCCTGCACGGTGCTGTCGTGCCCGCCGCCGGCGGCGGCGACCAGGCTGGCGTGGGTCGGCGCGTCCGGCACGTGCGCCGGCTTGAGGGCGGCGAACTCCCGCCGGAGCACCGGCACGACCTCCTCGCCGAGGATGTCCAGCTGCTCGAGCACCGTCTTCAGCGGCAGCCCGGCGTGGTCGATGAGGAACAGCTGCCGCTGGTAGTCACCGACGTAGTCGCGGAAGCCGAGGGTCCGCTCGATCACCTGCTCCGGGGAGCCCACGGTCAGCGGGGTCTGCGAGGTGAACTCCTCCAGCGACGGGCCGCCGCCGTACACGGGTGCCTTGTCGAAGTAGGGACGGAACTCCCGGACGGCGTCCTGGCTGTTCTTCCGCATGAACACCTGGCCGCCCAGCCCGACGATCGCCTGGTCGGCGCTGCCGTGGCCGTAGTGCTCGAACCGGCGGCGGTAGAACTCGACCATCCGCTCGGTGTGCTCCGGCGGCCAGAAGATGTGGTTGTGGAAGAAGCCATCGCCGTAGTACGCGGCCTGCTCGGCGATCTGCGGGCTGCGGATCGAGCCGTGCCAGACGAACGGCGGGACGCCGTCCAGCGGGCGCGGGGTGGAGGTGAAGCCCTGCAGCGGGGTGCGGAACTGGCCCTCCCAGTTCACGACGTCCTCGCGCCACAGCCGGCGCAGCAGCTGGTAGTTCTCCACGGCCAGCGGGATGCCGTCCCGGATGTCACGACCGAACCAGGGGTACACCGGGCCGGTGTTGCCCCGGCCCATCATCAGGTCGACGCGGCCGTCGGCGACGTGCTGCAGGGTCGCGAAGTCCTCGGCGATCTTCACCGGGTCGGTGGTGGTGATCAGCGTCGTGGACGTCGACAGGACCAGCTTCTCGGTCTTGGCCGCGATGTAGCCCAGCGTGGTGGTGGGGGAGGAGACCACGAACGGCGGGTTGTGGTGCTGGCCCTGGGCGAAGACGTCGAGCCCCACCTCCTCGGCCTTGAGCGCGATCGTGATGAGCGACTTCACCCGCTCGGCCTCGGTGGGGGCCCGGCCGGTGGTCGGGTCGGGGGTGACGTCGCCGACGGTGAAGATCCCGAACTGCATCTCGTGCTCCCTCTCGTCTGAGCCGCACTGGTTGAGAGCGCAACTACTGGCTCGTGGAACCGTACGGCACCCGGGCGCATTCCCCGCTCCGGACGCGGCAGCGCCCCCCGGCCGGGTGGGCCGGGGGGCGCTGTCGGCCCTCTGCAGGGGCCCGCCGCGAGCTCGCGAGCGGTGGGGGGCAGACAGTCTTTCTACTACTGGAGGGCGTCGACCGTCTGGTGCTCGGTGACCGACCCGGCCAGCCGGGCCAGGGCCCAGTCGCCGTCACCGAGGAGGTGGTCGATCGCGGTGAGCCGGCTGGTGTAGTGGCCCACCTTGTACTCGGCGGTGACCGCGATCCCGCCGTGCAGCTGGATCGCCTCCTTGCCGATGTGCCGCGATGCCCGGCTGGCCTGCAACCGGGCCCGGTCGGCCGCGGCGACCACGTCGCCGTCGGCGTCGACGACCAGCGTCGCCCACATGACGGTGCTGCGGGCCAGCTCCAGGGAGACGTACATGTCGGCCGCCCGGAAGGTCAGCGACTGGAACTTGTTCAGCGACACCCCGAACTGCTTGCGGGCCTTGAGGTACTCCGCCGTCGTGGTCAGCGCCGTCTCCATGGCCCCCAGCGCCTCGTGCCCGTAGGCGATCCGGGCCCGGGCCTGCGCCTTCTCGATGGCCGGTGCCTGGTCGCCGGTGCCCGCGCCCAGCGGCTGGGCCGGGGTGCCGGCGAAGGTGAGCTTCGCCGACCGGGTGCCGTCGTGGTTGCGGTGACCGGTGCGGGTGAGCCCCTCGGCGTCGCCCGGCACCAGGAACAGCCGGGTCGCGTCGCCCACGAGCGCGCTGACCACCAGCAGGTCGGCGCGGGCGCCGTTCGGCACCGGCTCCTTCACCCCGGACAGCCGCCACGCGCCGCCGTCCTCGGTCGCGGTGACCGACTGGGCGGACGCCTGCCAGCGAGAGCCGACCTCGGTGTGCGCGAAGGCCGGCAGCAGCGTGCCCTCGGCCAGCGCACCGAGCACCTCGGCGCGCTGGGCGTCGGTGCCGAGGTCGGCCACCAGTCCACCGGCGAGGACGACGGCCTCCACGAACGGCTCGGGCGCCAGCACCCGGCCGATCTCCTCGGCCACGATGGACACCTCCACCGGACCTGCGCCCATCCCACCGTCGGCCTCTGCGAACGGGAGCCCGAGCAGCCCCATCTCGGCCAGCTGACCCCAGGTCTTCTCGTCGAAGCCGGGGTCGGTGCCGACCACCCGCCGGCGCTGCTCGCTGTCGCCGTACGCCCGGGACAGCAGTGCGCTCACTGCCTCCCGGAGGCCGTTCTGCTCGTCGTCGTAGCTGAACTCCATGGTCAGATCACAACCCCAGGATCGAGCCGGCGATGATGGTGCGCTGCACTTCGTTCGAGCCCCCGTAGATGGAGACCTTGCGGTAGTTCAGGTACGACGGGGTGGCCACCTGCGCCCACTCCGGCACGTCGGAGTCCTCGTCGGCGAAGGAGGCCACCGACATCGGGCCGGCGATGTCCACCAGCAGCTCGGTGGCGGCCTGCTGCAGCTCCGAGCCACGCAGCTTGAGCACCGAGGAGGCCGGGTGCGGGCGACCGCCGGCGGAGTTGGCCACCACCCGCAGGGCAGTGAGCTCCAGGGCCAGCAGCTCGTTCTCCAGCTCAGCGATCCGGGCGGTCATGTACGGGTCCTCCGACAGCGGGGCGCCGTTGACCGTGATCCCGCGGGCGTGCTCCTTGGCCTCGATCAGCATCCGCTTGGTCGAGCCGATGCGGGCGATGCCGACCCGCTCGTTGCCGAGCAGGAACTTGGCGTAGTCCCAGCCGTGGTTCTCCTCGCCCACCAGGTTCTCCGCCGGGACCCGGACGTCCTCGAAGAAGACCTCGTTGACCTCGAAGCCGCCGTCGAGCAGCTCGATCGGCCGCAGGGTCACCCCGGGGGCGTCCATCGGGAACAGGAGCAGCGAGATGCCCCGCTGCCGCTTCTCGGCGGTGGGGTCGGTGCGGACCAGGCAGAAGATCCAGTCGGCGTGCTGGCCCAGCGTCGTCCAGGTCTTCTGGCCGTTGACCACCCAGTCGTCGCCGTCACGCACCGCGGTCGTCCGCAGCGACGCCAGGTCCGAGCCGGCGTCGGGCTCGGAGAAGCCCTGGCACCACCAGATGTCAAGGTTGGCGGTGGCGGGCAGGAAGCGCTCCTTCTGCTCCTGCGAGCCGAAGGTCGCGATGACCGGGCCGATCATGCTGGTGTTGAAGGCGAGCGGCTCGGGGACCCCGGCCAGCTGCATCTCCTCGCGCCAGATGTGGCGCTGCAGCGGCGTCCAGTCCCGGCCGCCCCACTCCACCGGCCAGTGCGGCACGGCGAGACCGGCGGCGTTGAGCGCGCGCTGGGCCTCGATGAACTGCTCCTTGGTCAGCTCCCGGTGGGCAGCGACCGCGTCCCGGATCGACTGCGGCACCGCGGTGCTGAAGAAGGTGCGCATCTCGTCCCGGAAGGCCCGGTCCTCCGGCGACAGGTGCAAGCGCATGGGTCCTCATTCCTGACGGCAACCCTGCCGTCTCGACGTGGGGTGTCGAACATCCCACATCCGCTACCCGGCAGTAACTCGGGGTCGGCGGCGGCGCCGGGGTCACCCGCCGTGGCCGCCGGGGACCCACCCCGCCCGAAGGAGGGAAGTCCCCCCGATCGGCTGGAGCACCGACCCCGGCAGGACGACGCTGTGGACAGGCTGCGCCGAGGCGTGCGGCTGGACGGCGGGAGGAGGGGCGGCATGTCGGCACGGACCCGGACGGTGAGCGAGCCCCACGCGTCCCCCGAGGTCGTCGCCGCCGTCTTCCACGGGGTGACCGTCAGCGACGCCGCGGCCGTGCTCGTGGTCGAGCAGGTGGGCGGTGTGCTGCGGGTCGGGTGGAGCAACGAGCGGGCCGCGACGATGCTCGGCTACGACCCCGAGGACCTGCGTGCGGTGGCCGTCGAGCAGCTGCTGCCCTCGCTCGGGGGCGGGGAGCTGAAACTGCTGCTCCGCCGCGAGCGGACGGTGCACATGACGTTGCCGGTCCGGTGCGCAAGCGGTGCCCTGCTGGACTGCGTGGTCTCCGCCGTCCCGGTCCCGCCGCCGGCCGGACGGCGCTGGACGGTCCGGGTGACCTCCACGGCCAACGAGACCGAGCGCGCGCTGCGGGCGACCGCCGACGCCTCCGAGCGACGCTTCGCGATCCTCACCGAACGCTCACCGGTGCCCACGCTGCTGTCCGAGCAGGGCATGCGGCTGGCGCACGTCAACGACGCGTTCTGCGCCCTGGTCGACCTGCAGGCCGAACAGCTGCTGGGCACCGGCTGGCTGGACGCCGTGCACCCCGACGACCTCGAGACGGTGATCGAGCAGGCCATCGCGGTGCTCGAGGGTGGTGACCGCACGACGCAGGCGCGGCTGGTCCGGCAGGACGGCAGCGAGCGCAGCACCGTCATCCGCTTCGCCCACGTCTTCACCCCGAGTGTGGGCGCGGGCTTCATCGGCACCATCGAGGACATCACCGACCGGCTGGCCTTCGAGGCGCAGCTGGCGCACCAGGCCAACCACGACCCGCTCACCGGGCTGCCGAACCGCACGCTGCTGGCCGAGCACGTGGCCGAACGCTTCCACCCGGGGGCCGGTGGCCTCGCGTGCATCTTCCTGGACCTGGACAACTTCAAGGTGGTCAACGACTCGCTCGGGCACACCGTGGGCGACGCACTGCTGGTCGAGGTGGCCGACCGGCTGCGCTCGACGGTGCGTCCGGGTGACCTGGTGGCCCGGTTCGGTGGCGACGAGTTCGTCGTCGTGTGCCAGCAGGTGACCGAGGACGGCGCGGTGGCCCTCGCCGAGCGGATCGGAGAGGCCCTGCACCGGCCGATCACCCTCGCCGGCGTCGTGCTGCACCCCCGGGCCAGCGTGGGGATCACGGTGCAGACCGTCGAGCACGCCGCCGCCGAGGAGCTGATCCGCGACTGCGACACCGCCATGTACCAGGCGAAGGCCGCCGGCAAGGGCCGGATCACCGTGCTCGACTCCGAGGCGCGGGCCCAGGCCCGGGACAAGCTGCGGCTCGTCGCCGATCTCCGCGAGGCGATCGACCACCGGGAGATCACCCTGATGTACCAGCCGATCTTCAGCACCACCGAGCGGAGCGCGGTCGCGGTGGAGTCACTGGCCCGGTGGCAGCACCCCGAGCGCGGGGCCATCTCACCCAGCACGTTCGTCCCGCTGGCCGAGGAGAGCGGACTGGTGTCCGCGCTCGGCCTGCTGGTGCTCGACGAGACCTGCCGGCAGCTGGCCGAGTGGGACGAGCGGCTGGGATCGGCGGCACCGCAGCGGGCCAACGTCAACGTCTCTGCCCTGCAGCTGGACGCCAACCTGCACGGCCACGTGCGGTCGGCGCTGGTGCGCCACGGGCTGCAGCCGTGCCGGCTCTCCATCGAGATCACCGAGTCGGCCCTGATGGCCGACCCCGCCGCGGCCCGCGCCGTCCTCCTGCAGCTGCGCGACCTCGGGGTGCAGGTCTCCATCGACGACTTCGGCACCGGCTACTCCTCGCTGGCCTACCTGCGGCACCTGCCGGTCGACTGCCTCAAGGTCGACCGGTCGTTCGTCGCCGAGCTGGCCGACGGGCACCCCGAGATCGCCACCGCGGTCATCGCGCTGGCCCAGAGCCTCGGCCTGGAGACCGTGGCCGAGGGCGTGGAGACCCAGCAGCAGGCCGACGAGCTGGCCCGGCTCGGCGCCACCCACCTGCAGGGGTTCGGCCTCGCCGCGCCGCTGTCCGGCCCGGACACCGCCACCTGGTTCGCCGACGCCTGGTGCTCCGACGCGAAGACCGCCACCGGACCCGTCCGGCACCCCGACCTGGAGCTGATGTGACCCCGTCCGCCGCACCGTCCCTGACCGTCGCCCCGGTCTTCGACCTGGAGCGGGTGCTGGGCAGCATCGACAGCATGGCCGCGCAGCGGCCGGTCGCCGCGCAGGTCGTCGCCGAGACGAACTCCGACCGGTCCAGCGCCGCGGAGCTGTCCCGGTTGCTCGGCGCCGACGTCGCGCTGGCCGGCCGGGTGATGAAGCTCGCCAACTCCGCCTTCTACGGGATGCGCGGGCGGGTGACCTCGCTGCAGTTCGCGGTCACCGTCGTCGGCTTCGGCACGGTGCGCACGATGGCGACGGTCGCGCTGACCGACCTGGACGACGAGTCGCGGCTGCCCGAGGACTTCTGGGAGGTCAGCACCACCCTGGCGCTGGCCGCGTCCACGCTCGCGCCGCGGTTCGCCGAGCGCCCGCAGGACGCGCTGTGCCTCGGGCTGCTGGCCCAGATGGGCGTCGCGCTGCTGCACCACAACGACGCCGAGGGCTACGCCGAGCTGTGGACCGCCCACCGGTCGGCGGTCTCCCGGCGGACGGCGGAGGTGCAGCGGTACGGCATCTCGGCCCTGCGGCTGACGTCGGTGGCGCTGGAGCAGTGGGGCTTCCCGGCGGGCATGCTCCTGCCACTCCAGCAGGTGGACGACGAGGCCTCCTTCGCCGGCGCCCTGCTGCGCTCCGCCCTCGAGGTCGCCGGCCGGCTCACCGACGGCGAGCACGAGGAGACCCCGATCGAGCGGGTCAGCTGCGGCCAGCTGCGGGAGCGCGACGTCGCCCCGCTGCTCGCCCAGGTCCGTACCGACGCCGAGGAGCTGCGCGCCGCGCTGCTGGGCTGACCAGCGCGGCGGGCAGCTCCCCTGCTCAGGTGGCGGGCTCGGGGTTGTCCGGCTGCGGGTCCGCACCCACCGTGGGCAGGTAGCCCGGCGCCTCGCGCGCCGCGGCCTGGTCCTCGAAGTCCGCGGCGATGTCCAGCACCCGGGCGTCGTCCCAGCGGGTCCCGAAGAACGAGACGCCCACCGGCAGCGAGTCCCGCGGGCCGGCGAAGCCCGCCGGGACGGTGACGTTCGGGTAGCCGGCTACCGCGGCCGGGCCGGAGGTGCTGTAGACGAACGCGTCTGCCTGGCCGTCCAGGTACTCGTACCGGGTCTGCCAGGCCGGGGTGTTGGTCAGCCCGACGATCGCGGCCAGGTCGTCCTCCGGGCCGGCGCCCTGGGCGAGCACCTCGTCGATCGAGGCGCGGGCCAGCGTCCGGATCCGGTCCCGGGTCTCCTGGATCGCCGGGTCCTCCTCGGGCACGGTGGCCGCCTGCGCCTGCTCGAGCAGCTCCTGGCCGAAGTAGGCCAGCTCCACCGGGTCCTGCTCGTTGAACTCGATGATGCCGGCGAGGTCGGCCGGGTGGTCGCCGGGCGTGGCCGCCAGGTAGGCGTTCAGGTCGCGCTTGAACTCCGCCAGCAGGGCCGGCAGCTCGCCGGCGCCGATCTCGTCCTGGTAGGCCAGCTGCACCGGGACGGCGGTCGCGCCGGCGGCCTCGATCTGCTTCACCGCCGCGGCGAACACCTCCTCGGTCCGGTCGTCGACGGCCGCCGACTGTTCGGGGGTGAGCGTCCAGACACCGATCCGGGCACCCTCCAGCGCGTCGAGGTCCAGGTCGGCGAAGCCGGTGTCCAGGTCGGCGGGGATCTCGGCGGTGGCGGCGTCGGCGTCGTCGGAGCCGGCCAGCACCTCCAGCACCAGCGCCGCGTCGACGGCGTGCCGGGCCATCGGGCCGGCGGTGTCCTGCTCGGCGGAGATCGGGACGATGCCGCTGCGGCTGACCAGGCCGAGGGTCGGCTTGACGCCGATCACGCCGTTGGCCCCGGCCGGGCAGACGATCGAGCCGTCGGTCTCGGTGCCGATCGCCACCTGGGCCAGTGAGGCGGCGACGCCGACCGCGGAGCCCGAGGACGAACCGCACGGGTTGCGGTCCAGCACGTAGGGGTTGGCGGTCTGGCCGCCGACGCCGCTCCAGCCGCTGGAGGAGGCGCTGCCGCGCAGGTTGGCCCACTCGGAGAGATTGGCCTTGCCCAGGACGATCGCGCCGGCGTCCCGGAGCCGCCGGGTGATCTCGGCGTCGTCCGGGCGGCTGTCCAGCATCGCCCGGGAGCCCGCCGTGGTCGGCAGCTGCTCGGTGTCCACGTTGTCCTTCAGCAGCACCGGGATGCCCTCGAGCGGCCCGCGCGGCTGGTTCCGCTGCCGCGTCCGGTCGCTGTCCGCGGCGTCGCGCAGTGCCTCGGGGTTGAGGCTGAGCACGGCGCCGAGGTCGTCGTTGACGGCGGCGATCCGTGCCAGGTAGGCCCCGGTGAGCTGGACGGCGGTCAGTTCGCCGGCGTCCATCCGCTCCTGCAGCTCGGGGATGGTCGACGCGTCGAGGTCCAGGCCGCGGATCGGCAGGGTCCCGGAGCCGGCCGCGTCGGCGACACCGGGGCCGGCTCGGCCCTGGTCCGCCGGGGCGGCGACGGCGCTGGCCGGGACCAGCAGGGCGGCGGCGAACGCGGCGGTCACCGCGGCCCTCCGGCGCAGGGGAAGGGCGGGAACGCGCATGGGTCCTCCGAGGCAGCCGGGGCTGGGGTAGCTGCACGCTAAGCCGACCGCCCGGAGTGCGCTCGGTCAACGCGGAGGGCCGACGTCACAGGCCCTCCGGGTCACCCCGACCGGCCGCGGGAGGGCATGGTGGAGGGGTGTTCGACAGCGACTTCGGTCCGGACCTGATGGCCCTCCTCAGCCGGGAGGTGCTCCGCGAACGCGTCGGTGCGCTGATCGCGGAGGCCTGCGCCTGGTCGGTCGGTCTCTCCGACCACGACCACCACCTGCGGGTCCGCGGCCGCGTGACGGCGACCGGGCTGACCCTCGGCGCCCGGGCGGTGACCGGCCGGGCGCTCAGCGGCGAGGAGGACGGCCGCCTCGAGCTGGGGGACGCCCGGCCCGGCAGCTTCCAGGACGCGCTCAACGCGGTCACCGCCGACGGCACCCTCTACGCCGAGCACTTCGACCGGGAGGTCGTCGAGCCGTTCGTGCTCGCCACCTGCGTCGCCGCGGCCGAGCGCGCCCGGGAGACCCGTCCCGCCGACTGGGCCGAGCTCCTCGACGAGCTCGGCGAGGACGACGAGGACCTGGTCGAGGTCGTCCGGGTGGGGGAGTGGGAGGCGCCGCTGCGGATCGAGGCCGAGCACCTGGTGCTGGCGGCGCTGGGCACGGCGCCGCTGGTCGAGGTGGAGGCCGAGGGCTTGCCGCTGTCGCTGGTCCGCGCCGCGGAGGCGGTCACCCGGGCGGCGGCGCCGGCCGCCGTCCCGGAGGCCGGACCGGCCGCCGACGAGCTGGCGGGCGCGCTCTTCCTGGCCGAGGCGGCGATCAGTTCCGCCGGGCTCCCGGTGCCGGTTCCGGTGCCCGCCGCCGACCGCCTGCTCGACGTGCTGCTGGGCGAGGGGCTGCTGCCCGAGGAGGTGCCGGCGCTGCTGCCGCACCTGCCGGTGGCGCCGGGCACCGCGGCCGAGGTCCGGGCTACGATCGCCGCCCTCGGGCACGGGTGACGACGGCGCGCACGGGGGTCTTCTCACGGGCGCCGTCCGGGGTGACCATGGGAGGGCACGCATCCTCTCGGAAGGACAGTGCCATGAGCAGCTCTGCCGACCGCGCCCGCCGGCCGCATCCCGACCCGCTCACCATGACCCCGGCGGAGAAGGCGATCGCCGAGTGGGAGGCCCGCCACGACGTCGCCGCCCGCGGCTCCCGGGCGAGCTTCGCGACGGTGCAGCACTACCTCTCGGAGACCCGGTCCCGGGAGCGCTGCGAACAGGCGGGCCGGCCACCCGCCGCCAAGCGGGACGAGCAGCGCTGACCGGTCCGGGAACTCCTGGTCCGCGGGCCCCGTTGGCGGGCCATGGACCTGGTCTGCCCGAAGTGTCAGGGGACGATGCGCACGTACGAGCGCAACGGCGTCCACGTCGACCAGTGCACCGACTGCCGGGGCATCTTCCTCGACCGAGGTGAGCTGGAGCGCCTGGTCGACGCGGAGAACGCCTGGCACGACGGCCCGGCTGCGGCCGCGCCGTCCGCGGCTCGGCCCTCGGCGCAGCAGCCCTTCTCGCACGCCCCGGCGCAGCACCCGCAGTCGTCGCCGTCGAGTTCCCAGCCGGCCTCGCTGGGCGCCGTGGTCAGCGAGGTGCTGGGCCAGGTGCGCGCCAGCAGCTCCGGCTCGGCGCACGGTTCGTACGGCAAGCCGCGGAAGAAGAAGTCCCTGATCAGCGAGCTCTTCGGCTGACACGGGGCGCCGCCCCACGGACGGCGTCGAGATCGGGCGGGTGGCGGTCTGGCCGGGCGTGAGGCAGCGACCAGCCCGGTCTCGGTGCGCGGCCGGGCCGTACGGTCGCGGGGTGGCTGACGACGACCTCACCCAGTTCACCCCAGCCGGGGCCGAGCGGCTGCGCGCCGCCGCGGCCGAGCTGACCGCGGCGGTGACCGCGCACGCCGAGGCGGTGACGGCGGTGACCGGGGACGCCGGCATGCCCGAGGTGTTCGCTGCCAGCGACCGGTTGCTCCCGGCGGTGCTGGCCTACGCCGACGCGCAGTTCGACCTCACCGGCAACGACTTCCCGTTCGGCGTCCTGCACGGCTACGCCGAGGACGACGAGTCGCAGGTCGAGGACGCAGCGGTCGGTGATGCAGCGGACGGCGGGACCACCGCCTCCGGGACGACCGACGTCTCGGTCCTGCAGCGGCACGACCTGCGGGTCACCGACGAGGCCGCGGTGCTGGCCGCCGGCCGCCGGGCGTACCTGCGTTCGCGGCCCGACGGCGACGCCGCCGCGGCGGCCGCCGACGTGACGGACCTGGGCCGGGCGCTGTCCCAGCTGGCCGACGCCGACGGCTGGGACGCCGTGGGGGAGACGCCGGGGCTGCGGGCGACGGGCCGGTCGGTGCTGGTCATCGGTCGGGAGCTCGCCCCCGGGGCCGACCCGGACGACGACACCGAGGACGACGGCGGCGAGCTGCTGTGGTCCCAGCAGGACGTGTTCCCCGGCTGACCCGCGCAGGGCAGGGGGGCGGCATGCCCGACCACGACCCCAGCGTTCGTGACCCGGCGCGGTCGAGGCGTCAGCCGGGCAGCATGCTGCCGGTCTCCAGGTAGCGGGTGTGCCAGCTCAGCGCCTCGGCCAGCAGGTGCGGGGTGTGCCGGCCGTACGCGCCGCGCTCCGCCCGGTCGTAGTAGTCGGCCAGCAGCGGCCGGTACTCCGGAGCAGCGCAGTTGTCGATGACGAGCTGCGCCCGCTTGCGCGGCGGCAGGCCGCGCAGGTCGGCCAGCCCGTGCTCGGTGACGACGACCGACACGTCGTGCTCGGTGTGGTCGACGTGGGACACCATCGGCACGATCGAGGAGATCGCGCCGCCCTTGGCCGTCGACGGGGTGAGGAAGAAGGAGACGTAGGCGTTGCGGGCGAAGTCGCCCGAGCCGCCGATCCCGTTCTGGATGCGGCTCCCCATCAGGTGCGTGGAGTTCACGTTGCCGTACAGGTCGGCCTCGATCATCCCGTTCATCGCCAGCACCCCCAGCCGGCGGACGATCTCCGGGTGGTTGCTGATCTCCTGCGGCCGCAGCACGATCCGGTCCCGGAACTCGGCCACGTGCGCGTTGAAGTCCGCGATCGCGGTGGGGCTCAGCGAGAACGCCGTCGCCGAGGTGGAGGCGAGCGTGCCCGAGCGCAGCAGGTCGAGCATGCCGTCCTGGATCACCTCGGTGTAGGCGGTCAGCTGCTCGAACCGCGACTCCTGCAGCCCGGACAGGACGGCGTTGGCCACGTTCCCGACGCCGGACTGCAGCGGCAGCAGCTCGGCCGGCAGCCGGCCCACCGTGACCTGGTGCTCGAGGTACTCGATCAGGTGCCCGGCGATGGCCCGCGCGGTGTCGTCCGGCTCGCTGAACGGGGTGTTCCGGTCCGGGGAGTGGGTCTCGACGACGGCGACGACCTTGTCCGGGTCGACCCGCAGGTGCGGCACCCCGATCCGGTCGCCGGGCCGGGTCAGCTGCACCGGCCGGCGGTTCGGGGGCAGCGCCGTCCCGTAGTAGACGTCGTGCATGCCGTCCAGCCCGGCCGGCTGCCAGCTGTTGACCTCCAGCACCACCTTCTCGGCGAGGTCCAGCCAGGTCTTGTTGTTGCCGACCGAGGAGGAGGGGATCAGCTGCCCGTCCTCGGTGATCCCGCTGACCTCCACGACGGCGACGTCCAGCGGGCCGAGGAACCCCTCCCAGGCCAGCTGGGCCACGTGGGACAGGTGGACGTCGACGTAGTCGATCTCCCCGGCGTTGATCTTCTGCCGGGCGACCGGGTCGGACTGGTACGGCAGCCGCAGGCCGATGCCGTCGGCGGCGGCGAGCGCGCCGTCCAGCTCGGGGGCGGTGGAGGCCCCGGTCCACAGGTCGACCTGGAAGGGCTCGCCGGCGGCGTGCGCGGCGGTGATCCGCTGGGCCAGCAGCCCCGGGACCGCCTTCGGGTGCCCGGCGCCGGTGAACCCGCTCATCCCGAGCGTGTCCCCGGGTCGGATGAGCGCGGCCGCCTCGTCGGCCGGCACCACCTTGCGGGCCAGTGCTGCACTGCGGATGCGACCGGTGTCCATCGTCCTCCGACCTCGTCGTGGCGGGCCCGTCCGGCCCACCCGGACGACGCTACGGGCGGGACCGTGGTCCCGCCCGGGGAGGCCGGCGGACCCGCGGGGTCGGGTCCGCCGGCCGGTGCTCAGGCCGTCCGGGGCGTGTCGGAGCGCGCCCCCAGCTCGGCCGTCGGGCCGCTGACCTTGCGCGAGCCCTTCACCGTGGCGAACGAGGTCTCGTAGCCGACCGTCGCCTGCGGGTCCAGCCGCGGGTCGACGGCCAGGCCCTTGTCGCCGTTGCTGCGGATGAACCAGAAGTCCGCCTGCACCCGCTCCGGGGTCACGTCCAGCACGACGAAGCCGTGGCCGATGCCCTCCAGGTAGCGCACCCAGGGGTTGGCGGCCTGGAACGCGGCGGTGGTCGCGGTCGCGGCGGCCGCGGAGCCGACGGCCTCCTTGAACCCGTTGCTGGTCACCGACGGGCAGACGAACTCGACACCGACGGAGTTGCCGTCGCCGGGGTAGCCGCCGAGGTCGGTCGGGAGGTCGTTGGCCCAGGAGGAGTGGATGTCGCCGGTGAGCACCACCGGGTCGGTGCCGGCGGCGGCCATCGCGTCGAGCACCGCGCGCTGGTCGGCCTGGTAGCCGTCCCACTGGTCGGTGTTGAACACCGAGCCGGGCACGGTGCCCGGCCGCGGGACGGCGAACACCCGGGCGAAGACCGTCTGGTTGCCCACCAGGTGCCAGTCGGTGCGCCCGGTGCGGATGCCCGTCGTCAGCCAGTCCAGCTGCGGCGGCTCGGGCAGGTGCCGCCGCGGGTCGGTCAGCGCCGGGTTGAGCGCGCCGTCGACCGTGCCGGGGACCTGCTCGCTGCGGTTCTGCCGGGTGTCGATGACCGACAGCTCGGCCAGGTCGCCGAAGCTGAAGCGACGGAAGAACTGCCGGCCCTTGCTCGGGCGCGGCTGCCACATCGCGGGCTCGCGGATCGGCATCCACTCCAGGTAGGCCTGGAACGCCTTGGCCCGGCGGAACAGGAAGTCGCCCTCGGGCTTGATGCCGTCGGGCTTGCCCGGCTCGGTGTAGGGGGTGGCCGGGTCGTCGTCCCGCTCGTGGTTCTCCGCGCCGAAGTCGTAGGCGTCGTTGGTGATCTCGTGGTCGTCGAAGATGACGATCCACGGGTGCTGCTGGTGCGCCCGCTGCAGGTCCGGGTCGGTCTTGTACAGCGCGTGCCGGATCCGGTAGTCCTCCAGCGACACCATCTCGTGGACCGGCTCGTGGTCCCGGATGCCGATCAGCGCGTTCGGCCCGTACCGGTCGCCGGAGCCGGCCACGCCCGCCACCCGCGGGGCGTTGCCGTACTCGTAGAGGTAGTCGCCCAGGTGCAGCACGAAGTCCAGGTCGTCGCGGGCGGCGATCCCGCGGTAGGCGGTGAAGTACCCGCCGGTCCAGTTGCTGCAGGAGACGAACGCCATCCGCAGCGCGTGGGTCCGGCCGGGCTCGTCCGGTGCGGTCTGCGTGCGGCCGACCGGGGAGGTCTGGCCGGCGCAGGTGAACCGGTACCAGTAGCGGGTGTAGGGGGTCAGCCGGTTCACCACGACCTTGACGGTGTGGTCGCGGCTGACGTCGGCGACGACGTTCCCGCTGCGCACGACGCGGGTGAACGCCTCGTCGGCGGCGACCTCCCAGCGGACCGGGACGGCGGGCCCGCGGCGGCTGCCGGGGAGGGACTCCGGGGTGGGCGTCACCCGGGTCCAGATGAGCAGCTCGGTGGCCGTCGGGTCACCGCTGGCGACGCCGAAGCCGAAGACGCCGGAGCGGGCGGTCTCGGCCACGGCCGCGCGGGCGGCCTCGCTCGTGAGCCCACCGAAGGTCAGGGCGGCGGCGGTGACCGCGCCGCCCTTCAGGACGGTGCGGCGGGACAGGGGTGCTTCGAGGGACATGCGGGCACTGTGGTTGCACCGGGCGACGAGTTGGCGGTGCCTGCGTGAACGGCCGGCGTCCCCCGCTCGGCCGTTTCCCCTCCGGAGGGGGCGGGCACGTGCACGAGGCAGGCGAGCTCTGCCGGACCGCCGGAGCGCCTTCCACGAGCGCCGCCGTCCGGCACCGACCCGCGACCAGCACGACGACGGGAGACCCCCATGGCGATCGCCACGATCAACCCCACCACCGGGGAGACGCTGAAGACCTACGAGCCGCTCTCCGACGACGCGCTCGAGGAGAAGATCGGTCGCGCAGCCGCCGCGTACCGCAGCTACCGGCGCACCTCGGTCGAGGACCGGGTGCGCTGGTTGCGGGCCGCGGCCGACGTGCTGGACGCCGACACCGACGGCGTCGCCGAGCTGATGACCACCGAGATGGGCAAGACGCTGTCCTCGGCGAAGGCCGAGGTCGGCAAGTGCGCGAAGGCGCTGCGCTGGTACGCCGAGCACGGCCCGGCGCTGCTGGAGCCGGAGCCGAAGGACGCCGAGGCGGTCGGTGCGCAGCAGGCCTACGTCGCCTGGCAGCCGCTGGGCGTGGTGCTGGCGGTCATGCCGTGGAACTTCCCGCTCTGGCAGGCGATGCGGTTCGCCGCCCCGGCGCTGATGGCCGGCAACGTCGGCCTGCTCAAGCACGCCAGCAACGTGCCGCAGACGGCGCTGTACCTGGAGGAGCTGTTCCGCAGGGCCGGCTTCCCGGGCGACGTCTTCCAGACCCTGCTGATCGGCTCGGGCACGATCGAGCGGGTGCTGCGCGACGACCGGGTGGTCGCCGCGACCCTCACCGGCAGCGCTCCGGCCGGACAGTCGGTCGCCTCGATCGCCGGTGACGCGCTCAAGCCCACGGTGCTGGAGCTGGGCGGGTCCGACCCGTTCATCGTGATGCCCTCGGCCGACCTGGCGGCCGCGGCGGGGGTGGCGGTCACCAGCCGCAACCAGAACAACGGGCAGAGCTGCATCTCGGCCAAGCGGTTCTTCGTGCACCGCGACGTCGCCGAGGAGTTCACCCGGCTCTTCGCCGAGAAGATCGGGGCGCTGACCGTCGGCGACCCGATGGACCCCGACACCGAGGTCGGCCCGCTGGCCACGGAGTCCGGCCTGCAGGACGTGCACGACCACGTGGAGGACGCCCGCAGCAAGGGCGCCACCGTCGTCGTCGGCGGCACCCGCCCGGACCGGCCGGGCTGGTTCTACGAGCCGACGCTGCTCACCGGGATCACCCCGGAGATGACCCTGTACGCCGAGGAGGTCTTCGGGCCGGTGGCCGCGCTGTTCACCGTCGACAGCCTGGACGAGGCGATCGAGATCGCCAACAGCCACCCCTACGGGCTCGGCTCCAACCTGTGGAGCGAGGACGAGGGGGAGCGGGCGCAGTTCATCCGGGACATCGAGTCGGGCATGGCGTTCGTCAACGGGATGACGACGAGCTACCCGGAGCTGCCCTTCGGCGGGGTGAAGCAGAGCGGCTACGGCCGCGAGCTCACCGAGCTGGGGATGCGCGCGTTCATGAACGGCAAGACCGTCTGGATCGGTGCCCCCAGCAGCGAGCAGCGTGCCGGGGACTCGGCGGGCTCGGCGAACGAGTGACCCACCGGAGGGGCCGACGTCGCGACGTCGGCCCCTCCGGATCGCCGGGGGCTGGGGCGGTCAGGCGAGGCGGGGTGCGGGCCCGATGCCGGCGACCGCGGTCCGCAGGCACTCCGGCAGGTCGGTGGCCGTGCCCGCGACCCCGGGCCCGCCGCCGGTGACCCAGGCGACCAGGCCGGCGGTCCGCTCGGGGGTCTGCACCTCCGACACCCAGAGCGCCGGGCCCGGCCGGCCGGTGCCGGCCGACCGGTGGGCCAGCCCGGCCAGCGCCGCCCGGTCGCAGCGGCCCAGGCAGCCGGCGGTGACCAGCACCGCGCCGGAGGTGTGCCGCACGGCCTCGGCCACCCGGTCGACGCCGTCCGCGGTGCCGGCCAGCCGGCGCAGCGCCGCGCAGCGGTGGCCGACGCACAGCGCGATCAGCGGCCCACCGGCGTCCCCGCCCGGCACCGGGCGGCGGCTCACGGCAGCAGGCCCCGCTCGGCGGCCTTCCGCAGCTTCTGCGGCACCAGCCGGACGACGCCGTCCACGGTGACCGGCACCAGCGGCACCGGGGCCGCCTTCCACTGCGACCGGCGCGAGCGGGTGTTGGACCGGGACGTCTTCCGCTTCGGGACGGCCATGTCCTCAGCCTCGCTTCCGTGCCGGCCGGGCTGCGCTGCCGTAGCGCTGGTTGAACCGCTCGACCCGGCCGGCGGTGTCCAGCACCCGCTGGTTGCCGGTCCAGAACGGGTGCGAGGCGGCGCTGATCTCCACGTTGACCACCGGCAGCGTCTCGCCGTCGAGCTCGATGGTCGCCTCGGTGCGGATCGTGGAACGGGTGCGGTAGGTGGCGCCGCTGGCGGTGTCGCGGAACACCACGGTGCGGTACTCGGGGTGGATGCCGGCTCTCATCGGGAGTGGTCCTCTCGGTCGGTGCTGCTGGTGTGCAGGTCTGTCTCGTCCGCGGGGCCGGCGGCCTCGCAGGGGTCGGCGTGCCACTCGCCGAACGGGTCGGGCAGGGCGCGCCAGGTGTCCTCACCGGCGGCCAGCTCCTCGTCGGTCAGCAGGGCGGCGGTGAGCGCCGCGGTGATCAGCTCGGCCGGCTGCCGGTGGGTGAGCACGACCAGCTCGACGTCCCGGTCGCCGTACAGCGGGTCCCAGCGCAGCGCGGCGGCGGCGGTGCGCTCCGGGTCGACCTGGCTCCACAGCTCGGCGTCGTCCCCCAGGGTGGCCAGCCACGGTCCGGCGTCGCCGACCCGCAGCCCCCCGCCGGCGGACTCCAGCCAGATCGCCCGGTCGGGCTGGCTGGCCAGCCAGAGCCGGCCGCGGCTGCAGACCACGCCGGTCATCAGCACGTCGATCGCCTCGTGCAGCCGCTCGGGGGAGAAGGGCCGGGTGGCGGAGAAGCGCACCAGCTCCACGTCGGCGACGGCGTCCAGCGGGGGCTGGCCGGCGAGCAGGGCGTCGTGCGGGGTGGGCATCCGGCCGCGCTTGGCGGTCGGCGGCAGCGCGGTCAGCAGCTCGTCGGGGTGGTTGCGGCCCAGCTGGGCCCGCGGCGCGCCGGGCAGCAGGCGGTCGAGCACGGCGGTGAGCCGGGCCGCGGCCCAGCCGTCGTCCGGCTCGCCGGCGAGCAGCACCGCGTCGGCGGCGGTCACCTGGCCGACGGCCACCTGGGCCAGCGTCCGCTCGTCGTCCACGGTCGCCGCGAGGCCGTGGTCGTCCATCGTCTCCTCGCCGGTGGCGGCGTCGAGCCAGCCGGCGGCGTCGACGGCCACGAGCACGCCGGCCACCTCCACCCAGTCGCCGGCGGTCTCCGGCTCCTGGTCCTCCGCGGTGTCCTCGTCCAGGACGACCTCCTCGAAGGCCCAGCACAGGTGCTGGGGCTCGAGTGCGGGGTCCAGCTGCAGCACGATCCGGCTGACGTCGTCCCGGCGGGCCAGGGTGCGCAGCAGGGGCAGCAGGTCGAGCCGGAGCGTGCAGGACAGGCAGCCGTGGGCGAGCTCGATCGCGGCGGTGGACTCGACGACCCCGGTGGCCCGCTGCTCGCGCAGGGTGCGGACGACGACGCCCTGACCGAGTCCCCGGACGTCGTGGTGGACCACGACGGTGCCGGGCCGGTCCAGCAGGGGGGTGGCGGCCTGCGCGGTCAGGTCCCGGTCCAGGCCGGTGACGAGCACCAGGGGGGTGCGGCGGGAGGTCACGCCGCCACCCTAGCTGCAAACGGGAATCGTGTTCATCTAGTGTCTGCACTGCTCCCGCCCGTCGACCCCTGGAGGCGCACCAGCATGGCCACCTACTGCGAGGTGACCGGACGCACGCCGAGCTTCGGCAAGTCCGTGAGCCACTCGCACCGCCGCACCAACCGCCGCTTCGACCCGAACCTGCAGTCCAAGCGCTTCTTCCTGGCCAGCGAGAACCGGTGGATCCGGCTCACCGTCTCCACCAAGGGCATCAAGACCGTCGACGTCCGGGGCATCGAGGCCGTCGTGGCCCGGATCCGGGCCACCGACCCGGTCGCGCGCCGTCGGCTGGGCGCCGGGCGGGGGAACGGCTGATGGCCCGCGGCAACGACGTCCGCCCGATCATCAAGCTGAAGTCGACCGCCGGCACCGGCTACACGTACGTGACCCGGAAGAACCGCCGCAACGACCCGGACCGGCTCGTGCTGAAGAAGTACGACCCGAGGATCCGGAAGCACGTCGACTTCCGCGAGGAGCGCTGAGATGGCCAAGAAGTCCATGATCGCCAAGGACCGGCAGCGCCGCGAGGTCGTCACCCGGCACGCCGAGCGCCGCGCCCAGCTGAAGGAGACCGCCCGCACGGCGACCACGCCGGACGAGCGGGCCGCGGCGCAGGCCGCGCTGCAGCGGCTCCCGCGCGACGCCAGCCCGACCCGGCTGCGCAACCGCGACGTCGCCGACGGCCGCCCGCGCGGCCACCTGCGGAAGTTCGGCATCTCCCGGATCCGCTTCCGGGAGATGGCCCACGCCGGCGAGCTGCCAGGCATCCGGAAGTCCAGCTGGTGACCCCCGCGCCGCGCCCGCCGCGCCCTCGGAAGAAGCGCGAGCTGGACGGCCCGGTCGACTGGAAGGACGTCACCCAGCTGCGCACGTTCATCTCCGACCGCGGCAAGATCCGCGCCCGCCGGGTCACCGGCCTGACCCCGAAGCAGCACCGGCAGGTGACGCAGGCGATCAAGAACGCCCGCGAGATGGCCCTGCTGCCGTACCCGTCGAAGGGCCGCTGAGCACGGTCCTGCGCGGTGGTGTGCCACGTCCCGGCTCCGTCGAGGAGCGTCCCGACCCGAGGAGACCCCGTGTCCGACTGCTGTTCCCCGAGCGGCTGCAGCACCACGCCCGCCGCCGGCCAGGCCACCCCGCCGGCCGCCGGCCTGCCCGACCGACGCAACCGCGCGGAGCGCCGACGCGACGCACGGGCAGCCAAGCGCTGACCGTCCGCGGCACGACGTCCCGCCGATCACCCCGCACCCTGCGCCACCCCCCGAGAGAAGGCACTCCCATGTCCGCGTCCCGCCCCCTGGTCACCCTCGCCGCCGGGGCACTGGTGCTCGCGCTGTCCGCGTGCGGCCTGTCCGACGACGGCGCCGCCGCCGACACACCGGGCGAGCAGGTGCTCCGGATCGCGCTGGCCGATCCGGAGGCCTCGCTCTCCGTGCAGGACTACACGACCTCCTCCTTCACCGTGCTGGACCAGGTCTTCGAGCCGCTGGTGCGCTACACCGCCGACGGGTCCTTCGCCCCGGCGCTGGCCGAGTCCTTCGAGGTCAGCCCGGACGGCCTGACCATGACCTTCGCCCTCCGCGAGGGCGTCACCTTCACCGACGGCACGCCGTTCGACGCCGAGGTGGCCCGCACCGACCTGCTGCGCTGGGTCGAGGACCCGGACAACAGCTTCCTCGGGCTGACCGGGGTCACCGAGTCGATCGAGGCCACCGACGAGGCGACGATCACCTGGCGGCTCAGCCAGCCGTACCACTCCGCCCTCAACGAGCTGGCCCTCACCCGGCCGGTGCGCTTCACCAGCCCGGAGGCCGCGGGCGAGCCGGTGGGCACCGGGCCGTACCGGGTCGAGTCGCTGGACGAGCAGCAGATCGTGCTCGTGCGCAACGACGACTGGTGGGGCGGCACCCCCTCGCTCGACCGGGTCGAGTTCGCCGTCATCCCGGACGCCGCCGCCCGGGTGGCCGCGCTGCAGGCCGGCGAGGTCGACGTGATCGGCGGGGAGTACACCGCCCCCCTCGCGCTGGAGGAGGCCGCAGCGCTGGAGCAGGCCGACGGGATCGAGGTGCTCACGACCGAGTCCACGACCAACCTGCTGCTCACCGTCAACGCCGACACGGGCAACCCGGCGCTCGCCGACCCGGCGGTCCGGCGGGTGATGGACCTGGCGGTGGACCGCCCGGGCATCGCCGAGGGCCTGTTCGAGGGGCGTGCCACGGCGGCCACGACCGTCTTCCCGGCCAACGTGCCCTACGGACCCGACCCCGAGGCCGCCACCGCCGCCGACCCGGCCGCCGCCGAGGAGCTGCTGGAGCAGGCCGGGTGGACCGGGGACGGCGTGCGCAGCAAGGACGGCGTCCCGCTGGAGCTGGACCTCGTCCTCGACCCCGGGCTGCTGCCCCAGGCGACGTCGCTGAGCCAGGCCGTCGCCGACCAGCTGGGCGACGTGGGCTTCGAGGTGACGATCACCCCGCTGGACAGCACCGCCTACGGCACCACCGTCTCCGCCCGGGACTTCGACCTGCGCTTCTACAACACCTACGGGGCGCCCTACGACCCGTACAGCACGCTGACGGCCAACTTCCGCAGCGTGCAGGAGGGGCACCTGTTCGCCTCGCCCGAGCTCGACGCGCAGATCCCGGCGGCGCTGGCCGCGCCGGACGAGGAGAGCCGCCAGGCCGCCTTCGACGCGACCTGGACGACGCTGGAGGAGCAGACCGCGGCGGTGCCGCTGGTGCAGCTGCCGCGGCAGTGGGCGATCCGCGACACCGTCGAGGGGTTCGAGCTCGGGGCGACCGAGTACGACCTGCCGCTGAGCGACGTCACCGTCTCCGGCTGACCGGTGCGGGGCTCCTGGGTCGCGGCGGCCGGCCGGGCGGCCGGCCGTCGCGCCGGGGAGGGCGTCGCCGTCCTGCTCGTCGTGTCGCTGCTGACCTTCGGGCTGCTGTCCGTGGCCGCCGGGGACGCCGCCACCGCGATCGTCCTCGCCCGCGACGGGGTGGTCTCCGCCGAGGCGGTGGCCCGGGTGCGGGCCGAGCTCGGCCTGGACCTCCCGGCGCCGGTCCGCTACCTGCACGCGCTCGAAGGGCTGTTCCGGGGCGAGCTCGGTGCCTCGGCGCGCACCGGTCAGGACGTCGCCGGTGAGGTGGCCGCCCGGCTCGGGCCGACGGTCACCCTCGCCACGACCGGCGCGGTCGTCGCCGTGGTGGGCGGCCTGACCGCCGGTGCCGTGGCCGCGCTGACCCGGCGCCGGGTGGTCCGGCTGCCGATCCAGCTCGGCTCGCTCGCCCTGCTGTCGGTGCCGGCCTTCGCCCTCGCCCAGCTCGGTGTGCTGCTGTTCGCCCTGCAGTGGCGGCTGCTGCCCACCCAGGGCATCGCCGGCTGGCCCTCCCTGGTGCTGCCGGCCGCGGTCATCGGGCTGCCGCTGGCCGCCGTCCTCGCCCAGGTCACCGAGGCCCGGCTGCGCAGCACGCTGCGCGAGCCCTTCGCCACCACCGCCCGGGCGCGCGGGCTGTCCCCGGCCCGGGTGCTGCTGGCCACCGCCCTGCCGAACGCGGCCGCGCCGCTGCTGGTGGTGATCGGCGACGTCGTGGGCACCGCGCTGGCCGCCACCCTGGTCGCCGAGACGGCGTTCGGCTGGCCGGGACTGGGCGACTACCTGGTGCGGGCGCTGCAGTTCCGCGACTGGTACCCGCTGCAGGCGGCGGTGCTGATCATCGCCGTCGGCACCGTCTCCGTCCGCGGCCTGGCCGGTTCGCTGGCGGCGCTCGTCGACGCCCGGGCCGGGGTGCGCACGTGACCGTGACGGCACGCGCCGCTCTCGGGCTGCTCGGGCTGCTGGTGCTCGCCGTGCTGGCCGGGCCGCTGCTCAGCCCCTGGTCACCGACCGCCACCGACCTCACCGCCGTCCGGGCCGGCCCCTCGGCCGCGCACTTGCTGGGCACCGACCACCTGGGCCGCGACGAGCTGACCCGGTTGCTGGTCGCCGGCCGGACCTCGCTCGGCATCGTGCTGCTGACCGTGGCGATCGCGCTGCCCCTCGGCCTGGCGCTGGGGCTGCTCGCGGGGTGGCGCGGCGGCTGGGTGGACTCGCTGGTGCTGCGGACCAGCGACGTCGTCGTCGCGGTGCCGGCGCTGCTGGTCGGGGTGGTGCTCGCCGGCGTCCTCGGCGGCGGTGCCGGCGGGCTGGTGCTGGCGCTGGCCGCCGGCAGCTGGGCGTCCTACGCCCGGCTGGTGCGGATGGAGGTGCTGCTGCGCCGGCGTGCCCCGGTCGTCCAGGCGCTGACCCTGCTGGGTGCCCGACCCGGCCGGGTGCTGGGCGTCCACCTGTTGCCGGCGGTCGCCGGGCCGGTGCTGGTGCTGGCCGGCACGGACGTCGCCGGTCTGGTGCTCGGCGTCTCGACGCTGAGCTTCCTCGGGCTGGGCGTGCGCCCGCCGACCCCGGAGTGGGGGGCGATGATCGTCGAGGCCCGCCCCCACCTGGCCACCGACCCGCGGCTGTTCCTGCTGCCGATGCTGGCGCTCGCGTTGCTGGTCCTGCTCGTGCTCGTGCTGGCCAGGCAGGCGCAGGCGTGGACCACGCACGGCCGCCCGGCCGTGCGCGCGCCTGGACACCGCGCCCGCCCCGCGCCCGCCGGGCGTCCCACCGAGGCGCTGCTGTCGGTGCGGGGGCTGACCGTGGAGCTGGCCGGGCCGCACGAGCGCCGCCGGGTGGTCGACGGCGTGGACCTCGATGTCGGCCGGGGCGAGGTGGTCGCGCTCGTGGGCGGCAGCGGCTCCGGCAAGTCGCTGACCGCCGCCGCCGTCCTGGGCCTGCTGCCGGAGGCGGCCGGCGCGGTCGCCGGTGGCTCGGTGCGGCTGGCCGGGCAGGAGCTGGTCGGTGCGACCGAGCGCGACCTGCGCCGGGTGCGCGGCGCACGGGTGGCGCTGGTGCCCCAGGACGTCGGCACCGCGCTGGACCCGCTGCGCCGGATCGGACCCCAGGTCGCCGAGGCCGCTCGGCTGCACCGCGGGCTCGATCGGCGGGCGGCCACCGCGGTGGCCCGGGAGCTGCTGGTCTGGGCCGGTCTGCCCGACGTGGACCGGGTCCTGCGCGCCCGGCCCGCCGAGCTCTCCGGCGGCATGCGGCAGCGGGTGCTGGTCGCCGCGGCGCTCGCGGGCGGGCCGCAGCTGCTCGTCGCCGACGAACCCACCAGCGCGCTGGACGCCGCCACCGCCGGGCAGGTGCTGGCGCTGCTGGCCCGGGCCCGCGACGAGCACGGCACCGCTGTGCTGCTGATCAGCCACGACCTCGGACTGGTGGGCCGGCACGCGGACACCGTCACCGTCCTGGACGCCGGGCAGGTGGTGGAGTCCGGGCCGGTGGCCCAGGTGCTCGACGCACCTGCGCACCCGGTGACCGGGGCGTTGCGCGACGCCGCCGTGGAACCGGCCGCTGCCCCGGCACCACCTCCCGGGGGTGCACCGCTGCTCCTGGCCCGGGACGTCGGGGTGAGGTACCCGGCCGGGCGGTGGAGCCGGTCGGCGCTCCCGCCCGCGCTGACGGGGGTGTCGTTCACGCTGCCGCGCGGCGGCGGACTGGGCGTGGTGGGGGAGTCCGGCAGTGGCAAGACCACCCTCGCCCGGGTGCTCACCGGGCTGCAGTGCCCGACCGCGGGCACCGTCGAGCTCGCCGGGTCGACCCGGGCAGCGGGCACCGGGCACGCCCAGCTGGTGTTCCAGGACCCGGCCTCCGCACTCGACCTGCGTCAGCCGGTCGGCGCGGCGCTGCGCGAGGCCCTCCTGCTGGCCCGTCGGCGCGGCCGCCCGGTGCCCCTCGGTGGCCCCCCGGCGCTGCTCACCCGGGTCGGGCTGGACCCGGAGCTCGCCGGCCGCCGGCCCTGGCAGCTGTCCGGGGGCCAGCAGCAACGGGTGGTGATCGCCCGCGCCCTGGCCGCGGCGCCGGACCTGATCGTCCTGGACGAACCGGTCAGCTCGCTGGACGCCGTCGTCCGCGCCGGGGTGCTCGAGCTGCTGCGGTCCGTGCGGGCCGAGGGCGTCGCCCTGGTCGTCATCTCCCACGACCTGGCCGCCGTCGCCGCGCTCACCGACGAGCTGCTCGTGCTGCACCACGGCGCGGTCGTCGACCGGGGCGCCACGCCCGCCGTCCTGGCGCGGCGGCGCCCGGGACCCCCCGGACGCCCCACCCCTGACCCTGCGCGCCCCGGCCGGGACGTCGCAGCACCCCCACTTGTGGAGGAGATCCACCCGTGACCGATCAGCTCACCACCACCGACTGGCGCCGGTTGCTGCACAACTGGGACCGCCAGCAGAGCGGCTACCTGCGCCACCGCGAGGAACGGTTCACCGCCGCCCTGGACGCGCTCGAGGAGCTGGTCGGGGACCGGCTCGCCGCCGGTGGCACGGTGCTCGACCTGGCCTGCGGCCCCGGTTCCTTCGGCGCCCGGGCCCTGGAGCGCTTCCCGGCCGCGCGCGTGGTCGCCGTGGACATGGACCCGGTGCTGGTCGCCGTCGGCGCCGCCGCGCTGGGTGACGCCGACGGGCGGCTGCAGTGGGTCGACGCCGACCTCCGCGACCCGGCGTGGCCGCAGCGGCTGCCGGTGACCGCAGTGGACGCCGTGGTCAGCTCCACCGCACTGCACTGGCTGTCCGCCGCCCAGCTCGCCGCCACCTACCGCCGGGTCGCCACGCTGCTGCCTGCCGGCGGCGTGCTGGCCAACGCGGACAACATGGCGTACGACCCGGGCCAGGTCCTGCTGAGCCGGCTGTCCGAGGCGGCGGAGCGACGCCGGGCCGAGCAGGCGTTCGGCGCCGACGGCGTCCCGGACTGGGACGCCTGGTGGGCCGCCGCGCTGTCCGCGCCCGAGCTGACCGAGGCCGTCGCCGAGCGGGAGCGGCGCAACGCCGCCGAGCGCGGCCCGGACGACCACGCGCCCGGCACCCGGCTGACCGGGGTGCGCATGCACGAGGCGGCGTTGCTGGAGGGTGGCTTCTCCGAGGTGGGCACCATCTGGCAGGACCACGACGACCGGGTGCTGCTGGCCGTCCGCTGACCTGCCGGCGGCGCCCGGGACCGACCGGGCGCCGCCGGTCAGCGGGGGAGGGGCACCCCGCCCGGCCGGCCCACGGGCCGCACCGGGGCCGGGACGACGTCCGGCCCGGACCGGGGGCTGCCGCGGCGGGCCATCCGGGCGATGCTGAGCACGGCGTAGGCGGCGACCGCCATCAGCACGATGGTCCCGCCCGACGGGGTGTCGGCGTAGAAGGAGACCGCGGTGCCGCCGACGGACACGGTGACCCCGATCAGCGCGGCGATCACCAGGCTGCTCCGGAAGCTGCGGGCCACCAGCTGCGCGCAGCCGGCGGGCAGCACCATCAGCCCGCTGATCAGCAGCAGGCCGAGCACCCGCATGGACAGCGTCACGGTGACTGCGGTGACCACGGCCAGCAGCAGGTTCAGCCCCAGCACGGGCAGCCCGCTGGCCCGGGCGTGCTCCTCGTCCAGCGCGACGGTGAACAGCGACCGGCCCAGCCCGATCGTCACCGCCAGCACGACGACGGCCATCACGGCGAAGAGCACCAGGTCGCCCCGGGTCGTGGTGGTGAGCGCGCCGAACAGGTAGCTGTCCAGCGTGATCGGGGTGCCGGCCGGCGCCCGGGTGACCACGACGACGCCACCGGCCAGCCCGCCGTAGAACATGATGGCCAGCGCGACGTCGGCGCTGGCCGACCGGCGGGCGCGCAGCACCTCCACCGCCACCGCACCGGCCACCGTGGCCAGCAGCGCGGTGAGCACCGGCGCGGACCGGGTGACCAGGCCGACCGCCACCCCCAGCAGCGCCACGTGCCCCAGGCCGTCGCCGATCAGCGACAGCCGGCGCTGCACCAGGTAGACCCCGACGGTGGGTGCGGTGAGGCCGACGAGCAGGGCGGCCGCGAGGGCCAGCCGCATGAACTCGTAGCTCAGCACCGGGCGCCGGCCCCCGGCAGCGTCACCGTCCTGGTCACCACGTCCGCCAGCGGGCCCGGCTCGTGCAGCACCACGACCACGGCGGCGCCGGTCGCGGCCAGCCCGGCCAGCGTGCCGGCGACCACCCGCTGGCTGGCCGCGTCGACCCCCGCCGTCGGCTCGTCCAGCAGCAGCAGCTCCGGGTCCCCGGCCAGCGCGCGGGCCAGCAGCGCCCGGCGCTGCTGGCCGCCGGAGAGCTCGGCGAGCAGCCGGCGGTCGAAGCCGGCCAGCCCGGCGCTCTCCAGCGCGCAGTCGACGGCACACCGGTCGGCCTCGCCGAAGCGCTGCCAGGCCCGCAGCCGGCCCAGCCGGCCGGAGGAGACCAGCTCGCGCACGGTCACCGGGACGCTGCCGGCCACGGTGTGCCGCTGGGGGACGTAGCCGACCCGGTGCCAGTCCCGGAACCGCGCGCGCGGCACGTCGAACAGCCGCACCTCGCCGGCCTGCACCTCGCACAGACCCAGCACACCGCGGACCAGCGTCGACTTGCCGGCCCCGTTGGGCCCGCGGACCGCGACCACCTCTCCGGGGCGCACGGCCAGGTCGACGCCGGTGATCGCGGCGTCCCGGCCGTGACCGAAAGCGCCGCCCCGCACCGTCAGCGCGCTGTCGCAGGCGACCGGGACGGCGGCCGGCGCCCGGCGGGGCCGGGTGCTCAGGAGCACTGCTGCCCCGTCCGCAGACTGGCCAGGTTCGCCCGCATGAGCGCCGGGTAGTCGCCGCCTGCCGACTGGTCGGTCAGCCCCTCGATGGGATCCAGCTGCCGGGTCCGGGCGCCGGTCTCCCGGGCCACCGTCTCGGCGACGGCGGGGCTGACCAGCGTCTCGAAGTAGATGGTGCGCACGTCGTGCTCGCGGACGAACCCGGTCGCCTCGGTCAGCGCGTCGGTGGAGGGCTCGGCGTCCGGCGCCAGACCGCTGATGCCGAACTGCTCGAGGTCGTAGGAGTCGGCGAGGTAGCCGAAGGCGGAGTGGCTGGTCACCAGCTCCCGGGTGGCGCAGTCGGCCAGGCCGGCGCGGAACTCCCCGTCCAGCTCCTCGAGCTCGGCGCGCAGCTCCGCGGCGTTGGCGGTGTACTGCTCGGCGTTGGCCTCGTCCACGCCGGCCAGGTGCTCGGCCAGCGCGTCGCCGACGGCGGCCATCCGCATCGGGTCGTGCCAGAAGTGCGGGTCGGTCACCGGCTCGTCGGCGTGCGCGTCCTCGTCGGCGTGCTCGCCGTCGGAGTGCTCGTGGTCGTGCGCCTCGTAGGTGAGGGACAGGTCGGCCGGCCCGCCGGCGTCGAAGGCCCGGTCTGCTGCCTGCTGCTCGACGGCGGCGTCCACGGCGGGTTGCAGTGTCGGCAGGAAGACCACCACGTCGGCCTCGGTCGTCGCGGCGACGTCGCGCGGGGTGAGCTCGTGGTCGTGCGGCTCGGCGCCGTCCGGGGTGAGGGAGGTGACGTCGGCCAGGTCTCCCGCCACCTGCTCGCTCAGCCAGGCTAGGGGGTAGAAGGCCGCCACGACCGTCATCCCGTCGTCGCCGGCACCCGCCGCGTCGGCGTCGGCCGTCCCGGAGCAAGCGGCCAGCGTGACCGCCCCCGCGCAGGCGAGGGAGAGCGCGGACAGTGAGCGGGTGGGACGTCGTCGGGACGGTGACTGCATGGCCCGATCATCCGTGTAATGAGAATCGTTGTCAAAAAACCCACGAGGGCGCAGGACGGGGCCGCGGTCATCCGACCGCCGCGGGCTGCGCCGGGGACGGGGCCGTCGTCCCCGGCGGGACCGCGACCGGCCCAGCCGGCCGGCGCGGGCGGCGGCTGAGCCCGGACAGCGAGACGGCGAGCACCGAGGCGGTGACCAGGGCCCCGGTCGGGGCGAGCACCGCCCAGGGCGCCCGCTCGACGTAGGGCATGCCCTCGGCCAGCAGCAGCCCCCACTCCGGTGCCGGCGGGGTGGCGCCCAGGCCCAGGAAGCCCAGCGCTGCCAGGGCCAGCGCGATGCCGGGCAGTCGCAGCACCGCGTTGCGGGCGGCGGCGGGCAGCACGGTCGGCACGACGTACCGCCAGGTGACCGCCGCCGGCCCCACCCCGAGCACCGGCAGCACGGTGACGTGCCGCTGGCGCCGGACCTCCGCCGACGCGGCCGCCACGTACGCGGCGATCGGTGCCCAGGCGACCAGCGCGACGGCCAGCGCCGCGCCGGCCTGCGAGGTGCCCAGGGCAGCGGCGACCAGGACGCCGACGATGACCGGGGGTGCGGCGTTGGCGACCTCCACCGGCCCGACCGACGCCCGGGGCAGCAGCCCCACCAGGACGCCGACGACCAGCGTGACCAGCACGACCAGCGCGGCCGTGCCGACGGTCTGCACCGCGCCGTGCGCCACCCGGGCGAGCAGGTCCCGCCCGCTGGCGTCGGCGCCGAAGGGCAGTGCGGCACTGGGGGCGGCCAGCCGTGGGTGGGCGGAGGCGAGCGGGTCGCGGCCGAGCCCGGCGGCCACCACGACCACGAGGAGCGCGGCCGCCCCGCCCGGGAGCAGCCGGTCGCGTCGCCGGGACGGGCTGGTCCGGGCCGGCACCGGCACGCTCCCGCTGCGCAGCGCCCGGCCCAGCAGCAGTGCCCGGGTCAGCGCGGCCAGCCCGCCGAACAGCGCCGAGATCCCGAGGAGCAGCAGCATCCCGGCCTGCAGGGCCGGCAGGTCCTGCGCCTCGGCGGCGCCGAGCACCGCACGCCCCAGTCCGGGGATGGCGAACACCTGCTCGACGGCCACCGCCCCGCCGGTGAGGCCGACGAGCACCAGCGCCACCTGGGTGGTCAGCGCGGGCAGGGTGCGGCGCAGCAGGGCGCGGCCCAGCTGCCCGGGCGACGCGCCGGCGACCTGCCAGGTGGCCACCCAGCGCTCGGTGCCGGTGACGGTGAGCCCGTCGGCGACCAGCCGGCCGATCAGCCCGCCACCGGGCAGGCCCATCGCCAGGGCCGGCAGCACCACCGAGGAGGGGCCGGTCCAGCCGTAGGGCTCGAACCAGCCCAGCCACACCGCGCCGACCAGCAGCAGCACCGAGGCCAGCAGGAACTCCGGCAGCGCCGTGAGCGCGGCCCCGGCCGCGCCGCCGGTGCGGCCCCGCTGGCCCCGGGCGACCCGGTGCAGCGGCGGCCAGCACAGCAGCGCCGCCGTGCCGAGGGCGACCAGCAGGGCGGCGCCCATCAGCGTGACCGACACGCCCAGGGCCTCGACCAGGCCCGGGCCCACCGGTCCGCCGGAGATCCAGGAGGTGCCCAGGTCCCCGCGGAGCAGCCCGGACACCCAGTGCCCGAGCAGCCCGAGCGGTCCGGCGTCCAGACCGAGCTCGGCCCGGATCGCAGCCAGGGCCTCCGGGGTGGCCTCCTGCTCGGCCGAGCGCGCCCGCAGGATCGACAGCTCCGGGCTGCGCCCGGACAGCCAGGGCAGCACCCCGATCAGCGCCACCACGCCGAGGACGGTGACCGCCCGGGAGGCAGCGGTCACCCATCCCCGCCGTGGCACGGCTCAGTCCTCGCCGACGGTGGTGCCGGCGGTGATCAGCGCCCGCTCGCGCGGGTCGCGCACGGCACCGGAGACGCCGGCGGCCTCGCCCTGGATGACGCGCTCGTGCAGCATCGGCACCGCGGCGCCGGTGTCCAGGATGGCCTGCTCGGCCGCGATGACCGCCTGCTGGCGCTCCGGGCCGGGGGTGGCGGCCGCGGCCGTCTCCAGGGCGGCGTCCACCGCCGGGTCGCACAGCTGGGCGATGTTGAAGGAGCCCTCGCAGGCGAAGTCGCTGTACATGTAGGCGACCGGGTCACCGGAGTCCAGCACCGTCGCGCGGGACAGGATGAACGCGTCGAAGGCCCCGGCCAGGGCGTCGGCCTCGATGAAGGCGTACTCCCGCACGTCCTGCTCCACGGTGAAGCCCACCGCCTCCAGCTGCTGCTCCAGCAGCACGGCGACCTCGGGCAGCTCGGCCCGGTCGGTGAAGGTGCCCAGGGTGATCGTGGTGCCGGCCGGCACGGCGGGTGCCGACGGGTCCGCCTGGTCCGCCCGCAGGTCGGCGGCCCAGGGGATCGCCGGGCCGAGCAGGCCCTCGGCGATGTCGGCGCGGCCCTCGTAGACGGTCTCCACGATGGTGGCCCGCTCGACCGCGGCGCGGGCGGCGACCCGCACGGCCGGGTCGGCGAACGGCCCGGAGGCGGTGTTCAGGTACAGGGTGTTGGTGCGCGGCATCGGCACCTCGTGCACGAGCTCCTCCTCGACCAGTCCGGCCTGGGAGACCGGCACCGCCTCGACGACGTCCGCCGTGCCGGTGCGCAGGGCCGCGGCCCGGGCGGTGCCGTCGGGCACGAACGCCACGTCGATGCCGGCGGCGGCCGCCGGGTCGCCCCAGTAGCCGTCGAAGCGGTCGAGGGTGGCGCCGGAGGTGCCGTCCACGGCGACCAGCTCGAAGGGACCCGTGCCGGTGCCGACCGGGTCGACCCGGCCGTCCGCCCCGTACGCGGCCGCGGCGAGCACCGCCAGCTGCGGGCTGGACATCCGCTGCGGCACCAGTGGGTCGGGCTCGCCGGTGGTGACCACGACGTCGGGACCGTCGGCGGTCGCGGTCAGCTCGACGCCGTCCAGGATGCGCGGCCGCGGCGAGGCCTCGTTCGCGGCGGTCAGCGCGGCGGCGGCCTGCTCGGCGGTCAGCTCCGTGCCGTCGTGGAACTCGACCCCCTCGCGGACGGTGAAGCGCCAGGTGAGGTCGTCGGTCTGGGTCCACTCGGTGGCCAGCGCCGGTTGGGCGTCGCCGTCGGCGTCCAGCACGACCAGGGTCTCGGCGGTGCTCCAGCGGGAGAGCTTGAAGGCGTCGTCGGTCAGCGGGTTCAAGCCCGAGCGCGGCGGCTGCAGCATGGCCAGCGAGATCCGGCCCTCGGCGGCCGGGTCGCTGCTGCCGCCGTCGTCGGGTGAGCTGCTGAAGCAGCCGGTGGTCAGCAGGGCGACGGTGGCGCCGAGCACGAGCAGGCGGGGGGCGCGGGAGGAGGACATCGTTCCGTTCTCTGTGGGTGCGGTGCGGTGCGGTGCGGTGGGGTGGGGTGGGGCGCGGGTCAGGCGGGGAGGGTGGGGACGGCGGCGAGCAGGTCCCGGGTGCGCGGGTGGGCGGGGCGGGTGAGGAGGTCGGTGGTCGGCCCCTCCTCGACGACGAGCCCGTCGGCGAGCACGACGGTGCGGTCGCAGAGCCGGGCGACGACGGCGAGGTCGTGGGAGACCAGGAGCAGGCCCAGGCCCTCGCGCGCGGAGAGGTCGGCGAGCACCTGGACCACCTGGTCGCGCACCGGCAGGTCCAGCCCGCTGACCGGCTCGTCGGCGAGCAGCAGGACCGGGCCCGGGGCCAGGGCGCGGGCCAGCGCGACGCGCTGCGCCTGGCCTCCGGAGAGCTCGCCGGGGCGGCGGTCGGTGAGCTCCGGGTCCAAGCCCACCCGGGTCAGTGCCGTCGTCACGGCGGCGGCGTGGTCGCCGGGCACGTGCAGGTGCCGCAGCGGCACCGTGACCAGCTCGCGGACCGTCGAGCGGGGGTCCAGCGACCCGGCCGGGTCCTGCGGCACGTACTGGACCAGCCGGCGGTACCAGCGCAGCGAGGCCGTCGACCCCGGCTGGACGGTGCGGCCGGCGAGGCTCACCGTGCCCCGATCGGGGCGCTCCAGCCCGAGCAGGCAGCGCAGCAGGGTCGACTTGCCGGAGCCGGAGGTGCCGACCAGCCCGACCCGTTCGCCGGCCGCCACCTGGAGGTCGACCCCCCGCAGGGCCGCAACGACGTCCCGGCGGCCCCACGACCAGCCACGGGACAGCGGGTAGCGCCGCTGGACGCCGGTGGCGGCGAGGACCGGGTCCTCGATCGCGTCGTCGGTCACGCCCCGGGCTGCGCCGCTCACGACGCGGCGCCGGCGTGGGCCGGCAGCGCGCCGGCGCGGGCGGCGCGGACCAGGGCAGCGCTCTGCTCGTGCTGCGGGTCGGTCAGCAGCCGGGTGATCGGGGCGTCCTCCACCACGACGCCGTCGTGCAGCACGACGGCGCGGTCGCAGAGCGCGGCGGCCACCGCGAGGTCGTGCGTGATGAACAGCAGGGCCGTGTCCCGGGTGGACTCGCGCAGCACGGCGACGACCTGGGCCTGGGTGACGAGGTCGAGCGCGGTCGTGGGCTCGTCGGCGACCAGCAGCCCCGCGCGGGAGGCGAGGGCCATGGCGATGCAGACCCGCTGCCGCTGGCCGCCGGACAGCTCGCCGGGGGAGCTGCGCAGCACCCGCTGGGCGTCGGTCAGCCCGACTGCCTCGAGCAGCCGGGCGCGCTCGTCCGCGAGCGCGGCGCCGCGCAGTCGCCGGTGGTTGCGCAACGGCAGGGCCAGCTGTGCTCCCACCGGGACCAGCGGGTTGAGGGCGGCGGCAGGGTCCTGGCCCACCGCCGCGACCCGGGCGGCCACGGGCCGGCGGGCGGGCGGCAGCCGGGTGACGTCGACCCCGGCCACCCGCACGCTGCCCAGCACCCTGGCGCCCGGCGGCAGGGTGCCCAGCACCGCGTCGGCGGTCAGCGTCTTGCCCGAACCCGACGCGCCGATCAGGGCCACCCGCTCGGTCGCCGCGATCTCGAGGCGCATCCCACGCACGAGCTGCCGCCCGCCGAGGGCGACCGTGAGGTCGTCGAGGACGAGGGCTGCGGACTGGACCTGCGGCCTCGGTGGACTGATAACCATTGTCGGCAATCTACCCGGCGGGGCAGTGCACTCGTCAGCCGCCCGTCCCGGGCCGGTCGCATTGCTGCGAACGGGTTGCAATACGGTTCTCGGCGCGCGACCCCGCTCGCCGCCCGGCCGGATCGACCCCGTGCCGCTGTCCCGATCCACACGCAGGAGGACCCCTTGGCCGCACGCACGCCCTCCGGCCGCCGGGTGGGCGCCGTCCGCCCCGAGCTGGCCGACCTGCTCCGCAGCACCGGGGTGCTCCCGCAGTCGGCGAGCACACCCGAGGAGGCCCGGGAGCTGCTGGCCCGGGACGGCGCGGTCGTCGTCGCCGAGCCGAGCCGCGGCCCCGAGGCGCTGCCGGTCGTGGCGGCCCAGGTCTACGGCGACCGGCTGCGTCAGCTGTTCGCCGTCCGCCCGCTGCGTCAGCAGTCCGGCGAGCTGCTGGGGCTGCACAGCGACGGCGCCCACGTCGTGGTCGACGTGCACGGCCGCACGGTGAACCTGCGCGACCCGGACGAGGACGGGCTGCTGCAGCGCTGCGTCCGGCCCGCGCCCGAGGGCGGGGACTCCTTCCTGGTCGACGGGTACGCCCTCGTCGACGCGCTGGCCACCGGGTGCCCGGAGCTGCACGCCTTCCTCACCGGCACCGACGTCGACTACTTCGGCGGCTGGGCCTCCGCGCCGCACGAGGTGCCGCGCACCCCGCTGGTCCGCCGGCTCGTCGAGCACACCCGGGCCGGCCGCCGGGTGGTGCGGGCCAGCGAGACCGCCGTCCCGGTGCCGCGCGAGCCGCGTGCCGCCGAGCACGACGCGCAGCTGGACCTGTGGGCCGACGTGCTGGCCACGGCGGTCGACGTCGTGCCGCACTTCCGGCTGGAGGCCGGCGAGGTGCTGGTCGTCGACAACTACCGCTGCCTGCACGGCCGCGACCCGTTCGCCGGCCAGCGCGACGTCGACGTGCTGACGGTGATGACCGCGGACGCCTGGTGAACGACGTCCCACCTCTCCTGCGCGTCCGGGAGCTCACCGTCGGGTTCGGCGGGCACCCGGCCGTCGCCGGGGTCTCCTTCGACCTCGCTGCCGGCGAGCGGGTCGCCCTCGTCGGCGCCTCCGGCTCGGGCAAGACGCTGACCACCCTGGCGCTGCTCGGGCTCCTGCCGCCGGACGCCGTCGTCACCGGCAGCGTCCGGGTCGACGGCACCGAGGTGGTGGGGGCCGCGGAACGGGACCTCCGGCCGCTGCGTGGCCCGGTCACCGCGCTGGTGCCGCAGGACCCGGGCACGTCGTTGAACCCGCAGGTCCGGGTGGGGCGGCAGGTCGCCGCGCCGCTGCGCCGGGCGGGGGCGCGACGACGGGTGGCTGCCGCCCGGGCCGCCGAGCTGCTGGCCGAGATGCGGCTGCCGGTCGGCAGCGCACGGCGCTTCCCGGTCCAGCTGTCGGGCGGGCAGCGGCAACGGGCCGCACTCGCCCTGGCCCTGGCCGCCGGCCCGCAGCTGCTGGTCGCCGACGAGCCGACCTCCGCGCTGGACGCGACCGCGCAGCACGGCGTGCTCGCCGTGCTCGGCCGGGCCACCCGCGAGCGCGGCGCGGGGCTGCTGCTGGTCACCCACGACCTCGCTGCCGCGGCCACCACCTGCGACCGGGTGCTGGTGCTGGAGGAGGGCGAGCTGCTCGCCGACGGGCCGCTGCGCGAGGTGCTGGCCGGGCACGCGCACCCCGCGGTGCGCGCGCTGGTCGAGGCCACCGCCGCACTGAGCCCGCCGGCCCTGGTGGGGGCCCGGTGAGCGCCGAGCTGCTGCTCGCCCGCGGGCTGACCCGGTCGTACCGGGGAGCCGCCGCGCCGGCGCTCGACGGGGTCGACCTCCGCCTGACCGCGGGTCAGCGGCTGGCGGTGGTGGGGGAGTCCGGCGCCGGCAAGTCGACCCTCACCCGGCTGCTGCTCGGGCTCGAGCGGCCCGACGCCGGGGAGGTCACCTACCGCGGCCGGCCGGTGCAGCCGGGCCGGCCGAGTGCGCTGCACTGGTTCCGCCGCGCCGTGCAGGTGGTGCCCCAGGACCCCGGCCGCTCGCTCAACCCGCGGATGCGCGTCGGCCAGGCCGTCGCCGAGCCGCTGCGCTGCCTGCACGTGCCCGGCGACCACCGGGCCCGCGTCGCCGAGCTGCTGCTCGCCGTCGGGCTGGACCCCGACGCCGCCGGCCGGCTGCCGCACGAGTTGTCCGGCGGCCAGCGGCAGCGGATCGCGCTGGCCCGCGCGCTCGCCCCGCGCCCGGAGGTGCTGATCGCCGACGAGCCGGTCAGCGCACTGGACGCCGCCGTCCGGCTGCAGGTGGTGGAGCTGCTGCGGGCGGTCAGCGACGCCGAGGGCGTCGCGCTGCTGGTCGTGTCGCACGACCTGGGCGTCGTCGCCGCGCTCTGCTCCGAGGTCGTGGTGCTGGCCGGCGGCCGGGTGGTGGAGGCCGGGCCGGTGGCCCGCGTGCTCACCGAGCCGGCCAGCCGCGAGGCGCACGCGCTGGTGGCCGCCGTCCCGCGGCTGGTGCTGGCATGACCGGGCTCGTCACCTGGGAGCCGTTCGTGCTGTTCCGGCGGCTGCCGGCCGTGCCCCGGCTGCTGCTGCTGTCCCAGCTGGCGTTCAACATCGGCTTCTACCTGGTGGTGCCGTTCCTGGCGGTGCACCTGACCGAGGACCTGGCGCTGGCCGGTGGGCTGGTCGGCCTGGTGCTCGGGGTGCGCACCTTCAGCCAGCAGGGGCTGTTCTTCCTCGGTGGCGGGCTGGCCGACCGGTTCGGCGTCAAACCCGTCGTCGTGGTCGGCTGCCTGATCCGGATCGCCGGGTTCGGCGTGCTCGCCGTCGCCACCTCGTTGCCCGCGGTGCTCGCCGGCACGGTGCTGGTCGGCTTCGCGGCGGCGTTGTTCTCCCCGGCGGTGGAGTCGGCGCTGGCCGACCAGGGCCACCGGCTGGAGGCCGCCGGCGTCGTCACCCGGGCCGAGGTCTTCGGGCTGGACGCCATCGCCAGCAAGCTCGGCTCGGTCACCGGGCCGGCGCTCGGCGCCGTCCTGCTCACCGTGCCGTTCAGCGTCACCTGCTGGGTCTCCGCCGGCGTCTTCGGCGTCGTGCTCGCCGCGCACCTGCGCTGGCTGCCGCGCGACCTGCGCACCGAGGGCAGTGGTGAGGAGAGCGTGCTCGCCGGGTGGGGGCACGTGCTGCGCAACCGCACCTTCCTGGCCTTCACCGCCTGCTACTGCACCTACCTGCTCAGTTACAACCAGCTCTACCTGGCGCTGCCCGTCGAGCTCTCCCGGGCGACCGGCGGCCAGGGGGCACTGGGCTGGCTGTTCGTGCTGGCTGCGGTGTCGGTGCTGCTGTTCCAGCTGCGGGTCACCGCCCGCGCCCGGCGGGCCGGGGTGCAGCGGGCGCTGCCGTTCGGGTTCGCGCTGATGAGCGCGTCGTTCCTGCTGGTCGCGGTCTGCGCCCCGCTCGCCCCGCCCGCCGGGATCTGGGCGCTGGCGCCGGCGGTCGGCATGGTGCTGCTGCTCTACACCGGCCAGATGGTCGCCGTGCCCCTCGCCCAGGACCTGGTGCCCCGGCTGGCCGGGGAACGGCGGCTGGGCGCCCACTTCGGCTTCCTCGCCTCCGCCGGGGGCGCCGCGGTGCTGGTCGGGAGCACCGGGGTGGGCGCGCTGCTCGACCTCGCCGACCGGCCGCAGCCGGCCGCCGCCGTCCCGTGGCTGGTGCTCGCCGCGCTGCCGGCGGCCTCGGCCGTCGGCCTCGCGCTGCTCACCCGGCGGATCGCCCGCACCCCGGCTGCGGGGCCACCGGCGCCCGCCGTCCCCGCCGAGGAACCGGCGCACCCGTGACCCACCCACCGAGAAGAGGGCCCATGTCCCGCCCCGCAGGTGCTCTGCTCGCCCTGCCCCTCCTGCTCGCCGGCTGCTTCGCCCCGGCTGCGGAGGAGTCGGCCGACGGCGGGCAGCGACTGGCACTGGCGCTGGCCTTCCCCCCGGTCGCCG
Source organism: Modestobacter sp. VKM Ac-2985 (assembly GCF_026967925.1). Lineage (GTDB taxonomy): Bacteria > Actinomycetota > Actinomycetes > Mycobacteriales > Geodermatophilaceae > Modestobacter. The sequence continues at coordinate 519,651 of NZ_JAPVBI010000003.1, read as the reverse complement.
CGCTCTCGCCGTTCTCCGACGACGCGGTGCTGCTCACCCGGATGGGCGTGGGGGAGACGCTGGTGCGGCTGGACGAGGCCGGGGAGCCCGCCCCGCTGCTGGCCGAGAGCTGGAGCCGGGTCGACGACCGCACCGTGACCCTCGACCTCCGCGCGGACGTGCCGTTCCACGACGGGACGCCGCTGGACGCCGAGGCGGTCGTCGGCGCCCTGGCGGCGGCGGCCGCTGCGGTGCCGGCCCCCCGGTCGATCGACGGCCTGGGGCTCACCGCCCGCGCGGTGGACGAGGACACGGTCGAGGTCCAGGTGGCCGAGCCCGACCCGCTGCTGGTGCACCGGCTGGCGGCCCCCGGGCTGGTGCTCCTGGCCCCCGCGGCCTACGCCGACCCGGCGGCGCCGGACCCGGTGGGCACCGGCACCGGGCCGTTCGAGCTGACCGAGCTGCGCGGCACGTCGGGCGCCACCCTGACCGCGGACGCCGACCACTGGGCGGGCGCGCCGGAGCTCGCGGGCGTGGACGTCACCTTCCCCGCCGACGCAGCCGCGCGCACCGCCGGGCTGCGGGCCGGTGAGCTGGACGTGGCGGTCAACCTGCCCATCGCCCAGCTGCCGACCCTCACCGACACCGAGGTGCTCTCCGTCCCGCTGCCGCGGCTGGTCTCCCTCTCCCTGGACACCGCGGACGGGCCGTTCGCCGACCCGGGCCTGCGCGCGGCCGTGGCCGCGGCGATCGACCCGCAGCCGGTGGTGGACGGCGTGTACGAGGGCCGGGCCGACGTCGCCGAGGGGCTGGTCGACGACGACACCGCCGGGGGCCTGGACCGGCCGGCGGTCACCCTGCCCCCGGCCACCGACCCGGCCGGTGCGAGCATCCGGCTGGCCACCTACTCCGACCGGCCGGAGCTGCCCGAGGCGGCCGCGGTGCTCGCCGAGCAGCTGCGGCAGGCCGGGTTCACGGTGGAGGTCGTGGTGGCCGAGTACGCCACCCTGGAGACCGACCTGCTCGCCGGCGCCTACGACGCGGTGCTCGCCAGCCGGCTGTACCTGGGTGACACCGGCGACCCGGTCGGCTACCTGGCCGCCGACCTGACCTGCGCGGGCAGCTACAACCTGGCCCGGCTCTGCGACCCGGCGGTGGACGCCGCCGTCGCCGCGGCCGCGACCCGGGCCGACCCCGAGGAGCGCCGGGCGGCGATGCTGCAGGTCGAGGCGCAGGTGCTCTCCACCGGCGCCGTGCTGCCGGTGCTGCACGAGCGCACCCACACCGGGTACGCCCCGTCGGTCAGCGGTCTGGTCGTCGACCCGTTCGACCGGCTGCTGCTCGGCACCGAGACGACGGTCGAGGGGTGACCGCCGCCGGCCGGGTGCGGCCGGTGTCGGCGGCCCGGCCGCGGCGCACTCCCGGACGGCTCCGGTCGCACCTGCTCCGCCCCGTGCTGACCGGACTGGGCGCGGTCGCCGGCGCCGGCCTCCTCGTCGGGGCGCTGCCCTGGCTGTCCGGGGACGACCCGGCGCGGACCGTGCTGCGGGCCCGGGAGGTGGAACGCGAGCCCGACCCGGCCGTCCTCGCCGCACTGCGCGAGCAGCTGGACCTCCCCGCCGACCCGGTCCGCGGGACGCTGTCCTGGCTCGGGCGCGCGGTCACCGGCGACCTCGGCACCTCCTGGGTCAGCGGGCAGCCGGTCGGCGAGGTCGTCCCGCCGGCGCTGGGTGTCTCCGCGACCCTCGCCGGGACGGCCGCGGCGGTGGCGGTGGTGCTCGCCGTGCTCCTCGCGCTGCCCGTCGTGCGCCGGGCCGCCGACGGCCGCGCCGACGGCGGCGGTGCGGCCGGGGTCCTCGCCGCCGCGCTCGCCGCGCTGCCGGAGTTCGTGCTGGCCGTCGTCGGGGTCGCGGTGGTGGCCGTGGGCTGGGGGCTGCTGCCGACGTCGGGGTTCACCGGACCGGAACACCTCGTGCTGCCCGTCCTGGCCCTCGCGCTGCCGGCCGGCGGGCTGCTCGGGCGGGTGCTGGCCGGCGCCGTCCGGGAGACCGCGGGGGAGGCCTGGGTGCGCAGCTGGCGGGCGGCCGGTGTCTCCCGCTCGGCGGTGCAGGGGGCGGTGGCCCGGCGGGCGCTGACCGTCGTCGTCCCGCAGGTGCTGCTGCTCCTGGTCGGCCTGCTCGGGGCCGGCGCCGTGATCGAGGCGGTGTTCGACGTGCCCGGGCTCGGCCGGGTCGCGCTGGCCGGTGCGCTGGCCCAGGACCTGCCGGTCGTGCAGGCTGCCGTCGCGCTGCTGGTGCTGCTCGGTCTGGTGGCCGGCGGGGCCGGGGTGCTGGTGCACCGGGCGCTGCTCGGGCCGGCGGGCTCCGACGGCGGGCTGTCGCCGGAGCTCCCGCCCCCGGTGCCCCGCGCCGGCCGGTGGGCGGCCGGGCTGCTCGCCGTGCTGGCGCTGGTGGTCCTCGCCGGCGTGCTGCGCGACCCCACCGCCCAGGACCTCGGCGACCGGCTCGCCGCGCCGTCGTGGGAACACCCGCTGGGCGCGGACGCGCTCGGCCGCGACGTGCTCGCCCGGTTCGGCGCCGGTGCCCTGCCCTCGGTGGGGCTGGCCCTGCTGATCAGCGCGGTGGTCCTGGTCACCGGCGTCGCCGCCGGACTGCTCGGCCGGGGGCGGGCCGGGCTGGCCGACGTGCTGAACGCGCTGCCGGCGGTGGTGGTGGGCATCGCGGTCGCCGCCGTCGCCGGGCCCAGCCTGGTCGGCGCGGCCGTCGCGGTCAGCCTGGTCGCCTGGATCCCGCTGGCAGTGCACACCCGGACCCTGGCCGCCGAGGTGCGCGCCTCGGGCTTCCACCTCGCGGCCCGCACCAGCGGGGCAGGTCGCGGGCACCTGGTGCGGCACCACCTGCTCCCGGCGGTCCTGCCGCCGGTCGGCCGGCACGCCCTGCTGCGCGTGCCGCACACCGCGCTGGCGCTGGCCGGGCTGTCCTTCCTCGGCCTCGGGGCCGGTGCGGAGTCACCGGAGTGGGGGCGCAGCCTCGCCGACGGGGTGGGCTACCTGGAGCGGGCGCCCTGGCTGGTGGCGGTGCCCGCGGCGGGGCTGGTGCTGCTCGGGGTCGCCGCCGGGCTGGTCCGCACCGGCCGTTGACCCGCGGGGGATCCGCCGGAGGGGTCGTGCGCGGCCTCGCGGGCGGCGGTCCGCCAGGCCGAGGAGCGCAGCAGTCGCAGCCCGTTCAGCGCGACCAGCACGGTCGACCCCTCGTGCCCGGCCACGCCCAGCGCCAGCGGCAGCGTGCCGATCAGGTCCCAGGTCACCAGGGCCACGATCACCGTGCCGGCGATCACCAGGTTCTGCACCACCAGCCGGCGGGCCCGGCGGGCCAGCGCGATCACCGTGGGCAGCGCCGCCAGGTCGTCCCGGACGACGACGGCATCGGCGCTCTGCAGCGCCAGGTCCGACCCGATGCCGCCCATCGCCACGCCGACGTCGGCGGTGGCCAGGGCCGGGGCGTCGTTGACGCCGTCGCCGATCAGCGTGACCCGGTGCCCGGCCCGCTGCAGCTCGCTGACCGCGGCGGCCTTGTCCGCCGGCAGCAGGCCGGCCCGCACGTCGCCCAGCCCGGCCTGGATCGCCAGCGCGCGGGCGGCGCCGGCGTTGTCCCCGGTGAGCAGCACCGGTTCCGCACGGGTCTGCCGGCGCAGCGCGGCGACGGCATCGGCGGCCTCCGGGCGCAGCCGGTCGGCGAGCGCGAGGACGCCGGCCGGGCGGCCGTCCACGCTGACGACGACGGCGGTCCGGCCGGCCGCCTGCTCCTGCGCCACCAGCTCGGCGACCGCCTCCTGCCCGGGCGCCGGCGCGGCGACGCTGACCGCGCGCCCCTCGACCGTGGCCTGCACCCCCGACCCGACGGCGGCCCGGAAGTCGGTGGCCGGGGCCGGCGAGAGCCCAGCGACCCGGGCGGCGGTGACGACCGCGCGGCCGATCGGGTGCTCGCTGGGCCCCTCGGCGGCGGCGGCCAGGGCGAGCAGCTCGTCGCCGGTGGTCCCCGGCAGCGGCCGGACGGCGACCACCGCGGGCGTGCCGTCGGTGAGGGTGCCGGTCTTGTCCAGCGCCACCACCGTGGTGGCGCCCAGCTGCTCGAGCACCACGGCGGAGCGGATCAGCACCCCGTGCCGGCTGGCGTTGGCGATCGCCGAGAGCAGCGGCGGCATGGTCGACAGCACCACCGCACACGGCGACGCGACGATCATGAAGGTCATCGCGCGCAGCAGCGCCTCCTGCAGCGGCTCCCCGAACAGCTGGGGGAGGCCGAACACGGCCAGCGTGCTGACCACCACGCCCATCGAGTAGCGCTGCTCCACCTTCTCGATGAACAGCTGCGTGCCGGCCTTGGTGGCGCTGGCCTCCTCGACCAGGGCCGCGATCCGGGCGACGACCGCCTCGGCCGCCGGCCGGTCGACCCGCACGGTCAGCACGCCCGTGCCGTTCGACGTCCCGGCCCAGACCTCGTCGCCGGGCGCCTTGTCCACCGGCAGCGGCTCGCCGGTGATGGAGGCCTGGTCGACGTCCGAGCCGCCGTCGAGCACGGTCCCGTCCGCCGGCACCCGTTCACCCGGCCGGACCAGCACCACGTCGCCGACGGCCAGGTCAGCGGCGGGCACCACCCGCTCCTGCCCGCCGGCCAGCACGGTGGCCTGCTCGGGGGCGAGGTCGGTGAGCCCGCGGACGGCGTCGGCGGTGCGGCGGGTGGCCACCGTCTCCAGCGCCCCGGACGTGGCGAAGATGACGATGAGCAGCGCGCCGTCGAAGACCTGGCCCAGGGCGAGCGCGCCGATCGCGGCCAGCACCATGAGCAGGTCGACGTCCAGGGTGCGTTCGCGCAGCGCGGTGAGCCCGGCCCAGGCCGGCTCCCAGCCACCGGTGGCGTAGCAGCAGAGGTAGAGCGCCCAGGCCAGGGGCTGCGGCCCGTCCAGCAGCTGCACCAGGCCCCCGGCGAGGAAGAACGCCAGCGCCGCGGCGGCCCAGCGCACCTCCGGCACCGCTGCCCAGCCGGGCAGTCGCGGCGGCCGGGCAGGAGCTGGGACGGCCTGCTGCGGGGCCTGCGTCAGGGTCACCGTGGCACCCTATCTGCGCAGATGCGCAGGCACGCAAGTCGACGTCCGGCCTAAGGTGCAGGGATGGCACACACCGGCATCGACGGCTTCTCCATGCCGTCCGGCGACGCGGTGCGGCGGGCCGCGGAGGCGTTGCGCATGCTGGGTGACCCCACCCGGCTCAACGTCCTGTGGGCGCTGATGCAGGGCGAGACGTCGGTCGCCTGCCTGGCCGAGCTGGCCGGCACCTCGCCCACCGCGGTCAGCCAGCACCTGTCCAAGCTCCGGCTGGCCGGCCTGGTCACCAACCGGCGCGAGGGCACCTTCGTCTACTACCAGCTGGCCGATCCGCACGTGGGTGCGCTGCTGCGCCAGGCGCTCTCCCACGCCGGGCACCCGGTCGACGACCGGGTGCCCGAGCCCCGCTGACCCGACGGCGGGTCAGCGGGCGGGAGGTCGACCATCGCCGTCCGGCCGGCTGCCGCGGTGCCGGACCAGCCGGGCGGAGTTGACCGCCACCGCCACCGACGACGCGTTGTGCAGCACGGCGGCGAGCACGGGGGAGAGGGCACCGCCACCGGCGACGACCAGACCGATCCCGTTCACCGCGATCGACATCCCGTAGTTCTGCCGCACCACGCCCAGCGTCTGCCGGCCCAGCTCGCGCAGGTCCAGCAGGTGGCGCAGGTCGTCCCCGACCAGCGCCACGTCGGCGGTCTCGACCGCGACGTCGGTGCCGGAGACCCCCATCGCGATGCCGATGTCGGCCGCGGCGAGCGCCGGGGCGTCGTTGGTGCCGTCGCCGACCATCGCCACGGTGTGCCCCTCGGCCTGCAGCGCCGCGACGACGTCCTGCTTGTGCTCGGGCAGCACCTCGGCCCGCCACTCGGTGACCCCCAGCTCGGCGGCGACGGCGGCGGCCGTGCTCTCGTGGTCGCCGGTGAGCATCACGATCCGGCGCACCCCGGTGGCCCGCAGCGTCTCCAGCACCTCGCGGGACTCCGGCCGCACCTCGTCCCGCAGGCTGACCAGGCCGACCAGCTCGCCGTCGACCGCCAGCAGCAACGGGGTCTCCGCCGCGGTGCGCAGCCGGTCGAGCCAGCTCTGCGCGTCCTCCCCGACGGCCACGCCCTCGCTGGCCATCAGCGGCTCGCTGCCCAGCAGCAGCACCCGACCGTCGGCCTGGGTGCGCATGCCCAGCCCGAGCAGCACCTCGCACTCCTCGTGCGGCGGGATGAACACGTGCCGCTCCTCGGTGGAGCGGATCACCGCCTGGGCCAGCGGGTGGCGGGAGTGCACCTCGGAGCTGGCGGCGTAGCCGAGCACCCGCTCCGGCGTCCAGTCGTCGGAGAAGGAGACGACGTTGGTGACCACCGGACGCCCGATGGTCAGCGTGCCGGTCTTGTCGAAGACCACGGCGTCCACCCGGCCGGCCGCCTCCAGGTGCGCCCCGCCCTTGATCAGCAGGCCGCGGGAGGCGCCGTTGCCGATCGCCGCACTGACCGCCGTCGGCGTGGCCAGCCCGACCGCGCAGGGGCAGGCGATGAGCAGCATGGTCATCGCCCGGCGCACGTCCCGGGTGACCAGCCAGGTGAGGCCGGCGAGCGCGAAGGAGGCGGGCACGAAGCGACGGGAGAAGTTCTCGCCCACGGTCTGGATCGGCGCCCGGTCGTCGGTGGCCTGCTCGACCCGGGCGATGATCCGCCCGATCGCGGTGTCCGAGCCGGTGGCCGAGGCGCGCACGACCAGCCGGCCGCGCAGGTTCACCGACCCGGCGTGCACCGTCGCCCCGGGGGTGACCGAGACCGGCAGCGGCTCGCCGGTGATCGCGGCCTGGTCGACCACCCCGGTGCCCTCGACGACCACGCCGTCGACCGGCAGCGTCGCCTGGTCGTGCACCACGACGAGGTCGCCGACCCGCAGCCGGGCCAGGTCGACCTGGCGCTCGACGTCGGGCTCGCCGTGCTCACCGGGGACGATCACCCACGCGGTGGTCTCGGTGCCGGCCAGCAGCGCGGAGATCGCGCGACGGGTGCGGCGCAGGGTGACCGACTGCAGCCACTCACCGATGTTCAGCAGCCACAGCACGGTGAGCGCGACCACGTTCTCCCGCAGCAGCAGGCTGGCGATGGTGGCTGCGGTGACCAGCGCGTCGGTCCCGGCGCTGCGCTTGCCCGCGAGTGCGCCGGCGGCGCCCTTCACGAACGGGTACCCGGTGAAGATGGTCAGCGCGGTGGCGACCAGCCGGCTGCGGCCGGAGAGCACCGGCGGTCGGCCGAAGCCGTACCGGCGCACCCCGAGCAGCGCCAGGGCGGCCCCGCCGACGGCGATCCGCACCACCTCGCCGTTGGCGACGTCGGCCGAGCGCGGCGGGCGGGAGACCTCGGCGGCGGCCGGCAGCGCGACCGCGGAGGCGGCCACCCGGAGAACCTCGGCCCGCGCGTCGGCGTCGGGGTGCAGCCACACGAGCACGTGCCCGGTGACCGGGTAGGCGTGCGCGGCGCGGACGCCGGGCACCGCGTCCAGCAGGTCCTCCAGCGCCACCGCGCGTGCGGGTGCGCCGGTCAGCGCGGGGACGGCGAGCCGCAGCCGGCCGCCGGCGTCACTGACCAGCCGGGCGGTGCCGGTCGCCGTCTCCACGGTCAGTGCTGGTGGTCGTGGCCGCCGGAGCGGTCGGCCGGCGGGGGCGCCTGCTCACCGAGGTCGGCGTAGGCCTGGGAGCGCACGTCGCCGGCGGCGAGCCGGGCCTTCTCCACGCCGACCTCGGCGCGGCGGGCGCCGCGGATGCCCCACTTCGTCGCCCCGACCGCCAGCCGGCGGGGCAGGCTGCCGGACTCGCCGCGCTCGGCGGCGCGGACGACGGCGACGCCGACGACCCCGGTCGCCACCGTCCCGGCGGCCTTGCGCAGCACCCGGCCGGCGGTGGCACCGCGGTTCTTCTTCGTCTCGCTCATGGAGGTGCTCCTCTGAGGGTCTGCGTGGGGGGTCCTGCATGAGATCGTGGCTCCGCCCACGGTAACGGGACTCATGTTCGAGGCGCGGAGGGAGTCGGTCATCGCCGAGGTGCGGGTCGACGACGGCGGGGTCGACGAGAGCGTGGTCCATGAGCGCACGGTCGCTGACGGCGGGGTCGACGGGGCGGGCGTGCTCGCCCGGGCCGGCGTGCGCAGCACCGACCTGCTCGGCGGGCTGGTCGCCGTCCTCGTGCTGCTGCACTTCCTCGCCCCCGCCGTCCTGCAGCAGCCGGTCGTGCTGGCCTGGAGCACCGTCTTCGTCGCCGTCTGCCTGCAGGCACTGCCCTTCCTGGTGCTCGGGGTGGCGCTGTCCGCGGCGATCAGCACGTTGGTGCCGCCGTCCTTCTTCGCCCGGGCACTGCCCCGCCGACCTGCGCTGGCCGTGCCGGTGGCCGGGATGGCCGGGGTGGTGCTGCCCGGCTGCGAGTGCGCCTCGGTCCCGGTCGCCGGCAGCCTGGTGCGGCGCGGGGTGACCCCGGCGGCGGCGCTGGCCTTCCTGCTGGCGGCGCCGGCGATCAACCCGGTGGTCCTGGTGGCCACGGCCGTGGCCTTCCCGGGGGACCCCGAGATGGTCGCCGCCCGTTTCCTGGCCTCCCTCGGCGTCGCGCTGGTGATGGGCTGGCTGTGGACGTTGCTGGGCCGCACCGAGTGGATCCAGCTCGCCCGGCTGCCGGCCGCAGCGCCGGGTCTCACCCGCTTCGCCGGCTTCCGGGCGGCCATGACGCACGACCTGGTGCACGCCGGCGGCTTCCTGGTCGTCGGCGGTGCGGCTGCCGCGACGCTGGGGGTGCTGGTGCCGCGGAGCTGGCTGGAGCAGGTCGCGGCGTCCCCGGTGCTCGCCGTGCTGGTGCTGGCCGCGCTGGCGGTGCTGCTGGCGATCTGCTCGGAGGCCGACGCCTTCGTGGCGGCCAGCCTCACCTCCTTCTCGCTCACCGCCCGGCTGGCCTTCCTGGTCGTCGGCCCGGCCGTCGACGTGAAGCTGATCGCCCTCCAGGCCGGCACCTTCGGCCGTGGCTTCGCACTCCGGTTCGCACCGGTGACGTTCGGCGTCGCGGTGCTGCTCGCCAGCGCGGTGGGGGCGGTCCTGCTGTGAGCGGCCGCCCGGACCGGACGACCCAGCACGTGCTCCTCCTGCTGCTGGGCGTCGTCGTGCTGTTCGTGGCCGGCAGTGACCGGTACCTGGACTACGTGCGGGCCGGCTTCCGGCCGCTGCTGCTCGGGGCCGGGGTGGTCGTGGTGCTGCTGGCGTTCAGCGGCCTGCGCGGGGGCCGGGGTGAGACGCACGGTGACGCCGGGCACGGCCACCGTGGCCCGGCGGTCGGGTGGCTGCTGGCGGCGCCGGTGGCGGTCCTCCTGGTCGTGGCCCCGCCCGCACTCGGCTCCTACACCGCCAGCCGGCAGGTCGCGGCGCCGGTGGCGGTGCCCGACGAGCCGCCGGCGGCGGGCATCGGAGCCGATGACCCGGGCGCCGACCACGCGACGATGACGCTGTTCTCCTACTACGTGTGGTCCCAGGCGCAGGACACCAGCGCGCTGGACGGGCGCCGGGTCCGGCTGGTCGGCTTCGTCTCACCGCGGGCGGCCGGGGGCTGGTACGTCACCCGCTTCGACATCAACTGCTGCGCCGCCGACGCCACGGCGATCCGGGTGGCCGTGCCGGGCGGGCCCGCGGAGTTCGAGCCCGACGACTGGGTGGAGGTGGTCGGCACCCACGTCCCGCCGCAGGTCGACCCGGCGGTCGGGTACCCGGAGCCGACGATCGACGCGGCGTCGGTGGCGGCGGTGGAGGCGCCGGCCGAGCCCTACGAGTGAGCCGGCGGGGGCCTCGCAGTCGACAACAGTTCTCACATGCTCCTATCCTCATGCGAAGAACGCGGGGCTCCTCCGCACCACCACGCGCGCCGCCTCGACGAGGAGACGACCAGATGATCCGCAACACCCGCCAGCGCACCGCCGTCAACGCCGTCTTCGACGAGCTCGAGGGCTTCCACAGCGCGCAGGAGGTGCATGCCCGGATGCGCGCCGCCGGTGACTCGATCGGGCTGTCGACGGTCTACCGGGCCGTCCAGGCGCTGGTCGACGACGGCGAGCTCGACTCGATCCGCACCGACGCCGGCGAGGCGATCTACCGCCGGTGCAGCGCCCGGCACCACCACCACCTGGTGTGCCGCGCCTGCGGTCGCACCGAGGAGGTCGAGGGTCCGGCCGTCGAGCGCTGGGCCGACCGCGTGGCCGGGGAGCACGGCTTCGTCGACGTCACGCACACGCTGGAGATCTTCGGCACCTGCGCTGCCTGCCACAGCGCCGGAGCGCCCTCGGCCGACCAGCCGGGCTGAACCGCCCGGCCGGTCGACGCGGAGGGGGTCACATCGCACCCTCCCGGGCGGCCTGCCACAGGTCGATGCCGGCGTCGACGGCGTGCTGGTCGATCGCGGTCAGCTCCTCGGCGGAGAACTCCAGGTTCTCCAGCGCGGCGACGTTCTGCTCCAGCTGCCGCACGCTGCTCGCCCCGATCAGCACCGAGGTCACCCGCGGGTCGCGCAGTGCCCAGGACAGCGCCAGCTGCGGCAGGCTCTGGCCGCGGGCCTGGGCCAGCTCGTTCAGCGCCCGCACGTGCGTGACGTACTCCGGCGTGATCATCCCGGGGTCCAGCGACTTGCCCTGGCCGGCCCGCGAGCCCTCCGGCACACCGTCCAGGTACTTGGCGGTGAGCATCCCCTGGGCCAGCGGGGAGAAGGCGATGCAGCCGGCCCCCACGTCGGCGAGGGTGTCCAGCAGCCCCTCGGTCTCGATCCAGCGGTTGAGCATCGAGTAGGAGGGCTGGTGGATCAGCAGCGGCGTGCCCAGGTCGGCCAGGATCTCCGCCGCCTGCGCCGTCATCTCCGGTGAGTAGGAGGAGATGCCGGCATAGAGCGCCTTCCCCGACTGCACGGCCGTGTGCAGCGCGCCCATCGTCTCCGCCAGCGGCGTGGTCGGGTCGGGTCGGTGGCTGTAGAAGACGTCGACGTACTCGACGCCCATTCGTTGCAGTGACTGGTCCAAGCTGGACAGCACGTACTTGCGGGAGCCGCCGCCCTGCCCGTACGGGCCCGGCCACATGTCGTAACCGGCCTTGGTGGAGAGGACCAGCTCGTCGCGGTACGGACGGAAGTCGTCGGCCAGGTGCCGGCCGAAGTTGGTCTCCGCGCTGCCGTAGGGCGGTCCGTAGTTGTTGGCCAGGTCGAAGTGGGTGATCCCCAGGTCGAAGGCGCGCCGCAGGACGTCCCGCTGGCGGTCGAAGGGGACGTCGTCGCCGAAGTTGTGCCAGAGACCGAGGCTCACCGCCGGCAGGTCCAGGCCGCTGGCGCCGGTGCGCCGGTAGGTCATCGAGTCGTAGCGGGTGCTCTCCGCGCTGTAGACCATGCGCAGATCGTGCCGGGCGGGCAGCGGCTCAGCGACGACGGGGGCGACGGCGGCCGCGGTCGGTGCGTGCAGCTGTGGTGGAGGTCGACCAGTGCGCGGGCCGGGCCAGCGACTCGGGCAACGACGTCCCCGCGTCCCCTCCGGCGGCGGTCAGCTGCGGCTGGGTGAGGAAGAGCGCGCCGGTGAGGTCGGCGCTCCGCAGGTCGGCGGCCCGCAGGTCGGTGCCCAGGAGGTCCGTGCGGCGGAGGTCGGCGCCGCGCAGGTCCGCGCCGATCAGGTAGGCGCCGCGCAGGCTGGCCCCGTGCAGGTCCGCGCCACGCAGGTCGGCGCCCATCAGGTCCGCGCCCCGGCGGTCCCGCGCGCGGCCGGGGACGTCGGCGCGGACGGCGTCGCTGACCTGGCCCAGCAGCTCGCCGACCTCCCGCCGCAACCCGCCGACGTCCAGGCCGGTCAGCTCGTCGGCGGGTGCCCGGGTGAGCTCCTCGGCGCGGGCGTGGGCAGCCGCGACCTCGGTCGCCAGCGGTCCGGCCGGCAGCAGGGTGCCTGCTTCGGTGAGATGCCAGAGCAGCTCGGTCAGCTGCCGCATCACCGGGAAGACCGCGAACACCGCCGCTGCGGTCGCCGCATCGGTGCGCCAGTCCCGGCCGGGACGCGTCTGCTGGGTGACCCGCTGCCCGGCACCGAAGCAGTCGAAGACGACGCAGCCGGGGAACCCGCGGTCGCGCAGCTGGTCGTGCACGCCGCAGCGGGAGTCCGGCTGCAGGTTCGGGCAGGGCGTGCCGGCCGGCTTGTCGATCGCGAAGTCGGCCGACGCGGCGAACGCCGGCGCGACGCAGCAGAGCCCGTTACAGCGACTGCAGTCAGCGGTCAGGTCCCGCCGCGCCTCGGCGAGCAGGGGCAGCGTGGGGCGGTGGTCGGGCACGGGAGCCTCGCTGCGGGTGGATCGGCGGGGTCGGTCAGCCGAGGCGGCAGACGCAGCCGCGGTCCAGCGTCCCCGCCGCGGTCGCCCGGCAGAACCGGACGCCGATCGGGTCGTGGGCGTCCATCGAGTGGGCGCAGGCCGGGCAGCCGGCTTCGTCCCCGGCGCGGTCGACGGGGGAGGGCAGCGCGGGGGCCGAGTGCGGGAGGTACGCGGGAGCGGTCATGGCGAGGGCCTGACTCCGCCGACGGCTCGGCGGTGGTGCCCCGGATGGGGATCGCCGTCCTGGACGGCTGTCCGGGACCGGCGAGGTGACCGTGCGCGCGACGCTACGCCGGTCGAGAGCCTGGGCGCGCCTGCCGGGCCGCCTCGGCGCGCGGCCCGGCAGGAGGACCACCTCAGCGGGGCGGACGCGGCGTACCGTCCGGCCCCTGGAGCCGACCGGTTCTGCGATGAGGAGTGGTCATGGTCGACAAGAACGCATCGAAGAAGTCCGGCTCGAGCATCAAGGAGAAGCGGGCCGCCAAGAAGGCGGCCGAGGACACCGCCTCCGGCATGGAGAAGCTCACGCACGGCAAGAACTGAGGTCCCGCCCGGCCCCCGGGTGGGGGCCGGGCACCCCGGGAGTGCGGCGGTCAGCCCCGCTGCTGGGCGACCAGCTCGCGCAGCGCGGCGACGACCATCGCGTGGTCCTCCACCTGCGGCAGTCCGGAGACCACGACCACGCCCACCGGGCCGACGCCGCGCACCAGCAGCGGGAAGCCCCCGCCGTGCGCCACGTACCGCTGCGGGTCCAGGCCGAACTGCTCCTCGAACGTCGTCCCGGCCTCGCGGGAGCGCTGGCCGACGTAGAGGGAGCTGTGCCCGAACCGGTGCACGGTGGCGGCCTTGCGCGCGATCCAGGTGTCGTTGTCGGGCGTGGCCCCGGTCAGCGCGGCGTGGAACAGCTGGTGGGAGTGCCGGGAGATCTCGATCGCCACCGGCAGCTGCTCGGCGCGGGCCCGGGCGACGAGTGCGGAGCCCAGCGCCCAGGCGTCGTCGTTGGTGAAGCCGCGCAGCTGCAGCTCCTCCTCCTGGGCGGCGAGCTCGGTCAGGGCAGGGAAGTCGCTCATGGTCAGACCTCGGTCACGTCGAAGGTGCGGGTGGGGGTGACGTACTCGTCCTGGGCGGCGACCAGCAGGATCTCGCGCGAGCCGGCGTCGGCGGTGCGCTGCAGCAGGCCGAAGACCGAGGCCGCGGCCCGGGCCAGCGCCTCGCCGGCGGACCGGGTGCTCAACCAGTGGGCGAGGAACAGCGCGGCGATCGCGTCGCCGGCACCGTTCACCGACAGGTCCAGGCGCGGCGTGCGGACCAGGAAGTGCCGGCCGCCCTCCGACGCCAGCAGGTCCACGGCGTCGGCCGGGGTGTCCTCGGCGACCAGCGAGGTGGTCAGCACCACGCGCGGGCCGAGCGCCTGGACGGCGGCCACCGCGTCCTTGACCGAGCCCAGCGACCGGGTCTCGGTCTGGGAGAGCAGGTCCAGCTCGTAGTGGTTGGGGGTGACGATGTCGGCGGCCGGGACGGCGACCTCGCGCATGAACTCCGGGATCCCGGGCCGGACGAACACCCCGCGCCCGACGTCGCCGATCACCGGGTCGCAGCACCAGACGGCCGCCGGGTTGGCGTTGCGCACCTTGGCCACCGAGCCGAGCACGGCGTGCCCGATGTCGGCCGACCCCAGGTAGCCCGAGAGGACGGCGTCGCAGCTGCCCAGCACCCCGCGGTCCTCGATGCCCTGCACGACCTCGTCGACGGCCTGGCCGTCGAACACCCGGCCGGTCCAGGCCCCGTAGCCGGTGTGGTTGGAGAACTGGACGGTGTGCACCGGCCAGACCTCCACGCCCAGTCGCTGCAGCGGGAACACCGCCGAGGCGTTGCCGGCGTGGCCGTAGGCGACGTGGGACTGGATCGACAGGACGTTCACCATGCGGCAGAACATCGCACATCGATCCGGGGCGGGTCAGCCGCGGGGCTGGACCTCACCCATCGGTCCCCAGCCGGTCAGGTCGGGGGAGTCGACGTACATGATCGACGGCGTCGCCGACACCCAGTCGGGCATCTCCGAGATCGCCTTCCGGAAGTGGTCGGAGGAGGTGTGCACTGCACCGGCCTCGGCATCGCGGAACCCCTCCACGAGCACCCAGGTGTGCGGCTCCTCCGCGCTGCGGGACCACTCGAAGAAGACGTTGCCCGGCTCGGCGCGCACCGCCTCGGTGAACTCCCGGACGAGCTCGGGCCAGCGCTCGTCGAACTCGGGACGGACCGGCCACTTCACCACGATGAGGATCACCGGGTCAGCCTAGGTCGCTCCCGCGTGCCCCACCTGCCGGTGGTGTCCCACCCGATGGGACGCCGTTGACCGGTGCTCCTGTGGTGAGGTTCACTCTCTCGGGCCAGTACCGGAAGTTCTCGGAACTGGCCAGGTCACGCAGCAGCGCTGCTCGCGCACCGACCCGAGGAGAACGGGACACATGGGACGACGACGTCTGGGAGCCGGGGCAGCGATGCTCGGCATGGTCGCCACGGCGGGGGTGGTGGCGGCGCCGACAGCGGCTGCCGCGCCCGCGACCGTGCACACGGCCGACTTCGAGCAGGACACCGGAGGCTGGTCCGGCCGCGGGACGGCGCAGGTCGCACCCAGCACCGCCCAGGCGCGCAGCGGTGCGCAGAGCCTGGCGGTCACCGGGCGCACCGACACCTGGCACGGCCCGGCGCTGGACGCCGCCGCGCTGCTGCCGGCCGGCAGCTGGGAGGTCGAGGCGTGGGTGCGCCTCGCCGACACCACGCCGGAGCCGGAGACCGACGTCGTGACGATGAGCGCGGCGCGGACGCCCACCGGGGGCTCGACCGCCTACGACACCGTCGCCTGGCAGGTCGCCGTCTCCGACAGCGCCTGGACCAGGGTGAGCGGCACCTACGAGTTCGGCACCGCCAACAGCGGCCTGGAGCTCTACCTGGAGAGCCCCGACCCGACCCAGGCGTTCTTCGTCGACGACGTGACGATCACCGGCGAGGCCTCGGGGCCGGTCGAGCCGGGCACCCGCGCCGACCTGGCCACCGACTTCGAGGACGGCCTCGGCGGCTGGGTCCCCCGCGGCGCGGCACAGCTGGCCGCCACCACCACCGACGCCCACGGCGGCAGCACCAGCCTGCTGGCCACCGGCCGGACGCAGGGCTGGCACGGCCCGGCCATCGACGTCACCGACGGCCTGGCGCTGGGGGAGACCGTCCAGGTCTCGGTGTGGGCGAAGCTCGCCCCGGGTCAGGCACCGGCCTCCCTCAACGTCTCGATCCAGCGCAACCGGGGGACGGCGACCAACTACGACAACGTGGCCGGCGCGAGCGCGGTGGTCACCGCCGACGAGTGGACCGAGCTGCGCGGCACGTACACCCTCGGCGCGGCCCTCGACCAGGCACAGCTCTACGTCGAGGGCGACGCCGGCGTCGACTTCCTGATCGACGACTTCGCCCTCGCCGGGTTCGCCGAGACCCCGCTCCAGGACGTCCCCGGGCTCGCCGACGTGCTCGGCGCCGACGGGTTCGAGCACGTGGGCGTGGCCGTCGACCAGCGGGAGACCGTGGGCCGGCCTGCCGAGCTGGTGCAGCGGCACTTCGACGCGATCACCCCGGAGAACGACGGCAAGCCCGGCGAGATCCAGCCGACCGAGGGCACCTTCACCTTCGACGACCTCGACGCGCTGCTGGACTTCGCCGACGCCACCGGCACCGACGTCTACGGGCACGTGCTGGTCTGGCACAGCCAGACCCCCGACTGGTTCTTCCGCGACGGCGACCGCCCGCTGACCGACAGCCCGGCCGACCAGGCCCTGCTGCGCGCCCGGATGGAGGCGCACATCAAGGCGATCGCCGACCACGTCGACGCCCGGTACCCCGACGGGGACTCACCGATCTGGGCGATGGACGTCGTCAACGAGGTCATCGCCGACGGCGACAACGCCAACCCGCACGACATGCGCGACAGCCGCTGGTTCCAGGTCCTCGGCGAGGGCTTCGTGGACGAGGCGTTCCGGCTGGCCGACCGGTACTTCCCGGACACCGCGCTGTTCATCAACGACTACAACACCGAGATGCCGACCAAGCGGGTCGACTACCTGGACCTGGTCGCCAGCCTGGTCGAGCGCGGCGTGCCGATCGACGGGGTCGGTCACCAGGCGCACGTCGACTTCGCCCGCCCGGTGGAGTGGCTGGACGACTCGCTGACCGCCGTGGAGGAGCTCAGCGCCCGGACCGGGACGCCGCTGCTCCAGGCGATCACCGAGCTGGACGTCAGCAACTCGAAGGAGAACAACGGGGCCGACGTCAGCAACGGCACCGTGCCGCAGCACTCGCCGGCGATGGCCGACCAGGACGCGGCGGAGACCGAGCTCGGGTACTACTACCGGGACCTGTTCCAGATGCTGCGGGGGCACTCGGACTCGATCGAGGCGGTCACCTTCTGGGGGATCAGCAACGGCCGCAGCTGGCTGCGCACCTGGCCGGCGGCCCGGCCGTGGGAGTCGCCGCTGCCCTTCGACGACGACCTGCAGGTCATGCCCGCCTACTGGGGCATCGTCGACCCGGCGCAGCTGGCACCGCGTCCGGCCGACGAGCTCCCGCCGCGGATCGCCGGCACCGACGACGTCGCCTCCGACTCCACCAGCCCCGCCGGGGCCGAGGTGACGTACGCGCTGCCGGAGGCCGGGGACACCCGGGACGGGGCCGTGACGGCCGACTGCACCCCTGCGCCCGGGGCGGTGTTCCCGATCGGCACCACCGAGGTGAGCTGCACGGCCACCGACAGCGCGGGCAACACGTCGAACGCGAGCACCTTCGACGTGGTGGTCACCCCGCCGGCGACGGAGACCGAGCTGTACCAGCAGATCAACAACGGGCCGGTCGTCCGGGCGAACGCCCGGCAGACCGTCCAGCTGGTGGTCCAGTTCGGCAACCGGGGCCAGGGTGCGCTGCTGGGCAGCTCCTTCGAGTACTCGTGCACCCAGACCGCAGGCCCGGCACTGGCGCTGGACCTGGCGCCCGGGTCGGCCCGGCAGGTGGGCAACCGCGACTACCCGGCGGGCCAGAACGGGAACTTCACCCTGCGGGCCCGCCCCACGCAGGTCGGGCAGGCGACGTTCGACTGCACGATGTCGATGACCGACAGCCTGGGGGCACCGGTGAGCAGCACGACGACGGTCACCATCGACGTCCGCCGCTGATCAAGGCCTGGCCGGCGCAGAGCCCCCGTTCACCGACCGGTGAGCGGGGGCTCTGTGCGTCCCGTCCTCAGCCGCGTGCGGCCTCCAGCTCGGCGAGGGACGGCGGGTCGGCCCCGGCGCGGGTGCAGGCGAGGGCGGCGACCAGCGCCGCGTCGCCCAGCAGGGCGGTCAGCTCCGCCTCGGGCAGGTCGCGCAGCTGGGCGGAGGTGAGCACGCCCGTGCGGGCGAGCCCGGCGAACAGCCCGGCGGCCAAGCTGTCACCGGCGCCCACGGTGTCGACCACGGTCACCGACGGGGGCTGCACCCGCAGCACCGTGCCGCCGGGGCGGGCCGCCCGCAGGGTGTCACCGCCGTCGGTGACGACCACCAGGGCGGGGCCCTCGGCGGCCCACCGGGTGGCGGCGTCGTCCAGGTCCGCGCCGGGCTCGAGCCACGCCAGGTCCTCCGCGCTCACCTTGACGATGTCGGCGACCCGGCGCAGCTCGGTCACCTGGGCGCGCACGGCGTCGGGGTCGGCGACGAGGGTCGGGCGCACGTTGGGGTCGAAGCTGACCAGTGCGGTGCCCTCGGCGCGGACCCGGCGGACCAGGTCGGCGATCGCCGCCGAGCCCGGCGGAGTCCAGCTGGAGATCGACCCGACGTGCACGATCCGGGTGTCGGCCGGCCAGGCCGCCGCCAGCTCGGCGGGCGTCCACTGCCAGTCGGCGGCGCCCACGGTGTGGAACGAGTAGTTCGCCGACCCCTGCTCGGCCAGCTCGACCACGGCCAGGCTGACCGGCTCGGGAGCGGACAGCATGGCGTCGGTGGCCACGCCGTTGCCGGCCGCGTGCTCGCGCAGCAGTGCACCGAACGGGCCGGGGCCGACGCGGGACATCAGGTGCGTGGCCGCGCCGAGCCGCGCGGCCGCCACGGCGACGTTGAGCGCGTTGCCCCCGGGGAAGGCGGTGTACTGCGGCGGCGCACCCGAGGTCCGGTCGTCGGGGGGTTGGCCCCCGGAGGGGATCAGGTCGATGACGAGCTCGCCGCAGACGGTGATCACTGTCACACGGTAGCGGCGGCCCCGGGGTGGGGCACCCGGCGTCCCTCGCCTGATCGGGTGGTCTGTGCGCCCACTCCTCAACGACCGGGGCGGACCTGTCGATGCACCGGGATCGGGTGGTCCGTGCAGCGGGAGGAGGAGCGATGGCGCAGAGCTGGCTGACCGGGGCGGCAGCGACCGGCCCGCTGCCGCCGACCGGCGAGGGCGTGCCCGGGGAGCTGCGTCGGGAGGTGCTCCGGGACGCCGGCGTGGTCGTCGCCCTCACGCTCGGTTGCCTGGCCGCCGGTGTCGTCTGGGACCTGCCGCAGCGGATCGCCGGCTGGTCGCTGGCGACGGGCGCCCCGGTGGACCACGTGGTCTTCCTGCTCGCCGCCTCCCACCTGCTGATGATGGGCTTCGGCGCCCGCCGCGGGCGCCAGCTGAAGACCGAGGCCGCCGAGCACCGCCGGCTGGAGGTGCTGCTGCGGGACCAGGCCGACCGGGACCCGCTGACCGGGCTGGCCACCTTCGCGGCCTTCCTGACCGCACTGCACCGGCTGGAGCGGTCCGGCACGGCCGCGGACGACGTGGTCGTGCTGCTGCTGGACGTCGACCGGTTCACCGCCGTCAACGACACGCTCGGCCACGAGGTGGGCAGCGGCCTGCTGGTCGCGCTGGCCGACCGGATCCGCGCGGTGCTGCCCGCGGGCGGGGTGGCCGCCCGGACCGGCGGCGACGTGTTCGCGCTGCTGGTGCCCGACGCCTCCACGGCGCTGGCCACCCACGTCGTCGCGGCGCTCCGCCGGCCCTTCACGGTGGGCGAGCTGGAGCTGGAGGTCGACCTGAGCGCCGGACTGGCCCGCGGTCTCGCACCGGGCGGCGCCGACCTGGTCCGCCGGGCCGACGTGGCCCGCAGCACGGCGAAGCGGCAGTCGGCCGGGCTGGTCGTCTACTCCCCGGACCTGGACACCTTCGACCCGGGACAGCTGGCCCTGCACGGCGACCTGCGCCGCGCCATCCGCGAGGGCACGCTGGAGGTGCACCACCAGCCGAAGGTCTGCCTGACCGACGGCCGGGTCGTCGGGGTGGAGGCGCTGGTCCGCTGGCCGCACCCGCAGCTGGGCCTGCTGATGCCCGACCGGTTCATCGTGCTCGCCGAGCAGACCGGCCTGATCGCCCCGCTCACCGACCTGGTGCTCCGCCGTGCGCTGGCCGACGCCCGCGGCTGGCGCGAGGCGGGCCGGCGGCTGACCGTGGCGGTGAACCTCTCCGCCCGGCTGCTGCACGACCCGCAGCTGCCCGCGCGGGTGAGCGCGGCGCTGCGGGCCGAGCGGGTGGCGCCCGAGGACCTGGAGCTGGAGATCACCGAGACCGCGGCCATGGAGGACCCCGAACGCGCGATGACCGTGCTCGGGCAGCTGCGGCTGCTCGGCGTCCGGCTGTCCGTCGACGACTTCGGCACCGGGCACGCCTCGCTGGCCCACCTGTCCCGGCTGCCGGTGGACGTGCTCAAGGTCGACCGCAGCTTCGTGGCCGGCCTGGACACCGAGCCCGCGGCCCGGGCGATCGTGCGCAGCACCATCGACCTCGGCCACGCCCTCGGCCTGAGCGTGGTCGCCGAGGGCGTGGAGACCGTCGAGCAGTGGCACCAGCTCGCCGCCTGGGGCTGCGACCTCGCCCAGGGCTGGTGGCTGGCGCGGCCGGTGCCGGCCGCCGTCGTCCCGGCGGTGGCGGCCGAGATCGAGCAGCGGTGCGCCCGGCTCGAACCACCGGCCGCCGTCGACGTGGCCTCGGTCGTGCCGGCTCAGCGGTCGTTCGGGTAGACGACCCCGAGCTGCTCGCGGACCCCGTCCAGCAGCCGCATCGTGGCCAGCGAGTCCTCCAGCGGCATCACCGGGCTCTCGGTCAGCCCCTGCTGGAGGCAGCGGGTGACCTCCCGCAGCTCGTGCACGTAGCCCGAGCCGATCAGCCCGAACTCCTCGGTGCGGACGGCGCCCTCGCCGACCTGCACGTCCAGCCGGGTGGGCCGGTAGACCGAGTGGCCGCCGTCGGTGCGGACCCAGCCGTCGCTGCCGCAGATCAGCGCGGTGTGCGGTGAGCGGGCCAGCAGGGACGTCGTCAGCTGCGCCTGGGCGCCGGAGGCGTAGGTGAGCGTGAGCGCGTTCTGCGCGTCGACGCCCTCGGGGGTGACGGTGCCGGCGGCGCGCACCGAGTCGGGCAGCCCGAGGGTGCCCCAGGCCCACAGCAGCGGGTAGACGGCCAGGTCCAGCAGCGCACCGCCGCCGTCCGCGAGCGCCCAGATCCGGGCGGTGAGGTCCAGCGGTGCGGGGAACCCGACCTCCGCGGCGACCCAGTGCACGGTGCCGATCTCCCCGGAGGCGGCGATCTGCAGCGCGCGCTGGTACGCCGGCAGGAACCGGGTCCAGACCGCCTCCATCAGGAACAGCCCGCGCTCCCGGGCCAGGTCGACGAGCTCCTGGGCCTCCCGGGCGTTGACCGTCATCGGCTTCTCGCAGAGCACGGACTTCCCGGCGGTCAGCGCGGCGCGGACGACGGCGGCGTGCTGGGCGTGCGGGGTGGCGACGTAGACGACCTCGACGGCCGGGTCGGCCAGCAGGGCGTCCAGCCCGGACCGCACCTCGTCGTCGGCGTACCAGGACGCGAAGCCGAGCTGCT
Source organism: Modestobacter sp. VKM Ac-2985 (assembly GCF_026967925.1). Taxonomy (GTDB): domain Bacteria; phylum Actinomycetota; class Actinomycetes; order Mycobacteriales; family Geodermatophilaceae; genus Modestobacter. Next base: position 498,303 of record NZ_JAPVBI010000003.1, on the reverse strand, counting down.
CGGCGAAGGCCCGGGCCCGCGCCGGCTGTCGGGAGCTGACCGCCTGCAGGACGGCGTCGGGCAGCAGCGCCAGGTCGGCGGTGACGGTGGCGGCGATCGCGCCGGTGGCCACCACGCCCCACCCGACCGGCCGCCCGGTCGGGGCCAGCGGGTCGGCGTCGAGGAGCTCCGGCCGGGCGATGAACGGCGAGGTGGGAGGCGCAGAGGTCATGCGGTCACGCTAGGGGAGGAGGTCGGCCAGCTCCCCGGCGCCCACGACCCGGGCGAGCAGCGCCTCGGCGTCCCCCGGCTCCGAACCACGCCAGGCGACGTGCTGGTCGGGGCGGACCAGCAGCAGGTCCGCCCCGTAGCGCTCCCGGAGGCCGGGCACGTGGGCGAGGTCCACCACCCGGAACGGGACGTTGCGCCGCGCGGCCGCCACGGCGAGCGCCTCGGTGGCCGCCGAGCGGTCGAGCCGGAGCAGGGTGAACTCCTCGCCGAGCAGGTCGTACAGCGAGCGCCCGTCCGGCAGCCAGCTGTGCGGCAGCCGCGCGCCCGGGTGGGCCGACGGCCGGAACTCGACCAGCTCGGGTGCGGGCACCGGGAGGCCGTCGGGGACGACGACCGGCGAGTCCGGGTAGTCGTAGCCGAGCACCAGCCCGAGGCTGTGGAACTCCGGGTCCTTGACCTGCAGCGCCTGGGCGACCGCGGCCCGGAGGGCGACCCCCTCGGCGGTCTCGGCGTCCAGGTCGCCGGTGGCGAAGGACGGCGCCAGGAAGGCTTCCTGCGCCCCGGCCGCGGCGATGGTCCGCTCGGCCACCGGCCGGCGTTCGGCCTGGTAGCTGTCCAGCAGGCACTCCGGTGCCCAGCCGCGCAGCACGGCGGCGAGCTTCCAGCCCAGGTTCACCGCATCACCGACGCAGGTGTTGAAGCCGTGCCCGCCCCACGGGGGGTTGAGGTGGGCGGCGTCCCCGACCAGGAACACCCGCTGGCCGCGGTACCGGTCGACCAGCAGCATCCGCGCCGACCAGGGGTCGGTGGCGAGCACCTCGACGTCGACCTCCGCACCGACGAGTGTCTGCACCAGCTGTACCGGGTCGACCTGCTCGGTCGTCGCGTCGACGCCCTGGACGATCGCCCACCAGGTGCCGTCGAGGTCCAGCCGGCCCATCAGGCCGCCGCGCTCCGCGCCGATCACCCAGTAGTGGACGCCGAGCGCGCACAGCTCCTGCTCCTCCAGCTGCGGTGAACGAAAGGCGATGCTCACGTTCGGCAGGGTCCCCGAGGAGCCGGCGTACCGCGCCCCGATCGCTCGCCGGGTGACCCCGCTGCTGCCGTCGCAGCCCAGCAGCCAGTCGGCGGTGACCTGGTGGCGCTCGCCGTCCGGGCCCGCCAGGACCGCGGCTGCCTCGGTGGGGCCGTCGGTGACCTCGGTGACGCGCCAGCCGATGAGGACGGTGACCGAGGGCAGCTCGGCGACGGCGTCCCGCAGCAGCTGCTCGACCAGCGGCTGCGGGGCCTGCTGGCCGGGCTCGGCGAAGTCGTCACGCCGGTCGGTGGTGAGGCCGAACGCCTCGGGGAAGCGGGTGATCTCGTGCCCGAACAGGCCGGTGCAGAAGACGACGTCCTGCGCGTGCTCGACCGGCAGCGGTGCCAGCGCGCGCAGCCGGTCGGCCAGCCCCCAGCGGCGCAGGTGCTCCATGGTGCGCACGCTGGTGGTCTTGGCGCGCGGGCGGAGCTGGTCGAGGGCGGCGCGCGGCTCGACGACGAGCACCTCGATGCCGCGCCGACCGAGCTCCAGCGCGGCAGCCAGGCCACTGGGCCCCCCGCCGGCGATCAACACCGGGACGCGGGCTGGCACGGCGGTCATGGGATCTCCTGTCCTGGGCAGCGGTGCCCAGTGGCTGTGAAGGGGGAGGGGCGACGGGCATCCGGGCCGATCGACGCCCGCCCAGCATCGGTGGCGGGCGTCACGCCGCCGTAGCCCGATGCCATTGACCGGCAGAGCGAGACGGATCCGTCTTCAGGACCCCTGCGTGGCCTGCCACTGGCGGACCCAGGCCCGGCCGTAGTCGTTGCCGTGCGGGGTGCGCAGCACGGTGTGCACGTGGAAGGGCTGCGGCGTCCGGTAGTCGAGGAAGACCCCGCAGTGGTGGTCGAGCTCGGCGATCAGCACCGGCGACTGCACGCGGTAGTAGAAGACGTCGCCGGGCTCGCAGCCGCCGATCCAGCTGAACCAGGTCTCGTCCAGCTGCTCGGTGACCTCGCGCAGCCGGGCCCGCCGGGGGCCCTCGGGGAGCAGGCCGAGGAACTGCTCGGCGATCGCCAGCACCAGCCGCTGCGCTTCGGGGGGCATCTCCGCGACCGGGACGCCCTCGACCGGGATCACCCGGTTGTCCTGGAAGGCGCCGGCCAGGTGCCGCTCGTCGCCGGGGTGCACCCGGCCCGGCGGCATGGCCGGGTCGACCATCTGCGCGTAGACGGTGGCCGCCCGCCGCTGCTCCTCGGGGAGGGCGGCCATCACCGCCAGGCCGGCGGCGATCCGCTCGGTGAAGGACTCGGTACCGGCGTGCGGGCCGGCGTCGATCTCGTTGGGCTCGGCGCCGAGGAAGACCGGGGAGAGCTGCATCCGGCCCTCGACGACCAGGCAGTTGAGGGCGCAGTGGTGCCCGAACAGCTGCCAGCCCCAGGGCGCCCGCAGGTCGGGGGTGCCGTAGAGGGCGATGTTGTAGCTGAACTCGTTGAGCACGCTCTCCAGGCCGACGACCTCACCGAGGAAGCCGTTGATCAGCATCATCGCGTGGGCGAGCTCGAACCCCCCGGGGGACAGGGACGCACGGACCAGCGCCAGCGCCTTCTCCCGCACCTCCGGGGGCTGGAACTCCAGCCGCAGGCCGGTGTCGAACTGCATGAACTCGGGGTTGGCCCAGGTCTGCCACTCCGGTGCGTCCACCGGGAAGGCGACCCTCGCCCGGCCGTCGTCGTCCAGCGCGGCGAGCAGCTCCTCCGCCGCCGTCACCATGGCCGCGACCGGCGCCTCCTCGCCCGGCTCGGCCGGGGTCAGCGGGTACAGGCCCTCGCGCAGCGTGCCGTCGGAGGTGACCCCGCGGAACTCCTGCAGGTACAGCGGCGTCCAGCCCTCGACCAGCCCGCCGGTGAAGGTGCCCGGGGTGCGGGCGTGCTCCCGGTAGGCGTGGGGGTCCAGGCCGCGGACCTCGGCCAGCCGAGGGTGGTCGGGCGGGAAGAGGTACTGCCGGAAGTCACCGGACACGGCGGGCCTCGCTGCCCACGACGGTGTTGGTCAGCACGCCGAGCCGGTCGACCTCGACCTCCACGACGTCCCCTGGCTGCAGCAGCCACGGTGGCGTGCGGGCGTAGCCGACACCGGACGGGGTGCCGGTGGCGAGCAGGTCGCCGGGCCGCAGGGTGAAGGTGCGGGAGATGAGGGAGAGGGTGTCGCCGACGGTGTAGACCATCTCGTCGGTGCGCCCGTCCTGGACGGTCTCGCCGTTGACCCGGGTCAGCACCCGCAGGCCCTCGCGCAGGTCGCCGACCTCGGCTGCGGGGACGAGCGGCCCGAGCGGGCCGGAGCGGTCGCCGTTCTTGCCGAGGATCCACTGGCTGGTGAGCTTCTGCGCCCGCCGGGAGGTCAGGTCGTTGAACGTCGAGTAGCCGACGACGGCGGCCAGCGCCTCGTCGGGGGTGGCGTCGACCAGCGTGTTCCCGACGTAGGCCATCACCTCGCCCTCCCAGTCCAGCCCGGCCTCGTCGGCGGGCACGGGCACCTCGGCGCCGTCCACGGTCAGCGACTGGGTCCAGCGGGCGAAGAGCGTCGGGTACGGCGGGACCTCCTGGTCGCGGAAGCTCCCCTCCGCGACGTGCTTGAGGTAGTTCAGCCCGATGCAGACCACCCGGGCCCCGGGCAGCACCGCGGGCACGAACTCGACGTCGGCGGCGGCGAGCGTCTCCCCGCCGGGCTCGCGGGACAGGTGCCCGGCGGCGTCGGCCCAGAAGTCGTCCAGCCCGGCGACGACGGTGACCGAGGTGCCGTCGTCGGACAGTGCGGCGACCTGCACCTCGCCGCCGTCCCGGCGGATGCCGACTGTCCTCATGCTCGGTCTCCTTCGATCAGGTGGCGCCGCAGGAAGGTGATCGTGCGGTCGAGTGCGTCGGTGGCCGCGGCCGGTGCGCCGAGCCACATGTGGTCGGCGCCGTCGTAGGTGTGCAGCTCGACGTCCGTCCCCGCGGCGGTCAGGGCGGCGTGCAGGCGCTGGCTCTGTGCGGTCGCGACGAACCGGTCGGCCCGGCCGTGCAGCAGCAGGACCGGTGGCGCGGCAGGGGAGACGTGCGTGATCGGGCTGGCGTGGGCGGCCAGGTCGGCGGCCGCGGACACCGGGGCGCCGAGGAGCTGCGCCTCCCGGCTGGCCGGGTCCGCCGGGTCGTTGCCGATGTCGGTCGCCACCGCCGCGATGTCGCTGGGTGCGTACCAGGCGGCCACGGCGGACACCATGGACGACGGACCGGTGACGCCCACGTCGCCCTCGAGGGCTGGGTCCGTCACGAGCCCGAGCAGCTCGGCGAGGTGACCGCCGGCCGACTCGCCCCAGGAGGCGATCCGGTCGGCGTCCACCCCCAGCTCGGCGGCGCGGGAGCGCAGCCACCGGACGGCGGCCTTCGCGTCGTGCAGCTGCGCCGGCCACACCGCCTCGCCGGAGAGCCGGTAGTCGAGGCTGGCGACCGCGATGCCGGCGGCGGCCACCTGCTCGAACGGGGTGGGGGCGGCGTCCCGGTACATCGGGCCGGCGGTGTGCCGGCTGCCCAGCCGCCACCCGCCGCCGTGCAGGAACAGCGCGACCGGATGTGGTCCGTCCCCGGCCGGCAGGTAGAGGTCCAGCTCCAGCGGCCGGGCGCCGGGCAGCGCCGCGAACGGCACGCCGGACAGCACCCGGACGCCGCCGGCGCCGGTACGGGCCGGGGGCAGCGGCGCCTCGTGGGCGGGCGGGGGGAGCGGCAGGGCGGGCGTGGGCACGGGTCTCCTCGGGGCGCGCTCCCGGCGCCGAGGGCAGCTGTGCTCTCGGCGCCGGGAACGGGGCGGTGGTCGGCGCGGGTCAGGCCGTGGGCTCGGGCCACTCGAAGTCGGGCTTGAACTGCATGTTGTGCTGCTGGGCGGCGGCCTGCATGCGCGGGAAGTCCGGGATGAACGGCGGCTGGTCGGCGGCCGTGGAGTCCGTCGGGGTGCCCATGTGCTGGAAGAACCGCTCGAACCCGCCGGAGAGCGTGCCCATCATCCGGGCGTGCTCGACGATCTGGTACGCGTGCGCGAACCCGGCCGGCACGTAGCCGAAGTCGCCCGGGGTGAGCAGCTGCGACTGCTTGCCGCCCTCGGCGTCCTGGAAGAACAGCCGGACCTTGCCCTCGAGCACGTAGAACGTCTCGTGCGTCTCGTTGTGCGAGTGGGTGGGGATCACGTCGCCGGCGGGGGAGTCCGCGGTGACGATGCCGAACTGGCCGCCGGTCTCATCGCCGGACAGCAGCACGGTGAACAGGTCACCGAACAGCTTGGCGTGCTCGCCCTCGCCGCGGCGGAGCACGTAGGGCTGCGGCTTGCCGGGCAGGACGCCCTGCCACTGCGGGCCCTTCGCGGGGTCGATCAGGTACTCGAAGCTCATGGGGTGCTCCCGGGTCGGTGTCGGCGTTGACGGTCCTGAGCCTCGGTGACCGGGGTCACCGGCGCCCAGGGAGGTGCCATTGGGCGGCAGGTGGATCAGGCGAGCCCGTTGCGCTTCGCGACGTCGCCCAGCCAGGCCAGGCTGGGCTTGGGCGTGCGCGCGAAGGTCTCCCGGTCGACGGCGACCAGGCCGAAGGTGGGTGCGAAGCCGAGCATCCACTCGAAGTTGTCCAGCAGGCTCCAGTGCACGTAGCCCCGGACGTCGGCGCCCGCGGCGATCGCCTCGGCCAGGCCGCGCAGCGCGTCGGTGGTGAAGGCGATCCGGTCGGCGTCGTCGGCGGTGGCGATGCCGTTCTCGGTGACCAGCAGCGGGGTCTCCGGCAGCACCGAGGACGCGTGCCGGATCGCGGCGCCGAGGGCCTCCGGCCGGCGCTCCATGCCGTGGGCCAGCGTCTGCCGCTCGGCCGGCGGGGCGATCAGCCCGTCGGCGCCGAACCGCTGGGCGGTGTAGACCTGCAGCCCCACGAGGTCGTCGCCCGCCGCGGCCTGCAGGAACTGGTCCATCATCGCCGCGCGCGCGGCCTGCAGGTGCTCCTGGCCACCGCCGTCGTCGAGGTACTCCAGGCCGACCAGGGACATGCCGGACGGTGGCGCGCCGGCTCCCCGCAGCACCTCCGTGCTCCGGCCGTGCAGCCCGAGCAGCGCCTCGGCGACACCCTGGTCGGGCACCGGCAGGCCGTGGATCGGCTCGCCGCGCCGGGCCATCGCGCCGATCACCGGCTGGACCGCCATCAGGTTCGGCTCGTTGAGCGTGAGCACGTACTCGGCGTGCTCGACCGCCGGCAGCGCCAGCTCCGTGAACCGGGCGACCCGGTCGCCGGCCTTCGGCCCGGTCCAGCCGCCGTCGTGCATCATCCAGCGCGGCATCGTGAAGTGGACGAGCGTGACGATCGGGGTCAGCCCGCGGTCACGGCAGCCGTCGACGATGCGCCGGTAGTGGTCCAGCGCGGCCCGGGAGAGTTCGCCCTCCTCCGGCTCGATCCGGCTCCACTCGAGGCTGAACCGGTAGGTGTCCAGCCCGGCCCCGGCGACCAGGTCGAGGTCGGCCTCCCACCGGTTCCAGGAGTCGCACGCGTCGCCGCTGGACTCGACGAAGGGCGAGTGCGGGGCGTGCTCCATCTCCCAGTGGTCGTTGTTGACGTTGCCGCCCTCGACCTGGTGTGCGGCGGTGGCGGTGCCCCACAGGAAACCGTCCGGGAACTGGGTCATGCGGTGGGCCTCCAGCGGTGTCGGGCGGCCGTGCCACACGGGCACGGCGCGTCGCTCCTCGTCGATCGACGCCGGCGAGCATGCGTGACGCCGCTCACCGTGATCAGCACCGCTGCCGGTCAATGGCAGGCGAGTTGGATCAGGGGGTCCCGGGTGCCCGCCAGGCACCGAGCCCACGGGAGATGCCCCGTGCGGCCGTGCGGACTGCCGGCCCGAGGAGCCGTGGCTCGGCGTTCTCCGCGGGCACGAGCACCGACAGCGCGGCGACGACGGTGCCCTGGGCGTCGTGCACCGGGGCGGCGACGGAGACGATCGGCTCCGGGGCGCCCCGGCGGAAGGTGGCCAGCCCGTCCCGCCGGATCTCCGCCAGCGTGCGCCGCAGCGCCGCGGCCGACACCGGGATCTTCTCCGGCAGGTGCATCAGCGGCTCCCCGAGGACGTGCTCCTGGAACCCGGACTCCGCGAAGGCGAGGAGCACCAGGCCGACCCCGGTGGAGTGCAGGGGCATCCGCCCGCCGGGCCGGTAGAGGGCGGCCACGGCCCCGTGGGACGAGAGCCGCTCCACCATCACCGCCTCCTCGCCGTCCAGGACGGCGAGGAGCACGTGCTGCCGGGTCACCTCCTCCAGGTCGCCCATGAACGGGAGGGCCACCCGGCGCAGCTCGTGGCTGCGGGGGGTGAGCGACGCCACCTCCCACAGTCGCATGCCGATGGAGAAGCGGCCGTCGGCGCCGCGCTCCAGCGCCCCCCACTCCAGCAGCCGGCCGGCCAGTCGCAGCGCCGAGCTGGCCGGGATGCCCGTGCGCCGGCTGAGCTCGCTGAGGGTCAGGTACGGGCGGTTGCTGTCGAAGGCGCCGAGCAGGGCGAGGGCCCGGTCGACGACGGGATCGCCCTGCGGAGGGCGTCGGCCGCGGATCCGCGTGCCGGGGGAGACGTCATCGGTCATGCACGAGGCTCCTGGGTCTCGTCGGTGAGGCGCAGGCCACAGTTGTGTTCCATTGACCGGCATTGTGCCTGACGTCACGGCGAGGCCCATCGCACTGTTGCTGCCAAGCCGGTCCCCCGGCGCGGCCGAGTCCCCGGCCGACATGACCCCTCCGTAATGAAGCGAAGGAGCCAGACCGGTATGAAGCTGTTCCGGACTCGTGACCCCCTGGTCGTTCCCCGACCCTCCCTGACGCGGACCGGCGTCGCCGTCCTGGCCGCCGGTGCGCTCACCTCCCTCGCCGCCTGCGGCGGTGGCGAAGGTGGCGGCGGCACGAGCAGTCAGAGCCCCAGCGACACGCTGGCGATCGGACTGGACTCCGATCCCGCGCCCACCGGCTACGACCCGCTGCTGTACTCCGATCGGCAGTTCGAGTTCTTCGCGCCGCTGTACGACGCGCTGTTCGTGACCGCCTCGGACGGCAGCATCGAGCCGAGCCTGGTGGCTGAGTCCACCAACAACGAGGAGAACACGCAGACCACGCTCATCCTGCGGGACGGCGTCACCTTCGACGACGGGTCGGCGCTCACCGCCGAACTGGTCAAGGCCAATCTCGACCGGCGCAGCGACCCCGACCTCGAGGCGTACGGCGCTCTCGCGGAGGGGCAGGCGGCCGCCATCACCGACGTCACGGTCCAGGACGAGCAGACCGTCGTGATCACCTGGGCCCAGCCGCAGGCGACGCCGGCGGCGAACCTCGACGGCACGACCGGCATCATCGTCGGGCCGACCGGCATCGCCGACCCGGCCTCACTGGAGACCGACCCCGACGGATCGGGCGCCTACGAGCTCGACGAGGCCGCCACCACCCGGGCCAGCACCTACACGCTCGAGAAGAACGCCGAGCACTGGAACGCCGACGCGTGGGCCTACGACGGGCTCGACTACCGGATCATCACCGATCCGCAGGCGCTGGCGAACGCGCTCGTCTCCGGCCAGGTGGACATCGCCGGCCAGCTCAAGGACAACGCCATCAACCTGGTGGAGTCGCAGCAGAGCATCGTGAGCCAGGGCGGCACGATCGTCGGCTTCCCGGTCACCGACAAGCTCGGCCAGACCAACCCCGCGTTCGGGGAGGAAGCGGCCCGGCTCGCGCTTCTCCACGCGATCGACCGTGAGTCGCTGGTGAACGACCTCCACCCGGGGGCGCGGCCGACCGTCCAGCTGTTCCCCGAGGAGTCGGCCGGCTTCGACCCGGCGCTGGACGAGGAGTTCGGCTACGACCCGGAGCGCGCACGTGAGCTGCTGGCCGAGGCCGGCTACCCCGACGGCTTCGAGCTGGACATCACCCGGCTCGGCCAGCCCGAGGAGGACCTGGTCGCCATCCAGCAGCAGCTCGCCGAGGTCGGCATCACGCTGAACTTCGTCGCAGCGACGTCGACGGACCAGGTCTTCGCCGCCGTGCGCACCGATCCGGTCCTGTGGGGCCCGTTCGCCGTCGGTGCCAACCCGGAGGGCTTCATCGCCGGCGTCGTCTACGGCGGCTTCATGAACATGCAGGGCGCGCAGGAGCCGGAGATCGACCAGGCCCTGGGGGCAGCGCTGGGGTCCACCGGCGAGGCCCAGGACCAGGCCCGGCAGGAGCTCAACCGGGCGCTCGTCGAGAACGGCTGGTTCTTCCCGGTCTACGAGGACTTCACGTACTACGGCTACAACGCCGACAAGGTGGCGGAGCCCCCGTTCGCCGGTGCGAACAACTACCTCGTCCTGTCCGACGTCGAACCGGCCGTCTGACTCGGCCGGCACGGGTCGGCGGCCGCGGTCATGCGGCCGCCGACCCACTGCACCGCGGATCCCCCGCGGGCAGACGTCCACATCCTCGCCCTCGACAAAGGACTCCCGAGATGCTCGCCTACGTCGCCCGGCGGCTGGCCATGGCGGTCGGCACCGTGCTGGCCGCTGTGCTGATCAGCTTCCTGCTGGTGCATGCCACCGACACCTCGCCCGGCGCCGTGCGACTGGGACCCGGCGGCACGCCGGAGCGGATCGCCGCGGAGAACGAGGCGCTGGGGTGGAACGACCCGCTGTACGTCCAGTTCTTCGACTACCTCGGTGGGTTCCTCCAGGGCGACCTGGGGACGTCGCTGGTCAACGGCGGGTCCATCGCCGCCGACCTGGCCGACCGGGTGCCCGTCACTGCCTTCATCGCCCTGTTCGCCACGATCCTCTCCGGGATCATCGGCGTCGCGCTCGGGGTCACCGCTGCTGTCCGGGGCGGGCGCGTCGGACAGCTGATCACCACGGGCGCCGGGGTGGCTCTCTCCCTGCCGGTCTTCTGGGTCGGCATCATCCTGGTGTACCTCCTGGCCATCCAGGCCGGCCTGCTGCCGGCCACCGGGTACGTCGCCTTCGCGGCCGACCCCGCCGGGTGGTTCCGGAGCCTGACCCTGCCGGTGCTGGCCCTCACCATCGGTGGGGCGGCGATCATCGCGCGCACCGCCAACGCGGGCATGCGCGAGGCGCTGGCCCAGGAGCACATCCGCACGCTGCGTGCGATGGGCACCCCCGAGTGGCGGGTCCGCTACGTGCACGCGCTGCGGTTCGCCAGCGTGCCGGTGGTGTCGGTGCTCGGCATCCAGTTCATCGCCCTGTTCGGCGGCTCGGTGATCATCGAGAACCTCTTCGCCCTGCCCGGTCTGGGGCAGGCCGGCCAGGCCGCGGCCGCCTCCAGCGACTTCCCGGCGTTGGTGGGCGTGGTCGTCGTCGCCACCGTCGTCGTCGTCGTCATCAACCTGCTGCTCGACCTCGTCGTCGCCGTCCTCGACCCGAAGGTGCGTACCGCATGAGCGCCCTCCCGCTCGACGCTGCCGCGAACACCGACCTCGACGCGGGCCGACCGAGCCGCCCGGGGCGCCGGCTGCCCTACTTCCTGCGCCGCCCCGGTGGCCTGTTCGGCGCCGTCTGGCTCGCCTTCGTCGTCCTCGCGTCGCTGACCGCGCCGTGGTGGATCCCGTACGGCGTTGCGGAGCAGGACCTGTCGAACCGGCTGGCCCTGCCCTCGGCCGACCACTGGCTGGGCACCGACCCGCTGGGCCGCGACCTGCTCAGCCGGATCTTCAGCGCCGGCGCGGAGCCGCTGCTCGGCGCCGGGATCACCGTGCTGGTCGCGTTCGGCATCGGCCTGACCATGGCGCTGATCGCCGCCGAACGCGGTCCCCGGGTCGAGCGGGTCTCCAGCCGACTCGCCGAGGTGCTCCTCGCGCTCCCGTCGACGATCCTGCTGCTGGCGGTGATCGGCGCGATCGGCGTCCGGATCTTCATCGTCATGGCGGTCCTCGGGGTGATGATCTCCGCCGCGGTCTACCGGGTGATGCTCGGCGTGGCGAAGTCGGTCCGCCAGCGGCTCTACGTCGATGCCGCCCGGGTCAACGGGCTGAGCTCGCTGCGGGTGAACCTCGTGCACGTGCTGCCGTCCATGGGCACGGTGGTCGCCGTCCAGGCCGCCCAGCTCTACGGCATCAGCCTGCTCATCGTCGCGGGCCTCGCCTTCCTGGGCTTCGGTCCGGCCGAGCCGCAGCCCAGCTGGGGTTTCATGATCCAGGACGCCTCCTCCTACGTGTTCAGCAACCCATGGCTGCTGGTGCCCACCGGGGTCGTCCTCGCGCTCACCGTCGTCGCTGCCAACGAACTCGCCGACGCCATCGCCAGCCGGGGGTCCGTGGCCCGCACGACCGTCCGCCGCCGGCGGCCGCCGGCCCGGGTCGGCGCCACGGCGACGGCGGGTGCACGCCCCGCCGACCCCGGTGCGGTGCTCGACGTGCGCGACCTGCACATCTCCGTGGACGACGGGCCAGCTCTGGTCACCGGGGTGTCCTTCGCCCTGCAACCGGGTCGGGTGCTCGGGCTGGTCGGCGAGTCCGGCTGTGGCAAGACCATGACCGCCCGGTCTCTGATGGGCCTGCTGCCGGACGGCGTCTCGGTCTCCGGTGGCTCGATCCGCTGGCAGGGCCGCGAGCTGGTGGGCCTGTCCCAGGAGGACCTCTCCGCCGTCCGCGGCCGGGAGATCGCGATGATCTCCCAGGAGCCGATGGTCGCGCTGGACCCGATGTTCTCCGTCGTCTACCAGCTGACCCAGCCGATCCGCCGATTCCGCGGCGTCGGCCGGCGGGAGGCACGGCAGATCGCCGCCCAGCTGCTCCGCCAGGTGGGCATCGTCGACGGCGAACGGGTGTTGAAGAGCTACCCGCACCAGCTCTCCGGCGGCATGGCCCAGCGGGTGTGCATCGCGCTGGCGCTCACCGGTGAGCCGCGGCTGCTCATCGCCGACGAGCCGACCACCGCCCTCGACGTCACGGTGCAGGCCGAGATCCTCAGCCTGCTGCGCGCGCTGGTGCGGGACACCGGGTTGTCGGTGGTCATCGTCAGCCACGACCTGGGCGTGGTGGCCGACATCTGCGACGACGTCGCCGTGATGTACGCCGGCACGGTGGTCGAGGACGGCACAGCCGCCGCGGTCCTGGACGAGCCGGCGCACCCGTACACGCAGGCGCTGCTCGCGGCCAACCCACACGTGGCCGATGGCGAGCCGGTACCCACCCGGCTGGCCTCCATCGACGGCACCGTCCCCCCGCCCGGTGAGTGGCCGACCGGTTGCCGGTTCGCCAGCCGCTGCCTCTTCGCGCAGGAGCAGTGCACCCAGCCGTTCCCGTCGGTGCCGGCCCACGGATCGGGCTCGGTGCTGTGCACGCGGGTCGAGGAGCTCTCCCGGGCGGACGTCACCTGGACGTCCGCGCCGACCACGGGACCGGCCGGCCACGAGACCGCCCCGGCCGCGACCCAGCCCGCACCGACCGTTGGAGTCTCCCGATGACCGCCCCTGCCGGAGCGACTGCCGCGTCGTCCGTCCTGTCGACTCCCGCGCTCGAGGTGCGGGACCTGGTCGTCCGCTACGGGCGCGGGCGGAAGGCGCGCAGCAGCCCGCCGGCCGTCGACCGCGTCAGCTTCGACATCGCCCCCGGCGAGACGCTCGGCCTGGTCGGGGAGTCGGGGTCGGGCAAGTCCACGATCGGCAAGGCGGTGCTGGGCCTCCAGCCGCCGTCCGCCGGCACGGTCCGGGTGCACGGGCAGGACATCACCGGCATGTCGCTGCGGGAGCGCAGCCGCCGGGTGGCCGATCTGCGGGTGGTCTTCCAGGACCCGTACTCCTCGCTCAACCCGACCCGGACGATCGGCCAGACCCTGGTCGAGCCGCTGCGGTTGATGGGCGTGAGCGGCGCCGAGGCCGTGCAGAAGGCCCGGTCCGGGCTGGAGTCCGTGGGGTTGCCCGGGGACGCCGTCGACCGCTACCCGACGCAGTTCTCCGGCGGGCAACGGCAGCGCATCGCCATCGCCCGGGCGCTCGTGTGCGACCCGAAGGTGATCGTGCTGGACGAGCCGGTCTCGGCACTGGACCTCTCGACCCAGGCGCAGGTGCTCAATCTGCTCGCCGACCTGCGCGACCAGCGCGGCCTGTCGCTGCTGTTCATCGCGCACGACCTGGGTGTGGTGCGGTTCCTGTCGCAGCGGACGGTGGTGCTCTACCGCGGCCAGGTGATGGAGTCGGGCCCGGCCGACGCAGTGGGCCTGACTCCGAGGCACCCGTACACCCTGGCGCTGACCGCCGCTGCGCCGGTGCCCCGACCGGCCGAGCAGGCTGCTCGGCGCAACGCCCGGGAGGCGGCCGGCTTCGGCATGGCCAGCGCGGCGTCGCCGGGGGCGACCGGCTGCCCGTTCGTGCCGCGCTGCCCACTGTCGACCGACGTCTGCGTCGAGCAGCGCCCGCCGCTGCGGCTCATCGACCAGAGCTCCACGGCCTGCCACCACGCCGAGCGGGTGCCCGCGCTCTGAAGCCGGGGCCGGCGCTCCGTTCCACCACCCCGAGAGGCACCATGACCGCGGCACCGCACGCCCTGCGCGTCGAGCACCTGGACGAACCGCTGGGCATCCGAACCACCACGCCACGGTTGTCCTGGCAGCTGCCGGCCGGCGCCCGCGAGCAGCTGGCCGCCCGGGTCACCACCGACAACGGCTGGGACACCGGCTGGGTGGACGGCGACCGGACCCTGCTGATGCCCTACGCCGGCCCGCCGCTGGCGTCGTCCCAGCGGGTGCAGTGGCGGGTGGCGGTCCGCACCGACCTGGGTGAGAGCGCCGCATCGGAGCCGGCGTGGTTCGAGACCGGGTTGCTCTGGGCCGAGGACTGGCAGGCGTCCTGGGTGGAACCGGGGGAGATGCCCGCCGGGCCACCGGGGGAGCGGCCGGCCGCGCTGCTGCGGTACGAGTTCGACGTCGACCGGCCGGTGGTCGCCGCCCGGCTGCACGCCACCGCCCAGGGGCTGTACGAGGCGTTCCTCAACGGCGAGCGCGCCGGTGACGCCGAGCTGACCCCGGGCTTCACGCAGTACGACGTCCGGTTGCAGGTGCAGACCCTCGACGTCACCGCCGCCGTCCGGCCGGGCCGCAACGCGCTGGCCGTCGTGCTGGCCGACGGCTGGTTCCGCGGCCAGATCGGCATCCTGCGCGCCGCTGACCAGTGGGGCGACCGGCTGGCGCTGCTCGCGCAGCTGCACCTGGTCCACGCCGACGGCAGCGTCACGGTCGTCGGCTCCGGGGCGGGCTGGCGCAGCGCCGAGGGGCACGTGGTGGCCGCCGACCTGATCGCCGGCGAGCGGGTCGACCTGCGGCGGCTGCCGCGCGGCTGGGACGTCCCGGGCTTCGACGACGCCGGCTGGGCGCCGGTGGGCGTCGTCCACCACGGCTACGCGGGCCTCGTCGACTCACCGGCCCCGCCGGTGCGCCGGGTCGAGGAGCTCACCCCGGTGTCGGTCACCCGGCTGCCGAGTGGGGCGCACGTCGTCGACCTCGGCCAGAACGTCAACGGCTGGGTGCGGCTCACCGACCTCGGCCCGGCGAACACCACCCTCACGCTGACACACGGCGAGTGGCTCGCCCCCGACGGCGACGTCACCACCGACCACCTCCGCCCGGCCGTGCCGTTCCTGCCCGAGCCACTGCCGGCCGGGCAGGTCGACCAGGTGGTCTCCGCCGGCGTGCCGGGGGAGGTGTTCGAGCCCCGGCGGACGACGCACGGCTTCCGGTACGTGCGGATCGAGGGCCACCCCGGCGAGCTCACCGCCGACGACGTCCGCGGTGTCGTCGTGCACACCGACCTGCGCCGCACAGGCTGGTTCTCCTGCAGCGACGAGCGGGTGACCCGCTTCCACGAGGCCGCCGTCTGGAGCCTGCGCGGCAACGCCTGCGACGTCCCCACCGACTGCCCGCACCGCGAGCGCGCCGGCTGGACCGGGGACTGGCAGCTCTACGTCCCCACCGCCGCGTTCCTCTACGACGTCGCCGGGTTCTCCACCAAGTGGCTGCGCGACGTCGCCGCCGACCAGTGGCCCGACGGCACGATCGCCAACATCAGCCCGGCCTCCCGCAGCGAGGGGCGGGAGGGGCCGGTCGCGGCGCTGAACGGCTCGGCCGGCTGGGGCGACGCCGCGGTCATCGTGCCCTGGGAGCTGTACCGCGCCTACGGCGACGAGCAGGTGCTCGCCGAGCTGTGGCCGACGATGGTCGGCTGGCTGGACCGGGTGGAACGGATGGCCCGCGAGCAGCGGCACCCGGCGCGGGCCGCCTCCCGTCCCGTCCCGGGGCCGCACGAGCGGTTCCTCTGGGACACCGGCTTCCACTGGGGCGAGTGGCTGGTGCCAGGGGAGGACGTCGGCGACTTCGGCGCGTTCGTGGCGGCCGACAAGGGCGAGGTGGCCACGGCGTACTTCGCGCACAGCGCCGGGTTGCTGAGCCGGATCGCCGCCGTCCTCGGCCGGACGGCGGACGCCGACCGGTACGCCGGGCTGGCCGCCGCGGTACGCGCCGCCTGGCAGGCGGAGTACCTGGACGAGGAGGGTCGGCTGACCTGCGACACGCAGGCCGACCACGTGCGTGCGCTCGCCTTCGACCTCGTCCCCGCGGAGCGGCGGGCGGACGTCGCCGAGCGGTTGGTCGAGCTGGTCCGCAAGGCCGACACCCACCTGGGCACCGGGTTCCTGGCCACCCCGTACCTGCTGCCGGTGCTCGCCGACGCCGGGCACCTCGACGTCGCCTACGAGTTGCTGCTCACCGACACCGAGCCGTCCTGGTTGACGATGATCGACCGCGGGGCGACCACGGTGTGGGAGCGCTGGGACGGGGTGAGCGCCGAGGGCGTGCCGCACGAGTCGCTCAACCACTACAGCAAGGGCGCGGTCGTCTCCTTCCTGCACCGGTACACCGCAGGCATCGAGCTGGTCGAGCCCGCCTACCGCCGGTTCCGGGTGCAGCCCCGCCCGGGTGGCGGCCTGACCAGCGCAGAGGCGGCGCACGAGTCGCCCTACGGCCGGATCGAGGCGGCCTGGCGGGCCACGGACGGCGTCTTCTCCCTCGACGTGCTGGTGCCCCCCGGCACCGAGGCGACCGTCGTCCTCCCCGACGGCACCACCCAACCCGCAGGCCCCGGCACGCACACGTTCACGACGACGATGGAGAGCGCCCGATGACCACCACCGAGACCCCCGAGTGGGCCGGGCCCGCACACTTCCTGACGCCGCACGAGCCGGTCCGCCGGGCGGACGGCGCCCGGCACTTCTCCGGCCTGACCTACGCGGTCGCGTTCGGCTACCGGCCGCTGCAACTGGACCTCTGGGTGCCCGACACCCCGGCGCCGGCGCCGCTGGTGGTCTACGTGCACGGAGGCGGCTGGATGATGGGCGACCGGCGGTACCTGCCCGAGACGCTGCGCCCGGGGTCGCTGTTCGACGCCTTCCTCGACGCCGGCCTCGCGGTCGCGACCATCGACTACCGGCACGCGCACGAGGCTGCGTTCCCGGCCCAGCTGCACGACGCGAAGGCCGCCGTCCGCTACCTGCGCGCGCACGCCGACGTCCTCGGGGTCGACACCACCCGGATCGGCGCGATGGGCGAGTCGGCCGGCGGGCACCTGGCCGCGCTGCTCGGGCTCACCGCGCACCGCGCCGACCTGGAGGGCCATCACGGGGTCACCGGCCCGTCCAGCGCGGTCGACGTCGTCGTCGACTGGTACGGCGTGGCCGACCTGGACACCATGCCCCGCCAGGCACCGCCGCCGGAGGTCGCTGCGCTGCTGCCGGTGGAGATGCAGGTGCCGCCGGAGGACCAGCTCCTCGACGGCCTGGACGAGCAGGCCCGGACGGACGCCAGCCCGGTCAACCACGTCACGGCGGACGCCCCGCCGTTCCTGCTGGTGCACGGCACCGCGGACTGGCTGGTGCCCTACGCCCAGAGCGAGCAGCTGCACGCCGCCCTCACCGCGGTCGGCGTGGACTCCCGGCTGGTGCCGGTGGAGGGCGCCGGGCACATCTGGCTCGGGTGCGACGAGGTCGACGGCATCGTCGAGCTGTCCGTGCACCACCTGGCGGAGGCGCTGGCATGAGCGACCTGACCGTCCTGCCCGTCACCGTCGAGCACCACCGCGAGCCGATGGGCATCGGAGAGACCCGACCGCGGCTGTCCTGGGTGTCCCGGACCGATCTCGACGGCTGGCGGCAGGCCGCGTACGAGCTGGAGATCGCACCCGAGGACGGCCCGGTCTGGTCGTCGGGCCGGGTGGAGTCCGACGCCTCGGTGCTGGTGCCCTGGGGTGCGCCGCCGCTGACCAGCCGGGAGCGGCGTTCGGTCCGCGTCCGGGTGTGGGGCCAGGGGGCGGGTGAGCCGTCGGCGTGGAGCGAGGACGTCGTGGTCGAGACAGGGCTGCTCGCCCCGGTCGACTGGTGGGCGACGCTCGTCCACCCGGCCCTCCCGGCAGACGCCGGCGACGAGCCGGCCGCGCTGCTGCGCCGGGAGTTCGTGCTGGACCGGCCGGTCACCCGGGCCCGGCTGTACGCCACCGCGCAGGGCGTCTACGAGGCCGAGCTCAACGGCTCGGTCGTCGGCGACCACGTGCTGGCCCCCGGCTGGACCAGCTATCGCCACCGGCTGCGCTACCAGACCCACGACGTGACGGCGCTGCTGACCGAGGGCCCCAACGCGCTCGGCGTGCACCTCGCGCAGGGCTGGTTCGCGGGCCCGCTGGGCTTCACCGGGAAGCGGGCCTTCTACGGAGACCGGACCGGCGCCTTCGTCCAGCTCGAGGTCGAGCACCCCGACGGCAGCCGCACCGTCGTGACCACCGACGGGTCCTGGCGCTCGGCGTCCAGCCCGCTCACCCGGGCCGGGCTCTACGCCGGCGAGACCTTCGACGCCCGCCGAGAGCTGTCCGGCTGGTCGCGGCCGGCCTTCGACGACAGCGCCTGGACGCCGGTGGAGACCGGGGACCTGGACGTCGCCACCCTCGTCGCCCCGACCGGCCCGCCGGTGCGCCGCACCGAGGTCCTGCCGGTGAGGGAGATCAGCACCTCGCCGTCGGGGAAGACGCTCGTCGACTTCGGTCAGAACCTGGTCGGTCGGCTGCGCCTGTCGCTGCCGGACGCACCGGCCGGCACCGAGGTCACCGTCCGCCACGCGGAGGTCCTCGAGCACGGCGAGCTGGGCACCCGCCCGCTGCGCGGGGCCGACGCCACCGACGTCGTCGTCCTGGACGGGCAGGGCCCGCGCACATGGGAGCCGCGGTTCACCTTCCACGGCTTCCGGTACGCCGAGGTCAGCGGCTGGCCGGGGGAGCTGACGCCGGGTGACCTCGAGGCCGTCGTCGTGCACACCGACCTGCGCCGGACCGGCACCTTCGCGTGCTCCGACCCGGACGTGGAGCGGCTGCACGAGAACGTCGTGTGGGGGATGCGGGGGAACTTCCTCGACGTCCCCACCGACTGCCCGCAGCGCGACGAGCGGCTGGGCTGGACCGGCGACCTCCAGGTCTTCGCGCCGTCCGCCTCCTTCCTCTACGACACCACCGGCATGCTCCGCTCCTGGCTGGCCGACCTCGCGGTCGAGCAGCTGGTGGACCACGACGGCATCGTCCCGATGTACGTGCCGTTCCTGCCGCTGCTGCCCTTCCCGCAGCAGGCGGAGGTGGGCTGGGGCGACGCGGCCGTCGTCGTCCCGTGGGTGCTGTACCAGCGCACCGGGGACGCCGGGCTGCTCGCCGACCAGTGGGGCTCCATGACCGCCTGGATCGACGTCTTCGCCGCGCGGGCGGGCGCCGACCTGGACTTCCCGGAGGGCGGGTTCTCCTTCGGCGACTGGCTCGACTCCGCGGCGCCGCCGGACAACCCCGCCGCGGCGCGCACCCCGTGGCAGTGCGTCGCCACCGCCTACCTCGCCCGGTCCGCGCGCACGGTCGCGCAGGTCGCGGCGGTGCTGGGCCGGGACGGCACCCGGTTCGCCGACCTCGCCGAGCGGGCGACCGAGCGGTTCCGCGCCGAGTACGTCTCCCCGAACGGCCGGGTCGCCTACCCCTCGCAGACCGCCTACGCCCTGGCCCTGGAGTTCGACCTGCTCACCGCCGACCAGCGGGCGCACGCCGGCCGGCTGCTGGCCGAGCAGGTGCTCAAGGACGGCTTCCACATCGCCAGCGGCTTCCTCGGCACCCCCTTGGTCACCGATGCGCTGACGAACGCCGGGGAGCTGGCGACGGCCTACGAGCTCCTGCTGCAGCGGGAGGACCCGTCGTGGCTGTACCCGGTGACGATGGGCGCGACGACGATCTGGGAGCGCTGGGACTCCATGCTCCCCGACGGGTCGATCAACCCCGGGGACATGACCTCGTTCAACCACTACGCCTTCGGCGCGGTGGCCGACTGGCTGCACCGCACCGTGGCCGGCCTGGCCCCGGCCGAACCCGGCTACCGGCGGCTGCGGGTCGCCCCCCGCCCCGGCCCCGGCCTCACCTCCGCGGCGGCCACCCACGAGACCCCGTACGGGACGGCGGCGGTCTCCTGGGCCCTCGACGGCGCCGAGCTGACCCTGGAGCTGACCGTCCCGCCGAACACGACCGCCGAGGTGTCGCTGCCCGACGGCAGCGCGCCGGTCGAGGTGGCGGCCGGGCGGCACTCGTTCACCCGGACGGTCACCGTCCCGGCGCCGGTGGAGAAGCCCGCGCTCTTCTTCGACCCGGATGCCCACCAGTGACGCCTGTGCCCGTGACCCCGGCGCCCGTCGTCCCCGGCTTCCACCCCGACCCCAGCGTCTGCCGGGTCGGCGACACGTACTGGATGGTGCACTCGAGCTTCGAGTACGCCCCCGGCGTGCCGCTGTACCGCTCCACCGACCTGGTCTCCTGGGAGCAGGTCGGGCACGTGCTGGCCCGGCCGTCGCAGCTCGACGTCTCGGCGGCCCCCGGTTCGGGCGGCATCACCGCCTGCACGATCCGCCACCACGACGGCCGGTTCTGGATGGTCACCACCAACCTGGCCGACGGCGGCTGGCAGACGCTGGTCACCGCGGAGGACCCGCTGGGCGAGTGGTCGGAGCCGGTCCGGATGGACGAGGTCCGCGGCATCGACCCCGACCTCGCCTGGGACGACGACGGCACGCTGCTGGTCACCTACGCTGGCTTCGGCGCCGATGGGCCGGCCGGGGTCGTGCAGCAGGCCGTCGACCCGGTCACCGGGTGGGCGCTGACCGAGCGGCGGCACGTGTGGCAGGGAACCGGCGGCCGGTTCCCGGAGGGCCCGCACCTGTACCGGGTCGGGGAGCACTGGTACCTGCTGATCGCCGAGGGCGGCACCGAGCGCGGGCACGCGGTCACCATCGCCCGCGGCCCGTCGCCGCAGGGGCCGTGGGAGCCGTGCCCGCACAACCCGCTGCTGACCCACCGGGGCGTCGAGCACCCGGTGCAGAACACCGGCCACGCCGACCTGGTGCAGCGCCCCGACCGCAGCTGGGCGATCGTCTTCCACGGCGTGCGGCCGCGCGGCGCCAGCCCGCAGTTCCACGTCCTGGGCCGGGAGACCTTCGCCGCCGAGGTGCACTGGGGCGACGACGGCTGGCTCCGGCTGGGGGAGTGGCTGACCCCGCCCGCCGGCCCGGTCGAGGTCGAGGAGCTGGCCGGCGCCGCGCTGCCCGTCTCCTGGGCGTCGCCGCGCAGGTTCCCCGGCGAGGTGCTCACCCGGGGCGAGGGTGGCTGGCGGCTCACCGCCGCGGCCGCCGACCCGGCCTCGGACGACGCGGCCTTCGCCGGCCGCCGGCAGGAGCACCTGTACTGCCGGGCGCGTGCGGTCGTGGCCGCGGACGGCGACGGT
Source organism: Modestobacter sp. VKM Ac-2985 (assembly GCF_026967925.1). GTDB lineage: Bacteria > Actinomycetota > Actinomycetes > Mycobacteriales > Geodermatophilaceae > Modestobacter. Next base: position 477,230 of record NZ_JAPVBI010000003.1, on the reverse strand, counting down.
GTCGGTGGCCTGTCCGTGCGGATGGACCCCCGCCACCGCCTCGATCTCCAGGTCGCCGGGGACGTCGTGCGGGCGGTCGCGCAGGTCGGCCCGCTCCGGCAGCTGCTCGGGGAGGTGGCCGTCCCGGCCGGGGACGTCGTGCTCGAGGTCCGCGCCGTCCCGTCGGAAGGGCACTTCTCCTCCACCGCACTCGGCCCGGACCAACTGGTCGCCGGGGTCGTGGACGCCGACGGGGGGTTCACCGAGCTCGGCCGGATCGACGGCCGCTACGTCTCCACGGAGGTGGCCGGTGGGATGACCGGCCGCATGGTCGGCGTCTGGTGCTCCTCCGGGTCGGTCGTCGTCCGCTCGTTCCGCTACGCCGCTGCCGACGACCCGGCCGCCTGACCCCTGAGGAGCAACGTGTCCCTGCGCATCACCCAACGCTGCCGCGTCGTCGTCGACAACGACTGGGCCGGTGACCCCGACGGGCTGGTCGCGCTGGCCCACCACCTGCTCAGCCCCGCCAACCGGGTGGACGCGGTGACCAGCTCGCACCTGAACGCGGTGTTCGGGCCACCCGAGGGCACCGCGGAGCGAGGCGCCCGGTTCGCCCAGCAGCTGGTCGACCTGGTCGCCGGCCCCCGGCCGGTGGTCGCCGCCGGCTGCGACGTGCCCCTGGACGCAGGCGACACCGGTTCGGCCGCGGCGGACCTCATCGTCGCCGAGGCCCGGCGGGACGACCCGTTGCCGCTGCTGCTCGTCTGCGCCGGGCCGCTCACCAACGTCGCGCAGGCGCTGCGGCAGGCGCCGGAGATCGCGTCGCAGCTGACGCTGGTCTGGGTCGGCGGGGCACTGGACGCGGACGCCTTCGAGTACAACCGGGAGACCGACGCGGGGGCAGCCCGGGAGGTGCTGGCCCGCACCGACCTCGCCGTCTCCCAGTTCCCGCTGGAGACCTACCGGCGGTGCGAGTACTCCGTCGCCGAACTGGAGCAGGACCTGGGCGGGGCAGGCCGGGTGGGAGCGTGGCTGTGGCAGCGGTACGTCGAGCTGCCGATCCCCGACTTCGTGGAGCAGGGCGAGACCTGGCCGCTGGGCGACACCCCGCCGTTGCTGCTGACGGCGCTCAGCGATGCCTCCAGTGCGTGGACGGAGACCGCGTCCGCGCCTGGAGGTGCGGCTCGGCGCGTGTACACCGACGTCGACGTCCGGCTGCTCGTCGCCGACCTGCTCGCCAAGCTCCGGCTGCACGAACACCGTGCAGCCGACGGCGCATGACCGGAGGGCAGGTTGCCGGTGGCAGGCAGACCGGTGTCGGCGGCGAGCCCGGGCCGGGAGATCTCGGGTGCGGCTCGGCGTCCCGGTGACTCCGGCCGCTGAGTCGACCAGATGGGCGGCGCCGATCAGAAGGGCGGCGGGTCGTCCCCGGGAGGCGCGCCGCGCGGTGCCCCGGTCCGGCCCGGTTGGTGTGGTCGGTCGGCATCGTCGTTGAACCCGGACGGCCAGGTGGTGAGGACCTGGCCGGTGGGGGTGGTGAACCGCAGTGCGCCGCGCGGGAGGGCGTGCAACTCCCAGCCGGGTGCTTGGTGGACGAGCCGGTGGTGGTGCCGGCACAGGCAACAGAGGTTCTCGGCAGAGGTCGCGCCTTCAGGGAAGCGCACGACGTGGTGCAGGTCGCAGCGCTGGCCGGGTCGGCGGCAGCCAGGGAAACGGCAGCGGCGGTCGCGGAGCTGAACGTGTCTGCGGAGTGCGTTGGTCGGTCTGTAGGACCTGATGGGTGGCGGGGGTCCGAGCGATCGGCCGGCCCGGAGGCCGGTCGCGTCGGTGAGGGCGAGCAGTTGGCCGGTGAGCTCATCGACCAGGGCGATCTGTGACCGGTGCGCCAGGGAGGTGCCGGACAGGCTGCGAGTGGCCAGGAGGTCGGTCAGGTCCCCGGCTCGGCCCTCGTCGCCGGCTCCGGCTCCGGCCCCGCCCTCCCCGGCTCCGGTCAGGACCTCTTCCGCGTCCTCTTCCACGTCCTCTTCCGCATCCGCGTCCTCGCGGCCGTTGGAGCCTGGTTCTGCGGCTGCATGGCCGTCCGGGAGCAGGCCGAGGGCCCGGGCGAGCGCGCGGACCATCTCGGCGGGGACCACGTCCCCGCTGATCTCCCCCGGGTCGTCTCCGCCGAGCAGCGTGCGCACGGTTGCGAGGACGGTCAGCTGTGCCTGTACCGGCGCGAGCCCGTGGTCGCCGGGGCGCAGGATCAGGTCGACGAGGCAGTCGACCATGCGCTGCTGGCGGGTGCGGCAGTCATCGGGGGACGACGCCGCGTCGGCGTACTGCCGGAGTGCGTCCTCGACCGCGCGGAGGACGGGCAGCGGGAGGTTCGTGACCGACAGCGTGCCCAACCCGTCGCCGGTGGGGTGCACCGCGACGCCGCGTTCGCGCAACGCGGCTTCCACCCGGCGACTGATGGCCTGGCCGTCGAGGCGCTGCACCACCCGGTGGGCGGCAGCGCGGAGCTGGGTGGGGGTCTTGTGCCCGAGCCGGGCGAGCAGGCGCGCCTCGGCCTCGGCGCGCAGCTGGTCGTCGAGGTGGGCGAGCACGTCGCCCAGGACGGTGGCGTGCTCCCAGGTGAGATGACCGTGTTCGAGTGCCAGCAGGGTGGCCGGCAGCAGGTCGACCAGCTGCAGCGACTGCACCATCCAGGTCTGTGCCCTCGCCGCAGTGATGGACAGGGCGGTGGCGACCTCGTCGACCGCCCACTCGCTGACGGTGGACAGCACCGCAGGGCGCGCAGCGCGCGTGGCTGCTGCGGCGGCGCCCACCTCGGTGTCGGGCCGGTCGTCGGTGGCGGGGCGGGAGCGGCAGAAGTCGACGAGCCACCGGGCCCGCCAGGCTTGCGCGTACCCGATGGCCTGCTGCTCGTCCCGCAGCAGCTCGAGCAGCAGCTGGCCGTTCTCCAGGCTCGTGCGCAGCGGCGCGAACGCCTCCTCGGACCAGCCGGTGAGGGGCTGGGCGGAGGCGCTGGCGGACTCGAACACGTGTTCGATAATACGGCTCGGACTCGCACCGGACCAGCGCAGACGTCAGCTGTGGACAGCTGAGTCGACTGCAGATCGCCCCGTCTGCACACCGCCTACCGTGGCGACATGACCGATGACGCGCAGCAGCTGCGACGGTGGTCCACCGGCACGTGGACGACGCCGCCGGTCGCGGCCACCGAGGGCGGCACCGACCTGCTGGTCACCGCCGCGAAGGGCAGCGACGCCTGGCGGCACACCTCCTACGGCTTCGTCCACGACGACGCGCACGCCCTGCTCGCCCCGCTGGACGGTGCGGTCGAGGTGACCTTCGAGGCCGACTTCGACCAGCAGTTCGACCAGGCCGGGCTGATGCTGCGGGCCGGTGCGGAGACCTGGGTCAAGGCCGGCGTCGAGTTCTCCGACGGGTCGCCGCAGCTCGGTGCCGTCGTCACCCTCGGCCACTCGGACTGGTCGGTGGCGCCGGTGCCCGACTGGGCCGGCCGCCGGGTCACCGTCCGGGCCAGCCGGGCCGGCGACGCGGTGACCGTCCGGGCGCAGGTGGACGACGAGCCGTTCCGGCTGGTCCGGGTCGCCTGGTTCCCGCCGGACGCCCAGGTGCAGGCCGGGCCGTACTGCTGTGCCCCCACCCGGGCCGGCCTCGTCGTCCGCTTCCGGCGCTGGGCCACCGGCCCGGCCGACACCGCCCTGCACTGACTCCCACTGGTTGGCATCCACGGCGACATGTCCAGCCTGTGGTCGGCAGGATCGTCGGGTGACCTCCACCACGCCGATCGACCCCACCGACCTGCCCCTCGAGCGCAAGGCGCTGCTGCTGTCCGGCCAGGACTTCTGGTCGACCCCGCCGGTGGAGGAGGCGGGGCTGGCCTCGGTGGTGCTCACCGACGGCCCGCACGGCGTGCGCCGGCAGGTGGGCGACCTCGACCAGATCGGCCTCCTCGAGAGCGTGCCGGCCACCTGCTTCCCGCCGGCCGTCGCCGTGGGGTCCAGCTGGGACCCGGAGACCGCGGAGCGGATCGGGGCGGCGATCGGGGTCGAAGCCCGTGCGCTCGGCGTGCCCGTCGTCCTCGGGCCGGGGGTGAACATCAAGCGGTCGCCGCTGTGCGGGCGCAACTTCGAGTACTACTCCGAGGACCCGCTGCTGGCCGGGGTGCTCGGCGCCGCGCACGTCCGCGGCCAGCAGGGTGCGGGCGTCGGCGCGTCGGTGAAGCACTTCGCGGCCAACAACCAGGAGACGCAGCGCATGCAGGTCAGCGCGGACGTCGACGAGCGCACGCTGCGCGAGATCTACCTGCCGGCCTTCGAGCGGGTGGTCACCGAGGCCCAGCCGGCCACGGTGATGTGCGCCTACAACAAGGTGAACGGGGTCTACGCCTCGCAGCACCACTGGCTGCTCACCGAGGTGCTGCGCGAGGAGTGGGGCTTCACCGGGGCCGTCGTCTCCGACTGGGGCGCGGTCGACGACCGGGTCGCCGCCCTCGAAGCGGGCCTGGACCTGCAGATGCCCGGTGACCACGGCGCCGGCAACGCCCTGGTCGTGGACGCCGTGCGCAGCGGCCGGCTGGACGAGGCCGTCGTCGACCGCAGCGTCCGCCGGGTGGCGGCGCTGGCCGGGTACGTGACCGAGCCGACCGACGGGTTCGACGCCGACGCCCACCACGCGCTGGCCCGCGAGCTCGCTGCCGGCTGCGCGGTGCTGCTCAAGAACGGCGGTGCGCTGCCGCTGGCACCCGGGCAGCGGGTGGCCGTGGTCGGCGAGTTCGCCCGCACCCCGCGATTCCAGGGCGGCGGCAGCTCGCACGTCAACGCCACCCGCGTCGACGACGCCCTCACCGCGTTGCAGGCCGTGCACGCCGTGGAGTTCGCCCCGGGCTTCACCCTCGACGGCTCCGGCGACACCACCGCGCTGCGGGCGGAGGCCGTGGGCCTGGCCCGGGACGCCGACGTCACCGTCGTGTTCGCCGGGCTGGCCGAGGGCGACGAGTCCGAGGGCTTCGACCGCACGCACCTCGACCTGCCCGCGGCCCAGGTGGAGCTGATCCGTGCGGTGGCCGCGGTCAGCGCCCGCACGGTGGTCGTTCTCTCCTCCGGGGGCGTGGTGTCCCTGGAGGGCTGGCACGACGACGTCGACGCCGTGCTCGCCGGCTTCCTGCTCGGCCAGGCCGGCGGCAGCGCGCTGGCCGACCTGCTCACCGGTGCCGCCGACCCGTCGGGGCGGCTGGCCGAGACCATCCCGCTGCGGCTCGCGGACACCCCCAGCTTCCTCGACTTCCCCGGCGAGCAGGGCCACGTCCGCTACGGCGAGGGCGTGATGGTCGGCTACCGCCAGTTCGTCACCGTCGACCGCCCGGTGCGGTACCCGTTCGGCCACGGGCTGAGCTACACGACGTTCGAGACCAGCGGCCTGGAGGTGCGGACCGTCGGCGACGACGCCGCCACGGTGACCCTCACGGTGACGAACACCGGCACGCGGGCCGGCCGGCACGTCGTGCAGGTCTACGTCGCGACCACCGCCGGACCGGTGCGGCGGCCCGCCCGCGAGCTGCGCGCCTTCACCAAGGTCTCGCTGGCGGCGGGGGAGTCCACGACGGTGGCGTTCGAGCTGGACCGCCGGGCGTTCGCCTACTGGGACGTCCGGGAGCACGCCTGGGTCGTCGCACCGGGGGAGCACACCGTGCAGATCGGCCGCAGCGCCACCGACATCGTCGACGAGCGGACGATCGACCTCGCCGGGGACGTCGTCGTGCGGGAGCTGACCCTGCAGTCCTCGGTCGCCGAGTGGTTCGAGCACCCGGTCGCCGGCCCGCAGCTGCTGGAGGGCTTCCTGGCGACGATGCCCGAGGGGGCCGCGGAGATGCACGCCGGGATGCTGCAGATGATCGGCTCGATGCCGATGCGCCGGTTCGTCGCGGACTTCGGTGGGGCGATCCCCGCCGCGGAGCTCGAGCGGCTCATGGCGGCGGCCCGGGCCGCCCGGTGACCCGCTACGTCGCCCTGGGCAGCTCCTTCGCCGCTGGCCCCGGCATCGTCCCGATCCTGGTACCCGAGTGCGCGCGGTCGGGCCGCAACTACGCGCAGCTGGCCGCCGAGCGGCTCGGGTACGACCTGGTCGACGTCAGCTCGGGCGGGGCGACGATCGACGACGTCCTCACCCGGCCGCAGGCGCTGCTCGCCGGTGGCGCCGTGCCGCCGCAGGTCGAGGCGGTCGGCCCGGACGTCGACGTGGTGACCGTGACCGTCGGCGGCAACGACGTCGAGTACCTGCTCACCCTGCTGCGTTGCTCCTTCCAGGCTGACCCGGAGGGCACGCCGCTCCCGGCCCGGGCGTTCTTCGGCACCCCGATCGACCCGGCCGCGGTGCACGCGGCGCTGGCGGTCCTGCCGGACCGGCTGGGCCGGCTGGTCGGGGAGGTCCGCCGGCGGGCGCCCCGGGCCAGGGTCGTGCTGGTCGACTACCTCACCGTGGTGCCGGAGCAGGCCACCCCCGCCTTCCCGATGAGCGAGGAGCACCGCCTGCTGTGCGCCGACGTCGGCCGGCGGCTCGAGGCGGCGACCGCGGCGGCCGCCCGCGTCACCGGTGCCGACCTGGTGGCGGCCTCGGCCGCCTCCCGCGACCACGCCGTCGGCTCGGCCGAGCCGTGGGTCACCGGCTGGGTGTTCGGCGACCTGCTGGGCGGCGGGGTCGCCCCGTACCACCCGAACGCGGCAGGGATGCGCGCCGTCGCCGATCTGCTGGTCGACCGCGTGGGCTGAGGGCGGTTCGTCGCTGCGGGGACGGGCAAGGAGAGCGGGTCCAAGCCCCGCAGTCCGAGAGGAACACCGCCCCCATGCGCGGAGCAGTCCTGCACGCCCCCGGTGACGTCCGCGTCGAGCAGCTCGAGGACCCGCGGGTCGTGGAGCCCACCGACGCCGTGGTCCGGGCCTCCGCCACCTGCGTGTGCGGCTCGGACCTGTGGCCCTACCGCGGCATCAACGAGGTCACCGAGCCGACGCCGATCGGCCACGAGTACGTCGGGGTCGTCGAGGCGGTCGGGGACGACGTCACGACGGTCCGCCCCGGCCAGTTCGTCATCGTGCCGTTCATCGCCTCGGACGGGACCTGCCCGCACTGCCGGGCCGGGTACCAGAGTGCGTGCGCGCACCGGGTGGGCATCACCGGCGCCCAGGCCGAGCTGCTGCGCGTGCCGCACGCCGACGGCACGCTGGTCGCGACGCCCGAGGTGCCGTCGGCGGAGCTGCTGCCCAGCCTGCTCACCCTCTCCGACGTCATGGCCACCGGTTGGTTCGCCGCCGTCGCCGCCGGGGTGCAGCCGGGGATGACCGTCGCGGTGGTGGGGGACGGCGCCGTCGGACTGCTCGGCGTGCTGTCGGCCGCCCAGCTGGGGGCCGAGCGGATCATCGCCATGAGCCGGCACGAACCGCGGCAGCGGCTGGCCACCGGGTTCGGTGCCACCGACATCGTGACCGAGCGCGGCGACGAGGGGGTGGCGCGGATCCGGGACCTCACCGACGGGGTGGGGGCCGACGCCGTCCTGGAGTGCGTGGGCACCGGCGAGTCGATGGACCAGGCCATCCGTTCCACCCGACCCGGTGGCGGCGTCGGGTTCGTCGGCGTCCCGCACGGCGTGGAGATCACCGGACGGCAGCTGTTCTCCACGATGGTGCGGCTGCACGGCGGCCCCGCCCCGGTGCGCCGCTTCCTGCCCGACCTCATCGACCGGGTGTGGTCCGGGGCGATCGACCCGGGCCGGGTGTTCGACCTGACCCTGCCGCTGGACCAGGCCGCCGAGGGCTACCGCGCGATGGACGAGCGGCGCGCGGTCAAGGCGCTGCTGACGCCCTGACGGGACGGCGCCCGGGCGATGGTCCCGGGCGCCGTCCGCTACGCACGGACGTTCGCGTCGTCGTCCCGCTCGTCCCCGACCGGCTCGACCAGCACAGGCTCGTCGACGCCCGGGTCCGCGCGCAGTGCCGCTAGGTCCGCCTCCGACGACACGGCCTCGCCGCGGGCGACCATCCCGGCGACGTCGGACAGCGGCACCTCGCGCAGCGCCAGGGCCAGCAGCAGCGCGAGCACCAGGATCGGCACCAGGTACCAGAACACCGGGGCCAGGGCGTCGGCGTAGGCGTCCACGATCGCGGTGCGCAGCGGCTCACCCGCGGCCTCGACCGCCGTCGGCACCAGCGTGTCCGGGGAGGTGATCCCGGCCTGCAGCGCCTGCTCGGGGTTGGCGGCCAGGGCCTCGCCGAGCCGGTCGCCCAGGCGGCTGGTGAAGAGGGTGCCGAAGACGGCGACGCCGAGCACCGCACCCACCTCGCGGAAGTAGTTGTTCGTCGAGGTGGCGGTGCCGATCTGCGCGGCGGGGACGGCGTTCTGCGCGGCGAGGACGACGTTCTGCATGATCAGCCCGAGCCCCGCGCCGAGCAGGAAGAACATCGCGCCGACGGTCCACAGCGCGGTGTCCCCGGCCAGCGTGGTCATCCACAGCATCGCCGCCAGGATCAGCGCGACCCCGGCGACGGTGAACACCTTGTAGCGGCCGGTGCGCATGATGACCGCGGCCGAGCTCTGGATGGTCAGGATGATCCCGGCGGTCATCGGCAGCATCAGCAGCCCGGAGTTCGCCGCCGACAGGCCCGAGCTCATCTGCAGGTAGGTGGGCATGAAGGCGATCGCGGAGAACATGCCCAGGCCGACGGCCATGCCCAGCGCGGTGGCCACCACGAAGGTGGGGTTGCCGAACAGCGACAACGGGACGATCGGTTCCACCGCCCGCCGCTCCACCAGCACGAACGCCGCGATCGAGCCGGCGAGCAGGGTCAGCAGCGCCAGCACCTGCCAGGAGCCCCAGCCCTCGCTGCCGCCGATGTCGGTGGCGAGCACCAGCGACGTGGTGGCGACCGACAGGGTGAGGATGCCGGCGAGGTCCAGCGGTGTGGTGTTCCGCTTGCGCGGCAGGGTGAGCGCGGCCCAGCCGACGGCGAAGGCAGCCAGCCCGATCGGCACGTTGACCCAGAAGCACCAGCGCCAGCCCAGTGCCGCCGAGTCGGTGAAGAACCCGCCGACCAGCGGCCCGGCGACGGCGGACAGCCCGAACAACGCACCGATCGGGCCCATGTACTTCGCCCGCTCCCGGGCCGGGACGATGTCGGCGATGATCGCCTGGGACAGGATCATCAGCCCGCCGCCGCCGAGGCCCTGCACGCCCCGCCAGAACACCAGCCAGCCGAAGTCCGGCGCCAGCGCGGCCCCCAGGCTCGCGGCGGTGAACAGCCCGATCGCCACCAGGAACAGCGTGCGCCGGCCGAACAGGTCACCGAACTTGCCGTAGACCGGCATGACCAGGGTGGTCGCCAGCAGGTAGGCGGTGGTCATCCAGGCCATGTGCGAGACACCGCCGAGCTCACCGACGATCGTCGGCATCGCGGTGGAGATGATCGTCTGGTCCAGCGCCGCCATCAGCATGCCGGCCAGCAGCGCGCCGAAGATGGTGTTGATCCTCCGGCGGGTCAGGACGATGGGCGGCGCGGCGGTGGGCGCGCTGGACATGGAGCTCCTCAGAGGTGGTGCGGGGGGATGTTCGGTCGGGTCAGTGGCGCGGGGCGGGGAAGCCCGCCTCGACCTGGTCCCAGCCTTCGGCGACGAGGGCGGGCAGCGATGTGGCGTAGCCACCGGCGCGCCAGCGGTGCAGCGCGCTGCGCATCACCGAGCCCTGGACGGCGGCGAGCAGGGAGGGCTGGACGTCGAGCTCGGCCCGGGTGCCGGTGCGGGCGGCGAGCCACTCGGCCAGCAGCTGCTCGCTCCGGGCGAACGAGGCGGTGAGCCGGGCGGCCAGCGCCGGGTGCGCGTCGACGACCTGCAGTCGCAGCGGCCACAGCTCGGTCTCTGCGGCCATCCGCGCGGCCTCGGCCGCGTGCACCGCGCGCAGCGCCTGGACGGGCGTCTCGGTCGTCGGCCGGGCGGACAGTGCCTCGGCCAGGCGGAGCGGGTGCTCCGGGTCCAGGCCGATGACCGCGTCGTCCTTGGACGGGAAGTAGTTGAAGAAGGTGCGGGGGGAGACCTCGGCGTCGGCGGCGATGTCGTCGACCGACACCTGGTCCAGCCCGTGTTCGGCGACCAGCCTCAGCGCCGCCTCGTGCAACGCCGCGCGGGTGGCCTGCTTCTTGCGTTCGCGCAGCCCGGTCGTCACGGCGGCAGCATGCCAGAAAATATGCAGAGACTGCAAACATGCGCTCGATGAACGATGCGCCGTCGGGGGACGGCATCGGCGGGCGTGCCCTCGGCCAGCGCCGTCAGCTCGTCGGCCCGGGGCGTCCCGGAGGGGCGAGGAGCCCCGTACGTGGGCCACCCAGCCGGCGAGCACCGCCACCGCGGCGGCCGGCAGTCGTCCGGCGACATTCCGGTCCGGTGGTCGCCAGGGCACGGGCCTGCGGGGTGGTCCGGTAGCCGAGCTCCTCGGCGACCTGCCGGACGCGCTCGGCGGTGTCCGCGTTGACGAGCCCCGGGCGGGAGAACGTGCAGGAGACCGTGGACGCCACGACCTCGGCCGCCCGCGCGACGTCGTAGATCGTCGCCCCGGCCTCTCGCTCCTCGTCCACGGCACCGGGTGTGCTCACCGCGCGACAACCCGCGGCAACGGATTGCTCCACCCGCCCCGCTGTGACCTACTCGCAGGCATGCTCCGCCCCCAGGACAGCCCCACCCGTGAGCGGAAGAGCCTGGACGGGCTCTGGCAGTTCCGCCTCGACCCGGACGGCGTCGGGCGGCAGGCCGGCTGGTGGCGCGGGCGGCTGCAGGAGACCCGCGAGGTGCCGGTACCGGCCAGCTACAACGACGTGTTCGCCGACGCGACGGTGCGCGACCACGTCGGTGACGCCTGGTACCAGACCACCGTCCGGGTACCGCGGGGCTGGGCCGGGCAGCGCGTCGTCCTCCGGTTCGACGCGGCCACCCACCGGGCCGTCGTCTGGGTGGACGACGTGGAGGTCGCCCGGCACGAGGGCGGCTACACCCCCTTCGAGGCCGACGTCACCGCGCATGTCCGCCCCGGGGAGCCGGCCCGGGTGACCGTGGTCGTCAACAACGAGCTCACCTGGGAGTCGGTGCCACCGGGCGAGGTCGAGGACACCCCGCGGGGACGCACGCAGGTCTACTTCCACGACTTCTTCAACTACGCCGGGTTGCACCGCTCGGTCTGGTTGCACTGCACTCCGCACGCCCACCTGGACGACGTCACCGTGGTCACCGGCCTGGCCGGGGACGCCGGCACGGTGGGGTACCGGGTCGGCGCGATGGACGCCGACGGGCTCGGCGTCCGGGCGGTCCTGCGGGACGCCGAGGGCATCGAGGTGGCCACCGCCGAGGGCGCCGACGGCGTCCTGCAGGTGGCCGGCGTGCACCCGTGGCGACCGGGCGAGGGCTACCTGTACGACCTGGAGCTCGCCCTGGTTGACGGGCCCGACGTGGTGGACAGCTACGTGCTGCCCGTCGGCGTGCGCACCGTGGAGGTCCGGGGCCAGCAGTTCCTGATCAACGGCGAGCCGTTCTCCTTCACCGGGTTCGGCAAGCACGAGGACCTGCCGGTGCGCGGCAAGGGCCACGACGACGTCTTCCTGGTGCACGACGCCGCGCTGATGCGGTGGATCGGCGCCAACAGCTTCCGCACGGCGCACTACCCGTACGCCGAGGAGGTGCTCGACTTCGCCGACCGGCACGGGATCGTGGTCATCGACGAGACCGCGGCGGTCGGGCAGAACATGACCCTGGCCGCGTTCGCGCTCGGCCGTCCCAAGGTGCCCACCTTCTCCGCGGAGACGATCGGCGAGGCCGGCCACGCCGCCCACGCCCAGGCGATCCGGGAGCTGGTGGCCCGCGACCGCAACCACCCGAGCGTCGTCCTCTGGAGCATCGCCAACGAACCGGAGTCCGACACCGACGAGGCCTGCGCGTACTTCGAGCCGCTGTTCGACCTGACCCGGGAGCTGGACCCGACCCGGCCGGTGGGCTTCGCCAACATGATGTTCTCCGCGTACGGCAAGGACCGGCTGCACCGTTACGCCGACGTGGTCATGCTCAACCGCTACTACGGCTGGTACCGGCACGCCGGGGACCTGGTCGCGGCCGAGGAGGCGCTGGAGGCCGAGCTGACCGGCTGGGCGACCGAGGGCAAGCCGATCATCGTCACCGAGTACGGCGCCGACACGATCGCCGGCCTGCACCAGGTCACCCCGATGCCGTGGAGCGAGGAGTACCAGGTCGAGTTCCTGGAGATGTACCACCGGGTGTTCGACCGGATCGACGCCGTCATCGGCGAGCACGTCTGGAACTTCGCCGACTTCGCCACCGGCCCGGGCACCAGCCGGGTCGACGGGAACCGGAAGGGCGTCTTCACCCGGGACCGTCGGCCCAAGGCGGCCGCGCACACGCTCCGCCGTCGCTGGCGCGGCACCGGCGGCTGAGGACGCTCCTTCCCCAGAGCGAGCGGCATCGGTGGCGCTCGGCGAGGATCGGTTGGTGACCGATCCTCAGCTCCCGCCCCTCGCCGTGACCGGGTCGACCGGACGGCTCGGCGGCCGGGTCGCCCGGCTGCTCGCCGACGCCGAGGTGAGCCAGCGCCTGCTGGTCCGCGACCCGGCCCGTGCGCCGCAGCTGCCCGGCAGCACCGTCGCGACCGCGCCCTACGGCGACCGGGCGGCCGTCCGCGAGGCGCTGGCCGGCGTCGGCACGGTCTTCATGGTCTCCGGCAGCGAGTCCGCCGACCGGGTCGAGCAGCACCGCAGCTTCCTCGACGCGGCGGCCGACGCCGGGGTCGGTCACCTGGTCTACCTCTCCTTCCTCGGCGCCGCGCCGGACGCGACCTTCCTGCTGGCCCGCGACCACTGGGCCACCGAGGAGCACGCCCGGTCCCTGGGGCTGGTCACGACGTTCCTGCGGGACGGGCTCTACGCCGAGGACATGCCGGGGATGGTCGGTGCGGACGGCGTGATCCGCGGACCCGCCGATGACGGCCGGGCGTCGGTGGTGGCGCTGGACGACATCGCCGCCGTCGCCGCCCTCGTGCTGCAGGACCCGGTGCCGCACGCCGGGGCGGTCTACCACCTCACCGGACCGGCGGCGCTGACCCTCGACGAGATCGCCGAGACGATCACCTCCGTCACCGGCCGGCCGGTGCGCCACCACCAGGAGACCGTGGCGGAGGCCCACGCCTCCCGGGCCCAGTTCGAGGCACCCGAGTGGCTGGTGGACGCCTGGGTCTCCACGTACACCGCGATCGCGGCGGGCGAGATGGCCACGGTCAGCAGCGACGTCCCCGACCTGCTGGGCCGCCCGGCCACCCCGCTGGCCGAGGTGCTGCGGCGGACGGACGCCCCAACAGGGTGAGCACGGCAGGATGAGCCGGTGACCCGGACACCGCACCTCGCCTCCCGGCTGCAGGGCTTCGGGACGACGGTCTTCGCCGAGATGAGCGCGCTGGCCGTCGCCACCGGCGCGATCAACCTGGGCCAGGGCTTCCCGGACGAGCCGGGCCCGGCCGAGGTGCTCGACGTCGCTCGGGCCGCGATCGGCACCGCGCACGACCAGTACCCGCCGGGCCCCGGCCAGCCCGACCTGCGGGCCGCGATCGCCGAGCACCAGCAGCGGTTCCGCGGCCTGACCTACGACCCGGTCGACGAGGTGCTGGTCACCGCCGGGGCGACCGAGGCGCTGACCGCCGCACTGCTCGGGCTGCTCGAGCCCGGCGACGAGGTGGTGCTGTTCGAGCCGATGTACGACAGCTACGCCGCGGCGGTGGCGATGGCCGGCGGGGTGCTGCGCCCGGTGCCGCTCCGCCCGCCGTCCTCGGTCGCCGGCGAGGTCGCCACGGGCCCCTGGACCTTCGACGAGGCCGAGCTGCGCGCCGCGGTCACCCCGCGGGCGCGGCTGCTGCTGCTCAACACCCCGCACAACCCGACCGGCAAGGTGTTCACCCGCGCCGAACTGGCGGTGCTGGCCGAGGTGGCCGGCGCCGCGGACCTGACGGTGCTCACCGACGAGGTCTACGAGCACCTGGTCTTCGCCGGCGCCGAGCACGTCTCGATCGCCACCCTGCCCGGCATGGCCGAGCGCACCCTGGTGGTCAGCAGCGGCGGCAAGACGTTCAACACCACCGGCTGGAAGACCGGCTGGGTCTGCGGCCCGGCGCCCCTGGTGGCGGCGGCCCGCACCGCGAAGCAGTACCTCACCTTCGTCAACGGCGGCCCGTTCCAGCCGGCGATCGCCGCGGGGCTGCGGTTGCCCGACGAGTACTTCACCCGCGTCGCCGCCGACCTGCAGCGCCGCCGCGACCTCCTGGTGGCCGGGCTGGCCGACGCAGGGCTGCCGGTGGTGAGCCCGGAGGCCACCTACTTCGCCACCGTCGACGTCCGCCCGCGGCAGCCCGACGGCGACGGCGTCGCGTTCTGCCGGTCGCTGCCCGGGCGCGCCGGGGTGGTCGCCGTCCCGACCGTGGTCTTCTACTCACCGGAGCACGCGGAGCTGGGGCGGCACCTGGTGCGGTTCGCGTTCTGCAAGCGGGATGAGGTGCTGGCCGAGGCGGCCCAGCGGTTGAGGGAGCTCAGATGAGGATCGCGGCGGTGCAGCACGACATCGTCTGGGAGGACCGGGCGGCGAACTTCGCGCGGCTGGCCCCGCAGGTCGCCCGCGCGGTGGGCGCCGGGGCGGAGCTGGTGCTGCTCACCGAGACCTTCTCCACCGGCTTCTCGATGACGCCCGGGATCGGTGAACCGGAGGGTGGGCCGTCGTCGGAGTTCCTCGCCGCGCAGGCCGCCGAGCACGGCGTCTGGGTGGCCGGCACCTGCCCGGAGACCGACGTCGAGGGCGAGCTGCCCTACAACACGTTCGTGCTCGCCGGCCCGGACGGCACCACCCACCGGTACCGGAAGCTGCACCCCTTCGCCGACGAGCGGACCCGGTTCCGCTCCGGCACCGGCCCGGTCACCGTCGACGTCGGCGGCCTGCGGATCACCCCGTTCATCTGCTACGACCTGCGCTTCGCCGACGTGTTCTGGGCCGCCGCCCCGGACACCGACGTCTACCTGGTGCCGGCGAACTGGCCCAGCCCGCGCCGGCACCACTGGTCGGCGCTGCTGCAGGCCCGGGCGATCGAGAACCAGGCCTACGTGGTCGGCTGCAACCGGGTCGGCACGGCCGGCGACGGCACCGAGCACGCCGGGGACAGCCGGATCATCTCCCCCGTGGGCGAGCTGCTGGCCACCGCCTCGGGGGTGGAGACGATCGTGCTCGCCGACGTCGACGCCGCCGAGGTCACCGCCACCCGCGACCGGTTCCGGTTCATCGCCGACCGTCGCGGTTGACCCCCGGTGAGGAGGCCGGGTCGTCAGAGCGGGCAGGCTGGAGGACCCTGGTACAGGTAGGTACCAGCTGGGACGACGAGATGTGCAGGAGCTAGAGGATGCCGCAGGGCACGGTCAAGTGGTTCAACGCCGAGAAGGGCTTCGGGTTCATCGAGCCCGACGACGGTGGGCAGGACGTGTTCGCGCACTTCTCCGCGATCGCAGACGACGGCGGCTTCCGCAGCCTGGACGAGGGGCAGCGGGTCGAGTACACCGCCAGCTCCGGCGACCGGGGCATGCAGGCCGACTCCATCCAGCCCCTCGGCGGCGGCGGCGGTGGCCGGCCCGCCCGTGAGGAGCGCGGTCACCGCGACGACCCACGGCAGGTGCGCGCCCCGCGGGCCCCCCGCAGTGGTGGCGGCGGCTCGGAGGGCACGGTCCGCTGGTTCAACGCCGAGAAGGGCTTCGGGTTCATCGAGCCCGACGAGGGCGGGGACGACGTGTTCGTGCACTTCTCCGCGATCGCCGACGACGGTGGCTACCGCAGCCTGGACGAGGGTCAGCGGGTCGAGTACACCGCCAGCCCCGGCCAGCGCGGCATGCAGGCCGATTCGGTCCAGCCGCTCGGCGGCGGCCGGGCGCCCCAGCGCGAGGAGCGCGGTCGCCAGGACGTGCCCGCCCCGCGCGGTGGGCGTGGCGGCTCCGAGGGCACCGTGCGGTTCTTCAACGCCGAGAAGGGCTTCGGGTTCATCGAGCCCGACGAGGGCGGGGACGACATCTTCGTCCACTTCTCCGCCATCGAGGACGACGGTGGCTACCGCAGCCTGGACGAGGGCCAGCGGGTCGAGTACACCGCCAGCCCCGGCCAGCGCGGCATGCAGGCCGACTCGGTCCGCCCGCTGGGCGGCGGGCGCCCGCCGGCCCGGTACGACGACCGGCGTGACGACCGGCGGGACGACCGGCCGCGCCGGGACGACCGCAGTGCGCGCGCTCCGCGGGCCCCCCGCGGCGGCGGTGCCGGCGCCCAGGGCACCGTGCGCTTCTTCAACTCCGAGAAGGGCTTCGGGTTCATCGAGCCCGACGAGGGCGGGGACGACGTCTTCGTGCACTTCTCCGCCATCGCCGACGACGGTGGCTACCGCAGCCTGGACGAGGGTCAGCGGGTCGAGTACACCGCCAGCGCCGGCGACCGCGGCATGCAGGCCGACTCCGTCCAGCCGCTCTGACACCCTCCCGCTGACCGCCGGGCACCCGCGGCGGTCAGCGGGACGGACGGCCCTCCGCCGACCCCGGGTGCGCCGTCGCGAACGGGGGAACAGATGGTCACCGAGCCGGACCGCAGCACGCCGGAGGCACCGGCCTGGACCCGGAGCTACGCCGAGGGCGTCCCGGCCGAGGTGGAGGTCCCGCGGGACACCATCCCGGACCTGCTGACCTCGGCGGCTCAGCGGTTCCCCGACCGGCCGGCGCTGGAGTTCTTCGGCGCGACGACCAGCTATGCCGAGCTCCGGGACGCCGTCGCCCGTGCCGCGACGGTGCTGCGCGACCTGGGGGTGCGGCCCGGTGACCGGGTGGCCCTGGTGCTGCCCAACTGCCCGCAGCACGTGGTCGCGTTCAACGCCGTCCTCCGGCTGGGTGCGGTGGTCGTCGAGCACAACCCGCTGTACACCCCCGAGGAGCTCGGCTCCCAGTTCCGCGACCACGGGGCCGCTGTCGCGGTGGTCTGGAACGTCGTCGCCCCCGTGGTGCAGGAGCTGGACGTCCCGGAGCTGCGCGAGGTGCTGGCGGTCGACCTGAGCCGGGCGCTGCCGCTGGTGAAGCGGCTGGCGCTGCGGCTGCCGGTGCCCAAGGCCCGGGCCACCCGGGCGGCGATGACGAAGCCGGCTCCCGGGACGACGTCCTGGGACGCCGTGGTGGCCGAGGCGCCCCCGCTGGACGAGGCGCACCCGGGTCCGGCGCACGAGGACGTGGCGCTGCTGCAGTACACCGGCGGCACCACCGGCAGCCCGAAGGCCGCCGTCCTCACCCACCGGAACCTGGTCGCCAACGTCACCCAGTCCCTCGCCTGGGTGCCTCAGCTGCGGGCAGGGGAGGAGGTCCTCTACGGCGTCCTCCCGATGTTCCACGCCTACGGCGTGCTGCTCTGCCTCGCCGCGGCCGTGCGGCTGGGTGCGGTGCTGGTGCTGTTCCCGCGCTTCGACGTCGACCAGGTGCTGGCCGCGGCGAAGAAGCGGCCGCCGACGTTCTTCCCCGGGGTGCCGCCGATGTACCAGCGGCTGGCGGCTGCGGCCGAGGAGCGGGGCGTGGACCTGTCGGGCACCCGGGTGGCGATCTCCGGGGCGATGCCGCTGCCGCTGAAGACCGCCCAGCTGTGGGAGCGGGTGACCGGCGGGCTGGTCGTGGAGGGCTACGGGATGACCGAGGCCTCACCGATCGTGATCGGCAACCCGGTGGGTCCGACGCGGCGCCCCGGCACCGTCGGGCTGCCGTTCCCGTCGACCCGGATGCGGGTGGTCGACCCGGAGGACCCGACCGTCGACCGGGCGCCGGGGGAGCGCGGGGAACTGCTGGTCCAGGGGCCGCAGGTGTTCTCCGGCTACTGGAACCGGCCGGAGGAGACCGCTGCCGTCCTGCTGCCCGGTGGCTGGCTGCGCACCGGCGACGTGGTCGAGGTCGACGACGACGGGTTCGTCCGGATCGTCGACCGGATCAAGGAGCTGATCATCACCGGCGGCTTCAACGTCTACCCCTCCGAGGTCGAGGAGGTGCTGAAGGCGGTCGACGGCATCACCGACGCCGCCGTCGTCGGCCTGCCCGGCACGAACGGGGAGGACGTCGTCGCCGCGGTCGTGCTGGAGGGGGAGCTGGACCTGGACGCCGTCCGGGAGTCGATCCGCGCGTCGCTGGCCGGCTACAAGGTGCCGCGACGGATCGTGGCGGTCGAGGACCTGCCACGCTCCCAGATCGGCAAGGTGCTCCGCCGCGAGGTCCGCGACCAACTGCTCGCCGACTAGCGGAGCTCAATCGGTGAGGTCGGTGATCGGTCCGGTGCCTGGGCCCGCCGACGCCTCAGCCAGTGTTCCGCAGCCGCCCGCAGCGACCAGCCAGCGGAGAGCACGACCACGTACACCCCGAACCGCGACCACCCCGTCAGCCAGACGATGAGCGCCCCCAGCAACACCAACGCGGCGTTGAACCCGAAGTCGACGGCCACGGCCCGCGCTCCATAACGGCTCATCGCCCCGACGCTAGGCCATCTGGCCGCCTTGCCTCCGCCACCTGACCCAGCCCGGCTGGACTTTCCGGCTCGCCATTACCTGGGTCGCCGACGTCCGCCCTTCCGATGTAGCGCGGACAGTGGCCAACGTGTGACTGAGCGGCCCACTTTGAGACAGTCAGTCCATGAGCTGTCGGTACTTCTCTCTGAACTGAGTTATCGGCATGGTCGCCAAGTCCGCGCGAACCTCCTGCAGAAGTCGATTAACCTCGTGGGGACCGGCGGCTCGCGGGCGGAGTAGGGCCCATCGTCCGCCGGTGTGGTCCTCGACCAGCACCCTGTCGCCCCGCCAACGCCGACGCCTGTAGTGGGCGACCAATGAGTCTTCGACCGGGACGTGCTCTAGGTCGGGCGGTACGCGGGAGCACATGTCGGCGTCGTCCCGATCACCGTGGTCCTCTTCGATGATGCAGTCGACGCAGTGAGTGACCGAGAGCAAGACTCCGGGGTGATACGTCCACACGTGCCCGCAGTCAGGGCACAGGCTGTCGGTCACGACGGACGACGCTAGTCGCGGAGGGGTAGGCGCGACTATCCCGTGGGCCACCTTGTGGGCGGTGTCCCTGAGCGGCCCACTAAGGGACAGTCACCGCCTCGTGCTGGAGGTTGGGCCGTTGCGTCGCTCGCGCATATGCAGCCACAGGTACGAGGCAGCAAGAGCGACGGATGCCCCCGCGAGAAGCAGTCTGAACCAGGAGGAGTCGCCAAGAGCCAGCACGATCTGCCCGAGGGCTTGGATCGTCAGCAGCCAGAGTAGCCATGCAGGCCAACGAGTCTTAGTGCTTTCCGCCGACACGGCAGGAACGCTAGGGATCAAGGCTGTCGTGATCAAACGTGCTCCACCACCGGGTGAACGACGGGGGACAGGCGACGGTGTCCCATAGGCCGCCTTCAGAGCGGATGGTGCCGTGCAGAGCACCCGGTCATCACGAGGTCTGACCTCTCTCATCACCGAGCGGCTTCCGGCTCAGAGCAGCGGCAGGCCGGTTGCGTCGATCACGTCGCCGCCAGCGAGCAGCTGCACGGCGACCTCGATCTCTGGGGCGAGGTGCCGGTCCGGGCCCGGGCCGGGCACCCCGGCGGCTCGGAGGGCGTCCCGCACAGCGCCGGTGGCCGCGGCCGGCTGCAGCGGGGCGCGCAGGTCCAGCGCCCGGGCCGCGGTGAGCACCTCGATGGCCAGCACTCGGGTCAGCCCGTCCAGGGCCCGGCGCAGCTTGCGGGCGGCGTGCCAGCCCATCGACACGTGGTCCTCCTGCATCGCCGAGGAGGGGATCGAGTCGACGCTGGCCGGCACCGCGAGGCGCTTCAGCTCGCTGACGATCCCGGCGGCGGTGTACTGGGCGATCATGTGGCCGGAGTCGACCCCGGCGTCGGCGGCCAGGAACGGCGGGAGCCCGTTGCTGCGGGCGGCGTCCAGCATCCGGTCGGTGCGCCGCTCGCTCATGCTGGCCACGTCGGCGACAGCGATCGCCAGGAAGTCCAGCACGTAGCCGACCGGGGCGCCGTGGAAGTTGCCGTTGGACTCCACCCGTCCGTCGACCGTCACCACCGGGTTGTCGATCGCCGCGGCCAGCTCCCGCTCGGCGACCGTGGCGGCGTGCGCGGCGGTGTCCCGGGCCGCGCCGTGCACCTGCGGGGCGCAGCGCAGTGAGTAGGCGTCCTGCACGCGGGTGCACTCCGGGCCGCGGTGGCTGGCCATCACCCCGCTGCCGGCCAGCAATGCCCGCAGGTTGGCCGCGGAGTCGGCCTGCCCGGGGTGCGGGCGCAGCCCCTGCAGGTCGGCGGCGAACACCGCGTCGCTGCCCAGCAGCGCCTCCACGCTCATCGCCGCGGCGACGTCGGCGGTGCTCAGCAGCCGGCGCAGGTCGGCCAGCGCGAGCACCAGCATGCCGAGCATCCCGTCGGTGCCGTTGACCAGCGCCAGGCCCTCCTTCTCCGCCAACTGCACCGGGGAGAGTCCGGCGTCGACCAGCGCCTCGGCGGCCGGGCGCAGCACCCCGGCGGCGTCCCGGACGGTCCCTTCGCCCATCAGCGCCAGCGCGATCGACGACAGGGGCGCGAGGTCACCGGAGCACCCCAGCGAGCCGTACTCGTGCACGGTCGGGGTGATCCCGGCGTCCAGCATCGCCGCATAGCCGCGGGCCGTCTCCGGACGGACGCCGGTGCGCCCGGTCGCCAGCGTCGACAGCCGCAGCAGCATCAGCGCCCGGACCACCTCGCGCTCCACCTCCGGGCCGGAGCCGGCGGCGTGCGAGCGGATCAGGCTGCGCTGCAGCTGGGCCCGCTGGGCGACCGGGATGTGCCGGGTGGCCAGTGCGCCGAACCCGGTGGAGACGCCGTAGTGCGGGCGGTCGTCGTCGGCCAGCCGCTCGACGACCGCCCGGGTGGCGGCGATCCCGGCCAGCGCCTCCTCGGACAGCCGCACGCCACAGCCGTCCCGGGCGACGCGGACGACGTCGTCGAAGGAGACCGGTCCGCTGCCGACCACGACCTGCTGGGTGTCCAGCGCTGTGCTCATGGGTCCATCTGACCTGGCCTGCGGCAACGGATCCAGGTCCGCGAGCCGGGTGCTGTCCGGTATCCCAGACGTTTCAGTCGGGGCGGCGGCCGCTGATCCGGCGGGTCAGCTCGGCGGCCGCTCGGGCCACCCGCTGTGCCAGCTCCGTCCGCCCCGGGGCGGCGACGTCCTCGGTGGGGAAGGTGACCGCGACCGCCGCCGCCGGCCGGCCGGCGTGGTCGTGCACCGCCGCGGCGACCGAGGCGAACCCCGGCGTGACCTCGCCGTCCTCGTCGGCGTACCCGGCCCGGCGTACCTCGCCCAGCAGCCGGCGCAGCTCCGAGAGCCGGCGGGGACCCAGGTCGTGCCGGTCGACGAAGGCGGTCGCGTCGGGGAACAGTGCCCGCACCTGAGCCGGCGGCAGACCGGCCAGCAGCGCCCGGCCACTGGCGGTCAGCTGGGCCGGCAGCCGGACGCCCACGTCGGTCACCAGCGGCGGCCGGCCCGGCGCACGCTGCTCGACCACGTAGAGCACCTCCCGGCCGTGCAGGACCGCGAGGTGCGCGGACTGGCCGACCGCGTCGACCAGCCGGGCCAGCACCGGGCGGGCCAGCCGGGCCAGCGGCTCCTGACGGGAGTAGGCGCTGCCGATCTCGAAGGCGCTCACGCCGAGCCCGTAGCGGCGTTCCTCGGGCAGGTGGACGACGAAGCCGGCGTCGACCAGTTCGGCGAGCAGGTGGTACGTCGTCGACCGCGGCAGCCCGAGGTCGCGGGCCAGGGCGGCGGCCGGGACGGCACCGGGGGAGCGGGCCAGCGCCTGGAGCAGCGCCAGCGCCTGCCGGGCGGCCGGTACCCCGCCCCGCGGCGTCCGCGGCGAGGGGACCGGCTCTGGCACCGGGGGAGCCTACGGCCCGATCGACCCCGCGCTGCCTGCGGTCAGCGAGGCCGTTCGTGCCGCAGCAGGACGACGCCGTTGCCGAAGGTGCGGGTCTCGACCAGGCGCAGGTCCCTGGGCTTCTCGCCAGGACCGAAGAGCTGGCGCCCGGCCCCCAGCAGCACCGGGTTCACGTAGATCCGGTACTCGTCGATGAGGTCGTGCTGCCGGAAGGCCGCGCCCAACAGCGCCCCGCCCAGGACCATGTCGCCCCCGGGCTGCGCCTGCAGTGCCCGCACCTGGTCGGGCACGACGTCGCGCACCAGGGTGGCGTTCGGACCCGGGGCGGTCAGGCTGCTCGAGTAGACCACCTTGGGCATCTCCCGCCAGATGCCGGCGAACTCCGCCTCGGTGGGCGAGCTGGTGGGGTCCTGGTCCGCGGCCGGCCAGTACTGCTCCATCAGCTGGTAGGTCACCCGGCCGCAGAGGAAGGCGCCCATCGTCGCGAGCTGCTCGTTGAAGTGGGCGTGCAGCTCCTCGTCGACGCGGTGCCAGCTGATGTCGCCGTCCGGGCCCTCGAAGTACCCGTCGAGCGACACCGCCATCTGGGCCACGACTCTGCGCATGCTCTTCTCCCGTCCCGGTCGCCTGCTCTACCGGAGACAGGACCGCCGAGCAGCGCTGGACTCATCGGTCCCGGGCAGGGCGCGGCTCAGCCGCCCGAGCCGATCTCCACCCAGCCGTCGCGCAGCCGCACCGGGTGGACCGGCAGGCGCACCGCCGAGTCGTCGGGTGCGTCCAGGCAGACCCCGGTGCGCAGGTCGAACACCTGCTTGTACATCGGCGAGGCCACCGTCGGCGCGTCGCCGCGGGTGCCGACGAGGCCCCGGGCGATCACGTGCGCACCGCTCACCGGGTCGCGGTGTCCGACGGCGTGCAGCGAACCGTCGAAGAGCCGGAACACGGCGATCTGCTGGTCACCGACCAGGGCGGCCACCCCGCGCTCGGGCTGCAGATCGGTGTACCGGCAGACGGCCGTCCAGCCGGTCTGTGCCGTGGTCTCGGGGGGCAGGGTCGCGGTCATCGGGAGAACACCTCCAGTCGGGGGCCAGCCACCAGGACGGCGCCGGTGGCCTCGCCGGCCGTCCGTTCCGCCGCGGTGCTCGGCCGGGGCTGACCCCGCTCCACGACGTAGGACAGCGACGGGTCGGGGGAGTCGGGGGCGTTCACGAAGGAGGCGAACCGGCGCAGCTTCTCCGGGTCCTCCAGGGTGGCGCGCCACTCGTCGGTGTAGCCCTCGACGTGGTCGGCCATCGCCGCGTCCAGGTCGGCGGCGATGCCCAGGCTGTCCTCCAGGACGACGGCGCGCACGTGGTCCAGCCCGCCCTCGATCTCCTCCAGCCACGGCGCGGTGCGCTGCAGCCGGTCGGCGGTGCGCACGTAGTAGACGAGGAAGCGGTCGATGGTGCGCACCAGCGTCTCGGTGTCCAGGTCCTCGGCCAGCAGCTTCGCGTGCCGCGGGGTGAAGCCGCCGTTGCCGCCGACGTAGAGGTTCCAGCCGTTGTCGGTGGCGATGACCCCGACGTCCTTGCCGCGGGCCTCGGCGCACTCCCGCGCGCAGCCGGACACCCCGAGCTTGATCTTGTGCGGAGAGCGCAGCCCGCGGTAGCGCAGCTCCAGGGCGATCGCCAGGGCCACCGAGTCCTGCACGCCGTACCGGCACCAGGTCGAGCCCACGCAGGACTTCACCGTGCGCAGCGACTTGCCGTACGCGTGCCCGGACTCGAAGCCGGCCGCCACCAGCCGCTCCCAGATCGCCGGCAGCAGCTCCATCCGGGCGCCGAACAGGTCGATCCGCTGACCACCGGTGATCTTGGTGTAGAGCCCGAAGTCGCGGGCCACCTCGCCGATCGCGATCAGCCCCTCCGGCGTCACCTCGCCGCCGGGGATCCGCGGCACCACCGAGTAGGTGCCGTCCTTCTGGATGTTGGCCATCACGTGGTCGTTGGTGTCCTGCAGCGTCGCCCGCTCGCCGTCCAGCACGTGCCGGGAGTCCAGGCTGGCCAGGATGGAGGCGACGACCGGCTTGCAGATGTCGCAGCCGCGGCCGCGGCCGTGCCGGTCGACCAGCTCGCTGAAGCTGGTGATCCCGGTGACCCGGACGACGTCGAACAGCTGCGCCCGGCTGACGTCGAAGTGCTCGCACAGCGCCGAGCTGACGCTCACCCCGGCGGCGGCCAGCTCGGTGGTCACCAGCTTCTTCACCAGCGGCAGGCAGGAGCCGCAGCTCGTGCCGGCCTTGGTGCACGCCTTCACCGCGCCCAGGTCGGCGCACCCGTCGCAGCGGACGGCGTCCCGGATCGACCCGGCGGTGACGTTGTTGCACGAGCAGACCGCGGCGTCGTCGGGCAGCTCGGCCGACGCGGGCCCGCCCTCGGCGCCCTCGGGCAGCAGCCAGGCGGCCGGGTCACCGCCGAGCTCCCGGCCGACGAGGGGCCGCAGCCCGGCGTAGGCGCTCGCGTCCCCGACGAGGATGCCGCCGAGCAGGGTGCGCGCGTCGTCGGAGAGCACCAGCTTCTTGTAGACCCCGGCGACCGGGTCGCCGTAGACGACCGACAGCGCGCCAGGGGAGGTGCCGAACGCATCGCCGAAGCTGGCGACGTCGACCCCGAGCAGCTTCAGCTTGGTGGACAGGTCCGCGCCGGGGAACTCCGCGGCGCCGCCGAGCAGCTGGTCGGCGACGATCTCGGCCATCGTGTACCCGGGGGCGACCAGGCCCCAGGTGCGCCCGTCGAGGCAGGCCACCTCGCCGATCGCCCAGACGGCCGGGTCCTCGGTGCGGCAGCTGGGGTCCACGACCACGCCGCCACGGGGGCCGACCGGGAGCTCGGACGCGCGGGCCAGCTCGTCGCGCGGGCGCACACCCGCGGCGAACACGACGACGTCGACGTCCAGGTGGGTCAGCCCCGCCGCCGAGCCCTCGGCGGCGTGCATCCGGGCCACCCGGCCGTCGCGGCCGGCGGTGAGCTTGGCCGTCGCGGTGCCCGCGTGCACCTGGACGCCGAGCGCGCCGACCAGTCGCTGCAGCGCCTCGCCGCCGCCCTCGTCGACCTGCAGCGGCATCAGCCGGGGGGCGAACTCGACGACGTGGGTCTGCACGCCCAGGGCGGTCAGCGCGCCGGCGGCCTCCAGCCCGAGCAGCCCACCGCCGACGACGGCGCCGGTGACCGGGCGAGGGTGGGCGCCGTCCTTGCGCCGGGTGTCGACCTCGGTCACGTACTGGCGCAGTGCGGCGACGTCGTCGATCGTGCGGTAGACGAAGCAGCCCGGGAGGTCCTTCCCCTCGACCGGGGGGACGAACGGTGACGACCCGGTGGCCAGCACGAGCGCGTCGTAGCCGTGCTCCCGGCCGCCCGCGGTCCGCACCACCCGGGCCGCGCGGTCGACCTCGGTCACCTGCTCGCCCCGGCGAAGCTGCACGCCCGGGGTGTCCCAGAGCGCCGGGTCGCCGAGCGCGAGGTCCTGCGGGTCCCGGCCGGAGAAGTACGAGGTCAGGGCGACCCGGTCGTAGGGGGCCCGCGGCTCCTCGGCGAGCACGGTCACCTGCCAGCCGCCGTCGGCCACCCCACCCCGGTCGACGAGCGCCTCGACCAGCCGGTGGGCGACCATCCCGCCGCCGACGACGACGAGCTGACGAGGTGCGGGGGTGCTCATGCGCAGGGTGCTCCTTCGACGGCGGCGGTGCGGCGGGACGGCGGCCCACTGCCGAGCGAAGTTATGTACGCGGTGTTTCCGTCGTCGTCGCGACGCGTTACGGAGCGGGAAGGTCGAACGCACACCGCCGTCGGTGCCGGCGTGAGCCGCTCAGCCCTGCGGCCCGGACCCGAAGTCGCCGAACGGCTCACCGGCCATCGGCGCCACCGGGACCTCCCTCAGCGGTTGGCCGGCGGCGTCCAGGGTCCGCACGTCCCGGGTCCCCTCCGGGAGGGGGACGACCGTGCCGCCCCCGGCCAGCGGCAGCCGGGCCAGCGTCCGGCCGGTGGCGCCGAGCACCTCGACGGCGGTCGCCTCCGGTGGCGCGGTGACGACCAGCCAGCTGCCGTCAGCGGACTGCTCGAGCCCCGGCAGGTCGACCGTGCACGTCCGGGCCACGGTCAGGGACGCCACCGGGGTGCTGCCGGCCGGGGTGACGGTGCCGCAGGCGAGAACCCCGCCGCCGCCCCCGGCCCAGGTGGTGACGACCAGCGCACCGCCGGGGCTGCGGCCGACGACGACGGCGACGGCGACGGTGCCCGGGCCCCGGCTCAGCGGCAGGGTGCCCGACCACAGCAGCTCCGGCTGCAGCCCGGCGGGCCCGACCCCCAGCGGCACCGCCAGCCCGACCAGCGCGGCGGCGACCACCCGCGCGTCGGGCTCCTGGAGGACCGGGCGCACCGGGACGAGCACCGGGAGCGGGGTGGTGCGACCGGGCCGGTCACCCGGCCAGTCGACGGCCGACCGGTGCACGAGCCGCCCCTCTCGGGTGACCCGGACGCTCAGCGCCGGACCGTCCTCGGTGGTGGTGGCCGGGACGACGGCCACGCCGTCGGTGGCGTCGACCGCCGTGTAGCTGCGGGCGACGGTTCCGCGGGGGCCGACCATCAGCCGGTCGGAGACCTCGATCGTGTCGCCCCGTCCGGCGACCACCACCAACGACGCCGGGCCCGGCCCGCCCAGCAGCAGGGTGACCGGCCGGCCGCGGGCCAGTCCCGGTGGCAGGTGCGGCACGAGCGCCTCTGCCGGGGCCCCGGCCGGCCCGATCAGCCAGGTGCCGCGGAAGTCCTCGTCGACCGTGCCGACGACCAGCGCCGCCCGCCCGGAGGGCGTGTCCCCGGCGAAGACGACGGTCCGGTCGGCAGCCGGCGGCGCCACCAGCCCACCCCAGTCGGCCTGCTGCACGGCGGCGAGGAACGCGGGGTCGTCGGCGAGGGAGCCGCGGGTCGGGCCGGTGAGCACGGGGGCGGCGCGGACCGACGGCCCGGCGTCCACGGCGGGGGTGGCCGGGGTCGCCGCCGCGGGGGGCTCCGCCGCCGGCCGGGTCAGCGCGCCGACGGCACCGAAGAGGACGACGGCGGCGACCGCCGCTGCGGCGAGCACCCGTCGCCGCCGCCCGGTCCGGCGGTGCCCGACGTCGGCGACGGCCTGCGCAGCGTCCAGCCGCCACCGGACCGGTGCCCCGGCCAGCCGGCCCAGCCCGTCGCGCAGCCGTTGGTCCTCCGTCGCCGGCTGCTCGCGCCGGAAGGGGTCCGGACGCGCGGCCGGCCGCAGCTGCGCGGCGCCCGCGGCGGCCGCCGCCTCGACCTCCGCCACCGGGCGGCCGAGCAGCGCGGCGGCCGCAGCCGCGTCCAGGCCCTCGGCGACGCGGAGCACCGTCGCGGCCCGGGTGCGCGGGGGGAGGTCGCGGAGCGCCCGGGCCAGCTCGTCGTCCACCGCCGACGCGAGCGGGTCGGGCAGCTGCTCGATGACCTGTTCGGCGCGCCGGCCCCGGCTGGTGGCGCCGGTGACCAGGGCCCGGCGGGCGGTGGTCAGCGGGTCACCCGTGGGCCAGCCGCGCCGGGTGCGGGTGAGCGCCCGCTGCACCAGCTCCTCGGCGGTGGCGCGGTCGCCGGTCAGCAGCAGCGCGGTGCGCAGCAGACCCGGACGGCGCTCGGCGACGAACCGCGCGAAGGCCGCGTCCTCGCCCACCCCGTCGCGCTGCACCGCCCGCATCCCCGGCTCAGGTCGCCGCGTAGGCCTGGGTGAGCCGGGCGAAGCCCTCGTCCAGCGACACCTGCGGGGTCCAGTGCAGCGCCTCGCGGGTCCGGCGCTGGTCGAACCAGTGCGCGGTCGCCAGCTGCTCGGCGAGGAACCGGGTGAGTGGGGGAGTGCTCCGCCGTTGCGTCGCCGTCCAGAACGCCTCGACCAGGCCCCCGGCGGCCCACGCCGCTCCGAAGGGCACCCGGCGCCGAGGCCCGGGCACCCCGGCGGCGCGGCACAACCGGTCGAGGACCTCGGCGACCGGCCGGGGCTCGCCGTTGGAGACCACCAGCGCCTCCCCGTGCACCGGCCCGCAGGCGTCGACCGCGGCCAGCAGCGCGTCGGCGGCGTTGTCCACGTAGGTGGTGTCGATCAGCGCTGCACCCGAGCCGATCACCGGCAGCCGCCCGGCCCGGGCCCGCTCGACGATCCGCTCGACCAGCTGGGTGTCCCCAGGCCCCCAGACCAGGTGCGGACGCACGACCAGGACGGCGAGGGCGGCGTCGTCCGCGGCCAGTGCCAGCTGCTCGGCGACGGCCTTGGAGCGGGAGTAGTGGCCGCGGGCCCGCGCCGGGTCGGCCGGTTGCGCGCCCACCCCGACCAGGGCCGAGCCGCCGTGCGCCACCGACGGCGAGGAGACGTGCACCAGCCGGCCCACCGCCGCCTGCCGGCAGGCGTCGACCACGGTGCGGGTGCCCTCGATGTTCGCCCGCGCGTACTCCGCCCACCGGCCGGTGACGTCGACCTTGGCGGCCAGGTGCACCACGGCGTCCTGCCCGGCCACCGCGCGGGCCACCACGGCCGGGTCGGCGACGTCCCCGCGCACCTCCCGGCAGGGCAGCCCGGCCGGCCGGCGCTGCAGCACGGTCACCTCCTCGCCACGGTCCAGCAGGCCCTGCACCATGGCCCGGCCGAGCATGCCGCTGGCCCCGGTGACCAGCACCCTCATCGGGTGCGCGCCCGCGCGCCGGCGAGCGTGCGGGTCGCCTGCCGGGCCACCTCCCGCCGGTCGATCTTCGACTGGTGCCGGATGTCGACCGGCAGCCGGCCGGTGACCAGGACGGCGGCGACCTCGGTCCCGGCCGCCGCGCGGACGGCCTCGGCCAGGGCGGGGTCGGCGAGCTCGAACCCGGCCCGGCGGCGCGCACCGTCGGCCGGGACGACGACGACCACCACGACCTGGGCGCCGGCCGGCCCCACACCGACCACGGCGGCGGAGGTCACCGTCTCCAGCAGCTCCACCCGCTGCTCGACGCCGACCGGCGTCACCACCCCGGCGGCGGTGGTGACCGCGTGCGGCAGCCGGCCCTCGATCCACAGCCGGCCCTCGGCGTCCAGGTGCCCGACGTCGCCGGTCCGGTGCCAGCCCGGGTCGCGGGACGCGGCGCGCTCGGTGGCCCACAGCGCGTCGTAGCGGTCCTTGACGTGGGCGGCCCGGACGGCGATCTCGCCGGTCGTGCCGACGGTGTCGGTGAGCTCGCCGTCGGCCGCCCCGGTGGCCGACAGGGGGCTGACCCGCACCTCGACGCCGGGCAGCGGACGGCCGACGCAGACCCCGTTCCCGGGCCCGGCGGCCTCGATCTCGGTCGCGCAGACGTCGGTGACCGGCAGCGCCTCGGTCATCCCGTACGGGGTGTGCGCGGCGGCCGCGGGCAGCACCTGACGCAGCGCCCGGAGCAGCGGCAGCGGCACCGGCGCCCCGGCCGACATGAGCAGGCGCACCCGGCCCAGCGCCGTCCGCTGCGGCCCGGTCAGCTCACCGGCGGTGGCGACGACCCGGCGCAGCGCGGCCGGTGAGGCGAAGACGACGGTGCCACCGATCGCGGCCGTGGCGTCGGCCAGCGCGGCGGCGGTGAGCGAGCCGGGCTCGGTCACGTCGACGTCGGGCACGGCCGAACCGATGCCCAGCGCGGGACCGAGCAGGGCGAACGGCGCGAAGGCGGCGACCAGCCGGTCGTCGGGGGAGAGCTCGTAGGTGGCACCGACCAGGTCCAGCTGGGCCTGCGCCTGGCGCCGGGTGTAGACGACGCCCTTGGCTGGCCCGGTCGCCCCGGAGGTGAAGAGGACAGCGCAGTCGGCGTCCCCCGCGGTCTCCGCCGGCGGCGGCGCGGTGCTGCCGACTCGCTCCAGCTCGTCGAGCGTGTGCGCGGCCCCCAGGGCGCGCGCCGCCCCGGCGGGCAGCCGGCCGGCGGCGATCCGGGTGCCGGGCAGGCGCATGGCCCGGGCGGCCGCCAGGCCGGGGGCGCCGCCGATGACCGCGTCGACCCCCGCGCTGCGCAGCGCGCGGCGCATGCCGCGCAGGCCCAGGCCCTTGTCGGCCACCACGATCACGCCACCGGCCCGCCAGACGGCGTAGACCGCGGCGGTGAGGTCGGCCGACGGCTCGACCAGCAGGGCGACCCGCTGGCCGGGGCGGATGCCGGCGCCGGCCAGCCCGGCGGCCAGGTGCTCGACCCGGCGGTGCAGCTGTGCCCAGCTGACCGTGCCGCCCCCGACCTCGACCACGGCGGGGGAGTCGTCGCCGGCCCGGGCGGCCAGCGCCGACCCCAGGTGCCGCTGCGGCGCGGCTGCTGCGCCCGGCCGGCCGGTGGTGGCGCGGCTGGTCGACAGGTCGGTGACCCACTGGGCGACCGCGTCGGCGTACTGCGGGGCGTCCTCGGGCACCAGGTGCGAGGCGCCCTCGTAGCGGTGCAGCTGGGCGTGGGGGAGCCGCTCGCGCAGGTCGGCCAGGTAGCGCTCGCCGAAGACCGGGTCGCGGGGGCCCCAGAGCAGCAGCGCCGGGACGTCGAGGGAGCGGATGCCCTCGGCGATCGCCTCCTGCGCGGCCCGGGAGGGGTGGCCGGGGGAGAACGGGATGTCGGCGACGAAGTCCCCGACGGACCGCCGGCGGGCCGCCGTCCGGTAGGGCGCGGCGAAGGCGTCCCGGACGTCGGCCGGCAGCTTCGGGGAGGACAACGCCGTCGTCGCCCGGACGAACAGCGGCGTGCCCACCGTGGCCACCGACCGGACCCCGGGGGCGTGCGCCAGCCGGATCAGCGCCGGGCCGAGGTCGCCCTCGGGCATGGCGACGGCGGTGTTGCCCAGGACGACGCCGCGCAGCTGCTCCTGGTGCGCCAGCGCCCAGCCCAGCGAGAGGACCCCGCCCCAGTCGTGCCCGACGGTGATCACCGGGCCGGTGACGCCCAGCGCGGCGGTCAGGTCACCGAGGTCGGCGACCCGCTGCGCCAGCGGCCGGGGCCCGGGGAGCCGCTCCGAGAAGCCCATGCCCAGGTGGTCGGGGGCGATCACCCGCCACCCGGGCGGGGCGGCGGCGACCAGCCGGCGCCAGAGGTAGGACCAGGTGGGGTTGCCGTGCACGCAGAGCAACGTGCCCACCGGGTCGGGGACGCCGTTGTCCAGCAGGTGCCACTCGTGCTTGGTGCCGGTGGCGTCGGCCACGGTGATCCGGCGGGACCAGGCGGGGTCGAGTCCGGGGAGGCCGGCGGGGAGGTCGGTCGGCACGCTCACCAGGCGATCTCGAGGCAGGAGGCGTTGAGGCCCGAGCCGATGCCCATCAGCAGGACCCGGTCGCCGTCGACCAGTTCGTGCTGCGCGCTGGCCAGGGTGTAGGGCACCGAGGCCGGCCCCAGGTTGCCGCGCGTCGGGAAGGTCTTCGGCACGCGGGACTCGTCGATGCCGAAGCGCTCGCACATCGCGGCGGTGTGCACCTTGGACACCTGGTGGATCACGTAGCGGTCCATGCCGCGCTGCCAGTCGAAGTCGGTGGCGGCCTCCTCCCACATGTCCATCGACAGGTCCAGGCCGGCCTCCAGCAGGCCCTTGAGGTCGGTGCGCATCATGTCGTTGTCACCGACGCACAGGTCGTGGTGCTCGGTGCCGGCCCGGCTGACCGAACCGACCAGCCGGTGTCCCTCCGGGTGCTGGTCGGACCGGCCGAGGACCATGGCGACGGCGCCGGAGCCCAGGGTCAGCGTCGCGAACTGGGCGATCACGTCCCGGGCGGTGGTGTCGGGCTGGTTGAGCCGGTCGATGGTGCGGTCCTGCACGGTCTGGGCGTCCTCGCCGTTGACGATCACGGCGTGCTCGATCATGCCGGAGTCGATCATCGCCGCGGCCAGCTCCATGCCGTTGACGAAGCCGAGGCAGGCGTTGGTGACGTCGAAGTTCTGCGCCGAGCGGGGGAGACCGAGGGCGTGGTGGACGGCGACGGCCGTCGAGGGCTCCAGGTGCCGGCGGCTGACCGAGGTGTTGATCATCAGGCCGATGCCGGCCGGGTCGACGCCGCTCTCGCTGATCGCCTTGGCGCCGGCCATGGCGGCGCCGTCGGTGAAGGTGACGCCGTCCTCCCACCACCGGCGCTCGTGGATGCCGGCCAGCCGTTCGAGCAGGCCGGGGCGCAGCCCGACCCGCTTGTAGGTGTCGGCGAGCCGCTCGTCGATGGCGTCGGAGGTGACGACCTGGGAGGCATCGGCCGTCTGCACCGTCAGGATGCTGGTGTTGCTGAAGCGGTGCGTGGCGTTTCCACTCATGGGCGGGGTCCAGTCCTCGAGAAGGGCCGACTCTTCCATGTGTGTCGCCGGCGTTCCGTTGGGCACTACCCGACGAGGACATCGGTATGCCGTCCGGCGTTCACCCGCGGCACAGCTCACACAGCGTCCCAGGGCGTGCTCAGAAGCGGACGGGCAGCTCGTCCAGGCCGTAGACGAAGGAGAGCTCGCGGAAGGACAGCTCCTGCTGCGGCACGGCCAGCGCCAGGTCGGGGAAGCGGCGGAGCAGCGCCGGCAGCACGACCCGCAGCTCCATCCGGGCCAGCTCGGCACCGATGCAGCGGTGGATGCCGTGGCCGAACGCCAGGTGGCCGGAGGTCGGCTGCCGGCGGGGGTCGAAGACCTCCGGCTCGGCCCCGGCCGACCGCGGGTCACGGTTCGCGCCGCTGAGCGAGGCCAGCACGACGTCCCCGGCCTCCAGAGGGACGCCGAACAGGTCCAGGTCGTGCTTGGCGAACCGGGGGAACGCCATCTGCACCACCGACAGGTGGCGCAGCAGCTCCTCGACCACCCGGTCGACGTCGGCCCGGGAGCCGTCGCGCACCAGCGCGGCGTGCGCCGGGTCCCGCAGCAGCACCATCGTGCTGAGCGAGATCATCCCGGCGGTGGTCTCGTAGCCGCCGGTGAAGACGCCGTCGGCCAGCCCGGCGAGGTCGACGTCGGAGATCCGGTCGCCCTCGTCCCGGATGATCTGGCCGATCAGCCCGGGGCCGGGCTCCACGCGCTGCCGGGCGACGGCGTCGAAGAGGAACTCGCGCTGTGCCGAGACGGCGCCGAAGGCAGCCGCGGCGCCCGCCGTGGCGTCGAAGCGCTGGACGCCGAGCCGGGCGAAGGCGTCCCGGTCCTCCAGCTCCAGGCCGAGCAGCGCGCAGATGGTCTGGAACGGCACCGGGAAGGAGACCAGCCTCGCCAGGTCCGCCGGGGACCCGGCGGCGGCCAGCGCGTCGAGCCGCTGCGCCACGATCGTGGAGATCATCGGCTCGAGCCGGGCCAGCCGGCGCATCGTGAACTCCGGCGTGATGATCTTGCGCAGTCGGGTGTGCAGCGGCGGGTCGGTGAAGCCCAGGCCGCCGACCTCGTCGGCGCTGCTCGGGCCGGCGCCCGGCAGCAGGTGCCGGATGTCGTTGCTCCAGCTGTCCCGGTCGGCCAGCACCGCCCGGACCTGCTCGGTGCCGGTGACCAGGTACACGGAGAAGGCGAACGGCAGTCTCAGCCGGTGCACGGGGTCGGTCTCCCGCAGCTGGGCCAGCCGGGGGACGGGGTCGATGCCGTGCCGCTGGAGTGGCACCTTGGTCCGCTCGGGGATGAAGGTCAGGCTGGAGAGGTCGATGCCCCGCTTCTGGATGCGGCGCGCCAGCAGCTTGCCGGTCCAGGCCCGGGCCCGGGCGCGCACCCCGGCACCACCCCACGCGCCGACGGGCTGCCGTGGGCTGGGGACGGGGTACCTGGACAGGGCTGCGGTGCGGGGTGCGGGGTCGGTGACCCCTCCCGCTGGCTCGTGGTCGATGTCGTCTTCGTACTGCAGGACGCCGTTGGTGATCAAGGCCGCCACGCGCCGTCGGTGCAGCGTTCACCTGGCGGTCCCCACCGCCCGGCGCGCGGGCAGGTGGGTTTGCCGGGCCGGGACGGCCGGGCACCAGCGGCTCCATGGACGCCGAGATCACCCTGCGGGTCGACGGTGAGGCGCACCGCCTCACCGTCGACACCCGCACCTCCCTGCTGGACGCGCTGCGCGAGCGGCTGGGGAACACCAGCCCGAAGAAGGGCTGCGACCACGGGCAGTGCGGCGCCTGCACCGTGCTGCTGGACGGCGATCGCGCGCTGACCTGCCTCGCCCTGGCGGTGGCGCACGACGGGGCGGAGATCACCACGGCCGACGGGCTGGCCCCGGCCGGGGAGCTGCACCCCGTGCAGCAGGCGTTCCTGGACTCCGACGCGTTCCAGTGCGGCTACTGCACCCCGGGGCAGGTCTGCTCGGCGGTCGGGGTGCTCGAGGAGTTCGAGCGCGGCTGGCCCAGCCACGTCACCGAGGACCTCACCGGGCGGCCGGAGATGAGCCACGACGAGGTGGCCGAGCGGATGAGCGGCAACCTCTGCCGCTGCGCCGCCTACGTGAACATCACCCCCGCGGTGCAGCAGGCCGGCGGTGCCCGGTGAAGCCGTTCGCCTACGCCCGGCCCGGGGACGTCGTCGAGGCCGTGCGGGACGTGGTCGCCGAGCCGAACGCGGTCTTCCTGGCCGGGGGCACCAACCTGGTCGACCACCTCCGGCTCGGTGTGGCCCGGCCCGACCTGGTGGTCGACGTCCGCACGCTGACCTCCCGGGAGGTGACCGGCCTCCCGGACGGTGGGCTGCGGCTGGGGGCGGCCACGACCAACAGCCAGGTCGCCGCCGACCCGCGCGTCCGGGAGCGGTACCCCGTGCTGGCCCAGGCGCTGCTGGCCGGGGCGACCGGGCAGCTGCGCAACATGGCGACCACCGGCGGCAACCCGCTCCAGCGCACCCGCTGCGTGTACTTCTCCGACGTGACCACCCCGTGCAACAAGCGGGAGCCGGGCAGCGGGTGCAGCGCGGTCGGGGGCTACACCCGCTACCACGCCGTCCTCGGGACGCCGGCCGCGCTGCCGGACCCGCATGCGCCCGAGACCTGCATCGCCACCCACCCCTCCGACATGGCGGTGGCGCTGGCCGCCCTCGACGCGCAGGTGCAGGTGCTCGGCCCGGACGGTGAGCGCACCATCCCCTTCACCGAGCTGCACCGGCTGCCCGGCGACGACCCGTCCCGGGACACCGTGCTCCAGCACGGCGAGCTGATCACCGCCATCGACCTGCCCGTGCTGCCGGCCGGCACCCGGTCGGCCTACCGCAAGGTCCGCGACCGGGCCTCCTACGCCTTCGCGCTGGTCTCGGTGGCCGCCGTCGTCACCCCGGACGGCGAGCTGCGGCTGGCCCTGGGCGGGGTCGCCCACAAGCCGTGGCGGGCCACCCGGGCCGAGGAGGTGCTCCGCGGCCAGCAGCTCACCGAGGACGCCGTCCGGGCCGCGATCACCGCCGAGCTGGCGGCCGCCCAGCCGCAGCCGGGGATCGACAGCGGCAACGGCTTCAAGATCCCGCTCGTGGCCCGCACGGTGCTCGCCACCGTGCGCGGCCTCCTCCCGGAGGAGCAGTCATGACCGACCTGCTGGAGCCGCGCGCCATCGGTGCGGACCTGGTGCGCCGGGACGGCGAGCTCAAGGTCCGCGGCACCGCCACCTACGCCTACGAGACCCCCGTCGAGCACCCGGCGTACGCCCATCCGGTGCAGGCCACGATCGCCCGGGGCCGGGTCACCGCGATGGACACCGCCGCGGCCGAGGCGCTGGACGGGGTGCTGGCCGTGCTCACCCCGTTCAACGCCGAACGGCTCGCCGCCACGGACGACGCCGAGTACGCCGTCCTCCAGGGGCAGGACGTCGGCTTCCGCGGGCAGCTGATCGGGGTGGTGGTCGCCGAGACCTCCGAGCTGGCCCGGGAGGTGGCCGACGGCATCACGGTCCGCTACGAGGAGCTGCCGCACGACGCGGAGCTGTCCGCCGACCGCCCGGACCTGTACGCCCCGGAGCAGGTGAACGCCGGGCACGAGACGGACACCGCCGAGGGCGACGTCGCCGCGGCCATGGCCGCCGCCGAGGTCACCCTGGAGCGCACGTACTCCACGGCGATGTACCACAACAACCCGCTCGAGCCGCACGCCACGACGGCGCTGTGGGAGTCGGCCGGCGACGGGTTCCTGACCCTGTGGGACTCCACCCAGGGCGTGCACCCCGACCGGGCCGCGGTGTGCCAGGTGTTCGGGCTGGAGCAGGAGCAGGTGCGGGTGATCTGCCCCTACGTCGGCGGCGGGTTCGGCTCGAAGGGGCTGCCGCACGCGAACGTGATGCTCACCGCGCTGGCCGCCCGGGCGCTGCCCGGCCGGCCGGTGAAGCTGGCGCTCACCCGCCAGCAGATGTTCTTCCTGGCCGGCTACCGCACCCCGACGATCCAGCGGATGCAGCTGGCCGCCGACTCCCGCGGCCGGCTGTCCGCGATCGCCATCGACGTGGTCGAGCAGACCTCGAAGGTCAAGGAGTTCGCCGAGCAGACCGGCGTGCCCACCCGGATGATGTACGCCTCGCCGAACCGGCGGTCCACCCACCGGCTCGCCGCCCTGGACGTGCCGATCCCGTCGTGGATGCGCGCGCCGGGGGAGTGCCCGGGCATGTTCGGCCCCGAGGTGGCGATGGACGAGCTGGCCGAGGAACTCGGCATCGACCCGATCGAGCTGCGGGTCCGCAACGAACCGGACGTCGACCCGGAGACGGGGAAGCCGTGGTCCAGCCGCAACCTGGTGCGGTGCCTGCGCGAGGGTGCGGAGCGGTTCGGCTGGTCCGGCCCGCGGGCGCACCGGGACGGTGACTGGCTGGTCGGCACCGGCGTCGCCTCCTCGGTCTACCCGACGATGCGGCAGGCCACCTCGACCGCGAACGTGCGGTTCGAGGACGGCCGGTACGTCGCCGAGATCGGTGCCGCGGACCTCGGCACCGGCGCCTGGACGATCCTGCCGCAGATCACCGCCGACGCCCTGGGCGTCGACGTCGCCGACGTCGACGTCCGGATCGGCGACACCCGCTACCCGGTCGCCTCGGTGGCCGGCGGCTCCTCCGGCACCAACACCTGGGGTTCCGCGCTCGTCGTCGCCGCCCGCGAGTTCCGGACGAAGTTCGGCGCCGATCCGCGGGACGGCGACGAGGCCAGCGGGGACGTCGACCAGGCCGGGCAGGACGACACCCACTCCCCGTACGCCTTCGGGGCCCAGTTCGTCGAGGCCCGGGTCAACGCCGACACCGGGGAGATCCGGGTGCCGCGGCTGCTCGGCGTCTTCGGTGTCGGCCGGGTGATCAACCCGCGGACGGCCCGCTCGCAGCTGATCGGCGGGATGACCATGGGGCTGTCGATGGCGCTGCACGAGAACAGCGCCTGGGACCCGCGGCTGGCGCAGGTGGCCAACCACGACCTGGCCGAGTACCACATCACGGTCAACGCCGACGTCGGTGCGATCGAGGCGCACTGGATCGACGAGCACGACCCGTACGTGAACGCCATGGGCAGCAAGGGGATCGGCGAGATCGGCATCGTGGGCACCGCGGCGGCGGTGGTCAACGCCGTCCACGCCGCCACCGGCGTGCGCGTCCGGCACCTGCCGGTCACCCTGGACAAGCTGCTGACCGCCCTGCCGTGACCGATCCCGCGGGTCGGCGACGCTGCGGCAGG
Source organism: Modestobacter sp. VKM Ac-2985 (assembly GCF_026967925.1). Classification (GTDB taxonomy): domain Bacteria; phylum Actinomycetota; class Actinomycetes; order Mycobacteriales; family Geodermatophilaceae; genus Modestobacter. Next base: position 439,633 of record NZ_JAPVBI010000003.1, on the reverse strand, counting down.
ACAGCGGCCGCCGACCCCACCGTCCCGGGAGGACCTCCTGCCTGCTCAACCCGCGCCCACCGAGCCTGATGCTCCCGAGGGCGCCGATCCGCGGCGGTGGCACGCCCTCTGGGTGACGCTCGTCGTGGGCTTCATGACGCTGCTGGACGTCAGCATCGTCTCGGTCGCCCTGCCGTCCCTGCGGTCGGACCTGGGTGCCACGCCGGCGACGGTGCAGTGGGTGGTCTCCGGCTACGCGCTGGCCTTCGGCCTGGCGTTGGTGCCGGCCGGGCGGCTCGGTGACGCCTACGGCCGCCGCCGGATGTTCCTCATCGGCCTGGTCGCCTTCGTGCTGTGCAGCGCGGCCGCGGGTGCGGCGCCGTCGATCGAGCTGCTCGTCGCGGCCCGGCTCGCCCAGGGTCTCGCGGCCGGCTGCCTGGCCCCGCAGAACTCCGCGCTGATCCAGCAGCTCTTCCGGGGCGCCGAGCGGGGCCGGGCGTTCGGCTTCTTCGGGGCGACCGTCGGGATCTCCACCGCCGTCGGGCCGGTGCTGGGCGGGGTGATCCTGGCGCTCGCGTCCGGCCCGGGCGGCTGGCGGTGGATCTTCTACGTCAACGTGCCCATCGGCGTGCTGGCGTTCGTGCTGGCCGTCCGGCTCATCCCGGGTCGCCCGCCGGGGGAGGAACACGGCCGGATCGACGTCCCGGGGATGCTGCTGCTCGGTGGCGGGGCGTTCGCGCTGCTGCTGCCGCTGGTGCAGGCGGAGTCCGGCGGCCTGTCGCGGCTGTGGTGGTGCTTCCCGGTCGGGGTCGCGCTGCTCGTCGCGTTCGTCGGCTGGGAACAGCGCGTCGTCCGGGCCGGCAAGGACCCGGTCTTCGACCCGCGGCTGGTCACCGCCACCCGCGGCTACGGGCCCGGGGTGGCGCTGGGCACGGTGTACTTCCTGGGGTTCAGCGGCATCTGGCTGACCTTCGCGCTGTACTTCCAGACCGGGCTGGGCTGGTCGCCGCTGCAGTCCGGGCTGGCCGTCACGCCGTTCGCGGTGGGGTCGGCGACCGCGGCGGTCGTCGCCGGCCGGCTGGTCGAGCGGTTCGGCCGGGCGCTGACCGTCGCCGGCCTCAGCGGCGTCGTCCTCGGGCTGTCCGCCACGGCGATCGTGATCGCCACCGTGCCGGCGGGGGCCACCGGCTGGGCGATCGTCCCGACCCTGCTGCTGGCCGGCATCGGCGGTGGCTTCGTCATCTCGCCGAACATCACGCTCGCGCTGCGGAACGTGCCGGTGGCGATGGCCGGCTCGGCCGGTGGCGCCCTGCAGACCTTCCAGCGGTTCGGCGGCGCGATCGGCACCGCGGCGCTGCCGGCGCTGTACTACCTCGTGCTCGGCGCCACGGACCAGCAGTACCCGCTGGCCGCCGCGGCGGCGCTGTCCGTCGCCGTGGTCTCCTCGCTCGCGGCCCTGGTCATCGGGGCGTTCGACTGGCGGCACGACCGCCGGATCGATCGCGCCCAGGCCGAGGACCAGGACGAGCGCTCCGAGCACGACCCGGATCACCGGCACACCCACGACCACGCGGCCCGGATGGGCTGAGCGGCCGTTGGGTGCGCCACGTCACACCCGGCAGTCGACCGGTCGCCGGCTGCGGTCGCGGACCGTGTGCGCCGCGCCGGGTCGTGCGCCACCGACCGGCGGCGGCATGGACGGCGATGTGCGGCGCCCCCTGGGATGGGCCCGACGCCGTCCCCCTGCCTTGGAGTCCCGTTGCCCGGAGTCGTCGCGCCCCCCTCGTCCCGGTGGGTGCGTCGGCACCCGGCCGGCCGCCGTCCGGCCACCCGTCGTCCCGTCGTGGTCGCCCGCGCCACCGTGCTCGCCGTGGTCGGCGTCTGCGGGGTGTTCGTCCCGGCAGCGCGGGCGGACGGCGCCGCGCCCGCCGCGCCCGTGGCCGCACCACCGGCCGTCGAGCAGCCGGCGCCCTACGTCGGCCAGACGGTCTGCGACCCGGCGGCCAAGCCCGGCACCGCCGACCTCGCCGCACTGGTCCTCGCCGCCTACGCCGCCGGGACCAACGGCGGCATCAGCCGCGACTGCGCGGTCGGCGGCACCAGCGAGCACAAGGAGGGGCGTGCCTGGGACTGGATGCTGCGGGCCGACGTCCCCGAGGAGCGCGCTGCCGCCGACCGCTTCCTCGGCTGGCTGACCGCCGACGGCCCGAGTGGGGAGTCGGCCTACCAGGCCCGGCGGCTCGGGGTCATGTACGTCGTCTGGGACCGCCGGATCTGGTCGGCCGACAACGCATCCGCCGGCTGGCTGCCCTACACCGGGGCCGACCCGCACACCGGGCACGTGCACCTGTCGCAGTCCTGGAGCGGGGCGCTGGGCCAGACCTCGTGGTGGACCGGGGTGGCCTCCCGGGTCGACCACCGCAGCTGCGCCGAGGTCGTCGAGGGCCTGGCCGATCCGGGGGCGCTCGCCACCCTCTGCGCGCCGACCCCGGTCCCGGAGCCGGTGGCACCGGCGCCGGCGGTGACCGGCAGCCACACGGTGGTGCCCGGGGACACGCTCGGGCAGATCGCGCTGGACCAGGGGACGACGGTGGACGGCCTGGTGGCCGCCAACGGCCTGACCAGCACGGTGATCATGGTCGGTCAGGTGCTGGCCGTCCCCGGTCCGCAGGCCGCCGCGCCGGCGCCGCAACCGACGCCTGAGCCGGCACCCGTGGTGGCGCCGGCGACCCACGCCGTCGTCCCGGGGGACACGCTCGGGCAGATCGCGCTCGACCGGGGGACGACGGTCGCCGAGCTGGTGGCCGCCAACGGGCTGACCAGCACCGTGATCGGTGTCGGGCAGGTGCTCGTCGTGCCCTCGCCGTCCTGAGGAGGGTGGCGCCGTCGCCTGCCTCGCAGGGCAGCCGACGGCGCCGTCGGTTCAGGGGGCGATGACCGCCTTCGTCCAGCCGCTCTCGCGGTGGTCGAAGGTCTCGTAGGCCTGCAGGACGGTGGGCATGTCCTGCACCTGGGTGAGCACCGTGGACGGGTCGATGGCGCCGGTGCGCACCAGGTCGAGCAGGTGCGGGATGTAGCGCCGGTGGTTGCAGTTGCCCATCTTCACGCTCAGGTTCTTGTTCATCGCGGCGCCGATGGGGAAGGAGTTCAGCTGCGGCGGGTAGACGCCGATGATGCCGATGCTGCCGGCCTTGGCCACTGCCTCCACGGCCCACTGCAGCGACTGGCTCGGCGCGTCGCCGGCGACGTAGGTCTGCCCGTGCGGGTTCTGGTCCGGAGCGACCTGCTGGCGCTCGGATTCGAACTGCTGCGCCTGCTGGTCGGCCGACTCCGCGGCCGGACCGGACTCAGGCCGCTGGGCGTCCACGCCCACGGCGTCGATCACCCGGTCCACCCCGATCCCGCCGGTGAGCTCCTTGACCACCTCGACGGGGTCCTCGGTGTTGAAGTCGATCGCCTCCGCGCCCCGGCCGCGGGCCTGGTCGAGCCGGCTGGCGATGCCGTCGACGACGAGCACCCGGCCGGCGCCCTGCTGGAAGGCGCTGGTCACGGCGAACTGACCCACCGGCCCGGCCCCCAGCACCAGCACGGTGTCGCCCTGGGACACGTCGGCGAGCCGGGCGCCGAACCAGGCGGTCGGGTAGATGTCCGACAGCATGATCGCGGCGTCGTCGCTGACCTCCTCGGGCAGCCACACCGGGCCGACGTTGGCGTAGGGGATCCGGGCGTACTGGGCCTGCAGGCCGTCGACCGGTCCGGTGGTCTGCGGACCGCCGAAGAAGCACGTGCCGGCCGCGGCGCCGTTGGGGTTGGCGTTGTCGCACTGGGCGTAGTAGCCGGCCCGGCAGTAGGAGCAGTGACCGCAGCCGACGGTCGAGGGGATGACCACCCGGTCACCGGGGCGCAGGTTCCGCACGCCGGGGCCGGTCTCCCGGACGACGCCCACCGCCTCGTGGCCGAGGATCGTGCCCGGGACCATGCCGGCCATCGTGCCCCGGACGAAGTGCAGGTCGGTGCCGCAGATGCCGCTCGCGGTCACCTCGATGATCGCGTCGGTGGGGTCTTGGATGGTCGGGTCCGGGACGTCGTCGAGCCGGATGTCGCCGACGCCGTGCCACACGACTGCCTTCATGGTGCCTCCTGCGGATGAGCGGACGCCGCGCTGCCGACCTCGGCTCGATCGAACGGCGTCATGTCGGCCACTACCCGGCCGTGCGCCGTCCACCCACCCTGCGCCGTCGTCGATGGCCGGGCGGGTGGACGGCTCCGCCGGTTCAGCCGAGCGTGCCGTCGCCGGTCAGCGCGGTCACCAGGCCGGCACCGAGCCCGACCGCCAGCACCCCGAGCGCCCCGGCCAGCGCTGCCCCGTGCGCCCAGCCGGCCGTGGGTGCGGGTTCGCCGGGCCGGAACGCCTCGACCAGCCAGCGCAGGTAGTAGAAGAGGCTGACCAGGGTGTTCAGCGCAGCGACCACGACCAGCCAGGCGAGCCCGCCGTCCCAGGCGGCGGTGAAGACGGTCAGCTTGCCCAGGAAGACCGCTGTCGGCGGGGTGCCGACCAGGCTGAGCAGGCTGATCCCCAGCGCGGCCGCCAGCCAGGGCCGCTGCCGGGCGAGGCCGCGGAAGTCGGTGAGCGACCGGGCGCCGGGCACCGCGGCGAGCACCGCGAAGGCGGTCAGGTTGGTGACCGCATAGCCGGCCAGGTAGACCAGCAGCGCCGGGATGGCGGCCGAGGTGCTGGCCACGACGGCGACCGGCATCAGCAGGTAGCCGACCTGGCTGACCGTCGACCAGCCCAGCAGCCGGCGGGCGTCGGTCTGGGCCAGCGCCGCCAGGTTGGCCAGCGTCATGGTGGCGGCGGCGAGCAGGCCCACCAGCAGCGGCCAGGACAGGGCGCCCGGCAGCACGTCGACCAGTCGCGCGGCGGCGACCAGCGCGCCGACCTTCGGCACGGTGGTGAGGAACGCCGCCGCCGCGGTGCCGGCGCCCTGGGTGGCGTCGGGCACCCACTGGTGCAGCGGGACCCCACCGGCCTCGAACAGCAGCCCGGCCAGCACGGCCAGCGCCCCGACGGCCACCGCGGCGGCCGGCGCCCCGGCGAGCCCGGTGGCCAGGTCGACGTAGGCGGTGCCCCCGGCGATGCCCGACAGCACCGTGGCCCCGAGCAGCAGGAAGATCCCCGACAGCGCACCCAGCAGGTAGGTCTTCAGCGCCGCCTCGGCCGCGCCGGGGCTGCGGACCATCCCGACCAGGGCGTACACCGGGATGCTGGCCAGCAGGAAGGCGACGGCGAGCACCAGCAGGTCGTCGGTGGCGGCCAGCACGATCGCACCCAGCCCGCCGAGCAGCAGCAGCGTGTAGGTCTCGCTCTCCCGCGCCGTCCCGGCCAGTTCGTCGACCCCCAGGCCGATCACCAGCAGCACCGCCGCGACGACCACCAGCCGGCTGACCCCGGTCGCGGTGTCGAGCACGAACGCCCCGAACACCGTCTCCGCGTCTCCACCACCAGAACGGCCATCTTGGTGGCTCGGGAAGGCGAGGGCGGCGGAGACGGCGGCGGTGAGGAGGGCGGCGACCGCGATCAGCCGGGCGACCCACTGCCGCTGCCGGGGCAGGAAGGAGCCGGCCAGCAGGGTGGCCACCGCGCCCGCGAGGAGGCTGAGCTCGGGGAGCAGGGCCAGCAGCGACTGGTCCATCACCATCGGCGACGGCTCCATCACCTGCCCACCAGGTCGACGAGGACGGCGGACGCGGGGGTGATCAGGTCCAGCAACAGCCAGGGCAGGACGCCGATCGCCAGGGACAGCAGCAGCAGCCCGGTCACCGGCACCGCCTCGACCGCCCGCACGTCGGAGAAGCCGATCGACCGGCCGCCGGGCAGCCCGGTGACCAGCAGCTGCAGCGCCCGCAGGAACAGGGCCGCGGTGATCAGGATCCCGGGCAGCGCGATCGCCGCCCAGGCGGTGGTGCCGATGCTCCCGGCGAAGACCTGGAACTCGGCGATGAAGCCGCTGAACGCCGGGATCCCCAGCGAGCCGAACGCCGCCACCGCGAACAACCCCGACCACACCGGCGCCGTGCGGGCCAGGCCGCCGTAGTCGCGCATCGCGTAGCTGCCGGTGCGGTCGTGCAGCACCCCGGCCAGCAGGAACAGCGCCCCGGTGAGCAGGCCGTGGCTGACCATCTGGGTGACCGCACCGGTGACGGCCAGCTCGCGGGCCGCCGTCCCGCCGCCGAGCAGGCCCGCCGCGCCGACGGCGAGCACCACGTAGCCCATGTGGTTGATCGAGGTGTAGGCGATCATCCGCTTGACGTCGGTCTGGGCCAGGGCGACCAGCGCGCCGTAGAGCACCGAGGCGATCCCGACGGCGAGCACCACCCAGGCGGCCCCGCGCCAGGCGTCCGGCATGGCGGGCATGGCGATCCGGACGAAGCCGTAGGTGCCCATCTTCAGCAGCACCGCGGCCAGCACGGCCGAGCCGATCGCCGAGGCGTCGGTGTGCGCGGGGGGCAGCCAGGTGTGGAAGGGGATCGTCGGCGTCTTGACGGCCAGACCGACGAGCAGCGCGGCCAGCACGAACCCGCCGGCGACCGGGTTGTCCTGCAGCGGTGCGGCGGCGATCAGCTCCGGGATGTCGAAGGTGTGCGGGTCGGCGGCCAGGTAGAGGCCGATGAAGCCCAGCAGCAGCGCCAGGCTGCCCAGGAACGTGTAGAGGAAGAACTGCAGGGCCGAACGGCCGGCGTCCCGCCCGTGCCCCCAGCCGGCGATCGCGGCGTACATCCCGACGATCGACAGGTCGAAGAAGAGGAAGAAGACGATGAGGTCCTGGGCGGCGAACAGCCCCATGCAGGTGGCCTGCAGCGCCAGGAAGAGGGCGGCGTGCTGCCGTGGGCGCCGGTCCTCGCGCAGCCCGTAGACCGCGCAGGCGCAGAAGACCACCGCGGTCAGCGCCAGCAGCGGCACCGACAGCCCGTCGACCCCGACGTGCCAGCTGCTGTTGACCGACGGGATCCAGCGGGCCCGCTCCTCGAACGCGAGGCCGCCGTCGGCAGGCGTCTCGTACCGGGCGATCAGCACGCCGACCAGCGCGAGGTCGGCGGCGGTGACCGCGATCCAGGTCCAGCGGGCGACCCGGTCGGGCACCCGGGGCACGGCCAGCAGGGCCGCGGCGACCAGGGGCAGGAAGATGATCGAACTGAGCACGGAGCTACCTCACTGCCAGCAGGAGGGCCAGCGCGGCGGCGAGCACCACGGCGGCCGAGACGTAGTACTGGTGCAGCTGGCCGGTCTGGGTGCGCCGGGCCCAGCCCCCCAGCCAGCGGGTGCCGGCGGCCAGCGACCGCACCGCGGCGTCCGGCCCGGCCAGGTCGGCCCGGCCGGTGGCGTCGGCCAGCCGCACCCCGGCGGTGGCCGCGCCGGCGACCGCCCGGTCGAGGACCGCGTCGTCGAAGCGGGCCGCGGCGCGCGCCGTCCGCAGCGCCCCCCGGCCGGCGCCGGTGACGGCACGGGCCAGCACCCGGTCGTCGAAGCGGGCCAGCGCCTCGGCCGTGCGCAGCACCGGCCGGACGACGACCAGGTCGGTCGCCCGGGCCAGCCCCAGCCAGCCCTCGAGCCAGCTGCCCACGCGTCCCCACGAGCGGTCCCGGACCCGGACGGAGGCCATCAGCAGCACCCCGGCGACCGCCAGGAGGGCAGAAATGGCCATTTCTGCCCAAGAGGGGGTGGGCGCGCCGGTCTCGCCGAGGAACCGGCGCAGCGTCTCGCCGACCGGGGGGAGGGCCAGCAGGCCGAGGACGGCGGCGCCGGCGGCCAGCACGACCAGCGGCGCCTGCTGCAGCACCCGCACCTGACGGGTGCCCTCCTCCTCGGTGTCGTAGCCCGCCTCGGCGTCCGCGGGCAGCCGCTGCCAGACCAGCCACAGCACCTTGCCGGCGTAGCCCGCCGACAGCGCGGCGGCGGCCAGCCCGACCAGGTAGAGAGCCAGGGACTCCTCGTGGGCCCCGGCCAGGACGGCGTCCTTGGTCGCCCACAGCGACAGCGGCGCCACCCCGGCCAGGGCCAGTGCCCCCACCGCAGCACAGACGCCGACCAGCGGCCAGCGCCGGGCGGCGCCGCGCAGCGCCGGCAGCTGCTTGGTGCCCAGCGCGGTCAGCCAGGCCCCGGCGGCGAGGAAGAGCAGTGCCTTGGTGGCCGCGTGCGCGACCAGGTGCGCCGTGCCGCCGGCCACGGCTGCGACCCCGGCGCCCAGCACCACGAAGCCGAGCTGCGCCGCGGTCGAGGCGGCCAGCAGCTGCTTGAGGTCGCGCTGGGCGAGCGCCACCGCCCCGAGCAGCAGCGCGGTCAGCGCACCCACCCAGGCCGCCGTCGGCCCGGCCCAGCTGGTCGCGCCCAGCAGCGGGGAGACCCGCAGCAGCAGGTAGCCGCCCATCGCGACCATCGCCGCGGAGTGCAGCAGCGCGCTGACCGGGCTGGGGCCCTGCATCGCGGCGGAGAGCCAGGCGGTGAACGGCAGCTGGGCGGCCTTGCCGAGCGCGGCGACGAGCAGCCCGGCGGCGGCGACGTCCCGCCAGGGCGCCGGCAGCCCGGGCAGGTCGGCCAGCGCCAGCCCCGATCCACCGGCCAGGGCTGCCCCGGCGGCCAGGTACATCCCGAGGTCGGCGGTGCGGGTGGTGAGGAAGGCGGTCAGCCCGGCGCCGACCCGGTGCGGCTCCTGCCAGCGGAAGCCGATCAGCGCGTACGACGTCGCGCCCATCACCTCCCAGGCGAACAGCAACGCCGGCAGCGTGGTGGCGCAGACGGTGACCACCACGGCCGCGGCGAACAGCAGCAGCAGGCCGGTGTAGCGGGCCCGGGCACCGGCGACGTCGGCAGCGGAGAAGACCAGCACGAGCAGGGTGACGGCGGCGACCGCGGGCAGCACGACGGCCGCCAGGGCGTCGACCGCGAGCCCGAACTCCGCGCCGGGCAGGAAGGGTGCTGAGGTGGCCGGCCGGCCCAGCGCCACGGCGACCGACAGCGCCAGGACGACGCCCGCCGTGACGATCCCGAGGGCCGGCGCCACCCGGTCCGCGCGCCGCCCGGAGACGCACAGCCCGGCGCCGACGGCCGCCGGCACCGTGGCGCAGGCCCACAGCAGCCCGGTCACCGGGACAGGTCCGTGGCCATGTCGGTCATGTCCGACTGCCGGGAGCGGTGCAGCAGGGTGGCCACGGCGAAGCCCATCGCCATCTCCACCGTCATCGCGGTGATGACCACGAGCAGCAGCACCTGGCCGTCGGGGGTGGGGGAGAGGAACCACCAGAAGGCCGCGGCGGCCAGGATGACGCCGTTGAGCATCAGCTCCAGGCCCATCATCACCATGACCACGACCTGCTGGGAGATGGCCCCGTAGAGGCCCACGCTGAACAGCGCGGCCGCCACCAGCAGCATCGTCTGCAGGGTCATCGCGGGGCCTTCCCCGCGCGCAGGTCGTCCCCGAGCCGGTCGTAGCGACCCCGCGGCAGCGCGAGGACGAGGGCGGCGACGATCGTGGCGAAGAGGACCGGCGAGACGGTCATCATCACCAGCATCTTCGACTCCATGATCGCCTCGCCCAGCGAGGTGACCAGGTCGGCGGCGGGTGCGCCCCGGCGGGTGGGCCACGGCACCAGCAGCGCCCCGGCGGCCAGGACGACGAACGTGCCGATCGAGACCGCCAGGGCCGGGCGCTTGCCGTGCACCATGCTCATCGGCATCAGCGCGGGGTTCATCCCCATGAACATGATCATGTAGATGCCCATCACGGCCATCTCCATGGTCATCATCAGCACGGTGATGACGCCGAGGAACTCCAGGTCGACCAGCAGCAGCGCGAGTCCGACGGCGATGAACGAGGCGGCCAGCGCGTAGGTGGCCCGGGCCATCGAGTCGACCCGGAAGACGGCGACGCCGGCGGCGACCGCCACCACGGCGAGCACCCAGAACACGATCCCGGTGAGCACGGTGTCCCCCTCCTCAGGCCTGGACCACGACGACGACGGACACGACCAGCACCTGCAGCAGCACCAGCGGCAGCACGACCAGCCAGGCCGGGGCGGCCAGCTGCTCCGGACGGACCACCGGGAGCCGGCGGCGCAGCGCGACGAGCACCGCCAGCAGCGCGGCGGTCTTGACCAGCAGCCACAGCCACGCCGGCAGCAGCGGCCCGTGCCCCCCGCCGAGGAAGGCGGTCGCCCCGAAGGCGGCCCCGGCGGTGAGCAGGGCGTACCGGCCGACCGACAGCAGCCAGCGGTCGACCCCGGCCGCCTCGACGAGCACCCCGCCGGCCGTCGTCGCCCCGGCGGGCGCGCCCAGCGGCCCCCAGACGGAGAACCCGGCGACCGCCGCGCAGAAGACGACGAACGCCACCGGCATCCAGACGACGAACCACAGCCCGGACTGCGCGGCCACCACGTCGCCCAGCCGGAGGCTGCCGGCGGCGACCGCCGGTGCGGTCAGCGCGAACATCAGCGGCAGCTCGTAGGACAGCGCCTGGGCCAGGAACCGGTACCCGCCGACCAGGGCGTGCGCGCTGTTCGGGCCCCAGCCGGCCAGCCAGACCGCCGCCCACACCAGCACGTCCATCGCGTTGAACCACACGACGCCCACCGTCAGGTCGGCGACGGTCCACCGGCCGAACGGGACGACGGCGACCATCAGCAGCGCCGCGGTGAGCAGCCCGGCGATGCCGATCCGCTGCAACGGGAGGTCCGCGGCCACGGTGGTCCGGCGGCGCTGACCGAACAACCGTGCCGTCTCGGCCACCGGGGTGAGCAGACCACCGCCGAGCGGCTGCCCGGCGGACCGAGCGGCCAGCGCGCCGTCCAGGCTCGCCGCGGCGGCCGCGACGGCGAGCAGCAGCGCGGCCGCGAGCGGCACCCAGCCGGCCGACACCTCGGTGACGGTCACGAGCCCGCCTCCGCCGGCACGGTCACCCGGTCGGCGGTGTCCAGGTCCAGCGAGGCGACCACCAGCCGGACGCCGGCCAGGTCCAGCCCGGTGACCAGGTCGGCCACCGCGGACAGCTCGGTCGACCGGCGCTGCTCGGTGCCGGTCAGCCAGTGCTGCAGCCGGTCGTGCGCATCGCCCTCGGGCAGCCGGCCCAGCCCGCGCAGCGAGAAGCGGAGCAGCCGGGAGCGGGTGATCCGGCGGGCCAGCCGGTCGGCCTCGGGCGGCTGCCCGCCGGCCAGCAGCTCGTCGCGGACCCGCGCGGCCCGGACCGCGGCGTCGTCCCAGCCGGCCAGGGCGAGCAGGGTGGCCACCGCGTCCCAGCGGCCGGCGGGGGTGCCGTGCACCGGCGGGTCGGTGGGGGAGCCGTCGGCCGGCAGCAGCACCTCGGCCCGGGCGGCGACGACGAGGTCGCCCTGGAGGGTGGTGTGCAGCAGCAGTCCGGCCGGCCAGTGCGGGAGCACCGGGCCGAGGGGGACGTGCAGCACGTCGAGGTCGAGGGCGTCGGGGTCGGCGAGCTGGTCGTCGCCACCGCCGCCGGCCAGGCCGATCCCGCCCGGCATCGGCATGTCCATGTCGCCGTGGTCCATGTCGCCGTGGTCCATGTCCCCGGCGTCGTCGTCCATGTCCATGTCCATGTCGCCGTCGCCGTCGCCGTCGTCGCCGGTGGCGGTGGTGCCGGGGTCGGGGTCGGCCGGCCGGGCGTCGGCGTCCCGCCGCTGGGCCGCGCCGTCGGCGAGCTCGGCCGCGGCCCGGTCGAGGGCGGCCGGCACAGCGTCGGCCGTGGTCACCTCCGCCCGGGCGCGGGGGCCGGGCAGCTGACCCCAGACGTGCTCGACCGCGGCGGTCAGCCGGGCACCGGGGCGGCCGCACACGACCAGCAGGTCGGCGTCGGCGGGGGAACCGGCCAGCCGCCAGCCCCGGGTGCGCACGTGCTGCTCGAGCGCGCAGCGGGTGCGGCTCCAGCCGGGCACCTCGACTGCGAGGACCGTGGTGCGGCGCGCGGCCAGCGACCTCAGGTCCACCGCAGCGCACCCTCGCGCCAGGCCCACAGCACGCCGGTCATCAGCACACCGAGCAGCACGAACATCTCGACGATCGCCGAGGTCCCGATCGAGGCGACGACGGTCGCCCACGGGTACATGTAGAGCATCTCCACGTCGAAGGCGAGGAACAGCAGCGTCATCGGGTAGTACCGCGCCTCGAACCGGGACAGTGCGTGCTCGTCGGGTCGCCAGCCGGAGAGGAAGGGCAGGCTGGTCAGGGCCCCTGGCGCCACCGCCGTCCGGCGGTGCAGCAGGTACGCCAGCAGCACACCGCCCACGGCGAGGCCGAGCATCGCGGCGAGGCTCAGGTAGGCCGACACCAGGTCCCTCCTGTCGTCCGCGTCGCCTGAGGCCGTGGTCTGACCGGAGCCGCGCATACCCGTGAGGTCGTCCGGGTAACCCCGCCGACCGTGGCAGATCATCCCCATCCGGTCGACCCGGTTCGCGTGGCTGCGGCGAGGGCACGGGTGCCCACGCGCGAGGACGCGGCCAGCCTCTCGGCGATGCTGAGCCTGCTGGCCGACGGGACGCGGGCCCGGGTGCTCTACGCGCTCGACGTCGTCGACGAGCTCTGCGTCGGCGACCTGGCGGTGGCGCTGGAGGCGACCGAGGACGCCGTCGGCTACGCCCTGCGGCTGCTCCGCACCGCCGGGTTCGTCACCAGCCGCAAGGACGGCCGGGTGGTGTACTACCGGCTCGCCGAGGGCTTTCCCCAGCCGTTGCGCGAGGACTGCCTCCGGGGCCTGGTCGCACTGTCCCGGCGGCCCGGCCAGGCCGACGGCTGACCCGGACCCGACGAGGCCCGCAGCGTCAGCCGGCCAGCGCGGCCCGGACCTCGTCGTCGGTGGTCGGGCGGAAGTCCCGGTACCCCTGGCCGACGGCGGAGAACGCCTCGGGTGCCCAGAGGCAGACGACCTCGTCGACCTCGCTGGCCAGCTGCCCGCACACCTGCGGCGAGGCGACCGGGACGGCGACGGTGAGCCGGCTCGGTCCCTGTCGGCGGACCGCCGTGAGGGCCGCCCGCATGGTGGACCCGGTGGCCAGGCCGTCGTCCACCACGAGCACCGGCCGGCCGGCCAGCGGGGTGACCGGGCGGCCCTGCCGGTAGGCGGCCTCCCGGCGGCGCAGTTCGACGACCTCCTGTTCCCGCGCCCGGGCGAAGGTCTCCTCGTCGACGTCGACGTCGACGTGGGCCAGGACGCGCCGGTCGTGCACGGTCTCGACGTCGGAGTCGACCGCGGCGATGGCGCCCATCGCGAGCTCCGGTTGCCCGGGCACCCCGATCTTGCGGACCACGACGACGTCGAGGGCCCCGCCGAGGGCACGGGCGACCTCCCTGGCGACCACCACCCCGCCACGCGGCAGGCCGAGCACCACGAGAGCGGGATCGGCATGGTCGACGAGGCGGGCCGCCAGGGCCCGGCCGGCCTCGACACGGTCGGCGAACGGTTCGGTGGTCGCGGACATCGGTCCTCCTCGGTCGTGCTGCCGTCGACGGACCCGCTGCCCGTACCCGTTCCGCGCCGCGGTGCATCGCCCCTGCGCCGGCCGGGTGGCCATGGCGACGGCGACGGACGGTCGCCGAGGTGGTTGGCGTACCGGGCGGCGGGTAGCGGGGCGGGGACCACGGTGCCCGAGACCGCCACTGCCGGGACGCACGTATCGCACGAGAGGGGCGCTCATGAGCGAGGCCGTCGGCGTCATCGGTGCCAGCGCCGGGCTCGGCGCCGCCGCACCGGACGGGCCCGTGACCCTGCGGAACCGGCGGTGAGCGGGACCGCGCACCGGAGGAGGACCCGCCGCCGGGTGCTGCCGCGGCTGGTCTCCACGGTGTTCGCCGGCTGGGGAGCTGCGCTGCTGCTCCGGCCCGCGGAGGTCAACCGCGCCGTCTGCGCCGGCCGGCGCGAGCCACCGACCTGGGTGACGCAGGTGCTCGGCGCCCGGCTGGTGGTCCAGCACGTCGCGGTGCTCGTCCGGCCCACCCGCGGGGTGGAGCTCACCGGCGTGACCGTCGACGCCCTGCACGCGCTCAGCATGGTGGCGGTCGCGGTCGGGTCGCCGGCGTACCGACGGTCGGCGGTGGTCAGCGGCGGGACGTCGGCCGCCGCTGCCGTCCTGGCCGCGGCGGCGGCCCAGGCGGGCCGGTGAGCGGGTGCACCGGGCCGAGGCCACCGTCCGCGCCCGCTCGCTGACCGCTGCCCAGCGCGCCGGCCGGGGCGCGCTCAGGTCCCCCCGGCCCCGTCCTGCGTCCCGAGGGCCCCGAGGGCCCCGAGGGCGATGGTGAGCTGGAGCACCGTCTGCGGGTCCTCGAGCCGGTCGCCGTACAGGTCGCGCAGCTGCCCCATCCGGTACCGCACGGTCTGCGGGTGCACGAACAGCTCGGCGGCGACCTGCTCGCGCCGGCCGTGGTGCAGCAGCCAGGAGCGCAGGGTCTCCGCCAGCTTCTCCCGGGTGGCCGGGGTCAGCCCGTCCAGCGGTGCCAGCGCCGCGGCCCGCAGGTCGGCCAGCGCGTCCTCGTCGGCCCGCAGCACCAGCTCGGGCAACCGCTGCTCGGTGTCCAGCGGCGCCGACCCGGTGGCGCGCAGGCCGAGTCGCAGGGCGCGCAGCGCGCGGGCGTAGGAGCCGGCGACCGCGGACCAGGGCCGGGCCGGCCCGACCACCGCCGTCCGCCCCTCCAGAGCGCGCAGCAGGGCGGCCCGGGCACCCTCGCCGGCGTCGGGCACCAGCAGCACGCTGAGCTCCAGCGCCGGGTCCAGGCCCGGCGGGTCGTCGTCCAGCTGGAGAGTGCGGGGGTCCAGCAGTGCGACGGCGCCGCGCGCCCGCACCTCCGGCAGCAGCACGGCGGTGAGGGTCCGCGGCGGGGGCCAGCCGGCCCGCTCCGCGGCGGGGGTGAGGTCGTGCAGCGGGCGGCCGGCCAGCAGCAGCGCGCCCAGCCGTTCGCGGTGGTGCCGGCGGACCCGGCCGGTGGTCTCCAGCTCGTCGGTGTGCCCGGCCACGCTGGCCGCGGACAGCTGGTCGATGTAGGCGAACACCAGCTCGGCGAAGCGGGCCAGCGACCCCACCGAGAGGCCGGCGCCCACGGCGGTGTCGCTCATGTGCCGCCAGGACACCCGGGCGCCGACCCGGTAGGCGGCCAGCAGGGCGTCCATCGACCGGCCGCTGCGCGCCTCGCCCCGGCCCAGGGAGTAGGCGCCCTCCAGCGCCGGGCCGATCGGCCGGCTCGCATCGGCGCCCCCGGCGGTGGTGGCCAGCTCGAGGAAGCCGCCGAGGGCGAGCTGGACGGCGTTGGAGATCGCCCGGCCCATCTCCCCGGAGAAGGCGTCGGCGTAGCTGGGCACCTCGACGACGATGCTGGCCACGGTCTGCTCGGCGACGGCGGGGAGCTGGGCCCGCATCGCGGTGACGACCGACGGCGGGAAGGTGACCCGGTCGCTCATCGTCCACACCTCCTCTTTGTTCGCGGGGAACAGAACCTACCGCCCGATTCACGTCGCCAGCACAGTTCTTCGCCCCTCGTGCGGGTAAGACTCAGTGCATGACCGCCACCGTTCCGCGTCCGTCGCCGGTTCGCCCCGTGCTGACCACGCTGCGCGACCGGGTGCTCAAGGTGGCCGAGCTGGTCACCACGCCACTGCTGCCCGCCGACTACCTGGACCTGGTCGACCCGCTGCGCTCCGGCGCCGCGCTGCGCGGCCGGATCGAGGCGGTGCACCGCGAGACCCGCGACGCGGCCAGCATCGTGATCCGCCCCGGCCGCGACTGGCTCCCGCACACCCCGGGCCAGTACGTCCGGATCGGCATCGACATCGACGGGGTGCGGCTGTGGCGCGCGTACTCGATCACCTCGGTGCTCGGCCGCGCCGACGGTCGCTTCACCATCACCGTCAAGGCGATCCCCGACGGCAAGGTCAGCAACCACCTGGTGCACCGCGTCCAGCCCGGCACCGTCGTGCAGCTGGACCAGGCCACCGGTGACTTCGTGCTCCCGGATCAGCGGCCGGCCAAGGCGCTGTTCGTGACGGCGGGCTCCGGCATCACGCCGGTCATGGGCATCCTGCGCAACCTGGGCGAGGACGCCGGGTGCGACGTCGTCCTGGTCCACTCCGCACCCACCGTCGAGGACGTGATCTTCGGTGCCGAGCTGCGCGAGCTGGCGGCGGCCGGCCGGATCCGGCTGGTCGAGCACCACACCCAGGCCGCCGGGCTGCTGGACGCCGCGGCGATCGCCGACCTGGTGCCCGACCTGACCGAGCGGGCCACCTGGGCCTGCGGCCCGGTCGGCCTGCTCGAGGCGCTGGAGGAGCACTGGGCCGCCCAGGGCATCTCCGACCGGCTCTACACCGAGCGCTTCCGCCCCCGGGTGCTGGTCACCGGCGAGGGCGGCACCGTCACGTTCGCGAAGTCCGACCGGGTGCTGGAGGTCGACGGTGCGACCCCGATCCTGGACGCCGCCGAGGAGGCCGGGCTGCTCATGCCCAGCGGCTGCCGGATGGGCATCTGCTACGGCTGCGTGCTGCCGCTGCGCGAGGGCGCCGTCCGCGACCTGCGCAACGGGGAGCTGACCACCGCCGCCCCCGGGGACGGCGTGCTGATCCAGACCTGCGTCAGCGCCGCTGTTGACGCCTGCGACATCGACCACTGATCCAGAACTGCTGTCCCACCAGCTGAGGAGCTGCACATGACCGTCCTGCAGAAGAAGCCCGACAACCCGATCGCCCACCTCTCCGAGGCCGACATCGAGGCCATCGGCCGCGAGCTCGACGCGATCCGGCAGACCGTGGTGGACAGCCGGGGTGAGGACGACGCGGCCTACATCCGCCGGGTCATCGACGTGCAGCGCAAGATGGAGCTGGCCAGCCGGGCCGTGCTGCTGTTCTCCAGGTTCCCGCCGGCCTGGGTGCTGGGCACCGCCGGGCTCTCGGTCGCCAAGATCCTGGAGAACATGGAGATCGGGCACAACATCCTGCACGGGCAGTGGGACTGGATGCGCGACCCGAAGATCCACTCCACGACGTGGGAGTGGGACATGGCCAGCCCGTCGGAGCAGTGGAAGCACTCGCACAACGTCCTGCACCACACGTACACGAACGTGATCGGCAAGGACAACGACCTCGGCTACGGCATCATGCGCGTCGACGAGGACCAGAGGTGGGTGCCGCTGTACCTGCTCCAGCCGGTGTGGAACTTCGTCAACGCCTGCTTCTTCGAGTACGGGATCGCCGCCTACGACCTGGAGCTGGGCAAGAACCTGGCCACCAAGGAGCGGCGCGCCGACCCGGGCTTCCGCGCCCGTGGCAAGCAGGTGCTGAAGAAGATCGGCAAGCAGATGACCAAGGACTACGTCGTCCACCCGGCGCTGTCGGGTCCGTCGTTCCTGCCCACCCTGGCGGCCAACTTCACCGCCAACGTGGTGCGCAACGTGTGGTCGCACTCGGTGATCATGTGCGGGCACTTCCCGGAGGGCGTGGAGACCTTCGAGAAGAAGTCGATCGACGGGGAGACCCGCGGTGAGTGGTACCTGCGCCAGATGCTCGGCTCGGCCAACATCTCCGGCAGCAAGGCCATGCACATCATGACCGGGAACCTGTCCCACCAGGTCGAGCACCACCTGTTCCCGGACCTGCCGAGCAATCGGTACGCCGAGATCGCCCCGCAGATCCGCGACCTGTTCGCCCGCTACGGGCTGCGGTACCACTCCGCCTCGCTGCCGCGCCAGGTCGGGTCGGCCTGGCACAAGGTCATCCGGCTCTCGCTGCCCAACGGCTGGCTGGCCCAGACCACCCCGGCCAACGCCCCGGCCCAGGTCGTCAAGCTCTACAAGATGACCACCGGTGGCCCGAAGGTCCGCCGGGCGCTCCAGGCCGCCGCCTGACCGACGGTCCCCGCACGCAGCACGAGGCCCGCCAGGAGATCTCCTGGCGGGCCTCGTGCCGTCCGGGGTGGCTCAGCCGGCGCTGGACTGCGGCTTGACCGCGAGCACCGGCCGGTCGGCGTCCAGCAGGATCCGCTGGGCGCTGCTGCCCATCAGCAGCTTGCCGACGGGGGAGCGGCGGCGCAGGCCGATCACGATGACCGAGGCGTCGACGGACTCGGCCACCCGGAGCAGCTCGTCGGCCAGGTCGCCGGTGTGCGGGGTCTGCCGCAGCTCCAGGGCGACGCCGTCGGCCTCGGCGCGGGAGGTCAGCGACCGGACCAGCTCCGGTGGTGCGACATCGGCGCTGACGGGAGCTCCGCCCCGCGGGGTGTTGAGCACCAGCAGCCCCTCCTGCCGGCGGCGGGCCTCGGCGAGGCCGGCCGTGAAGGCCGCCTCGCCCTCGGGCGTGGGGACGAAGCCGACGAGGACGGTCACACGAGCTCCTTGGTGTTCGGGTCGGAGGTGTCCTGGGCCGGGTCCTGCCGGCGACGGTCCCGCAGCGCCGAGACGAGAGGGTAGATCGCCACGACCAGGAACACGACGAGCAGGGTGCCCGAGATGGGACGGGTGAAGAAGCCGGTCGCGTCACCGTCGAAGATCAGCAGCGAGCGGCGCAGCCCGTCCTCCAGCAGAGCACCCAGCACGAAGGCCAGCAACAGCGGGCCGGGGTCGAAGCCGCCCTTCTTCATCAGGTAGCCGATCACGCCGAAGACGATGACCAGCATGATGTCGAAGACGTTGTTGTTGACCGTGTAGACGCCGATCAGCGTGATCAGCACGGTGATCGGCGCGAGGATGGCCGGCCGCACCCGCAGGATCTTCACGAACAGCCCGACCAGCGGGATGCTCATGATCAGCAACAGGATGTTGCCGATGTACATGGAGTTGACGACGCCCCAGAACAGCTCCGGCTCCTCGCTGACCAACTGCGGGCCGGGGGTCACCCCCACCACCAGCAGGGCGCCGAAGATCACCGCCATGGTCGCGTTGGCCGGGATGCCCAGCGTGAGCAGCGGGATGAAGGACGACGTCGCGGCGGCGTTGTTCGCCGTCTCGGGCCCGGCCACGCCCTCGACCGCGCCCTTGCCGAAGCGCTCCGGGGTCTTGGAGCGCCGCTTCTCCACCCCGTAGGCGGCGAGCGAGGAGAGGGTCGCGCCACCCCCGGGGAGGATGCCGAGGACGAAGCCGATCACCGATCCGCGGCCGATCGCGCCCGAGGACTGGCGCAGGTCCTGGCGGGAGGGCCAGACGTTGGCGACCTTGGTCGGCGCCTGGATGGCCTTGTGCCGCTCCTCCAGGTTGTAGAGGATCTCGCCGAGGCCGAACAGGCCCATCGCGATCGGCACGAAGTCCAGGCCGTCGGCCAGGTTCAGGTTGTCGAAGGTGAACCGCTCGGTGGCGGTGAAGCCGTCGCGTCCGACCGTGGCGAGCAGCAGCCCGATGCAGGCCGCGACGACCGCCTTGAGCCGGTCTCCGCTGCTGACGGTGGCGACCAGCAGGATGCCGAGCAGCGCCAGGGCCGTGTACTCCGGCGGTCCGAAGTCCAGGGCGAAGCCGGCCACGACGGGGGCGAGGAAGGACAGCGCGACGATCGAGACCGTGCCGCCGACGAACGAGCCGATCGCCGCGATCCCCAGCGCGGTCCCCGCCCTGCCCTGGCGGGCCATGGCGTAGCCGTCGAAGACGGTGACCACCGACGACGCCTCGCCCGGCAGCTTGAGCAGGACGGAGGTGATCGTGCCGCCGTACTGGGCGCCGTAGAAGATGCCGGCCAGCATGATGATCGCGGTCACCGGCTCGATGCCGATGGTGATCGGCAGCAGGATCGCGATCGTGGCGGCCGGCCCGAGGCCCGGCAGCACGCCGACCAGCATGCCGACGACGACGCCGATCAGGCAGTAGAGCAGATTGGTCGGTTCCAGGACGACGGTGAAACCGTCGAGCACCGGGGCGAGGTCCAACGGACTCTCCTCAGAAGAGGTGCGGGATGGGGACCGAGAGGGCCGCCACGAAGACGAGGTAGAACGCGACCACCACGGCGATGCTCACGATCGCCGAGGTCCGCCAGCTCTCGCCGCCGAGGAAGCGCAGCCAGACGAAGGCCAGCAGCGCGGCGGGGATCTCGAAGCCGATCGTGCCGATGAGGGCGACGAAGACCAGCATCGTGGCCAGCCCGGCGAGGACCAGCCAGGAGGACCTCGTGAACTGCTCGGTGTCGGTGGTCCTGCGGGCGGTGGCCACCAGGCCGATGCCCAGCACGACCAGCAGGAGGCCGAGGAGCAGCGGCCAGAGGCCCGGCCCCGGGGTGCGGGCGGTGCCAGCGCCGAGCGCCAGGGCGCCGACGACGGTGGCCGCCCCCAGGACGACGACGAGTGCGGCCACCACCATGTTGGTGGCCGGGCCGGCCGGTGGCGGGCGGTGCTCCGCCTCCTCCTCGACCTCCTGCGCCAGGTCCTCGAGGCCGTGCAGCGTCTCGGGGGTGTCGGTCGTCGCCGGGGCGGTGTCGGTCGGTCGGGGCGTCACGTCCCCCGGGGGGCTGGCCCCGGCGGCCGTGTGGCTGCCGGGGCTCGCCGGGGTGTGCGACCCGTTGTGCGCAGAGCTCACGACTGCTCCTCGCTCCTGCTCGGGGTCATCGGGACGCCGGACGCGTCCCGATGACCATCGGGGTTCCGAGGATCACGCATCTCCACCGAGGTTGATGCCGTACTCCTCGACCACGGCACGGTAGTTGTCCAGGTTCTCGGTCCACCGCTCCCGGATCTCCTCACCGTCGACCTCGAGGGGGGTGAGCAGGTTGTCCTCGTTGAGCTGCTGGTAGCCCTCCGTCCCGAACGCGGCCTCGAAGCCGTCGCGCAGCGTCTGCATGACGTCGTCCGGCAGGCCCTGCGGGGCGAACACGGCGCGCGACTGCTGCACCGGCACGTCGTAGCCGGCCTCGACCGCGGTGGGGGTGTCGGGCAGGTAGCTCGGACGCTCCTCGGCGAAGGTCACGATCGGGGTGAGGGCGCCGGACTCGATCTGCTCGATGGCCTCACCGAGCTGGACGGAGCCGACGTCCACCTGCCCGCCGAGCACGGCGGTCAGCGTGGGCGACCCGCCGTCGAACGGGACGGCGGTGGCGTCGATGTCGGCCTGGGCGAAGAGCAGCTCCTGGGACAGCTGGCTGCCGGTGCCCACGCCGGTGGTGCCGAAGGTGATCGCGCGACCGGCGGCGGCCAGGTCCTCGACCGTGGCGAGGCCCGAGCTGGGCGCGGTCACCAGGACGTAGTCGTCGAGGGAGAGGCCGGTGACGATGTCGAAGTCGGCGATGTCGGGCACCGCGCCCTCGTCCACCGCGAGCGGCGTGATGTAGGCCAGGCTGCCGTTGTAGACCATGAGCGTGTGGCCGTCCGGCTCCTCGCCGGCCAGCGACTGCGCGGCCAGGGCGCCGTTGGCGCCGGGCTGGTTCTCCACGGTGACCGGGACGCCGAGCTCGTCGGAGAGGCCGTCGGCGGCCGCGCGGGCGATCAGGTCGGTGCTGCCGCCGGGGTCCTGGCCCACCAGGATGGTGATCGGGTCGCCGCCGGGGAACTCCTCCCCGGAGTCCGACCCGCCGCCGCCGACGTTCCCGCCGCAGGCGGCGAGGGAGAGCGCCAGGGTGAGTCCGGCTCCGGACAGTGCCCAGCGACGGGCGCGGTGGTTCGTGGTCATGGTGGTTCTCCTCTTCGAGAAGCCGTCGGTCCGGCCGGGGGCGCTGTGAGTGCCGTCACGAACGCGGGATGACCGAAGCGTAGGAACGGCCGCTCATGCCTGTCCAAATCCATTGCGGCATTGATTGATACCTTGACTGCATGGCGTTCACCCTGGAGCAACTCCGTGGTTTCGTCGCCGTCGCCGAGGAGCTGCACTTCGGTCGCGCGGCCGAGCGGCTCTCGATGACCCAGCCCCCGCTCAGCCGGCAGATCCAGAAGCTGGAGCGGGTGGTCGGTGCCCAGCTGCTCGAGCGGGACAACCGGCGGGTCGAGCTCACCGCTGCCGGCGAGGTCTTCCTGGTCGAGGCGCGCCGGCTGCTCACCCTCGCCGACGGGGCGCCGGAGCTGGCGCGCCGGGTCTCCTCCGGGTCCAGTGGCGTGCTCCGGATCGGCTTCACCGCGGCGTCCGCCTACGGCGTGCTCGGCCGGCTGCTCGACGACCTCGGCGCCGCGCTGCCCGACGTGGACGTCGACCTCGCCGAGATGGTGACCCGGGAGCAGGTGGCCGGCCTGCTGGCGGAGGAGATCGACCTCGGACTGGCCCGGCCGCCGTTCGACGCCGAGCGGTTCGGTTCCCGGCTGCTGCACCGCGAGTCCCTGCTGGTCGCCGCCCCGCTCGGGCACCGGCTGCTGGCACTGGACCGGCCGGTGGTGGCGGCCGACCTGGCCGGTGAGCCGGTGGTGATGCACTCGCCGACCCAGGCGCGGTACTTCTACGACCTGGTGGTCGGGTTCGTGCCGATGGCCTCGGAGAACGCGGTGCACACCGTCAGCCAGGTGCTCACCATGCTCTGGCTCGTCGCCGCCGGCCGGGGGGTCGCCTTCGTCCCGGAGTCGGCCGCCGGGCTGACCATCGCAGGGGTCGGGCTGGTGCGCCTGGAGACCCCGGTGCCCGAGCCGGTGGAGCTGCACCTGCTCTGGGCACGGGAGTCGAAGAACCCGGCGCTGTGGCGGGCGCTGGCCGTACTGGCGGACGGGCAAGCGCTTTCATGATGCCCTGCGTGCATCGAGTGATGCGGAACTGCTCTTGGACAGGCATCGCGGGCCGTTCCTAGGGTGACGTCGACCACCGCCCACGACCTCCGGTCGACCAGTGCGCGGACCCGTCGACCCCAAGGACACGAGCTGTGACGTTGCTGCCCCCGGATGCTCTCGCCGACCGGCTGAAGTCCGGCCTGCTGTCGTTCCCGGTCACCCACTTCGACGCCGAGCTGCAGTTCGACGAACCCCGCTACCGCGAGCACCTGGCCTGGCAGTCGAGCTTCGACGTGGCCGGCCTCTTCGCCGCCGGCGGCACCGGGGAGGGCTTCTCGCTCACCCCCGCCGAGATCGACCGCGTCGTCCGGGTCGCCGTCGACGAGATCGCCGGCCGGGTGCCCGTCATCGCCCCGGCCACCGGCGGGACCGCCGTGTCCGTGGCCCAGGCCCAGGCCGCCCAGGCCGCCGGCGCCGACGGCCTGCTGCTCTTCCCGCCCTACCTCACCGAGGCCAGCCAGGCCGGCCTGGTCGAGCACGTCAGCGCCGTCTGCCGGGCCACCGACCTCGGCGTGGTGGTCTACAGCCGGGCCAACGCCGTGCTCACCGACGGCGCCGTCGCCGAGCTCGCCGACCGGAACCCCAACCTGATCGGGCTCAAGGACGGCGTCGGCGACATCGAGCAGATGACCCGCACCTACGCCAAGGTCGGCGACCGGCTCATCTACGTCGGTGGCCTCCCCACCGCCGAGACGTTCGCGCTCCCGCTGCTTCAGCTGGGGGTGAGCACGTACTCCTCGGCGCTGTACAACTTCGTGCCCGAGTTCGCGCTCCGGTTCTACGCGGCCGTCCGCGCCCAGGACCGGGTGGCGGTGTACGGGATGCTCAACGACTTCGTCCTCCCGTACCTCGACGTCCGCGACCGGGCCCGCGGCTACGCGGTCTCGATCGTGAAGGCCGGTCTCACCGCGGTGGGCCGGGACGGCGGCCGGGTGCGCCCGCCGCTCACCGACCTGACCGAGGCCGAGCTCGGCGAGCTGACCACGTTGGTCTCCAAGATCTCCTGAACCAGGTCTCCTGGACCCGCTGCCCGCCGTCTGCTGAGAGGAACCCGATGACCGGCACTGCGCCCTCTGTCGCCCGCGTGGAGGTGCCGACCGTCGCCCGCGTCGAGGTGGTGCCCGTCGCGGGGCACGACAGCATGCTGCTGAACCTCAGCGGCGCGCACGGCCCGTTCTTCACCCGCAACATCGTGATCGTCACCGACAGCGCGGGCCGCGAGGGCGTCGGCGAGGTGCCCGGCGGCGAGGAGATCCGCCGGACGGTCGCCGACGCCGGCCCGCTGCTCGTCGGGCAGCCGGTGGCCGCCTTCGGCCGGCTGCTGCGCTCGGTCGCGGACACCTTCGCCGACCGGGACGCCGGCGGCCGCGGTCTGCAGACCTTCGACCTCCGGACGACGATCCACGCGGTGACCGGGCTGGAGTCCGCATTGCTGGACCTGCTCGGGCAGCACCTCGGGGTGCCGGTCGCCGAGCTGCTGGGCGAGGGGCAGCAGCGCGACGCCGTGCCGATGCTGGGCTACCTGTTCTACGTCGGGGACCGGACGGCGACCGACCTGCCCTACGTCGCCGAGGCTGCCCCCGCCGACGACTGGGAGCGGCTGCGCCGGGAGCCCGCGCTCACCCCCGAGTCGGTCGTCGCCCTGGCCGAGGCGGCCCAGGCCCGCTACGGCTTCGCCGACTTCAAGCTGAAGGGCGGGGTGCTCGCCGGCGAGCAGGAGGTCGCCGCCGTCCGGGCGCTGGCGCAGCGCTTCCCCGACGCCCGGATCACGCTGGACCCCAACGGGGGCTGGCTGCTCGCCGACGCCGTCCGGCTGCTCGGCGACCTGCACGGGGTGCTCGCCTACGCCGAGGACCCGGTCGGGGCCGAGGGCGGCTTCTCCGGGCGGGAGGTCATGGCGGAGTTCCGGCAGACCACGGGGCTGCCGACGGCCACCAACATGATCGCCACCGACTGGCGGCAGATGGCCCACGCCGTCCGGTCGCACGCCGTGGACATCCCGCTGGCCGACCCGCACTTCTGGACCATGCGCGGGTCGGTGCGGGTGGCCCAGCTGTGCGCCGACTTCGGCCTGACCTGGGGCTCGCACTCCAACAACCACTTCGACATCTCGCTGGCGATGTTCACCCAGGTCGGCGCTGCCGCACCGGGGGAGATCACCGCGCTGGACACCCACTGGATCTGGCAGGACGGTCAGGCGCTCACCCGGTCGCCGCTGCAGATCCGGGACGGGCAGATCGCCGTCCCCACCGCGCCCGGGCTCGGCGTCGAGCTGGACCGGGACGCCCTGGCCGCGGCGCACGAGCTCTACCGCGAGCACGGCCTCGGCGCCCGGGACGACGCGGTCGCCATGCAGTACCTCGTCCCCGAGTGGCGCTTCGACCCCAAGCGCCCCTGCCTGGTCCGCTGACCCCCCTTGGAGCTCCCGATGACCACGACCGCTCTCGCCCCGACGCCGGCCCCCGCCGTGCTCGACCGGATCTCGGAGGTCACGCTCTCCTCGGTCACGCTGCCGCTGCCCAACCCGATCAGCGACGCCAAGGTGTTCACCGGCCGGCAGCGGCCGATGACCGAGGTGGCCTTCCTCTTCGCCGAGATCCGCACCGAGGCCGGGCTCGAGGGCGTCGGCTTCAGCTACTCCAAGCGGGCTGGTGGGCCGGCGCAGTTCGCGCACGCCCGGGAGATCGCCCCGGACCTGATCGGGGAGGACCCCAGCGACATCGCCCGGCTGTGGACCAAGCTGGTCTGGGCCGGTGCCTCGGTGGGCCGCAGCGGTGCCTCCACCCAGGCGATCGCGGCCTTCGACGTCGCGCTGTGGGACCTCAAGGCCAAGCGCGCCGGGCTGCCGCTGGCCAAGCTGCTGGGGGCCCACCGGGACTCGGTGCGCTGCTACAACACCTCGGGCGGCTTCCTGCACGAGACGATCGAGCAGGTCAACGAGAACGCCACCCGCACGCTGGAGAGCGGCGTCGGCGGCATCAAGATCAAGGTCGGCCTGCCCGACTCCGCGGAGGACCTGCGCCGGGTGCGCGCCGTCCGCGAGCACCTCGGGGACGGCGTCCCCTTCATGGTCGACGCCAACCAGCAGTGGGACCGGCCCACAGCCATGCGGGTCAGCCGCCGGCTGGAGGAGTTCGACCTGGTCTGGATCGAGGAGCCGCTGGACGCCTACGACGCCGAGGGTCACGCCCAGCTGGCCCGCTCGCTGGACACCGCGATCGCCACCGGCGAGATGCTCACCTCCGTCGCCGAGCACCGCGAGCTCATCCGGGCCGGCTCGGTCGACATCCTGCAGCCCGACGCCCCGCGGATCGGCGGCATCACCCAGTTCCTCAAGCTGTCCGCGCTCGCCGACGAGGCGAACCTGCAGATCGCACCGCACTTCGCCATGGAGATCCACGTCCACCTGGCCGCGGCCTACCCGCACGAGCCGTGGGTCGAGCACTTCGACTGGCTGCACCCGCTGTTCAACGAGCGGCTGGAGACCCGCGACGGCCGGATGCACCTGTCCGACCGCCCC
The DNA here is from genome assembly GCF_026967925.1 of Modestobacter sp. VKM Ac-2985. Taxonomy (GTDB): domain Bacteria; phylum Actinomycetota; class Actinomycetes; order Mycobacteriales; family Geodermatophilaceae; genus Modestobacter. Next base: position 413,445 of record NZ_JAPVBI010000003.1, on the reverse strand, counting down.
GGTCTCGGTGTCACCCTGACCGAGCAGGCGCGCGCCTGGACCGTGGACCGCGTCCACGTCGACGCGCCCCGCTGAACCCGTCCACGAAGAGGAGTCCCGACATGAGCGACGTCGTCAGCATCGACCCGCGCACCGGAGAGACGGCCGAGGTCGTCGCCCCGGAGACCAGCACGGCCGAGGTCGCCCGGCTCTGCGAGGCGGCGCTGGCCGCCGCGTCCGGGCTCGAAGAGCTCGGCCGCGACGGCCGGGCGGCGCTGCTGCGCGCCCTGGCCGACGCCCTGGAGGCCCGACGGGAGGACGTCGTCGCCGTCGCCGACCGGGAGACCGCCCTGGGCACCACCCGGCTGAACGGTGAGCTGACCCGCACCGCCTACCAGCTGCGGCTGTTCGCCGAGGTGCTCGCCGAGGGCAGCTACCTCGAGGCGACGATCGACCACCCCGGCGACACCCCGATGGGCCCGCGCCCGGACCTGCGCCGGATGCTGCTGCCGATCGGCCCGGTCGCGGTCTTCGGGGCCAGCAACTTCCCGCTGGCGTTCTCCGTGCCCGGCGGGGACACCGCCTCCGCGCTGGCCGCCGGCTGCCCGGTCGTCGTGAAGGCGCACGGCTCGCACCCGGCCACCTCGCAGCTGGTGTTCGAGGTGCTGGTCGAGGCGGCCCGCGCGGCCGGCGCCCCCGAGGGGACCCTCGGCCTGGTGCACGGCCTGCAGGCCGGCGCCGACCTGGTCGCCCACCCGGCGATCCGCGCGGTCGGCTTCACCGGGTCGGTGAACGGCGGCCGCGCGCTGCTGCAGATCATCGAGCAGCGGCCCGACCCGATCCCGTTCTTCGGCGAGCTGAGCAGCCTCAACCCCGTCGTGGTCACCCCGCAGGCCGCCGCCGAGCGCGCCACCCAGCTGGGCACGGAACTGGTCGGCTCCTTCACCCTGGGCGCCGGGCAGTTCTGCACCAAGCCCGGCCTGGTGCTGGTGCCCGCCGGCGCCGAGGGCGACCAGGTCGTGGACGCGATGGCCGAGGCGGTCCGCGGCAGCAGCCCCCAGGTGCTGCTCAACGAGGGGATCGCGGCGTCCTTCGGGAAGCTGTCCGCCGCCATCGCCGGTGCACCCGGCGTCACCGCCGTCGCCCGCGGCACCGAGGTCGACGGCACCGGGTTCGCCGCGACGCCGCTGCTGCTCACCACCTCGGCCGCGCAGCTGCCCGAGCAGGTCACCGAGGAGGTCTTCGGACCGGTGACCGTGGTGGTCCGGTACGACGGCGAGCCGGAGCTCTTCGCCGCGCTGGGGAAGATGCCCTCCTCGCTCACCGCCACGGTGCTCCGCGGGGCGGGGGAGACGCAGCTGCCGCTGACCGTCTCCCAGGAGCTGCGCACCCGGGCCGGCCGGATCGTCTACGACGCCTACCCGACCGGGGTCGCCGTCTCCTGGGCCCAGCACCACGGTGGCCCCTGGCCGTCGACGAACTCCCAGCACACCTCGGTCGGCACCTCGGCGATCCGCCGGTTCCTGCGCCCGGTCACCTGGCAGGGCGCCCCGGCCGAGGTGCTCCCCGCCGAGCTCACCGACGGCTTCACCGGCATCCCGCGCCGGGTGGACGGCGTCCTGCAGCTGCCGGCGTGAGCGCCCGGGTCGCGCTGGTCAGCAGCGAGCGGGGGCTGCGGGTCGACCCGGACCTGCCGATCGCGGCGTCGGCGCTGCGGGACGCCGGGCTGGCCGTCGACCTGGTGCGCTGGGACGACCCGGACGTCGACTGGGCCGGGCTCGACCTGGCCGTCGTCCGGTCCTGCTGGGACTACGCCTGGCGCCGCGCCGAGTTCCTCGGCTGGGCGGAGTCGGTGCCCCGGCTGCGGAACCCGGCGCCGGTGCTGGCCTGGAACACCGACAAGACCCACCTGCGCGACCTGGCCGGCGCCGGCCTCCCCGTGGTGCCCACCGTCTGGGGCCCCACCGAGGCCGGGCAGCTGCCCGACGCGGGGGAGTGGGTGGTCAAGCCGTCGATCTCGGCCGGCTCCCGGGACACCGCCCGCTGGACCGACCCGGCGGCGGCGCTCGGGCACGTCGCCGAGCTCACCGCCGCCGGCCGGACGGCGATGGTGCAGCCCTACCTGGCCAGCGTGGACGACGCCGGGGAGACCGCGATGCTCTTCCTCGGCGGCCGGTTCACCCACGCCGTGCGCAAGGGGCCGCTGCTGCAGCGCGGGGAGGGCGTGCGCCAGGACCGGGACAGCCGCGGTGACCTGCGCGCGGTCGACCCGACCCCGGCGCAGCGGGCGGTCGCCCAGGCGGTCCTCGACGCCGTCCCGGACCTCGTCCCGAGCTCGGTCCCGGGCACCGAACCGCCGCTGTACGCCCGGATCGACCTGGTCACCGACGACGCCGGCCGCCCGGTGGTGCTGGAGCTGGAGCTCACCGAGCCCAGCCTCTTCCTGCCCCAGGCCCCGGAGACCGCGGTGGCGCAGTGGGTGACCGCGGTGTCGGCCGCGACCCGGTGACGGCCGCCGCCCGGTGACCGCGGTGCTGGGCGGGTTCGCCGCCCTCGCCGCGGTCATCGGCGTCGGCTGGGTCACCGCGCGCACCGGCGTCCTGGGGGCGGGCGCGACCGGGGTGCTCTCCCGGCTGTCCTACTACGTGGCCACCCCGGCGCTGCTGCTGCTCACCCTGGCCGACGCCGACCCGGCCACGCTGCTGACCTCCGCGCTGGTGGCCACCGGCGGCAGCGCCCTGCTCGTCGCGCTGCTCTACACCGGGCTGGCCCGGTGGTGGTGGCGGCTGGCCCCGGCGCAGCTGACCACCGGCGCGCTGGCGTCCGGCTACGTCAACGCGGGCAACCTGGGCATACCGATCGCGGTCTACGTGCTGGGCGACGCCTCCTACGTCGCCCCGGTGCTGCTGTTCCAGGTGCTGGTGATGGCCCCGGTCGGGCTGTCGGTGCTGGCCGGGTCCCGCGGGGCCACCGAGGCGGCCCCCTCGCGCTGGCGGGTGATCACCCAGCCGGTGCGCACCCCGGTGGTGCTCGGCTGCGTGCTCGGGCTGCTGCTGGCCGAGACCGGGCTGCGGCTGCCGTCGGTGGTGCTGCGGCCGGTCGAGCTGCTCGCGGCGCTCGCGGTCCCGGCCGCGCTGCTCGCCTTCGGCTCCGGCCTGCGCGGTGCGCCCCGCCCGGCCACCGGCGACGGGCGCGGCCAGGTCTGGCTGGCGGTCGTGCTCAAGACCCTCGCCCAGCCGGCGGCGGCCTACCTGGTGGGCCGGTGGGTGGTGGACCTGTCCGGGGTGCCGTTGCTCGCGGTCACCCTCACCTCCGCCCTGCCCACCGCGCAGAACGTGTTCGTCTACGCCACCGCCTACGACCGCGGCACCGGGCTGGCCCGCGACGTCGTCCTGCTGACCACGGTGCTGTCGGTCCCGGTGCTGGTGGGGGTCGCGGTGGTCCTGGGCTGAGGGGAACGGCGGAGACGGCGGGACACGGACGAGGGGAGCGGGCATGACGAGCACGGCGGAGGAGCGGGACGTCGTCCTGATCGGCGGCGGGGTGATGAGCGCGACGCTGGGGGTGCTGCTCAGCGAGCTGGAACCGGACTGGACGATCAGCGTCGTCGAGCGGCTGGACGCCGCCGGGCTGGAGAGCTCCAGCGCCTGGAACAACGCCGGCACCGGGCACGCCGGGCTCTGCGAGTTCAACTACACGCCCCGCCGGCCCGACGGCACGGTGGACGTGACCAGCGCGGTGCAGATCGGCGAGCAGTTCCTCACCTCGCTGCAGCTGTGGGCGCAGCTGGTCGAGCGCGGGCTGCTGGGCGCGCCGGGGGACTTCATCCGCTCGGTGCCGCACATGGGCTTCGGCCGGGGCGCCGACGGGGTGGCCTACCTGCGCGCCCGCTGGGAGGCGCTGCGGGACCACCCGCTCTTCGCCGGTCAGGAGTTCTCCGACGACCCCGCGGTGCTCGCCCGGTGGCTGCCGCTGGTGTTCGACCGGCGCCCGGCCGGTGAGCCGGTGGCGGCCACCCGCTCGGCGCAGGGCACCGACGTCGACTTCGGGGTGCTCACCCGCCGGCTGCTGGACGTGCTCGCCGGCCGCGGCGCCGACGTTCGGTTCGGGCAGGAGGTGCGCGCGCTGCGCCGGCACGGCGGGCGGTGGCACGTCGACGTCCGGGACCGCGGCACCGGCGCCCGGCGGCAGCTGAGCACGCCCTACGTCTTCGTGGGCGCCGGTGGGGGCACGCTGCCGCTGCTGCAGTCGGCCCGGGTGCCCGAGGTGCGCAGCCACGGCGTCTTCCCGATCAGCGGCCAGTTCCTGCGCACCGACCGCCCCGAGCTGGTGGCCGCGCACGCCGCCAAGCTCTACGGCCACGCGGCGCCCGGTGCACCGCCGATCTCGGTGCCGCACCTGGACCGCCGGGTCGTGGAGGGCCGCGAGCACCTGGTGTTCGGCCCGTTCGCCGCCTTCTCCCCGCGGTTCCTGACCCAGGGCCGGCTCACCGACCTGGTGCGGTCGGTGCGGCGGGGCAACCTCCCGACCCTGCTGGCCGCCGCCCGCGACAACCGCAGCCTGATGGCCTACCTGGTGCGCCAGCTGCGGCAGACCGGTGAGGACAAGGTCGCGGCGCTGGCGGAGTTCGTGCCGTCGGTGCGCGCCGAGGACTGGGAGCTGATCACCGCCGGCCAGCGGGTGCAGGTGCTGAAGACCGCCGACGGCCGGGGCAGCATGGTCGGCTTCGGCACCGAGCTGCTCACCTCCGCCGGCGGTTCACTGGCCGCGCTGCTCGGCGCCTCGCCGGGCGCCTCGACCGCCGCGGCCACGATGGTCGACGTGCTGGCGGCCAGCTTCCCGGGCCGGATGGCCGGGTGGGCGCCCCGGCTGGACGACCTGGCCCCCTCCGAGGCCACCGTCCGCGGCTGGGACGCCGCACGGCTCGCCGCCACCGTGGACCACGCCCGTGCGGTGCTGCAGCTGACCCCGACAGGCGGCCCGGCGTGACCGCCACCGACGCCCTGCTCCCCGCGCTGCGCGCCGCCGTCGGGCCGGCCGGGCTGGTCACCGACGCCGACCAGCTGCGCAGCTACCTCACCGACTGGCGGGGCGCCTACAGCGGAGCGGCGGCCGCCGTGGTGCGACCGGGCAGCACCGAGGAGGTGGCCGCGGTGGTCCGGCTGTGCCGGGACGCCGGGGTCGCCGTCGTGCCGCAGGGCGGCAACACCGGCCTGTGCGGCGGGGCGGTGCCCGACTCCACCGGCCGGCAGGTGGTGCTCTCGCTCAGCCGGATGCGGCGGGTGCGGGAGCTCGACCCGGCCAACCAGACGATCACCGTGGAGGCCGGCGCCGTCCTGCAGTCGGTGCAGGAGGCCGCGGCCGCCGCGGGCCGGCTGTTCCCACTGTCGCTGGGCGCGGAGGGCAGCGCCACGATCGGCGGCAACCTGGCCACCAACGCCGGCGGCACGGCCGTGCTGCGCTACGGGACGATGCGCGACCTCGTGCTCGGCCTGGAGGTCGTGCTGCCCGGCGGCCGGGTCTGGCACGGGCTGCGCGGCCTGCGCAAGGACAACACCGGCTACGACCTCAAGCACCTGTTCGTCGGCGCGGAGGGCACCCTCGGGGTCATCACCGCCGCCGTGCTGAAGCTCTTCCCCGCCGTCCGCAGCCGGGCCACCGCCTGGGTGGCGCTGCCGGACCCGGCCGCGGCGGTCGAGCTGATCGAGGTCGTGCGGGCCCTGGCCGGGGACCGGCTGACCGGGTTCGAACTGATGAGCCGGCAGAGCGTGGACTTCGTGCTCGCACACGCGGCCGGGGTCCGCGACCCGTTCGGGCAGCCGCACCCCTGGTACGCGCTGGTGGAGCTGAGCGACACCCTGCCCGACGCCGGCCTGGCCGAGGTCGTGGAGACCGCGCTGGGGGAGGCGTTCGACCGGGAGCTCGTCCACGACGCGGTCATCGCCTCGGGCTCGGCGCAGGTCGCGGCGCTGTGGGCGCTGCGGGAGGGGATCTCTGAGGCGCAGAACTCCGAGGGCCCGAGCCTCAAGCACGACGTCACCGTGCCGGTCAGCCGGATCCCGGCCTTCGTCGAGCAGACCGACCGGGCACTGGCCGCCGCGCTCCCGGGCATCCGGGTGGTCGCCTACGGGCACGTCGGCGACGGCAACCTGCACTACAACCTGAGCAAGCCGGTGGGCTCCGACGACGAGGCCTTCCGCGCCCGGGCCGACGAGCTGGCCCGGGTGGTCTACGACTCGACGGCGTCCTTCGCCGGCAGCATCAGCGCCGAGCACGGCATCGGGGTGGCCAAGCGCGACTTCCTCACCGACTACGAGGACCCGCTGGAGCTGGAGCTGATGCGCGGGGTGAAGACCCTGCTCGACCCGGCCGGGCTGATGAACCCGGGCAAGGTCCTGCCGGCGGGGTGAACCGGCGCCGTCCGGCCCCGGGACACCGGGACCGGACGGCGCGGGGGTCAGCGGCTGCCGCGCCGGGCGATCGCGGCCAGGGCCGGGTCGACCTGCAGGTCCTCGTCCACCTGGATCACGACGTGCTCGTTGTCGTCGGGCACGCCCGGGGTGCGCCCGGCCGAGCCCGGGTAGTTGTTGTCGTTGCCGACGATGATGTGGTGGTCGTCGAGGACGGCGATCTGCTCGATGGTGACGAACGGGAACGTGAAGAACCCGCCGGCGGTGCCGCCGACGCCCTGCGGGTCCGGGATGGCCATCAGGTTGGCCAGCAGCCGCTTGTCGGCGTAGCCGTCCCGGTCGATGTCCCGGGTGTCGACCAGGTAGACGGCCTTGAGCTGCGAGGCCGGGCCCTGCGCGTTGTCCCGCTCCACGATGAGGAAGCGGTTCTGGTCCAGCGCGACCATGTCGCCGAGGGCGTTGCCCGGCACCTCGAACCGCACCTTCGCCTTCAGCCCGGTGTACGTCCCGCGGTTGGTGTCGAAGGAGTAGATCCGGCGGGTGGCCGGGTCGTCACCGGCGACCGCGCCCTCCAGCATCGGGTAGACGGTGTGGCCGTCGACGCCGAGCGCCATGCCCTCGAAGCCCTTGCTGCCGCCGAGCGTCGGGGCGGCACCGTCCAGGTCCCACGACTCCGGGGAGCGGACGCCGTCGGGCAGCACCGGCGCGGCGAGCACCCGGCCGCGCGCGTCCACGTGCACCAGGCTGGGGCCGAACTCCTCGCCGATCCAGAAGGTGCCGTCGGGCATCCGCTGGAACGACTCCGGGTCCAGGTCGGCGCCGGTGAGGCGGCGGTCGCTGCGGGTCAGCGGGAACGGCAGCTCGCGATCGGGGTCGGAGAGGCCGAACCCGCCGTCGAGCACGGTGGTCTGCTGGGTGTTCGTGTCGATGTGCAGCCGGACCACGCGCAGCAGGAAGTCGGCGCTGTTGGCCTTCGTGCCGAAGCCGTTGTCCTCCAGCACCAGCCAGTCGTCGCCGTCGGCCAGCAGGCCGGAGAAGCCCTGGATCGGCTGGGCGGCGAACGGCGTGGTCACGCCGTTCGCGGGGCCGGCCAGCGCACCGGAGGGGACCTGCTCCCCGAAGGTGGCCGACGGCAGCACGGAACGGCCGACGAGTTCGGCCTGCTGGTTCCCGTTGCCCTGCGGCACGGGGGAGGTGGGGCCGGCGAACGCGAACGCCGGGACGGCGACGGCGGTCAGCAGACCAACGGCGGTGAGGGTCAGGGCGGCACGGCGGGACGGTCGGCGCACGGGGGCTCTCCCTGGGACGGGCGGCGGAGCAGGACGGCTGACCGTGTCGCGGCGAGGCAGCCGTCGCCCGGCGTCCCTGTGACCGTTCCGTGAGGACGCCGTGAACGGCCCGGGTCGGCCCGGGTGACGACGACGGCGCAGCTGCCCTGACCGGGGTCAGCCCCCGACGACCACGTTCCAGGGCCGGATGGTCCACCCGGTCACCAGCCCGTGCACGACGTACGGGTCGGCCGCGACGAACCGCTCGACCGCCTCCTGGGGCGCCGTCCAGACCAGCACCGCCCGGTCGAACGGGTCCGGCAGCGCGCCGGCCAGCAGCAGCTCACCGCGGTCGTGGGCCTCCTGGGCCAGCGCCAGGTGGTCGGCCCGCAGCGCCGCCCGGCGCTCGAGGTAGTCCTCGGCCAGCGTGTACTCCAGCAGCAGGTGCATAACCGCCACCCTCACACACCCTGCGACGACGGGCGGTTGCCGGGCCGGGCCCGCGACGGGGGTGAGGGGCCGCTGGAGCCCGCCTCCCTCGCCGAGGAGGTCGGCGGCCGGGGTGTCATGGGCCGCTCAGGACGTCGGCGACGCCGTGGGCAGCAGCAAGGGCTCGTAGTCAGCGGCCGACAGGGGCTGTGACGTCAGCTCACCCGAGGGCAGCGGCGCGTCGACGGGTTGCCCGTCCCGGGTGAGCAGCACCTCCTCGACCTCCGGCAGGCTGGTGGCGGTCAGCACGATCTGCGCGACGGCCCGGCGGCTCTCCTGGCCCGCCGGCGCCTCGGCGTCGCCGCCCAGGTCGATCGTCACCGTCTCGCCGGACAGCTCGTCGACCACCAGCGACGTCTCCGGCCGCAGTGCGGTGGACAGGCGGTCGGTCAGCTCGCTCCTCGTCGGCCCGGTCGCCAGCTCGTCGAGCAGCTGGTCGAGCCGGTCGCTCAGCGCCCCGGCGTCGAGGGACCGGCCGCGGGGGACGACGGCGCCGTCCTCGGCCACCAGGTACACCCGGGGCTCGTCCACCAGGGCGGAGGTGGAGGGAACGCCGGAAGCGGTCGGACTGGGGGAGGCGAGGTCGTAGGGGACCTGAGAAGTGGGGATCGGGTCTGGCGCACCCCCTGTCGGGATGCCGCAGCCGACGAGCGCCCCGGCCAGCAGCAGTGGACCGGCCCAGCGGGTTGGGGAGCGGCCGGTCACCGCGGTGCGCCCGGGAGGGAGAGGGTGAAGCGGGCCCCGCCGAACGGGCTCTCGGCGCACCAGGCACCGCCGCCGTGCCCGGTCGCGGTCTCCTCCACGATCGCCAGCCCGAGGCCGGCGCCGGGCAGCGATCCGCGGGCTGCCCGCGGGCCCCGGGCGAACCGTTCGAACACCCGCTCCCGCTCGACGAGGGGGACGCCCGGCCCGGCGTCGTCGACCATCACGACCACCGAGCCCTCGCGGCGTTCCACCCGTACCGCCGCCGCGCCGCCGCCGTGCCGGTCGGCGTTGTCCAGCAGATTGGTCACGGCCCGCTCCAGCCGGTTCTTGTCGCCCTGCACGACCGTCTCCTCGTCGGGGTCGGCGGAGAGCACCACCTCCGGCCCGCCGCGGTGCGCCAGGACCTCGCGGACCAGCGCGGCCAGCGAGACCGGCTCAGCCGACGCCGACACGGGGTCACCGTCCACCCGGGCGAGTTCCAGCAGGTCGTCGAGCATCCGGCGGAACCGGCCGAGCTCCTCCTGGATCAGGGTCAGCGCCTGCTGACCGCGGGGTGAGAGCTCCTCTCGCCGGGCGCCGAGCACCTCGACGCTGGTGACCAGGCTGGTCAGCGGGCTGCGCAGCTCGTGGCTGACGTCCCCGACGAACCGGGTGTCCCGTTCGATCCGGGACGCCAGCGCGTCGACCATGCTGTTGAAGCTGGCGACGATCGCGAGCAGGTCGGGGTCCTCGGTGGGGGGCAGCCGGATGTCCAGCTCGCCCCCGGCGATCCGGGTCGCCGCCCCGGCCACCTGCTCCAGGGGCTGGACGACGCGCCGGCTCGCCCAGCCCCCGAAGACCGCGCCGGCCGCGGTGGCCGTCAGCGCGCCGGCGCCGAGCACCGCGGCCAGCGTGCGCAGCGCGGTCTGCAGCTCGACCAGCGGGGCGACCTCGTAGAACTCGACGCCGGCCGCGGCGATCGGGATGCCGACCACCAGGTGCGGGCCGCTCGGGGTGCTGACCCGGGCGGTGCCGGCCGTCCCGGAGGCCACCAGTTCCTGCAGCGCACCCGGGACGTCGCGGGCGCCGACGTCCAGCCGGGAGGAGTACCAGGCGCCGTCGCTGCGCACCACGACGTCGGCGCCGCCGGAGGGGGAGAGGTCGTCGAGTTCGTCACTGACCTCGGTTCCTGCCGTCGACAACCGGCTGGCCAGCACGTTCGCATCGGCGAACGCGCGCAGGGTCACGGCCCGCTCCCGCTGGTCCAGCAGGTAGTTGCGGGCGAGCGCGAACGTGGTGGCCACCAGGACGGCGGAGACGAGCAGCGCGCCGACGGCGAAGGCGAGCACGATGCGCGCCCGCAGCCGCCTCGGCGCGAGCGCCAGCCTCACTGCGGGTCCAGCCGGTAACCCAGGCCCCGCACGGTCACCACCAGCGTCGGTGCGCCCGGGTCCCGCTCGACCTTGGTGCGCAGCCGCCGCACGTGCACGTCCACGAGCCGCTCGTCGCCGAAGAAGCCGTGCTCCCACACCCGCTCCAGCAGCGCCTGCCGGCTGAGCACCCGGCCGGGCGAGGCGGCGAGCTCGCACAGCAGCCGGAACTCCGTCAGCGTCAGGTGCAGCTGCTCGGTGCCGCGGTGCACCGTGCCCCGGTCCGGGCGGAGCACCAGCGGCGCCGCCGGGTCGCCGTCGAGGACGAGCTCCTGCGGTCGCTCGTCGGCGCCCGAGCTCGCGCCGATCCGGCGACGCAGGGCGCGCAGCCGGGCGGTGATCTCCTTGACCTGGAACGGCTTGGTCACGTAGTCGTCGGCGCCGGCCTCGAGCGCGGCCACGATGTCGTGCGTGTCGGCCCGGGCGCTGACCACGACGATCGGCAGGTCGTTGGCGCGCCGCACCTCGCGGATCACCGCGTAGCCGTCCATCGCCCCGAGCATCAGATCCACGATCATCAGGTCCGGGGCGGCGATCGCGACCTGCCGGCAGGCGTCCTCACCGCTGGCCGCCTCGGCGACCTCGTAGCCCTCGTCCTCGAGGGCCCAGCGCAGGGGCATGCGGATGTGGTCGTCGTCCTCGACCAGCAGCAGACGCGGCGACACGCGGCCCATGCTGCCATCTCCCGTCCGCGACCCGCGTCGGCCGGGCAGCCGTCACAGGATCGCAAACCAACCAGCGGGGGATCGCAAGGTGCGGCACCCATCCTCGGAGGAGTCCACCCGACCACGCAGAGCCGCGGGGAGCACTGCTGATGACCGTCACCGCCGTCCACCGTCCACCGACGGGCACGGAGGCCGCCCAGGCCGCCCCCGTGACATCGGCGGTCCCGGCCCGCCCCGGACGGGACGGGCAGGTGGTCGTGCGGCTGTCCGACGACCTGCTGGCCGACGGGCTGGCGGACCTGCGCTGGCTGCTGCACGACGCGCTGCTGTCCGGCGCGCGCCGACTGGTCGTGGACCTCACCGACGTCCGGCAGCTCTCCAGCACCGCGGTGGCCAGCTTCCTGTGGGCACACCGCACCTGCCGGGCCCGCGGCGGCGCCGTCGTCCTGCGCGGGGTGAACCGGCGCACCGAGGACCTCCTGCACCGCACCGGTCTGTGGCGGGTCATGCAGCTGGAGGACCCGGCTCACCCGACTGAGGGCTGACCGGCCCGCCGCTGCGCCGCGGCACAGGCCGGTGGGCGACACTCCCGGCATGTCGAATCCCGACTCCCCTCGCGGTGGGCTGCTGAGCCGGCTGGTCGGCATGGTCCGGGGCACCCTGTGGCCGATCCCGACGCTGGGCGTGCTGCTGGCCATCGCCCTCGGCGTCCTGCTGCCGGAGCTGGACCAGCACTGGGCCACCCGCGAGCACCCGTTGACCTTCGCCTTCGGCGGCGGGGCGTCCGCGGCGCGCGACCTGCTGGCCGCGATCGCCGGCTCGCTGATCTCGGTGACCGGCGTGACCTTCTCGCTCACCGTCGTCGCGCTGCAGCTGAGCAGCAGCCAGTTCACGCCCCGGCTGCTCCAGACCTTCTCCACCGACCGCACGGTGCAGCTGACGCTGGCCCAGCTCGTGCTCACCTTCGTCTACGCGCTCACCGTGCTGCGGACGGTGCGCACCGAGAGCGCCACCGAGGACGAGACCGCCTTCGTGCCGCGGCTGTCGATCACGGTCGCCTACCTGCTGACGCTCGGCAGCGTGCTGGCGCTGGTCCTCTTCCTGGGCCACCTCTCCCGGCTGCTCCGGGTGGAGACGATGCTGCGGGACGTGCACGACGAGGCCACTCAGACCGTCGCGCGGGAGCTCGACGAGCCCGACGGTGCGGCTCGCGACACGGTGGGGCACCTTGGTGCCGGCCCGCCGGTGCCGCTGGTGGCCCGGTCCAGCGGCTTCCTCGTCGGGGTGGACGAGGGGGCGGCCGTCTCCGCGGCGCGCGACGCCGGCGTGGTCGTCACCCTGGCCGTGCGGATCGGTGACTCCGTCGTCGAGGGGACGCCGGTGGCCCACGCCCGGTCGCTGGCGCCCGGTGGCACCCCGGACCCCGAGACGCTGGAGGCGGCGCTGGACTCGAGCTTCCAGCTGCACTACGAGCGGACCCCGGACCGGGACCTCGCCTACGGGCTGCGCAAGGTCGTCGACATCTGCGTCCGCGCGCTGTCCCCGGGCACCAACGACCCGACGACGGCGGTGCACGCCCTCTCGCACGCCTCCGCGATGCTCGGGCGGTTCGCCGAGTCCCCCCTGGCGCCCCGCACCTGCCGCGACGAGGAGCAGCGGGTCCGGCTGGTCGTGCCGCCCTGGGAGCTGCCGGAGCTGCTGCAGCTGACGATCGAGGAGCCGCTGCAGTTCGCCGAGGGGCAGCCCACCGTGCTCCGCCGGCTGGCGGGGCTGCTGCGGGAGTTCGCCTGGCGTGCGCAGGGACGCTCCGTCGACGACCTGGTGTGCGGCTACGTCGACGCGGTCGCCGACCAGGCGCTGGCCTCCACCGCGATCACCGAGTCCGAGACCCGGGCGTGGCGGCAGAAGGTCCGCCAGGCGCTGGCCGGGAGCTGGCCCGCCGAGGTGGGCTGACCCGCCCGGCGTCGCCCGGTGCGTTTCCGGCCGGAGTGACGTGGCTAGGGGGAGCGGGACCGACCGGACGCAGCTGGTGCGTTCCTGCTGGCCCGGCGGCAGGAGGGGAGCGGGCGAGCCGGCGAGCAGAACAGAGGAGAGCGTCATGTGGTGGGACTCGTGGGCGGACCTGGGCCGGATCCTGGCGGTGGGGGCCGCGGCCTACGTCACCGTCGTCGTCGTCCTCCGGTTGTCGGGGAAGCGGACGCTGGCCAAGCTGAACGCCTACGACCTGGTCGTCACGGTGGCGCTCGGCTCGACCCTGGCCACCATCCTGATGAGCTCGGACGTCTCCTGGGCCGAGGGGGCGGTGGCACTGGCCCTGCTGGCCGGCCTCCAGGCGCTGGTCGCCTGGGTCTCGGTGCACTGGTCCGGGGCGCGCAACGTCGTGACGTCGCGGCCGACGCTGCTGTTCCGCGAGGGTCAGCCGCTGCCGCAGGCGCTGGCGGATCAGCGGATGACGCTGGACGAGATCCGGCAGGCCGTCCGCGCGACCGGCTCCGGCGACCTGGCCGACATCGCTGCGGTGGTGCTGGAGACCGACGGCACGCTCAGCGTCATCCCACGCAGCAAGATCGGTCAGTGGACCGCCCTCGACGGGGTCGCCGGCGCGGAGACCGGCGCGACGGGGGACCGGGCGGCCTGAGCGCCGTTGCTGGGACTCTCTCGATGATCCCGTTTTGCGATCCTGTGACGGTTCGCTGACACGCGGTCCACGGCCTACCGCTGACCCGGTGTCGTCACTCAGGGTGTGCGCATGGTCTCCGTGTGGATCCTGTCCTTGCACAACCTCCATTGCCCCGAGTGCGACACCCGGCTCATCGAGCGCGCCGGCCGGTTCGAGGTGGCCGGACGCCCGCGCCCGGTGCTCGTCGGCGAGGTCGGCACGCTGTGCTGTCGGGGCGGGCACCCCCTGCCCAGCCGGCAGGAGCTGTACGCACACCGCGAGCAGCGCGGCCACGCCCGGACGGCGGCCGTCCGGGAGGTCGCGCCCCCCACGTCCACCGACGTCCAGCTGGTGGCCGCCGGTGCACCGCTGGCCGACGCGTGAGCCGGCGATGACCCTCTCGATCGCACCGGCGGAGTGCCCGGCCGCTGAGCCCAGGGAGCTGGTCCCGGTGCGTCGTCCGCTCCCTGGCCTGCGGGACCTTGGTCCTGCACCGGTCACCGGCTCGGCCGCCTAGATTCGCTCTGTGTGGCGTGCCTCGGAGCGCGCCGGCAACGACGACACAGCCGCGTCGCCAGACCGGCGGAGAGCACGAGGTACCGCGTGACCACGGACGCTGCGTCCGGCCCCATCCGGGTGTTCCTGCTCGACGACCACGAGATCGTCCGGCGCGGTGTCGCGGACGTGCTGGAGACCGACCCGGGGATCACGGTCGTCGGTGAGGCGAAGAACGCCGCCGAGGCGCTGGCCCGGGTGCCGGCGCTGCGCCCGGACGTCGCCGTCCTGGACGTGCGGCTGCCCGACGGTGACGGCGTCTCGGTCTGCCGGGAACTGCGGTCCCGGCTGCCGGACCTGAAGGCCGTGATGCTGACCAGCTACAGCGACGACGAGGCGCTGTTCGAGGCGATCATGGCCGGCGCCTCGGGCTACCTGCTGAAGCAGATCCTCGGCCAGGACCTGGTCAGCGCCGTGCGCACGGTGGCTGGAGGTGGGTCGCTGCTCGACCCGGCCGCGGCGGCCGCGGTCATGCAGCGGATGCGCCGGGCCGCCGAGCCCAGCGGCCCGCTGGCCAAGCTCAGCGACCAGGAGCGCACGGTGCTGGAGCTGATCGGGGAGGGGCTGACCAACCGGCAGATCGGCGAGCGGATGTTCCTGGCCGAGAAGACGATCAAGAACTACGTGTCCCACCTGCTGGCCAAGCTGGGGCTGGAGCGGCGGACCCAGGCCGCGATCCTGGCCACCGAGCTCCGGCGCCCCGGCCCGGCGGCGTCCCAGGGCTGACCCGGGGTGCGCCAGGTGTCGTGACGGTCAGGGCAGCGGGGCGTGCCAGCGGAGCAGCGTGCCGCCCTCGGGGAGTGGCTGGACCACCGACTCCCCGCCCCGCCGCCGGGCTCGTTCTGCCAGGTTGCGCAGGCCGCTGCAGGCCACGGTGGGGTCGATGCCGCGGCCGTCGTCGCGGACCTCGACGATGACGGTGTCGGCGACGTCCAGGGTGACGGTGACGTGCCGGGCGCCGGCGTGCCGGGCGGCGTTGCTGACCCCCTCGCGGACGACGGCGGCGACGTCGAGCGCCAGGTCGCCGGTGACGAGGCTGTCGACGGCCCCGGACATCCGCACGGTGGACTCCAGGTGCTCGCCGGCGGTCTCGGTCGCGATGTCCAGCACCTGGCGGCGGAGGCTGTTGGCGTGGTCGGCGCCGTCGGTGGTGTGCAGGTCGAAGATGGTGGTGCGGATGTCGCGGACGGTCTCGTCGAGCTGGGTGACGACCTGGCGCAGCCGTTGCCCGACGACGTCGTCCGGCACCCGGGTGGCGGCGGCCTGCAGGCTGAGGCCGGCGGCGAACAGCCGCTGGATGACGTGGTCGTGCAGGTCGCGGGCGATCCGGTCCCGGTCCTCGTAGACGTCCAGCCGCCGGGCGACCTGCTGGCGGGCCGCCATGTCCAGGGCGAGCGCCACCTGGTCGGCGAACTCGCCGATCAGCGGCCCGATGGTGGGGTCGAAGCCCGGGCTGCCGCCGCGGCGGGCGGCGATCACCACCGCGGCCTGGGCGTCCGTGCTCGGCAACGGCACGCCGATCCCGGGGCCCCAGGGGGCGGCATCGGGACCGGTGAGCGGAACGCCGGCCATGTCCACGGGGCTGAGCGTGCGCAGGCCGGTCGGCTGCCGGGTGGGGACCTCCGCGAGGTGCAGGCGGTGCCCGATGACGTCGGGGAGCTCCGCGCCGGACTGGGCCTGCACCTCGTAGCTGCTGTCCGCCGGGTCGGGCCCGGACACCAGCCAGGCGCCGTCGGCCGCGGTGAGGTCGGCGACCCGGTCGACGACCAGTTGCACCGCCTGCTCCGGCGCCAGCCCGCCCAGCAGGGTGGAGCGGATGTCGGCGACCGCGGTCAGCCAGCGCCGCCGGACCTCGCCCTCCGCGTAGAGCCGGGCGTTGTCGATGGCGATGCCGGCGGCGCCGGCCAGGGCCAGCAGCACCGCCTGGTCCTCGTGGGTGAAGTGGCCGCCGCCGTGCTTCTCGGTCATGTAGAGGTTGCCGAACACCGTGCCGCGGACCAGCACGGGCACGCCGAGGAAGGTGCGCATCGGAGGGTGCCCGGGTGGGAGGCCCACCGAGGACGGGTGGTCGCCGAGGTCGGCGATGCGCAGCGCGTGCGGGTCGGTGATCAGCTGGCCCAGCACGCCCTTCCCCTCGGGCAGGTGGCCCATCCCGGCGCGCGTCTCCTCGTCGATGCCGACGGTGATGAACTGGCCCAGCCCGCCCTCCGGCCGCAGCACGCCGAGGGCGCCGTACTCGGCGTCGACCAGCCGGGCAGCGGCCTCGACGATCTGGCGGAGGGTGGTGTCCAGGTCCAGGCCGGCGGAGACGCTGAGGAAGGCGTCCAGGAGGTCCTGCACCCGGGCCTGGGTGCGGGCCACCGTGGACAGCCGGTCCTGCACCTCCTCGAGCAGCTCGGTGAGCCGCATCGCCGCCAGTGGGGAGGTGGCGTCGTTGCCGCGCGGTGCGTCCGGGGACCGCGGTGTCGTCGTGTCCTCGCTCATCCCGCTCAGCTTGGCAGCCCCGCCCCGGCCGAGGACAGGCCCGTCGTCGTCGACGGGTGGGGTCGGATCGACCGGCCGCGCACCAACCGGACCTGGACCCCGACGTAGCAGTGCGCACCCGAGGGGCCCCAGGGGCCGATCCCGAGGCGGTCGAGACGGCCGATCTCGACCGGGTCGGTGATCAGCCGGGACGGGCCCACGACGGTGACGTTCCACCCGGTGCGGGCGCGGACGTCGACCTGGTCGACCTCGAACGCCACCACAGCGCCCCGGCTGGCTGCGGCGACCGCGCTGCCCCGGTGGGTGGGGACGTAGATCTCCCGGTCGCGCCGGATGAAGGTGACCGGTTGGACGGCGGGCAGCGCGCCCTCGGTGAAGGCGATCCTGCCGATCGGGGCCGTGTCCAGCAGGCGCAGGCACTCGGCCTCGTCCAGGGCCTGTACGTCGCGGTCGTCGTCCAGGGTGTCCACCGGGCCTCCTCGGGGTCTGAGCTGAGGCCGGTCTGCGAGCCTGCCGTCGGTCCCCATCGTCCGGCGCCGAGCCGATCCCGGCCGGGGTCCTTGGTCCTCTCCTGGCGGCGGGGGTCCTCGCCGCCTCGGTGCTTGTGATCGGGACCACAAGGTGGCTAGCCTCTGGCGGACTTCGAACGGAGCGCTCGATCTTCGAGCTGCGGTCAAAGGAGACCTCATGGGACGAAGGACCGCGACGACGCGTACCGCCGCACTGCTGGCGGCGATGACCCTCAGCCTGGCGGCCTGCGCCGAGTCCGAGGAGGGCGGCGGTGGCAGTGGCGCCAGTGCCGACGAGACGGGCCCGATCACGATCGGTGCGGTCCTCGACATCACCGGGGCCGGGGCGTCGCTGGGCGTGCCGGAACGCCAGGCGCTCGAGCTGCTCGCCGCGCAGTTGGAGGAGGAGGGCGGCATCGACGGCCGTGAGGTCGAGCTGATCATCGAGGACAACCAGTCGACCGAGGACGGCGCCGCCAAGGCGATGAACAAGCTGGTGAACGAGGACGAGGTCGACATCGTCCTGGGTGCCAGCCGCACCGGCCCGAGCCTGGCGATGCGGCCGATCGCGGAGTCCAGCGAGACGCCGATGATCTCCCTCGCCGCGAACCAGGCGATCGTCGACGGCTCGGAGTGGGTGTTCAAGACCGCCCAGAACGACCGGGTCGTGATCGAGCGCATGATCGACTACATGGCCGAGCAGGGCTGGAGCACCATCGGCCTGGCCCGCGACGCCTCCGGCTTCGGCGAGGGTGTGCAGGAGATGTTCGACGAGGTCGGCGCGGAGCAGGGCCTCTCGGTCGTCGCGACGGAGAAGTTCGCCCCGGACGCCACCGACTTCACCGCGCAGATGGTGAACCTTCGCAATGCCGGCGCCGACGTGAACGTCATCTGGGGCATCCCGCCGGCCGCCGGCCTGGCACAGCGCGCCTACGACCAGCTGGGCATCGAGACCCCGGTCATGCAGAGCCACGGCATCGGCAACCAGGTCTTCCTGGACACCTCGGGGGAGGCCGCCGCCGGCATGGTCGCGCCGCTGGGCCGCCTCGTCGTCGCCGAGCAGCTGCCCGACGACGACCCGCAGAAGGAGATCATCACCGAGTTCATCGACGCCTACACCGCCGAGTTCGGCGCCGGGCCGTCCACCTTCTCCGGGCACGCCTACGACGGCTGGCAGCTGGCCGTCGACGCGCTGCGGGAGGTGGGCACCGACCCGCAGGCGATCCGCGAGCACCTGGAGGGCGTCACCGACTTCACCGGTATCAGCGGCACCTTCACGATGACCCCGGAGGACCACTCGGGTCTGACCAAGGAGGCGCTGGTCCTGGTCACGGTGGAGGACGGCCAGTGGCAGCTGGTCCCGGACCAGGCCGACTGACGGCCGTCGTGAGCGTCGTCGCCTCGTCCCGCGAGGGGCTGTCCAGCTCGGGCCGGCCGATGGACGGGCGCGGGGTGGGTCGGTGACCGACCTGCTGCAGCTGCTGTTCGCCGGGCTCAGCCAGGGCGCCGTCTACGCGCTCGTCGCCATCGGCTTCGTCGCCATCTTCACCGTCAGCGGGGTCATCAACCTGGCCCAGGGCGAGTTCGCCGCCCTGGCCGGGCTGGTGGCCATCTCCGCGGTGGGCAGCGGGCTCCCGCTGCTCGCCGCGGTGGTGCTCGCCGTCCTGTCGGTCGCCCTGGTGGCCGTGATCATGGAGCGGCTGGTCATCTTCCCGGTCAAGCGGATGACGACCCTGGTGTCGCTGATCCTCACCCTGGGCGTCTCCACCGGGCTCAAGGCCCTGATGCTGCTGGTGTACGGCCCGAACGCGGAGGGGCTGACGCCGCTGACCCCGGGTTCGTTCTCCCTCGGCGGGGTGAGCATCCGCTACCAGGAGCTGTGGATCCTGCTGATCGCCGGGGTGGTCTCGCTGGCGGTCTACTGGTTCTACGAGCGGACCCTGGCCGGCAAGTCGCTGCGCGCCTGCGCCGAGCAGCCGGTGGCCGCCCGGCTCGTCGGCATCTCGCTGACCAAGGCCTCGTTGCTCAGCTTCCTGATCGCCGGGACCGTCGGGGCGATCGCCGGCGTGCTGGCCAGCCCGATCTACTTCACCTCCTGGGAGTCCGGGCTCACCCTCGGGCTCAAGGGCTTCGTCGCGGCCACGCTGGGCGGGTTGATCTCGGTGCGGGGCGCCGTGCTCGGCGGGCTCCTGCTGGGCGTGCTCGAGACGCTCACCGCCGGCTACATCAGCACCGGCCTGCGGGACGCGGTGGCCTTCCTGCTCCTCATCATCGTGCTCGTCGCCCGGCCCGCCGGGATCTTCGGGCGTACCGCGGAAGCGAGGGTCTGACCCGTGACCCGTCGACTGCCCCGCATCGGGGCACACCGCCGCCGCAGCCGGCGCGGCGACGTCATCGGCATCGCCGTCGTCGCGCTGCTCATGCTGGCGCTGCCCCTGGTGGCCTCCTCCAGCGTGATCAACGTCGGGGTCTACGCGCTCATCTACGCCCTGGCCGCGCTCGGGCTCTCGCTGCTCATGGGGCTGGCCGGCCAGGTCAGCCTCGGCCAGGCCGGCTTCTTCGCGATCGGCGCCTACACGCAGGCCGTGCTGGTCACCCGGTACGAGTGGAGCGGGCTGCCGGCGTCGGTGCTGGCGGTGGCGGTGACGATGACGGCGGCGCTGCTGGTCGGGCTCCCGCTGCTGCGGCTGCGTGGCCACTACCTGGCCCTGGCCACCCTCGGCTTCGGGATCATCGTCACCGTGCTGGCCACCGAGTCCGACTTCCTCGGCGCCACCTCGGGCATCTTCGGCATCACCAAGCCGGAGTTGAACAACCGCACGTACAACTCGCCGACCGAGTACTACCTGCTGCTGGTCCCGGTCGTGCTGCTCGGGCTGTGGCTGGCCCGCAACATCGTGGAGAGCCGGATCGGCCGGGCGCTCGGCGCCGTCAACGACTCCGAGGTCGCCGCCGAGTCCCTCGGCGTGGACACCTTCCGGCTGCGGGTGCAGGTCTTCGTGCTGTCGGCCGCCTACGCCAGCGTCGCCGGGACGGCGTTCGCGCACTGGCTCGGGGTGATCAACCCGAACGCGGCCAACTTCCCGCTGTCGGTGAAGTTCCTGCTGATGGCGGTGCTCGGCGGGGTCGGCAGCGTCTACGGCGCGGTCGTCGGGGCCTTCGCCGTCGAGGGGCTGGACGACGGGCTGCGCCGGCTGATCCCGGAGCTGCTGCCCGGCGCGGTCGGCGAGGTGCAGTTGATCGGCTTCGGCATCCTGCTGACCACGATCATGATCTTCCTGCCCGGTGGTCTGCACCAGCTGTGGACCGGGGCTCGCCGACGGATGGCCGGCGACACCTCTGCACCGGTCCCCGAGGACGAGGGGGAGGCGAGGCTGGAGCCGGTGGCCGACGACGTCCCGCTGCTCGCTCGGGAGGGCCGGCCGGCCCCGGGCACGCCGTTGCTGGAGGTTCGCGGGCTGACCAAGCGCTTCGGCGGGGTCACCGCCGTCGACGACTTCGACCTCACGGTGGCGGCCGGGGAGATCGTGGCGCTGATCGGGCCCAACGGCGCCGGCAAGACCACCGCCTTCAACATGATCAGCGGGGCGGTGCCCCCGACCGCGGGCGAGGTCACGATGGCCGGCACCCGGGTGGAGGGGCGCAAGCCGCACGTGTTCGCCCGGGCCGGGGCCACCCGCACGTTCCAGAACCTGCAGATCTTCGCCTCGGCGACGGTGCTGGGGAACGTGATGGTCGGCCGCCACCTGCGCAGCCGT
The DNA here is from genome assembly GCF_026967925.1 of Modestobacter sp. VKM Ac-2985. GTDB lineage: Bacteria > Actinomycetota > Actinomycetes > Mycobacteriales > Geodermatophilaceae > Modestobacter. The sequence continues at coordinate 392,555 of NZ_JAPVBI010000003.1, read as the reverse complement.
TCCGGGATGCTGGGGGCCGCGCTGGTGCTGCCGGCCCGGCGCGAGGAGCGCGCCGTCGAGGAGTCCGCACGCGAGCTGCTGGAGCTGCTCGGGCTGGGGGAGGACGCCGACCGGCTGGCGGTCGACCTGCCCTTCGGCCGGCAGCGGCTGGTCGAGATCGCCCGGGCCCTGGCCCTGGACCCCGACCTGCTGCTGCTGGACGAGCCGATGGCCGGCCTGTCGGGGACCGAGCGGCGCGAGCTGGCCCGGTTGCTGCGCCGGCTGCGCGCCGGCGGCATGGCGATCGTCCTGGTCGAGCACGACGTGGAGGCGGTGCTCGCGCTCGCCGACCGGGTGGCCGTGCTGGAGGACGGCGTCCGGATCGCGCTGGGCACACCGGACGAGGTGCGGCACGACCCGGCGGTGATCGCGGCCTACCTGGGCGTCGAGCCGGAGGACGAGGCCGCGACCGCGGCCGCCGAGGCAGGCACCCCGTGAGCCGGCCGGTCACGGACGGACCGGCCCGCCCGGTCCCCGAGGAGGGACGGTCATGAGCCTGGAGGTCCGGGGACTGCACGCCGGGTACGGCCGGCTGGCCGTGCTGCACGGCATCGACCTGACCGCGGGGGAGGGCGAGCTGGTCGCCGTGATCGGCGCGAACGGTGCGGGCAAGTCGACGCTGCTGCGGGCGCTGTCCGGGCTGCTGCCGGTCACCTCCGGGACGGTGCACCTGGCCGGCACCGACGTGACCGGGTACGGGCCGGAGAAGCTGGCCCGCACCGGGCTGGCGCACGTGCCGGAGAACCGGCTGGTGTTCCCGTCGCTGAGCGTCGCCGACAACCTGGTGCTGGGTGGCTACACCCGGCGGCGGGGGCCGGCGGCCGCCCGGAAGGAGGCCCGCGACCGGGCGATGGCGCTGTTCCCGCGACTGGAGCCGCGACTGGAGCAGGCGGCCGGCACGCTCTCCGGCGGCGAGCAGCAGATGTTGGCGATCGCCCGCGGGCTGATGGCCCAGCCGCGGGTGCTCGTGCTGGACGAGCCGAGCGTCGGGCTGGCGCCGCGGCTGGTGGGGGAGATCTTCTCCGCCCTCGGCCAGCTGCGCGACGACGGGCTGACCCTCGTGGTCGTGGAGCAGAACGCCCGGGCCGCCTTCGCCGTCGCCGACCGGGTCTCGGTGATGGACCGCGGACGGGTGGTCCTGGAGGGCGACCCGGCCGCCCTGTCGACCGACCCGCGGGTGTCCGGCGGCTTCCTCGGCGGCGGCTTCGCCGCGGACGCCGACGCGACGACCGAGGCAGCACCCGCCACCGGCGCGACGCGGGCGGCCGACCGGCGGTGACCCCGGCGGAGATGGTGGCGCTGCTGCGGGTGCAGCGACCGGAGCCGGACGGCGACCGGCGTCGGCTGGCCCGCTGCCACACGGTCGCGGACCTGCGGACGACGGCCCGTCGGCGGCTGCCGCGGGCGGTCTTCGACTACGTCGACGGCGCCGCCGAGGACGAGGTCACGATGCGCCGCAACCGCACCGCCTTCGACGAGTGGGAACTGGTGCCCTCGGTGCTCCGCGACGTCGGGGAGGTCGAGCTCGGGACCGAGGTGCTCGGTGCCCGCTCGGCCCTGCCGCTGGTGCTGGGCCCGACCGGGTTCACCCGGATGGTCCACCCGGACGGCGAGCTGGCGGTGGCCCGGGCGGCCGCCGCCCGCGGCATCCCCTACACCGCCGCCACCCTGGGGACGACGTCGCTGGAGGACATCGCCGCAGCCGGCACCGCCGCCGCGGGCAGCGCGCCGCAGTGGTTCCAGCTCTACGTGTGGCGGGACCGCGGGCTGTGCACGGAGCTGATCAGCCGGGCCCGGGAGGCCGGGTACCGCGCGCTGGTGCTGACGGTGGACACCCCGGTGCCGGGTGCTCGGGAGCGCGACCTGCGCAACGGGCTGACCATCCCGCCGGAGCTCGGGCTGCGCACGCTCGCCGACGGTGCCCGGCGGCCGCACTGGTGGTGGGGGCTGCTGCGCTCGGAGGCGGTCACCTTCGCCAACGTGCGGCACGTGGCCGGCGGGCCGCAGGCGGTGATGGAGTTCGTGGGCCGGCAGTTCGACCCGACCGTGACCTGGGACGACATCGGCTGGATGGTCGAGGCGTGGGGCGGGCCGTTCGTGGTCAAGGGCGTGCTGACCGCCGCTGACGCCCGGCGGGCCGCGGAGGCCGGGGTGGACGCCGTCGTGGTGTCCAACCACGGGGGGCGCCAGCTGGACCACGTGGGGGCGACGCTCACCGCGCTGACCGAGGTGGTGGACGCCGTCGGCGACGACCTCGAGGTGCTCGTCGACTCCGGCTTCCGGCGGGGCACCGACATCGCCACGGCGTTGGCCCTGGGCGCCCGCGCGGTGCTGCTGGGCCGGCCGCAGCTGTACGGGCTGGCCGTCGCGGGTCAGGCCGGCGTCGAGCGGGCGGTCGACCTGCTGGCCGCCGAGCTGCGCCGGGCGCTGCAGCTGCTCGGGGTCACCGACGTCGCGCAGCTCGACCGCTCGGTGCTGCGCCGCCGCTGACCCCGGGGAGCTCAGCCGCGGGCCGCCCGCGCGGCCGGGCCGATCCGCTGCTCCAGCAGCTCCTCGGGCAGCACCACCTGCACCGTCGTCCCGCGGCCGAGCTCCCGGCCCTGGGCGTCGGTCGCCGTGCAGGCGCAGGTCAGCCGGTTGCCCGAGACCTCCGTGCAGCGGGCCACCACCGTGACGGTGTCGCCGACCCAGCTGGGCCCCAGGTGCTCGACCGCCACCGACCGGCCGATCCCCGCCGAGCCGGGTTCGAGGTGCTGCAGCAGCAGCTTGCGGCCGGCCTCCTCGAAGTGCTTGGCCATGCTGTAGGTCGCGTAGACCGGGTGCACCGGGCCCAGTTCGTCGAAGTGCACGGTGAGCTCGGGGGTGACGACGACGTCCAGCGTCGCGGTCGCCCCCACGGGGACGGTGAGCACGGGGGTGTCGGGCACGGGGCCCTCCTCGGGCGCCGGGGCCGGCAGGGACCCGGGGGTCCCCGCCGGCCGGGTGGGCAGCGGTCGGCCGGTCACAGCCGGGGGATGGCCGACGCCGGGTCCTCGATCGCGTCGGCCACCGCCCGGATGAACCCCGACGCGGTGCCGCCGTCGCAGACCCGGTGGTCGAAGACGAACGACATCTGGGTGATCTTCCGGACGACGATCTCCCCGTCGACCACCCACGGCCGGTCGAGGATGCGGCCGAAGCCCAGGATCGCCACCTGCGGGTGGTTGATGATCGCCGCGCTGCCGTCGACCCGGAAGCCGCCGTAGTTGTTCAGCGTGAAGGTGCCGGCGGCCAGCTCCTCCGCGCTCGCCTTCCCCTCGCGCGCCCGGGCGGTGAGCGCGCGGATCTCCCGGTCCAGCTGCTCGGTGGTCATCGTGTCGGCCCCCAGCACCGCCGGGACGACGAGCCCGCGGTCGCTCTGCACGGCCAGGCCCAGGTTGACCCGGTCGTGCTCCACGATCTCCTGGCGCTCGGTGTCCAGCCGGGAGTTGAGCACCGGGTACTGGCGCAGCGCGGCGACGGTGAACCGGGCGAGGTAGGCCAGCAGCCCCGGCCCGGGGTCGGTCGCGGTGCGCGCGCTCTCCCGCAGCTCGACCAGCGGGGTGGCGTCCACGTCGACCCAGACGGTCGCCTCGGGGATCTCCGACCGGCTGCGGGACAGCGCGGCCGAGACGGCCCGGCGGAAGCCGTTGAGCGGGATCCGGCGTTCGCCGTCGCCGGACGGAGCCGCCGGGGAGGTGGCCGGCGGCTCGACCTCGGGAGCGGCCGGCTCGGCAGAGGCCAGCTCGACGTGGGCCCGGGTGATCACCCCGCCGCCGTTGGCCGCGGCCAGCTCGTGCAGGTCCACCCCCTTCTCCCGCGCCAACTTGCGGACCAGCGGGGAGACGACCTGCGGCACCCCACGGGGACCGCCGGACTCCTCAGCAGCGACGGCGACGGGGTCCGGAGCCGGGTCGGGCGCCGGGGCGGCGGCCGCTGGTGCGGCGACGGGCAGCCCGGACGACCGGGGGCGGCGCCGCCGTCCCGAGCCCGTGCTGGCCGTCGTGCCGTAGCCGATCAGCACGTTCCCCGAGCCGGCCTGCTCCTCCTCCCGGTAGGCCTCGGCCTCGGGGGAGTCGGCGGCGTCCGGCTGGACCGGTGCGGCGACCGGCGCGGGCGCGGACTCCGCCGCGGCCACGGTGATCAGCGGCCGGCCGGTCAGCACGGTCTCGCCCTCGGCGGCGTGCAGCGTGGCCACCCGCCCGGCGAACGGGGTGGGGACGTCGACCACCGACTTCGCCGTCTCGACCTCCACCACGATCTGGTCGACGGCGACGACGTCGCCCTCGGCCACCAGCCAGCGGACCACCTCGACGTCGGTGAGGCCCTCGCCCAGGTCGGGGAGCAGGAAGGTCTCCTCGCTCACGACAGGTCCCACTGCAGGTCGTCGACGGCGTCGAGCACCCGGTCGACCCCGGGCAGCTGCACGTGTTCGAGCTTGGGGGCGGGGAAGGGGATGTCGAAGCCGACGGCCCGGCGGACCGGTGCGGCGAGGGAGTGGAAGCACCGCTCGGTGACCCGGGCGACGATCTCGGAGGCCACGCTGGCGAAGCCGGGGGCCTCGGCGACCACCACGGCCCGCCCGGTGGAGCGCACCGCGGCACAGACCGTCTCGTCGTCGAACGGCACGATCGACCGCAGGTCGACCACCTGCAGGCTGCGCCCTTCCTGGGCGGCGACCTCGGCGGCCTCCAGGGCGACCGGGACGGACGGGCCATAGGCGATCAGCGTGGCGTCGGTGCCCTCGCGGCGGATCATCGCCCGCCCGATGCCGGGCAGCTCGGCGCCGAGGTCGACCTCCTCCTTGGTCCAGTAGAGCTTCTTGGGCTCCATGAAGACGACCGGGTCCGGCGAGGCGATCGCCGCGCGCAGCAGCCGATGGGCGTCCGCGGCGTTGGCCGGGGTGACGACGTGCAGGCCGGGGGTGTGCGCGTAGTAGGCCTCGGAGGAGTCGCAGTGGTGCTCGACCCCGCCGATCCCGCCGGCGTAGGGGATCCGGATGACCATCGGCAGGGACACCGTGCCCCGGGTCCGGTTGCGCATCTTCGCCACGTGGCTGGTGATCTGCTCGAACGCCGGGTAGGCGAAGGCGTCGAACTGCATCTCGACCACCGGCCGCATGCCGTTCATCGCCATCCCGACGGCCATGCCGACGATCCCGGACTCGGCCAGCGGCGTGTCGAAGCAGCGGGTGTCGCCGAACTCGGCGGTGAGCCCGTCGGTGATCCGGAAGACGCCGCCCAGCGCGCCGACGTCCTCCCCGAAGACGACCACCGAGTCGTCGGCGGCCATCGACTCCCGCAGGGCGCGGTTCAGCGCCTGCGCCATGGTGAGCTTCTCGTGCCCCGTCGTCGCAGTGCTGGTCATCGGTGCGCGTCCTCTCGGCTCAGCTCGTCGGCCACGACGGCGGCCTGCTCCACCAGCTGGGGTGTCGGGGTGGCGTACACGTGCGCGAACAGCTCGGCGGGCTCCGGGGTGGCGTCCCCGGCCAGCTCGGTGCGCATCCGCGCGGCGAGCTGGTCGGCGTCGGCGGTGACCGCGGCCAGCCGGGCGTCGTCGAGCAGGTCGTGCTGGCGCAGCCAGGTCTCCAGCCGGGCCAGCGGGTCGCGCTCCGCCCAGCCCGCCACCTCGTCGTCCTGGCGGTAGCGCCGGGAGTCGTCGGCGTTGGTGTGCGGCTGCATCCGGTAGGTGTGCGCCTCGACGAGCTGCGGGCCCTCGCCGGCCCGGGCCCGCGCCATGGCGGTGCCCAGCACGGCGAGCAGCGCGGCCACGTCGTTGCCGTCCACCCGCTCGCCCGGGACCCCGTAGCCGATGCCCTTGTGCGCCAGCGACGGGGCGACCGACTGCCGGGCCAGCGGGACCGAGATGGCGTACTGGTTGTTCTGCACCAGGAACACCACCGGCGCCCGGAACACCGCGGCGAAGTTCAGCGCCTCGTGGAAGTCGCCCTCGCTGGTGGCGCCGTCACCGCACAGCGCGAGCGCGACGGTCGGCTCGCCCCGCAGCCGGGCGGCATGGGCCACACCCACCGCGTGCAGCAGCTGGGTCGCCAGCGGGGTCGCCTGGGGAGCGGTCCTGTGTTCGTGCGGGTCGTAGCCGGAGTGCCAGGCGCCCTGCAGCGGCAGGAACGCCTCGGCCACGTCGACGCCGCGCAGCACCACGGCCGCGGTGTCCCGGTAGGTGGGGAAGAGCCAGTCGTCGTCGGTGAGCACCTGGGCGGCGGCCACCTGGCACGCCTCCTGCCCGTGCGAGGAGGGGTAGACGGCGAGCCGGCCCTGGCGGGCGAGGGCGGAGGCCTGGTCGTTGATCCGGCGGGCGGTGGTCAGCCCGGCGAAGGCGCGCAGCAGCGCGGCGTCGTCCGGCAGCTCGCGCGTCGCCTCGGCCACGGTCCGACCGGTCGGGTCGATCAGCTCGACGGGGTGAGGTGACGGCAGGAGGAGATCCAGGTCACGTGTCATGGTGGGATCGTCGTGGAGGCGTCATCTGCACGCCAGGACCTGGCCGGATGTGAGATCTTGTCGCGCCGAGCCGGTCCGCATCGAGCCAGGTGTCCAGCGCGGGACAGCGAAACGCACGGAGGAGAAGACACGTGGCCAGTGGCCTGGACGACATCGACCGCCGCATCCTCGACGAGCTGACCGCCGACGGCCGGATGCCCATGCGGGCGCTGGCCGAGAAGCTGCACATCTCCCGCGCCAACGCCTACGCCCGAGTCGAGCGGCTGCGCACCTCCGGGGTGATCCGTGGCTTCTGCGCCGACGTGGACCCGGTCGCGGCCGGGCTGGGCACGTCGGCCTACGTCACGCTGAACACGCGGCAGGCCGACTGGCGGCACGTCCGGGAACGGCTGCGCGCCATGCCGGGCATCGCGCACATCGGCCTGGTCGGGGGCGAGTTCGACGTCATCCTGCTGGTACGGGCGCGGGACAACGCCGACCTGCGGCGGCTGGTGCTCGACGAGATCCAGGGCATGCCCGGGGTGCTGAGCACCCGCACGCTCCTGGTGTTCGAGGAGCCCCCGCCGCTGGCCTGCACCCGGGTCTGACGGGCTGGCAGTCCTCCGGCGGTCGGTGGCGTTCCTGCCGCTGGCACCCCGGCGTCGGTGGGAGCATCGTGGGGACACGGCACCTCGTCCGAGGCGCTGGTACGGGAGACGGGGGGAGCCCGGTGGAGCTGTTCCTGTTCCTGGCCCTCGGGGTGCTGGTGTTCCGCGCCCTGGGCCGGAGCTCCCGGCCGGAGTCCCCACGAGCCCGCCCGCGCACCGACACCTGGCTGGACGGCGTGGTCGACCCCGTCGTCCGACTGGCCGGTGACGTCGCCCGCGGGGCGCAGGCCCTCACCCGGCTGGACGCCACCAACCGGGCGCGGAAGGGCCGGTCGCCCTGGAGCTGACCGGCCCGCCCGCCCTCAGCCGAACACCCCGAGCAGCAGCGTCACCGTGCCGAAGACCAGGCCGGAGGCGATCAGCGTGACCGTCGTGTACCCGAGGATGTCGCGCATCTTCAGCCCGGCGATCGCCAGCACCGGCAGGGCCCAGAACGGCTGGATCATGTTCGTCCACTGGTCGCCGTAGGCGATCGCCATGATCGCGACCGCCGGGTCGACCCCCAGGCTCTGCGCGGCGTCGAGCATGACCGGCCCCTGGACGGCGAACTGTCCACCGCCGGAGGGGACGAAGAAGTTGACGACGCCGGCGGAGAGGAAGGCGAGCAGGCCGAACGTCGCCGGGGTGGCGATGTCGACGACGGCGTCGGAGAAGACGGCGATCAGGCCGGTCGTCGACATGATCCCCATGATCCCGGCGTACAGCGGGAACTGGAGCAGGATCTCCCCGACGTTGGCGGCGGCGTTCTTCACCAGCGCGATCAGCTCGAACGGGTTGCGGACGAGCAGGAAGATCAGCGCCAGGAACGTCCAGTTGACGATGTCCAGGGTGGCGGTGCCGCCGTCGACGTAGTGGTGCACCAGGTAGGCGACCAGCGCCAGCCCGACCAGGGTGGTGACCAGCCGGCTGCCGTCGACCCGGTCGGCTGGGGTGACCACCTCGTCGTCCAGCGCCACCCCCTCGGCGTCGCGCACGTCGGCCGGCAGCTCGATCACCCGGTCGTCACCGCGAGGTGCGACCGCGGCCAGCGCGAGGCCGACGACCAGGATCGTGGCCACGGCCGCGGTGATGTTCCACCAGGTGAAGATGGTCTCGCTGATCGGGATGGTGCCGCCGAGGGTCTCGGCGAGGAAGGAGTCCTCGGTCGCGGCGGTGAGCGGGCCGGAGCCCGAGTAGCCCATGTGCCAGATGACGTAGCCGGAGTACCCGGCGGCCACCAGCAGCGGGAAGTGCAGGCGCTGTCCCCGCTCCCGCCCCTGGACGGCGAGCTCGCGGGCCAGCAGCGCGCCGACGACCAGGCCCAGACCCCAGGTGATCAGCGAGGCGAGGGCCGCGATCACGAAGACGTAGAGGTAGGCCTGCAGCGCCGTCCGGGGCACGGCGGCCAGCCGGGTGAGCAGCCGCCGCACCGGGCCGGTGTTCGCCAGCGTGTGCCCCAGCAGCAGGATCAGCGCCATCTGGGTCATGAAGGCCAGCAGCCCCGACAACCCGTCGCCCCAGCCGTCCAGGACGTCGATCGGGCCGGCGTCGGTCAGCAGCAGCGCGAGCGCGGCGACGACGAAGGTCAGCACCACGGCGAAGACGAGTGCGCTGGGGATGTACCGCTCGACGACGGCGTTGACCGGCCGCATCAGCGTGGAGAGGCCGCCCGACCGGCCGGCTGGGCTGGATGCGGGCTCGGTCCCGGTCCGTGGGGTCCTGGTCATCAGTGCTCGCTCTCGGGAAGGCCGGGTGGCGGGGGCCACGCCGGGATCGGCGGTCAGGGCACGGGCTGCACGGCGACGGGGTCCGACGACGGCAGCGGCGACCCAGGGATCCTGGCACCCGCAGGGGCCGCTGTGCGCGCGGCGAGACGGCAGACTGGTCGGGTGCTGGTGAGCGTGCGGGTGGTGGCGGGCCGGTGAGCCCGGGTGGCGTCGGTGCCCTGCGGGCGCGATGGGCGGCCGGGGAGGCCTGTCACGGGATCTGGAGCCAGCTGCCGGGCGCGGTGACCGCGGAGCTGCTGGCCGGCACCGGCGCGGACTACGTCGTGCTGGACCTGCAGCACGGCGCGCTCGCCGAGGCAGAACTGCCCGGGGTGACGGCGGCGGTCACCCTGGCCGGCGCGGTGCCGCTGGTGCGCACCCGCAGCGCGCACGCCACCGACGTCGGCCGGCCGCTGGACCTGGGCGCCCACGGCGTCCTGGTGCCGACCGTGTTCGGCGCCGACCACGTCCGGGAGGTCGTCGCCGCCTGCCGCTACGCGCCGCGCGGCAACCGGTCGGCCGGCCGGCTGTCCGGCGGGGCGGACCAGCCGCTGGTGCTCGTGGTCCTGGAGACGGCCGAGGCGCTGGCGGAGCTGGACGCCGTCCTGGCCGTCGACGGCCTCGACGGGGTCTACGTCGGACCGGTCGACCTGGCCGCGTCCCTCGGGCTGGCCGGGGACGGCGAGCGGCTGCAGGAGGTGCTGTCCGCCGTCCTCACCCGGGCCCGGGCCGCCGGGATGCCGGTGGGCGTGCACGCGTTCGACGGGGCCGGCGCGGCGGTCCACGCGGCGGCGGGGGCGACGATCGTCACCGCGGCGATGGACACCACCGTGCTCGCCACCGCCCTGGCCGAGCAGCTGCGGCTGGCCCGCGGCGCCTGAGGCCGGCCCGGGCACGCCCGGCCCGACCTGCGGGGTGCGCCGGGCAGTGGTGAGCTGGGGACCCGACAGCGACGACGGGAGCCGCGCATGCGCACCGACGTGTCAGAGGTGGTCGAGCAGATCTACCAGGACGTCCTGCGACGGAACCCAGGGGAGACCGAGTTCCACCAGGCGGTGCGGGAGGTGCTGGACTCACTGGCGGTCGTCCTGGCCCGGCACCGCGAGTACACCGAGATGAAGACGATCGAGCGGATCTGCGAGCCGGAACGGCAGGTCATCTTCCGGGTGCCGTGGCAGGACGACCGCGGCGAGGTGTGGATCAACCGGGGGTTCCGGGTGGAGTTCAACTCGGCGCTGGGGCCCTACAAGGGCGGGCTGCGCTTCCACCCGTCGGTCAACCTGGGCATCGTGAAGTTCCTGGGCTTCGAGCAGGTCTTCAAGAACGCGCTCACCGGCATGCCGATCGGCGGCGGCAAGGGCGGTTCGGACTTCGACCCCAAGGGGCGGTCCGACGCCGAGGTGATGCGCTTCTGCCAGTCCTTCATGACCGAGCTCTACCGGCACCTGGGCGAGTACACCGACGTCCCGGCCGGTGACATCGGGGTCGGCGGGCGGGAGATCGGCTACCTGTTCGGCCAGTACAAGCGGATCACCAACCGGTACGAGTCCGGCACCCTGACCGGGAAGGGCCTGGGCTGGGGCGGTGCGCAGGTGCGCACCGAGGCGACCGGCTACGGAGCGGCCTTCTTCGCCGCGGCGATGATGGAGGTGCGCGGTGACTCCTTCGACGGCAAGCGGGTGACCGTCTCCGGCTCGGGCAACGTCGCCGTCTACGCGATCGAGAAGGTGCACCAGCTCGGCGGCACGGTGGTGGCCTGCTCGGACTCCAGCGGCTACGTGGTCGACGAACGCGGCATCGACCTCGAGGTGCTCAAGCAGGTCAAGGAGGTCGAGCGGGCGCGGATCAGCGGCTACGCCGACCGGGTGTCCTCGGCTCGCTTCGTCGCGGGCGGCAGCGTCTGGGACGTCCCGTGCGACGTCGCGGTCCCCAGCGCCACGCAGAACGAGCTGGACGCCGACGCGGCCACGGCACTGGCCGGCCACGGGTGCGGCTACGTCGTCGAGGGGGCGAACATGCCCACCACGCCGGGCGCCGTCCGGGTGCTCCGCGACGCCGGGGTGGCGTTCGCGCCGGGCAAGGCGGCCAACGCCGGCGGGGTGGCCACCTCCGCGCTGGAGATGCAGCAGAACGCCTCCCGCGACCGCTGGACCTTCGAGCACAGCGAGCAGCGGCTGGAGGAGATCATGCGGGGGATCCACGCCCGCTGCCACGAGACGGCCGAGGAGCACGGCGCCCCCGGCGACCTGGTGCTCGGCTCGAACGTGGCCGGCTTCCTGCAGGTCGCCGAGGCCGTCCACGCCCACGGCCTCGTCTGATCGACGCCCCGCGGCCGGCCGGGCAGCGGGGCGTCGATCAGCTCAGGAGGAGGGGCGGGATGCCGGGACGGCCCCGGCCGGCTCGGTGTCGTCGGCGGTCGCGTTGGCGGCGAAGGCCACGTCCGGCCGGCCGCGCTCCAGCTGCTGGGGCCGGTTGCCGCGCGGCGGCGTGGGCAGCGCGCCCGGATGGGCCCGTCCCCACTCGGTCTCCACGTCGCTGAGCAGCGCCTCGAGGTAGGAGCGGAGCTGCACCCGGCAGGCCTGGCTGAAGGCCTTCAGGTAGGCGACCTGCTCCTGCAGCTCCTCGGACTCCGGCTGGGCACCGCTGACCACCGGGATGCCGTTGCCCCGGATGGCGGCGCCGGCCTCCTGGGCCGCCTGGATGATCGCGCCGGCCTTCTCCCGTGCGGCGGTGAGCTGCTCCTCGTACTGGGCGCGCGCCTCGCTGGTCATCTGCCGGCTGAAGTCCTCCGCCTCGGCGACGTACTCGTCGGCGGTCAGCTGGGCGGTGGCCAGGATGCCGACGGCCTGGTCGCTGGGGGAGGGGCGGGCCGCCACGGCGTCCACCTGCTCCTGCAGCTCCTGGACCTGCGCCCGGAGGCGGGCGTTCTCCTCGGCGAGCTGGACGTTCTCCCGCGCGAGCCGGCCGTTCTCGTCGCTGAGCTGGGCCAGCCCGTCGGCCGCCCGGGCCAGGACGGCGTCGACCTCCCGGTCGGTGTAGCCGGGGTGCAGCATGCTCGCCGGGGTGAAGTGGACGGCGCGGAGGTCGTCGGCCGTGGGCGGCCCTGCCTCGTAGCCGGAGCCGGTGTCGCTGGTGGTCATTCGGTCACCTTCCCGTCGAGAGTCGGGCTCGGTCGGCTGGGGGCGAACACCTCGGTGCGGATGCGCGCCATGGGGACCCCGGAGTGGATCAGACGGGTCACGGTGTCCTCGATCATGGCCGGGTTCCCGGCGACGTACACGTCCCGGCTGTTCCAGGGGCCGTGCCGCAGGACGACGTCACCGATGTCCCCGTGCTCGGAGGCCGAGCCCTTCTCCTGGGACACCGCCGGCGTCACGGTCAGCCACGGGTGCTCCTGCTCCAGCCGGCGCAGGTCGGCCCGGTCGTAGAACGCGTCCTCGGTCCGGGCGCCGACGAAGAGGTCGACCCGCCGGGCCGGTCCGTGCCGGGCGACCTGGTCGATGAGGGCCTTGAGCGGTGCCAGCCCGGTGCCGCCGGCGACCAGCAGCAGGTCGCGGTCGGAGTCGGTGTCCAGGCTCAGGTGCCCGACCGGTGGCCCGAGCCGCATGACGTCGCCCACCTGGGTCAGCCGGACCAGCGCGGAGCTGACCGGGCCGCCGTCCCGGGCCTTGACGTGCAGCTCCAGCACGCCGTCGGGTCGGGGGGCGTTGGCGGGGGAGTACCACCGCCACAGCCGCGGGCGCTGGTCGATCTCCAGGGAGACCGCCTGCCCCGGCAGGTACCCCAGGGGCGTCCGCGGGCGCACCTGCAGGACGGCGACGTCCAGCGTGCGGCGCTCGTGCGCGACGACCTCGGCCTCCCACCAGGCGGGCTGGTCGGCGGCCTCGTCGGCCGCGCCGATCATCACGTCGGCGATCAGGCCGTACGCCTCGGTCCAGGAGGCGGCCAGCTCGTCGTCCCACTCCTCGTCGAAGTGCTCGAGGGTGGCGAGCAGGCTGGCCCCGACCGCGGGGTAGTGGGCGGCGAGCGCGCCGAACTTGCGGTGGTCCCGCCCGAGCTGCTGCAGGATCGGCACCAGGGCGTCGAGGTCGTCGACCCGGGACATCACCTCACCCAGGGCGGCGAACAGCCGGTCCCGCTGGGTGGCCATGGACACCGGGAACATCTCCCGCGTCTCCGGGTGGGTCAGGAACAGGTGGGAGTAGAACCACAGCGGGACCTGGTCTCCGTGGGCGGCCGCCTTGGCGAAGCTCGCCCGCATCGCGGGGATGTCCACTCGCTCGGTCCTCCTCCTGGTCGGCGTTCGGTGCGCCCCTCAGCGCCGGTGCTGCCTGCCGGTGCTCACCGCCGGTAGCCGGAGGGCCACGGACTCGACGGCGAGTCTGGTCGCTCCGCACGGTCGATGCCAGTCGTGGATCACCAGGTGGACCGGGCGGTGGGCGACTCGGTGGAGCCCCACCGACTCACCGCCCGAGCTCCGGCGGTGAGTCGTGGTCAGCGGTCTCCGGGCGGCCCGGCGGAGCCGGCGGGGTAGCTCAGCAGCGGGGGCTCGCCGGCGGCCCAGGCCTGCAGCACCGGGTCGACGAACCGCCAGGCCTCCTCGGCCTCCGCCGCGCTGACCGCGGTCCGGCTGCTGCCGGACAGCAGGTCGGTGAGCACCGCGCTGTAGGCGCTGCGCTCACCCGGTGCGTGCACCGCGACCCCGGCGGTGTCCTGCTCGGCGCCGTCGAGGGGGATCTCCAGCCGGTCGTCGGCGACCCGGGTGACCCCCGGGGGGAGGGCGCCGGGTGCGGGCGCGCGCAGGTGCAGCGCCACCCGCTTGCGGTCGGCCGCCAGCGCCTTGCCGGTCCGCAGCACGAACCGGGTGCCGGCCCAACGGGGCGTGTCGACCACGAACCCCAGCTCGGCGAAGGTCTCGGTGCACCGGGCCGGGTCGACGCCGTCCTCCTCCACGTAGCCCCGCGTGGCCGGGCCGGCGGTGTAGTGCGCCCGGCGGGTGGCCGCCACCTCGGGCACCTGCACCGACCGGAGCAGGTCCAGCCGGGCCCGGTGCAGGTCGTCCTCGGCGCGCGTCTCCGGCAGCTCCATCGCCAGCACGGTCAGCACTTGGACCAGGTGGTTCTGCAGCACGTCGCGCACCGCGCCGGTCCGGTCGTAGAAGCCGGCCCGGCCGCCGACGTCCAGCGTCTCCTCCCAGGCGACGTCGACCCGGGCGAGGTGCTCGCCGCTCCACCGCCCGGCCAGGGCGCCGCCCGGCCGGCGGAGCGCGAGCAGCTCGGCCACGGCCGGCATGCCGAGGAAGTGGTCGACCCGGAAGGCGGCCTGCCCGTCGTCGCCGGTCGCCTGCGCCAGCAGCGCGTTCAGCGCCTGCGCGTCGGCCAGGTCCCGGCCGAAGGGCTTCTCCACCGCGATCCGGCTGCCCCGCGGGAGCCCGGCTGCGCCCAGCGCGCGGACGGTCGCGGGGAACAGCACGGGCGGCAGGGCCAGGTAGGCGGCGACCGGGCCGCTGCCGGTGAAGGCGGAGACCGCGGTCGCCACGGAGCCCGGCTCGGTCAGGTCCACCCGGCGGTAGCGGGCGGCGTCCACCAGTGCCTGCCGGGCAGCTGCGGGCAGGTCGCCGGCGTGCTCCTGCAGCCGGGTGGCGACGTGCTCGGCGAACCGGGCGCCGTCCCAGTCCTGCTCGGCGGCGCCGACCAGCTGCAGCTCCGCCGGGAGCCGCCCGGCCGCGAGCACCCCGGCCAGGGCGGGCAGCAGGAAGCGGCCGGCCAGGTCGCCGGTGGCGCCGAACAGGAGGAGCCGGGTGATCACCGGCCCACGGAGTCGCGCCAGGAGTGCTCGGGGGCGAACCCGAGCACCCGGCGGGCCTTGTCGATCGACAGCAGGGTGTCGTGCGTGCCGACGTCCCGGCGCTGCGGGACGTCCGGGAACTGGGCCGCCAGCAGCTCGGCGTTCGGCCGGGCGGAGACCGTGTCGGCGTTGGCGACGATGAACACGTCGGCCCCGGGCTCGCCGTGCTCCAGGCCGCGCCGGACCGCCTGGGCGCCGTCGCGGGCGTCGATGTAGCCCCACAGGTTCCAGCGCCGCAGGGCCGGGTCGGCGTCGTAGCCGGCGAACGCGGCGTAGTCCTCGGGGTACATCACGTTGCTGAACCGCAGCCCGGTCATCGACAGGTCCGGGTGCCAGCGGCACAGCTGCCGGGCCAGCTCCTCCTCCAGCGTCTTGACCAGCGAGTACGTGGTCGTCGGCCGGGGCGCGTACTCCTCGTCGACCGGGACGTAGGGCGGGTCCTCGTCGAAGGGCAGCCCGAGCACCGTCTCGCTGGAGGCCCAGACGATCTTCCGGACGCCGGCCCGCAGCGCGGCGCTGTAGACGTTGTACGAGGCGGTCACGTTGTTGGCGAAGGTGGCCGCGTTCGGCATCAGGCCCGGGGCCGGGACGGCGGCCAGGTGCACCAGTGCGTCGATCGGGGTGCGGTGCTCGTCGAACCCGGCCAGCGCCTCGATCGTCTGGCCGGCGTCGGTGAGGTCGACGACCGCGGACTCCACGTCGGACCGGGGGCTGGGCGTCCGGTCCAGGGCGAGGACGTCCCAGCCGTGCTCGCGCAGGTGGGTGACCACCGCCCGGCCGAGCTTGCCGCTGCTGCCGGTGACTGCTGCCCGCGCCATGGTTCTCCTCTGTCCTTCGGTCGATGTGCCCGGGACAGCCTGGCCCGTGGCCGGCGTGCCCGCACACCTGGGGGCGGGACACTGGACGCCATGACCGAGCCCGAGACCGGTGCCGGCCGGCCCAAGCCGGTGCCCGACCTGATCGCCCCGGGGCTGGACGTGCTGTTCTGCGGGATCAACCCGTCGCTGCGCTCGGCGGAGACCGGTCAGCACTTCGCCCGGCCGGGCAACCGGTTCTGGCCCGCCCTGCACCTGGCCGGCCTCACCCCGCGCCGGCTGGGTCCGGCCGACGGCCCGGAGCTGCTGGGCTGCGGGATCGGGGTGACCAACGTCGTCGACCGGCCGACCCGGACGGCGGCCGAGCTCGACCCGGCCGAGCTGCGCGCCGGCGCAGCGCAGCTCGAGGCCCTGGTGGCCCGGTACCGGCCGCGGGTGCTCGCCGTCCTCGGGGTCACCGCCTGGCGGCTGGCGTTCGACCGGCCGCGGGCCACGCTGGGCCGCCAGCCCGAGCGGATCGGCGGGGTCACCACCTGGGTGGCGCCCAACCCCAGCGGGCTCAACGCCCACCACCAGCTGCCCGACCTGGCCCGGCTCTACCGGGAGCTGCGCGACGCCCCGTCGGAGGTCAGCGGCTGAGGTCGCGGAGCACCCGGCGGGCCTGCCGGTCCAGCACGATCTCCTCGTCGGCGGGGACGACCAGCGTGCGCACCGTGGCCCCGGCACCGGACAGGTCGCCCGGGGCGGAGGCCGCGGCGTCCAGGACGACGCCGAGGTGGGCCAGCCGGGCAGCGACCGCGGCCCGCACCGTCGCCGAGTGCTCGCCCACGCCGCCGGTGAAGACGAGGGTGTCCAGGCCGCCCAGCACCGCGGTGCAGCCGGCGACGGCGACCGCCACCGATCGGCTGAGGACGTCGAGGGCCAGCCGGCTGTCGGCGTCCCCGTCCTCCGCCCGGGCGGTGATCTCCCGGACGTCGGTGGAGCCGGCGATCCCGGCCAGCCCCGAGCGGTGGTCGACCAGGTCGCGGAGCTGCTCGACCGACCAGCCCCGGTCGGCCAGGAACAGCAGTGCGTCGGGGTCCAGGTCGCCGCTGCGGCTCGCCGACGGGATCCCGCCGGTGGGGGAGAAGCTCATCGTGGTCGCCAGCGAGCGCCCCTCCGCCACCGCGGTGACGCTGCAGCCGCCGCCGAGGTGGGCGACGACGGCCCGCCCCAGCTCGGGCACCGTGTCGACCACGTGCTGGAGGTTGAGCCCGTGGAAGCCGTAGCGCCGCACCCCGAGGGCGTCGACCTCGGCCGGCAGCGGCAGCCGCCGGGCCTCCTCGGGCAGGTCGGCGTGGAACGCGGTGTCGAAGCAGGCGACCTGCGGCAGGCCGGGCCACTGCGCCCGGGCGGCCTCGATCTCCGCGACGTCCCCGGGGAGGTGCAGCGGGGCGAACGGCGCAAGCGCCCGCAGCGAGGCGAGCAGCTCGTCGTCCACCAGCGCCGGGCGGACGTGGTCCGGGCCGCCGTGCACCACCCGGTGGGCGACGGCGACGAGCTCGATGCCCTCGGCGGCCACCCGGTCGGCCAGCTCGGCGACCGCGGTGCGGGCGTCGTCGACCGGCCGGGTGACGTGCACGTCGAGCAGCCGCTGCCCGGCCGCGTCGTGCACGGCGGCCTTCAGCGAGCGGGAGCCGGGGTTGACCGCCAGGACGGCGGCGGTCACGGGCGCCCCGCCCCCCAGGTCCAGTCCCGGACCTCCGGCATGTCCTCCAGGTGCTCGCGGACGTACCCGTGGTGCCGGTCGAGCTGCTCGCGGCAGAACCGGACCAGCTCCGCGCCCCGCTCCGGTGCCCGCCGGGAGCGCCGCAGCGCCTCGATCACCAGGTGGTACCGGCTCATCCGGTTGAGCACCACCATGTCGAAGGGGGTGGTCGTCGTCCCCTGCTCCTCGAAGCCGCGCACGTGGAAGCGGCCCGGGTCGGGGCGGCCGTGCAGCAGCTGGTGCACCGCCCGGGGGTAGCCGTGGAAGGCGAAGACGACGTCGGTGTCACCGGTGAACAGCTGGTCGAAGTGCTTCTCGGAGAACCCGTGCGGGTGGTCGTCCGGGGGCAGCAGGCCCATCAGGTCGATCACGTTCACCATCCGGACCCGCAGCGCGGGCACCCACTCCCGCAGCAGTTCGGCGGCGGCCAGGGTCTCCATCGTCGGGACGTCGCCGGCCGCGGCGAGGACGACGTCCGGCTCCGCCTGCCCGTCGTCCTCGGTGCCGGCCCAGTCCCACACCGACGCCCCGGCCGCCGCGTGCGCGTGCGCCTGCTCCAGCGTCAGGTACTGCAGGTGCGGCTGCTTGTCGGCGATCAGCAGGTTGACGTGGTCGGTGCTCTGCAGGCAGTGCTCGGCGACCGAGAGCAGGGTGTTCGCGTCCGGCGGCAGCCAGACCCGCACCACCCGTGGTGACAGCGGGATCACCGTGTCCAGCAGGCCGGGGCCCTGGTGGCTGAAGCCGTTGTGGTCGTTGCGCCAGCAGGTGCTCGTCAGCAGGATCGTGAGCGAGGAGACCGGCGCCCGCCAGGGCAGCGTGGCGGCGTGCTGCAGCCACTTCACGTGCTGGATCACCATCGAGGCGCTCACCATGGCGAAGGCCTCGTAGGTGGCGAAGAGGCCGTGCCGGCCGGACAGCAGGTAGCCCTCCAGCCAGCCCTGGCACAGGTGCTCCGACAGCACCTCCATGACCCGGCCGTGCGGGGAGAGGTGGTCGTCGGTGGGCAGCACCTCGGCCTGCAGGCAGCGGTCGGTCACCTCGAACACCGACTGGAGCCGGTTGCTGGCCGTCTCGTCGGGACAGAACAGCCGGAAGGTCCCGCCGCCGTCCTCGGTGGTGGTGCGGGCGTAGACGTCGCGCAGCAGCTCACCGAGCGGGTGGGTGGTCTGGGCGTAGGTGGTGGCCGGTGCAGGGACGTCGACGGCGTAGGACTCCAGCGGGGGCAGGTCCAGCGGGGTGCGCCGGAGCCCGCCGTTCGCGTACGGCGTCGCGCCCATCCGCAGGTCGCCCTCGGGGGCCAGCGCCGCCAGCTCGGGCACCAGCGCGCCCTCGGCGGTGAAGAGGGTCTCGGGGGAGTAGGAGCGCAGCCAGTCCTCCAGCAGGGCCAGGTGCGCGCCGTCGGTCTGCACCCCCGACAGCGGCACCTGGTGCGCGCGGAAGGTGCCCTCGATCTGCACGCCGTCGACCTGCGCCGGGCCGGTCCAGCCCTTGGGCGTGCGCAGCACGATCGCCGGCCAGCCCGGGCGCAGGTCCTCGGCCCCGCCGCGGGCGGCGGCCTGGATCTCCCGGATCCGGTCGTGCGAGGTGCGCACCGCGGCCTCCAGGTCCCGGAACACCTGGCGCGGGTCGTCGCCGGCGACGAACACCGGCGCCCAGCCCTGGCTGCTCAGGTAGTCGGCGACCTCCTCGTCCGACGACCGGCCCCACACCGTCGGACTGTTGATCTTGTACCCGTTCAGGTGCAGCACCGGCAGGACGGCGCCGTCCCGGCGGGCGTCCAGGAAGGCCGGGATCTTCCAGGAGCCCGACAGCGGGCCGGTCTCCGCCTCCCCGTCACCGACCACGCAGGCGACCAGCAGGTCGGGGGAGTCGAAGGCCGCGCCGGCGGCGTGCACCAGGGCGTAGCCGAGCTCGCCACCCTCGTGGATGCTGCCCGGGGTCTGCACGCTCACGTGGCTGGGGATGCCGCCGGGGGTGGAGAACTGCCGGAACAGCCGGTGCACCCCCGCGGCGTCGCCGCTCACCTGCGGGTAGATCTCGCTGTAGCTGCCCTCCAGGTAGGTGGCGGCCACGAGCGCCGGGCCGCCGTGCCCCGGGCCGGCGATGTAGAGGCAGGGCGTGCCGGTGCGTCGGATCAGCCGGTTGAGCTGCACGTACAGCGCCGACAGGCCGGGGCTGGTGCCCCAGTGACCGAGCAGCCGCGGCTTGACGTCGGTGTGCTCGAGCGGCCGGCCGAGCAGCGCGTTGTCCCGCAGGTAGATCTGGCCCACGGTGAGGTAGTTGGCCGCGGCCCACCACCGCAGGTCCAGGTCGAGCTCCTCGTCGGGGTAGTCCGCCGTCGTCGCCTGCTGGGTCATGGGCTCCACACTGTCGGTCGCGGGTGAACGCCGGGGGTCCGGCACTGGTTGCGATCGTGTGCGGACCGGGCCACCGGGCGCACGGGTCGAAGGTCCCGTCAGCCCAGCAGGTCGGCCAGCTCCAGGACGCCGCCGGCCGCCTCGAACTCGGCCCGGGCCGCGGCGAGCACGGCCGGGTCGACCAGCGCGTCCAGCGCGGTGAGCGCCAGGCCGACCGCGCCGTCGAGCACGGCCCGGTCACCGGCCGGGGAGGCGGCGGCCGCGGCGAAGCCGGTCGTGTGCATCGACGTCTCCGGCCCGGCGATGGCGATCATCGGGTGGATCGAGGGCACCCGGACGCTGACGTTGCCCAGGTCGGTCGACCCGGCCAGCGACGCCGGGGTCACCCCGGGCGGGAGGGCGGTGCGGCCGCGGCGGGCCTGGTGGCGGGTCCACCGGGCGGCTAGCTCCAGGTTGGCCCGGATCGGCAGGTAGGCCGGCAGCTCGTCCCAGAACAGCTCGTACCCGCAACCGGTCATCGCCGCCGCGCCGGCCATGACCGCCTCCATCCGGCGGCTCAGGTCGGCCAGCGTCTCCGGCATCGCGGAGCGCACGTAGTACAGCGCCTCGGCGGTCTCCGGGACGACGTTGGGCCGCTGCCCGCCGTCGGTGATCACCCCGTGCACCCGGTCGGTGTCCGGGACGTGCTGGCGCAGCATCGCCACGCCGGTGTAGCCGGCCACCACGGCGTCCAGCGCGTTGCGGCCCATGAACGGCTGGGCCGAGGCGTGCGCGGCGATGCCGGTGTACACCACCCGCAGCTGGCGGCGGCCGAGGAACGGCTGCACCGCGGCGTCGTAGGAGAACGGGTGCAGCATCACCACGGCGTCGACGCCGTCGAAGGCGCCGGCGCGGGCCATCAGCTCCTTGCCGCCGCCGCCCTCCTCGGCCGGGGTGCCCAGCAGCAGCACGGTCCCCTCGACCCCGCCGTCGGCCAGCACGGCGGCCAGCCCGAGGAAGGCCCCCACGGCAGACGCGCAGATGACGTTGTGGCCGCAGCCGTGGCCGATGCCGGGCAGCGCGTCGTACTCGGCCAGCACCGCCACCGTCGGACCGCCGCTGCCGATGCTGGCCCGCAGCGCCGTCTCCAGGCCGAAGGCGCCGACCTCCGCCTCGATCCCGGAGCGAGCCAGCAGGTCGGCCACCGCCCGGGCCGATCGGTGTTCGGAGTACCCCTCCTCGGGGTGGGCGTGCAGGTCGTGGCTGAGCGCCAGCAGGTCCGCCGACACCGACTCGATCGCCTGCTCGGCCCGGGCCAGCAGTTCCTCGGGGGCGCCGGCGTGCGCGGAGGAGAGTGGTTCGGCGGTGGCGGCCGCGCGGTCGGTGGCCGCCCGCAGCTCGTCCAGGTGGGCGGGGTCCGCCGGGCGGGGGAGCCGGGCGTCGACGGGGTCGGTCATGTGCCGTGTCTACCCGGTCGGGTGGCGCCGCGGAGACCGGCCGGGAACGATCTCGGTCGGCAAGTGGTTGAGCGCTTGACGGACGCCGGCCCCTCGTCGTCCGCGACATCCTCTGGAGGACCCCATGCACCTCGGCGTCGACAGCTTCGTCTCGGCAGTGACCGACCCCACCACCGAGCGCCTCGTCGGGCCCGAGGAGCGGATGGCTGACCTGCTGGAGGAGATCGAGCTCGCCGATCGCGTGGGGCTGTACTCCTTCGGCATCGGTGAGCACCACCGCAGCGAGTACTACGACTCGGCGCCGGCGATCATCCTCGCCGCGGCCGCGGCGCGGACCTCACGGATCCGGCTGGGCAGCGCGGTGACCGTGCTCAGCGCCGCCGACCCGGTGCGGGTGTTCCAGCAGTTCGCCACCCTCGACCTGATCGCCAAGGGCCGGATCGACCTGGTCGTCGGGCGCGGTTCGTTCACCGAGGCCTTCCCGCTGTTCGGGCTCTCGCTGGGCGACTACGACACGCTGTTCAGCGAGAAGCTCGACCTGCTGCTGAAGATCCGCGACTCCGAGCAGGTGACCTGGTCCGGCCGGCACCGCCCGGCGCTGACCGGCCAGGGCGTCTACCCGCGGCCACTGCAGGACCCGCTGCCGGTCTGGGTCGGCGTCGGCGGCAGCCCGGAGTCCTTCGCCCGGGCCGGCCTGCTGGGCCTGCCGCTCATGGTGGCGATCATCGGCGGCGAGCCCCGCCAGTTCGCGCCGCTCATCGACCTCTACCGCCGCGCCGGTGCGCAGGCCGGGCACGCCCCCGAGAAGCTCCAGGTGGGGCTGCACGTGTTCGGCTTCGTCGCCGACAGCGACCAGGTGGCCGCGGACACCATCTACCCGGGGTGGCACGAGATGTTCGCCAAGATCTCCCGCGAGCGCGGCTTCTCCCAGCCGTCCCGGGCCCAGTTCGACGCCACGAGCGGGCCGAACGGCGCCTTCTTCATGGGCGACCCGGACACCGTGGCGGAGAAGCTCGTCCGGATCTCCGGGCAGCTCGGCGGCGTCGACCGGATCTCCTTGCAGATGACCAACCCCCGGCTCGCGCACGCCGACCTGCTCCGCGGCATCGAGCTCCTCGGCACAGAGGTCGCCCCGAAGGTCGCCTCCGCCTGACCCCGGCCGCCCGCTCCTGAGCACTGTGCGCTGGTGGCGGGTCCCGGTCACGGAACCCGCCGCCAGCGCACACCATCTGGAGGTGCCCGACCGCTCGCCGACCCCTGATGTGTGCCGGATGTGTGGGGACGACGACCATGTGTGTGTGAGCGGAGGAGGAGTGACGGGGGCGCCGCAGGCGCAGGGCCCGGCCTCCGGGGCGTCTCCGACCGGTCGCCGGAGCGCTCGCCGGCGGGTGCGGAACATCGTGCTGCGGGCCGTCCTGCTCGTCGCGGTCGGTGTCGGGATCGTCGTCTTCCACGACCGGATCGCCGAGTGGTGGGACGGCCTGGTCGGCATCGCGTGGTCGTGGGTCGCCCTCGCCGCTCTGACCCAGTTCCTCTCCCTGCACTTCCTGGTCCTGCAGCAGCTCGTGCTGGTGCGCGCGGGCGGTGGCACCGTCCCGCTGCGCCACGCCACGACCACCATCTACGCGGGCAACACCATCGCCTCGACGGTGCCGGTGGCCGGAGCCCCGGCGAGCGCGGCGTACACCTACCGCCGGCTGCACGCGCTCGGCAACAGCCCTGCGCTGGTGGGCTGGGCGCTGGCGGTCTCCGGGATCGCAGCCACGGCCACGTTGGCGGTCGTCCTGGCTGTGGGGTCCGCGGCGACCGGGTCGCTGTGGGGGGCGCTCGGCGCCTTCTTCGCCACCGCGGCCGGCGTCGTGCCGGTGCTGTGCCTCGTGCTGGTGCTCCGGCACGAGCGGTCGCGCACCGTCGTCGTCCGGCTCGCCACGCGCGTCGTCACCCTGCTGGCCCGGTGGGTCCGGTCGCTGCGCGGACGGGACGTCGCGCGGCGGATCGACGAGCTGCTGACCTCACTGGGCGCCTTCCGGCTGTCCTTCGGTACCGCGACCGCCGCCGGCCTGTTCGCGTTGGCCAACTGGGTGCTGGACGTCGCTGCCCTGGCCCTGGCCCTGGTGGCCGTGGGTGCGCCGATCCCGTGGCAGGGCCTGCTGCTCGCCTGGGCCGCCGGCGCACTGGCCTCCTCGGCGCGGCTGACCCCCGGTGGCATCGGGGTCGTGGAGGCGGCACTGGCCTCCGCGCTGATCGCCGTCGCCGGCCTGCCGGCCAGCGAGGCGGTGCCGGCCGTGCTGGTCTACCGGCTGGTCAGCCTGTGGCTGCCCGTCGGCATCGGGGCGCTCCTCCTC
This sequence comes from Modestobacter sp. VKM Ac-2985, assembly GCF_026967925.1. GTDB lineage: Bacteria > Actinomycetota > Actinomycetes > Mycobacteriales > Geodermatophilaceae > Modestobacter. The sequence continues at coordinate 369,101 of NZ_JAPVBI010000003.1, read as the reverse complement.
CTGGCGGACCCGGGCTCGACGGCGCGCGGAGGCCGGCGCCGGCACGCCAGCACCCCCGCGAGCTGACCGCCACCACCACCGGTGGCACCGTCCGTGGACGCCGTCCCGTTTCGCCCGGTTCCCGGCGGGCACACCGGCTGGCGTGCCTGACCTCCCCGAGCACTCCTCGTCCGGCCCGGCCACCTCACGCGGCGACCGGGCACCCGGCGTCCCACCCACGTTCGTCGACGGCACCCGGCTGTGGGTCGACGCCCGGCTGCGGGCGCTCGTCCAGGCCCGCATCGAGGCCCGGCTGCTGCTCCGGCTCGGCGGGCCGGTGCCCGACGGCCGGGTGCTGGAGCTGGGCACCGGCCGTCGCGGCACCGGCCTGCGGTCGGCGCTGGACACCTTCCAGGCCGCGCACGCCGACGGGGTCGAGCTGTTCCCCGCCAGCGTGGCGGACTGCCGTGCCGCGGTGCGCGACCTCGGCGACCGGGTGCAGGTCAGCGAGGGCGACGCGACCCGGCTGAGCGCAGCGGACGCCTCCTACGACGCGGTGTTCGGCTGGCACGTGCTGCACCACACCGACGACTGGCGGGCGGTGGTGGCCGAGGCGGCGCGGGTGCTGCGCCCCGGCGGCCGGCTCTACTCCTGCGAGATGACCGCCCGGTTCATCGACAGCCGGGTGCTCCGCGCGGTCTCCGCCCACCCGGCCGACGGCGACCGCCCGACCCCGGCGGCCATGGCCGAGGCGTGCCGCGCCGCCGGGCTGACGGTCACTTCCCAGGAGACCCGGCTGGCCGGCTGCTGGACGGCGCTCGTCGCCACCCGGTCGTGAGCGAGGGGGCGCCAGCGCAGGGGACGGGCGGCACCCTCGGCACGGCGGTCCGGCTGCTGCGCCGGCACGCCCCGGCCGCCTTCCTCGCCGCCGCGGCCGCCGCCGCGGTCAACGCCGTCCCCGACGTGCTGCGGCACGTCCTGGTCTGGGACGACCCCCGGCTCTGGACCGCACTGGCCGTCGACGTCGTCGGGTTCCTGACCGGCCTGGTCGCCCAGCTGTGGGTGACCGGGGCGGTCGCCGGCCTGCTCGACGGCGGGCGGCTCACCCCCTCCGGTGCGCTGCGGCGCGGGGTCGCGCTCGCGGTGCGGGCCGTGCGGCGAGCGCCCGGGACGGTGCTGGCCGGGGTGGTCACCGGGGGAGCGGTGTCCGCGCTGCTGACCCTGCCGGCCTCCGTGGCGGCGCTGGGCTTCGACCGGGTGCTGGGGCCACTGGACTCACCCGACGTCGGAGCCTTCGCCGTCGCCACCGTCAGCGACTTCGTGGCCAGCACGGCCACGCTGCCGTACCTGGCGTTCGTGCTCGTCCTGGTGGCGACCGGTTGGCGGGCCGGGCAGCCGGGCACCAGCCGGGCATGACGTTGAACTGGGACGTGACCCGCAAGAGCATCGGGACGCTGTCGATCTGGTTGGGCACCGGCGCCCTGTTCGCACCCCGGGCGATGACCCGGGTGCTGGGGGTCGACCAGCGCGCCAGCAGCAACGACGTCGCCCTCCCGCTGCTGGTCCGGTTGATCGCCGCCCGGAACATCGCGATGGGCGCGGCGTTGCTGGTCACCCCCGTGCCCCAGGCCCGGCGCACCACGGAGGTCACCCTGCTGCTCACCGCGCTGGACGGAGCCGCCGTCCTGGTGGGCCGGCGCGGCGGGGACGTGGCCGACCGGAGCGTCGGGCTGTCGATGACCGTCCTCGGGCTGGCCGCCGCCGGCGCCGCCCACTGGCACCGCCGCTGACCGACCCGGTCAGTCGGCCGCCGGCCCGCCGGCGAGCAGGGCACGCACCGCGTCGATGGTGTCGGCCTCGGCCGGGGACTTGTCCGGGCGGTAGCGCAGCACCCGGGCGAACCGCAGCGCGACCCCGCCGGGGTAGCGGGTGCTGCGCTGGGCGCCGTCCACGGCGATCTCCACCACCAGCTCCGGGCGCAGCAGCACACCCCACTCCGGCTGCTCGGCGGCGTGCCCCGGGAACGTCCGGGTCTGCCAGGCCAGCAGCTCGTCGGTCATCCCCTTGAACGTCTTGCCGACCATCACCGGCTCACCGCCGTCGGGGTCGCGGGCGCCGAGGTGGATGTTGGAGAGCGAACCCGCGCGCCGGCCGTACCCCCACTCCGCGCCGAGCACCACCAGGTCCAGGGTGTGCACCGGCTTCACCTTCTGCCACGCCTTGCCGCGGCGCCCGGCGGCGTACGGCGCGTCCAGTGCCTTCACCACCACCCCCTCGTGCCCGGCGGTCAGCGCGCCGTCGAGAACGCCGGCCGCCTCCTCCGGGGTGGGCCGGCGCACGCCGGGCATCCGCAGCGCCGCGTGCGCGTCGTCGGCCAGCAGCCCGGCCAGCGCGTCCAGCCGCACCGCCAACGGCTCGTCCAGCAGGTCCCGGCCGTCCAGGTGCAGCGCGTCGAAGAAGAACGGGCTGAGCAGCACGCCGGCGTCCGCGCTGTCGCTGCCGAAGCGGCTCATCGTGTCCTGGAAGGCGCGCGGCCGGCCGTCGTCGTCCAGCGCGAGGGTCTCCCCGTCCAGCACCGCGGTCTCGCACGGCAGCGCCCGGATCCGCTCCACCAGCTCCGGCACGCCGTCGGTCACCTCCCGCAGCGAACGGGTCCACACCCGGACGACGTCGCCGTCCCGGTGCACCTGGATGCGGGCGCCGTCGAGCTTGAACTCGACGGTCACCTCCGCGCCGAGGTCGGCGAGCGCCGCGTCCAGCGAGGACCCGGGACTGGCCAGCATCGGCCGCACCGGGCGGCCCACCTCCAGCCGCACCGCCGCCAGCGCCGCCACCCCACCGGTCAGCGCCAACGCGGCGGTCTCCGGCAGCCGGCCGGACAGCATGAAGGCCCGGCGGACGACGGCGGCCGGCACCTCGGCCGCAGCGGCGACCGCGTCCAGCACGACGCCCTCCAGTGCACCCTGGCGGAGCTCGCCGGTGAGCAGCCGGACCAGGAAGTGGTGCTCCTCCGGGGTGGCCGCGGCCAGCAGCCCGCCGAGGACGGCGTCGCGCCGCGCCGCCGACCCGGCCCCCGCCGTCCCGGCCAGCTCGGTCAGCGCCGCGTCGACCCCCGGGACGGTCAGCGTCGGCGCGTCCGCGGCACCCCCGCCCAGCCGGGACAGGGTGCGCCAGCCGACCCCGAGCCGCCCCTGGCGCGGCTCCCCGGCCAGCCATCCGGTGACCGGCACGACCTCCTCGGGGTCCGCCGCCCGCAGCAGCATGGCGATGGCCGCGGCCTTGGCGGTGCGGGACCGGGTGGCCGTGACCGCGGTGGACGCGGCGAGGACGTCGGCGAGCAGCACCCGGTCATGTTCCCAGTCCGGTCGGCGGCAGCACTCCCGTTCCACGCTCGGACAGGACAGGATGCGCCCATGGACGTCGACGCACGGCTCCGCGACCTGGGCCTGGAGCTGCCCACCCCGATGGGGCCGGGCGGCAACTACCTGCCGGTCATGGCCGCCGGGGACCTGCTGTTCCTCTCCGGGATGGGCCCGGTCCGACCCGACGGCACGCTGATCACCGGCAAGGTCGGCGACGGCGGCCTGGACCTGGAGACCGCCCGGGAGGCAGCCCGGCTCACCGGGCTGCAGCTGCTCGCCGCGGTCCGCGCCGAGCTCGGGGACCTCGGTCGGGTGCGTCAGGTGGTCAAGCTCTTCGGCATGGTCAACTGCCGGCCCGGCTTCAACCGCACCCCCGCCGTGATCGACGGCTGCTCGGACCTCTTCGTCGACGTGCTCGGCGACGCCGGCCGGGGTGCCCGGTCCGCGGTCGGCATGGCCGAGCTCCCGTTCGACATCGCGGTGGAGATCGAGGCCGTCGTCCGCATCACCACGTGAGCCCGAGCCCCGACCACGACCCACAGGAGACGACGTGCTGCTCGAGACGATGACCTACGAAGAGGTGCAGGCCGCGCTCGCGGACGGGCGGTGCGACGTCATCGTGCCCTGTGGGGCGGTGGAGCAGCACGGCCCCCACCTGCCGCTGGACGTGGACGCGGTGCACGCCGACCGGCTGGCGGTGGAGCTGGCCCAGCGGCTGGGGACGGCGCTGGTCGCCCCGACCATCCGGGTGGGCGTCTCGCCGCACCACATGGGCTTCGCCGGCACGATCAGTCTGCGCCCGGAGACCTTCGAGGCCGTCTACACCGACTACTGCCAGAGCCTCGCCGCGCACGGCTTCCGGTCGATCCTCTGCTTCTCCGCCCACGGTGGGAACTTCGCGCCACTGGCCGAGATGGCCGAGCGGCTGGACGCCGCCGTGGGGCCGGACTGCCGGGTGGTCGTCTACTCCGACCTCCTCGGCCTGGTCGACATCTGGCGGTCCGCCGTCGCCGACGCCGGTGGGGACCCGGAGGGGGTCGGCGGTCACGCCGACGTCGCGGAGTCCTCCGTCTACGCCCTCCTCCGGCCCGGGCAGGTGCGCACCGAGCGCCTGGTCCCGGGGTACACCGGGCCGGTGGACGACGACCTGCTCCAGCGGTTGTTCACCGGCGGCATCGGGGCCATCTCCGACGTCGGGATCATGGGCGACCCGCACGGGCTGTCCACCGCCATCGGGGAGCTGTGCGTGGCGCGGGTCGCCGACGCGCTCGCGGCCCACTTCACCCAGCAGCTGGAGGCGGTGCGGACGGTGGCCTGATCCGGCGGCACGGGGAGGGCCGGGCGCGCGCCTCCGGTCGCCGTGGCGCGTGCCACCATGGCGGCGTGGCTTCCACCTCCGCCTCGGCCAGCGCGCTGCTGCACCACGTGCGCACCGGCCGGGCGCGGAGCCGCGCCGAGCTCGTCGCGCTGACCGGCTCGTCCCGCAACACGGTCAGCGCCCGGGTCGACCAGCTGATCGCCGCCAACCTGCTCGAGGAGGGCGGCCGCGGCTGGAGCACCGGCGGGCGCCCGCCCACACTGCTGCGCTTCAACAGCCAGGCCGGTTGCGTGCTCGCCGTCGACCTGGGCGTGACCAGCGTCGACGTCGCGGTCACCGACCTGTCCGCGGAGGTCCTGGCCACGGTGGGCCACCCCATCGACATCGCCGACGGCCCCGGTCCGGTGCTGGCCGAGGTCGACCGGCTGGCCCAGCAGGTGCTGGCCGAGGCGGGCCTGACCCCGGCCGACGTCTGCGCCGTCGGCGTCGGCGTGCCCGGGCCCGTGGAGTTCTCGACCGGCCGGCCGGTCCACCCGCCGATCATGCCGGGCTGGCACGACCACCCGATCCCGAGCGCCTTCGGCCGGTACGACTGCCCGGTCTTCGCCGACAACGACGTGAACGTGATGGCGCTGGGCGAGATGGGCATCGCCGGGTCGACCGAGGACGTGCTGGTGATCAAGGTCGGTACCGGCATCGGCTGCGGCATCGTCGTCGACGGGCAGGTGTACCGCGGCGCCCAGGGCAGCGCCGGCGACATCGGGCACATCTCCGTCCCGCCCCCGCACGGCCGGCCGGTGCTCTGCCGGTGCGGCAACGAGAACTGCCTCGAGGCGATCGCCGGTGGCGGTGCCCTGCTCCGCGACGCGCTGGCGGCCGGGCTGCCGGTGACGACGACCCGTGAGCTGGTGCAGCTGGCCGCCCACGGAGACGGGCCGGCACTGGAACTGGTCCGCAACGCCGGCCGGACCATCGGCACCGTGCTGGCCAGCCTGGTGAACTTCTTCAACCCGCACCGGATCGTGATGACCGGTGGCGTGGCGCAGGCCGGGCCGCCGCTGCTGGCCGGCATCCGGGAGGCCGTCTACGGGCGCTCGCTGCCGCTGGCCGCCCGCACGCTGGACATCTCGGTGAGCGCCGCCCCCGACCTGTCCGGGCGGCTGGGTGCCGCGCTGATGGCGATCGAGGGCTTCCTGGAGGAGGACTCGGCTTACCAGGTGGCGCAGCACACCGGCTCCGCCGAGGCGCCCACCGCCCGCTGACGTCGTAGGCGCGTCGCACCCGGGTCGACCCGGACGACGGAGGGTTGAGCCGCAGGGGCACGCGGCTGGACCCCGCCGGCCCCGGGCTGAGCCGGACGGCACGGACCACCCGGACGCCGACGGGCTCGCGGGCTGCCCTGCCGTCGTTGCGGTTTGGTAACGCTGGAGCGGCTTCTTGACCCAGCTGTGACGGCGGACATAGTGTCCCGCCTGACGTACTTCTGTTCAGTGCTGAGCATAAGTCTGGAGTTGGTGGCATGTCCGGCGTCCTGCCCGCCCGGCGCGGAGAGCGCGCGTGACCGCGTCTCCGTCGACGCCGCTGCTGGAGATGCACGGCATCGTCAAGCAGTTCCCCGGCGTCCGGGCCCTCGACGGCGTCGACCTCGACGTCCGGGCCGGCGAGGTGCACTGCCTGCTCGGCCAGAACGGCGCGGGGAAGTCCACCCTGATCAAGGTCCTCGCCGGCGCGCACCAGCCCGACGAGGGCCGGATCAGCTGGGACGGCGCCCCGGTCACCCTCGGCGACCCGCAGGCCGCGATGTCCCTGGGCATCGCCACCATCTACCAGGAGCTCGACCTGGTCGCCGGGCTGACCGTCGCGGACAACGTCTTCCTGGGCCGGGAGCGGTCTCACCTGGGGATCACCCGGCCGGCGCAGGCGAACCGGGCCGCCGGGGAGCTGCTGTCCCGCCTGGGACACCCGGAGATCCGGCCCACCGCCGAGGTCGGCTCGCTGTCGGCGGCGGCCCAGCAGATGGTCAGCATGGCCCGGGCGCTGTCCCAGGACGCCCGGCTGATCGTCATGGACGAACCCTCCGCGGTGCTCGACAGCGAGGAGGTCGAGCACCTCTTCCAGGTCATCCGCGACCTCACCGACTCCGGCGTCGCCGTCGTCTACATCTCCCACCGGCTGGAGGAGATCCGCGAGGTGGGCGACCGGATCACGGTGCTCAAGGACGGCCGCACGGTCGCCACCGGCCTGCCCGCGGGGGACACCTCCACCCGGGAGGTCATCACCCTGATGACCGGCCGGACGATCGAGTACGTCTTCCCGGAGCGCCGCGAGTTCCCCGGCCAGGCCGCCGAGCCGGTGCTCCAGGTCGAGGACCTCTCGCTGGCCGGCACCTTCAGCGACGTCTCCTTCGCCGTCCGGCCGGGGGAGGTGCTCGGCCTGGCCGGGCTCGTCGGCTCCGGCCGGTCGGAGATCCTCGAGACCGTCTACGGCGCCCGGCGGGCCACCACCGGCACGGTCCAGGTCGCCGGACGGAAGCTGCGGGCGGGCAACGTCGCGGCCGCCGTCGACGCGGGGGTCGGGCTGGCGCCCGAGGAGCGCAAGAGCCAGGGCCTGCTGCTGACCGAGCCGATCTACCGCAACATCACGCTGTCCAGCCTGGCCCGGTTCGCCCGCGGAGGACTGCTGTCCGGGGAAGCGGAGAAGCAGGCCGCCCGGGACCAGGCCGAGGCGCTCGACCTGCGGCCGGTCGACGTCGAGCGCGAGGTCCGCACGCTGTCCGGCGGGAACCAGCAGAAGGTCGTGCTGGCCCGCTGGCTGCTCCGCGACTGCAAGGTGCTCCTGCTCGACGAGCCCACCCGGGGCGTCGACGTCGGGGCGCGCTCGGAGATCTACGCCCTGATCCGGGCGCTCGCCGACCGCGGGGTCGCCGTCGTCGTCGTCTCCAGCGAGATCCCGGAGGTGCTCGGCCTGGCCGACCACGTGCTGGTGGTGGCCGACGGCGCGATCATCGCCCGCGGCCCCGCCGAGGAGCTCGACGAGCACAAGGTGCTCGACCTGGTCATGGAAGGAGCGGCCGCCACCTCCGGCGCCGCACGCGAAGGGGATGTGGCATGAGCGAGACCACGACTGCGACACCGCCGGCCGGCAGCACCAGCGGCACAGCCGACGACGGTGCCAAGGGCCCGGGCCTGCTCGCCGGACCGCTGGGCCGCAACCTCGGACTGGTCGTGGCCCTGCTGGTGCTCTGCATCGTCGGTGCCATCACCGCGCCCGGCCGCTTCGTCGACGTGGACAACGCGGTGACGATCCTGCGGGCGGCCGCCGTCATCGGCGTGGTCAGCGTCGGGATGACGTTCGTGATCATCGGCGGCGGGATCGACCTGTCGGTGGGGGCGCTGGTCGCGCTCTCCTCCGTCTGGGCGACGACGCTGGCGACCCAGGCGATGGCCGAGGACTTCCACTGGATCGTCATGGTGGCCACCGCCGTCCTGGTCGGTGCCGGCGCCGGACTGGTCAACGGGATCGTCATCGCGTACGGGAAACTGGTCGCCTTCATCGCCACCCTGGCGATGCTCGCGGCCGCCCGGGGCCTGGCGGAGATCATCGCCAACCGGCGCACCCAGATCGTCCAGGACCGCGACTTCATCGAGTTCTTCGGCGGCGACGTCCTCGGCATCCCGATGCTCGTGATCGTCTTCGCGCTGGTCGCCGCGGCCGGCTGGGTGCTGCTCAACCGCACGACCTTCGGCCGCCGCACCTTCGCCGTCGGCGGGAACGCCGAGGCCGCCCGGCTGGCCGGCATCCGGGTGCAGCGGCACACCGTGTGGCTGTACGTGCTGTCCGGGGTCACCTGCGGCATCGCCGCGGTCTTGCTGATGGCCCGGACGACGACCGGCAGCTCCACCCACGGCACGCTCCTGGAGCTGGACGCGATCGCCGCCGTCGTCATCGGCGGGACGCTGCTGGTCGGTGGCCGCGGCACCATCGTCGGCACCGTGCTCGGCGTGCTGATCTTCACCACGCTGGCCAACGTCTTCACGCTGAACAACTTGTCCAGCTCGGCGCAGGAGGTGGCCCGCGGCGTGATCATCGTGATCGCCGTCCTGCTGCAGCAGCGGCTGGCCCTCGGCGGTGCCCGGCCGCGGAAGAAGGCCCGCGGCGGCCCCAGCGGCGCCGCTGCCCCCGGGAACCCGACCGGTGCCCAGCCCGGTGGGTCGGCCACCCCCGGTGGGCCGGCCGGCGCCCGCCCCGGCGACTCCGGCGGTCGCCCGCCGGCCTGAGTCCGCGAGGCCCTGACCTCCGGCCGGCCACCCGGCCTGCCGGCGCACCACCCCGGCTCCTGGCAGCGCAGCCAGGGCGGCGATCCACGAGGAGAGAACATGTCTGCAACGAGGCAGCGTCCGTACGGTCGCCTGCTGACCACCGCCGTCTGCGTGGTCGGAGCCGGCGCCCTGGTGGCCGGCTGCACCAGCAACACCCCGGAGGTCTCCGGGTCCGACGAGGGCGGTGGCGACGTCGTCGCCAGCTCCAACGACGAGACCGGGGAGACGGTGCGGATCGGCTTCTCCGCACCCGCCGCCGACCACGGCTGGATGGCCGGCATCAGCAACGCCGCACAGGCCGAGGCCGACCGCCACGAGGACATCGACCTGATCGTCGCCGAGGGCACCAACGAGGTCGGCGCCCAGATCGCCCAGGTCGAGACGTTCATCAACGAGGGCGTCGACGCGATCGTGCTGCTCCCCTTCGACGGCGCTGCGCTCACCCCGGTGGCGCTGCGGGCGATGGAGGCCGGCATCCCGGTGATCAACGTCGACCGGGAGTTCTCCAGCCCGTTCGCCGCCCGGGCCACCATCCTCGGCGACAACTACGGCATGGGCGTCTCCGCCGGCACGTACATCTGCTCGCGGCTGGGCGACCAGCCCGACGCCGTCGTCGCCGAGATCGCCGGCATCGACTCGCTCCCGCTCACCCAGGAGCGCAGCCAGGGCTTCGCCGACGCACTGTCCGACTGCGGCCTGGACGTCGACAACCGGGTGGCCGCTGAGTTCACCGTCGAGTCCGGTGAGGAGGCAGCGGCCAACCTGCTGCAGGCCGCCCCGCAGATCGACGCGCTGTGGAACCACGACGACGACCAGGGTGTCGGCGTGCTGGCCGCCATCAACAACGCCGGCCGCGACGAGTTCTTCATGGTCGGCGGGGCCGGCTCGGCCAACGCCATGCGGGACATCCAGTCCGGTGACTCGGTGCTGGAGGCCACCGTCATCTACCCGGCGACCCAGGCTGCCGACGGCATCGCGCTGGCCCGGCTGATCGCCCAGGGCAAGAGCATGTCCGACCTGGTGTCCCAGGAGGTGCCGCGGGAGATCGTGCTCAACGCGCCGGTGGTCACGGAAGAGAACGTCGACCAGTACATCGACGACGCGTTCGAGTCCTGATCCTCCCGACGGAATGCCGCCGGTGACCACGACCGGTCACCGGCGGCACCGGTCCCACTCCTGGAGCATGTGATGACCCACCCTGCCCGGCCGGCGCTGCGCGTCGGCCTGATCGGCCACGCCTTCATGGGCGCGGCACACTCCCACGCCTGGCGCACCGCGCCGCGCTTCTTCGACCTGCCCCTCACCCCGGAGCTGACCGTGCTGGCCGGCCGGGACCCCGACGGGGTCGCCGCCGCGGCCGCCCGGTACGGCTGGGCCGACACCGAGACCGACTGGCGCCGCGTGCTCGAGCGGGACGACGTCGACCTCGTCGACATCTGCACCCCCGGGCACACCCACGCCGAGATGGCGATCGCGGCGCTGGCGGCCGGCAAGCACGTGCTGTGCGAGAAGCCGCTGGCCAACTCCGTCGCCGAGGCCGAGGCCATGGCCGAGGCGGCGGAACGCGCCGCCGGCTCCGGCGTGCGGGCGATGGTCGGCTTCACCTACCGGCGGGTGCCGGCCATCACCCTCGCCCGGCAGCTGATCGCCGAAGGGCGGCTGGGCCAGATCCGGCACGTCCGGGCCCAGTACCTGCAGGACTGGCTCACCGACCCCGCGTCGCCGATGTCCTGGCGGCTGGAGAAGGACAAGGCGGGGTCCGGCGCGCTGGGCGACATCGGGGCGCACGTCGTCGACCTCACCCAGTTCATCACCGGTCAGACGCTCACCGGCGTCAGCGCGCTGCTGGAGACCTTCATCGGCAAGCGGCCGTTGCCGGCCAGCACCGGCCGGCTCGGCGGGGTCGGCGGCGAGGGGATGGGCGAGGTCACCGTCGACGACGCCGCCGTCTTCCTGGGCCGCTTCACCGGGGGAGCGCTGGGCACCTTCGAGGCCACCCGCTTCGCGCTCGGCCGGAAGAACGCGATCCGGATCGAGGTGAACGGCTCGGCCGGCAGCCTGGCCTTCGACTTCGAGGACATGAACGTCCTGCACTTCTTCGACGGCGGCGAACCGGCCGAGACCGCCGGGTTCCGCCGGATCATCGTCACCGAGCCCGAGCACCCCTACGTCGGGGCCTGGTGGCCGGCCGGTCACGGGCTGGGCTACGAGCACGGCTTCACCCACCAGGTCGTCGACCTGGTCACCGCACTGGCCGCCGGCGAGCAGCCCACGCCGTCGTTCGCCGACGGCCTGCAGGTGCAGCGGGTGCTGGCCGCCGTGGAGCGCAGCGCCGCCGACAACTCCGCCTTCACCGAGATCTGAGGAGCGAACCGTGCCCCGTCCCGTCACGTTGTTCACCGGCCAGTGGGCCGACCTGCCGTTCGAGGAGGTGTGCCGGCTGGCCTCCGGGTGGGGCTACGACGGCCTGGAGATCGCCTGCTGGGGTGACCACCTCGACGTCGTCCGGGCCGCCGAGGACCCGGCCTACGTCAAGGAGCGGCTCGAGCTGCTCGACCGGCACGGCCTGTCGGTGTTCGCCATCTCCAACCACCTCAACGGCCAGGCCGTCTGCGACGACCCCATCGACGAGCGGCACCGCGGCATGGTCAACGCCCGGGTGTGGGGGGACGGCGACCCCGAGGGCGTGCGGCAGCGGGCCGCGGAGGAGATGAAGGCGACCGCGCGGGCCGCCCGGGCGCTGGGCGTCGACGTCGTCGTCGGGTTCACCGGGTCGAAGATCTGGAAGACCGTGGCGATGTTCCCGCCGGTGCCCGAGTCGATGATCGACGACGGCTACGCCGACTTCGCCGCCCGCTGGAACCCGGTCCTCGACGTGTTCGACGAGGTCGGGGTGCGGTTCGCGCACGAGGTGCACCCGTCGGAGATCGCCTACGACTACTGGACGACGGTGCGCGCCCTGGAGGCCATCGGCCACCGGGAGGCGTTCGGGCTGAACTGGGACCCCAGCCACTTCGTCTGGCAGGACCTGGACCCGGTCGGCTTCCTCTGGGACTTCAAGGACCGGATCTACCACGTCGACTGCAAGGACGCGAAGAAGCAGGTCGGCAACGGGCGGAACGGCCGGATGGGGTCGCACCTGCCCTGGGCCGACCCGCGCCGCGGCTGGGACTTCGTCTCCACCGGGCACGGCGACGTCCCGTGGGAGGCCTGCTTCCGGATGCTCAACACCATCGGCTACGCCGGGCCGATCTCGGTGGAGTGGGAGGACGCCGGGATGGACCGGCTGGTCGGCGCGCCCGAGGCGCTGGAGTTCGTGCGTCGCCTGGCGTTCGACCCGCCGTCCGCGGCCTTCGACTCGGCCTTCTCCAGCGGGAACTGAGCCTCCGGCCGCGGAACCGATCCGCCGGCTGCGGGGGCCACGGGGCCCCGCAGCCGGCACTGCACCGCTTGCCGCCGGCGGGCCGCGCCATGATGCTCGTCACGTGGCCACCACCCCGGGTCCGACGTCGTCCGTCGAGGAGACCCCGCAGTCCACCGGCAAGGTCGACAAGAAGTACTACGAGAAGGAACTGGCCCGCCTGCAGGCGGAGCTGGTGAAGCAACAGGAGCACGTCCGCGCACGGGGCCTGCGGGTCGTCGTCCTCTTCGAGGGCCGCGACGCCGCAGGCAAGGGCGGGGCGATCCAGCGGATCACCGAGAGCCTCAACCCCCGGCACGCGCACGTCGTCGCCCTGCCCACGCCGACCGACCGCGAGAAGGGGCAGTGGTACTTCCAGCGCTACGTCGCACACCTGCCCGGCCCGGGGGAGATGGTCCTGTTCGACCGGTCCTGGTACAACCGCGCCGGCGTCGAGCGGGTCATGGGGTTCTGCACCGACGAGGAGCACGAGGAGTTCCTGCGCTCGTGCCCGGAGTTCGAGCGGATGCTCGTGCGCAGCGGCATCACGCTCGTGAAGTACTGGTTCTCCGTCAGCGACACCGAGCAGGAGGCCCGGTTCCAGGCCCGGCTGAAGGACCCGACCAAACGCTGGAAGCTCAGCCCGATGGACCTGGAGGCGCGCAACCGCTGGGTCGACTTCTCCCGGGCCAAGGACGAGATGTTCGCCGCCACCGACATCCCCGAGGCGCCCTGGTGGGTCGTCGAGGCCGAGGTGAAGAAGCGCGCCCGGCTCAACGTGATGGCCCACCTGCTGAGCCAGGTCCCGTACGAGGACCTCACCCCGCCGGCGCCGGAGCTCCCGCCCCGGCCACCGGTGGAGGAGGACTACCTCCGGCCGCCCAAGGAGAGCCAGCACATCGTGCCCGACCTCGTGCCCTGAGGCCCGGGCGCCCCGAGGGTCGCCCGGGCCCGGCGGTCACTGCCCGGCGCCGGCGACCTCCGGCTGCCGGTCCCGGCCGGCGAGCGAGGTGTAGCAGGCCGTCTCGAACTCCAGGTAGCTGCCGAAGGACGTGGCATCGCCGAACGGCAGGATCTGCGTCGCCCAGAAGCCGGCGACCCCGTTCTGGCGGTCGACCCAGTAGAAGAGGTTGGCCAACCCGGCCCAGCTGAGTGCGCCGGCAGGCCGCCCCGTCGGCGCCTGCTCGTCGTTGATCATGAACGGCAGCGACCAGGACTTCGGCATCCCGGGGAAGAACTCCGCGTCGTTGGACAGCGAGGGGATCACCCCGGGGAGACCGGTGACCTTGAGGTCGCCGAGGTGGTTCTGCACCGCCATCTGGACCGTCTCGGGCCGGAGGACGACGCCGTGCTCACCCCGGCCGTCGTTGAGCCACATCCGGAGGAAGCGCAGGTAGTCACCGACCGTGCCGTAGAGGCCGTGCCCGCCCATGTCCACCTCCGGCGGCGAGGGCAGCTCGAAGTCCATCGGCGTCAGTGACCCGTCCGCGCCGCGGGCGTGCATCGAGGCCAGCCGGCTGCGCAACCGGTCGTCCAGCACGAAGGACGTGTCGGTCATCCCCAGGGGCTGGAACACCCGCTCGGCGAACACCTCGCCGAGACGCTCCCCGGTGATCCCCTCCACCACCTGCCCGACCCAGTCCAGGTTGCTGCCGTACTCCCAGCGCTCGCCCGGCTCGAACAGCAGCGGGGTGGTCAGCGCGGCCTTCGTGGCGGTGATGACGCTGGGCTGCCCCTGCTCCTGGGCCAGCCGGTTGTAGTGCTCGTTGAAGAAGTCGTACCCGAAGCCGCCGGTGTGGGTCAGCAGCATGCGGGTGGTCACCTCCCGCCGCGGGTCGCGCAGTCGGGGGGTGCCGTCGTCGTCGAAGCCGTCGAGCACCTTCAGCTCACCGATCGCGGGGGCGTGGGTGCGGGCCGGGGCGTCCAGGTCCAGCCGCCCCTCCTCGACCAGCTGCAGCGCCGCCGTGGCGGTGATGGCCTTGGTGGTCGAGAACATGGCGAAGACGGTGTCCGGCGTCATCGGCTGGTCGCCACCGAGCCGGCGCGCGCCAGCCGCGCCGGAGTAGACGGTCTCCGAGCGGTCGGTGACCATCGCGACGACCCCGGCGACGGGGGCATCCGCCCGGGTGGCGCGGTCGAGGATCGCGTCGGCGTCGGCGCTGAACGGGTGGGTCATGGCAGTCCTCCAGGTGGGTGGGGTGCGTGCGGGGTGGATCAGCGGATGTCGAAGCCGGGGTAGCCGGACGAGGCCGCCTCGGCGCACTTGTCCCGGTAGGCGCCGACGCCGCCGGTGTAGGACAGGACGCGGCGGGGCTTGCCCGGCACGTTCGCCCCGAGGTACCAGGACGACGTCCGGGAGATGAGGTTGACGCCGGCCGTCTCGTCGTGGTGCTCGACCCAGGCGTCCTCGACGGCCTTCGTCGGCTCGATGACCGTCTTCTCGGCGGCCCGCAGGTGGGCGATCAGGTCGCTGATCCACTCCGTCTGCTGCTGCAGGCAGGTGGTCATGTTGCACAGCGCCGCCGAGGGCGCCAGCGGGACGGCGGTGGTCAGCAGGTTCGGGTACCCGTGGACCATCAACCCCATCGTGGTGCGGATGTCCCGGCCCCAGTCCTCGGTCAGGGAACGGCCGCCGCGCCCGCGGATGTCGATCCGGGTCAGCGCCCCGGTCCCGGCGTCGAAGCCGGTGGCCAGGATCAGCACGTCCAGCTCGTGCACCGTCCCGTCGGCCAGCACCAGTCCCTCGGGGACGACGCGGGAGATCGGGTTGTCGCGCACGCCGACCAGCTCGACGTCCGGGCGGTGGTAGACCTCGAGGTAGTCGGTCTCCAGCGGGACCCGGTGGGTGCCGAAGCCGTAGTCGGTGGGGATGAGGACGTCGCACAGCTGCGGGTCCCGCAGCCGCTCGCGCATCTTGTCCCGGACGAACGCCGAGATCTCCTCGTTGACCTCGGCGTCGAAGAACATCTCCGCGAACGAGGCGAGCCACAGCTTCAGCGAGCCGTTGGCGTGGATCTCCTCCAGCTCCTCCCGTCGCTGCTCGGGGGTGAGCTCGGCCCAGGTGTGCGCCCACTCGTACTCGAAGCCGGTGAAGGTGCGGGGGAGGGTCTCGCGCAGCTCGGGGAAGCGTTCCTTGTACCCGGCGACGTCGTCCGGGCCGAAGCGCGGGTTCTTCATCGGCAGCACGTACTGCGGGGTGCGGGCGAAGACGGTGAGGTGCCCGACGTGGCCGGCGATCGTCTGGATCACCTGGATCCCGGTGGCGCCGATGCCGACCACCCCGACGCGCTTGCCCTCGAGCTCGATGCCCTCGGCCGGCCAGCGCGAGGTGTGCACGACGGTGCCCCGGAAGGTGTCCTGCCCCGGGAAGACCTCGGCCAGCGGTGCCGACAGCATCCCGGCGCAGGTGACGAGGAACCGGGTGTCGATCGTCTCGCCGCGGTCGGTGGTGACCGTCCACCGGCCGCGTTCCTCGTCGAACCGGGCGGCGGTGACCGTGGCGCCGAACTCGATGTCCCGGCGCAGGTCCAGCCGGTCGGTGACGTAGTGCATCCACCGCTCGATCTCGGGCTGGTCGGGGAACCGCTGGCTCCAGCTCCAGTCCTTGTACAGGTCCTCGTCGAAGAGGTACTGGTAGATGTAGGCCTCGGAGTCGAACCGCGCACCGGGGTAGCGGTTCCAGAACCAGGTGCCGCCGACGTCGTCGGCGGCGTCGTAGGCCCGGACCTGCAGCCCCTGCTCGCGCAGCTGGTGGAGCTGGTAGAGACCGGCGACCCCGGCGCCGATGATCAGGGCGTCGAGCTCACGGGTCGCGGACACGCGGTCGGTGCCGGTGTCCGCGGCTGCCTGCACGGTCATCTGATGCCCTACCCTTCGATGTGGTCCAGATCACTTTCGTGATCACATCGTCGGGGCTCTCGGGCGCGGCGGACCGTCCCAGATTGGGACAGTGCGCGGCCGACGGGGGACACCGTGGAGGTGGCCGTGCACCAGGGGTGGGACGAGCTCCGGCAGGTGGCCGATGCCCGGGCCGAGTTCCTCGAGCGGGGCGTGCCCGGGGCGACCGGGGTCCGCGACCTGGTCGCGGCCTCCTGGCGGCGCAGCCGCTCGGCCGGCGTCGACGCCGCCGCGTACCGGATCAGCTACCACGAGGACGTGGACCTGGACTCCCGCCTCGCCCGCAGCGCACGTCCGGTGATCGACCGGCTGGCCGCCGAGATGGTCGACGTGCCGGTCGCGATCGCCCTGTCCGACGCGCATGCGCGCATCGTGCACCGGCTGGACTGCTCGACCGCGGTCGGCCGCCAGCTCGACCGCGTCGACTTCAACGCCGGGTTCGACTTCGGCGAGGGTGGCGTGGGCACCAACGGGATCGGGACCGTCTTCGAGACGGGGGCATCGGTCAGCGTCGTCGGGGCGGAGCACTTCACCGAGGCGTTCGTGCGGTTCGCCTGCACCGGGGCCCCGATCGTCGACCCGGTGAGCGGCCGGGTCGAGGGGGTGCTCGACGTCAGCTCGCTCGCCGAGACCTGGACGCCGCTCATGCACACGCTCGTCCGGCGCGCCGCGGTCGACATCGGCCGCAACCTGCTGCTGGACCGCAGCCAGGCCACGCGGGCGCTGTTCGAGACGTTCCTCCGTGCCGACGCCCGGCCCCGGCAGGCCGTCATGGCCGTGGGCGACTCGCTGACGGTGAACCGGCGGGCCCAGCAGCTCTACTCGGCCGCCGAGCAGATGACGCTCCACCAGCACGCCCTGTTCCTGATGAGCCGGCAGGACCGGGTCACGGACTCCGTCACGCTGGACTCCGGCCGCACCGTCCGGCTGCGCGCGACGCGCATCCTGGTGGGCGGCGAGGTCGCCGGCATCGTGCTGCTGCTGGACGACGAGCCCAGCCGGCCGCAGTCGGCCGTCGCGTCCCCGGCGGGCCGCGCCCGGCCGGTCCCCGGCACGGACGGCCCCGCGCCGCCTGTCCCTGCTCCCGGCGGCCGGTCCCCGGGGTGGCGGGCGGCGTGCGCACAGGTCGGGGCCGGTCTCGACCGCGGCGACCGACTGCTCGTCCTGGGGGAACCGGGGACGGGCCGGCGCACACTCGTCACCGAGCTCTTCGGCCGCCTGCACCCGGCCGGAGCGGTGGTGGTGGGGGAGGTGGACCAGGTGGTCGGGGACGGCGTGCCCACCGCCGTCCCCGGGGCCGCGCCCACCCTCGTCGTCCTCCGACACCTCGACCGGATCGGTCCGGACACGGCCGAACGGCTCCCCGCCCTCCTCGCCTCCCTGGCCCGGGGCCGGTACGTCGTCGCAGCGACGCTGGACGACGCGCGCACCGGTGCGGACCTGCCGTTCCAGGCCGTGCTGCGGGAGTTCACGCAGGCGGTCCGGCTGCCACCCCTGCGCCACCGCACCGACGACCTGCCGGACGTCGTCGCGCGGCTGCTCGCCGAGCTGGCGCCCGACCGCGGGGTGCGCCTGCACCCCGCGGCGAGCCGGCTCGTCGAACGCCACCCCTGGCCGGGGAACCTCGTCCAGCTGCGGGAGGCGCTGGCCGCCGCCCTGCAGCGGCGGCCGGTGGGTGAGCTCCACCCCGACGACCTGCCGGCCTGGTGCCGGACGGGCGGCAGCAGCCACACCTTGACCCCGCTCGAGCAGGCCGAGCGGGACGCGATCGTCACCGCGCTGGAGGCGTGCCAGGGCAACCGGGTGCAGGCCGCGGCCGCGCTCGGGATGGCCCGCAGCTCCCTCTACCGCAAGATGAGGAGCTACGCGATCACCGACGCCTGAGCGGTCAGCCCACGTCGAGGACGTGCCGCTGGAGCCAGTCGTTGCGAAAGGCGCCGCGCGGGTCGAGCCGGTCGACCAGGGCGACGAAGTCCGCATGGCGCGGGTACCGGGGGGCGAGGGTGGCCGCGTCGGCGAGGAACAGCTTGCCCCAGTGCGGGCGGGCGCCCAGCGGCAGCAGCCGGGCCTCCAGCTCGACCAGCAGCTCCTCGACCTCGGCCTGGGCGGGCAGCCAGGTGAAGTGCAGGCCGAGGGTGTCCTCGCCGTGGGCGGTGCTCATCCACAGCTGGTCAGCGGCGATCGTACGGATCTCGCAGATCTGCAGCAGCGGGCGGATCCGGTCGCCCAGCGCACGCAGCACCTCCAGCGCCTGCACCCCCGCGGTGCGCGGCACCAGGTACTCGGACTGGATCTCGTTGCCGTTGCTGGGGGTGAAGCCCATCCGGAAGTGCGGCAGCCGGTCCGACCAGAGCCCGGCGCTGCCCAGCTGCGCGGTGGCCGGCGCGGGGTCGATGCCGGGCAGCGGGTGGCGCTCGGCGGTGGCCGCGACGGCGCCGAACAGGTCACCGGCGGCCGCACCGGGGGAGTCGGTGCGGGACTTCACCCAGACCATGTCGACGTCGGCGCCCAGCAGCGTGAAGAGGCTGACGCTGTAGCCACCGGACAACACCTCGTCCAGGTTGTCGTAGAGGGACGTCCAGGCCAGTCGCTCGAACACCCGCTGCTGGACGTCGAAGGCGGGCTCGACGTCCAGGGTGACCCGGGTGACCGCCCCGAGCGCGCCGAGCCCGACCACCATGCCGTCGAAGTCGGCGTCACCGCGCGCGCACCGGACCAGCTCCCCGTCGGAGGTCACCAGCTCCAGCGCGGCGACCGCCGTCGCCAGGTTCCCGTTCGCCGTCCCGGAGCCGTGGGTGGCCGTGGCCACCGCACCGGCGATGGAGATGTGCGGCAGCGAGGCCAGGTTGTGCAGCGCCAGGCCCTCGCGCTGCAGGGCGGTGCAGAGCTCTCCGTACCGGAGGCCCGCATCGACGGTGATCGTGCGCCGATCGCCGCCCACCTCGACCCGCTCGGAGGTCATCGCCTCCAGCGAGACCAGCTCGACGCTGTCGCCGATGGCGGTGAACGAGTGCCGCGAGCCCAGCACCCGCACCTGCCGGGCGTTCGCGATCGTCTCCTGCAGCTGGGCCAGCGACTCCGGCCGGTGCAGCTGCGTCGCGCGATAGGTGTGGTTGCCTGCCCAGTTCGTGGTCGCCAGTGCGACGGGTGCCTCGGTCACGCCCCAGTGTCCCGCACCCCGGCCGCTGCCGTCGGCGGGCCGTCCGGTCAGAGGAGCCGGTCGAGGTCGTCGGGCCCCGGCCCGGTGCCGCCGGAGTCGCGGACGGGGGAGGACTCGGGGACGTCGTCGTCGGGCGGCTCGTCGGCCACCGGGCCCTCGGCGTAGAGGGTGCTGGGGTCCTTGGGGTCCATCTCACGCACGGCGGGTGCCTACCCCGTTCCACCGGGGCGAACCGTCGCGCCGGCTCACCAGAAGCCCCCACCGCCGCCGAGGTACACCGTGACGAACATCCAGCCGAAGATCACCAGCAGCACCAGGAACTCCGCGACGTACAGCTGCCAACCACCGTTGGCCATCCGCTGCCGCAGGCCGGGGTCGTCCGAGTGCCCGGCGTCGGGCTCGTCGGCCATGGGTCTCTCCTCCCAGGACGGGAGCCCCCACCGCGGCGTGCTCGTGGACCACGTCCACGCCGGGCCGCCGGGAGGGGCTCGGGTCCCCGGGCTCGGCTCGCCCGGGTCGCAGAGCACCATGCCCAGCCCGGTCGCGATCCAGACCTGGATCTCGCGCTCGGTGTGGTGACCTCGGGCGGACCCCGCTTCCCGACGTCCCATTGACACCTCTCCACCCGCGTCCCTACGGTCGGCCCCGTTCCACCGGAGTGATCGAGGGCACACCCTGTTCGCCGTCCATGGTGTCGGCGGGGTGGGCCCGCACCACCGTGCGATGACGCCGGTGGACCACCACGGACACCGGAGTCCCGCCATGCCTGGACACGCCACCCCGCCCTCCTCCGCCCGGCCGGCCGCAGCAGCGACCCGACGGCGCCGACGGCGCCACTGGCCCCTGGTGGCCACGCTCAGCACCGGGCTCCTCGTCGGCACCGCGGCGGCGCCGGCCGCGGCGACCGAGGACCGGCCCGGGCGGGGCGGCGGCCCCGACCGCGGCTCCGCGAGCACGACCGTCGAGCCGTTCGGCGCCGCGCCCGACGGCACGCCGGTCGAACGCTGGACGCTGAAGAACGGCGACATGACCGTCCGGGTGCTCACCTACGGCGGCGTCATCCAGACCCTCGAGGTGCCCGACGCACAGGGGGAGGTGGAGAACGTCGTCCTCGGGTTCCCCGACGTGGCCGGCTACGCCGCCGACACCGACCCGTACTTCGGGTCGCTGATCGGCCGCTACGGCAACCGGATCGCCGGCGGGAGCTTCGAGCTGGAGGACGAGACCTACCAGCTCCCGCTCAACGACGGCCCGAACACGCTGCACGGCGGGCCGGACGGGTTCGACGACCGGGTGTGGACGGCGACCCCGGTCGGCAACCGGCACGTCGCTGCGCTGCGGCTGGAGCTGGTCAGCCCGGACGGCGATCAGGGCTTCCCCGGCACCCTCACCACCGCGGTCACGTACGCGATCGACCGGCACAACCGCCTCGCCGTCCGCTACGAGGCGACCACCGACGCGCCGACCGTCGTCAACCTCACCCAGCACACCTACTGGAACCTCGCGGGTGAGGGCTCGGGCACCATCTACGACCACGAGCTGATGATCGACGCCGACGCCTACACGCCGGTCGACGAGACCCTCATCCCGACCGGGGAGATCGCGCCGGTCGAGGGCACGCCGTTCGACTTCCGCGAGTCCACCCCGATCGGGGAGCGCATCCGGGTCGCCGACCAGCAGCTGCTCTACGGCCAGGGCTACGACCACAACTGGGTGCTGGACCGGGAGGACGACGGCGCGCGCGAGGGCTCGGACAGCGAGGACGCGCTGGAGAAGGCGGCCGTGCTGCACGACCCGGAGAGCGGCCGGACCCTGACGATCGCCACCACCGAGCCGGGGCTGCAGTTCTACTCCGGCAACTTCCTCGACGGGACGCTCGTCGGCACCGGCGGGAGCGTCTACCGGCAGGGCGACGGGGTGGCGCTGGAGACCCAGCACTTCCCGGACTCCCCGAACCAGCCCGACTTCCCCTCGACGGTGCTGGTGCCGGGCGAGGAGTACCAGAGCACCACGGTGTTCATGCTCTCCAACTGAGGCAGTGCGGCTGGCTGCGGACGGGCTCTCCCCGTCCGCAGCCGGCCGTCTCAGGCGTCGTAGTCGACGGTGACCCCGTCGGTCAGCGGGAGCGACTGGCAGGTCAGCACGTACCCGGCGTCGACCTCGCCGGGGTCGAGTGCGTAGTTGCGGCGCATCTCCACCTCGCCGTCGGTCACCCGGGCCCGGCAGGTGCCGCACACCCCGCCCTTGCAGGCGAACGGCAGGTCGCCGCGCACCTGCTGCGCCGAGTCCAGCACCGGCACCCCGCGCGGCAGCGTCAGCGTGGTGGTGCGGCCGTCCAGCACGATCGTCACCGAGCTGCTGGGGCCCTCGACGGTCTGGTCGTCGCCGCGGACCGGCTCCGGGGGCAGGTCGTCGACGTAGAACAGCTCCTGGTGCACCCGCTCGGCCGGCACGCCGAGCTCGGTGAGCAGCTCCCGGGCGTCGGTGACCATGCCGTGCGGGCCGCACAGCCACCAGTGGTCCACGTGCGGGGCGTCGGTGAGGGCGTCGACCAGGGTGCGCAGCCGGTCGCCGTCCAGCCGGCCGCTGGTCAGGTCGGCGTCCCGCGGCTCGCGGGACAGCACGTGCACCAGCTGCAACCGGGTGCCGTAGCGGTCCTTCAGGTCGGCGAGCTCGTCAGCGAACATCACCGTGTTGGTGCGGCGGTTGCCGTAGAAGACGGTGACCGTCGACTCGCCGTCCCGCAGGACGGTGGCGGCCAGCGAGAGCACGGGGGTGACCCCGGAGCCGGCGACGACGAAGACGTGGTCACCGGGCACCGAGAGGTCGGCGGTGAACGTGCCCGACGGGGGGAGCACCTCGATCTCGTCGCCCGGCCGCACCTCGTTGACCAGGTAGGCGGAGAAGAAGCCGCCGGGCACCTCGCGGACCCCGACCCGGGGAGCTTCGCCGACCGGGGCGCAGATGGAGTACGAGCGCCGCTCGTCCCGGTCGCCGTCCACCCGGCGCAGGGTCAGCGCCTGGCCGGGGCGGAAGGAGTAGTCCTCGGCCAGTTCGGGCGGGACGTCGAAGGTCACCGCCACGGCGTCGTCGGTGAGCCGCTCGACCTTCGCGACCCGCAGCGGGTGGAACTGCGGCCTGCGCCGGGTGCTCGCCGTCATCAGATCTCCTTGAGGTGCTCGAAGGGCTCGCGGCAGACCCGGCAGCGGCGCATCGCCTTGCACGCGGTCCCGCTGAACTCGCTGATCTCCTCGGTGTCCGGCGACCCGCACTGCGGGCAGGTCGCCGTCCGCCGGGACGGGCCGAGCTGCAGGGGCACCGGACCGGAGCGGCGCACCGGCGCGTCCCCGGGCGGTGCGATCCCGCCGGCGGCCAGCTTGCGGCGGCCCTCCGCGCTGATCCAGTCGGTGCTCCAGGCGGGGGAGAGGACCGTCCGGACGTCGACGTCGGCGAACCCGGCCCGGTGCAGCGCGTGCACCAGGTCGGCGCGCATCACGCCCATCGCCGGGCAGCCGGAGTAGGTGGGGGTGATCTCCACGACGACCGTGCCGTCCTCGTCCCGGACGTCGCGCAGCACCCCGAGGTCGGCCAGCGTCAGCATCGGCAGCTCGGGGTCGGTGACCGTCTCCGCCACCGCCCGCGCGTCGGTGCCGTCGACAGAAATGGCCATTTCTGCACTCACCAGGTGGCGGCCGGGTGTTCGCGGGCGGTGGCCTGGAGCTCGGCGATCAGGACGGCGGACTCCGGGCCGTGGTCACCCGCCCGGCCGCGGCTGGGCTGCGGGGCGGGCCACTCGGGCACGGTCAGGGTCGCCCGCTCCAGCACCAGGGTGAGCACGTCGCGCACCTCGTCGAGGAGCTCGGCCGGGTCGACGGCCACCCCGGCAGCGGTCAGCCGGGTCTCGACGTCGGTGGCGGTGAACAGGTCGGCGAGCAGCGGCCAGACGGCGTCGACCCCGGCCTGCGTGCGACGGTGCGACTCCGGCGTCCCGTCGCCGAGCCGGAGCACCCAGCGGGCGGCGTGGTCGCGGTGGTAGGTCAGCTCGGGCACGCCCTTGGCCGCGATCGCGGCGAGCACCGGGTCCCGGGACTCCCGCAGCCGGGCGAACAGGGCCACCCGCCAGGCCGAGGCGGCCAGCAGCCGGACGACGGTCTGCCCGAAGTCGCCGTTGGGGGCCTCGACCAGCCCGGAGTGGCGGAACTCGTCGGGATCGCGGAAGTAGGCCAGCGCGTCCTCGTCGGGGATGCTCGCCGTCGCCCGCTCGCGGCTGCGGCCCAGCACGCCGACCGACCCTGCCCGGGCCAGCAGCAGCCGGGCCTGGCCGAGCAGGTCCAGCCCGCAGTTGGCGAGGGCGACCTCCTCCTCCAGCTCGGGGGCGTTGGTCACCCACTGGGTGAGCCGCTGGCACAGCACCAGCGCGTCGTCGCCGAGCATCAGGCAGTAGGCGCCCAGGTCTGCGGGGTCGATGCCCTCGGGCACGGTGGTGTCGACCCCGGCCAGCGGCTCGTCGAAGCCGGTGCCGAACGCCCACTGCCCCTCGCCCCCGTGCGCATGGTCCAACGCCTCGTACACAGTCTCTTCATGGGCCACGACGGAACCTCTCTTCCGGGCACGGAGTGCACGGCCATCGGCCCCCTCGCAGGGGCCCGCTCGCCGAGGAACGAGGCGAGTGGGGGGCGAGGGGGTCCTTTACATGTGGGGGACGTTGTCCGGGATGTCGTAGAACGTCGGGTGCCGGTAGACCTTGTCGCCGCTGGGGGCGAACAGCGGGTCCTTCTCGTCGGGGCTGGAGGCGGTGATGTCACTGGCCCGCACGACCCAGATGCTCACGCCCTCGTTGCGCCGGGTGTAGAGGTCGCGGGCGGCGTGCACGGCCATCTCGTCGTCGGGGGCGTGCAGCGAGCCCACGTGCACGTGGTTCAGGCCGCGCTTGCCGCGGACGAACACCTCGTACAGCGGCCAGTCCCGCTTGCTGACCGCCGGCTGGTCGGTGACCGGCACCCCGGGCCCGGTGGGGACGGCGCCGTGCCCGCCCTCGGCGGTCACGTCGCCCATCGTCGCGCCGCCGTCCTGGTCGGTCATCAGGCGCCCACGGCCGCGTGCTTGTCCGCGTACGCGGTCGCGGCCTCGGTGACCCAGGCGTTGTCGTCGCGGGCGGCGCGGCGGCGGGCGATCCGCTCGTCGTTGCACGGCCCGTTGCCGGCCAGCACCTGCTTGAACTCCGACCAGTCGATCGGGCCGAAGCGGTAGCGGCCGGTCTCGGGGTCCGGCGCGAGCTCGGGGTCGGGCAGCGTCACGCCCAGCACCTCGGCCTGCGGCACGCTCATGTCGACGAAGCGCTGGCGCAACTCGTCGTTGGTGTGCCGCTTCACGCCCCAGGCCATCGACTGGGCCGAGTTGGGGCTGTCGTCGTCCGGCGGGCCGAACATCATCAGCGAGGGCCACCACCAGCGGTCGACGGCGTCCTGCACCATCGCCCGCTGGGCGTCGGTGCCGCGCATCATCGTCATCAGCAGCTCGTAGCCCTGCCGCTGGTGGAAGGACTCCTCCTTGCAGACCCGGATCATCGCCCGGGCGTAGGGGCCGTAGCTCGACCGGCACAGCGGCACCTGGTTGCAGATCGCCGCGCCGTCGACCAGCCAGCCGATGACGCCGACGTCGGCGTAGGTGAGCGTCGGGTAGTTGAAGATCGAGCTGTACTTCTGCTTGCGCTCGATGAGCTTGTCGGTGAGGTCGGCCCGGTCGGCCCCGAGGGTCTCCGCGGCCGAGTAGAGGTACAGCCCGTGGCCGGCCTCGTCCTGCACCTTGGCCAGCAGGATCGCCTTGCGCCGCAGGCTGGGGGCGGCGAGCAGCCAGTCGCCCTCGGGCTGCATCCCGATGATCTCCGAGTGCGCGTGCTGCGCGATCTGCCGGATCAGGCCCTTGCGGTAGCCCTCGGGCATCCAGTCGCGCGGCTCGATGCGGTGGTCGGCCGCGATCGTGGCGTCGAACTGCTGCTGCAGCGCGGTCTCGTCAGGAACAGGGCGGTCCAGCGTCGGCGCAGACATGACGTCCCCTCGTCGGGCGATCATTTACTGACCATGCGGTCGGTATTCAGTGTCCACCCTCACCCGGCGCGGCACAAGCCGTCCCCACCGGACTGCGGTAGCCGCGGGCGTGCTGCCGCTGCCGCTGCCGCTGCCGCTGCCGCGGACATTGCACGCCTTCCGTGCGCAGTGCTCGTGCTGCAGCACGAGCACTGCGTGCACTGGGCGTGCAAAGCGGGGCGGGGGAGCGGGGCGTGCAAAGCGGGGCGGGGGAGCGGGGCGTGCAAAGCGGGGCGGGGGAGCGGGGCGGGGAAGCGGGGCCGGACGGCGCGGGGCGGGTTGACAGCCGTCCCGGTGAGGAGTTGGTTACTGACCACCTGGACGGTATTGAGGTGCCCCGTGCGCCCGGCCGGCCGGCCGGCAACGACGCTCGGCGACCGCGGAGGACACAGCGCATGACCACAGCGACCGGGACCACGGGCACGGACGAGAACGCCCGCCGGCTGGGCTCGGCGCCCGACCCGGCGCAGCTCGACCCGGCAGAGCGGATGGGCGTCGACGAGCTGCGCGCGCTGCAGCTGGAGCGCCTGCAGTGGACCCTGCAGCACGTCTACGCGAACGTCCCGCACTACCGGGCGGCGTTCGACGCCGCCGGCGTGCACCCCGACGACTGCCGGGAGCTGGCCGACCTGGCGCGCTTCCCGACCACGAGCAAGGCCGACCTGCGGGAGAACTACCCGTTCGGGATGTTCGCCGTCCCGCAGGAGCAGGTCCGCCGGGTGCACGCCTCCTCCGGCACCACCGGGCGGCCGACCGTCGTCGGCTACACCGAGGCCGACATCGACACCTGGGCCACCGTCATGGCCCGGTCCATCCGCGCGGCCGGCGGCCGCCCGGGCGACAAGCTGCACAACGCCTACGGCTACGGCCTGTTCACCGGCGGGCTCGGGGCGCACTACGGCGCGGAGAAGCTCGGCTGCACGGTCATCCCGGTCTCCGGCGGCATGACCCCGCGCCAGGTGCAGCTGATCCAGGACTTCCAGCCGCGGGTGATCATGGTGACGCCGTCCTACCTGCTCACGATCATCGACGAGTTCGAGAAGCAGGGCCTGGACCCGCGCGCCTGCTCGCTGGAGATCGGCATCTTCGGCGCCGAGCCGTGGACCGAGGAGATGCGCCGGGAGATGGAGGAGCGCCTGGACATCGAGGCGATCGACATCTACGGGCTGTCGGAGGTCATGGGCCCCGGCATCGCCCAGGAGTGCGTGGAGACCAAGGACGGCCTGCACATCTGGGAGGACCACTTCTACCCGGAGGTCATCGACCCGGACACCGGCGCGGTGCTCCCCGAGGGCGAGCAGGGCGAGCTGGTGTTCACCTCGCTGACCAAGCAGGCGATGCCGGTCGTCCGCTACCGCACCCGCGACCTCACCCGGCTGCTCCCGGGCACCGCCCGGCCGGGCATGCGCCGGATGGAGAAGGTGACCGGCCGGACCGACGACATGATCATCCTGCGCGGGGTCAACGTCTTCCCGACGCAGATCGAGGAGGTGGTGCTCCGGACGCCGGGGCTCTCGCCGCACTTCTCCCTCGAGCTGACCAGCCGCGGCCGGATGGACCACCTGACCGTGCACGTGGAGGCCCGGCCCGACTGCCCGGCCGACCGCCGCGACGCCGCGGCCCGCGAGGTCGGCACTGCGGTCAAGGACACCATCGGGATCACCGTGGAGGTGTCCGTCGTCGACCCCGAGACGCTGGCCCGCTCGGTCGGCAAGCTGCAGCGGCTCACGGACCGCCGTGAGAGGAGCGGGGCGTGAGCATCGCAGCGAGGGACGAGCGAGGAGCGGAGCGCCCCGCGGGAGCGAGCCGTTCTGCAGAGGAACGGCCATGACGGTCGCGCCGGCGCGGCGGGGGAGACCCGGGCACTCGCTGGACTCGTTGTTGGACACCGCGGTGGCCGTGTTCATCGAGCGCGGGTACGAGGCGACGAGCATGGACGAGCTGGCGGCCCGGCTCGGCGTCACCAAGTCGGCGATCTACCACCACGTGCCGAGCAAGGTGGAGCTGCTCCGGCTCGCCCTGGACCGCGCGCTCAACGCGCTGTTCGCCGTGCTGGACGAACCGGGGGCGCTCGACGGCCCCGCCATCGACCGGCTGGAGCACGTCGTCCGCGGGTCGGTGCGGGTGCTCACCACCCACCTGCCGTTCGTGACCCTGCTGCTGCGGGTGCGCGGCAACTCCGCGGTCGAGTCCGAGGCGCTGGAGCGGCGCCGCGAGTTCGACCGGATCGTCACCGACCTGGTCCGCGCGGCCGAGGAGCAGGGCGACGTGCGGCCCGACGTCGACCCCGCGGTGACCAGCCGGCTGCTGTTCGGCACCGTCAACTCCCTCACCGAGTGGTACCGGCCCGGCCGCGGGCTGGACGCCGACGCGCTGGCCGACGCCCTCGTCACCACCACCTTCAGCGGCCTGCGCACGACACCCCCCAGCGGCTCGCGCACGACAGCCGCACCCGTCCCTCCGGAGGTGCTCCGATGACCGCACCGATGCTGCCGAGCTACGTCGCCGGCCGCTGGTACACCGCCCCCGACGAGGGGACGCCGATCGCCGACGCCGCCACCGGGGAGACCGTCGTCCGGGTGTCCAGCACCGGGCTGGACGTGCCGGCGATGCTCGACCACGCCCGCTCGGTCGGCGGCCCCGCGCTGCGCGAGCTGACCTTCCACCAGCGCGCGGCGCTGCTCAAGCAGCTCGGCCTGCGGCTGATGGCGGAGAAGGACGCGTTCTACGCGCTGTCCCGGCGCACCGGCTGCACCGACCGGGACACCGCCGTGGACGTCGACGGCGGCTTCGGCACGCTGCTGTCCTACGCCAGCAAGGCCCGCCGGGAGCTGCCCGACGACACCGTGGTCCTGGACGGCGCCCCCGAGCCGCTGGGCCGGGGCGGCACCTTCCTCGGCCAGCACCTGTACACCCCGCTGCGTGGGGTCGCGGTGCAGGTCAACGCCTTCAACTTCCCGGTCTGGGGCTTCCTGGAGAAGTTCGCACCCGCCTTCATCGCCGGCGTGCCGACGGTGGTGAAGCCGGGCAGCCAGACCGCCTACCTGACCGAAGCCGTCGTCCGCTCGATCGTGGACAGCGGCCTGCTGCCGGAGGGCAGCGTGCAGCTGCTGGCCGGCAGCGCTGCCGGCGTCCTCGACGGGCTGGCCGGGCAGGACCTGGTCTCCTTCACCGGCTCGGCGTCCACCGCCCGCAAGTTGCGCAGCCACCCGGCGGTGGTGGCGAACTCCGTGCGGTTCAACGCCGAGGCCGACTCGCTCAACTGCGCGGTGCTCGGCCCCGACGCCGGCCCGGACACCCCCGAGTTCGGTCTGTTCGTCGACCAGCTGGTCACCGAGATGACCGTCAAGGCGGGCCAGAAGTGCACCGCCATCCGCCGGGCGCTGGTCCCGCGCGAGCTGGCCGACCACGTCGTCGAGGCGACCCGCGCGAAGCTGGCCGACGTCGTGGTCGGTGCGCCGGGTGCCGAGGGCGTCACGATGGGCCCGCTGGCCAGCCTGGACCAGCGGCAGGAGGTGCTCCGTGCGGTGAAGGCGCTGCGCGGGGTCGCCGACCTGGTCGCCGGGGACCCGGACGACTTCTCCGTCGTCGGCGCCGACCGGGACCGGGGCGCCTTCCTGCCCCCGATGCTGCTGCGCTGCGACGACCTCTCCGCCGGTGAGCCGCACGACGTCGAGGCGTTCGGGCCGGTGAGCACGGTGCTGCCCTACGACGGCGTCGAGCAGGCGGTCGAACTGGCCGCCCGCGGGCAGGGCAGCCTGGTCGGCTCGGTGGTCACCCACGACCAGGGGTTCGCCCGCGCCTTCGTGCGGGGTGCGGCGCACTCGCACGGTCGCATCCTGGTGCTGGACCGGGACGACGCGCAGGAGAACACCGGGCACGGCTCACCGCTGCCCGTGCTGGTGCACGGTGGCCCGGGCCGGGCCGGCGGTGGGGAGGAGCTCGGCGGCATCCGCGGGGTGCTGCACCACATGCAGCGCACCGCCGTGCAGGGTTCGCCCGACATGCTCACCACGATCGGCGGGCGCTGGGTCACCGGCGCCCAGCGGCGCGAGGACGACGTCCACCCCTTCCGCAAGTCGCTGGCCGAGCTGCGGATCGGGGACTCGGTGACCGCCGGGCCCCGGGCGGTCACCCTCGCCGACATCGAGCACTTCGCCGAGTTCACCGGCGACACCTTCTACGCCCACATGGACGAGGCGGCGGCGGCGGCCAACCCGCTGTTCGGCGGCCGGGTCGCGCACGGCTACCTGATCGTCTCCTGGGCCGCCGGCCTGTTCGTCGACCCCGACCCCGGCCCGGTGCTGGCCAACTACGGCGTCGACGCCCTGCGGTTCCTCACCCCGGTCAAGCCCGGCGCGGAGCTGACGGTCACCCTCACCGCCAAGCAGATCACCCCGCGCGGTGGCGCCGACCACGGCGAGGTGCGCTGGGACGCGGTCGTCGTCGACGGGGACGGGCAGCCGGTGGCCACCTACGACGTGCTCACCATGGTGGCCAAGACCTGGCCGCCGGCGGCCGGCCCGAGCTGAGCGGCGCCCGGCGGCGGATCGGGGTCAGCCGGCGGCGGTCGAGCCGTCCGACCGGCGGGCGACCTCGACGTGCGGCCGGGTCTGCCACAGCGCCCACTCGGCGCTGACGTCCCCGGCGGTGCGCAGCAGCCGGGGGAGGTGCTCGGTGAGCAGCTGCTCGGTCGAGGTCTCCGCGGCGTGCACGGTCACGTTCATCGCGGCGCGCACCGCGCCGGTCCCGTCCCGCACCGGCACGGCGACCGAGCGGACGCCGGGGGCCAGCTCCTCGTCGGCCAGCGCCCAGCCGCGGGCGCGGACCTCGGTCAGCTCGGCCTGCAGCTGGTCGGCGGAGCGGCCGATGTAGGCCGGGAGCCCGGCGCGGCTCGGCTGGGCCAGCGTGGCGTCCAGCTCGGCGGGGGAGAGGGCGGCGAGCAGCACCTTGCCCTGCGAGGTCTGCACGGCGGGGAACCGCGTGCCGATCTCCACCCGCAGGGTGATCAGCTTCGGCACGGCCACCCGGGCGACGTACACGATGTCCGAGCCGTCGAGCTGGGCCATCGAGGAGGACTCACCGGTCCGGGCGACCAGGGCCTCCAGGTGTGGGCGGGCGATCTCCCACAGGCCCAGTGCCCCGACGTAGGCCATGCCGAGGGTGAGCACCTTCGGGGTGAGCCGGAAGGCGCCGGTGGACGAGCGGACGAACCCGAGCTCCTCCAGGGTCAGCAGCAGCCGGCGCGCGGTCGGCCGGGCCAGCCCGGCTGCGGCGGCGACGTCGCTGAGCGTCATGACCGGGTGGTCGGCGTCGAAGCAGGCCAGCACGTCCAGCCCGCGTGCCAACGCCTCCACGAAGTCCGGCCCCGTGCCCCGTCCTGCCACTGCGCATCCCCCCTCGTCCTGCGTCCGTGCCCGTGTGGTCCGGCGATGACCCCGCAGCGTCCCCGCGCCCGACCCGACAGCGGGCCCGGCGCGGGGACGCGGGAGATCAGTGTGAGGTGTGCTGGTCCAGCGAGGGCTCACCGAACACGTCGCCCCGTGCCCCGTGGGTGGAGTGGGACTTGTACTCGGTGTAGGTGTACGGGTTGTCCAGCACGTCGTCGTCCGGCAGCGCCGGGTTCATGCCGGCTGCCCACGCCTCCGGGCCGAGGGTCGACTGCAGGTGCTCGACCGTCGCGTCGACGGTCCGCCGCACCGCGGCCAGGTCGGCGCCGACCAGTTCGTGCTCGTGCTTCACCACCCGGCCGCCGACGAGCACGGTGTGCACGTCGCCGCGCTGGGCCTGGAAGGCCACGTGCCCGTAGGGGTTCAGCAGCGGGAAGGAGACCGGCGACCGGTCGTTCTTGATCAGCACGACGTCGCCCTGCTTGCCCGGCTCCAGGCTGCCCAGGTCGTCCCGGCCCAGCGCCTGCGCACCGCCCCGGGTGGCCCAGTCGACGACCTGCTCGGCCCGCAGGTGCACCTGGGTGACCGTCTGCCCCCGGGAGTGTGCCTCCAGGTGCTCCCGCGACCGGTCGGCGCCCAGCGTGCTGCGCATCGCGGAGAACAGGTCGCTGCTCCACCAGACGCTGGTGTCCATCGACAGCGAGACGGGGATGCCGTGCCGGCGGACCTGCCAGGTGGGCGGGTAGCCCTGCCCGGCGCTCTGCTCGGACTCCGTGGACACCGAGATGGAGCCGCCGGTCGCGGCGATCCGGTGGTAGGAGTCGGTGGTCAGCGTGGCGGCGTGCACGTAGACCGTCTCCGGCGTCATGAAGCCGTTCTCGTGCATCAGCCGGATGCCGTCGTCGCCGGTGGCCCCCCAGACGCCGGCGTGCGTGGTGACCGGCAGGCCGAGTTCACGCGCCACCTCGAAGGCGGGCTTCTCCGGGAACGCGGGGTCGCCGGTGACGTCGAAGGCCAGCTGCAGGCCGAGCTTGCCCTCCTCCTGCCTGCGCTTGAGGAACGCCTGGACGGCCGGGTCGGTGGCCCACTCCCAGGGGCCGGCCTGGATGTTGCCGTAGGCCAGCAGGAACCGGCCGGGGACGGCGAGCAGGGCGTCGGCGGCGGCCTCGGCGTGGTCGACGGTCTGCAACCCGTGCGACCAGTCGACGGTGGTGGTGACACCGGCCTCGACGGCGTCCCAGGCGGAGAGCAGGTTGCCGGCGTACACGTCCTCGGGACGGAACGCCTTGCCGTGCTCGAGGTAGTACCAGACGAAGTACTGGGTCAGCGTCCAGTCCGCGCCGTAGCCGCGCATCGCGGTCTGCCACATGTGCCGGTGGGTGTCGATCATCCCGGGCATCACGACGCCACCGCGCGCATCGATCTCCCGGGTGCCGGCCGGCACCTCCAGCTGCTGGCCGACGGCGGCGATCTTCCCGTCCACGACGAGCACGTCGGCCTCGGGCAGCACGGTGTGCGCGTCGTCCATGGTCAGCACGGTGCCGTTGCGCAGCACGACCGGGCGGTCGGTCGCCTGCCCCGCGACGTCGGTGTCGGGCTGGGACATCGTCTTCCTCCAGGCCGCCGCCGAGGCTGCTGCGAACGAGTGTCCGCAGAACGGTCAGCCTGGCGACCGTCCCACTCTCGGGGTGATCGCGGCCACATGTCAAGGCGAGCATCGAACCAGTGCTCTCTAGTTGACAGTGACGCCGCGTGGTGGTGAGACTCGATGCAGTTCCGGACGCCCGTCCGCTTGACGGCGACGCACCGCTCGAGGGGCACACCCGATGACCGAACACCCACGACTGCCCGGTTCCGCTCCGGGCCGGGGACCGCTGTCCGGCCTCCTGGTGGCCGACTTCTCCCGGGTCCTGGCCGGGCCCTACGCCACCATGCTGCTGGCCGACATGGGCGCTGAGGTGGTGAAGGTCGAGAGCCCCGCGGGCGATGACACCCGCAGCTGGCAGCCGCCGGTGCGCGAGGGGGTCTCCACCTACTACCTGGGCGTGAACCGCAACAAGCGCTCCATCGCCCTGGACCTCAAGGACCCCGCCGACGCCGCCGCGGCCCAGGAACTGGCCCGGCGCGCCGACATCGTCATCGAGAACTTCAAGACCGGCGGCCTGGGCCGCTTCGGCCTGGACTACGCCAGCGTCAGCGCCACCAACCCCCGCGTCGTCTACGCCTCGATCACCGGCTTCGGCAGTGGCCCGGCCGGTGCACCGCTGCCCGGGTACGACCTGATCGTGCAGGCGATCTCCGGCCTGATGAGCCTCACCGGCGATCCCGAGGGCGAGCCGTTCCGGGCCGGCATCTCCGTCTTCGACGTGATGGCCGGGATGCACGCCACCATCGGCGTGCTGTCGGCACTGAACGTGCGGCACGAGACCGGCCGCGGCCAGCACATCGAGGTCAACCTGCTGTCCTCCGCGCTGTCCGGGCTGGTCAACCACGCCAGCGCCGTCGTCGCCGGTGGCGTCGTCCCGTTCCGGATGGGCAACAGCCACCCCAGCCTGTTCCCCTACGAGCCGCTCCCGTGCGCCGACGGCGACCTGATCATCACCGCCGGCAACAACGGCCAGTTCCGCCGGCTGGTCGAGGTGCTCGGCGTGCCCGAGCTCGCCGACGACCCGCGGTTCGCCCGCAACGAAGACCGCACGGCCAACCGGGACGAGCTGCGCCCGCTGCTGGTCGAGCGGCTCAGCACCCGGTCCAAGCGGGACTGGTTCGACGACATCATCGCCGCGGGCGTGCCCTGCGGGCCGATCAACACCGTCGACCAGGGGGTGGCCTTCGCCGAGTCGATCGGCCTGGACCCGGTGGTGACCGTGGGGGAGGGCGAGGCGGGAGTCCCCTCCGTCCGCCACCCGATCACCTTCTCCGAGACGCCGGCCGACTACCGGCTGCCGCCGCCGGCCCTGGACGAGCACGGTGCCGAGCTGCGACGGTGGCTGGCCACCGAGGAGGACGCGTGACCACCCCCGAGTACCCGACCGCGCTGGGCGCCTCCAGCCGCGAGTCGATCACGCTGCTGGGCACCGACCTGGCCCGCGACGTCATGGGCACCGTCGGCTTCGGCGAGCTGGCCTTCTGGCTGGCCACCCAGCGGCGGCCCACGCCGGGGGAGACCCGGGTCTTCGAGGCGGTGCTGGCCGCGCTCGCCGACCACGGCTTCACGCCGACCGCGATCGTCACCCGGCTCACCTACCTGTCGGCTCCGGACTCGGTGCAGGGGGCGCTCGCCGCCGGCCTGCTCGGCGGTGGCTCCCGGTTCCTCGGCGTCACCGAGGACTCCGGCCGCTTCCTGGACGACGTGCTGACCGGCGTGGACGGCGAGCTGCCGACCGACGACGCCGGCTGGGACGCCCTGGCCCTGGAGACGGTGACCGCCCAGCGGGCGGCGCGGCGCTTCGTGCCCGGGCTCGGCCACCACGTGCACAAGGACGGCGACCCGCGCACCCCCCGGCTGTTCGAGATCGCGACCGAGGAGGGGCTGTTCGGCCCGCACCTGTCGCTGTTCGCCGCGATCGGCCGGGTGCACCCCCAGGTGCTCGGCAAGACCCTGCCGCTCAACGGTGCCGGGGTGTGCGGTGCCGCGCTGGCCGACCTGGGCCTGCCGTTGGAGCTGCTGCGCGGCTTCGCCCTGCTGGCCCGCACCGCCGGGCTGATCGGTCAGCTGGCCGAGGAGCTGCGGCACCCGGTGGCCAACGACGTCTTCCTGTCCGTGGACCTCAACAACCGGTCCGTCGCCCCCGACCCGTACGTCCCTGACCTCAACGGAGACAGTCATGGCTGAACTGGCCGCGGTGATCGCGTCCACCCACCACCCCTTCTACTACCGGGCGAGCACGGCCACCGGTGCTGACCGGCCGCCGTTCGCCGACGAGTGGGTGGCGAAGATCGAGGCGTTCCGCGAGACGCTGACCCGCGCGGAGCCCGACGTCCTGGTGATGGTCGGCAGCGACCACTTCCACCAGCTCTGGCTGGACAACATGCCGCAGTTCCTCATCGGGAAGGCGCCGTTCTTCGACGCGAACTTCCACAACGAGGAGCGCGAGTTCGGGCTGCCGAAGATGACGCTGCGCGGTGAGGAGGACCTGGCGGCCCACCTGCTGCGCGACGGGCTGGACCGGGACTTCGACCTGGCGTTCAGCAACGAGCTGCGGATCGACCACAGCATCACCTGCCCGATCATCACGCTGCGCCCGCAGGCGGACCTGCCGATCGTGCCGGTCTACACGAACATCTTCGCCCCGCCGCTGCCGCAGCCGAAGCGGTTCGTGCAGCTGGGCCGGGCGATCCGGGAGATGGTCGAGTCCTGGGAGAGCGACAAGCGGGTGGCGGTGATCGGCACCGGGCACCTGTCCCTGGAGCTGGGCGGGCCGCGCCAGTTCGGCGAGCACGGGCCGGACCCGGAGTTCGACCGCAAGGCCGTCGAGTGGATCGCCTCCGGTGACATCGAGGGATGCCTGGCCGAGGTGTCCCTGGAGTCCCTGCACCACCCGGGCAACGCCACCCACGGGTTCATGGACTTCATGCTGATGATGGGCGTGGCCGGCGAGGGCGCGAAGGCCGACCACGTCGACACCCTGGACCTGTTCCACACCATGGAGGCGTACTTCACCTGGTACCCCAACGGGGTCCCGAGCGGCAGCGGGGTGTCGGCATGAGCAAGTACCTGCTGGACAAGTTCCTGTTCACCGTCGACCGCGACCCCGAGCTGACCGAGCGCTACCGGGAGGACCCCGCAGGCACGGTCACCTGGTGGGAGGCCGAGATGGCCAACACCGTCCTCAACTGCATCCCCGCGGAGAAGACCACCTGGCTGGCCTTCACCGACGACGAGCGCCGCGCGCTGGCCGAGCACGACCACGTGGCCCTGTTCCAGATGGGGGCGCACCCGTTCCTGACGCTCACCCTGTTCATCGCGCTGTTCGAGCGCGACCACGGGCCGATGGAGTACCAGCGCGCCTACGGCAAGGCGATGGAACACATCTCCATGCCCTACCCCGACATCGCGACCTGAGCCGGTGCGCGCCGCCGTCCTGACCCAGCCGGGGGAGACACCGGCCCTCGCGGAACACCCGGACCCGGTGCCCGGCGAGGGCCGGACCCTGGTCCGGGTGACCGCCGCCCCGGTCGTGCCGCTGGACCTGCTCTGCGCCTCCGGGACGTCGTACTTCGGCCGCCCGGCCGTCCCCTACGTGCCCGGCGTGCAGGGGGTGGGGGTCGTGGTGTCGTCGGCGGCGCTGGCGCCCGGCACCCGGGTCTGGTTCGCCACCTCGGCGGGGATGAGCCCGGGCGACGGCAGTCTGGGCGAGCTCTGCGCCGTGCCGGACGCCGACGTCGTCCCGCTCGCCGGGGACCTGCCCGACCCGGTCGTGGCAGCGCTGGGGCTGTCGGCGGTCGCCGGCTGGATGGCGTTGACCTGGCGCGGCCGGTTGCAGCCGGGGGAGCGGGTGCTGGTGCTCGGTGCCGGGGGTGCGGTCGGCCAGGCCGCGCTCGGTGCTGCCCGCGCGCTGGGGGCCGGGCGGGTGGTCGGCGTCTGCCGCTCGCCCGCCGCGGCCGACCGAGCCCGCCGCGCCGGCGCCGAGGACGTCGTCCTCACCGGGGACGGCGGCGACCTGGCCGGGCGGATCCGGCAGACGGTCGGCTCGGACGTCGACCTCGTCGTCGACCCGGTGTTCGGCGCCGTGGCGGCGGCCGCGTGCTCGGTGCTGGCGCCCGGCGGTCGGCTGGTCAACCTGGGTGGCGCGGCCGGGGACGCCGCCGAGTTCTCCTCCGCCGTGCTGCGCAGCCGGAGCATCGACGTGCTCGGCTACACCAACAACGCGCTCACCGGCGAGCAGCGGGCCGCTGCGCTGACCGCGGTGCTGCGGCACGCCGCGGCCGGGCAGCTCCGGGTGGAGCACGCCGTCCTCCCGCTGGCGCGGGTCCAGGAGGCCTGGGCGGCCACCGCGGCCGGGGGCGGGAGCCGGTCCGTCGTCGAGCTGTCGGTGCGCTGACCGGACACCGGCGGTGGTGACGGATGGGACGGGTGTGTCCGGAGAGTGACGCGACCACCGTCACCCCATGAAATGCGGGCGACGGATTGTCACGACTACATAACGCCATTAGGTTGTTCGACGTCCAGTCGGTCGCCACGTCCCCACCCGGGGAGCCCGACCGGACGCCGCCGAGTCGCCCTCCGGGGCGAGCCGGGGACCCACCGAACCACTGGGGTGAATCCCGCGCCCGGACGAGGAGTCCGGGCCGGGTAGGGCTGCTTCCCGCCCGAACCCGTCAGCTGACCTGGTAGGCGGCCATCGGAAGACACCTGTTCGGAGCACTCCTGCCCATGCGCGCCCGCACCACCACCTCCAGCTCCACCAGCCGCCGGCGTCCGCCGGCCGGTGTCCGCCGGCCCGGGCTCTACCTCGCCGTCGCGGCGGCCGGTGCCGTCCTGGTCAACGTCGTCGTGGGCGCCGGTCCGGCCGCTCAGGCCGACCCGACGGCGTCGGAGCCGGTCAGCGTCGCCGAGCAGCTGGGGCTCGCCGCTGAGTCCGGCGCCGTCGACGGAGCCGACGACCTGCGGCCGCTCGAGGAGCTCGCGGCCAGCCGGGCCACCCGGGAGGCCGAGCAGACCGCCGCCCAGCAGGCCCAGGCCGCCGCCGACCAGGCCGTGCTCGACCAGCAGGCCGCCGAGGCCGAGGCCGCCCGCGTCGCGGCCGAGGCAGCGGCCGCCGCGGAGGCGGAGGCAGCTCGCGTCGCCGCCGAGGCCGCCGCGAAGGCCGAGGCGCAGGCATCCGCCGCCGCGCCGGCCCCCGCCGCGGCCCGCACGAGCCCTGCGGCCAAGCCCCCAGCCGCGGCTGCCACGGCCGCCGGTACGGCGGTGTCCGCGATCGCGAAGATCAACAACTCCGCCGGACCGATCAAGCCCCAGGCGCAGGCCGCCGCGAACGCCGTGGTCAGCAACGTGCCCGGTGCCGGCTCGATCACGCTGGGCGGTACCCGGGCCAGCGCCGCCGACCCGCACGG
The DNA here is from genome assembly GCF_026967925.1 of Modestobacter sp. VKM Ac-2985. GTDB lineage: Bacteria > Actinomycetota > Actinomycetes > Mycobacteriales > Geodermatophilaceae > Modestobacter. The sequence continues at coordinate 331,134 of NZ_JAPVBI010000003.1, read as the reverse complement.
TCACCCGTCGGGGCTGGCGGTGGACTACATGGTGATGTCCGACAACGCCCTCGGTGACGCGATCGTCGCCTACCACGTGGCCAACTGGGCCGCGCTCGGCGTCGACTACATCATCTGGGAGCAGCGGATGCTCTCCTCGCCCGGCGGCTCCTGGAAGCAGATGGAGGACCGGGGCAGCGTGACGGCGAACCACTTCGACCACCCGCACGTCAACTACCGCTAGGGGTGCTGGCCCGGCCGACCGCGGCGCGCCACCATGGGGTGGTGCTGCGGTCGGTGCTCCGGGCCGCCCTGATCGGTGCGATCGTGCTGGTCGTGGTGGTCGGCCTGCTCTGGACGTTCCAGCGCCGGCTGGTGTACCTGCCCGATGACGGCCCGGTGCCGGCCGCCGCTCAGGTCCTGCCCGGTGGCCGGGACGTCGAGCTCACCACCGCCGACGGGCTGGTCCTCGGCGCCTGGTTCGTGCCCGGCCCGGCGGCCGACGCACCGACCGTGCTGGTGGCCAACGGCAACGGCGGTCACCGCGGGGTGCGGGCACCGCTGGCCCGTGCGCTCTCAGACGCCGGGCTGGGAGTGCTGCTGTTCGACTACCGCGGGTACGGCGGCAACCCGGGCAGCCCGAGTGAGGCCGGTCTGGCGCTGGACGTCCGCGCGGCGCGCGACTGGCTGCTGACCGGCGCCGGGGTCCCCGCCGAGCGGCTCCTCTACTACGGGGAGAGCCTGGGCGCCGGCGTCGTCACCGAGCTGGCCGTCGCGCACCCGCCGGCCGGGCTGGTGCTGCGCTCACCGTTCGTCGACCTGGCCGCCGTCGGCAGCGAGCACTACCCGTTCCTGCCGGTCCGGCTGCTCCTGCGGGACCGCTACCCGGTGGCCGAGCTCGTCTCCCGGGTCGAGGTGCCCACCACCGTCGTCCTCGGCACCGCCGACTCGATCGTGCCGCCGGAGCAGAGCAGAGCGGTGGCCGCTGCCGCCGCGCAGCTGCACCGCACGGTCGAGGTGCCCGGCGCCGACCACAACGACGCCACCCTGCTGGACGGCGACCAACTGGTCGCCGCCGTCGTCGATCTGGCCCGCCTGACGACCGACCCCTGACCACCGAAATGGCCATTTTGGTGGTCGAGGGCGGGTCAGGTGCCGCAGAAGGTCTGGTAGGTGGCGCCGAAGTCGGCGGGGGCGGGGGTGGCGTAGCGCTCCAGGTCCGGGCGCTCCTCGTAGGGGTGGGTGACGGCGTCGAGCAGGGGCGCCAGCGGGGCCAGGTCGCCCTCGGTCGCCGCGGTGAGGGCCTCCTCGACGAGGTGGTTGCGCGGGATGTGGAGCGGGTTCACCCGGTCCATGGCGTCGGCGTCCGGCGCGAGCGCGCGCCACCGCTCGGACCAGGCGTCGAACGATGCCAGGTCGAGGAACAGGTTGCGGACCGGCTCGACGTCCCCGCGGGCGGCGGCGCTGAGTCGGCGGAACCCGAGGGTGTGGTCGACGTGGCCGGCCTGGAGCAGGGTGAGGTACTCCTCGACCAGCGGCGCGGCCACCGCGTCGTCCAACCCGTCGGGCAGGCCCAGCTTGGCCCGCATCCCGGCCGACCAGGCCGCGTCGTACTGCGGCCGGAACTCGCCCAGAGCCGCCACCGCGAGCTCGATCGCGCGCTCCTGGTCCTCGGCGATGAGCGGGAGCAGGGCCTCGGCGAGCCGGGCGAGGTCCCACTCGGCCACGATCGGCTGGTTGCCGTAGGCGTAGCGCCCGCCGGCGTCGATCGAGCTGTACACCGTGGCCGGGTCGTGGGCCTCCAGGAAGGCGCACGGCCCGTAGTCGATCGTCTCGCCGGAGATGGTGACGTTGTCGGTGTTCATCACCCCGTGCACGAACCCGACCTGCATCCACCGGGCCACCAGCTCGGCCTGGGCGGTGACCACCGCGGCGAAGAGCGCCAGGTACGGGTTCTCGGCCTGCGCGGCGTCCGGGTGGTGCCGGCTGATCGCGTGGTCGGCGAGCCGGCGGAGCAGCTCGGTGTCGCCGGTGACCCGGGCGTACTGGAAGCTGCCCACCCGCAGGTGGCTGCTCGCCACCCGGGCCAGGACGGCGCCGGGCAACAGCGTCTCCCGGCGCACCGAGCGCCCGGTCGCGACCACGGCCAGGGAGCGCGTGGTGGGGATGCCGAGGGCGTGCATCGCCTCGCTGATCACGTGCTCGCGCAGCATCGGGCCGACCGCGGCCAGCCCGTCGCCGCCGCGGGCGAACGGGGTCCGCCCGGAGCCCTTGAGGTGCAGGTCGCGCAGCCGGCCCGCCACGTCGGTCAGCTCGCCGAGCAGCAGGGCCCGGCCGTCGCCCAGCCGCGGGACGAAGCCGCCGAACTGGTGCCCGGCGTAGGCCTGGGCCACGGGGTTGGCCCCGGCAGGGACGGCGGTCCCGACCAGCAGGCGCAGCCCCTCGGCGGTCCGGAGCGCGGCGGGGTCCAGCCCGAGCTCGGTGGCCAGCGGCTCGTTGAGCGCGAGCAGCCGGGGATCCGGGGCGTCGTCGGCCTGCCAGGCGACGGCCAGCTCCGGCAGCTCGCGGGCGAAGCGGTCGTCCAGGCTGAGGGTCGGTGCCGGTGCGAGACTCACCCCACCGAGGCTACGTCTGATTGCAGGAGCGGCCAGTCGTCGCAGGCCGACCGGTTCGACGGTCAGCTGCGGCACGGTCCACCAGATGGTCCAGACGCGAGGAGGGTGCGACGTGGGAGCGGACGGACGGCGGGCGGTCGTGGGGCTGGTCGGTCTCGGCGTCGGGGCACTGGTGTTGGCGGGGTGCACGGACGACGGCCAGGCCGAGGCCATCCGCTCCTACGACGTCGACCTGGTGGCCGGCGCCGACGGCTCGCTGGAGGTCGAGGAGACGATCTCCTACGACTTCGGCGACTCCGAGCGGCACGGCATCGAGCGGCTGATCCCCGAGCGGGCGCCCTTCGAGCAGACCCGCGACCGGCTCTACCCGATCAGCGACGTCGTCGTGGAGAGCCCCACGGGTGCGCCCGCGGACACCGAGGTCACGAGTGAGGACGGCGTGCTGACCGTCCGGGTCGGCGACCCGGACACCGAGGTCACCGGCGAGCACACCTACGTGATCGGCTACCGGGTCGAGGGGGTCGCCGACCCGGGGGACGCCGGCGACCGGGTGGCCTGGAACGCGATCGGGACCGGCTGGGAGGTGCCGATCGAGCAGGTCGACGTCCGGCTGACCGGCCCGGCGGGCGCGGCGCCGGTCGCGGGGGACTGCGTGGTCGGCACGGACGACGCCCTGATCGCCTGCCCCATGGACGTCGAGGCCGTCGGTGCGGTGCGCGCAGAGGCCGGCGGGCTCGACCCGGGGGAGGGGGTGACGGTCAGCGCCACCTACCCGGCGGGCACCTTCGCCGGCGCGGAGCCGGTGCTCGAGGAGACGTTCAGCCCGGCGCAGGCGTTCCGCCTCAGCCCGGCGACCGCGGGGCTGGCCGTCGGGGGGCTGTTGCTCCTCGTCGTCCCGCCGCTGCTGCGGGCCCGGCGGAGCAGCCCGGCCGGATCGGGTCCGCGGGCGCCGCAGCTCACCCCGCCGCAGGACGCCCGCCCGGCCCAGCTGGGCACGGTGCTCGACGGCCGCGCCCAGCGGCACGAGGTCGTCGCCACCCTGCTGGACCTGGCCGTCCGCGGGCAGCTGCGGATCGAGGAGACCGACCCGGACGACGCCGAGCCGGACGACACCGAGCCGGACGACGGGTCGGCCACCGACGAGCAGGACGAGACGGTCCCGTCGGACTGGCGGCTGGTCCGCACGCCGGCGGACCCGCGGGGGCTGCGGCCGTACGAGCAGCAGCTGCTCGACGACGTCTTCTCCGACGGCGAGGTCGTGCTGCTGTCGGACCTGCAGTCGCGGTTCGCGGCCGTGGAGAGCCGGGCCTGCGCGGCGATGTACCGGGACGTGGTGGAGCGGGGCTGGTTCCGCGCCGACCCCGCCGCGGTCCGGCGTCGCTGGTACGGGATCGCCACCGGGGTCCTCGTCGCCGGCGTCGTCCTGACCGTCGTCCTGGCCGTCACCAGCACCTGGGCGCTGGCCGGCACCGGCGTCGTGCTCGCCGGGCTGGTCCTGCTGGGGCTGGCCGGGCGGATGCCGCAGCGTACCCCGGAGGGCGCCGGAGTGCACGAGCGGGCGGCCGCGTTCCGCGAGCAGCTCGCCGCCTCCGACGGGCCGTGGTCCGCCGACGCGGACCAGATGGCCGACCTCGCCGGTGCGGCGCGCACCGACCTCCGGGTCCGGTACCTGCCGCACGCGGTGGCCCTGGGGGTGGCGGCGGAGTGGACCACCGGGGTGCAGGCGGACGGCCCCGACACCACCCCGTCCTGGTACGTGCCCGCGCACGGTGCCGGGTACGTCGGCGTGTGGCCGGCGCTGCTGGCGTTCTCCGCCCCGGACAACCCGGCGCTCTCCCCGCCGGCGAGCGCGGGCAGCGGGACCGGCTCGACCTACGTGGGCGGCGCGGCCGGGGGAGGGGGCGGCGGCAGCTGGTGACGCGGCGTCACACCGGCTCGACGACCGCACCCTCCGCGGGGACGCCCAGCGGGACGACGACCGGCGGGCCCCCGTCGCGGGGCCATGCCCGGTGGTCGCGGAAGGCCAGCGGCAGCCCGCGTGCGGTGAACGGGTCGGCGGCGTCCATCGCCTGGACGTGCACGTGCGGCTGGGTGGAGTTGCCCGAGTTGCCGCACTCGGCCAGCTGCTGGCCGACCGTCACCGGGTCGCCGGGGCGCACCTGGAGCGACCCCTCGCGCAGGTGGGCCAGCACGACGTGGGCGCCCCCGGGCTCGAGCTCGAGCACGACGTGGTTGCCGGCCAGGGCGCCGGCGCCGCCGCGGGCCCGGCTCGCCTGGGTCAGGGCGTAGGGCACCCGGGCGGCCTGCGAGCGGCGCGCCACGCCGTCCGGCTCGCCGTCGTGCACCGACACCACCCGCCCGGCCGCCGGGGCCAGCACCGGCTGCCCGAAGGCGACGAACCGGTCCACCGGCTCGGTGCCCAGCAGCGACCGCCAGTCCCGGGTGGTCGCCGTCCGCCGTCCCCGCACGGCGGTGAAGTCGATGGCGTACGTGGTGGCGAACAGGTGCGTGCCGTGACTCGGCACCCGCCGCGCCGGGCTGTTCTCCACCCGCCAGGTGCCCCGGAACGGCAACTGCAGCACGACCGCGCCGGGGTCGGCCATCAGAGGTCGCGGCGGACGAAGGACATCGCGGCCAGCGCCCACACCATCGCCACCCACAGCACCGCCCAGCCCAGGTAGGTGAGGGTGAGCGGCGCCGTGCTGAGGAACGGGAAGGCCCCGGCGCCCTGCTCCGCCCCGCCGAACTGGACGATCGCCGACGGGTCCTGGAAGGCGTTCATCGCCCCACGCCACAGCCCGTCGGTGGGCAGCAGCACCCGCGAGACGCTGCCGACCCGGCCGACGGCGTCGTTGCCCAGGGCCTCGCCGATCGCGCCGACCACCCCGGCCACCCAGGTGGTGCAGAACAGGCCGACCGCCACGACACCCGACGCCATCGGTGAGATGACGGTGGCCAGCAGCACGGTGAGGGTCAGCAGCACGATCGTCTGGGCGGCGAGCAGGCCCAGCGCGGTCGCCGGGGCCGGCGGCCAGTAGTCGACCGTCACCCGGACGACGAGGACCTGCGCCAGCCCGGCCAGCACCACGAAGCCGCTGCCGAACGCCACCAGCCCCAGCCACTTGCCCAGCAGGAACGCCGAGCGGCGGATCGGCCGGGCCAGCATGGACAGCGCGATGCCCGACTCCGTCTCCCCGGACAGCGTGGGTCCGGCGAGGAAGGCCGTGCCCAGCGCGGCGACCAGGCTGTAGCCGAACATGACCAGGTTGAGCAGGATCGAGGCGGTCAGCCGGGCCTCGCCGCTGGTCAGCGACTCGGCCGCCAGCCGGGAGAAGCCCCAGCTGCTCAGCGCCAGCAGCCCGGCGGTGAGGGCGACGAGCGCGAACAGCACCCGCCGGCGGGAGGCCTCGCGCAGGGTCAGTGCGGCGATGGTGAGCACCGTCCGGGCTGTGGTCACGACGGGCCCGCCGCACGGCTCGCGGCGCCGTCCCGCAGGATGCCGAGCAGGCGCTCCTCCAGGCTGATCCGCACCGGCTCGACCGCGTGCACCCGCACCCCGAGGTCGACCAGGTCGCGCACCAGGTCGGGCACCGCCGTCCCGTCGTCGTCGGTCAGGGCGACGGTGGACCACTCGCCCTCCCGGTCGACCCGCCCCAGTGCGGCCAGCCGCTGCTGGGCGGCGGGGGAGAGGTCGGTCAGGTGCAGCCGGACCTCCCGCTGGCCGAGCAGCTCGGCGAGGGTGCCGGCGGCGGCGACCCGGCCGCGGTCGAGGACGACGACCCGGTCGCAGACCCGCTCGACCTCACCGATCAGGTGCGAGTTGAGCAGCACCGCGACCCCGCGGGACCGCAGCTCCAGCACGATGTCCCGCACGTCGGCGCGGCCCAGCGGGTCCAGGGCGCTGGTCGGCTCGTCCAGCACCACGAACTCCGGCCGGCCCACCAGCGCGACCGCTAGCCCCAGCCGCTGCTGCATGCCCTTGGAGAACCCGCCCACCCGGTCGTCGCCCCGGCCGGACAGGCCGACCAGCGCCAGGCAGTCGCGCTGCTCGGCGGCGGGCACGCCGGCGCCGGAGAGCCGGGCGTGCAGGGCCAGCACCTCGGCCGCGGTCAGCCAGGGCTGGTAGCGGAAGAGCTCGGGCAGGTAGCCGACCCGGGCGCGGGCGGCCGGGTCGGCGGAGCGCTGCCCGAGCAGCATCGCCTCGCCGGCGTCCGGGCGGACCAGCCCGAGCAGCATCTTGATCACGGTGGTCTTGCCCGCGCCGTTGGGCCCGAGCAGCCCGACGATCTCGCCCCGGCCCACCTGCAGCGACACGTCCTCGACGGCCAGGTGCTTGCGGTACCGCTTGCGCAGCCCGGTGCACCAGGCCGCCGGTGCCGGGGGCAGGCCGGCCACCAGGTCGGCGGCGTCCTGCACCCCGGCACCGCTGTCCACGGTGCTCATGCTCAGCCCAGGTCCCGGGCGACCGACAGCAGCTCGTCGGGGTCCAGCGAGCCGCCCACGGCGGTCACCACGCCGTCGGACACCCACACCACGGCCGCCATCGCGCCGTCCCGGCTGGTCAGCACGGTGGCCTCGGCGCCGTCGACGTCCGCCGTCGAGCTGGTGACCAGGTCGGCGGGGACGGGGATCGGCAGGGTCGAGCCGTCGGCGGTGAAGCTCCGCAGCTGCGCCGCGACGTCGTCGGGCAGGCCGGGCAGCGACAGCAGGTGGTCGCGCACCGTCTCGAACGGGACGCCGGAGGAGTACGCCGACGGCGCGACGGCGCGGCCCACGACGAGCGCGGGGAGCCCGCTCTCCGAGGACCAGACCTGGGCCACGCCCGGGCCGGCGACCAGCCGCACCGAGCTGCCGTCCAGCCCCGGCGGCGGCGGGGGCAGCGTCTCGCCGGCCGCGGCGGCGGCCTGCGCGGCCCGGTCGGCCGAGTAGGTGAAGGTGGCGCTGAGCTGGCCGCCCACCGAGATCGTCGGCTCGCCGGTGACCCCGCGGGGCAGGTCGGCCACCTCCGGCACGTCCAGCCCGGACTCCTCGGCGGCGGTGGCCGCGTCGGGGACGTCGTGCACGTCCGGGTCGCCGGTGAGCTCGACGTCGCCGTACGCGCTCAGGTCCGGCAGCGCGACCAGGTCGCTGGTGGACAGGCTGAGCGGGGCGACCTCCTCGGTGCGGAAGACCTGCAGCCAGTCGGTGGCGGCCGCCGTCCCGGCGCCGGCCAGGACGACGCCGAACGCGAGGACGGCGGCGGCGGGCCGGCGGAACCCGCGGGACCGGCTCGGCCGGACCCGCTCGGGACGGGCGGCGGGGGTGGCCGTGGGCAGGGCGGCGGTCAGCCGCCGCCAGCCGGCGTCGACATCGGAGGTGCCCTCGGTCGCCAGCGCGGCGCCGACCAGGTCGGCGTCCCGGCGGCTGTCGGCCAGGGTGGCCAGGCACTGCGAGCAGCCGGCGACGTGCGCGCGGTCGGGGTCGGGGACGCCGGCCGGCTCGTCGAGCAGGCGGCGCAGCGTGCCTTCAGTCGGATGACGCATGACGGGTCAGCTCCTTGCGCAGTGCGGATTCGGCGCGTCGGACGGTGGTGCCGACGCTGCCGGGGGACATGTCGAGGGCCGCGGCGACCTCGGCGTAGCTGAGGCCGCTGTGCCGGAGCACGAGGGCGACGGCCTGCGTGCGGGGCAGCTCGCCGAGGGCGGCCCGGACCCGGCTGCGGTCCTCGCGGGTGAGCACCGCCTCGGCGACGTCGGGGGTGGTGACCTCGCTGAGGCGGTGGACGGTCTCCTCCCGGGACGCGCGGCGGCGCCCGGAGCGGATCAGGTTCAGCGCGGTGTGCACGGCGGCGACGGACAGCCAGCCGGGCGCCTCGGCGGCCGGCACGGTGGACCGGCCGAAGGCCAGGAAGACCTCCTGGGCGACGTCCTCGGCCTCGTCCCGCGAGCCGAGCACCCGGGCGGCCACCGCCACGACCTGCGGGTAGTCGCGGCGGAACACCTCGCCGAGGTCGGACCGCACGGCACCGGACACGGCACCCGCCACGGTCCTGTCCTCCCTCTCGACCCGACCCGCTGTGCGCCCCGGCATCGGCAGCCGTACCGCCGCCGGGGCTCCGTACCGAACGAGGTCCATGCCCCTACAGCACCGCCGCGGGCGCAGATGTGACACCCGGCGTCCACGAGCATGCCCGGTTCAGCCGGCGACCCAGTGCAGCGGCAGACGCTTGACCCCACGTTGGAAGCTCGACCGGAGCAGCGCGGGCGGCCCGTCGAGCTCCAGCACGCTGGTGCGGCGCAGCAGTTCGGCGAACAGCGACCGCATCTGCACCCGGGCCAGCTGGGCGCCCAGGCAGAAGTGCGGCCCGTGGCCGAAGGACAGCTGCGGGTTGGGCGCCCGGCGGACGTCGAAGCGGTCCGGGTCGGCGAACACCCGCTCGTCCCGGTTGGCCGAGGTGAAGGAGACGACCACCTTGTCCCCGGCCCGCACCCGGGTGTCGCCGACCGTGACGTCGCAGGTCGCCGTCCGCCGGAAGACCATCACCGGCGTCCACCAGCGCAGCATCTCCTCGACCGCGCCAAGCAGCAGTCCGGGGTCGGCGCGCAGCCGGGCCAGCGCCTCCGGGTGGGACAGCAGCGCGATGAGCCCGCCGGGCAGCCCGTTGCGCAGCGTCTCGTTGCCGGCCACCGCGAACAGCCAGAACATGTTCTCGAACTCGGCGTCACTGACGGGTGCGTCGTCCCCGTCGGTCTGGGCCAGCAGGACCGACATGACGTCCCGGCCGGGCGCGCGGCGCTTCTCCTCGGCCAGCAGCCGCGCATAGGCGTAGAGGTCCGGCATGCCGGCGCGGGTGCGCGGGTCGGGCAGCCGCCCCTCGGCGTCGGGCACCGGGCGGAGCGCCACCGCCTGCCGGGCCATCGCCGTGCCGCTGCCGCCGTCGAAGACGGCGGAGGAGGCGTAGTCCGGGTCCTGCCAGCCGATCACCCGGTTCGACCAGTCGAACATCAGCCAGCGGTCCTCGACCGGGACGCCGAGCACGTCGGCCAGGGTGACCAGCGGCAGGTCGGCGGCGACGTCCGTGGCGAAGTCGCACCGGCCCTCACCGGCGCCGGCGATCATGCGGTCGACGAGCGCGGCTGCGGTCGCCTCGATCGAGGCGGTCAGCGCGGCCACCGCGCGCGGGGTGAACGACCGCGTCAGCAGGCGGCGCAGCCGGGAGTGGTCCGGCGGGTCCATGTTGAGCATCATCTGGCGGACCCAGGGCAGGTCGCCGGCGTCGCGGACCTGGGTGGCCCCGAGCCAGGAGGAGAAGGTGGCGGGGTCCTTCAGCACCTGCTCGACCTCGGCGTGCCGCAGGACCAGCCAGCAGCCGGGACCGTCCAGCTCGTCGACCCACGCGACCGGGCCCGCGGCCCGCAGCCGGGCCAGCTCCGCCAGCGGTGGGCCCGTCTCGTAGGTGGCCGGGTCCAGGAGCGCGGAGGTGTCGGCCACCGGGCTCACAGGTCGTCCAGGAAGCGCTCCACGGTGGTCAGCAGCGCCACGGGCGTCTCGAACATCGCGTAGTGGCCGGCGTTGGGCAGCACCTCCAGCGAGGCGTTCGGGTACTGCTGCAGGAAGGTCTGCTCCATCACCGCGGCGCTCAGCGCCGGGTCGTGCTCGCCCACCACCACCCGGACCGGGACCGGGTTGCCCTGCACCTCGGCGGAGAAGTCGGTGCCCGCCCAGGCGTCCAGGTACGCGCCGAAGGCCGCCGGGTCGGACTGGTCGAGGGAGAACTGCACCATCCGCTCCAGCCAGGTGCGGCTGAGACGGCCGCCGGTGGTCAGGTCGAGGATCGCGTGGCGGTTCCCCCGGTCGGTCGCGGCGCCACGGAACAGCGGCTCGGCCTGCTCGTCGAGCGGGACGCCGGTGGAGGGGACCGGACTCACCCCGACCAGCCCCTCGACCCGGCCGCCGGCGTCGACGAGCACGCGCTGCATCGCGCTGCCGCCCATCGAGTGCCCCAGGACGGCGAAGGACGACCAGCCCTGGGCGTCGACGGCGGCGAGGGCGTCGGTGGAGATCTCGGCGAGGGTGTGCTCACCGGCCTCATCGCGCCGGGCGCCGTAGCCGCGGTAGTCGAGGAAGAGGACGCTGTACCGGTCCCCGTCGAGGAGGTCGGCGAACGGGCCCCACCCGGTCGCGGAGCCGAACCAGCCGTGCAGGGCCAGGACCTTGCGGGGACCCGTGCCGATCATGAGCGGTGCGTACGCCATCCCGGGAGTGTCGTGGGCCACACGGTGGGGAGGCAAGGGCCCGTCAGCCGCGGCGCCGGAGCTCCAGCCACAGCCAGCCGGCCAGCGCGACCGGGACGGCGAGGAACGCGGTCATCGCCGGGACCGTGCCGAAGGTGGAGCCGAGCCAGGCCAGCAGCAGCGGGGTGCCGAACCCGGCGTAGGCGAAGGCGTAGAAGGCGCTGTTCATCGCCCCCCGCGCGTGCGGGGGAGCCAGCCGGGCGGTGAGCGTCAGCCCGGCGGTGAGGCAGAGCCCGCCCGCGCCGCCGAGCAGGGCCGCCGCGGGCAGCAGCAGCGCCTCGGACTCGGTGACGATCGCCGCGACCCCGAGGGCGTGCCCGACCGCGGCGAGCACCATGCCCAGCGGTGCGGCACCCCGTTCCGCGCGCCGGCCGAGCCGGGCGGCGACCGCACTCGCGCCCAGCGCCAGCCCGGCGACCAGCCCGGCGTAGGCGACACCGACCCCGCCGGGGACCACGAGCAGCGGCAGCAGGGTCGCGGCGATCGTGGGGAAGGCGAACACCCCGACGGCGGTGGGCGCGAGCACCGCCCAGAACGGGCGGCGGGCCTCCGGGGGCAGCCCCAGCGTCAGCAGCGGGCCGCCCTGCCGGGCCTGCACCGTCTCCGGCACGGTGACGAGCGCGCCCAACCCGACCACCAGGACGGCGACGTGCACCAGGTACGGAAGCGTCGTCGGGGCCGGGCCGTACTGGGCGAGCAGCCCGCTCATCGCCGGGGCGACCGCGAAGCCCAGCGACGTCGACACCGCGCCCCGGGTGGCCGCCGACTGCTGGCCGTCCGGCCCGGCCAGCTCCTGCAGCCAGGCGTTGGCCACCGAGAACACCACTCCGGAGACGACGCCCTGCAGCAGCCGCCCGGCGTACAGCAGCGGCAGGTGGTCCACGGCCGGCAGGAACAGCAGCGAGACCAGTCCGGCGAGCACGGCGAACGGCAGCACCAGGGCCCGTCGGCCGAAGCGGTCCGAGGCCGGCCCGGACAGCGTCAGCGCCGCGATGAGGCCGATCGCGTAGCAGCCGAAGACGGCGGTGACGTCGGCGTCGGAGAGGCCCAGGGTGCGCCGGTAGACCAGCAGCAGCGGCGTGGGGATGTTCGTGCCCAGGGCGACGGTGAACAGCCCGAAGGTGAGCGCGTCGAGCCTCCGCCGCGCAGGGTCCCGCTGGAGCGTCGCCGCCGGCATCCCCGGGACGCTACCGCCCGGCCCGGGGCACGCCCGGGTGCCTCAGCCGGCCCGGTGGGACCAGCGCCAGCCGTCGCCGTCCCGGGTGTACTGCAGCCGGCGGCTGGCGGTGTCCGGCGCGGCGGCCCAGAAGGTGATCTCGCGCGGCTGCAGCCGGTACCCCACCCAGGAGGCGGCCTGGCCGGGAGGCTGGTCCGCGGTGGCCGTCCAGCCCGCCCGGCGCTCGGCCAGCGGCAGCCGGGCGAGCTCGTCGGTGTTGCACCGGGCGAGCCGGCGGAGGTACGCCGACCGGGCCGCCCAGGCGGCGGCGAGCTGGTCGGCGCCGTCGGGCACGACGTCGCCGCGGACCAGCAGCTGGCGGGAGTGGTCCGGCCACAGCAGCACCATGCCGGCGCGGGGGTCGGCGGCCAGCTCGGCGACCTTCCGGCTGGTCGAGGCGGTGTGGAAGGCGAAGCCGGACTCGTCGAACGCGCTCAGCAGCACGGTCCGGGCGTTGGGGGAGCCGTCCTCGCCGGTGGTGGCGAGGGTGACCCGCGGCCGGTCGGGGTCGTCGTCGGCGGGCAGCCACTGCCCGGCCAGCACGAACGGGTCGGCCGGCGGCTCACCGTCGGCGTGCAGGTCGAACAGCTCCCCGGCGGCGGGGTGGCTCACCGGATGGCGCCCTTGGTCGGGCCGTCGTAGTCGGGGTTGAGCTTGCCCGGGTTCAGCAGGCCGCCGGGGTCGGTGCGCCGGGCGGTCTCCACGGTGCGCTGCAGCTCGAAGTCCACGTTCCACTGGTGCGGGTCGTGCACCCCGACGCCGAGCGCGTTGAGCGCGGCGATGCCGGCCCGCACCTGCTCCGGGCTCCGGTAGACCCCGGCGAGCATGCCGATCGGCACCGTGTGCCCGGCCTCGATGTGCAGCTGCCCGCCCTCGTAGACCGCGTGCACCTCCTCGATCCGCTCGACGAGCGCGTCGCCGGAGACCTCGACGTGGAACCAGACGCCGGGCGCGCTCTTCTGCAGCCACTCGATGGGGTGGTTGTAGCTGAGCATGCTGAGCCCCAGCACGACCTGCGGGCCCTCGCGGACGTCCTCGACCCGGCCGCCGGCCCCCTCGATCAGCGCGCGCGCCGCCTCGACGCTCCGCTCGTCGGCGACCACCCGCAGGCTGGCCCGGCCCTCGGGGAAGGCGGGATCGGCCGGCAGCGTGGCGGTGATCTCCGGGGTGTCGGCGGAGACCAGCCGGGGGAGCGGGTCGAGCCGCCCCAGCTCGCGCAGCACCGACAGCGCACCGGGGAAGTCGGGGAAGCTGGCGAACACGCCTCGCCACTCCTGGAGCGGCTCCAGCCGCACCGTGGCCCGGGCGATGACCCCCGCCGTCCCGTAGTTGTGCACGAAGGGCTGCGCCTCCTCGCCCGCCACGTGCACCAGCTCGGCCGAGCCGGTGCCCAGGACGACGTCGAGGGCGAGCACGAACCCCATGTCGTTGCTGCCGTGGGCGATCGTCCCGGTGCCGCCGGACCCGCCGGCCAGGAAGCCACCGAGCGAGGACTGGGCCGTCGAGGGGTACATCCACAGCTGCTGCCCGGTGGCGGCGGCCGCGCGCTCCAGCGTGACCATCGGCGTCCCGGCCTCGGCGGTGACCCACCCCTCGCCGACCTCGACCACGGCGCGGGCGCGGGAGGTGTCCAGCACCAGGCCGCCGGCGAGCGGGATCGCCTGGCCGTAGTTGCCGGTGCCCTTGCCGCGGGGGGTGATCGGCACGCCGTGCCGGACGGCGGCCGCGACGACCGTCCCGATGTCCTCGGCGGTGGTCGGGGTGGCGACCAGGTCGGCCATGCCCAGGGGCAGCAGCTCGCTGATGATCGGGCTCATCCGTGCGCCGTCGACCGAGGCCCGCTCGCGGGCGCGCAGCTCGCTGGTGACGGCGCGGGCGCCCAGCAGCGAGACCAGCTCGGCCTCCAGCTCGGCGAGGACGGCGGCGCTGGGCGGGGAGAGGGAGACGGTCACCCCTGCGTTGGTAATCGCCGCCGGTTACGGCCGTGTGACCTCCTCGGGTCGTCTCGTGTCACGCGACGAGGGGCGTGCGGGGGAGCCGGGGCGGGCTGTGCACAATCCGCCGGGTGAGCCTCTTCTCCGCCGTCGAACGCGACCTCGTCGTCGCCGCCCGGACCGTCCTCGCCGAGGGCGTGCTGGCGCTGGACCTGGTCGCGCACAACGACCGCGACCTGCCGGCCTGGACGCCCGGCTCGCACGTCGACGTCCTGCTCGGCCCGGGCCTGGAGCGGCAGTACTCGCTCTGCGGCGACCTGGCCGACCGCTCCCGGTGGCGGGTGGCGGTGCTCCGCGAGCCGGCCGGCGGTGGCGGGTCGGTGGCGCTGCACGACCGGGTGGAGGTGGGGCAGCGGCTGCGTGTCCGCGGGCCGCGGAACCACTTCGCCTTCGAGGTGACCCCCGGCACCCGCTACCGGTTCGTCGCCGGCGGCATCGGGATCACGCCGCTGCGCGCGATGGTGGCCGCGGCCGACGCCGCGGGGGCGGACTGGACGCTGGACTACGCCGGGCGCTCCCGCACCACCATGGCGTTCCTGACCGAGCTGCTCACCGCGCACCCGGACCGGGTGCGGGTGCACGCCGCCGACGAGGGGGCCCGGCTGGACGTGACGCAGCTGCTGGGCGGGCCGCGCACCGACACCTCCGTGCACGTCTGCGGCCCGGGCCGGCTCATCGACGCGGTGGAGGCGGCGCTGGCCGGCTGGCCGGCGCAGGCCCTGCACGTGGAGCGGTTCGAGGCCAAGGAGTTCGGCGAGCCGGTCTGGCCGGACCCCTTCGAGGTCGAGCTGGCGCTGACCGGGGAGACGGTGACCGTGGCGCCGGGGGAGTCCGTGCTGGAGGCGGTCACCGCCGCGGGCGCGGTCGTCCTTTCCTCGTGCCGGGTGGGCACCTGCGGCACCTGCGAGACCCCGGTGCTGGAGGGCCCGGTCGAGCACCGGGACTCCGTGCTCACCCCCGACGAGCAGGCCGAGGACACGGTGATGATGGTCTGCGTCTCCCGGGCGGCCGGCCCGCGGATCGTGCTGGACCTCTGACCTCTGACCTCTGACCTCTGACCGTGGGCGGCGGCTCGGAACGTCGCGGAAACGGGACGGGAACACGCGCCCGCCAGCCTGCGGCGCATGACGCTCCTGCTCCAGTCGGTGACCGACGTCGACGGGCGGCTGGTCGACGTCCGGATCGACGGGTCCGCCGTCGCCGCCGTCGCGCCCTCCCTGCCGCCCCGGCCCACCGACGACGTCCTGGACCTGACCGGCCACCTGCTGCTGCCGGCGCCCGCGGAGCCGCACGCCCACCTGGACAAGGCGCTGACCAGCCACCGGGCGCCGAACCGGACCGGTGACCTCGCGGGCGCGATCGTCGCGATCCGGGAGATCGCCGCCGGGTTCAGCCACGCGGACCTGGTCGAGCGGGCCACCCGCGCCGCGCACGAGTACCTGGCCCACGGGACGACGGCGATCCGCACCCACGTCGACCTGGGCGCGCACACCGGCACCCGGCACGTGCGGGCCCTGCTCGAGGTGCGGGACGCGCTCGCCGGCCTGGTCGACCTGCAGGTGGTCGCGCTGGTCTCCGCCCCCTGGTCGGCCGAGGAGGTGCAGGGCAACGCCCGGCTGCTCGCCGAGGCGGTGGAGCTGGGGGTGGACGTCATCGGCGGCGTGCCGCACCTGTGGCCGGACCGGGACGCCGGGCTGGCGCTCTCCTTCGACGCCGCCGTCCGCGCCGGGCTGCCGCTGGACCTGCACACCGACGAGACGCTGGACCCGACCGCGCAGGGGCTGCTCGCCCTGGCGCGACGGGTGTCGGCCACCGGGTTCGGCGCGGGGGTGACCGCGGGCCACTGTGTGAGCCTCGGCATCCACCCGCTGGAGGTCGCGCGGTCCACCGCGGCCGAGGTGGCCCGGGCGGGGGTCGGGGTCGTCGCCCTGCCGCAGACGAACCTCTACCTGCAGGGCCGGGACGTCGATGTCGCCCGGCCCCGCGGGCTGACCGCCGTCCGGGAGCTGCTCGACGCCGGGGCTGTCCTCGGCGCGGGCGGGGACAACCTCCGCGACCCGTTCAACCCGATGGGCCGGGCCGACGCCTGCGAGGCGGCCTCGTTGCTGGTCACCGCCGGGCACCTGTCCACCCGCGAGGCCTGGCACGCCGTCAGCGCCGGTGCCCGGGCCTGCATGGGGCTGCCGGTGCCGCGGGTGGCCGAGGGGTCGGCGGCCGAGTTCGTCGCCATCGCCGCGGAGAGCCTGGACGCCGCCGTCGCCGGCGCGGGCACCGCGCGGGTGGCCGTCTCCGGTGACCGGGTGCTCGCCACGACCCGGGTGGTGCGCTCCCTGCCGGGTCTGGTGGCCGCCGGTGTGGCCAACTCGTGACCGACGGAGGGCGCCGTTCACGACCGGCACACGCGCCGGAAACACGGGGCACGGAGGGTGGCCTGGTCGCACCCCGGGCCGGCCGTCAGGCCGCCCCCGAGCCCTCCGGAGCAGCCCCTTGAGCGCCTTGTCGACCAGCGCCCCGTCGATCGGTGCCGCGGCCACCCGTGCCCCGGCCACCGGCGGCCCCACTGCCGGCACCCGGGTGCTGCACTTCCGTGACGTCGCGAAGGCCTTCCCCGACGGCACGGTCGCCCTGGAAGGGGTCGACCTCGACGTCCGGCGCGGCGAGTTCGTCACGGTCGTCGGCCCGTCCGGCTGCGGCAAGAGCACGCTGCTGCGGATCGCCTCAGGGCTGTCCCCGGCGACCTCGGGCACGGTGCAGATGGACGCCGAGCGGATCGGCTACGTCTTCCAGGACGCCACCCTGCTGCCCTGGCGGACGGTGCTGAAGAACGTGCAGCTGCTCGCCGAGCTGCACGGGATGAGCTCGACCGCCACCAACCAGGCCTCCCGGGACGCCATCGACCTGGTCGGCCTGAAGGGCCACGAGAAGAAGCTGCCCCGGGCACTGTCCGGCGGGATGAAGATGCGCGCCTCCCTGGCCCGCTCGCTCACCCTGGACCCCGACCTCTTCCTCTTCGACGAGCCGTTCGGCGCCCTGGACGAGATCACCCGCGAGCGCCTCAACGACGAGCTGATCCGGCTCTTCACCAGCAAGGGCTTCGGGGCGCTGTTCATCACCCACTCGGTGAGCGAGGCGGTCTACCTGTCCACCCGGGTGCTGGTGATGAGCGGCCGGCCCGGCCACATCGTCGACTCCTTCGACGTGCCGTTCGGGCCCGACCGCACCCCGGAGCTCCGGTTCACCCCGGAGTTCGCCGCGCTCGCCGGCCAGGTCTCGCACGCGCTGCGGGCAGGCCACTCGTGACCGCCGTCGACCACCGCCCGACCAGCACCGAGGAGACCGGCGTGAGCAGCACCGTGCAGACGCCCCCGGCGACGTCGTCCGAGGGGGTGCTGTCCGGGGGTGG
Organism: Modestobacter sp. VKM Ac-2985; assembly: GCF_026967925.1. Classification (GTDB taxonomy): domain Bacteria; phylum Actinomycetota; class Actinomycetes; order Mycobacteriales; family Geodermatophilaceae; genus Modestobacter. Next base: position 313,654 of record NZ_JAPVBI010000003.1, on the reverse strand, counting down.
CGCCGCGCCGCTGGTCCGCCGCCGCCGCACGTCCCTGGCCAACGCGCTGCTGCCGGTCGGGGTCCTCCTCGTGCTGCTCGGCATCTGGTACGCGATCACCTACCTGGTGCTCGACCCCGATCGCCGCTTCCTCATGCCGCCCCCGCAGGACGTGGTCACCGAGGCGTTCCTCGACGGCCCCACCATGGCGCGGATCGGCGAGGCGCTGTGGAACACGGTCGTCGTGTCCTTCACCGGGCTGGCGATCGCGATCGCCATCGGCATTGCCTGGGCGGTGCTGATGAGCCAGGCCAAGGCCGCCGAGCGGTCGCTGTTCCCCTACGCGGTCGCCCTGCAGTGCATCCCGATCCTGGCGCTGGTGCCGCTGATCGGCTTCTGGTTCGGCTTCGGGTTCCTCTCCCGGGTCATCGTCTGCGTGCTGATCGCGCTGTTCCCGATCGTCTCCAACACGCTCTTCGGCCTGCAGTCGGTCGACCGGGGCATGCACGAGCTGTTCGACCTGCACGGCGCCGGCCGGTTCACCCGGCTGGTCAAGCTGCAGTTCCCGGCCGCGATGCCGGCGGTGTTCGCCGGGTTCCGGATCTCCGCCGGGCTCTCGGTGGTCGGCGCGATCGTCGGCGACATCTTCTTCAAGCAGGGCACCCCGGGGCTGGGCATCGTGCTGGACAACTTCCGCTCCCGGCTGCAGGGCGCGGAGCTGTTCGCCTCGATCCTGGTCGCCGCGGGCCTGGGCATCGCCGTCTTCCTGCTGTTCGGCTGGCTCGGGAAGCTCGCCGTCGGCCGCTGGTACGACCAGGCGCGCGACGCCGGCTGAGGCCGGCCGCCTCCCCACACCCCCACCCGTCGACGCCGCCTCCCCGCGGCGCCGTGACCTGCGACGCCCCGACCCGGGACGTCGTCCGCTCTGACCTAGGAGATCGCGTGCGCAGGACCCGGACCACGATCGGCCTCGCGGCCATCAGCATCGCCGCCCTCGGACTGACCGCCTGCGGCGGCGAGAGCGAGGACTCCGCCGGCGCGGCCCCGGCCGGGGAGGTCGGGAGCACCGACCTGGCCGCCGCCGGCTGCCCGGACACGGTGGTCATCCAGACGGACTGGAACCCCGAGGCCGAGCACGGCGGCATCTACCAGCTGCTCGGGGAGGACCCCGAGATCGACGCCGGCGCCAAGTCGGTCAGCGGCACGCTGGTGGACAGCGCCGGCGACAGCACCGGTGTCAATGTCGAGATCCGTTCGGGTGGGCCGGCGATCGGCTTCCAGGCGGTCAGCGCGCAGATGTACTCCGACGACGCGATCACCCTCGGCTACGTCGACACCGACGAGGCGATCCAGCTCTCGGACACCCAGCCGACCGTCGGCGTGCTGGCCCAGCTGGACATCTCCCCGCAGATGATCATGTGGGACCCGGAGGCGTACCCCGACGTCACCAGCATCGCCGACCTCGGGGAGGCCGGTGCGACCGTCCGGTACTTCGAGGGTTCCGCGTACATGGACTACCTGACCGGCGCGGGCATCCTCAGCGAGGAGCAGCTGGACGGCAGCTACGACGGCACCCCGGCGGCCTTCGTCGCCGCCGGTGGCGAGGACGCCCAGCAGGGCTACGCCAGCGCCGAGCCGTTCATCTACGAGGACGAGGTCGATGCCTGGGGCAAGCCGGTGGAGTACCAGCTGATCCACGACGCCGGCTTCGAGGTCTACGCCTCCTCGCTGTCGGCGCGCGCGGACCAGCTGGAGGACCTGTCGGGCTGTTTCACCGAGCTCATCCCGGTCATGCAGCAGGCCGACCTGGACTACGTCGCCGACCCCGCGACGGCCAACGAGCTGATCGTCGAGCTGGTCGAGCAGTACGACACCGGCTGGCAGTACTCGATGGAGGTGGCCGAGTACGGCGTGCAGACGATGGCCGAGCTGGAGCTGGTCGGCAACGGCCCGGACGACACGCACGGCAACTTCGACACCGAGCGGCTGCAGACGCTGATCGAGCAGACCACGCCGATCTTCACCGAGCAGGGCACCCCGCCGGCCGAGGGCCTCACCCCCGAGGACATCGCGACCAACGAGTTCATCGACACGTCGATCGGCTCCTGACGACGGGCCCGGCGCCGGCAGCCTCCTCGAGGCTGCCGGCGCCGGCGCGCGTCCGGGGTCAGGAGGCGGGGCCGTCGACCTCGTGACGCAGCCGGGCCATCCGCTCGTGCAGCTGGTCGGACACCTCTCCGGCGTCCGGGTCGGCCAGCCGGGTGCCCTCGGCGACCAGCCGGCCACCGACCCAGACCTGCTTGAGGTTGCGCAGCGAGCAGGCGAGCACGTAGGTGCCGTAGGTGTCCCAGACCGGCCCGGTGTCCGGGTCCCGTGGGTCGACCACCAGGAAGTCCGCGTAGCGGCCCACCCGCAGCGTGCCCACCCGGTCGTCGATCCCGAGCACCTCGGCCGAGCCGCGGGTGTGCAGCTCCAGCACGTCCCGCACCGGGAGCGCGGCGGGGTCCTGGTGGGTGGCCCGGATCAGCGCCAGCCCGGTGCGCAGGTTGGCGAACGGGTCGCTGACGTCGGTGCACGACTGGTCGTCCAGCCCCATCCCGACCCGCATCCCGAGCTCCCGGATCCGCGGGATGCGCGCCACCCCGGAGGCCAGCCGGCCGTTGCTCATCGGCTGCCAGCTCATCCCGCAGCCGGCGGCGGCCGCCGCGGCGATGATCTCGTCGCTGGTCTGGATGAAGTGCCCGAACACCAGGTCCGGCCCCAGCGCGCCGGCGTCGGCGTACCAGGCGAACTTGGACCGCTGCAGCTCGACCTCGTACGGCGTCTCCAGGAAGTGCGGCTGGTTGAGCAGCCCGTGCCGGCGCATCGCCGCCACCTCCAGCGCGGCGGCCGCGGGGGCGTCGGCCCACTGCACGGTGCCGCTGAGCGCGACGCCGAGGTGCAGCGACGGGTCGACCGTCGAGGCCGCAGCCACCACCTCGTCCAGCTGGGCCAGGGCGAGGGCCGGCGCGACGTCCCCCTGGGCCAGCATCACGCTGTGCACGTGCCGCAGGCCGGCGTCGACCTTCCCGCGCAGCTGGGCGTGCTGGTAGGCGGTGTCGGGCAGCTCGGTGCCGTACCGGGAGACGCCGGCGGACTCCTTCTCGAAGGTCAGCCCGGTGTCGGTGAAGTCGAAGGCGGTGGTGATCCCGTTGCGCAGGAAGTCCTGGGCGCCGTGCCGGGTCATCCAGTAGACGTCCTCGGTGGTCGCCGCGGCGGTGTAGCCGAGCATCTGCTCCAGCCAGCCGTACAGCGACTCGTCCTTGGCGATCCCGCGGAAGCCGGACGTGAACAGGTGGCTGTGCGCGGAGACGAAGCCGGGGCCGACCAGCGCCCCGCCGCCGTCCAGTACCTGGTCCCCGGTCAGCCCGGCGAGCAGCTCCACCGGCGGGTCGCCGGGCTCGACGGCGGTGAGCCGGCCGTCGTCGCCGACGGTGAACCAGCCGCGGAAGGGGTCGGGACGGTCGGGGTCGAGGGTGAGCAGGACGGCGTTGTGCACGAGCAGACGGGTCACGGGCGGACGATCCCTGCCGGACGTTGCCGGGTCGTGACGCCCGTGTTCCGCCGAGCCAGCCACCGGGATGGCCATTGTGGTGGTTGGAGGGTGGTGGCGCCGTCAGGGACAGGTGGGGACGGCGAGGTCCGGGGAGCCGGGGCGGTAGGCGATCAGCTGGAGCTGGTGCCCGGCCGCCTCGTGCAGCAGCGACGAGCGGGCCTGCGCCGCCGGGATCTCGAACGGCGCCCGCAGCTCGGTGCAGCCGGCGGCCAGCAGGACGGCGTGCGCGGCGTCCACGTCGGGGACCCGGTAGGCCACGTGGTCCAGCTCCCCGGTCCGCTCGGTGACCTCCATCAGCTCCAGCTTGGTGCCCTGCGGATCGGCGACCATCGCGATCCGCAGGCCGGTGAGCACGTGGGTGCCCCAGCGCAGCACCCGGAAGCCGAGGACGTCGACGAGGAACGCCACCCGGGCGTCGATGTCGGGCTCCTCAGTGCCGACGTGGTCCAACACGGCGCCGGACAGCGGCCCGCTCACCGGGGCCGCCGGGCGGTGAGCAGGTCCCGCAGCCGGGCGCTGACGTCGTCCTCGGGCACGGTCTGCAGCACCCCGTCGCGCACCACCACCCGGCCGCCGACGACCACGTGCCGGGGCCGCCGGCCGGGGGAGGCCCACAGCAGCCCGGCCACCGGGTCGGCCACCCCGGCGTCGGCGACCCCGGTGACGTCCCAGCAGACCAGGTCGGCGCGGGCGCCGACGGCCAGCCGGCCGAGGTCGGCCCGGCCCAGCCCGTCGGCGGAGCCGCGGGTGGCCCACCCCAGCACCTCGCGGGCGCTGACCGGGCGGCCGGCCAGCGGCGCCACCTGCAGCGCCAGCCGGGCGTCGGCCAGCAGGTGGCCGGCGTCGTTGGACCCACCGCCGCTGGTGCCCAGCCCGACCGGCACCCCGGCGTCGGCCAGCGCCGTCATCGGCGCCACGCCCCAGCCCATCGGGAGGTCGCAGCCCGGCGCGTGGGTGGCGGTCACCCCGGCGGCGGCCAGCCGGGTGACCTCGGTGTCGGTGATGCCGCAGAGGTGGGCCAGGGTCACGTCCGGCGCCAGCCAGCCCCACTCGTCGAGCAGTTGGAGCGGGCGGCGGCCGTGGCGCTCCTGGGCGACCACCACGTCGACCTGCTCGTTGGCCTGGGTGCGCCGCCGCAGCCCGTGCGCCGCCGCCACCTCCGCCAGCAGGGCGAAGGTCCGCTCCCCGTCGCTGTGCACGCCCGCGGGGCCGACGGCGACCTGCAGCACCCCGTCGTCGGTCACCCCGCCGTGCGGCACGAGCGCGGCGGCGATCGCTGCGGCGGAGGCGGCCGCGGTCTCCGGGTCGTCCCGGGCGCTGCCGCGGACGAAGACCAGGCGAGCGCCCAGCTCACGGGCGGCGGTCGCCGCAGCGGAGGCCAGGCCCACCCCGTCGTCGGTGCGCGCGGGCCAGGTGAGGTGGTGGTCGGCGACGGTGGTCACCCCGCACAGCAGCGCCTCGGCGAGCCCGGCCGCGGCCGCCGCGTGGACCAGCTCGTCGTCCACCCCGACGGCGGCGTAACCGGCGGCCATGGTCGGCAGCCACTGCGCCATCGGGACGCCGCGGGTGCCCGGCAGCGTGCGGAACGCGGTCTGCAGCAGGTGGTGGTGGGCGTTGACCAGGCCGGGGGTGACGACGCAGCCCGACGCGTCGAGCACCTCGGCGTCCGCGGCGGCCTCCAACGAGGTGACCCGACCGTCGTCCCCGCACACCACGTCGGCGGGGACCTCGTCCCCGGCGCCGGTCACGACCGCCACTGCTCCTCGCACGCTCAGCACGGGCCGACCCTGGCAGGCCGGTGTTCCGGTCAGGTTCCGGCCGTCGCCGCTGCGACACACGGCGGCAACGCGGCGTCCCTACCGTGCGGCCGTGACCGTCCGCCTGCTCACCGAGCTCACCGCCCCCGTCCTCCGCGACTCCCTCGGCCCGGACAGCGTGCTCGTGCTGCCCGTCGGCGCGATCGAGCAGCACGGCCCGCACCTGCCCGTCGCCACCGACCTGATCACCGCCGCGTCGCTGGCCGAGCGCGCGGTGGCGCGGTTCGGCGACGAGCTCGACCTGTGGCTGCTGCCGCCGCTGGCGTACACCAAGTCCAACGAGCACGCCTGGTCGGCCGGCACCTTCTGGCTGTCGGCGGCCACCCTCACCGCGGTGCTGCACGACCTGGGCCGCAGCGTCGCCATGACGCCGGCCCGCCGGCTGGTGTTCCTCAACGGCCACGGCGGCAACTCCGCGCTGCTGCAGGTCGCCGCCCGGGACATCCGGCTGGAGACCGGGCTGCGCACCTTCACCGTGCACCCGCGGCTACCGGCCGACCAGGGCGGGCAGAGCCCGGCCGGCGAGCTCGGGATGGGCGTGCACGGTGGCTTCGACGAGACGTCGGTGATGCTGCACCTGCGACCGGACCTGGTGGACATGACGCAGGCCGGCCGCTGGGTGCCCGAACACCTGGCCGGCTACCGGCACGTCCGGTTCGGCGGCTCGGTCTCCTTCGGCTGGTCCTCCGACGACTTCGGCCCGGCCGGGGTGATCGGGGACGCCAGCGGGGCCACCGCCGAAGCCGGGGCCGAGCGGGTCGAGGGGATGCTGGCCTACCTGGGGGAGGCGCTGGCCGAGGTGGCGCGGTTCGACCCCACCCCGCCGGCAGCCTGAGCGGGCCGGCGCACCCCCCGTGGGTGCGCCGACCCGGGCCTCACCGGCCGCGGCGCGTCGCGGCCGCCCGGGTGCTCGGCGGGGTGAGCCCCCGGGAGGTGAAGAAGCTGTCGCCGAGCTTGCCCGGGTTGAGCAGGCCGAACGGGTCGCAGGAGGTCTTCAGCGCCACCACCTGTGCGGTGTCCCCGACGAAGCCGCCCTCCTCCACCACGTAGCTGTGCGGGTTCATCACGATCAGCCCGAGGTCACGGCAGAACGTGATCAGCTCCTCCAGCGACTCCTCGTGGTCGCCGAGGCCGACCAGCGGGGTGATGCCCAGCGGCCGGGTGCGCCCGGCGGAGGTCGCGAACTCCACGTGCTGGAGGAACACCCCGGGGTACCGGTCGCGCAGCGCGGCGACCTGGGTCAGGAACCCGGCCCGGTCGCTGGCGTACTCGCACTGCAGCCAGGACGACGTCGGCTCGGCCTTGCGGGCCCACAGGATGGTGTGGCTGAACGGGAACTGGCTGATGTGCGGCTTGGCGGTCCAGTCGATCGCCCGACCGCCCGCTGCGGCCACCCGGTCCCGGAGGGCGGGGACGTCGCCGCTGTCCACCCAGAGCAGGGCGACGTCCTCACCGGCCTCGTAGAGCGAGGCGATCGGGGTCAGCATCGCCGCACCGGCCGCCTCGTGCACCGAGCAGAGCCGGACGTGCAGGTCACCGGCGACCAGGTCGAAGGCGAAGGCGGCCAGGGTCGGGAAGTCCCGGAAGGCGACGATCACCGGCGTGTAGTCGTGTGCGGGGACCAGGCGCATCTCCACGCGGGTGAGCACGCCGATCGTGCCGTAGGTGTGCAGCACCGGCCGGACGTCGTCGCCCTCGAGCCGCACCGTGCGTGGCTCCTCCTCCACGGTGAGCAGCTCGACCGCCAGGATGTTGTCGTCCCACAGGTCACCGTTCGCGGCGGCGCCGATGCCGCCCGAGCCGCCGGAGACGAACCCGGAGGTGGTGGAGATCCGGTAGGTGCTGGGCATGACCGCCAGCTCCTGCCCGGTGGCCAGCGCGGCGTCCTCGGCGTCCTTCACCACCGTGCCGGGGAGCACGGAGACCCGGCCGGGGGCGACCTCCAGGACGCCGGCGACGTCGCGGACGTCGATGACCACCCCGCGCTGCAGCGGCAGCGACTGCCCGTAGTTGCCGGTGCCGGCGCCGCGGACGGTCACTGGCACGCCGAGCCGGGCGGCGGTGGCCACGCAGGCGCGCAGCTCCTCGACCGACGTCGGCCGGAGGACCGCGTCCACCGTGGTGTCGGCGAGCGCGTTCTCCAGGACGGGGGAGTACCAGGAGAAGTCGCGCAGGTAGGCGCTGGCCTCCGTCCCGCCGGGGATCACCCGCCCGGCGCCCAGGAGGCCGTCGAAGGCCTGGAGCGGGTTCTCGGAGCCGAGGTCGGTGAGGGTCACCGGCCGAGGATCGCGGCCGGGCGTCTCACCCGGAGGTCGGCGGTGTTACGGGTCTGCGTCCGGGTGCGCCACGGGCCTGGGACAGCAGCCAGCCGGCGCCCGGCCGACCCCCCGGGACGTCAGACGGCGACCGCGGTGACGAACACGCAGACGCCCTCGCCGTCCGCGGGGTGCGCCCGGAGTCCGACGAGCCGGAGGAGGGCCAGCTCCACCCGGTGGGCCAGGCGGCGGAGCCCGTGGTACTCCATCGAGCCGGCGGTCCGGACCTCCAGCTGGTCGAACCCGGCCTGCCGGACGTGCTCGGTCAGCATCCAGTCGGGGAGCAGGGTGATGTGTCCGGGCTGGTAGTAGTGCCCGGGCCCGAAGAACACCGGCGCGCCCCGCAGCACCGTCTTCAGCAGCGAGTGCGGGTGCGTGACGTTCGGGGTGCTGACCAGCAGCCGGTCCCCGACCCGCAGCATCGACCGGATCGACCGGAGCACCTGCCGCGGGTTCTCCACGTGCTCCAGCGTCTCGACGCAGACGACGATGTCGAAGGGACCCCGGGTCTCCTCGGTCAGCTCGGGGTGGTCCAGGTCCAGCCGGGTGATCCAGTCGTGCGGCGGCTCGAGGTCGGTCGGCACCACGTCGAAGCCGGCGTCCCTCAGCCGCAGCGCCAGCGCGCCGCACCCGGCCCCGACCTCCAGCACCCGGCCGCCCTGCGGGAGGGCGGCCTGCACCAGGGTCACCGCGTACTCGTGCACCCCCGGTGCGGCGTGCACGGAGTGGCCGGCGTAGGACCGCACGCTCGCGGTCCGCTGGACGGTCTCGCGCTCGACCCGGGTCACCGGGACAGGGTGACAGGACACCGCCCGGACGGCGATCCGGAGACGAACCCCCGCTGTGGCGGGGTCCCGCCTGCCGTGCCGCCGCCCTCGGGAGGTGTGGGCGATACGTTGGGCCCATGTCGAACAGGTCATCGCGCGATGTGCCCGGGAGCACCGTCCGCGAGCTGGGCCTGCCTCCCCGGGCGGTGACCGCGCTCAACCGGGCGGGGGTCGACAGCGTCGCCGACCTGGCGGCGCTCACGCGGTCGGAGCTGGCCGGGATCGCCGGACTGGGTCCCGGGTCGATCGCCGCGATCCGCGCCGTCGTGCCCGAACCGTCCACCGGCTCCGGCCGCGCCGCGCAGGAGCAGGTCCAGCCCCTGCCCGAGCCGGTCGAGGAGGAGTCGCCGGACGCGCCGACGATCCCGTCGTTCGCCTCCCTCCGGGACCCGCGGCGGCGGACGGCGTTCGACCTGCTCGTCCCCGAACGGCCGGCTGCCCCGGCGCCCGCTGCCGCCCCCGCGTCGTCCCCGGCACCCCCGCCTGCGCCGACCCGGCACGCGCCCCCGGCCGAGTACGGCGACCTGCTGCGGTGGGGTGCCCACCTGGCGGTCGCGGCGGCCGCCGTCCCACTGCGGGTGGCCCGGTGGTCGGTCCGGGCATCCGTGCGCCGACTGCTGAGCGACTGACCGGCGCCCGACGGCGCCCGGCGGGGGAGCCGCGGGTCAGAACTGGAAGACGATGCGGGCGGGGACGTGCCCGGAGAGCACGTCGGCCATCGCCTCGTTGACGTCGTCGAGCTTGCGGTCGGCGGTGACGACCGTCGTGCGGCCGGCGGCGTGCAGGGCGAAGACGTCGGCGAGGTCGTTGCGGGTGCCGACGATGGAGCCGATGACGGACTTGCCGGCGAGCACGGTGTCGAAGATGGGCAGCTGCATGGTGCCGTCGGCCGGCAGGGCCACGCAGACCAGCCGGCCGCCGCGCCGCAGCGACCGATAGGCCTGGTCGAAGGAGGCCGGTGCGGCGGCGAGGGCGACGGCGACGTCGGCGCCGCCGAGGGCCTGGATCGCGGCGACGGGGTCGGTGGTGGCGGCGTTGACGACCTCGTCGGCGCCGAGCTCGCGGGCCATCTGCAGCTTGTCGTCCTGGACGTCGACGGCGATGACGAAGCCGCCGGCGATCCGGGCGTACTGCAGGGCCAGGTGTCCGAGTCCGCCGATGCCGAAGACGGCGACGGTCTCGGCCGGCGCGACGCCGGCGACCTTGATCGCCTTGTAGGTGGTGACGCCGGCGCAGGTCAACGGCGCGGCGTCGAGGCTGGAGACACCCTCGGGGACGGGGGTGGCGAAGTCGGCGGCGACGACGGCGTACTCGGCCAGCGCCCCGTCGACGGAGTAGCCGGAGTTCTGCTGGGACTCGCACAGGGTCTCCCAGCCGCCGATGCAGTGCCGGCAGTGCCCGCAGGCCGACCCCAGCCAGGCGATCGCGACGCGGTCACCGATGGCCCGAGAGGTCACGCCCGCGCCGACCTCCTCCACGACGCCGATGCCCTCGTGCCCGGGGATGAACGGGGGAGTGGGCTTGACCGGCCAGTCCCCGCGGGCGGCGTGGATGTCGGTGTGGCAGAGCCCGCTGGCCTCCATCCGGACCAGCACCTGCCCCGGCCCCGGCTGCGGGACGGGCACGTCCTGCACCTGGAGGGGGGCACCGAGCTCGGTGACGACGGCGGCCTTCATGGCGTTCTCCGTTTCGACGGTGGGGCGTTGTGGGGTCGACGATCACGGCCCGCAGCGCCGCCGGGCAGGGGCCAACGTCCCAGGCAGGCAGGACGAGTGCCCCCTGTGCCCGGGCCCTGGGGCGGGGAGCCTGGGGGTGCGGGCGGCAGCGCGCCCGCCGCCGTCCGGCCCGACTCGCGGATGAGAGCGCCGGCGGTGGACTTCGACCTGGCTGCGGTGTCCTTCCTCAGCCTGTCGGCGACGGCTGGACTGCTGGTGGCCCGGGCTGGACTCCGCGACGCGGTACGGAGGTCGGCATGCCGGATGCGCCGGCACGGTTCTGCCCTCTCATGGAGTCGGGGACCGCGTCGGCGTTCTGGATGGGTCCGAGTGACCGGTGGTCGATCCGATGCGGCGGGCCACCCAGAGCAGAAAGGCGTAACGTCGCAGCTACCGACGGCGAGCAGCCGATGAGTCAAGCCTACGGCTCGGGGAGCTTGGACTGGCTCTCTCGTCGGATGAACTCCCACCACGTCGTGGGATCTGGAGCGCGTGGACACATGGATGCACCGGTCTGGTCGGAACGAGCACTCCCGGATCCTCTCCGAGATCAACTACCGCCGTGGGCCTGGGACCTGCACCAGGTCGCCGACCTGACCCGCTCGCGGATGGACCTTCGAGCCAATGTCCTGGGCGCGGGCGTGCCACCGGGTGACATCGCCGAGGACGTCGAGTGCCTGCTGCTGGCCTACGAGGAACTCGCGTCCAATGGCTTCAGACACGGGCAGCCGCCGGTTCAGGCAGCGGTCACTGCCGCAGGCAACGGCTGGCTGATCGACGTCACCGACGCCGCGCCTGACCATGCGCCGACCCCGGCGGTGGACCGGGACCCGGCCTTCGGTGGCCTCGGCCTGCACCTCATCTCTCGACTGTGCGGTGACTACGGCTGGTCGGTCACGGCAGACCGCAAGCACGTGTGGGCCTACGTGACCGTGGACACCGCCGCCTGAGGTCATGGACGGCGGGCCCAGCACCGCCGTCCATGAGGCCGAAAGCGCAAACGGCCGCCACCCAGGACCACGGAGCCCTCGGCCAGTCCCCTGCTGACCGACGGTCCAGCGGCTTGATCGTGCCGGTAACGTCACAGCCAAGTGAACGGGACGTCGGCTGATGGGTGTCCGCCCGCGAAGGGGACGCGTGACCGGCTCGCTGCCTCTGACCTCCTCCCTGCCTGCGGCATCTGATCCGGCGTTCGAGCGGTTCGCCCGGCTGGTCCGCCGGCAGCTGGGCGTGCCGGTCTCGCTGGTCACGATGGTGTCGGCGCACGAGCAGGTGTTCCCCGGAGCGATCGGGCTGCCCGAACCGTGGCAATCGACGCGATGCACTCCGCTGAGCCACTCGTTCTGCCAGCACGTGGTCCGATCGGGCGAGCCGCTGGTGATCGCCGACGCTCGCATCGACCCGCTGGTCGCGGACAACCTGGCGATCCCCGACCTCCACGTCATCGCCTACGCCGGGATCCCGCTGACCGACGCCGACGGTGTGGTCGTGGGGTCGTTGTGCGCCATCGACAGCGAGCCACGTACCTGGACGGATGAGGACCTGGCGGTGCTCACCGACCTGGCCGGGGCGTGCAGCTCGGAGCTGCAGCTGCGCCAGGCCCAGCACCGCACCGCGGTGGCCGCGGCCGAGGCGCGGGAGCTCCGGGCGGAGCAGGACGCCGACCGGTCGGTGTGGACGCTGGCTCTGGACGCCGGACAGGTGGGCACCTTCGCCTTGGACCTGGGTTCCGGTGCACTGACCGTCGACGACCGCCTGCTGGAGCTGTCGGGGATGGACCGGGCCTCGTTCTCCGGTCGCCCGGATGACGTCTACGCCCACGTCCACCCCGACGACGTCGACGACGTCGTCGCCCGGGTGCGGCACGCCGTCGAGGCCGGCGGCACGTACGAAGCGGAGTACCGCATCGCCCTGGCCGACGGCTCGCACCGGTGGGTCGCCGCCCGCGGCGAGGTGGTCGGTGACGACGGGGAGTCGGGTCGGCGGCTGGTCGGCGTGGTGCACGACAGCACCTCGACCCGCGAGCCGCAGGAGCGGGCGGCGCAGATCGTGGACGAGATGGCTGTCGGGTTCATCGCACTGGACACCGACTGGGTGATGACCCACGTCAATCGTGAGGCCGAGCGCATCCTCGGCCTCCCGCGGCGGCAGATGCTCGGTCAGAACATGTGGGAGGTGTTCCCCGCCGGGGTGGGGAGCGTCTTCGACCGGAACTACCGGACCGCCGCGGCCACCGGACAGCCGGTCGTCTTCGATGCCCACTACCCCAGACCGCTGAACATCTGGGTGGAGGTGAGAGCGGTGCCCAGCCCGTCGGGCCTGGTGCTGCACTTCGTCGACATCACCTCCCGCGTGGTGGCCCAGCAGCAGGCCGAGCAGGTGGCTGCCCGGGAGCAGCTGCTGTCCCGCATCACCGAGGACCTGTCGGCGACCCTGGACGGCGACGACGCCGCGCAGCGGCTGGCGCAACTGGTCGTCCCAGCGGTCGCCGACTGGTGCATCGTGACCAGCAGCGAGGACGACCGGGCCGCCGGCTCCCGTCGCGGGATGCGCACGGCGGCGTGCTGGCACACCGACCCCGATCGTCGGGACACCACCTCCGCCTACGCCGAGGCGTGGTCGAGCTCGCTGGATGACGACTCCGTCCTCGTCCGCGCGCTGACCAGCGGGCAGATGCAGCTCGTCGACTCCGGTGCGACCGCGCAGGTGCTGCCGATGATCACTGCCGGCCCGGTGCGTGACCTGCTCGCCGACCTGGCCCCCGAGGCCGTCGCCGTCCTGCCGTTGCCCGGGCGCGACGGCCCGGTGGGGCTGCTCACCCTGGCCAACGGCACCGCCCGTGGCGCGTTCGCCCCCGAGGACCTGGTCACCGCGCGGAACATCGCCGACCGCGCCGGTCTGGTGCTGGACAACGCCCGGCTGTACCGGCAGCAGCGTGACGTGGCCGAGGGACTGCAGCGGTCCCTGCTCACCGCACCCCCGCAGCCCGACCACGGGCAGATCGTGGTGCGTTACGTGCCGGCTTCCCAGGCCGCGCAGGTCGGTGGGGACTTCTATGACGCGTTCCTCCAACCCGACGGGGCGGTGGTGCTCGCCATCGGGGACGTCGCCGGCCACGACACTGAGGCGGCGGCGGCGATGGGGCAGCTGCGCACCATCGTGCGCACCCTGGGCGCCCATGACCACGACGGACCTGCCACGGTGCTGAGCCAGGCCGACCAGGTGATGGAGACCCTGCAGTCACACATCCTGGCCACCGCTGCGGTCGCCAGGCTGGAGCAGACGGACCAGGAACGGGGAGCCGGCACGACCCGGGTGCGCTGGTCCAACGCCGGGCATCCGCCACCGATGGTGATCCATCCAGACGGGCGCGTGGAGACCCTGGCCCACGACCGCGCTGACCTGATGCTGGGCGTCGACCCGTCCACCGCGCGACGGGAGTCGCAGGTCGAGGTCGGGCGGGACAGCGTCCTCCTGCTGTACACCGACGGGCTGGTCGAGCGTCGAGACCAGGACCTCGACACCGGCACCGCACAGCTGCGGGCAGTCCTGGTCGAACTCGCCGGCTCAGACCTCGACGAGCTGTGCGACACGGTCCTCGCCCGCATGCTCCCGGGCACACCAGACGACGACGTGGCTCTCATCGCCGTCCGGCTGCACCCACAGGACCGGCCGCGGCCGGCCGAGGCCGGGCCGAAGCGGATCCCGCCCGACGTCCCCGCCGAGTGACCCAGCCGCCTTGCGGCGCCAGGACTGGTGGGTGGTGAGCGACGGCGACGGTCTCGGCCGGTGCGACCCGGGCGACCTCGATCGCCCTCGGGCAGGGCCCCGTCGCTCGGTGACGACGGCGGCTCTCCTGGCGTGCGCCGCTTCGACGGTGGGGTGCTGTGCCGTCGACGATCACGGTACGCAGCACCGCCGGGCAGGGACCAACGTCCCGGACCGGCAGGACGAGGGCCTCCTGCGCCGGGTGCCCGGCGCGGCGACCGTGGGAGGTGCGGGCGGCCGTCGCCGCCGTCCGGAGCGAGCCGCGCCCGGAGCGCCGCACCGGGCACCCACTGCACGCCGAACGGAGCACTCGTGGACACCGTCGCCTACGTCGCCGTCGTCATCGCACTCTGGGTCCTCACCGGCCTCGCCGCCGTGGTGGTGCTGCTCGCCCGGCAGGGGTACCGCGCCGGGGGGTGGTACGTGATGGGCGCCGTCCTGGGCCCGCTGTTCATCCCGATCGCGGCCGAGCGTGCCCGCCGGGACGTCGCGGTGCTGGAGCGTGGCGGCGGCGGGCGCCCGGACGGTGACCCGGACCGGCTGACCGTCGTCGTCGGGGTGGACGGCTCCACCGAGTCCGACCAGGCGGTACGGGCGGCCGGGCGGCTGTTCGCCGGCGGCGGGGCGACGTTCGTCCTGGTGAGCGTGCTGGACCCGGACGAGGGCGAGTTCCCCGACGACCCCCGGCGCCGGGCCGCCCACGACCTGCTCGCGGACCGGGCGGGCTGGCTGCCCGAGGGGGCTGTGCTCGAGATCGGCTGCGGGCAGCCCGCGCGGGTGCTGCAGGAGGTCGCCTCCGCCGAGGCCGCCGACGTCCTCGTGCTCGGCCGTCGCGGGCGGGGGTTCTCCCGCCGCTTGATGGGCAGCGTCGCCGCGCGGCTGGCGCACGAGGCCGCCGTCCCGGTGGTGGTCGCGCCCGACGCGGCCGTCCAGGCGGAGCGGACCGCGTCCGGTCAGGAGCGGCCGGCCCGCCGCTCCTGACCGGACGCGGGTCAGGGCCGGGGGGCGGACGGGGCGGGCGACCGGGCGGCCAGCTCCTCGGCGATCTCCTCGGCCCACGCCCGCACGGCCGCCCAGTCCCGGAAGTCGCCGACCGGGGCGCGCATGGCCCTGACCATCGCCCGCTCGCCGATCCCCAGGAGGTGCGGGTCCAGCCGCCCCGGGAAGACCCGGTGCCCCCGGGCACGCAGGGACGACCGGATCGGGTCGGCGTCGTGCGGCTCGTCCGGCGGGAAGGGCGGTGCGCCGATGGGCCCGCTGCTCAGCAACCAGACCGGCCGGCCCCGCAGCGCCGTGGCGTGCGCGGCGGCGTAGTGCCGGGCGGACTCCAGCCACCGGCCGGCGTAGACCCCGCTGCCCAGCACGACCGCGTCGTAGCCGGACGGGTCGGGGTCGCGCTCCACCGGGACGGCGACCGCGGTGAGCCCGCAGCGCCGACCGGCCGCGGACTCCTGCAGGTCACGGGCGACCGCGCCGGCGATCTCGGCGGTGGAGCCGTGTCGGCTGGCGGCGGTCACCAGCAACCGCGGTGGGGGTGTGCTCATCGTCGTCCCTCTCGGCTCGCGACCTGACCGGTGTGCTCCCGTCAGCGTCGGTGCACCGGGGCGCTGGGCGCCGGGGTCCCGGGTCCTGCCTGCCCGGGACCTTCGGCCCCGGCGCCGGCAGGCTGTCCCGGGTCACTCCGGGGTGGCGCTGCCCGGGGAGCCGGGCACGTCGGTGAGCACGCGTACGGCCACGACGCCGGGGACGGTCCGGGCGAGCGTGGACACCGCGGAGTCCAGGGCCTCCCGTTCCCCGGGGTCGACGGTGACGACGCCGGACCGGTGGACGGTCGCGACGCCGTCGGACACCTGCACCTCCCAGCCGCCGGGCTCGGAGGTGTAGCCCTCCACCAGGCGGAGCAGGTCGGCCCGGATCTCCCCGTCGGGGCGGACCAGGGTGCGCAGCAGGTCCCGGCGGCTGATGATGCCGACCAGCCGCTCCCCGCCCAGCACGGGGGCGCTGCGCAGCCGGGCGTCCACGAACAGCCGGGCGACGTCGGCCACGTCGGCGGTCGCCGGCACGGTGCGGACCGACGTGGTCATCACGCCGCGGACGAGCAGGGCAGGTGGCGCCTCGGGCACCGGCGTCCGGCGCAGGTGCAGCCGGGGATCGGCGGGCAGCCGGTCGCGCAGCACGTCGGCCTCGGCGACGATGCCGATCAGCACACCGTCCCCGTCGACCACCGGCAGGGCGGCGAACCCCCGGTCGGCCATGACCTCGGCGGCGTACTTGGCCGAGGTGTCCGGCCCCACGGTGACCACCTCGCGCGTCATCACGTCTCTGACCTGCACGGCCCCTCCTCGTCGTCGGCAGCACCCCCGACGGTAGAGCTGCCACCGGGGTCGCGGCAGGGTCCGGTGCGGGTGCCGGCCGGGACCTTGTGCCCCGCAGCCGGGGACGTGCGCCCGTCCCCACTTCCGCCGGCACCGGGTGATCGTCGGGTCGAGCCCGGCAGGACCGCCGGACCGGACGACGAGGAGGCCGCGGTGGAGCAGGCAACGGAGCAGGTCGGGGGCGGTCGCCGGCCGCGGGTGGTGGTCGGCGTCGACGGGTCGGCGGGGGCGCGGGAGGCGCTGACCTGGGCGCTGGCGACGGCCCGGCGCCGGGGTGCGGTGTTGCAGGTCGTGTCCGCGTTCCCGGTGGACCTGTGGTGGGCCGACGCCCAGGTGGCCGACCCGACCCGGGTCGACACCCTGCGGGCGGACGCCGACGCCCGGACGCGCGCCCTCGTCGAGGAGGCCCGACAGCACACCTCGACCGACGCCGACGTACCCGTCGAGGTGATCGTCGTCCCGGGCTCGCCGGCCGAGCACCTGCTCCTGGTGGCCGAGGGGGCGGACCTGCTCGTCGTCGGCAGCCGCGGCCGGGGCGCCGTGCGCAGCACGTTGCTCGGGTCGGTGGCGCTGCACTGCTCTGCGCACGCGTCGTGCCCGGTCGTCGTCGTCCACCCGCAGGAGCCGGCGGGCCCCGCCCGCGTGGTGGTGGGGCTGGACGGGTCGGCGCCGTCCCGGGCCGCCCTGGTGCACGCCGCCGCCATGGCGGCCGAGCTGGGCGCCGAGGTCGAGGGCGTCGCGGCCTGGCGGATGCCGACCTACTGGAGCTACGGCGCCGTGCTGCAGATGGAGTCGGCGACCGACCTCCGCGACGCGGCAGCGCGCCAGGCGCAGGAGATGGTCACCGAGGTGCTCGGCCCGGAGCCGCGGCTGCCCCTCTCCATCCTGACCGTGCAGGGCCCGGCGGGGGACGCGCTCGTCCAGCGCGCGGCCGGCGCGGCACTCCTGGTGGTCGGCAGCCGGAGCCGCAGCCGGCTGTCGGGGATGCTGCTCGGCTCGGTCGCCCTGCACTGCGTGGTGCACGGCCCCTGCCCGGTGATGGTCGTCCACCCGGGGGACGAGGCGGCCGTGCCGCAGCCGGCGCTGGCGGACGCCGGCAGCTGACCGGCCTTGCCGCAACAGGTGAAGCCTGCTTCACTGGTCCTCGTCGTGGAGGGGAGTACCCCACGCCAGTTCGTCGTCAGTACGGCCCTCGAGGCCCGGCGGGCTGGGGTTCCCGGGCGGGTGTCCGGGAGCAGGGGAGACCTCCGGTCGCAACCTGACCGGGAGGTGCCCTGTGAACGTCCCCCTGTGGATCTGGCTGGCCGTGCTGGCGGTCATCCTCGTCATGCTCGCCGTGGACCTGTTCGCCCACCGGCACGCGCACGTGATCGGCGTGCGGGAGGCGGCCGGCTGGTCGGTGGTGTGGGTGGCGCTCGGCGTCGCGTTCGGCGCCGTCGTCTGGTGGCAGGCCGGCAGCGAGTACGGCCAGCAGTACTTCGCCGGCTACCTGATCGAGAAGTCCCTCGCCGTGGACAACGTGTTCGTCTGGGCGATCGTGCTGAGCTGGTTCGCCGTGCCGCGGGAGTACCAGCACCGGGTGCTGTTCCTCGGCGTCCTCGGGGCCCTGGTGTTCCGCGGGGTGTTCATCGCCGCCGGGTCGGTGCTCATCGCCAACTTCAGCTGGGTGCTGTACCTGTTCGCCGCGTTGCTGCTGGTCACCGGGGTGCGGATGGCCCGGCACCGCAACGAGGACATGGACCCGGAGCGGTCCCGGGCGCTGCGCGTCTTCCGCCGGTTCGTGCCCATGACCGACGCCTACCACGGCCAGCGGTTGGTGGTGCGGGTCGCCGGGCGGCTCGTCGCCACGCCCCTGCTCGCCGTGCTCGTGGTCATCGAGGCCACCGACGTGGTCTTCGCGATCGACTCGATCCCGGCGATCTTCGCGGTCACCGACGAGCCGTTCCTGGTGTTCACCGCCAACGCCTTCGCCGTCCTCGGGCTGCGTGCGATGTACTTCCTGCTCGCCGACCTGATCCACCGGTTCGTGTACCTGAAGGCCGGGCTGGCGCTGGTGCTGGTCTGGGTCGGCATCAAGATGATGCTGAAGGTCGACCTGTTCTACGTGCCGACGACGATCTCGCTGGCCGTCGTCGCCACGATCATCGGGGTCTCGGTCGTGGCCAGCCTGCGGGCGACGCGCGGCCAGGGCCGGGCGCCGGTGGCCGCGGGCGCCGCAGCTCCCTTCCGGGTCGCCTCGGCCGAGGAGACGGCGGCGCTGGAGCCGACCTGGCAGCGGCCGCCGCAGCGGGTCGGGACGGCGGGGGAGGAGAGCGAGCAGCGATGACCGGTGCGCGGCGGTGGACGTTCCTGACCAACCACGGGCACGTCCTGCTGGCCGTCGCGAGCGCTCCCGACCTCCGGGTCGCGGAGATCGCCACGCAGGTGGGCATCTCGACCCGCGCTGCGCTGGCGATCCTCCGCGACCTGGAGGACGACGGCTACGTCCTGCGGACGCGGGTCGGGCGGCGCACCCACTACGCCGTGCAGCCGCACCAGCCGTTCCGGCACCCCGCGACGGAGACGCACGAGGTGGACGAGCTGCTGGCGATCTTCGGCCGTCCACCGACGGGCTGAGCCGGCAGCGCAGTCGTGGGAGTGACGTGCACCACTCCCGCCCCGTAGGCTGCGGGCATTCCTGACCGATCGGTCGGGAACCACCGGGGAGGAGTGACCGGCGCCCGGGAGGCCCCGGGCCCGCTCCGCACCGTCCCTGCTCGGAGAGGAGCACCCGTGCCCGTCACCACCCGCGTCTCGCTCGTCCGCAAGGCCCCCGGCACCTACGAGACGGCCACCGTCGAGCTCGACGACCCGCGCCAGGGCGAGGTGACGGTCAAGCTCGCCGCCTCGGGCCTGTGCCACTCCGACGACCACGTCGCCACCGGGGACGTGCCGGTCGCGATCTACCCCTACGTCGGCGGGCACGAGGGCGCCGGCGTGGTCACCGCCGTCGGGCCGAACACCCCCGGCTACGAGGTCGGCGACCACGTGGTCTTCTCGTTCCTGCCCGCCTGCGGGCACTGCGAGCCGTGCGCCCAGGGGCAGAGCAACCTCTGCGACCTCGGGGCCTCCCTGCTCACCGGTGCCCGGGCCGACGACCCGACCAGCTTCCGGATGAGCGAGGACGGCAACCCGGTCGGTCAGCAGTGCGGCATCTCCACCTTCAGCGAGTACACGACCGCCTCGGTCGACTCCGTGGTGAAGATCAGCAAGGACGTCCCGCTCAAGGCCGCCGCACTGGTGGGCTGCGGGGTGCCCACCGGCTGGGGGTCCGCGGTCCGCTCGGCCAACATCAAGCCCGGGGCGACGGTGATCGTGATGGGCATCGGCGGCATCGGGGCCAACGCGCTGCAGGGGGCGGTGCACGCCGGGGCCAGCACGGTCATCGCCGTCGACCCGGCACCGTTCAAGCGGGAGAAGGCGGCGGAGTTCGGCGCCACGCACGCCTTCGCCGGCATCGAGGAGGCGACCGAGCACGCCCGGTCGATCACCAACGGGCAGGGCGCCGACGCCGTCATCATCACCGTCGGGGTGGTGCAGGGCGAGCACGTGGCGCAGGCCCTGGCCGCGGTCCGCAAGGCCGGCACCGTCGTGCTGACCGGGCTCGGTGACGTCACCGCCACCGGCGCCCCGATCGCCCTCGGCGACCTCACGCTCATGCAGAAGCGGCTGCAGGGGTCGCTGTTCGGCGAGTCCAACCCGCGGCACGACATCCCGGCGCTGCTGCGGATGTACCAGGCCGGTCAGCTCAAGCTCGACGAGCTGGTCACCCGGGAGTACACGCTGGACCAGGTCGCCGAGGCCTATGAGGACATGCACGCCGGGAAGAACATCCGCGGCGTCATCGTCTTCGACTGACGCGCCGGACACCACCTCCCCGGCCCCCCGCGTGGGGTGCCGGGGTCGTGGCGGCTCAGGAGGACGCCGGGCGGCCGATGGTGGTGAGGAAGTCCTCCAGGACGGCCGTCTGGCGTTCGGGGGTGTTGTGGCGGGGGGAGAAGCAGGCGTTGATCTGCATCCCCATGGTCAGGGCGAGCACCGCGTCGACGATCCGGTCGTGCGGGCGGCCCGGTGCGAGTTCGCCGCCGACCTGGGCCTGGCCCAGGTACATCCGCATCTCCGCGCGCCAGGTCTCCATGGCGCTGTCGTAGAACTCCACGAGCTCCGGCTGGCCGGCGGCGTAGTCCCAGAAGCCGATGACCACCCGGGCCTCGGCGAGCCGGACCTCGTCCAGCGGCATGATCTCCAGGCACAGCAGCCGGAACGCGGTGAGCCCGCCGCGGTCGCCGATCGCGGCGCGGGCCCGCTCGTTCGTCGCGTCGAAGGCCCGCTGGAACGCCGCCCGGAGCACGGCGTCCTTGTCCGGGAAGTAGCGGGCCAGCGCACCGTTGGCGTACCCCGCCTCCGCGGCCAGCTCGCGCATGGTGACCGCGATGAAGCCCTTGCGGACGATCAGCGACCACACCGCCTCGATGATCTCGGTGCGGCGGGCGGCGTGGTCGACGATCTTGGGCACGGGGCTCCTCGGCAGACGGGGGTGCTCAGACGAGCATCGCGGTCATCCCCGACAGCATCACCAGCCCCCCGGTGAACCGCAGTGCCCCCAGCGCCCGGCCTGCGCGTTCCGGGACGGCGTCGTCCCGGTCGGCGCGGTGGTCGTGCGGCCCGCCCTCGCGGGTGACGTGCCGCACGGCGAGCCAGACCACCAGGACGGCGACGGCGTAGGGGAGCGTGCCCTCGGTGCCGGTGTGGTGGGCGCCGTGGACACCGCCCGCCGCCGTCGGGCCGACACCGGCGAGCGCGATGAGCGCGGCCATCGCCGCGGTGTCGACCGCCCCGGACCAGCGGGCGGCCGGCGTCCGGGCGTGGCACAGCTGCCAGGCCAGCAGCGCCGCCAGCGCGAGCAGCGCCAGCGGCTCGCCCAGCGGGCGGGCGGCGGGCAGCCAGGCCACCACCATCGCCACCAGCCCCAGGGCGTGCGGCACCCACAGCGGCGGCCGGTGCGGGAAGTGCCCGATCATCGCCAGCCCGGCGCCCGCGCCGCAGACCACCAGATGAGCGGTCACGGCTCAGCCCACGACGTCGCGCAGTGCCGGTCGCTGGTCGACGTTCCGCGAGAGCACCGTGCCGACCACCAGCCCGACCAGGAACAGCACGAAGGGCAGCAGCACCAGCGTCCAGCCGGTGGCGCTGAGCTGCCAGGCCGTCACGGTCGGGTCCACGCCCTCGGGGACGGTGCCGGCCAGCAGGCCGAACCGGCCGATCAGCAGGTAGAGCCCGGTGGCCAGGCCGAGGGCGGCCAGCACCGGTGCAGCCAGCGTCGACCACCAGTGGCCCCCGCGCGCCGTCCCGCGGAAGTGCACCAGGACGGCCAGGCAGACGAGGATCTCCACCAGCACGACGGAGATGACCGCCATCCCGGAGGACCAGTAGAAGAGGTTGAGCACCGGGTCCAGGCCGGCCAGGGCGAAGACCACGATGACCGCTCCGGTGAGGACGCTGGTCACGATCGCCCCGATGCCGGGGGCGCCGTGCCGGTTGGTGTCCTGCAGCGCCCCGGGGAAGACCGCGGCCCGGCCCAGGGAGAAGAAGTAGCGGGCGCTGCAGTTCTGGAAGGCCAGCAGCCCGGCGAACAGGCTGGAGAGCACCAGCCAGCTCATCACCGTGGCCAGCCAGTCACCGACGTACGTGGCGGCGACGGAGAACAGCACCGCCGCGGGATCGGCCAGCGGCACACCGTCGACCGAGGACTCCTCGAGCACCCGGGCGACGACGTCGTCGGTGCCCAGTCCGCTCACCACGGCCCAGGAGGCCGCCGCGAAGATGACGGTGATCAGCCCCACCGCGGCGTAGGTGGCCCGCGGCACGGTGCGCTCGGGGTCCTTGCTCTCCTCGCCGTAGATCGCGGTGGCCTCGAAGCCGATGTAGGAGGCGAACGCGAAGGCCAGCGCGATCCCGGCCGAGCCGGCCAGGCCGCCGACGAAGACGTTCTGCGGGGCGAAGGACTCGACGAGGTTCGCCCCGTCGGGGCCGCCGCCCTCGAGCATGACGGCGACGGCGACGACGGCCAGGCTGAGCAGCTCCAGCACCATGAGCGTGCCGAGGACCTTGGCGCCGACGTCGACGCTGACCACCGAGAGGGCGAGCACCAGCGCCCAGGCGG
Source organism: Modestobacter sp. VKM Ac-2985 (assembly GCF_026967925.1). Taxonomy (GTDB): domain Bacteria; phylum Actinomycetota; class Actinomycetes; order Mycobacteriales; family Geodermatophilaceae; genus Modestobacter. Next base: position 291,061 of record NZ_JAPVBI010000003.1, on the reverse strand, counting down.
CGAGCGTCCACAGCCACCAGGGGGCGTCGATGCCGAAGGTGGCGTCCATCTGCCCGGCCATCAGGCCGCCGAAGAAGCCGTAGACCGCCAGCTGGATGGTCAGGTAGGCGAACACCGAGACGAACGCCGAGCCGACGCCGGCGGACAGGCCCAGGCCGCGGCCGACGTAGGCGAAGAACGCCCCGGTGTTGGTCACCACCCGGCTCATCGCCGAGAAGGCGGAGGCGAACACCATGAGGACGACCCCGACGGCGACGTAGGCGCCCGGGGCGCCGGCGCCGTTGCCGGCCGCGATGGCCACCGGCACGGCACCGGTCATGCCGACCAGCGGGGCCGCGGCGGCGACGACGAAGAAGACGATGCCGAGGACGCCGAGCCGGCCGGACCTCAGCTGCTCGCCGTCGCTGCCCCGACCGGCCGGCTCGCCGGGGGAGGTCAGCGCGGTCGCGCCGGCCGCGGAGTTCGGGCGCTCACTCACCGGAGGCCTCCGTGGTCGAGCAGGAGGCGGCGCCGCCCGCGCAGTGCGCGGAGGTCGAGGCCGGCACGTCGAGGGTCGGGTTCCGGTCGAAGAAGCCGAACGGCTTGAGCCGGAACCCGGTGTAGTCCACCGGCATGATCGGCCAGTCCTCCGGCCGGGGCACGTGGGTGAGCCCGAAGGTGTGCCACACCACCAGGTCCTGGCCGTCGATGTCGCGGTCGGCCGCGGCGTACTCGGGCAGCCCGGAGCCCCCGCTGTGCTGGTTGACGAAGTCCCCGGCCGAGTAGCGCTCGGCGGGGTCGTAGCGGGTCACCCACAGGTGCCGGGTGGCGAAGGCCGCCCGCCGGGCGATCGAGGACCCCGGGTCCGACAGCAGGGTCGGCAGCCCCTCCGGGTACAGGGCGTACCCGACGGGCTGGCCGACGTGGTTGAGCCGCTCGGGGTTGACGACGTGCCAGACCCGGTCGGTGGCCGGGGAGGCGTCGCGCTGGGCCGCGGACTCGGTGGCCAGGGTGGTGCAGGAGGTGGTGAACGCGTTGCCGCGCTGGTTCTCCGGCCCCATCGGCACCCGGACGACCTCGACCTCGTCGACCCGGTTGGCGACGCCGTCGACCGTCATGTCCAGGCGGGCGCTGAACAGGTGCTGGTGCAGCGGGGCGCCCAGCCCCGGCGCGATCTGCGAGGCGTAGGGGTACTCGTCGCCGGCGTGGGCGGAGGTGAAGACGACGCCGGTGGCCTTGGCCTCGAACTCGATGGTGCCGTCGAGGTAGAGGTACCAGTAGAAGCCGTAGTCGTAGTTGCCCACGGTGGTGAAGAAGGAGACCACCAGCCGCCGCTGCCGGCGGGTCTGCTGCGAGCCGCTCCACAGGTCGGTGTGCTTCCAGAGGATCCCGTAGTCCTCCTCGTGGATGCAGACCGCGTTGGGCAGGGTTCGGGGGTTGCCCTGCTCGTCGGCGATGACCGCGTCCAGGTAGGTGATGTCGCCGAGGCAGTCGCAGCCGAGCTCGAGGGCGTTGGCGTAGCGGCCGACCAGGTACTCGCCGGTGTCGAAGTAGTTCTGCCAGGAGCGCACCGGGTTGGGGTCGGCGTAGGGGACGACCATCTCGGCGATCGAGGCGCGGTAGACGATCGGCCGGACCCCGGCGCCCTCGTCGAACCCGATCTGGTGCAGCACGAGGCCCTCGCGGGTGTCGAAGCCGACTCGCAGGGACCACTTCTCCCAGCTGAGCACGTTGCCCTCCAGGGACAGGCTCGACCCCTCGGGCTGGGTGATCTCGATCGGCTTCTGGGTGGTCCGCGGTGGGCCGCTGACCGCCGGGTCGTCGTAGTTGCCCGAGCCGGTGGGCACCGGGACGGCGCCGGTGTCGATGACCTGGTCGACGACCCGGTTGATCGTGTCGACGTAGGCGACCAGCCCGTCGATCGGGTGCGCCCAGGCGGAGTCCGTCGGCGTCTCCTGCCAGAAGGCCAGCCCGCGCAGGACGCGGCGCCCCGCCTCGTCCGGGTACTCCTCGTACGCGCCGGCCGACAGCGGGGCCACCCGGACCTGGGCGACGTCCAGGTCGCGGGCGGCCAGGGCAGCCAGCCACCGCTCGTCGGTGGACAGCAGCTGCTCGACGAGCTCGAACTCCTCGTCCAGCACCGGGAGCTGACCGGAGGTGGCGGTGTCCAGCTCGACCGCCGTGACGACCTCACCGGCGGTGGCGTCGACCACGACGTCCCGGGAGACCTGCGAGGCCAGGTCCAGCAGCAGGACCCGGAAGCGCCGGGTGACCGGCTCCCCGGGGCGGTGGGCCAGCACCTCGGCCTTCGGCGGCTCCTGGAGGCCGACGTAGACGAAGCGGGTGCTGTCGACGACCAGGCCGGCCGCGGTGGTGATCCGCCGGACCTCCTCGATCTCCGCGGCCTGGACGGGGTCCAGGGGATGGGTCAGCTGGAGCTGGGTGGTGGTCATGGCTGCACCTCGGAACGTCTACGGATGTTGACGAATGCGGGTGCGCGGCAACGAGGTCGTCCGCGCGATGTGCCGGACAGCGTGCCCCACGTCACGTTTCAGCGGAAGACCCTTGTGTGACGTTCAGGTCAACTTCCTCCGCGGGGAGGTCCGAGCCGGGTCGCCCCTGCGGGCGGACGGTCAGGCGCCGTCCGGCCGGCGGGCGCGCGGTGTCCGGGGCATCGGGGCGTTCCAGCCGAAGCGGACACCGAGCATCCGGACGGTGAAGCACACGGTCGCCGCGCCGACGGCCGCAGCGGCCCCGTAGACGTCGAGCTCGAGGGCCACCACGGTGACGGTGGCGCCGATCAGCGCCGGGATCGCGTACAGGCCACTGCGGAAGATCGACGGGACCTGGCCGATCAGGACGTCGCGCAGTGTTCCCCCGCCCACCCCGGTGAGCGCGCCGAGCAGCACCGCCTGCGTCGGGCCGAGGCCGAGGGCGAGGGCCTTGCTGGCGCCGGTGACCGCGAACAGGCTCAGCCCCGCGGCGTCGAGCACCGTGATCGGGGTGTTCAGCCGGTCCAGCCCGGGCCCGAGGACGAAGGCGACCAGCCCGCCGCCGGCGGCCACCGCCAGGTATCGCCAGTCGCTGAACGTCGCCGGCGGCAGGGCGCCGAGCAGGACGTCCCGGATGATCCCGCCGCCGAGGGCCGTGGTCATCCCCAGCGTGATGACGCCGACGATGTCGAGCCGGGTCACCCGCAGCGCGGTCAGCGCACCGTTCAGCGCGAAGGCGAACGTGCCGACGAGGTCGAGGGTGAGCAGCAGTGTCGCCTCGGTGCTCACCGGTCGGTTCTACCAGCGTGCGCCTCGGTGACCGCACCGGCCGGGCACTCCCGCGCGCGAAGGGCTGTCGTGCGACCGGGGTGCCTCCCTACGCTCGCGCACGTGGCCGGTGGACCCGACTCGGAGCAGCGCCTGAGCGACCTGGTGCTGCTGCGCCGGGTGCGGGACCGGATCGACCGCGAGTACGCACAGCCGCTGGACGTCGCCGCGCTCGCCCGTGGGGTGCACGTGTCGGCCGGGCACCTGAGCCGGGAGTTCAAGCGGGCGTACGGGGAGTCGCCGTACGCCTACCTGATGACCCGACGGATCGAGCGCGCGATGACGCTGCTGCGGCGCGGGGACCTCAGCGTGACCGACGTCTGCTTCGCCGTCGGCTGCGGGTCGCTGGGCACCTTCAGCACCCGCTTCACCGAACTGGTCGGGATGCCCCCGAGCGTCTACCGCGAGCAGGCCGCCCGGGGGAGCGCGGGGATCCCGCCGTGCCTGGCCAAGCAGGCGACCAGACCGGTCAGGAATCGAGAAGCCCGGGCGCCGGTGCCGGCCCTAGCGTCGGGGCCATGAACCTGACCATCCACTACGCGTTCCTGCCGCACACCGACCCGGAGGCCTCGGTGGCCTTCTACCGCGACGTCCTCGGTTTCGAGGTCCGCAAGGACGTCGGCTACGAGGACATGCGCTGGGTCACCGTGGGCCCACCCGACCAGCCGCAGACCTCCATCGTCCTGCACCCGCCGGCCGTCGACCCGACCATCACCGACGAGGAGCGCCGCACGGTCCTCGAGCTGATCGCCAAGGGCAACTACGCCGCGATCACCCTGGCCACCGACGACCTCGACGGCACCTTCGGCACGATCGCGGCCAGTGGCGCCGAGGTGCTGCAGGAGCCGACGGACCAGGACTACGGGGTCCGCGACTGCGCGTTCCGCGACCCGACGGGCAACCTGATCCGGATCAACCAGCTGACCTGATTCCGCCGGGGCCCTACGGTGCGGTGGCATGGTGCCCCGCTCCACACTCGTCGCCGTGTCGGCGGCCCAGTTGGCCGCCCAGCTGGCCGGTCACGTCGTCGCGCTGCGGCGGCGCCGGCACTTCGACGTCCCGTTCCTGACCGGGAGCCCGGACCACGTCGTCCGTGACTGGCTCTGGTTCGGCACGGCCTTCAGTGCACCGCCGTACCTGCTCGGGCCGCAGGTCTGGGCGACCGCCCGGCTGCTCCGCGGGCCGGACGACCGGGCCCGCTGGGTGCTCCGGTGGCTCGGCGCCGGGCTGACGTTCGGCTACCTGAGCGAGCGCTGCACCCGCCTCCGGGTCAGCCCCGGCGGGTTCGACCCGGTCGAGACCCCGGTGGTGGCGACCGGGTGGGGGTGCGCGGTGGCCCTGGCCGTCCTCGCCCGCCGCTGACGACCGGTCAGCCGGGCAGCGGGGCACCGGCGAGTCACCGGGCTCGACGCGACCGCCGAACGACGGATCGCCGAGGTCGTCCGGCCCGCCGCAGGCTGACCCGGGCGGCGACAGGGAGCGGTGCAGTCACCCGTCGGCGTGGTGGTCGAGCACCTCGGCCTCGCGCCGTAGCCGGCCGGCGGCCTCGTGCTGCCCGAGGCCGTCGTAACGGTCGGCCTCGGTCCGGCGGTCCATGATCTCTGCGCGCAGGAGGGCGCGGACGTCGCCGATCGACAGGGCGCGGCGGTCCGCCTCGGTGGAACCGACCCCGATCCGGGTGCCGGCGAGGTGTGCGTTCGTGGCTCCGGTCGCGGTCCCCGGCGCGACGACGGCCTCGGCGTTGTCGATCGCCGCCAGGGCGCTGCGCAACGCGGCGACGGCGTCGGCCCGGCGCGACCTCATCGCGGCGACGAGCTCCGTGCGCAGCGCCGCACGCAGCGACCGCGCGTCGTCGGTGGAGTCGGTGTTCCCGTCCATCCGTCCTCCCTGCCTCTGCCGGTGTGGTCCACGGTCCCGCCGCAGCCGGTCGGGTCCGGTCGAGAGCACCCTCCCAGCCGCCGGGCCGGTCAGCAGCTGAGTTCTGTCGCTGGGGGACGGCGGCGCTGCGCGGCCGTGTCCCCGGTTCGAGGGAGTCGGTTCTTGGTGCGACCCACGGAGACGGGCACACTCCGGACGTGATGCACGACGGCCAGGCGACGACCGGCTCCGACACCGACCCCGGACTCCCGGCCTCCCGCAGCGAGGGCGGCCTGCCGGTGGAGGGCGCACGACTGTTGATCCCCGGGGAGACCTGCTGGCGGATCGAGCGGGCCGACCGCTTCGCCGTCTTCGTCGACGCGGCCGAGTACTTCGCCACCCTCAAGCGTGCCGTGCTGCGCGCGCAGCGGCGGGTGCTGTTCATCGGCTGGGACTTCGACCCGCGCATCCGGCTGGACCCGCTCGCCGGCGGCCGGCCGAAGGACGACCGGCTCGGCGCCGTGCTGGAACGGGCGGTGGCGCAGAACCCGCAGCTGGAGATCGGCGTCCTCCAGTGGGACCTCGGGATGCTCCGCGCGCTCGGTCGGGGACTGCAGCCCATCGTGCTGCTGGACCGGCGCACCTCCGACCGCCTCACCCTCGCCATCGACACCCATCACCCGGTCGGCGGCGCACACCACCAGAAGATCGTGGTCATCGACGACTGCCTGGCCTTCACCGGCGGCATCGACGTCACGGCGGACCGGTGGGACACCCCCGACCACTCCGACGTCAACCCGCACCGGCGTTCCCCGGCGCCGGGCCGGGCCGAGGGGCGGCCGGCCGGACCGTGGCACGACGCGACGAGCATGCTGACCGGGCCCGCTGCCCGAGCCGTCGCCGAGCTCGCCCGCACCCGGTGGGAGAGCGGCACCGGGGAGCGCCTGGAGCCGCTGACCGAGGAGCGGACGTGCTGGCCCGAGGAGGTCGAGCCGCTCCTCACCGACGTGGACGTCGCCATCGCCCGCACGCGGCCCGAGCACGACGGCGTGGACCTGGTGCACGAGATCGAGCTGCTGTGGCTGGCCGGCATCGCCGCGGCCCGCCGGTCGATCTACGTGGAGAGCCAGTACTTCGCCAGCCGCCGGATCGCCGAGGCGATCGCCGAGCGGCTGCGTGAGCCCGACGGCCCGGAGGTCGTCGTGCTCAACCCGTGGACCGCCGACGGCTGGCTGTCGGAGAAGGCGATGGGCACCGCGCGCGCCCGGGTGCTGGAGATCGTCCGCGAGGCCGACGTGCACGACCGGTTCCGGCTCTACTGCCCGGTGACCGAGCAGCGCGAGCCGATCTACGTGCACGCCAAGGTCGCCGTCATCGACGACCGGCTGCTGCGCCTGGGCTCCAGCAACGTGAACAACCGGTCGATGGGCCTGGACACCGAGTGCGACCTGGCGATCGAGGCGGTGGAGGGCCGGCCGGGCGACGACCGGGTGGCCGCGACCATCCTCGCCTTCCGTGACCGGCTGCTCGCCGAGCACCTCGGGTGCACGCCGGACGACGTCGCCGCCGCTGTCGCCGACACCGGCTCGCTGGTGCAGGGCATCGAGCGGCTGCGCCGGCCGACCGGTCGATCGGTGGTGCCCTTCGAGCCGCCCGAGCTCGGTCCGGTCGACCGGGCGCTCGCCGAGTCCGAGGTGCTGGACCGCGAGAAGACCCCCAACCGCTGGCGCCGGGTCGAACGGTGGTTCGCCGGCGGTCGGCGACCGCGGAACCGGGTCCGCGCCTGACCTCGCGGCTGTGCCGGCTCGTACATGGACTGCGCAGTCGCTGGGTACGGCCTGGTCCAACCGACCCGGAGGAGGAACCGACATGGGGATCGTGTCCGGACTGATCAAGGCCAACCTGCTCAAGAAGCTGCTCAGCCGCCTCACCGGCAGCCGTCGCACGAAGTGACCCACTCGACCGGCCTGAGCCGGTCGGAGGCGGTGCCCGCGGGCACCGCGCACCAGCCCCCACGGCGTCACACCGTGGGGGCTGGTCCGTGTCCGCGGGCGCGCAGTCACCCGAGGACGTGGGTCGGCCGGCGTCAGCTCGGGACCGTCAGGGACGGCCCGTAGTCGGCCAGGAACGCCTCCAATGACCGCGCCGGCCGTCCGGTCACGTGCTGGACGGCGTCGGTCACGACGGCGAAGCTGCCGGCCTGCACGCGCTCGAACGTCACCGCGGTGATCTCCCGCTCGAAGCCCTCGGTCCCGGCCAGCGCCTCGGCGACGGTGATCTCCCGGTGGGCCATGGGGCGCCCGGTGGCCCGGGAGATCAGCTCCGCGGTGCGGGACAGCGAGAGCGCGGCCGGACCGGTGAGCTCGTACACCTGACCGTCGTGCCCCTCCTCGAGCAGCGCACGCTCGGCCACGGCGGCGATGTCCCGGGCATCGATCCACGCAAGGCTCGCGCCCCCACTGGCGAACGGCAGCTCACCGGTGCCGGTGAGCTGGTCGAGGTAGAAGCGTGGGTCGGTGAGCACCTGCATGAACCAGCTCGGGCGCAGCACCGTCCAGCTGTGGCCGCCGGTGCGCACCGCGCGTTCGGCCCGCGGCGCCCACCCGGCCGGCCCGGTGTGGTCGGCGTCCTGCTCGGACAGCAGGACGACGTGCGCCCGGGGTGGCGTCACCTCCAGGAGCGCTCCGATCAGCTCCGGCGCGTCCGCGCGATCCGGCCGGACGAGGTAGAGCGCGTCGACGCCGCCGATCGCCGCCGACCAGCCGGCCGGCCGGTCCCAGGAGAACTCGGTCGGCCGGACCCCGGCGACGTCCACCGTCTCCGGGTTGCTGCTGCCGCCGAGCACCTCGACGCCCGGCCGGGCGACGAGCAGCTCCGCCAGCGGGGCGCCGGTCTTCCCGCGCACCCCGGTGACCAGGACGCGGGTCGTCGTCGTTCCGCCGTGTTCGACCGCCATGGGGACCTCCTCCGATTGATTGAGCCACTCAAGTTCTTGCCGTCATGGTGGCACGGCTACTTGAGTCCATCAAGTAACCTTCGCGCCGTGGCAGACGACGCGAGCACGCTGCAGCAGCAGGTGTGGGACTTCGTGTACGCCTACGACGCGGCGTACGACCGCGCGGCGCAGGCGGTCGGGTTGAGCGCTGCGCAGGCCTGCCTGCTCGGCGAGCTGACCCAGGGCACCAGGGCGATGGGCGACCTCGCCGTCGAGCTGCTCTGCGACCCGTCGAACGTCACCCAGCTCGTCGCCCGGCTGGAGGCCCGCGGGCTGGTGACCCGGCTGCCCGATCCGGCGGACCGGCGGGTCAAGCGGGTCTCGATCACCCCGGCCGGGAGACGCGAGCACCGCGCCGTCCGGCGTGCCTTCGGCTTCCCCGACGACCGGCTCGGTCACCTGACGGGGGAGGAGCAGCGGCAGCTGTCCGTGCTGCTGGCGAAGGTGCTGGCTCCCGGCCCCGGCGCTGCCGCAGAGAGTGCGTCCACCGCCCCGGACGGCGAACGCCCCGCATGATGGGGTGTGGCCGACGGGCGATCGACCGGTTCGACAGCACCGCTGGGCGTGGGTGCCGCGGCCGCCCGGCTCGGGGTGGCACCCGAGACGTTGCGCAGCTGGGGTCGTCGCTACGGGCTGGCGCCCAGCGGGCGCACCTCCGGTGGGCACCGCAGGTACGACGACGAGGACATGACCCGGCTGGTCCTCATGCAGCGGCTCGTGGCCTCCGGGGTGGCCCCCGCCGAGGCCGCCCGCCGAGTCCTCACGGGTGACTCCTCGCCCCGGGACGGCGACCAGCCCGCCGCACCGGCCGTCGGCGGACGCCGGGCCGGCGCCGGTGGGACCGTGCTGGCACTCCCCGACGCGCCGCCGGAGGCCCGCGGGCTGGCCCGGGCCGCGGCCCGCCTGGACGCGGGCGCCGTGCACGCGATCCTCGGAGACCTGTTGGTGGAGCGGGGGACCATCGCCACCTGGGACACCGTGCTGCGACCGGTCCTGGTCGCGGCCGGGCTCCGGTGGGAGCAGACCGGGGCGGGCATCGACGTGGAGCACCTGCTCAGCGAGGCGGTCACCGAGACCCTGCGCGCCCACCGGGCCTGCCAGCGCAAGCCCGACCCGGGGCGGATCGTGCTGCTGACCTCCCCGCCCGGCGACTGGCACGTGCTGCCGTTGCACGTGCTCGCCGCCGCGCTCGCCGAGCGTCGCACGCCGGCGCAGGTGCTGGGGCAGCTCCCGGTGTCCGCGCTGGTGTCCGCCGTCCGCCGGACCGGCGCCTCGGGGGTCTTCATCTGGAGCCAGCGACCGCCGCAGTCCGCGGAGCAGACCGGGCAGCAGTTCCCGGTCGACGCGCTGCCCACCTCCCGGGCCCCGCGCGCACTGGTCGCCGGCGGCCCCGGATGGGCCCACGGCGTCCTCGACCGGCGGGTGGTGGTGTCCGAGAGCCTCGCCGACGCCGTCGACCTGCTGGCCGCCACACCGCGCTGAAACCTGTGCAACTCGACCAGGACAACGGAAAGGCGTAGACCCGCCCCAACCGGAAACGGTTGCGGCCCGCCGACCGACGGGGCGCGGTCACCCTCGAAGGGGTCCCGATGGTCCAGGCAGCTGCCGTCAACATCCCGTCGCTCTCCGCGACGAACTACTCCACGGTCTACAACCTGTTCTCGCTCGCCATCGCCTGTCTGCTGTTCACCTCGCTGTACCTGCTGGTCTCCCAGCGGCAGGTCATCCGCCAGTACCGCAATGCGGTGGTGGTCTCCGCGATCGTCTGTGGGATCGCCGCGTACCACTACTTCCGGATCTTCAACAACTTCCAGGAGAGCTACCCGGCCGGGGCGACCATCGACGCCCCGCACCAGCTGTCCAACGTCGAGTTCAACGAGGGCTACCGCTACGTCGACTGGTTGCTCACCGTCCCGCTGCTCCTCTTCGAGACGGTCGCGGTGATGGCCCTCGGGCGGGCGGCGGCGAAGAAGCTGCTCGTCAAGCTGATCCCGGCATCGGCGCTGATGATCGCGCTGGGCTACCCGGGCGAGCTGGCCAACGAGGTCGGCCCCCGGCTGCTGTGGGGCACGCTGTCGACGATCCCGTTCCTCTACCTGCTGTACGTGCTCTTCGTGGAGCTGTCCCGGTCGCTGGACCGGCAGCCACCGGAGGTGGTGCACACCATCAAGATGCTGCGGCTCGCCCTCGTCGGGCTCTGGGGCGTCTACCCGATCGCCTACCTGTTCCCGATCCTGGGCGGGGACTTCTTCGGCGGTGAGGGTGGCTTCGTGCTCAAGCAGGTCGGCTACTCCCTCGCCGACATCTTCGCCAAGGCCGCCTACGGCCTGGCCATCTACAAGGTGGCCCGGGTGAAGAGCCGGCTGGCCGATCCGTCCTACGACGACGACCACTCGGTACCCGCGACCGCAGCAGGGGACGGGGCGCACGCCGGGGACGAGGTCCTGACCACGGCGGGGGCCCCGACCGGGAACGGCGCACGGGCCAGCCGGACCAGCTGATGCCGGGCTCCTCGGTGGTGCGCCGGCCCCCCTCCCGGGCCGGCGCACCACCCCGGGGGCCCCGCCGGCCGGTCCGGGCGGTCGGTCCCGCCCTGGCCGTCGGTGCTCTCGGCGCCCAGCTGCTCGTCCCCGAGGCGCTCGCCCAGGTCGCGCCCGCCGTCGCGCTGGCCGGCATCGTGCTGGGCGTCCCGCACGGCGCGGTCGACCACATGGTGCCGTTCTGGACCAGCGGACGGCGGCCAGCAGCCGCGGCGCTGGCCCGGGTGCTCGCCGGCTACACGGCGGTGGCCGGGCTGGCGGTGGGCGCGCTGCTGCTGGCGCCGACGGCCACCGTCGTGGTCTTCCTGCTCGCCTCGGCCGTCCACTTCGGCCGGGCCGAGGTCGTGGTCTCCGCGGAGGACGCCGGCCGGCAGGTGCCCGGACCGGGGCAGGACTGGTGGCCGACGGCGGCGCACGGCCTGGCGGTGGTAGCGGTGCCGCTGGTGCTGTGGCCGGGGCCGTCGGCCGACGTCCTGGGGCGCATCGCACCTGGCTGGCAGGAGCCGCTGCCGCTCGCCGGCCGCGCCGCCCTGGGGCTGGGCTGCCTGGTCGTGCTGGTGGTCGCCCTCCGGCTCCAGGTGGGGGCCGGTCGGCGACGCGAGGCGGCCGAGCTGGCCGGGGTCGCCGCGCTGTTCGTCGTGGTGCCCCCGCTGGTGGCCTTCGGGGTGTGGTTCGCGGGCTGGCACGCCCTGCGGCACACCGAGCGGCTGGTCTCGCTGCTGCGCACGACGTCCCCGACGCAGGGGACCTGGTCGGCGGTGCGGCGGTTCGCCGCCCATGCGGCGCTGCCCACCCTGGTCACCCTGGCGGCCGTCGTCGTCCTCGCCGGTGGGGACGCCTCGGCGGTCGCGGTGAGCGCGGCGCTCGCCGTCCTGGTCGCGCTCACCTTCCCGCACGTCCTGACCGTCCAGGCGCTGGACCGCTGGGCCGCCGAGCAGGGCCGCACCCGCCCCTGACCGGCGGGACCGCGGGACTGCGGGACTGCCGGGGACGTCGGCGTCGTGCCGGCCCGGCCTGATCTCCTGGCACGTACGCGGCACGGAACCCCGCCGGGCTCTCCACCGTCGTGGTCGCCATGGCCCCGCAGGCGCTGGCGGCGTCACGGAACGCGGCCGCGAGCCACCGGACGGTGGGCCTGGCCCCGGTCGTGGGCGCACGTTCCCCGGCCTCCGTGCGCGCGGCGCTGACTGCCCCGGCCCCGTCCCCGTCGGGACCTGACCGGTGCCGGTGCGATGGTCGAGCACCCCCTCCGGCAGCTGCGCGTCGCCTCAGTGGCCTAGGGGACGGACGTCGGCGCTGGTGGGCAGCGGCGCAGCGGCCGCAGGGGGCAGCGGGGGCATCGCCGGCGGGGCGGTGAGCTCCTGGTAGGCGGCGGTGTGCGCCCGCAGCGCGGTGACCGCCTCGGCGACGTCCGCCGTCGTCCGGCCGGTCGGCGCGACGGCCCGCTCCGCCTGGAGCACCGCGTCGCAGACGTCGGCGACCGTCTCCAGGTACGCCCGCGCCTCCGGTTCCGGGTCGTCCCGGCCGGTCGGCTCGGGGTCCATGGCCCGCTGCCGCAGGCGCTGCTCGAGCCGGTTGCCCTCGGCCGCCAGGGACGGGAGCAGGTCCGGCACGTCGCCGAGGTGGGCACCGGCAGCCCGGGCGGCGGCCACCTGCCGGCGAAGCCGGTCGCGGGCGCGGGCGACCTCGAGCTGGAGCTCCGCGGCCGTGCGCCGCCGGCCCGGCGGCAGGCGGCGGGCAGCGACCGCGGTGGCTCCCTGCACGCCGAGCTCGCGGCTGCGCGAGGCGAGTTCCCGGCTCCGGGCCACCAGGGGGCTGCGCCGCACCCGTCGGACGACGAGCCACCCGGCGAGCAGGGCCATCAGCAGGAAGGTCACGAACACGCCACCGAGGACGGCGAGCACCGTGCTGTCGAGCGAGAGCAGCCACGACAGCTCGTCGTCGGCCCGCACGTCGAGTGCGCCGGCCGGGCTGGTCGGCAGCGGGGTGGTCATGGTGCTCCTCGAAGGGACGACGGGCCCGTCGTCCGGACGACGATCGGCTGCCGGACCAACGTCCCGGCGGCCTCCAGCGGTTCCCTGGCCGTGCCGGGTGCCCAGCGACGACGGCTGACCCGGCAACGGCCGGCAGACCGAGCCCGTGCGGTGCCCGGTCCAGATGCGGCGGCCTCGGTCCGCCGCCCCGGTGGGTGCGGGCACGCTCCCGGGGGCGGTCGACGCCGACGAGTGTGGTGAGCACGCCCGAGGGGACGAGAAGGAACCGGGATGGACCTCGCCGAGCGGTTCGACGAGGCGCTGGCCGCCGAACTGCCCGACCGCGACGGCGACCTGGACCACCTGCCTATGCGACTGGCCGGTGAGGACCCCCCTGGGTGGTGACCGTTCTCGAGCGTCCGGCCGGTCGGCCCGGCGTCCGGGTCAGCTCGGGCGCCGACCACTGCATCCACCGCGCTGCCGGTGGGGGAAGAACTGCTCGTCCGTGATCGAGCAGAGGCACGAGGCCGCAATCCGACAGGAGACCGCGTGAACGTCGAGAACACCTTCACCTACGACTTCTTCCAGTACACGATCGTGTCCCACGTCTTCACCGTCGGCTACGCCGCGATGGCGGCCGGGCTGGTGTACTTCGTGCTCACCAGCAAGAACTCCCTGCCGAGGTACCAGCTCTCCTCGACCCTGTCCGCGGTCGTGATGGTGTCGGCGTTCCTGGAGCTGCTGGTCATCTCCCAGAAGTGGGAGAGCGCCTTCCGCTGGGACGGCGAGGCGTTCAGCCAGACGGACGCGTTGTTCTCCAACGGCTACCGGTACATGAACTGGTCGATCGACGTCCCGGTGCTGCTCCTGCAGATGCTGATCGTGCTCGGGGTGACCGGCGCCGCCTTCCGTCGCGGCTGGATCATGTTCACCGTCGCCGGGCTGGGGATGGTCTACACCGGCTACGTCGGCCAGTTCTACGAGGTCGAGCGCAGCGCCCCCTTCTGGGTCTGGGGGTCGATCAGCACGGTCTTCTTCCTGGTCATCCTGGCGCTGGTGTACCGCACCGTGTACGGCAACGTCGGCCGGCTGCCGGCTGAGGTGCGCCCGCTGGTCAAGGCCGTGTGGTGGCTGCTGCTGGTCTCCTGGATGCTCTACCCCGGTGCCTACCTGATGCCGGCGATCTGGGACTCCGCCGACGGCGTGGTCGCCCGGCAGATCACCTACACCGTCGCCGACGTCACGTCGAAGGTGGTCTACGGGATCCTGCTGGCGGTCATCGCCCGCAAGGTGAGCAAGCACGAGGGCCACGACGAGGCCGTCGCCTCCGACGTCACCATGCCCCGCGGTGGCATCACCGAGGTGGCTGCTCCCGGCCGGGCCGCCTGATCCGCCGGACGGCGTCGTGACGGCAGAGGCGCCGCGGCGGGTGACCGCGCTGACGACCCGGCTGTCGGTCGGGGTCGTCGGCGCGGCCGTCGCGGCGGCCCTGCTGCTGCCCGAGCAGCTCTCGGCGTGGGCGCTGGGGATCCTGGCCGCCGGGGTGCTGGTCGGGTTGCCGCACGGGGCGGTCGACCACCTGGTCCCGGACTGGGTGGCCGGCCGCCCGGGGCGGATGCTGCGGCCCGGGGTGCTCACCGGCTATGCCGCCGCGGCCCTGGTGGCGCTGGGCGCCCTCCTCGTGGCGCCGGTGGTGAGCCTGCTGCTGCTGTTCGCCGTCTCCGCGGTGCACTTCGGCATGGGCGAGGTGGCGTTCGAGGCCGAGCGGTCGGGAACCCCCTGGCGGCCCGCCCTGCGGGACGTCGCACCGGTGGTGGGCCTGGGCGGGCTCCCCGTCGCGGTCCCGCTCGCGCGGTGGCCCGACGAGGCGGACCGGGTGCTGGCGGCGCTGGCCCCGGAGCTGCCGGCCCTGCTGACCCCTGGCGTCCGGCAGGTCGCGCTCGCGGTCGTCGGCCTGGCGTTGCTCGGCACGGTGCTCGGCGCGCTGGCGCGGGGCCGGCCCGGGTGGGCGGCCGAGGCCGGCGTGCTGGCCGCGCTCTTCGCGCTCGCGCCGCCGGCTGCCGCGTTCGGGGTCTACTTCGGTGGCTGGCACGCGGTGCGGCACATCGGCCGCCTGCTCGTGCTCGACCCGCGCAACGCCGACGACCTCGCCGCCGGCCGGCTCGGGGCGCCGCTGCGCCGCTACGCCGCCGCGGCCGCGGCTCCCACCGGGGTGGCCCTCACCGGCATCGCGTTGCTGGTGCTCAGCGCCCAGCGGCCCGACTGGACCGCCGGTGCCCTGGCCGTCCTGCTGGGCCTCACGGTGCCGCACATGGCCGTGGTCGCACTGCTCGACCGGCGGGCGGGCCGGCCACACGCCGGCCAGCGGGCGGCGGCCGGGGGATGAGGGCCCAGCCGGCCGCCCGTGTCCGGCCACCCGGGTGGCTCAGGAGTGCGCGCAGCGGTCGCGCAGCACGGGCACGCCGGGGCCGGTCAGCTCCTCGCAGAACGCCGCGCGTCCGGCCATGGCCATCGTCAGAGCCAGGGTCGTGCCGGTGACCAGGGGACCCGCGCCCGCGGCGAAGGGCCCGTCGTCGGCCTGCAGCCGCAGGCCGTCGGCGGCGGTGCGGCTGTTCACGGCGAAGTCCCGGGCGGCGTAGAAGCGGGCGACCTCGGTGACCACGGGCACCGGGGGCTGGCCGGGCAGACCGAGCGGGCGGCGAACGTCCTGGGCGTGGACCACGACCTCGCCGAGCCAGGCGGCGGTGTGCCCGCTGGGGGCGGTGGTGCTGTCACCGACCGTGCGAAAGCGCTGCAGCGTCTCGGCGGGCGTGCCGCCGCGGTGCTCGGCCAGGCGGCGGTCGTTGTGCACGTCGGCGTCGAACCGCGCGCCGATCATGCTCATCAGCCAGCGCGCCCGCCCGGTGCTGGCCGCTGCGCTCAGATGGGCCACGACCTCCTCGACGCTCCACCGCCCGCACAGTGACGGCGCGGACCACTGCGCCTCGTCCAGCTCGGCCAGGTCGCCGGCCAGGGCGGCGCGTTCGGCGTGGGCGGCCGCCCACAGGGCCTGCCGGGTGGTGACGGGCACGAGGGCCTCCTGTCGCATCGGTCGCTGTCAGCTCCTCGACTCGGTGGCTGCGCGGAACTCATCGCTCACCGCAGTGCAGCACTCGTCGGCGCGCCCCGCGGGAGCCGAGGCCGGTGCTCGCCGATGGGGTGGCGCGAGGAGCTCCGGAGGTGTCCGATGTGTCCCTGCGCATCGATGACGCCCGAGGAGTCTCCATGTCGCGTCCACGTACCACCCTGGTCGCCCTGACCGCGCTGACCGCCGGCGCCCTCGTGGCCGGGGGGCCGGCGAGCGCCGCTCCGCCCGAGCCCGTGACGGAGAAACGTGCACTGGCGGTCGGTACCGGCGGCGCGGTCGCCACCGTCGACCCCGACGCCACCCGGGTGGGCCTGGAGGTGCTGGCCGCCGGCGGCAACGCCGCGGACGCCGCCGTCGCCACGGCGGCCGCGCTGGGCGTGACCGAGCCCTACTCGGCCGGGGTCGGCGGTGGCGGGTTCTTCCTCTACTACGACGCCGACACGGGGGCGGTCACCACGATCGACGGCCGGGAGACCGCGCCGCTCGCGATGGGCGCCGACGCCTTCCTCGACGAGGCCGGTGAACCCCTCCCGTTCGCCGAGGCGGTGCAGAGCGGGCTGTCGGTGGGCACGCCGGGGACGCCGCGCACCTGGGCGACGGCGCTGGAGGAGTTCGGCACCTGGTCGCTGTCGGACACGCTGCAGGGCGCGATCCAGCTGGCGGAGAAGGGCTTCGTCGTCGACGAGACGTTCCAGCAGCAGACCGCGGAGAACGAGGAGAAGTTCCGCCGCTTCGAACCGACCGCCGAGCTGTTCCTGCCGGGAGGCGCCCTGCCCGAGGTGGGGTCCACCTTCACCAACCCCGACCTGGCGGAGACCTACCGCCTCCTCGCCGACGAGGGCGTGGACCCGTTCTACGTCGGCGAGCTGGCCGAAGAGGTCGTGCAGACCGTCCAGGACCCGCCCGAGGCGGCAGGCGCGGCCGAGGTCCGCCCGGGTCTGCTCGAGGCGGTCGACCTGTCGCTGTACGACGCCCCGCTGCGCGAGCCCACCCGGATCGACTACCGGGGACTCGAGGTCTACGGCATGGCCCCGCCGTCCAGCGGCGGCTCGACCGTCGCGGAGGCGCTGAACATCCTGGAGGGGTACCCGCTCGGCGCACTGCCCGCCGTGCCGGTGCTGCACCACTACCTCGAGGCCAGCGCGCTGGCCTTCGCCGACCGCAACGCCTACGTCGGCGACCCGGCGTACAGCCAGGTGCCGCTCGCCGAGCTGCTCTCCGACGGCTTCGCCGGTGAGCGGGCGTGCGCGATCGACCCGGCGGTGGCCCTGGCCAAGCCGACGACCGCCGGGGACCCGGACGGCGAGTACGGCCCGTGCCCGGTGGAGGGGGAGCCCACGGTGGCGGAGGGCCCCGAGGGCCCGTCCACCACGCACCTCACGGTCGGCGACGCCGAGGGGAACATCGCCAGCTACACGCTGACCATCGAGCAGACCGGCGGCAGCGGGATCACGGTGCCCGGCCGCGGGTTCATCCTCAACAACGAGCTCACCGACTTCACCTTCGCGGCGGCCGATCCCACCCAGCCCGAGCCGAACCTGCCGGCCCCGGGCAAGCGGCCGCGCAGCAGCATGGCGCCGACGATCGTGCTGCAGGACGGCGAACCGGTGCTCGGCCTCGGCTCGCCGGGCGGCAGCACGATCATCACCACGGTGCTGCAGACCCTGGTGAACCGCATCGACCGGGACATGGACCTCGCCGAGGCGATCGCCGCCCCCCGGGCGAGCCAGCGGAACACCACCACGGTGAGCGCGGAACCGGCCTTCATCGAGGCGTACGGGCCCGAGCTCGAGGCGCTCGGGCACGAGTTCACCGTCGTGGAGGAGCTCGGTGCGGCCACCGGCATCGAGTACCTGCCGGGCGGCCTGATCCTGGCCGCCGCGGAGGTGGAACGGCGTGGCGGGGGCAGCGCGGGCGTGGTGCACGACGTCCTCGGCCGCCCGGAGCGACCAGGCGCGGACGACCCCGGCCTGGCCCCCCGACGCGGGGACCGATGACGGCCGGCCGGACAGCCGGGACGACAGGAGGAGGACCGCCGTGACCAACCCCGATGCACCGGGCCCCGACGCCGGCCAGCCGGATGCCGGCCCGACACCGGAGGAGGACGCGCCCGGCGTGGAGCTGGGTCTGTCGGAGGAGGCCGGCGGCACGTTCGAGCCCGAGGAAGACCCGGACGACGCCGACGGCCCACCCGCCTGACCCGACCCGACCTACGAGGCGTCCCGGCGCAGCAGCGACCAGCCGCCCGCCGCCAGGGCGGTGGCGGACCAGCCGACCAGCAGCGCCGCCGCCTGGGCTGCCGTCATGTCCGGCTCGCCCAGCAGGGTCCAGACGGCCCCCGTACCCGGCAGCAGCTCACCGAGGTCGGCCATCCACTCGACGCCGAACCCGGGCAGCAGGGCGGGCAGGACCAGCTGGAGCAGGAAGACCGTGGCCAGCGCGCCCGCAGTGCTGCGCAGCAGCAGGCCGACCCCGACGGCCAGCACGCTGCCGGCGGCCAGCACCGCCGCGACCCGACCCAGGCTGCCGGCCAGCTCGGTGGCCGAGAGGGTCAGCTGCGGTGCGATGAGCCAGGCGGCGACGTCGGTGACCAGCGCGAGGAGCACCCCGGCCACCGTGGCCACCACGACCGGCACGGTGACCCGGGCGGCCAGCAGCACCCCGCGGCGCGGCGTCCACTGCAGGGTCGGGCCGATCGAACCGCTGGCGTGCTCCTGCGTGACGGCGACCAGGGCGAGCACCAGCAGCCCGAACTGGCCGAGCAGCACCCCGAACTCACCGGCGAGGGTGGCCGGCAGCGCCGCCGACGGGGTGTCCGGTCCGGTCGCCTCGTCGAAGGCCGCGGTCGCCCCGATGCCCACGACGGTCACCGCCGCGGCGAGCAGGCACCACCACGTCGACCGCACCGTGCGCAGCCGCAGCCACTCGGCGGCGGCGGTGCGGGCGAGGAGGGTCGCCGTCCCCGGCTCCGGGCCCGCCGCCGTCGTCCGGTCGGTGGCCTGCGCCGCGGTCATCGCCGCACCAGCTCGGCCGGCTCGGGTGCACGGGCGACCCGGTACTGGACGGTGTCACCGGTGAGGTCGAGGTAGACCTGCTCGAGCGAGGAGTGCTCCTCGGTCAGCCGGTGCACCGCCACGCCGAGTGCGAGCGCGACGTCGCCGACGGTCTCGGCCGTCGCGCCCTCGACCAGCAGGTCGCCGTCGTCGGTGGGGTGCACCTGCAGCCGACGGCGCTTCAGCGCGCCGGCGAGCTCGCCGGGGGCGGGGGTCCGGACCCGGACCTGCCGCTGCGCGTCCTCCCGGCGCATCACCTCCTGCATCGAGGCGTCGGCGATCAGCCGGCCGCGGCCGATGATCACCAGGTGGTCGGCCGTCTGCTCCATCTCGCTCATCAGGTGGCTGGACAGCAGGACGGTCCGGCCCTCGTCGGCGAGCTCGCGCACCAGCCGGCGGACCCACCGGACGCCGTCGAGGTCCAGGCCGTTCATCGGCTCGTCGAACAGCAGGACGGCGGGGTCCCCGATCAGCGCGGTGGCGATGCCGAGCCGCTGGCGCATGCCCAGGGAGTAGCCGCGCACCCGCCGCCGCGCCGCCGGGCCGAGCCCCACCTGGTCGATGACGTCGTCCACCCGGCGCAGCGGGATGCCGTGCGTGCGGGCGGCGACCCGCAGGTGGTCGCGGCCGTTGCGGCCGGGGTGCACCGCGGCGGCGTCGAGCAGCGCACCGGCCACCCGGAGCGGCTCGGCCAGTTCGGCGAACCGGCGGCCGGTCACCAGGGCGGAGCCGGCGGTGGGCCGGTCGAGGCCGAGGACCATCCGCATCGTCGTCGACTTGCCCGCGCCGTTCGGGCCGAGGAAGCCGGTCACCTTGCCCGGCTGGACGTCGAAGGTCAGGTCGTCGACGGCCCGGACCACGCCGGCCCCACGCAGCCTGGACCTGGTGCCGTACTCCTTGGTGAGGCCACGCACCTGGATCATGGTCGCGGCCCGTCGGGGGTGTGCCGGCGTCGCCGCCGCGGGAGGGGTGCAGTCATGACACGGAGCGTGTCGGTGCGGCCGGCCCGGGCGGATCACCCCGCGGTGCCGACCGGGTTCCCCCGCGTGGGGGAGGGGAGCGGGGCGCCGGAGGGGGAGTCGCCGGGCGCGGCGGTGGGCCAGGATCGAGCCGTGCCCCCGACGCCCTCCCCGCGCTCGGCGACCGGGATCGCCACCCGACTGCGGGAGCTGCTGCTCGCCGCCCGCCCGGGGTGGCGCGGCCGGGCCCTCTACGCGCTGGCGAGCGTGCCCCTGGGTGTGCTGTACCTGTTGCTGTACCTGGGGCTCATCGGTTCGGTGGTGGCCATCGTCTACGGCGTCGGGATCCTGCTCGTCCTGCTGGTGCTCGCGGTGACCCGCGGGCTGGCCGGCCTGGAGCGCCGACTGGCCCGCCGCCTGCTCGGGGTCGACATCCCCGAGGGTGAGCGGGTCCGCGACCAGCGTGGCGTCGTCCGCAAGCTCCGCCGGCTGGTGCTCGCGCCCGACACCTGGCGTGCCCTGGGCTGGCTGGGGGCACGCCTGCTCTTCGGCGTCGCCACGTCCGCCGCCCTCCTCTTCGGTGCCGCCCTCTTCGTCGCGCTCGGCTGGGACCCCGAGTGGAACCCGCTCAACGCACTCCCGCTGCTCGCGCTGATGGTCGCCGACGTCGTGCTCACCCTGGCCGTGGTCGACCTGCTGGTGCGGCTGTCGGCCTCCGTGGCGCCACGGCTGCTCGGCACCGCGCCCGAGCAGCGGATCGCCGCGCTGCAGCAGCGCACCCGACGGCTGGCCGACCGGACCAAGCTGGCCCGCGACCTGCACGACACCATCGGCCACGCGCTGACCGCCAGCCTGCTGCAGGCCACCGCCGCCCGCCGGACGCTGACCCCGGCAGGCGACCGGCCGCTGCAGCCGGACTTCGCGCGGCAGGCGCTCGGGCACATCGAGACCAACACCCGGGCCGCGCTCGCGGAGCTCGACCGGGTGCTCACCGTGCTCCGGGCGGAGGACGGGGGCCGGGACCCGGTCCCGTTCGCCGCGCCGTCGCTCGACGACCTCGAGGACCTGCTCGCCGGTCTCCGCGACGGCGGCCTCCCCGTCGCCCTCGTGGTCGACGGCGACGTCGACGACGTGCCGGCCGAGCTCCAGGAGCTGGCCTACCGGGTGGTCCAGGAGGGGACGACGAACGTGCTGCGGCACGCGGGCACGCCGTTGACGGTCGCCCAGGTCGTCCGCAGCGAGGGCGCCCTCGTCGTCCGGGTGTGCAACGAGGGGGTCGTCCAGCTCGACGGCCGCCCGGGGCCCGGCGGCGGACGCGGGCTGGCGGGCCTCCGGGAGCGGGCGGTCGCTGCCGGCGGGACGCTCAGCGCCGAGCACACGCCCTCCGGCGGGTTCGAGCTGTGCGTCACCCTGCCGCTGTCGGGCGCCGGGTGAACGCCGTGCGGCTGCTGCTCGTGGACGACGACGTGCTCGTCCGGTCCGGGCTGCGGGTCATCCTGGAGAGCGAGCCGGACATGATCGTGGTGGGCGACGCCGGCACCGGTCGGGAGGCGCTGGCCGTCGCCGCCGACACCGACCCGGACGTCGTCCTCATGGACGTCCGCATGCCCGACATGGACGGCATCGCGGCGACCGCGGAGCTCGTCGCCCGGGACGCACAGCGCCCCCGCGTGCTGGTCCTGACCACGTTCGAGGACGACGACTACCTGTTCCGCTCGCTGCAGGCGGGGGCGAGCGGGTTCGCGCTGAAGCGGTCGGACCCCGAGGAGCTCGTCGACGCCATCCGGGTCGTCGCCCGGGGGACGTCACTGGTGCTCCCGGACCTGACCAGGCGGCTGATCGCCTCGCACGCACCGTCCCGCGCACGGGGGGCGGCCGCCCTGCCGGAGCTGACCGGTCGCGAGGCCGACGTGCTGCGGCTGGTGGCGGGCGGGCTGTCCAACGCCGAGATCGCCACCGAGCTGTTCCTCAGCCGCGAGACGGTGAAGACCCACGTCAGCAGCGTGCTGCTCAAGCTCCGGGCGCGCGACCGCACGCAGGCGGTCATCGCCGCCTACGAGAGCGGCTTCATGACCGGCTGATCACCGCCGGCACCCGGCGGGGGACCGGACCTCTCGGTGGACCTCGGCGCACCAGACGTCCCCGGGCAGGCCGATCCAGGCGTACGGTCGCGGACAGCCAGCGACGCTCCAGAACAGCGGGCCCGGGGTCAGGCTCCATCGGTTGAGCCTTGCCGGTGGGGCCGCCCTCACCTCGCGGGCCCCTCCCCGGCCGGCCTTCGGTGAGTCGCGGCGCCGGGCAGTGCCGGCGGATCGCGCGGCGGCACGTGACCTCCCGCGGCGGTACCGTCGGACCGTCTCGGGAGCGCGTCCCGACGGCCTGGGTGCATCAGACATCGGCGCACCTCAGCTGGGCACCCCGCGCGTGTCGACGCCGGGGGACTGGCCCCCAGCGACGAGACCAGTACGCGCGGGGCCACGGACCCTGCCTGCACGCGGCTGTCAGCGGCGAGCTCGTCGAGATCACCGACGCCCGGAGCGACACCCGATGGCCGGGACACACGGCCCGGGCAGTGCAACGAGGGAGCCTCAGCTCCTTGTCGCTGCCCCTGCCGATGGACGGGCTGCACGGGGGGATGAACGTCTACGCCACCGAGGCGGGCGCCTTCGACGAGGACGCCCGGACGGCCGCCGCCAGGTTCACCCGCAGTGCGGCGCTCGCGATCAGCAACATGCACGCCCACGAGACCGCTCGCGACATCGCGGAGAACCTGGACGTGGCGCTCCGGTCCCGGTCCGTCATCGACCAGGCCAAGGGCATCCTCATGGAGCGGCAGCAGCTGACCGCGGACCAGGCCTTCCAGTACCTGGCCCACGTCTCGCAGGCGACCAACCGGAAGCTGCGCGACGTCGCCGAGCACCTCGTCCGGACCGGGGAGGTCCTGCAGCCGAGGCGCCGCCGCTGAGTCCGCCCGGCGGATGCGGGACCCGACCGCACACGCCGGCGTCAGGTGGCCAGCGAGCCGGCGAAGACCTGCCAGGCGAGCACGCTCTTGGCGACCAGGCTCAGCACCAGGTAGGCCTTCTCGCCGTACGCGTAGCTGCGCCACGGGCCGATCTCCCGGTACTGCAGCCACTGGTTGACCGCGAAGCTCATGAAGAAGGCGAACAGCGACACGAAGATCCCGATGACGAAGCCCGGGAGCTGGGCGGCGCCGACGATGTTGGCGGTGATCGCCACCCAGGGCGCGGCCCCGGCGATGCACCCGAACCAGAACGGCAGCATCGTCGTGCGGGTGCGGCCGGGCGGGTTCATCCGCTCCTGCAACCAGCCGAACAGGATCATCGCGACGTTCGCCCCGGCGATGCCGATCAGCGCGCTGAGCCCGGTGATGCCGGTGTAGGTGCAGATCAGCAGCACCATGATGGTCGAGCTGATCGAGTACTCCGACCAGCGGAACCGGTTGATGCCGCCGCGCAGGTCGTCCTCGTAGCGCCGGCGGAGCACGGTGCCGGTCAGCAGGTGGTCCACCGCGGCCAGGGCGAGGAAGACCGCGATGGCCACCCCCACGCCGATGTCGACCAGGGGTTCCGGCGCCGGCACCGCCGTGCCGGGCGGACCGGTCGGGAAGGACGTCGTCACGGTGATGGCGAAGCTGCTGGCCAGCAGCAGGACGGCGACGGCCTGGGCGGCGTGCAGCACGGTCAACGCGAGGTTCCAGCGCCGGAGGCCGGCCAGGAGCGCGTCGTCCACCCCGGTCGCGACCGGTGCCGGTCCTGCACTGTCGGGCTTGCTCACGACGACCTCCTGGTTCGGGGGGAAGGGCCGGACCGCTGTCCTCGCGGTGGTCTGACCATCAGTCTCCTGATGCTCGACGGTAGCGCGCCAGCCGGGGGCGAACCGGGGGGCAGCCGGACAGCGCCGTCGTGCGGTCGCTGGCAGGGTGGGCGGCATGGTCGCCTCCTCTCCCGTCGTCGTGGTGACCGGTGCCAACGGACTGGTGGGCACCGCTGTCTGCCGGGCGCTCATCGCGCGGTCGGCGCAGGTGCGCGCGGTCGTCCGCCGGGCCGGCAGCGCGCCCGTGCTCGACGGGGTCACCGAATCCGTCGGCGACCCCACCGACGAGGAGCTCGCCCGCGAGGTCACCCAGGGCGCTGACGCGGTGGTCACGACGGTCCACCCGATGGGCTCGCCCCGGGAGGTCCAGCACCGGGTGGGCGTCGAGGGCACGCCCGTGATCGCTCGGGCAGCGCGGGACGCCGGCGTCGCCCGGCTCGTGCACATGTCCACGGCCGGGGTGTACGACCGCTCGGCCGGCGTCGGGGACGTGGCCGAGGACGGCGCCCTCCTGCCCGAGGGGAGCGGCGACTACCCGGACACCAAGCGGGCCACCGACGCGGCGCTGGCGCAGGTCGGCGGGCTCACGACCGTGCTGGTCCGCCCGCCGGCGATCATGGGCGCCGGCGACACGTCGGTGTGGAACACGCTGCGACCGCAGGCGATGCGCGACGGTGATCGCCGGGCGAACCCGGCGAAGACGTTCGCCTGGGTGCACGTGGACGACCTGGCGGCCGTGATCGCGGACCTCGCCACGGGCGCCATCGCGACCGCCGACGACCCGGATCGGGGCCCCGTGGCCGGGGGCACGACCCCGGTCGTCCTCGCGGGTGAGCCCGCGACGTGGCACGACTACCTCGGCACGGTGACCGAGGCGTGGGGGATCGCGCCGGAGTGGACCGACGAACCGGTCTGGACGGGACAGCTGATCACCGACCGCGCACGGGCGTGGGGCTGGACGCCTCGGGTGAGCCTGGAGCAGGCCATGGACGAGCTGCGGCGGGGTCTCCTGCCGCGCGCGTGACCGTCCTGTCGCGGGTGCTCGGCCACCGCGCCGGCCCGCCGAGCCGGAGATCTCGAACAGGGTCCGGCGACCCTGTCGCTGCGCCCCGCCGTGCGGGATGCTCGCGCGGTCGGCTCCGCCCTCGTCTCGTCGCGAGTCGCGCCTCCGGTGACCAGGACCACCTCCTCCCCACCTGATCCGAGGGACCCATGACCAGCTCAGCACCGCAACCGGCCGACACCGAGCGCCTGGACGTGCACAACGCGAGCATCGACTCCTCTGCCGCGGACGCCGGCCACTGCGGCATGACGGACCTGCACACCGGTCGCGTCTGCCAGGAGCCGCAGGACCACGCCGGGAGCTGCGTCTTCGTCGCGCCGTCCGCCTGACCGGCTGCCGCGACGGGCGCTCGGCCGGTCGGTGCGCGAGGGAGACCCGCTCACCGACCGGTCCGCCCCCGATCAGCTGGCCGAGCCACCGCCACGGGGTGAGCGGCTCAGGAAGTCGTCGGCGATCTGGTCGAAGGTCGCCCAGCGGACGCCCTCGTGCCCGTTGATGTGCTCGATGAGCCGTTCCAGCATGAGCAGCACCTGCGGGCGTCCGGAGACGTCCGGGTGGATGGTCATGGTGAAGGCCGCGCGGTCCATCTCGCGGTGCACCCAGTCGAACTGGTCCCGCCACATCTGCTCGATGTCCCGCGGGTTCACGAAGCCGTGGCTGTTCGGGCTGGACTTGACGAACATCATCGGCGGCAGGTCGTCGAGGTACCAGTTGGCCGGGATCTCGACCAGGTCGGTCTCCTCGCCGCGGACCAGCGGCTCCATCCAGCTCTCCGCCGACGCCGAGTAGTCGATCTTCGTCCAGGTGTCGCCCACCCGGACGT
This sequence comes from Modestobacter sp. VKM Ac-2985, assembly GCF_026967925.1. Taxonomy (GTDB): domain Bacteria; phylum Actinomycetota; class Actinomycetes; order Mycobacteriales; family Geodermatophilaceae; genus Modestobacter. The sequence continues at coordinate 265,535 of NZ_JAPVBI010000003.1, read as the reverse complement.
GGTAGGGCTCGAAGTCCCGGTGCATCAGCGAGTGGTCGTACTTGATGCCGCGTTCGAGCAGCAGTTCGTTGGTGACGCCGCTGAACTCCCACCAGGGGGCGACGTAGCCGGTGGGACGCCGCCCGGTCCGCTCCTCGATCAGCGCGATGCAGCGGTCGAGCACCGCCTGCTCCTGCTCCCGGCTCATCGCGATCGGGTTCTCGTGGCTGTAGCCGTGCACACCGATCTCGTGCCCGGCGGCGACGCAGGCGTCGAACTGCTCCGGGAACGTCTCGATCGAGTGCCCCGGCCAGAAGAACGTCTGGGTCAGGCCGTACCGCCGGAACAGCTCCAGGATGCGCGGGACACCCACCTCACCGGCGAACACACCGCGGGAGATGTCGTCGGGGGAGTCCTCCCCGCCGTACGAGCCGAGCCAGCCGCCGACGGCGTCGATGTCGACGCCGAAGGCCACGAAGATCTCCTTGCTCATCGTCGTCGCGCTCCTTCGGGTAGGCCGCCCTGGGGACCGGGGCGGTGCTCTCAGACGGCGAGGTGCTGGGCCAGCACCCGCCGTGCGTCGTCGGGAGCGACGGCGAGGGCCGCAGCCAGCAGCAGCCGCCCCTGCCACGGGCTCAGGTCGCCGGCGAACACGGCCCCGCCTCGGGCCAGCCGGGCCCCTCCGGCCGCGTACAGCGGTGCGACGGGACCGGACGGCACCCGGGAGCAGACGAGGACGGGGACCCCGCGGGCGACCAGGTCCTCGGTCGCCTCGGCGATCGCCGGTGGGACGTTGCCGGCGCCGAGCGCCTGCAGGACCAGCCCGGTGGCGCCGGCGGCGACCGCGGCGTGCAGCAGGGCCGCGTCCGCGCCGAGGTGACACGCGACGACGTCGACCCGGGGCAGCTCCGCCCGCAGGTCCAGCGGGAGCGGCGCGGGCCGGGCGGGCCGGGCCAGCGGCCGGACTGCGTCCCCGGCCAGCCGGAGCGCCGGCCCTCGCCCGGGAGCCCCGAAGGCACCGCTGCGCAGGGTGTCGACCTTGCGCACCCCGCGGGCGGCGAAGGCGAGGCCGTCGAAGCACACCAGGACCCCGAGGTGCCGGGCGGCGGGGGAGCCCGCGACCCGCAGCGCGTCGGCGAGGTTCTGCGGACCGTCGGGGGCGGGGCTGTCGAACGGGCGTTGCGCTCCGGTGAAGACGATCGGGCGCGGATCGTCGTGGACCAGGTCGGCGAGGTACGCCGACTCCTCCATCGTGTCCGTGCCGTGGGTGACCACGACGCCGTCGACGCCGTCCGCGAGACAGCGGCGGGCCGCGGCCACCAGGCCCTGCAGGTCCGACGTCGTGAGGGCGAAGCTGGCGACGGTGCCGAGGTCGCTGGTCGTCACGGACACGCCCGCCGGGGCGTCGGCGGAGGCGAGCAGCTCGGCGGCGGGGGTGACCGCCGCGAGCCCGTCCGGCCCCTGGCGGCTGGCGATGGTGCCGCCCGTGGCCAGCAGGTGCACCTGTCCCATGCGACCTCCGTCCGGCCCCGGGGCGACGATGAGGCACCACGGTCCTCCGTTCACCGCCCGTCGGCGACCGGAAGGGCCCGGGTCACCGGGTCCGGGGAGTCGTGCGGAGCCCCTCCTACGCCGGGCGGGCCGCGTGCGCGACGAGCACCGGGATCGGCGAGTCCAGGATGATCCGCTGGGCGGTGCTGCCGGTGAGCAGCTTCCCCATCGGGCTGCGCCGCTTCACGCCGAGGACGAGGAGTTCGGCGTCCACGCTCGCGGCCAGGTCGATGATCGCCTCGGCGGCGTCCCCGCCGTCGTCGATGACGCGCACCTGGGTCTCGGGGTCGTCGTCGAGCCGGAGCTCGGCCAGCCGCCGCTCGATCTCCCGGTGCAGCGCGTGCTCGTCGCCCTCGTGGTCGTGGTCGTCGTCGAAGCGCTCCTGCTTCGCGGTGGCGAGGGCCACCAGCGGCGCCCGGCGCAGACGGGACTCCCGGACCGCCAGCGCCAGGGCGGCGACACCCTCGGGACTGGAGGAGAAGGCCACGCAGATCGTCATGTCGCTCCCGGTCAGGCCGCACACGGACGGTGTCCACCCTAGGCGCGCGGACCGAGCGGCGGAGCAACGGCTCCCGCGCGCCCGCCGAGTGCCCGGACGGGGTGGCGCCGCGGGGGCTACCGTCTCTGGTCATGCCACGCAGGCGGATCCTCTCGACGCTGGGCGGCGTGGTCGTCGCCGCGCTCGCCCTGACGGCCTTCACCGATGCCGCCCGGTCAGGGGAGGGGCAGGCCGCTCGCTCCAGCCTGACCCTGGTGGCCCCGGCCGGAGCCGGCGGCGGGTGGGACCTCGTCGCCCGCGAGGCCCAGCAGGCCATGCGCACCGACTCGATCGTGAACACCGTCCAGGTGGTCAACATCCCCGGGGCGGGCGGCACCATCGGGCTCAGCCAACTGGTCGGCCTCGACGGCGAGGGCACCACGATGATGGTGACCGGCACGGTGATGCTCGGCGGGATCAGCCAGGCCGGCGGCGACATCGACCTGCAGGACACCACGCCGATCGCCCGCCTGGCCGAGGACTTCGAGGTCATCGCCGTCCCGGCGGACTCGCCGTTCGAGACCTTCGACGACTTCCTGCAGGCGTGGGCCGCCGACCCGGCCGCGCTCCCCATCGGCGGCGGCTCGGCCGGCGGGATCGACCACATGGTGGCCGCGCAGATCGCCCAGGCCAGCGGGATCCCGGTCGAGCAGGTGCAGTACACGGCGCACCCCGGTGGCGGGGAGCTCACCCTCAGCCTGCTGTCGACCGCGGCCGGCACCGTCGGCGTCGGGATCAGCGGGTACAACGACTTCCGCGACCTGATCGAGAGCGGCCAGCTGCGGGTGCTGGCCGTCGTGGCCCCCGAGCGCCTGGAGGGGGTCGACGCGCCCACCATGGAGGAGCTCGGGCTGCCGGAGGTCGACCTGGTCAACTGGCGCGGTCTCGTCGCCCCCGACGGGATCACCGACGAGGAGCGCGACGAGCTCGAGCAGATCACGCGCGAGATGGTGCAGACCGAGTCCTGGGCCGAGGCGGTCGACCGGAACCGCTGGGTGCGCAGCGAGCTCTACGGCGAGGAGTTCGAGGAGTTCCTCGTCCAGGAGCAGGACCGGATCGACGCCCTCCTCGACGAGCTGGAGCTGTCGTGAGCGAGGCCGGGCAGCCCGCGGCCGGCAGCACGACGCGGCGTCGCCCGCGGCCCGCCCACCTGTCCGCGGGGGCGCTGGTCATCCCGGCGTTCCTCGTCGTGCTCGGCGTCTTCCTGGTGGTCGGCACCTCCACGATGGACGTCGTCGGGGACGCCGGGCTCTTCGGCCCGACCGTGATGCCCTGGGCGGTCGCGGTGATCTGCTTCGTGATCGCGGCCCTGCTCGCCGTCGACATCCTCCGGCCCCGGCCGGAGTACGAGCCGGTGTTCGGGGCCCGGACGCCGGCGGCCACCGGATCCCCGGACGCCGCGGACGCGGCCGAGCCCGACGCGGTCAACGCCACGGCCGTCGCGGTCGCGGTGGGCGGGGTGATCGTGTTCATCGCGGTGCTGCCATGGCTCGGCTGGATCCTGTCGGCCACGCTGCTGTTCACCGCCATCGCGATGGCGCTGGGCAACCGCAGCTACGTGACGATCCTGCTGGCCGGGCTCGGGCTGGCGTCTGTCATCCAGATCGTGTTCAGCGGCCTGCTCGGGATCTCGCTCCCCGCCGGCTTCGTCGGGGGGTTCTGAGCCGTGGACCAGCTGTCCAACCTGTTCGACGGGTTCGCGGCGATCCTCACCCCCTCCGCGCTGCTGTTCGTGGTGATCGGTGCACTGCTCGGGACGGCGGTCGGGGTGCTCCCCGGCCTGGGCTCGGCGATGGCGGTCGCCCTCCTGCTGCCGCTGACCTTCGTGCTGGAGCCGACGAACGCGCTGATCATGTTCACCGGCATCTACTTCGGTGGCCTCTTCGGCGACTCGATCTCCGGGATCCTGATGAACACCCCGGGGAACTCGACGGCGATCGCGAGCACCTTCGAGGGCCACCGGATGGCGCTGGACGGCCGGGCCGCGCAGGCCCTCGCCACCGCCGCGATCGGTGCCTTCCTCGGGGGCGTGGTCGCCTCCGTGCTCGTCGTCTTCTTCGCACCGGCCCTCGCCGATCTGGCGACGAGATTCGGGCCGGCGGAGTTCTTCGCGCTCGCCGTCCTCGCCTTCATCGCGATCTCCGCCGTCGTCGCCGACTCGGCGGTCCGCGGTCTCGCGGCGCTGGCCATCGGCCTGGTGCTGGCCATGGTCGGCATCGACCAGCCGACCGGGACGGCGCGGTTCTCCTTCGGCTACCCGGCGCTGCTGGACGGCATCCCGATCGTCGTCATCACCGTCGCGCTCCTGGCGCTGGGTGAGGTGTTCCACCAGGCCGCCCGGGCGGGCGGGCCCGGTGACCAGGACACGGTGCTCCCCAGCGGGCGGCCCTGGCTGTCCCGGGCCGAGTTCCGCTCGGCCCTGCCGGCGTGGCTGCGCGGGACGGCGTACGGCGTGCCGTTCGGCGTCATCCCGGCCGGCGGCGCGGAGGTGCCGACCTTCCTGGCCTACGGCACCGAGCGCCGGCTGGACCGCCGGCGCCCCAAGCCGATGTTCGGCCGCGGCGCCATCCAGGGCGTCGCCGGCCCGGAGGCCGCCGGCAACGCCACCGCCGGCACCGCGATGGGCGCCCTGCTCGCGCTCGGCCTGCCGACGTCGGCCACCGCCGCGCTGCTCCTGGCCGCCTTCCAGCAGTACGGGCTGCAGCCCGGCCCGCTGCTGTTCGAGCGCAGTGGCGACATCGTCTGGGCGCTGCTCGCCGGATTCTTCCTGGCGATGCTCGTGCTGCTGGTGCTGAACCTGCCGTTCGCCCCGCTGTGGGCGCAGCTGCTGCGGGTGCCGAAGTCCTACCTGTACGCCGGCATCGCGGTCTTCGCGTCCTTCGGTGTGTACGCGGCCGGGGCCAGCATCATCGACCTGGTCATCATGCTGGCGATCGGCGTGCTCGGGCTGGCGATGCGGCTCTACGACATCCCGATCGCCCCGGTGCTGATCGCGGTGATCCTCGGCCCGCTGGCGGAGTACTCGCTGCGCGATGCGATGGCCAACTCGCAGAACGACCCGGCCGTGCTGGTGAGCAGCCCGATCACCATCGTGCTCTACCTGCTCCTGGTCCTCGGCCTGATCTGGTCGGCCTGGCGGCGGCTGACCGAACGGCGTCGCGCGGACGTCTGAGCCCGGGCCCTCTCGGGCCGCACCAACCGCCGGTGAGCCGCCGTGCCCCCCCAGACGAACGGCGGGCGCAGGCTGGTCCCACCGCCTCTGCGGCGGGTACGGTCGCACCCCCGTCGAAGGGTCGGCCGATGCCCGTCTTCATGATCGAGCGCCGGTACGCCGACGACCTGGAACTCAGCGTCGACGAGGTGGACGGCGTCAACCGGATCAACGCCGATGAGGGCGTCGAGTGGCTGTACTCCTTCCTGTCCGCCGACAAGCGCAAGACGTACTGCCTCTACGAGGCCCCCTCGGCCGAGGCGATCCGACGCGCCGCCGTCCGCGCCGGGCTCCCGGCCGACGTGATCGTCGAGATGGCGGCGACGGTGCGGCCCGACGGCACGACCGCGCCGCTGTGACCGCCCCGGTTGCCTCACTCACCGCTGGTCGAGCAGCCCGTGGGCGGCGGCGAACATGGCTGCCTGCGTCCGGTTCCCGGAGTGGGTCTTCGCCAGGATGCTGCGCACGTGGTTGGCGGCGGTGTTCTCGCTGATCACCAGCCGCTGGGCGATCTCCCGGTTGAGCAGGCCCTCGCCGAGCAGTCGCAGCACCTCGGTCTCCCGCGGTGTCAGGTCACCGGGACATCGCGTCGGTCCCGGTGACCCCGGTCCGCCGAGGAGCCGCAGCGCCCGGCGGAGTCCGAGCGGTACGGCCAGCTGCCGGGCCCGTCCGGTGAGCTCCGCCAGCTGCTGGGGGTCCGCGGCGGTCCGGCGCGCGTGCTCCACCAGCGCCACGAGGGTGTGCACCTCGTGCAGGGTCGCGTCCATCCGGACGTCCATCCCCAGGGCGGAGGCCAGCAGGTCCGCCGCTCCCGCCTCGCCCAGCAACGAGTCCAGGGCACCGAGGTAGCGGTCGGCGCTGCCGAACACGGCGACGAACTGCCCGGCGACGAGGTTCGTGCCGGTGTACTCGGCCAGCAGCGGCCGCAGCGTCCGCGCGGCCCCCTCGTCCTCCAGGAACAGCGCCGCCTCGGTCGCGTAGACCAGGACGCAGGGCCACTGGGCGGAGTCCTGGTGCCGGGCCAGGCGGCCGTCGAGCAGCCAGGCGAGCAGGCGCGCCGCAGGCCTGGCCAGCTCCAGCTCCGTGTAGAGGGCCAGCAGGCCGGGCGCCCAGTGGTCCTCCGGGCGCTCGTCGCCGGTGATCAGCGCACGCACCCGCTCGACGGTCCCGCTCTCCCTGCGGACCATGTAGCTCTGCACCGCACACGGGCCCTCGGTGTCATCGCTGCCGAACGAGGTGCCCAGGTCCAGCAGGACGTCGCAGGTGCGCTGTGCCGCGGCGAAGTCCCCGGCGACGAACTGCCGCGCGTAGCTCATGCACCCGGCCATGTAGTCGAAGAAGGTCTGCCCCGTGGCCCGGGCCATCCGGATCAGGTCGTCATGGGCCTCTGCGAGGGCCACCGGCTCACCCTGCAGATAGGAGATGACCCCCCGGTAGTAGGCCGCCGGGCCCAGGTGCCCCATCGCCCCGGTCCGGTGGGCCAGCCGGGACAGCTCCCCGGCGCGGTCGAACTTGTCCGGTGCATCCTGCGGGCGCAGCCCGTTCCAGAGGCTGGCCTGCAGCGCGTCGGCGAGCAGCCCGTCGTCCCCGAGGGCCCGGGCCAGCGCGATCGCGCGCCGGCCGAGGGAACCGGCCTGTTCCGTGGCGCCGGTGAACGCCAGGGCCCGGCCCAGACTGGCCAGGCCCCGGACGTACCCGGGATCGGCCGGGTCCGGCTCGATCCCGGCCAGGGCGTCGGCCAGCAGCTGCACCGCCCGGTGCCCGGGCAGGCCGGGCCGCCAGGAGGCGTCCTCGAAGAGGACGGCACCGTTCAGCCGTGCGTCGGCGTCCACCTCCCCGGCGGCCACCTGTTCGGCGAGAGCCCGGGCGCGGGCGAAGTCACCGGCCAGGAGGTGGCTGTCGGCGGCCGCCAGCACCAGCCGACTGCGCTCGGGGCCGTCGGCGACGAGGCCGGCGGCCTGTTCGAACCAACCAGCGGCGTCCTCGTGGGCCAGGCTCCGCGCAGCGGCACGGGCGGCCGCGGTGAGGTACTGCACCGCTTTCCCGGCGTGGCCGAGGGCCTGCGACTGCGCATAGTGGAAGGCCAGCTGCTGGGTCCGCCGCTCGGAACCGGGCGCCGTGCACTCGACTGCACGCGCGACCTCCGCGTGCAGGTTGAGCCGGCGGGAGGCCGGCATCAGGTCCAGCACGGCCTGGCGGGACAGCGCGTGCGGGAACCTGAGCACGTCGTCCGTCGGGGGCACGGGCTCGAGCAGTCCGAACGCGACGGCCTGGTCCAGTGCCGCCAGCGTGGTCTCCCGGCCCCACTCGGCTGCCGCGAGCACCGTCGCGACGTCGACGTCCTCGCCCACGACGGCGGCCAGCTCGACGGTCTGGCGCTCGGGCGCCGTCAGCTGCTCCAGCCGGTCGAGGATCGTGTCGCGGACCGAGGCCGGCGCCTTCCTCGCCGCCGTGCCGGGGAGGAGGCCGCCTCGCGTGGAGTGGTCGCGCACCAGCTCACGGAGGAAGAACGGGTTCCCACCGGTCTGGTCCCGCAGCACCGTCGCGGCCCGCCGTGCGGCGCGCGGGGAGAGCCGGCCTTCCGCCACCAGGTACTCGGCGATGTCCTCGGCGGCCAGGCCGGCCAGGTCCAGTCGACGGACGCCGTCGAGCCGGTGCAGCTGCGCAACGGTGCGGACCAGGCCGGCGGAACGGTCCGGCGCCGTCGTGCGGTGGGTGGCGAGCACGAGCATCGGGCAGTCCGCGGTCTGCTCGACGAGGTGGGTGAGCAGCTGCAGCGCGGACGGGCCGGCGAGGTGGAGGTCCTCCAGCGCCAGGACCAGCGGCTGGCGGGCGGTGACGTCGCAGACCGCGTCCACCGCCGCGTCGTACAGCGTCCGCCGGTGTTCGTGGGAGGGCGCGTCGGCGTCGCCCGGCGGGCCCCGTCCGGCCAGGGTCGACAGCCGCTCGGCGTGGCGGGGCTCGGTCCGGGTGCCCAGCAGCGCCTCGAGCGGTGCGCCGAAGGGCTGGTAGGGCGGCCCGAACTCCGCCGCGCACGTGCCGACCAGCACGGCCGCCCCGTGTCCGTGCAGCGTCGTCGCCACCTCGGCCAGCAGCCGGGACTTCCCGGCACCCGGCTCCCCACCCACGAAGACCACCTGCCGGCTCCCGGCCCGGACCGCCGACCAGACCTCCTCGAAGGCGCTGAGCTCGGCCCATCGGCCGACGAAGGGCGGGCGCGCGGGTGCGGACCAGCGCGCCGGGAGCGGTGGTGGCGCCCAGCCGGACACGGAGCCGACGCTAGCCCTGCCCGGTCCCGGCGTCGATGACCAGAACTGACCATGGTCGGCCGGCGGACACAGTCACGCACATCTGGTCATGTGCGCCTCGTCCCGCCGCTCCTAGCGTCGGGTGCACACCGCGATCCCGCGGCGCACCGGCATCCAGCCCCGAGGGGGAGCCATGGCCGTGCCAGCACTCGACAGCCTGACGACACAGGTGGACGGACGCGTCGTCCGGCCGGGGGACGAGGCCTACGAGGAGGCCCGGCACGTCTACAACGCGATGATCGACGCGCACCCCGCGGTGGTGGTCCGCTGCGTGGGCACCGCCGACGTGGTGGCGACCGTGCGTTGCGCGGCCGAGAGCGGCAGTCCGTTGGCCGTGCGCGGCGGAGGCCACAGTGTGCCCGGCTTCGGCACCGCGGACGACGCCGTCGTGGCGGACCTGTCGGGCATGCAGGCGGTGGACGTCGACGACGAGAGGCGCACGGCCACCGTCGGGGGCGGCGCCACCTGGGGCCGGTTCAACGACGTCACCGCCGCGCACGGCCTGGCGACGACCGGCGGGATCGTCTCCACCACCGGCGTCGGCGGCCTGACCCTCGGCGGCGGCATCGGCTACCTGGCACGCGGATACGGGCTCTCCTGCGACAACCTGCTCTCGGCGGAGGTGGTGACGGCTGACGGGACGGTCGTGACCGCGAGCGCCTCGGAGCACCCCGACCTGTTCTGGGCGCTCCAGGGCGGTGGCGGGAACTTCGGCGTGGTCACCCGGTTCACCTTCCGGTTGCACCCGGTGACCACCGTCCTCGGCGGGCCGATGTTCTTCGAGCTGGCCGACGGGCCGGCGGTCCTTGCCCACTTCCGGGACTTCATCCGGACGGCGCCGCGGGAGTACGGCGGCTTCCCGGCCTTCCAGATCGCGCCGCCGTTGCCGTTCGTGCCGGAGGACCGGGTGGGGGAGCCGTTCGTCGCCGTCGTGTCCTGCTGGACCGGCTCCGCGGCGGAGGGGGAGCAGGTCCTCGACGGTCTCCGGCAGGTCGCCCGTCCGGTGGCTGAGCACGTCGGCCCGATGCCCTACGCCGCGCTGAACAGTGCCTTCGACGGCCTGGTGCCTGCGGGGCTGCAGCACCACTGGAAGGCCGCCTTCGTCCGCGAACTGACCGACGACGCGATCGCCGCGCACATGGAGCACGGGCCGAAGGTGCCCACCGTGAACTCGACCGTGCACCTCTACCCGATCAACGGGGCCGTCCACGACGTGGCGGCCGACGCCACGGCGTTCGGGCACCGCGACGCCTCGTTCGCGCCGGTGATCGCCGGCATGTGGCCCGATCCCGCGGACAACGAGCGCAACACCGCCTGGGTCCGCGACTACCACGCGGCGATCGCGCCGCACTCCGAGGAGGGCGGCTACGTCAACTTCGCCTCGGCCGACGACCAGCCGCGCGCCGGTGCCAACTACGGCGCCAACCACGCGCGCCTGCGGGAGGTGAAGCGGCGCTACGACCCGGACAACCTGTTCCACCTCAACCAGAACATCCAGCCCTGACCCGGTGCCGCCGCGGCACCCGGACCGAGGAGACGAGATGCGCGTCATCGACCGAACGGACCTGCCCATGGCCATCGAGGGCGGAGGTGTGGAGTTCCGGACCGACCGGGCCGGGGAGAACAACGTCGCCTGGGTCCGGCTGCCGGCCGGAGCAGACCTCCGGCCGGGCCTGGCCGGCCTCCCGGGCGACCTCTGCCCCTGCCCGCACTGGGGGTACATGATCTCCGGCCGGCTGGTCATGCACACCGCGGACGGCGACTCGACCTACGAGGCAGGGCAGGCCTTCTACTGGGCACCCGGGCACGCCCCGGAGGCGCTCGAGGACTGCGAGTACCTCGACGTGTCGCCGACCAGCCAGCTCGAGGAGGTCGTCCGCCACCTGCAGGGCGGTCAGTCGGCGTAGAGCTCGTCGACCACCGCCTTGGCGAGTTCGACGGCGGGGTCGGTGCCGTCGGGTGCGGGGGCGGTGGAGGTCCAGGTGACGACGGTGATGTCGCGGACGGGGTCGTGGCCCATGAAGGAGTTGGTGCCGGGGAGTTCGCCGGTGTGTCCGTACAGGGGCCCGAAGCGGGCGAGGGCGAGCCCGTAGCCGGCGCTGGCCGGATCGTCGGGGTCCACCGGCTGGACGCTGTCGAGCCGCTGCTGCTGGAGCTGCGGGCTGAGCAGGCAGCCGTCGACCAGTTCCTCCACGTGGTCGGCGAGGTCGCGGGCGGTGGAGATCCCGGCGCCGGCGGTCCACGCCCAGGAGGGGTTGGTGTCGGTGACGTCCATCGGCTCGAGGGTGCCGGCGCGGGCTGCGGCCTGGACCTCCGGCGGGAGCACGAGACTGTCGATGGTCTCCACGTTGGTGCCGAACGTGTACATCTGCGGGTGCGGCTCGGGGATCGATGCGTCGGTCAGGGCCGGGAAGGAGGTCTCGTCCAGCCGCAACGGGTCGAGGACCCGGTCCTGGACGGCCTGCTCCACCGGGACCCCGGTGAGCTGTTCGATGATCAGGCCCAGCAGGACGTAGTTGGTGTTGGAGTAGAGGAAGCCCCCGCCCGGGGGGAAGGCCGGCGGCATGGCCAGGCCGATGGCGAGCAGCTCCTCCGGGTCCCACACCCGGCCGGGGTTGCTGTCCAGCTGCTCGTTCAGCGTCAGGTCGGTGGTGTAGTTGGCCAGCCCGCTGCTCATGTCCAGCAACTGGGCGATGGTGATGTGGTCCCCGTTGGGCACGTCCGGCCGGTACGTCGACACCGGGTCGTCGAGGCTGAGCCGGCCCTCGTCGACCAGCTGCAGGACCACCGTCCCGGTCCAGGTCTTGGTGATGCTGCCGATCCGGACGTGGTCGGCGAGGGTGACCGGCTCGGTGCCGTGCCAGGTCCGGGTGCCCATCGTGGTGGTCCAGTCACCGAGCTCGGGGGACCGCACGAGGACGGCGGCGCCGGTGACCGCCAGGTCCCGCATCAGCTGGCGGAGTTCGGGCTGGACCGCCGCGGCGTAGGCCGGGTCCTCCGCCTGCCACCACGCCCAGTGCGGTGACGCCTGGGCCTGGGCGGGAGCCACGACCAGCAGCGCGACCGCCGTCGCCGTCGCGATCGAGGTGGCCAGTGCACCGGGTGACCGGTGGCGACGCGACCCGCACGAGCGCTCTGCAGCTGTCATGGTCGACCTTCCGAGGGGTGTCCGGTCCGGGGTGGACGGGTGGCTGTGGTGTGTGTCGGGGGGCGTGCCGGGGTGCACCGTCGGGGTCACAGCGCCTGCTGGAACGCGGCGGCGACGGCCGCCACGTCCTCGTTCGCCTGGTACAGACCGGTCGGCAGGTCGGCGTAGGTGGCCCCGCTCATGGACAGCGAGAACACCAGCCGCTCACCCCGCTCGGTCGTGAGGTACCCGGCGAGGCTCTGCACCTTGTAGTAGATCCGGCCGGTGGTGGGGTCGACGTCGACGCTGGTCCCCGTCTTGGCCGCGACCCGGCCCGAAGCGGGACCGTCCTGACCGGTGCTGGCCAGCGTCCCGCTCACCCCGAGGACGGGCTGGCCGGCGGCGAGCTCCTCGCCCCAGGGCTGGGTCTGCGCCCACCTCAGCCAGGTGACCATCTGCTCGGGGGTCGTCGACGCCGGGTCGGCGCCCTGCCCGTCGAACAGCACCACGTCGTCGGTGTCGACGCCGGCCAGGCCCAGCTGGTGGTGCACCGCGGCCAGCCCGTCGATGCAGTCCGTCGACCCGCCGTGCACCGCGAGCAGGCACATCAGGGCGTTGGCCCCGGTGTTGTAGCTGGTCTCCAGGATCATCCGGCCGAGCGCCGACAGCGGCGGGGAGGTCAGGGCGGCCACCCGCTGCCCGGCCGGGTACGAGCCGGCGGGCGGCAACCCGGCCTGGTCGTTGGGTCCGACGGCGGGGGAGGTGACCGTGACCCCGGCGCGACCGAGCGCCTCGACCAACAGGGTGCGTGCCCAGGAGGCGGCGTCGGGGACCCGGTGGATGGTCAGCTGGGACTCACCGGCCGCGATGGTGCCGCCGACCGTGACCGAGGTGGGGTCGCCCGGGTCGGCGGCGACGGTGAGCGACGTCGGCGTCGCCGCGTCGGTGGTGGTCACCGTCGACTCCACGGTGACGGCCCGGGTCTGCGGCCGGAGGTCGAGGACGGCGGGCTGACCGATCCCGGCCGCCGTCACGGTGATGTCCAGGATGTTGTCGTTGACGTAGATCGACGGGGCCGGTCCCTCCTGGCCGTCGAAGGTCTCCCACAGCCGGGTGTCGACGACCACGTCACCGGCGACCTCGGTGACGCCGGTGGCGGCGACCTGCCGGGCGAGGTCGTCCAGGCCGGCCAGCGGGTCGTCGGGGACGAGGGCCGCGTTCGGGGCGATGTCGCCGTAGACGTGGTCGATCGTGTCGGCGGTGAACGTGTGGTCCACCCGGCCGCTCATGGCGCCGCGACCGCCCAGGGTGAGGTCGCCGGACGCCACCAGCACCAGGTCCCCGGCGACGACGCCACCCACCGGCTCGGCCGTCGCGTACACCGGCGTGGTGAGCGTGGCGTCGGTGCCCAGCGTCGCGTAGGCCGTGCCGACGGTGAACTGCTTCGCCGTCGACGCGGTGAAGACGAGCTCCCCGGCGCGGCCGGCCAGGACGACTCGCCCCGTGTCCGCCTCGGCGACGGAGTACAGCCACCGGGCCGTGTCGTACTCCGGCCGGGACATGATCGCGGCGGCGGCCGCGGGGAGCTCACCGACCTGCGCCTGGATGCCCGGCTCGCCGCCCGGCCGGGCGGCGGACCCGGCCGACGAGGTGGACGCGACCAGCACGGCGGCCGACACGAGCAGGGGGAGGGCAGCCGCCCGGCGCTTCATGCAGGCGACCCTGGCGACGCCGTGACCGCCGGGCAATGGACCTGGGTGCCCCCCGCCCACGTGGACCTGGGTACAGGGTGCCCGCAGGTGTCGTGGCCGGTGCGACGCCGCACCGAGGCTGCCCCGCCGGTGCCATGCTGGCCCGATGCCGCCTGGGGGAGAGGTGCGGTCGCCGCTGACGCTGAGCCTCGCGCTGATCGGCACGTCCGGTGCCCTGGTCGCCGGCGTCGAGCTGGCGCTCTTCGCCGACCAGCGGGCGGCCCCGTGGTGGCTGCTCGCGTCGTTCCCGGCCGGGGGGCTCGTCCACCTGGCCGCAGGCCTGGTGGCGTGGCGGCGCAGGCCGGGCAACCGGACCGGACCGATCATGGTCATCGGGGGGCTGTCGTGGTTCGCGGCCGCGCTCGCCAACACCGCGGCGCCGGTCCTGGTCGCGGTGGGTGTCGTGCTGGCCACCACCCCGCTCGCCGTGGCGGTGTGGCTGCTGCACGCCTTCCCGTCCGGCCGCCTCCGCTCGCGCACCTCCCGCCTGACGGTGGTGGGGGCCTTCGTGGTCTCGCTCGTCCTCGAGGCCCCGCGCTACCTCTTCGACCCCGGCGCCAGCCCGGACGGCGTGCTCGCCGTCGGCCAGCGGGCGGACCTGCTCCAGGCCGGCACCTGGCTCCAGCGCGGCGCGGGGATGCTCGTCATGCTGGTGACCGCGGGAGTGCTAGTCGACCGGCTGCGCACCGCCGAGCCCGGCCACCGCGGGGTCCTGCTGCCGCTGTACGGCTACGGGACGCTGGCCGTCCTGGCGACCCCGCTCGGTCCGCTGCTCGGTCCGCCCGCGGGGCTCTCGGTCGTCCAGGTGGTCGGGGTGCAGATCGTCCTGCTGGCCGGGGTGCCCGTCGCCTTCGCGGCGGCGATGCTGCGCGGCGGGTTCGCGCGGACGTCCGACGTCCAGGAGCTCAGCGCCTGGCTGGCGTCGTCCGCCGCCACCCCGGCGCTGCTCGCCGATGCCCTCGGCCGCACCCTCGGGGACGCATCCCTGCAGGTCGTCTACGCATCGCGCGACGGGCGCGCCCTCCTGGACGGCGACGGCGCCGCCGTCGACGCCTCGGCGCTGGGCGAGCACCGCGCCCTGGTCGACATCGAGCTCGGGTCGCGACGGATCGGCGCGATCGTCTACGACGCGACGGTCGTGGACGACGCCGAGTCGGTCCGCCGGGTGGGGCAGGTGGCGGCCCTCGCCATCGACCACGACCGGCTGACCGCCGAGCTGCGGGCCAGCCATGCCGACCTGCAGCGGTCGCGCGCCCGGCTCGTGGACGCCGGCGACCGGGCGCGGCAGCGGATCGCCCAGGACCTGCACGACGGTCTGCAGGTGGAGCTCGTCCTGCTGGCGCTGGAGGCACAACAGCTGGCCCGCGTCGAGCAGGCGGCCCGTCTCCCCGAGGCGGCGACGCACCTCCGGCTCGGCATCGACGGTGCCGCCCGGGAACTCCGGGGGATCGTCCACGCCCTGATGCCGGCTGCCCTCGTCGAGCGGGGCCTGACCGCGGCGATCGAGGACCTGGTCGACCGGATGCCGCTGCCCACCCGGCTGGCGGTGGCCGAGGTCGACGGGCGCCTGCCGGCGACGGTCGAGCGGACGGCCTACTTCGTGGTCGCCGAGGCGCTGACCAACGCGGTCAAGCACGCCGCGGCCGAGACGTTGACCGTGACGCTCGAGCACGTGCCGCGGCGGCTGGTCATCGGCGTGACCGACGACGGGGTCGGCGGTGCCACCCAGCAGGCCGGTGCCGGGCTGCACGGGCTCGCCGATCGGGTCGACGCCCTCGGCGGCCGGTTCAGCATCCACAGCCCGGCCGGCGGAGGCACCCAGCTGCGGGTGGAGCTGCCGTGCGGGTCGTGATCGGTGAGGACGAGGCGCTGCTGCGGACCGGGCTCACACACGTGCTCCAGGCAGCCGGGTTCGACGTCGTCGCTGCGGTCGGTGACGCCCACGAGCTGGTCCGCACCACAGGGGAGCACGTGCCCGACCTCGTCGTCACCGACATCCGGATGCCTCCCGACCACCAGGACGCGGGGTTGCGGGCGGCGCTGGAGATCCGCCGGGCGCACCCCGGGGTCGCCGTCCTCGTGCTGTCGCAGCACCTCCAGCGGGCCTACGCCGTCGAGCTGCTGGGCGATCGCGCATCGGGCGTCGGGTACTTGCTGAAGCAGCGGATCGCCGACGTCGACACGTTCACCGACGACCTGCACCGCATCGCCGCCGGCGGCACCGTCCTCGACCCCGAGGTCATCAGCCTCATGGTCGCCCGCGCCCGGGGGCAGCACGATGCGCTCGACCGGCTGACCCCCCGCCAGCAGCAGGTGCTGGCCCTGATGTCGGAGGGTCGGACCAACGCGTCGATCGCCCGCACCCTGTCGATCAGCGAGCGGGCGGTCGTCCAGCACACGTCGCACATCTACGACCAGCTCGACCTGGCGCTCAGCGACGACGACCACCGCCGGGTGCTGGCGGTGATCCGGTACCTCTCGTCGTGAACGGCGCACCGGGCTCCGGTGACGCTCCGGTGACGCTGCCGCTGCGAGTCTCGCCGCGACGGTGACGCCGGGTCGGCCCGAGGCAGTCCGGGGAGGTCGGGATGTCCGAGGGGCGGCCGTCGTTCTGGACCACGCTGCCGGGGGTCCTGACCGGCCTCGCGGCGCTCGTCACGGCGCTGGTCGCGGCCGGTGCGCTGTTCCTCGGCCAGGACCGGGACGGCAGCGACGAGGCGGTGGCCGACAGCGGTACCGCGGCGGCCGACCGAGCCGGGGACGGCGACCCGGACCCGGCACCTGCGTCCTCCGGCGAGAGCTCCTCCGGCCCGGACCAGGCGGCCCGGCCGACGGCCGCCCGGCGGACAGCTCGTCGGTCCGGCTGCTGGCCGGGGACCACCTCGACGTCGACGCCGGGATCCAGGGCGACAGCGGGCTCACCGGGTCGGACCTGGTGTGGAACGGCGTGGTGAGCCTCAACGGGGTCCGGAACGCGATCGTCCCGGCGGAGACCGACGAGGCCGGCTGCACGGCGGCGCTGCAGACCAGGTCCGACCGCCTGGTGACCGCCGACCAGCTCTCGCGCGGGGCGGTCGTCTGCCTGACGACCGACGCCGGTGCCCTCGTCCTCGCGAGCTTCGCACCCCCCGACGTCGACGGCAGTCTCGGCGTGACGCTGACCGTCTGGCGCTGACCGGGCGGCGTTGCCCGATCCGATCGGGTCGCGCACCCGGTGGGCGCCGTTCCTGGGGTCGCGCCCCAGGCGTTCGGCTCAGAGCGCCCTGCCTTCCCGGGCCGGGGACGGCGGGACGGGCGGCACCGCGGCGAAGAGGTCGACCAGCGCGTCCCAGTGGTTGCGCCGGCCGGGCGGGAAGCGGCGCCGCGCGCGGGCCGCGCGGCGGCTGCCCGGGCGGTACCGACGGCGCGCCCAGGGGCTGGCCGGTCGCGCCAGGCGCACGGACGCGACGGCAGCGACGAGCGGCACGAACACGCCCACGACGCCCAGCACCACCCGGCCCTTCAGGATCGCGACGACGGCGAAACAGAGGTTGACCAGGACGGTCAGCGTCAGGACGCCTTCACCCCGCGACTCGTCGGCGTCGAACGGGTTGGCGCCGATGAGGAGCAGCACCCCGACGACGGCAGCGATCAGCACGGCGTCGACCGAACTGCGGCCCTCCCGCGACCAGTACACGTCCTGCAGGTGCAGCCACAGCGCGAACTCGTCGAGGGTGAGCGCCGCCCCGGCTCCGAAGAGGACGGCGAGCAGGTCGCCCCACGCACCGTCCGGGCGATAGGCGAACTCCACCGTCCCGGTGAGCAGCAGCAGGAAGATCCCGTACACCACGTGGTGGACGTGCACGCCGCCCACGCCCGCGTCGCGGAAGGGGCCCCGGCCGCTGCGGATCGCGTGCGTGACGAACCGGGCCAGCAGGAAGGTCACCAGGAACCCGAGCAGCAGCCACCCGACGAGCTCGCGCCGCCCGGTGAGCGCCGGCAGCAGCTCCGGTTCCCAGGTCACGGGCGGGTCACCGGGCCGGGCTGACCGGATCGCCGGCCGGCTCGACCGGGCGGCGGCCCAGCACCACGGCCAGGGCCGGCAGCACCAGCACGGTGACCACCCCGGCCCCGACGAGGGCGGCGGCGTCCTCGGTGGTCATCGTGCCGCTGCGCACGGCGATCTCGGTGAGCGCGACCAGGACCGGCAGCGCGGTGGCGCTGACCAGGGCCGTCTGCCACCGCTCGCGGCGGGGGAGCACCCCGCGGTAGACCAGCAGGACCGGCCCCCCGCGGACGACCAGCATCAGGACGAGGAACAGCAGCAGCTGCAGCGGCGCCTGGGCGATCGCGGCCAGGTCCAGGCCCATCCCCGAGTAGACGAAGAACAGCGGCACGAAGAACCCGTAGCCGACGGCGTCCAGCTTCGACTCCAGGACGGGTGCGGCGGTGCCCACCCACTGCCGGAGCACCAGGCCGGCGAGGAACGCACCGAGGACCGCGTCCAGGTGGAACCGGTCGGTGACCGCGACCAGCACGAGCAGCAGCAGCAGCGTGGCGCGCAGGGTGATCTGGGCGGTCTCGTGCTGACCGGCCCGGATGACGTCGGCCAGCCGGCTGCCCTCCCGGACCCCGTGCCGCAGCAACCCGAGCGCGACCGCGAGGACGGCGACGCCGAGGAGGGAGACGAGCGCTGCGCCCCGTCCCTGGCTGCCCAGGAAGACCGCGATGACCAGCACCGGCAGCAGTTCACCGACGCCACCGGTCGCCAGCAGGTGCCGGCCCAGGCGGCCGCGGAGCAGCCCGGCCTCCCGGAGCACGGGCAGCAGCGTCCCCAGCGCCGTGGTGGTCAGCCCCAGCGCCACCGGGAGGAGCGCCTCGACGAGCCCCGCCGCACGGAGCACCGCCACCACGCCGGCGGCCAGACCGAAGGAGACCGCCCACGAGGCGAGCGCACGTCGGCCGGCGTCCTCGCGGAACAGGCGCAGGTCGATCTCGTAGCCGGCCAGCAGGAAGACGAACCCCAGGCCGACGTCGGCGAGCACCCGCACGTCCGCGGCCGACCCGAGGCCCAGGACGTCCGGGCCGAGGACGACGCCGCCGGCCAGCAGCAGCACCACCTGCGGAACGGGCAGCCGGGGCAGCAGCCCCACCAGCAGCGCCGCGAGCAGGGCGACGGCGGCCACGGCGGCGAGCGTGTCGATCGACACGGCGTCGTCCACCGGCGCCTCCCCTCGGTCCCACGGCCGGAGCCGTGGCGCGCAGCCGATGATGGCAGCGGCTCGTCCGATCGCGCTCCCATCGGCCGCCCGGTCGTGCGGTCCCCGGGCCCGGACGGCCGCGCGGTCGCAGGGTGCAGGAGGCAGGATGCACCGAGGCCGAGAACCGTCCGTCGACTGTCTGGGGTGCCCCGTGGCGGGTGAACGAGAGAACGGGCACGTCGTGCTCACGGCAGCCGACGGCGAGGGCTACGGCTCGCTGCGTCGTCGCGCCACACCCCGCGCGGAGCGGTACGCCCTCGGGCGGTCGTTGCGCAAGCAGGTGCCCCGGTCCGCGCTCGGGCAGTGGGCTGCGCCGGTCGACCGGCCCGACGTCGTCGACCAGATCCGGGCGTCCCACGTCGGGCGCGTGGAGCGGCTCGTCCCCGTGCGGGTGGCCCGGATGGCCGCCTCCCCCTACGGCTTCCTGCGCGGGACGGCGGTGGTGATGGCCGCCGACCTCGCCGGTCTCCCGGCCACCGGGATCCGGCCGGTCATCTGCGGGGACGCCCACCTGGGCAACTTCGGCTTCTACGCCTCTCCGGAGCGCGACCTGGTCATCGACCTCAACGACTTCGACGAAGCGCACCCGGGCGGCTGGGAGTGGGACCTCCGCCGGCTGGCGGCGAGCGTCTGGGTGGCCGGCCGGCAGAACTCGGCCACCGAGGAGCAGTGCGAGGACGCGGTCGCGTCCATGGGACGCCGCTACCGGGAGCACGTGCGCCGGCTGGCCGGGGAGCCGCTGCTGGCGCGGTCGTTCGAGCGGCTGGACGTCACCGGGCTGCACACCACGGTGGGGGAGGAGTCGCTGCAGAAGGAGATCGAGCGCGCCGCACGGCGGGCCCGCAAACGGGTGAGCGACCGGGCGCTGCCCCGGTTCACCGAGGAGCGGGAGGAGGGACGGCGGATCGTCGAGGAGCCCCCGCTGATCACCCGGCTCGACCCGGACGAGACCGCCGCGGTGGCCGACGGGCTGGACGGCTACGTCGAGACGCTGCCGTCCCACTGGCGACGGGTCCTCAGCGGCTACACGCTCGTCGACGTCGCGCACAAGGTGGTCGGGGTGGGCAGCGTGGGGCTGCGCGCCTACGTGGCGCTGTGCGAGGGGAGCAGCCCCGACGACGTGGTCTTCCTGCAGCTGAAGCAGGCCCGCCGGTCGGTGGTGGCCGAGCACGTGCACGGCGAGTCGGCCTGGCACGCCCATCAGGGGCAGCGGGTGGTGGAGTACCAGCAGGCGTTGCAGACGGTCAGCGACCCGCTGCTGGGCTGGACGACGATCGGGTCCCGGCAGTACTACGTCCGCCAGTTCAGGAACATGAAGGGCACCATCGCGATCGACTCCCTGGACGCGGCCGCGCTGAGCGACTACGCGGGGGTGTGCGGCCGGCTGCTGGCCAAGGGGCACGCCCGGACCAGCGGCGCGTCGATGATCGCCGGTTACCTGGGGAAGGCCGACAAGGTCGACGTGGCGCTGTGCCGGTTCGCCCGGGCGTACGCCGACCAGACGGAGCGGGACCACGAGACGCTGGTCCAGGCGGTCGCCCGCGGGGCCCTGCCCAGCGAGCCGGGCAGCTGACCGGACGCCGGATGCCACGGAGGAGAGGTGACGTGCCCCCCGGAGGCCCACGGCCGCAGCGCGCCGCAGCGGTCAGGCTGAGCGCAGTGCGACGCCGACCTCGCTGAGCCAGGAAGCGGCGCCCGTGCATCCCGCATCCGAGGAGGGTCCATGACGTTGTCCCCAGCTGCTCGGGTGGGCCTGGCCGGCGCGGCCGTGGTCGGGGTCGCCTTCGGCATGGCCCGGTACGCCTACGGCCTGACACTGCCCGACATCCGGCGGGAGCTGGGGTTGTCCGAGCTGGTGCTCGGCCTGGTCGCCAGCGCCACGTTCGCCGGCTACCTGGCGGGCCTGCTGCTCACCGGGCCGCTCGCCACTCGCCGCGGCGCCCGCGCCCCGACGACCGTGGGCGGGGTCTGCGGCGCGCTCGGGGCGGTGATCGTCACGGTCGCGCAGTCCCCTTGGTTGCTCGCCGTCGGTGCCGTCCTGGCCGGCAGCGCGGGCGGCTGGGTCTGGGCGCCCTACTCCGACATCGTGACGCGGACGGTGGGCCAGCGGCAGCAGTCGCGGGCGTTGGCGATCATCACGACCGGCACCAGCGGCGGACTGGTCGCGTTGGGGGGTCTGGCCGCCCTCGCCGCACTGGGCTCGTGGCGCCTGGTCTGGGGCGGCATCGCCCTCGCCGCCGTGGCTGCGGCCGTGCTGAACCTCCGGCTGGTCCCGAGCACCAGGCCGGCGCCACGCCCGGACGGGCGGCGCGGCGCCTCGTCCCTGGTGAGAGAGCTGCGGGTCCCGGCCGCCTACTCCCTCGTCTACTTCGCGGCCATCGTCATCTACTTCACCTACGCCGCGGACGTCCTCCAGCGGGACGGCCTCCCCGCGGCAGCCGTCCCTGCCCTCTACGCGGCCATCGGCCTCACCGGCGTGGTCGCTGTGGCGACCGGGGCCGTCGCGCAGCGACTGGGCAGCAGCAGGGTGGCGGCGCTGTGCCTGGTGGCGGTGGCTGCTGCGCTGGCCCTGCTCGGGCTGGCCGGCGACTCCCTGGTCGCGACGGCGGTCTCGGCATGCGTCTTCGGCGTGGGGTACATGACCGGGTCGGCGGTGCTCGCGGTCTGGACCGCCGAGCTGGTGCCCGACCGGGCAGGCACGGCGTTCACCGGGTGTCTGGTCGTGGGAGCCGTCATCTCGGTCGCAGCACCCGCCGTCGCCGGTGCGGTCATCCCCAGCCTGGGGCTGGGGACGCTGCTCGTCCTCACCGGCGCGCTGTCACTGCTCAGCGGGGTGGCGTTGATGCTGCACGGGTCCTCCGGACGGGGGATCGTCAGCAGCACCGAACCGTGACACCCGGTGCGCCACGAGTACTCGTTCCGCGCATCCCCGATCGTGATGGGCCGCGCGTGGGACGGGGCTCAGACCGCCCAGCCGCCGCGCAGCCATCCGAGCTGACGGTCATGACCGCCCGTCGGACCGTGGCTGCCAGCGGAACGACCGGATCGCGACCGCGGCGGCCACCACGCCCCAGCCGACGAGCACCGCCAGATCGCTCCACGCGAGCTCAGCGCCGGCCGGGTCCCATGCCCGGGTCAGCGCGTTCTGGAAGTGCAGCAGCGGGAAGAGCTCGCCCACGTTGCGCATCCACTCCGGTCCGCCGAGGAAGAAGACGTCGGAGAAGAAGGCCAGCGGCAGGAGCACGACCAGCCCGACGGCACCCACCGACCGGGCGTCGGGGAGGAGCGCGGCCAGCACGAAGCCGCACGCGGCGAGGGTGAGGGTCCCGACCGCCAGGACCGGCAGGCCCAGGAGCAGGCCGGCCGTCGGGACGCGCACGTCGAAGGAGACCGCGCCGATGACGAGCACCAGCGCCGCGACGACGACGGACAGCCAGAGCGCGGCCGCGGTGCGGCCGGCCAGGTACTGCCACGGGGCCAGCGGCGTGCCCCGGAGCCGTTTGAGGACGCCGCGGTCGCGGGCCGCGGCCACCGACTCGGGCAGGTTGAGGAAGGCGGTGACCCCGCTGCCCCAGACGGCCATGCTGGCGGCGAACAGCGTGGGGAAGGGCACGCCGTCGACCACGGTGTCGGCGCCCGCCATCGCGACGAACAGCGCGTACAGCCCGACCGGCATGGCCAGGGCGAAGAACAGGGAGCCACCGTCGCGCCAGGTGGACCGGTCGGCGGCCAGCGCCTGGTCGAGCACCATGCGGACTGCACCCGGCCGTCGCCCGGCCGTGGGACCTGCGCTCCGAT
Source organism: Modestobacter sp. VKM Ac-2985 (assembly GCF_026967925.1). Lineage (GTDB taxonomy): Bacteria > Actinomycetota > Actinomycetes > Mycobacteriales > Geodermatophilaceae > Modestobacter. The sequence continues at coordinate 243,032 of NZ_JAPVBI010000003.1, read as the reverse complement.
GCGGGACCGTCGCGCCGGGGGCCGGTGGGCTGCCCGGGGCGGCAGACCGGCGGGTGGAGGAGCTGCGCCGCTCGCCGGGTGCGAGGAAACGAGCGGCGACCAGGGCCCCGATCAGTCCCCAGACGAGCAGGACGGCAGAGCCGGCCACGTCCCACCCGGCGCTGGGGGAGGAGGGGTCGAACTGGTCCTGGAGGGCCTCGGCGAAGGGCCGGAGGGGGAAGACCCTGCCCACGGTGGCCATCCAGGGCAGCTCACCGCCGATGGTGAACACGCCGGAGACGAACGCCAGGACGACGGCGGTGCTGACCGAAGCAGCCTGGGCAGCGGCCGTCGTGGGGGAGAGGGCTGCCACCGCCAGCCCGAGAGCGGCGAAGCAGGCGATGCCCAGCAGCACGGTGACGACGGTGGCCGGTGCCGTGCGGCCGATGATCTGCACGTCGAAGCCGAGGACGCCGACCGCGACGGCGAGGGAGGTCGCCGCAGATGCGAACACCACTGCGCCGCCGATCCGGCCGGCCACGTAGAGCCACGGAGGCAGAGGTGTGCCGCGGAACCGCTTCGCGACGCCGCGCTCGCGCGCCTCGGCCAGCCCGATGGCCACCGGCGGGTAGGAGGCGAACAGCACCCCCATGGCGATCGCGCTCGGCGTCGCCAACTGCATGACGCGCAGTCCGGTCGCCTCGTCCAGGACGTCGTTGCCGGCGGCAGCGCCGATGACGAGCAACCACACCAGCGGCAGGACGAGACTGAAGACGAGCACCACCCGCGAACGCCACAGGTCGGTCACCGTGTAGCGGAGCTGGGCCAGCAGGAGCGTGCCGGTCCCCGGTCGCCCCGTGGCGCGGCTGCCGGTGGCTGCGGGCCGGCTCATCGCCCGTCACGGACCGAGTCGTCCGCCGACGCAGCGACGGCGGCCGACTCGCCGTCTCCCGTCGGTCCACCCACCAGGTGCAGGTACACGTCCTCCAGGGAGGGGTGGCGCACCGAGAGCGCTGGCACCTCCAGTCCCCGCTCGAGCGCCCAACCGGTCAACGTGTGCAGTGCCGCGGTGGGTCGCGCCGTGGTCAGTTCCCAGGCGAGACCATCGGCGACCGGGATGCCGTCCAACGGCGGCAGGTCGGAGACGGCCACCTGCGCCGGCAGGCGGAAGCTGACCACGGCGGCCTGCTGCCCGGCAGCGAGTTCGGCAGGCGTGCCGAGGGCGACCAGCCGGCCGGCGACGACGATCGCCACCCGATCGGCGAGGTGTTCGGCCTCGTCCATGTAATGGGTGGTGAGCAGCACGGTCGTGCCCAGGGTGCGCAGCCCTTCCAGCAGCTCCCAGGCGCGACGACGAGCGGCGGGGTCGAAGCCCGTGGTGGGTTCGTCGAGGAACAGCAGCTCGGGTGCCCCCACCAGACCGAGCGCGAGGTCCAGCCGACGGCGTTGACCGCCCGACAGCGTCTTGATGCGGGCCTCCCGCTTGTCGGCGAGGCCGACCTGGTCGATCACCTCGTCGACCCCGAGGCGGCGAGGGTAGAGACCACGGTGCAGCCTGATCAGCTCGCGGACGGAGAACTCCTCGTCGAACCCCGCTTCCTGGAGCACGATCCCGATCCGCTCGCGGAACTCCCGTCCCCCGGTCTGCGGGTCCTGCCCCAGCACGCGGACCCGACCGGCAGTCCGCCGGCGGTGGCCCTCCAGGATCTCGACGGTCGTGGTCTTCCCCGCACCGTTGGGACCCAGCAGTGCGAAGACCTCGCCCTCCTCGATGGTGAACGACAGGTCGTCCACCGCCACCACCTGGCCGTACTCCTTGCGCAGCAGCTCCACCTCGACGGCGGTCATCGGCACCTCCCCAGGCCCACGCCTCCGGTCCCGAGGCAGGGGTGCCTCCGGTGGCCACCGAGGTGCCACGTCGGACGCGGCCGTCCCCGGCGGTCGGTCATGACGCCCCCTGCACCCGGCACAGCCACCACGGTCGGCTCGCCGCCCCGGAGACGGCAGGGGCGAGGGACCTCGCCGGCCGAGGACCTCTGGCCGCCGGTGGCGGTGGCTGCGCCGTCCGTACCGGGTGCCGGTGGCCGCCGTGCCGCGGGAGCGGTCGTCGTGCGGATCGGGACCCTGGCTGCACCGGCGGGCCTCCCGTCGTGCCGCGGCGGCTCCGGCGACGTCCCGCTACCGGTCGCACTACCGGGTCCCGACGCGCCGGCGGGCCCACTTCTCCGTCTCGATCACCAGGAACACGACGACCCCGACGCCGGTGGTCCACAGCCACCACACCGGGTCGATCGGAGCGCTGTGGAACAGCGTGTTCATCCAGGGGGCGTAGGTGAACAGCAGCTGGAGCCCCAGCATCGCGGTCATCCCGGCCAGCACCCAGCGGTTGCGCAACGGGCCGATGGAGAGCACGGAACGGTCGAGCGAGCGGCAGGTGAGCAGGTAGGCGACCTGGACGACGACGAAGACGTTCACCGCCACGGTGCGGGCGGCGGGGAGCTCTGCGCCCTGGGCGAGGGTCCACTCGAAGAGGGTGAACGCTCCGACCAGCATGAGCGTCGAGACGAGCACGATCCGGCCGGCCAGCTCCCCGGTGAGCAACGGCCGGGACGGCGGGACCGGCGGGCGTCGCATGATCCCCTCCTCCAGCGGCTCGAAGGCCAGGGCGAGGCCGAGCGCCACGGCGGTCGTCATGTTCACCCACAGGATCTGCACCGGCAGGATCGGCAGCGTGGTGCCCAGCGCGACCGCGGCCAGGATCACCAGGCCCTGGCCGAAGCTGGTCGGCAGGATGAAGGTGATGAACTTCCGCAGGTTGTCGAAGACCCCGCGACCTTCTTCGACGGCTGCCTCGATCGTGGCGAAGTCGTCGTCGGTGAGAACCATGTCGGCGGCCTCCTTCGCCACCTCGGTGCCGCCGAGCCCCATGGCCACACCGATGTCGGCCCGGCGCAGCGCGGGGGCGTCGTTGACCCCGTCCCCGGTCATCGCCACGACGTGCCCCTGCGCCTGCAGGACCTCCACCAGCCGCAGCTTCTGCTCCGGGTCGACGCGGGCGAACACCGCCGTCCGCAGGGCCAGGGCAGGCAGGTCCCCGGGCGGGAGCGCGGCGAGTTCCCGACCGGTGACGACGTCGGGGTGCCCGTCCTCTCCGAGGCCGAAGCGCTCTGCGATGGCGCGGGCCGTGCCGGCGTGGTCGCCGGTGATCATCTTGACCTGGATGCCGGCCGACCGGCAGGCGGCGACGGCGTCGATGGCCTCCGGCCGCGGCGGGTCCACCATGCCCTGGAGCCCCAGGAGGACGACGTCCTCCAGCAGCTCCGGGGTCAACGACGCGGTGCCGGGCGGCAGGTCGACGCGGCCGAACGCCAGCACCCGCAGCGCATCGGCGGTCATCTCCTCGGTCCGCGCGTGCACGGCCGCAGGGTCCAGGGGAACGGTCGAACCGTCGGCCTGCAGCTGGGCCGAGCTCATGGCCAGGATGCGCTCGACGGCCCCCTTGACGTAGGCGACCTCCCGGCCGTCGGGGTGCCGGTGCCGGGTGGCCATGTACCGGCGGTCGGAGTCGAACGGGACGGCGTCGCACCGCGGGAGCTGCTCGTGCAGGTCGCCGGCGTCCAGGCCGGCCTTCTCCGCCACGACCAGGAGCGCCGCCTCGGTCGGGTCCCCGACGACCGTTCGTGCGTCCGCCGGTCCGGTCAGCCGGGTGTCGTTGCACAACACCCCGGCCACCAGGCACTCGCGCAGCGCGGGACTGTCCGGCGCCGGGTCCAGCGCACCCTGAGGGGAGTAGCCGGTGCCGCTCACCGACCACTCCCGGCCCCCGGCGACGACCGTCGTCACCGTCATCGCATTGGCGGTGAGGGTGCCGGTCTTGTCCGTGCAGATCACCGTGGTGCTGCCCAGCGTCTCCACCGCGGGCAGTCGCCGGATGACCGCGCGCCGACGCGCCATCCTGGCCACGCCGATGGCCAGGGTGATGGTCACCACGGCCGGCAGGCCCTCGGGGATCGCCCCGACGGCCAGGGCGACCGCAGCGGTGAGCATGTCCGCGACCGGCTCGCCGCGGATGGTGCCCAGCAGGAAGGTCAGCCCGGCCAGCGCGAGGATGGCCACCGTCAGGATCCGGCTGAACCGGTCGATCTTCCGAGTGAGCGGCGTCTGCAGGACGTTCGCCTCGCCGACGAGCCGGTGGATGCGCCCGATCTCGGTGTCACCACCGGTCGCGACGACGACCCCACGTCCCTGGCCTCTGGTCACCAGGCCGGTCGAGTACCCCATGTTGGCGCGATCCCCGAGGTCGGTGTCCGGCGGCAGCTCCGCCGGCGCCTTGTCCGCTGGTGAGGACTCCCCGGTCAGTGCGGACTCGTCGACCTGCAGCTCCTGCGAGACGACGAGCCGCAGGTCGGCCGGCACCCGGTCGCCGGCCTCCAGCAGGACGTGGTCCCCGGGCACCAGGTCCGCCGACGGGACACGGTGCCGGCGCCCCTCCCGCACCACCGTCGACTCCGTGCGCACCATCGACGTCAGTGCCTCCAGCGCCACCTCTGCGCGGCTCTCCTGCACGAACCCGATGGCCGCGTTGACCAGCACCACGGCGATGATCACCGCGCCGTCCACGTACTCGCCGAGCAGCAGGGTCGCCACGGCAGCGACGAGCAGGACGTAGATCAGCGGGTGACGGAACTGCTCCAGCACCCGCCGCCAGGGACCGCGTCGGTCCGTGCGAGGCAGCAGGTTCGGACCGGTGGTGTCCAGCCGGCGGGCGGCCTCCGCGTCGGTGAGACCGGTCTCCGGGTGGGTGCCCAGCCGCACGACGACCTCGTGGACGGGCATCTGGTGATGCGCCGGGGCAGAGGGAACGACCTGGTCGGAGCGGGTCATCGCTCCAGCTTCGGCATCGGCCCGGGGACGGGACAGTGGCCTTCGTCCTGGTGACCTGGGGCGAGTGGCGGGCGTCGAGTGGGTGGGGAGGTGGTCGAGACGCTGCCAGGCTCAGTCCGTGCGGCGCCGGCGGAGCGGGATCTCCAGGCTGCCCCGGGGGTCGAGCCGGAACTCCTTGTCGCGGACCCGGACGGGCAGCACGGTGGCCCTGCTGGCCGTTCCGCCGACCGTCAGCGTCCGGTGGTCGATCACGACCTCGATCTCGGTGTGCCGCCGGTAGCGCAGCCGGAACCGCATGCGGTGCAGCGCATCGGGCAGGTAGGGGTCGAACCCGAGGACGTCCTCGCGCGTCTCCAGGCCGGTGAACCCGCGTTCCAGCAGGTCGACGGTGCCGGCCATGGCACCCAGGTGGATGCCCTCGCCCGTGGTGCCTCCCTGCACGTCCGCGATGTCGCTCTCGAGCGCCTCGAGGAAGTAGACCCACGCCTTCCGCCGGTCCGACCGGGCCATCACCCAGGCGTGCACGACCTTCGACAGCGTCGAGCCGTGGCTGGTGCGTTCGAGGTGGTAGGCGATCGTGCGAGGGATCGTCTGCCGGTCGTGCGGATAGCCCAGCCGGTCGAGGAGGTCGTACAGCTCGTCGGCGGTCAGCAGCTGGAAGAGCATGAGGACGTCGGCCTGCTTGGAGAGCTTGTAGCGGTTGGTCGAGTCGCCTTCGGCCTCCAGGATGCGGTCGAGTCGGCTGATGTCCCCGTACCGGTCGCGGTAGCCGGCCCAGTCGAACTCCTCCAGCGACTCGTAGCCGCGGAACTGCAGCAGGACGCCGTCCTCGGTCCAGCAGAGCCGGAGCTTGCGGCTGACGTGCTGCCAGCGCTCGAGGTCCGCGCGGCGGATGTCGAGGGTGTCGAGCAGCTCGTGCCGCCGTCCCGGCGGGAGCTCGTCGAGGCACTCGAGCGCCCGCGTGAGCGTCCAGGCCGCCATGACGTTGGTGTAGGCGTTGTCGTCCAGGCCCGGCTCGTCGCGGCTCGGCAGGGCGTCGTGGTACTCATCGGGCCCCATCACGCCACAGATGTCGAACCGGTCGTCGACCGGGTCGTAGGTGGCCAGGTCGCCCCAGAACGCCGCGATCGACAGGAGCAGCTCGGCGCCGTGCTCGGTGAGGAAGTCGGCGTCGCCGGTGGCCTCGTAGTAGCGCCAGGTGTTGTGGGCGATCGCCAGGCCGATGTGCCGCTGCAGGTGGGAGTGGTCGGGCAGCCAGCGGCCGGACCGCGGGTTCAGGTGCCATGCCTGTGACTCCTCCCGTCCGGTCGATCCGCTCTGCCACGGGAACATCGCGCCGCGGTGGCCGGCCGCCCGTGCCGCGGCCCGGGCCTGAGGGAGCCGCCGCCACCGGTACAGCAGCATGGCGCGGGCGACCTCGGGCAGCCGCAGGTTCAGGAAGGGCAGGACGAACATCTCGTCCCAGAAGACGTGTCCGCGATAGGCCTCACCGTGCAGCCCGCGAGCCGGGATGCCGACGTCGAGGTCGACGCTGTGCGGGGAGACGGTCTGCAAGAGGTGGAACACGTGCAGCCGCAGGACGAGCGACGCGCGCGCGGAGCCGGCGATCTCCACGTCGCAGCGGAACCACAGGTGGTCCCAGGCGAGCTCGTGCCGGGCCAGCACGCCGCCGAAGGTGCCGGCGCGGGCGATCTCGTCGACCGCTGCCTCGCCGGGCTCGCCGATGCCGGGGTCGCGCGACGTACAGAGAGCGGCGAGCTTCTCGACCGTGACGGGACGGCCGGGCTCCATCTCGAGCTCCAGGTCGACCGCGGCGACGCCGTTCTCCAGGACCGGATCGGCGACCGTCGGCCGCACCGTCCCCTCCACCAGCACCCGGTGCCGCGCGGCCATCCCGATCCGGGTCCTCGACTGCCGGGTCTCCGCCGTCAGCGTGGCGGTCTCCTCGCAGACGTCGGGCTCGACCGCGGACAGGTGCCTGCCGTCCAGCCCCCGGTAGCGCGCCACCCCGTCGTTGGTCACCCGACCGTCCAGGCCCGAGCGGACGGTGAGCCGGCCCGCCCAGTTCTCGGCGAGGAGGGTGCAGTCCAGTGCCGCGAGGCGGGGATCGGCCATGGAGACCAGCCGCCGCTGGGCGATCCGGGTGCGGCGCCCCTCGTCGTCCTCGATCAGGAAGCGGCGGGTCAGCACGCCGCGGCGGAGGTCGAGCTCCTGCACGTAGTCCTCCACCGCCACGGCGGAGAGGTCCAGCCACGGGCCGTCCTCCGCGCGGAAGGTCAGCGACTGCCAGTCCGGCAGGTTGACGATGCTCTCGTTCGACACCTCGTGCCCGTCGATCACGTCGGTCAGCCGGTCGAAGACCCCGGCGGCGTACGTCCCGGGGTAGCAGCCGCCCCCCGCCCGTCGCTCGGGAGCCGCTGCGCGGGTGGCGAACCGGCCGTTGCCCAGTGCGCAGAGCGTCTCGCGGAGCGCCTCCGCCTCGGGGTCCCACCCCTCGTACCGGAGCAGCCAGCCGGTCACCCGGGGCCTTCGCCCTGGGCGCAGCACCGCGCACCCCTGTTCGGCCCGACGCACATCGTGGCCCCCGTCTCCGTCGACCGGCCCCAGCGTGCCCTGCGCCGGGTGGCCGTGGCCAGGCAGTCGGTCGTCCGGTGCCGGGACGTAGTGCCCCGAACGTCGACGCGACGCGGGACCTAGGACCCCGATCTCCGCGGTCCACCGGACGACGACGTGGCCGGGGTGGTCCGGGAACGGACCGGTGGGCTGGGCGCCGACGTCACGATCGAGGCGGTGGGCATCCCGGCCACGTTCGACATGGCGGTCGCTGTCGTCCGGCCGGGCGGGCGGGTCGCGAACGTCGGCGTGCACGGCAAGCCGACGACGCTGCACCTGGAAGAGCTGTGGATCAAGGACAGCACCATCACGACCGGCCTGGTGGACACCACGTCGACGCCGCTGCTGCTGTCGATGCTGCGGGCCGGGCGGCTGGACGTGAGCCGCATGGTCACCCATCGCTTCGGCTGCGACGAGGTGCCGCGGGCCTACGACCTGTTCGACGACCCAGTGCCCTCGGGGGCGCTCAAGGTCGCCGTCCTGCGGGGCTGACGGCGAGGCGGACCGTCAGCGGCTGGCCGGCCACTGCCGCCTCGGCGCGCACCTGGACGGCCAGCGGCGGGGAGTGCCGGGTCAGTCCGGTCACGGGGCCATCTCCCTCGACGCAGTGGGTGCAGCAGCTGGGCGCTCGGCCCGCTCCTTGATCCCCTGGAGCATGCGGCGGGTCATCACCAGGGTCACCGGCTCCAGCACCCGGGTGGCGATCCGCCGTCCCCACTGCGGCTGGACCTCGGTGCGCATGCGGGACAGGAGCCGGCATCCGCCGTCACGGCGAGGGGCGACGTGGAAGGACCAGACACCGTTCCAGGGGTGCTCCGGCGGAGACTGACGGAGCACCAGTGCATGGCCGGGATCTGCCAGGGCGACGGTGAACGAGTAGCCGTCCGGCATCGGGCCGAAGCCCTCGGGGACCACGACGACGTGGTCCCCGACGGCCAGGTGCTGCCACTCGTCCCGGATCTCCTGGGCGCTGTGGATGTCCAGGCCGACCAGGTTCTCCAGCACGTCGTAGCTGTACATGCCGCCGCGGTCCTGGCCGATCTGGACCAACCACGCCCAGATGCGCTCGGCGGGGGCATCGACCGACACCGCCAGCGTGGTCTGCTCCGCCGGCTCTGGGACGAAGTCGTCGCCGGGCAGCGTCGAGCGGACCTCGTCGGCCGTGGCTCCCCAGTTCCGCCGCAGGTGCAGGAGTCGCGTGCCGAGGAACCCGGTCCCGACGGCGGCGACGAGGGCCCCCTGCAGCGCCGGGGTGATCCGTCCGTCAGGCCGGCGTCTGGACACGGTCGGCCACCTCCTGGCCGGCGGGCGCGTCGGGGACGGCGCGGAGGAGGCGGACGAGCAGCCAGGCGCCGATGCCTCCGAGGAGGGTGAAGCCGGCGATCGGCCCGATGACCTCGGCGGCGGTGAAGGTGATCCCGGCCTGCGCCTGGAACAGGGTGCTGAGCGCGATCGTGGGCAGCAGCATCACGATGGTGACCAGCAACGGTGCTGCGATCAGGTACCCGAACGGATCGCGACGGCGGACGAGGAGACCCGCGAGGGCGGCAGCCGGGACGACGATCGCGAGGTCCAGGGAGTACGTCACCGGCGTCGTGTAGACGTCCAACAGCGCTGGGGCCGTTCCCTGGAGCAGCGCGCTGACGAGGGGCTGCAGCCACACCAGGGCGGTGACGGCAGCCGAGGTGATCAGGAACCGGGACAGGGTCCGGTGGGGCAGGCCGGCGTCATCGGCAACTGCCTGCAGGGCGGCCCGGTCGGTCGCGGCCAGTGCGGCGGCGAAGCCGACGAGGCTCGCGGAGAGCAGTGCGACATAGGCCAGGTACAGCGGGTTGTAGGCGACCCCGAGCGCCTGGTTGGCCGAGACGTAGGCCAGGTGGCCCAGCGCACCGGTCAGCAGCAGGCTGCCGCGCGGTGAGCCCCGCAGGTGGTGCAGCCAGGAGGCCAGCAGCAGCGGGACACCCAGGGTGAGGACGACGGCGTCGACGCCGGTGTTGCCGGCCGCGGTGAAGACGGTGTCGAAGCGGTACAGCCCGTCCCCGGCCAGCTGGACGGTCTGCCCCCGCGGCGTCACGACCTGCAAGGGCTCTCCCGTCGGACGGCGGAGCACGCCGGTCGCCGCCACGGCTGCGCCGACGGCGGCCACCAGGCCGGGCAACCGGCGCAGCGCTGTCCTCCTCATCGCCGGTCGCCCCTGAACCGGGTGACGATCCGGGCGGGGACGTGTCCGGGGAGCACGACGGCGGCGTCCATGGCGATCTCCGTTTCGAGGTGGGGCGGGGGAGGCGTCGCCCCGAGGCTCCGGAGGGGGCGACGACAGCCCGGGCGGCGGTTCCGGCGGCCCGGGTGCCCGTGTCCGCCGGACGGTGGCCCGCCACGCGGGTCCGCCGTCCGGCGGCGTGGATGGAGGTGGGCCGGCCCGTCAGCTGTACCGGCCCACGACCTGCTGGTCGCGGTGCTCCGCCTGCCCGGCCGCGAGCTCGCCCAGGGCCCAGGTCACCACGATGGCGGCCATGAACGCCGCGAGGAGGGTCTCGTTGGTCTCGGCCCACAGCGCGGCGATGCCGAGCGCCAGGGCGACCACGCCGCTGGCCAGGGCCGCGCGGTGACGTGGTCCGGCCGCGAACACGTCGCGGCCGGCGACGAGCACGGCGGCGATGCCGAGGACCAGGCCGGTGGCCGCCATGCCGCGGGGGTCCTTGATGAACGGCATCTCATCAGCGACGAGGTAGCCGATGTAGGGCACCAGGATCAACGCGACGAGCACGGTCGCGACGATGTTGCGAGTGGTGGTGTGCACGGATCTCACCTCACGAGAGGTCGGGAAGGGACGCGTCCAGCCTCGCCGGGGGGCGCTGCCGGCGATGCTGCACAACGACCCCGGGACGACCGGACCGACGACCGTGCCGAGGAGAGCCCTTGGTCACGTAGGGCTGCCCGACGCCTGGCCGGCCGAGCCGGCGCAACCGGGTCCTTCGCCACCGCCTCGGACTCCCCGGTGCGGGCGGACCCGTCGGGCCCTTGATCCCCGGGGAGTGGTCGCACGACAGGTCAGGAGAAGGTGGCGGAGGTGATGCGGGCCCGGAAGAACTCCCCCTCGGCGGCCCGGTCGGTGCCCCACCACCAGCCGGCGCGCAGCACCGACGGGAGGGTGATGCCACCGAAGGTCGCCTCGGCCTCGACGGCGACGCCGAAGGGGTGGCGGCCGTACGGGGCGCCGCCCGGGTTGCCCCAGCGCTGCAGCACGGCGTCCAGCAGGCGTCCGTCGGCGCCGATGCGCAGCGTGGTGCGCTCGTCCGATCCGGCCAGTCGCCAGCACATGACCGTCGTGTCGGGCTCGTCACCCGCTGTCCAGTCGGCGTGCCGGAAGACCGTCGGCAGGAGGACGGCTTCCCCCGCCAGCCGGCCGGCGGCGCTCCGGGACACGTCCGGGCCGCTGGCGGACAGCACCGGGAGCACACCGAGCAACCGCCACCGCATCTCCCCGGTGGCCCCGCTGTACCGGTCGTAGCCGGTCACCGGCAGGCCGGCGACCCGCGCCCGCGCCGCCCAGATGAACCCCGATGGCGGGGTGAGCACCTGCCGGGCGCTGAACGGCCGCCAGCTGCCCAGCCGGATCTGCCCCTCCATGCGCAGCTCGACGGTCTCCCACAGCGGCGTGCCCGGAGCGATGGCATGACCGAGCCAGCGGCGGGCCGGTTCCGGGAGCCCGGCGAGCATCCCAGGGTCGAAGCCCTCTGTCGCCGTCCTCCCGATGGACAGCCGGTCCCACTCCTCCCGGACGCGCCGGGCGGCGGCCGGCACCTGCCGGGCGTCCCTCACCTGGTGGCCGCCCGGCGGTCGCGGCGACCCCAGCGGAACCAGGAGAGCGGACCGACCCAGTTCACGGCGATCAGCAGCGCCCAGCGCAGCTTGCTGCCGGTGACCTGCTCGGCGGGGCTGGTGGCGAGGTCCGCCCACGCCGACGCCGCGAGGGAGAGCTGCACGGAGCCGAGCACGAGGACGGCGGTCTGCTGGCCGGCGGTCAGGTCCTGCCATCGTCGCGCGTGCCCGCCACGGCGACGCCCGATCTGGCCCAGGCGCGAGCGCCCGTTCACCGGGCGGCCGTGGTCGCGGCGGCCGTCTCGTGCCCGCTGGGCAGCCGATCGCCGTGCACCACGACGACCGGGCACGGGGCGTGGGCCAGCACGTGGAGCCCGACCGAGCCCAGCAGCATCCCGGAAAAGGCGCCGCGCCCCCGGTTGCCGACCACCAACAGGTCGGCGTCGGCGGCCGCCTCGACCAGCGCCCTGGCGGGATGACCCTCGACGACGTGCCGGTTCACCTGCGGTGCGCCGTCGGGCGCGGCGGCCGCCAGGGCGGTGTCCAGCGCGAGGCGGGCGTTGCCCGCCCAGTCGACAGCGTCCAGCACGGTCTCCCACCCGGCCGTCGTGGGCAGGTGCCAGACGCTGACGGCGTGCACCTCACCGCCGGCGAGCGCCGCCTGGCTGAGCGCCCAGCGCAGCGCCTGGGTGGAGGAGGGGGACCCGTCGACACCGACGACGATCCTCGGGCGGGAGGCAGGGGAGCTGGTCATGGCGGACTCCTGGGAGATGCGTGCACGGTGTGCCGCGGTCCGCCCGGTCGCCCGACCGGACCGCAGCGGATCGGTTCAGCCCTTGGCGCGGTACTCGTCGACGCTGATCACGTCCTCGCCCTGCGGCTCCCAGGTCATGCCGAACGCGCGGCGCATCGGCATCGTCCGCATCCACTCCTCGAAGACCCGGTCGAGCCGTGCGAACGGGGACATGACGGCGGTGGGCTCCTCGTCGCGGTGCTGCAGCGTGCTCATCGTTCCTCCTCCTGGTGGGTGTGCGCGGCTCCACCGTCGCGCGGGGGGCCGGTTCGGGGCAGGGACCTTGGTCGCCATCTCGGGCGCCCTTCGGGCCGCGGCTGACCGGAGCTGCGTCCCCGCGGTCAAGCGGTCTACGCCGGTCGCCCGGGTGGACTCAGCGCATCCGGCCGTCGACCAGGCAGGTGGTGCCCGCGACGTGCGTGTGCGCCTCGGCGACGTGGGCCCGCACCTCCTGCAGCAGGTCCGTCTCCCGGTGCGGGAGCGCCACTGCCACCGGCCGTCGGGTGCCCAGCGCGGGCCGCGCGAAGGCCCGCCGGGCGAGAGCGGTCCCCAGCTGCCGGGGGAGCCCCTCGTCGAGCCAGAAGACCAGCTGGACGGTGGCCCCCTCGTCCGCCACCTCCACGTGCGCCACCGCTCGGTGCTCCCTCCGCGCGGTCACCCCGTGCTCGTCCTCGTCCAGCCACCAGCCCTCGGGTGAGTGCGTCATCGGTCCTCCTCCACCGGCTGCACGCGGCACCGGCACCAGTCGCGGGCATCGGTCCCAGCGTCGGTCGCGCACCACCGCTCCACCGCGGTCACTCGTCCTCTCGCCGCGGGACCCAGGTCCCGTGCCGGGGCCGCGGGACGGTGGCACCACCGGGTCGGGACCTTCGACCCCGATCCGGTGGTGCCGGTCGGCACCTACTGTCGGTCCTGGACGCCCAGCAGGCTCTGGGCGACGTCGCGGCCGCGCACGCGGCCAGGAGGACGGGTGCGCCTGTGACCACCACCGACGATGCCGGACCGGCGATCCGGGTGTTCCTGCTCGACGACCACGAGATCGTCCGGCGCGGTGTCGCCGACGTGCTGGAGACCGACCCGGGCATCACGGTCGTGGGCGAGGCGAAGGACGCGTCCGGCGCGCTGGCCCGGGTGCCCGCCCTCCGGCCGGACGTCGCCGTCCTGGACGTGCGGCTGCCCGATGGCAGCGGGGTCGACGTCTGCCGGGAGCTCCGCTCCAAGATGCCGGACCTCAAGGTCCTCATGCTGACCAGCTACAGCGACGACGAGGCCCTCTTCGACGCCATCATGGCCGGCGCCTCGGGCTACCTGCTGAAGCAGATCCTGGGCCAGGACCTGGTCAGCGCGGTGCGCACCGTGGCAGCCGGCGGTTCCCTCCTCGACCCCATGGCCACCGCCGCGGTGCTGAGACGGATGCGCCGAGCGGCCGAGCCGGCAGGCCCGCTGGCCTCCCTCAGTGACCAGGAGCGCACGGTGCTGGAGTTGATCGGGGAGGGGCTGACCAACCGGCAGATCGGCGAGCGGATGTTCCTGGCCGAGAAGACGATCAAGAACTACGTGTCCCACCTGCTGGCGAAGCTGGGGCTGGAGCGGCGGACCCAGGCGGCGATTCTGGCCACCGAGCAGAGGGGCTCGGGTCCGTCCCCCACCAGCGCCTGACACCCGGGGCTCCGGCCCCCTCGTCAGTCGTCGCGTATCGGCAGGGGGGCGTGCCAGCGCAGCAGCGTGCCGCCCTCAGGCAGCGGCTGGGCGACCGAGTCCCCGCCCCGCCGCCGGGCTCGTTCGGCCAGGTTGCGCAGGCCGCTGCGGGCCACGGTGGGGTCGATGCCGCGGCCGTCGTCGCGGACCTCGACGATGACGGCGTCGGCGACGTCCACGGTGACCGTGACGTGCCGGCGCCGGCGTGCCGGGCGGCGTTGCTGACCCCCTCGCGGACGACCGCGGTGACGTCGAGGGCCAGGTCACCGGTGACGAGGCTGTCGACGGCGCCGGACATCCGCACGGTCGACCGCAGGTGCTCGCCGGCGGTCTCGGTCACGACGTCCAGCACCTGCCGGCGCAGGCTCTCGGAGTGGTCGGCGCCGTCGGTGGTGTGCAGGTCGAAGATGGTGGTGCGGATGTCGCGGACGGTCTCGTCGAGCTGGTCGACCACCTGACGCAGCCGTTGCCCGACGAGGTCGTCCGGCACCCGGGTGGCTGCGGCCTGCAGGCTGAGGCCGGCGGCGAACAGCCGCTGGATGACGTGGTCGTGCAGGTCGCGGGCGATCCGGTCCCGGTCCTCGTAGACGTCCAGCCGCCGGGCGACCTGCTGGCGGGCCGCCATGTCCAGGGCGAGCGCCACCTGGTCGGCGAACTCGCTGATCAGCGGGCCCACCGCCGGCTCGAAGGGCGGCTCGCCGCCGCGTCGGGCGGCGATCACCACAGCCGCCTGGGAGTCGGTCGCGCGCAATGGCACCCCGATCGTGTGCCCCCAGGGCACGTGCCCGTTCGGCCCGTCGTAGGGGAGGCCGGCCATGTCGAGGGTCGCCACGGTCCCGGAGGAGACGACGGCCAGCAGCGCCGGTGCGTCGTTCGGGTGCAAGTGCCGGCCGGTGATGTCGACCAGCCCGTCCCCGGTCTGGGCCCGGACCTCGTAGGTGCCGTCCGCCGGGTGCGGACCCCGCACCAGCCACGCGCCGTCGGCCTCGGTGAGGTCGGCGACGCGCCGCACCACGAGTTCCAGAGCGTCGTCGGGGGCCATGCCGCTCAACAGCATCGACCGGACGTCCCCGACCGCGGCCAGCCACCGGCGCCGGAGCTCGCCCTCCTCGTAGAGCCGGGCGTTGTCGATCGCGATGCCGGCGGCTCCGGCCAGGGCGACCAGCACGGCGTCGTCCTCGGCGGTGAACTGGCCGCCGCCGCGCTTCTCGGTCATGTAGAGGTTGCCGTACACCGTGCCGCGGACCAGCACGGGCACGCCGAGGAAGGTTCGCATCGGGGGGTGCCCCGGGGGGAAGCCGACCGATGCGGGATGCCCGCTCAGCTCTGCGATGCGCAGTGGGTGCGGGTCGGTGATCAGCTGGCCCAGCACCCCCTTCCCCTCGGGCAGGTGGCCCATCCGGGCGCGCTGCTCGTCGTCGATGCCGACCGTGATGAACGCGCCCAGCCCGCCCGCCGGGGCGAGGACCCCGAGCGCGCCGTACTGGGCGTCGACCAGCCGGGTCGCGGCGTCGACGATCTGGCGGAGCGTGGTGTCCAGGTCCAGGCCGGCGGAGACGCTGAGGAAGGCGTCCAGCAGGTCTTGGACGCGCTCCTGGGTGCGGGCGACCGTCTGCAGCCGTTCCTGGACCTCGCCGAGCAGCTCGGTCAACCGCATGCCGGCCAGCGGTGAGTCGGCCCGGTCGTCGCCGGCCGCGCGCGCTGGTCCGGGTGGCGGGTCCATGACCGCGAGCATCGCAGCACCGGTCGCCGGGCAACAGCCCTGCCGGCCCGCGCTCCCGTGGGTCCGGCGCTCCCCCTCGGCATGTCGCCCCGCCGTCCGGGCTCGGCGGTCAGGACTGCACCACCGGCACGTGCAGGGCGCGGATCGGCGCGGGTCCGGTCACGGTCGTCGGGGCGAGGGGGACGACCAGCACCGACGTCGGTGCCGCCGCCAGCACCGGCCGCACGGCAGGGGAGTCCGGCGTCCCCTCCTGGTCACGGCGGCCCACGACGAGCAGTGCGGCACCGCGGGCGGCCCCGGTCAGCGCCGCAGGGTCCGGGCCCACCGGATCGCGCAGCCGGACAGAGACGGCCGGGTGTGTCCGGGCCACGTCCCGGAGCAGCGTCGTCAGGTCCGGGGGCGCGTCGTCCGCGGCGCATGACCAGGGGACGACGTCGAGGCAGGTGCTGCGGGTGGACGCCTGGAGGACCGCTGCGGACAGCAGCCGCTGGGTACCCGGCCCGCCGTCCACCACGACCACCACCGGCGCGGCAGCCGGCGCGGGTGGCCCGGGGGGGACCACGAGCACCGGGCAGGGGGACCGCTGGGCCACCGCGCTGGTCACCGCCCCGACGTGCGGTCCGGGATGGTCGGCACCGGAGGCACCCAGGACGAGCAGCTCGGCTGACGCCGCCTCGCGCAGGAGCACCCACACCGGAGGGCCCGTGGCGATCGCGGCACCGATCCGGCCGCCCGGGAGGTGGTGGGCGAGGGAGCGGCGCAGCGCCGTGAGCTCGGTGACGGCGGCGCGACGTGGACCCAGCTGGACCGGTTGCCGGGGCGAGGGGCCTGGCTCGCTGGCCTGGGAGCCGGGGAGCACCCGCACCAGGCGCAGGGGGAGCAGCCGCCGGCGGGCCTCCTCGGCGGCGGCGCCGGCGGCGGCGGCGGCCGGGCCGGACCCGTCCACGCCCACGACGATCGGTGGGAAGCGGCTGGTCATGTCCACGTCGTCCCTCCTCGTCCGTCGGAGACCGGTCGGGGTCCGGCGCCGCCCGGCGTCCGGGCTAGGCTCCGTCCCCCGTCCCGGACGGCGGCCCCGGGCGGCCGGAGGCTGTTGCGGACGACGTCGTGCCGCAGCCGCCGGGGCGCAATCGCGCCCGCGGCGTACCCGAGGCGCACCAGCACCTGGGGGTGGTCCTCCCAGCTCAGCGCCGAGCGGAGGGCGGCTCGGGTGGTCGGCACCTCGATCACCTGGCTCATCGGACTGGCCCGCCAGCCCAGCCGGTGCACGGTGAGCAGCACCCGCTCCAGCGCCTCGCCGGCGCGCAGCCAGGCGAGCGGGTCGTCGGCCCTCGTGGCCAGGACCACGAAGGTCCGATCCTGCCCGCTCTCGCTGTCGACCGTGAACCGATCGGGCTCCGACGTGCGGTTGCCGGGCGCGCTGTGCGTGGCCCGCCAGCGTGCCCGGTCGGCGATGCAGGTGGGGTCGTCGGCCTGCAGGGCGTCGGCCTCGCGGGTGAGCCGGGCGACGAGCCGGCGGTGCTCGTCGGAGAGCACGGGCACCAGGACGGCGTCCTCCGCCGCGGCGACGGCGCCGAGGTGGGCGAGCAGTTCGTCCGGGACCTCCTCGTCGAGGAAGCCGCGGCGGTTGGTCCGCCGCTCCTCCACGGCACCGGCCAGCTGCGGGAGGCCGGTCTCGGGAGCTCCGGGACCCGGCCGCACCACGGCAGCTCGGTCCGGGTCGGCCGGCTCGGGAAAGCGAGCCACGTCCACGGCCCAGCCCCGGGCCGCGAGCGCCACCCGGATGTTGAGCAGCGCGGCCCCCAGGCTCAGCGTGAGCTCACGGCCGGGCGCGTCCAGGCTGCGCAGCTGGCGGGACCGGTCGGCCCGGAGCTCGATCCGGTCCCGGTGCAGCACGAGGGTCCAGGGCTGACTGCCGTGCACCGAGGGCGCGAGCATCGCGGCGTCGGCAGCGTCCTCCAGCGCCTGCATGCGCTCGTCGAGCGCCGCCGTCGGACCGGGTGTCGTCCAGCCGTTCATCGCTGCCTCCGTGGGTTCCTCGTGACCCGAGCCTCCGCACCACGCCGCCCGTCCGCGCGGGCCACCGGTCCTCCCGGCCGGGGACGAAGGACCCGACCGACGTCCGCGCACCGGATCGCCTCAGCCCCCGAGCGGGCCGGCCACGGACGCCACCGAGCGGCCGGGTGACCCCGCCGGGCGACCTGCGGGGGCCGGCACCGGCACGGTGAGGACGGGCACCTCGACCCGGTGCAGGACGGAGTGGACGGTGGCGCCGGGGCCACCGTCGGCGATGTCCCGGCGGCCCACGACGAGCAACGAGGTGCTCGCGGTGGCCTCGACGAGGACCTGACCGACGCGCCCGCGCCGGACCTCCGTGTCGACCGTGAGATCCGGGTGACGCCGCCGGAGCTCGGCCACGTGGGGCGCCACCGCCGCGGACCCGGCATCGGTGCCGGCCTGGGCGTCGAGCCTCCAGCGCAGCGGGTGGACGGCGTCCTCCGTCAGCTGGCGCCAGGCGTGCACGACGTGCAGCGGTTCCCCGCGCAGTTGCGCCTCGGTCGCCGCCGCGTCGAGCACCTCGCGGGTGCCGGCCGCCCCGTCGACGCCGACCACCACACCGGCGCGACGGCGGCCGAGGGGGTCCGGGCTGCGGTGCACCAGCACCGGGCAGCTGGCCGTGGCCGCGACCGCCTCGGCCACGGACCCGAGCACGTCGCCGGCGCCCCAGGTCAGGCCGCTCGCGCCGACCACGAGCAGGTCGCCCGGCTGCGTGGTCCGGCACAGCGCCGTCTCCGGTCGACCGTCGAGCAGCTCGACGCTGATCGCCCACTCGGGCAGGTGGGAGACGAGGCCGCGCCGCAGCCGTTCCAGGTCCGCGTTCGCCGAGCGCCGGGCGGCGGCGCACGCCTGGTGGGCATCGGGCAGTCCGGGCAGGTCACCGGCCGGCCAGTGGAACGCGCGGACCAGGCGCAGGGGGAGCCTGCGGCGGTCGGCCTCGAGAGCTGCGGCGCGGGCGGCGGCGGCAGCCGGCTCCGAGCCGTCCACCCCGGCCACGACGGAAGGGGAGTGCGTGCGCATCGGTGCTCCTGGGTGCAGACGTGGCCGGGACCGGCCCTGACGTCGATCGTGCGGGCGGGGGCCGCCTCCCGGGCGAGGGCTTTGGTCCTCGATCCCCGAGCCGTACCGCCCTCGCCCCGGGGGCGGTCCTCGGCCGACCGTGGACGGCACAGCCACCCGCATCCCTCGAGGAGGGGACACCGTGACCGCATCGGAGGGCTCCGGCCCACAGGACCCGCGACGGCACCCGGCTCCCGATCCGCTGGCCATGTCGCCGGCGGAGAAGGTGGCCGCCGAGTGGGAGGCCCGGCACGACGTCGCGGCTCGCGGCCACCGGGGGACGCCCGGCGCGGTGCAGCACTACCTCGCCGAGTCCCGTACCCGCGAGGCCCACCACTCCGGGGCCCACCACTCCGGGGGCCACACCGCGTCTGCAGTGCCCCCGAGCGAGGCGCCGCCCGCGGCTCCCGCCGGAGGTCGTCGGGCGACGGCCCCAGGAACGGCCCCCCGGCGCCGCTGGTGGCCGTTCAGCCGGCGCCGGTGACCCTCACGCCGTCTCGATGTCGCGCCGCCGGAACGCGGCGAGGCCCACGGCGACCAGGACCCCGGCCAGCGTGCCCAGCACGAGGAGCGGGGCCACCGCCCAGGCCTCGGCCGGCACGGCGGGAGTCTGGGCGAACGGTGACAGGTCGCTGATCCAGCCCGGCCAGTCGAAGGGCTCCGCGAACATCGTGACCACCAGCAGGAGTCCGAAGACGGACCAGGCGGCCGGCACTGCCGCGGAGGGCGCTGCGCCGATCAGCGCTGCGGCCAGCCCTGCCACCACCCAGACCCCGGGGGCGTGGGCCAGCGCAGCGCCGGTCAGGCGGAGCACGTCCGCGGCGTCCCCGGTGACCAGAGCACGGCTGATCCCGGTGGCCAGCCCGCCCAGCGCGAGCAGCGTCGTGGCACCGGCGAGGGCCACCGTGAGGTGGCTGCCCAGCCAGCGGGTCCGGCTGACCCCGGCGGTGAGCACCGGCTCTGCCCGCCCGGAGGTCTCCTCGGCGCGTGCCCGACAGGTCGCCGAGACGGCGTAGCCGGCCACCAGCAGGGCGGTCACCCGGAACGTGACGCCGAGGTAGGCATCGACCAGGTCGGCGGTGGAGCTGGCGCCGAGGAAGACCTGGGCATCGGGGTTGTCGCCGATCAGGGTCTCCACCGACTCAGCGAGTCCGCCGTAGACGAACCCGAGCAGGGCGACCCCCATGGCCCAGGCCAGCAGTGCGGCGCGGTGCAGCCGCCAGGCCAGCCCGAGCGGGCTGGACAGCGCCCGCGGGGCGGTGGCCGCGCCGGGTCGTGGCTGCAGCAGACCGGCGCCCAGGTCGCGCCGGTCGAGCAGTCGGCGTGCGGTCAGCAGCAGGAGCGGTGTGGCGGCCAGCGTCAGCAACAGCGGCCACCAGCGGTCGGCCGACCACGGATGGGTGGCCTGCGCCCAGCCGATCGGTGAGGCCCAGGACAGCCCGTTGCCGGTGACGTCCCCGACCGCCCGGACCACGAACGCGACCCCGAGCAGCCCGCCCACCAGGCCGTACACGCCGCGGGTGACGCCGGTCAGCTGGGCGCAGACCGCGGTGACGCCGACGAAGACCAGCCCGACCGAGGCCGTGCCGGCGCCGAGCAGCACCGATCCGGGGACGGCCAGACCGGTCAGGGCGGCTCCGGCTGCGATCGCGACCGCCATCGCGCCACAGGCCAGCACCGAGAGCAGCGTGGCTGCCGCCAGGGGTGCGTGCCGCCCGACCTGCGTCGACCTCAGGAGCTCGGTCCGGCCGCTCTCCTCGTCGGCGCGGGTGTGCCGCACGGTGGTGAACATGGCCATCAGGACGGTCAGCAGCACCAGCGTGCTGGAGATCTCGAAGGCGACGGTCCCGGCCACGGTGTCCAGCCCCACCGGCGGCCCGGAGAAGGCGATGCTCGCCGCGTTGCTGCCGGCCGACGCGCGGTAGGCCGCCAGCGACTCCGGCGTGCGGTAGAAGGTCTGGTTGGACGTGGACTGGGTGGCCACCAGGGCTCCGCCGGCCAGCAGCCAGACAGGCAGCCGGAGCCGGTCCCTCCGCAGGGCGAACCGGAACAGGACGCCAGCACCGACCAGTGTGCCGGTCATGCCGGCCCGCTCCCCGCCCGACCGCCGTCGTCGGCGGTCAGCTCGTCGCCGTACTGCCGCAGGAACAGCTCCTCCAGCGTCGGCGGGGCGCTGACCAGGCTGCGCAACCCGGCCTCGGTCAGCCGCCGGACCGCCAGGTCGAGGTGCTCACCGTCGACGTCGAAGCTCACCCGGCCGTCGCTCCGGACGAGACCGTGCACCCCGGGGAGGCCGGCCAGCCCGTCCACCGGGCGCACGGTCTCGGCGGTGACCGACGTGCGGGTCAGCGTGCGGAGCTCGCCGAGCGTGCCGCTCTGCACGGTGCGGCCGAGTCGGATGATCGACAACCGGTCGCACAGCGCCTCCGCCTCGGCCAGGACGTGGCTGGACAGCAACACGGTGCGCCCCTCGGCTCGGGCCTCGTGGATGCAGGCCTGGAAGGTGGCCTCCATGATCGGGTCCAGGCCCGAGGTGGGTTCGTCGAGGACCAGGAGCTCCACGTCGCTGGCGAGAGCGGCGACCAGGGCCACCTTCTGCCGGTTCCCCTTCGAGTAGGTCCGCGCCTTCTTCCGTGGGTCGAGGTCGAAGCGCTCCAGCAGCTCGGCCCTCCGTCGGGCGTCGGTGCCGCCGCGCAGCCGGCTGAGCAGGTCGATGACCTCACCGCCGCTGATCGTCGGCCACAGCGTGACGTCGCCGGGCACGTAGGCCAGCCGCCGGTGCAGCGCGACGGCGTCCCGCCAGGGGTCCCCGCCCAGCAGCTGGACGTGGCCGGCGTCAGGTCTCAGCATCCCCAGCAGGACCCGGATGGTCGTGGACTTCCCCGACCCGTTCGGACCGAGGAAACCGTGCACCTCTCCGGCCCGCACCTCCAGGTCCAACCCGTCGAGGGCGCGGGCGCGGCCGAACGTCTTCACCAGACCGGACACCGAGATCACTGCGGTCACACCGAGGGAGGCTGCGCCGATGTCGGGTCGGACGGAAGGTCCTCCGGACGTCGAGCCCCGGGACCAGTGGCCCTGGTCGGGTCCCGGGCCGGGCGTCTGTTCTGAGCGCTGCACGAGGCGGCGCAGCGGGACGGGACCGTCCGCACCACCTCCCCGGTCGACCCTCCCGCCGGCCCGGTCGAGGACGGTCAGCGGTGGGCGGGCGGCTCCCACGGCGCGTCGAGTGACCGGATGGTCTCGTCCACCGGGCGGCGTCCGGTGCGCGGGACGGGGTCGGCGCTGATCGAGGCCCACCCCAGCCGCAGCAGCAGCTGCGGCTCTCCCTCGCCACCGAGGATCGCCCGGCGCAGTTCCGCCCGGGTCGCGGGCACCTCCAGGGGCTGGCTGATCGGGTCACTGGCCACGCCCCAGCGCGTCGCGGTGAGCAGCACGGCGCTCAGCGCCTCGCCGCAGGCCAGGTCCTCCAACGGGGAGGCTCCGGCGGTGGCGAGCAGGGCGAGCACGGTGCCGTCGGTCTCCTCCCGGCCGAGGGTGACCTGGGCCTGCTCCCGGCCGGCGAAGTGCCGCACGGGCACGACGCCGTCCGGGTACCCGGCCACGTTGGCACCGGGGACGCCCTCCGGAGCTGCCCGCCCTCGCCCGGACCACCCAGCCGTCTCTCCGGCGAGCGCCGGGTCCAGGGCCTGCTCGACACCGGCGTGCGCGATCAGTGCCCTGGGCGGCTGGGCCCCGCCGAGCCTGGTCCGCCGGGAGGCGCCGGGGGAGAGCCGGAGGTCCCGTGGCCCGGGGACGTCAGGTCGTGCCCGGGCCCGTCCGCTGGTGAGCCTGCAGACCGGCGGCCACCTCCGCCGCCCAGCGGTCGATCGCCGGCCAGTCGCGCTGGTCACCCGGGCGGCCCCCGACCGCGCGCCAGCAGGCCCGGCCGGCCGCGTTCACCTGGCTGGTGTCCACGACGCCCACGAAGAGCTGGTGGTCCCGGACGACGAGGTGCGGCGGGAACCCCCGCTGCACCCGGCGCAGCTCCTGCGCGACCATCCGCCGGCGGAGCGGTCCCGCGGGCGCCATGCCTCCCACGCTGAACGCCCAGCACGGCCGTGCGGGGACCTCGGCCGCGCGCTGGAGGAAGTCGAGCGCCGACGGCAGCCACGCCATGCCGTGCACCGCGCTGCCCAGCACCCAGGCACCGAAGTCCTCCGGTGCCACGTCGGGACCGAGTGGCAGGCAGGTCACCGGCACGGCGGACCGGCGGAGCCGGGCAGCGATCCGTTCGGCCACGCCCCGGGTCGACCCGGCGGCCGTGGCGTAGCCGACCAGTGCACCGGTGGTGTCCATGGTCACGGGACGTCGGTCACGTGTCGGTCGGCACGGGCGCCCGGCGGGGCGGGGCGCTGGTCACGACGGCGTCCGCCCCCGGGAACACCACACTGGTCCGCTCGTCGTCCAGCCAGTGCACCACGTAGGGCGGCGACCCGTCCGGGTGCGGGACCGCGACGATCTGTCCAGCTCGCACGGGGTGGTCCAGCAGCCGGTTCTGGACGACGAGCCAGTTGCCCACCTCGGCGTACACGGTCAGCGCTCCGGTCCCGCGGTCACCGGGACCACCGCGAGCGGACACCCGGCCCGGTGCAGCACCCCGTGCGTCGTGGACCCGAAGGCCGCCAGCCGGTGCCGGCGGCGGTGCCCGACGACCAACAGCTCCGCGGTCAGCGCCACCATGAGGAGACCGCGCGCCGTGCGGTCGCGGAGCACCACCTCGCGGATCTCCAGGTCCGGTTCCTCGGCCCGCCACCCGGCGAGCGTCTCGGCGAGCACCCGTTCCTCGGCGGCCCGGACCCCGCCCCAGTCCACCGGCGGGCTCAGCGCCTCGTGGGCGGCCTCGAGGCGGACGTCCTGCCAGACGTGCACGGCGATCAGGTCGGTGTCCCGGACGGCGGCCTCCGTCACCGCGAACGCGAGCACCTCGTCGTCCCCTGGACGCCCCTCGACCCCGACCACCACCGACCGGCGCCGGCTCACCGTCACCCCGGTGTCGTCGGGCAGCACGAGCACCGGGCACTGGGCCGCGGCGACCACGCCGGTGGCCGTCGAACCGACGGCCAGACCAGTGACGCCCCCGCCGCCCCGGCTGCCGACGACCAGCAGCTGGGCATCGGCGGAGGCAGCACAGAGCGCCTCCGCCGGAGGCCCCTCCACGACGGACCGGGTGACCCGCTCGGCGCCGAGGACGGCCTCGGCCTCGGCCGCCGGGCCCTGCAGCACGGCCTCCGCGCTGCCGCGGAGCAGCGCGTGCAGGTCCGTGCCCGGCGGCGGCGGGGTGACGATGCCGCGCAGCGGCCAGGGCATGGCGTGGACCAGGCGCAGGGGCGCGTCGCGGAGCCGGGCCTCCTCGGCGGCGAGCCGCACGCCATGCAGGGACCGGTCGGAACCGTCCACGCCTGCGACGACGGGCTGACCGGTGGTGGGGTTGCTCATGACTGCCTCCTCGATCGGGATGAACGCGTCCGGCCGCGGGAGCCCGCGCGTCGCCCGGCCGGCCTCCGGTGCTCCCGGCACCTCCGGGTCGATCCGACCGTGCTCGACGGCCCCGGGGGACGCCAGGGACCTGCGGTTGCACGGTCCGGGGACCTCTGTCCCTCGGCTCCACGGCGCACGGTGCTCAGCGGCGGCCGGACCACCGCGGCTCGACCGTGCGCCACTCCTCCTCCCACTCCCGGGCGCTGCGGCGCCACAGCGACCGGCACACCAGGAGGTGGCCGCCGACCGCGGTCAGCGCCACACCCAGCAGGGTGAACAGGCCGGTGATCGCCGCGACGGTGCCCACGTCGGTGGCACCGAGCGGCGCGTGGGCCTGCAGCCCGTCCCGGTCCGTCCAGATGCCGACCACGTCGCCGGCCCGGGCATCGCGTGGGGCGAGCACCACGCCCTCGCGGGCGGTGCCGTCCGGTGCCGCCCAGGTCGCGGGGAGGGGGACCGTGAGCACCTCGCTCCTGGACGCAGTCCTCGGCGCGTCCTCGAGGAGCCGCGCCTCCTGCTGGTGCAGCACCGCGGCTTGCTCCCGTGCCCGGGCGGCGGTCTCCGCCCCGAAGGCCGTGCCGACGGCCAGGGCGACCGGCAGGGCCAGCAGGAGGACGACGGCGGCGAGGAAGCGGGAGGCCGACTCGATCCGGTCCGACGGCCGCACCAGCGGCCCGGACCTCCGGGCGGCAGGGCGCGGCGCGCGACGGGGGGCACCCGGCTGATCGGGCATCTCGGGCTCCTCGCTCCCGGTGCAGTGCCTGGAGCAGGAGCCTGCCCGCGGCGTGTCCCGGAGGCAGGAGGCCGACGTCCCGGGCGCGGCGCGGAAGGTCCTCCGGGTACTGGTCACCGGTCGACCTGTGACCCCGCTGGGCAGCGACCAAGGTCCGTGTCGCACGGCCGGGGGCCGGCGACACGCTCGACCCGACCCCGCCGGCGGCCGTCGCGACCGCACGGACGAGGCGGGCGGCCGAGGAGGCCCGCGGTGACCGAAGAGCACACGCCGTACCCCGTGCGCGTCGACGCAGCGCTGGACACACCGGTGAGTCGCTGGCTGTGGCTGGTCAAGTGGCTGCTGCTCATCCCGCACGCCGTCGTCCTGGTGTTCCTGTGGGCCGCGTTCCTCGTCGTGTCGGTGATCGCCTTCGTCGCCATCCTGGTCACCGGCCGCTACCCGCGGGCGCTGTTCGACTTCAACGTCGGCGTCCTGCGGTGGAGCTGGCGGGTGCAGTACTACGGCTACGCGGCGCTGGGTACCGACCGGTACCCGCCGTTCACGCTCGCCGACGTCCCCGACTACCCGGCCCGGCTGCACGTGCCCCACCCCGAGCGGCTCTCCCGGGGACTGGTGCTGGTCAAGTGGTGGCTGCTGGCGCTGCCGCACTACCTGGTCGTCGCGGTGTTCGCCGGCGGCGGCCTGTGGCTGAGCACCTGGCCCCGCGACGGCGGGAACGACGACGGCTGGGCGTTCGGCGGGCTGATCGGTCTGCTGGTGCTGGTCGCCGCCGTCGTGCTGCTGTTCACCGGGCGCTACCCGCGGCAGGTCTGGGACTTCGTCCTGGGCATGGACCGCTGGGTCCTGCGGGTGGCGGCCTACGCCGCGTTGATGACCGACCGCTACCCGCCGTTCCGGCTGGACATGGGCGGCACCGACCCGGGCTCGCCGGTCCTCGGCCCGCCGCCCGGCCCTGCCAGGACGGGACAAGACGTCGGGACGACCGCCGTGCCGTCCGGCCCGGTGCCGGCCGCGACCGGCTCGACCGCGACCGATCCGGTCACCCACGGCATGGGGGACGACTCCGCGCACAGCCGGTGGACCGGCGGGAAGGTGGTGGCGCTCGTCCTCGGTGCGGTCCTGGTCCTGGCCTCCACCGGGCCGCTGACGGCCGGTGCGGCCCTGCTGTGGGCCGACCGCACCCAGCGGGACGGCGGCTGGCTGACCAGCCCGACGGTCGAGGCGTCCACTGCCCGGCACGCCCTGGTGAGCGAGGACCTCCAGCTGCACACCGAGGGCGCCGACTGGGTGCTCGACGAGGTGCTGGGGCGCGTCCGGCTCGAGGCGACGCCGCTGGACGGCGAGGAGGTCTTCGTGGGCGTCGCGCCGAGTGCCGCGGTCGCCGAGTACCTCGGTGGGGTCGGGCGGACCCAGGTGCAGGAACTGGGCGCCGGGCCGGACCGCTGGGGCTGGGGATGGGGTTGGGACGACGACCCGGTGACCGGCGACCGGATGGACCCAGCGGCGTTGCGTGACCTGCCGGGCGGGCCACCGGCCGGCGATCCGGGCGAGGTCGGCATCTGGGCGGCGTCGGCCGCGGGGACCGGCACCCAGGTGCTGGAGTGGGTGCCCTCGGACGGCGACTGGACCGTGGTCGTCATGCCCACCGACGGCTCGGCCGGGATGTCGGTCGACCTGGCCCTGGCGGCGACAGCGCCGGCGCTGCCCTGGGTGGCCGGTGGTCTGCTGGCGACCGGGGTGGTGCTGCTGGCCGGTGGTGTCCTGCTGATCGCGCTGGCGGTGCACCGGGCGCAGGCACGGCCGGCGCCCCCGGCTCCCGGTGGCCCTCCGGCACCGCCGGCCGGACCGGGGCCGGCCCCGGCCGGCACCCGGCCCACCCCGAGCGGCGACCCGAGCCTGACGCCGTCCGGCGGGCCGAGGTGAGCCGGCCCGGGGGGACCTACGTCCCCGTCGCCGGGGACCTGTGGACGTCCACGCCGGGCCGGGCTCCCGGCCACCCTGGCACCCGACCCGGCGGGCGCAGCCCGGCATCGACCAGGAGGAGGCCGTCGTGGACGACGGGACCGAGCTGACCGACCGACCGGGACCCGACCCGGCAGCCGGGGTGCACCCGCGGGTGGTCGTCGGCGTCGACGGGTCGGCCGGCTCGACGGCCGCGCTGGCCTGGGCGCTGGCGTCCGCGGCGAGGACCGGCGCGACGCTGGAGGTGGTCTCGGCGTTCCCCGTCGACTTCTACTGGACCGATCCGTACCTGCTGGACCGGGGGCGGATCGAGGCGCTCCGGTCCGACACCGAGGCACGCACGCGGGAACTGGTGGACACGGTCCGGCGTGAGCCGGCCGTGGCGGCGGTGCCCGGCACCTCCTCGGTCGCCGTCGAGGTCGTCGTCGTCCCGGGCGCGGCTGCCGAGCACCTCGTCCAGATCGCCGACGGTGCCCGGCAGCTGGTGGTCGGCAGCCGGGGCCGGGGCGGCGTGCGCAGCACCCTGCTCGGGTCGGTCGCGCTGCACTGCTCGACGCACGCCAGCTGCCCGGTCGTCGTGGTGCACCGGCCGGAGGCGGTGGAGACCCGTCCGCGGGTGGTGGTCGGGGTGGACGGCTCCGTGGCGTCGCGGGCAGCGCTGGTGGAGGCGGTCGCGACGGCTGCGCAGACCGGTGCCGAGGTCGAGGTCGTGGCGGCCTTCCAGCTGCCGGACCACTGGAGCGAGATGTACGTCGTCCTGGCCCAGTCGTTCCAGGGACTCCGGGACGCGACACGGCGCAGGGCCGAGGAGGAGGTCGCCGAGGTGCTGGGTGACCAGCCGGCCGTCTCCGCCCACGTGGTCACGGTCGAGGGGCCGGCGGGGGACGCACTCGTCCAGCGGGCGGCAGGCGCGGGGCTGCTCGTGGTGGGCAGCCGGAGCCGCAGCCGCCTGCCCGGGATGGTGCTCGGGTCCGCCGCGCTGCACTGCGTCGTCCACGCCCGGTGCCCGGTCATGGTCGTCCACCCGCCCGCGGAGGCGCGTCGGGACCCGGGGACGGCGACGCTGGCCGCCGCGCACTGATCGCCCCGGTCCGTCGCAGGAGGAGGAGCCGGCATGCAGGCATGGGTGGTCGACCGTCCCGGGCCGATGGAGGCCGGGCCGCTGCGCCGGGTCGAGCGGGCCGAGCCCGGCCCCGGCCGCGAGCGACCTGCCGGTTCTGCCGTCGCGGCGCGGCGAACCTCTGCGTGCACCCGGAGTTCACCGGGTGGGACCTGGACGGCGGGTTCGCCGACAGCTGCCTCGTCGACGAGCGGTTCGCCTACCGGCTGCCCGAGGCGCTGACCGACGAGCAGGCCGCGCCACTGCTCTGTGCGGGGACCATCGGGTACCGGGCGCTGCGCAGCGCCCGGCGGACGCGCCACCGGAGCCGCTGGACGGCGCCGTGCTCTTCACCCCGGCCAGTGAGCTGGTCCGGGTCGCGCTGCGCGCGCTGGACCGCGGCGGGACCCTCGCGGTGGCCGGGATCTGGCTGTCGGCCGTCCCGGCGCTCGACTACGCGACCGCGCTGTTCCAGGAGCGCCGGCTGCGCAGCGCCACCGCGAACACCCGCCGGGACGGCGAGGAGTTCCTGCAGCTGGCGGTGCGGCTCGGCGTGCACGCCACGACCGTGGGCTACCCGATGGCGCAGGCGCAGGTCGTGCTGGCGGACCTGGCCGACGGCCGGTTCAGCGGCGCCGCCGTCCTGCACGCTTGAGCGGCGGGGCCGGGTCCGGCCACCGGCCGACGCCCCGGCGTGCCCATCGGCGGCCGGGGCAGGGACCAAGGGCCGTGTGCGGAGGGCCGGATCCGCAGGAGGGTCGAACCGGGCGCGGGCCCTCGCGTCCGACGGCGACGGAGGAGGACCGATGAGGACCAGGAGAACGGCGAGGAGTGCACCGTGCCCGGGATCGGCGTCCGTGCAGGGGGTGGCGGCCCAGCGGGTGGCCACCGGCGCCGCGGCGGCGGGCGCGTTGGCGGCCGGCTCGTTCGCGCTGGGGGCGCTGACCGTGGGTGCCCTGACGATCGGCCTGGTCCGCGTCGGTCGGCTGACGGTGCGGCGTGCCGACATCCGCGACCTGCGGGTGGCCCGGCTGGAGATCGGGGAGCTGGTCCGCCCCGCTGCCGCGGAGGACGGCTCGGCAGAGGTGCAGTGGTGACCGAGGACGCCGGTGCGATGCGCACCACGGGTTTCGGGATGGGCGTCCGGGTGGACGTCCCGTTCGCGGACGCCGTCGAGCGCACCCGCGCCGCGCTCGCCGATCAGGGGTTCGGGGTGCTGACCGAGATCGACATCGCGGCCACGCTGCAGGCCAAACTGGGGGTGGAGCTGCCGCCGCAGCTGGTCCTGGGTGCCTGCAACCCGGGGCTGGCGCACCAAGGGCTGCAGATCGAGCCAGACCTCGGCCTGCTGCTGCCCTGCAACGTCGTCGTCCGGTCACTCCCGGACGGCGGGACGCTGGTGTCCACGCTGGAGCCGGCGGTGATGGTGGGGGTCACCGGGCAGGCGGAGCTGCAGCCGATGGCCGCGGAGGCCCGGGACCGGCTCCGGGCAGCCCTGCACACGATCGCCGCGGGCTGATCCTGACCTCGCCCCGGCGGTGTCCGGTACGCCGACCACCAGTTGGAGCAGGGCGCCGATCGTCACGCCGGCGGCCGCCCCACCGACGACGTCCAGCGGCGCGTGACCACCCAGGTACACCCGGGCGACGCCGTTGAGCACCGCGAGCGCCAGGACGACGGCCTGCCAGCGCCGGCGCAGGTACGGCGCGAGCAGCACGACGACGCCGAAGGCGACGACCGCGTGCCCGGAGGGGAACGACAGCCCCGCCGAGGGCACGTCCCGCAGCACTGCGCCCGGGATGGTGGTGCCCGGACGTTCCCGCTGGACCAGGGCCTTGAGCACGCCGTGCTCGACCAGCAGCTTCACCGGCACCAGGGCGGCCAGCGCGAGCACCAGCCGCCAGCGGCGCAGCACCGCTGCCGGCACGGCGACCAGCAGCGGCATGCCGAGCACGCCCAGCAGCTGGAAGCCGTACAGCGGGGCCTGCCAGGCGTCCGGCCAGCCGTTGACGAACCGGAACACCGCCAGCTCGGTCCCGCCGACCCGACCGGACGCCACCGCCCCGCAGCACACCGCGGTCACGGCCAGGGACACGGCGGCGGTCGCGGCGTCCCGTCGCCGGCGGCGGACGCGCGGCGTCACCGGGTCGACAACGCCGGCTCGCTCGCGGGGCCGTGCGGCAGGCCGACCCCCTGCCGCCACAGCGCCCAGGCGACCACGCCGGAGGGGATCGGCAGGAACCAGGTGAGGAACCGGAACAGCAGCACGGCACCGGTCGCCGCGGCGGCGCCCACGCCCACCGCGGTGAGGCCGGCGACGTAGCTGAGCTCGGCCACCCCCAGCGCTCCCGGGGTCACCGGCACCAGGGTGACCAGCCGGGTCAGCGCGAAGACGGCCAGCACCCGGGCCCATGAGACGTCTGCGCCGGTGCCGCCGACACAGCGCAGCGTGGTCAGCAGCACCAGGAACAGCGCGGCGTGGCTGCCGACCGCAGCGAGGGTGAGGGCCGCCCAGCGCCGCTGCAGCAGCGTCCTGGACTCGGCCCGGAACCGGTCGACCCGTTCGACCCAGCCGCGGGGCGCCGGGTACCGGAGCCGGCCCGAGCACCGCTGGGCCACCCGTTCGGCAGCACGGGACAGCCTGATCGCGGCACCGCGGTGCACCAGGACGGCCGACAACAGGCCGATGGCCAGCACCAGCACGACGCTGCCCAGCACCGCGGCGACCGCCAGCCCACGGTTCGCGTCGCCGGTGAGCGCCAGGGCCACCAGCGCCACGACCGGCGTCCCGAGCTTGACGAAGTTGTTCCAGATGCCGGTCACGACCACGGCCCGGGTGATGGCCGCGGGTGGGTGGCCGAAGGAGTGGTGCATCGCCGCCGTCGTCCCCACGCCGAAGGCGAACCCGGCCGGCACCGTGTTGCTGATGGCGGTGGACGCCTGGTCGGTGAGGACCGCCCGCCACCAGCCGAGGCCGGGCAGCGCGATCGCCCACAGCGGCGCGTAGGAGACCAGGTTGACCAGGGCCACCGCCAGCAGCAGCGTCGTCTCCCGCCAGGTCAGGTCCTGCACGAGGGACCAGGCCGCCGAGTAGTCCCCGATGCGGGGGAGCACGCCGGCGAAGACGACGACGACCACCAGCAGGCTCAGCGTCACCCGCGCCGCCGGGCCGGTGAGGGCCCGCCGGAGGCCGCTGGTCACCGGAGGCCGTGCCGTTGGACGGCGCCGATCAGCAGCGCCCCGCCGCCGACCGGCAACCAGAACGTGAGCAGCCGGTAGAGGAGGACGGCGGCGCAGGCATCGGCCAGCGGGGCGCCGAGCGCGGTGAGCGCGAGGAGGAGGAGGAGCACCTCCCCGGCGCCCGGCAGGGACAGCTCGGGGACCAGGACCCAGAGCAGCCGCACCACGGCGTACAGCATGGTGCTGGCCAGCAGCGGCACGTCGGCGCCGACCGCGTGCAGCGCGGCGGCCAGCGCAGCTCCCTCCCAGGCGATGCCGGCCGCCGACCAGCCCGTCAGGGCGGCCCAGCGGACCGCGTCGGCGGCGCGGTCGGATGGGTGGGGCACCCCGCTGGCCAGCAGGCGCGGCCCGGGCGCCGACCGGACGCCGTGCCGGGTCAGCAGCTGCCCGACGGCCACCAGCAGCAACGCCCCGGCGCCGACCAGCACCACCGGGAGCGAGGACTCCGGCGCCCGCCAGTCCGGCATCCGGCCCTGGACCAGGCCGAGCACCAGGGCGGTGCCGGCGACCAGCACCGACCCGAGCACCGCACCCCGGGCCACCCGCACGGTCGCCTGCTCGGCAGTCGCGGTCAGCACGCCGGCGTCCTCGAGGAAACGGGCGGCGACCTGCCGGCCACCGGGGCGGCCGCGCAGCACGCTGGCGCAGTCGGTCGACATGGTGGCGCCGAAGGCCCGGCCGAGGGCGATCCGCCGTTCCACGCTGACCAGCACCGCGGCCGCCCCCGCGACCCGGCCCAGCAGGGCGAACGCCAGCGCCCCGCCCAGCCACCGCCACCCGCCGCGCTCGACGGACTCGAACACCCCCGTCGGGCCCGCGATGGCGGTCAACCCGACGAAGACCACGACCGCCGAGCCGACCGCCGCGAGCCGCGCCGGGGCGCTCACCCGCAGGGCGCCGGGACGGTCGGGGTCCGGCAGGCCGAGATGGGAGCGCACGGCTGCCCGCAGCTCGGCCAGCCCGGTGCCCTGCCGGTGCAGCCGGTCCCGGGTCGCGGCCGACAGGGACAGCCAGGTCAGACCGGGCAGTGCACCGGCCACCGCGTCGGCGCCGAGGCCGGACACCGCGGCGTGGACCAGCACCGCGACGTCCGTGGTGCCCGCCAGCGAGGCGAGCAGCTCGGCGACGTCACCGGCCAGCGCGTCGGCGTCGGCACCGACCTGGGCGTTGCCGAAGTCCAGCAGCCACGGCTGCCCGTCCGGGTCGACCAGGACGCTGGCGGCGACCAGGTCGTGGTGGGCGATCCGGGCCCGGTGCAGCAGCGCCACCTGCTCCCACACCCGGCGTAGCAGCTCCGGGGTCAGCTCGGTGGGCGGGAGCTCGTCCAGCGGCCGGCCGGGGAGCAGGTCCTGCACCACCACCGCCCCCCGCTCGTCGCCGCGGGCCAGCAGCACGGCCGGCACCTGGACGCCCCGCTGCCGAGCGGTCAGTGCGGCCACCGCCTCGTGCTCGGCCTGCTGCCCGAGCGGGGCCAGCGCATCGGCGTCCTTGACGTCCCGGACCGCCACCCAGCGCGCCACCCGGTACAGCCAGTCCCGTTCGTAGCGGTCGGGGTCCAGCACCTTCACGAAGACCGGGCGGCCCTCGGACCGGCCGGTGAAGGGATGGGAGCTCATCGCGCGCACACCGGCGGGACGCAGGTCGTCCACCGGGCGCCCGAAGCGGGACAGCAGCGCCACCACCCGGTCCACCTGCGGCTCCCAGCGGGGAACCCCGAACAGCCAGTGCACCAGCGAGCCGATGGCCCAGCCGGCGGCGAGCCCACCCAGGACGTCCAGCGGCAGGTGCGCGCCGACGTGGATGCGGGCCAGCCCCACCGTCCAGGCCAGCACCCACACCACCCGTCGGGAGCGCCGGGAGAGGTGCGGAGCGGCCGCGGTGGCCAGGGCGGCCGCCACGGCGGAGTGCCCGGAGATGAAGCCCAGGCCGGTCACCTGCTCGTTGAGCACGTCGCCCACCGGCAGCCCGATCGGCCGCTCGCGTTGCACGATGCCCTTCACTTGGTCCGCGACCAGGTAGGCCAGGGCGCCGGAGACGGCCAGGTCGCGGGCCAGCCGGAACCGCCGGGCCAGTGCGGCGACCGCCGCCAGGGTCGGCACCGCGACGACGTTGCCCAGCTGCATGACCAGCCAGACCACCGGCATCAAGAGCGTGGGCAGGTCGTTGACGAGCCGGAAGAGGTCGCGTTCGACCAGCGAGATCTCACCCCGCCGGGCGATCAGGAAGCCGATCCCCAGCACCGCGAGCCCGAGCCCGACCCGCACCAGGTCCCCGGCGTGCCGGTGCGCCCGCAGAGGAGCAGGTGCAGGTGGCGGGGTGGTGGCAGGTGGGGTGTCCAGGGAAGACGGCCGGCGGCGGGTGAGCACGCGGACGTCCATGCCCCCAGTCCACCGCGCCCGGACGATTGTCAGCAGGGTCTTCCGGCCCGGTTACCGGGCCCGTGGTCCTGCGGACCGGGGTGGCCGGCCGGACGGACGGCGGGGCGGGGCGGTCCGGGACGACCAGCCAGGACGGGACGAAGGTCCCGGTGCCTGGGGGCCCGGGACACGTCTCTTCCGGGGCGCCCGACCGCAGGATGGCGACCGGAGCCCCGGCGGGACGGCCCGGACGGTGGAGGAGGGGGCGTGGCGGCGGTGGAGTGGCGGGCGCTGGTCGAGCCGGCCGACGCGCGACGCCCCGGCTGGCCCGTGGGTGCTGGCGCACGACGCCCCTCGGGAGCCGACCGGCTGGACCGGGTACGGATCCCCCGGGCGGTGTGGTCCTGGCTGGCGGTCCTGGTGGTCTCGGTCGCCGCGCTGTGGGTGCTGACCGCCCTGGCAGACCGGTTCCCGGCCGTGCAGGCGTTCGACCGGACGGTCCGCGACCTGCTGACCCCCGAAGGGCGTCGGCCCGGGCAGCCGTGGCTGGCGGTGGACCACGTCGTCCTGGCCGCCGGCCCCCGGGTGATCTGGGTGCCCGCCGCCCTCGTGCTGGTGTGGGCCCAGCGGTGGCGGCACCTCCTCGTCTACCTGGGCACCATCAGCGTCGTCTCGGCGATCGCCGTCGTGGCCGGCCAGGACACCCGGTGGGCGAGGGCGGTGCGCGCCGGCCTCACCGGTTCACCGCAGGACCTGGTCCTCCCGGCCTGGCCGCTGCTGGTGCTGGCCGCCGTCTCGGTCGCCACCGTCACCGCCCTGGTACCGCCCGGCCGGGCCCGGCGCTGGGCGTGGACCGGGGCCGCCGGGCTCGTGGTGCTCATGGCGGCCGGCCGGGTGGCGCTGGGGCTGGACACCGCCACCGCCGCGGCGCTCAGCACCGTGGCGGGCGGCAGCGCTGCCGGGCTCGCCTCCCGGGTGCTGGCGCCCGAGCACGCCTTCCCGATCACCTACCGGCGTGAGGTGAAGGCACACCTCACGCTGGACGCCGACCGCACCCGCCGGGTGCTCACCGCAGTCCGCGACCAGCTGGGCGTGGCCGTCGACGAGCTGACCCCCTACCGGCTGGACGGGTCGGCCGGCTCCACCCCGTGCCGGCTGCGGCTGGTGCACGGGCCGCCGCGGTACCTGTTCGGCAAGCTCTACTCGACCACCCACCTGCGGTCGGACCGCTGGTACAAGTTCGCCCGGGTGCTGCTCTACGGCCGGCTGGAGGACGAGGCACCGTTCACCTCGGTGCGGAGGCTGGTCGAGCACGAGGACTACATGGGCCGGCTGCTGCGCGACGGCGGGGTGCAGGTGCCCGAGCCGGTCGGTGTCGTGGAGGTCCGGCCGGGCCAGGAGTACCTGCTGGTCACCGAACTCGTCCCGGACGCCGTCGAGGTGCTCGAGTCCGGCGTCCCGGACGCGGTCGTGGACGATGCGCTGCGCCAGGTCCGGCAGATGTGGGCGGTCGGCGCGGCACATCGGGACGTCAAGCCCTCCAACGTGCTGGCACAGGGCACCCGGGTCTTCCTGGTCGACGTCTCCTTCGGGGAGCTGCGTCCCTCGCGCTGGCGGCAGTCGGTCGACCTGGCCAACATGCTGCTCACGCTCGGGGTGGTCGCCGGGCCGCACCGCGTCCTGGACCGGGCCGCCGCCCTGTTCTCACCCGACGAGCTCGCCGAGGCGTTCGCGGTGACCGGTTCGGTGACCGTGCCGCGCCAGCTGCAGCGGCTGATCCGGGAGAGCGGCCGGGACCTGGTCGGGGAGTTCCGCGCGTTGCTGCTCCCACGGCCACGGATCAGCGTCCAGCGCTGGAGCCTGAGCCGGGTGCTGCTGGCCCTGTCGACCGCGGGTGGGCTGCTGGTGCTGACGGCGCTGGTCGCGCTCAACCTGCGGGCCGGTGGCCTGCTCTGACCCGGCGCATCCGGGCCGGAGGTCCCGGGACGAGGTGCCGCACGGCACCGGCCCAGGGCGCGCCCTCCGGTCACGGTGGGGGAGAGGGCCCACGCACCGGAGGAGGACGCCATGGAGGAACGGCCGCCGTTGCCACCCGCTGAGGCCTGGCGCGCGGTCGCCCGCTGCGTGCTGCGTTGCGGGGTCCTGCTGGCCCAGCGCCGGCTCCGGTTGCCCCGCCGGCACGTGGGCCTCCGCCTGCGGTTCGCCGACGGCACGACCGGCACCGTGTACCGGGAGACGCGGGTCGACCGGCTCGCCCCGGTCGACCCGTGCCTGCTGGTCGTGGAGTTCCGGCTGCGTGGCGTCCACGGGCCCCGGGCGCACGCGCTGTTCCGGGCCGAGAGC
Source organism: Modestobacter sp. VKM Ac-2985 (assembly GCF_026967925.1). GTDB lineage: Bacteria > Actinomycetota > Actinomycetes > Mycobacteriales > Geodermatophilaceae > Modestobacter. The sequence continues at coordinate 207,146 of NZ_JAPVBI010000003.1, read as the reverse complement.
CTGCTGAACACCCCGTTGTTCGCCGGGTTCCCCGGTCTGGTGTCCAAGTTCTGGGTCGCCGCCGACGAGCACGACGTCTACCGGGGGGTGTACGAGTGGGACGGACCCGACCGGGCCGAGGCCTACGCCCGCGCACTGTGGCGGGTGCTGGCGCTGGTGAGCGTGCCGGGCTCGATCCACCACTGTGTCGTCCCCGGACTGCGCCGGGCCCAGGTGCTGGCCGACCCGGGTCTGCTCGGGGCCGGCACGCCGGGTGGCCGCGCCGACTGGTGGCGACTGGTCGATGCGGGATGAGCCCGCCGGTGGACGTGCTGGTGGTCGGCGCCGGGCCCACCGGCCTGGCCCTCGCGCTGCAGGCCGCGGCCCACGGTGCCCGGGTCCGGGTGGTGGACGCCCGGCTCCAGCCGCGCCGCCCGTCCCGGGCGATGATCGTGCACGCACGGACCCTGGAGGTGCTCCGGCCGCTGGGGGTCACCGCCGACCTGCTCGCCCGGGCCGACACCAGCCCTGCGGTCGAGCTGCATCTGGGCCGGTCGACGGTGCCGGTCCGGCTGGGTGACCTCGCCGTCCCGGACACCGCCTTCCCGCACCTGACCCTCCTGGGCCAGCAGCAGGTCGAGCGGGTGCTGGCCGCCGCCCTGGCCGACCGCGGCGTCCAGGTGGAGTGGGGGACGCCGCTGGGGACCGTCGCGGACGGGCCGGACGGCGTCGCCGCGGTGCTGCGGCGGGACGGCGGGAGCGAGGTCGTGCACTGCGCGGCCCTCGCCGGGTGCGACGGGGTCGACAGCACGGTGCGGGCCGTGGCCGGCATCGGTTGGCCCGGCGCCCGCGCCCGCCCCGAAGTCGTGCTGGCGGACGTGGACCTGGCGGGGGACCTGGCCGCGGGAACCGCGCACGTCGTCGTCGGCCGGGGCGGCCTGATGATGGTCGTCGCCCTGGGGGAGGGCGCGCCGTGGCGGATGATCGCCACCCGGGCTGCGTCGGACCGGCTCCCGCCGGGGACCGGTGGACCGCCGCTGCCCACCCGCGAACTGCAGGATCTGCTCGACGGGGCCGGGCTGTCGGCCCGGGTCACCGACGTGGCCTGGTCCAGCCGCATCGCCCTGCAGCACCGGTTGGCCACGGCCTACCGGGCCGGCCGGCTGTTCCTCGCCGGTGACGCCGCGCACGCCTGGTCCCCGGCCGGCGGGCAGGGGATGAACACCGGCATCCAGGACGCCACCGCGCTGGGCTGGCGGCTCGCGGCGGTCGCCACCAGCACCGCACCGGAGGTGCTGCTGGACTCCTACGAGGCCGAACGCCGTCCGGTCGCCGCCGCGATGCTGGCGCTCACCCGACTGCTCTTCTGGGGTGAGTCGGCGACCGACCCGGTGGCCGCGACACTGCGGGGCTCGCTGGCCCCACTGGCCGCGCCGCTGGCGCCGTGGGTGCTCGCCCGGCGCCGGCTCGTGGCACGGGGCTTCCGCGTGCTGGCCCAGCTGGACACCGGGTACCGGGGGAGCCCGCTGGCCCGGACAGGGAGCACCCCGCGGTCCGGCCGGCTGCGCCCGGGGGACCGGGTGCCGGACGCGTCGGTGAGGTGCCAGGGCAGGGACATGCGCCTGCACGAACTGCTCGCCCGGCCCGGGGTCCACCTGCTCCTCGACCGCGATGCCCCCGACCACGTCCCGTCGGTGGTCGGTCGGCTGGTGCACGTGCACCGGCTGGCCAGCAGCCCGGGCCGGGGGGTCGTCGCCGTCCGGCCCGACGGCCACGCCGGGTTCACCAGCGGCGCCGTCGACGCCGAGCTCAGCTGGTGGCTGGCCGCGGTCGGCGCCTGACGCTCGTCGGCCGCTGCTGTTCCGGAACGGGGTCCTTCGACCCCGGTGGAGTGGCCCCCGGGTACGGCACGGTGTGCCTCCCTGACCACGGTGACCGAGGGGCCGGCACGCGAGCCCGCTCCCAGGCAGGAGGAGCCATGGCAAGGTCCGTGCAGCTGCCCGTCGTCCTGCACCGCGGCCGGCGTCGGCCCGATCTCGCCGGCGACCTCGGCCAGCTCCTCTCCACGACGCCGTGCTCCCGCCGTCGGCTCACCGGCTAGGACCGCCTCCAAGTGGACAACCACCTGTCCTGGACGGAGTCGGAGCTGGAGGCGGCACTGGAGGCGCTGGAGCCCCCCGCGGTGCTCGCCGTCGTCCCGGCGGCGCCGGTGCACGAGCTGCCCGCTCTCGGCGGGGCGGACCGACGATCAGCCTCCTGACACACGGCTGACCGGACCAGCAGCTCGGGCACCTTCGGCCCTGCCCCGAACGACCTCCGGCCCGGTCGTGCACGCCGCGCCGCACCTAGCGTCTGCAGCGGAGGACCTGGACAGCTGCATCGAGGGGGCACCGTGACACAGGCAGGGCGGGCGCAGCTGGCGCAGGAGAGGACGAACCGGATCGGCTACCTCGTCGCCGTGCTGGTCAACGCTGCGGGGCTGGTGGTGCTGCACCTCTGGCCGGGCTGGCAGGAGTTCACCTTCCTCACCGATGACACCCGGTCGGTGCTCGGCATCGTGGACGCCGCGCTCATCGTGGGCATCGTGGTGAACGTCGTCCTGCTGCTCCGCAGCCCGGCATGGCCGACCGCGGCGGGATCCCTGGTCACCACCCTGGTCAGCCTGGCGGCGATGGTGCGGATCTGGCAGGTCTTCCCGTTCGACGTATCCGACACCTGGGAGACGGTGCTGCGGGTGGTGTTCGTCCTCGGCATCATCGGTGCCTGTCTGGGTGTCCTCGCGCTGCTGGTCTCCCTGCTGCGGATGCGCCAGCTCTCCGGACGCTGAACCGGCCGCTCAGCCGGCCATCAGCCCGGCGGCCAGCTGGACGGTGATCCCGCCGGCGAACAGGAGGACCAGCCCGGCGAACCAGCGGCGGAGCCGCGCGGTGTCGAGCCGGCTGCCGAGCCGGGCCGTCAGCAGTGTGGCGGCGACGGCCACCGCGGTGAAGGTGAGGGTGACCGGCAGGTCGAGGTCGACCTCGCCGGCGTGGGCGGCGAAACCCGCGGCGGAGTTGACCGCCACGATCAGCAGCGACGTACCGATGGCCGTGGTCATCGGGAGCCCCAGGGCGATCACGAGCACCGGGATGACCAGGAAGCCGCCGCCCACCCCGAGCAGGCCGGTGAGGAAGCCGACGGCCAGGCCCCCGGCCAGCGTCCGGGGCAGGCACCGCCGCCAGTTCACCGTGCCGCCGACGGTGGAGCAGGCCGACCCGGTGTCCGGCCGGTTCTGCAGCATGCGTACGCCGGCGGCCGCCATCAGTGCCGCGAACAGGGCCAGGACGACGTCGTCGGGCAGCAGCCGGTTCACCGCCGCACCGGCGAAGGCGGTCGCCGCGCCCGCCGCACCGAACAGCGCCCCGATCCGCCAGGCAATCTGCCCGGCCCGCAGCCGGGGTGCCAGGGCCACCAGCGCGGTCACGCCCACGACCAGCAGAGAGGTGGCCACCGCCTGCTGCAGCGGTTGCCCGACGGCGTAGACGAGGCCGGGGACGGCCAGCACCGAGCCGCCACCGCCGAGCAGACCGATGAGGGCCCCGATGACCAGACCCAGGCCGATGGCCGCGATCATCGGTCCGCCGGGCGGCAGGTCACCGGCGGCCGAAGATCCGGCTGAGCCGTCCGGCGGACCGTTCGGGCCGTGGGTGCCCCGGGCACCGCTGGACCGATGGCACGCCGGCCATGACCTGGTCGACGTGCTGGCCGCAACCGGCCCAGGTGGTCTTGCCACAGGTGCTGCACGTGGTCGCTCGACACATGGAGTTCTCCTTCGTCGGGGTGTGGGTGATCGGGCCGGCTGCCACCGGGAGGCAGGGGGTCCTCACCGGCGGCAGCCGGGCTCAGGTCGAGACCGGCTCGGCGTGCAGGCCGACGGCGGCCGCACCGGTCTCGGGGTCGGCGTAGCCGCCGTCGACCAGCACTGGCCGGCGACCCGCGCGAGCCAGCAGGGAGGCGGCGATGGACGCCCGGTAGCCGGACCCGCAGTAGACCCACACCTCGCCGTCCGGCACCTCGGCGAGTCGGCTCAGCAGCTCGTGGACCGGCACGTGCAGCGAGCCGCGCACCCCGCCGCTCGCCCGCTCGTCGTCTCGGCGTGCGTCCAGCACGGTCACCGGTCCGGCGGCCAGGGCTGCGGCCAGTCCCGGGAAGTCACTGACCGGGTAGGACTCGAGCGCGCCGCCTGCGGACAGCTCCGCCGGGGTGCCGGTGGCGGCGCCGGCGAGGCGGTCGATGCCGATCCGCACCAGTTCCCGGCGGGCTTCGGTGATCTGCTCGACGGACTCGCCGAGCAGGGTCAGCGGCGCCCCCCAGTCGTAGAGCCAGCCGAGGTACGTGAGGAAGTTCGTGGACAGCTCGAAGGACAACGCACCGGGCAGGTGGCCGGCCGCGAACGCCGTGCGGTTCCGCAGGTCGACCACCCATTCCCCGGCGGCGAGCCGCCGGGCCAGCTCGGCCGGCTCGATGGTGCGGGGTACGGAGAGGTCCACCGGCGCGGGGCCCGCGGCGTTCGTCGGTCCCATGTGTGCGTAGTAGGCCGGGTACGCGCCGAGGCCGGCGATGAGCTCGTCGACGAAGGTCTGCTCGTCCTGGGTCAGCGCAGGGTTCACCCGGGCCTGCTCGCCGATGGTGGAGCTGGTCCCGCTGGTCGGGGTGGCGGAGCAGAAGCTGCCGAAGCCATGGGTCGGGAACACCGGGGTGCCGGCCGGCAGCTCGGCGGCCAGCCGGCGGACCGAGTGGTACTGGGCGTGGGTGAGCGCACTGGTGTGTGCGTCCCCGAGCAGGTCGGTCCGGCCGGTCGCACCGTAGAGCAGCGAGCCGCCGGTGAACACCGCCTGGACGGCCCCTCCGGAATCGGCCAGCACGTAGCTCACGTGGTGGTGGGTGTGGCCAGGGGTGTGCAGCACCCGCAGGCGGAGGGGCCCGGCGGTCAGCACGTCGCCGTCGGCAGCCGGGACCCGCTCGTAGGAGACGGTGTCCCCGGCCGGGACCACGTACTCAGCGCCCGTGGTGCGGGCCAGCTCCAGGCCCCCGGTGACGTAGTCGTTGTGCAGGTGGGTCTCCAGCACCAGGGCGATCTGTGCACCCCGGTCGGCGGCGAGTCTTTCGACCCGGTCGATGTCGCGCTGTGGGTCGATGACCACCGCGGTTCCCTGCGCGGTGACCAGGTAGCTGCGGTCACCGAGGCTCGAGGTCTCGATCACGTCGATCTGCACTGTGGTCCTCCTACGGTACGGGGTAGGGGTATCGATGGGTCGGCGACGGTGGCTCTGGGGTTGGCCGACGTCAGGCCAGTGACAGGAAGAGGCGCTCGAGCTCGCGCAGGTCGAGCTCGCGCTTCTCTCCGTCCTCGGTGGTGGAGCAGTGCCGCATCCCGGTCGAGACGACGGCGAAGCCGGCTTTGTTCAGGGCCTTCGACGCCGCGGCCAGCTGGGTCACGACGGCCGAGCAGTCCCGCCCGTCCTCGATCATCCGGACGATGCCGCCGATCTGCCCCTCGATGCGCCGCAAGCGCTTGACCACGTCCGCGAGCTCGCCCTGGGGGATGTCCACGAGTCGATGGTAGATACCCCGGGGGGTATCTGCAACATGATTCCGTGGGACGTCCGACCCTGGTTGGGGCGGCAGGCCGCTGGGAGCTTGAGGCACGTGAAGGTGGTGCGGTCGACGAGCGGGGGTGCGGTCGCCACCTCGGAGCGCAGCGGGCCGGACGACCCGGCCGGACGACCGCGGACGCCACGGACCGGCCTGTGCGCCGACGACGTCGCAGCCCGGGTGGCGGCCGGGCAGACGAACGCCACGACCGTGCGGACGAGCCGCACGATCGGCGAGATCGTCCGGGCGAACGTGTTCACGTTCTTCAACGGTCTGCTCGTCGCGTTGTTCGTTCTCGTCGCCCTGACCGGGCGCTGGCAGAACGCGCTGTTCGGCGGGGTCGTGATCGCCAACTCGGCGATCGGCATCGTCCAGGAGTTGCGGGCGAAGCGGACGCTGGACCGGCTGGCCGTGCTCAACGCCCCGCGGGCGCGGGTGGTGCGCGAGTCCACCGAGCGCGATCTCGCGGTGGCCGAGGTGGTGCTCGACGACCTGCTCTGCCTGGTCGCCGGTGACCAGGTGCCGGCCGACGGCGTCGTGCGCGACTGCACGGGGCTGACCGTCGACGAGTCGCTGCTCACCGGAGAGTCCGAGCCGGTGGTCAAGGGGAGCGGTGACCCGGTGTTGTCCGGGTCGATCGTCGTCGCCGGACGCGGACTCGTGCAGACCACAGCGGTGGGGGACGACTCCTACGCCGCTCGGCTCGCGACCGAGGCGCGCCGCTTCACCACCACGCACTCGGAGCTCATCGCCGCGACCAACCGGCTGCTTCGCTGGATCTCGCTCATGCTGCTCGTGATCGGGCCGGCCGTGCTATGGAGTCAGTTCCGCACGCCGGACAACGAGAGCTGGCAGGACGCCGTCACCGGCACGGTCGCCGCGCTGGTCGGGATGATCCCCGAGGGCCTGGTGCTGCTCACCACGCTGGCCTTCATGGTCGCCACCGTGTCCCTGGCCCGCCGCTCGACCCTGGTGCAGGAGCTGCCCGCCGTCGAGGGGCTGGCCCGCGTGGACGTCGTCTGCCTGGACAAGACTGGCACGCTCACCCACGGTGACGTGCGTTTCGATGAGCTGGTCCTGCTGACCCCGGCTGCCTATGCGGCACCCGCGGCGGTGGCGATGCTGGCCGCCGCGGACCCGGCCAACGCGACTGCCGCTGCACTCGCGGCCGCCTTTCCGTCGTCGGGGCCCGGACCGCTGGACGTCGTGCCGTTCTCCTCGGCGCGGAAGTGGTCCGCCGTGCGAACCGAGGACGCGGTGACATGGGCGCTGGGGGCGCCGGAGATGGTGCTGCCCAGCCCGGCCTCGGTCGCCCAGTCAGTGGCGAGGACCCGGGCCGACGACCTGGCGGCCCTGGGGCGCCGGGTGCTGCTGCTCGCCCGGTCGACCGCGCCCTGGACGGGAGCAGCCGATGACGTCCGGCTGCCGGCGGACCTGGTGCCGGTTGCGCTGGTGGTGCTGGCCGAGCACCTGCGGGAGGACGCCGCCAAGGTCCTCAGGTACTTCACCGACCAGGGCGTGGCGCTCAAGGTCATCTCCGGGGACAACCCACGGACCGTGGGGGCCGTGGCGGCCGCGGTCGGTGTCCCCGGTGTGACCGGCGCGACCGATGCCGTTGACGCCCGCACCCTCCCCGAGGACGCCGACGCGCTGGCCCAGGTGGTGGAGGACTGCAGCGTCTTCGGCCGGGTGACCCCGCACCAGAAGCGGGCGATGGTGGCGGCTCTGCAGCGGCGCGGGCACGTCGTCGCGATGACCGGGGACGGCGTCAATGACGCGCTGGCCCTCAAGGACGCCGACATCGGCGTGGCGATGGGCAACGGATCGCCGGCCACCCGGGCCGTGGCGCAGTTGGTGCTCCTGGACGGCCGGTTCGCGCACCTGCCGGAGGCGGTGGCCGAGGGGCGGCGGGTGATCGCCAACATCGAGCGGGCCGCGAACCTGTTCCTGGTCAAGAACGTGTACTCGCTGGTGCTGGCGCTGATCACCGTCGTGACCCTGGGCGCCTACCCGCTCGCCCCGATCCAGCTGACCCTGATCTCGACCCTCACCATCGGGGTACCCGGCTTCTTCCTGGCGCTGGCCCCGAACCGGCGGCGCTACCTGCCCGGGTTCCTTCGCCGGGTGCTGACCTTCTCCCTGCCCACCGGTGCCCTCATCGGGTGTGCTGCCTACGCGGGCCACGCGGTCACCCGCTGGCTGCAGCCTGACGCCGACACGGCCGCCGCACGGACGACGGCGACGATCGTGGTCCTGCTGATGGCGCTGTGGACGCTGGGCATCCTGGCGCGCCCACTCACCACCGTGAAGGCCGGCCTGCTCCTCACGATGACCGGCCTCGCGTTCCTGTGCATCGCCGTCCCGGTGATCGCGCAGTCGATCGTCCTGCTGGAGGTGACGGTGCCGTCGGTGGGCGTCGGCGTGGGGATCGGGGCGAGTGGTGCGCTGCTGGTCGAGGTCGTCCACCGCCTCCTGCCCGCGTCCACCGTGACCTGGCGGTCCGGACCCGCACCTCGCGACACCGCATCCGAGAGAGGACCGCACTGATGAGCAGCTCCGAGAACCACCAGGTGGCCACGGCCGACGGCCGGGTGCTCGAGGTCCTGACCGCCGGGCCGGACGACGGGTTCCCCCTGGTGTTCCACCACGGGACGCCGCAGGCGGCCGTCCCGTACGGGATCCTGGAGCGGCCGGCAGCCGCACGCGGTCTCCGGACCATCGCCTGTTCCCGTCCGGGCTACGGACGCTCGACACCTCGGGGCGACGCGGGGACCACCGCGACCGTCGCCGACGACGCCCTGGACACGGCGGCGGTCCTGGACCACTTCGGCTACGACGCGTTCATCACGCTGGGCTGGTCCGGCGGGGGACCGCGGGCACTGGCGTGCGCAGCGGTGCTCCCCGACCGGTGTCGCGCGGCGACCTGCGGGGTGGGCATCGCACCTCCGGACGCCGCGGGGCTCGACCTGCTCGCGGGGATGGCCCCGGAGAACGTCGCCGAGTACACCGCCGTCCGTCAGGGCAGTGCGGCCCTCACGGCCTTCCTGGAGGAGCACGGCACACCGGTGTTCTCGGTGACCGCCGACCTGATCGTCCTGGGCCTCGGCGACCTGCTGCCGGAGGTGGACAAGGCGGCGCTGACCGGAGAGCTCGCCGAGTACCTCGCCGCCTCGGCGCGGCGCGCCGGGCTCCAGGGCATCGTCGGCTGGCGCGACGACGACCTCACCCACAGCCGGCCGTGGGGCTTCGACCTCGGCCGGATCACCGTGCCGGTGTCCGTCTGGCAGGGCACGGAGGACCGCATGGTGCCCTTCGCGCACGCCGTCTGGCTGGCCGAGCACGTGGCCGGGGCCCGTGCTCACCTGCTGGAGGGCGAAGGTCACGTGTCCCTGGTCGTGCAGATGGACCGGGTCCTCTCCCTGGTCGTGCAGATGGACCGGGTCCTCGACGACCTCCTCGACCTCGCGGGCCGGTAGGCCGGTCGACGGGTGAGCCGACGGCCGGGTGGTCCTGTCGCGCCCGTCCGGCCCCAGCACCACGGGGGTCAGCTGCCTCGACCGCCCTGGCCCTCCGGGCTGCGCAGCAGGCTCACCAGCGTCGTCGCCCCGGCCGCATCGGTGATCTTCAGCGCAGCACCCCGGGGGATGAGGTCGAAGAGGACCTCCTGCGGGGAGTGGACGAGGTGACGCAGCACCACCGGGTGGTGCGGCGGTCGCCCCCCGACCGAGATGACCAGCACGTCGTCCTGGTGGTCGTAGGTGATGCCGTGGAAGGGCAGGTGGACCACCACCGGGTTGTCCCCGCCCTCGGCATCCACCACCTCGATGGTCACGTCGTGGCCCGCGTGGCCCGCGTGGTCCGCGCTGAGCCGGTTGGTCAGTTCCGCCCATCCGCTGCGCTCCACGCCTGAGGTCATGGTCATGCCCTTCCTCCAGTCAGGTCGTCCGGGACGGACCGACTCGTCCGTCGCTCACATCACCAGGTGCGCCGACTGCCCCGTGACCTGCTCGAGGTCGTCGGTGGCCACCTGCAGCACCCGGTGGCCCAGGTCGCTGAGAGCACGGGCGACGGCGATCTGGTCGCCGATCTCCGGGACGTCGGGGTCCGCGGGGTCCAGGCGGGCGAAGCCCACGCCGACCAGGTCCTCGGTGTCCCGGGTCCGCAGGTGGGCCACGGCACGGGTGCGTCCGTCGTGCTCACCGACGTCGATCCGGAGGGTCCAGGTCTTGGTCGCGTCCACGTCGGTCTCCTCGCTCAGGGTGTGCCTCCCCGACACTGCGGTCGCCGCGCGCTCTCCGCCGCGGTCGGAGGGTCGCGTGTCCTGGGACCAACGACCCTCCCTTTCGCCCTGGGCCGCTACGTGACGGATCGATCGATCCAGGTCCCGTCGCACGCCTGATGACGCTCCCTCCCGAGTCGACCGACACCGTGCCGGCCTGGGCGGTCTCCTTCGGCGTGACCGACGTCGACGAGGTGTGCGACCGTGCCCGTCGGCTGGGCGCCACCGGGCTGCAGACGCCGATGATCCGGGGTCCCGGCGGTGACCGGATCGCCGTGGTCACCGACCCGGCCGGTGCGGTCGTCGGGCTCGTCGAGTCCGACGCCGGTGCCTCGATGGCGTGGGGCGGTACCGGTGCGGTTGCCGCCGATGACGCTCCAGGACATGAGCTTCGCCGTGCTGACCGACCCCTTGGGCGCGGTGTTCGCCGTCCTCCAGACGTCCGGCTGACCGACGTCCCCGCCCCAGCCGGACATCGCGACCCCGCTTCCGGTGATGCGGCGAGGATGCGGATGCGGCGGTGCAGCGGCGTTGAGGCGACCTCCCTCCGAGGCGGGTCACCACGCTGTTTCCCACCCGTGCCGGTCCACCGGCATCCGCGCTGCGCCCTCATGGATCAGGCGGCGGGACCACAGCGCCGCCGTGTCCTCGGCACCGAACCGTCCACCTCAGCGTCCGCGCGAGGAGGGTCGGAGGGACCCGGCCAGCGCGGACCATCGTCCCGAGGCCCTCTGCGGCGGCCTGCCGGCTCGCTGCGGTCGGCAGGGTGCCGGGAGCGGGGGACCGGAGAGGATGAGCGGACCGCAGCCGCACGCTAACCGTCAGCCGACGGCGTGCTGTTCGTGCGGCTGTCGGCGGACCCCCGGGGCGCCGCGGTCACGACCGGCGCACCCAACCGCCGGGCGGCCGGTGATCCTGGGGGCGTGCCGTCCGTTCCCGCTGCCGTCCACCACCCCGTCTTCGCGCGTGTCTTCGGCCGGCTCGCCGCGGTGGGGGAGCGGTCCGGCCTGGCCGAGGTCCGGAGGAGGGTGCTCGCCGACGCGGCCGGCCGGGTGCTGGAAGTGGGAGCGGGATCCGGCACCAACTTCACCCACTACCCACCCGCGGTCACCGAGGTGGTCGCCGTCGAGCCGGAGCCCCACCTGCGCGGACTGGCAGAGCAGGCCGCCCGACGAGCACCGGTGCCGGTCCGTGTGGTGGACGGCATGGCGGAGGCGCTGCCTGCCGGCGACGGCGAGTTCGACACCGCCGTCGTCACGCTGGTCCTCTGCAGCGTGGCCGACCAGTCGCGCGCGCTGTCGGAGCTGCACCGGGTGCTGCGCCCCGGCGGGCGGCTGGTCTTCTGGGAGCACGTCCGGGCCGAGCGGCCGCCGTTCACGGCGGTGCAGGACGCCCTCGACCGCACCGTGTGGCCGCTGCTCGCCGGCGGGTGCCACGTCGGACGCGACACCGCCGCGGAGATCACCGCGGCCGGCTTCACCGTGGAGCGCATGGAGCGCTCCCGCATGCCCGACACCCGGGTGCCCCTGCCCATGGCGCCGCACGTCATCGGCACGGCCCGGCGGGAGTAGCCGGGAGACCGGTCGCCCGTCCCCGTCGGTCAGGTCGTCTCCGGGGAGCCTCGAGCAGCGCGGCGCCGCCGCCCGCGCCCTCGCGCGGCCGGGATCGGGCGCGGCCGGCCAAGAGCTGTGCGCGCATCTCCAGGTCCGTCCCCGCGCGGACCAGCACGCTCGACCGATGTCCCCGCTCGGGTGCTGGGGAGCACGTCCCCGCACCGCGGCGCTCACTCCACACCATCCCCGGACCTCGAGGTCGAGGTCCGGGGAGAAGGGAAGCGGAATGGCCACGTCCACCTCCGGCTCCACCTCACGGCTCGCTCCCGACCAGCTCGGCGTGCCCGGGGTCGTGTTCCTCGTGCTCGCCGCGGTCGCGCCCCTCACCGGGGCGATCGTGGTCATGGCGCTGGCGATCGCGCTCGGCAACGGGAGCGGCCTCGTCTTCGCCGTGGTCGCCGTCGCGGCGATCCTGCTGCTCTTCGCCGTCGGGTACGCACAGATGTCCCGCGAGCTGGTCAACGCCGGCGGCTTCTACGCCTTCGTCGTCAAGGGCATCGGCAGGCCCGGTGGTCTGGTCGCGGGCTTCATCGCCACCATGGGCTACAACTTCTTCGTCGCCGGCGCCGTGGGCACCACCGGGTTCTTCACCTCGATCATCGTCGCCGACCTGGTCGGCGTGGAGCTCAACTGGTTCCTGGCCGGCGCCGTCCTGATGGTCCTCTCCTTCCTCCTGGCCCGGGGCGGCATCGACATCAGCGCCAAGGTGCTCGGCGTCGCGCTCGTGCTGGAGACCCTCACCCTGCTGGCCTTCTGCGTCTCGGTGCTGGTGCAGACCGGGTTGAGCATGGAGGTGTTCACCGTCGACGTGATGTTCGGCGGGTCCGTCGGCATCGCCCTGCTCCTGGCCGCGACGGCGTTCCTGGGCTTCGAGGCGACCTCGTTGTTCAGCGAGGAGTCACGCGATCCGGAGCGGACCGTGCCGCGGGCGACGTACACCGCGATCGTCCTCATCGGCCTCATCCACGCCCTGACGGTCTGGGCCATCGTGAGCGCCGCCGGGGTGAGCGACGCGCAACAGGTCGCGCTGGACCGGCTCGAGACCGGCGACCTCCTCTTCGTGCTCTTCGAGGAGCACCTCGGTGCCACGATGCTCGTGGTGGCACAGGTCCTGCTGATCGTGAGCCTGTTCGCCGCCCTGCTGGCCTTCCACAACATGGCCGCTCGGTACCTCTACTCCCTGGGCAGGGTGGGCATCCTCCCGGGTGGGCTGGCCAGGACACGGGCCAACGGCGTGCCGCAGACCGCGCTGGTGACCGACCTGGTGTTCGCCCTGCTGGTGGCCGGCTTCTTCGCGGTCCTGGGGCTCGACCCGATCACGAGCCTGGTGCCCGTCATGATCGGTTTCGGCACGCTGTGCGTCCTCGTGCTGCAGCTGCTGGCCGCCTTCTCCATCGTCGTGCACTTCCGCCGTCGCCGGGACGGGCGCTGGTGGACGACGTTCGTGGCTCCCGGGCTGGGGATGCTGGGACTGCTGGCGATGTGCGTCCTGGCGCTCGGCAACTTCCCGCTGCTGGCCGGCTCCGACGCGCTCTACGTGCGGCTCCTGCCCTGGCTGCTGGTCCTCGCAGTGGTCGGTGGCCTGCTCTACGCGCCGGTCCTGCGCAGCCGTCGCCCGGAGGTCTACCAGCTGCTGGAGACCGATCTCGAGCGGTTGGACCCGTCCGTGCCGCCGGCGGAGGGCGTGGCCGCCCGGGAGCAGCGGTAGGGGCAGGCGGCGCCGTGCCGAGCGCGGCGCCGCCGGCCCCTACGAGAGGCTGGAAATCACGCGCGGTCGCTGTGCTGCCCCGACATCAGCTGCTCGTGGGCGCGGCAGCAGCACCCGGCGCCCGTCGTGCTGCACGCCACCGAGGACTGGTGCCGGTAGGCGGCGACCTTCGCGGCGGCGGCCTGCGCGGCCGGCGCCGTCGACGTGGTGGCGTCGTACACCACCTGGCCGCCGAGGACCGTGCCGATGACCTGGTGCCCGGTGATCTCCTCGGCGGTCCTCGCCTGGAGGAGGTCGCCGTCCAGGACCGTCACGTCGCCGGCGAAGCCGGGCCGCAGCTGCCCCTTCCAGCGCTCGGCGTGGTCCTGCCAGGCCGGGGTGCAGGTGTAGGAGCGCAACGCCTCCTCGATCGTGATGGCCTGGTCGATGCCGCCCACCTTGCCGTCGAAGCCGAGACGGGTGACCGCGCCGGCGACACCGATGAGCCAGTCGGGGGTCACCACGGCAGCGTCGGATGCACTCGACGCCTTCACGCCGGCGTCGAGAGCCGACCGGAAGGGCCACTGGTAGTCGACGCGCTCAGGGCCGATCGTGGAGTCGAAGAAGCGGCTGTAGACCTGCTTGATCGTCGGGTTGAAGCTGACCCCGATGTCGTTCGCGGCCATCAGCTCCAGCGTCTCCAGCGGCGTGAGGTCGCCGTGGATGACGTAGTGGCGCAGCGCGTTGGTCCTCGTGGCCAGGTACCCCGCGACGACCGCGTCGATGGCCGCGTCCCCGGTGGCGTGGGTGCCGACCTGGAAGCCGTTCGCCGCGGCGACCGCGATGATGGCCCGCAGGGACTCCAGGCGCTCGGCGTCGTCCTCCCCGGCGCTGAGCAGGTGGCCGTTGCGCCCGTCGAGGAACGGTTCGTACAGCCACGAGGTCGCGGCGTCGGTGGGCACGCCGTCGGCTATCACCTTGACCTCGCGGACGCGCAGCATGCGCGGGTCGACGTCGCGCGTCGACGTGAGGCCGCTCAGCGTCTCCTGGAGCGCGGCGGCCGTCTGGCCCGCCCGGAGCATGAGGTTGAAGCGCAGCTTCAGCGAGCCGTCCTCGATCTTGCCGCGGTAGAGCTCGACCTGGTCGAGGCTGACGCCCGGGTCCGTGAGGCTGGTGATGCCCAGCGAGTGCAGGACCGAGGCGGCGAAGTCCATCGCCTCGGAGATCTCGGCCGGCGTGTACGGGGGGACGGCGGCGGCCACGAGACCGCTGGCGGACTCGCGGAAGATGCCGGTGGGCTCGCCGGCGGCGTCCTTCTCGATGGTGCCGCCGGAGGGCGTGGGGGTGTCCCGGGTGATGCCCGCCAGCTGCATGGCCTTGGAGTTGGCGGCCAGCGCGTGGTGGGAGATGTCGGACATGGAGACCGGGTGGTCGCCGGACACGGCATCGAGGACGTCGCGGGTCGGGAGCCGGTCCAGCCGGGTGCCGTCCCAGCCGCTGGCCCGGATCCACGAGTCCGGCGTCGGGGCCTCGGCGACGGCCTGGGCGATGACCGCCGCGATCTCCGCGACCGTGGGCTTGGCGACGTCGTAGCTGTAGATCTTCGGGCCCGCGAAACCGAAGTTGCTGGCCTCGAAGCCGAACCCGTTGAAGTGCAGGTGGCCGTCGTTGATGCCCGGCAGGACGGTGCCCCCGCCGGCGTCGACCACGTTCGTGCCGCGGCGCACGAGCCTGCCGATCTCCCGGTTGCTGCCGACCGCGACGACGAGCCCGTCCTTCATCGCCACCGCCTCGGCGCAGTCGCGCCGGCGGTGCATGGTCAGCACCTTCCCGTTCAGGACCACGGTGTCGGCTCCCCGGCGGGACCGGGGACCGGCGTGTGCCGCGGTGGGGCTCGCGACGGCGAAGCCCGTTGCCGCGGCGACGCTGGCGGCGACCTTCAGCGCGTTGCGGCGGGTGATCTGGTGTTCGTCCATGGATCGCTCTCATCCGTCGAGTTGGCCGATGTGCCTCGTGCGCCCACTGCGATCCCGATCGAACGGCTAGGTTCGCGCTGCGAGGTGTCCACGTTCATACGGGGGAGGAGCGTCCCCGGGGTCAGACCGTGCCGCCCCGGACGAGGGCAGTGCCGCCGGGGTCAAGACCGCTGGAGGTCATCGACAGCATGGGCCGAGGACGACGACCGGTGCGGGTGCTCGAGGGCTACCTCGACACCGGCCGCGGAGACCACCGAGGGCGCGACGCCGTCGTCGTGCAGTGCGACACCGACGTCCGGGTCGCGCGGCAGTGGCGGATGCGGGACGTCGACTGCTGTCTGCTCGAGGGCAGCGTCGTCGACGTGGCGCCGTACCGGCCCGAACCCGTCGAGGCGGTCGTCGTCGAGCACCCCGGGTTCGTCTTCGGCTACGTCGTCGCCGGCGCGATGCGGGTCACCCAGGACCGTCGGGCGGTGGAGCTGGTCAGCGGGCAGGTCGCCCTGTACGACGGGGTGACCCCGTTCGCCCTGCACTCCGAGACGCCGCACCGCTACCTGGTGGCGCACGTCCGCGACCAGGCGCTGCGCATCCGCCGGGACGACCGCGACGCGCTCGTGGCCCGCGACCTGTCGGCCTTCGCCGGCGCTGCGGCACTGGGCGCCCTGCTCGCGACGATGGTCGATGCGGACCGGCCGCCACCGCCGGCGGCCGGACAGCACCTGGGTGACGCCGTGCTCGCGTGTCTGTCCGCGATCGTCGCCGAGTCCCGGGGCGCGGCGGTCGGGGAGCGGTCCACGATGCTGTTCGGTGAGCTCACGGACTGGCTGGACCTCCGGCTGGCCGACCACCTGCTGACGACCGAGGCCCTGGCAGCCGCCCACTTCCTGTCGACGCGCTACATCCGGAAGCTCTTCGCCGACCACGGGACGACGGTCACCGGGTACGTCCGGACGAAGCGGCTCGAACGGATCCGCGAGGAGCTGCTGCACCCGCGGAACGTCGACGTCCCGGTGTCCGCCATCGCGGCCCGGTGGGGCATCCGGGACCCGAGCGTGTTCTCGCGGGCGTTCGCCCGGTCGTTCGGGCAGGCTCCGCAGACGTTCCGCAGGACGGCGCTGCAGCACGGCCAGGCACCCCTGCCGACGGGGGACGCGCGGCCCTGACCCCGGACCGGCGCCCGGTTCAGCGAGCGGACGTCGTGCTCAGGTCACCGACGGCACAGGCGGCCCGCTCGCGGTGCTCCCGAGGGCTCAGGCCGTAGCGGGTCCGGAACGCCTTGCTGAGGTGGGACGCGTCGACGATCCCCCAGCGGCGGGCGATCGCGGCGACCGGCTCGCCCCGCCGGGCGGGGTCCCCGAGGTCACGGCGCACCAGGGCCAGCCGCCGGGCGCGCACGTGGCCGGCGACGGTGAGCGCGTGCCGGCTGAAGACCTTGTGCAGCTGCCGGGTGGAGATGTGGTGTGCGGCGGCGATCGTGCCGGGGGAGAGGTCCGGGTCGCCGAGCCGGTCGTCGATCCACCGCAGGAGGGCCTCGAACAGCTCGTCGCGGTGGCCGCCGGCTCCCGCGGCCGCCCGGACGTGCCCCGCCAGCAGTCCGGTCACCGCGTCCGCGGTCACCAGACGCTGCTGGGCCGACAGCCCGGCGAACTGGTCGGGGAGCTGGGCCAGCAGCCCGGCCAGCACCCGGGCCGAGGGGGCGGCGGACAGTTCGTCGGCGGCGGCGGCCGTGCGCAGCACCTCCTGGCTGACGCCCAGCACCGCGGGGGTCACCTCGAGGACGAGGTAGCGGTAGGGGCCGCGGACCCGCAGCCGGAACGGCCGGCTGCGGGAGTAGAGCACCACCCGGTCCGGGCCCAGCAGCACCGTCCGGTCCACGCCGTCCGGCCCGCACTGCTGCAGCGTCCCCGCGCCCTCCAGCAGCACGCCCAGGCAGTGGCCGGGGAGGCGGCGGGTGGCGGGGACCGGGGTCACCACCACGTCGGCGCGGTCCCGGAACTCGCAGGCCGGGATCTGGCCCAGGAGCCAGGAGCGTGCGCTCAGCCCCGCCCACCGCGCCGGGCCGTGCAGGAGGACCGCGTCCGGCGCCACCGACCCGGTTGCCTCGCCCAGGTAGCCCTGGACGACGGTGCCGCGCGGTCCCCTCAGCTGCTCCACGGACACCCCGTCTCCCGGCGTCTCCCGGACCTCGGCGGATGTCCGGGTGCTGACGCCGTCCGGGCCGGTTCGGTGGCCGGCTCCCCGGCCTGCCCGTTCACCTGCACACATGGCAGCACACCGGCCCGCGGGGGACCTTGTCCGTGGCGGTCCTGCGGTTGACCTTGATGGCCCACTTGCCCTGCGCCTGCGCCTGCGCCTGCACCGCCACGCCAGGCGCAGCGCCAGGCGTGCGCGCGGCTAGCGCGTCGAACTGCTCGAGTCGTTGCGACGGGAGAGGAGGTGACCGCTCACGAGCACGACCGCGAAGATGCCCAGCACGACCAGCGTGGTCGTCCCCGACCACGGCAGGGTGCTCCCCGGCGCCTCGTCGCTCATCGCCATGGTGGTGTCCGTCGCCGTGTCGGAGTCGGCCTCAGCGTCGGAGTCGGTCGCGGTCCCGGAATCGGTCGCGGTCCCGGAGTCAGTCGCGGTCCCGGAACCGGCCGCCGTCTCGGAACCGGCCGCCGGCGTCTCCGGGCCCGCCACCGTCTCGGGGAGGGACCGGAGCTGCTCGGCCAGCGTGACGACCGCGGCGGTCCAGTCCCGCGCCGCCAGGTCCGGGACCACCGCACTGGTCAGCACGGCGTCGACGTCGGCCACGGGCAGCGGGGACCCCTCGGCCACCCACCACCCGTAGTCGTACGCGCCCCCTCCGACGGCCACCGCGAGGAGGAGGTCCGAGTCACCGAGCCCGGACAGCTCGGCGGTCCGTCGAGCCCACTCACCGGCCGGCACGGCGTCGAAGTCGGAGACGAGGACGGTGTGCA
This sequence comes from Modestobacter sp. VKM Ac-2985, assembly GCF_026967925.1. Classification (GTDB taxonomy): domain Bacteria; phylum Actinomycetota; class Actinomycetes; order Mycobacteriales; family Geodermatophilaceae; genus Modestobacter. Next base: position 189,015 of record NZ_JAPVBI010000003.1, on the reverse strand, counting down.
GCCTGATGTCGCGTTCGGCCGCCAGCCGGTCCACCGCCTGCTGGACGACCTGTCGACCGGCAGCGCCGATCACGACGCTGTCGTCGGTGAGCTGCCCCGACACCTGCCTCGGCGGTCCGGCCGCCGCCGGCCCGGCCGCGAGGAGGACGAGCACCAGTGCACCGAGGACCGTCCATGTCCTGCGCATCCCACCATCTCCCAGGTCCATCGCGGCCGAGCTCCGGTCGGAGCGGCACGGTGTGCGCGTGCGGGCCGACCTCGGATCGGTCGACCGTGCGGGGTTCGGCGTGGCCGCCGCTTCCGGATGGGTCGTCGCCCGCACTGGACGGCCCCGGCGCATGCTCGCTACGTCGAGATGGTGCGCGGTGACAGAACGTGAATCGGCGAGATCCGACATCCGGCGGGTGACCGCGCTGCGAACGCCCTTCGTGCGGGACGACGACTCGGTCAGGGCACCGGGTCGGGGAGGCCCAGCCACGTACGGAGAGTGAGCGGATGTCATCGTCACGTGACAGCGGGACCAGCCCGATGAGCGTCGATCGGGAGACCGCGCCGTCCCAGCCGCGGGGACCGGGAGCGACGGTGACCGCAGCGCCGGTGGGGATGGTGCCCCTCGGCGCCGTCCCGGGGCTCCCGCACGCCTGCGACCCGGTTCCGGCGGGCGATGTCTCCGGGACGCCGTCGAGCACCGCGGAGCCGCTGCGGTCGACGCCCCGGCTGGTCGGCATCGACGCTGCCCGTGGCCTCGCCCTGGTCGGGATGATCGCGGTGCACCAGTTCGACGCGACCGACGCGGACGGGACGGCGTCCCTCGCCTGGACCCTGTCGGCCGGCAAGGCGGCGGCGCTGTTCGCCCTGCTGGCCGGGGTGGGCATCGCCTTCACCAGCGGTGGCCGTCGGCGTCGGCCGACCGGACGGACGTGGCGGGCCCAGGCGGCGGCGCTGCTGGTCCGCGCCCTGCTCATCGGCGCGGTGGGGCTGGCCCTCGGCCACCTGGTCCCGACGGACGACGCCGCGGTGATCCTCCCGTACTACGCCGTCCTGTTCGTGCTGGCCATCCCGCTGCTGTCCCTGTCCAACCGTGCCCTGGTGGCGCTGGCGACGGTGATCGTGCTCGCCGTGCCCGTCCTCAGCCATCTGCTCCGAGCCGGCACGGAACCGGTGATCGTCCCCAACATGACCGTCACCGACCTGCTCGACCACCCACTGCAGGTGCTGGTCGAGCTCACCGTCACCGGCCAGTACCCGGCGTTGGCGTGGCTGGCCTACCTGTGTGTCGGGCTCGCCGTCGGCCGCGTCGCGCTCTCCAGCCGGGCGGTCGTGGGGGCGGTGATCCTGGTCGGTGGCGCACTGGTCGCCGCCTCGGTCGCCGTGTCCTGGCTGCTGCTCGATGCCTTCGGCGGTCGCGCGCGGCTCGAGCAGGTGGCCCTGCAGTCGAGGACGCCGCAGGAGTACGCCGACGTCACGACGTCCGGGTGGAACGGGACGACCCCGACGGACACCGGCTGGTGGCTGGCCACGAGAGCGCCGCACTCCGGCACGTCCCTGGACCTCGCGTCCACGATCGGCGTCGCGCTGGTGGTGCTCGGGGCGTGCATCCTGCTCGGGCGGATGACGACCACGCTGCTGCGACCCCTGGCCGCAGCAGGGAGCATGACGCTGACCCTCTACTGCATGCACCTGGTGATGCTCAGCGCGCCCGCCGTCCCCGGTGGGCCGACCGGCTTCCTGGTGCAGGTCGCGGTCGTGGTGGCCTTCGCGCTCCTCTGGAGCCGCGCCCATGCCCGGGGCCCGTTCGAGGAGCTCGTCGCCGAGGCTGCCGGCGCCGTCCGCAGGAAGGTCCTGGCCGCGCCGACGACGAGACGCCGTGGCGCCCACCGCAAGGGCTGAGCACGGGGTGACGGGTTGGTGCCCCGGACCTCCCGGTGCCTCAGGCGCCCTCGTCCGCCTCGGCGGAGACGACGGCTTCCTCGCGACTGCGGAACGGCCCTGCGGTGCGGCCGTCCGCGCGGCAGGTCCACCGGTGGCCGTCCGGCGTCTGCTCGATGAGGTAGCCGTCCGGGTCGGCGGGGCCGTGGCCCGGGCGTTCCTGCGGGTCGCTCATGTGACCACCACGTTCCTGAACCGGACCCCGGCGAACGCGCTGCCGAGGTGGACGACGGGCACGGGTCGGCAGGTGGCGTCCGCCACCGTCACCATCTCGCCGACGGTGTCCGCGCGGGTGAAGGTGAGCTCCGAGGCGGTGACGGTGATCCGCAGCTGGACGTACGCGCCCGGCGTGGGCGCCGTTGCTCCCGGCGAGGACGCCAGCGTGGTGGCGGCGCCGTCCACGACCCGATGGACGTCCAGGCCGCCGTCTCCCCGCAGCAGGACGCGGTAGCCGTCGGCGCCGGGCGACGAGCCGGAGGACGGTCGGTACCGGTGGTCGTCGGTGCTCAGGAAGACGAACCCACCGCTGCTGCGACACGTCCGGTCCACCCGCACGTCGAGGTTCAGCGTGAAGGTCTCGGGGTCCGGCGGGGCGAGGAAGCCCATGAGCGTGGAGTGGAGGGTGTCGGAGACGTCGAAGCCCCAGGACGAGTCGTCCGGGTGGAAGCGGCCGCGGCTGGTGTCCGGGAGCATCCCGGGCAGCCAGGTCTGATGCGTGAACAGATCCGTGGTGCGGCGGCGTCCGTCCCCGGCGATGTAGACGGGATCGTCGGAGAAGATCGCGTCCACGCCGGCGGCGATGACGGCGTCCCGCTGGTGTCGGCGGTTCACCGTGTAGGTCGCCACCTCGACCCCGGCCGCATGTGCCGCCCTGCAGACCGCCGCGGTGGTGCGACCCGCGGACGGACCGATCCAGCCGATGCCCTCGGCGGCGGCCCGGGCGACGTCGGTGCTGCCCAGCCAGATGACGCCCCACCCCCGCGAGCGCGCCAGCCGGCAGTCGTCGAGGGCGAAGGACTGGAGCAGCACGGACCCCGGGCTGACCCCGTGTCGCTCGAGCGCGTCGATCATCGGCCCCATCGCATCGCTGCTCTTGGCCTCGGCGCAGAGGAGGACGCGGTTGCCGAACTCGGTGAGCACCTCCTCGAACAGCGGCGGGCGGAGCCCGTCGGGCCAGCCTCCGCCGAGGATGACCGAGGCGTCGATCTCGAGCTGCCCCCACGACACCGAGGTGTGGTCGGCGACGTTGCCACGTGAGGTGGTCATCCGGTCCACGGTGCCGTCGTGCATGACACCGAGACCGCCGTCGGCCAGTCTCGACACGTCCTGCTCGATGACCGCCGAGCCCTGGCCCACCGCGACCCGGTAGCCCTCCATCGTGTGCTCGGGCACCTGCAGGGACCCGCCGCGGTGCGCGATGACGAACGGCCGGCTCAGGTCGGCGAAGTCCACGAGCGACCTTAAGCCCGCCGCTCGGGCCCGTGCGGCGGCACGGCCACCGCCACCCTGCTGCCGTCACCGACGGCGTCGAGAAGCGTTGTCTCACGGCGGCGCAGGGGTGATGCTGGTGCATGGCGTCGCAACCGTCGTACGAGCAGTCAAAGCAGGTCGCCGAGTCCAGCCGCGAGACCGAGTGGACCCAGCCGTCGTTCGGCAAGCAGTTGTTCCTCGGCGACTTCCGGCTCGACCTCGTCCACCCCCAACCGGAGCTCGACGTGGCCGCGGTGGAGAAGGGGGAGGCGTTCCTCGAACGCCTCCGCACGTTCCTCACCGAGCGCGTCGAACGGCAGCGGATCGAGAGCGAGGCGAAGATCCCCGACGACGTCCTCCGGGGCCTCGGGGAGCTGGGTGCGCTCGGCATGAAGATCCCCGAGGAGTATGGAGGCCTCGGGCTGAGCCAGGTGTACTACAACCGGGCGCTGGCCATGGCCGGCACATGGCACTCGTCGATCTCGACGCTGCTGTCGGCGCACCAGTCGATCGGCCTGCCCGAGCCGCTACGGCTGTTCGGCTCCGAGGAACAGAAGTGCCACTGGCTACCCAGGCTGGCCAGGGACCAGATCTCGGCGTTCCTGCTCACCGAGCCGGACGTCGGCTCGGACCCGGCGAGGATGAGCACGACTGCCGTCCCGACCGACGACGGCACCGGCTACCGGATCAACGGCACGAAGCTGTGGGCGACCAACGGCGCCATCGCCGACGTGGTCGTGGTCATGGCCGTCGTCCCGGGGTCGAACGGCCATCGGGGCGGCATCACCGCGTTCCTCTGCCCGTGTGACCGCGCGGGCATCACGGTCGAGCACCGCAACGAGTTCATGGGGCTCAGGGGCATCGAGAACTCGGTGACCCGCTTCGACGACGTCTTCGTCCCCACCGAGGACGTCATCGGCGGCGAGGGCAGGGGCCTGCGGATCGCCCTCACCACGCTCAACACCGGCCGCCTGTCGCTGCCGGCGTTCTGTTCCTCGGCGGTGAAGTACTCGCTGAAGATCGCCCGCGAGTGGTCGGCCGAGCGGAGGCAGTGGGGGCGGCCGATCGGTGAGCACGACCCGGTCGCGCAGAAGCTCGCCTGGCTGGCGGGGACGGCGTTCGGCCTCGAGGCGGTGCTCGACGTGTCCAGTCGCCTGGCCGACGACAAGCGCAACGACATCCGCATCGAAGCTGCTCTGGCCAAGCTGTACTCGTCCGAGCTCGGCTGGACCGCCGTCGACGAGATGGTCCAGATCCGCGGCGGTCGCGCCTACGAGACCGCCGAGTCGCTCGCGCGGCGCGGCGAGAAACCGGTCCCGGCCGAGCAGCTGCTGCGGGACATGCGCATCAACCGGGTCTTCGAGGGGTCCACGGAGATCATGCACCTGCTGATCGCCCGCGAGGCCGTGGACGAGCACCTGAAGGTGGCGGGGGACCTGGTGCTCGGGGAGTCCCGCCCGGCCGATCGAGCGAAGGCTGCGGTGAAGGCGGGCGCCTTCTACGCCCGGTGGCTCCCGACGCTGGCCACGGGCGCCGGTCAGCGTCGCGGCTCCTACGCCGAGTTCGGCGCGCTGGCCGAGCACCTGCGCTACGTCGAACGGCACTCTCGCAAGCTCGCCCGCTCGACCTTCTACGCGATGGGCCGCCACCGGGCGCGTCTCGAGCAGAAGGGCCACCTGCTCGGCCGGATCGTCGACATCGGCGCCGAGCTGTACGCGATCTCGTGCGCCTGCGCGTACGCGGACACCATCGGCAGCGAGCAGCCGGCCCGCCGGCAGGAGGCAGCGGAACTGGCCGACCTGTTCTGCCGTCAGGCCCGGCGTCGGGCCGATCGGCTGTTCGGGGAACTGTGGGACAACGACGACCACGACCAGTACCGGGCCGCCCAGCAGCTGCTCTCCGGTCGGTACGCGTGGTTCGAGGAGGACGTGCTCGACCCGGCCGGTGACGGTCCGATGATGCCGACGCACGAACCACCGGCCGCCGAACAGTTCGACGAGCCTGCTCCCACGGTGCCGGCCGCGCCCGCCTCGTAGGCAGCTGCCGACGGCCGTCAGGCGTTCGGCTGGGCGTCGAAGACGGTGATCGGTGGCGCAGCCGTTGCGAAGAGCGAGGTACCGACGACGACCTGACGTGCCGACTTCCCGATCATGGTCAGTCCCTCGCGAGCGCAGTGGTGCGCGAAGGCGAGCAGCTGCTGATGGTCGTGAGCGACCTCCTGGACCGGGGTGCGCTCGCCGAGGCCGTCGACTGGGAAGGTGATCTCCAGCCGACGGGGGAGGGTGCCGGTGACGACGGCGACCTCGACCCCGGCGTGCTGCTGGACGTGCGCGGCGATGTGCCGCCGTCCGGCAGCCGACAGGTCGGTGGAGCACGGGCGGGCGATCACCATGGCGGTCTGCTGGGCAGCTGCCGGGCCGGTCGTCTCGGGGACAGCGGTCCACCGGTGCGTCGCTGGGTCCAGGTCGAGGTCGGTCAGGGCTTCCTCGAACGCGGCGTCGACCGCGGGCAGGACGACGGCTTGTGCACCGAACACCTCGATGCGCTCCTGGGAATGGCCGGGGACCGGGAACCCGTACGAGACACCCGCCCAGGGCAGGGGGTCGGCCGACGTGCTCTGCGCAGACAGGCGTGCGGGATCGGAGCGGCTGATCTCCTCGGCGACGTCGAGGAAGAAGTCCTCCATGGCTCGGCGCAGGACCAGCTCCTGCCGTCGTTCGGCGTAGGGGTAGTCGGCCCAGCGCATCAACTCGGTCACCGGCACGCCCGCGCGGCGGAGGAGGTCCACCGTGATGCCCTGGCGCAACTGCGCGGGGGAGTAGCTGCGGTAGTTGGTCTGCGGGTCGACGGCGTCGGGGGACAGGACCCCTCGCTCCCCGTACAGCCGGAGCGCCTTGGCCGACAAGCCGGTCAGCGCGGTGAACTCACCGGCGCTCAGATGGGTGTGCACGGTTCTCCTGGCCTGGGTAGGGACTGTCACCAGCACAGCGTGGGCCCGGCCCCTGGGGCAAGGTCAAGGACCGTGCCGTCGGAACCCAGCAGGTGATGGACACCCCGGTCGCCAGCAGCCACGATGACCACAGGGCGGGAGCGACGCGGCGGAGGGGTGCACGTGGGGCTGCGGAAGAACGCGGAGAACCTGACGCCGGCCGAGCTGACCGACCTGCGCGAGGCGTTCCAGGCGTTCTACGAGATCGACGACGACCGCGGCCACGGCTTCTTCGCCGGGATCCACGGCCTGCCGCTCCCGGTCTACTGCGAACACGGGACCGCGCTCTTCCTGCCGTGGCACCGGGCGTACCTATACCACGTCGAACGGGCGCTCACCGCGGCCCTGCGCCGAGCACGTGGTGACGACACGGTCGAGGTGGCGCTCCCGTGGTGGGACTGGTCGTCGGCGGTCTCGCACGACCGGGGCCTGCCCACCGCGTTCCGACCCACCGCGGACGGCTCGACCAACCCGTTGAGCGCCGGTCCGGTCGTGCTCGGCTCCGACGATCTCGAACTCGTGCGGGAGAACCTGCCCGGTGCGATCAGCGAGGGCCCGGACCCCGTCACGGTGCGCGACCCGGAGGAGCCCGACGAACTGCCGCGGGACCCGACCGTGCAGCGGGCGCTGCGCGCCACGACCTTCACCGACTTCAGCCGGATCCTGGAGAGCATCCACAACGGCGTCCACGGCTGGGTCGGGGGAGCGATGTCCGCAGCGCCCACTGCGGCCTTCGACCCGGTCTTCTGGGCGCACCACTCGATGATCGACCGGCTGTGGTACCTCTGGCAGCTCTCCCCGCGCAACGGCGATCCACCGGCCAGGGTGCTCGACCGCGCGCTGCCACCGTTCCCGACGACGGTGCGCGAGACCCTGGACATCTCCAGCCTGGGTTACGAGTACGCCGCCCAGGTCATCGGCTGAGGAGGCTGCGATGGCGACCCTCGAGCAGGCACGCACCGGACGGGACGACCAGACCCGCGTCGTCGACCTCGTCTTCCCCGGCGACGTCCCCCCGGCGCCGTTCAGCCGCGCCGACCTGGTCGTCACCGGCGTCGACCACTCGAGCACGTCCTACGAGGTCCGGGTCTTCCTCAACGACCCCGACGCCACGGCCAGCACACCGCGCACGGCCGAGCAGCGCTACGCCGGCCGCTACACCGTCTTCGGCCACGGCGGGTGCTACGGCGGCGACGGGCACTGCGACGCCCCGGCCCCCGGCGAGGACCTCCGGCTCGCGCCACCGCTGACGTCCTTCGACACCTACGTCACCATCACCGGAGCCCTGCAGCGCCTCCTCGCCGCCGGCGACGCGTTGCAGACGATCACCCTGGTGCCGGTCTCCCTGACCCCGCGCCGCGCCGACCGCAGGCCTGCCCCGGAGCTCCTGCACTTCGACGACGTGACCCTGCAGACCTACCTCACGGCGACCGACGCCGACCAGATCCCCACCTGACCACTCGCCACTCGGGGTCCGAGGGGGCGACCCGCCACATGTGCACACGCTCCAGGTCAGCTCGGTGCCTGGTCCAGCTGAGCCGCGGTCCGCTGTGCAGGGGAGACGGAAGCCCCTTCTCCGCGCATGCCGACGACCCTCCCGTCCGCGACGGCGGGAGCATCAGCAGGTCGGCTCGCCGAGCTCACCGGCCGGGCTGAGCCGGACACCACACTCGCCGAAGTCGGTGCGGGAGAGACTGCGGACCAGGTCCAGCGCCTGCTGGGCGGGATCCACCTCCGGCACCCCCGGGTCGACCATCACGGTGCCGACCAGGTTCCCGGCGTCCCAGGTCCCGTCCGGGGCCAGGCGCAGCGTGAGCACCCCGCCGATGCCCGCCGGGCCGTTGTTCGAGAGGGTCTCGTAGCCGGTGAAGTTGCCCAAGCTGTAGGCGATCAGCCGACCGCGGTACCACTCCATCCCCCGCAGCACGTGGGGACCGGCACCCAGCACCGCGTCCGCCCCGGCGTCGATGACCGCGCGGGAGAAGGCCATGGGATCTCCGCGGTCCTCGCCGAGGAACATCTCGGTGCCTGGGCGGACGTGGCTCTGGTCCCGGCCCTCCCCGCCGGCGTGGATCGTGACCAGGACGAGGTCGGCGTCCTGGGCGGCCCGGCTGACGAGCTGCCGGGCGGCGGGGATGTCGAGCAGGCTCTGCGTCCAGCCGTAGGGGGCGAAGCCGACGATGGCCACGCGCAGCTCGCCCACCTGCTGCATCGTGATCTGCCCGGGCATGCCCGTGTGCTCCAGGCCCGCGTCGGTCAGCGCCGCTCGGGTGTCCCGCAGACCTGCCTCACCGAAGTCCCGCGAGTGGTTGTTGGCCAGGTTGATGACGGTGAACCCGGCGGCACCCAACGTCTCCGCGTACGACGGCGGGGTCCGGAAGGCGTAGCAGCGCGCGCTGTCTGCACCGCACTTGGTCGACGTCGTCCGGTCGGTGAGCGCCTGGTCCAGGTTCGCCAGCACGACGTCCCCGGTGAGCCGGTCGGCCACCGCGTCGAACAGGTGGCGACCGTCGTCGGGCGGCAGCGACTCGGGCGCCGAGCCCATGACGATGTCCCCCACGGCGGTGATCTCCACGCTCGTCCTGCCCGTCGCGGGCGTGGCCGCGGACTCTGCCGGGGAACGGGCGGGCGGTTCTTGCCCGGTGGCTGGGTCCGCGGCGGCACCGGCCGAACAGGCGGTGGCCGCACAGGTGGCCAGCGCGACCAGCAGGTACGTCGCCGGTCGAGCCCGGGCCGGCAGTCGGCGCAGCCCTGTCCTCACCGGATCATCGCTTCCCGGCCTCGGTGCCCGATGACGCATGGCGGCGACAGTGGCCGAACCCGGGGGCGGTGTCGGACAGGACGCCGTCTTGGCGTACGGCTACGAGGGCCTGCTCGGCGTGGCCAGCACGATCCGCTGTCGGCCGGTACACGAAGCGGCGCGGTGGACCGGGTCCTGAAGGTCCGGCGTCCTCAGGCCTGCCCGCCGAGGATCGCCGGCAGGGACTCGTGGCCACGCAGGACGACGGTGCCGCGGCGGTGCCCGGAGCCCGCGGGCCGCAGGCTGGGGAAGCGCTCGAACAGTGCCTGCAGCGCGACCTCGCCCTCCATCCGGGCGAGCGCGGCGCCGAGGCAGAAGTGGATGCCGCTGGCGAAGGCGAGGTGATCGCGGGCGTTCGCGCGCGCGACGTCGAAGACGTGCGGGTCGGGGAACACCCGCGGGTCCCGGTTGGCCGCGGCGAGCAGGAGGATCAGCCACTCGCCCTCGGCGACGGGGACCCCGTGGACGGTGGTGTGCCTCCTGGCCCGACGGCCGGTCCGCTGCACGGGGGGATCGAAGCGGAGCACCTCGTCGACCGCGTTGGGCCACAGCGACGGGTCCTCGGCGAGCCGTCGGCGCTGGTCGGGATGGGCGAACAGGAGGGCGACCCCGTTGCCGATGAGGTTGACGGTGGTCTCGAAGCCGGCGCCGACGACCAACGCGGCGGTGGCCCGCAGCTCTGTCTCGGTGAGGCCGCCACCGTCCTCGTCGACCATGGTGACCAGGCTGGAGAGCATGTCCGTGCCTGGGTCCCGGCGCAGTGACTGCAGGTGCCCCCGCCACCAGGCATCGAGCTCGACGATGCTGCGCTCGACCTCGCGGTGGGTCGACCAGTCCAGGCCCAGGTCCAGGACCGGTGCGGCGCGGTCGCCCCAGGCGAGGAACTGCTCCCGCATCGCCACCGGGACGCCGAGCATCTCGGAGATGACGGTGACCGGGAGGAGGCTGGCGTAGCGGGCCACGAGGTCCACCTGCCCGCCGTGCGCCGCGGCCTCGTCCTCGAGGCCGTCGAGGAGTTCGTCGGCGATCTCCCGGGTGCGCTCGCGCAACCCCGCGACGGCCCGGGCGCTGAACGCCCGGCTGACCAGCCGCCGGTAGCGGGTGTGCGCGGGCGGGTCGACGGCGACCATCGACGGCGGGTCGATGGGGCTCACCCCCGGTCGTGCTCCGGCCAGCCGGAGCGCCAGCCGGAACACCGACGGCAGCCTCTCGGTCTGGAACCCGCCGATCTGCCCGAAGTCCTCGCTGCGCAGCACGTCGGTGCAGACGTCGTGGTGGACGCTGATCCGGGCCAGGGCGCCGTCGGTGAACGGGGTCGCCGTCCGCAGCCGTTCGTAGTGCGGGTACGGGTCCGTGCGCAGGGCCGGGGCGACGAGCACCTGGGCGTCGGAGTTGCCTCCCCGGGCCCGGGCCCGGAGCGCCAGCCGCATCGCTCCGTGGGTGGCGCCCCAGCGGACCCCGCTGCGTACCAGTTCGTCCATGGTCCCTCGCCCGTCCCCTCCGCAATCGAGTCCCGCCCGCGGCCGGCGTGCCCCCATCGTCGCGGAGGATCCCCACCCTTTCCAGGGTCCAGGGCATCGATCGCGCGCTCACCCCAGCGACCCGGGTGCGCGACGTCCAACCCCGAGCTCATCCCCGGCTCCCGGCACCTGCCCCCGTTCATCTGGCACCGACCGGGCGCCTCGCTGCGCGGCAGCCTGTCGAGGTGTCTGGGCGCAGGAGCGGACCGGCACCGGGACCCGCCGTCGGACTCCCGGCCCTGCTCGGTGAAGGCCGTCACCTCCGGGCGGCGATGACCTCCCGGCCGCGGTCTGAGGTGGCGAATCGGTCGATCATCGCGCGCAGTTCCTCGGCGTCGACGTCGGCGCCGAAGGGCTCGGTACCCGGTTCGAGGCGCACGCCGTGCGCGAGAGGGCCGGCGACGACCGGGTCGAAGCCCAGGTCGGACACGATCCGGGCGACCACATCGAGGTCGGTCGCCTCGTCTCCGGCGATGGCGATCGCCTTCCGGCCTGGAGCGCCGACCGGGAGGGCTCCGCCCTCGAGGTCGTGGTAGCCCATGTGGTTGAACGCCTTCACCACCCGGGCGCCCGGCAGGAACGCCTGCACGACCTCGCTGGTGGAGGTCCGCGGATCGGTGAGGTCGTCGCGGATCCCGTCGACCTCCCACCAGTAGTTCATCGCGTCGATGACGAGCTTCCCGTCCAGGGCATCGACCGGCAGCGTGCGGTGCTTGCCCAGGGGCAGGGCCAGGACGACGACATCGGCCTCGAGCGCGGCGGCAGCTGCCGTGGTGGCGGTCGCTCCCGGCACGAGCACCTCGACGGTCAAGGCGATCTTCGCCGGGTCGCCCGAGCCGGCGATGAGCACGTCGTACCCGGCCGCGACCGCGAGCCGGGCCAGCACGGTGCCCACCTTCCCGGCGCCGAGGATGCCCAGCGTGCGGATCGGTTCCGTGGTCATGGGTGGTCCTCTCCTGACAGCATGAAGTTGAGCGTTCACCTGTCTCAACCGGTCGACGATGCCGATGTTCCAGCGGTCGGGGGCCGGCTCCCGGGCCGGTCAGGGAAATCGCGAGCCGGACGCGCGTGGCAGCGGATCCGGCGCGTGGTGACGCACACGGCTCACCGGGGAAGACAGCCAGGGGGGAGGAGGAGGCGGCGGGGGAGGAGGTGGCGGGGTCAGACCCGTTCGTAGCCCTCCAGCGCCGCCAGTGATGTCCATCGTTCCGGGAGCCGCACGACCGCCTGCTCGGACAGGTGCAGGACGTGGTCCGGATCGAGCAGTGCCACGTCGGCACCGTCCAGCTGCAGACGGCGGAGCATCTCCGCGAGCATCCGCCGAGCGACGTCGTTCACCGACGACACCCGCCGGAGATCCAGGACGAACACCGCGATGGGCATGCCGTCGGTCACCGTCCGCAGCACCCGTTCCACGCTGCCGAACTGCAGCGAGCCCTGCAGGCTGCAGACGCGGGCGAGGGAGCCGTCCGGCCCACGGAGCGTGCGGTCCCGCCGAACCGTCGACCGTGCCGGCTCCGGGGCCTGCATGATGTGCAGCCCCATGTCGGCGGACATGCGGGTGCAGATCCGGACGCCCCGCGTGCTGGTGCCGTGGGAGTCCAGCCTCGGCGAGAAGACGGCCATCCCGAGCTGCCCGGGCAGCGCCCCCAGGATGCCGCCGGAGACGCCGCTCTTCGCCGGGAACCCGACCGTGGTCATCCAGTCCCCGGCAGCGTCGTACATGCCGCAGCTCATCATCACGCTCAGCACCTGTCGGGCCACCTGCTCCGGCACGACCTGCTTGCCGGTGGTGGGCTGCACACCACCCGCGGCCAGCGTGGCCCCCATGGTCGCCAGATCACTCGTGGTCACCGAGATGGCGCACTGCTGGGTGTACCCGTGGACCACGTCCCGCGGGTGCTGGGAGATCACGCCGTAGCTGCGCAGCATGTTGGCGATGGCCAGGTTGCGGTAGGCCTGCGACATCTCCGACTCGTAGATCGTGCGGTCCACGTGCAGTTCCCGGCCTGCGAAGTCCGACATCAGTCGCCGGACCCGCTCCACTCGGGTGTCGACGTCGTCCCCGGGGTCGCCGACCAGGGCGTGTGCCGCGAGCGCCCCGGCGTTGATCATGGGATTGCGAGGCCGCCTCGAGTCCCGCTCCAGCGAGAGCTCGTTGAACGCCTCGCCGCTGGGTTCCACGCCGATCCGGTCCAGGACGTGGTCCAGCCCGTGCTCGGCCAAGGCCAGGGCGTAGACGAACGGCTTCGAGATCGACTGGATGGAGAACTCGGTGTCGCTGTCGCCGGCGCGGTAGAGAGTCCCGTCGATCGTGGACAGGCAGACGGCGAGCCGGTCCGGGTCGGCCGACGCCAGCTCGGGGATGTAGTCCGCGAGGGCGCCCGCGTCGTCGCCGCAGGCGTGCAGGATCTCCGTCAGATAGTCGGGCACCGGTGATCTCACTGAATCCGTCTCCCATCGCTGGCGCGATGAGGACCCTTCCACGTGCACTGTCCGTGCTGGCGTTCAGGCGCCCGGCTCGACGAGCCCCGCCTCGTAGGCGAACACCACCACCTGGGCGCGGTCGCGCAGGCCGAGCTTGGTGAGCACGCTCGACACGTGCGACTTCACCGTCGCCGCGCCGATGTACAGCTCGCGCGCGATCTCGGCGTTGCTCCGCCCCCTCGCGACGGCGGTCACGACGTCGCGCTCGCGGGCGGTCAGGCTCTCCAGCCGTCCGGCGAGGGCGGTGTCGGGCGCGCGCTGCGCCGCGAACCGCTCGATCAGCCGCCGGGTGATCGACGGCGCGAGCAGCGCGCCGCCGTCGGCGACCGTGCGGACGGCGACGACGAGCTGGTCGGGCGGCAGGTCCTTGAGGACGAAGCCGCTCGCTCCCGCGCGCAGCGCCCGGTAGACGTACTCGTCCGGCTCGAAGGTCGTGAGGATGAGCACCCGCACCGCGTCGCCGAGCTCGGCGACGATCCGCGCCGTGGCCTCCAGGCCGTCCATCTCCGGCATGCGGATGTCCATCAGCACGACGTCGGGCCGGTGCCGGCGGGCGACGTCGATCGCCTCGACGCCGGTCCCGGCCTCCGCGACGACGTCGATGTCCGGCTGGTGGTTCAGCACCATCGCGAACGCGCCACGCACGAGCGCCTGGTCGTCGACGACGGCCACCCGGATCGTCATGCCGCCCCACCGTCGAGCGGCAGGCGGGCCCGCGCGGCGAACCCGCCGTCCGGACGCGGGCCGACGTCGAGGGAGCCGCCGAGCAGCTGCGCCCGCTCGCGCATGCCGACGATGCCGTGCCCGGCGCCGGGCAGCGACGTCGCCCCGCTGCCGTCGTCGCGCACCTCGACGACGAGGTCCCGTCCCTCGGTCGTGAGCCGGACGCCGGTGCGCGCGCCGGGACCCGCGTGCTTCACCACGTTCGTCAGGGACTCCTGCACGATGCGGTACGCCGACAGCTCCACCCGCGCGGGCAGCCCGGGGGTCACGCCGTCGATGTCCAGGTCGACGTCCAGACCCGCTTCGCGCATCCGCGCCACCAGCGCAGGGAGGTCGGCCAGACCCGGTTGCGGCTCGGTGTCGCCGGGTGCGGCCGAAGGACGCAGCACGCCGAGCAGGTGACGCAGCTCGTCCAGCGCCTGTCGGCCGGCCTCCTCGACCGCGCCCATGGCGCGCGCCGCCGCCTCCGGGTCGGCGGACGCGACGGTCTTCGCCGCGCCGGCCTGGACCGTCATCAGGCTCACCCGGTGCGCGACGACGTCGTGCAGCTCGCGAGCGATGCGGGACCGCTCCTCGGTCACGATGCGACGCTCCCGCTCCCGCAGCTCGCGCTCCTCCAGCAGGGCGCGCTCGGCGCGGAGCCGCAGCCGACGTCCGACGTACCAGACGGCGAAGAAGATGACGACGCCGAACCCGACCCCGCTCCACGGGACGTCGCCGGTGACCCCGTCGAGCACGAGCACGACGAGCGCGACGTCGACCCCGACGTGGCCCCACCGCTCGACGGACCCGTAGCGCCCGAGGGCGTAGAGCGCGAAGAGCGCATGGCCGCCGAGGTCGGCGTGGCCGCTGCCGAGGGTCAGCGCCCACGCGGCGAGGACGACGGCGAGGACGACGACAGGTGCGTGGCGGCGCCAGTACAGCGCGCCGCTGCCGACGGCGAACAGCAGCACGACCCAGAGCGGGACGTCGCCGAGGTCGCGCAGCACCCACGAGTCGTCCGGCCCGGTCGTGAAGAACAGCGTGAGCCCGAACAGCACCCCGGCGAGGACGGCGTCGGCCGCCCGCGGCCAGCGCATGAACGGGCCGGGTCGCATGCGCTGAACGTAGGCGCGCCCGGCGCTGCTGTCGCCGGTCCGGAGGCGGGCACCGGTCTCCTCCTCCAGGGGGAGACAGCGCCGCGTTGAACCCGTCCCGCGCCGGGCGACGGCAGCGCGGCGCGCGCGGACAGTCCGAGGTGACCGACTCCTCCCGACTCCCTGGAGCGACCATGAACGGCTGGATCCGACGGATCGGCACCGCGAGCGCCCGCCGCCCGAAGCGGACGATCGGCGCCTGGGCCCTGCTCGCCGCACTCGTCGTCGCGCTCTCGGGCACGCTCGGCGGCGCCTACCTCGACGACCTGACCGTGCGTGGCAGCGACAGCGCCGCCGCCACCGAGCTGCTCGAGCAGGGCTTCCCCGAGGCGGCCGTCGGCTCCGCCGTCGCGGTGTTCGCGGCGCCCGAGGGCGAGCTCCTCACCGGCTTCCGGGACGACGTCGAGGCGACGCTCGTCCAGCTGCGCGCGGTGGAGCGCGTCACCGCGGTGACCGATCCCTTCGCGAGCGGCGCCGTCTCGCCCGACGGGCGGATCGGCTTCGCCGACATCGTGCTGGACGCGCCGTCCGGAGAGGTCGGGCCAGAGCCGGCCGAGGCGCTCGCCGCGGCCCTCGCCTCGGCGCGCGACGCCGGGCTCACCGCTGAGGTCGGCGGTGAGGCGGTGTTCCTCAACAGCGAGCCCGAGCCGTCGGGCGCCGAGGCGGTCGGCGTCCTCGTCGCGCTGGTCGTCCTCGTCGTCGCCTTCGGCACGGTGGTGGCCGCGCTCGTGCCGATCGCGCTGGCGCTGGTCGCGGTGGCGGTCGGGCTCAGCGGCATCACGCTGCTCGCCGGCGCGATGGACGTCTCCACCTCCGGGCCCGTGATCGCCGCGATGGTCGGGCTCGGCGTCGGCATCGACTACGCGCTGTTCCTGGTGTCCCGCTACCGCGAGAACCGGATCGCCGGCCAGGACAACGCGACGGCCCTGTCCGCCGCGATGGGCACCTCCGGCACCGCGGTGTTCTTCGCCGGCGTCACCGTGGTGCTCGCCATGGCTGCCCTCGTGCTGACCGGCATGGGCGTGCTCGCATCGATCGGGCTCGCGACGTCGCTCGTCGTGCTGTTCGCCGTGGCGACGGCGCTCACCCTGCTCCCCGCGCTGCTGTCGCTGCTCGGCGACCGCGTCGACGCCGGTCGGGTGGTCGGTCGGCGGCGTCCTGCGCTCCCCGTCGAGGCGACCGTCTGGTGGCGGCTGTCCCACCGCATCTCCGCGCGGCCCTGGCCGTACCTGGTCGTGGCGTCGGTGCTGCTCCTGACGCTGGCCGCGCCCGCGCTGTCGATGAGGACCGGCTTCCCCGACGCCGGCGACGCGCCGGTGGGCGCCACGCACCGGCAGGCGCACGACCTGCTCGCCGAGGGCTTCGGGCCCGGCATGAACACGCCGCTGCTCGTCGTCGCCGACCTCTCCGGCTCCGGCCTGGGCGTGGACGACGTCCCGCTGCTCGCCGAGCGCATCGGGGCCGATCCCGGCATCGGCTCGGTCGCCGAGGCGAGGCTCTCCACGGACGGCGACACCGCGGTGCTGACGGCGCTGCCGACCACCGCGCCGGCGGACCCGGCCACCGCGCAGACGCTGGAGCGGATCCGGTCCGGCGCGC
Source organism: Modestobacter sp. VKM Ac-2985 (assembly GCF_026967925.1). GTDB lineage: Bacteria > Actinomycetota > Actinomycetes > Mycobacteriales > Geodermatophilaceae > Modestobacter. The sequence goes on along the minus strand of NZ_JAPVBI010000003.1, from coordinate 172,362 downwards.
CCGACGGCGTGCACGTGACCGGCCAGGCCGCCCTCGCGATCGACCTGGACACCTCGCTCAGCTCGACCCTGCCGCTGCTCCTGGGGTCGGTCCTGGCCGCGTCGTTCCTGCTGCTGGTCGTGGTGTTCCGGTCCGTCACGGTCGCCCTGAAGGCCGTGGTCATGAACCTGCTGTCGATCGGCGCGGCCTACGGCGTCGTCGTCGCGGTCTTCCAGTGGGGCTGGCTCGGCGGCCTGATCGGGCTCGAGGGCACCTACCTCATCGCCTCGCCGCTGCCGGCCATCTTCTTCGCCGTGCTGTTCGGCCTGTCGATGGACTACGAGGTCTTCCTCGTCTCGCGCATCCGCGAGGCCTACGACGCCACCGGGGACAACGTCGAGGCGGTCGCACGCGGGCTGGCGTCGAGCGCCCGCGTCATCACCTGCGGAGCGCTGATCATGACGGCGGTGTTCCTGTCGTTCGTCGCGACCCCGGAACCGTTCGTGAAGATGATCGGCCTGGGGCTCGCCGTCGCGATCGCGCTCGACGCGACGCTGGTGCGCATGGTGCTCGTGCCGGCGACGATGGCGCTGCTGGGCACGGCCAACTGGTGGCTGCCGGGGTGGCTCGACCGGCTGCTCCCCGTGGTGCGGGTGGAGGGTGAGGTCGAGGCCGCTCCGGCGAGCCCCGCACCGGTGCCGGTGCCGGTCGGCTGAGCAGGCGCGACATCGCACGGGCCACGTCGCGGCAGGCCCGCCGCGACGTGGTCCGGCGCGATGTCGTCGATCATGTCCGCCTGGCCGCCGACCGGTCCCGGCCGACCCCGACGCACGCGTGACCGAGCCGAGGTGCGACCCAGTGGAGTGAGGACGGCCGGCGGGGCGTGAGTTCGCGCAGGCCCGCGTGACCGACCCCACCGACGACCCAGTCCGGGGAACTGGCGATGGGCTCGCTACCTCCACGGCCCATAGGCTGCCGGCATGGCTTCCAACCGCAAGCCACTCGACGACCTGCGTGAGACCGTCGGTCGGCTGGGAGATCAACTCCCGCGGTCCGGTCTGCGGGGCGTGGACGGCCTGGTGAGCGACCTCTTCGGCGGCCGCCCCGTACCCGCTCGGCCGCTGGTGGCGATCCAGGCGGAGCTCGATGGGCTCATCGGGCTCGACGCGGTGAAGGAGCAGGTGCGGGCGCTCGTCGCCTTCCTGCAGGTGCAGGCGCGCCGCAAGGCGCACGGCCTGCCCGAGGCGGCGACGTCCCAGCACCTGGTCTTCCTCGGGAACCCAGGTACGGGCAAGACCACGGTGGCGCGGCTCCTGGCCGAGACGTACCGGGCGGTCGGCTTGCTGCAGAAGGGCCACCTGGTGGAGGTCGATCGGGCTGCCCTGGTCGGGCAGTACGTCGGTGCGACCGCGATCAAGACCGACCGCGTGATCCGCCGGGCGCTCGACGGCGTCCTGTTCATCGACGAGGCGTACTCGCTGTCCCCGGAGGGCGACGGCCGGCTGGACTTCGGGCCGGAGGCGATCGAGGTCCTGCTCAAGCGCATGGAGGACCACCGCCACCGCCTGGTGGTGATCGTGGCCGGCTATCCCCGGCTGATGGAGCAGTTCCTGCTCTCGAACCCCGGCCTCCGCTCACGGTTCGCCCGCGAGATCGAGTTCCCCGACTACTCGACGGAGGAACTCGAAGCGATCTTCACCAACGTCCTGGCTCAGCACGAGTACGTGCTCGAGGCTGGCGCCGAGGTGACGCTCCGCCGCACCCTCGGCGGCCTCACCTCGGATCAGGAGTCCGGTAACGCGCGCTTCGCTCGCACGCTGTTCGAGCAGGCCCTCAACCGCCAGGCGCTGCGGCTGACGCGGGACAAGGGCCGGAGCGTGGATGCGCTCGACCGTGCCGACGTGTCGACGCTCACCGCGAGCGACATCGCCGAGGCTGCGCACACGCTGGGCGAGTAGCCGACGTGTGGAGCCGAACTCTCCGGTGACCACGCTGGCTCGGTGGGCGACACCTCGGCGATCCCGCCGGTGGTGGGCCGGCATGCCCGGTCGGTGTGCCCTGATCTGGGTTCAGCGCTGGTCGCGGCGCAGCGGGTGGTCGTCGGGGACCTCGACCACGGCGATCCGGACGCCGTCGGGGTCTTCGATCCACATCTCGACCAGTCCCCAGGGCTCTGTCCGAGGCGGTCGCGTGATCGTGACACCGGCGTCCGCCAGCCGCTCGTGTTCCCGGGCGACGTCCCGTACCTGCAACCAGAGGCCCAGTCCCGCAGGTGGCTGCTCGGCGTGACCGGAGACCTCCAGCAGGCCGTTGCCGAGGAAGTAGACGACGCCGCGATGCTCCGGTGGGCCGAACTCCCGGTACACGGCCAGGCCGAGGACGTCGCCGTAGAACGCGTGTGACCGCGCCGGCTCGGTCGGTCGCAGCAGGATGCGGCTGCTCAACACCTCCATCGCAACATCTTCCGTCAGGCGTGCCGGTTGCTCCGCGGAAAGGTGCGCCGCCACTGACTTCACGCATCGGACGAGCGGTCTCGCGGGGTCCGCGGGTCGGTGGCGCTGGACCTGCTCCGAGGCACCACCCTGGTGCTCGGCGCCTTCGACAGCACGCATGGTCACCACGGCGGTGTCCCAGGGGGACTCGGCACTTCCGCACACGCCTGCCCCCGAGTGAACGGATCCGTCAGCCGGGGCCCGGACCTCTTCGACGCCAGGGCATGCGCCAGCCCGGTCGCGGGTGGGGGAGCGCCGTCCCAGGACCCGGTGACGTCCCGTCCCGGCGATCCCTGTCCCGACCCGCCGAGTCGAGCTCCATCCAGACCCGGCGTCGATCCTGGCGGTTGTGCACCCGGGCCATCGCTTCGACGCGGCGGTGCTGCTCCGGAGTGGCGGCGTGCTGGACGACGGCCATCTCGGCCTCGCGCATCGCCTCTTCGGCGGCGACCTCCTCCGGGGTCCTGGGGCGTTCGTCGACGACGTCCGCATCGTCGGTCGAGGGGTGGGCGTACGGGCTGTCGGACGGGAGGTTGCCACTGATCCGGCCGTAGGCCCCGAAGAGCAGCATGGGCAGTCCGACGACGACGGAGAAGACGACGTTGCTCATCTCGAAGGCCAGCCAGTTGAAGCGGGTCCCGATGACGATCGCGTTCACCAATGCCGACAGCAGGAACAGCGGGCCGAGGATGAGCATCACCGTCGATGCGGTGCGTGCACTGCGGACGGCGGCGGCGAGGAGCACGACGGCGACGACCACCGAGAGGGTGGACAGCAGGCCGTTGGAGGACATCCCCAGGACCGATTGACCACGCGTCGAGAAGAACGCTTGGTCGCTGGCGAAGCCCAGCAGGCCGAAGAGCAGGAGGAACAGGGCCACGAGAACGGCGCCGGCGCGCTGCACGGCGTACACACGGGCGCCGAGATGCGGCGGGTCCTCGGACTGTGCGGAGGTGGTGTTCTGGCGGTGGGGGAGGTGCAGTCGCTGTGCCATGGGGAGCTCCGGTGGGAGGGGACGCTCCGGGGTGCTCGGACCCCTCCCATTCTCCCCCTTGAGGATCCGAAAGCCACGTCATCTCGAGGTCTCGGTCCGCACTGAAGTTCCCCGCATGCCCGTCGCTGACGACGCGGGACCACTCCGCCCGGATCGGGCTCGTCCTCGAGCCGTTCGAGCGTTCCCCGCTGTTCCAGGCAGGCGGGGTCGGAGAGCCACCTCCCCGTTGAGTTGACCCATCGCCCATGGGGAGGGCCAGTGGGGTCCGAGGCCTTGGCCTGCATGCCAGGCGACGTGGCCCTCCAGGCATCGAGCGGACGGTCCTCGTGCTCGTCCCTCGTCCGTGCCCGGTGCCTGCTCATCGTCGGACGCCTGATGTGGCAGGGTCGTGACGGTGCCCGCTCGCTCGGGACGTGGTGGTGGACGGTCAGGTTCCCCGCTTCGACGTCGGACGAGGGGGACCATGAGCGGAGAGGCCATCCGGCACGTCGACGAACGCTGCGATGAGCCGGGACGGACACCGGCCGCACCGGAGCCGGCCCCGCCACCCGAGGTACCGGTACCGGCGGTCCCGGTCCCGGGGGAGACAGCCCTCCCGGTGCCACCGGAGACCTCGCCTCTCGGCGCGATGGCGATCCTGCGGATCGGCGGCTTCCTGGTCCTCTACCTCAACGCCGTCGCGGTCTTCCTGGGCGTCATGGCGCAGGCGATCGCCCGCGGCTGGCTGGCGTACGAGCTGACCGGGTCGAACGCTGCGCTGGGCGGGATCCTGCTGGCCTTCGGCGTGGCCCTGCTGCTGGCCACCCCGTGGGGTGGCGTGGCCGCCGACCGGCTGCCCAAACGGCTGGTGCTGCAGCTCTCGGTGCTCATGCTGGCGGTGTCGAGCGCCTGGATCGGGCTGGCCGTCGTCTTCGACGTCATCGCCTACTGGATGCTGCTCGGTGCGAGCGTGCTGCAGGCCGTGGGTTTCGCCCTGTTCGGTCCCGCCCGGATGGCCTTCCTCGCCGAGCTGGTCCCGCGTGCGTCGGTGCCGCAGGCCGTCTCGCTGTTGCTGGTCAATGCCGAGGTGAACCGGGTGGTCGGTCCGGCGCTGGCCGGCGTGGTCATCGGTTCGGTGGCCTGGGGCGTCGAGGCGGTCTTCCTGTTCAGCGCGGTCCTGGCGATCGTCGGGGTGCTCCTCACCGCCGCCCTCCCGGTCGGGCGGCGCGGGGAGCCCTCCGGCCGGTCCCCACTGGGCGAACTCGCCGATGGCCTGCACTACGTCCGCCGGCACCCCGAGCTCGGCGCCCTGGTGTGGTGCGGCATCGGCGTCACGATGATGGGGATGCCCTACCTGGCCTTCATGCCGACCATCTCCAGCGATCTGTTCGGCCTCGGCTCGGTCGGCTACGGGGTCCTGTCGGCGACGTCCGCGGTCGGCGGGGTCGCAGCCGGTCTGCTCCTGGGGCGGCGCAGCTCATGGGTCCGGCAGACGCGGGTCCTGGTGGCCTCGGGCGCCGTCTTCGGCATCGCCGTCTGCTCGCTGGCGATCGCGCCCAACGCCTACGTCGCGGTGGCCGTGCTCCTTGCCGTCGGCGCGGCGATGCTCGCCTTCCAGACCACCAACCAGTCGCAGCTCCTCGCCCTGTCGGACACGGAGTACCACGGGCGGGTGCAGGGCCTGGTCATGCTCAGCTTCGGCGCCTTCGGCATCGCCGCACTTCCGCTGGGCCTGCTCGCCGACGTCATCGGGTTGCGCTGGACGCTCGCGGGGATGGGCGTCGCAGTCATCGCCTTCGTGGTCGGCTATGCGGTCGTCAGCCGGCGGAGGACGACGGTCACGCACCGGTTGGCCGATCGTCCGACGCCTTCAGGTTGATGTCATGGCCGGCGACGGTCGCCTCGTCGCAGACCGGGACTGTCCAGTTCCTCGAGGACTGGCTCACCCTGTTCGACCCACAGTCGCTCGAGGTCCTCGGCCATGTGCCGGCCCTGGACCAGGCCGACGCGCCGATCGATCTCGACTCTCACGACGTGGCCGTCGCCGCCGGGACGAACCTGGCGCTCGACGGTGACATCATCGCCGTTCGGCTCCCCGAGGAGCTCGGCGAGCCTGGGGGCATCGACGTGACCACGGTGGTGAGCCAGGCGAAGGCACCGGTCATCAGCGACGTACCCGTCGTGAGGGCACCGGTGGTCGTCGGCGACCGGGTGTGGTGGAGCGGAAGCGGCGGGACCGTTCCCGTGACTCTCGAGGACCGGGATCTCGACGGATCCGGCTGAGCTCACGGACCGTCGACACCGGCCGAGCCCACGTTCGTGCAGCGGCGCAGACGCCGCTCATCAGCAGCCGGGAAGTCACCGATGTCCCTGGCCGGTCCTGTCCGGCGACGGTCAGGGGCCGGAGAAGCGCTGCTCCAGCTGCTGCACCTCGGGCAGGCCGATCAGGTCGGTGAACTCGCCGAAGGTCGGCACCGCGTCCAGGGCCGCCGTCGGCACCCCGTCGCGCCTGAGGCTGGCCAGCAGCGAGCGGATGCCGGCGGTGGCGGCCAGCAGGGTGCCGATCGGGTAGATCACGAGGGAGAACCCGAGCTCGGTGATCCGCTCCAGCGTCAGCGGTGGCGTCTTCCCGCCCTCGGCCCAGTTGAACACCAGCGGGGCCACGCCGCGCAGCTCGGTGGCCACCCGCTCGATGTCGGCCTCCGACGTCGGTGCCTCCACGAACAGCACGTCGGCGCCGGCCGCGGCGAACGCCCGCGCCCGGGCGATGGCGTCGTCTGTGCCGGTGACGGCGACGGCGTCGGTGCGGGCGATGATCAGCAGGTCGGGGTCGCGCCGGGCCTCGACGGCGGCCCGGATCTTGCCGGCCATCTCGTCGGTGCTGATCAGCAGCTTGCCGCTCATGTGCCCGCACTTCTTGGGCATCACCTGGTCCTCGAGCTGGATCCCCGCGACGCCGGCCTGCTCGTAGAGCTGCACGGTCCGGACGACGTTGAGGGCGTTGCCGTAGCCGGTGTCGGCGTCAGCGATCACCGGCACGTCGACGGCGGACACGATCCGCCGGGCGTTGTCGACCATCTCCGCCCCGCTGAGCAGCCCCACGTCGGGGCGGCCGATCAGCGACGCAGTCGTCCCGAAGCCGGTCATGTACACGACGTCGAAGCCGGCCTGCTCGACCAGGCGGGCGCTCAGCGCGTCGTAGGCGCCGGGGGCGAGCAGCGGCTCCGGGCCCTCCACGAGCTCGCGCAGGCGAGCCCGCGATGTCCGTCCGTTTCCCAGCAGCTCCGCCACGTCGGCCCCCTCTTGTATGCAGTCACACGGAATTTACGGGGAGGCGTTGCCTCCCCGCAGTCTGCGGCCCTAGGTTTGCACACAATCGTCGAGAGGATGTGACCGGTGACACGATCGATCACGTCCGCCGAGCGGGCGCTCGCCGAGCTGCGCGAGCTCATCCTCGGTGGCGATCTCACCCCCGGCGCCCGGCTCGGGGAGGTCGAGCTGGCCGATCGGCTGGGGGTCAGCCGCACACCGGTCCGCGAGGCACTCAGCAGGCTCGCCGCCGAGGGGCTGGTCGAGGTGGTCGCCAACCGCGGGGCGCGGGTGGCCACCTGGACCGTTGCCGAGCTCGAGGGCGTGTTCGACCTGCGCATCTCGCTGGAGCCCCAGCTCACCGCCTTCGCCGTGCCGAACGCCACGGCTGCCGACATCGACGAGCTGGCCGAGCTCGCACAGCGGATGATCGAGGTGGGCAGCCCCGGCCCGGGGCAGGACCTCGACGCCCTCGTCCCGCTCAACCGGGCCTTCCACGACCGGCTGGTCGCACTCGGCGGCCACCCCACCCTGGCCGCCGCGCTGGCCGCCGCCATCCACCCGCCGATCGTGCGCCGGAACTTCCACACCTACGACGCCGAGTCGCTGCGCCGCAGCCTCGCCCACCACGTCGAGATCGTCGCCGCGCTGCGGGCCGGCGACGCCGGGTGGGCCCGCGCGGTGATGACCGCACACATCTGCAACGCCCGGGCCGTCATGGTCCGTGCCGCCACCGCCCAGACCGCCCAGTCCGCCCACACCACCGTGCAGGACCGAAGCGAAGAGGAGGCCTCATGAGCTACCGGCTCGGAGTCGACGTCGGAGGCACGTTCACCGACGTCCTGTTGGTGGAGGAGGGCAGCGGCAGCACGTGGCGGGCCAAGACCGCCTCGACCCCTGCCGACCAGGCAGTCGGCGTCCTCCACGGGATCGGCAAGGTGTGCGCGGAGGCGGGCATCGAGCTATCGGAGGTGGCGCAGGTCCTGCACGGGACGACCGTGGCCACCAACGCGATCCTCGAGGGCAAGGGCGCCACCGTCGGGCTGGTGACGACCAAGGGCTTCCGGCAGGTGCTGCAGATCGCCCGGTCCTTCGTCCCCGGTGGGCTGGCCGGCTGGATCATCTGGCCCAAGCCCGAACCGCTGGCGGCGCTGGAGAACACCGTCGAGGTCGACGAGCGGATCGCCAGCGACGGCGCCGTCGTGCGGGAGCTCGACGAGGCCGACGTCCGCACGCAGCTGGAGAAGCTGCGCGGCAACGGCGTGCAGGCCCTCGCCGTCTCCCTGATCAACTCCTTCGCCGACCCGGCGCACGAGAAGCGGATCGGCGAGATCGCCGCCGAGGTGCTGCCCGGCATCCCGATCTCGCTGTCCTCGGACGTGCTGCCCGAGCTGCGGGAGTACGAGCGCACCCTCACCACGGTCGCCAACGGCTACGTCCAGCCACAGGTCAAGCGGTACGTGCAGAGCCTGGCCGGCAACCTGGCCGAAGGCGGCGTCGCCGGGGAGCTGGCCATCCTGCGCAGCGACGGCGGGCTCTCCTCGGCCGCGAACGCCATCGACTCCCCGGTCACCCTGCTGCTGTCCGGGCCCGCCGGAGGCGTCACCGGCGCGGTCTGGGTGGCCGAGCAGGCCGGCTACCGCGATCTGATCACCTTCGACATGGGCGGCACCTCCACCGACGTCGGGCTCGTGCAGGGCCTGAGCCCGAGGATCGGCCGGGAGACCAAGGTCGGCGACCTCGTCGTCCGGTCCTCCAGCGTCGACGTCCGCACGGTCGGCGCGGGTGGGGGCTCCATCGCGCACGTGCCGGAGCTCACCCGGGCGCTGCGCGTCGGCCCGCAGTCGGCCGGCGCCGACCCGGGACCGGCCGCCTACGGCACGGGCGGCACCGACCCCACGGTCACCGACGCCAACGTCGTCCTCGGGCACCTGCCCACGACCCTGGCCGGCGGCGAGATCACCCTCGACGTCGAGGCCGCGCGGGCCGCCGTCGGCAAGGTCGCCGAGGCCATGGGGCTGGACTCGCCGGAGGCCGCGGCCGCCGGGATCGTCGACATCGTCAACGAGAACATGCTGGGGGGGCTGCGCCTGGTCTCGGTCCAGCAGGGCTTCGACCCCCGCGACTTCGCCCTGGTCGCCTTCGGCGGCGCCGGCCCGCTGCACGCCAACGCGCTGGGCCGGCTGACCGGCGCCTGGCCGGTGATCGTGCCGCCCGGTCCCGGCCTGCTGTGCGCCCTCGGCGACGCCACGACCAGCCGCCGCGACGAGTCCGCGCGCACCGTGCTGCGCCGCGTCGGCGAGCTGACCGGCGAGGACCTCGCCACGATCCTCCGTGACCTGGCGGCCGACGCCGGCCGGCGGCTGGAGGAGCAGGGGGTCTCCCGCGACGAGCAGACCGTCGGCTACCAGGTCGACGTCCGCTACCACGGCCAGGGCTTCGAGATCCCGGTCGACGTCGACCCGTCCTGGCTCGCCGAGCCGGCCGCAGCCCTGGCGACGCTGGGGGAGCGGTTCGACGCCGAGCACGACCGGCTGTTCGGCTTCCTGCTCACCGTCGACCACGAGATCGTCAACGCTCGCGCCACCGTCACGGGCCCGAAGCCCGACGTCGCCCCGATGACGCTGCCCGAGGGGGACGGCGACCCGGCCGGCGCACTCGTGCAGGACCACCGGATCTACGTCGGTGGGGAGTACGCGCCCGCCGGCGTCTACGACCGCGCGAAGCTGCGGGCCGGCGACATCGTCCGGGGTCCCGCGATCGTCACCGAGATGGACTCCACCACTCTCGTCCTGCCCGGCCACGTGGCGACCGTGCACGCCTCGGGCTCCCTGCTGATCACTCCGGAGGCCTGACCCATGGCGCAGATCATCGAGACCGCGACCGGCACCGTCGAGAAGGGAGACGTCGACCCGATCACCCTCGACCTCATCGAGAACGGTCTCCGCAACGCCCGCTACGAGATGGACGAGGTGCTCTTCCGGACGGCGCTGTCGCCGGGCATCCGCGAGCAGCACGACGAGTTCCCGCTGATCGCCGACCCCGACGGGAAGATGGTCGTCGGCCAGTTCGGCCTGTCGATCCCCGACTTCCTCGACGGCTTCGACGGCACGATCGAGGAGGGCGACGTCCTGCTGACGTCGGACCCGTACGCCTGCGGCGCCGCGATCAGCCACGCCAACGACTGGCTGGTCGTCGTCCCGATCTTCCACCAGGGACGGGTCGTCGGGTGGTCGGCGATGTTCGGGCACATGTCCGACGTCGGCGGCAAGACACCGTCGTCCATGCCGACCGACGCGCTGACCATCTACGAGGAGGGCGTCGTCATCCCGCCCTTCGCGCTCTACAAGAAGGGCGAGCGCAACGAGGACGCGCTGCGGATCATCCTCAACCAGGTCCGCAAGCCCGACTGGAACCGCGCCGACCTCAACGGGCTGGTCGCCGCGTGCCGCACCGCCGCGCGCCGTGTCGTCGAGATGTGCGAACGGTTCGGCGTCGACTCCTACCTCTCGGCGCTGGACTCGCTGCTGCAGCGCAACCACGACGCCATGAAGGTGCTCCTCTCCATGGTGTTCGAGGAGGGGCGCACGCTCAGCTTCACCGACTACATCTGCGACGACGGCGTCGGCAACGGCCCCTACGAGCTCAAGCTGTCGTTGACCCGCACCGGCGACAAGGTGCACCTGGACTTCACCGGCTCCTCGCCGCAGGCGGTCGGGCCGATCAACTACTACATCAACGAGAACCTGACCCGGATGTTCTTCGGGATCTACATGATCACCGTGGCGGATCCGCAGATCCTCTGGAACGACGGCTTCTACCCGCTGGTCGACGTCACCATCCCCGACGGTTCGTACTGGAAGCCGGAGCACCCGGCGTCGCTCAACGGGCGCAACCACGGCATCGGCCGGGTCTTCGACCTCTTCGGCGGGCTGCTCGGCCAGACCAACCCGGCGCTGCTGAACGCGGCCGGCTTCTCCTCGTCCCCGCACTTCATGTACTCCGGCCACTACTCCGCCGGCGAGCGGAAGGGCGAGTGGTTCCAGCTGTACTCGATCGGCTTCGGCGGCATCCCCGGCCGGCCGATGGGCGACGGGCCGGACGGGCACTCCCTGTGGCCCAGCTTCACCAACATCCCGTGCGAGTACCTGGAGTCCTACTACCCGCTGCGGATCGAGAAGTGGGAGACGATCGCCGACACCGGCGGGCCCGGGCTGCACCGTGGCGGCAACGGCGTGGACGTCGCCTACGTCTTCGAGGAGCCGGGCACGATCGCCATCCACGACGACCGCTGGCTGACCTATCCATGGGGTGTGAACGGCGGGCGACCCGGCGCCCGGGGCACGAAGTGGATCGAACGCGCGGACGGCACCCGCTCGGTGCTGCCCAGCAAGTGCCACGACGTCCCGGTGTGCCCCGGCGATGTGCTCCACTTCGTCACCTGGGGCGGCGGCGGGTGGGGCGACCCGCTCGAGCGCGATCAGGAGCTGGTGGCCCTGGAGGTGCGGCGCGGGCTGGTGACTCCGAAGGGGGCCGAGCGGTACGGCGTCTGCGTGGCCGAGGACGGCACGGTGGACGCCCAGGCGACCGAGGCTCTCCGCGACCAGCTGCGCGCCGACCGGCCCGCCGAGCTCCCGGTCTTCGACATGGGCCCGCCGATCGAGGAGCTCCTCGCCCGATGTCAGGAGGAGACCGGGCTGCCCGCGCCGAAGCGTCCCGTGTGGGCGTGAGCGTCCCGGAGCCAGCCCTCGGCCCGCACGGCCGCTCGTTCTCGGGCCGGGTGGGCTGGGGGGCGAGGCCTGCCGTCGTCGTCATCGACCTGGTGCGGGCCTACACCGAGCCGGACGGACCGTTCGGGCTGCCGTCGCCGGAGTCGGCGGTGGCAGCGGTGACGTCCCTGGTCGACGCGGCCCGGTCGGCCGGGCACCCGGTCGTCTGGACCGTGGTCCGCTACGCCTCGGACCTGGCCGACGGTGGGCTGTTCGTCCGCAAGGTGCCCGCGCTCTCCGTCTTCGCGGCGGGCGCCCCGGGTGGCTGGGGCGAGCTGGTCCTTGCCCCGGTGCCGGGAGAACCAGTGGTGGTGAAGCAGTACGCGTCTGCCTTCTTCGGGACGTCGCTGGCGCCGACCCTGTACGCGGCCGGGGTGGACACGGTCGTGCTCGCCGGCGTCTCCACCTCCGGCTGCGTCCGGGCCACCGCCATGGACGCGCTCAACTCCGGCTTCCGGCCCCAGGTCGTGCGGCAGGCGTGCGCTGACCGCACGCCTGCGGTTCACGAGAACAACCTGGCTGACCTGGACGCCAAGTACGCCGACGTCGTGGACCTGTCGGAGGCCTTGACCCACCTGTGATCAGCAGACCGCCGGCGGTGGGCTCGGCGCACCCGAGGGGGTCGAGATCAGTTCGGCGTGGCCGCGCGGGCAGCGGTCCGCCGGCATGCCCCCGTCCCATGAGCGCCGCCGCCTTCTCCGAGGCCGAGGGCTCGGCCAGGGGGCGTCGAGGTCGTGGTGGGAGTGCAGCTGGGGAGAGCAGCAGAACCCCCACACGCCTGCCACGCTGTGGGAGTTCGACTCTGTGTCCGAGGGGCGACACGGTGCTTCCGCACACGCTTGCCCCCGCAGGAGGAACCAGTCAGCCGTAGGCGTCGGCGCGGTGCGAGATGCGCACGACTCGAACCAGCACCTCCTCGTCGTGGATGGAGTAGATGACCCGGTACTGGCCCCTGCGCGCAGACCAGTACCCCTCCAGTCCGAAGCGCAGCGGCTTGCCCACGCGGTACGGCTCCGCGGCCAGCGACCCGTACAGGAAGTCGACGACCGCCACGGCCACCGGTTCAGGGAGGTCCCGTTCGACTGCCCGCTTCGCAGCGGCCGAGAGGACGACGCTGTAGGCCCGGGGGCCGGTCACCGGCGGCGGGCTGCCAGTGCGGCTCGCACCTCGGCCTCGTCGTAGACCTCGCCGGCCGTCATCTCGGACTCGGCCTGCCGGATCTCCGACCGGGCCTGGGGGTCGGACAGCACTTCGAGGGTCTCCATCAACGACTCGTAGTCCTCGACCGCGAGGATGACGGCGACCGGACTGCCGTTCCTGGTGATGGTGACCCGCTCATGGGTGCCGGCCACCTCATCGATCACCTGGCTGAACCGGGCCTTGACCGTGGCGAGCGGCTGCGTCGTCATGACCAGAATCCTGGTCAAGCAGCCAGCCGCGGTCAAGCAGTTCGCCAGGTGGTCGCAGAGCCACGCGATGTGGGTCGAACCTCGTGGCGGGTGGGCGCACGATCGGCGTGATCCAGCCGCCCGCGGCCAGATGGAGGCTCCAGGTGCCCTCATCGCGATCCGCGAAGAGCGCATCGAGGACATCGGCCCACTCCTCGTCAGCCGCGGTGACGTCGGCCCCACCGGGCCGGCAGAGGGCGAAGGCCAGGTGGCCCTCATCCGCGACCCCGTCCGCCGTGACGGCGCGGTGGACCCGTAGCACCGCTTCGGCGGCCTGCACGTCGGGCTTCCGCACGCCGGTGAGGCGCAGGCAGCGCCCGAGCCGGTGGCCGGAGGAGTCCAGCCAGAGCATGGCCAGCGTGAGATCTGGGAGTCGTTCCTCGGACATGACCTCGGCCCACCAGAGGCTCAGTTCGGCAGCCGAGGCGGTGGGCACGGTCGAGCGCACGATCTGTGTCATGCCGTCACGGTGGCAGCGGCCGCCGACGTCCTGGCACCGTTGTCCACAGGCTCGTCCGTCCGCGGACGAGTGCTCTTCGTGGACGTCTCCGGAAGCGACGAGGCATCACGGTCGGGAACTGTGGGCCTCGGTGTCGGGAGTGACCGAGGGGTGCACGAGCTCAAGAGCGTTCCGGCAGGTCGTGGGGCGGCCTCGCGCATCACGCGGATCGCCGTCCCGCCCGGGGCATCTGAACGTGTCAGCGTCGCCACCGTCGTGGACGGAGCAGGCGACGCGGTACCGACCTCTGCGGGCGGACCAGCAGTCGGCGATGCGCCCACGTCCCACGGTCCTGGTGGGTCACGTTCTGCACACGCTTCGCCCGCCGCTGCCGAGGGCTGAGCAGCAAGTGCCTACTGTGACTCAGGTAACCGGCCGACCGCCTCGGTCGGCCCACGACGTCCGGGCGGCACGGGCATGCCCGGCCGCCCCGAGGGACGCGCGGTCGCCTCGTCGGGGCCGACGTGGTCGTCGTGCTCGACAAGGGAGAGACATGCGCACCAAGCTTCACACCGTTGCCGCGGCCGGCGCCGCGGTCGTCGTCCTCGCCTCCTGCTCCTCCGGCGACGGCGGTGGGGACTCCACCGCCTCCGGGGGGCTGACCGGCGAGGGCAGCGGCGAATCGTGCACCATCGAGGGCGAGGTGCCCATCGGCGCGGTGCTCAGCCTCACCGGCGCAGCGGCCAGCTACGGCGAGTCCCAGCAGCGTGGCCTGGAGCTGGCCGCCGCGGAGCTCGCCGAACAGGACGGCGTCACCTACGACCTCACGATCGAGGACGACCAGACCGATCCCCGGCAGGGCATCACCCTGTTCGACCAGTTCGTCTCCGACGGCGCGAGTCTCATCATCGGGCCGACGCTGTCCAACGCCGCCGTCCAGGCCGACCCGATCGCCCAGGAGGCCGGCGTCCCGGTGCTGGGCATCTCCAACACCGCCGCGGGCGTCACCGAGATCGGTGACTACATCTTCCGCGACTCCCTCACCGAGCAAGCGGTGATCCCGCAGACGATCGCCCAGGCGACCGAACAGTTCGGGCTCCAGGACGTCGTCGTCATGTACAGCAACGACGACGCGTTCACCGAGTCCGGGTACGAGGCGTTCACCGCCGCGCTCGAGGAGGAGGGCGTGAACGTCAGCGAGACGATCACGTTCTCCAAGTCCGACACCGATTTCCGCGCCCTGCTCACCCAGGCGCAGCAGAGCGACCCGGACGCGCTGGTCGTCTCCGCACTGATCGAGGCCGCGGTGCCGCTGGTGACCCAGGCCCGTGAACTCGGGATCGATGTGCCGATCATCGGCGGCAACGGGTTCAACAACCCGCAGCTGATGTCCGACGCCGGCGAGGCGGCCGAGGGCGTCGTCGTCGGCGCCGCCTGGAACTCGTCGTCCGACAACCCCGAGAACCAGGCGTTCCTCGAGGCCTACGAGGCCGAGTACGGCGCGCAGCCCGACCAGTTCGCCGCTCAGGCCTACACCGGGCTCAAGCTCGTCGACCACGCCGTGCGCGCCAACTGCTCCGCGGAGCGGGACGACATCCAGGAGGCGCTGGGGCAGATCGAGGGCCTGCCCACCGTCCTCGGTGAGTTCTCCATCGACGAGAACCGGGACGCCGACCACCCGGCCGTCGTGCAGGTGGTCCAGGACGGCGAGTTCGCCGTCCTCGAATGACCCGGACGCGGCGTCGGCCGGCTGACCGGCCTGCGCCGCGCTGCGACCCCGCCGGGGCCCCGGTCCGCGGACCGGGGCCCCGGTCGCGCGTCTCGGCTACCGTGCCCGGGCACCCACGACGAGAACAGGCAACGCTGTGCAGCAGCTCCTCAACGGCATCTTCATCGGTTCGATCTACGCGTTGTTCGCCATCGGCTTCACGCTGGTCTTCGGCATCCTCGACCGGTTGAACCTGGCGCACCCCGCGGTCTTCGCCGCTTCCGCCTTCGTCGGCATCGAGCTGGTCGAGCGGGGTGGGCTGTCGCTCTGGGCCGCCCTGCCGATCGTGTTCGTCTTCGGCGCCGTGCTGGGCCTGGTCATCGAGCGTGTGGCGTTCCGGCCGCTCAAGGGCCGGGCCGACGCCCACTTCGCCGGGCTGATCTCCTCCATCGCGCTCGCCGGCATGCTGGTCGCGCTGTTGCAGTGGCGCTACGGTCCGGACACCCGCCGCTTCCCGCCGGGCTCGTTCCCCGACACCCGGTTCGAGCTCGCCGGCGCCCAGGTGACCCTCGTGCAGGTGGTGATCCTCGCGATCTCCCTCGCCCTCATGGTGGGCCTCACGTACATGGTCACCCGGACGCGGCTGGGTCGGGGGATGCGCGCGGTCGCGGAGAACCCGACGGCGGCGCGGGTGCTCGGCGTGGACGTCGATCGGGTCACGGCGATCACCTTCGCGATCTCCTCGGCGCTCGGCGCGGTCGCCGGAGTGCTGTTCGCCATCAACGTGAACACCGCCCAGCTGGGCATGGGTTCGGCGATCGAGCTCAAGGGCCTGGCCGTCATCATCGTCGGCGGCATGGGCTCGCTGCCCGGCGCGCTCATCGGCGGGCTGCTGCTGGGCCTGGCCGAGGTGTTCGCCGTCCAGTACATCGGCTCGTCCTGGAGGGACGTCATCGCCTTCGGCCTGCTGTTCGTGATCCTGCTGCTGCGCCCGCAGGGGCTGCTCGGCGCGCGGAAGGTCCGGGAGGTCTGATGCTGGACCAGTACGCCACCACCCTGACCTTCATCGCGCTGGGCGCGATCTTCGCCTACTCCTTCTACGCCGTCCTGATCGCCGGGCAGCTCAGCCTCGGCCAGGCCGGCTTCGCCTCGCTGGCGGCGTTCTCCGGGGCCTACCTGGCACCCAGCGCGGCCGACGTCGGGGAGATCCCTGCGCTGCTGATCGCCGTGGTGATCGGCATGTCGGTCGGCGCGCTCGCCGCCGTCGTCCTCGGCCTGCCGACCATGCACCTGCGCGGGGTCTTCCTGGCCATCGCCACCCTCGGGTTCGCCGAGGCGGTGCGGGTGGTGCTGCTCAACCAGGAGTGGACCGGTGGCGCGCAGGGCCTCGGGGTGCCCCGGGTCCTCACCGTCGGCATGGCGTGGACCGCGCTCGCGCTGGTGGCCTACTGGTTCTGGCGGATGGGCCGTTCCCGGTACGGCCGCGCCCTGGAGGCCATCCGCGAGGACGAGCTGGCCGCCCGCTCCATGGGCATCGACGTGGGTCGCCACCGGCTCGCCGCCTTCGTCACCGCAGGGGCGGTCGCCGGGCTGTACGGCGTCCTCTACGCCTACTACGTCCGGCTCATCGCTCCCAGCGACTTCGACTTCCTGGCGGCCGTCGAGGGTCTGGTCACCGCCGTGGTCGGTGGTTCCACGATGTTCCTGGGGCCGCTGCTGGGCAGCGGGTTCCAGACGATCGTCCCGGAGGTCCAGCGGGCGGTCGGGGTGGAGGCCGGCTGGATCCGGCCGTTCCTCGCCGGCCTGCTGCTGCTGGCCGTCATCCTGTTCCTGCCGGGCGGTCTGGCGAGCCTCATCCCGCGCCGGACGCGCATGCCGTCCGGCGCTGCCGACGACGACGCCGCCGGCCTGGCCGGTCGTCGTCACCCGGCAGCCGGCGAACCGGTGGTCACCCTGGCCGGGTTGGGCAAGGAGTACGGCGGGGTGCACGCCGTCCGTGACGTGGACCTGGACGTCCGGGCCGGTGAGGTGGTCGGCCTGATCGGCCCCAACGGGGCCGGCAAGACGACGCTGGTCAACATGATCAGCGGCCTGGTCCCGCCCAGCACGGGCAGCGCGACGGTGCTCGGGACGGCGATCGGCAGCACGCCGGTGCACCGCATCGCCGCCGCGGGGGTGAGCCGCACGTTCCAGCACTCGAAGCTGTTCAACCGGCTGTCGGCGCTGGAGAACGTGCTGGTCGGCGCCCACCTCGTCAGCCGGCCGACCTTCCTGCGGCGGCTGCTCTGGCTGCCGTCGGCGCGCCGGGACGAGCGGGCGGCGCTGCGGCAGGCGTCCCGCTGCCTGGAGCGGGTCGGGCTGACCTCGCTCGCCGCCACCCGCGCCGAGGCCCTGTCCTACGGCGACCAGCGCAGGCTCGAGATCGCCCGCGCGCTGGCCTCCGATCCGTCGCTGCTGATCCTGGACGAGCCGGCCGCCGGGATGAACCACGTCGAGGCGGCGCGGCTGTCGGAGCTGATCCGGTCGCTGGCGCAGGACGGGCTGACCATCCTGTTCATCGAGCACAACGTCGGCATGGTCCTGCAGACCTGCAGCCGGGTCGTCGTCCTCAACTTCGGCGAGGTCATCGCCAGCGGCGCGCCGGAGGCGATCGCCGCCGATCCCGCGGTCATCGAGGCCTACCTGGGCTCGGCCGACGACGACGACGTGGACGGCGGCCTGCTCGCCGAGGGAACCCGCGCGGATGCGACCCCGGCCGAGGATGCGCCACCGGATGCGGTCGTGAACCTGCGGCCCGGTGACGCCGGCACCCTGGACACACCGGACACCGGCCCGAGGGAGGCGACATGAGCGACCCCATCCTCACCGTGGAGGACCTGCGGGTGACCTACGGACGGGTGGAGGCGGTCCGGGACGTCTCGTTCCAGGCGCAGCAGGGCTCGCTGGTGACGCTGGTCGGGGCGAACGGGGCGGGCAAGTCCTCGGTCATCAACGCCGTCTCCGGCATGCTGCGGCCGGCCGGCGGGCGGATCACCTTCGAGGGCCAGGACATCACCCGGACGCCGGCCCACAAGCTGGTGGGCCGCGGGTTGGTGCAGGTGCCGGAGGGGCGTCAGGTCCTCGCCACGCTCACCGTCGAGGAGAACCTCCAGATGGGCGGCTGGCACTCGGGGAGCGACGGCGCGCGCTCCGTCGACGCCATGTACGACCGGTTCCCGGTGCTGGCCGAACGGCGAGCGCTCCCGGCCGGTGCCCTGTCCGGTGGCGAACAGCAGATGCTGGCCATCGCCCGCGCCCTGATCGCCGGGCCGAAGGTGATGCTCATGGACGAGCCGTCGATGGGGCTGGCGCCCAAGATCGTCGCCGAGGTCTTCCGGGTCATCGAGGAGATCCGTGCCTCGGGGACCACGGTCGTGCTCGTGGAACAGAACGCCCGCCGGGCGCTGCGCGCCGCCGACCACGGGTACGTGCTGCAGAGCGGGGAGGTCGTGCACTCCGGCCCGGCCGGTGAGCTGCTCGCCGACGAGCGCGTCGTGCAGGCGTACCTGGGGGTAGAGAGCGGCGGTTGACGCCGGGCGGCCCGTCGTCCCAGCACGTGCAGGCTGCCCCCACTCGACCGCCGTCCCCACCGCGCCCGGACCACGAGGACCTCTCATGACCAGCACAGTCGGCCCGCGCCGTCGCCCCCGGTGGCGCGAGCTGCGCCCGATGCTCCCGCCCGTCCCCACCCTGCCGACGACCACCACGAGGCTCGCGCAGGCCGCCGACATCGGCGATCTGCGGCTGCTCGCCCGCCGGCGCGCGCCCCGGATGGTCTTCGACTACGTCGATGGCGGTGCCGAGAGCGAGCGCTCGCTTCGAGCGTCCGTCGAGGCCTTCGACCGGGTCACCTTCCGACCGCGTGTCCTCCGCGACGTCGGCACCGTGTCCACCAGCACGGACGTGCTCGGGCGCAGCATCGCTCTCCCGCTCGTGCTGGGCCCGACGGGCTTCACCCGGATGATGCACCGCGGGGGCGAGTCGGCCGTCGCCCGCGCCGCTGCAGCGGCCGGGATCCCCTACACGCTGTCGACGATGGGGACCACGACCGCCACCGACGTGGCCGCAGCCGCCCCGGAGGGGTGGAACTGGTTCCAGCTCTACGTCGTCCGGGACCGCGGCCGCAGCCGGGACAGTCTCCAGCTGGCCCGGGACGCCGGCATGGACGTGCTCGTGCTCACCGTGGACGTGCCGGTCGCGGGCGCCCGGCTGCGCGACGTCCGGCACGGCCTGACCATGCCCCCGTCGCTGCGGTGGCGCAGTGCCCTGCAGGCCGTGGGCCGTCCCGCGTGGTGGGCGGACTTCCTCACCAGCGAGCCTCTCGCCTTCGCCACCGTCGGAGGCGCTCCGGGCGACCTGGCCGGCATCGTCAACACGATGTTCGACCCGGGCGTCACGCTCGCCGACATCGAGTGGATCCGGAGCGCCTGGGGCGGCAAGCTCCTCGTCAAGGGCGTGCAGGACGTCGTCGACGCCCAGAGCCTGGCCGGCATCGGGGTCGATGGCCTCGTCGTCTCCAACCACGGTGGCCGGCAACTCGACCGCGCACCGGCCCCGCTCGACCTGCTGCCGCACGTGCGCGACGCGGTGGGCGAGGAGATGGCGGTGTTCCTCGACGGCGGCGTGCGCAGCGGAGCCGACATCGCCGCCGCGGTCGGCCTCGGGGCCACGGCCGCATTCATCGGCCGCGGCTACCTCTACGGCCTGATGGCCGGCGGCGAGGCCGGCGTGCAGCGTGCACTGACGATCCTGCGCATCGAGTACGAGCGGACCATGCAGCTGCTCGGAGTGACCATGACCGGCGAGCTGGCCGACGCCCGCGTGAGCTTGCGCTCATGAACGAGCTGTCGGTCCGGCCCCTCCGGGACGGCCGCCGCTACAGCTGAGCCGAGTACGGCGCCTGGGACGGCGTCCCGCTGCTCTTCCTGCACGGCACACCGGGCGGCCGGCTCGGCGTGGTTGCGCACCACGAGCAGCATCGGCGGCAGGAGCTGCGGGTGATCGCTCCCGACCGACCCGGCGACGGCGGGAGCGACCCATCACCCGGGCGGAACGTCCGGACAGGCGCCGACGATCTCGTCGAAGCTCCAGCTCGCGCGCTCTGTCATCGCCGTGACACGCCCGCCGGCGGCCACGGGAAAGGTCCACGACTCCTCAATCCGGTCCTCGAGTTCGACTTCGAGGATCTCGGGCCATTCGTCGTCGGCCTGACTGGAGCGGTCATCAGGCTGGTGCCAGGCGGCTGAACCCCGGCGGTTGCCCGGAGATCACTCCGGGGATCGAAGCTACCGTGCAGCTGGCCGGGCGTCTCGAGATCGTGTCGCCGAGGCGCTGACCCCGGGGGATGCCGATGCTGACGTTCAACGACCTGCTGTCCCTCGAGGGTGTCGACCCGGCGAAGGTCCGTCTGGTCCGACACCAGGACAACCGGGTGAAGGTCGGCCGGCTCTACGAGGCCTGGCGCAACGACAGATCAACGTTCGAGCGGTACCAGAGCGTCCAGCAGCGCAGCCTGTTCGACGTGGGAGACCTGCTCGCCAGCTTCATCGTGACCGAGGCCCGCAGAACCGTGTTCGTCGGCCTCTACGAGGTCGCCGGCAGCAACACTTGCCCGGCCGGCAGCGTCGAGGCCCTGACCGGCGTCGACGTGTCCGGCTACCAGAGCTACGACCTGCGGCTGCTCGAGCAACTCGGCGGCTACACCGACAAGATCGTCATCGACTGGGGGGCCGGCACTCGGAGCTGGGTCCAGCGAGCCGCCAATCAGCCGAAGCCGGTCCTCGAGATCGCCGAGCAGTACGAACCCCGTTTTCCCGGGTTCCGCGAGTTCGTCCGACGGGTCGACGACATCCCCACCCTCCCGCACGGCTGGCAGCAGGTCCTGCGCGCCGTGAAGGGCGTGTACCTGCTGGTCGACGTCGAGTCCGGACAGCAGTACGTCGGCTCGGCGAAGGGTGCCGACAGCCTGCTCGGCCGCTGGCTGGAGTACGCCAACGGCGGTGACGGCGGCGACGTCCGGCTCAAGGCCGTCGCCCGCCACGGCCGCCGGCACTACCAGGTGTCGGTGCTCGAGGTCGTCGACGGCAACACCCCCGACGACACCATCGAGCAGATCGAGTCGTACTGGAAGTCCAAGCTGCTCACCCGGCGGTTCGGTCTCAACGCCAACTAGTCAGCAGCGAGGTGCACCCCTGGGCACCGGGAAGCACTTCAGCGGTCGAAACCGGTGTCCGGGACTGCCCCCGGTTCGGTGGACCGTAGACCCATGCGGAAACAGCCGGGCGGCTGAGGATGTCGACCAGCTGGCCGGCTCCAGTCCTCAGGGGTCGAGCCAACGTGCCGACGTCAGAAGCAGGAGAACCCCCACTGCCCTGAAGACCGTGGGGGTTCAACTCGGTGTCCGAGGGGGGACTTGAACCCCCACGCCCGATAAAGGGCACTAGCACCTCAAGCTAGCGCGTCTGCCATTCCGCCACCCGGACAAGGTGGGCACTCCGCGGAGCGCCTCGACCAGCATAACCGAGGCCGCTCCCGGGTCGGGACAGGGGCCGGTGGCACCATCGACCGCATGTCGCAGCCCACGCCCCTGGCCGGTGCCCAGTCCGAGGTCGCGGACCTGCTCTCCGACCTGATCCGCATCGACACCACCAACACCGGCGACTCCGCCACCAGCGCGGGGGAGCGGAAGGCCGCCGAGTGGGTCGCCGCCAAGCTCGACGAGGTGGGGATCGACAGCGTCATCCACGAGTCCGAGCCGGGCCGCGCCAGCCTGGTCGCCCGGATCGAGGGCACGAACCGGGACCGCCCGGCGATGCTGGTCCACGGCCACCTGGACGTCGTCCCGGCCGACCCGGCCGAGTGGAGCGTCCACCCGTTCAGCGGTGAGCAGCGTGACGGCTACGTGTGGGGCCGCGGCGCGGTCGACATGAAGGACATGGACGCGATGACCCTGGCGCTGGTGCGCGACTGGGCCCGCACCGGCGTGAAGCCCGACCGCGACATCGTGCTGGCCTTCGTCGCCGACGAGGAGGCCGGCGGCCGCAAGGGCGCCCACTACATGGTCGACCACCACGCCTACCTCTTCGAGGGCTGCACCGAGGCGATCAGCGAGGTCGGCGGCTTCAGCATCACCGTCCGCGACGACCTGCGCCTCTACCTCGTGCAGACCGCGGAGAAGGGCCTGGCCTGGATGAAGCTCACGGCCCAGGGCCGCCCTGGGCACGGCTCCTTCGTGCACGACGACAACGCCGTCACCCGGCTGGCCGCGGCGGTCGCCCGGATCGGCACCACCCGGCTCCCCACCGTGCTCACCCCGCCGATGCGCGAGTTCCTCGACGCGGTCAGCGACGCCTACGGGGTGGAGATCGACCCGGACCAGCCCGACGAGGCGCTGGCCCGGCTGGGCAGCATCAGCCGGATGATCGGCGCGGCCCTGCGCAACACGGTCAACCCCACGATGCTCGACGCCGGCTACAAGACCAACGTCATCCCCGGCACCGCCAGCGCGACCATCGACGGCCGCTTCCTGTACGGCCAGGAGGCGGAGTTCGAGGGTCAGCTGGACGAGCTGATCGGCGAGGGCGTCACCCGCGAGTGGATCACCTACGACCAGGCCGTGGAGACGACGTTCGACGGCCCCTCGGTCGACCTGATGGTCCAGGCGCTGCAGGCCGAGGACCCGGGCGCCCGCGCCGTCCCGTTCACCATGAGCGGCGGCACCGACGCCAAGAGCTTCGAGACGCTGGGCATGCGCTGTTTCGGGTTCTCCCCGCTCAAGCTCCCCGCCGAGCTGGACTTCGCCTCGCTGTTCCACGGCATCGACGAGCGCATCTCCATCGACTCGATGCAGTTCGGCATCCGGGTGCTCGACCGGTTCCTCCGCCAGGCGTGATGTGATGCCGGGCGTGACCGACACCACTCCCACGCCCGGTTCTCCCGCCCCTGGCGACGTCGCCCTCGTCACCGGAGGGACCGGCGGCTTCGGCCGCGCCCTCGCCACCTTGCTCCGCGAGCGCGGGGTGACCGTCGTCCTCGCCGACCTCGACAGCCCGGCCAACCGCGAGGTCGCCGCGGGCCTGGGGGCGCACTTCGCGGCCCTCGACGTCACCGACCGGGCGGCCAACGCCGCCGTGGTCGCCGCGGTGGAGGCAGAGCACGGCCGGCTGGACGCCGTCTTCCTCAACGCCGGCATCGCCGGGCAGTCCCGGCACGCCCTGGACGTCGACGAGTTCCTCAGGGTGGTCGACGTCGATCTCTTCGGCGTCGTCTACGGCACCGAGGCTGCGCTGCCGGCCCTGCGTCGTGCCGGTGGCGGGTCGATCGTGGTGACCGCCTCGCTGGCCGGCCTGTCGCCGATGGCCACCGACCCCGGCTACAGCGTCGCCAAGGGCGGGGCGGTCGCTTTCGTGCGGTCGATGGCCTCCCGTCTCGTCGACGACGGCATCACCATCTCCGCGATCTGCCCCGGCTTCGCCGACACCGCGATCATCGACCCGCTGCGTGAGGAGTTCGCCGCCGCCGACTTCCCGGTGCTGTCGGCCGGCGAGGTCGCCGAGGCGATGGTCGCAGCCTGGGCCGGCGCCGAGCCCGGTGCGGCCTACGTCGTCCAGCCGGGGGTGGGGGCCGTGCCGTACAGGTTCAAGGGGGTGCCGGCCGCCCGGACCACGAGCGGCGAGACCGCCGTCGTCCCCACCGCGCTGCGGCCGCCCTCGATGCGCTGAGCCGGGTCAGACCTCCAGCGAACCGGTGTGCACGATGTGCTCGGCGACCACCCGGAGCTTGCGGTTGGTGCGCTGACTGGCCTCGACCAGCCACCGGTGGGCCTGCTGCTCGGTCACCCGATGGCGCGTCATCACCACGCCGATGGCGGTGGCGATGGTGCGGTTGGTGACCAGGGCCGTCTCCAGGTGGGCGACGCGCTCCTCGGCCTCGGCCTGCGCGGCGAGGGCCGACTCGACGACCGCGCGGTCGAGTTCGCGCGCCGCGGCCACGGTGACCAGGTCGGCGGCCGCTCCCAGGACCGCCAGCTCCGCAGCGCCGAACTCGGGGCGGGTCCGGGAGCCCATCGACAGGGTGCCGAGCACGGCCGGTCCCGCGGTCAGCGGGAAGCTGGCGTAGGCGGTGGCGTCCAACTCCCGGGCCAGGGCCAGCCGCTCGTCGGGGTCGGCGTCCACCCGGGCGTGCGCCTCCGGACGGCGGTGTTCGGCGACCATCCCGCAGACGGCGACACCGAGCGGGACCACCGCGAGGTCCGGTCGGTGCTGCTCGGCCACCCCGATGGTGGTGTGCAGGCGAAGCTCGTCGGCCGCCGGGGGGAGCTCGTACCGGATGGAGAAGTCCAGCCCGAACGGCCGGTTCAGGTCGTCGACGAGGCGTTCGACGAGGTCGTGGGAGGGGCTGCCTGCGGCCAGGTCAGCGCCGAGCCGGCCCAGGGTGCGCACGGCGACGGGGTCGATGGTCGAGCTCACGGTGGTTCGTCCTCCGGTGTCCGGCGACGCCGTCCTCTCGACGCCAACCGTTCCAGAGTACGAGGCGCCCGGTTTCGTGCAACCAGTCCTCGGCCCCCGGGTGACCGGCGTCACCGCCGCTCTGGCAGGGTGCCGGACATGCGCGCATGGCGAGTCCACTCCCTCGGGAACCCGGCCGAGGTCATGTCCCTCGACGAGGTCGACCAGCCCACGCCGGCCGACGGCCAGGTGCTGGTCAAGGTGCGGGCGGCGGGGCTGAACTTCCCCGACGTGCTGATGGCGATGGGGCAGTACCAGGAGCGGCCGCCGCTGCCGTTCACCCCCGGCGTCGAGCTCTGCGGGGAGATCGTCGAGACCGGCCAGCGGGTGCTCGGCTCACCGTCCGGCGGGCCGGGAGCCTTCGCCGAGTACGCACTGATGGACGCCGCTGCCGCCTGGCCGGTGCCCGACGCGATGTCGGACGAGCAGGCCGCCTCGCTGTACCTCACCTACCAGACCGGCTACGTCGGCCTGCACCGTCGTGCGGCGCTGCAGGCGGGGGAGTGGCTGCTGGTGCACGCCGGGGCCGGCGGCGTGGGGACGGCGGCGATCCAGCTCGGCAAGGCCGCCGGCGCGAAGGTGATCGCCACCGCCGGCGGGGAGCGCAAGACCGAGGTCTGCCGTTCCCTCGGCGCCGACCACGTCATCGACTACACCGCCGAGGACTTCGTCCCGCTGGTCAAGGAGATCACCGGCGGGCACGGGGCCGACGTGGTCTACGACCCGGTGGGCGGCGAGGTGTTCGACAAGTCGCGCAAGTGCATCGCCTTCGAGGGGCGGTTGGTCGTCGTCGGCTTCACCAGCGGCACCATCCCGCAGGCCCCGGTCAACCACGCGCTGGTCAAGAACTACAGCATCGTCGGGCTGCACTGGGGCCTGTACCGCAAGCACGACCCGGCCCGGATCGGCATGGTCCACCAGGCGCTGTGCGACCTGTTCGCCGACGGCGCCATCGCCCCGCTGGTCGGCCAGTCGCTGCCGCTCACCGAGCTCCCGCAGGCGATGGCCGCCATCGCCGACCGCAGCACCGTCGGCAAGGTCGTCCTCACCCCCTGACGGGGCCTCAGACCATGGGGCGGGGGAGGTAGGACAGTCGCATCCGGCGTCGCATGATCACCTTGCGGGTGCCGTCGGCGTGCAGCTGGAGCCGGGCGAGCTCCCAGCCGCCGGTGTCGGACTGCATGCTCATCAGCTGCGCGGCCGCGGAGCGGGAGATGCCCGCCGGGATGCGCAGCGGGGCGTACTCGTACTCGCCGGGTGCTGACACCTCGTCGATTGTGCCTGCCGGACGCCGGTGGGTCATGTGGTGGTCACCACGACGCCACCCGGACCGGGTGTCGCACCGGCGGAGTGCGGGCAGGGGAGGACGGCGCGGCCCGGCACCCGGCCAGGCCCCCGACCGGCGAGGAGCCCCCATGACCGACCCCGAAGCCAACGACGCCGACCGCCTGGAGCAGCAGCGGACCGTCGCCCCGGCCGGCCCGGAACTCGCCGACGAGGTGACCCCGGTGGGCGCCGACGTCCCGGAGGCCGACGCCGTCGAGCAGCAGCTCAGCGCAACCCCGGGAAGCTCGACGGGCCTGCGGGACGCCGATCCCGAGGCCGATGAGTACGACGTCCTGGAGCAGCAGGCGGCCGTCCCCGACGACGAGGACGAGCAGCGCGACTGACCTCGAACGCCTCCGGTGGGCACCGACCGACGGCCGGGGCCGGAACGACCCCGGCCCGGCCCGGCTCAGCGGGAGTAGTACTCCACGACCAGCTGCTCCTCGCAGACCACCGGGACCTCGGCGCGCTGCGGCCGGCGCAGGACCACGCAGCGGAGCTCGGAGAGCTGGACCTGCAGGTAGGCCGGGGCGGCGGCGTGGGCGCCGGAGGCGGCGACCTGGAAGGGGAGCTTGGCCTTGCTGCGCTCAGCGATCTCGACGACGTCGTAGGGCTGCACCTGGTAGCTGGGCCGGTCGACCCGCTTGCCGTTCACCGTGACGTGCTGGTGGCTGACCGTCTGCCGGGCCTGGTAGATCGTCCGCGCGAAGCCGGCGCGCAGCACCGTGGCGTCCAGCCGGGCCTCGAGCTGGTGGGTGATCAGCTCCTCGCCGGTCTTCCCGCCGCTGCGCCGGGCTCGGTCGAACGCCGAGCGCAGCTGGGTCTCGCTGATGTCGTACTGGGCGCGCAGCCGCTGCTTCTCCAGCAGCCGGGTCTTGTAGTCGCTGGTGTTCTTGCGCTTGCGGCCGTGCTCACCGGGCGGGTAGGGGCGCCGCTCGAAGTAGCGGACGTCCTTGGGGGTGAGCGGGATGCCCAGCGCGCGGGAGCGCCGGACCTTGGGGCGAGAGCTGTTCACACGGTCCTCCGGGTTCGGTTAGGCTCACCTTACCGCGATGTCGAGTCGTCCTGAACCCGGAGTGCCGCATGACACGATCGACCCGCCCCGCCGCCCCGGGGCCCTCGTCCGATGCCGTCCGGCCCACCGGAGCCGAACGAGCGCGCACGGTGGCCGCCCGGCCGTCCGCCGCGGTCTGCGCCGCCGGCATCGACGGGAGCCGCGTGCTCGGGCACGCGATCACCGCCGCGGGCCAGGTGCTCGTGGTGGTGCCGACCGACGGTGAGGTGTGCGGCGCGGTGCAGTCCTTCCCTGACGGCGACCTCGCAGCACTGCTGATGGTCACCGACCACGCACCGGTGCCGCTGCGGGAACCGGTGCGCGCCCAGGTCTGGCTGTCGGGGTGGCTCACGCCGTTGCTCGAGGCCGACCAGCGGGACGCCGCACTGGCCTTCGCCGACGTCGCCCCGGTGGGGGCGCTGCTGGACGTCGGGCGCAGCGCCACCCTGCTGCGGCTGGACCTGGCCGAGGTCGTGCTGGGGGAGTGCGGCACGGTCACCGAGATCGACCCCGACGACTTCCTCGCCGCCGTTCCCGACCCGCTGGTCGCGGTGGAGGCGCAGGCGCTGCAGCACCTGGACGTCGCGCACCCCGAGGAGCTGGACCTGCTCTGCTCCCGGGTGCCGGCCGCCTGGGTGGGGAAGGGCGACGTCGTCCGCCCGCTCGGGCTCGACCGGTACGGGTTCCGGCTCCGGATCGAGCAGCGGTCGGGCCACCGGGACGTCCGCGTCCCGTTCGCCGACCCGGTCACCGGCGCTGACGACCTCGGGCCGGCCGTGCACCGGCTGATCTGCGCCGTGAGACGCGGCTGCCCCGGGCGCTGACCACGCAGATCTGCGCCCGGGGTGGGGGAGTGATGCCGACGAGCGAGGTCAGTGGACCTTGCGCCGCCCGCCGCTCATGCCCTCGGCGACACCGACCAGCAGCACGGCCGCGATGATCGCGACGATCGCGCCGATGATGTTGAGCTCCATGAAGTCACCGGTGCCGAGGAGGGTGGCGACGACGCCACCGATCAGGGAGCCGACGACACCGAGGGCCAGGGTGGCCAGGATGCTGAGGTTCTGCTTGCCCGGCTTGATCAACCGGGCCAGCGCACCGACGATCAGGCCGAAGACGAGAAATCCGATGATGCCCATGGGCTCGTGTTTTCCCGCAAGATCAACGCGTCAAACGCACGCCGGCTGACAGGTGGCTCACTCCGCCAGCTCGGCGAGCAGGGCCGCCAGCCGGGTCCGGCGCGGCCGGACGTCGACCTCTCGCACCGCGCGGGCCAGGGCGGCGCCGCTGGCGTGCACGATCGACAGGTGCCGCTGGGCCCGGGTGAGCGCGGTGTAGACCAGCGGCCGGGAGAGCATCCCGCCGGCCTCCGGCGGCAGCACCACGACGACGCCGGGCCACTCCGAGCCCTGGGCCCGGTGCACGGTGATCGCCCAGCCGTGCCGGAGGTCGCCCAGCGCCTTGCCGATCACCGTGACCGGGCCGGAGCTGAAGTCGACGGTGAGCGAGCCCTCGCCGGTGCCGGTGACCACCCCGACCTCGCCGTTGGCGAACCCGATCGGCTCCAGCTCCAGGTGGTTGGCGGTGGCCACCACCCGGTCGCCGACGTCGAACCCGAACACCGTGCCCTCGCCCGGGTTGAGCTGCGCCTTCAGCGCCTTGTTCAGCTCGATCGTGCCGGCCGGCCCGCGGTGCACCGGGGTGACGACCTGCACCGTCGACGGGTCGATGCCCAGCGCGCGGGGGATCGAGTCGGTGACCAGCTGCACCACCCGCTTGGCCGCCTCCGCGCTGCCGGTGGCCGGCACGATGACCACCTCCCGGTCCGGGGACTCCACCTGCACCAGCTCGCCGCCGCGCACGCCGGTGGCCAGCCGGGCGATCGCCCCACCGGCGGCCTGGCGGTGCAGCGTGGTCAGCTCGGTCACCGGCACCACGCCGGAGTCGATCAGGTCGCCGAGGACGTGGCCCGGTCCGATGGACGGCAGCTGCGCCGGGTCGCCGACCAGCAGCAGGTGGGTGCCGTCGGGGCAGGCCTCCAGCAGCGCTGCGGTCAGCTCGACGTCCAGCATCGAGGCCTCGTCGACCACGACGACGTCGGCGTCCAGCGGCCACTCCTCGTTGCGGGCGAACCCGCCCGTCATGCCCTGGGCGCCCAGCAGCCGGTGCACGGTCACCGCCGGGTGGTCGGTCAGCTCCTCCAGCCGCTTCGCCGCCCGTCCGGTCGGCGCCGCCAGGGCGACCTCGGTGCCCTTGGCCTGCAGCAGCTTCACCAGCGAGGCCACCGTCCGGCTCTTCCCGGTGCCCGGCCCGCCGGTCAGCAGCGAGACGCCGGCGCCGAGCACCTGGGCCACGGCCGCCTGCTGTGCCGGGTCCAGGCCCGTGGCCACCGACCGCACCGACGCCGGGTCGGCGATCCGCCCGCTCGTGGCCGCCAGTCGGTGGATGTTCTCCGCCACCGCCTCCTCCGCCATCCCGTACCGGGCCAGCGACAGGGTGCGCAGTGCCGGGTCCGGCTCGGGCAGCTCGTCGGCGTCGTCGGCCGGCTCGACCAGCGGCGGTTCGTGCTCCAGCACCTCGCCGGACTCCACCGCGGCCACCACCGCGGCGGCCGGGTCCGCGATGCCCTCGGCGCGCAGCGCCGCCACCACCAGGTCCGCGGGGAGCACGGTGTGCCCGTCCCGGGTGGCGGTGCGCAAGGTCAGCGCCACGATGGCCCGGCCGCGGCGGGTGTCCTGCCGGTCGGCGCCGGAGAGGACGGCGATCGCCAGCCGGTCGGCCTCGGCCAGCGTCACCCCGGTCAGGCCGAGCAGCGCCCAGGGGTCGTCCCGGAGCCGGCGGGCGGCGTCCGGGCCGAGCGCGTCGGCGGAGTTGACGGCCAGCCGGGCGTTCAGGCCGGCGCCGACGAGCAGCTCGACGACCTCGTAGGTCGACCGGGCGGCGAGGAAGGAGCTGAACAGCCGCTCGGCGCGCTGCCGGCCCACCCGGGGGAGCTTGAGCAGCCGGTCGGCGCTGACGTCGTCCGGGCCGGTGATGCCGGCGGCCGGCAGGTCCGCCGCCGTCCGCTTCCCCAGGCCCGGCCACAGGCCGGCGGTGCAGAAGGCGGCGAAGACGGGGTCGCCGGTGGGCGCAGGGGTGCTCACGGTCAGTGCTCCCGACGCTGTTCGGGATAGGAGAAGTGCGGTGCGGACACGTCGTCCAGGGCAGTGGTGATCGCCGGCGGCAGCCGGACGCCCTCGGCGTCGAGGGCGGCCTGCAGCTGCTGGGCGGTCCGGGCGCCCACGATCGGGGCCACCACGCACGGCCGGTCGCGCAGCCAGGCCAGCGCCACGCCCAGCGGCGTGGTGCCCAGCCCCTCGGCCGCGGTGATCACCGCCTCCACCACCCGGTCGGCGGTCGCCGAGCGCAGCCCGTCGATGAACCCCTGCCACTGCGCCGATGCGCCGCGGGAGTCGGCGGGCGTGCTGAGCCGGTACTTGCCGGTGAGCAGCCCCCGGCCCAGCGGCGACCACGGGAGGATGCCCAGCCCCAGCGCCTCCGCGGCCGGCTGCACCTCGCGCTCGACGCCGCGCTGCAGCAGCGAGTACTCGACCTGGGTGCTCACGATCGGGGTGCGTCCGGGCCAGGCGCGCTGCCAGGTGGCCGCCTGGGCGGTCTGCCAGCCGGAGAAGTTGCTCACCCCGACGTAGCGGGCGCGGCCGGAGGAGACGGCCAGGTCGCAGGCGGCCAGCGTCTCCTCCACGGGCGTGGCGTCGTCCCAGGCGTGCAGCTGCCACAGGTCGACGTGGTCGATCCCCAGCCGCTCCAGGGACGCGTCCAGCGCCGAGAGCAGGTGCCCGCGGGAGGCACCGCGGCCCATCGGCCCGGGGCCGGTGCGGCCCGCCGCCTTCGTGGCGACCAGCACGTCGTCCCGCGGGACGACGTCGGCCAGCAGGCGCCCGAGGGTCCGCTCGCTCTCCCCGTCGGCGTACACGTCGGCGGTGTCGACCAGGGTGCCGCCGGCGTCGACGAACGCCGTCAGCTGCATCGCGGCCTCGTCCTCGTCGGTGTCCCGGCCCCACGTGAGGGTGCCCAGCCCCAGCCGGGACACGACGAGCCCACTGCGCCCGAGCGCCCGCTGTTCCACGACGGGTCAACCTACCGTTGCCCACCGACGTCCCCGGCAGCGACGAACGTCTCGTGCCGGGGTGCCGGGCCCCGGTCTCCCGGCCACCTAGGGTGCCTGTCGTGCGCGCGCCCTCGACCTGCCCTGACCACCGCCCGGCCGAGCAGCGGAGGCGCTGACCGTGGGCTGGTTCGAAGCTCTCGTCCTCGGCGTGGTCCAGGGCCTCACCGAGTTCCTGCCGATCTCCTCCAGCGCCCACCTGCGGGTGGTCGGCGAGGCGTTCGGCTGGGGCGACCCCGGGGCGGCGTTCACCGCGATCACCCAGATCGGCACGGAGCTCGCCGTGCTCATCTACTTCCGGCACGACATCGGGCGGATCATCACCGCCTGGGTCCGGGCGCTGTTCGACCGCTCGGTCCGCAGCGACCCCGACGCCCGGATGGGCTGGCTGATCATCATCGGCAGCCTGCCGATCGTCGTCCTCGGGCTGCTGTTCCAGGACTCGATCGAGACGACCTTCCGTGACCTGCGGATCATCGCCGTCGCCCTGATCGTCTTCTCGCTCATCCTCTACTGGGCCGACCGGGTGGGCAGCACCGAGCGGGACCTGCCCGACCTGACCGTCAAGCACGGCCTGACCTTCGGCTTCGCCCAGGCGATGGCGCTCATCCCCGGCGTCTCCCGCTCCGGCGGCACCATCACCGCAGGCCGGTTCCTCGGCTACAACCGGGCCGCGGCCGCGCGGTACTCGTTCCTGCTCGCCGTCCCCGCCGTGCTCGGCGCGGGGTTCTTCCAGGCCTACGAGTCCCTGACCGGCGACACCGAGGGCCAGGCGCTCTCCTGGGGCCCGACGATCCTGTCCACGGTCATCGCCTTCGGGATGGGGTACGCGGTCATCGCCTGGCTGCTGCGCTACCTGGAGCGCGGCAGCTTCGCCCCGTTCGTGGTCTACCGGATCGCACTCGGCGTGCTGGTGCTGGCGCTGGTCGGCACCGGCGTCCTCGAGCCGACCTGATGAAGGGCAGCTCACTACAGTCGGTCCGGTGACCACCGTCGTGCTGCTCCGACACGGCCGGACGACGGCCAACACCGCCGGCGTGCTCGCCGGCTGGACCCCCGGGGTCCAGCTGGACGACGCCGGCCAGGCGCAGGTGCAGGCGGTCGCGCAGCGGCTGTCCGCCGTCCCGCTGGCCGCGGTGGTGAGCAGCCCGCTGGAGCGCTGCCAGCAGACCGCCGGCACGGTCGCCGAGGGCCGCGCCCTGGACGTGCAGACCGACGACCGGTTCGGCGAGGCCCGGTACGGCGACTGGACCGGGCGCCCGATCAAGGAGCTGGTCAAGGACCCGCTCTGGAAGGTCGTGCAGCAGCACCCCTCCGCTGCGGTCTTCCCCGGCCCCGAGGGCGAGGGGCTCGCCCAGACCCAGGCGCGGGCGGTGGCCGCCGTCCGGGAGTGGAACGCGAAGCTCGGCCCTGACGCGGTCTGGCTGGTCTGCAGCCACGGCGACGTGATCAAGTCGATCCTGGCCGACGCCCTCGGGCTGCACCTGGACTCCTTCCAGCGCATCGTCGTCGACCCGGCGTCCCTGTCGGTGGTCACGTACACCGACACCCGGCCCTTCCTGGTCCGGGTGAACGACACCGGCGGCGACGTCTCCGCCCTCATCCCGCCGAAGAAGAAGCGCGGCCGGCGCAAACCCTCCTCCGACGCGGTCGTCGGGGGCGGCGCGGGCTCCGGCGCCGCGTAACCTGATCTCCGTGCCTCGTCAGGTCTTCCTCTTCGACCGTCCCTCCCGGTTCGTCGCCGGCACGGTGGGCCAGCCCGGCGACCGCACCTTCTACCTGCAGGCCTCCGACGAGGCCGGCCGCACGATCAGCGTGGCGCTGGAGAAGTCGCAGGTCCAGGTGCTGGCCGACCGCATGAGCGAGCTGCTCGACGAGGTGGCCAACCGTGCCGCCGTCGTCGTCCCGCCCGAGGCCGACGTCGACGACCTCGAACCGCTCACCGCCCCCGTCGACGAGGAGTTCCGCGTCGCCGCGATGGGCCTGGCCTGGGACGGCGAGGAGGACGCCGTCGTCGTCGAGGCCGTCGCCGCCGGCGAGGAGCCGATCGAGGAGGACGCGATCCTCTCCGACAGCGACGAGGGCCCCGACGCCCTGCGCGTGACGATCACCCCGGTCGCGGCACGGGCGTTCGTCGCCCGCGCCCGCCGGGTCATCGCCGCCGGCCGGCCCTCCTGCCCGCTGTGCTCGCTGCCGCTGGACCCGGCCGGTCACGTCTGCCCCCGGCAGAACGGCTACCGCCGCTGAACCGGCGCAGCGATGACGGCGCCTGATCCCCGCGACGACCGGCTGGAGCACCCGCTGACCGACGAGCCCCTCGAGCTGGACGACGAGCTGGACGACGAGTTCGACGAGGACGACGGCGACGTCGTCGAGCTGGACCTCGCAGGCTTCGACCACGGCGACCGCCGGCCACCCAGCGGCACCGACGAGGTCGCCACCCTGCTCCGTGAGGGTGCGCTGGACATGGAGGGTCGGCTGCTCGACGCCAGCAACGTCACCCTCATCGGGGCGATCCGCACCGAGGAGCTGGCCGCCACCTGCGTGTACAAGCCGGTGGCGGGGGAGCGGCCGCTGTGGGACTTCCCCGACGGCACGCTCGCCGGCCGGGAGATCAGCGCGCACCTGGTGTCGGAGGCGACCGGCTGGTCGATCGTGCCGCCCACCGTGCTGCGCGAGGGCCCGTTCGGCCCCGGCATGGTCCAGCTGTGGATGGACGCCGACCCCGCCGTCGAGCTCACCGAGTTCGTCCGGCTCGACGTCCCTGAGCTCCGCCGGATGGCCGTCTTCGACGCCGTGGTGAACAACGCCGACCGCAAGGGCGGCCACATCATCCCGATGCCCGGTGGCCACGTGTACGGCGTCGACCACGGCATCTGCTTCTCCGCCGAGCCCAAGCTGCGCACCCTGCTGTGGCGCTGGGCCGGCAAGCCGCTCACCGCCGAGGCGGTCACCGTCCTGCACGAGCTGGACGACCAGCTGCGCGGCGAGCTGGGCGACCAGCTGCACGAGCACCTCACCCGGCGCGAGGTGCGGCGCACCCAGCAACGGGTGGCCGAGCTGCTCCGCACCGGTGTGCACCCCCAGCCCAGCGGGGAGTGGCCCGCGCTGCCCTGGCCGCCGTTCTGAGCTGCGCGGGCAGCTGAGCGGCTGACTTCTCGGGACCGGGGTGCCAGGGTGGGCGAGTGCCTCATCGGAGCCGACTCGCGATCCTGCTGATCGACCTGCCGCCGCACCTGCACGACCGGGGGCAGCGGTTCTGGTCGGCCGCCACCGGGCACCCGGTCGAGCCCGACACCATCGACGACGCCTGGTCCTCGCTCGGTTCCTTCGCCGACGGCTTCCACCTGGAGGTCCAGCGCACCGGGGTGGGCACCCCGCCGCGCTGGCACGTGGACATCGAGACCGACGACGTGCACGCCGAGGTGGCCCGGCTGGAGGCCCTCGGGGCGATCCGGATGGTCGACATGGGGGGCTTCTGGCAGATGAAGGACCCGGCCGGGCTGCTGTTCTGCGTGGTCGGCGTCCAGACCGGGGAGGAGTTCGAGCGGCACGCCACCACCTGGCCGTGACATGGCGGCCGGCCCGGGAACGGCGGGTGGCGTGCCGCCCTGTCGGTGGCCGGATCTAGGCTCGCACCGTGCTCTCCTGGCCTGCCCCGCTGCTCCCCACCCTGCCCGGGTCCGGCCCCGCCCTGCGGCTGTACGACACCGCCCGCGGCGAGGTGGTCGAGACCTCCCCGGGCCGCACTGCCCGGATGTACGTCTGCGGCATCACGCCCTACGACGCCACGCACCTCGGCCACGCCGCCACCTACCTGGCCTTCGACCTGGTCAACCGGGTCTGGCGCGATGCCCGGCACGCCGTGCACTACGTGCAGAACGTCACCGACGTCGACGACCCGCTGTTCGAGCGGGCCGACCGGGACGGCGAGGACTGGATCGTCCTGGGCATGCGCGAGACGGCGCTGTTCCGCGAGGACATGACCGCGCTGCGGGTCCTGCCGCCGGAGGACTTCGTCGGCGCCGTCGAGTCGATCCCGCGGATCGCCGCCCACGTGGAGACCCTGTGGGACGCCGGCCTGGCCTACCAGCTGGACGACGGCACCGGTGACGTCTACCACGACATCGCGCAGGCGCCCGGGTTCGGCTCCGAGTCCGGCTACGACGAGGAGACCATGCTCCGGCTGTCCGCCGAGCGGGGCGGCGACCCCGACCGGGCGGGCAAGCGGCAGGCGCTTGACCCGCTGCTGTGGCGCGGCGCCCGCGAGGGTGAGCCGTCCTGGCCCGGTCCGCGGGGCGTCGCCGGCCGCCCGGGCTGGCACGTCGAGTGCGCCGCCATCGCACTCGACAGGATCGGCATGGGCTTCGACGTCCAGGGCGGCGGCAGCGACCTGGTCTTCCCGCACCACGAGTACTCCGCCGTCCACGCCGAGGCGCTCACCGGCACCAAGCCCTTCGCCCGGGCCTACGTGCACGCCGCGATGATCGGGCTGGACGGGGAGAAGATGAGCAAGAGCCGGGGCAACCTGGTCTTCGTCTCCCGGCTCCGCGGCGACCGCACCGACCCGATGGCGATCCGGCTGGCCCTGCTGTCCGGGCACTACCGCACCGACCGGGCCTGGACCCCCGACCTGCTGGCGCAGGCGCAGCGGCGGCTGGTCACCTGGCGGCGCGCCGTCGAGCTGCCCGTGGGCGCCCCGGCCGGGCCGGTGCTGGCCGCCGTCCGGGAGCGGCTGGCCGACGACCTCGACACCCCCGGCGCGATCGCCGCCGTCGACCGCTGGGCCGCCGCGAGCCTCGCCGAGGCCGCCTCCGGCCCGGGCCTGCCCGCCGCGCAGGCGAGCGACGACTGGGACGAGCAGTCCCCGGCCGTCGTCCGCGACCTCGTCGACGCACTGCTCGGCGTGGCCCTGGCGCCGTGACCGGGCCGCCGCCCGGGTTCCGGCTCGCCGACCGGGACACCCGGGAACGTGCCGAGGAGCTGCTCGCCCCCGGCGCGGCCCGGTCGGTCGCGACCCGCGGCCGGGCCCGGGCCGAGCCCGAGGACGCGCTGCGGACGGCCTACGAGCGCGACCGCGACCGGATCCTGCACGCCAAGGCGTTCCGGCGGCTCAAGCACAAGACGCAGGTCTTCCTGCACCCCGACGGCGACCACTTCGTCACCCGGTTGACCCACACCCTCCAGGTCACCCAGGTCGCCCGCTCGCTGGCCGCGGCGCTGTCGCTCAACGAGCCCCTCGCCGAGGCGATCGCGCTGGCCCACGACGTCGGCCACTCGCCCTTCGGCCACATCGGCGAGGAGGCGCTGGAGCCCTACGTGGCGGGCGGCTGGCACCACGCCGCACAGGGGGTGCGGATCGTCGAGGTGCTCGAGGACCTCAACCTCACCTGGGAGGTCCGGGACGGCGTCCGGGCGCACAGCTGGAAGATCAGCCCGCCGCCGGCCACCCGCGAGGCCGAGTGCGTGCGGTACGCCGACCGGATCGGGTACCTGTCCCACGACGCCCTGGACGCCGTGCGGGCCGGTGTCCTGCGGGCCGGTGACCTGCCGGCCCGCACGCGCAGCACCTTCGGCGCGCCGGGCAGCGCGATGGTCGGGGCGATGATCGAGGCGGTGGTCGAGGGCACCCTCTCTGCGGCCAACACCACCGGCACCGTCGTCATGGCCCCTGATGCGCTGGAGGCCATGCAGGAGCTGCGGGCCTTCATGTTCGCCCGGGTGTACGAGTCCGACACGGCCGCCGGGCAGAAGCACGTGGCCATCGAGGTGATCCGCCGGCTCGTCGACCACCACCTGGCCCACCCGGAGCTGATCCCCGCCAGCTACCGGGACACCGAGGCCGACGTGCTCACCCAGGTCGTCGACTACGTGACCGGGATGACCGACCGGTTCGCCCTCACCACCTACGACCGCCTCTTCGACGACACGGCCACCATCCGGATGCGCCCGCTGCTCGTCACCCCCTGAGCGGGACGGCCACCACGAGAACGGGCTGCTGAAGGACCCCGTCGCCCCCCACCGCTCGCAGGCTCGCGGCGGGCCCCTGCGACGGGGCCGAGCTCAGCTCGCGCCGCCGCGGCGGCGCAAGTACCGCTCGAACTCGCGGGCGATCTGGTCGCCGTTGGCCTGGGACAGGTCGGTCGCGGTCTGCCGCTCCTCCAGCGAGCGCACGTACTCCACGACCTCCTCGTCCTCCTGGGCCATCTCGTCGACGGTCTTCACCCACTCGTCGGCCTGCTCGGGCAGGGTGCCCAGCGGGACGGTGACCTCGAGGACCTCCTCGACCCGGTTCAGCAGCGCCATCGTCGCCCGGGGGGCGGGCGGCTGGGAGACGTAGTGCGGCACGGCCGCCCAGAAGCTCACCGCCGGCAGGCCGGCCTGCACGCAGGCATCGGCGAAGACGCCCAGGATGCCGGTCGGCCCCTGGTAGGTGGACGTCTCCACGCCCCACTGGCGCGCCGACTCGGCGTCGTAGGCCGACCCGGTCACCGGGGTGGGGCGGGTGTGCGGCGTGTCGGCCAGCAGTGCCCCGAGCGCCACCACCGTCTGGGCGCCCAGCTCCTGGCACAGCTCGATCAGCTCGTCGCAGAAGCTGCGCCAGCGCATGTTCGGCTCGATGCCGCGGATGAGGACGACGTGCCGCTCACTGCCCGGCGGCTTGGCCACCGAGAGGCGGGTGGTGGGCCACTCGACCCGGCGGCTGACGCCGTCGACCAGGGAGACGGTCGGCCGGTTGACCTGGAAGTCGTAGTAGTCCTCGGGGTCCAGCGCGGCGAGCGGGGTGGCGTCCCAGATCAGCTCCAGGTGCTCCACGGCGCCGGTCGCGGCGTCCCCGGCGTCGTTCCATCCCTCGAACGCGACCACGACCACGGGGTCGTCCAGCTCGGGCAGGTCGTCAGCGTCGGACTTCGGATCGATCACCCTTCGAGCCTACGTCGATCCCGCCAGCCGGCCCGGCCGCGCGTGGGGTGGCTGGGGCGGCCTGGGCCCCCGAGGTGCACGCGGGCAGGGGAGGGGAGTGAGACGATGGGAGCGCTGTTCGAGGACGACGAGGTCGCTCGCCCGTCGGAGTTGCCAGGGCCCTGGCGCCGGACGCCTCCGTGACCGTGCCCGATCGACGACCGAGGACTGCCCGTGCCTGTCTCCCCGCACGTCCGCCCCGACGCCACGTCCGCGCTGACCGCCCTGCTCACGCAGCGGATCCTGGTGCTCGACGGGGCGATGGGCACGGCCATCCAGCGGGACCGGCCGGACGAGGCCGGCTACCGGGGTGAGCGCTTCGCCGACTGGCCCAGCGACGTCCAGGGCAACAACGACCTGCTCAGCATCACCGCGCCGGAGCTCATCAGCGGCATCCACCGGGAGTACCTCGAGGCCGGCGCCGACCTCATCGAGACGAACACCTTCAACGCGACCCGGATCTCGCTGCTCGACTACGGCATGTCCGACCTGGCGTACGAGCTCAACGTCGCCTCCGCCCGGCTGGCCCGCGCCGCCTGCGACGCGGTCAGCACACCGGAGAAGCCGCGGTACGTCGTCGGCGCGCTCGGTCCCACCAGCCGGACGGCGTCCATCTCACCCGACGTCAACGACCCCGGCGCCCGCAACGTCAGCTACGACGAGCTCGTCGAGGCCTACCTGGAGCAGGCCAACGGGCTGGTCGACGGCGGCTCGGACGTGCTGCTGATCGAGACGATCTTCGACACGCTGAACGCGAAGGCGGCGGTGTTCGCGCTGGAGACGCTGTTCGAGGAGCGCGGGCGCCGCTGGCCGGTGATGATCTCCGGCACGATCACCGATGCCTCCGGGCGCACCCTCTCCGGGCAGGTGACCGAGGCCTTCTGGCACTCCGTCCGGCACGTCAGGCCGCTGCTGGTGGGTCTGAACTGCGCGCTGGGCGCCGCGGAGATGCGGCCCTACATCGCCGAGATCTCCCGGATCGCGGACACCTTCGTCTCCTGCTATCCCAACGCCGGGCTGCCCAACGCCTTCGGGGAGTACGACGAGTCGCCGGAGGAGACCGCGGCGGTCGTCGGCGAGTTCGCCGAGAGCGGCTTCGTCAACGTGGTCGGCGGCTGCTGCGGCACCACGCCCGCGCACATCGCCGCCATCGCCGGCGCGGTCGCCGGCCGGCCGCCGCGGACGCCGGTCGAGGTCGCCCCGGCGCTGCGGCTGTCCGGGCTGGAACCGCTGACCGTCACCGAGGACAGCCTGTTCGTCAACGTCGGCGAGCGGACCAACATCACCGGCTCGGCCCGCTTCCGCAACCTGATCAAGGCCGGCGACTACCCGACCGCCCTCGCCGTCGCCCGCCAGCAGGTCGAGGCCGGCGCGCAGGTCATCGACGTCAACATGGACGAGGGCATGATCGACGGGGTCGCGGCGATGGACCGCTTCCTCAAGCTGGTCGCCACCGAGCCCGACATCTGCCGGGTGCCCACGATGATCGACTCCTCGAAGTGGGAGGTCATCGAGGCCGGGCTCAAGTGCGTCCAGGGCAAGGCGATCGTCAACTCCATCTCGCTGAAGAACGGCGAGGAGGAGTTCGTCACCCAGGCCCGGCTGTGCCGCAAGTACGGCGCCGCGGTCGTGGTGATGGCCTTCGACGAGGACGGCCAGGCCGACAGCCTGCAACGCCGCAAGGAGATCTGCCGGCGGGCCTACGACGTCCTCACCGAGCAGGTCGGGTTCCCCGCCGAGGACATCATCTTCGACCCGAACGTCTTCGCCGTGGCCACCGGCATCGAGGAGCACGCCACCTACGGGGTCGACTTCATCGAGGCGACCCGGTGGATCAAGCAGAGCCTGCCCGGCGCGCTGGTCTCCGGCGGCGTCTCGAACGTCTCCTTCTCCTTCCGCGGCAACAACCCGGTGCGCGAGGCGATCCACGCCGTCTTCCTGTTCCACGCCATCGCCGCCGGCATGGACATGGGGATCGTCAACGCCGGTGCCCTGGAGGTCTACGACGAGGTGCCGGCGCTGCTGCGCGAGCGGATCGAGGACGTCGTCCTCAACCGCCGCCCGGACTCGACCGAGCGGCTGCTGGAGATCGCGGCCGACTTCGCCGGCGACGGGGCGGCCAAGGAGGTCGCCACCGAGGAGTGGCGGTCCCTGCCGGTGGGGGAGCGGATCACTCACGCCCTGGTGAAGGGGATGGACGAGTTCGTCGAGGGCGACACCGAGGAGCTGCGCGCGGAGATCAGCGCCCGCGGCGGCCGGCCGATCGAGGTGATCGAGGGGCCGCTGATGGCCGGCATGAACGTCGTCGGCGACCTGTTCGGGCAGGGGAAGATGTTCCTGCCCCAGGTGGTGAAGTCGGCGCGGGTGATGAAGAAGGCCGTCGCCTACCTGATCCCGTTCATCGAGGCCGAGAAGCAGCCCGGCGACGTCGAGCGCAGCAACGGCAAGGTCGTGATGGCCACCGTGAAGGGCGACGTCCACGACATCGGGAAGAACATCGTCGGCGTCGTCCTGCAGTGCAACAACTACGACGTCGTCGACCTGGGCGTGATGGTGCCGGGCCAGCGGATCCTCGACGCCGCCAAGGCCGAGGGCGCCGACGTCATCGGGCTCTCCGGGCTGATCACCCCCTCGCTGGACGAGATGGTCAACCTGGCCACCGAGATGGAGCGGCAGGGGTTCACCATCCCGCTGCTGATCGGCGGGGCCACCACCTCCCGCGCGCACACCGCGGTGAAGGTGGCGCAGAAGTACTCCGGCCCGGTGATCTGGGTGAAGGACGCCTCCCGGTCGGTGCCGGTGGTCGCCGCCCTGCTGTCGGACGAGCAGCGCCCGGCCCTGCTCGCCCAGACCGACGCGGACTACGCCGCGCTGCGGGAACGGCACGCCGCCCGCACCGACACCCGGAAGCTGCTCCCGCTGGCCACCGCCCGCGCGGCGGCGACCCCGATCGACTGGAGCGCCCACCACCCGCCGCGCCCCCGGATGCTGCTGCAGCAGACCAAGGACGTCTGCGCCGGGCCGAGCTGCGACCACCGGCACGGGGTGGCCACCCAGTTCGTCCGGAGCTTTGCCGACTACCCGCTGGACGAGCTGCGCGAGTACATCGACTGGCAGCCGTTCTTCAACGCCTGGGAGATGCGCGGCCGGTTCCCCGACATCCTGCACAACCCGACGACCGGTGAAGCGGCCCGCCGGCTCTACGAGGACGCGCAGGCGATGCTCGACCAGGTCATCGCCGAGCGCTGGCTGCGCGCCAGCGGCGTGTTCGGGCTGTTCCCGGCCAGCCAGGTGGACGACGACTCCATCGAGGTCTACACCGACGAGTCGCGGACCGCCGTCCGGGCGACGCTGCACCAGCTGCGGCAGCAGACCGAGGGCCGGGACGGGTCGCCGCGCAAGTCGCTGGCCGACTTCGTCGCGCCGAAGGCCACCGGGCTGCGCGACCACGTGGGCGCGTTCGCCGTCACCGCCGGGCTGGGGTCGGCGGAGAAGGTGGCCGAGTTCAAGAAGGCGAACGACGACTACAACGCGATCCTGCTGGAGTCGCTGGCCGACCGGCTGGCCGAGGCGTTCGCCGAGCGGCTGCACGAACGGGTGCGCACCGAGTTCTGGGCCTACGCCCCCGACGAGCACCTGGACGCCGACGGGCTGCTCGCGGAGAAGTACGCCGGGATCCGCCCCGCGCCGGGCTACCCGGCCTGTCCCGAGCACACCGAGAAGCAGACGATCTGGGAGCTGCTCGACGTCGAGGCGGCCACCGGCATCCAGCTCACCGAGAGCATGGCGATGTGGCCGGGGGCGGCGGTCAGCGGTCTGTACTTCGCCCACCCGGAGTCGCGGTACTTCGTGCTGGGCCGGATCGGCCGCGACCAGGTCGAGGACTACGCCCGGCGCAAGGGCTGGACCGTGGCCGAGGCCGAGCGCTGGCTCTCACCCAACCTCGGCTACCGCACCGAGGACGAGTGACGGACCCCCGGCCCCGGTGCTCACGCCGGGGCCGGGGTCACTCGACGACGAGGACGTCGGCGTACGTCGCTG
This sequence comes from Modestobacter sp. VKM Ac-2985, assembly GCF_026967925.1. Classification (GTDB taxonomy): domain Bacteria; phylum Actinomycetota; class Actinomycetes; order Mycobacteriales; family Geodermatophilaceae; genus Modestobacter. Next base: position 130,151 of record NZ_JAPVBI010000003.1, on the reverse strand, counting down.
AGTGGGCGCTGCTGAACCGGTACTCGCCCGGCTGGTCGGGCGCCGGGAAGGTCAGCAGCGTGCCGGCGGGGACGTCGACGTCGAACGAGCCGTCGTCCGCGGTGATCGTCACGGGCTGACCGCTGGCGTTGTGCACGGTCACCCGCGACCCGGCGGCGACCGGGCCGGCCACGTGGAAGCGGTCCTCGTCGACCAGGACGCCGACGGAGAGCTCGCCGTGGTCGTGCCCGGCCATCGGGTCCGCGGCCGCCGCGGGATCCGCCGGGGCGGCTGCGGCCGACCCCACTCCGGCCGTCACCGGGGGCGGTGATGCGGCCAGCGCCACCGCCAGAGCGACCGTCGCCAGCAGCACGGCCGTCTCCACGACGGCCAGCCGCCGGAAGGCGCCCGGCCGCCCGGCCCGCAGCTGCGGCAGGGTGCGGCGCCGGTGCTGCCAGCCCAGCAGGCCCACGACGGTCAGCCCCAGCGTCTTGCCGAGCAGCAGCACGCCGTAGCCGGTGCCCAGGGCGGCGATCACTGCTCCGGCACCGCCCAGGACCACGCCGGCCGCCAGCAACCCGGAGACCGCGGTGGCCCCGAAGCACCCCAGCGCGACCGCGCTGTACCGCCCGGCGGCCGCCGGTGTGGCCCGGCCGTACCGCAGCAGGGCGCCCAGCCCGCCCACCCACAGGCTCGCCGCGACGACGTGCACGGCGAGCGTGGTGACCGCGACCAGGTGGTCCTCGGCGGCGGAGGAGTGCCCGCTGAGCACCACCGGGACGACCAGTGCCGTCAGCGCACCGACCAGCAGCAGCCGCGCACCCCCGGGGCCGGTGCCGGTCCGGGCCGCCACCGCGAGCCCTGCGGTGATCGCGGTGACCAGGAGCACGGCCCGGCCGGCGCCGGTGTCGAGGAGGAACACCCGGACCGAGGAACCGTCCAGCGCGGTCGGGGCCACGCCCACCAGCCGGCTGACGGTGAGCAGGCCGCCGAGCAGGGTCGCCACCGCCCAGGCCAGCGCCCATGCCGACGCCGACGCCAGGGCGCGCCCGGCCGGTGGGGCCGGCTGCCCGGCGCGTGCGGGCAGCAGGACGGCGGCGAACAACAGGGTGCCCACCGTGCCGATCGCGGCGATCCGGCCGGCCAGCGTGGCCACCGGCCCGCCCCACTCCACCAGCAGGCCGGCGTCGCGGAGACCGGAGGAGACGGGAGCCGCCGGGCCGCTGCCCACGGCGATCGCCCAGCCCAGGACCGCGAGCAGGCCGACCACCGCGGCCGTGGCCGCCGGCACCCGCCACCGGGTCCGCTCCGGCCCGCTCAGCTCCTGGTCCGGGCGGACCACGGTGCTGGTCACCGCCGGCTGCGCAGCCGGCCGAGGACCAGCGCCGCCGCCGCCCCGAGGGCCAGCACGCCGCCGACCAGCCAGCCGACCGGGAGCGCCGGGTCGGCCGTCGCGTCCGCCACCGACGGGGCCGCCGCGTCCGTGCCGGCTGTGTCCGTGCCGGCTGCATCCGTGCCTGCGGCCTCCGTGGCCGTTGCCTCCGGGGCCGGCGTGCTCCCCGCGGCGACGGTGAAGTCCCAGGTCCCGGTGAGCGGGTGCCCGTCGGAGGAGGTGCTGCGCCACTGCACGGTGTAGCTCCCCGCGGCGAGCCCGGCGGTCAGCGACTGGGTGACGGTCGTGTCCCGGATCTCGGCGGCGCCGGTGGAGACCACGGCGCCGTCCGGGCCGAGCACCCGGACCTCGGTGCCCAGCGGCAGCGGCGTCCCGCTGAACTGCAGCTCCACCGCGGACGGGGCCGTGGGCACCGCGGCACCGGCTGACGGGCTGCTGCCCAGGAGCGCGTCGTGCGCCCGGGCGGGAGGCGCCCCGATGCCGAGCAGCAGCACGGTCAGCAACCCGACCAGCAGCACCGGCCCGGGGCGCGGACCGGCGATCGGGAGGGCACGCAGAACAGTCATGCCCGTTCTTCGTCCGCGACCGCTCTTCCGGTTGGTCCGGCCCTGTCCTCGCGCGTGAGAAGCCCGGACTCCCACCCGCTGCACAGCCCGGGATCAGGAATTTCTGAGGGACCGGTGAACCGATCCGGCACCACCTCCCGAATGTCGGGTGGTCAGCGCGGCAGCGGGGAGATCCCCGCTGGGGGATCCGCCGGCTGTCCGGGGTCGTCAGACCTGTTCCGCGGCGGGGGCAAAGGTGCGCCCGCCGACCGACCGGACGAGCGGTGTCAGCCGCCGTCCGCTGCGCCCCCCTCACGGTGGGTGCGGCACTCCGATCACGAGGAGCACACCTTGCGCAAGGCACACGCACTCCCGGCCATCGCCATCGCCGCCGCAGCGTTCCCGCTGCTCACCATGAGCACCGCCTTCGCCCACGACGGGGCCCACAGCTACCAGGCCGACCTCGGCGCGGTGAACCAGTCCGGCGTCAGCGGCACCGGCATGGTCACGCTGGACGGCAACACGGCCACGGTCATGGTCGAGGCGTCCGGGCTGCTCGCTGGTTCGCCGCACGCCCAGCACTTCCACATCGGCGCCCTGGGCGAGTGCCCCACGAACGACCTCGAGGACGACGCGGACGGCGACGGCTTCGTGAGCGTCACCGAGGCCGCCAAGTACTACGGCGCCATCGGTTCCTCGCTGACCACCACCGGCGACACCAGCCCGGACAGCGGCCTGGCCATCGACCGCTTCCCGACCGCGGACGACGGCACGATCAGCTACGAGCGGACCTTCGAGGTCACCGACGACGTCCACGCGGCGTTCGAGGCGGGCACGGCCGTCCTGGTCGTGCACGGCATCGACCAGGACGGCTCGGGTGCCTACGACGGTGACGTCATGAGCGACCTCGACCCGTCGCTGCCGATGGAGGCCACCGCCCCCGCCGCCTGTGGCGCGCTCGAGGTGGCGCAGATGGGTGCCACGCCGGCCGGTGGCGCCGAGACCGGTGCCGGCAGCACCTCCGGTACCGAGAACACCGCCGTGATCGGCGTCGGCGTCCTGGCCGCCGCCGGTGCCGCCGGTGCCGGTGCGATCGCCTACCGCCGTCGTCAGGCCGAGCAGGCCTGATCCGGCTCCGGGTCGCGCGGGGAGGGCTGACCTCCCC
>NZ_JAPVBI010000003.1:17744-127059 GCF_026967925.1 Modestobacter sp. VKM Ac-2985 | reverse complement strand
GGGGGGGGGGGGCGCCCCCCCCCCCCCCCCCGACCCGGTCCCCTCCCACCCTCTTGGAAGGACCCCCTGTGAGCGAGCAGAGCAGCCGTCGGCCCGGCCCCCGGACGTGGACGGCGCTGGCCGTCGCGCTCGTCGTGGTGGCGGTCGTCGCCGCCGTGGTGGCGGTGACCGGACAGCAGCAGGCCCCGCAGCCGGCTGCCGCTCCCAGCCAGGGGGAGAGCTCGACGGCCACCGGTACCCCCGCCCCGTCGACGTCCGATTCGGTGGCTGCACCCGCTGAGCCCGCGGTCCCGGTCTCCGGCGAGCAGGTGGCCCAGCCGGTGTCGGTCAGCATCCCGAGCATCGAGGTGAGCAGCGACCTGCTGCGCCTGGGCCTCAACGACGACGGCACCGTCGAGGTGCCGCCGCTCGGCCCGGACGACCAGGCCGGCTGGTACGAGCGTGGCCCGGCTCCCGGCGCCACCGGCCCGGCGGTCCTCCTCGGGCACGTCGACTCGGCCGAGCACGGGCCCGGTGTCTTCTTCGAGCTGGGGGCCCTGCAGCCCGGTGCCGAGGTGGAGGTGGCCCGCGCCGACGGCACGGTCGCCGTGTTCGCCGTCGACCGGGTGGAGCGCCACCCCAAGGACGACTTCCCGACCATCGCCGCCTACGGCAACACCCCCGACGCGCAGCTGCGGCTGATCACCTGCGGTGGCGACTTCGACTCCTCGGCCCGCAGCTACGAGGACAACGTCATCGCCTTCGCGACCCTGGTCCGCACCGAGCCGGCCTGATCGGTCCCGACATCCCTCCTCCTTAGACTCGAGGGGTGTCGGTGACCTCGGTGAGCAGCCCGTCGGACTCGATGCAGTCGCTGCAGGCGGTGCTGTTCGACATGGACGGCACGCTGGTGGAGACCGAGGAGCTGTGGGGCGAGGCGATGGCCGCCCTCGCCGGCCAGCTGGGCGGCGTGTTCTCCGCCGCGGCGCGGGAGCAGACCGTCGGCACGTCGATGCAGGTCGCCATGGGCGTGCTCTACGCCGACCTGGGCGTCGAGCGCAGCGAGGAAGAGCGCCGCGTCGACGCCGGCTGGGTCGAGGAGCAGACCGCCGTGCTGATGACCAGCCGCGGGATGCCGTGGCGGCCCGGCGCCCGGGACCTGCTCGTGGCGGTACGGGACGCCGGGCTGGCCACCGCACTGGTCACGACGACGCCGCGCCGGATCGCCACCCTGGTGATCGACCAGATCACCGGGGACCTGGGGGGCTCGCCGTTCGACCTGACCGTCTGTGGCGACGAGGTGCCCGCCCGCAAGCCCGACCCCGCGCCCTACCTGCAGGCGATGCGGTCGCTGGGCGTGGACCCGGCCGGTTCGGTCGTGATCGAGGACTCCCAGGTCGGGGTCACCGCCGGGCTGGCTTCCGGCGCAACTGTGCTGGGGGTGCCGTCATTGCAGTCACTGGAACCATGTCCGGGATTGACCCTGCGGTCGTCTCTCGTCGACCTGACCGTGGCCGCGCTGCGCCGACTGGTGGACGAGCGCGACCTGGCGCCCACGACGAGCTGACCTGGGCCGACGCCTCCGGCCGCGTCGTTACAGCGACTGGACCGAGCATGGCCGGTCGAGCCGGGACGCGCGGTCAGTCGCTGGTGAGCGGCAGGGTCGTGCGCCAGCCCGCGGCGGCTGCAGCCTCGGCCGGGAAGGGCGGGGGAGTGCCACCGAAGGCCGGGCAGCGGGCCTGGTGGTCGCACCAGCTGCACAGCCGGCTCTTGTTGGCCCGGAAGTCACCGGTCGCGACCGCGCGCTCGATGGCGGCCCAGATGGCCTGCAGGGTGCGCTCGAACCGCAGCAGCTCCGCCTCGTCGGGGGCGTAGGTGAGCGCGTCGCCGTCCTTGAGGTACAGCAGCTTGAGCTGGGCGGCGACCACGCCCCGGGTGCGCCACAGCACCAGCGCGTAGAACTTCATCTGGAACAGCGCCTTGGCCTCGAAGGCCTCCCGCGGCATCCCGCCGGTCTTGTAGTCGACCACCCGCAGCGCACCGGTCGGGGCGACGTCCAGCCGGTCGACGTAGCCGCGGAGCAGCAGCCCGTCGGGCAGCGTGACCTCGACCAGCTCCTCGCGGCCGTGCGGCTGGATGCGGGTCGGGTCCTCGAGCCGGAAGTAGGTCTCCACCAGCTGACCGGCCGACGCGAGCCAGGCCTCCAGGCTCTCCTTCTCCGCCGGCTGGCCCTCTGCTGCGGGCGCGAACAGCTCGGCGACGCCCGGCTCCTCGCGCAGCTCGTCCCAAGCCGGCGCGACCAGCGTCTGGGCGGCCGCGACGGTGCGCTCGGCGGCGGGCAGGTCGTAGAGCTTCTCCAGCACCGTGTGCACCAGGGTGCCCCGGACCGCGGCCCGGGACTTCTTCTCGGGCAGCCGGTCGATGGTGCGGAAGCGGTACAGCAGCGGGCAGGACTTGAAGTCGGCGGCCCGGGAGGGCGACAGGGACGGGCGGCGAGGGGCGGAGTCCGCGGCCGTCGTGCGCTCCGCCGTTGCTGACCCCGCCGATGCTGACTCCGCCGTGCCCGCTCCGCCCGGCAGGCCGGTGTCCAGGGTGGCCGTCATGGGTCCGAGGTTAGGTGCGGCCCCTGACAGTTCCGGTGCGCACGCCGAGGGCGGGCGTTTCGCCGTCCGTACCCTCGTCCCACGTGGACGTACAGCAGCAGCAACCCGCCGACGAGACCCCGACCGCGACCGAGGTGCTCGCCGACGTGCCGCTCGAGCCGGTGGTGGTCGAGGGCGAGCCGGTCCCGACCGAGGCCCCCGAGCCGGTCGAGGGTGCCTTCCGGGTCGGCGACCGCGTCCAGCTCACCGACCCCAAGGGCCGGCACCACACCGTCGTCCTGGAGCCGGGCAAGGAGTTCCACACCCACCGCGGCGCCATCAGCCACGACGACCTGATCGGTTCCCCCGAGGGCTCCGTCGTCCACTCGACGGCGAACACCGGCTACCTGGCGTTGCGCCCGCTGCTGGCCGACTTCGTGCTCTCCATGCCGCGCGGCGCCCAGGTGATCTACCCCAAGGACGCCGCCCAGATCGTCGGCTTCGGCGACGTCGGCCCCGGGATGCGCGTGCTGGAGGCCGGCGCCGGCTCCGGCGCGCTGACCTGCTCGCTGCTGCGCGCCGTCGGGTCGACCGGCAGCCTCACCAGCTACGAGCGGCGCGAGGACTTCGCCGACGTCGCCCGCGGCAACGTGGGCGCGTTCTTCGGCGAGGTGCCGGAGAACTGGTCGCTGCGGCTGGGCGACCTGGCCGACCACCCGGCCGCCGAGGTCGTGGACCGCGTCGTCCTCGACATGCTCGAGCCGTGGGCCGTGCTGCCCACCGTCGCCGCCGCCCTGCGGCCCGGCGGCGTGCTGATCGGCTACGTGGCCACCACCACCCAGCTGTCGACCTACGTGGAGGCGCTGCGCGCCCAGGGTGTGTGGACCGAGCCGTACGCCTGGGAGACCATGCTGCGGCCCTGGCACGCCGAGGGCCTGGCGGTCCGCCCGGAGCACCGGATGGTCGCGCACACCGCCTTCCTGGTCACCGCCCGCCGGCTGGCCGAGGGGGCCGTCGCGCCGATGCGGCAGCGGCGCAAGAAGCTCGCCTGACGCCTCGGCCGATGCGGCCGGCACGTGTCGGGAGGATGACGTCCGGGCGCACCGCGCGCACCCGTTCCGAGCGTGCGGCGCCGTCAGCTCCCGCGTGTATAGATTGGCGTCCTGGCTCCCCCCGATGTGTGTGGAGGTGCGCGATGGGCCCCGGTACTGGCACTGGCCCCGACGAGTTCCGAGCGCGGCGTGAGCGTGACGTCGCCTCCCTGGTCAAGCAGATCTCCTATCTCGAGGAGGAGATCGGCCTCCTTCGACGGAAGGTCACCGACAGCCCGCGCCAGGTGCGCGCGCTGGAGGAACGGCTCGCCGAGGCGGAGGGCCGCGCGGCCTTCCTCTCCGAGCGCAACGACAAGCTGGCCGGCACGCTGCGCGACGCGCGCGAGCAGCTGGTCACGCTCAAGGAGGAGGTCGAGCGGCTGGGGCAGCCCCCGTCCGGCTACGGCGTCTTCCTGGAGCGGTTCGAGGACGGCACCGTCGACGTGTTCACCAGCGGCCGCAAGCTGCGGGTGTCGGTGTCGCCGGCCGTCGAGGTCACCGAGCTGCAGCACGGCCAGGAGGTCATGCTCAACGAGGCGATGAACGTCGTCGCCGCCCGCGGGTTCGAGCGCGCCGGTGACGTGGTGATGCTCAAGGAGCTGCTGGAGCCCGTGCCCGGGTTCCCGCGCCGCGCCCTGGTCATCGGGCACACCGACGAGGAGCGGGTGGTCCACCTCGCCGACTCGCTGGAGGGGCAGCCGCTGCGCAGCGGTGACTCCCTGCTGCTGGAGTCCCGCTCGGGCTACGTCTACGAGCGGATCCCGAAGAGCGAGGTCGAGGAGCTCATCCTCGAAGAGGTCCCCGACATCGACTACTCCGACATCGGTGGGCTCTCCCGGCAGATCGAGCAGATCCGGGACGCCGTCGAGCTGCCGTTCCTGCACGCCGACCTGTTCCGCGAGTACGAGCTGCGGCCGCCGAAGGGCATCCTGCTGTACGGCCCGCCCGGCTGCGGGAAGACGCTGATCGCCAAGGCGGTGGCCAACTCGCTGGCCAAGAAGGTCGCCGAGCTCAACGGCGACTCCGACCGGAGCCAGGGGAAGTCGTTCTTCCTCAACATCAAGGGCCCCGAGCTGCTGAACAAGTACGTGGGGGAGACCGAGCGGCACATCCGGCTGGTGTTCCAGCGGGCCCGGGAGAAGGCCAGCGAGGGCACGCCGGTCATCGTCTTCTTCGACGAGATGGACTCGATCTTCCGCACCCGCGGGTCGGGGGTCTCCTCCGACGTCGAGAGCACGATCGTGCCCCAGCTGCTCAGCGAGATCGACGGCGTGGAAGGGCTGGAGAACGTCATCGTCATCGGCGCCTCCAACCGCGAGGACATGATCGACCCGGCGATCCTCCGCCCGGGCCGGCTGGACGTGAAGATCAAGATCGAGCGGCCGGACGCCGAGGCCGCGCGGGACATCTTCACCAAGTACCTGACGACGACGCTGCCCATCCACGCCGACGACCTGGCCGAGCACGGCGGCAGCCGCGAGGCGACCATCGCCGGGATGATCCAGAGCACCGTCGAGCGGATGTACACCGAGACGGAGGAGAACCGCTTCCTGGAGGTCACCTACGCCAACGGTGACAAGGAGGTCCTGTACTTCAAGGACTTCAACTCCGGGGCGATGCTGCAGAACATCGTCGACCGGGCGAAAAAGATGGCGATCAAGGACCGCCTGGAGACCGGCGTCGGCGGCCTGCGGGTCGGGCACCTGATGAACGCCTGCGTCGACGAGTTCAAGGAGAACGAGGACCTGCCCAACACGACCAACCCCGACGACTGGGCGCGGATCTCGGGCAAGAAGGGCGAGCGGATCGTCTACATCCGCACGCTCATCAGCGGCAAGGGCGCCGACAGCGGCCGCGCGATCGACACCGCGACCAACACCGGTCAGTACCTGTAGCCACACCTGGACGGCGACCGGCCCCTGTTGTGCTGCGGCAGGGGCCGGTCGGCGTCCAGGCGCCGCCCACCGGCTGTTCCGCTCGGCCACCTAACCTGAGGCGCATGAGCGTGCGACGGGTGATGGGCACGGAGCTCGAGTACGGCATCTCGGTGCCGGGGCAGCCAGGGGCGAACCCGACGACGCTGTCGAGCCAGGTGGTGAACGCCTGGGCCGTGGCCGAGGCGCCGACGCCGCGCCGGCCGCGCTGGGACTTCGAGGAGGAGTCGCCGCTGCGTGACGCCCGCGGCTTCGACCTGTCCCCGGCGCAGGCGCTGGACCACAACGACCTGGACGACGACTCGGGGATGGCCAACGTCATCCTCACCAATGGGGCCCGGCTCTACGTCGACCACGCCCACCCGGAGTACTCCACGCCGGAGGTCACCAGCCCGCGCGACATCGTGCTGTGGGACAAGGCGGGGGAGCAGGTGATGGCCGAGGCGGCGCGGCGCGCCGCTCGGGTGCCCGGCACCCATCCCATCCAGCTGTACAAGAACAACACCGACGGCAAGGGCGCCTCCTACGGGGCGCACGAGAACTACCTGATGAGCCGGTCGACGCCGTTCATCGACATCATCCGCGGACTGATCCCGTTCTTCGTGACCCGCCAGGTGTTCGCCGGCGCCGGCCGGGTGGGGATCGGCCCCGAGGGCCGCACCGACGGCTTCCAGCTGTCCCAGCGCGCCGACTTCTTCGAGGTCGAGGTGGGCCTGGAGACGACGCTCAAGCGGCCGATCATCAACACCCGGGACGAGCCGCACGCCAACCCCGACGACTACCGCCGGCTGCACGTGATCATCGGCGACGCGAACCTCGCCGAGCTGTCGACCTACCTCAAGGTCGGGACGACGTCGCTCGTGCTGGCCATGATCGAGGCGAAGGCGCTCAGCCAGGACCTCACCATCGAGGAGCCCGTCGAGGCCCTGCAGGCGATCAGCCACGACCCGTCGCTGACCCACCGCGTGCGGCTGCGCGACGGCCGCCGGCTGACCGCGATCGAGGTGCAGCGGGAGTACCTGTCCCAGGCGCAGAAGTTCGTGGCCGACAACGGGGACGACGACGAGCAGACCGCCGACGTGCTGGCCCGGTGGGCCGAGGTGCTCGACGACCTCGCCGTCGACCCGATGCGGCTGGCCGACCGGCTGGACTGGCCGGCCAAGCTCCGGCTGCTGGAGGGGTACCGGCAGCGCGACGGCCTCAGCTGGGGCGACGCCCGGCTCAAGCTGGTCGACCTGCAGTACTCCGACGTCCGCCCGGACAAGGGGCTCTACCACCGGCTGGTGGCCCGCGGCTCGATGCAGCGGCTGCTCACCGACGCCGAGGTGACCGAGGCGATGACCCGCCCCCCGTCGGACACCCGGGCCTACTTCCGCGGCGAGTGCCTGCGCCGCTACCCGGGTCAGGTCGCCGCGGCGTCGTGGGACTCGGTGGTCTTCGACGTCGGCCGGGAGAACCTGGTGCGCATCCCGACCATGGAGCCGCTGCGGGGCACCCGGGAGCACGTCGGCGCGCTCTTCGACTCCACCTCGACCGCCGCCGAGCTGGTCGACCGGATCACCGCCCGCTGACCACCCGCGGCACGGGTCCGCGTGGGCGGCGGACTGTCACACGGCGCGGGTAGCTTCTGCCTCAGCACGACCCAGCAGCGAGCTCTGGAGGGTGAGATGGCCACGAGGGACACCGGCGGGCAGCAGAAGGCGACGCGCACGCGCGAGGAGACCGAGGAGGTCGAGGCGTCGGTCGACGCCGAGGCCGCCGAGCGGCGCCAGGAGATGACCGACGACGTCGACTCCATCCTCGACGAGATCGACGGCGTTCTCGAGGAAAATGCAGAGGAATTTGTGAGGAGCTACGTGCAAAAAGGGGGCCAGTGAATAACTTCGTACAAAACGCAGATGGACACGAAGTTCTGTCGGGATTGTAAATGTCACAAGCCGGTCGCTGACTTCTCCAAGAACGCCCGGTCTCGTGACGGGCTCGCCTTCTACTGCAGGGAGCACCTGGCTGAACGCTCTCTCAGGAGTCGGGAGGCCAGGCGCACAAGTCCTCGGGTGCAGCGCCAGGCGCCGAAGGAGTTGGTCGTCCCCCACGGCCACAAGTGGTGCCCCGACTGCGGACGGGTTCTCCCACTGGATGACTTCGTGCGCACCGTGAGGAGCAGCAGTGGCCACCACGCCTATTGCAGACCTTGTCACAACGCTCGCTCCAAGGCGTCGCGCGCCAAGGCCGGCGGCTCACGCACCTATCACCTGTCCAGGCGCTACGGCATCTCGGCCGAGGAGGCCGATCTGATGCTGGTCGACCAGGGCGGCGTCTGCGCCATCTGCGCCAAGGCTCCGGCGGCGCACGTCGATCACGACCACGACAGCGGCGCCGTCCGATCGCTGCTGTGTTTCAACTGCAACGGCGGGCTCGGGCAGTTCAGGGACGACCCCGCGCTGCTCCGGGTGGCCGCCCGGTACGTCGAGTCGCACCGCGCCGGCCAGCTGGTCGGCCCGCCGCCGGGCCAGCAGTGGTGGCCGACCGGCTGACCGGCCCGCCGGTAGGGTCGGCGGGGCGTCGGCCGGCAGCTCCGCGGCCGCCCGGCGCAGCAGAGTCAGCAGCACGGACCGCCGTCGGACGACGGCAGGAGAGGCGGATGGGTGACCGAGACGTCAGCTGGTCGGAGCGGGTTCCCGCCCGCGTACCTGGACCGGGTGGGCTCCTCGTTCACCGACTTCCTGGGCACCACCGCCCCCGACCTGCTGCCCGGCCGGCGCACCGTCCCGACGATGTCCGTGGCTGACCTGGCCCCGCACGCCACCACGATCGTCGCCGCCACCTTCGACGGCGGGGTGCTGATGGGCGGCGACCGCCGGGCGACCATGGGCAACCTGATCTCCAGCCGGGACATCGAGAAGGTCTACGCCGCGGACTCCTGGTCGGTGATCGGCATCGCCGGCGCCGCGGGCATCGCGATCGAGATGGTCCGGCTCTACCAGGTGGAGCTCGAGCACTACGAGAAGATCGAGGGGATGACGATGTCCCTCGACGGCAAGGCCAACCGCCTCGCCGCGATGATCCGGGGCAACCTCGGCGCCGCCATGCAGGGCCTCGCCGTCGTCCCGCTGTTCGCCGGCTATGACCTCGACGCAGCCGAGGGGGTCAGCCCCGGCCGGATCTTCAGCTACGACGTCACCGGCGGCAACTACGAGGAGCGCGGCTACGCCTCGGTCGGCTCCGGCTCGCTGTTCGCCCGCAACTCGCTGAAGAAGACCTGGCGCCCCGGCCTCGCCGCCGACGCCGCCACCCGCACCCTCGTCGAGGCGCTCTACGACGCCGCCGACGACGACTCCGCCACCGGCGGCCCCGACACCGTGCGCCGGCTCTACCCGATCGTCTACCGGGTCGACGCCGAGGGCGCCGTCCGGCTCCCGGACGACGAGGTCGCCACCATCGCCACCACCATCGTCGCCGAGCGCTCCGCCGCAGACGGGCAGGGCTGAGCCATGACCATGCCGTACTACGCCTCGGCCGAGCAGGTCATGCGCGACCGCTCGGAGTACGCCCGCAAGGGCATCTCCCGCGGTCGCAGCGTCGCCGTCCTCACCTACGCCGACGGCGTGCTCTTCATCGCCGAGAACCCCAGCGCCACGCTGCACAAGGTCAGCGAGCTCTACGACCGGATCGGGTTCGCCGCGGTCGGCCGCTACTCCGAGTTCGAGAGCCTGCGGGTGGCCGGCATCCGGCTGGCCGACGTCCGTGGCTACTCCTACAACCGGCGCGACGTCACCGGCCGGGTCATCGCCAACGCCTACGCGCAGACCCTCGGCGCGGTCTTCACCGAGCAGATGAAGCCCTTCGAGGTCGAGCTCTGCGTGGCCGAGGTGGGGGAGGACTCCGCCTCCGACCAGCTCTACCGGCTCACCTTCGACGGGTCGATCGTCGACGAGGCGTCCTTCGTGGTCATGGGCGGGCAGGCCGAGGCGGTCAGCAACCACCTGCGCGAGCACTACACCGCCGGCATGAGCCTGGAGCAGGCGCTGCGGGTCGGCGTCCGCGCGCTGTCCGCGGTCAGTCCGGTCACCGCGGCCAACGGCGGGGCGCACGACCAGCTGCCCGCCGAGCAGCTCGAGGTGGCGGTCCTCGACCGGCGGCGTCCCAAGCGGGCGTTCCGCCGGGTCGTCGGGGCCGCGCTGGCCAACCTGCTGTCGGACCAGCAGACGGCCACCGAGCCCGACGAGAGCCCGGCCGAGGCGCCCACCGGCCACGCACCCAGTGCGCCGGCGCCGGGCACCCCCGCCGGTCTGGGCGACCCGGCAGCCGTCGACACCGCCGGCGGCACCGAGCAGACCTCCGCCCAGCCCAGCACGCAGGACGGCGTCGGCGGCGGCACCGACGGCGAGACCCCGGACCGCGAGCAGTGAGCGGCGCGGCGCACTCGGGACACGAGCCGAGTGCGCCGCGGACGCCTACGCTCGGCGACGTGGAGCGACGGATCTTCGGCATCGAGACCGAGTACGGCGTCACGTGCACCTTCAAGGGGCAGCGCCGCCTCTCACCTGACGAGGTCGCCCGCTACCTGTTCCGCCGGGTGGTCTCGTGGGGCCGTAGCTCGAACGTCTTCCTGCGCAACGGCTCCCGGCTGTACCTCGACGTGGGCAGCCACCCCGAGTACGCCACCGCCGAGTGCGACGACGTCACCGAGCTCGTCGTCCACGACAAGGCGGGGGAGCGGATCCTCGAGGGGTTGCTGATCGACGCCGAGCAGCGCCTCAACGAAGAGGGCGTCACCGGCGACATCTACCTGTTCAAGAACAACACCGACTCGGCCGGCAACAGCTACGGCTGCCACGAGAACTACCTGGTCGGCCGGCACGGTGAGTTCAGCCGGATGGCCGACGTGCTGATCCCGTTCCTGGTCAGCCGGCAGATGGTCGTCGGCGCGGGCAAGGTGCTGCAGACCCCGCGCGGCGCGGTCTACTGCGTCAGCCAGCGAGCCGAGCACATCTGGGAGGGCGTCTCCAGCGCCACCACCCGGTCGCGGCCGATCATCAACACCCGCGACGAGCCGCACGCCGACGCAGAGAAGTACCGCCGGCTGCACGTCATCGTCGGCGACTCGAACATGAGCGAGACGACGACGCTGCTCAAGGTCACCATCACCGACCTGGTGCTGCGGATGATCGAGCAGGGCGTGGTGCTGCGGGACATGACCCTGGAGAACCCCATCCGGGCCATCCGGGAGATCAGCCACGACCTGACCGGTCGGCGCAAGGTCCGGCTGGCCAACGGCCGGGAGATGTCTGCCCTGGAGATCCAGCAGGAGTACCACGACCGCGCCGCCGAGTTCGTCGACCGCGAGGGCTACGGCCCGGTGCACCGGCAGATGCTCGAGCTGTGGGGGCGCACGCTGAAGGCCGTCGACAGCGGTGACCTCTCGCTGATCGACCGGGAGATCGACTGGGCCATCAAGCACCAGCTGCTCCACCGGTACATGGCCAAGCGCGACCTGACGCTGTCCAGCTCGCGGGTCGCCCAGATGGACCTCGCCTACCACGACATCCGCCGCAACCGCGGCCTGTACTACCTGCTGGAGAAGGCCGGCCAGGTCGAGCGGGTCGCCCACGACCCGGCGATCTTCGAGGCGAAGAACGTCCCCCCGCAGACCACCCGGGCCAAGCTGCGCGGTGAGTTCATCCGCCGCGCCCAGGACAAGCGCCGCGACTTCACCGTCGACTGGGTGCACCTCAAGCTCAACGACCAGGCGCAGCGCACGGTGCTGTGCAAGGACCCGTTCAAGTCCGTCGACGAGCGGGTCGAGAAGCTCATCGCCTCCATGTAGGCAGCGAGCCACCCGCCGCGGCCGCACGCCGTGGCGGGGACCGGCCAGGGCGCCCCACGGACGGACGTGGAGCAGGTACCCGATCGACGACGGCCGTCGCTGCGGCCACGCCCGCAGGGCGAGCCGCCGGGACGGCTCGCGGTGCCGGTCCCTGATCGAGCTGCCACGTCGTTCGAGGTCTGGGACGGCAATGGGGCCGACCCCGGCCCCCATGGCTCCGGATGAACCGTTATCCCCAACTGAGCGCCGACTCGACCATGGGAAGACGAACAACAGCAGTGACGACCAAGGCAGCTCCTGCGGGGCAGCTCCGGCCCGACGAACGGGTCGCCCGCTCCGGACGCGCCGAGCAGACTGCCGCAGTGGGCACTGCACTCGTCACCGGCGTCAGTCGCCGCAGCTCCATCGGCTTCGCGGTCGCCCGCCGCCTGCTGGACCGCGGGGACCGGGTCGTCGTCCAGTCGTGGGCGCCGCACGACGCCGAGCAGCCCTGGGGCGGCGACGACCTGGCCGCCGTCCTGGCCGAGCTGGGGGAGCCGCCACACCTGGTCGCGGACCTGGCCGACCCAGCTGCCCCGGCGCAGCTGGTCGCGGCCGCGCGGGACGCCGTCGGGCCGCTGACCACCCTGGTCGCCGCGCACGCCCGCAGCGCCAACGGCCGGCTGGCCGAGGTCACCGCCGCCGAGGTCGACCTCTGCTTCGCGGTGAACACCCGGGGCAGCCTGCTGCTCACCCAGGCCTTCGCCGCCCAGTACGAGCCGGCCACCGGCCCGGGCGCCGTCGTCCTGTTCACCTCCGGTCAGCACCGGGGGCCGATGTCCCGGGAGCTGCCCTACGCGATCAGCAAGGGGGCGATCCAGCAGATGACGCTGTCCCTGGCCGACGAGCTGATCGACGTCGACGTCACCGTCAACTGCCTGAACCCGGGCCCGACGGACACGGGCTGGGCCGACCCGGCCGAGCAGGGGACCGTGAGCCGGCTGATGCCGCGGGGTCGCTGGAACACCGCAGCCGAGGCGGCCGCCGTCGTCGCCTGGCTGACCGGCCCGGACGCCCGCTCGGTCACCGGCCAGACCATCGACGCCGAGGGCGGCTTCCGCCGCTGGAGCTGAGCCGCTCAGCGCCGGCGGTGACCGGGTGGGTCACTCTCGTGATACGACCGTTATCCCCAACTCACGGCCGAGATCGCCGGCCAACTGCCACTGCCCGCGCCGAGGACGAGGCCTCTCGAAGGTGAGTGCGCTCAGGCCGGGGGAGGCCCGAACAGCGTGAGCTGGGCGGCGAACCGCCCCGCCGCGGCCGCGGCCAGGAAGTAGGCGCGGTCCTCGGCCAGCCCGCGACCCATCGTCGACAGCCGAACCGGCGAGGCGGCCAGGGCGTCCTCCAGGCCGACCGAGTCGACCCACTCCACCGGGTTGCGCTCCGGCTGCCCGGCCAGGTCCTCCTCGACCTGGGTGCCCAGGTCCGAGCCGAGGCCGCGGGGCGCGACGAGGGTGACCCCGCCCATGGCGACCCGGCCGAAGGCGGTCAGCGAGTGGTGGGAGACGCCGCGGTGCCGGGGGCGGGGATCGGCGTCGGAGATGCGCAGCGCGCCGACGGCCCGCCCGCCGAGCACGTGGACCGCGTTGCAGGCCTCGCCCGCAGCGACGCCGGAGAAGCCCCACGGCGTCCCGGTGCCCAGGTTGCCCGGCCCCTGGGTGACGATCGTGACGTCGGCCCGCAGCACGTGCCGCGCGGCCAGCAGCCCGGTGTGCACGGTGACCGCCTCCACGTCGCCGCCGAAGGCCTGCCCCACGGTGACCACCCCGGCCAGCGAGCCGGCCAGGGTGTCCAGGGTCCGGGAGAACGCCGCGGGCAGCGCGCCCCCGTCGGTCATCACGTAGGCCACCCGCAGCGCCGGGTCGGTGACGTGCACGCCGGCCAGCACCGCGGGCAGCGCGGAGTGCAGGTCGGCGACGACCACGGGCATCCCGTCGAGGTCCTCGGCGCCGGCGATCGTGTCGTGGTGCGGGGTCTCCTGCTCGTCGACGCCCTGCACGGTCACCTGCAGCGGTGAGTAGCGCCCCTTCACCAGGTGGCCGGGGCCGGTGGGGTCCGGCGGCAGCCGGTCGGGGACGGCGACGACGAGCGCGTACCCGCCGGTGCCCAGCCGCTGCGCCCAGGCGGTGGTGTTCAGCAGCACCTCGTCGCCCACCTGGGGGAGCCCGACGAGGGAGGGGTGCGCCAGCGCCTTCAGCGTGCCGTCCTCGGGGACCTCGACGGTCAGCTCCTGCGCGTCCCGCCACGACCGGCCGAGTTCGGTGACCCGGCCGCGGCGCCAGCGGATCCGGGAGCCGGGGGCGGGAGACGGTGCATCAGTCACCCGGGGAGGCTAACCAGCGAGGGCGCCGGCCGCTGTGCACCGAGGCCCCTGGCCGCTGAGCACTAGCCTGGTCCCGTGGCAGCCAAGCGGGCAGAACGACTGGTCAACCTGGTCATCGCCCTGCTCGGGACCCGGCAGTACGTCTCGGCGGCGAAGATCCGCTCGATCGTCCCCGGCTACGAGCCCGACGACGGCACCGACCGCGCCGACGAGGCGTTCAAGCGGATGTTCGAGCGGGACAAGGCCGAGCTGCGGGAGATCGGCGTGCCCCTGGAGACCGGGCGCACCAGCGCCTTCGACACCGAGGACGGCTACCGCATCGCCCGGGCCGACTACGAGCTGCCGGAGATCACCCTGACCGCGGAGGAGGCGGCTGCCGTGGGGCTGGCACTGCGGCTGTGGCAGTCCGCGCAGCTCGCCGGCGCCGCGCAGAGCGCCCTGGTGAAGCTGCGCGCCGCCGGCGTGGAGGTCGACCAGTCCCGCGGCCTGTCCATCCAGCCGCGCCTGGACGCCGGTGAGCCGGCCTTCGAGCCCTGCTACGCGGCGGCGCGCGACCGCCGGGCGCTCGCCTTCGACTACCGCCGTCCCGACGAGCAGGCCGCCAGCCGCCGCCGGGTGCAGCCGTGGGGCCTGGTCGCCTGGCACGGCCGCTGGTACCTGGTCGGCCACGACCTGGACCGGCAGGCAGCCCGGGTGTTCCGGCTGTCCCGGGTCACCGGCACACCGCGGGCCAGCGGTCCGCCCGGCGCGTTCGAGCCGCCGGCCGACCTCGACCTCGCCTCGGTCGTGGCCGGCTCGGAGCGGCGGGAGGAGCAGCTCGTCGTCGTCCGGGCCCGGCCGGGCACCGCGATCGGCCTGCGTCGGCACGCCACGTCACTGGGTCCCGCGGACGACGGGGACGACCGGCTGGAGCTGCGCACCACCGAGCCCTGGGCACTCGCCGACCAGCTGGCCGCCTACGGCCCGGACGTGCTCGTCGAGGCCCCGCAGCGGATCCGCGAGGCGGTCGTCGACCGGCTCAGCCGGCTCGCCGCCGTGGGGGAGCGGGCATGACGGCCCCCAGCACGGCGGAGCGGATGACCCGGCTGCTCGCCCTCGTGCCCTACCTGACCGCCCGCCCCGACGGGGTCCGGCTGGCCGACGCGGCCGCCGACTTCGGGGTCACCGAGGCCCAGCTGCGCCGGGACCTGGACCTGCTCTGGGTCTGCGGACTCCCCGGGCACGGCCCGGGCGACCTCATCGACCTGGCCTTCGAGGGCGACCGGGTGCGGATCACCTTCACCGCCGGGATGGTCCGCCCGCTGCGGTTGTCCACCGACGAGGCGGTTGCGCTGATCGTCGCGCTGCGCACCCTGCTGGAGCTGCCGGGGCTGGCCGAGGGTGAGGCGGTGAGCCGGGCGCTGGCCAAGGTCTCGGCCGCGGCCGGGCACCCGGCGGAGGTGCGGGCGCCGGTGGCGGTCAGCGTGGACGCCCGGGCGCAGTCCCTCGCCGTCGTCCGTGAGGGGGTGGAGCGGCACCGCGCCCTGCACCTGCACTACTACGTGCCCAGCCGGGACGAGCGCACCGAGCGCACCGTCGACCCGATGCGGCTGCTGCTGGTCGACGGCCACTGGTACCTGGAGGCATGGTGCCGGAGCGCCGAGGGCGTCCGGCTGTTCCGGCTGGACCGGATCGACGACGTCGCCGTGCTCGACGAGGCCGCCGCGCCGCCGCCCCAGGCGCACGAGCGCGACCTGGCCGACGGGCTCTACCAGCCCGGCGCGGCGGAGCCGCTGGTCCGGCTGCGGCTGGCCCGCACGGCCCGCTGGGTCGCCGACTACTACCCGGTGGAGGAGCAGACCGAGGTGACCGACCCGCCGGGTGGGCTGGCGGTCACGGTGCGCACGTCGGACCTGTCCTGGGCCCGCCGCCTGGTGGCCTCCCTCGGCGGGGCGGCCACGGTCGACGAACCGGTCGAACTCGCCACCCAGGTCGCCGAGGCAGCCCGCGCCGCGCTGGCCCGGTACGCGGACTGACCGGCAGCTCGCCCGGTGCCCGGGAGGGCCGCGCCGGTTAGGCTCCGGCCCGTGCTGCTGATCGTGTGGATCGTCGTCCCGGTGCTGGCCCTGCTGGTGCTCGGCGTGCTCGGGTACGGGTTGTTCGGTGCCGCCGGGCGGCTGGACCGCGAGCTGCGGGCGCTGGAGCGCGACGTCCGCCCCGTGCTGGCCGAGGTCCAGGCCGCCGCGGAGAAGGCCGCCGCCCAGCGCGCGGACCGGTCGGAGACCGACGACTGAACCGGAGGTGGACGGCGTGCGTACAGCCGTCCAGCGCCCTGGACCCACGGAGTTCCGGGCGTAGAGTCTGCCTGGCACGCCCCCCACGACTCGGAGGAGTCCGATGAACCTCGGCCCCATGGAGATCGGCCTCATCATCCTGGCCGTCCTGCTGCTCTTCGGTTACAAGAAGCTGCCCGACGCCTCCCGCTCGATGGGCCGTTCGATGCGCATCTTCAAGAGCGAGATGAAGGGCATGAAGGACGACGACGTGCGCGCCAAGGACGAGGCCCGCACCTCCCCGGTCACCGGCGAGATCGTGGCCCCCGCGGTGAACCCGGGCGCCGTCGACTACGAGTCCGAGGCCGCCGCCGCCGAGGCACGGGCAGCCGAGCTGCGGTCGCGCGCGGAGCGGATGCGTTCGTCGGCGACCGCCGACCGCACGCGCTGACCCGCACCACCGACCACTGCCGCCCGTGACCCTGGCAGGGCGAGTGCGTGACCGCCGACCGCGGCGTCCCGAACGGGACGCCGCGGCGACGATGAGCCTCATCAGTCACCTCCGCGAGTTCCGCAACCGCGTGGGGATCGCGCTGTTCTTCGTGTTGATCGGCACGGCGGTGGCGTTCTGGTGGTACGAGCAGGGCCTTGGGGAGTTCATCCGGGCGCCGTACTGCGGCCTGGACACGGACCTGCGTGCGCTCGGCACCGGGGGCGACGGCGACTGCGAGCTGCTGGTCACCGACGTCTTCGGGGGTGCGCTGATCCGGCTGAAGATCGCCTTCCTCGTCGGCGTGGTGATCTCCGCGCCGTTCTGGCTGTACCAGGTGTGGGCGTTCATCACCCCGGGGCTGAAGCGGAACGAGAAGCGGTACGGCCTGGCCTTCGTGGCGGTGTCCAGCAGCTTGTTCGCGCTGGGGGCCGCGCTGGCCTACATCGCCTTGTCCAAGGGCCTGGAGCTGCTGCTCGGCCTGGCCGGCGACGGCGTGGCGATCGCGCTGACCGCTCAGGACTACCTCGGCTTCGTCATCTCGCTGCTGATCGCCTTCGGGGTGAGCTTCGAGCTGCCGCTGGTCGCCGTCGTGCTCAACCTGGTCGGCGTCCTCTCCTACGAGGCGCTGTCGAAGAGCCGGCGCTGGCTGTACTTCCTGACCATCGTCTTCGCCGCGTTCATCACGCCCACCCAGGACCCGTTCACGATGCTGCTGATGGCGGCACCGATGTGCGTGCTGTTCGAGATCGCGATCCAGATCGCCCGGGTGGTCGACAAGCG
The DNA here is from genome assembly GCF_026967925.1 of Modestobacter sp. VKM Ac-2985. GTDB lineage: Bacteria > Actinomycetota > Actinomycetes > Mycobacteriales > Geodermatophilaceae > Modestobacter. The sequence continues at coordinate 109,759 of NZ_JAPVBI010000003.1, read as the reverse complement.
GCGGGCCAAGCGTGCCGAGGCCGAGGGCCTGGCCGGGCTGGACGACGACGACGCGTCGCCGGGCATCGAGGCGGCCAGCCCGCTGGACACCACCCCGAGCCCGATCGACGAGCCGGAACACCTCCGGCGCTGAGCCGGCCGGTCGCGGCGTGACGTGGCCCGAGGTCGCCGTCCTGGTCAACGCCGCCGCCGGCCGGGGGCGCGCCGCCCGGGCGACGACGGCGGTCCTCGCGGCACTGACCGTCGGCGGGGTGCGCCCGCGGGTGCTGGCGGCCGCCACCCGGACCGCGGCGGAACAGCAGGCCGCTGCTGCCGTGGCCGACGGGGTCGCCGCAGTCGCCGCCCTCGGTGGCGACGGCGCCGCGCACGCCGCCCTCCAGGCGGTGGCCGGCACCGCGACCCCGCTGGCGCTGCTGCCCGCCGGCAGCGGCAACGACCTGGCGACCGCCCTGGGCGTACCGGCCGACCCGGTGCAGGCCGCCCAGGCGCTCGCCGCAGACCTGCACGCCGGCCGCAGCCGGCGGATCGACGCCGCCCGCACCGGGGAACGGTGGTGGGGCACCGTGCTGTGCTGCGGCTTCGACTCGGCGGTCACCGACCGGGCCGACCGGCTGCGCTGGCCGCGCGGCCCCCGCCGCTACGACCTGGCGATCCTGCTGGAGCTGGCCCAGCTGCGGCCCCGCGCGGTCACGATCACCGTCGACGGCGACGTCCATGAACGGGAGGTCACCCTGGTCGCGGTCGGGAACACCCCCTGGTACGGCGGCGGGCTGAAGATCGCGCCCGGCGCCGACCCGACCGACGGGCTGCTGGAGGTCGTCGTCATCGGGCCGGTCAGCCGCCGCGAGCTGGTGCGCACCCGCCCCCGGCTGGCCGACGGCAGCCACGTCGGCCACCCCGCCGTCGCCGTGCTCCGCGGCCGGGAGATCGGCCTCGCCGGTACCGGCCTGACCACCTGGGCCGACGGCGAGCCGATCGCCGCACTCCCGGCCACGACCGTCTGCATGCCCGGCGCCGTCACCGTCCTCGGCACCCTTCACGCCTGCCCCCCGTAGGGCAGAAATGGCCATTTCTGCCCTCCTCGGGTCGGAGGGGTGCATCGTCGGTATCGCGCCTAACGTGGGGACATGTCCAGCCCGGCTGAGCGTTACGCGGCTGCCCGTCGGCGGTACGCACACCCCACCCTCTCGGACTTCACCGCCGACCTCGGCTTCTCCCTGGACCCGTTCCAGGTGGAGGCGTGCGAGGCGCTGGAGGAGGGCTCCGGCGTGCTGGTCTGCGCCCCGACCGGCGCCGGCAAGACGGTGGTGGGGGAGTTCGCCGTCCACAAGGCGCTGCAGGAGGGCCGCAAGGCCTTCTACACCACGCCGATCAAGGCGCTGAGCAACCAGAAGTACCGCGATCTCTGCGACCGGTACGGGGCGGCGAAGGTCGGGCTCCTGACCGGGGACAACGCCATCAACGGCGACGCACCGGTGGTCGTGATGACCACCGAGGTGCTGCGCAACATGCTCTACGTCGACTCCCCGGCGCTCACCGACCTCGGCTACGTCGTGATGGACGAGGTGCACTACCTGGCCGACCGGTTCCGCGGGGCGGTGTGGGAAGAGGTGATCATCCACCTCCCCGAGCACGTCCGGCTGGTCTCGCTGTCGGCCACGGTCAGCAACGCGGAAGAGTTCGCCGACTGGCTGGTCACCGTCCGCGGCGACACCCGGGTGGTGGTCAGCGAGGTACGGCCGATCCCGCTGTGGCAGCACATGCTGGTCGGCGGGCGGGTGTTCGACCTGTTCGCGCTGCGGCCCGCGGCGCACGCGGCGGAGTGGGAGCAGACCCCGCGCGGGCTGTCCACCCGCGAGCGCGGCCGCGCGGTCGTCGACCCGGAGCTGGTCCGCCACGTGCACGAGCAGGAGCGGCGCTTCGACAGCTGGTCCGGTGGTGGGGGCGGCACCCGGGGCGGGTTCAGCCACAAGCCCCGCTACCGGCCGCCGTCCCGGCCGGAGGTGATCGAACGACTCGACCGGGTCGGGCTGCTCCCGGCGATCACCTTCGTGTTCAGCCGCAACGGCTGCGACGCCGCGGTGCACCAGTGCCTGGGTTCGGGGATGCGGCTGACCGACGAGACCGAGCGCCGGGCGATCGCCGAGATCATCGACCGGCGCACCGGTTCCCTGCCCGAGGAGGACCTGCACGTCCTGGGCTTCTGGGAGTGGCGGGAGGGCCTGCTCGCCGGGTTCGCCGCCCACCACGCCGGGCTGGTGCCGGCGTTCAAGGAGACCGTCGAGGAGTGCTTCGTCCGCGGCCTGGTCAAGGCGGTGTTCGCCACCGAGACCCTCGCGCTGGGCATCAACATGCCGGCGCGCACCGTCGTCCTCGAGCGGCTGGTGAAGTGGAACGGCGAGGCCCACGCCGACGTGACCCCGGGGGAGTACACCCAGCTGACCGGCCGGGCCGGTCGGCGCGGCATCGACATCGAGGGGCACGCCGTCGTCGTGTGGGCGCCCGGCGTCGACCCGGCGGCCGTCGCCGGGCTGGCCAGCACCCGCACCTACCCGCTGCGGTCCTCCTTCCGGCCCAGCTACAACATGGCCGTCAACCTGGTCGGCGCCTTCGGCCGGGATCGCGCCCGTGAGCTGCTCGCCGCCTCCTTCGCGCAGTTCCAGGCCGACCGGTCGGTGGTCGGCCTGGCCCGCTCGGCCGCCCGGCACGAGGAGGACGCCGCCCGGCTGCTCAAGGAGATGAACGCGGGGCTGAGCGCCGCCGTGCTGGACGTCGCCGGGTACGCCCGGCTGCGGATGGAGATCTCCGAGCGGGAGAAGGCGCTGTCCCGGGACACCCAGGCCAAGCGCCGGATGGAGGCCGCCGAGTCGCTGGCCGCGCTGCGGGCCGGGGACGTCATCCGGGTGCCGAGCGGACGACGCCAGGGGCTGGCCGTGGTGCTCGACCCGGGGGTCACCGAGCTCACCGACCCCCGCCCCCTGGTGCTGACCGAGGACAAGTGGGCCGGTCGGCTGGCGTCGGGGGACTTCCCGTCCCCGGTGAGCGCCCTGGCCCGGGTGAAGGTGCCGAAGAACTTCAACCACCGCAGCCCGCACGCCCGCCGGGACCTCGCCTCCACGTTGCGCAACGCCCGCGCGGAGAACGGTCTGGGCGCCCGGCGCGCCAAGGGCAGGTCCGCGGCCGACGACGACCCGGTGCTCGCCGACCTGCGGCACGCGCTGCGCGTCCACCCGGTGCACGGGCTGCCCGACCGCGAGGACCGGGTGCGTGCCGCCGACCGCTGGCTGCGCGAGCTGCGCGACGCCGAGCGGCTGCGCCGGCAGATCGCCGACCGCACCAACTCGCTGACCCAGCAGTTCGACCGCACCTGCGACGTCCTGACCGAGCTCGGTTACCTGCAGCCCGGGCCCGCCCCGGACGGCGGGGACGCCGCCCCCGACCCGACGGTGGTCACCGAGGCCGGCCGCCGGCTGGGCCGGATCTGGTCGGAGACCGACCTGCTGACCGCGGAGTGCCTGCGCGCCGGCGCGTTCCGCGGGCTCACGCCGGCCGAGCTGGCCGGCTGCGTCTCCGCGCTGGTGTTCGAGGCCCGCCGGGACAGCGCCGCGCAGCCCTCCGTGCCCGCCGGGAAGGTCGCCGGTGCCCTCGCCGAGATGCGCAGGGTGCACACGGCGCTGTCCGACGTGGAGCGGGAGCACGCCGTGCCGGTCACCCGCGAGCTGGACCTGGGCTTCGTCTGGGCTGCCTACCGGTGGGCCGACGGCCAGAGCCTCGACCGGGTGCTGGCCGGGGCGGAGCAGGCCGGGACCGAGCTCTCCGGCGGCGACTTCGTCCGCTGGGCCCGGCAGCTGGTCGACCTGCTCGACCAGCTCGCCAAGGTGGCTGACGACCCGCTGGCCGGGGTGGCGCGCGCCGCCGTGGGCCGGGTCCGCCGCGGGGTGGTGGCGGTCGCCGTCACCGACTGAGCCGAAGGCTGCGGCCGGTGGGACACAATCGGCCCGCCCCGGGGTGCCGGGCCTGATCGAGGAGCCACGATGAGCCAGCCGCCGCAGGGCGAGGACCCGCAGTCCCCGTGGGCGCGCCCCGAGCCGTCGACGGGGCCCGCGCCCGGCTCCCGGCCGGGGGCGCCGGGAGGCAGCGGCCCGCAGGGCGGCTGGGGACCGACCTCGGCCGCCCCGGGACGGCCCGCGGAACACCCGCGCTGGGGCGCGCCTGCTCCGTACGGGCAGCCATCCCCGTACGGCCAGCCGACGCAGTACGGCCCCCCACCTCAGTACGGACCCCCGTCCTCCCACGCCCAGCCGCACCAGCACGGGCAGTCCGGTGGCTGGGGCCCGCCGCTGGGCGGTCCTGGTGGGTCGAGTGGCTGGGGCCCGCCGTCGGGGCAGCTCTCCGAGCAGCAGGGGTTCCCCGGCGGCTGGGGTCCGCCCGCGCCCCCGGCCCGGACCCGCTCTCGGCGGCCGCGGTTGCTGGGGCTGGGCGTCCTGGCGGCCCTGCTGGTGGCGGCCGCGCTCACCCTGCCGTCCCCCTTCGGCTCCACCCGGCTCGACCCGGCGGCGGTCGAGCGCGCCGTCGCCGGCCAGTTCGAGGACCGGGAGGGCATCGCGCTGGACCTCAGCTGCGCGGAGGAGCTCCCGGTCCTCGACGGCGCCACCTACTCGTGCGCCGGCCGCACCGCCGACGGCGAACCGGTCACCCTCACCCTCACGCTCCGCGGTGAGGACGGCGACTACACCTGGTCCGAGGGCTGACGGGGGCTCAGCCCGCCGACCAGCCCAGCGCCGACCCCAGCCGGCGGACCGAGGACTCCAGCCCGTGCGCCTCGGCCAGCGCGGCGAGCGCCTCGGCGTCGGCCGGCTCGCGGGGGAGTGCGCCGTCCACGGGTGGCAGGTCGATGGTGGTGACGACGGCGACCACCTCGGGGGCGGCGTCGAGGTAGTCCGCAGCCGCGTGCAGCTTCTTCAGCACGGCCGCGGTCAGCGGCGCCTTCGGGACGGCGGTGCGGGCAGCCGCCTCCCGGATGCCGGCCAGGGAGCCGAACTCGTTGATCAGCGCGGCGGCCGTCTTCGCCCCGACGCCGGACACCCCGGGCAGCCCGTCGCTGGGGTCGCCGCGGAGCACCGCGAAGTCGGCGTAGGAGCGGCCGGGGATGCCGTACTTGGCCGCGACCGCCGCCTCGTCGACGAACTCCAGGTCGTTGATGCCGCGGTTGGTGTACAGCACCCGGACGTCGCGGGCGTCGTCGACCAGCTGGAAGAGGTCGCGGTCGCCGGTGACCACGTCGACCGGCCCGCGGGCCCGGGTGGCGAGCGTCCCGATCACGTCGTCGGCCTCGTAGCCGGGTGCGCCCACCCGGGTCAGCCCGGCGGCGGCGAGCACCTCGACCAGCACCGGGACCTGCGGCCCGAGCTCGTCGGGCACCTCCTCACCGCCCGCTGGCGCCACCCGGTGCGCCTTGTAGCTGGGCAGCGCCGCCACCCGGAACGCCGGGCGCCAGTCGTCGTCCCAGCAGGCGACCAGCCGGCTGGGGGAGTGGGCGACGACGAGCCGGGCGGTCATGTCCAGGAACCCGCGGACGGCGTTGACCGGCCGGCCGTGCGGCCCGGTCACGCTGGTCGGCACCCCGTAGAAGGCGCGGAAGTACAGGCTCGCCGCGTCCAGCAGCATCGTCGTCACGCCGGGCACGGTAACGGTGCGATGACGACGGACGGACCTGTCGTGCTCCGTGGATAGTCTGCGCACGTGGTCGCCGTCTCTCCTCCTCCCTCCTCCCCGCTGGTGTCCATCGACCGGGTGCACGCCGCCCGCGCCGTCGCCGACGAGCTGGGCATCGACGTCGTCGTCGTCACGCCCGGCTCCGACCTGCGCTACCTCTGCGGCTACGACGCGCACGCCATGGAGCGGCTGACCGCCCTGGCCGTGCCCCGCCGGGGTGAGCCGCTGCTGGTGGTGCCGCGGCTGGAGGCGCCGATGATCGCCGCCTCCCCGGCCGGTTCGCTGGGGCTGGAGGTGCTGGCCTGGGACGAGACCGACGACTCCTTCGCCCGGCTGGCCGAGGCGGTCACCGCCCGGCTGGGCAAGGCGCCGGCCCGGGTGGCCGTCGGCTCGCGTACCTGGGCCGAACACGCGCTGGGCATCCAGCGGGCGCTGCCCGGTTCCGCGCTGGAGCTGGCCAGCCCGGTCATCGACCGGCTGCGGATGGTGAAGACGCCGGCCGAGATCGAGGAGCTGGCCATCGCCGGTGCGGCGATCGACCGGGTGCACGCCCGGATGGGGGAGTGGCTGCGGGTCGGGCGGACGGAGGCCGAGGTCGGGGCCGACGTCGCCGCGGGGATCCTGGCCGAGGGCCACGTCGGCGTCGACTTCACCATCATCGGCTCGGGCCCCAACGGGGCCAGCCCGCACCACGAGGTCTCCGACCGGGTGATCGAGGCCGGCGACGTGGTCGTCGTGGACATCGGCGGGGAGACCGCGACCGGGTACCGCTCCGACTGCACCCGCACCTACCTGGTCGGCGGGTACGCCGCCCGCGGTCTGGTCGAGTGGTTCACCGTCCTGCAGCGGGCGCAGGCGGCGGCCGTCGCCGCGGTGCGCCCTGGTGTCACCTGCGCCCAGGTCGACGCCGTGGCCCGCGACGTCATCACCAAGGCCGGCTTCGGTGAGCACTTCATCCACCGCACCGGGCACGGCATCGGGCTGGACACCCACGAGGCGCCCTACGTCGTCGCCGGCAACGACCTGCCGCTGGAGCCGGGGATGGCCTTCTCGGTCGAGCCCGGCATCTACCTGCCCGGCCGCTACGGCGCCCGGATCGAGGACATCGTCGTCTGCACCGACGACGGGGTCCGCAACCTCAACAACGGTCCCCGTGAGCTCGTCGAACTCCCCGGCTGAGCCGGGCGGGCCGACGGCGGCCCAGGACGTCGACCGCGAGCTGCTGAGCGCGCTGGCCCGCGACGGGCGGGCCAGCTTCACCGACCTGGCCGAGCGGGTCGGGCTGTCGGTGTCCGCGGTGCACCAGCGGGTCCGCCGGCTGGAACAGCGCGGGCTGATCACCGGCTACGCGGCGCAGCTGGACGCCAAGGGGCTCGGGCTGCCGCTGACCGCGTTCGTCTCCATCACCCCGATCGAGGCCGCCCAGCCCGACGACGCACCGACCCGACTGGCGCACCTGTCGGCCATCGAGGCCTGCCACTCGGTGGCCGGGGTGGAGAGCTACATCCTCAAGGTGCGGGTGGCCTCGCCCGATGCGCTCGAGGCGCTGCTGCACGAGATCCGGTCGGCGGCCAACGTGACCACCCGGACCACCGTCGTCCTCTCCACCTTCTACGAGGACCGCCCGCCGGTCTGACCGGGCGCACACGAGACCCGACCGGCCGACGTCGGCCGGCGCTGCGTTTGCCCATGGACCTCGACCCGATCAGCAGCAACGGCGACAGCTACCGCGTGGTCTTCGAGAACGCCCGCGTCCGGGTGCTCGAGTACGAGGACGCGCCGGGCCACCGCACCACGCCGCACCGGCACCCGGACAGCGTGATGGTCACGCTGAGCTCGTTCCGGCGGCGGCTGTCCACCGGCGGTCGGGAGGTCGACGTGGAGCTCCCCGCCGGCGCCGCCCGATGGCTCTCGGCGCAGGAGCACGCCGGGGAGAACATCGGTACGACGCCGACGCACACCGTCTTCGTCGAGCTCAAGCAAGGGGACGCCGCCGCACCGTCCGGGAGCCTCGGACCGTACTGACCTGAGGTGACTCGAAAGCCGGTCGAACATGTGTTCGGATGGGCGGCATGCGGTGGGACGCCCAGCGACTGGACTTCGACGAACCGACCACCCTGCCCGGGCTGCCCGACGTCCGCGGCCTGCTGCGCAGCGTGCAGGTGCCGGAGTTCCCGGGTCTGACCTTCCACGAGGTGCGGGCCAAGAGCGCGCTGAACGCGGTGCCCAAGGGCTCGGCGATGCCATTCGGCCACACGATCAACCCCTACCGGGGCTGCTCGCATGCGTGCGTGTACTGCCTGTCGGGCGACACCCAGGTGCTGATGGCGGATGGCTCCCAGCAGGGCATCGCCGACCTGGTGGTGGGGGACCGGATCATCGGGACGGAGAAGAGAGACCGCTACCGCCGGTACGTCGAGACGGAGGTGCTGGCGCACTGGTCGACGGTCAAGCCCGCCCACCGGGTGACCCTCGCCGATGGCACGAGGATCGTCGCGAGCGGTGACCATCGGTTCCTGACCGGGCGTGGCTGGAAGCACGTCACCGACGCGAGCCGCGGAGCGGGTCAGCGCCCGCACCTGACGACCAACGACGAACTGCTCGGCTTCGGCCGGTCAGCTCTGACGGTCGACGTCTGCGAGGACTACCGGCGGGGATACCTGACCGGCATGGTTCGCGGAGACGCGCACCTCAAGGTGTACCGCTACCAACGAGCCGGGCGGCTCCATGGTGACGTGCACCGTTTCCGACTCGCGTTGGCCGACCTGAACGGCCTCCGGCGATCACAGGCGTACCTCACGCAAGCGGGCATCTCGACCGATTGGTTCGAGTTCTCCGCTGTCACCCCCGAGCGCCGCGCGATGAGCGCCATCAGGACGTCGTCAGCCGCCTCCGTGTCCCGGATCTTCGAGCTCATCGCCTGGCCGGAACAGCCGTCAGGTGCCTGGCACCGGGGTTTCCTGGCTGGCGTCTTCGACGCCGAGGGCAGCCGGAGCCAGCACGTCCTCAGGATCACCAACGCCGATGACGAGATGCTCGAACGGACGAGTGCCGCCTTCACCGCATTGGGCTTCGACAGCGTCCTGGAGGACAGGCGCCTGGCGAACCGGGTACGGACGGTCCGCCTGCGCGGGGGGCTGAAGGAGCACCTGCGCTTCATCCACCTCGTCGACCCGGCCATCCGGCGGAAGTGCCAGGTGCAGGGCACGGCCATCAAGAGCACGGCTGATCTACGGGTGACCGAGGTCGAAGACCTCGGTCTGGAGATGCCGATGTACGACATCACCACCGGCACGGGGGACTTCATCGCGAACGGCGTCGTGAGCCACAACTGCTTCGCCCGAGGGACGCACGAGTGGCTGGAGCTGGACAGCGGCGCCGACTTCGACCAGCAGATCGTGGTCAAGACCAACGTCGTCGACGTGCTGCGGCGTGAGCTCGCGCGGCCGTCCTGGCAGCGGGAACACGTCGCGCTGGGCACCAACACCGACCCGTACCAGCGGGCCGAGGGCCGCTACCGGCTGATGCCCGGGATCATCGACGCGCTGGCCCGGTCGGGCACGCCGTTCTCGGTGCTGACCAAGGGCACGCTGGCCCGCCGGGACGTCCCCCGGCTCGCTGCCGCATCGCGCGACGTCCCGGTGGGGATGGGCGTGTCGATGGCGATCTGGGACGACGACCTGCACGCCGCCCTGGAGCCCGGCGCACCCTCACCCCGGGCGCGGCTGGACCTCGTGCGGGCGATCACCGACGCCGGGCTGCCCTGCGGGGTCTTCCTGGCCCCGGTGCTGCCCGGCCTCACCGACCGGATGGAGCACCTGACGGCGGCGATCGGCGCCATCGCCGAGGCCGGGGCCACCGGGGTGACCGTGCTGCCGCTGCACCTGCGCCCGGGAGCCCGGGAGTGGTTCACCGCCTGGCTGTCCCGGGAGCACCCCGGGCTGGTCGGCCGGTACCGCCAGCTCTACGGCCGCGGCGCCTACGTGCCGGCCGAGTACCGCACATGGCTGGCCGGCCGGGTGGCCCCGGTGCTCGCGCGGTACGGCCTGGACCGGCAGAGCGGGGGAGCGGCACGGGGCGTCGACACCGGCAGCGGCCTCGGGCTGCCCGGGGACGAGTCGGCGGGTTTCCCCGCCGGCAGCCTGCCCACCCGTCGGCCGGCGCCGACGGCGGTCGAGGAGCCCCCCGAGCAGCTCTCGTTGTGCTGAGGCGGGTGGGTGCTCAGCCGGCCAGTCGAGCGCGACGGCCCACGACACGGAGTGCCCGCACCGCCCCGCGGGGGCCCACCGGCGGCGCCCCGCCGGCCAGCGCCAGCCGACGGTAGGAGTCGTAGGAGAGCGTGAGGTAGTCGGCTGCCAGCTCCTCGACCTGCTCGCGGCGGCTCGCCGGGGCCGTGGCGCGCATGGCCGTGGCGGTACGGACGGCGTGCTTGGCGAACGTCACCTGCAGGGCCTGGGTGGAGAGCTGTCCACCGACGTGCGAGCTCGGGCCCGGCCCCCGCCGCAGGGCCGGCAGCACCCAGGGGCTCGCGGCCAGGCCGGGGAACCGGCTGCGGACGGCCTCCCAGGCGTGCCAGGCGATCAGCGCACCGGGCACTGACCACTCACCGTCCTCGGTGGACACCTCGAGGCGGCGGGTCGTGGCGTGCACCTGGTCGCGGCGCAACGCCCGGAACTGTCCCACCGTCCCGGGCCAGCCCAGGGCGAGCGCACACCAGGCGACCGAACGCAGGTGTTCCGGCGCCTCGCTTCGCACCCGGGTCAGCTCCCGCAGGTCGAGCGTGACCGGGTCGGGCTCGGGCGTGGTGGCCCGGGGGACCCCGATCCCGCCGTAGCGGGCGACCTTGCTGTACAGGGCGATGGTGGCCGGCTTCCACTCGCGGGCCGCGGCCAACGGCTCGAGCCCGGTCTCGGCCAGGGCCTCGGGCCCCAGTCCGAGCTCCAGAGCCGCCTCGACCAGCCGCCGCCACTGCGGCTCGTACCCGGGCGGCCCGGGCAACCGGGCCCAGGCGCGGGCCGGGGGTGGAGCCGGCATCTCCGGCAGCGGTGGCTGCCATGCACCTGACATGGCGAGATACTACCGTTATCACCAACAATGTCGCGATTCATCGTCGTCGTCACCTGCCATGGACACAAGGCGCACCCTCCGGGTGCGCATCAGCGACCACGGTGATCTGGACTGCAATCCGCCCCACCCAGCCAGCAGGGTCCCCCCGGTCCCGGTGACCATGGGGCGGTGCGCACCGTGGGAGTCGAGGAAGAGCTGCTCGTCGTGGACCCGGCGGGCACGCCCGTGCCCCTGGCTCCGGAGGCCCTCGAGGTGGCCGCCCGCCGCGGTGAGGGGGAGACGGTCCAGGAGCACGACCGGGCCGAGCAGTCGGACGAGGCGCCCGACGCCAGCGGTGCCTCGGGTGGTCCGCGGCTGGTGCCCGAGTTGAAGGAGCAGCAGATCGAGCTGGGCACCCGGGTCTGCCGGGGGCTCGACGAGGTGGTCGCGGAGCTGCGGCACTGGCGCTCCCGTGCCGATGCCGCCGCTGTGACGGTGGGCGCCCGGGTCGCGGCCCTGGCCAGCTCGCCGGTGGCGGTGGAGCCGGAGACGACGCCGGGGGAGCGGTACGCGCAGATGGTCGAGGTGTTCGGCCTGACCGCTGCGGAGGTGCTCACCTGCGGCTGCCACGTGCACGTCTCCGTGGACGGTGACGAGGAAGGGGTCGCCGTCCTCGACCGGATCCGGGTGTGGCTGCCGGTGCTGACCGCGCTGACCACCAACTCGCCGTTCTGGTCCGGGCGTGAGACCGGCTACGCCAGCTTCCGTTCCCAGGTCTGGAACCGGTGGCCCTCCGCCGGCCCGAACGCGGTGTTCGGCACCCCGGCGCGGTATCACCAGCTGATCGCCGACCTGGTCGCCACCGACACGGTGCTCGACGAGGGGATGGTCTACTTCGACGCCCGCCTCTCGGCCACCTGGCCGACCGTGGAGGTCCGGGTGTCCGACGTGGCCCTGCGGGTGGAGGACGCCGTCCTGCTGGCCGGGCTGGTGCGCGGTCTGGTGGAGACCGCGGCCCGGGAGTGGCGGGCCGGCGTCGCCGCCCCGGAGATGCGGACCGAGGTGCTCCGCGTCGCCGGCTGGCGGGCCGGCCGCTCCGGGCTGACCGGGGACCTGGTCGACCCGCGGACCGGCCACCCCGCCCCGGCGGCCGAGGTGGTGGCCGCCCTGGTCGACCACGTCGGCGCGGCCCTGCGCGACAGCGGGGACGCCGAGCGGGTGGAGGAGGGCGTCGGCGCCGTCCTGCGCCGCGGCACCGGGGCGACGCTGCAACGGGCGGTCTTCGGCGAGACCGGTGACCCTGCTGCCGTCGTCCGGGCCGCGGTCGCCGCCACCCACGGCGACTGAGGCCGGAGCGCCGCTCTCGAACCGGCGTTGGTTAGGGTCCGCTCATGTACACGGCCAGCTGGGGCGACGTCGCCCGCCGGGACCTGTTCGGGCCGAAGCCGGACCCCCGGGACCGCCCGTACCGGTCGGTGATCCGGATCGTCCTCGTCGTCTTCCGGCTGTTCCGCTTCCGCTTCGACCTCCGCGGGCAGGAGCACGTGCCGGCCACCGGTGGGGCGATCATCTGCAGCAACCACGTCTCCTACTTCGACTTCACCTACCTCGGGCTCGCGGCGCTGCCGCAGCACCGGCTGGTGCGGTTCATGGCGAAGGCCGCCATCTTCGGGCACTGGTTCGCCGGGCCGTTCATGCGCGCGATGCACCACATCCCGGTCGACCGCAAGGCCGGGGCCTCGGCGTTCGACGCCGCCGTCCTCTCGCTGAAGGACGGCAACGTCGTCGGGATCTTCCCCGAGGCGACGATCAGCACGTCGTTCACCGTCAAGGACGTCAAGGCGGGCGCGGCTCGGATGGCGGTCGAGGCCGGGGTGCCCGTGCTCCCTGCCGCGGTGTGGGGTGGGCATCGCGTCGCCACGAAGGCACACAAGTTCGTGCTGCGCCGCGACGTGCCGGTGACGGTGATCATCGGCGAGCCGCTGTTCCCGGAGCCGGGGGAGAAGCCGCAGGCCCTGCTGCGCCGGATCAAGGCGGCGATGGTGGAGCTGCTGGACGAGGCGCAGCGCACCTACCCGGACCAGCCGGCCGGGGACGACGACCGCTGGTGGCAGCCGGCCCACCTGGGTGGCACCGCGCCGACCCCGGAGATCGCCGCCGTCAACGACGCCGACTACGCCGCCGGCAACCGGACCAAGGTCAAGGGCCCGCACCCGCTGGCCCGCGCCAAGCGGCTGCTGGCCCGCGCCCGCCGCTGACCCTCAGCGCACCCGCGCCCGGACGTCGTCCGCGGTGAGCGGGGCGACCATCTCGCGCTCGTAGCTGCGGTGCCACCACGCGCCGGTCTCCCGCCGTTCCCGGCGGGTGGTGAACCGGTAGCGGTAGACCAGCACCCGCACCGCAGCCGGGCGGTCCGTGCCGAAGGGCGCCGACCGCAACAGCCGCAGCGTGGCCGGGTCAGCGGCCAGCAGCTTGCCCAGGAACGGCAGCAGCCAGGCCCGGCCGTAGGCGGGGGAGAGGGCCACGAACCACATAAGCCAGTCCAGGCGCAGGTGGTAGGGCGCCCACTGGGGCGGACGGCGGTGGACGTCGCCGGGCTTGCCGCGGAACTCGTACTCCCGCCACACCGCGTCGGGCCCGGCGTGGTCGGTGGCCTCCACGACCAGCTCCCGGCGCACCTTGGTCACCGAGCCGAAGGCGCCGTAGCTGTTCACCAGCCGGAGCGGGTCGAAGCTGGTGTTCATCCGCTGCGCGGGCGACAGCAGGTTGCGCACCGGCGCCACGCTGAGGGCGGCGACCAGCACCGCCAGCCCGAGCACCACCGCGACGAACCAGGTGGGGGCGGAGAGCTGGTCGGGACGGTCGACCGGCAGGACGGCGGCCAGCCAGCGCCCGTCGACCAGCGACAGGGCCAGCACCAGGGTGAGCGCATTGAGCCAGGCGAAGTTGCCGCTGATCAGCAGGTACCCCTGGGTGACCACGATGACCAGCGCCGCCACCCCGGCGATCGGCTGCGGCGCGAGCAGGCCGAAGACGACGACCAGCTGGGTGACGTGGTTGGCCAGCGTCTCGACCCGGTGCAGCCGCGGGCTCAGCCGGTGGAACCACCAGCTCAACGGGTTGGGCATCGGCTGGGTCTCGTGATGCCAGGACAGGCAGGTCAGGTCGCGCCAGCACCGGTCGCCGCGCATCTTGATCAGTCCGGCTCCGAACTCCAGCCGGAAGAGCAGCCAGCGCAGCAGCCACATGCCGAGCGTGGGCGGGGCGACGTGCGCGGGACCGAGGAAGACGGCGAGGAACCCGGCCTCCAGCAGCAGTGACTCCCAGCCGAAGCCGTACCAGATCTGACCGACGTTCACGATCGACAGGTAGAGCGTCCAGAGCACCGCCCACAGCGCCATCCAGCCCGCCAGGGGCAAGCGGTCGGCCAGCCCGCCGAGAGCGGCGAGCGACAAGACGATGCCGGTCCAGCAGCAGCCGGCGAAGAACCGGTCGGACCAGTGCAGGTGGAACAGGCTCGGCGCCCGTCTCCAGGAGGCCCACTCCAGGTACCGGGGGACCGGGGTCAGGCCGTGGGTGCCGAGCAGCGCCCGCCCCTGGCGCAGTGCGGCGACGAACGCGATCAGGTAGACCAGCGCGAGGCCGCGAGTGAAGAGCCAACGGCCCCACCAGGCGCCCGGGTCGGTGAACCACTCCACGGCGCCCTCCGCTCAGTCCGGCGGGGCCTCGAGCCGGAAGGCCTCCAGCTCGGTGCCGTACCAGCGGGTGGTGCGGCCCAGCGGCTGCATCCCCAGCTTCTCGCAGACCCGCAGTGAGGCCTCGTTGCCCGGCCGGACGACGGCGTAGACCTCCAGCAGCCCGTCGTCGAACGCCCGGTCGACGACCGCCCGCGCCGCCTCGGTGGCGTAGCCGCGCCGCCAGCTGTCCGGGTGCAGGTGCCAGCCGACCTCCACCTCACCGACCCCCTGGGGGAGCGGCTTGAGCAGCACCGTGCCCGCCGGCGGGCCCCCGCCCCGGGGCTCGATGGCCCAGCACCCGTGCGCCGGGTCCAGCTCGTGCACCAGCCGCCAGCGCTCGACCAGCTCGGCAGGCGGCACCGTCGGTGCCCCACCCAGCCAGCAGGTCACCTCGTCCCGGCTGTACAGGTCGGCGAGGCGGGCCAGGTCGGCGTCGCCCGTCGTCCAGGCCCGCAGCCGGAGCCGGTCGGTGCACAGCAGTTCCACCCGACCGTGCCTACCGCCGTCCGCCGCGAGGGAAACGCCTCAGCGGGGTCCGCCGTCAGCCGACGGGGGCCAGCTGGCGGTCGCGGTGGGCGGCCCACCAGGCGCGGCCCTCGGCGGGCAGGCTGGCGATCGGGTCGTAGTAGGCGTAGCGGCGGTCGAGGGCGTCGGCGTCGGTGCGCTCGATGCCGGTGCGGTAGTTCTTCGTCCAGTACGAGATGCCGCGCTCCCGGTCGTACTCGGCGACCTGGTGCACCCAGCGCTTGCCGACGTAGGGCACGTCGCAGACGATCCGCGGCGTCGCGAACCCGGGCAGGTAGCCCATGACGTCGTGCTGCAGGGTCTGCGCGGTGGCCAGCGGGACCCGCCAGTGCTCGGCACTGGGGATCATGTCGCACATGTAGAAGTAGTAGGGCGTGATCGAGGCGCCGTCGAGCAGCGCGAAGCAGAGGTCCAGCAGCTGCCCGGCGGTGTCGTTCACCCCGGCCAGCAGCACGCCCTGGTTGCGCACGTCGCGCACGCCGGCCGCCAGCAGCGCCCGGGTCGCCTCGGCGACCAGCGGGGTCACCGACTGGGCGGCGTTGACGTGGGTGTGCACCGCCAGCGAGACGCCCCGTTCCCGGGCGGTGGCGGCCAGCCGGCCCGTCCCGTCGACGACCTCGGGCTGCAGCCAGTGCTGGGGGAGGCCCATCAGCGCCTTGGACGCGAGCCGGACGTCCCGGATCGAGTCGATCTCCAGCAGCCCCTCGACGAAGGCGGCGAGGTTCTTGAAGGGCAGGTTGGCCACGTCCCCGCCGGAGACGACGACGTCCCGCACCCCGGGGGTGCGCCGGAGGTAGGCCAGCATCTCGCCCTGCCGGTCGACCGGCTTGAGGTCGAAGCGCAGCTTGTCCACCGCCGGGGTGGAGTTGCCGACCAGGTCCATCCGGGTGCAGTGCCCGCAGTACTGCGGGCAGGTGGACAGCAGCTCGGCCAGCACCTTGGTGGGGTAGCGGTGGGTGAGGCCCTCGACCGCCCACATCTCGTGCTCGTGCAGGGAGTCCCTGGCCGCGTGCGGGTGACTGGCCTCGTCGCCGGGCAGCCGGTCGGAGGCGACGGGGAGCATGTAGCGACGCACCGGGTCGGCGAGCATGGCGGCGGCGTCGGGGACGCGGCCGGGGACCATCGTGTTCAGCATCTGCGGCGGCAGCAGCAGCGACATCGTGGCCCGGCCGGCCTGGTCGGCCTCGACGTCGGCGTAGAACGACTCGTCCAGCAGGTCGCCGTAGACCCCGCGCAGCTGGCGCAGGTTCTTCACGCAGTGCGCGCGCTGCCACTGGGCGCTCCGCCAGTCCACCTCGGTGACCCCGGCGAAGCCGGGCAGGCGACGCCAGTCGGGCTCGACGAGCTCGCGGGCGGTGTACTCGTAGGGCTGCTCCAGCACCGGAACTCCTGTCCGCGCGGTGTCTCCAACATCGACACCACGACCCTACGGGAAGAAGTTCGGTGAATGGGCTGATTGACGATAGGTTCTCCGGCATCGAGCCGGGGACGACGAAGGGACGACGGTGGCGATGAACGCGCTGCACCGCAGCCTCGGCGTGCACCGGGTGCTCGAACCGGTCGGCGTGCTGCCCCAGGCGGCCGCCCGGCTGGACGCGGACCCCCGGATCGGCCCGGACGAGGTCCGCATCGCCGTGCACCGGCTCAACCTCGACGCCGCCTCCTACCGGCAGCTGGCCGAGGAGCACGGCGGGGACGGCGACCGGGTGCGTGCCGCCGTGCTCGGGATCGTCGGGAGCCGGGGCAAGATGCACAACCCGGTCACCGGCTCGGGCGGGATGCTCATCGGCGTCGTCGACGAGGTGGGCGACGACTCCCCGCTCGGCCTGGAGCCCGGCCAGCAGGTGGCCACCCTGGTCTCCCTCACGCTCACCCCGCTGCGGATCACCGACGGGCTGGCGCGGTGGGACGGCCGCAGCGAGCAGGTGCCCGCGGCCGGGACGGCGGTGCTGTTCGCCCGCTCGATCGCCGCCGTCCTGCCCGACGACCTGCCCCAGGAGGTGGCGCTGGCGGTGCTGGACGTCTGTGGCGCCCCGGCGGCCACCGAGCGGGTCGTGCACCGGTCGGGCCACCGGCCCTCGGTCGCCGTCCTGGGGGCGGCCGGCAAGTCCGGCTGCCTGAGCCTGGCCGCCGCCAGGGACGCCCGCGCGGGCCGGCTGGTCGGCGTGGTCCGGGACGAGGGGGAGGCCAGTTCGCTGCGGGCGGCCCGGCTGGCCGACGAGGTGGTGGTGGCCGACGCCACCGACCCGCTCGCCGTCGCGGCCGCGGTCGGAGCGCCGGTCGACGTCACGGTCGTCTGCGTGGACACCCCCGGCGCGGAGCACGGAGCGGTCCTCGCGACGGCCGACGGCGGCACCGTGGTCTTCTTCTCCATGGCCACGTCCTTCTCGGCGGCGGCCCTGGGAGCTGAGGGGATGGCGGCGGACGTGACGATGCTCGTGGGCAACGGCTACACGCCGGGGCATGCGGCCCTGGCGATGGACCTCTACCGGCGCTCGCCGGGGGTGCGGTCCCTGATCGAGCCACGGGTCCGCGCCTCATGAGCGACCTGCTCATCCGGGACGTGACGGTCGGGGACCGGCCCGGGCGGGCCGTGCACGTCGTCGCCGGGCGGATCGCCTGGCTGGGCGCCGCGGCCGACGCACCCACGGCCGGCCGGGTGCTGGACGGCGGGGGAGCGCTGCTGACCCCCGCGTTCGTCGACGCCCACGTGCACGCCACC
The DNA here is from genome assembly GCF_026967925.1 of Modestobacter sp. VKM Ac-2985. Classification (GTDB taxonomy): domain Bacteria; phylum Actinomycetota; class Actinomycetes; order Mycobacteriales; family Geodermatophilaceae; genus Modestobacter. Next base: position 92,014 of record NZ_JAPVBI010000003.1, on the reverse strand, counting down.
GCCACCGGGCTGGCGCTGACCGGGCTGGACCTGCACGGCGCCGACAGCCTGCGGTCCGCGCTGACCGGCGTCACCGCCCAGACCACCGCCGCCCCCACCGGCACGGTGCTCGGGACCGGCTGGGACGAGACCGGCTGGCCCGAGGGCCGCGGGCTCACCCGGCACGACCTGGACGCGGTGGTGGGGGAGCGGCCGGCCTACCTGGCCCGCGTCGACGTGCACTCGGCCACCGTCTCCACCGCCCTGCTGGACCGGGTGCCCGGGATCACCGCGCTGCCCGGGTACAGCCCCGACGGCCGGCTCCGGCTCGACGCCCACCACGCCGCCCGGCAGGCCGCCTACGGGTCGGTGCCGCCGGGCCAGCGGCGCAGCGCCCAGCGGGCCACCCTCGCGGCCGCGGCCGCACTGGGCGTCGGCAGCGTGCACGAGATGGCCGGGCCGGAGGTGTCCAGCGCCGAGGACCTCGCCGGCCTGCTGGCGCTGGCCGCCGAGGCGCCCGGGCCGCGGGTGGTCGGCTACTGGGGCGAGCTCTCCGAGCGCGGCGGGCTGGACGTCGTCCGGGAGCTGCGGCTGGCCGGCGCCGGCGGTGACCTGTTCTGCGACGGTGCGTTCGGCTCGCACACCGCGGCGCTGAGCACCCCCTACGCCGACCGGCCGGAGACCACCGGCGCGCTGCGCTTCGACACCGCGGCCCTCGTCGAGCACGTGCGCGCCTGCACCGCGGCAGGTCTGCAGGCCGGGTTCCACTGCATCGGGGACGCCGCCGTCGACCAGGTGCTGGCCGCGGTCGGCATCGTCGTCGACGAGCTGGGCCGCGACGCCGTCCGGGCCTGCCGGCACCGGCTGGAGCACGTGGAGATGGTCAGCGACGCCGCGATCGCCCAGCTGCGCCGGTGGGGGATGGTCGCCAGCGTCCAGCCCGCCTTCGACGCCGCCTGGGGCGGGCCGAGCGGCATGTACGCCGAGCGGCTGGGCGTCGAGCGGGCCGCCGGCTGCAACCCGCTGGCCGACCTCGTCGACGCCGACGTGACGGTGGCCATCGGCAGCGATGCCCCGGTCACCCCGCTGGACCCGTGGGGCGGCGTGCACGCCGCCATCGACCACACCACCCCCGGCTCGGGCATGCGCCCCTTCGACGCCTTCGACGCCGCCACCCACGGCGGCTGGGTGGCCGCCCGCGCCGAGCACCCGGACGGGCCGCTGGCCGTGGGCGCACCGGCGGACCTGGCGCTGTGGGCGACCGAGCTGACGCTCTCCGCCGTCCTGGCCGGCCGCGCGCGCCCCGCCTGCCGTCAGCTCATCGTCGCCGGCCGACCGTGCTGACCGCCGCTGCGGGCGACTCGGCGGTCAGGCGCCGTGCGCCCGGCCCCTGTACCGGAGCCGACCTGGGAGGAGCTCGGGGATGAGCAGGCTGCAGCTGGACCAGGCGCTGGTGGCGCGGGCACGGGAGCTCGCCGCCCGGGCGGCGGCACCGGTCGTGGACCTGGCCGCCACGCACACCACGATCTCGGTGGAGCGGGCCCAGCTGCGGCTGGCCGGGCTGACCGGCACCGACCCGGTCCTCGGCGACGGTGAGGTGCCCTGGGTCAACCGGGTGGTGGACGCCGTCCGCGACCAGGTGGGCCTGGAGCACGGGGTGGCGCTGCCGGTCTGGCACGCGCTGGGCTCCGGCGGCACGCTGGCCGAGCTCGCCGAGCAGGTCGGCGCCGGCACCGCCCGGTTCACCGTGCCCGAAGGGGCCGCCGCCGACCGGGCCCGGGAGGCCGCCCGCACCGCCGTCGGTGCCGGGATCGCCCGGATCGACGCGAACCGGGCCCGCCGGGACGAACTGGTCGCCACGCACGGCGACCCGCCCCGCCGTCCGTGGATCTACCTGATCGTGGCCACCGGCGACATCCACGAAGACATCCCGCAGGCCCAGGCCGCCGCCCGCGCCGGCGCCGACGTCATCGCCGTCATCCGTTCCACCGGGCAGTCGCTGCTGGACTACGTGCCCGAGGGCGCCACCCGCACCGGTTACGCCGGCACGTACGCCACCCAGGAGAACTTCCGGCTGATGCGGGCCGCGCTGGACGACGTCAGCGCCGAGCTCGGTCGCTACGTGCGGCTGACCAACTACGCGTCCGGCTTGTGCATGCCCGAGATCGCCGTCCTGGCCGGGCTGGAGCGGCTGGACATGATGCTCAACGACGCGATGTACGGGATCCTCTTCCGCGACATCAACCCGATCCGGACCTTCGTCGACCAGCGGTTCAGCCGGATGGTGCACGCCCGCGCCGGGATCATCATCAACACCGGCGAGGACAACTACCTCACCACCGCCGACGCCGTCGACGAGGCGCACACCGTCACCGTCAGCCAGCTGCTCAACGAGCGGCTGGCGCACGAGGCCGGGCTGGCGGACTGGCAGCTGGGCCTGGGACACGCCTTCGAGATCGACCCGGCCGTCCCCGAGTCGTTCCGGCTGGAGCTGGCGCACGCGCTGCTGGCCCGCGGGCTCTTCCCGGACGCGCCGCTGAAGTGGATGCCGCCGACCAAGCACATGACCGGCGACGTGTTCCGCGGCTACCTCCTCGACGGCTTCTTCAACCTGGCCGGGGCGCTCACCGGCCAGGGGATCCTGCTGGTCGGGATGATGACCGAGGCGGTGGTCACCCCGTGGCTGTCCGACCGCGACCTGGCGCTGCGCAACGTCCGCTACGTGCTCGAGGCCGCCGGGAACCTGCACGAGGACTTCGCGCCCCCACCCGGTGGGTTCATCGACCGCCGGGCGCACACCGTGCTGACCGAGGCGGTCGACCTGCTGGAGCGGATCGCGGCCCACCCGCAGGGGCTGATCCAGGCGGTCGCCGACGGCACCTTCGGCATCACCAAGCGGGCCCCGGACGGCGGCAAGGGCCTGGACGGCGTCGTCGTCAAGGCGACCGGCCACTATGACCCCGCCACCGAACTGCTCACCCGGGAGGTGGCCCGTGCCTGACGACGACCGCCAAGATGGCCATTTTGGTGGGGCCGGGGGCGGGAGCGTGGTGCGGCCGTACGGGGACACCACCGGTGACGGGATGGTGCAGACGTCGTTCACGCTGCCCGTCCCGCCCGGGCCCAAGGCCGAGGGCGCGGCGCTGCAGCTGGCGCAGAAGATGGGCATCGAGCCGGCGATGGTGGTGCACAGCACCGGGATCGGGAGTGGGGGCGGGGCGGCGGGCGACAGCGCGGCGTTCACCTTCTTCGTGGTCTACGGCAGCGTGCGGCACCTGGTGGACCTGGACGCCGTGCAGGTCGAGGAGCGGGCCTACCCGTTGTTGTCACCGGGTGAGGTCAACGCGGCGGTGAAGACCCGGCTCCGGCGCAGCCTCGTCGTCCTGGGGGCCTGCATCGGCACCGACGCGCACACCGTGGGCATCGACGCGATCCTCAACCTCAAGGGGTTCGCGGGGGAGAAGGGCCTGGAGTACTACCGGGAGCTGCAGGTGGCCAACCTCGGCGCCCAGGTCAGCGTCCCGGAGCTGGTGCACGCCGCCCGCGCCCGCAACGCCGACGCCGTCCTGGTCTCCCAGGTGGTGACCCAGAAGGACGCCCACCTGCGCAACACCCGCGAGCTGGCCGCCGCATTCCGCGAGGCGATGGGGGAGTCCCGGCCGCTGCTGGTGGTCGGCGGTCCCCGCTTCGACCCGGCGATGGCCGCCGACCTCGGGGTGGACAAGGTCTTCGGCCGGGGGACGACGCCCGGCGAGGTCGCCAGCTACCTGGTGCACGCACTCGTCCCCGAGGAGGAGCCCGCATGAGCGACCCGCGCCCGACCGACCCGCGCCTGGGGCTGACCGTCACCCACCGCCGCTACGTGCCCCACGCGCACGCCCACTACGGCGGCGCGCTCGTCGACGGGGCGTACACCCTCGGCCTGTTCGGCGACGTCGCGACCGAGGTGGCGATCCGCACCGACGGCGACGAGGGGCTGCTCGCCGGGTACTCGGCTGTCTCCTTCCTGGCGCCGGTGCAGGCCGGCGACGTGCTGGAGGCCTCCTGCGAGGTGGTCCGGGTCGGCCGCCGCAGCCGTGAGCTGCGGTGCTGGGCCGACGTCGTGGCCCGCGCCGACCCCACCCGCGGCGCGTCCGCCGCCCAGGTGCTCGACCCACCGCTGCGGGTGGTCGAGGCGGTGGCGACGCTCGTCGTCCCCGCCCTCGACTCCCCGGGCTGACGCCGGCGGGTCTCCGTCCTGTCATCGGCACGCCACCCGGTGTTCCGCTCCGGTGACGCTCCGAACCACTCGTCCCGAGGGGTTCCCCGGCGTCCGATCGGTGCCTAGGGTCGGGGTCGCCCCATCCCGGGAGACCGGGGTGTGCTTCCCCCTCGGCACAGTCGCGCGCTCGTCCCTCGGTGACGCAGTCCGGTGACGCACCTCGCGTCGCTGCCTGCGCACGCCGCCAGGCCGAGGGGGGACCGCGGACCCGAGGGTGCACGTCCCGCTCCCGACGTCCGCTCCGGCGGGGCCCCGCGTCACCAGACAACGGAACGGCGACCGCAGCCAGCGGCCGCCGTCCCGGCCCGAAGGCGCGGGGTGCCCCGGTGCGGACGCCGGTCCGGTGCAGCTGCGGCGGTCGCCAGGCCGGGAGTGGGATGCTGGGAGCCGGTCACGGCATCAGCGCCACGACCGGGTCCGAGCGGCACGCCGGGCCCAGGGTGTCCCGGGCAGCGACCCGGGCCAGCGCGGAGGGCGGCGGTGCCGGCAGTGGTGGCGACCGGCACGGTGGAGTCAGCCACCCCGAGCACCCGGGCAGAGCCCGCGGCCCCGCGCCGCCGCTGGCCCTGGCGCACCGCCCTGGCGGCAGCCGGGGGCCTGGCGCTGTACCTCGCCTTCCCCGGGCACGACCTGTGGGCGCTCGCCGTGCTGGGTCCGGCGGCTCTCGCGCTCGCCGTCCGCGGTCAGCGGGTCCGCGGCGGGGTGTGGCTGGGGCTGGTGCTGGGCCTGGTCTTCCTGCTGCCCCTGCTGTCCTGGACCGGGATCTACGTGGGTTCCTTCCCCTGGCTGGCCCTGGCCGTGGTCGAGGCGCTCTACTTCGCGGTCCTCGGCGGGGCCCTGGCCGTGACCTCCCGGCTGCCCGGCTGGCCGCTGTGGTCCGCCGCGCTCTGGGTGGGCGCCGAGGCGCTGCGCGGCCGCTGGCCGCTGGGCGGGTTCCCGTGGGGCCGGCTGGGGTTCAGCCAGGCCGACGGGCCGTTCACGTCGCTGGCCGCCTACGGCGGCGTGCCCCTGGTGAGCTTCGCCGTCGCGCTGACCGGCACCCTGCTGGCCGCCGCCGTCGTCGGCCTGCACCGGGCTCGGCGGCGGCGGGGCGGACGGCGTGCGGCCGCCCTGGCGCTCGTGGGTGCGCTCGCCGTCCCCCTGGTGGGCCTGCTGGCGGAGCTGCCGCTGGCCGGGGCGTCGCTGACCGCGGGTGGCCCCACCCGCACGGTGGCGGTCATCCAGGGCAACGTGCCGCGGGCCGGGCTGGACTTCAACGCCCAGCGGCGGGCCGTGCTGGACAACCACGCCGACCAGACGATCGAGCTGGCTGCGGCCGTCGCGCGTGGTGACGCCGCGCAGCCGGACCTGGTCATCTGGCCGGAGAACAGCTCCGACATCGACCCGTACACCAACGCCGACGCGGCCCGGGTGATCACCCGCGCGGCCGTCTCGATCGACGCGCCGATCCTGGTCGGCGCCGTGGTGCAGGGCCCGGGCGAGTTCGTCTCGAACACCGCCATCGTCTGGGACCCGGTGACCGGCCCCGGTGACACCTACGTCAAGCGGCACCCCGTGCCGCTGGCGGAGTACGTGCCGGCCCGGGCCTTCTTCCGCTTCTTCAGCCCGCTGGTCGACCGGGTCACCGACTTCGTCCACGGCACCGAGGTCGGCGTCCTGGACGTCGGCGGGGCGCGCGTCGGCGACGTCATCTGCTTCGAGGTCGCCTACGACGGCCTCGTCGCCGACGTGGTCGATGCCGGCGCCGGGATGATCGTGGTGCAGACCAACAACGCGACGTTCGGGTACACCGACGAGAGCGCGCAGCAGCTGGCGATGAGCCGGCTGCGGGCCGTCGAGTACGGCCGCACCGTGGTGGTCGCGGCGACCAGCGGGATCAGCGCCGTCGTCGCCCCGGACGGCTCCCTGGTGCAGCGCTCCGAGCTGTTCACCGCCGACACCTTCGTCGAGGAGATCGCCCAGCGGGACTCCTCGACCGTCGCCGAACGGCTGGGCGCGGGACCGGAGTGGGTGCTGACGGCGCTGGGCGTGGGCGCCGTCCTGGCCGCAGGGGTCCCGGCGTTGGCCCGGCGACGGGCGGTCGGCCGGTGACCGGCCCGGAGGTCCCCGGGCCGGTCCTGGTCGTCATCCCGACCTACGAAGAGGTCGGGAACCTGGTGGGGGTGCTGGACCGGCTGCACGCGGCGGTGCCGACGGCGCACGCCCTCGTCGTCGACGACGCCTCACCCGACGGCACCGGCGAGCTCGCCGATGCCCGGGCGGCGGCCGATGAGCGCGTGCACGTGCTGCACCGCGCCGCCAAGGCCGGGCTGGGGCCGGCCTACGTCGCCGGTTTCCGGTGGGCCGCGCAGCACGGCTACGGCGTGGTGGTCGAGATGGACGCCGACGGCTCGCACCCGCCCGAACGCCTCCCGGCACTGCTGGCCGCCCTCGCCGACGCCGACCTGGTGCTGGGCTCCCGGTACGTGCCCGGGGGAGAGGTGCTCGACTGGCCGCCGCACCGGCTGGCGCTGTCGCGGCTGGGCAACCTCTACACCCGCTGGGCGCTGCGGCTTCCGTTGGCCGACGCCACCGGCGGGTTCCGGGCGGCGCGGATGGAGCTGGTCACCCGACTGCCCTTCGACTCGGTCGCCAGCCAGGGCTACTGCTTCCAGGTCGACTGGGCCTGGCGGGCGGTCCGATCCGGTGCCCGGGTGGTCGAGGTGCCGATCGCCTTCAGCGAACGGACGGCCGGGCGGAGCAAGATGAGCGCGTCGATCGTTGGAGAAGCACTGGTACGGGTGAGCTGGTGGGGCATCCTGGACCGGCTGGCCGATCGGCTGCCGGGCCGGGTGACCCGTCCCGTACCAGGACGAGCCCGGGACGGGCGGCGGCCCAGGGTCCTCCGGTAGGGAGGACCCACCGCCCCGCGGGCGAAGGGAGAACACATGGCCACCAGCCACACCGCCCCACGACGCAGGTCGTCGGGCCTCCGGATGGCGATCGGGCTGGGCGCGCTGGCCGAGGTCGTCGTCTACGTCCTGGTCGTCTCCTGGATCGGGCTGGGCTGGACGATCCTCGCCACCCTGGCCACCACCGTCCTGGGCTGGGCGCTGCTGGCCCGTCAGGGCACCAAGGCCCTCGGGGAGCTCCGGATGCGGGCCGAGGAGCACCGGGCCCCGGGCCGCGCCCTGGGGGATGCCGGACTGGTCGCCCTGGGTGGGCTGCTGATGGTGCTGCCCGGCTTCCTGGGCGACCTGCTCGGGTTGCTCTGCCTGCTGCCGGTCACCCGCGCGCTGCCCCGCGCCCTGATCGCCCGCGGGCTGCTCCGGCGGCTCCCGGACGCGCTGCGCGGACCGGTGTACGTGCGATCGACGCGCACCGAGACGGTCACCGGCCCCGACCAGCCGTTCCGGGCCGGCCCGGCCACCCGCGGGGAGCACCCGGTGATCGAGGGCGAGGTCGCCGCGGAGCGCACGGACCCCTGACCAGCTGGTCCGGGGCGCTCCCCGGACACGGAACGGCCCCGGTGGGAGGTCCCACCGGGGCCGTTCACGTTCAGCTGAGACGTCTCAGCTGGGAGAGCAGCTCAGGATGCGCGGGTGCGGCGACCGCGGAGCACCTCGAGGCGCTCGGCGAGGACCTCCTCGAGGTCGTCGACCGAACGACGCTCCAGGAGCATGTCCCAGTGCGTGCGCGGGGGCTTGACCTTCTTGGGGGCCGGCTCCGCGCCCCCGACCAGCTTGGCGGCCGAACCGTCGTACTTGCACTCCCAGGTGTCGGGGAGTTCGGCGTCATCGGCGAAGGGCACCGTGACGAGGTGCCCCTGGGCACACCGGTACTCGGCGTACTGCCGCTCGATGGGCGCGGTGTTGCGCTCGGTCTCATAGCTCACGCTGCCCAGTCGGCTCCCGCGTAGCGAACGCTCGCCCATGGCACACCGTCCTCTCGTGCTGATGTCGGTCAGATCTGGACTGCCCGGGCATCCGCATGCTCACGCATCCGGTGCGGGGTGTCGTAGACGTCAACGACAGATGAAGGAAATGGATTCCACGTCGTCAGCAACACATCATCGCACGGGGTGATGTATCAGCGCTCAACCACCCTGACGGGTGAGCCCGGCGGCCCGTTCAGCGCAGGGCCAGCTGCCCCGGCCCGGTCGGTGTCGGCCCCAGCTGACCACGGGAGAAGTGCCGCCGGCAGAGCACCTGGTACCGGACGGCGGCCTCTCCGGCGGCCGGCGTGGCCTCCGGCTGCAGCGCCGGCGCGGTGTCGGCGACCACCACGGTGGCCCCCTCGCGCACCACGGCGTCGCCGACGACCCGGGCGTTGAGCAGACCGGGCAGGCCGCACCAGCAGAGCACCTCGACCTGCACCCGCTGCACGTCGTCGGCCAGCTCGAACAGCCGCTGGGTGCCGGGGAACAGCCGGGTGCGGAAGTCGGTGGTCAGCCCGAACGCGTAGACGTCGACGTGCGACTCGTCGACCAGCTCGGCCAGCTGCTCGGCCTGCTCCCCGGTGAGGAACTGCGCCTCGTCGACGATCAGGTAGTCGACCCGGTGCCCGGCGGCCCACCGGTCGCGCACCAGCAGCCGGACGTCGGTGTCGGCGTCCAGCTCGACCGCCGCCCGCTGCAGCCCGACCCGGGAGCTGATCTGCGGGGTGCCGGACCGGTCGCCCTGGGTCAGCAGCAACCCGTGCCGGCCCTGCCGGCTCTGGTTGTGGTCGACCTGGAGGGCGAGGGTGGACTTCCCGCAGTCCATCGGGCCGTGGAAGAAGACCAGGTGGGCCGGGGCCGGGTGCCGGCGGCGGTCACCGGCGGCCGGGACGACGCCCAGCGAGGCGTCGAGGGCGTCGAGCTGGCCGGCGGGGGGAGTGGGGGTCACAGACGCTCCGGGGGTGTGTTGCCGGCTTCCACGATCGCACGGCGCATGTCCAGCTTGGCCAGCAGGAAGCCGCCGGCGACGAAGAAGAAGACGAGGCTGAAGATCGCGTACCGGTAGGAGTCGGTGAGCTGGTAGGTCAGGGCGAACAGGAACGGGCCGAGCCAGCTCGTCCCACGGTCGCTGATCTCGTAGAAGCCGAAGTACTCGGCCTCCTTGCCCGGCGGGATCAGCTGGCTGAACAGCGACCGGGACAGCGCCTGGGTGCCGCCCAGCACGAAGCCGATGCAGACGGCCAGCAGGTAGAACTGGACGACGGCGCCCGACTGCACGAAGTAGGCGGCCACCAGGACCCCGACCCACAGCACGAGGCTGCCCAGCACCGTCCGCTTGGCGCCGATCGCCATGGCGATCCGGCCCATCGCGATCGCACCGAAGAAGGCGACCACCTGCACCAGCAGGATGGCCGAGATCAGCGTCGACTGGTCCAGGTCCAGCTCCTCGGCGCCGTACTGCGCCGACACCCCGATGATCGTCTGCACGCCGTCGTTGAACAGCAGGTAGGCCCCGAGGAACCACAGGGTCAGCCGGTACCGGCGCAGGTCGCGCAGCGTCGCGGCGAGCTGACGGAACCCCCCGGCGAGCGCCCCCTGCCCGGGCCCGACCACCACCGCGGACTCCCGTGGCCGCCGGTTGCGCAGCAGCGAGACGCTGACCACGGTGAACCCGGCCCACCAGAAGCCGGCCGAGGCCAGGCAGATCCGCACCGCCTCGCCCTCGGTCAGACCGAGCGACTCGTACTGGGAGAACAGCGCCAGGTTGGCGGCCAGCAACAGCGCCCCGCCCAGGTAGCCGCAGGCCCAGCCGCGGCTGGACACGGCGTCCCGCTCGTCCGGGCCGGCCAGGTCGGGCAGCCAGGAGTAGTAGACGACGGTCGCCGCACCGAAGGAGAGGTTCGCCGCGATGAACAGCACCGCGCCCAGGAGGTAGCGCTCGCCGGCGACGAAGAAGAGCGACATGGTGCACAGCGAGCCGAGACCGGCGAAGGTGGCCAGCAGCTGCCGCTTGGCGCCGCTGCGGTCGGCGATGGCCCCGGTGATCGGCAGCACCAGCACCTGGAGCACGACCGACAGCGACAGCACGTACCCGAACCAGCTGCCGGTCGGGACGCTGATGCCCAGCGGGTGGATCCGGCCGTCGGCGTCCGCGGCCGCCTCGGCGATCGACGTCAGGTACGGGGCGAGGAAGACGGTCGTCACCGAGGTGTTGAAGACCGACATCGCCCAGTCGTAGGAGTACCAACCGGCGCGCTCCCGGCGCAGCGCCCGATCGGGCGGCGGCGGTGCGGGGTCGACCTGCGGGGCGGCGCTCACCGGCGCAGGGTGCCAGTCCCGGGGACGGCGGTCCAGCACCGGCCCGGATGGCCGCCCGTGCCGTTCTGCGCCGGCCAGGGGAGCCGCGGGGCGCGCGTCCTCACGCGCCCGTCCACTGCCCCCGGGACACCAGCAGGTCACGGAGCATCGCCGGCCGGTCGGTCATCACGCCGTCGACGCCCAGGTCGAGCATCTCGGCGGCCTCCGCCTCGCTGTCGACGGTCCACACGTGCACCTGCAGGCTGCGGGCGTGCGCCGCGGCGATGAACCGCTCGTCGACCAGCGGGCGGCCCCCCAGGGCGAGCGGCACCTGCGCGCAGCCGGCCTGGATCCGCACCAGCCCCGCAGCGCGCGGCGAGTAGGAGGAGAGCCGGAGCGCGGCGACGCCCTTGGGCCCCAGGGAGGTGCAGACGGCGGGGCCGAAGAGGCGCCGCGCCGCGGCGATCCGGGCGTCGGAGAACGAGCCGAGGCAGATCCGGTCCTCGACGTTCAGCCGGCGGATGGAACGCACCAGGGGCGCCAGCACGCCGGCGGCCTTGATGTCCAGGTTGAACCGGACGTCGGGCCAGGCACCCAGCAGGTCCTCCAGTCGCATGATCGGCTCGCGGCCGCCGATCAGCGCCGTGCGGACGTCCCGCCAGTGCATGGTGTCGACCCGTCCGGTCTGGTCGGTGACCCGGTCCAGCGTCGGGTCGTGGAAGACCACCAGCTCGCCGTCGTAGGTGACCCGGACGTCGGTCTCGAGGTACCGGTAACCCAGCGCCACACACGCCTCGAAGGCCGGCTGGGTGTTCTCCAGGTGCTCGATCGCCCCACCCCGGTGGGCCATCGCCACCGGGGTCGGCCCATCGAGGAAGGCGTAACGCGAGCCCGGCACCCCCCCACGCTAGTGCGCTGCGCCCCGGCCCGTCCGAGGAGGTCCTGGTCACGGGGCAGCCGCTCTCGCGGACCGGCTCGGGCGTGTCCGCGGCGGGCGGCCGGACCGGGCGTCTACCGTCCGTGCCGTGGCGGTAGAGCAGGGCGTCGAGGCCCCTCCGGTCCCTCGGTCACGGCGGGCCGAGGGTGAGGAGCGACGGTGCGGTTGGTGCCGCAACGTCCTCCCGGCGCAGGAGTCGGTGGGCCGGCCTCGGCTCTACTGTGGCCAGGCCTGCCGGCAGCGGGCGTACGAACAGCGCGCGGCGACGGCCAAGGCGGGTCTGTCCGCGGACGTCGTCCTGGTGACCCGGGCGGAGCTGGACGGTCTGCAGGACCGGCTGTACCAACTGCGCTGTGCGATCGAGGACGTCCAGACGCTGCTCACCGAGAAGCCCACCAAGGCCGAGCTCGAGCGGTCCCTGGCCGACCTGGTCCGGTCGACCGGCCGGCTCGACCGGCTCTGGCTGAGCGGCAAGACCGCCGGCTGAGCCACCGGGCGGCCCACACCAGGTGCTGGCCCGAGATGCGTCACTGTGACGTATCTCACCTCGAGACGGTGGACCTCGGGGGATCGGTCCGCTGGTCGGCGACCCGCGTCACGGCCAGAGCTCACCTCGGCCCACTCCGGCAGGCACCCGTCGGTGATGGCGCCGGCCTGGCGTCAGTCGCGCACGACGGCGAGTTCGCGAGCCGGCGACCGCGGGTGTCCGAGCCCCGCGCAGAGGTGCCTTTTCGTCAATGTGACGTTTTTGGGTCGGCGCAGCGACACCACGGGGAGTCGGACCAGGTGGTCACTGGAGGACTGCGGGCGACCCTGACCTGCGGCGAGTGGTGGCCGCCCGTGCTGATCGACCAGCACGACGGGCCACCAAGATCGTCGGCTGAGACGGCCGAGACAACCGAGGCGACCGGCGCCGGTCATCGGGAGCAGCATTCGTCGACTCGACGCACGGGACGCGCGTGCCGGGCACAGCGCGCCGAGTGGTCGGGCCGGACGCAGTGACCACGTGCCACTCGACGTGCACGCCGCCGACCGGACGGGTCATCGCGGGCCGGAAGGGGCTCTGAGCAGCCTCATCCCGTCCGCCGATAATCGACATTATGTCAAGTAGTGGGGTGATCGACCGATGTGGCGCTCCCCGCGATGACGACCTCGGTACCTCATGCCGAGGAGCCGCCTGCGTGCGTAAGGTGACGCGTCAGTCGATGAACAGGAGCGACGATGCGACGACAGCAGGCGGCGTTGCTGGTCACCAGCATCCTGCTGCTCGGCACGTCAGCGTGCTCCTGGTTCTCCGAAGCCGCTCCAGGGCCCTCCACTCCGGGTGCTGTCTACACCGGGGCCCCGTACGTGGCACCGCCCGACGACGCCGGCGCCACCGTCCTGCTGGAGCAGGAGCACACCGGCTCGCACGTCTTCGACCTGCCCACCGGCGGCGATCACCCGGCGCTGCACGTCGGGGGCGACTGCGGCGAGGAGCACGCGGGGCAGTCCCTGACGATCGGGATCGGTGACGACCGGTCCGTCTGGCAGATGCAGTTCACCGTCCCGTGTGCCGGCGCCGGCGGTGGTGCCTCGGTGAGCTACCCGGCCGCGGAGCTCCCGGGTGCGCCGACCCGGCTGTACGTCACGACCGGAGACGACGTGCACCATGCCGTGCGCGTGTGGGGCAGCGACTCGCCAGTGGTCGTGCCGTGATCTGACTCCCCCACCGGCCACGGTGCTGGCGTCGCTGGTCAGCCGGTGAACGTCACGTCCTTCGTGTCGACCACGGCGGCCGTGCGCCCGGGCGCGGACTGGAACTGCCAGTAGAGGTTCGTGTGCGCGATGACCTGCTCGGCCGGCGGTGCGCCCCAGGCGCTCTTGTCGCCGGCGGTGTGTGCGTCGCCGACCAGCGTCACGTCGTAGCCCCGGGTGAACGCACCGTGGATGGTCGACCGGATGCAGGCATCGGACTCGGCACCGGCCACGACCACGCGGCCCACGGCGAGGTCAGCCAGCACGTCCGCGAGGTCGGTGCCCTCGAACGAGTCGCCGTAGGACTTGTGCACCAGCGGCTCGGACTCGGCTCGCACCAGCTCGGGGACGTACTGCCAGGCGTCGCTCCCCCGCACCAGCTCCTCGTCGGAGTGCTGCACCCAGACCACCGGCACCCCGTCGTCTCGGGCCTGCTCGACCAGCTCGTTGATGTGGCCCACGACCTCGTCGCGGCGGGGCGCCTCGGCCACCACGCCCTGCTGCACGTCGATGACGACGAGCGCGGTGTTCGGTCGGTCCGGGAGCGTGCTCATGGCGGTCTCCTGCGGTCAGCGGCTGGTGCGACAGCGGGGACGCTAGACCGGAGCCCCGACAGGAACACCCATGACGATCAGCTCCTCGCCGCCTTCTCGGCTGTCCGCTCGGCGTTGTGCTCCAGGACGGCGTGCATCCAGAACTGCAGGTCCCCGTCGTCCATGAGCGCTGCCTCGTCGACGGCGATCCAGCCCTCGCCCATGGAGCGGCCCGTGCCCATCTCCGCCCGGCGGGCCCCGGTCACCGAGAGGTACTCGGCATCTCGGCTGCGCGACACCCGCACGAGCAGGGCTCCCCCACCGGCCGAGACGCAGGCGATCATCTCGCCGTCGACCATGAACGCGAGGCCACCGAACATCCGCACCTCGCGAACGGTCCTCTCCCCCGGGACAGCCCTGCGGACGCGGTCGGCGAGTTCGGCGTCGTAGGCCACGGACCGTCTCCTCTCCGGACGAGCTGAGCGACGTGGAGCCGCCGGTCGTTCCTAGCACCGTCCAGGGCCATCCGGGCCCCACTGCCCCGCTGCTTGCGCGGTTGTTCTGTTGCTCCTGTTCTCAATCAGGGCCAAATGTTGGGGATAACGGATGATCATCACGCGGTCGCGGGGTTTGCCGGGCGGAGCAGGACGGTAGGGCCTGCTGGGCGCCTTCGTGCCATGCCGCGGCCCAACCCCGGCCGACCCACTCGAGAGGAACCGCCCGTGCCCAGCAGGATCGAAGACTACGGACTGATCGGGGACCTGCAGACCGCTGCGCTGGTCGGCAAGGACGGCTCGATCGACTGGCTGTGCCTGCCGTCCTTCGACTCCGCTGCCTGCTTCGCCGCCCTGCTCGGCGACGAGCGCAACGGTCGCTGGCGGCTCGCCCCGGCCGACGGGAGCAGCTGCACCAGCCGGCGCTACCGGGGTGACTCGCTGGTGCTGGAGACCGAGTGGGAGACCCCGACCGGCACCGTCCGGGTCATCGACTTCATGCCACCACGAGGTGAGAGCCCGGACGTCGTCCGGATCGTGGAGGGCGTGTCCGGCCGCGTGCCGATGCGGATGGACCTGGTGCTCCGGTTCGACTACGGCCACCTCGTGCCCTGGGTGCGCTCGGTGGACGGCGACCTGGTCGCCGTCGCCGGCCCGGACGCGGTCTCGCTGACCACGCCGGTGGAGCTGCACGGGGAGGACCACACCACCTCGGCCGAGTTCGAGGTCACCGCCGGCGAGCGCGTCCCGTTCGTGCTGGTCCAGTCCCCCTCGCACCTGCCGCGGCCCGAGCCGGTCGACGCCGAGGAGGCGCTGGCCAGCACCGAGGCCTACTGGGCCGAGTGGATCGGCCACTGCACCTACGACGGCGAGTGGGCTCCGGCGGTCCGCCGCTCACTGATCACCCTGAAGGCGCTGACCTACCGGCCCACCGGCGGGATCGTCGCCGCCGCGACCACCTCCCTGCCCGAGGAGCTCGGCGGCAGCCGGAACTGGGACTACCGGTACTGCTGGCTGCGTGACGCCACCTTCACCCTGCAGGCCCTGCTGGGCACCGGCTACCTCGAGGAGGCGAGCGCCTGGCGGGAGTGGCTGCTGCGCGCCGTCGCCGGTGACCCGGCCGACCTGCGGATCATGTACGCCCTCGACGGCTCCCGGCGGATCCCGGAGTACGAGCTGCCGTGGCTGCCCGGGTACGAGGGCTCGGCCCCGGTGCGGGTGGGCAACGCCGCCGCCGGGCAGTTCCAGCTCGACGTCTGGGGTGAGGTGCTCGACGGCCTGCACCTGGCCCGCGAGTCCGGCCTCTGCGCCACCGCGGACGCCTGGGCCGTGCAGAAGGAGCTGCTGGCCTACCTGGAGGAGATCTGGGAGACCCCGGACAACAGCCTCTGGGAGGTCCGTGGCAAGCCCCGGCACTTCGTGCACTCCAAGGTGCTGGCCTGGGCCGGCGTCAACGGCGCGATCGAGGCGGTCGAGCGGCACGGGCTGGACGGGCCGGTCGAGCGCTGGCGGGAGCTGCGGCAGCGGATCCACGACGACGTGTGCGCCCGCGGCTACGACCCCGAGCGCCGCACCTTCACCCAGTTCTACGGCTCGGAAGGGCTGGACGCCGCGCTGCTGCTCATCCCCCAGGTCGGCTTCCTGCCCTGGGACGACGAGCGGGTCGTGGGCACCGTGGACGCCGTCCAGCGCGAGCTGATGTCCGACGGCTTCCTGCTGAGGTACCACACCCACG
This sequence comes from Modestobacter sp. VKM Ac-2985, assembly GCF_026967925.1. GTDB lineage: Bacteria > Actinomycetota > Actinomycetes > Mycobacteriales > Geodermatophilaceae > Modestobacter. Next base: position 76,124 of record NZ_JAPVBI010000003.1, on the reverse strand, counting down.
CCGACGGCCGGGTCGACGGCCTGCCGGGCGACGAGGCGCCGTTCCTGCTGTGCAGCTTCTGGCTCGCCGACGCCCTCAACGGCATCGGCCGCACCGCCGAGGCCCGGGAGCTCTTCGAGCGGCTCCTCGGCCTGGGCAACGACCTCGGCCTGATGAGCGAGGAGTACGACCCGCGCACCGGCCGGCACCTGGGCAACACCCCGCAGGCGTTCAGCCACGTCGGGCTGGTCAACACCGCCCGGCACCTCAGCGGGGCGCTGCGGGTCCCCGGCGAGCACGCCTGAGCCGGACGGCGGCGGGACTGCTCCCGCCGCCGTCCGTCGGGTCAGGCGATCTCGGACCGTTGGATGCGCACCCAGCCGATCACCATGGGCAGCAGCACCCACAGCCCGACCGAGGTGCCGAACTGCGCCCAGCCCTGCCCGTCCAGCCCGTCCTGGAACAGCGGCATCGAGGTGGTCGACAGGTCCAGCCAGTCCCGCACCCAGTCCAGGGCGGCGATCAGGTTGACGACGATGTTGAACACCGTCGGCAGCACGAAGTACAGGACGATCGCCAGCGGCGAGCTGAGCAGCAGCATGCCGAACGCGACACCGGCCAGCACGGTCACCACCTGGACGACGAGCACCTGACCCACCAGCGCGGCGGAGATCCCCCAGTCCCGCTCCGCGTCGGAGAAGACCGGGGTCAGCACCGTCGCGAGCACGGAGGCCAGGGCCGCGACGACCACTCCCAGCACCGCCAGCAGCGTGGCCGCGAGCACCTTGGCGACGAGCACCCGGGACCGTCGGGGCACCAGGGTGAAGGTCGTCATCGCGGTGCGCTGCGACCACTCGCTGGTGACCAGCAGGATGCCCAGGACCGGCAGCAGGATGCTGATCGGCAGCTGGGTGATGCCGAAGTGGTCGGTGAACGTCTTGGGCGCGTCCTCGACGAAGACGGAGATCGCGACGACGCCGAGCACGGCCAGGCCGATGACGATGAGCAGCCAGCGGCCGGCGCGGGTGTCCGCGGACTTGCGCAGCTCCACCCGGACCAGCTGGAGCAGGGACGGCGCCGGGTGGTCGACCAGCGTCCGGGGCTGGTCGGCGAGGGTCGCGGTGCTCATGCCCGCACCTCCTGGACCTCGTGCGAGGAGCCGGTGAGAGAACGGAAGAGCTCTTCCAGTCCCGCTCCCCCGGCGGCTCGCAGCTCGGTGAGGACGACGCCCGCCGCCGCCACCGCCTGCCCCACGGCGAGGGCCTCGGCGTCGGCCACCAACGCGTCGTCCGGGCCGGCGGACACGCCGATACCGGCTGCCTCCAGGGCCTTGGCCAGCAGGGCCCGGTCCGGGCCGCGCACCAGGGTCCCGCCCGTGCCGGCCAGCAGCTCGTTCTTGCCGCCCTGCGCGACGATCCGCCCGCCGGCGATGACCACCAGCTGGTCGGCGACCGCCTCCACCTCGTGCAGCAGGTGCGAGGACAGCAGCACCGTGCCGCCGCGGTCGGCGAAGTCGCGCAGCAGCCCGCGCATCCAGAAGATGCCCTCGGGGTCCAGCCCGTTGGCCGGCTCGTCGAGGACCAGCACCTGGGGGTCACCGATCAGCGCCGTCGCCAGCCCCAGCCGCTGCCGCATCCCGAGGGAGTACTTCCCGACGCGCTTGCCGGCCGGCCGGCCGGCGAGCCCGACCCGCTCCAGCGCCTCGTCGACCCGGTGCCGCTCGACGCCGAGGACCTGGGACGTCAGGGTGAGCACCTCCCGACCGGTGCGCCCGCTGTGCTGCGCACCGGCGTCGAGCAGCACGCCCACCGACCGCCCGGCGTTGGGCAGGTCGCGGTACCGGCGTCCACCCACGGTCGCCGTGCCGCTGCTCGGCTCGGCCAGCCCGACCAGGGCGCGCATCGTGGTGGACTTGCCGGCGCCGTTGGGGCCGAGGAAGCCGGTGACGGTGCCGGGCGCGCAGGAGAAGGAGACGTCGGAGACGGCGACCTGTGCGCCGTACCTCTTCGTCAGGTGCTCGATCGTGATCATGGTGCAGACCCTGCCCCGACCAGGCGGCCCCGCGCATCGGCCAGAAGTAGGTGATCTTGGGCCGCACCCGGCTCACGGCGGCGCAGACGTAGACCTTGGTCGGTTCCAGGGGCCGATGGGGGTCCGTAGCCTCCCCCTGTGAGCGTGGCGATGCGATCGGGACCTCCCTCCGGCGTGGAGCACCCCTCCCTGGTGCCGGCCCAGCTGCTGGGCGACCCCGCTGCCGCACCCGAGCGCAGCCCGGGCACCACCTCCGGTACCGGCCGATCCCGTGTCCGCCGGTCGGTCCGTGACTGGGCGGTCGACGTCGCGGCGTTCCTGTTCGCGATCGCCTTCGGCCTGGTCGTCGTGGGCATCACGCTGAGCGAACCGGGGCCGCACCCGGACGCGCTCATCGCCGCCGACATCGCGGCCGGGACGATCGGCTGCCTGCTCCTCTGGCTACGGCGGCGGTGGCCGGTCGGCGTGGCCGTGGTGCTGGCGTTGATCGGCAGCTTCTCGGACATGAGCGGTGCGGCGGTGCTGATCGCGCTGTTCACGGTCGCCGTGCACCGCCGGCTCCCGCCGGTGCTGGCCGTGGCCGGGCTGAACCTGGCGTCCTTCGTCGCCTACTGCCTGCTGCGGCCGACCGAGGACATGCCGTTGCCGCTGTTCCTCGGGTTCGGCGTCGTGCTGATCGCCGCCGTCGTGGCCTGGGGGCTGTTCGTCCGGGCCCGCCGCCAGCTGGTGCTGTCGCTGCGGGAGCGCGCGGTCCGCGCGGAGGACGAGCAGCAGCGCCGGGTCGAGCAGGCCCGGCACCTGGAGCGCACCCGGATCGCCCGGGAGATGCACGACGTGCTGGCCCACCGGCTGTCGCTGCTGAGCATGCACGCCGGCGCGCTGGAGTTCCGCCCCGACGCCCCCGCGGCCGAGGTGGCCCAGGCCGCCGGCGTCGTCCGGGCCAGCGCCCGCCAGGCCCTGGAGGACCTCCGGGAGGTGATCGGGGTGCTCCGCGACGGTGGGGACGGCGACCCGAGCACCCGCCCCCAGCCGACCCTGGCCGACCTGCCCACGCTGATCGAGGAGTGCCGGCGGGCCGGGGTCCGGGTGCGGGCGGAGTACCGGGTGCCCGAGCTCCGCTCCGCTCCGGCCGCCACCGGGCGCAACGCCTACCGCGTCGTCCAGGAGGGCCTGACCAACGTGCGCAAGCACGCGCCGGGCACCGTGGCCGCCGTGCTGGTCACCGGCGGCCCCGGCACCGGTCTGACCGTGGAGGTGCGCAACCCGACGCCGGCCGGTGGAGAGCACGGCACGCCGTTGCCCAGCGCCGGGACGGGCCTGGTCGGGCTGCTCGAGCGGGTCAGCCTCGGTGGCGGCCACCTGGAGCACGGCTGGACCACCGACGGTGAGTTCCGGCTGCGCGCCGAGCTGCCCTGGCCGGCCGCGGCGTGAGGGAGCCGGTCCGGGTCCTCGTCGTGGACGACGACCCGCTCGTGCGCGCAGCCCTGGCCATGGTCCTGGGTGGCGCCGCGGACCTCGAGCTCGTCGGCGAGGCCACCGACGGCGACGAGGTGCCGGCCGCCGTCGCGGCCAGCGCGCCGGACGTCGTCCTGATGGACATCCGGATGCCGCGCACCGACGGGCTGACCGCCACCGAGCTGCTGCAGGCCCGGCCGGACGCGCCCGAGGTGATCGTGCTGACCACCTTCGACGCCGACGACCAGGTGCTCCGTGCCCTGCGGGCGGGGGCCAGCGGCTTCCTGCTCAAGGACACCCCGCCGGCCGCGATCCTGGAGGCCGTGCGCCGGGTGGCCGCCGGGGAGCCGATGCTCTCCCCCACCGTGACCCGTCAGCTCATCGCGCACGTCTCGGCGGTGCGGCCGGCCGGCCCCGGCGAGGACCGGCAGACCCGTGCCCGGACCCGGCTCGAGCTGCTCAGCGACCGGGAGCGGGAGGTGGCGCTCGCCGTCGGGCGCGGGCTGTCGAACGCCCAGATCGGTGCGGAGCTGTACCTCAGCGTGGCCACCGTGAAGGCGCACGTCTCCCGGCTGCTGGTGAAGCTGGAGGTCGCCAACCGGGTCCAGATCGCGCTGCTCACCCACGACGCCGATCTCGTGTGACCCCGGTCAGCGGTCGCGCCAGCGCCGTCCCTGGAGCCACCATCCCAGCCGCCGGGTCACCCAGGGCAGCAGCAGGTAGGTCATCACCGGGGTGAGGGTCAGCGTCAGCGCGGCCACCCGCAGGACGACGTGGGCCTCGGCCAACAGCGCGCCCAGGGTGACCGTGGCGAGCAGGTTGAGCGGGAAGAAGACCAGCCAGATGGTCACCGCCTGCTTCCAGCGCGGTGGTGCAGCGGACACGGGCAGCTCCGTCGCCGCGTCGGCCGGTGCGTCGAACCAGCCCTCGATGCCGGTGCGCCGCTCGGTGCGGGTGACCTCGGCCAGCCCCTGGGCCGAGCCCAGCCACCAGCGCCGCTCCGGGCTGGCCTCCCAGGCCGCCATCGTGGCCGGTGAGTCGAAGCGGCACAGCATGTGCCACTCCTCGGCACCGTGGCGTGGGCGGACCCAGCCACCGCCGAGGAACCCCGGGAAGGCCTCGGCCATCGTCAGTCCCGCCCGGATCCAGGCGGTCATCTCCACCGCGTGGGCCGGGTCGGCCCGCCGCGTGAACGAGACGGTCACCGGCAGCTGCGGGGTCTCCGCCGGCGCCGGCACCGGGACAGTGCGCTGCATCCCCCCAGCATCGCCGCCACGGATGACGCACGGATGTCGGATCGCTCACCCTGCCCGCTGCGGCGTGGCGCTGACCTGGTGCACAGGTCCGCTGGCGACCATGCCCGGGTGGACGTCGTCAGCTCGCTCTGGGAGCAGGTCTCGGCGACCTCTCCCCCGCTGCCGGGCTGGCTGCTCGCCCTGACCGCGGCGCTCGCCGCCTGCCTCGTCCTCTCCCCCGCCCTGTGGCGGCGGGCCCGGCACTCGGTGACGATCGCGCACGAGGGGGCGCACGGCCTGGCCGCCCTGGTCACCGGGCGGCGGCTGGCCGGCATCCGCCTGCACTCCGACACCTCCGGGGTCACCGTCTCGGCCGGTCGGCCGCGCGGTCCCGGCATGGTGCTCACCGCAGCCGCGGGCTACACCGGCCCGGGCCTGTTCGGGCTGGGTGCCGCGGCGCTGCTGGCCGCCGGGTACGCCATCGGGCTGCTGTGGGCGCTGCTGCTGCTGCTCGCCCTGCTCCTGGTGCAGATCCGCAACTGGTACGGCCTGTGGTCGGTGCTCGTCACCGGCGCACTGGTGTTCGCGGCCACCTGGTGGCTGCCCGCGGAAGGCCAGTCGGTCTTCGCCCACGGGGTCACCTGGTTCCTGTTGCTGGCCGCGCCCAAGACCGTGCTGGAGCTGCAGGCCAAGCGCCGCTCCGGTTCGGCCCGGGACTCCGACGCCGACCAGCTGGCCCGGCTCACCGGGCTGCCGGGGATCGTCTGGATCGCCGTCTTCCTGCTGGTCGACGGCGGCGCCCTCCTCCTCGGCGGCTGGTGGCTCCTCCGCGACACCGCCCTCCTCTGACCCCCCTTCACCACCAAGATGGCCATTTTGGTGGTGAAGGGGGGTGGTGGAGTCAGTCGCTGGTGGGGCGGTTGCGGCGGCGGGGGGCGGCGTGTGGCGGCTGGCGGACCGGCTCCACCTCGGGAGCGGGCGGGATCTCCCACTCCACCGTCTCGCCGGTGACCACGATCGGCTTCCCGTGGTGCGCAGTCTCCAACGACCCATCGCCGTAGACCAGCCGGTAGCTGGCCTTCTCCGGGGTCACCGTGACCGACAGGCACTTCCCCTGGAACACCACCCGGAAGCGCAGGCGGCGGATCCGGCCGGGCAGCCGCGGGGCGAAGGTCAGCCGGCCACCGTGGTCCCGCATGCCGCCGAAGCCGGCGACCGCGACCATCCAGCCACCGGCCAGCGAGGCGATGTGCAGCCCGTGCCCGCTGTTGCCGTGCAGGTTCTGCAGGTCGGTCAGCGCCGCCTCGCCCCAGTAGTCGTGCGCGAGGTCCAGGTGCCCGGTCTCGGCGGCGATCACCGCCTGCACCGACGCCGACAGGGAGGAGTCACGCACCGTCCGCGCCTCGTAGTAGGCGAAGTCGGCGATCTTCTCCTCGAGGGTGAAGGCGTCCCCCCGCAGGTGCAGGGCCATCACCAGGTCGGCCTGCTTGATGACCTGCTTGCGGTAGATGTCGAAGTAGGGGAAGTTCAGCAGCAGCGGGTACTGGTCGGGCCGGGTGCCCTCGAAGTCCCACTCCTCGTGGTGGGTGAACCCCTCGGACTGCTCGTGCACCCCGAGGTCGGCGTTGAACGGCACCCGCATGGCCTCGGCGGCCCGCGACCAGAGGTCGAGCTCGTCCTCGCCCACCTGCAGCCGCGCCGCGGTGTCGGGCTGACGGCGGGCGGCCGCGACCGCCTCGCGCAGGTTCCGCTGCGCCATCAGGTTCGTGTAGACGTTGTTGTCCACCACCGCGGTGTACTCGTCCGGCCCGGTGACGCCGTCGATCCGGAAGCCCTGGCCGTCGTCGAAGTGGCCGAGCGAGGCCCAGAGCCGCGCCGTCTCGACGAGCAGCTCGGTGCCGTGGTCGCGGTCGAAGTCGTCGTCCCGGGTCGCCGCGGTGTACCGGGCGACGGCGTCGGCGATGTCCGCGTTGATGTGGAAGGCGGCCGTGCCGGCCGGCCAGTAGCCCGACGTCTCCTCCCCGCGGATGGTCCGCCACGGGAACGCCGCACCGGCGTGACCCAGCACCCGGGCCCGCTCGCGGGCCAGGTCCAGCGTCGAGTGCCGCCACATCAGCGCGTCGCGCACGGCTGCGGGAGCGGTGTAGGTGAGCACCGGCAGCACGTAGGTCTCGGTGTCCCAGAACGTGTGGCCGTCGTAGCCGTCACCGGTCAGGCCCTTGGCCGGGATCGGCTGCCGCTCGGCGCGCAGGCCGGCCTGCAGGACGTGGAACATGCCGACCCGCACGGCCTGCTGCAGCTCGTCATCGCCCTCGACCTCGACGTCGGCCTCGTCCCAGTGCCGGTCCAGCAGCTCCCGCTGCTCCCGGACCAGCCGGTTCCAGCCGGCCAGCTTCGCCGTGGCCAGCGCGCCCTCGACCTGGTCCCGGACGGCGGCCGACGAGCGGCGGCTGGACCAGCCGTAGGCCAGGTACTTCACCAGCCGCAGCTTGGAGCCGGCCGGCAGCCGGGCGGCCAGGGTGTAGCGGGCCAGGTCCGGGGAGACCTCCAGGTCCTCGGTGGCCGAGTCCGGGATGTCGACCTCGTGGTCCATCCCGGCGGCCATCCGCAGCCGGCTGCGGGGTGTCTGGTGCACCAGGACGGCGTGCCGGCCGCGGCCCACGTGCAGCTCCGACTCCAGCGGCCGGGTCATCGCCGAGGCCGCGCGCGGGTCGTCGGACTGCGTCGTGATCACGAACTCGTTGGCCAGCAGGTCCGACTGCAGCGCGATGTAGAGGTCGCCCTGGTCGTCGGTGCACTCCACGGTGTACTCGATCGCGGCGATCGACCGCCGGGTCAGCGAGACCAGCCGGGTGCTGGTGACCCGGACCTGACGCCCGCTGGGCCCCCGCCACTCGGTGGCGCGGCGCAGCACGCCGTTGCGCAGGTCCAGGGTGCGGCGGTGGTCGATGACGTCGCCGTACTGCAGGTCCAGCGGGGTGTCGCCGACCAGCAGCCGGATCAGCTTGCCGTCGGTCACGTTGACCACGGTCTGGCCCTGCTCCGGGAAGCCGTAGCCGGCCTCCGCGTAGGGCATCGGCCGCTCCTCGAAGAAGCCGTTCAGGTAGGTGCCGGGGACGACGACCGGCTCTCCCTCGTCGAGGGTGCCGCGCATCCCGATGTGCCCGTTGGCCAGGGCGAACACCGACTCGTTGACCGCCAGGGAGGCCAGGTCGACGCCGACCTCGGTCAGCGACCAGGGCTCGATCAGGAAGTGCGCGCGCCCCTGGGTCACGGGGTCTCCTCCAGCAGCTGGTCCAGGTCGGTGACGACGACGTCGGCGCCGCGTTCGCGCAGCCCGTCGGCCTGGCCCACCCGGTCGACCCCCACGACGTACCCGAAGTCACCGGCCCGTCCAGCGGCCACCCCGGAGAGCGCGTCCTCGAAGACGGCGGCCTGGGCCGGCTCGACGCCGAGGGCCCGCGCCCCGGCCAGGAAGGTGTCCGGGGCCGGCTTGCCGCGCAGGCCCTGGGTGGCGGCGACCACCCCGTCGACCCGGGCGTCGATCAGGTCGGCGAACCCGGCGACGGCGACCACGTGCTCCCCGTTCGCCGACGCCGTGACGACGGCGGTGGCCAGGCCGGCGTCCCGCGCCGCCCGCAGGTACCGCATCGAGCCCTCGTAGACCTGCACGCCGTGCTCGTCCAGCTCGGCCAGGATCAGCTCGTTCTTCCGGGTCGCGACGCCGGCGACGGTGAGCGCGTCGGCGAGGTCGCCGTCGCTGCCCTCCTCCAGGGTGATCCCCCGGCTGGCCAGGAAGTCCCGGACGCCGTCCTTGCGCGGCTTGCCGTCGACGAACTCGTTGTAGTCGGCGAGGCTGAACTCCGCTGCCCCGGGGTCCCGGTTCCGCAGGAACTCGTCGAAGGTGCGTTTCCAGGCAGCCTGGTGCACCGTGGCCGTCTGCGTCAGGACCCCGTCGAGGTCGAACAGGCAGGCCCGGATGTCTTCGGGGAGTCCCAGCACGTCCGACACGCTACGGCGAGACCGCGCTCCGGACCTCCCGGCCTGCTCCTCCCCCTCGGTGATCCGCGCCTCAGGGTGCGGCGATGGACCACGCGGGCGGGCGATCCGGCCGCAGTGTTGGGGATAACGGTCAATGGAGAGCGGCGTGCGGTGTCCCGGTGACCAGGCGCCCGTGCAGGCGGCTGCCTAGGGTCGGCGGCGGGCACGACGCCCCGGCGCCACGGCCGGGGCCCCACGACCCGAGGAGTCCTCGCATGGCCGCTCGACCCACCCCGCCCGACCCCTACGACTTCCTGCCCCCCGTCCCCGCGTTCCAGGTGACCAGCGCCGACCTCACCGACGGTGAGCCGATGCCCCAGCCCCAGGTGAGCGGGAAGATGGGCCTCCCCGGAGGCGAGGACCGGTCACCGCAGCTGAGCTGGTCCGGTTTCCCGGACGGGACCCGCGGCTTCGCGGTCACCGTCTACGACCCCGACGCCCCCACCGCCAGCGGCTTCTGGCACTGGGCGGTCACCGGCCTCCCGGCCTCGGTGACCGAGCTGCCCACCGGCGCCGCCGACGGCGGGCTGCCCGCCGGCGCGGTGCAGCTGCGCAACGACGCGGGGTTCGCCGGCTACGTCGGCGCGGCACCGCCGGCCGGGCACGGCCCGCACCGCTACTTCGTCGTGGTCCACGCACTCGACACCGACGACCTCGGCGTGCCGGCCGAGGCGACCCCGGCCTACCTCGGCTTCAACCTGTTCAGCCACACCCTCGCCCGCGCCACGCTGGTCGCGACGTACGAGGTGCCGTGACCTGTCGTCCGGCGGAGGCGGCGGGCCCCCGCCTGCCTCGGCCGGACGGCCGCGCGGTGTCTCAGCCGGAGGGCCCTCCGGTCCGTCAGCCGGGAGGACGCTCGGCGACGCAGCTGGTGGCCACCCGGGCGAAGCCGGCGCGCTCGTAGACCCGGGCGACGTCGTCGTCCCCTGCGGCGAGGAACACCAGGTCGGCCGTCTGCCGGGCGTGCTCGACCAGCGCCGAGGTGAGCCCGGCCCCCAGGCCGCGGCCACGGAACCGGGGCAGCGTGGCGACGCCCACGACCTCGCTGATCTCCGTGCCGTCGACCTGCAGCGGCTGGTGCGAGCCGATCGCCACCGGCTCGCCGTCGTCCACGGCCACCATCATCACCGTCGCGCCCGAGGCCACCCGGTCGCGCAGCACCTCGGTCGGCGGCACGTCCGCGGGACCGGGGTCGTCCTGGGCCACCTCCGGTGCGCTGCGCGGTCCCTGGTCGGCGGGGGCCCGACCGGGCGAGGCGAACGCGAGGGCGGCCAGCCGCTGGTACAGGCCCAGCCGGGGGTCGTCGGCGCCGACCAGGTAGAGCCGGACCTCGCTGGGCAGCAGGACCTCGACCGGGTCGTCGGCGACCAGCAGCGGCAGCTCGTCGACCACCAGCCCGGCCGTCCGCGCCACGGTGGCCAGCCCGCGGCAGCGGTCCGCCAGCCACTCCAGCGACGCCGGCAACCCGGCCTTCTCCTGCAGTGCGATCGCGGCCCGGACGTCGTCCAGCGCGACGTCCCCGTCGAACCCCGGCCGCGGCCGGGCCGGGTGGGGCCACTCCGCCCGACCGATGGGCACCTGCAGCGCACCGATGGAGTGCACCCGGGCATCGGCCAGCGGGGCAAGGGCGAAGTAGCGCTCGATCCGGTCGAGCAGCCCGGGCGACGACACCCCCGGACCCTAACGGCCGGCGGGGGGCAGCCGCTCCGGCAGCCGCCCGGGACCCACCCGGCCGGGGGGCGCGCGGCGGGCAGACGGCACCATGGGCGCCGTGACGGCCGGTCAGCGAGCACAGGTCTCGCCCTTCACCGCGTTCGACCGCCAGTCCTGGCGGGCGTTGGCCGCGGGCGGTGAACTGCCGCTGGACGACGCCGACGTCCGGCAGCTGGCCACCCTGGGCGACCGGATCGACCTGGACGAGGTGTCCACCGTCTACCTGCCGCTGGCCCGGCTGCTGCACCTGCACGTCACCGCGAGCAGGCGGCTGTGGGCCGCCCAGACCCAGTTCCTCGGCGCCCGCACCGAGAAGGTGCCCTTCGTCATCGCCGTGGCCGGCAGCGTCGCCGTCGGCAAGAGCACCACCGCCCGCCTGCTGCAGGCGCTGCTGGCCGCCGCCCCCGACACCCCGCGGGTCGACCTGGTCACCACCGACGGCTTCCTGCTGCCCAACGCGGTCCTGGAGTCCCGGGGCCTGCTGGGCCGCAAGGGCTTCCCGGAGAGCTACGACCGGCGGGCACTGCTGCGGTTCCTGGCCGACGTCAAGTCCGGCAAGCCGGCGGTCAGCGCCCCGCTGTACTCCCACCAGTCCTACGACGTGCTGCCCGACGAGCGCCAGGTCGTCGACTCCCCCGACGTGCTGGTGCTGGAGGGGCTCAACGTGCTGCAGGCCGGCGCCCGGAACGACGGCCGGGTGCCGGAGGTCTTCCTCTCGGACTTCTTCGACTTCTCCGTCTACGTCGACGCCACCGAGCACGACATCTCCCAGTGGTACGTGGAGCGCTTCCTCGCCCTGCGCCGCACGGCCTTCCGGGACTCCGGCGCCTACTTCCACCGCTTCGCCGACCTCACCGACGAGCAGGCCACGTCGACGGCCCGCGGGATCTGGGACGCGGTCAACGAGCCCAACCTGCGGCTCAACATCGCCCCGACCCGGTCCCGCGCGCGGCTGGTGCTGCAGAAGGCCGCCGACCACTCCGTGCGCCGGGTGCTGCTGCGCAAGCTCTGACCCGTCGCGCGCCCTCCAGGAGCGCCGCGGGCCGGACACTTCCGCGCCCCGGCGTGGCCGGGTGCGCGGTCGTTGACACCGAGGTCATGCGATCGACATGTGCCACACAGCTGAGTGGTGCACGCTTGATGACATGGCCCAGGCCCGTCCCCCGTCCGTCCGGGTGCCCCGGCGTGGCCTGCCGGCCGTGCTGGCCGCGCTGGTGGTCACCGCCGGCTGCGCAGCGGGCGGTGACACCGAGCCCGCACGGTCGGCGGACCCCACGGCCGCCGCAGCGGAGACCGCCTCCCCCGGGACGACGGACGACCCGGCGCAGGCCCGCGCGGACACCGCACCGGAGACCATCACGGGCAGGGCGCTGCCGGACACGACGGTGAACGGCCGGCCCGAGGCCCGTGCGGACGCCGCACCACGGACCACCTCCAGCTCGACACCCCCGGATCCTGCCCAGCGGACCACCGTGAGCGTGCCTCCGCCGGACGGGACCCCGGACGCCGCACCGCAGGCCACCTCCGACGCACCGCCCTCGAACGAGACCACGGCGGCGGCGCCGCAGACCACCTCCAGCGCGCCACGGTCGGACGGGACCGCGGAGGCCGCGGCGACGTCCCCGGCCGTCGACAGCGGTGCCGTGCTCGCCACCCTGGGCGCCGCCGCCGCCATCGCCGACGGCACGATCGCAGCCGTCGTCCTGGACGACGCCGGAGCAGAGCTGGTCGTGACGCCGGACGCCGAGGAGCCGCGCTACACGGCGTCGCTGGTCAAGCTGCTCGTCGTCCAGCAGCTGCTCGCCCGGGACGCCGCCGGCGTGCTCACCCTGTCCGAGAACGACTGGGACCTGATGCAGCGGGCGCTCACCGTCTCCGACGACCGCGCCATGAGCCTGCTCTGGGACCGCTGGGGCGGCGCGGAGCTGGTGACCACGGCCGCCGCCCAGTTCGGGCTGACCGGCACCCAGCTCCCCAGCGAGCCCGGTCAGTGGGGTGAGGCGGTCACGACCGCCCGGGACCAGGCGACCTTCCTCGCCGACCTGGGGTCACAGCTGGAGCCCCCGCAGCTGGTCACGATGACCTCCTGGCTCCAGGGGGCCACCGACCGCGCCGCGGACGGCTTCGGCCAGGACTTCGGGCTGCTCTCCCCCACCGCCGGGGCGGCGGGACCGGTGGCCGCCAAGCAGGGCTGGATGTGCTGCGTGGACTCCCGGCGTCAGCTGCACTCGGTCGGGGTCCTCGCCGACGGCCGGGTGGCGGTGCTGCTCGGCGACTTCCCGACCAGCACCAGCTGGAGCCAGGCCCGGGCGGCGTTGGACAACGCGGCGCAGTCGGTCGTCGCCGGCACCTGACCGGCTCGTCCCTGCCGGAGCGGCGGGCCGGGCGACCCGCTCAGCCGAGGCCGGCTGCGTCGGCGGCCTGGGTCAGCAGGGTGGTGAACGCCGCCTGGTCCAGGGCTGCCCCGTCGTCACCGGTCTGGGACAGCATCACCGCGCGCGGACCGTCGGTGACCACACCCACCAGCATCGAGACGGTGCCGGCCGGGTGGGTCATCGTGATCGCCAGCCCGGCGGCGGAGTCCCCGCGGTCCGGCACGTCCAGCGCGGACACCCCGACGCCGACCTCCATGCCCCAGGGCGCGTCGACGGTGGCCTCGGCGCACGCCTCGACGAGCTGGTCGACCGGCAGCTCCAGCCCCTCGACGGCCGGCCCCTCGGCGACCACCTGGAACGTCCGCTGCTGCTCGGTGGCGGCCACCTGGGCCGCGACCGCCGGCATCTCCTCGTCCTCGAGCGTCGGCAGGGCGGCCAGCGCGTCCGCGCAGGCGGCCGGCTGGACCGTCGGCTCCGCTGTCGTGCCGTCGTCGTCGGTCGCGTCCTCGTCGGTGCCGTCCGCGCCGGACCACCAGTGGTGACCACCCCAGCCGCGGTGGTCGCCCCACCCGCGGTGCCCGGCCCAGCCGTGGTGGTCACCCCACGACTCGTCCCCCGCCCACCACCCCGACCAGGGGCCGACCCACTCCGACGGGAGCTGGTGGACCGTGGCGTCGGGGCCGAACGCGGACTCCGGCAGCAGTGCGCCGGTCAGGTCCTCCGCCGTGGCCTCCTCGACCGCCGGGTCGGCGCTGCCGGTGGCCGCCGCCTCGCTCACCGCGGTCGGACCGGCGGCGTCGAACTGGCTCGCGCAGGAGCTCAGCACGGCCGTCCCGACGAGCGCTACCACACCGACCGACGAGCGACGCACCAGGGTCCCCATGGAGGGATCGTGCACCCTCGGGAGCGCGCCGTCGACCCCTGCCCGGCGTGTCAGGACCGGGCGCCCACCACGTCCCTCGTCGTCCCCAGGTCGTCGGGGGCACCGGCGGCGCGGCTGGGCTCGATCGCGACCGGTGCGTGCGGCACGGCCGGCTCCTCGAACGCCTCCGGCGACGGGCAGGAGCAGACCAGGTTCCGGTCACCGTAGGCACCGTCGATGCGCCGCACCGGCGCCAGGTAGCCCCGCCCGACCAGCCCCGGCACGGGGTACACGGCCACCTCGCGGGAGTAGGGGCGGTCCCACTCCCCCGCCAGCATCTTCAGCGTGTGCGGGGCGTTGCGCAGCGGGTTGTCCGTCCGGTCGTACTCGCCGGTCGCGACCTTCTCGATCTCCCCGCGGATGTGCACCATCGCCTCGACGAAGCGGTCCAGCTCGGCCTTGTCCTCGCTCTCGGTCGGCTCGACCATCAGCGTGCCGGCCACCGGGAAGCTCATCGTCGGCGCGTGGAAGCCCAGGTCGATCAGCCGCTTGGCGATGTCGTCGTTGGTCACCCCGGTGGCCTTGGTGAGCGGCCGGATGTCCAGGATGCACTCGTGCGCCACCAGGCCGGTGGCGCCGGTGTAGAGCACCGGGTAGTGCGGCCGCAGCCGCTCGGCGACGTAGTTCGCGGCCAGGATCGCCTGCTCGGTGGCCTGGAGCAGCCCGTCGGGGCCCATCAGCCGCAGGTAGGCCCAGGAGATCGGCAGGATGCCCGCCGAGCCCCACGGCGCACCGGACACCGGCGCACCGGTGCCGCCGGTCTCCACCAGGGGGTGGCCGGGCAGGAAGGGCACCAGGTGCTCCCGGACGCCGATCGGGCCGACGCCCGGCCCACCCCCGCCGTGCGGGATGCAGAAGGTCTTGTGCAGGTTGAGGTGGCTCACGTCGGAACCGAACCGGCCCGGCTTCGCCAGCCCCACCAGCGCGTTGAGGTTCGCGCCGTCGACGTAGACCTGGCCGCCGGCGTCGTGCACCGCCGCGCAGATCTCCTGCACCTCGACCTCGAACACCCCGTGGGTCGAGGGGTAGGTGATCATGATCGCGGCGAGCCGGTCGGCGTGCGTGTCGACCTTGGCGCGCAGGTCCGCGAGGTCGACGTTGCCGGCCTCGTCGCAGGCCACCACGACCACCCGCATGCCGGCCATGACCGCGCTGGCGGCGTTGGTGCCGTGCGCCGAGGACGGGATGAGGCAGACGTCGCGCTGAGCGTCGCCGCGGCTGTGGTGGTAGGCGCGGATCGCCATCAGGCCGGCGAACTCGCCCTGCGACCCGGCGTTGGGCTGCACGCTGACCGCGGCGTACCCGGTGATCTCGGCCAGCCCGTCGCACAGCTCACCGATCAGCCGGGCGTACCCGCGGGCCTGCTGGGGCGGCGCGAAGGGGTGCAGGCCGGCGAACTCGGGCCAGGTGATCGCAGCCATCTCGGTGGCGGCGTTCAGCTTCATCGTGCAGGAGCCCAGCGGGATCATCGTGCGGTCCAGCGCCAGGTCCTTGTCCGACAGCCGGCGCAGGTAGCGCAACATCGCCGTCTCCGAGCGGTGCGCGGAGAAGACCGGGTGGGTGAGGAACGGGGTGCGCCGGCGCAGCTCCGCCGGGAGCGCGTCGGCCCCGGCGACGTCCACGGCGGCGTCGTCCGCGCCGACGCCGAACGCCTCGGCGACCAGCCGGAGGACGGCGGGCGTCGTCGTCTCGTCGCAGGCGACCGCCACGGTGTCGACGTCGACCAGGCGCAGGTTCACCCGGTGCGCGGCCGCGGCGGCCACCACCTCGGCTGCCCGGCCGGGGACGGCGACGGTCACCGTGTCGAAGAAGTGCTCGTGCACCACGGTGAGCCCACCGGCGCGCAGCCAGCCGGCCAGCAGCTGAGCGCTGCGGTGCACCCGGGCGGCGATCGCGGTGAGCCCCTCCGGCCCGTGGTAGACGGCGTAGGCGCCGGCCATGACCGCGAGCAGGACCTGCGCGGTGCAGATGTTGCTGGTCGCCTTCTCCCGGCGGATGTGCTGCTCCCGGGTCTGCAGCGCGAGCCGGTAGGCCACGTCGCCGTCGGCGTCGACCGAGACCCCCACCAGCCGGCCGGGGAGCTGGCGGGCCAGGCCCTCGCGCACCGCGAGGTAGCCGGCGTGCGGGCCGCCGTAGCCCATCGGGACGCCGAAGCGCTGGGTGGTGCCGCAGGCGACGTCGGCGCCCCACTCCCCCGGTGCCTCCAGCAGGGTGAGGGCGAGCAGGTCGGCGGCGACCACGACGGCGGCGCCGGCCTCGTGCGCGGCCACGGCCAGCGCCCGGTGGTCCCGCACGGCCCCGCTGGCACCCGGGTACGCCAGCAGCACGCCGAAGGCGCCGGCGTCGGGGAGGTCGGTGGGCCAGCCGGCGGACAGGTCGGCGACGTGCAGGCCGATGCCCAGCGGCTCGGCCCGGGTGCGGAGCACGGCGAGGGTCTGCGGCAGGGTGTCGGTGTCGACGACGAAGACCGCATCCGCCTTCGCCCGCCCGGCTCGGCGGACCAGGGTCATCCCCTCCGCCGCGGCGGTCGCCTCGTCCAGCATCGAGGCGCCGGCGACCGGGAGCCCGGTGAGGTCGGCGACCATCGTCTGGAAGTTGATCAACGCCTCGAGTCGGCCCTGGCTGATCTCGGGCTGGTAGGGCGTGTAGGCGGTGTACCAGGCGGGGTTCTCCAGGATGTTCCGCTGGATGACCGCCGGGGTGATCGTGTCGCTGTAGCCCAGCCCGATCATCGAGGTGAACACCTCGTTGGCCGAGGCCCGCTCGCGCAACTGCGCCAGCACGGTGGCCTCGTCGGCCGCCGGCGGGAGGTCCAGCGGGGTGCGGTCGCGCACGCCCTCGGGCACGCAGGCGTCGGCCAGCGAGGCGAGGGAGGTGTGCCCGACGACCTCGAGCATCGCCGTGGTGTCCGCGCGGCGGGGGCCGATGTGCCGGGCCGCGAACGACCCCCTCGTCGAGAGCGCGGAGAGCGCGGGGAGCGACCCGGTCAGGGGTGCGGGATCAGAACCAGGAATCCGGTCGGCCACTGCTGGGACGGTACCAGCGCGCCGTCGGCGGCTCGGGTCCTCGAGGCGGGACGGGAGCCGGGGTGTCTCAGGCCGAGGCGGCGCGGCGACGGCGGCGGGCGGACAGCTCGTCGTCGGCGGCGGACCCGCTCCCGTCCAGCCGCTCGGCCGGCAGCTCCGCCAGCTCACCGGAGAGCTCGCGGAGGGCACCGGAGACCGCGATCCCGAAGACGCCCTGCCCACCGGCGAGCAGGTCGACGACCTCCTCGGCGGAGGTGCACTCGTACACGGTGGCCCCGTCGGAGAGCAGCGTGATGTTCGCCAGGTCCTTGACCCCGCGGGTGCGCAGGTGGTCGACGGCCTTGCGGATGTTCTGCAGCGAGACGCCGGTGTCCAGCAGCCGCTTCACGACCTTGAGCACCAGGATGTCGCGGAAGGAGTAGAGCCGCTGCGTGCCCGAGCCGGTGGCGGTCCGTACCGACGGCGCGACCAGCCCGGTGCGTGCCCAGTAGTCCAGCTGCCGGTAGGTGATGCCGGCGGCGGCGCAGGCCGTGGGGCCGCGGTAGCCGACGACGTCGGTGTCGATCTCGTCGTAGGAGGGCGCGCCCACCGCCGCGTCGCTGAACAGCTGACCCTGCGAACCGTTGTCCTGGTCGCTCACGGGCACTCCTCGCTGGCACTGGTCTGCCGCGGTCGCGGCGCTGCTGGGTTCGTGCCGTCGGTCGCGGGCCCGCTCACTCCAGCGCCTCCTCGACTCCGGCACCCAGCACCTGGGCCGTCCCCGCACTGTCGCCGGGAGCGGTCACGCAGCGCGGCTCAGGGACTTCCACGCACGTGATTCGCTGACGGTAGGCCCGGGCCGGGACAGGGTCAACCGAGGAGCACGGCGTGTCGCCGCGCTCACCCGTGCGGGGTGGTCCCGGTACCGCGCAGAGCCGGTGACTCAGCCGCCGGAGCCGGAGCCGGAACCGGCGCCGAAGTCCTCGGGGCTGATGTTGTCCAGGAACTCGCGGAACTTCTCCACCTCGTCCTCCTGCTCGTCGGGGATCTCGATCCCGACCTCGTCGAGCAGTGCCTCGGCGCCGTAGATGGGGGCACCGGTGCGGACGGCGAGGGCGACGGCGTCGGACGGCCGGGCGCTCACCGTGCGCTCGTCGCCGAACTGCAGCTCCGCGAGGTAGATGCCGTCGCGCATCTCGGTGATGTGCACCGCCTCCAGGGTGGCTCCCAGCGCGGTCACGACCTCACGCAGCAGGTCGTGGGTCATCGGCCGGGCCGGCCGGACGCCCTGCTGCTCGAACGCGATCGCCGCGGCCTCGGTCGCGCCGATCCAGATCGGCAGGTACCGCTCCCCCTGGGTCTCCTTGAGCAGCAGGATGGGCTGGTTGCCGGGCAGCTCCACCCGGACGCCGACGACTCTGAGCTCCTGCACGTCTGGCTCCCCTCCGCTGAGTTCCCCGTGGCCGCCCCGCTGGTCCGCCGACCGCCACCGCGAGGCAGCCGACCGGGGTGCCGGGGCGCCCGCACCCCCGCAACGGTACGCCAGCGATCAGCCGCCGAGGACCTCGCGCAGCCGCGTCTCCAACAGCCCGCCGTGCAGCTGCGCGGAGAGGGCGGCCAGCTCCTGGAGCTGCTCGCCCGCCCGGGTGCGCGCCTCCTCGGACCGGGCCAGCAGGACCGGGGCCACGAGCTGCTCCAGCAGGGCGGCCTCGCGCTCCACCGCCGTCCGGTACACCCGCAGGTGCCGCGGTTCGATCCCGTGGCGGGCCAGCCCCGCGACGGCACGCCCCACGGGCAGGTCGGTGACCCGGTGCCGCCCCTGGGAGTCGGCGTTGAGCAGCCCGAACTGGACGCAGTCGGCCAGCTGGGCCGCCGACAGGCCGGCGGCCTCGGCGAACTCGGCGGCCGGCAGGGGCGCACTCGGGACCGGCCCATCGGCCACCCCACCGGCGGACCCGCCGCCGGGAGGCCGCTCACCACGATCGAGGGCGTCCAGGTGCTCCTTGATGACCCGCAACGGCAGGTACTGGTCCCGCTGGGCGGCCAGCACGTACCGCAGCCGGTCGACGTCGGCCACGGAGAACTTCCGGTAGCCCGACGGCGTCCGCTGCGGGTGGACCAGCTCCTCGGACTCGAGGTAGCGGATCTTGCTGATCGTCACGTCCGGGAAGTCGCCGCGCAGGGCGGACAGCACCTCACCGATGGTGAACCGGGGCGTGGTCTCAGCGGTGTCCCGGTCAGCGCTGGGGCTGGGCTGGGGCACCGCCGTCATGACCGGCGTCCGCTCTCGGCCCGCTCCTCGGTGCCCGACGCGGCCGTCATGCGCCGGCCGGCTCGCCCGTCCGCGGCCCGGTCAGGTAGACCAGGCGGAACTTGCCGATCTGGACCTCGTCGCCACCGGCGAGGGAGGCCACGTCGACCGGCTCGCGGTTGACGTAGGTGCCGTTGAGGCTGCCCACGTCGTGCACGGTGAACCCGCCGCCCTCGCGGTGGAACTCCACGTGCCGACGGCTGACCGTCACGTCGTCGAGGAAGATGTCGCTGTCGGGGTGCCGACCCGCGGTGGTCACCTCCTGGTCGAGCAGGAAGCGGCTGCCCGCGTTGGGGCCACGCTTCACGACCAGCAGGGCAGACCCGGCCGGCAGCGACTCGACGGCACCGGCGTGCGCGTCCGCGGTCGACTCGGCGACCTCGGTCTGCTCGCCGGAGTCCTCACCGCCGACCTTGGGGATGATGCTGGTCGACTCACCCACCCGCTCGGGGCTCAGCGCCGCCCCGCACTGCGCGCAGAAGCGGCTGCCCTCTGGGTTCTGGTGGCCACATCGAGTGCAGAGCACGTCGGTCTCCTCCGGTGCAGGCGGCACCGCCGCGGGCCTGGTGGTACGGGCCGCGGTCGGCCGGCGGACGACGGACCGGTCGGCCCGTCGTAGGTCGGCCGCCGCATGATCACGGTCGGGCCAGGGGTCATGGAACCAGCGGCCGACCCGGGGGTCAACCGCACGTACAGGGTGAGGGTCGGACACCGTCGTGGAGCTCACGGCCCGACCGTCGCAGTGATGATAGTGATCGTGGACCACCCCGACCGGACGGTGGGGGTCACGCTCCGCGACGGGGCATCCGGCAGCCCGCCCGCGACCGGTCCAGGTCGCTGGGCCGTGGGCTCAGGACGCCTGGGCCGTGGGCTCAGGACGCTGGGCCGTGGGCTCAGGACGCTGGGCCGTGGGCTCAGGACGCTGGGCCGTGGGCTCAGGACGCCTGGGCCGTGGGCTCAGGACGCCTGGGCCGTGGGCTCAGGACGCCTGGGCCGTGGGCTCAGGACGCCTGGACGATCGCCTCGTAGGCCGCGGCGTCCAGCAGCGCCGCGGTGGGGTCGCCGTCCTGCCCGGTCACCTGGACCTCGACCAGCCAGCCGTCACCGTAGGGATCGCTGTTGACCGTCTCGGGCGCATCCGCGAGGGCCTCGTTCACGGCCGAGACGACACCGGCCACCGGCGAGTAGACGTCGGAGACGGACTTGGTGGACTCCACCTCACCGATCGCGTTGCCGGGGGCCACCTGCGCACCCACCTCGGGCAGCTGGACGAACACGATGTCCCCCAGGGCGTCCTGGGCGTGGTCGGTGATCCCCACCCGGACCACCGACGCGGCGCCCTCGGCGCCCTGGACCAGCGCCCACTCGTGCTGGGCGGTGTAACGGCGGTCATCGGGCGTGGCCATGCGGCATCTCCAGAGATCGGGGTCGGTTCGGTGGCTGCAGTGGTGGCCGCGGCCTCGGTGCAGGGGCCCGGACCGAGCGCCAGCGAGGTCTGGGGGGGGCACCGAGGCCCTTCCTCAGCCCCCGTCGTCCGGCTCAGCGTATTGAGGGGTGTCCAGTGGCCGCAACGCGTCCACGACGACGTCCTGGGAGGGCGTGATCTCCACGCTCCCCCGGCGCTGGTTGACCGTCGCGGAGACCCCACCGGGGATGCTCAGGGCCGTGGACATGTCCTCGGGCGAGCCGATGACCCGGATGACGTAGGGGGCCTCCACGGGCTCCCCGTCGATCTCCAGGGCGCCGGGCTCGCCGGTGATGGCACTGCTCACGCCGATCCGGACGTCGTCGATCTGCATCGTCTCCGCCCCCGCACCGCGCAGCTCCTGGACGGCGTTCAGCACGACGCCGGCGGTGACCCGGTCGGCGGGGTCGCGGATGACCACCTCGAGCCCGGGACCGCGGGCGGCGACCGTGCCGTTCAGGATGCCCAGCGCCTCGGCACGCTGCTCGGCCTCCGCGAGGGCCGCGGCCGCAGCGCTGTCGGAGCTGCCCAGCTGGGACAGTGCCCCGCGCTGGTCGAAGATCTCCTGGCGGAGCCGGTCCTCCCGGGCCGACAGGTCGTCGAGGATGCGGACGAGGTCCTCCTCGCGCAGGCCGGCCAGCTGCTCGTCGGTGTCGGTGCTGCGCACCTGCACGGCGAAGGCGAAGCCCAGCAGCAGGGTGAGCACACCGATGAGGACGGCCGCCAGCGGATCGCGCCGCCGCCGGCCGACCGCCGTCGCGCCGCCGCCGCCGTCCCCGGCGGCCGGTGGGCCCGCCGCCTCCGGCTCCCCCACGCCGTCCGCCCCGACAGGGTCGGTCGGAGGGGTGCGGGTGTCCGGGGTCTGGGTGTCCGGGGTCTGGGTGTCCGGGGTCTGGGGGTCCGGGGTGTCTCCCCCGGGCGGCTCGGGGTCGGACCGACGACCCACGGACGGGTCCTCGGTCATGCGCGGAACAGGTGCCGGCGGATCGCCGCGGCGTTGCCGAAGATGCGGATGCCGAGCACCACCACCACGGCGGTCGACAGCTGTGCACCGACCCCGAGCTGGTCACCGAGGAAGACGATCAGCGCGGCGACGACGACGTTGGAGACGAAGGAGACCACGAAGACCTTGGCGTCGAAGATCCGGTCGAAGCGCGCCCGGACCCCGCCGAACACCGCGTCCAGCGCTGCGACCACCGCGATCGGGAGGTAGGGCTGCAGCCAGAGCGGCACGTTGGGGTCCAGCAGCAGCCCCAGCACCACGCCGACCGCCAGTCCGATGATCGGGATCACGCGTCAGCCTCCATCGGTGGGCGGTTCGGGGACGGCGGGTGGCAGC
Organism: Modestobacter sp. VKM Ac-2985; assembly: GCF_026967925.1. Classification (GTDB taxonomy): domain Bacteria; phylum Actinomycetota; class Actinomycetes; order Mycobacteriales; family Geodermatophilaceae; genus Modestobacter. Next base: position 54,253 of record NZ_JAPVBI010000003.1, on the reverse strand, counting down.
GCCTCGCCCTGCTCGTCGGTGGCGGCCAGCGGCTCGGCGAACAGCAGCTCCGCGTTGCTGCCGGCCGGCAGCTCGAGCTCATCGGCCCGGGCGAAGTCGAAGACCACGCCGAAGTCCTTCGTCAGCTCGGCCAGGTCGTTGGCCTCCGGGGTGTTCAGGAAGGCCCGGGCCAGGTCGTCGGGGTCGCCGACGGCGGAGACCTCGTAGGGGTTCATCACCGGGCGGAAGTCGACCAGGATGGCGTCACCGGCCTGGCGGATGGCGGTCGTCGGGCCCACCCGCTGGCCGTTGATGCTGACCGCCTCGGCACCGGAGGCCCACAGCGCGTTGACGGCCAGCTGCAGGTCGCCGTCCTGGACGCGGCCGGCCAGCGCGATCTGGTCGGACCCACCGACCGGGTCGCTGTCCGCGGCCGGCGGGGCGTTGCCGAGCGTCACGCGCAGCCCCGGCCCGGTCACCGCGACCGCCGCCGCGCCGTGCTGGGCCTGCGCGAGCTGGTTCAGCGCGCGCTGACCGACCACGCTGGTGTCCAGCGCCCGCTCCCGGGTCCGTGCGACCTCCGCGGTCAGCGCCTCCAGCTGGGCGGCCAGCTCGTCGCCGACCGCGGACTCCTGGCCGATGTCCTCGCGCAGCGCCTGCCGGGCCGCCTCGCGTCCCTGCGCGCCGGCCGCCGCCTCCTGGTAGGTCACCGCGGCCAGCAGCCCGCCCAGCAGCAGCGCGGCGGCGACCAGCAGCTGTCCCCGGTTCCGCTGCAGCCAGGTGGGCCGGGTGGCCGGACCGTTCCCCGCGGTCGGCGCGGCCGCCTCCTCCGCGGCCCGGGCCACCCGGGCCGCGGCCACCTGCGCATAGGCCGGGTCCAGGGTGTCGGCCAGCACCTGGTCCAGCAGGGAGGCACCCAGCGATCGCGGCCGGCCGGGTGCGGGCGCGCTCACGCCTCCACTCCGGCCCGGCGGCTCCCGGACAGCAGCTGGACGGCCTGGACCACGTAGAAGACCCCCGCGAGCAGGTAGAGCGCCGCCCCCCAGATCGTGAGCGCGTAGGCGACCGGCTGCACCACCGCTGCCACCGGCCCCGCGCCGTCGGCCAGCAGCAGGAGGGGGAATGCGTAGAGCAACAGGAAGGTGGCCGCCTTGCCCAGGTAGTGCACCTGCAGCGGCGGCCAGCCCGCGCGCCGGAGCACCAGCAGGGTCCCGGCCAGCACCACCTCGCGCAGCAGCAGCACGACGACCACCCACAGCGGCACCACGTCGCGGATGACGAAGGCGATCAGCGTCGCGACGATGTACAGCCGGTCGGCGGCCGGGTCCAGCAGCGCGCCGAGCCGGCTGGACTGCCCCAGCGCCCGGGCCAGCTTGCCGTCGAGCCAGTCGGTGGCGCCGGAGACGGCGAGCACCACGATCGCCCAGCCGTCGGCGTGCGGGCCCAGCAGCAGCCACAGGAACAGCGGCACGCCCAGCAGCCGGACGACGGACAGCAGGTTGGGCAGCGTGAGCACGCGGTCGCCGAGCTCGTCCCGGTTCGGCAGCGCACGGCGACGCCTCGCGGCAGCATCGGCCGGACCGTCGGCCGGGATGCCGGCCGCCCGGTCGTCCGCCGTCGTCATCGCAGCTCCACCTCGCCGTCCACCGCGGGCCAGGCTAGTGCCCGACCTCCATGGTGCCCCCAGCGACCGGCCGGTCGCCGGGGCACCACCACCAGCGGGACGACAGGGGGGCACCACCGCCGGTACCGGCCCTTGACGACGGGCGTCCCGGTGCCGTCAGGTTCTCCGATGACCACCGGACCCCTCGCCGGGCTGCGCGTCGTGGAGCTCACCGGGCTCGGCCCGGCCCCGTTCGCGGCGATGCTGCTGGCCGACCTGGGCGCCGACGTGCTGCGGGTCGACCGCCCCGGCGCCCGGCCGCCCACGCCGGCCGCCCGGCACGACCTGCTGGCCCGGGGCCGGCGGTCGGTGGCCGTCGACCTCAAGGACCCCGACGGCGCGGAGCTGGTCCGCCGCCTCGCCGAGCGTGCCGACGTGCTGCTGGAGGGCTTCCGCCCCGGGGTCACCGAGCGGCTGGGCATCGGGCCGCAGGAGTGCCTCGCCCGCAACCCCCGCCTGGTCTACGGCCGGATGACCGGGTGGGGCCAGGACGGCCCGCTGGCGGCGACGGCCGGGCACGACCTCGGCTACATCGCGGTCACCGGCGTCCTGCACGCCATCGGCCGGGCGGGCGGGCCGCCGCAGGTCCCGCTGAACCTGGTCGGCGACTTCGGTGGCGGGGCGATGTACCTGGTGGTCGGCGTGCTGGCCGCGCTGCTGGAGGCCCGCGGGAGCGGCCGGGGCCAGGTGGTGGACGCCGCGATCGTCGACGGCACCGCGCACCTGGCGACGATGGTGCTCGGCATGCTGGCCGGTGGGGTCTGGCGGGACACCCGGGGCGTGAACCTGCTGGACTCCGGCGTCCCCTGGTACGACGTGCACGAGACCGCCGACGGTCGGCACCTGGCCGTCGCGGCGCTGGAGCCGCAGTTCTACGCCGAGCTGGTCGACCGGCTCGGCCTGGCCGATCGGGCGCCCGACCGGGCCGACGCGGACCCCGAGGTGCTGCGTGGCCTCGTCGCCGATGCGATCCGCCGGCGCACCCGGGACGAGTGGGTGGAGGTGTTCGCCGGCAGCGACGCCTGCGTGGCCCCGGTGCTCTCCTTCGCCGAGGCCCGCGACCACCCGCAGCTGGCGGCCCGGCAGACCTACCTCGAGCGGGACGGCGTCGTGCAGCCGGCGCCCGCACCACGGTTCTCCCGGACACCGGCGACCCTCGACCGGCCGCCGTCCCGCGCCGGTGAGCACACCCGCGCGGCGCTGGCGGACTGGGGCATCAGCGACGTCGACGCGCTGCTGACCGCCGGCACGGTCGTCCAGGCCCCGGACGACCGCGCCCCGGACGAGCGTGCCGGCTGACGGTCAGCGGGCGGCGAGGTCCTGGGCCAGCGCCCGCAGCGTCGCCGCGGGCAGCATCGCCGCCCGCGCCATGCCCAGCAGGCCCATGTTCGGCGGGATGGTGAGCAGCTCCGTCTGGGTCAGCTCGGGGGCATGGCGCTCGATCACCGCCCGCGCCCGGTCGTCCTGCAGCAGCCGGAGCAGCGGCTCGGTGAGCAGGTCGAGCGCCGGCAGCTCGGCCAGCGAGGGCAGCGGCTCTGCGGTGGCCTCCGCGCGCGCCGCCTGGGCGCGCACCAGCAGGTGCTCGGGCCCGGCCTCGCCGTCGAACGGGATGCCCAGCCGCTGGAACTGGCTGGCCGGGGCGTCGTTGTCGTGCATCAGCCGGGCCAGCAGCCGGAGCATCCGCAGCTCGACCTCGTCGTCGGCCAGCGGGTGCTCCTGGCCGGGGTCGGACGCCAGGTCGAACAACAGGGTGCCGTGCACCCAGGGGTTGCTCCGGGCGCCGGTGGCCGGGATGCGCAGGGTCCGCAGGCCCTTGGTGAAGGAGAACGGCTCGGCCGGCTCCCAGCCGCCGAGCTCCTCCACCCCGAACCGGCTGCGCATGTGGGTGGGCATCAGGGTGTGCTCGTCCAGCGGGGCGTTGGCCGCCTCGGCCGGCGCCCGCATGTACACGTACCGCCCGTCGGTGACGTTGACGTGGCCGCCGTGCGCACCGAACAGCGCACCCTCGCGCGGCAACCGCCCCTCGGCCAGGGCATCGGCCAGGTCGCGGCCCTGCATGTCGGGTGTCGGCTCGAGGCCGAAGAAGCGGAGCAGTGTCGGCGCCAGGTCGATGGTCTGGGCCAGCGCCCCGCACCGGGTGCCCCGCTCACCGGTCCGGGGGTCCCAGAGGAAGAAGGGCAGCCGCACCAGTTCGTTGAACCAGGGCATGACCGCCTTGGCCCACCAGCCCCGCTCGCCGAGCAGGAACCCGTGGTCGGTGTTGACGATCAGCATGGTGTCGGCCCACATGTCGTGGCCGTCCATGAAGTCCAGCAGCCGCCCGAGGGAGGCGTCGCACATCGAGACCAGCGCCGCGTACTCGTAGCGGGCGTGCTCGACCTGGTCGGCCGGCTCGGTCACCTTCTGGTAGCCGGGCCAGTCGAACTCCGGGCCGTCGTAGTCGTGCGCGTAGCGCTTCTTGTGCTCCTCGTGGGTGAAGAACGGCTCGTGCGGGTCGAACAGCTCCAGCTGCAGCAGCCAGTCGTCCGCCTCGACGTTGGTCTCCAGGAAGTGGATCCCGGCGTCGACCGTGCGGGTCTGGTTGTGGTCGGCCTCGGTGGGCATGTAGCTGCGGTTGATCACGTCCTGCCGGCGCATCGCCTGGTAGAACGGCGGCCCGGGGTAGCTCACCTGCGGGTCGGTGGGCCGCGGGACGACGCCCTTCCACGGGTCGCCCTCCTGGCCGCGGAAGAACTCCCAGGTGGAGTAGCGGGTGTGGTAGTCCCCGCCGCCGTCCTCGAAGTAGTGCTGGTGGTCGGTGGCCAGGTGGGTGTGCACCCCGGCCTGCTTCAGCAGCTCCGGCATCGAGTCGTCGAAGGGCTCGATCGGGCCCCAGCTGCGGTGCAGGAAGTTGTACCGGCCGGTGTGCATCTCCCGGCGAGCCGGCAGGCAGGGCATGGACCCCGCGTAGAAGTCGTCGAAGGTGACCGTCTTCTCCGCCAGCCGGGCGAAGTTGGGGGCGTCGACGAACGTGTCCCCGTAGGGCGGCAGCATGTGCCGGTTGAGGCTGTCGAACATCAGGACGATGGCGCGCATGGGTCCTCCTCGGGGACGGCGGCGGGGACGTTCGGGTGGCGGTGCCGCGGGCGCTGACGGGGCCGCTCGCGGGGAGCGGGTCAGCGCCGGGTCACGTCGTCGCGGTCGCGCCGTGCTGCGGCCGGACGGAGTCGAGCGCCCGCTGCAGGCGTCGCTCGACCTCGTACAACGGGGCGGTGCTGCTGTGCTGGTCGAAGGCCATGCCGCCCTGCCGGTCGGCCCACCGGGGCCAGCCGGGGTCGCCGTCCCGGATGAACCGGACCCAGGCGGTGTGCATGGCGTCGGCCAGTAGCTGCGGCGGCGTCTCCCCGAGGGCCGCCGGCACGCCAGGGGCGTCGAGCAGGTCCCAGGCGAAGGGCAGCTCGGCGCAGTGGACGGCCAGTCCCGCGGTGGTCCCGCGGAAGCGGAAGTCGTACAACCAGGTGCGGTCCGCCGCGCTCCCCCGGGCCGCGCGGGTGTCGGCCCACCGCAGCAGGGGCAGCCGGAACGTCGCCTCGGTCCGCAGCTGCCCGAGCTGTTGTGCCGGTCCGACCAGCTCCGGGTGGTCGCCGAGGAGCTCTGCGGCCGCCTCTGGTGGCAGACCGGCCTGCACGAGCACCTCTCGCGCGTCGAGGCCGGCCAGTGGATCGCGCACCCGCATCAGGCTCATCGTGAACTCGTGCGCGGTGGTGCCGGCCAGCAACGGCTTGCCCCCGCCGACCCCCCGCGCCAGCGCTGCGTCGACCGGGTCCGGCATCAGCTCCCCGTCGACCACCGGCCCGAAGGCGAGCCCGTCATCGACCGGGAACAGGCTCTTCCGCGTCACCGCCACCGCGTCCACGGGGCCGGTCAGCGGGGGGAACCCGAACGGCGCCTGGACGTCGAGCACCTCGTCCTCGCTCAGCCTCGACCACCCGGCGCGGGTCGGGGGCACCCCGGCCGCCTCGGCGATCTGCCGCCCGATCCGCTCCGACAACGCCGAGTCCTGGGTGCGGCCCGCGGCGGAATGGCTGATCACCGAGCGGAACAGGTGCTGTGCCCCGGGGGTGGCCAGCAGCGCCATCACCGAGGTGCCGCCGGCCGACTGTCCCGCGATGGTGACGGCGTCGGGGTCCCCGCCGAAGGCGGCGATCTCCCGCTGCACCCACTCCAGCGCCGCGATCTGGTCGCGCAGGCCACGGTTCTGCGGGGCGTCCTCGATCCAGCCGAAGCCGTCGAAACCCAGCCGGTAGGACAACGAGACCACGACGACGCCGTCCCGGTTGAACGCGGCGCCGTCGTACCACGGGCTCGCCGAGACACCGGCGATGAAGCCCCCACCGTGGATCCAGACCAGCACGGGCAACCGCGCCGCCGGATCGCCGGGTGCGGGCGTGAACACGTTGACGCTGAGCGTCTCGTCCCCGGGCACGGAGCGCTCCGGGATCATCGCGACGGCGGTGAACGGTCGCCGCTGCGGCGTCGGCCCGATCTCGGTCGCCGCACGGACGCCCTCCCACGGCACCACGGGCTCGGGTGCGGCGAACCGCAGCCACCCGACCGGGGCCTGGGCGTAGGGGATGCCCAGGAAGGCCGCACCGGTGGGCCGCCAGGAGCCGCGCACCGTGCCGGACGTGGTCTGCACCGTGGGTGCCGCTGACCGGGTCACGACAGCTCCAGCGTCGCACGGACGTCACCCAGGCCCCGGGCGATCACCAGCGCGCCCTCGAGTGGCAGCAGGCCCCAGTTCCCTGCGTCGGTGTCCCAGCGGCGCCACATCCGCAGGTCGGTCGGCACCTCGACGGCCCGGCTCTCCCCCGGGTCGACGGTCACCGACGTCCAGCCGGCCAGCCGGACGGGCTGCTCGGGATCGGCCGGCTCCAGGTACACCTGCACCACCTCGCGGCTGCGTCGGAGGGCGGTGTTGGTCACGGTGACCGCGACGCCGGGGCGCTCGGGCCCGGCGACCAGGCGGGCGTCGGTGTAGTCCCAGCTGCCGAAGCCCAGGCCGTGCCCGAACCAGAAGGCCGGCGCCGGCGCCCGGCCGGCCGCGTGCCCGCGGTGACCGAGGAAGGCGCCCTCGGCGTAGGCCAGCCGGCCGTCGACCGGCGTCACCGACCAGGCCGGGGCCGCGCCGTCGGCGACCGGCCAGGTGGAGACCAGCCGGCCGGCGGGCTCCCGGTCCCCCAGCAGCACCGCGGCGACCGCGTGCCCGGCCTCCTGCCCGGGCAGCCCGGCGACGAGCACGGCGTCCACCTCGTCGAGCCACGGCATCAGCACCGGGGTCGCGGAGTTGACCACCACCACGGTGCGCCGGGCCGCGGCGGCGACGGTCCGCACCAGGGCGTCCTGCTCGCCGGGCAGCGCCAGGGTCGACTTGTCGACCGACTCGGTCTCCTCCTCCTCGGTCAGCCCGACGACCACGACGGCGACATCGGCGTCCCGCGCGGCGGCGGCCGCCTCGCCGAGCACGGCCGCCGGGTCCCGCGGGGCCGGGCCGGCGACCAGGCCGAAGAGCCCGGCGCCCGCCATCCGGCCCGGGCGGCCCAGGCCACTGGCCGAGCGCAGGTCCACGGTGGCCTCCACCAGCGCACCGTCGGGGACGGCGGCGAGCACCGTGCCCGACGGCGGGCGCAGGATCGCCTCACCGGCGTCGTCGCTCGTCAGGCGGAGGTCGAGGCTGCCGACCTCGCTGCCGGCCACGGCGAACCGCCAGCTGCCCACCCCGAGCGCCCCGAGCTGCATGTCGCCGCCCCGCGGCACCACCGCCCGGAACCGGGCCTCGGTCACCGGCGCCGGCAGGTCGTCGTCGACGCCGATCATGCTGGTGGCCGTCCGCTCGTGCCGCTCCTCGATCACCTCGCCGTCGGCGCCCAGCAGCACCACCTGGACGCCGCTGCCGCCGGTCACCGGGTCGAGCACGGTGCCCGCCCGGGCGGCCACCGCCCGGCTGCGCACCTCCACGCCGTCCACCACCCGGACCGAGGACCCCAGCAGGTCGGTGAGCCCCGTCGCGACGCTCACCTGGTGGGCCGCCCGCACCTGCGCCGACCCGCCGCCCATGCAGACGGTGTCGATGGCGTGCCGCCCGATGAGGGCCACGGTCGTCCCGCGCTCCAGCGGCAGCGTGGCCCGCTCGTTGCGGACCAGCGTCATGCCCTGGGCTGCCAGCTTGGTCAGCTGCTCCCGGCGCACCGGGCTGTCCGGCCGGGGCAGCCCCGCGGGGGCCGGCCGGGGGGCGCCGAGGGCGCCCACCCGCTCGGCGAGCAGCAGCAGCCGGTGCAGGTGGTCGTCGACGACCCGCTCCTCGACCTCCCCGGCGGAGACCGCCGCGACCAGCGCGTCACCCCACGGGCCCACCGGTCCGGGCATGACCAGGTCCAGGCCGCCGTTGGCCGACTCCGCGGTGCTGCGGGTGGCGAACCAGTCGGAGACGACCATCCCGTCGTAGGCCCACTCCCCCTTCAGCACGCCGTTCAGCAGCCCGTCGTGCTCGGTCGCGGACACCCCGTTGACCCGGTTGTAGGCGGCCATGACCGACCACGGCCGTGCGTCGGCGACGGCCATCTCGAACGGCAGCAGGTAGACCTCGCGCAGCGTGGCCTCGTCCACGACGCTGTCCACCGCGTGCCGTTCGGTCTCGGACTCGTTGGCGACGACGTGCTTGAGGCAGGCGCCGATGCCCTGCTCCTGCAGGCCGCGCACGTAGGCGGTGGCCAGGCGTCCGGAGAGGTAGGGGTCCTCGGAGAACGCCTCGAACACCCGGCCGCCCAGCAGGCTCCGGTGCAGGTTGATCGTCGGGCCGAGGACGACGTGCACGTCCTGCGCCTGCGCCTCCTCGGCGAGCAGCCGCCCGGTCTCGTGCAGCACCTCGTCGCTCCACGCCGAGGCCAGCAGGGACGCGTTCGGGAAGAGCGTGACCGGCGGGCCGCTGGTGAACGTCAGGCCCCGGACCCCGGTCGGCCCGTCGGAGAGGTGGATCTCGGCGAGACCGATGTCCTCCTCGGCGTGCAGGCCGTACATCGTCCCGCCGGTGAGCAGGCGGACCTTGGCCTTGAGGTCGAGCCGGGCGATCAGGGCGTGCAGGTCGGGGCGGGGCAGGTCCGGGCTGGGCAGGGCAGGGCGGGGCATCGGGGTGCTTCTCTCTGGCGTCGTGGCGAGGGGCGCGGAGCGGGCTCGGCGACTCAGTCGAGCTCGTCGTCGCGCTGGGCGAACAGCGCCGCCATCCGGGTGCGCCGCTCCGGCGTCCAGGACTGCTCGGAGGCGTGCCAGGAGACCGGGGTGGCGCCGACGGCCGTGGACAGCTGCCGCTCCAGGTCCTCGGCCAGGTGCGCACGGCCGGTCGCACGCAGGTGCTCGGCGTACATGACCGGGTCGTTGTAGTAGGTCGGCCCCACCTGCAGCGTGGTCTGCATCGGGTCGGGCAGCGCCCCGGGGCGCCCGGCGTAGGTGTGCCACCACTCGGCCAGGTGGGTGCGCATGGTGCCGGCCAGCTCGGGCTGCTCGTGGAGCAGGTCGCGGGTCAGGTGCGGGTCGGCGGAGACGTCGTAGAGCTGTTCCCACTCGACCTTCATGCAGCCGGGGTGGTAGGTGCGGATGTACATGTGGTCGCGGGTGCGCACCGCCCGCTGGTAGGTGTGCGCGCCCTGGCTGAGCACCAGGTAGTCGCGCGAGCCGATCTCCTCGCCACGGACGGCGTCGGCGAAGGACGCACCCTGCCACCCCGACGGGATCGGGACGCCCAGCAGGTCGCACAGGGTCGGCGCCAGGTCGATGTTGTACAGCAGGCTGTCGCAGTGCCGGGCCGACTCGGGCAGGTCGTCGGTGACGCCGGGCCAGTACACGACCAGCGGGAGCCGCAGCACCGCCTCGTTGGCGTGTCCGTGCTCGCCGTAGGACCCGTTCTCGCCGAAGGACTCCCCGTGGTCGGCGCTGACGATGATCGCGGTCTCCTCGGCGATGCCGAGCTCGTCCAGCGTCGCCAGCAGCTCACCGAACAGCTGGTCCCAGTACATGATCGTGCCGTCGAAGCCGTTGATCAGGTGCTCGAAGTCCGCCCGGGTGCGGATCTGGTCCGGCGCGTTGTGCGGGGTGGGCGAGGACTGCGGGACGACGCTGTAGTGCAGGTCCTGCGCGCTGCGTGGCCCGTAGACCTCCTGGTGCCCGTCGATGGCCGCCTGGTCCGGCCAGGCCGGCGGCGGGCCCGAGGCGGCGGCCTTCTCCGTCCAGCCGGGCTCGGTGAGGTACGGGGTGTGCGGCTCCCAGTAGGTCAGGTGCAGGTACCAGTCGTCGGAGTCGGCGTGCCGGCGGATCCAGTCCAGGCCCACCCGGTTGATCGCGCTGCCGTCCTCGTCGTTGATCTCGTTGGTCGCCCGGATCGACTCCCGGAAGTTGCCGAGGAAGTGGTAGGCCCGGTGCCGCTCGGCGAACATCGAGACCGCCGCGGTGTACCAGCCGTGGTCACCCAGCCGCTGCCCCAGCAGCGGGCGCTCCGGGTGCGGCCGGTGACCGGAGTCCAGCCGGTACCGGGCCGCCTCGCCGAAGTGCCCGATCACCCCGTTGCTGATCCCGAACGCGCCGCTGGTCAACGCCGTCCGCGAGGGCAGGCACGGGGAGTCCGAGCAGTAGTAGCGGTCGAAGGTGACCCCGCGGTCGGCCAGCGCCTGCAGGTTGGGCGTGGTGGGCCGGGCGTACCCGTACGGGGTGGTGTGGTCGGCACGCAGCGTGTCGACGTCGATGTAGATGATGCGCATGTCGGTCTCCTGGGTGGGGTGGGGTGGGGCGGGGGCCGGCGGCGGTGCGTCACACCGCCGGTCCCCGCGACCTGGGCCGGGCGGGGAGACCCGGGAGCGGCCAGCGGCTCAGTCGGCGTCCCGGGCGCAGCGGAAGCCGGTGTTCCCGCCGGCGGCGCCGAGCTCGTTGCGGGTGCGCGCGGCCACCCGGTAGCGGTTGCAGTAGCTGTCGTGGCAGAGGTAGGAGCCGCCGCGCATGACCTTGCCGGGGCCGGCCGCCGGCCCGGCCGGGTCGCGGACCTGGCCGGTCGGGTGGTCGGTCCCCCACCAGTCGGCGCACCACTCCCAGACGTTGCCCGCCATCTGGTGCAGCCCGAGGCCGTTGGGCGGGAAGGCGTCGACCGGCGCCGTCCCGGCGAAGCCGTCCTCGGTGGTGTTCTTCACCGGGAACCGGCCCTGCCAGATGTTGGCCCGGTGCGCACCGTCCGGGGTGAGCACGTCGCCCCAGGGGTAGCGACGCTGGTCGAGCCCGCCGCGGGCGGCGCACTCCCACTCCGCCTCGGTCGGCAGCCGCTTGCCCGCCCAGCCGGCGTAGGCGGCCGCGTCGTCCCAGGACACGTGCACCACCGGGTGGTCCTCCCGCTCGTCCACCGAGCTGCCCGGCCCCTCCGGCCGGCGCCAGTCGGCGCCGGTGACCGCCGCCCACCACGGGGTGACGTCCGGGCGAGGGGAGATGCGGCGCAGCTCCCCCGGCAGGAAGCCGGCGAAGACGTAGGACCAGCCGAACCGCTCGGCCTCGGTGACGTACCCGGTGGCCGCGACGAAGGCGGCGAAGTCCGTGTTGGAGACCGCGTACCGGTCGATCAGGAACGGGGAGAGCTCGACGGTGCGCACCGGCCCCTCGCCGTCCGAGGGGAAGCCGTCGGCGTCCTCGGTGCCCATCCGGAAGGCCCCACCCGGCAGGTCGACCATCGCGTCCCGGCCCACCACGGTGCCCGCCGGGGCCACCCGGGGAACCGGCCCCGCCGCGCCCCGCCCCGGGGGTGCGGAGTCCGCCCCCCGGGCCGGCGAGCAGCAGGCCCCGCTCACGGCAGCGCCCCCGCGCGGGAGAGCTCCCCCGCGAAGTGACACGCCGCCAGCTGGCCGGTCTCCGTCTGCTCCAGCGCCGGCGCCTGCTCGATGCAGATGGTGCGCTCCGGGTGGTGCAGCGGACCGATCGGGCAGCGGGTGCGGAACCGGCAGCCCGACGGCGGGTTCTTCGGGCTGGGCAGGTCCCCGCCCAGCACGATCCGTTCCCGGTTCTTCTCCGCGGTGTCCGGGATCGGCGAGGACGCCAGCAGCGCTGCGGTGTACGGGTGCTGCGGGTTGCTGTAGACGGCCTCGGCGTCCCCGACCTCGACGAACGAGCCCAGGTACATGACCACCACCCGGTCGGACAGGTGGCGGACCACCGACAGGTCGTGGGCGATGAACAGGTAGCCCAGGTCGAGCTCGTCGCGCAGCGACTCCAGCAGGTTGATGATCTGTGCCTGGATCGAGACGTCGAGCGCCGACACCGGCTCGTCCAGCACCAGCAGCTTCGGGTCGGCCGCCAGTGCCCGGGCGATGCCGACGCGCTGCCGCTGCCCACCGGAGAAGGCGTGCGGGTAGCGGTCCAGGTGCCGCTCGGCGAGCCCCACCCGCTCCAGCAGGGCCCGGGCCTCCGCGTCCCGCTCGCGCGGGGGCACCCCGCGGACCGCCAGCGCCTCCTCCAGCGACTGCCGGATCGTGCGCCGCGGGTTCAGCGACGCGTAGGGGTCCTGGAAGACGTACTGCACCGTCCGGCGGACCGCGTCGCCGCCGCTCTTGTCCCCGACCACGTGGTCGCCCACCTGGATCGTGCCGGAGGCCGGCTGGTTGATGCCGACGATCGTCCGGGCCAGCGTGGACTTCCCGCAGCCGGACTCCCCCACCAGGCCCAGCGTCTCCCCGCTGCGGACGGTCAGGCTCACGTCGTCGACCGCGTAGACCGGCTCCGGACGGCGGAACAGGCCGCGACTCTCGTTGGACACGTCGACGCGCAGGTTCGTGATCTGCAGCAGCGGCCGGGCCTCGCCGCCGTGCACGCGGTCGGCGGCGGCCGCGGTGACCAGCGGGGGGATCGGTGTCCCGCGCTGGGTCACGTGGCAGGCGGCCAGGTGCCCGGACTCGACCCGCGGCAGCAGCTCGGGCACCTGCTGGGAGCAGACGTCCTCGGCCATCCGGCAGCGGGGCTGGAAGGGGCAGCCCGGGGGCAGGTTCGCCGGGTCGGGCGGCGAGCCGGGGATGGCCGGCAGGCTGCGGCCCTGGGCCACGTCGTCCAGCCGAGGCATGGCGGCCAGCAGGTCGGCGGTGTAGGGCAGCTGCGGGTTGCCGAAGATGACGTCGACCGGGCCGCGCTCCATCACCCGGCCGCCGTACATGACGACGACCTCGTCGCACATCTCGGCGACGACGCCCATGTCGTGGGTGATCATCACGACCGCGATGCCGAGCTGGTCACGCAGCTCGGCGAGCAGCCGCAGGATCTGCGCCTGGATGGTGACGTCCAGCGCGGTGGTCGGCTCGTCGGCCAGCAGCAGCGAGGGCTTGCTGGCCAGCGCGACGGCGATGACCACGCGCTGGCGCATCCCGCCGGAGAACTGGTGCGGGTAGTCGTCCAGCCGCCGGTCCACGTCGGGGATGCCGACCTGGCCGAGCAGTTCCCGGGCCCGCTCGCGCGCCTTCTTCTTGTCCGCGCCGTGCACGATCAGCGCCTCGGCGATCTGGTCCCCGACGGTCATCACCGGGTTGAGCGCCGACTGCGGGTCCTGGAAGACCATCGCGATCTCCCGGCCCCGCAGGTCCCGCATCTCCTTGTCACCCAGGGTCAGCAGGTCGGTGCCGCGGTAGCGCACCTCCCCCGCGGTGGTCCTCCCGGGTGGGCGCACCATCCGCAGGATCGAGCGGGCGGTGACCGACTTGCCGGAGCCGGACTCCCCGACGATGCCGAGGATCTGCCCGGGGCGCACCGAGAAGCTCACGTCGTTGACCGCCCGCACCACCCCCTCGGCGGTGTGGAACTCGGTGGTCAGGCCGCGCACGTCCAGCAGCACGTCGGTCGCGGCGTCGTTGGTGGCGGGGCCGTCGGTGGTGCCTGCTGCGGTGGTGCCCACCGCGGTCGCACCCGTGTCGTTCGAGGAGAGGGTCATCGCCGGGTCGCCGCCTGGTTGAGAGCATCGGACAGGAGGGTGAAGGCCAGCGCGAGCAGCAGCAGCATCACGCCGGGGCCGATGACGTAGCTCGGCAGCGTCTGCACGTACCGCGCGCCGACGTTGAGCATCGCGCCGAGCGAGGGGTTCGGCGGGTTGATGCCCAGGCCGACGATGCTCAGGCCGGCCTCGATGAAGATCGCGATGACCATGAACACCGAGGCCTGCACCAGCAGCGGGTCGACCACGTTCGGCAGGATGTGCCGGACCATGATCGTCGAGCGCTTGACGCCGAGGACGCGCGCGGCGAGCACGTACTCCCGCTGCTCCTCCGACAGCAGCCCACCGCGGGCCATGCGTCCGAAGCCGGGGAGGCCGGCGACCGCGATGGCCAGGAAGAGCGCCAGCCACCCGGTCCCGATGACCAGCACGATCATGATGCCGAGGATCAGCCCGGGGAAGCCGAGGATGATGTCCAGCACCCGCTGGAACACCGCACCCAGCGGCTTGGAGACGTAGCCGGCCAGGCCCAGCAGGGTGCCGATCACCAGGCTCACCGGCACTGCGGTGAGGATGAGGCTCAGGTCGGTTCGCAGGCCGTAGACGGTCCGCACCAGGATGTCCCGGCCGAACTCGTCGGTGCCCAGCGGGTGGGCACCCGAAGGTCCCTGCAGGGCGCCTCGGGCCTGCTGGTCGTAGCCGCCGGGGAAGATCACCGGCGCCAGCAAGGCGCCGCCGATCAACACCACCAGCAGGATCGCGGCCGCCATGCCCTTGGGCGTGCGGAGCGCGCTGGCGTACCGGGACCAGGCACCGCCGCCGCGCGGGCGCCGGGACCGGCCCGTCTCCGGGACCTGGTGCGCCGTGTCCTCCACGGCCGGTCCGGTCCCGCCGGCGGCGGGGGAATCAGGGTCAGGTAGTGCTCGGGTCATGTCTGTCAGCCCAATCGGACGCGGGGATCGAGGGCGGCCAGCACGACCTCGGTGAGCAGCTGGCCGATCACGGCGATGAAGACGGCACCGACGATGAGCACCTGGACGACGGTGTAGTCGGCGCTCTGCGCGCCGGACACCGCCAGCTGCCCGAGGCCGTTGCGGGCGAAGATGGCCTCGATGACCACCGCACCGGCGAGCAGGTCACCGAACCGGATGCCGATCGCGACGACGGCGGGGCCCAGGCTGTTGCGCAGCACGTGCCGGACGTCGATCCGCCGCGGCGGCACGCCCTTGGACACGGCGAGGTCGATGAAGTCCTCCTGCCGCACCGCGAGCATCCGGGTCTGCACCAACCGGGCGACACCCGCCGACATCGGCAGCGCGAGGGCCAGCGCCGGCAGGATCAGGTACTGGATGCCGATGCCCGGGTCGTCCAGCACCGCCACCTCACCGCTGGTGGGCAGCACCCGGAAGGCGACGCCGAACAGCAGGATGAGCAGCAGGCCGACGAGGAACGGCGGGGCGGCCAGCAGGCCGGTGTTGGTGCCCTCGACGAGCACCCGGGCCCACCGGGAGCGGGTCGAACCGGCGAGGATGCCGAGCCCGATGCCGAAGACGATGAGCAGCACACCGGACAGCAGGGCCAGCTCCAGGGTGCTGACCAGCCGGTCGCCGATCAGCTCGGACACCGGCCGGTTGAACCGCAGCGACTGACCGAGGTCGCCGGTGAACAGACCGCCGATCCAGTCGAAGTACTGGCTGACCAGCGGGCGGTCCAGACCCAGCTCGGTGCGGATGGCCGCGATCGTCTCGGCCGACGCGTCCGGGCCGGCGACGACCGCGGCGGGGTCGCCGGGCACGAGCCGCGGCAGCAGGAACGCGATGACGCTGGTCGCGACCAGCACCAGCGCGACCGACGGGATCCGCCGGATCAAGAAGCGGGTCATGTCAGCCGACCCGACCCGGGTCGCGGGACGTCCGGCCGGCGGCCGGCACGACCCGGCGACTCACCGGGGCCGGCCGGGTCCGACCGCCACCCGGCCGGGCGGCGGTTGCGGGCTTGCTCACGAATGCACTCCTCATCGGGAAGGGACGACGTGCGGGCGGCAGCCCGGCAGGTCCCGGCCGGGCGCGCGCTGCCGGTGCTCCTCAGCGCCGCGCACCCGGCCGGGTCGGTCCTAGCGGGTCACTCGGTGTAGCAGGTGGCCGCGGGGACCCACCCGCCGAGCACCACGTCGACGTCCTGCAGGTCGGTGGCCTGCACGGCCGCCCCGGGCGCGGTCACCAGCGAGTGCAGGAACGCCTGCTCGTTCATGTACTCGGTGAGCTCGTACACGGCCTCCGCGCTCTCCTCGGGGCTGGTGGCCTCGATCACGGCGGTGGCCAGCTCCGTGTACTCGGGGGTGTCGAACTGGCGGTGCGCACCCTCCAGCCGCAGGTCGGCGTTGGTCTGCAGCAGGAACGACGGCGAGCCGTTCAGGCCGCGGAGGGAGAGGAAGTTGCCCCCCGTACCCGCCGACAGCCGCTGCTGGTAGTCCGGCGGCGCCAGCGCGGTGAGCGACGGGGTGAGCCCGACCTCGGTGAGGTTGTTGGCGATGATCTCGTACTCCGCGGCGATGACCGGCAGGTTGATGATCGTGATCGGCACCTCCGTGCCGGCGGCCCCGGCCTCCTCGATCAGCTGCCGCGCCTGCTCGGGGTCGTAGTCGTAGGCGCCGGCGAGGTCCTCCGGGTAGGTGTCCGAGGCGGCGGCCCAGTAGAGGCCGTCCGTCGTCCCGCGCCCGCCGAAGACCTGCTCGTTGATCCGGTCCTTGTCGATGGCGTAGCCGATGGCCTGGCGGACCCGCTGGTCCTCCACGGCGTCCAGGATGATCGGGTACGTCCCGTTGATGGTGTCCAGCAGCTCGAACTGCGGGCTGCCCTCGGTGACCGAGAGCGCGTCCTGGACCGTCAGACCGCTGGAGAGCTGGGCCCGGCCGGACCGCAACGACGACACCTGGGCGGTGGAGTCGCCGATCGTCGTGCTCTCGATGCGGTCCAGGTACGGGAGCCCGTCCTGCCAGTAGTCGGTGTTCTTGGCGAGCACGATGTCGGCGCCGGGTGTGTAGCTCTCGACCGTGAAGGGTCCGGTGCCGACGAGCTGTGAACCGTCGGCCAGACCCGCGTAGCTCTCCGAGTCCACGATCGGGGTCAGCGCCAGCGTGCTGGCCAGGGTGTCCGTCAGCGGCGTGGCCGAGGTGATGGTCACCTCGTGCTCCCCGGTCGCCTCCACCTCCCAGCCGGCGAGGATCGCCTTGACGTCGGAGACGGTTGCCGGGTCGAGCGCCTGCTGGATCGTGAAGACGACGTCGTCGGCGGTGAACGCGCGGCCGGAGTGGAAGGTGACGCCCTCGCGGAGCTGCAGCACGGCGCTGAGGCCGTCGTCGCTGATCTCCCACTCGGTGGCGAGCGCCGGCTGGGGGTCGTCGAGCGCGGCGGTCGAGACGTTGATCAGCGGCTCGAAGACGGCGCGCACCCACAGCAGGTTGGTCGCGCTCTGCGCGAACACCCGGCTGACCTCGGGGGCCGACGAGTTCGCGGCGACCACCGTTCCGCCTTGCTGGCACTCGCCGCTCCCCCCCGAGGCGGTGGCCTCCTCGGCCTGGTTGACGGCCGAGCTGCAGCCGGCGGCGAGCAACGACGCCAGCGCGACGACGGCGACTCCCGCCTGGCGACGACGGGGGGTGGTGGACTTCCGCATGGACAGACTCCTCGATGAGTTCTGAGCCGGGGCCGTCGCGTGACGGGCGCCGGGAGGGCACAGCGGGCACGGGCGGCGTGTGACGCCGACCACGTGACGTAGGTAACTTACCGAGTGCTCGGTAAGTAGGAAAGAGGAGGGAGCCGCCGTCACCGAAACGTTATGAAGCCGACCTGGTCAGCTCGTGGACCGCGGGACCGGCACGGCGACGTCGTCGCTGGGCTCGTGGCCGAGCCGCCAGGCGCGCACCCAGACGTGCTCGACCGCCGGCAGGTCCACCGGGCCGCTGTAGAGCCGCCAGTACCGCCCGTCCTGCTCCGGCGAGCCGATGGCGCCCTTGAGGAAGGACGCGGGAACCACCTCCCCGGCCGGGTCGGTGGTCCAGCCGATGGACGCGCCGTCCGTGGCACAGGTGGCGACCAGCCGACCGTCCTCGACGCGTACCTGGGGAGCCTCGGTCGGGCGCAGCCGCCCGCCGGGCCGCCACTGCTCGATCAGCTCCTCCTCGGGCAGCTGGCCGAGGTCGCCGACCTCGTCGATCCAGCCGTCCAGCGCGTGTCGCAGCCGGTCGAGGACGCCGGCGTGCTCCGGGGAGCCGGCCAGGTCGACCGTCTCGTGCGGGTCCTGCTGCAGGTCGTAGAGCTCCTCGGCGGGCTTGCTGGCCGCCACCACCGAACGCTGCAGCGGGGTGAGCACGTCGCGCACCTGCCCGGCGGCCAGCTGGTTGCCCTCCAGGGAGTGCAACCGCCGGTACTCCGCCCAGGTCGCGAGGTGGTCGGGGTACTCGCAGTGCTGCATCCCCGAGCGGTCGGGGTGCAGGTTGCGGATGTAGCGGTACCGCTCGTCGCGCACGGTGCGGCAGGTGTCCTCCTGCACGTCCATCCGGTCCCGCCCGCCGAAGGCGTGCTCGTTCTGCTGCAGGAACGCACCGGTGCGGTCGAGGAACGGCTTGGCCTGCACGTGCTCCGGGACGGGGAGGCCGCAGACCTCGAGCATCGTCGGCGCGAGGTCCATCAGCTGGATGATCTCGGTGCGCCGCTGGCCCGGGGCGAGGACACCCGGCCAGCGGACGATCAGCGGCTCGCGCAGCCCGCTCTCGTAGGACCAGCGCTTGCCGCGTGGCATGCCCAGCCCGTGCTCGCTCCAGAACACGACGATGGTGTCCTCCGCGAGCCCGTCGTCGGCCAGCTGGTCGAGGATCTCCCCCGCCCAGTGGTCCATCTCGGTGATCAGGTCGGCGTAGCGCGCCCAGGCCTGCCGGAACACCGGGGTGTCCGGGTGGTACGGCGGCAGCGGCGCCTCGGCCGGGTCGTGCCGCTCCTCGGGCAACACCCGCGAGGTGCGCGCCGCGAACGCCTCGTCATCGAGGTAGATCTGCGACTCGTGCGTGATCATGCCCTGGAAGGTGGCGAAGAACGGGGTGTCGTCGGTGGGCCGATTGCGCCAGTGCGCCGTCTCGCTGCAGTCGTCGAAGGCCGTGCCGGGCGTCTGCACCTGGAAGTCGGTGAACCAGTTGTTCGTCGTGTACCAGCCGGCCGCCCGGAAGTACTCGGTGAAGAGCTTCACCTCCGGTGGGGGCACTGCCTTGGTGCGCATGTGCATGGTCCCGATGGAGATCGGGTGGCAGCCGGTGTAGATCGCCGACCGGGACGGCGCGCACACCGGGGCGCTGGCGAAGGCGTTGTCGTAGACGACCCCCTCGGCGGCCAGCTGGTCCAGCCGCGGGGTGACCGCGTACTCGGCGCCCGGGTACACGCCCTCGTAACAGCCCAGATGGGGGTTGATGTCGTGGGTGCTGATCCAGAGCACGTTCGGTCGCCGCACTGCGATCGCCTCTTCCTGATCGGGTCGCCCGTCGCCCGCCCGGTCGGCAGCGACGTGACCCAGCTAACTTACCGATCACTCGGTAAGTCGCCAAGAGGTGACCGGCCGACCCTCAGTCGCCGAGGACGAAGGCGAGCGCCAGGAGGCCGATGAGCACTCCGGAGCAGGCGAGCGCCGCGATCGGCACCCCGGCCTGTCGGACACCGGTCAGATCACCGCGGTCGGTCAGCGACCGGTGCACGACCCGGTACCGGCGGCGCGCCGCCAGCGCGACGAGCGCCGCTTGCACCAGCCCGACCGCGGCGGCCACCAGCGCGAGGACCCCGAGCACCGGTACGGCCAGCCGGCCGGCACCGACCGCCCCCACGGCCATGGCCAGCGCGGTGCGCCGCCAGGCCAGCGCGGTGCGCTCGGCCTGGAGACCGGCGTCGAACACCCGGCCCGAGGAACGGGTCACCGCAGGAAGAGCCCGATCAGCACCAGCAACCCGGCCACGGTGACGCCGACCGCGGTCAGGAGGCCCAGCCGCGGGGAGGGCAGCGGCCGGGACTGCCGCATCGCCCGCTCGGTCGCCACCCAGCCGAACCACGCCTGCACGGGCGCCAGCAGACCCAGCACGATGAAGACCAGCGCGCTGGCCAGACGGACGCCCTCCTCGATCGGGAGGTCGAGCGCCTCCAGCGCCACACCGGCGGCCAGCAGCGCCAGCGAGGTGCGCATCCAGGCGAGGAAGGTGCGCTCGTTGGCCAGGCTGAACCGGGGGTCCGGCTCCTCCCCCGTGCCGTACACCCGCCGCGGGAACCGGCGGTCTGCCCGCCGCTCCGCCGTCGCGCCCTCAGGCATCCTGGCGAGCCCCGACCTGCGACGCCGCCCCGGTCTGACCATCGGGGCCCGCCGCGAGCCGCCGCAGCGACGTCTCGAGCAGGCCGCACATGTCGACCGGTGGCTGCATGAGCCACTGCAGCTGCAGCCCGTCCATCAGAGCCATCAACTCCGACGCGAGACCTTCCGGGTCCACCCTCCGAGCGAGCCGGCCCCTGTCCTGGTCGACCCTGATCCGGTGGGCGACCATGGTGCGGATGCGCTGGTAGCGCACCTGGAAGAACTCGTGCGCCGGGTGCGCCGGGTCGAGGCTCTCCGCGGCCGTGACCGTGAACAGCCGGACCAGCTCCGGCCGCTGCGCGTTGCGCTCGCACAGCGCCATCAGCCAGTCCACGACGCTGGGGTCCGCCTCGCGGAAGGTCTCGTCGAGGTAGCGGGAGTCCTCCTCGTCGCGCTCCTCGAGGACGGCCAGGATCAGCGCCTGCTTGTTCGGGTAGTGGTGCAGCAGCCCGGGCTGGGACACCCCGACCCGGGTCGCTACGTCGGCCAGGCTGGTGCCGTGGAACCCGGTCTCGGCGAAGGCCTGAGCGGCCGCCGCCAGGATCTGCTGCCGGCGCTGCGTCCGCGGCAGGCGCAGCCCCTCGATGCGTTCAGCCACCACTGCAGAACCCCTCACCACCGAACGGACCGTTGTCCGGGCACCCGACCCCGTGATCGAGATCATGCCACGTGCCGGCCCACTTACCGATTGTTCGGTAAGTGAGTGCCTCGATCGGGGTCGCTGGCATGACGTCCACTCGTCGGTGCGGCCGCATACCTACCGAGCACTCGGTAGGAGAAGTAGAGTGGGCCAGGTCACCCGCTCCCCTGTCCTGGCGTCGTTCGCGTGCCGCATCCGCGACCGCCCCGATCGAACGGATCCCATGACGACCACGCCGGCACGTCCCGACCCACGCGTCACCGAGGCCCTCGCGGCGCTCACCCTCGAGGAGAAGGTGCAGCTGCTCACCGGCCGCGACTTCTGGACCACCTGGCCGATCGAGCGGATCGGGCTGCGCCGCATGCTGGTCTCCGACGGTCCCTCCGGCGTCCGCGGCGAGCTCTGGGACGAGCGCGACCCCTCGCTCAACCTGCCCTCGGCCACCGCGCTGGCCGCGGCCTGGGACACCGACGTCGCCCGCCGCTACGGCGCCGCCGCCGCGGTCGAGGCCCGGCGCAAGGACGTCGACGTCGTCCTCGGCCCCACGATCAACCTGCACCGCTCACCACTGGGCGGCCGGCACTTCGAGGCGTTCAGCGAGGACCCGGTGCTCACCGGCGAGCTCGCCGCCGCCTACGTGAGCGGGGTGCAGGACAACGGCGTCGGCGCGACCCCGAAGCACTACGTGGCCAACGACTTCGAGACCGACCGCTTCACCGCCGACGTCCGGGCCGACGAGCGCACCCTGCGCGAGGTCTACCTGCTGGCGTTCGAGAAGGCCGTCACCGAGGCCCGGGCCTGGGTGGTGATGAGCGCCTACAACGCGGTCAACGGCACCACGGTCACCGAGAACGAGCTGCTGGAGACCCCGCTGAACAGCGAGTGGGGTTTCGACGGCGTCGTGATCAGCGACTGGACGGCGGTCCGCAGCCTGGCGTCCGCGACGGCGTCCCAGGACCTGGTCATGCCCGGCCCGGACGGCCCGTGGGGCGACGCGCTGGTCGCCGCGGTCCGCGACGGGGAGGTCGACGAGGCCGTCGTCGACCGCAAGGTGCTGCGCCTGCTCACCCTGGCCCAGCGGGTCGGTGCACTGGGCGACTCCTCCCCCGCGGAGCCGGTCTGGGTCGAGGACGGGATCGCGTTCGCCCGCGAGGCAGCCGCCGAGGGCACCGTGCTGCTGGAGAACCGCAGCCCCGACGGGCGACCGGCGCTCCCCTGGGACGCCGCTGCGCTGCGCTCGGTCGCGGTGATCGGCAACAACGCGGCGGCCGCCCGCACCCAGGGCGGCGGCAGCGCCACCGTCGTCCCCGAGTCCACCGTGTCCCCACTCGACGGCCTGCGGGCCGCGCTGCCCGGCGTGGACGTCGGCTACTCCGTCGGCGCGGTCGTGCAGAGCGGGGTCGTCGAGCTGCCGCTCCCCCAGCTCACCAACCCGGTCAGCGGCGCACCCGGGCTCCGGGCCCGGTTCCTGGCCCCCGACGGCACCGAGCTGTTCGGCGAGGACCGCCGATCGAGCGACCTGGTGTACTTCGGCGGCGACGCCCCCATCGAGCCCGCCGCCGGCTACGAGCTGAGCACCCGCTGGACCCCCGCCGAGTCGGCCACGGTGCGGCTCGGGTTCGCCCTGGTGGGCCGGGCGCAGCTGTACGTGGACGGCGAGCTGCTGATCGACGAGACCCTCACCCCGGTGGGCACCGACCTCGGCGCGGCGTTCCTGAGCCCGCCGAACGCCTCCGCCGAGGTGCGGCTGACCGCCGGTGCCCCGCTGGACGTCCGACTGGTCCTCGACCTCGGTGACCGGGCCGGCTTCAACGCCCGGGCGCTGTCCCTGCGGCTGGGCACCGAGCCCGCCGACGACGACCCCGACGCACTGATCGCCGCGGCGGCGCAGGCCGCCGCGGCCGCCGACGTGGCCCTCGTGGTCGTCGGCACCAACTCGGTGGTGGAGTCCGAGGGCTACGACCGGGACTCCCTCGCCCTGCCCGGGCGGCAGGACGACCTCGTCCGCGCCGTCGTCGCGGCCAACCCGCGCACCGTCGTCCTGGTGAACGCCGGGGCCCCGGTGCTCATGCCGTGGCGGGAGGACGTCGCCGCCCTGCTGATCGGCTGGTTCGGCGGCCAGGAGTTCGGCAACGCGGTCGCCGACGTGCTGCTCGGGGTCGCCGAGCCGGGCGGCCGGCTGCCCACCACCTGGCCGGCCACCGAGGCCGACGTGCCGGTGCTCAGCTGCACCCCCGTCGACGGGGTGGTCGAGTACGCCGAGGGCGTCCACATCGGCTACCGCGCCTGGCTGCGGTCCGGCGCGCAGCCGGCCTGGTGGTTCGGCAGCGGGCAGGGCTACACGACCTTCGAGCTGACCGCCGTCGACGCCCCGGCCGAGGCAGCCCCCGGCGAGGTGGTGACCGTGACGGTCGAGGTGACCAACACCGGCGAGCGCGCCGGCAAGGAGGTCGTGCAGGTGTACGCCGAGCGGCCGGACTCCGTCGTGGACCGGCCGGTGCGGTGGCTGGTCGGCTCGGCCGCCGTCCGCGTCCCCGCCGGGCAGACCGCCCGGGTCGACGTCGCCGTGGACACCCGGTACCTGGCGTACTGGGCCGAGGGCTGGCAGTACGAGCCGGGCGCCCACCAGCTGCGCATCGGCACCTCGGCCGTCGACCTGCCGGGAGGGTGCACGCTGCAGCTGCTGGTGTGACCACCGGCCCCCGCCCACCTCGCGGACGGGTGGGACGCGGGACCGCCCCTCACCCGTCCGCGAGTTCGGCGGCGATCGCCGCGGCCGTCCCGGTCAGCGCCGCCACCCACCCCGGAACGGCCTGACGCGACCAGCGGACGCTGGGCATGGCCAGCGAGAGCGCCGCCCGGGTCGCCGTCCCAGCTCCCGGGACGGCGACCCCGAGCGCGGTCACCCCGGCCTCCGTCGCCTGGTCGTTCACCGCGTGGCCGCGCCGGCGGACGGCGCGCAGCTCGCGCTGCAGCCGGTCCACGGTGGCGGCGTCGAGGTCGCCGAGCAGCGCCTCGACGGTCTCTGCCGGGAGCATCGCGAGCAGCACCTTGCCCCCGGAGCTGAGGTGGGCGGGCAGGGTGCGGCCGGTGCGGTCACCGACCCGCAGGACGTGCGCGCACTCGACGCTGGCGACGAAGCGCACGTCGCGTCCGGCCAGCACCGTCAGGTTCACCGTCTCGCCCTCGTCGTCCACCAACCGGCGCAGGTGCGGCAACGCCACCTCCCGGAGCCGGGCGACCGGCTCCTGCGGCAGCCCGCCGCCCCGCAGCAGCGGGCCGGAGCCGTAGCGGCGGTCCGGCAGCTGCTCGGCGAAGTCGCGGTAGACGAGCATCCCGAACAACCGGTGCGCCGTGGACACGGACACCCCCAGGCGCGCGGCCGCATCGGTGACCCGCATCGGCCCTTCCTGCTGCACCAGGGCCGCCAGCAGCAGGGCCGAGTCGACCGACGCGATCGCATAGGTGGGCCTGTTCCTCACAGCAGAAAAGACTATCCCTCGCTCCGACATACGGGCACGGTCGGCCCACTGCACCACCGTGATGAGGGAGGAGCCGCAATGACGCAACTGGCCTCGCCGGTCTCGCTGACCGCCGTGGACGCCCCCGACCAGCCCACCCCCACGCCGGAGCTGGCGGCGCTGTACCGCGGGTTCGAGCAGGAGCTGCTCGTCCCGCTGTGGACCGAGATCGGTGACCTGATGCCGGCCCACCCCCGCTCGCGGGCCGTTCCGCACGTGTGGCGCTGGGAGAACCTGCTCCGGCTCGCCGACCGGGCCGGGCACCTGGTCCCCGTCGGCCGGGGCGGTGAGCGACGAGCTGTCGCGCTGGCCAACCCGGCGCTGGGTGGCAAGCCGTACGCCACCCCGACGCTGTGGGCGGCCATCCAGTACCTGATGCCCGGGGAGGACGCCCCCGAGCACCGGCACACCCAGCACGCCTTCCGCTTCGTCGTCGAGGGTGAGGGCGTGTGGACCGTCGTCGGACGGGACCCGGTGCCGATGCGCCGCGGTGACTTCCTGCCGCAGGCCGGGTGGAACTGGCACGCCCACCACAACGCCGCAGACCGCCCCATGGCCTGGATCGACGGCCTGGACATCCCCTTCCAGTACAACGCCGAGGCACAGTTCTTCGAGTTCGGCCGCGACCGGATCAGCGACGCCGAGCGCGGCACGCCGGAGCGCTCCCGCTCCCAGCGGTTGTGGGGCCACCCCGGCCTGCGCCCGGTCTCCGCCCCCGGCGCCAGCCCGGGCACGCCGCTGCTGAACTACCGCTGGGCCGACACCGACGCCGCACTGGTCGACCAGCTCGAGCTGGAGGCCGAGGGACACCCGGGCGTGGTCGAGCCCGGGCACGCCGCCGTCCGCTTCAGCAACCCGACCACCGGCGGCGACGTCCTCCCGACCATCCGGGCCGAGGTGCACCGCATCCGCCGCGGCACCGAGACCACTCCCCGCCGCGAGGCCGGCTCGTCGGTCTACCAGGTCTTCGACGGCACCGGCACGGTGACCGTCGGCGACGCCTCCTGGCGGGTGGGGCGCGGTGACCTGTTCGTGGTGCCCTCGTGGCAGCCGCTGTCGGTGCGCTCGGAGGCCGACACGTCGGACTCCGACTCCGGCGCGCTGGACCTCTTCCGGTTCAGCGACACCCCGGTCTTCGAAGCCCTGCACCTCGACCGCGTCCAGATCGGAGACACCCCGTGAAGCTGGCCACCATCCGCACCCTCGACGGCAGCACCCGCGCGGTGCGGGTCGAGGACGACCACCTCGTCGACCTGGTCGCCGCCGACCTCGGTGAGCTCCTCGCCACCCCGGGGTGGGAGGAACGCGCCGCCGCGGCGACCGATCCGGTGGCGCAGGCCCGCGGCGCCGCGTTCGCACCGGTGGTGCCACGTCCCGGCAAGATCGTCTGCGTGGGGCTCAACTACCGGAACCACATCCTGGAGATGGGCCGGGACCTGCCCGACCACCCGACGCTGTTCAGCAAGTACGCCGACACGCTGGTGGGGGCGAACGACGACATCGTCAAGCCGCCGGAGACCACCCAGCTGGACTGGGAGTGCGAGCTCGCCGTCGTCATCGGCGCGCCGGTCCGGCGAGCCCGCGGCGCGGACGCCGAGCGGGCGATCGCCGGGTTCGCCGTGCTCAACGACGTGACCTGCCGGGACTGGCAGTTCCGCACCCGCGAGTGGCTGCAGGGCAAGAACTGGGAGGCCACCACACCGCTGGGGCCGTGGCTCGTCACCCCCGACGAGCTCCCCGGCGGGGTGCGGCCGACGCTGGACATCCGCACCGCGATCGACGGCGAGACCGTCCAGCAGGACAGCACGGGTGACCTGCTGTTCGACCCGGTCGCGCTGGTGGAGTACGTGTCGACCATGGGCACCCTGCGCCCCGGTGACGTGATCGCCACCGGCACCCCCGGCGGCGTGGGCCACGCCCGCAAGCCGGCCCGCTACCTCGAGACGGGGCAGGTGGTCACCACGGAGGTGAGCGGGCTGGGGCGCTGCGAGAACCGCGTCGTCGCCGACCCGGCACCCTGACGGGGACGCGCGACCTGGCCGCCGGACGGCGGTGGGCGGTCCACGGCACCGAGCCCCCCGTGGTGCCCTGGACCGAGGGGGGACGACGAGCTGTCCCGTCCGACGGTGCTGCCCGGCTGGGCCGGCCGGCACCTGGTGGCCCGGCGGGGTGCGGGTCGAGGTGCAGGGCTCGCTCCCGGCCGGCCCGGCCGACCGGCCGGGGCGGGCGCGGGGGTGCGCTCCCCGGCCGGCACAGTCCCCGTGCTCTCGCGCAGCCGCTTGTGCACCACGTCACACGTGACCTACGGTTCCTCTCTTAACGGACGCGTCGTTCGTTTTTCGAGTGGATCGAGGTGCCTCGTGGTCGTGCCCCCTCTCGCTCCGTCGGCCGGACGACACCCCGTGGGCCAGCTGCTCCGACGACCTGTGCCGGCCGGCTCCTCGGCAGCCGACGCCGACTGCGCCCTCGACACCTTCCAGACGGCGGTGTCCTCGGCCTGCGCCCCCGTGCGCGTGCGCCCGGTCGACGGCATCGCCTTCCGCGGCCGGCTGCGCAGCGCCACGGCCGACGGGCTGCTGGTCACCGCACTGCGGACCAGCCCCAACTCGGTGTCCCGCACCGGGCGCCTGCTCAGCTCCACCGACCCGGAGTTCGTCAAGCTGATCTGGCAGCGGCAGGGCGTCAGCCGGCTCAGCCAGGACGGCCGCCGGGGCGAGGTGCGACCCGACGACCTGGCGGTCTACGAGACGACCCGGGCCTACGAGCTGGACAGCGCGGGCCCGGACTGGGCGGCGGTCGTCGTCGCCGTGCCGCGGGACCGGCTCCAGCCGCACCTGCGGCCGTTCAGCGAGCGCACCGCGGTGCCGGTGCCCGCCACAGGCGGTCCGGCCCGGGCGCTGACGCTGATGCTGGCGGAGCTGGCCAGGTGCGAGGACGCCGGGATGGGCGGCTCCCCCGCGGCCTGCCACCTCGGTGACGCCCTGGTGTCGATGATGCTCGCGGTCTACGCCGGCCTCCCGGAGCTCCCCGGCGGCAGCGGACCGACCCTCGCCGACCGGGTGCGCTCCCACGCGCTGGCGCACCTCGGCGACCCTGATCTGGGGGTCGAGTCGATCGCGCTGGCGCTCGGTGTCTCGGTGCGCCAGGTGCACAAGATGTGCGCCCAGGAGGGGTTCACCGCCGCCGCGTGGATCCGGCGCCGCCGGCTCGAGCGGATCCGCCGCGATCTGCTCGACCCCACGTTCGCCGGGCGCAGCACGGCGTCGATCGCGGCCCGCTGGGGGATCCTCGACGTCACCCATCTCGCCCGGCAGTTCCGCTCGGCCTTCGGCGAGTCCCCCGCCGAGCTCCGCCGTCGGCAGACGACCGCGGCCTGACCCGCCGTGGCCCACCGGCGCCGTGCACGAAATGGCGGCCGGGCGTGCGCGGGATGGTCGACCCCGACCGACGTGGTGTCGTGGACTGGCCGGTGTCGGCACGGCCGGTCGCCGGTCGGCCGGTCGCCCGCTCGGCCGGCCGTCCACCCCGCGGCCCCGGGCGTCGCACGTCCCCAGCCGCCCACGCCCGCCCGGAGGCCCGATGTCCCTCACCCCGCTCCCCGCTGACCTCCTCGTCACCGGAGGCCGCATCTGGACGTCGGACCCGGCGCACCCGTGGGCCGAGGCGCTGGCGGTCCGCGACGGGGTGCTGCTGGCGGTCGGCACGGTCGAGGAGGTCGCGCCGCACCGCGGGCCGGACACCGAGGTGCACGACCTGGCCGGGTCGCTGGTGCTGCCGGGGCTGGTCGACGGGCACGTGCACCTGAACCTGGCCGGGGCCCAGGCGGCGTTCGAGCTGCCGCTGCTGCCGAGCGACTCGCTGGCCGACGTGCTGGCGAAGGTGCGCACCTGGGCCGACCGGCTGGAGCCGGACGCCTGGGTCGTCGGCGGGATCCTCGGCAGCACCCTGGTCGGGCAGCTGGCCGAGGAGCGTCACCGGCTCGCCCTCGACGAGGCCAGCGGCGGGCGGCCGGTGCTGCTGCGCGACGACACCATGCACAACCGCTGGGTCAGCTCCCGGGCGCTCGAGCTGATGGGCGTGGGCCCGGACACCCCGGACGTCGAGGGCGGCCGCTACGTCCGGGACGACGCCGGCCGGCTCACCGGCGTGCTGCACGAGCTGGCCTCGGCGCGGGCGGAGTCGGCGTTCGCCGCCTCGGTCGCCGACCCGCAGGCCCGCATCCGGGAGGCGGTCGCCACCGCGGTCCGCGTGCTGAACTCCTACGGCATCACCAGCGTCCAGGAGGCCGCCACGATGGGCGCGCCCCTGGCCGCGCTCCGCGAGCTCGAGGCGGAGGGCGGGCTGACGCTGCGCGTGGTCGCCTCCCTCCCGGTGCGGCCCTTCCTCGAGGACGGCCCGGTGGGCGGGGAGCTCATCGCCGAGGCGCGGGCGCAGCGCAGCGACCTGGTCCGGCCGGACTTCGTGAAGATCGTGCTGGACGGGGTCCCGATGACCCGGACGACGGCGCTGCTGGAGCCCTACCTGTGCCGGCACGGCGAACCGGCCACGACCGGCGACCTCTACTACGACCTGCCCGACCTCGTCGCGGAGGTCGAGCGGTGCCACGACCTCGGTCTGGGCGCGAAGTTCCACGCGACCGGGGACGCCTCCGTGCGGCTCGTGCTGGACGCCGTGGAGCAGGTGCGCTCCCGCCGAGGCCCCGGGCCGCGGTTCCAGATCGCGCACGCCGAGTACGTGCACCCCGACGACCTGCGCCGCTTCGCCGCCCTCGACGTGGTCGCCGACGCCTCCCCCTACATCTGGTTCCCCGGGGTGATCCAGGACAGCATCGCCGCCCACGTGCCCGAGGAGGTCGTCGCGGCCTCCTGGCCGTTCCGCGACTTCGTCGACTCGGGTGCGCTGGTCGCCGCCGGGTCGGACTGGCCGTGCGCGGCGCCCACCCCGGACCCGTGGACCGGGCTGGAGGCGATGGTCACCCGGCGGAACCCCGACCCGGCGGTGCCCGGTGCGCTCAACCCCGGGCAGGCGCTGACCGTGCAGGAGGCGGTCACCGCCTTCACCACGCACCCGGCCGAGGCGATGGGCCTCGGTGAGGTGACCGGACGGCTCACCCC
This sequence comes from Modestobacter sp. VKM Ac-2985, assembly GCF_026967925.1. Taxonomy (GTDB): domain Bacteria; phylum Actinomycetota; class Actinomycetes; order Mycobacteriales; family Geodermatophilaceae; genus Modestobacter. The sequence goes on along the minus strand of NZ_JAPVBI010000003.1, from coordinate 24,981 downwards.
GGGCCGGTCGGCGGACTTCATCGTCCTGGACCGCGACGTCTTCACCGTGGACCCCTCGCAGGTGCACGCCACCCAGGTGCTGTGCACCTGGTTCGCCGGCCGGCTGGTGCACACCGCCGACGCCCCGGCCGCGCAGGCGTGACCCGCGCGACGGGCCCGGGCGTGCCGCCGGTCAGCACCCCGTGAGCTCCGGCCCGGTCACGCTGGTCACCGGCGGCGGCGCCGGCATCGGCGCGGCGACCGCCCGCACGCTGGCGCGCACCGGGTCCCGCGTCGCCGTCTGCGGTCGCCGGCCGGAGCCGCTGCAGCGGACGGCGCAGGAGACCGGTGGGCTCGCCGTGACCGGCGACGTCGCCGACCCGGCGGATGCCGCCCGGGTCGTCGAGCGCACCGTCGAGCACTTCGGCCGGCTCGACGGCCTGGTGCTCAACGCCGGGGTGATGCACCCCGGGGCGCTGCTGGACGTCTCCCCCGAGGCGTTCGAGGCGACGCTGCGGGTCAACGTCGGCGGCCTGTACCACGTGCTCCGGGCGGCGCTGCCGCACCTGCTGGCGGCCCGGGGCGCGGTGGTCACCGTGGCCTCGGTGGCCGGCCTGCGGGCCAGCGCCGAGATGTCGGTCTACGCCGCCTCGAAGGCGGCCGCCACCGCACTCACCCAGTCCCTGGCCGTCGACTACGGCCCCCAGGGGCTGCGGGCGAACGTGGTGTGCCCCGGCTGGACGGCGACCGAGATGGCGGATGCGGAGATGGCGGAGTTCGGCGGTCCCCGCGGCCTCGACGGCGACGCCGCCTACGCGCTCGTGACCTCGCTGGTCCCCGCGCGCCGGCCGGCCGGCGCCGACGAGGTCGCCGCGTGCATCGCCTGGCTGCTGTCGGACCAGGCGCGCTACGTCAACGCGGCGGTCATCCCGGTCGACGGCGGGCAGGTGGCCGTGGACGTGGGCACGGTGCCCTTCGACCCGCGGGTGTCCGTCGACCGGTCCTGACCCGCCCCGCAGCCCGACCACCCGCCGGCGGCCCGGCCGAGGGCACCAGCCCCCGGCCGGGCCCCCGGCTCAGCCGGTCGCGGCCGGCTCGTCGGGCCGGTGGGCCTCCCGGGCCTGCATCCTCCCGCGGACGGCGTGGGTACCGGCGGCGATGGCGATCGCCGCGACCAGCGCGAGGCCGCTGGCGACGTTCTGCCAGAAGGTGGTGACGCCCAGCAGCGTGAGGCCGTTGCGCAGCAGCCCCATGAACAGCACCCCGACCAGGACGTCGACCATGCTGCCCTCGCCGCCGGTGAGCGCGATCCCGCCGAGCAGCACGGCGGTGATCACCGACAGCTCGAACCCGGCGCCGAGCTGGCCGGCCGGGGCGCTGTTGAGCCGGGCGACGGTGATGGCGCCGGCCAGCCCGGCCGCGGCCCCGCTGGTGACGAACAGCAGGAACGGGATGCGCCGCACGTCGACCCCCGACAGGTAGGCGGCCTCCCGGTTCACCCCGATCGCGTAGACGTGCCGCCCGGCGGGCGTGCGGGTGAGGAACACCCCGGCGGCCAGCAGCACGGCCACGGCCAGCAGCACCGGCAGCGGGATCCCGGCGACGTTGCCGATGCCCAGGAAGCCGAAGGCCTCCCCGAAGTTGCTCAGCGGCAACGGGCTGACCAGCTGGGCGACGCCGCGGACGGCGGTGAGCATGCCCAGGGTCACGATGAAGGAGGAGAGCCCGAACACCGTGGCCAGCACGGCGTTGACCACCCCGACCGCGGCCCCGGCCAGCAGCGCACACCCGACGGCGACCAGCGGGGACCCGCCGGACTGCACGACCTTGCCGGCCACCACCCCGCCCAGGGCGAGGGTCGACCCGACCGACAGGTCGATGTAGCCGGCGATCACCAGCATCGCGACCGGGGCGGCGACGATCGCGATGACCGCCGCGTCCAGGAGGACCCCGCGCAGGTTCCCCCAGCCCAGCTGCGACCCGGTGGCCAGCTGCACGCCGGCCACCATCACCACCAGCAGGACGAGCAGCGGGTTCTTGACCAGCCAGCCCGCGGCAGCGGCCACCGGGGAGGGTGCCGCGGCCGCGTGCCCGGTGGACGGGGGACGACGGTCGGCTCCGTCGACGGTGGGAGGTGAGGCGGTCGTCATCAGGAGGGCTCCAGCTCGCTGTGGATGAGGTCGAGCAGCTGTTCTTCGTCGGTGTCGCGCATGTCGAGGTCGTCGACGACCCGGCCCCGGCGCATCACCAGGCACCGCTGGGCCAGCGCGACCACCTCGTCGGGGTCGTTGCTGGCGAACAGCACCGCCAGGCCGCGCTCGGCGGCCACCTGGCGCAGCACCTCGTAGATCTCGGCCCGGGCGCCGACGTCGACGCCCTGGGTCGGGTCGTCCAGCAGCAGCACCCGGGTGCCGGCCCGGTCGTTGACCCAGCGGGCGATGAGCACCTTCTGCTGGTTGCCGCCGGACAGCCGGGACACCGGGACCTCCGGGTCCGCCGGGCGCAGTCCGAAGGCGGCTGCGGTGCTCCGGAAGACCTCCCGCTCCGCGCGGGGACGGCGCCACCCCGCACGCGCGGTCAGCGACATGACCCGCAGCACGGTGTTCTCCCCGGAGGACAGGGAGCCGAAGAGCCCCTGCCGGAGCCGGTCACCGGGGACGAGCGCCAGCCCCGCGCGGAGCGCGTCGTCGGGACGGCGGACCCGCACCGCGCGCCCGTCCACGGCGACCGTGCCGGAGGTGGCCGGCCGGCGACCGAAGAGGGTCTCCAGCAGCCGCGACCGGCCGGACCCGACCAGCCCGTAGAGGCCGACGATCTCCCCGGGGCGGACCACCAGGGAGACGTCGTGCAGGCCCGGTGCCTGCAGGTGGTCGACGGCCAGCGCCGGGGGCGTGTCCGGGTCCACCGGCCGAGGCGCCACCGCCGCCCCGTGCGCGCGGCCGCTCACCGCGGTGACCAGGTCCGTCTTGCTCACCCCGGCCATCGGCTGGGACCACACGACCCGCCCGTCCCGCAGCACCGTGGTGCGGTCGGCGAGCTCGACGACCTCGTTGAGCAGGTGGGTCACGTACAGGACGGCGATCCCCTCGGCCTTGAGCGTTCGCACCAGGTCGGCCAGCCGGCGTGACTCCACCGGGGACAGCGCGGCGCTCGGCTCGTCCAGGACGAGCAGCCGTGCGTCCCGGCTCAGCGCCTTCGCGATCTCGACCAGCTGCCGCTGGCCGATGGTCAGCTGCCGGACCGGGGTGTCCGGGGAGACGTCCAGACCCACCCGCTCCAGCAGGCGCACCGCGCGCGCCCGCTGGTCGGCCCGGCGCAGGAAGACCCCCGCCGTCGTCGTCTCCTGGCCGAGGAAGAGGTTCTCGGTGACGTCGAGCCGGTCGATGAGGCTCAGGTGCTGGTAGATCACGGCGATGCCCGCGGCGATGGAGGACCGGGGGTCCAGGGCGTCGTGCGTCGTCCCCCCGATCGTGATCGAGCCGGCGCTGGGTGCGGTGCCACCGCCGAGGCACTTGATCACCGTGGACTTGCCGGCGCCGTTGTGGCCCAGCAGGGCGTGCACCTCACCCGCGGCGATGTGCAGGTCGACGTGGTCGAGCGCCAGAGTGGGGCCGTACCTCTTGGTGAGGCCACGGATGGAGACGGTCATGCGGGCGTCCTGTCGTCAGGGGCGTCGGGACAGGGGCCGGGAGCGGCAGCCCGGGGGCCGACCGCCGCTCCCGGCGGCTCAGCCGCCGAAGGCGGTGATGTACTCCTGCAGGTCGGGGCTGTCGGGGGTGACCAGGTACACCGGGACGTCGGTGTCCGGCTCCTCACCGCGGCCAAGGGCCAGCGGGATGTCGATGGTCGCCTGCACGATGTCCTCGGACTTGACGGTGACCACGCCCCGCACGACGTTGCCCTTCTGCATCTCCTGGAACAGCGAGAGGTTGCCGTCCAGGCCCCCGACGTAGGTCTCCGGGTCGTCCGCGGCCCGGCCGGAGGACAGCAGGGCCTGGTAGGCGCCCTGGGCGGCGTCACCGACGGCGGCCAGCACCATGTCCACGTCGGGGTCCGAGGCCAGCACCGAGTTGGTGACCGTGAGCGCCTCCTGCGGGGTGACCGCCTGCTGCTGGGCGACGATCTCGGCGTCCGGGGCGGCGGCGCGCAGCCCCTCGAGGATGCCGTTGGTCCGCTCCTGCCCGATCTGGGTCAGCTGGTCCTCCAGCACCAGCACCGTGGGGGCCTCGCCGAGGTTCTCCCGCGCCCACTGGCCGGCGTCCTCCCCGAGCATCCGCCCGGACTCGGTGAAGCTGAACTGCAGCGTGCTGCTCTGGTTCTCCAGGTCACCGCCGTAGGTGACCCAGTACTTCCCGGCGTCCAGGTACTGCTGCGCGATCGAGGTGACGCTGGCCGGGTCCATCGGGAAGGACACCACCGCGTCCACGTCGCTGTTGAGGTAGGTGGTCAGGTTCGACACCTGCGTCGACAGGTCGCTGTTGTCGTTGGTGAACTCGACCGTCACGCCCTGTTCCGCGGCGTAGTCCTGCATCTGCTGGCTCAGCACCGCGTAGATCGGCAGGGACGTGAACGGGAAGTCGAAGAGGATCGTGTCGACCTCGGTGTCGCCGCCCTCCGGAGCGGCCGCGGCGCTGCCGCTCTCGGTCGTCGTGCTGCAGCCGGTGAGGGCCAGGGTCACCGCGAGCGGGGCGACGACGACGGCGGTGGCTCGATGACGGCGTGCGGACATGAGGGCCTCGTTCTCTCCAGCGCGGGACGGGGGCGGGGCCCGGTCTCGACGGGCGAGCCGGGTCCGCTGTCCGGTCGACCCTCGGGCCGGACCGCTCCGGTCGACGACCATCGCGCGCACCCGCTCTCGCCCTTTCGCGCACCCGGGTCCGTCCCGTCCGACCGAGAGCGGGAGGCCGCGCCCCGGAGGCTGCCGCTCGGGCGCCCGCCGCCTCGACGCCGGGACGCGCGGGGATTCCCGGGTGGCTCAGGGGGCGCTGGTCGCCTGCCGGCGCACCCGTCGGTCGAAGCGGTCGCCCCGGGCGCCCAGCGGCCGGCCGAAGAACCTGCCCAGCACGACACCGGCGGCGAGCGCCAGCCCGATCGCCGCGGCCCCGACGAGTCCGTTCACCCCACGGCCGACGTCTCCCTCGACGACGATCGCGAAGAGGCCCCGGTAGATGGTCAGCCCGGGCAGCAGCGGGACGATGCTGCAGACCGCGAGCAGCAGGGGCGGGATGCGGAGCCGCTCGGTCAGCGACTCCCCGCAGAACCCGGCGACCACGGCCGCCGCCGCACTCGCCACCGCGGGACCGGCACCGAAGGCGGCGGTCCCCGACGCCGTCGTCCAGGCCAGCGCGCCGGCCGCCGTGGCGACTCCGATGGCGGCCGGGCGGGCGTGCGAGGCCAGTGCCCAGGCTCCGGCCATCCCGGCCGCGGCGAGCAGGGCGACGGCGGGCGGCGCCGCCGCCGGCGACGGGTCGAGCACCCGCAGCGGCACCTCGGCCCGCTGCGCCAGGTCCAGGACCGCGGCGATGCCGACGACGATCCCGGTCGTCAGCGTCAGCACCTCGAAGCCCCGGGCCGCGGCGGTGACCGGGAAGCCGCTGATCGCGTCCTCCGCGGCGCCCACGAAGGAGAGGCCCGCCAGGAGCACCACGATCCCGGCGGCGACGACCAGCGAGGTACGGACCTGCACGTCCCAGGCGACGAGCAGGACGGCCGTTGTCGTGGCCACCGCCGCACCGGCCACCTGCTGGAAGAACATCGGGAGCCCGCGCCGGTCGAGCGCGCGGATCGTCTGCTCGATCGCGGCGGTGGTCACCGCCGCGACCAGGGCCACCAGCCAGCCACCACCGAGCAGGAAGGCGACGCAGCCCGCCACACCCGACCAGCCGAGTGCGTGGATCGAGCGGCGGTAGGGGTGCGGTGCGGTCAGGACGTCGTCCAGCTGGCGGTGCGCGTCCTCCAGGCCCAGGCCCTCGGCCTTGATCGCCGCCGCGAGGTCGGTGATCCCCTGCAGCCGGGTGTAGTCCAGCCCCCGGGGTCGGACGATGCGCATCAGCATCAGCGGCGGGACGTCGTCCGGGTCCCAGCTGATGGTCAGCGACGTGAAGGTGATGTCGACCTGGCAGTCGGTCAACCCGTAGGCCGCGGCGACCCGGAGCACCGTGGCGGTCACGTCGGCCGCGGAGGCACCGACCGCCATCATCGACTCCCCGATGCGGAGGGCCAGACCGAGGGCCGAGCGGGCGGTGCCTGCATCGACCGGGCTGGGCCGGGCACGCAGCGCGAAGGGCGCCGTCGGCGGCCCGGATCCCGAGATCGCCTTCCGCGCGCGGTCCGGCAGGCGGGTCAGGTGCTGCCGGCGGCCCGGGGTCGTGGAAGGCACTCCGCCAGGCTACGGATCCCCGACGGCACGCACCGCCGACGACGAGGGTCCGGCTCGTGGCCTTGCCCACAGGGGAGAGAGGTCACCGACGGCGGCTGCTCAGCCGGACCGACTCGCCACCGACACCAGTTCCGGCCGCCGGTCGGCGTGCCGTCGGCGGCACGCCGGAGGCGTGAGATGCGTCACGAGGACAGCCCGGTCTCTTTTCCATAACGTGCCCGTCGCGCCGACACAGTGGGCGTGACGCCGGCCCGCCCAACCCTGCCTGCCGACCGTCATCCGCAACTCGTCAAGGCAGGGGTGGGGGAACCACCGCACACGACGCGCCGACGACCGGTCGGCTCGTCTCGGGGTGAAGCCGGCATCGCCGGCCGGGCACCGATCGCCCGAACCCGACAGCTAACCCCTCAGGCGGTGATCGGAGATCACCATGCCCAAGCACTCCGCACCTCGTCTCGTCCGCCCCCTCGTCGTGGCCGGCGTCTCCGCCGTCACGCTCGGGCTCCTGGCCTTCCCGGCACAGGCCCACACCACCACCGCGCCCCCCGCAGCAGCCGCTGCACCCGCCGCCGTCCCGGCAGACCAGGAGACGGTCGAGCGGCGCGCCGCGATCGCCGCGCTCCTGGAGGCCAACGGCGGGTCCTGGCGGGCGCTCTACGAGCGCAACCGCGACCTCGACGGCTGGCGCGCCGACTCCCGCTCCGAAGGGCAGCTGCGGTTCACCCTCGGCCTGGAGGACGGCGCACCGGCACCCGAGGCGGCTGTGACACCCGCCCCCGAAGCCGCCCCGGCTCCCGCCCCGGCCCCGGCTCCCGCCCCGGCCCCGGCTCCCGCCCCGGCCCCGGCTCCCGCCCCGGCCCCGGCTCCCGCCCCGGCCCC
>NZ_JAPVBI010000003.1:0-17644 GCF_026967925.1 Modestobacter sp. VKM Ac-2985 | reverse complement strand
GGCTCCCGCCCCGGCTCCGGCTCCGGCCGCGGTGGCTCCGGCCGCGGTGGCGACCGTTGCCTCGTCGTCCGCGGTCGCCCAGATCACCAACAGCGCCGGTCCGGTGCAGCCGCGCGCGCAGGCCGCCGCGGACGCCGTCGTGACGAACGTGCCGGGCGCCGCCGGCATCACCATCGGTGGGACGCGGGCCAGCGCCACCGACCCCAACGGCCACCCCTCCGGGCTCGCCCTGGACTACATGGTCATGTCCGACGCCGCACTCGGGGACGCGATCGTCGCCTACCACATCGCCCACTGGGACGAGCTCGGCGTGGACTACATCATCTGGCAGCAGCGGATCCTCAGCTCGCCGAACGGCTCCTGGAAGCCCATGGCGGACCGCGGCAGCGTGACGGCGAACCACTTCGACCACCCGCACGTGAACTACCAGGCGGGCTGACCCACCCGGGTCCGGCCACCCGGGCCCAGACCGTGCCCCCCTGCCCGCACCACGGGCAGGGGGGCACGTCCCGTCTCCCCGCCGGCACGTCCCGTCGGCAGCGCCGCGCCGGAGGCCCGCCGACCGCCGCCGAGCCCCGACGTGGGAGGGTCGGCGGCAACCAGCTGTTGCGGGACGGCGCGCCCCGGCGCGGGCACCGTCGAGGTCGACCGCCTGCGGCCCGCGCGCCGGACGAGGTCCTCGGACCCGGTGCGCGGGACCTGCAGGTCGGTCAGCACTCGGCGCGCCCGGGGTGTCGCTCGCCGGTGGGCCCGATACGGCTCAGCGCCGCGCCGGTGCCCCGACGACGACGAGGGATCGATGTCCACGACCGACTTCTCACCACGCAGGCCCGGGCGCCCCCGCCTGCGTCGGCCCGTCGCGCCCGCCGACCGCCCGGCGACGCGCCGGGCGAGCCGGCGACCGCTGCGCCGGCGCAGCGCCCGGGCCCTCGCCCAGGCCTGGCTGGGACGCCTCGTGGAGCGGCGGATCCGCCGGAAGGGCATCGACCTCACCGAGCTGACCTTCTTCCCGGAGATCGCCCGGCTGCCCCTGCTGCGGAACGGCGTGGACCCGGTGCCGGAGCTCGCCGAGCAGCGCGCCCGGTGTCCGGTGGCGCGGTTGGACCTGCCGATGGGGCTCGCCGTGCACCTGGTGACCGGCTACGCGCAGGCCCGCGCCGTCCTCACCGACCGGAACTCCTACAGCAACGACATCCGGCACCTGTTCCGCGACGCCGGACCGGGCTCGACCGCCGACGTCGGCGGCCTCGGCTTCACCGACCCGCCGGTGCACACCCGGCTGCGCAAGCTCGTGGCCCCGGAGTTCACCCGGCGCCGGCTGGACCGGCTGGAGCCCACGGTCCAGGCGATCGTCGACCGCCGGCTGGACGAGCTCGCGGCTGCGGGATCACCGGCGGACCTGGCCGAGCACGTCTCCTGGCGGGTCCCGATGGACGTCATCTGTGGGCTGCTCGGGCTGGACGACGCCGACCACGAGGCCTTCGTCCGGCTCGGCACCCAGCGGTTCGACGCCACCGGCGGTGCCGCGGCGGCGCTCGGCGCGGTGTCCGAGCAGAAGCGGATCCTCCTCGACGTGGTGGCCCGGCAACGGCTCACCCCGGGAGACGGCCTGATCGGGCGCATCCTGCAGGCCGAGGGCGACGGGATCTCCGACGACGACCTCGCCGGCCTGGTCGACGGGATCGTCACCGGCGGGTACGAGACCACGGCCAGCTCCATCTCCCTGGGCACCATGGTGCTGCTGCGGGACCCCGCGCACGCCGCCCTCGTCCGGGACGGTTCACCGGCCGACGTCGACGGCGTGGTGGAGGAGCTGCTGCGCCACCTCTCGGTGGTCCAGGTGGCCTTCCCGCGGTTCGCCAAGCAGGACCTGGAGCTGTCCGGCTGCCCGATCCGGCAGGGCGACCTCGTCGCCGTCTCGCTCAGCGGGGCCGACCGCGACCCGGGCTGGGCGGGTCCGGAGCCCGACCGGTTCCAGCCGGGGCGGTCCACCGACGGAGGTCACCTGGCGTTCGGTCACGGGATGCACCGCTGCGTCGGCGCCGAGCTCGCCCGGATGGAGCTGCGGATCGTGCTCCCCGCGCTGTTCCGCCGGTTCCCCGACCTCGCCGTCGCCGTCCCGGAGGACCAGCTCCCCTGGCGCGGGCTGTCCTTCGTGTACGGCGTCGAGCAGCTGCCGGTCACCTTCTGACCGCCTCCCGCCGACCCGCGCTGGTCCTCGCCCGGGCCGGGCGGTCAGGTCAGCGCCGCTGCTGCCGGCGAGCGACGAAGACCAGGCCGGCGAGCACGGCGGCGATGGGCAACCAGGGCGGCAGCCCGAACGGGCCCAGCAGCAGCCCCGCCACGAACAGCAGCAGCTGGAAGCCCACGAAGAAGCCCACCAGCACGACAGCGAAGAAGACCACAGGCCGCTCGATCTGCAGACGGCGCAGGTACTCCATCCCACTTCCCCTCATCGGTGTACGTCCCGCAGGGGACACCAGGCACTTCGGCAGGCCGGGCCGGAAGTCCAGCCGACCCCGCCGGCCCCGCCGGCCCAACGGCCCGGCAGGGGGCTCCCCTCCCGGGACGGCCGCGGCACCATGCTCCGTCCGGCTGACCGGATCTGAAGCTACGACCCCGGGATCCCCCAGCCGTCGGCGGGGTCCCGACCGTCAGCGGCACGGCCGGCGGCTCCCCGCTCAGGCCGTGGCGGCCGTCGGGGTCGGGCGGCTGCGCCGTCCGACCGGGACCAGGACGTCGCCGCGTCGGAGCGGCAGCTGTGGCTGGAGCACGTCGCGGTACACCGCCTCGTAGCCGGTGACCATCGTCGCGGCGTCGAAGCACCCCTCGACGTGCGCCCGGCACGCTGCCGGGGACAGCTCCCGGGCGGCGGTGATCGCCGCGGGCAGCTCGGCCGGGTCGTCGCAGAGCATGCCGGTGACCCCGTGGACGACGACCTCGGGCACCGCGCGGATGCGCCCTCCGCAGGCCGGGGCCCGAGGGCGATGCTCCTGTGGATCGTCAGACCGAGGTCCAACCGTCCTCGGGCCGACAGTCAGCCGGGACGCGAGGCGTGCGGTGGGTGGCGCAGTCCCGACGGCGTCGCCGGGCCGGTCGATCGCGCTCGACCAGCACCGTGACCATGACGTCGTCCTCCACCGCCATCACCGGCGACGTCGACGGCCACGTCTCCCCCGACGCCGTGGCCACACTCGGCGCCGTCCTGAACGGCTCAGGGCCGGCTGATGGTGGTCACGAGGGTGGTCACACCACCTCGACCTACGGAGGAGGCCGCTCCCGGTCTCCCGGAAACGGCCTCTGCCCTGCGACTTCTCCTGTCGGGCTGACAAGATCTGAACCTGCGCCCTTGACGCCCAGCTGCCTGCGCGAGATTCGCCCCCGTCCACCCTGATCCGGTTGTCGCTGGTCAGCGCCTCACCACGTCCATCGACGTCCGCGTTCGTCCGGCGACGTTCGGACCGCGTTGCTGTACCGGTTGTTGTGTGGCTCTTCCAGCCCTGGGCGCAGGTCTCGCGCCCCACTGCCCCGCTGGGCGTCCTGGTGCCGCAGGTGCCGGCCGGGGCCAGGACGTTCCACCTCGGGGGCGGCGTACGGCGGGGATGCGCTGCACATCCCCGCCGTCGACCGCACGTCGGCTCAGTCCTCGGCCAACGCCTGCATCACGGCTGCGACCCCGTTGCTCAGCCGCTCCTTCGCCTCTGCGCTGACGACGAGCTGCCGGGCGGGGCTGTCGAGCCGGCCGATGAACCGCTCGAGCTGCCGGACGGCCTGGTCGGTGCGTCCCTGTTCCGCATGGCGGGCGGCGGCATCGAGCGCCGCTGTCATCTGCTCGGTCAGCGGCCCGGCCACCTGCTCCTGCTCGACGTACCGGTGGAAGGCCTGGCGGAGGTCCGCCAGGTCGACCACATCACGGCGCAGCTCGGTGGAGGTGGAGAACGGCAGTGCTGCCGGGTCCAGTGCCCGGGTGGTGTTCTCCGCCGACCCGAGGACCTCCGAGAACGCGGGTGTGGTCATGACGAAGGTCAGGACCCGTCGGGTGTTGGCCTCGAGCGCGGCTCGTGTTCGCTCGTGGTCCTCGGTCAGGGCGCGGGAGAAGTCGGCGAGCCCCTGCTGGTCGTAACCGGGGACCGGGATGTTGAGCATCAGGTCGGTCCCGGCCGCGGAGGCGCTCACGGCGTTCATGTACGGCGAGATCCAGATGTCGGAGACCACGAACCCGTCGAAGCCCCACTCGCCGCGGGCGACGCCCTGGAGCAGCTCGGGGGTCGCACCGACCCACGTCTCACCGAGCCGGTTGAACGACGCCATGATCCCCAGCGAGCCCGCCTTCACCCCGTACTCGAACGGCTTCAGGTAGATCTCGCGCAGCGCACGCTCGGAGACGTAGGTCTCCACACCCTGCCGGTTCTGCTCCTGCTCGTTGCCCACGAAGTGCTTGACGACCGTAGTGACACCCTGCTGGCCGGCTCCGACGACGACGTCGGCCATCATCCCGGCGCCCAGCAGCGGGTCCTCCGAGTAGTACTCGAAGTTGCGGCCGCCCATCGGGTTGCGGTGGGTGTTGGCGCCGGGGGCGTACCAGGCGTCGACCCCCAGGGCGCGGGCCTCTGCGGCAGCGGCGGAGCCGTAGCGGTGGGCGAGCTCGGTGTTCCACGTCGCCGCGAGCATCGAGGCCGCCGGGAACCCGGTCCCGTTCGGCTGCCCGCTGCCAGCGGGCGCCTTCACCTGTGCGGGCCCGTCCGTCGCCGCGGTCGCGGGGATGCCGAGCCGGTCCAGACCGATGGTCTTGAACCCGCCCTGCAGGTGCATCGCCACCAGCTCGGCGTCGGTGAACTGGGCGAGGAAGGCGTCCATCCGCGTCGGGTCCGCGTGGACGTCGGTGAGCTGGACCTCCGCCGGGGTCTGCCCCGGGGCCAGTGCGATCCGGTTCCCGTCGACCAGCACCGGCATGGCGTCGGGCGCGTTGAGGAAGCCGGGCGGGTTGCCGGAGCCCTGGGCGTTGAAGCCGGACCCGCGCGGGCTGGTGTTCGGGACCGTCCGGGTGCCGGTGGCCGGCGCGGTCGGGGCGGTGCCCTCGGGGTCGCTCTGGGACAGGACCGTCAGGCCCTCTCCTGCCTCGGCGAACCGGTTCTCCAGCCGCGCGCCGGTCGCCGGGTCCTCGTCGATGACGACCGGCTCGCTCAGCCGGAAGCTCCCGGCGACGTCGACGTCCTGCACCGAGGCGCCGGAGTGGACCGTGTACTCGCCAGCGTCGAGCAGGTAGGCACCCCGCTCCTCGCTCCAGGAGCTCAGACCGTAGGTGTCGACGGTCGTGGTGACGAGCTGTGACTGGCCGGGCGCGAGCAGATCGGTCTTGGCGAAGGCGCGCAGCTCCTTCGCCGGCTTCTCCAGCTCGCCGGCGGGAGCCTCGACGTAGACCTGGACGACCTCCTTGCCGGGCACGTCGCCGGTGTTGGTGACCCGGGTCGTCACGGACAGCCCGTCGGGACCGTGCTCGACGTCGAGCACGTCACGCTCGAAGCTGGTGTAGGACAAGCCGTGCCCGAAGGGGAACTGCACCGGCACGTCGAAGGTCTCGAAGTAGCGGTAGCCGACGTAGATGCCCTCCTCGTACTGGACGTAGTACTTGTCCAGTCCTGGCTCGCTCCCGGGCTTGACGAAGTCGCCGAAGTTGACCGTCGAGGGGTGGTCCTCGGTCCGGTGGGCGATCGTGTGCGGCAGCTTGCCCGACGGGTTGACGTCACCGGAGAGCACGTCGGCGACGGACAGCATCCCGGCCTGGCCCGGGGTCCACACCACCGCGGCGGCCTTGATGGACTCGTGCTCGTCGAGGAAGCCCATCTCCAGTGCGACACCGGTGTTGAACAGCACGACGACCTCGTCGAACGTCGACGCGACGGCGTCGATCATCTCCCGCTCGTCCGGGTAGAGCTCGAGGTCACCCAGGCCCGGGTCGTGGACCTCGCTGCCGTTGCGACCGATCACGACGACGGCCGTCCCGGAGAAGTCGCCCGCCTGCGCCAGGACGTCGCTGGGGAGGTCCATCTCAGCCCGGGCGACGGAGTTGATCCCGAACTCGTCGAACGTGCCGCCGGTGTCGCTGACGGGCCGGTAGTCCTGCTCCTTGCCCGGCACGCCGCCGTCGAGGCCCTCGTTCCACCACGTCTCGTAGCGCTGCGCGAGCGACTCGTTGACCTGGAACCCCTCGCCGCGCAGGGCGTCGAGGAACCCCACGCCGCCGGCGTCGATGACCGACCCGGAACCGCCGCCGCCGAGGAACGGTGCGACCTGGGTGGAGCCGAAGACCGACAACTGGGCCCCCCGGCTGAACGGCAGTGCGGCGTCGTTCTCCAGCAGGACGATGCCCTCGTCGGAGACCGCCTTCGCCACCGCGACGCCCTCGTCGTCGGGGGCGGCTCCCGCAGGAGTGACTGCCAGGCCCAGGGCGAGCCCCGTGGCGGTCAACACAGCGGCAGACCTCCGTGTCCGGCGGTGGGACGTCCGTGTCATGAGCGTTCTCTTCCTCGGGGTGGGACGGCGACTGGGTCGTCGACGGGCGTCCATGTGGTGCCGGCGCCGAACGAGCCAGAGCTAACCACGTGGTCAGTACTAGCAGTAACGCGGGTCACATGCCGGCCTCGGGCTGTCGGCGTCGTACCCTCGGCGGTCGGTCCGGCTGGGGAGCGAGGCCCTGCCACTACCCTGCTGTTCGCCGACCGGGTCCGGTGGGCCTACTGCGAAGCGAGGAGTCACCGTGGCGCGGCAGCGGGGTCCCAACGTGCGGACCCCCGAGCGGCGACAAGCCATCCTGCGCGCGGCTCGCGACAGCTTCGTCGAGCACGGCGTCGACGCAGCGTCCCTCCGCGACATCGCCGCTCGCGCCGGGATGACCCACGCCGGACTGCTCCACCACTACCGGAGCAAGGACGAACTGGTCGTGGCGCTGCTGCAACAGCGCGATGCCGAAGAGGTCGAGCGCGACCGGGCCCGACGACCGGCCCCGGGCGAGGAGGACGCGCTGGCACCGCTGCTGGCCGAACTGCTCACCGAGCGCCAAGCCGCACCCGAGCTCGTCCGGTTGTGGCTGGAGATGACCGCTGCCGCTGCACGGCCCGACCATCCGGCCCACGACTACTTCGCCGAGCGCTATGCCGGGGCCCGCAGCGCCATGGCCGCGCACCTGCGGTCCCGCCTCGTCGCCGGCGCGGTGCCCGACGACATCGACTCCGAGCGCCTCGCAGCGCTCCTGGCCGCCGTGCTCGACGGCCTGCAACTGCAGTGGCTGCACGACCGCGACCTGCCGGTCGTCGACATCCTCGGCCACTTCCTCGAACTGGTCGCCGCCCCTCTCGCGCCGGCGACGGCAGCAGCAGCGGACCTCGGCCGCACCGACACGTCAGCCGGCACGAGACCACGGACGACCCCGCTCTGAGGTCAGCCCTGCTTCTCCGAAGCTGAGACCACCCTCCGGCACATGCCGGGCCCTGCGATCTCCTGGACGACGACTGCGCCCGTGGGCGGCAACGCCAGCCACCTGATCCGAGTCTCGGCGGGTCCCGGTGCATCAGCGACCGACGCTCGCACCCCGGGCAAAGAGCCGCGCTGCAGCACCTGCCACCTCCAGCGGGCTCACGATGGGCCTGAACGCGGTCATCGGCTGGACCGCGCTCGCCGTGGCCCGTCGCCCGCCCGGAACGATCCCGGACGGTGCAGCCGCCTGTTGACCGAGCAGCACCACGGGCCGGTGGCAACCGTCGTGCCCGAGCTCAGCGTTCGGAGAAGTCCGCCTCGTGTAAGGGTCCGACCTGGTTCAGCCGCTCCAGCAGCGCGGCCAGCGCGGCCACCTCCTCGGCGTCCCAGTCGATCAGGTCGGCATCCCAGCGCGATCGCCGGGCTGCTCGCAGCCCGCTCACCCGGCGATGACCCTCCGCCGACGTGGAGAGGCGCTGCGCCCGACCGTCGTCCTGGTCCGGCGCCCGCTCGACGAGCCCCAGGTCCACCAACGACGCGACCTGCCGGCTGACCGTGCTCTTGTCCATGCCGAGCCGGGCGACCAGATCGCCGGCGCGCAGTGGTCCGGCGTCGTCCAGCAACAGCATCAGGGCGTGGACGGCGCCGTCCAGGCCACCGTGGAGCTGACCGCCCAACCGGCCCTGCACCGTGCGCGACCGGCGGACGAGGAGGGCGAGCTCCCGCTCCAGTGACGCGAAGGCCACCACGTCCTCGGGGCTGCGGGGACGACCGGGCGTGGTGTCCCCGCGCGTCCGGTCGGCTGGCCCCGGCGGCACGACGGGGGGGGCCGCCTCCCGCGCCGCCCCGGACAGCTCTTGCGTCCATGCGACCTCCCGTCGTGCAGCGGGGCCGGCGCACGGACGTGCGCCGGCACGGCGGTCCGACCGGATCAGCGGCCCTGGCGGGCCATGTGCCGGGCGGCCCGCACGCCGAACACCGCAGCCGGACCGATGGTCGAGCCGGGCCCGGGGTAGGTGCGGCCCATCACGGACGCGGAGTTGTTGCCCGCCGAGTACAGGCCCTCGATGACCGAGCCGTCCTCACGCAGAGCCCGGCCATCACCGTCGGTGACCACCCCGCCCTTGGTGCCCAGGTCGCCGATCACGACCCGGAACGCGGTGAACGGCGGCTTCTCCAGCGGGCCGAGGCACGGGTTGGGCCGGACGGTGGGGTCGCCGTAGTACCGGTCGTAGGCGGAGTCGCCTCGACCGAAGTCGCCGTCCTTGCCGGCGCGGGCGAAGCCGTTGAAGCGCTGGAGGGTGGCGCGCAACCGAGCCGGCTGCACACCCAGCCCGCGGGCGAGCGCGTCGACGCTGTCCGCCTTGACCATGATCCCGGCCTTGCGCATCGCCTTGTTCGCCCGCGGGTCCAGGGCGAACGTCCGCAGGTACCGGCGGGCGTGCCGGGTGTCGGCCACGAGCCAGTACGGGCCGTCCTTGTCATGGGCGAGCATGTGGTGCCCGAGGTCGACGTAGGACTCGGACTCGTTGGCGAACCGGTCCCCGTGCGCGTCGAGCAGGAGCGAGTACGGCATCGAGCGCTCGCCCACGATGAAGGCGGGGGCAGTCCCGGGGAGCGGCGCGATCGACCCGCCCCACCACGCCTCGTCCATCAGCTCGACGGCCGCGCCGGCACGCTGGGCGACCGCGATGGGGCCACCGACGTTGCCCGGGTTCCCGGACGGCGCCCCGTCGATGCCGTGGTGCTTCTGCCGCCAGTCCACGTTGTGCTCGAAGCCGCCACCGGCCAGCATCACGCCCCGCCGGGCGCGGACGGTCACCTGTCGGCCATCGCGGCGGACCCGGACGCCCACCACGCGGTCGTCCTCGACGACCAGGTCCTCCAGCGGCGAGTTGAGGCGCAGCGGCACCCCCTGGTCCACCACCACGGCCTTGCAGAACGAGGTGGCCAGGCCGACGCCGATGCCGGCCAGCCGCTGGCCGCGCAGCACCCCGCCGAGCGCCCGGAGGACGAACTGCGCCCCACGGACGAACCCACCCGGCGTCGACCAGGCCCGACCGAGCAGCCACACGTCGTCGGTCTTCGCCGGCAGGGGCACCGCGTTGCGCAGGGTGCGCCACCACTCTCCGATGACCTTGGAGTCCAGCGGCTCGACCTCCATCGAGCGCCCGACCTTGCCGCCCGGGCGCTCCGGGTAGTAGTCGGGGTAGTCGGTGGCGCGGGCGAAGCGCATGCCGTGCCGCTCGGCCGTCGTCACGAAGTCCGGCACCCCGTCCACGAAGGCCTCCTGCCGCGCCCGGGAGGCGGCCACGCCCTCCTCGCCGACCGTCGCCGCGAGGTAGGTCAGCGCCTCCTCCCGGGAGTCCCCCACGCCGTCACGTCGCATGAGCGGGTTGTTCGGCAGCCACATGCCGCCCCCGGACATCGCGGTGCTGCCACCCCACTTGTCGGTGCTCTCCAGCAGCACCACGCTGAGCCCCTCGTCGACCGCCCCGAGCGCGGTGGCGAACGCAGCAGCGCCGCTGCCCACCACCACGACGTCGAAGACCTCGTCCTGCGTCACTCCATCGGTCATGCGGTCACTCCCTCCCACCGGACAATGTTGTCCGGATGCTTAGGGTGTGAGCATGGTCATACGTTCCGGCGCCGTCAACCGTGGCCCCGCAGCGGCCGTCGACAACCGCCGGGCGATCCTCGTGGCGGCACGCCGGGTGATGGCCGAACGCGGCTACCGGGTCCCGCTCAGCACGATCGTGCGCGAGGCCGGGGTGAGCCAGGGCGTCCTGTACCGCCACTTCCCCACCCGGCTGCACCTGGCCCTCGCCGTCTTCGAGGACAACTTCACCGAGCTGGCGGCCGTGGCAGCCGGTCCCGGGCCCGACGCCTTCGCCCGGCTGTGGGCCCGGTTGGTGGAGCTCACGGTGGAGTCGTCCGCGTTCGTGGAGATGGCGCTGGACGCCCGGGAGGACCTGCCGGGGTACCGCGGGCAGGCTCGGCTCCTGGAGCTGGTCGAGGCCACCCTGCCGCAGGCGCAGGAGTCGGGCTCCGTGAACGCCGGGCTGACCCCGGACGACGTCCTGCTGGCGTGGCGGATGGTCTTCGGCGTGGTGGTCACGACCGTCGATCCCAGCGAGGTCGCGCCCGCCGTCGAGCGTGTGCGCGCCCTGCTGCCCCTCCCCTGACACCCGTGCCCCCAGCACCCCGGGGATCTGCGGGGGTGCTGGGGGCGACGGGGTGAACCGCCCGTCAGATGGTGAAGCGGCGGACGGCGTCCTGCAGCTCGTCGCTCATCCGGGCCAGGTCCGCCGCCGAACGCTGGGCCTCCGCGACGCCCTCGTTGGTCTGCTGCGTACCCGCGGCCAGGCCGGTGATCGCGGTGGCGATGCTCCGCGAGCTGCCCGCGGCCTCGGCGACGTTGCGGTTCATCTCGTTGGTGGTCGCGGTCTGCTCCTCCACCGCCGCCGCGATCGTGGCCTGGTAGTCGTTGATCTCGCCGATCACCGAGCTGATCTCCCCGATCGCGGAGACCGCCCCGGCGGTGTCGGCCTGGATCGCCTCCACGCGGCGGGAGATGTCCTCGGTCGCCCGAGCCGTCTCCTGCGCCAGCTCCTTCACCTCACTGGCCACCACCGCGAAGCCCTTGCCCGCCTCACCCGCACGCGCCGCCTCGATCGTGGCGTTCAGCGCCAGCAGGTTCGTCTGCTCCGCGATCCCGTTGATCAACTTCACCACCGTCGCGATCTCCTGCGAGGAGTCACCCAGCTTCCCCACCGTGCGGGTGGTGTTCTCCGCGACGTTCACCGCCTGGCCCGCCACCCGACTGGCCTCACTGGCGTTCTGCGAGATCTCCCGGATCGCCGCCTCCATCTGCTGCGACCCGGTCGCCACGGTGTCCACGCTGGAGGCCACCTCACCGGCTGAGGCCACGACCACCTCTGCCTGGTCCGTGGCCGTGCGCGCACTGGCGGCCATGCCGGCCGCACCGACGGTGAGCGCCTGCGAGGCGTCGGCCAGTCGGCCGGCGGAACCGCTGACCAGGGCCAGGACGCCGGTCAGCGAGTCGAGGGTGGCGTCCAGCGACCGGGCGACGTCCCCCAGCTCCGCACCGCCGGTCTCCCCCGCCCGGACGCTCAGGTCTCCGCCGGCGACCTGCTCCAGCACCTCGCGGATCCGCCGCACGGGGGTCATGACCGACCGCAGGATCAGCACCGCGAGCACCACGGACACGAGCAGCCCGAGGGCGATGATCGCCAGCGTGATGGCGCGCGCCGACGTGTACGCGTCCTCGGCCTCCTCCGCGGTCGCCGCCGCCGATGCGCTCGCCGCGGCGGTGGCCTCCTCGATGGAGGACGAGATGACCTGCTGCAGGTCCGACAACTGACCCACGAGCGCCAACTTGGCCGCGTTGTCCTGGACCGCGATGAGCTGAGCCCGCGTGTCCAGGTACTCCCCGGTCGCCGACTCGAACGTCTCGAACGGCGCGCTGACCTCCGGGGGGAGAGCCGCATCGCGCAGGTCGGCGCTCCCCTCCTGCAGACGTGCGGTCACGTCCGCGACGTTCGCGGTGGCCTCGTCCACCATGCTCTGCGGGATGCGGGGGATGCTGAGCGTGTTGATGTTGCTCTGCAGCTGCCACCACTGCGCCTGCAGGGTGCGGAGAGCGTCGAGCGGGACGGCGCCCTCGTCGTAGACCTCGTGCGCCTTGTCGTTCAGCACGGCCATCCGCTGGATGCCGACACCTCCGACGGTCAGCGTGGTCACCGCCACGAGCAGGATGGCCGTCAGCAGCCGCCCGCGGAGACCGACACGTCGCACGAGAGACCGGTGCCCGTCTCCTCCTGCCGGGACGTCGAGCTCCGGTCCGTTCTCCGTGCTGGTGTCCATGCCTGCTCCCAGGGTCGACGGCCCGCCCGTGCGAGCTGTTCACCTGGTCATCGGCACGTCGTGGTCGGTCTCACGTCCAGCGCCGGGACAACTGATGGCAACTGCCGCGACGGTGCGGGACGGCGGCGCCGGCGCGGGTCGCTGCTGCGATCGCAGTAGCCGTGATCGGTCCCGGTGGACGACGTCCGGACGGGCCGAGCGGCCGAGGCTGAGCGCCGTTGCCCGACCGAACCCGGAGGACCCGCTGTGTCTGCTCTTGCTCGATGGTGTGCGCGAGGACGGTTCGTCGTCCTCGCCCTCTGGTTGGCCGCGCTCGTCGGTCTCGGCGGGGCGGTCGGGGGGATCGGGTCCACGTTCACCGACTCCACCGACCTGCCCGACAGCGAGTCCAGCACCGCCTACGACCTGCTAGCCCAGGCCGGGGCGGCCACCGACGAGGGCGCCAGCAGCACCGGCGACCTGGTCTGGCAGACCGACGGCGTCCCGGTCACCGATCCCCCCGTGGTCGCCCAGGTCTCCGACGTGCTGGCCCAGATCGCCGCACTCCCCGGGGTCGAGTCGGTGGTCAGCCCGTACGACGCCGCCGGCGCCGCGCAGGTCTCCGCCGCCGGCGACGTCGCCTATGCGTCCCTGGCGCTGACCGAGGACGCCGACACCGAGCAGATCACCGCACTCGCCGACTCCCTCGACAGCGAGACCCTCATGGCCGTGACCGGTGGGTCGGCATTCGACCCCGGGTTCAGCACCGGCGGCGGGGTGACGGAGGTCATCGGGGTGCTCTGCGCGCTGGTGATCCTGCTGCTGGTGTTCCGGTCGCTGTGGGCCGCCGTGCTGCCGATCATCACCGGCGTCGCCGGGGTCGGCGTCGCCGCGCTGGCGATCCTGCTCGGCTCCAACGTGATCGCCCTGCCCAGCTACTCGATGGCCATGGGCTCGCTCGTCGGCCTCGGCGTGGGCATCGACTACGCGCTGTTCATCGTCAACCGGCACCGCAAGGCGCTGCTCTCCGGGTTGCCGCTGCGGGACTCCATCGCCCAGGCCGTGAACACCTCCGGCCGGGCCGTCGTCTTCGCCGGGGCCACGGTCGTGGTGGCGCTCCTGGGCATGACCGTGCTGGACATCGGCATCCTCACCGGCATGGCGTTGGGGGCAGCGGTCACCGTGCTGCTGACGGTGGTGTCCGCCCTGACCCTGCTCCCCGCGCTGCTCGCCGTGCTGGGCAACCGCGTGCTGGGCCGCGGCCAGCGCCGCGCCCTGGCCGCCGGTGGGCCGGTCACCGAGCCCGGCGGGGGGCTGTGGAGCCGCTGGGCCACCGCCGTCCAGCGGCGCCCCGGCGTGCTGGGCATCGTCGCGGCCGCCCTGGTCGTGCTGCTCGCCGCGCCGGCGCTCAGCATGCGGCTGGGCTCCGCCGACGCCAGCAGCGACCCGACGGACTCGGTGACCCAGCAGTACCACCAGGTGATGACCGAGGGCTTCGGTCCCGGGTTCGACGCTCAGCTGCTGCTGGTCGGCCAGACCCCCGACGACGCCTCGCGCGCCGCCTTCACCGCCCTGGCCGGGGAGCTCTCCGCCGTCGAGGACGTGGCCGCGGTGAGCGCGGCGCCGCCGGCCGCCGGGCAGGAGATCGGCGTGATCACCGTGACCCCAGCGTCCACCGCGCAGGCGGAGGCGACCGCCGACCTGGTCACCGCGCTTCGCGAGGACGTGGTCCCGGCCGCCGAGGTCGGCACCGACCTGCAGGTCCACGTCGGCGGCAGCACCGCCAGCGGCATCGACTTCGCCCAGGCGCTGACCTCGAAGCTGCCGGTCTACCTGGCGATCATCGCCGTCCTGGGCTTCGTGCTGCTGGCGCTGGCCTTCCGCAGCGTGCTCGTTCCGTTGATCGGCGCCGTCACCAACCTGCTGTCCATCGCCGCGGGCCTGGGCATCGTCACCGCGGTCTTCCAGTTCGGCTGGGGCTCCGCCCTGTTCGGGGTGGGCTCGGCGGCACCGGTGGAGCCGTTCGTGTCGGTGATGGTGGTCGGCATCGTGTTCGGGCTGTCGATGGACTACCAGGTCTTCCTGGTCAGCCGGATGCACGAGGAGTGGGCGCGCACCCGCGACCACCGCCGCGCCGTCCGGGTGGGCATGGCGGAGACGGGCCGGGTGATCGCGACCGCGGCAGCCATCATGGCCTGCGTGTTCGCCTCCTTCGGGTTCACCGGCGAACGGATCATCGCCGAGCTGGGCGTGGGCATGGGGGCTGCCGTCCTGGTCGACGCCTTCCTCGTCCGGCTGGTGCTGGTGCCCGCGGTCATGCACCGCATCGGCGCACGGACCTGGTGGTACCCGCGCTGGGCCGAGCGGATCACCCCCCGGGTGTCCGTCGAAGGCGAGCCGGCCGCACCGACCGAGGACACGCCGGCCGGGGGCCCGGTGGCCCCGGAGCTCGAGACCACCGGTCGGCGCTGACCACGCGCCGTCTCCCGATCGCCGGCCCGGTCGCACCCCGCGACCGGGCCGGCCCGCCGCTGACCTGCCCCTCCTGGGAGGACCGACGTGCTGCCGGAACCGCTCCTGTCCGAGGACCCCGGGGCCGAGTGGCTCCGCGGGCTGCTGACCCGGTCCCGCGTGGGCGGCGCGCCCCTCCCCGCAGGAGACGGAGGAGGTGCGCTGCCGCCTGTCGGCGGAGGCAGCGACCCGACCGGTGCGAGGATCGACCGGTGACCGGGTCGTCCTCGCGTGCGAGGGACATGCCGCGGCCCCCCGTGTGGATGCGCCGGCCCCGGCTGCTCGAGGTGAGCACCCCGATCGTCATCGGGGCGACCATCGCGGCCGGCCTCGCCACCGTGCCGTTCGACGACCACGGCGCCGGCGGCCTGGCGGCCCTGCTGATCAGCACCGCCGGCGTCGTCCTGGGCCACCGCTGGCCGCGGCTCGGCGTCGGCCTGCTGGCCCTCGGGCCCCTGGCCGCCCACGCTGCCGGTGCCGAGCCGCTCGTGATGTGGCAGGTCGCGGTGTTCGGGACGTTCCTGTTCACCCTGCGCGGCGTGTCCGGTCTGCTCAGCGGGCCGGTGGTCGGTGCCGCGAACCTCCTCGCCGTCGGCCTCGCTGCAGGCACGTTCGGCTCCACCGAGCCGCTCGCCTGGATCGCCGGGGGGACCGCCCTCGCCGCTGCGGCCACCGGGAGCGCGATCCGGGGGCAGCGGGAGTACTGGGGGGCGCTGCAGGAGCGGACCCACGAGGCGGTCGCCGGTCGGGACGCCGCCGTGCAGCGCAGCGTCGCGGAGGAGCGGCTGCGGATCGCCCGGGACCTGCACGACACCCTCGGCCACGAGATCGCCGTGGTGAGCATGCACCTGGGTGCGGCGGAGGTGCAGCTGCCCGCATCGGCCGCTCCTGCCCGGGAACACCTCGCGGCCGCCCGGGGCAGCGTGAAGTCACTGCTGGCCGAGACCCAGGAGATCCTGCACGTGCTGCACGCCGGCACCGACGGCGCGACGCCGAGTCCGGTCGCCAGCCACCGGGACATCCCCGATCTGGTGGAGAAGGTCCGCGCGGCGGGCCTGGAGGTGGAAGCCGTGCTCGGTGACCTGTCCCGCGAGCTGTCGCCCCAGACCAGCGCGGCCGCCTATCGGATCACCCAGGAGGCCCTGACCAACGCCCAGCGGCACGGTGGCGGACGGGTACGGCTGACCGTCGACGTCTCCGGTCCCGCGGTCACCGTGGAGTCGGTGAACGACGTCGGCCCGCAGGCCGACGTCGACCGGGCCGGGCAGGGGCTGATCGGGATGCGGGAGCGGGCCTCCGCCGCCGGCGGCCGGCTCGACGTGGCTGTGCAGAGCGGACACTTCCGGGTCCGGGCCGAGCTGCCCGTCGTCGACGGGGCCCTGCGGTGATCCGGGTGATGCTGGTCGACGACCAGGAGATGATCCGGGCCGGGCTGCGCGCCATCATCAGCGCCCATCCCGAGCTCGAGGTGGTGGCGGAGGCCGGTGACGGGCTCGCCGTGCTGCGGCAGCTGGACGAGGCGCGTCCCGACGTCGTCCTGATGGACATCCGCATGCCCGGCATCGACGGGGTGGAGGCCACCCGGCGAATCCGGCTCACCCGGCCTGCCGAGCAGCTGCGGATCCTGGTGCTGACCACCTTCGACCAGGACGCGACCGTGCTGCAGGCGCTGCGGGCCGGCGCCGACGGCTTCCTCAGCAAGGGCGCCGGCCCGACCGAGCTCACCGACGCCATCGTGTCCGTGGCCGCGGGCGGCCGGGCGCTCTCGCCCAGCGCGGTCAGTGCCGTGGTCGACCACGTCGTGCAGCAGCGGGCGGTCGACGTCGACCCGGCGCTGGCCGCCCGGTTCGCCGAGCTCACGCCGCGGGAACGGGAGGTGGTCGCCGCGATCGCCGCCGGCTTCGACGCCGCCGAGATCGCCGAGCGGTTCTTCCTCTCCCCGTTCACCGTCAAGACCCATGCCAACCGGGCGATGACCAAGGTGGGCGCCCGTGACCGGGCGCAGCTGGTCGCCTTCGCCATCCGGGCGGGCATCACCCCGCGGTAGCCGGCTGCTGCGGACGCAGTAGCCGGTGTCGGTCCCTCAGGACGACGTGCGGGCTCACCGAGCCGGGCAGGCTCAGCGCTGTCCGACCGGCGACAGGCGCCGGTCCACCCGGAGGCAGGCCCACACGTGACCGACACGAGCGACCAGCGGACGACCACGCGCGGGAACGGGTCGCCGGCCCGCCGTGCCGTGGCGCGGCTGGTGCACCGTGCCGGGCAGGACGACGGCGCAGGCCAGTTCCTCCGGTTCCTGGCCGTCGGCGGGCTGGCGAACGTCCTCTACGCCCTGGCCTTCCTGCTCACCGCGGGTGCTGGTGCGCAGGTGGCCAACCTGGTGGGGGCGCTCGTCTCCTCGGTCGTCGCCAACGAGCTGCACCGTCGACGCACCTTCCGGGCCGGTGGGCGGGTGAGCTGGCACGCCGCCCAGTGGGAAGGGGGTGGCCTGGCGCTCGCCGGGGTGGTGGCGAGCTCGGTGGCCCTGGGCTGGGTGGACACGGTCGCTCCCGGCAGCGGTGCGGTCACCCAGCTCGCCACCGTGGCCCTCGTCACCGGCGTCATCGGCCTGGGCCGCTTCGTCGCCCTGCGCTGGGCCTTCGGTGCCCGGACCCCGCGCTGTGCCTGAGCGCACCGGACCGGCCGGCCGGTCGGTTCAGCGGTAGCGCACCGGGTCGGGCAGCAGCTCGTTCATCGCCCCCGACCGGAAGCCCCGCGGGTCCAGCTCCACCCGGTCGAAACCGGTCACCACGGC
>NZ_JAPVBI010000002.1:735627-1419625 GCF_026967925.1 Modestobacter sp. VKM Ac-2985 | reverse complement strand
TTGGCCACGTACCCCGGCCGCGACAGCTCATCGGTGCGCGGCTGCTCGTGCCGCACCCCCAGGCCCACCGCGAACTCGTGCGCCGCCACCCGCTCCGCGGCCGGCAGGCTCGCCGACACCGCCGTCGCCGCGACCACCCGGTCCACGCCCAGCGCCCGCACCGCCGCGGCCAGCACCACCCCGGAGTCCACCCCACCGGAGAAGGCGACCAGCACCCCCGGCACCGCGGCCAGCTCGGCGTCCAGCAGGGCCAGCCGGTGCTCCAGTCCGCTCATCGTGGCCAGGGTGTCACCCGGGTCAGCCGGGCGGGAAGCCGACCGTGACCCGGGCGACCGACCCGGCGTCCTCCACCAGCGCGACCAGCCGCCCGTCGGGGGCGATCGCCGCGTGCAGGCCGGGGGCACCGGTGGCCGGGACCCGCTGGCCGTACCCCAGGGCGACCGCCTCCTCCGCGGTGAGCTCGCGGGCCGGGAACACCGCCCGGGCGGCGTCGGTCAGGCCCAGGACTCCCGGGCCGCCGCCCGGGCCGGCCAGCGCCCCGGCGGCCTCCTCGACCGGGCGGGCCGCGGTCGTGGCGAAGGGCCCGGAGGAGGTGCGGCGCAGCGCGGTGAGGTGGCCGCCGACCCCGAGGGCCGCGCCCACGTCCCGGGCGATCGCCCGGATGTAGGTGCCGGTGCTGCAGGAGACGGTCACGTCGACGTCGACCAGGTCGGGGGTCGGACGGCGCACCGCGTGGACGTCGACCCGGTGCACGGTGACCGACCGGGCCGCCAGCTCGAACTCCTCGCCGGCCCGCACCCGGTCGTAGGAGCGCCGGCCGTCGACCTTCACCGCGCTCACCGACGACGGCACCTGCTGCAGCGGGCCCACCTGGCCGGCCAGTGCGGCACGGACGGCGTCCTCGGTCACCCCGGCGGCCGACGCGGTGGCGGTCACCTGGCCCTCACGGTCGTCGGTGACCGTCGTCTGGCCCAGCCGGACGGTGGCCTCGTAGGTCTTGTCCGAGCCGGCGAGGTGGCCGAGCAGCCGGGTGGCCGAGCCCACGCCGAGCACCAGCAGCCCGGTGGCCATCGGGTCCAGCGTGCCGGCGTGCCCCACCTTGCGGACCGACAGCACCCGCCGGGCCCGGGCGACGACGTCGTGGGAGGTCATGCCGCCGGCCTTGTCGACCAGCAGCAGGGACGGCGGGACGTCGGCGTCGGGCTTCTTCGGGCTCATCCGACCTCCTCGCTGGCGCTCGTCGGCCGGCTTCGCCGGGCTGCTCTGCTGATCGGTTCGCTCGCGAGCTCGCTCACGCTGCCACGCTCTCACCCAGCCAGGCGGTGCCGCGCATCCGCCAGCCGACCGCGACCAGCCGCAGCACGATGAACAGGGTCAGCCCGGTCCACACCCCCGGCAGTCCCCAGTCCAGCCAGCCGGAGAGCAGCGACAGCGGCACGAAGCCCACCAGCGCCGAGCCGATGGTGACCGTGCGCAGGTAGGCGACGTCGCCCGCGCCCATGAGCACCCCGTCCAGGGCGAAGACGACCCCGGCCAGCGGCTGCATGAGCGCCAGGAACCACCACACGACGTCGGCCTCGGCGAGCACGGCCGGGTCGTCGGTGAACACCGGCGGGAGCACCGGGCGCAGGGCGAGCAGCAGGACGGCGACCAGCACGCCGGTGCCCAGGCCCCAGCCGACCACCCGACCGGCGGTGGCCCGGGCCTCGGCCGGGCGGGCAGCGCCCAGGGCGGTGCCGACGAGGGTCTGCGCGGCGATGGCGTAGGCGTCGAGCACCAGGGCGAGGAAGAGCCACAGTTGCAGGGCGATCTGGTGCGCACCGAGCTCGGCGGTGCTCGACCGGGCCACGACCGCAGCGGCCGCGGCGAAGGCCAGCTGGAGCACGGCTGCGCGCAGCAGCAGGTCCCGCCCCAGCACGAGCTGGGCCCGCAGCGCAGCCGGCCGGGGCCGCAGCGAGATGGCCGAGCCGGCCAGCTCCCGGGTCAGCGCGCGCACGAAGAGCGCGGCGGAGACGGCCTGGCCGATCACGTTCGCCACCGCGGAACCGACCAGGCCCATCCCGACCGTGTGCACCAACAGCGGGCACAGCACCAGGCTGACCAGGCTGCCGGCCAGCACGTAGCCCATCGGCCGGCGCAGCTCCTGGACGCCCCGCAGCCAGCCGTTGCCGGCCAGCGCGATCAGCAGCAGCGGAAGGCCCAGGCTGGCGACCCGCAGCCACTCCTCGGCGGCGGCGGCGACCGGGCCGGCGCCGCCGGCCAGCAGCCGGGTCAGCGGCCCGGCCGCGACCTGGAAGACGGCGGTCAGCACGACGCCCAGGCCGAGAGCCAGCCAGGTCGCCTGGACGCCCTCGGCGACCGCGCCGGCCCGGTCGCCGGCCCCGGCGCGACGAGCTGCGCGGGCGGTCGTGCCGTACGCGAGGAAGTTGAGCAGCGCGACCACGTAGGCCAGCAGGCCGCCCCCGACCGCCAGACCGCCGAGGCTCACGGTCCCGAGGTTGCCGACCACCGCGGTGTCGACGAGCAGGTACAGCGGCTCGGCGGCGAGCACCACCAGCGCCGGCGCCGCCAGGGACGGGATCGACCTGCTCAGCGGGCCAGCTCCTGCCGGAGCGCGGCGATCGTGTCCTCCCGGTCACCGGTCGAGGTGTAGCCGGCGGCTGCGCGGTGACCACCGCCCCCGAGGGCCATCGCCACCCGGGCCAGGTCGGTGGCCCCGCGCGAGCGGAGGGAGACGGACCAGGCGCCGTCGTCCTGGCCCTTGAGGACGCAGGCGACGTCGGCCTCCGCGGTGGCCCGGACGACGTCCACCAGGGCCTCGAGCTGGTCGGGGGCCAGGCCGTGCGCCCCCGCTTCAGCTGCCGTCGACCAGGTCCAGACCAGGCCGGCGCCGACGTCCCGCTCCAGCACCGCCCGGCCGGTGACGGCCGAGAGCAGCCCCAGCCAGCCGAACGGGGCGGTGTCGAACAGCTGCTGGCTGATCGCCGCGTGGTCGATGCCGGTGCGCAGCAGCCGGGCGGCCAGCTCGTGGGTGCCCGGTGCGGTGTTGCCGAAGCGGAAGGAGCCGGTGTCGGCCGTCAGCCCCGCGTAGAGGCAGGTGGCCAGCGACTCGTCGAGCTCGACGCCCAGCCCGTCCAGCAGGTCCGCGACGAGCACGACGGTGGCGGCGGCGTGCGGCTCGACCACCCGGATCTCGCCGAACCCCGGGTTGCTGGCGTGGTGGTCGACGACGACCGACCGCCGCGCGGTGGTCAGCAGGGCCGCCAGGTCACCCAGGCGACCCGGCGAGGCGGCGTCCAGGCTGACGAACACGTCGACGTCGGCCGGCACGGTCCGTGGTGGGACCAGCTGCCCGGCGCCGGGGAGCCAGCCCAGCGAGGCCGGCAGCGTGAACGGCTCAGGGAAGGTCGGGACCACCCGGGCGCCACTGCGGCGCAGCCCCTCGGCCAGCGCCAGGGTGCTGCCCAGGGCGTCCGCGTCGGGCTGCACGTGGCCGGACAGCACGATCGTCTGCCCGGCGGCCGCCGCGGCAGCGAGCAGCTCCACGGCCGCGTCCGCGGGCGCGGAGACGGTGGTCATCGGTTCACGTGCCGTCCGGGCCGGCGTGCGGTGGCTGCTGCGGCTCGGGGTCGATGTTGCCGCCACCCACCGCGTAGTGCGTGCCGTCGTCCGGCTCGTCCGCCGCGATGCTGTCGGTCGTCCCGACGTCGCCCTGCTTGCCACCCGCGGTGGGGTCACCGGTGGCCGGCTCCTCCCGACCGCCGAACCCGGCCGCCGGCTGCTGCCCGGCCAGGTCGTCCGGGTCCGGGTCGACGGCCCCGGTCACGAGGCGTTCCGCTCGGCAGCGGCGGAGGGGCGGCCGTCTGCGTAGCCGTCGGTGCGCCCGGCAGCAGCGTCCGCCGGCTCGTCGGTCGCGACGTCGAGGTCGAGGTCCTCGGCGTCCTCGTCCTCGTCCTCATCGACCGCGGGCTTGCGGTACGGGTCGGGCTCGCCGGCGAACTCGGCACCCTCCCGGGCGCGGGCCAGCTCTGCGTCGGCCTCCCGGACACGGGCCAGCGCCTCCTCCAGCTCCCGGGCGGTGTCCGGGACGATGTCGGCGACGAAGGCGAGCGTGGGCACGAACTTGATCCCGGTCTGCTTGCCCACGGTGGAGCGGAGCACACCGGTGGCGCTGGCGAGGGCCCGCGCGGAGTCCTCGATCTGCTGCGCGTCGCCGTAGACGGTGTAGAACACCGTCGCCTCGCGCAGGTCACTGGTGACCCGCGCGTCGGTGATGGTGACCATCCCGAGGCGGGGGTCCTTGATCTGCATCTCGATCGTGGCGGAGACGATCTGGCGGATGCGCACCGCCAGCCGTCGTGCCCGGGCCGGGTCGGCCATCTCGGATCTCCTGGTTCGTGGGATGGAGCGGCCCCTCGCCGGGGCCCGCCGCCGAGGTTCCAGCGGCGGGGCGAGGGGTTCGTCCGTCAGTCGGTCTCGCTGAACAACTGCCGGTGAGTGGACAGCAGCGTCACCTCCGGCCGGTCTGCCAGCAGCCGCTCGCAGGCGTCGAGGACGTCGGTCACCTGAGCGGGCTGGCCCGCCACGGTGGCGACCCCGATCCGCGTACGACGGTGCAGGTCGGGGTCGCCCACCTCGGCGGCGGCCACGGCGAAACGGCGCCGTAGCTCGGCCACGATCGGCCGGACCACGGCGCGCTTCTCCTTGAGGGAGTGCACGTCGCCCAGCAACAGGTCGGCGGTGAGCGTGCCCGTGAACACGCTCACCGCCTCCCCTGCTGCTCAGTGCGTCGCGCGGCCCCCGTGGGCCTTCGTCAGGCGCGCGGCTTCTCGCGCAGCTCGAACGTCTGGATGACGTCCTCGGGCTTGATGTCGTTGAACGACCCCAGCCCGACACCGCACTCGTAGCCCTCCCGGACCTCGGTCGCGTCGTCCTTGAAGCGACGCAGCGACTCGACGGTCAGGTTGTCCGCGACCACGGCGCCGTCCCGGATGAGACGGGCCTTGGAGTTGCGGACGATCGTGCCGCTGCGCACCAGCGAGCCGGCGACGTTGCCGATCTTCGGGACCCGGAAGACCTCGCGGACCTCCGCGGTGCCCAGCTGCACCTCTTCGTACTCGGGCTTGAGCATGCCCTTGAGCGCGGACTCGATCTCCTCGATGGCCTGGTAGATGACCGTGTAGTACCGGACGTCCACGCCTTCGCGGGCGGCGAGCTCGGTGGCCTGGCCCTCGGCCCGGACGTTGAAGCCCAGGACGATGACGTCGTCGGCCAGCGCCAGGTCGATGTCGCTCTTGGTGATCCCACCGACGCCGCGGTGGATGACCCGCAGCGTGAGGTCGTCGCTCACCTCGATCTTCATCAGCGCCTCTTCGAGCGCCTCGACGGTGCCCGAGTTGTCGCCCTTGATGATCAGGTTGAGCTGACGGGTCTCCCTGAGCGCCGCGTCGAGGTCCTCCAGGCTGATCCGCTTCCGCATGGACGCGTTCTGCGCATTGCGGATGCGGGCCTGACGGCGATCGGCGATCTGCCGGGCGATCCGGTCCTCCTCGACGACGAGGAAGGTGTCACCGGCGCGCGGCACGGAGGTCAGGCCGACGACCTGGACCGGGCGGGCCGGCAGGGCCTCCTTGAGCTTGTTGCCGTGCTCGTCGAGCAGCGACCGGACGCGACCGTAGGCGTCGCCGGCCACGATCGAGTCGCCCTGGCGCAGGGTGCCGCGCTGGACCAGCACCGTGGCGACGGGGCCACGGCCCTTGTCCAGCTTGCCCTCGATGACCACACCCTGGGGGTCCTGGCCCACGTTGGCGCGCAGGTCCAGGGAGGCGTCGGCGGTCAGCAGGATCGAGGTCAGCAGGTCGTCGAGGCCCTGACGGGTGGTCGCGGAGACGTCGACGAACATCGTGTCGCCGCCGTACTCCTCGGCCACCAGCCCGTACTCGGTGAGCTGCTGACGGATCTTGGCGGGGTTGGCCCCCTCCTTGTCGATCTTGTTGACCGCGACGACGATCGGCACCTCGGCGGCCTGGGCGTGGTTGAGCGCCTCGACCGTCTGCGGCATGACGCCGTCGTCGGCGGCCACGACCAGGACGACGATGTCGGTGACCTTCGCGCCACGGGCACGCATCGCGGTGAACGACTCGTGACCCGGGGTGTCGATGAAGGTGACCGGGCGCTCGTTGCCCTCGAGCTCGGTGACGATCTGGTAGGCGCCGATGTGCTGGGTGATGCCACCGGCCTCCTTGCCCGCCACGTTGGCGTGCCGGAGCGCGTCCAGGAGCTTGGTCTTCCCGTGGTCGACGTGACCCATGACGGTCACGACCGGCGGACGGATGCCCCAGTCGTCCTCGTCGTCGCTCTCCTCGTCACCGAAGGTGAGGTCGAAGGTGTCGAGGAGCTCGCGGTCCTCGTCCTCCGGGCTGACGACCTGGATGACCCAGCCGATCTCGGCACCCAGCAGCTGCAGGGTGTCGTCGTTGACCGACTGCGTCGCGGTGATCATCTCGCCCAGGTGGAACAGGGCGGTGACCAGCGCGGCCGGCTCGGCGTTGATCCGCTCGGCCAGGTCGGTCAGCGAAGCGCCACGCGGCAGCCGGACGGTCTGCCCGTTGCCCCGGGGCAGCGAGACGCCGCCCATGCTCGGCGCCGCCATGGAGTCGAACTCCTGACGCCGCTGCTTCTTGCTCTTGCGCCCACGGACCGGACCGCGACCACCCGGACGCCCGAAGGCACCTGCGGTACCGGCACCCGAGCCGCCACGGCCACGACCACGGCCACCGCCGCCACCACCGGGACGGAAACCGCCACCGGCCGGTGCACCACCGGGACCACCGGGGCCGCCGCCACCGGGACGGAAGCCACCGCCACCGCCACCGCCGGGACCACCCGGACGGCCACGACCACCGGCACCGCCGGGGCCACCGGGGCCACCGGCGCGACCGCCACCGGCCGGCCGCGGCGGCATCATGCCGGGGCTCGGACGCTGCGGCATCATGCCGGGGTTGGGACGGGGTCCACCCGGACCGGCGGCAGGACGGGGCCCGCCAGGACCGGACGCGGGACGCGGGCCACCGGCGCCGGCACCCGGACGGGGGCCACCCGGAGCCGGACGCGGTCCACCGGGACCGGTCTGGCCGGGCGCACCGCCACCCGGACGCGGACCGGCGGCTGCCGGACGCGGGGCGCTGCTGAAGGGGTTGTTGCCCGGCCGGGGGGCCGGACGGGGGCCGGGCCGCGGGCCGGGAGCGGCCGGACGCGGGGCACCCGGAGTCGCTCCACCGGCGGCCGGGCCGCCGGTCGGTGCACCACCCGCGGGACGCGGACCCGGGGCAACCGGACGGGCGTCCGGCTGGGCCGGGGCGGCCGGAGCCTGCTGGTCCGGGGCGCTGGCAGCGGGCTGCTGCGCAGCCGGTGCCTCGGCCGCCGGCTGCTGCGGCGCCGGCCGGGGGCCGGGACGCGGGCCGGGGGCAGCCGGACGGGACGGCGACGGAGCCGGCACGTCAGCCCGGGCCGCAGGGACCTGCGGGGCAGGTGCCTGCGGCGCAGCCGGAGCCGGGGTCGGTGCTGCGGGGGCCGGAGCCGCCGGGGCAGCCGCAACGGGCGGGGCCGGTCGAGGGCCGGGTGCGCCGGGACGGGGACCCGGGCGGGCGCCGGAGGCGTTGCCGCCACCGGAGCTCGGGGCGCCGTCGCCGGGGAAGGCCTCACGCAGCCGTCGGGCCACCGGGGCCTCGACGGTGGACGAGGCGGACTTCACGAACTCGCCCTGCTCCTTGAGCTTGGCGAGCACTGTCTTGCTGTCGATACCGAGCTCTTTCGCGAGCTCGTGTACGCGGGCCTTGCCTGGCACGGGTCTCCTCTGGTGAGGCCGGCGGCTGGCCCGCTCGACCTCTGATTCAGTGGTGCATGGTCATCGTGGCGACTTCACGGGTTGCTCATCCGAGGTCGTCCTGCTCTCGACTGTGGACCGGCCGGGTGCCGGTCCGACTGGATCGCGCTCAGTGCTGGGTGCTCACTGCCTGGTGCTCGGTGCTGTCCGCCCGGGACCGGCCCCGTGGCGGGTCAGCTGACCTGCCGGAGGACGTGCGCCTCGAGCGAGCCGGTCTCCAGCGGCGTGCTGCTGCGCAGCGCGCGCGGGAAGGCCCGGCGCCGAACTGCTGCCTGCAGGCACTCCGCGGTGGGGTGCAGTGACGCACCCCGGCCGGGGAGCCGTCGCCGCGGGTCAGGGGTGAGCCCCCCGCCGCGGACGACGACACGCAACAGCTCGGTGACCGGTGCGCGTCGCCGGCACCCCACACAGGTGCGGACCGGCGTCGACGAATCGGCCATCACGGAGTCTAGCGCGCCGTGGACCCGGGATGTTCCGCGCGCCGCACGGGCGGCCGGTGACCACCCTGCGGACCACGGACACCGGGCCGACCGGCCTGTGCTCCCGGACGCAGCGGAGCCCGCCCGACCCCCGGGGAGACCGGGGCACCGCCGTCGGTGGACTCGGCGTCACTGCGGATGTCGATGCGGCACCCGGTGAGCCGGGCGGCCAGCCGGGCGTTCTGCCCCTCCTTGCCGATCGCGAGCGACAGCTGGTAGTCGGGCACGACCACCTGGACGGCCCGGGCGG
The DNA here is from genome assembly GCF_026967925.1 of Modestobacter sp. VKM Ac-2985. Classification (GTDB taxonomy): domain Bacteria; phylum Actinomycetota; class Actinomycetes; order Mycobacteriales; family Geodermatophilaceae; genus Modestobacter. The sequence goes on along the minus strand of NZ_JAPVBI010000002.1, from coordinate 1,411,011 downwards.
CCGCGTCGACCACCCGTGCGCTGGTGACCCGCGCGGGCGACAACGCTGAGGCGACGAAGCTCGCCTCGTCGTCGGACCAGTCGACGATGTCGATCTTCTCGCCGTGCAGGTCGCTCATCACGTTGCGGACCCGCTGGCCCATCGGGCCGATGCAGGCGCCCTTGGCGTTGAGCCCGGGGACGCTGGTGCGGACGGCGATCTTCGACCGGTGCCCGGCCTCCCGGGCCACCGCCACGATCTCCACGCTGCCGTCGGCGACCTCGGGCACCTCCAACGCGAAGAGCTTGCGCACCAGGTTGGGGTGGGTGCGGGACAGCGTCACCTGCGGACCGCGGAACGTGCGGGCGACCGAGACGACGTAGGCCTTCAGCCGGCTGCCGTGGCGGTAGTCCTCGCCGGGCACCTGCTCGGGCGCCGGGAGGGTGGCCTCCACCTTGCCGATGTCGACCAGCACCATGCCCTGGGTGTTGCGGCGGTCGTGCGCCTGCACGATGCCGCTGACGATGTCGCCCTCCTTGCCGGCGTACTCACCGAACGTCTGCTCGTGCTCGGCGTCCCGCAGCCGCTGGATGATCACCTGCTTGGCGGTGCTGGCCGCGATCCGGCCGAAGTCGGAGGGGGTGTCGTCCCACTCGTGCACGACCTCACCGTCCGGGCCCAGCTCCTGCGCCAGGACGGCGACCTCACCGCTCTTGCGGTCGATCTGCACGCGCACGTGCTTGGCAGCCCCGTCCGCGTGCCGGTAGGCGGTGACCAGGGCGGTCTCGATCGCCTGCAGCACCGTGTCCGCGGGGATGCCCTTCTCCCGCTCGACCGCCTTGAGTGCCGTCACGTCGATGTTCACTTGTTGCCTCCTCGTCGCGGCCGGGGGTCCCGCGGCGCGCGGCGCGGGGCCGGTCGCCCGGTCCTCCCGCTCGCGTCGGTCGCGTCGTCCCCGGCCGGGTCCTGCTCGTGGTGGTGCTCGGCACCCGCGGGCACCTCGTCGTCGGTCTCGTCGTCGTCCTGGTGCGCCTCGTCGTCCCGGTGCTCGTCGTCGTGCTCGTCCTCGTCGTGCTCGTCCTCGTCGTGCTCGTCGCCGGTGCCGTCGCCGAGGTGGACCAGCGCGGCGTCGCGGTGCCCGGCCGGCCGGGTGAACTCGACCTGCACCCGGGCCTCGCCCAGCTCAGCCCAGCGCACGGTGCGCTCGCCGACCGCCTTGCGGACCTGGCCCTTCTTGGTGCCGCCCTTCTCCACGGCCAGCACGACCCCGTCGTCGTCGACCCGGAGCACCCGCCCGGTCAGCTCCTCCCGGCCGGAGTCGGGGCCGACGGCGACGCTGACCAGCCGGCCGACGTTGCGACGCCAGTGCCGCGGCAGGGTGAGCGGGCGGTCGACGCCGGGGCTGGTGACCTCCAGGACGTACGGCGAGCGCCCCAGCGCCTCGTCCTGCGCGTCGAACACCTCCGACAGCGCGCGGCTGAGCTCGGCGACGTCGTCCAAGCTCACCCCGGCGTCCCGGTCGATCACGACCCGCACCACAGAGCGCTGGCCTGCCGGGCGGACGACGAGCTCCTCCAGGTCGTAGCCGGCGGCGGTGACCACGGGCTCGACCCAGCCGGTCAGCTTGGCGGTCACCACGTCCGCGGTGCCGGCACCTCGGGTGGACACCGACTGCCTCCTGTTGTCTGGGAACCGCGACGTGACCACCGGAGGTGGACCCGGTGCCGACCGGTCGGACCCGACGGGCCACCGGCGTGCTGCGCGTGAACCGTCAGGCTACCGCCCGTACCGCCGGCACCACCGGTCCCGCAGCTGCCGACCGCCGCGCCGGTGCGTACGGCGAGGACCGCTCCCCGGGACTGTCAGGATGGACGACGATGTCCGGACTCCTCCCCGCTCCCCCGGCCGCCGGCACCTTCACCCGCCGCAGCCTGCTGGTCGCCACCCTCGCCGGCACCGCACTGGTCGCCATCGGCTGCACCGGCAGCCCCGGCGACGTGACCGACGCGGTCACGCCGGCTCAGGTCGACCAGCTGGCCGCCCAGGTCCGGGTGCAGGAGGCCGTGGTCACCGCCTACGACCAGGCGGTGAGCAGCGCCCCCGAGCTCGCCGCGTCGCTGACCCCGCTCGCCGCGCAGGCGCTCGCGCAGCTGGACCGGCTCCGGGCGGCCGCCCCAGGGGACCCCGGCACGACCGCCGCGTCGACCAGCGGGGTGGCCGCACCGACCGACCCGACCGAGGCGCGGGCCTGGCTGCGGAACCTCGTCGGCACTGCGGCCGCCACCCACGCCGCGGCCTGCCCGGACTTCACGGGAGGCCGCGCGGCGCTCCTCGGCAGCATCGCGGCGGGCCTCCGGGGGCAGGAGACGGTGCTGGCATGAGCGCTGCACCGGAGCTCACCGCCGGGAGACGGGACGACGATGGCTGACGGCACCCGCTCACCTTCCGCGTCGCCCACCGCGGCGGAGGACGCCGCACTGCAGGAGGCGCTGGCCGCAGCACACGTGGCGATCTGGGGCTACGGGGTCGTCGGTGCGGCACTCCCGCCGGAGTCCCGGGACCTCGTCGTCGCGTGCGAGCTGGCGTACCTGGACCTCCGCGACGAGCTGCTCGCCCTGCTCAGCGGACGGCAGGTCGAGCCGGTCGACGACGAACCGGGGTACACGCTGCCCTTCCCGGTGCTGTCCGCGGTGGACGCCGCCGCGCTGGCGGTGACGCTGGAGGAGGGGTCGTCCGCAGCCTGGACGTGGGTGCTGGACCAGGCGACCGAGCGCAGCACCCGCGAGCTCGGCGTGGCGGCACTGGGCGCCGCCGAGCTCCGGGCGGTCGGCTGGCGTGTCCGGGCCGGCCGCACCCCACCCACCACTGCGTTCCCCGGCCTGCCGGAGGCCTAGCCGCCGAGGGCGGCCAGGAAGGCGTCGGCGACCGGGACGGCGACGCTGCTGGACTGCCCCGCCTCGACCAGGACGGCGAAGGCGATGTCGCCCTGCGGTCCACCGAGCTGGTAGCCCATGAACCACCCGTGTGCGTCCAGCGGGGTGTTCGTGCCGTACTCCGCGGTACCGGTCTTCCCGTACACCTCGCCGCGGTCGGCCAGCTCGGCGGCCGTCCCGCCGACCACCACCTGGCGCATCATCGGCCGCAGCGCGTCGAGGACGGCCGGGGCGGGCCCGACGGGGGCCGCCCCGGCAGGCTCGTCGCCGACGACCTCCACGGGCACGGCGGGGGTGCCGCCGGCGATGCCGGCGGCGACCAGGGCGAGCTGGGCCGGGCTCATCAGCACCTGGCCCTGGCCGATCGCGTCGGCGGCCTCGGTGGTGCCGGTGCTCGCGGCCGGCACCTCCCCGCTGAAGACGTCGACCGGCAGCTGCCAGTCGGTGCCCACCCCGTAGGACGCGGCCGCGTCGGCGAGCGCCCCGTCGGGGAGGGTGAGGGCCTGCTGGATGAAGGTGGTGTTGCAAGACCGGGCGAACGCCTCGGTCATCGGCACCGTCCCGAGGTCGAACTGGTCCTCGTTCTCGAACTCCCGGCCCTCCACCGTGGTCGTGGCCGGGCAGGGCACGAGCGTGTCCGGGGCGACCGTGCCGGCCGCCAGGAGCGCCGTCGCCGTGATCGTCTTCATGGCCGAGCCGGGTGGGAACTGCCCGGCCAGGGCGTTGACCGGGTTGGCCGCCTCGTTGGAGCTGACCGCCAGGAGCTCCCCGGTGCCCGGCCGGACCGCCACCAGGTGGGTGGCGAGCGGCTGGGTGGCCACGGCGGCGTCGGCGGCGTTCTGGACCGCCGGCAGCAGCGGGGTCTGGACGGGGGTGCCGGGCACGGGCTCGACGGTCCCCACCACCCGTCCGGGGTCCTCGAGGGCCTCGTCGGTGCTGACCACCCGGACGGTGAACCCGGGCGTGCCGGCCAGCTGCTCCTGGCGGGCCCGCTGCAGGCCGGAGAGGCCCAGCCGGTCCCCGGCGGCGTAGCGCTGCTCGCCGTCGGCGTCGACGGCGCCCTCCAGCACCTCGGCGGTGGCCTCCCCGACCCGACCCAGCAGCGCGAGCCCGAACCGGGACGTGGGCGCCAGCAGCCGGGTGCTGGTCGGGAACACCGCGCCGGGCAGGTCGTAGACCTGGGCGCGGATCGCCTCGAAGTCCGGCCGGCGCAGGGTGATCACCGGGACGAACTGCCCGGCCGGTGCCGCCTGCACGTCCGCGGTGATCTCCTCCGCCGGGATCCCGGTCGCCGCGGCCAGCCCGGCGGCCAGCGCCGGCAGGTCGGTGACCTGACCGGTGTCCACCCCCACGTCGACCACCTCGGTCTCGGCGAACAGCGGCGCGCCGGTGCCGTCGGTGATCGGAGCGCGGTCCGGCAGCGACCGGGCGAGCTCCAGGTGCTGGCCGTCGGCCAGCTCCGGGTGGACGACGGCCGGCGAGGCGACGACCTCCCAGCGGTCCTCGCCGTCCTGCTCGCCCTCCTGAAGCTCCAGGGTGGCGTCGTAGGTCCAGTCCGGTGCCGCGGCGAGGTCCCAGGTGGCCTGCCAGGCGACGGTCGCCGCGCCGTCCTCGACCTGCACCTCGCCCAGCTCGGTGGTCAGGGTCGCGTCGGGCAGGTCCTCGGCGGTCTGCTCGAGCAGGGCCCCGGTCACCTCGGGGTCGGTGGTGCGGTCGGCGGCCACGTCCGCCCGGCCGGCGGCCCAGTCGTCGAGGAACGCCTGGGCGGCGTCCCGGACGTCGTCGGAGGGGTCCCTGGAGCACCCGGCCAGCAACGGGGCGAGCACCAGCACCGCGGCGCCTCCGGCCATCGCCCCCCGGCGGGTCGCCCTGCGCCTGCTGCTGGACCCGTGTCGGCTGCGCACGGCCCCACCCTGGCAGAAGACCGCGGCCGATCCGGAACTCCGCGCCGCACCAGCCCCAGGGCCCACAGGCCGTCTAGAACAGGACGGACGCGTACGTGCCGACCTGCTGGAAGCCGACCCGCTCGTAGGCGGCACGGGCGGCCCGGTTGTAGTCGTTGACGTAGAGGCTCACCACCGGGGCGATCGCGGTGCGGGCCTGCTCGACCACGGCCGCGGTGCCCCGCTGACCGATGCCCTGCCCGCGGTGCTGCGGGGAGACCCACACCCCCTGCACCTGGCACGCGTCCCGGGAGACGGCGCCGATGTCGGCCTTGAAGAGCACCTCACCGCGCTCGATCCACGCGAACGAGTGGCCCGCGCGGACCATCTCCGCCACCCGGGCGCGGTAGCCGGCACCGCCGTCGACGCGGGTGGGGCTGACCCCCACCTCCTCGGTGAACATGGCGACCGCGGCCGGCAGCAGGGTGTCCAGCTCCTCGGGACGTACCGGGCGCACCTGCGGCTCGGCCGCGACCTCCGGGGGGCCGGAGATGGCCAGCAGCGGCTGGCGGGCGCGCACCTCCCGCGCCGGGCCCCAGTAGGGCGCCAGCAGCTCCCACAGCGGCAGCACGGCCGCCGCTGGGCCGACCACGGTCGAGCACCGTCGCCCGGCCCGCCGGGCCCGGTCGGCGAACGCGGCCGCCGCCGCCTGTTCGGCACCGGGCCGGGCCAACGGGATCAGGTTCGCGCCGGCCAGGCAGACCGCGTCGAGCCGGCGCCCGGCGTACAGGCCCCACAGCGGCGCGCCCAGGGACGCCGTCGCGGTGCCGTGGGTCTCGATCCGCCCGGCGAGCATGCAGGCGCCGACCGGGTCGGTGGCCAGCAGCTCCCGGACGGCGCCCTCGTCACCTGCGTCCAGGACACGTGCGGGGGACGACGAGCGCAGCACGCGGACCACTGTCCTCGGTCGACCGGTGCGGGCCGGGTCAGGAGACGGAGACGACCGGCGGACCGGACGGGGTGCCGTCGGCCGTCTGCGCCTCGGCGATGCGCATGGCCTCCTCGATCAGGGTCTCCACGATCATCGACTCGGGCACGGTCTTGACGACCTCGCCCTTGACGAAGATCTGCCCCTTGCCGTTGCCGGAGGCGACGCCCAGGTCGGCCTCGCGGGCCTCCCCCGGGCCGTTCACCACGCAGCCCATGACGGCGACCCGCAGCGGCACCTCCATGCCCTCCAGGCCTGCGGTGACCTCGTCGGCGAGCTTGTAGACGTCGACCTGGGCCCGGCCGCACGAGGGGCAGCTGACGATCTCCAGGCCGCGCTGGCGCAGGTTCAGCGACTCCAGGATCTGGTTGCCGACCTTGACCTCCTCCGCCGGCGGGGCGGAGAGGGAGACCCGGATCGTGTCGCCGATGCCCTGGGACAGCAGCGCACCGAAGGCGACCGCGGACTTGATGGTCCCCTGGAAGGCGGGGCCGGCCTCGGTCACGCCGAGGTGCAGCGGGTAGTCACACTGGGCGGCCAGCAGCTCGTAGGCGCGGACCATGATCACCGGGTCGTTGTGCTTGACCGAGATCTTGATGTCGCGGAAGTCGTGCTCCTCGAACAGCGAGCACTCCCACAGCGCCGACTCGACGAGCGCCTCCGGGGTGGCCTTGCCGTACTTGGCCAGCAGCCGCTTGTCCAGCGAGCCGGCGTTCACCCCGATCCGGATCGGGGTGCCGGCGTCCTTGGCCGCCCGGGCGATCTCGCCGACCTTGTCGTCGAACTTCTTGATGTTGCCGGGGTTCACCCGCACGGCGGCGCACCCGGCGTCGATCGCCGCGAACACGTACCGCGGCTGGAAGTGGATGTCGGCGATCACCGGGATCTGCGACTTCCGCGCGATGATCGACAGCGCCTCGGCGTCGTCGGTGTCGGGCACCGCCACGCGCACGATCTGGCAGCCCGACGCCGTCAGCTCGGCGATCTGCTGCAGGGTCGCGTTGATGTCGGCGGTCTTGGTGGTGCACATCGACTGGACGCTGACCGGGGAGTCACTGCCCACCCCGACGCCGCCGACGTCCAGCTGTCGGGTCCTGCGTCGGGGGGCGAGGACGGGAGGGGGCGCAGCCGGCATGCCGAGACTGACGGGGATCGCCATGACCTCAGTATCTACCGCCGGCGACGGCACCGCCGGTGACCCCGCTGTGACGTCGGTGCGACCGCTCAGCTCAGCGTGATCGGGTTGACCAGGTCGGCGATGACGAGCAGCCCGGACAGCAGGATGAACAGCCCCGCCACGACATAGGCGACCGGCATCAGCCGGGCGATGTCGAACGGGCCGGGATCGGGCCGTCCGCGCAGCCGCGCCACGGTCGAGCGGGCCTTCTCGTACAGCGCGCCGGCGACGTGACCGCCGTCCAGGGGGTACAGCGGCACCAGGTTGAACAGGAAGAGCACCAGGTTGACGCTGGCCAGCAGCGAGACGAAGAAGCTGAGCTTGTCCACGTTGCTGAACTCCGGCAGGGCGAAGGCCTCCCCGGAGAGCCGGCTCACCCCGACCAGGCCGATCGGCCCCTCGCGGTCGCGCTCCTCCCCCATGAAGGTGGCCCGGAACAGCTGCGGGATCCGCTCGGGGATCTGCACGAGCCGCTGGACCGACTCGGTGACGACGGTGGCGAAGTAGCCCGGCAGCGAGCTCAGCGGCTGGCTGACGTACTCCGTCGCAGACTGCACGCCGAGGTACCCGACCGCCTCCGTGCCGTCGGGTTCGCCGTCCTCGTCCGGGTCGGTGTAGACGGTGTTCTCGATCGGGGTGACCGTGAGGTCGAACTGCTCGGTGGCCCCCTCGCGGGCGACGGTCAGCGTGAGCGGCGTGCCGGCGCTGGCCTGCACCGTGTCGACCAGCGCCTCCCAGCCGTCGCCCGGCTCCTGGGTGACCGGTTCGCCGTCGATGGCCAGGACGGTGTCCCCGGGCTGCAGCCCGGCCTGGGCTGCCGGACCGGCCGGCGGCAGGGCGCAGTCGGCCGCCCCTGCGGCGCACAGCTCGCCGGCCGGGGTGATCGGCACCTCGCAGGGGTCGGCCGCGCCGGCACTGGCCGCCCCGGCCGGCAGCACGCAGTCGGGCACGTCGGCGATCGTGGTGGTCGTCGTCGGCAGCCCGATGCCCAGCAGCAGGACCAGGAAGAGGAGCACCGCCAGCACCAGGTTGTGGAACGGGCCGGCGAACATCACGATCACCCGCTGCCACCAGGGCTTGGCGTAGAACACCCGCCCGCGGTCGGTGGGCAGGACGTCGTTGAGGGCGGCCCCGCGGACCTCGGCGATGAAGCTGCGCATCCGGGTGGCGCGCTTGCTCTCGCCCTCCTCGGCCGGCGGGATCATGCCGACGATGCGGATGTAGCCGCCCAGCGGGACCGCCTTGATCCCGAACTCGGTCTCGCCGCGGCGGAAGGACCACACCGTCGTCCCGAAGCCGACGAAGAACTGCGGCACGCGCATGCCGAACTTCCGGGCCCACCAGTAGTGCCCGAACTCGTGGAAGCCGATGCTGAACAGCAGCCCGACGGCGAAGGCGACGATCCCGAGGACCGTCAGGAGGAACCCGCTCAGCTCAAGCTCCGTCTCAGGTCGTCCGCGCCGATGGCGCCGCGAGCGTGCTCCCGGGCCCACTTCTCAGCGGCCAGCACGTCGTCGACGCAGGTGGGTGCGCCGAGGTCCGGCGCGGCGTCGAGCGTACGCGCGATCACCTGCACGATCCCTGGGAACGAGAGGTGTCCGGCTGTGAATGCCGCGACCGCCTCCTCGTTGGCCGCGTTGTACAGCGCCGGGACGACGCCGCCGGCCTCCCCCGCCTGCCGGGCCAGCCGGACCGCCGGGAACACCTCGCCGTCCAGGGGCAGGAACTCCCAGGTGCTCGCGGTCGACCAGTCCAGGGCCGGCTGGACGTCCGGCAGCCGGTCCGGCCAGGCCAGCGCCAGGGCGATCGGCAGCCGCATGTCCGGCGGGCTGGCCTGGGCGATGGTGGCGCCGTCGGCGAACGTGACCATGGAGTGGACGATCGACTGCGGGTGCACCACCACGTCGATGTCGGCGTACGGGACGCCGAAGAGCAGGTGCGCCTCGATCAGCTCCAGCCCCTTGTTCACCAGGGTCGCGGAGTTGATGGTCACCACCGGGCCCATGTCCCAGGTGGGGTGGGCCAGCGCCTGCTCCCGGGTGACGCCGGCGAGCTCCGCGGCGCTGCGGCCCCGGAACGGCCCACCGCTGGCGGTGAGCACCAACCGGGCGACCTCACCGCGCGCGCCACCACGCAGGCACTGGGCCAGCGCGGAGTGCTCGGAGTCGACCGGCACCAGCTGGCCGGGGGCGGCCGCCGCCGTCACCAGCGCGCCCCCGGCGACCAGCGACTCCTTGTTGGCCAGGGCGACGGTGCGCCCGGCGGCGAGCGCCGAGAGCGTCGGCCGCAGCCCGATCGAGCCGCTGATGCCGTTGAGGACGACGTCGGCCGGGCGGGCGGCCAGCTCCTCGGCGGCGCGCGGGCCGGCCAGGATCTCCGGGAGCGCGTAGTGCCCCTGCGCCCAGCCGCGCTGCTGCGCCGCGGCGTAGAAGGCGAGCTGCAGGTCCTGGGCGGCGGTGGCCCGGGCGATCGCCACGGTGCGCACGCCCAGGGAGAGGGCCTGCTCGGCCAGCAGGGCGACGTCCCCCCCGCCGGCAGCGAGGCCGGTGACCCGCAACCGGTCCGGGTTCTGCCGGGCGACCGCGATCGCCTGGCGGCCGATCGACCCGGTGGACCCCAGCACGGTGACCGTCCGGGGTTCGGTGCTGCGCGGCTCACTCATGCTGCTGATCCTGCCAAGCCCAGCAGGCCTCCGGCCGACCGACCGGCAGGACGCCAGCCCCTCGTCGTGATCTGTTCAGGATCGCGGTGTTCATCACGAGCTCTGCCAGTCCAGATCTGGACGATTCCGCCCGCTTCTGGCAGACGTTGTCCAAGAAATCGGCGCGTCGTCCGGCGTACGGGTCAAGCTCGGCCGTTCCTGTACCGATACCCCGCGTGACGGCTCGGACACCGGGCCACCGACCAACCGGAGAGACCTCATGTCCCGCGTGTCCACCCGCCGCGCCACCGTCGCCACCGGCCTCGCCCTCGGCACCGCCACCCTGAGCCTCACCTTCGCCCCGGGCGCCCTGGCCGCCCCCGCCGATCTCCCCGCCCTGCAGGGCCCGTCCACCGCGGTGATCGGTCAGACCTACGAGCTGTCCGGCACCGAGTGTGCGGCGACGTACCCGGACAAGCCGGCCACCGTCTACGTGGACGTCTTCGCTGCGGCAGACGCCACCGACCCCGCAGCCGAGCCGCTGCTCAGCCTGACGGGCCCGGTGGAGGCGGGCGACTGGACCGCGACGCTGGCATTCCTGCCGGGTGCGACGCCGGGCGGCTACGTGGCCTTCGCCCTCTGCGAGCCCTACGACGGCGGGGAGACCGACACCGGTGCGGACTGGCTCGCCTACCCCGAGTTCTCGTTCACCCTGGCGGCAGCGCCGGTCACCCCGGGCCCGGTCACCCCCGACCCGGTCACCCCGGCGCCGGTGGACTCGACCCCGACCACCGTCGCCCCGACCGGCGAGCTGCGCGGCGAGTCCGCGAACAGCGCCGGCGTCGCCAGCACCAAGACCAGCTCCACCACCGGCGCCCAGGCCGCCCAGGGCACGAAGATCGTGAAGGTCCTGACCGGCTTCCAGCCCCGGGAGAAGGTCACCGTCACCCTGCACTCGGAGCCACAGACGGTGGGCACCTACACCGCCGACGCCGACGGCACCGTGACCGTCAGCTTCACGCTGCCGGCCGGCACCCCGGCCGGTGAGCACGACCTGGTCTTCGAGGGCGACCAGGGCACCTACTTCCAGGAGTCCCTGACCGTCACCGCCGCCAGCTCCTCGGACTCCGACAACCTGGCCTACACCGGCGCGAGCCTCGCCCTGCCGCTGTCGCTGGGTGGCGGGCTGCTCGTCGCCGGCGCCGGCGCACTGTTCGCCCTGCGCCGCCGTCCGGCAGGTGCCCAGGACGTCTGAGCATGACCGTTCCGCTCGAATCGGACGCCGGCCAGGTACCTCCTGGCCGGCGTCCGCCGCGTTCCGGGAAGACGGTTCGCCGCTGGCGCATCGCCCTGGCCCTGCTCGCCGTCCTCCTGGTCGCGCTGGGCGCGGACGCAGCCGTACTGGCCGGCCGCGTGGGCCAGATCGACATCGACCTGTCCGGAGGACCCGGTGACACCGACGGGCGGACCTGGGTGCTGGTGGGACTGGACTCACGTGACCGGCTGCCCGCGGGCGCCGACGCCACCGCCTTCGGCACTCCCGACCAGGTGCCCGGGGCCCGCACGGACGTCATCGTGGTCGTCCACCAGACCGACGCCGCCACCACCGTGTTCTCCGTCCCGCGCGATGTGGTCGTGCGGACCGACCGACGTCCTGGCCGGCTCGCGCTCACCTGGCTGAGCGGACCCCGGGCGACCGTCGACGGGCTGTGCCAGCTCGGCATCCCGACCGACCACGTCGTCTCCGTCGACCTCGCCGGCTTCGCCGCGGTGGTCGACGCCGCCGGCGGTCTGGACGTCGACGTCCCCGAGCCGGTCCGCGACCCGTCCGCCGGGCTGCAACTGACCCGGACCGGCCACCAGCAGGTGGACGGCGCGACCGCGCTGGCCCTCGTCCGTTCCCGACACCCGGAGCACCTGGTCGACGGCCAGTGGGTGCCGGCGCCGGTCGACCCCGACGGCCGGGCCACCGCCGCCGGCACCGTGCTCTCCGCCCTGATGACCCAGGTGCGATCGGCATCGCTGCGCCCGTGGCGGCTGCAGTCGGTCGCCTGGGCGGCCTCCGGCGCCCTCGCCACCGACCCCGACACCTCGACCGGGGACCTCGCCTCCCTGGCTCGGGCGGAGCTGGACGGCCTGCGGGTCCTGCCGGTCGGCGACCCGCTGGGAGGCACGATCGCCCGGTTGCCGACGGCGGACACCAGGGCCGCGGTCGCGGCGGCCGGCCTCTCCTGCGACCCATGAGCGGACGCCACCCTGCGCCACGACCGCTCCCAGCGGGTGCAGAGCGCCGGGGTTTGGCAAGATGGACGCCGTGAGTGAGCACAGCGGCCGGGGACAGGGCCACCAGACGAACGCCGGCGTGGTCGAGCAGTCCAGACGCGAGGAGGGCATCGTCCGTCCGGGCGAGGCGCCCGTCCACGACGAGCACCCTGCGGACTGGGGCTGGCACGCCGAGTCCGGCCGTTTCGGCCGGATCGTCGGCTGGCTGATGGTGCTGTCGCTGCTCGCCCTGCTGTTCGGCAACCACGAGGGCCAGGTCGAGAACCTCTGGATCCTCGGCTTCGTCCTGACGCTCGTGGGCATGCTGCTGTGGGACATCCGCCGGCGGAAGAACGCCTGGCGCTCCCGCTGACCCACCCCGCCGCTGCCAGCGGCTCGCGACTCGACGACAGAGGCCGCCTCCCTCAGGGGAGGCGGCCTCTGTCGTTTCGGCAGCCCATCTGAGCCACACCCACCATTGGACGAACATGACGGCGGATGACTCCGCCGCGGGCAACAATCCGTTCACCGCAGTGGACGCTGTGAGGCGCGACTGTGCACATGTGTCCGACTCTTCTGCGTGTCGCACAGAAATGTGCCATCCGAGGGGTCCGGGCGGACTAGACATGCGGCAACGGACCCGCACTCGGGGCCGACACACACACGGAGGAACCCCGATGAGCCGCCTGTCCCGATCCCGCGTCGCCGTCGTCACCGGTCTCACCTTGGGCGCGGCCTCCGCGACCCTGCTGATCGCGCCGGCCGCGCTCGCCGCGCCCGCCGCACCGGTCGTCGCGCCGTCGAGCACGGTGGCCCCCAGCACCACCTTCACCATCTCCGGCGCCGGCTGCACGCAGGCCTCGGACACCTCCACGAAGCCCGTCGCCAGCATCTCCCCCGACAGCGACGACGCCGGCTGGGGCGATGGCGTCACGGCGAACGCCGACGGCACCTGGAGCTTCGAGCTGACTTCGCCCACGGAGCTCGGCACCTACTCCTACCGGCTGACCTGCGACCAGTACACGAGCAAGTTCCAGTACGCGAACGCCACCATCACCGTCACCGCCGACGGCAAGCCGGCCCCGGCCCCCGCACCCGCCGCCTTCGTGCCGGGCGCGAAGGCGAACACCCCGGGCATCGCTGCCACGGCCAGCACCGCCACCAGCAACGTCGCCGCCCCCGGCCAGGAGGTGACCAAGACCTACAAGGGCTTCAAGGCCTTCGAGAAGGTCACCCTGGTCCTGCACTCGACCCCGGTCGTCCTGGGCACCTACACCGCCGACGCCAACGGCGTCATCACCGCCACCTTCACGCTCCCCGCCGGCACGACGCTGGGCACCCACACCCTCGCGCTCGACGGCGACGCCGGCAGCCACTTCGAGGAGACCATCACGCTGACCGCCGACGGCAAGGCGCTGGCCTACACCGGTGCCAGCGTCGCCCTGCCGCTGGTCGCGGGCACCGTGCTCGTGGGCGCCGGCGCCGGCGCCCTGGTGCTGAGCCGCCGCCGCACCGCGGGAGCGACGCAGGCCTGAGCATGACCCGCAGCACCACGGCGAACGCCGGCCAGGCTCCCCCTGGCCGGCGTTCGCCGCGTTCCCGGGCCGTCCGGTGGGCACTGCTGGTCACGGCCGTCCTGGTGCTGGCGGTGACCGTCGACGCCGCGGTCCTGACCGGTCGGATCGATCGAGCGGCCGTCACGCCCACCACCGGCCCCGGCACCACCTGGGTCCTGGTCGGTGTCGACTCCCGCGCCGAGCTGCCGGCCGGCGCATCGGCCGAGCAGTTCGGCACCACCGACCAGGTCCCCGGCGCCCGGGCGGACGTCGTCCTGGTCGTGCACTCCGACGGCGATTCCTCCACCGTCTTCTCCGTGCCGCGAGACCTGGTGCTGAACACGGGTGAGACGACGGGCCGGCTGGCGCTCAGCTGGCTCGACGGGCCGCAGGCGACCGTCGACGCGCTGTGCCACCTCGGGGTCGCCACCGACCACCTGGTGAGCGTCGACCTGGCCGGCTTCGCCGCAGTCGTCGACGCAGCCGGTGGGCTGTCGGTCGACGTCCCGATCCCCGTGCGCGACCCCGTCGCCGGGCTGGAGCTGACCGAGGCCGGCCGACAGCAGCTCGACGGCCGGACCGCACTGGCGATGGTGCGCTCCCGCCAGCCCGAACACCGGGTGGACGGCGAGTGGGTGCCCGCGCCGATCGACCCGGACGGTCGGGCGTCGGCTGCCGGGCAGGTGGTCGACGCCTTGGCCGACCGGGTCCAGGAGTCCCTCGTCCGGCCCTGGCGGCTCCAGCGGGTGGCCTGGGCGGCCACGGATGCGCTGACCGTGGACCACGGCACGTCGCTCCCGGACCTGGCCTGGCTGGCAAGGGCAGACCTCGCACCGGTGTCCGTACTGCCGGTGGGTGACCCGGTGAACGACACGCTCCTCCGCTTCCCCTCGCCGGCGACGGCCACGGCGCTGTCCTCCGCCGGGATGTCCTGCGACGGCTGAACCGGCGGATCAGGCGACAGCGACGCCGATCGCGCTGCCGATCAGGTAGGTCGCGCCGGCGGCCAGCGCCCCGAACAGCAGCTGGCGCAGCGCGGACCACCACCAGCTCCGCGGCGTGAAGCGCGAGGACAGCGCACCGGCCACCACCAGGCCCACACCACCGCAGACCAAGGCCACCCACAGCGTGCTCAGGCCGAAGAGGTAGGGCAGCAGCGGCACGGCGGCGCCGATCGAGAAGGTCACGAACGAGGAGACCGCAGCGACCCTCGGCGACGGGGTGTCCTCCGGGCTCAGCCCGATCTCTGCGACGACGTGCAGCCGCAGCGCCGTCTCCGGGTCCCGGGACAGCTGCACCGACACCCGCTCGGCGAGGTCGTCGTCCACCCCACCGGCGCGCAGCAGGGCGACCAGTTCGTGCCGCTCCCCCTCGGGGTTGCGTGCCAGCTCCCCGCGCTCCTTGGCGACCTCGAGCTCGAGCTGCTCGTTCTGGGTGGTCACCGACGTGTACTCGCCCAGCGCCATCGAGATGGCCCCGGCGACGAGGCTGGCGACCCCGGCCAGGACCACCGTCTGCGCCGCAGCACCCCCGGCACCGACGCCGGCCACGAGGGCGGTGTTGGTCACCAGGCCGTCCATCGCGCCGAACACGGCCGCCCGCAGCCAGCCACCCGAGACGTCGGCGTGGCTGTGCTCGTGCGCCTCCGCGTCGGGCAGCACGGTCAGCCCTGGTCCGACTCGGCCCCGAGGGGCACGCCCTCCTCGATGCCCGGCACCGGGACGGCGATGCTCGGCACCCCGTCGACCTGGTCGGCGGCGGCCAGCTGACCGCAGGCGCCGTCGATGTCCGAGCCGCGGGTGTCGCGGACCGTGGTCGGCACCCCCGCGGCACGCAGCCGGGCGACGAACTCCCGTTGGGCGGGCAACGGACTGGCGTCCCACTTGCTGCCCGGTGTCGGGTTGAGCGGGATCAGGTTCACGTGCGCCAGCCGCTTCGCCAGCAGCTTCCCGAGCAGGTCGGCCCGGAACGGCTGGTCGTTGATGTCCCGGATCAGCGCGTACTCGATCGAGTACCGGCGACCGGTACGGCGGGCGAAGTCGTCAGCGGCGCCCAGCACCTCGTCGACCTTCCAGCGGGTGTTGATCGGCACCAGCTCGTCACGCAGCTCGTCGTCGGGGGCGTGCAGGCTGACCGCCAGGGTCACGTTGAGCCCCTCGTCGGTCAGCTTCCGGATGGCCGGGACGACGCCGACCGTCGACACGGTCACCGCGCGCTGGGACAGCCCCAGCCCGTGCGGTGCCGGGGTCAGCAGCGCGTCGAGCGTCTTGCGCACCCGGGCGTAGTTGGCCAGCGGCTCGCCCATGCCCATGAAGACGACGTTGGACAGCCGGCCGGGGCCGCCGGGGATCTCACCGTTGGCCATGGCAGCGGCTGCGGCGACCGCCTGGCCGATGATCTCGGCCGCGGACAGGTTGCGGGTCAGGCCGCTCTGGCCGGTCGCGCAGAACGGGCAGGCCATCCCGCAGCCGGCCTGGCTGGAGATGCAGACGGTGGCGCGGTCGGGGTAGCGCATGAGGACGCTCTCGACCAGCGCCCCGTCGTGCAGGCGCCACAGCGTCTTGCGGGTGCGGCCGCCGTCGGCGGACTGGTGCCGCACCGGGGTCAGCAGCCCGGGCAGCAGCGCCCCGGCCAGCTCCGCACGCGAGGCGGCCGGCAGGTCGGTCATCTGCTCCGGGTCGGTCACCCCGGCGTAGAAGTGCCGGGCCAGCTGGTCGGCGCGGAACGCCGGCTGACCCAGCTCGACGATCGCCGCACGGGCCTCCGCACGGGTCAGGTCGGCGAGGTGCCGAGGCGGCTTGGTGCGGCGGGGGGCCTCGAAGACCAGGGGCAAGACAGTCATGACGACGTCCATGCTCCCACCACCAGGCCGCCGGAGGTGGCTCGGTGGAGGGTGACATCGCTCCCCGGGAGGATCAGCGCACGCCGCTCCGGCCGTCAGCTCCGGCCGCGTGCCTCGGCCAGCGTCGCCGACGGGTCAGGTGCTCCGGACGTCGGGGCGGTCGTCGCAGTCGGCGGCGACGGCGACGGCAGCGGCGGCGGCGGCGGCGGCGGCGAGGTCACGGTCGGCGTCGCTGTCGGTGTGGTGGTCGGAGCGGGGGCGGCGGTCGGCGGCACGGCCCCGCCCCCGCCGGACGACCCGTCCCCGGGTCCGCCGGGCACCTGCGGACCACCGGGGTCGGTCACCACCGGATCCGGGGCCGGCGGGTCGGTGCCCACCGGGCCGGGCTCCTGCGGGTCGGTGGCGTCCGGACCGGGGACCTGCTCGTCGGGGTCCACCGGCGCGCACGTCGCGGCCAGGACGTCGACGACCACGTCGACGGCCGGGTCGTCCGTGCCCTCGTCGGTGCTCTCGTCCGGGGTCTCGCTGTCCTCGGGCACGGGCACGGGCACGGGCACGGCGCAGTCGTCGTCCGGCAGCGTCGGTCCGCCGACCGGGCCGGTCGCGGGCGGGCCGAGGGGGGCAGGGTCGGTGACGACCGGAGCGGGGTCGTCCGGCGCCGGCACGTTCGGGGCAGGCCGCATCGGCGGTGCTGGCCGCTGCACGACAGAGCCCGCGGGAACGCGGGGCTGCACGCGGGACCGAGGCGCCGCCATCACCTGCCGCACGCGGTTCCGGACCGCCGAGGTCGACTGGGTCGATGCGGTCCGCGGGCGGGGTGCCGCCGCGGTGCTCGGCGACCCGGTCGGAGCCGTGGTGACGGGCGGGGCCACGAGGCCGTCGCCGGCGTCGGGTGCAGACACCCCACCCGGCCGCGCCGCCGGTGGTCGGCTCGACGTCGTCGGCGCGGCTCGCTGGTCGGTGTCCCGCTGCACGGCAGCGACCGAGGGTCCCGCACCGTCCGGCCCGCCGGGCAGGGTGAAGCCGGCCACGACCCCGGCCAGGACGAGCACTGCCGCCGGGAGCAGCACGCGGTACCGCCGCCGCCGAACAGGGGCCGGCGGGGTCCGGACGGCTGGCGGAGCGTCGGCTGCGGTCGTGACGCGGGTGCCGGCAGCTGCGGCGGCCAGCGCCTCCGCAGCCGCGATGTCGGCGGCCCAGGCAGCGAGCTGCGCCTGGTCGTCCTCGACGGTGCGATCGGCCTCCGACAGGTCCGTGACCAGTGCGGTGGACGCCCCCGGGGTCAGGTCCCCCCGGTCGACCGGCTCGGGGAGGACGTCGGAGTCCTCGGGCGACAACACGCCGTTCGTCAGCGGCCCGGCGTGGACCCACTGCGGCAGCCACGCCTCGTCCCAGGGAGCCTCCTCCCACGGGAACTCGCCGGCCGTCACCTGATCGGTCGGCGCATGGCCGGTGGCCGGGGGTTCCGCGGACTCGTGGGCGGCCGGGCGGGCCAGCTCTAACACCTCGAGCTCTGCTGCTTCGATCTCGGGCGCTCGGATCTCGGGCGCCTCGATCGTCGGGGTCTCGACGTCCGTCACCTCGACGTCCGTCACCTCGACGTCCGTCACCTCGACGTCCGTCACCTCGACGTCGGGGACCACGGCCTCGGGCACCACGGTCTCCGGGACCTCGGTCACCGCATCACCGGTCCCCGCATCACCGGCCGCAGACCCGTCCGGTCCCGGGCCCACCGAGGCGCGCTGGTCCTGACCGTCCACCGGCGACGCCGTCTGGTCCTGAGGCGACTCGTCACCCCGCGGTCGGCCCGACACCACGGCCACTCCTCCCCGGCCGGTCGCCGTCTCGGCCACCGGTCGTGGCCGAGCCCGGACACCAGACCCGACCGGCCATGCTGCCGGAGCGCAGCCTGCCCATCCGGTAGGCGCGGCGTGATCGACCGGTCACACTGCGCTCGGCCTCGCCGGTCGACCAGTCGATCAGCCGGGCTGGGCCACAGCACTGAGGTCGGCGTGCTCCCGGATCCAGGCGTGCATCGCGATGCCCGCGGCGACCCCGGCGTTCAACGACCGCGTCGAGCCGAACTGGGCGATCGACACGGTGAGCGTGGCGCCGTCCCGGGCCGCCGGCGTGAGACCGGGCCCCTCCTGGCCGAACAGCAGGACGCAGTGGCGCGGCAACGAGACCGTCTCCAGCGGAACGGCACCGGGGCCGTTGTCCACCGCCACCACCGTCAGCTCCTCTGCCGCCGCGTGCTCGAGCAGCCCGCTCACGTCCGGGTGGTGACGCAGGTGCTGGTAGCGGTCGGTGACCATGGCCCCCCGCCGGTTCCACCGCCGGCGGCCGACCACGTGCACCTCCGCCGCCAGGAAGGCGTTGGCCGTGCGCACCACCGTGCCGATGTTCAGGTCGTGCTCGAAGTTCTCGATGGCGACGTGGAACGGATGCCGTCGCGCGTCCAGGTCGGCGACCACCGCCTCCAGGCGCCAGTACCGGTAGCGGTCCACCACGTTCCGGCGATCGCCCTCGGCGAGCAGTTCGCGGTCGTACCGCGGATCGGTCGGCCAGGGACCGGTCCAGGGGCCGACGCCGATCGACCCACCCCACTCGGTCGGACCGGGCACCTGCCCGTCCGCCCCCTGCCCGTCCGTCCCCTCGGTCACCGCCCGGATGCTGCCATGACGTCCCGAACGGCCGTCCCGGCGCCTGACCCGGACCGCCCCCGGGTCAGACCGGCGCGACCACCGACAGGATCAGCCAGGCCACCGCGGCCGACGGGAGCAGGGAGTCCATCCGGTCCATCAGACCGCCATGGCCGGGCAGCAGCGTGCCCATGTCCTTGATGCCCAGGTCCCGCTTGATCAGGGACTCCCCCAGGTCGCCCAGGGTGGCGGTGACGGCGATGGCGACGCCGTAGAGCACGCCACCCCACCACGGCCCGCCGAACACCAGGGCGATCAGCAGCGTGCCCGCGAGCACACACGCCCCGACCGACCCGGCCAGCCCCTCCCAGGACTTCTTCGGACTGACCGTGCGGGCCAGCGGGTGCTTCCCGAAGCGCACCCCCGCAGCAAAGCCGCCCACGTCACTGCAGACCACCGTGACGATGAAGGTCAGCACCCGGGCCGCGCCGTCGTCGGGCACCAGCAGCAGGACGGCGAAGCCGGCCAGCAACGGCACGTAGAGGGCGACGAAGACCGCCGCCGATGCGTCGCGCAGATAACCGACCGGGCCGTCGCCCAGCCGCCAGAGCAGCACGGCGAAGACGGTGAGCAGGAAGGCGATGACCAGGCCCGAGGGGCCACGCGTCCAGGCCAGGGCGACCATCACGACCGCCCCCACCAGCACGGGGGTGCGCGGCGGCCGGTGTCCGCCCTTCGTCATGGCCCCGCTCAGCTCGACCACGCTGATCAGGACGGCGGCGGTGACGACGACGAGGAACGACGGCCGCCAGAGCAGCAGCGTCGCTATGACGACCGCGCCCAGCCCCAGCCCGACCCCGACCGCCGCGGCCATGTCCCGGCCGGCCCGCCCGACGGCCCGGGGTGCGCCGCTGGGGGTGCCCTGTGGTGCCTCTCCGGTGACCTCGGTGCCCAGGGCGTCGGGCACCGCGGTGAGGGGGGCGTCCGCGGGCTCGCCACTGGGCTCGGCCGCCGGCCCGCCCGACGCCAGGGGACGGGCCTCGGTGGGCTCGCCGGCCCGGCGCAGGTCCTCGGTCTCCGGTCCCGGGACCGGCCCGGGGGGCCGGCCTCCAGGACGTGGCGGCACCGGCGGCTGGTCGATCCGGACCAGCGGCCCGGTGTCCGGGTCCGGCCGACGGCCCGGGCTGCCCCCCGTACCGCCGGGCCCGTCAGCGGTCCCGGTCCGGGCGCGGGCAGGCTGGCGCCCCGAGCCGAGGGGCTCGGGGCGGTGCGGGTCGCGGGTCACGGCGGCGTCGGGCGGTCGACTCAGACGTCCAGGAGCTCGGTCTCCTTGTTCTTCATCGCCTCGTCGATGCTGGCGACGTGCGCGGCGGTGAGGTCGTCGAGCTCCTTCTCCGCGCGGCGCACGTCGTCCTCGCCGGCCTCGCCGTCCTTGTTGATCCGGTCCAGCTCCTCCTTGGCCCGACGGCGCACGTTGCGGATCGAGACCTTGGCGTCCTCGCCCTTGGACCGGGCCATCTTCACCAGGTCGCGGCGGCGCTCCTCGGTCAGCTGGGGGAAGACCACCCGGATCAGCGACCCGTCGTTGGTCGGGTTCACGCCCAGGTCGGAGTTGCGGATCGCCTTCTCGATGGCCTGCAGCTGCGTGGCGTCGTAGGGCTTGATGACCGCCATCCGCGCCTCGGGCACGGTGATCGAGGCCATCTGCGGCACCGGTGTCATCGCGCCGTAGTAGTCGACGAAGATCTTGTTGAACATGGACGGCGCGGCGCGGCCGGTGCGAACGGAACCGAGGTCCTCGCGAGCGACCGACAGGGCCTTGTCCATCCGCTCTTCGGCATCGAGCAGGGTGTCGTCGATCACGGGTCTTCTCCTCCTGCGGCAGCTGCCGGGTTCTGTGCGGTGTGCGGATGGGGCGGCACCCGGCGTGCGCCGCCCCGAACGACGTCCGGCCGGTCAGGCCTGGGCGCTGATCAGCGTGCCGATCCTCTCACCTGCCACTGCACGGGCGATGTTGCCGTCGCGCAACAGGTTGAACACGACGATCGGCATCTGGTTGTCCATGCAGAGGCTGATGGCCGTGGCGTCGGCGACCTTGAGCTGCTTGGCCAGCACCGTGCCGTAGTCCAGGTCGGTGTACATCGTGGCCGCGGAGTTCGTGCGCGGGTCGTCGTCGTAGACCCCGTCCACGCCGTTCTTGGCCATCAACAGCACCTGGCACTCGATCTCCAGGGCGCGTTGCGCGGCCACCGTGTCGGTCGAGAAGTACGGCATGCCGGCGCCCGCTCCGAAGATGACCAGACGGCCCTTCTCCATGTGCCGGATCGCCTTGCGCGGGATGTAGGGCTCGGCGACCTGGCCCATGGTGATCGCGGTCTGCACCCGGGTCTCGAGCCCGGCCTTCTCGCAGAAGTCCTGCAGGGCCAGGCAGTTCATCACCGTGCCGAGCATGCCCATGTAGTCCGCGTGGCCGCGGTCCATGCCGGCCTGCGAGAGCTCGGCACCGCGGAAGAAGTTGCCCCCGCCGACGACGACGGCGACCTGGGTCCCCGCATTGACGACGGCGGCCAGCTGCTCGGCGATCGCCCGGATGATGACCGGGTCGACCCCGACCTTGCCGCCCCCGAAGGCCTCACCGGAGAGCTTCAGGAGCACCCGGTCGTAGCCGGAGCCGTCCAGCGGGGCGAAGGCGGTGGGCGCGGACTTCAGCACGGTCACGGGCGTTCCTCGGTTCGGTGTCAGGTGTGTCGATCCTGCCGCATCCGGTGCGCGCAGGTGTCCCGGCGGCGGGTCCGGACAGGCCACCGGCCCCGTCCTGGAGAGAACGGGGCCGGTGGGTGTTCCGTGGCTGAGAGCTCTCAGGCCTCGGAGGTCGGGCTCAGGCCTGGCCGACCTCGAACCGGGCGAACCGGTCGACGGTCAGGCCGGCGTCGGCGATGACCTGCTTGACGGTGCGCTTCGGCTCGGTGATCGAGGGCTGCTCGAGCAGGACGAAGTCCTTGAAGTAGGCGTTGACCCGCCCTTCGACGATCTTGGTGATCGCCTGCTCGGGCTTGCCCTCCTCCTTCGCGGTCTGCTCGGCGACCCGGCGCTCGGTCTCCACGGCCTCCGCGGGGACCTCCTCGCGGGTCAGGTAGCGCGGACGCGCGGCGGCGATGTGCATCGCCAGCGAACGTGCCGCGTCGGCGTCGCCGCCGGAGTACTGCACGGCAACGCCGATGGCCGGGGGCAGGTCGGTGGCCCGCTTGTGCAGGTAGACCGCCGTGGTGCCCTCGAAGACGGCGAACCGGGACAGCACCAGCTTCTCGCCGATGCGGGCCGACTCGGACTCGATGAGCTGGGCGACCGACTGGCCGTCGACCTGGGTGGCCATCAGCGCGTCGACGTCGGCCGGCTTCTCGGCCACGACGAGGTCGAGCAGGCGCTCGGCGAGCTTGACGAAGTCGGCGTTCTTGGCGACGAAGTCGGTCTCGCAGTCGAGCTCGAGCAGGGCGCCGTCCCGGCTGACGACCACGCCGTTGGTGGTCGAGCGCTCCAGGCGCTTGCCGACGTCCTTGGCGCCCTTGACGCGCAGGAACTCGATGGCCTTGTCGTAGTCGCCATCGGCCTCGGTCAGGGCCTTCTTGGAGTCCATCATGCCGGCGCCGGTGGCGTCACGGAGACGCTTCACGTCGGCTGCGGTGAAAGCAGGCATGTCACTTCCTCTGATCGGTGGTGGTGCGGGGCGCGGACCCCGCGAGTGGAGGTGCCGGCCGGAGGCCGGGCAGACGGCGGCGCCGCCCTCCCCGCGTTCAGCCGGGGAGGAGCGGCGCCGACCGGTCAGCCGTTCTGCGCGCCCTGGGTGCCCGTGGTCTGGTCACCGGTGGCGGGGACGCCCTCGACCGGGGCGACCTCGTCGGCCGTCACGGCCGGCGGCGCGGCCGGGGTCTCGGGCAGCTCGGTGGCGGCAGCCGGGGCGGCCTCGGCAGCCACGGCCTCGGTGGTCGCGGCCTCGGTCGCCACGGCCGGGACGGCCTCGGCAGCCGGGGCAGCGGCGTCAGCGGTGCCACCGGTCAGCAGCTCGCGCTCCCAGTCGGCCAGCGGCTCGCCGCCGCCGACGGCGGGGGCCTCGGCGCCGTCCTCGCCACGGCCGGCGTTGGCCTGCGCGGCCGAGCGGGCCATCAGGCCCTCGGCGACCGCGTCGGCGATGACGCGGGTCAGCAGCGCGGTGCTGCGGATGGCGTCGTCGTTGCCCGGGATCTTGTAGTCGACCTCGTCGGGGTCGCAGTTGGTGTCGAGGATCGCGACGACGGGGATGCCCAGCTTCCGGGCCTCACCGACGGCGATGTGCTCCTTCTTGGTGTCCACGATCCAGACGGCGCTGGGCACCTTCTGCATGTCGCGGATGCCGCCGAGGGAGCGCTCGAGCTTGGCCTTCTCGCGGGAGAGGACCAGCTGCTCCTTCTTCGAGAGGCTGACCAGCGCGCCGGTCTGCTCGAGGTCCTCGAGCTCCTTCAGGCGGGCCAGACGCTTGTAGACCGTCTGGAAGTTGGTGAGCATGCCGCCCAGCCAGCGCTGGTTCACGTAGGGCATGCCGACGCGGGTCGCCTGCTCGGCGATGACCTCCTGCGCCTGGCGCTTGGTCCCGATGAACATGATCGAACCGCCGTGGGCGACGGTCTGCTTCACGAACTCGTAGGCCTGGTCGATGTAACCCAGCGTCTGCTGGATGTCGATGATGTAGATGCCGTTGCGCTCGGTGAAGATGAAGCGCTTCATCTTCGGGTTCCAGCGACGGGTCTGGTGCCCGAAGTGGACGCCGCTGTCGAGCAGGTTCTTCATGCTGACGACTGCCACGTGGCGCCGCCTTCCTTCTCGTGCGCGGGCGGCCAGGGGCCACGCCGCGCTGCTCGGTTGTCGCGGACGCACCGGGAGGTGCGCCGCCCTGGTGTCCAGCCGCGCCACCGAACCCGCCGGGGGAGGCGGGACCGAGGTGGCGACTGCCCCGCTGAGCTCGCCAGGTGCACGAGCAGCAGGAAGAGGACACGCGAAGTCGATCCGCCGGAGGCGGACCGCACCGATCAGCATACGCCCTGGGCAACCGCCGTCCGACCGGGTCGTCCCCAGCGGCCCTCGGCTTCCACAGGCGCCGGCTCGCACCGCTCGGGGACCCGCTCCAGCGGCACCCTCCTGTGGGTGCCCGCCCCCCGCGCCGTCCTCGCCGCACTGGTCGTCGCCGCACTGGTCGTCGCCGGCCTGCTGACCGGCCTCCCCACCGCGGCAGCTGCTCCGAGGCCCTCCCCCACAGGGGCGGGGTCACCGGCCGCGCTCTGGGCCTGGCCGTTGCCCGGCGCACCCACGGTCAGCCGGCCCTTCGACGCCCCGGCGACGCCGTACGCGGCCGGACACCGGGGTGTGGACCTGGCGAGCGCGGTGGACGGGCAGGTGCTCGCCGCCGGCGACGGGGTGGTGGCCTTCGCCGGGATGGTCGCCGGCCGGCCGGTGGTCAGCGTCGACCACACCGGCGGGCTGCGGACGACGTACGAGCCGGTGACCCCGGGGGTCGCCGCCGGTCAGCCCGTGGCCCGTGGCTCACCGCTGGGCGTGCTGGTGGCCGGGCACGCGGGCTGCCCGGCGGACGCCTGCCTGCACTGGGGTCTGCGTCACGGGGACACGTACCTGGACCCGCTCCTGCTCCTGCGCCCGCCGCGGGTGCGGCTGCTCCCGTGGCACTGACCCCGCACCCACCGGGACGGCGCTACCGTCCGGGCGTGCGTTGGCGACGGAAGAAGTCCCCCGAACAGCCCATCGAGCAGCCGGCCCCGGACCAGCAGGCAGCGGGACAGGACGCCGGCCAGGTGCTGGCGGACCTGCAGCGGGTGGTCGACCGGTTCGGCTGGGCGGTGCTGCACGGCGGTGGGGGCAGCCCCGGTGACCCGCGCTGGTCGCACACCGTGGGGCTGACCGCGCTGGGCCACCCGGAGGTGATCGTCGTGGGCCTGCCGTTCCCGGCCGGGGAGAAGTACCTCAACCTGGTGGGCGAGGCGGTGCGCGGCGGTGCCCGCTTCGGTCCCGGCGCGGCCACGACCGGGCTGACCGACGCCGACTCCCCGGTGGTCTTCCTCGCGGTCGAGGACACCGCACGGTTCGCGGTCGCCGAGCAGTTCTACGGCTCCATCGAGGCGCTCCAGCTGGTCTGGCCGGACTCCACCGGCCGGCTGCCCTGGCAGGAGGGCCACCGGAACCCGCCGGAGGCCCAGCCGCTGCTGGGCCCGCTGCCCGGTGCGGAGCCGGCCGGCGACTGAGTCACCGGCCCGTCGAGGGTCCTCCAGTGAGCCGGCCCCTCGCCGCCCCGGACGGGATCGACGATCCCGGACCGGGGGCGGGACCCGAGCTGGTCAGGCGATGTCGGCGAGCTTGGTGCGCAGGTGGAGCACGGCCTTGGTGTGCAGCTGGCAGATCCGGCTCTCGGTCACCCCGAGGACCCGGCCGATGTCGGCGAGTGTCAGGCCCTCGAAGTAGTACAGGCTGACGACGACCTTCTCCCGCTCGGGGAGCTGCTCGACAGCCCGGGCCAGCAGCTGCCGGGCCTCGCCGTGCTCGGCCATCGCCTGCGGGTCCAGTGCGCTGGTGTCCCTGAGCGTGTCACCCAGGCGCGGCGCGGAGCCGTCGTCGTCCACGAGCAGCTCGTCGAGGGCGACGACGTTGACCAGGGACAGCTGGCCGAGGAACTTGCGGATCTCCTCGACGTCCATGTCCATCTCGTCGGCGACCTCTTCGTCGGTCGGGCTCCGCTGGAGCTTCGCCTCCAGCGCCGCGACCGTGCGCTCGTACTGCCGGGCCTTCATCCGGACCGAGCGGGGGATCCAGTCGGTGGACCGGAGCTCGTCGATGATCGCGCCGCGGATCCGGGCCATCGCGTAGCTCTCGAACTTGATCTCGCGTTCGGGCTCGAACCGGGTGATCGCGTCGATCAGCCCGAACGTCCCGTAGGAGACGAGGTCGGCCTGCTCGACGTGCGCCGGCAGCCCGCTGCCCACCCGGCCGGCCACGTACTTGACCAGTGGCGCGTAGTGCAGGATCAGCCGGTCGCGCAGCCCGGTGTCCCGGTCCTGCACGTACCGCGACCACAGTTCGGTCACGTGGGCGTCGGGGTCCCCACTCGCACCGACCTGCCGGACCGTCGCCTCAGACACCTGCACTCCCCCGCTCGAACTCTGTTGTCCCTGCACCGACGCCGCCCTCATGCCCGGGGATGGGCGCGGGCGTGGACCGCCCGGAGCCGCTCGACGGTCACGTGCGTGTAGACCTGCGTCGTCGCGAGGCTAGCGTGGCCCAGCAGCTCCTGGACGCTCCGCAGGTCGGCGCCGCCCTCAAGGACGTGCGTGGCCGCCGAGTGACGCAGCCCGTGCGGGCCGATGTCCGGGGTCCCCGGCGCGGCGGCGACGGCCGCGTGCACCACCCGGCGCGCCTCCCGCGGGTCCAGCCGGCCGCCGCGCACGCCCAGGAGGAGCGCGGGGCCACTGCTGCTCGTCGCCAGCACCGGGCGACCCCCGGTCAGCCACACCTCCAGGGCGTCGGACGCCGGGGCGCCGAAGGGCACGCTGCGTTCCTTGCGGCCCTTCCCCAGGACCCGCAGCAGGCGGCGGCCACGGTCCACGTCGTCGACGTCGAGCCCGACGAGCTCACCGACCCGCACCCCGGTGGCGTAGAGCAGCTCGACGACGAGGACGTTGCGCAGCCGCAGCGCCGCCTCGGCCGGGGTCTCCTCCTCGCTCGACGGACGCGCCGCCTCCTCGAGCACCGCACGGGCCTGTTCGGCGCCCAGCACCCCGGGCAACGTGCGGTGGGCGCGCGGGCTGGCCAGGCGCAGCCCGACGTCCTCGGCGATCTGACCGCTGCGGCGCAGGTGAGCGGTGAAGGACCGCGCCGACGCAGCCCGGCGAGCCGTGGTGGACCGACTGTCCCCGCGGGTCCGCCCGTGGGCCAGCCAGCTGCGCAGGGTGGCGAGGTCCAGGTCGGCGACCGTCCGCCCGCTGCGCCGGACCAGGTGGTCCAGCAGCGCGACGACGTCACCGACGTAGGCGCGGACGGTGTGCTCGGACAGGTCCCGCTGGAGGCGCAGGTGCTCCTCCCAGCCCGCCAGGGGCTCCTCGAGCGCCGGCGGCAGGGCAGCGCGCAGCTCTGCGGTCCCGGTGGCCATGGGCGCAGGGTCCGTCGGCGGAGCGGGCCGGTCAACCGGGCGCGCCGCAGACCGGCGACCGCGATCCCGCGGCGGACGACGTCACCCGGCCGGCTCACCCTTCCTCGGCTGCCGGCGCACCCGCCAGCCGCTGCCGGTCCACTCGACGAGGTCGGCCAGCTCCAGGGCGGGCAGGACGCGCAGGACGTCGACCACCGAGCAGCCGGCGACCGCGGCCAGCCGCTCGGGAGGCACGCCGAGGCGGACCGGGCAGGCGTCCAGCACCCGCCGGGCGACGTCGGACAGCGAGTCGCCGGGTGCGGCCACCCGCTCCACCGGCGGCGCCAGGTCCTCCCCCACCCGGCCCACCGTCTCCAGCACCTCGGCCGCCGAGGTCACCAGCGCGACGCGACGCTCGGCCTCCCGCAGCAGCTGGTGGCACCCCACCGACATCGCGCTGGTCACCGGACCGGGGACGGCCATCACCGCCTTGCCGAGCTCGCGAGCCCGGTTGGCGGTGGCCTGGGCGCCGGAGCGGGCGGCTGCCTCGACCACCACCGTGCCCCGGGTGAGGGCGGCGATCAGCCGGTTGCGCACCAGGAAGCGGTGCCGCAGTGGGGCACAGCCCGGCGGCCACTCGCTGACCAGCAGCCCCTCGTCGAGGACCCGGGCGAACAACGCCGAGTGCGCACCGGGGTACACCCGGTCGACCCCACAGGCCAGGACGGCGATGGTCGGCGCATCAGCGGCCAACGCTCCTCGGTGGGCCGCGGCGTCGATGCCGAACGCGCCACCGGAGACGGTCGTCCAGCCCCGCTCCCCCAGCCCGTGCGCCAGTTCACCGGCCACGTGTTCCCCGTAGGCCGTCGAGGCTCGCGACCCCACCAGCGCGACCGACCGGTCGACCAACCCGGTCAGGTTCGCCGCGCCGCGCACCCACAACGCCAGCGGCGGCACCAGCGTGAGCGTGCGGTTCGGCTGTCGGCCGTCCACCAGCCCGCGCCCGTCCTGGGTGGCCAGCGTCAGGCAGTGCAGCGGCAGCGCCGGCCACTCCGGGTCCTCCGGAACGACCAGCCGGCCCCCGCACCGGTCCGCCCGGCGCAGGTCCTCGAGGCTGGTGTCCTCTCCCGCCCGGGCCCCGGCCACCGCCTGGACCTCGGCCGGGGCTGCACCGGCCCTCAGTGCGGCGGCGGCCGCGACCGGGCCCGACTGCTCGACGAACCGCCACGCCGCCACCGAGCCCGGCTCCACGGCCCGGGACAGCCACGCACGCGCCCTGAGGACCTCCGGGTCGACGTCCCCGCTCATGCCGCAGCCCGCTGCAGCCGCATGCCCAGCGCCTCGGCCACCTGGTCGGTGCCGGGCACCGCCAGGCCGGCGAGGTCGGCCAACGTCCACGCGACGCGCACGACCCGGTCGAAGCCGCGCACCGAGATGGCCCCGCGCTCCAGAGCCCGCTCCGCCAGCGCGAGCGCCGCGCGCGGCACCGGCCAGCGCTCCCGGAGCAGCCGCCCCGGGACCTGGCTGTTGAGCGCCAGGCCGCTGCCGGCCAGCCGCTCGGCCGCCACCGCCCGTGCGCCCTGCACCCGTGCGGCGACGGCGGCGGTCGACTCGGGGGTGCCCAGACCGTCCAGCCAGGCCGCCCGGGTCACCGGCGGCAAGGTGACGCGCAGGTCGATCCGGTCCAACAACGGCCCGGACAGCCGGGACTGGTAGCGCCGCCGCTCCAGGGCACTGCAGGTGCAGGCCGTGTCGCCGGCCGCGCTGGCACAGGGGCAGGGGTTGGCGGCCAGGACCAGCTGCGCACGGCACGGGAACGTCGCCGAGCCGTTGGCCCGGTGGATGGTCACCGCCCCGCGTTCCAGCGGCTGGCGCAGCGTGTCGAGCACCGACCGGGGGAACTCCGGCGCCTCGTCCAGGAACAGCACGCCCCGATGGGCGCGGCACAGGGCCCCCGGGCGGATCTGGCCCGAGCCGCCACCGACCAGCGCGGCCATCGTCGCCGAGTGGTGCGGCGCCTCGAACGTCGGCCGGGTCACCAGCGGGGCACCGGGCGGGAGGGTGCCGGCGATGGAGGCGATGGCGGTCACCTCGAGGGCGGCCTGCTCGTCCAGCGGGGGCAGCAGCCCCGGCAGCCGTTCGGCGAGCATGGTCTTGCCGGCGCCCGGCGGGCCACTGAGGAACAGGTGGTGCCCACCGGCAGCAGCCACCTCGACCGCCCGCCGTCCGGCTGCCTGCCCCACCACGTCGGCCAGGTCGGGCCCCGGTGGCGCCGGGGAGTCCACTGCGCGGACGTGCGGCAGGAGGGGCGCCTTCCCGGCGAGGTGGGCGACCACCTGGCGCAGGCTGCCGGCCGCCAGGACGGCGATGCCCTCGACCAGGCCCGCCTCGTCGGCGTTCTCCTGCGGGACCACCACCTCGCGATGGCCGGCGCGCGCGGCGGCCAGCACGGCCGGCAGCACCCCACGGGCCGCGCGCAGCGACCCGTCCAGCCCGAGCTCCCCCAGCAGCACCAGCTCCCGGACGGCGGCCGCGGGCACCACCCGCGCACCGGCGAGGACGGCGACGGCCAGGGCGAGGTCGAACCCGCTGCCCTGCTTGGGCATCGCCGCCGGCGACAGCCCGATGGTCACCCGGCGCAGCGGGAACTCGTGCCCGCTGTTGAGCAGCGCGGCCCGCACCCGGTCCACCGACTGGCGCACGACGGCGTCGGGCAGCCCGACGAGCGCCACGGTCGGCACCCCCGGCGCCAGGTCGACCTCCACCTCGACCATCGCACCCTGCACGCCGGCCAACCCCACCGACCAGGTCTGCGCGAGCGCCATCAGAACGCGTTCCGCAGGTGCGTCACCCGGGCCGGCCCGGACGACGGGACGTGCACCCCGACGACGTCGAAGCGCAGGTCGGGGGCGTGCTGGTCGTGGGCCGCCAGCCAGGCCCGGGCGAGCACCCGCAGCCGCCGGCGCTTGCCGGCGGTCACCGCCTCGGCCGGGTGCCCGAAGCCGGTGCCGGTGCGGGTCTTCACCTCGCAGAAGACCAGCGCCTGACCGTCCCGGGCGACGACGTCGAGCTCACCGTCGCGGCAGCGCCAGTTGCGGTCGAGGACCTGGAGGCCGGCGTCGGTGAGCGCCCGGACGGCGACCCGTTCGCCGTAGGCGCCGAGGGCGGCGCGGTGGCCGGGCGGGGACTTCTGCGGATTCGGCACCCCTCGACCGTCGCCGTCCCGGGCCGGCCGGACCAGGGATCACCGCCGACTGTGGACGGAGCGCGCCACTGTGGACGGCGGCAGCCCTCAGGGCCGGCCGGTGTGCCCGGGGACGGGGAGGTGGATCAGGGCAGGCGCGGGTTGTCCGGGAGCTCGAGGTCGGGCTTGTCCAGCTCCTCCACGTTGACGTCCTTGAACGTCACCACCCGGACGTTCTTCACGAACCGGGCCGGGCGGTACATGTCCCACACCCAGGCGTCGGAGAGGGTGAGCTCGAAGAACACCTCTCCCCCGGCGTCACGCACCTGCAGGTCGACGCTGTTGGCCAGGTAGAAGCGCCGCTCGGTCTCCACGACGTAGGAGAACTGGCGGACGATGTCCTTGTACTCGCGATAGAGCTGCAGCTCCATCTCGGTCTCGTACTTCTCGAGGTCCTCGGTGCTCATCGCGCGTGCTCCATAGGTGCCGGGGACATCAGTGCCGCGGCCGGGGCTCCGGGCGGCACCGGTCCATCATCGTGCATGCCCCCCGCCACCGGCAGGGGCGGCGTCCGGGCGGCGTGTGCGGCCCGGGCCCGCGCGACGTTGACGAAGCGCATCCGGTGCTCCGGGCAGGGCCCGTGGTCGTCGAGGGCGGCGCTGTGCGCGTCGGTGATGTAGCCCTTGTGCTCGGCGAAGCCGTACTGCGGGAAGCGCCCGTCCAGCTCCAGCATCATCCGGTCCCGGGTGACCTTGGCCAGCACGGAGGCGGCGGCCACGCAGGCCGCCACCCGGTCCCCCTTCCACACGGCGAGCGACGGCTGGGACAGGCCACTGACCGGGAAGCCGTCGGTGAGCACGTAGTCGGGGCACGGCTCCAGCACCCGGACCGCGCGGCGCAACGCCTCGATGTTGGTCACGTGCATGCCGCGGGCGTCGAGCTCACCGACCGGGATGGCGACCACCGACCAGCAGACGGCCCGGTCGACGACCTCGGCGTAGACCTCGTCCCGGGTGGCGGCGCTGAGGAGCTTGGAGTCGGCCAGCCCGGGCACCCGCCCGCGGCGACCGGCGGGGAGCACGCACGCGGCGGCCACGAGCGGACCGGCGCAGGCGCCACGGCCGGCCTCGTCCGCCCCGGCGATGGCGGCGAACCCCCGGCGGCGGAGCGATCGCTCCATCGCCCAGAGGTCGTCGGTGGGGTCTGCAGCACCAGGTCGAGCGGCCATCGCCTGCCGACCCTACGTCGCTGCGCCGTCCCGGGAGGACACCCGGCGAGTCGGCGCCGGTCGGACCCGGAGAACGCACCACGAGCCGGTCCCTGGGGGAACAGGGACCGGCTCGGGGCGGCTGGTCGGCGGCGCGGACGCCGGTCCGACCGGTCCATCGCGGCCCGCGCCCCTGAGGCGCGGACCGTGGCAGTACCTGCGGGTCAGACGTCGGCCGGGGCCTCGGTGAGCCGGTGGGCCCCGCAGGAGCAGCCGGGGTTGCGCGCCGACAGCACCAGGGAGACCGCGTGCGCCCGGTCGCGGGCACCCAGCTTGCGCAGGATCGCCTTCACGTGGGACTTCACCGTGTCCTCGGAGATGAACAGGTTCTTCCCGATCGCCCGGTTCGACTGCCCCTGGATCAGCTCGTCGAGCACGTCGGACTCCCGCCGGGTCAACGGCACCTCCGGGGTCAGCTCCCGCGACACCGGCACCTCGGCCCCCTCACCACGACGGATCTGCGGGTCCACCACGGTGCGCCCGGCCCGGGCAGCGAGCACCGCCCAGCCCAGCAGGGTCGGGGAGGTGTTCATCAGCAGGTAGCTGCGCACCCCGGCGGCCAGCGCCTCGTTCACCACGCCCGGGTCCTCCGACGTGGCCAGGGCGACGACGGCCAGCTGCGGGAACCGGCGACGCAGGTCCCGCACCGCGTTCAGGGTGGCCGCCCGGCCGGTGCCCAGCTCCACCACCACGGCATCGGGGCGGGCGGACTCCGCCAGGGTCAGCGCACGACGCGGCTCCCCCGGGGTGCCCACCGCCTGCATGCCGGCGGTCTCGTTGATCATGCCGACCAGCCCACGGCGCAGGACCGGGGCGTCGGCGAGGATCAGGACGCGGGTGACGCCGCGGGGCGTGCTCGCCATGGGGGTAGACACGGGTGACTCTCCGTTCGAAGTCTGGTGACTCTCTGCTCGTCCATCGGACGAGTGAACGGAGAGCTTGAGCAACTTCTCGAGAAGAGTGCCGAAACACGCACAGATCATGCCGAACCCAGCGGGACAGCTGGGCGGTGCACCCACGGCGCGGCGGCTCGACGACCGCCACCCGTGAGCCCATCAGTCGGTGTGCGACTCCCGGCCGGGCCGGGTCTGGGCCGGCCGCCGGACCCGGCGCCAGCCGGTGCGCGGCGGACGACGGGACGGCCCGGTCAGCCGGGCGCCGCGGGAGCGGTACCGCCGGCGCCAGGCGGTGAGCGGCAGAGCGCCCCCCAGCCCCAGCACGTAGGGGGCCGCCAGGGCGGCGGTGTCCTGGACCGGTGCCGGCTCCGGCCCGACGGCGCCCGCCGCCTCGACCTGGCCCTGCTGGATGTCCGGGCTGTCCAGCAGGGTGAAGCGGTCCAGCGGCCAGACGACCAGGGCGGCCTTGCCGATGACGTCGTCGACGGCGACGGTTCCGGCGTACTGGTCGTCCATGTGCTGCTTGGAGTCGGCCGAGGCGGAGCGGTGGTCGCCCATCACCCAGAGCCGGCCCTCAGGCACGGTGACCGGCCGGAACTCCCGCCCACCGGAGCCACCGGTGTTCAGCGGGGAGTCCTGGTAGATGTAGGGCTCGTCGAGCGGCTCACCGTCGACCAGGACCCGGCCCTGCGGGTCGCAGCACTCGACCGTCTGGCCCTCGGTGGCGATGACCCGCTTGACGTAGTCGTCCTCGCTGGGCGGGGCGACGCCGATCGCCCGGCCCAGGGTCAGGGCGGCACCGGTGAACCAGTTGGTGGGCTCCTCCACGAGGATCTCGGGCGACCAGCTGTCCGGGCCCTGGAACACCACGATGTCGCCGGGCTCGGGCTCCCCGAACCAGTAGGGCACCTTGTTGACCAGCACCCGGTCGCCGGTGCAGCCGGTGCAGCCGTGCAGCGTCTGCTCCATCGAGCCCGACGGGATGAAGAACGCCTGCACGAGGAACGTCTTCACCAGCAGGGCGAGCACGAACGCGATGACCAACAGCACCGGCAGCTCACGCAGCAGGGACCCCTTCTTGGCCGGCTCGCGCCGGCGGCCACGGCCGGCGACCGCAGACCCGGTG
Organism: Modestobacter sp. VKM Ac-2985; assembly: GCF_026967925.1. Taxonomy (GTDB): domain Bacteria; phylum Actinomycetota; class Actinomycetes; order Mycobacteriales; family Geodermatophilaceae; genus Modestobacter. The sequence goes on along the minus strand of NZ_JAPVBI010000002.1, from coordinate 1,377,474 downwards.
GGGGCCGTGGCATCGGCGGCGGTGTCCTGGTCGGCAGGGGGACGCCCGGCAGCGTCGTCATCGGCGGCGTCAGCGGGCCCGTGCGTGCTCATCGGACACCAGCGTACGGTCCGCCGCCCGGCGCGTCCGGCGCCCCGCTCCGCGGCCGGCGCGGTGGGAACTGCCCCACGAACGCGACCGGGCCGGCTGCGAGTGCAGCCGGCCCGGTCGTGGAATCGCTGGAGGTCAGCGGTTGACGACCTCGCGCTTCTCCTTGATCTTGGCGGCCTTGCCGCGCAGCTCGCGGAGGTAGTACAGCTTCGCCCGGCGCACGTCACCGCGGGTCAGCACCTCGATCTTCTCGACGACCGGGGTGTGCACCGGGAAGGTGCGCTCCACGCCGACGCCGAAGCTGACCTTGCGGACGGTGAAGGTCTCGCGGATGCCACCACCCTGGCGACGGATGATGACGCCCTGGAAGACCTGGACACGCGCACGGGTGCCCTCGATGACACGCACGTGCACCTTCACGGTGTCCCCGGGCCGGAAGGTGGGGATGTCGTCGCGCAGCGACGCGGCGTCGAGGGCGTCCAGGGTGTTCATCGCAGCAGTCCTCAGTCCTAGCGGGAAATTCGTCGTGGTACGGGCAGCGGTGTCCCGGTGCATCCGTACCGGGTGGCTGCGCTCCACCGCCCGGTGCGGGTGCGGAGCCACCGTCGGGGTGAGCCGACGGCCTGCAGCAGCTCACTACTGTGCCACACCTTCAGTCGATGATGCGTGGCGGCCCTGTCCACGGGCCGCTGAGCACTCCCGGCAGTGCCGCCGCGAGGTCCCGTGGGGCGAACGTCTCCGTGCTGTCGGCGATCTCGTGCAACGACCACCACCGGTGCGGCTCGTCCAGGCTGCCGTTCGAGCTCGGTGCGCCCGCTCACGTCGACGTCGTGCACCACGTCGCGCAGCACGAAGAAGGTCTCCCGGGAGTCCAGCAGGGTGTCGCCCCACCGGCCCTGCCAGCGCCGGAGCCACACCGGGCCCTCCAGCACGGCCGGCTCGACCAGCAGGGCGGTCTCCTCGGCGAGCTCCCGCACGGCCGCCGCGCGCAGGTCCTCGCCGTCCTCGACGCCACCGCCGGGGGTGAACCAGTACTCCACGTCGCCGGGTCCGCTGCGCGGCTGCAGCCCGCGCCCACCGAACAGCAGCACCCGCTGCCGACGGTCGAGCACCAGCACCCGGGCCGACGGGCGGACCCAGACGGCCGGGGTCACGCCTGAGCGTCCGCGTCCAGCGCCGCCCGGTCCGCGGCGGTCAGCGCGCCGTCCGGCAGCCGGGCGAGCAGGTCGGGACGGCGGTCGGCGGTGCGGCGCAGCGACTCGGCCCGCCGCCACCGGGCGATCGCCGCGTGGTCACCGGAGAGCAGCACCGGCGGCACCTCGTGCCCGCGCCAGCTGGCCGGGCGGGTGTAGGACGGCCCCTCCAGCAGCCCGTCGGCGTGCGAGTCGAACTCGACCGACTCGGCGTTGCCCACGACCCCCGGGAGCAGCCGGGTGACCGCCTCGACCATCACCAGCACCGCGGACTCCCCACCGGCGAGCACGTAGTCGCCGATCGAGACCTCGGAGACCGGGCCGCCCTCGGCGGCCCAGTCGGCGACCCGCTGGTCGATGCCCTCGTAGCGGCCGCAGGCGAACATCAGCCCGGGCTCGGCGGCCCACTGGGCAGCGACCGCCTGGGTGAACGGCCGGCCGGCCGGCGTCGGGACGACCAGGCGGGTGCCGGCGGGACGCACCGCCTCCAGCGCCCTCCCCCACGGCTCCGGGCGCAGGACCATGCCCGGGCCGCCGCCGTACGGGGAGTCGTCGACCGTGCGGTGGACGTCGTCGGTCCACTCCCGAAGGTCGTGCACGCCGACGGAGACCAGCCCCCTGGCCGCCGCCTTGCCCAGCAGTGACTGCCCCAGCGGGGCGAGGTACTCGGGGAAGATCGTCAGGACGTCGATCCGGAACGTCACAGGTCGAGCAGCCCCTCGGGCGGGTCGACGACCAGCCGACCGGCGGCGAGGTCGACGGTGGGGACGATCGCGGCCACGAACGGCACCAGCAGCTCGCCGCCCTCGGGACGGCGCAGGACGAGCAGCTCGGTGCCCTCGTGCCGCACGCCGGTCACCTCACCCACCGGGGAGCCGTCGGGCAGCACGGCGGCCAGCCCGACCAGCTGGTGGTCGTAAAAGGAGTCGGGGTCCTCCAGCTCGGGCAGCTCCGCGACGCGGACCAGCAGCTGGGTGTTGCGCAGCGCGTCGGCCGCCTCACGGTCGGCGACCACGGTGCCGTCGGGCAGGACCAGGGTGAGCAGCAGCGTGCCGCTGTGCCAGCGGGCTGCCTCGATGGTCAGCGGCCCGCGCGCGGTGGGCTCCGTGAGCAGCGTGGCGCCCGGGGCGAACCGCAGGTCGGGGTCGTCGGTGCGCACCTCGACGGTCACCTGACCACGGACACCGTGGGGTCGGCCGATGCGGCCGACCACCACGGTGTCGGTGTTCTGCGGGGTGGCGCCGGAGGCGCCGGGAGTGCTCAGCGCCCGTCGGTGTCGACGACGTCGACCCGCAGGCCGCGTCCACCGACACCGGTCATCACCTGACGCAGCGCCTTGGCGGTGCGTCCGCCGCGGCCGATGACCTTGCCGAGGTCGTCGGGGTGCACCCGGACCTCGAGGGTCTTGCCGCGCCGGCCGTTGACCAGGTCGACCACGACGTCGTCGGGGTTGTCGACGATGCCCTTGACCAGGTGCTCGAGCGCCTCTTCGAGCACGTCTTACTCGGCGGGCTTCTCGGCCGCAGCGGGCTCCGCCGCAGCCGGCTCGGCTGCCGGGGCCTCGGCGGCGGGCGCCGCCTCGTCCGCGGCAGCGGCCTTGGGGGCAGCCTTCTTCTTCGGCGTGGTCGCCTCGGCGGACGGCTCGTTCATGGCGGCCCGCGCGGCCTCCTCGTAGATGGCCTTCTTGTCGGCCTTGGGGGCCGCGACCTTCATCGGGGCCGGAGCCGGCTCGCCCTTGAACTTCTGCCAGTCACCGGTCACCCGGAGGATGGCGGCGACGGCCTCGGTCGGCTGCGCGCCGACACCGAGCCAGTAGGCGGCGCGCTCGGCGTCGACCTCGATGAAGGAGGGGTCCTCCTTCGGGTGGTACTTGCCGATCGTCTCGATCGACCGGCCGTCCCGCTTGGTGCGGGCGTCGGCGACGACGATGCGGTAGTAGGGCGCGCGCATCTTGCCCAGGCGCATGAGCTTGATCTTGGTGGCCACGGTGTGTGGTGTGCTCCTCGAACGTGTGTGGTTGCTCGCCGGAGACGACGCGTGGGGGTACGCCGGGGCGGAGCGATGGACACGGGCGGGGATGGTGAGAGGGCCGCCCACCGCCGTGTTCGACAGACCATGATGCCAGACGCCAGGAGGAGCGCGATGCCCAGCACCGGACCGCTGCACCACGTGGAGCTGTGGGTGCCGGACCTGGTCCGCGCCGAGGCCTCCTGGGGCTGGCTGCTCACCGCCCTCGGCGCCGTCCCGTTCCAGAGGTGGGAGCACGGCCGCTCGTGGCGCTGGGGCGAGGACGGCGCCTACGTGGTGGTGGAGCAGTCACCGGCGCTCACCGCTGACCGGCACGAGCGACGGGCGCCGGGGCTCAACCACCTGGCCTTCTGGGTCCCCGAACGGCCCCGTCCCGAGGCTCGCGGCGAGCGCGCGAGTCGTGAGGAGGACGGGGTCCTCCCACTGGAGGCACTGGTCGCCGAGGCGACCGGACACGGCTGGCGGCTCCTGTTCCCCGACCGCCACCCCTTCGCCGGCGGGCCGGACCACCGGGCCGCCTACCTGGAGGACGCCGACGGCTACGAGGTGGAGCTGGTGTCCGGCTCCCCCGAGCCGTCGGGGGGCACCAGGAAGCCGCCCCAGCCGTCGTAGCGGCCACCGTGGCGGTCGACGATGCCCACGATCTCCCGGGTGAAGGCGTCCGCCGTCCCGTGGTCCACCGCCGTCATCGCACTGAACTCCAGCCAGACCGTGCGGAGCCGGCGGTACAGCCCGTCGACCCGGTAGCCGGCGGCGGTGAGCTCCTCCCCCGCCGCGGTGGCCGCCGACCGGGACCGGAAGCCGGCCAGGTGGTCGATCGGCCGGGGCGCGTGCACCTGGTCGCCGTGGCCCAGGTTGGCCTCGACCGTCTCGGTCGTGCGCCGGAGCTGGGAGCCCAGGTCGCTGCGCACGACCGGGCTCAGCCGCGGACGGCGGCGAGGACGGCGCCGGCGGCCTCGGCGACCGGCACCTCGGTGCGCTCACCGGTGGCCCGGTCCCGCACCTCGATGACGCCCTCGGCCAGACCGCGCCCGACCGTCACGATCGTCGGCATCCCCAGCAGCTCGGCGTCCTTGAACTTCACGCCGGGCGAGACCTTCGGCCGGTCGTCGTAGAGCACGGTGAGCCCGGCAGCGACCAGCTCCTCGGCCAGCGACTGCGCCGCCTCGAACACCGCAGCGTCCTTGCCGGTGGCGACCAGGTGCACGTCGGCCGGGGCGATCTCCCGGGGCCACACCAGGCCGAGCTCGTCGTGCATGGACTCGGCGATCGCGGCCACGGCCCGGGAGACACCGATGCCGTAGGAGCCCATGGTAACGGTGACCAGCTTGCCGTTCTCGTCGAGCACCTTGAGGTCGAGCGCCTCGGCGTACTTGCGGCCCAGCTGGAAGATGTGGCCCATCTCCACGCCCCGGGCCAGTTCCAGCGGGCCGGAGCCGTCGGGGGCGGGGTCGCCGGGGAGCACCTCGGCGGCCTCGATCACGCCGTCCCAGCTGAAGTCCCGGCCGGCGACGAGGTCGAACACGTGCTTGCCGGGCTCGTTGGCCCCGGTGATCCACCGGGAGCCGGGGACGACGCGGGGGTCGACCAGGAACCGGATGCCGGACTTCCCCTCGGCACCGAGCACCTGTGGCCCGATGTAGCCCTTGACCAGGTCGGGGTGGGCGGCGAAGTCGGTGAACGGCTCGACCTCGGCCGGGGCGAGCTGCGCCTCCAGCCGCTTGGTGTCGACCTCGCGGTCACCCGGCAGGCCGATGACCAGCGGCTCGCGGGTGCCGTCGGGGTGCACCAGGGTGACGACGACGTTCTTCAGCGTCGAGGCGCCGGTGTACCCGGCCTCGGGGAACAGCTGGTTCGCCGCCGCGACCAGCGTCTCGATGGTCGGGGTGTCGGGGGTGTCCTCGACGTGTGCGTCGGGCAGCCCGTCCAACGGGATCGACTCGGGCACGACGGTGGAGACGGCCTCGACGTTCGCCGCGTACCCGCCGGGTGAGCGGACGAAGGTGTCCTCACCGATCGACGTCGGGTGCAGGAACTCCTCGCTCTTCGAGCCGCCCATCGCCCCGGACGTGGCCGCGACGATGACGTACTCCAGTCCGAGCCGGTCGAAGACGCGGATGTAGGCGGCGCGGTGCGCGGCGTAGGAGGCGTCCAACCCGGCGTCGTCCACGTCGAAGGAGTAGCTGTCCTTCATGGTGAACTCGCGGCCGCGGAACAGCCCGGCCCGAGGTCGCGCCTCGTCCCGGTACTTCGTCTGGATCTGGTAGAGGGAGACCGGCAGGTCCTTGTAGGACCCGTAGAGGTCCTTCACCAGGAGCGTGAACATCTCCTCGTGGGTGGGGCCGAGCAGGAAGTCGTTGCCCCGCCGGTCCTTCAGCCGGAAGAGGTTGGGCCCGTACTCGGTCCAGCGGCCGGTCGCCTCGTAGGGCTCCCGCGGCAGCAGCGCCGGGAAGTGCACCTCCTGGGCGCCCATCGCGTCCATCTCCTCGCGGACGACGCGCTCGACGTTCCGGAACACCCGCCAGCCCAGCGGCAGCCAGGTGAACCCGCCCGGCGCCGCGCGCCGGATGTAGCCGCCGCGGGCGAGCAGCCGGTGGCTGGGGACCTCGGCGTCGGCAGGGTCGTCACGCAGGGTGCGCAGGAACAGGGAGGACATCCGAAGGAGCACGGGAGGAGTGTCCCAGGCGTCCGCGGGACGCCGTCCATCGGTTTGGCTCAGGCGACGACGACGCCCCGGAGGACCATCCGCTGCGGTCGCTGCAACGTGTCGAGGTCGGCCCGGGGGTCGGTCTCGTAGACCACCAGGTCGGCCGGCGCCCCCTCGGTGATGCCCGGCAGGCCCAGCCACTCGCGCGCACCCCAGGAACCGGCGGCCAGCGCGGTCTCGGCGGGCAGCCCGGCCGCGTGCAGCGCCCGGATCTCGTCGGCGATGACGCCGTGGTCGATGCCCCCACCGGCGTCCGTGCCGGCGAACACCGGTACGCCGGCCTCGAACGCCGCGCGCACCACGGCCCCGGAGTTCGCGTACAGCCGCCGCATCGTGGAGGCGTAGGAGGGGAACTTCGCCTCCCCCGAGGCGGCGAAACCGGGGAAGTTCTCCACGTTGACCAGCGTGGGGACGACGGCCGTGCCCCGGCGGGCCATCTCCCCCACCAGCTCCTCGGTCAGCCCGGTGCCGTGCTCGATGCAGTCGATCCCCGCGCCGATCAGCCCGGGCAGGGCGTCGGTGCCGAAGGTGTGCGCGGTGACCCGGGCGCCCTCCTCGTGTGCGGCGGCGATGGCCGCAGCCAGCACGTCGTCCGGCCACTCCGGCGCCAGGTCGCCGACGCCACGGTCGATCCAGTCACCCACCAGCTTCACCCAGCCGTCGCCGCGCCGGGCCTGCACCCGCACCTCGGCCACCAGGTCGGCCGGCTCCAGCTCGATCGCCAGCCCGGGGATGTAGCGGCGGGGGGCGGCGATGTGCCGGCCGGCGCGGATGACGCGGGGCAGGTCCAGGTGGTCGTCGAGCACCCGGGTGTCGACCGGGGACCCGCAGTCGCGCAGCGCCAGGACCCCGGCGGCCCGGTCCTGGAGCGCCTGCTCGCGCAGGTCCTCGACCCCGGTCGCGTGCACCCCATCGCTGCCGATGCCGACGTGGCAGTGCGCGTCGACGAGGCCGGGCAGCAGGAAGCCACCGCGGCTGACCGTCTCTGCGCCGGGGACCGGGTCGAAGGTGATCCGCCCCTCGCGGACCCAGAGCTCCCGGTGCTCGCCGGCGGGGAGGACGACCCCGGACAGGTGCAGGGCCGGGACAGCTGCGGTGGTCACCGGCTCAGCGGCCCTGCCCGTCCTTGAACTGGCTGAAGTCCAGCTTGCTCAGGTCGGGCAGCGCCTGACCGGGCGGCAGACCAGGCACCCCGCCGGGCATGCCACCGGGCAGCTGGCCGGGGGCGCCGCCCATCCCGCCGGGGGCGCCGATCGGACGGCGGGCCGGGCCGCCCTTCTTGCCACCCTTGCCCTTCTTGCCCTTGCCGCGGGCCTGCACCTGGTTCTGCCGGCCGCGCTGCTTCTTCGACATCGGACCCATGCCCGGCAGGCCCATGCTGCCGGCCATCTGGCCCATCATCTTCTGGGCCTGGGCGAAGCGCTCCAGCAGGTGGTTGACGTCGGTGACGCTCATCCCCGAGCCGTTGGCGATCCGCACCCGGCGCGAGGCGTTGATGATCTTCGGGGTGGCCCGCTCGGCCGGGGTCATCGAGCGGATGATCGCCGCGGTGCGGTCCAGGTCCCGCTCGTCGACCTGCGCGAGCTGCTCCTTCATCTGCCCGGCGCCGGGCAGCATGCCGAGCAGGTTCGCGATCGGGCCCATCTTGCGGATGGCCATCATCTGCTCGAGGAAGTCCTCGAGGGTGAAGCCCTCCCGGCTGGCCAGCTTGCCGGCCATCTTCTCGGCCTGGTCGGCGTCGAAGGCCTGCTCGGCCTGCTCGATCAGGGTCAGCACGTCGCCCATGCCGAGGATGCGCGAGGCCATCCGCTCGGGGTGGAAGACGTCGAAGTCGGCCAGCTTCTCGCCGGTGGAGGCGAACATGATCGGCTGCCCGGTCACGTGCCGGACCGACAGCGCGGCACCACCGCGGGCGTCACCGTCGAGCTTGGTGAGGACGACGCCGGAGAAGCCCACGCCCTCCTGGAACGCCGTCGCCGTGGTGACGGCGTCCTGCCCGATCATCGCGTCGACGACGAACAGCGTCTCGTCGGGCTGCACGGCGTCCCGGATGCCGGCGGCCTGGGCCATCAGCTCGGCGTCGATGCCCAGCCGGCCGGCGGTGTCGACGACGACGACGTCGTGCTGGGTGCGGCGGGCGTGGTCGATGGAGCCCCGCGCGACGGCGATCGGGTCGCCCACGCCGTTGCCGGGCTCGGGGGCGTAGACGTCGACGCCCGCCTGCCCGGCCACCACGGACAGCTGCTGCACCGCGTTGGGCCGCTGCAGGTCACAGGCGACCAGCAGCGGCGTGTGCCCCTGGGCCTTGAGCCAGCGACCGAGCTTGCCGGCCAGCGTCGTCTTCCCGGCACCCTGCAGGCCCGCCAGCATGATCACCGTGGGCGACTGCTTGGCGTAGCGGATCCGGCGGGTCTCCCCGCCGAGGATGCCGACCAGCTCCTCGTTGACGATCTTGATGATCTGCTGCGCCGGGTTCAGCGCGGAGGAGACCTCCGAGCCTCGGGCACGCTCCTTGACCGCGGCGATGAACGAGCGGACGACGGGCAGCGCGACGTCGGCCTCGAGCAACGCGATGCGGATCTCCCGCGCGGTCGCGTCGATGTCCTCGTCGGAGAGCCGGCCCTTGCCGCGCAGACCGGTGAAGACCTTGTCCAGGCGGTCGGAGAGGGTCTCGAACACAACACGTCCTCAGGCAGTCTGGCGTGCAGCCACCGACCGGCCCACCGGGTGCTCCAGCGGGCCGAGCGGCACGGCTCGGGCTCCCGGGGCCACCCCGGGGCCGTCACGCCACTGCTCCCAGCGTAATGGCCCCTCGGCGGTGGTCCGCCAGGAAGTCGTGCACGGTGCGGCGGGGAGACCTCGCTCAGGCCGCCCGGTGCCAGGTCGCGGCCACCGGACGGTGCGCGTCGCCGCTGACCAGGGCGGTGCCGCAGGCGGTGCAGGCCCACTCCGGACACGCCCCGCCGTCCTGGGTGTGGCCGTCGACGCACTCCGGCTGCTCGAAGTCGGTCACGTGCCCACACGTGGGGCAGGGCCACTGCTGGAGATCGGTCACGGTCGCATCCCCTCTCGTCTCGGCGCCGGTCGTGGGGAGCGGGCTCCCGTCCGGCACGTCGAACGTCTCACGGGGGTACGACAGATCTGCGCACCTCAGCCCGACGGCGTGTCCCGCTTGACGGCCGGCCCGCCGACCGTCGGGACCGGACCCGTCTCCTCCGGCGCGAGGCCGCGGGCGGCGGACACCAGCGCCTCCTCGACCTGCCGGCGCCGGTCGGCGTCCATCGTGGCGCCGCCGGGGTCGCAGACGTAGAAGGAGTCGAGGGCGTCGGCACCGAGGGTCTCGATCCGCGCGGAGGTCACGTCCAGCCCCTGCTCGGCCAGCGCGGACGTCAGCCGGTAGAGCAGGCCGGCCCGGTCACCGGCGCGGACCTCCACGATGCTCGAGGCAGCGCCGTCCACCTCGTTGTCGTACCAGGAGATCCGCGGCCCCGCGGCGCGGTCGCCGTGCTGGCGGTAGTCGATCTCGCGCTGGCGCAGGCGGTCGTCCAGCGGCAGCGTCCCCTCCAGGGCGGCGCGGACGCCGTCGGCCAGGATCTCCGGCACCGGCGCCCGGCCGAACCGCGGCCGCACGGCGAACACCGACGTCGCCCGGCCACCCTCGACCGAGATGCTGGCCGCCCGGACGTCGAGCTGGTTCAGCGCCAACACCCCGGCGCACCGGCTGAACACGCCGGGTCGGTCCGGCGCCAGGAACGTCACCTGCTGGCCGTCGGCCACGTCCTGCACGCCCACCGAGATGCGCTCGCCCTCCCCTGCCGACCCCGTGCCCGAGGAGCTCACCTGCGGGACGGTCGGCACCAGCACCGGCCCGGGGGCCGGGGCGGCCACCAGGTGCGCCCGGACGCGGGCCACCAGCGCGGCGACCAGGTGCGCCTTCCACGGCGACCACGCCGAGCTGCTGGTCGCCGCGCCGTCGGCCTGCGCCAGCGCGTGCAGCAGCTCCAGGAGGGCGGTGTCCCGGCCGATCGTCTCGGCGACCCGGTCGATGGTGGCGTGGTCGTCGATGTCCCGCCGGGTGGCGGTCGCCGGCAGCAGCAGGTGGTGGCGCACCATCGCGGCCAGCGTGGCGACGTCCGGCGGCGAGAAGCCCATCCGGGTGGCCACCGCCGCGGCGATGGGCTCGCCGACGACGCTGTGGTCACCGGGCCAGCCCTTGCCGATGTCGTGAAGCAGGGCACCGACGAGCAGCAGGTCCGGCCGGTCGACGTCCCGGGTCAGCTCGGAGGCCGCGGCGGCTGCCTCGACCAGGTGCCGGTCGACGGTGAACCGGTGCCACGGGTGGCGCTGCGGCAGCGACCGCACCCGGTCCCATTCCGGCAGCATCCGGACCAGCAGGCCCTCCTGGTCCAGCTGCTCGACGACCGGGACGGCGCTGCGACCACTGGCCAGCAGCCGGAGGAAGGACCAGCGCACCTCCGCGGGCCAGGGCTCCGGCAGCGCCGGCGCGTGCACGGCCAGCACCTTGAGCGTGTACGGCGACAGCAGCAGGTCCGCACGCGCGGCCGCGGCGGCACCGCGCAGCACCAGCCCCGGGTCCACGGCCGGCCGGGCGTCCCGGGCCAGCACCACCTCGTCGCCCTGCCTGACCAGCCCCTCGGCCAGCGGCTCGCGCCGGACCCGCCGGTATCGGGCGCGCGGACGCCGCACCAGGGAGGCGTCGACCCGCCGCCAGGTCTCGTCCGCGACGAAGGCGAGCCGGCGCCCGGCCAGGCTGACCCGGCGCAGCAGCACGTCGTCGTCGGCCAGTCCGAGCGCCTCGGCCACCGCGGCCTGCTCCTGGCGGACCAGGACATCGCCGGCTCGCCCGGTGCCGCGGCGCAGGGCGTCTCGCACGTCGAGCAGGAAGTCGTAGGCCTCGCCGGCGTCGGCCGGGGGCTCGTCGGCGAGTTGGGCAGCGGCCAGGGCCCGCAGCACCTGCCCCTCGCGCAGCCCGCCGTAGGCCTCCTTCAGGTCGGGCTCCAGGAGGAACCCCAGCTCGCCGACCAGCCGGGCCCGCTCCCGGCGCAGGTCACGCAGCTGGGGCAGCAGCCGGCCGGCGTGCTGACGCCACGAGCCGAGCGTCGCCGTCCGCAGGCCCGCGGTGACCTCCGGATCGCCGGCGACGTGCCGTGCGTCGAGCAGGCCGAGGCCGGCCTTGACGTCGTCGGCGGCCACGGAGACGGCCTCGGAGACCGTCCGCACGGAGTGGTCCAGCCGCACTCCGGCGTCCCAGACCGGGTACCAGAGGGCATCGGCGAGCGCCGCGATCTCGGCCCGGCCGTCGTGCACGAGCACCAGGTCCAGGTCGCCGTGCGGTGGCAGCTCCCGGCGGCCGAGGCTGCCCACGGCCACCAGGGCCACGCCGGTCTCCGCCGGCTCGCCCGGCGGGCCGCCCCGGCGACGGGTCGCACGCGGCGTCCCGGCGAGCGCGTCGGCCAGCAGGCCGGCCAGCCAGTCGTCGAACGCCTGCACCCGCTCGGCGCGGGGCAGTGCGGTCAGGGTGGCGAGGTCGAGCACGGGCACCTCTCGGTCGTCCTGCGGGAGAGACGGCGTCGGCCGGGGCAGCGGGTCTCCCCGCCACCCCGGCCGACGTCCGAGCTCAGTGCCGGCCCCGTCGCGAGGCTCGCCGGAGCGAGCCAGGGACGGGGTCCCTGCTCAGAGCGCGTCGGCCCCGCGCTCACCGGTGCGGACCCGGACGATCTCGTCGATCGTGGTCACCCACACCTTGCCGTCACCGATCTGGCCGGTGGAGGCGGACTCGACGACCGCATCGACGACCCGGGCCGCGTCGTGCTCGCTGACGACGACCTCGATCCGCACCTTCGGCACGAAGTCCACCTGGTACTCCGCGCCGCGGTAGACCTCGGTGTGGCCGCGCTGGCGGCCGAACCCCTGCACCTCGCTGACGGTCAGACCGGCGATGCCGATCAGCTCCAGGGCGTTCTTGACGTCGTCGAGCTTGAACGGCTTGACGATGGCGGTGACGAGCTTCATGCCTGGCTCCCTTCCGTGTTGCGCGCCTCGGCGCGTGCCTGGCCACCCAGGGGCGCAGTGCTGCCACCGCCGCCCAGGGAGGCGAAGTCGTACCCGGACTCAGCGTGCACCACGGTGTCGATGCCGGTGACCTCGTCCTCCTCGGTGAGGCGGAAGCCGATCGTCTTCTGGATGAGGAAGCCGATGACCAGGGTGAGCACGAAGGAGTAGGCGAGGACCGCCAGCGCACCGACGACCTGGCGCCAGAGCTGGTCGACGCCGCCACCGTAGAAGAGGCCGTCCACGCCGGCCGGAGCGGCCGCCGTGCCGAGGAAGCCGATCAGGATGGTGCCGACCAGACCACCGACGAGGTGGACGCCGACGACGTCGAGCGAGTCGTCGTAGCCGAACCGGAACTTCAGCCCGACGGCCAGGGCACAGAGCGCACCGGCGACGGCGCCGACGGCGATCGCGCCCAGCGGCGAGACCGCCGAGCAGGCCGGGGTGATCGCGACCAGCCCGGCCACGACACCGGAGGCGCCGCCCAGCGAGGTCGAGTGCCCGTCGCGGATCTTCTCCACCAGCAGCCAGGCGAGCGTCGCGGCGCCGGTGGCGACCAGGGTGTTCACCCAGGCGACGGCGGCGGTGTTGTCCGCGGCGAGGGCGGAGCCGGCGTTGAAGCCGAACCAGCCGAACCACAGCAGCCCGGCGCCGATCATCACCAGCGGCAGGTTGTGCGGCCGCATCGCGTCCCGGCCGAAGCCACGGCGCTTGCCCAGCACCAGGGCCAGCGCCAGGCCGGCTGCACCGGCGTTGATGTGCACCGCGGTGCCGCCGGCGAAGTCGATCGCGGCCAGGTCGTTGGCGATCCAGCCGCCCACCACGTCGTCGCCGTCGAAGGCGAAGACCCAGTGCGCCACCGGGAAGTAGACGACGGTCGCCCAGATGCCGGCGAAGACCATCCAGGAACCGAACTTGGCCCGGTCGGCGATCGCACCGGAGATCAGCGCGACCGTGATGATCGCGAAGACGGCCTGGAAACCGACGAAGGCCATGGTCGGGAGCGCGGCGTCGGTGTCCTCCATCAGGCCTTCCAGCCCGAAGAACTCGAAGGGGCTGCCGAGCAGGCCGAACCCGATGTCGTCGCCGAAGGCGATCGAGTAGCCCCAGAGCACCCACAGCACGCTGATCAGCGCCAGTGCACCGAAGCTCATCATCATCATGTTGAGGACGCTCTTCGCGCGGACCATGCCGCCGTAGAACAAGGCGAGGCCTGGGGTCATCAGCAGCACGAGCGCGGCGCTGGTGAGGATCCAGGCGGTATTGCCGGTGTCGAGCACGGCAACCTCCTGAGGGGGTCGTCGGCCATCGGCCGCGGTGGGGTTCCCGAGGGGCCTCGGGCGAGTCACCGCCCGGGGAGGCGGTGCGGGGAAGACGGTGCCGACACCGTGTTTCCGTGGACGGCGTGGACGTGTTTCGCCGCGGTGAACTCCCCGGCGCGTGTCGCTCGGTTGTGTTCCGGGCGTGTTGCCGACGCCCCGTCCGCCCCGCAGATGTGTCGGCAGGAGTGCGCTCCGTCACGTCACCGGCCGTTCACGTGTGCTTCTTGCGAGCGGTGTGCAGGTGCCAACGAGGTGCAATAAGCTCGCTGAACGCTCGCGCCGTCGTCGGCCGCGCCGCTCAGCAACCCGAGGTCCCGGAGGTCCGTGTGCACGTCCCCGATGGCTTTCTCGACGCCACGACCAGCACCGGTACCGCCGCGGTCGCCGCCGCCGGCGTCGCGCTGGCGCTCCGTGGCTCGCGCCACGAGCTCGACGAGCGCACCGCCCCGATGGCCGGGCTCACCGCGGTCTTCGTCTTCGCGGTGCAGATGATGAACTTCCCGGTCGCCTTCGGCACCAGCGGCCACCTCATGGGCGGTGCGCTGGCCGCGGTCCTGGTCGGCCCGTGGACGGCGGTGCTGTGCCTGACCGTCGTCCTCATGGTGCAGGCCCTGGTCTTCGCCGACGGCGGCCTCACCGCCCTCGGCACGAACGTCACCCTGCTCGGCCTGGTGGCGATCGGCGTCGGGTACGGCGTCTTCCGCGGGCTGCGAGCCGTGCTGCCGGCCACCCGCACCGGACTGCTGACCTCCGCCGGGGTGGGCGCCTTCCTCTCCGTGCCGACGGCTGCCCTGGTGTTCGTCGGCCTGTTCGGCCTGGGCGGCGTCGCTGACGTCGCGCTCGGGCCGGTCACCGCGGCCATGGTCGGGGTGCACCTGCTGATCGGTCTGGGTGAGGCGGTCATCACCGTCGCCGTCCTCGGCGCGGTGTTCACCGTCCGCCCGGACCTGGTCCGCGGCGGCCGCCACCTGCTGCGGGCCAGGGAACTGGCCCCCCGCCCGGGCCTGGCCGGCGCGACCGCGGTGGACGCCCGATGACCCGCACCCGCACGTTCGTGCTGATCGGAGTGGTCGTCGCGCTGGTCATCGCCGGGGTGGGCAGCTGGTACGCCAGCTCTGCACCCGACGGGCTGGAGGCCACCGCCGAGGAGCAGGGCTTCGGTTCCACCGCCCGGGACAGCGCGGCCGCCGACTCGCCGCTGGCCGACTACACGGCTTCCTGGATCGGCGACGACCGGCTCTCCGGCGGCCTGGCCGGGGTGATCGGCGTCCTCCTGGTGCTGGCGCTGACCAGCGTCCTGGTCCTGCTGGTGCGCCGGCGCACCAGCAGGGACGACTCGGCCCCGCGGGCCGACGCCCGCCAGCACTGAGGTGGGCGCGGGACACGGTGGGGGGCTGGCCGCGGCCTACGTGCCCGGCGACAGCCCGGTGCACCGGCTGGAGCCGCACACCAAGCTGGTCGCCGTCCTCACCTTCGCCCTGGTGGTCGTGGCGACCCCGGTGCACGCCGGGTGGGCCCCGCTGGCCTACGCCGGCTTCCTGCTCCTGCTCCTGACCGTGGCGGGGGTGGCCCGGGTCCGGCCGGGCCGGCTGCTGCGGGGCCTGGTCGTCGAGGTGCCGTTCGTCCTGTTCGCCGTGCTCCTGCCGTTCGTCTCCCGTGGCCCGCGCACCGACGTGCTGGGCCTGTCGCTGTCGGAGAGCGGGCTGGCCGCCGGCGGCAGCATCCTGGCCAAGGCGACCCTGTCGGTGCTGGCCGCGACGCTGCTGGCCGCGACGACCGACGCCCGGGGCCTGCTGCGCGGGCTGGAGCGGCTGCGGCTGCCCACCGTGCTGGTGCAGATCCTCAGCTTCATGATCCGGTACACCGACGTCGTCGGCGGTGAGCTGCGCCGGATGCAGGTGGCCCGGGAGTCCCGGGGGTTCCGCGGCCGGCACCTCGGTGCGCTCAAGGTGCTCGGTCCGGCGGCCGGCTCGCTGTTCATCCGCTCCTACGAGCGCGGTGAGCGGGTGCACCTGGCGATGCTGTCCCGGGGGTACACCGGGCGGCTGCCCAGCGGACCGGTCGCGGTGGCCGGCGGGCGCGCGTGGGCGACCGCCCTCAGCCTGCCCCTGGCCGCGGTCGCCGTGCTGGCCGGGGGTTCACTGCTCGGGTGAGCACCCCCACCCCCTCGCTGCTCGTCGACGACCTGGCGTTCGCCTACCCCGACGGGCACCAGGCCCTCTACGGCGTCGACCTGCGGCTGGAGCCCGGCGAGCGGGTCGCGCTGCTCGGGCCCAACGGGGCGGGCAAGACCACGCTGGTGCTGCACCTCAACGGCATCCTCCGCGGAGGCCGCGGCCGGGTGGAGGTCGCCGGGCTGCCGGTCGAGGACCGGAACCTGCCGGAGGTGCGGCGCCGGGTGGGGATCGTCTTCCAGGACCCCGACGACCAGCTGTTCATGCCCACGGTCGGCGAGGACGTCGCCTTCGGCCCCCGCAACCTCGGCCTGCCCGAGGCCGAGGTCGCCCGACGGGTGGCCGACGCCCTGGCCGCGGTCGACATGGCCGACGCCGCCGACCGCCCGCCGCACCACCTCTCCTTCGGCCAGCGCCGGCGGGTCGCCGTCGCCACCGTGCTGTCGATGCAGCCGGAGGTCCTGGTGCTCGACGAGCCCAGCAGCAACCTCGACCCGGCCGGCCGACGGGAGCTGGCCGAGGTGCTCCAGGCGCTTCCGATCACGCTGCTGATGGTCACCCACGACCTGCCCTACGCCCTGCAGCTGTGCCCACGGTCGGTCGTGCTGGACGGCGGGGTCGTGGTCGCCGACGGCACGACCCGGGAGCTGCTGGCCGACCCGGAGCTGCTGGCCGCGCACCGCCTGGAGCTGCCCTTCGGCTTCGACCCCCGCGCGGTGAGCTGACCCCCGTCAGGCGTTCCCGACGACCACCTGGGTCGGGCCTGACGCCGCGGTCCGCTCCTCGGTCGCTGGCGCTCCCTGCGATGCTCCCGCGACGTCAGGCGTTCCCGACGACCACCTGGGTCGGGCCTGACGCCGCGGTCCGCTCCTCGGTCGCTGGCGCTCCCTGCGATGCTCCCGCGACGTCAGGCGTTCCCGACGAGGGCCTCGGCGAAGGCCTCGGGCTCGAACGGCGCCAGGTCGTCGGGCCCCTCCCCCAGTCCGATCAGCTTCACCGGGATGCCCAGCTCGCGCTGGACGGCGACGACGATGCCGCCCTTGGCGGTTCCGTCGAGCTTGGTGAGGACGACGCCCGTGACCTCGACGGCCTCGGTGAACACCCGGGCCTGCACCACCCCGTTCTGACCGGTGGTGGCGTCGAGCACGAGCAGCACCTCGTCGACCGGTCCGTGCTTCTCCACGACCCGCTTGACCTTGCCGAGCTCGTCCATCAGGCCGGACTTGGTGTGCAGCCGCCCCGCGGTGTCGACCAGGACGGCGTCCACCTCGGCCTCGGTGCCCGTGCGGACCGCCTCGAAGGCCACCGACGCCGGGTCGCCGCCCTCGCGACCGCGGACGGTGAGCACCCCGACCCGCTCGCCCCAGGTCTCCAGCTGGTCGGCGGCGGCGGCGCGGAAGGTGTCGGCGGCACCGAGGACGACGCTCTTGCCGTCGCCGACCAGCACCCGGGCGATCTTGCCGACCGTCGTCGTCTTCCCGGCGCCGTTCACGCCGACGACCAGGACCACGGCGGGGCGCCCCTCGTGCCGGGAGGTCCGCAGGGTGCGGTCCATGTCCGGGCGCAGGACGGTGGTGAGCTCCTGCACGACCAGGTCGCGCAGCTGGGTGCCCGAGGCGGTGGCCAGCACGAGGCTCTGGGTGCGCAGCCGGGACACGATCTCGGTGGTGGCGGCGACGCCCACGTCGGCCGCCAGGAGCGTCTCCTCGACCTCCTCCCAGTCGTCCTCGGTGAGCTTCTCCCGGGACAGCACGGTGAGCAGACCCCGGCCCAGCGAGGACTGGGAGCGGGCCAGCCGTGAGCGCAACCGGACCAGCCGACCGGCCGAGGGCGGTGGGGTCTCGAAGACCAGGCCGGGCTCCGGCTCCGCCGGCGGCAGGTCGACGAGCGACGGCTCGGCCTCGATCGGCGCGGGGGCGGCCGGTGGCCCGGTGTACTGGTCCGCTGCGGTGGCGCCCGACGTCGGGTCCGGGGCGATCGGCGGGCGGGTGAGCGTGGTGCCCCGCGCGGCGTCGGAGTCGAGCCGAGTGGTGCGCCGGCCACGGCCGACGAGCAGACCGATCCCGGCGATCAGGGCGACGACGAGGATCGCGATCGCGATCAGCACGAACTCCATGCCGACAGTCTCCCAGGATCATGGGGCAGGCTGTGCCGCATGCCCGAGACCGCCGGCACCCGACCGCTCCTGCTGCTCGGGCCGCTCCTGCGCCACGTCGACCCGGTGTCGGCCACCATCTGGGTGGAGACCGACCGCCCCTGTGACGTGACGGTGCTGGACCAGCGGGCCCGCACGTTCTGCGTCAACGGGCACCACTACGCCCTCGTCGTCGTCGAGGGCCTGGAGCCGGGCAGCACCATCCCCTACGAGGTGCACCTGGACGGCCAGCAGGTCTGGCCACCGGCGCACGCCAGCACCCCGCCGAGCCGGATCCGGACGGCCGGGCGCCCGGGGCCCTTCCGGCTGGCCTTCGGCTCGTGCCGCTACGCCACCCCCACCGCCGTCGACGTCCGTGACGCCATCCCGCCGGACGCGCTGGACAGCTACGCCCGCCGGCTGCTGGACCTGCCCGAGGACCAGTGGCCCGACGCCCTGGTCCTGCTGGGCGACCAGGTCTACGCCGACGAGGTGACCCCGGCGACGAAGGAGTGGATGGCCTCCCGCCGGGACCTGTCCCAGCCGCCGGGTGCCCAGGCCGCGGACTTCGAGGAGTACAGCCGGCTCTACGCCGAGTCCTGGGGCGACCCGGAGGTCCGGTGGCTGCTGTCGACGATCCCGTCCTCGATGGTCTTCGACGACCACGAGATGATCGACGACTGGAACACCTCGGCGGCCTGGCGTGCCGAGGTCACCCCGAGCGACTGGTGGCGGAAGCGGATCTGCGGCGGGCTGGTCAGCTACTGGGTCTACCAGCACCTGGGCAACCTCTCGCCGCAGGAGCTGGCGGAGAACGAGACCTGGCAGGCGATCCAGAAGAACGCCGACGAGTCCGACGACGCCGGCCCGATGCTGGACGAGATGGCCCGGGCCGCCGACACGGAGCCGGAGACGGTCCGCTGGAGCTACGTGCGGCACTGGGGGTCGACCCGGCTGATCATGGTCGACACCCGCGCGGGCCGCGGGCTGGCGGAGCACGACCGCAAGATCGTCGACGACTTCGAGTTCGACTGGGTCGATGCCGCGGTGCGCCGGTCGGTCGAGGACGGCGTCGAGCACCTGCTCATCGGCACCTCGCTGCCGTGGCTGCTGCCGCACTCGGTGCACGACATCGAGCGGTGGAACGAGACGCTGTCGGTCCGTCACCACGGCAACCCGCTGGGCCGGTTGATGGAGAAGCTCCGGCAGGCCGCGGACCTGGAGCACTGGGCGGCGTTCGGGCAGTCCTTCGAGCGGCTGGGCCGGACCCTGGTGGCCACGGCGCGCGGCGAGCTGGGTCACCCGCCGGCCACCGCACTGGTGCTGTCCGGCGACGTCCACCACGCCTACGCGGCCGAGCTGGTCAACCCCGGCGGCCTGGACACCCGGGTGCACCAGCTGACCGTGTCGCCGCTGCACAACCAGGCGCCGCACGCCATCGAGATCGGCTTCAAGGTGGGCTGGAGCCGATGGGCCCGGGTGCTGACCGGTGGGCTGCGCGCGCTGGCCCGGGTGGAGTCCAGCCCGCTGCAGTGGCGGAAGCAGGCCGGGCCCTTCTTCGGCAACGAGCTGGGCGAGCTGGTGCTGGAGGGCCGGGACGCCCGGTTCCTGCTCTGGGCGACCAGCCGCGACGAGGACGGCACCGAGCACTTCACCCAGGTGCTGGACACCCGGCTGTCGTAGACGCTGAGCGCCCCCCGCAGGTGCTCACCTTCCAGCGCCAGCGGGCCTCGGGCGATACCCGGGGCGTCAGATGATAGGCACGCCGGGGTCGGGCCTTTCCATGAGCTTCGAGAGCACGGGCCTGGCCTTGGCCGCCTCTTCTAAGAACACGGCATTGTGCGAAACCCGTGTACCTAGATCGAGAAGGCTCTGAATCTGCACTACCCGGTCAAGGCGCTCACCATCGTCCATCACCCGACTGGTAGTCACCCAATGAGTACCGTCTCGCGCCACTATCGCAAAAGTGTGCGGGGAGTTTTTCCCGTGTCGCTTCGCCACCTGCTCAAGTGTTGCCAGCCCTAGAACGGCGGCTTCGTGCAAACGGGCGTTCATCGACTGAGCGGCGGCAAGCTGGAGCTGGAGCGAACCCCACTCAGTGAGGACCTTGTAGTCGTCGTCGCCGCCGACGCACCCGCGCGCCTGACTGAGGTATCCCGCGGCTCGCTGAAAGTCACCGATCTCAACCTCATAGGACCCACGCTGGAGCCAGTAGTGGAGGTCCTCCTCCAGCCACTCACGTACCGAGTCGTACAGATTTCGTACGTCTGCTGCCGGAAGGCCGAGTTTCCGCATGAGATTGTGATTAAGCAGGGCAATCATCTGCCGACGATCCGGTTCCCCGGGGTCGCGGATCTCATGTGCCTGCTCCGCATAGAAGAACAGGAGGGCCCCCATTGCGGAGACCAGACCATCACCGCCGCGACCCATTGTCTCCACGACGCGATCGGCGATCGCCCGGTGCCGGCACTTCACAGCGCCCGCTACGTCCTCGTCGATGAGACGTTGGTCGATCAGCGCATCGATAGCTGTCTGCGCCTCGCGGTAGGGAGGGGCAGAGGCGAGCATCTGAACGAGATGCTCGCCTGGGATCGTCGGCGCCTTATTCACGTGACTCACGACACTGACGATGCCGTACGCATCCCTCTCCAGGCCTTGCAGCTGCTGATACTCGGACGCAACGCGCTCGTCGAAGGGCTGACCCTCGACGACCTGAATGAGGCCGGCCATCAAGTCACGCCTCGACAGCTCGTGAAAGCGCTGGACTCGCGCGGCCGCGGGGCGCACGCCTCGCAAGCTATTGAGCAAGCTATACCTAGTTAGTGCGGCGATGACCTTCCGGATGTCGTCGTCGGTCAACGGTTCGTCCTGATCGACGGTGGTGAAACTGCGGACGCCCTCGAGCGCGTACAGGGCGGTCCTCCGCGCAGAGCCGACGACGAGGACCTTCCCGTTCCTGTTGAGCAACCGCATCGTCTCCAGGCTCTCACTCCCGAACATGTCGACGTCGTCGAGCAGAACCGCGTCGACTGACAGGTCAATCGCTTCCTCGACGAGCATCTTGCGACCTTCCCCGAAGGATCGGTCCACCCATCCGACGGTTAACCCGGAGCGCACGAGGTCAGCACCGAACTGCATCAGCGTCGTCGTTTTCCCCGATCCCGACCTGCCGAGCAAGAGGACCACTTGACGCTGGCCGGGTTCCACGCTGGCGCGCGCCGCCAGCTGGGCGAGCCTAGATAGCCGGGGCGGCCGCTCAGTCGCGATGTCCTGCCACGACGGATCATGACCGCGGAGGAAATCGCCCGAGGCGACGGTGCGGTCGGTGCCCGCAGCGACCTCGCCCAGCAGTGCAGTGAGCAAGCGCATCCCCTTGGCGCGCTCACCACGAGTCCCAGCTCGCGCTAGCGCGACCCCGCCGATGGCGATCTCCTGACGATTGGGCGCGAGACGCACGGCAACGAACGTTTCGCTGGTCTCCTCGATGAGCGACACACCCATGACGTCCAGCCGCCACCGCGCCTCGGCTCCGACTTGAGGACACACCAGGTACGTTGCCGGCGCCGGTCGCGACGCGTCAGCACCCGCATCACCACGCAGATCTAGGTAGGCCCAGAGGTCGGGATCGTCCGTCGTCGCCGCCAGGACGACGACTGGCCGGGTGACGAAGTCGGCGGACAGACGTCTGTGCCAGGTGTCCCTTGGAGTCTTGCCATGGCCGGCGGACATGCTGAACGTTACGGCCTCAGGCGCGCATTGCCCCTCGCCGTTAAGGGCGATGACTTGCCGGACTCCGGGTCGTGCACTCGTGGACTCGACATGCGCGTCCGTCACGGTCACGGACTTGGCCAGCGCCGAATCCTCGTCGAGAACCCGCCGGTAGGCACTCGAACCCGTCGTGTCGTAAACGCGGGTCCACGGGGCGCTGACGAGCCGCCGCACGAGGGGACTTGACTCCTCGATGTCACTGACCTCTCGGACAGCTGCCCGCGCCCCCTGGGGGTCACGTTGACAAGAAAACCTGAGCAGGTCGCCGAGGCCTGCTCGACGATCGTCGTCGCCCACTCCTAGAAGGCGAAGCAACCTTCCTCGAAGTTCGGCGCGGTCGGACATCGCCGCTCCGCTGGGCTTGCAGAGCTGTGCCAATCCGTCGAAAACGAGCAGCGCGGCCCGGCCCGTGGCTATGTCTCTAGTGAAGCTCCGTGTGGCGTCGTCCCGAGACAGACCCCGCTCGCCGGGCGCCTCATTAGGGTTATCGGCTGCACCGTCCGCTCTTGGCTCACGTTCGAATCCACGCGATGACCGTTGCTCCTCCGATGTTCCACGGGCCGTCACCGCGCGAGCAACGTCCACCAGGCACACGACCGATGAGCCCACGGTGGCCCGCCATGTGAAGGGGTCCTGAGCCGGGACCGCCCCGTCGTCCGCGAAGAGACCGACATGATCGCCGATGGGGACTGTCCCGCTTTCGCCCGCGCCACGGGAGGCCGCCACCAGGACCACCGCGTCACGATCCCGGGCCCAAGTCCCGATGTCGTCGGTGCCTACTGCATCAGCCACCTGAGCGGGTCCGCACGTGGCGATGTCCGGCGAGGCTGGGGAGCTCAGCATCCGGAGCGCAGAGTTGACCGAAATGATCCCGACTCGCGAACCGGCGATATCCAGCGTGCAGCTCCCGTCGCCCGGCACCATGCCGCCGTGCCACCCCGGCAGTGCCGCGTGCTGGTCGGCTGACCACAGCTCGTAGAGGCCGAAGGCCGACTCGATGGCAGCCAACTCCTCCGGCGCGTCCCCTTGGAAAAGTGCACCTTCCGTGGCCGCCCACGAACCCTGCAGTGATCGCAATGCTGCACGCTTGGGGGACAGGGCCTCCCGGTCATCGGGACCAGGAATTGCCAGTGCAGGGCACTCCGGTTCGTCGGCCACGGCCAGGCGCGCCGCCTCATCGCGGATCACCGAGAGCAGGCGGTCTACCGCCTCAAACTCGACCGCTTCGGCATTGCTGGTCAGGGAGCCAACAAGCAGGACCGCTGCCAAGCCTCCTTGGGCCGTGGCAATCGTCTCTAATGCCGTCGAGCAGGCCTTTATCAGCTCGGGTCCGGCGCCCGACTCCGTCAAACCTGGGCGCATGATCACAAGCACGTGAGTGGGTTGGTGTGTCATTCGTCACCTCCGTCGACGAGGAGTGCCGTGACGAGCGTGCGGGTCACGACCAGCTCCTGGGGTTCCGGGCCGCACGTCCCGGGCGCGGTGAGGACGTTGACCGTGCGCAGATCCTCCGGCTCAACTTGGAGTCGCCCCTCCAGCCGGACCAGTGGCCGGCCACAAAGCTCGCTCACTGCCCGCTGCCCTTCAGCGGTGAGGGTGAGCGTCGCCGACTCCCGCTCCAAGGACTGGCCGATGAAGACCGCGACGCTGACTGTCAGCGCCGTTGCGGCGAGCGCCACGATGGCCAGGACACCCGCCCACCGCTGCCGGACGTCGACGAACTTCTTCTCCATAAGGGCGCGCTGCAGCACGATCGAGACGAGCTCGGACCTCGTCCGGGCGCGCGTTGTCTCATGATCGAAGGGCACCGGACTTCCGACGGCTCGGGTGTAGCCGACCGCTGACGCCAGCCACGCGGCGATCGCCAAACACGCCAGGCCCTTCACCGGCCAAGGCTCGTCTTGCAAGGATGTGACGGTCAGAGTGGCCAGTGCCCCCGCCGCGAACAGCGAGACCGCCGACTGCGCCATCTGGGCCCGGGTCCGCGCCACGGATCCGGAGCGGACTGCCTCGGGGTAATAGGCGTCGATGACCGCCGCGGCGACCGATTCGTGCAACTGTTCCATCTCAGCCGAGCGATTCATCTCCTCGCTCGAGGAACCGGTCACCCTGGCCCAGCCAGCCGCGAGTTACCCCGGCACGATCCGCGCATCGACTGCCCCCGTCTGATTCATCACCAGAGTGCACCTTGTCCATGACGAAACCATGGAGACGTCCCTTGAGAGCTTATGTGTCGTCAAAGCGGCGTCCGGGTCACGGGGCATACACGGCGTGGCCGGGCCGGCGCTCGGGGACGCCGACCGGGCGGACGACGGCAGGCCCCATACGTGGATGCACGTTGAGACGGGCACGCTGGTCGTCGTGAACATATCCGTCCCCGGTCCCAACCCAGTGTCCCGCGCGGTTCGATTGGTCACGTTCAACACCCATCACGGCGTCGGCGGCGACGGCCGGCACGACCTGGCCCGCCTCGCCCAGGTGTTGCAGGCCGCGGACGCCGACGTGATCTGCCTGCAGGAGGTCGACCGGCACTTCGGCGACCGCAGCGAGCACGCCGACCAGGCGCTGCTGCTCTCCCGCGCACTGGGGATGGAGCTGGCGTGGGGGCCCTCGATCGACGAGCCGGGCCGGGGCAGCGAGCGCCGGCAGTACGGCAACGCCGTGCTGTCCCGGCTCCCGCTGCTGGGCTCCGACCTGCACCGGCTGCCCGGGCGGGGGGAGCCGCGCACTGCGCTGCGCACCGGGGTCGAGCTGGCCGGCGGGGTGCTCTGGGTGACGACAACGCACCTGTCCAGCCGGTCGGCCGACGACCGGGCCGGGCAGGCCGCGGCGGTCGCCGAGCTGCACGCTGACCCGCGGGCGGCGGCGGTGCTGGTCGGCGACCTCAACGCCGACGCCACCGCCCCGGAGCTGGCCCCGTTGCGCGCCCACCTCCGCGACGCCTGGGAGACGGCGGCCGACCGCAGCGACCAGGCCTGGCGCTTCTCCCTGCACGCCCGCCAGGGGCTCACCCACCCGGCCCGCCGCCCGCGTATGCGGATCGACCAGGTGTGGGTGTCGGCCGGCGTGACGGTCACCGGTGCCCGGGTGCTGGACGGCGCCGGCGCCTCCGACCACCACCCCCTGCTGGTCGACCTGGAGGTGTCCACCGCGCCGGCCGCGTGACCGGGCGCGGCCCGAACCGGGTCAGGCGGGCTCGAGCTCGCGCAGCCGCTGGCTGATCACGCCGGTGATGCCGTCGCCGCGCATGCTCACGCCGTAGAGGGCGTCGGCGATCTCCATCGTCCGCTTCTGGTGGGTGATCACGATCAGCTGCGAGGTGTCGCGGAGCTGCTCGATCAGGGTGAGCAGCCGGCCCAGGTTGACGTCGTCCAGCGCCGCCTCAACCTCGTCCAGGACGTAGAACGGCGAGGGCCGGGCGCGGAAGATGGCGACCAGCAGCGCCACGGCGGTCAGTGACCGCTCGCCACCGGACAGCAGGGACAGCCGCTTGACCTTCTTGCCGGGCGGCCGGGCCTCCACCTCCACACCGGTGGTCAGCAGGTTCTCCGGGTCGGTGAGGAAGATCCGCCCCTCCCCGCCGGGGAAGAGGGTGGCGAAGACCTGCTCGAACTCCCGCTGCGTGTCGGCGAAGGCCTCGGCGAAGACCTGGTGGATGCGCGCGTCCACCTCGCGGACCACGGTGAGCAGGTCGCGGCGGGTGGCCTTGAGGTCCTCCAGCTGGGTGGCCAGGAAGGTGTGCCGCTCCTCCAGGGCCGCGAACTCCTCCAGGGCCAGCGGGTTGACCTTGCCCAGCGCGGCGAGGTCCCGCTCGGCCCGGGCGGCCCGGCGCTCCTGGGTGCTGCGGTCGTAGGGCACCGGCTGGGGCTCCGGCTCCCCCGCCGCCTCCGCCGCGGCCAGCTGCGCCTGGGTGGGGGCGACCGGCGCGGCCGGCCCGTACTCGGCGAGCAGGGTCGGCAGGTCGACGCCGTACTCCTCGGCCGCCCGGGACTCCAGCGCCTCGATCCGCAGCCGCTGCTCGGCGCGGGCCACCTCGTCGCGGTGCACCTCGTCGGTGAGCCGGTCGAGCTCCGCGGTGTGCTCCCGCACGCGGGCCCGGACCACCAGCAGCTCGGCCTCCCGACCGGTGCGCGCCTCGGCCAGGGCGTCCCGCTCGGCGGCCGCGCGGGCCAGGGAGGTCGCCAGGTGGGTCAGCGCCTCCTCCGCACCGGCCCGCACCTCCGCAGCCACCCGCGCGCCCCGCTCCCGGGCGACCCGGGCAGCGGCGGCCCGCTCGCGGGCCGCCCGCTCCTGCCGGGCCTGCCGGCGCAGCGACTCGGCGCGACCGGCCAGCGACCGGGCCCGCTCCTCGGCGGTGCGCACCGCCAGCCGGGCCTCGGTCTCGGCCTGCCGGGCAGTGCTCGCCTCGGCGCGCAGCCGGTCGCGCTCGTCGGTCGCGGGCTCCTCCTCCATCGGCGCGGCCTCGGCTGCCGCCAGCCGCTCCTCCAGCTCGACCAGCCCGGCCTCGGCCTGCTCCCGCGCCTGCTCGGCCCGCACCCGCGCGGCGTCCAGCCGCTCGGCCTCGGCCACGGCAGAGCGTGCCGCGGCACCGAGCTCGGCCAGTTCGGCGGCGGCGGCCGAACGCGCCCGGTCGCCGGCCTGCCGGGCGGTGAGCGCAGCGTCGACGTCGGCCGAGCGTGCCGCGGCGTCCTCGCGGGCCCGGGCCAGCTCCTCGGCCAGGCCGGCGGCGTGCGCGGTCGCCCGGTCCAGCTCGGCGGCGGCCTCGTCGACCCGTGCCCGCACCTCCAGCCCCGACGGCGCGTTCGCCTGGCCCCCCACCGACCAGTCGGCGCCGAGCAGGTCGCCGGTGTCGGTGACCGCCCGGACGCGGGGGTGCGTGCGCACGAGGGAGACGGCGGCCGGCAGGTCGGGGACGACCGCGACCCGCTCCAGCGCCCGGGCCAGCGCAGGGGCGAGCTCGGCGGGGGCCGCCACCAGGTCGAGGGCCCAGCGGGCGCCGTCGGGCAGCTCGGGCCAGCCGTCCCGCGAGACGGCCGGGAGCCCGCCGGTCACCAGCAGGCCCGCCCGGCCACCGTCGGTGCTCGCCAGGTGGGTGAGCACCGCGGCCGCCTGCTCGACCCCGTCGACCACGACGGCGTCGGCCAGCCCACCGAGGGCAGCGGCCAGCGCGACCTCGGCCCCGGGCTGGACGGCCAGCCGGTCGGGCACCGGACCGAGCACCCCGGGCAGCCCCGCGGCGAGCACCGCGGCGGCACCGTCGGCCGGGGCCAGACCCAGGGCCAGGGCGTCGCGGCGGGCCCGCCAGCCGGCCCGGTCCCGTTCCGCGGCCCGTTCGGCCGCGGTGAGCTCGGTGACGGCCCGGGCGGCCGCGGCGTGCGCGGTGACGGCGGCGGCGTGCTCGGCGGCCAGCCCCTCGTCGCCGCCGGCGTCCGCGCTCAGCTCGTCGCGCCGGGCGGCCAGCCGGTCGGCGGCCACCTGGGCACGGTCGGCGGCCTCGGTCGCGGCGGCGGCCAGCCGCTCGATCTCGGCCTCGCCGGCCGCGGCCCGGGACCGGCCCGCGGCCGCCTGCCCGGAGAGCCGGGCCAGCTGCTCACGCCGGTCGGCCAGCGCCCGGGCGGCGGCGACCAGCGCACGCTCGGCCCCGGCCAGCGCCGTCTCGACCTCCCCGCGCACCGCGACGGCGGTCTCCAGCCGGGCTCGTTCGGCCTCCAGGGAGGAGGCCAGCTCGCGCTCGGTGGCGTCGACCCGGTCGGCCTCGGCGTCCAGCTGGTCGGGGTCCCGGCCACCGGGCGCGGCGGCGGGGACGGCAGCTAGGTGGCGGTGCCGCTCGGCGGCGAGCTGGGCGACGCTGCGGAACCGCTCGGCGAGGGTGGACAGCCGGAACCAGCTGTCCTGGGCCGCCGCGAGCACCGGGGCGTCGGCGGCGAGCTGCCGCTCCAGCACCGACTCGCTGCCGGCGGCCTCGCCCAGCGCCGCCTCCACGGTCGCGCGCCGGGCGCGGGCGGCGGTCTCGTCGGCGATGTCGGCGTCCAGTGCGTCGCGCAGGTCGACCAGGTCGTCGGCGAGCAGCCGGAGCCGGGCGTCACGCAGGTCGGCCTGGACCCCGGCAGCGCGGCGGGCGACCTCGGCCTGGCGGCCCAGCGGCTTCAGCTGGCGGCGCAGCTCGGCGGTCAGGTCGCCGAGCCGGTCGAGGTTGGCCTGCATCGCGTCGAGCTTGCGGAGCGCCTTCTCCTTGCGCTTGCGGTGCTTCAGGACGCCCGCTGCCTCCTCGACGAAGGCCCGCCGGTCCTCCGGGCGACCGGACAGCACGGCGTCCAACTGCCCCTGGCCGACGATCACGTGCATCTCCCGGCCGATGCCGGAGTCGCTGAGCAGCTCCTGGACGTCGAGCAGTCGCACCTTGTCGCCGTTGATCTCGTACTCGCTCTCCCCGGAGCGGTACATGCGGCGGGTGATCGAGACCTCGGTGTAGTCGATCGGCAGGGCGCCGTCGGCGTTGTCGATCGTGAGCGTGACCTCGGCCCGGCCCAGCGCCGGGCGGCCGGCGGTGCCGGCGAAGATGACGTCCTCCATCTTGCCGCCGCGCAGGCTCTTGGCGCCCTGCTCGCCGAGCACCCAGGCGATGGCGTCGACGACGTTGGACTTGCCCGAGCCGTTGGGGCCGACGACGGCGGTGATCCCCGGTTCCAGGCGCAGCGTCGTCGGCGACGCGAAGGACTTGAAGCCCTTGAGCGTCAGGCTGGACAGGTGCACGGTGGAGAGACTCCCGGGGAGGTACGACAGTCCTGCTCAGCGCAGGGCAGCCCCATCCTCACCCACGACACGCCGATCGCCCCTCCCGCTGTGCACGGGAGAGGTGGGTGGGACGGAGGTGGTCTAAGCGAGGACGGGGTCGGCCGACTCGTGGGCCATGGTGAGCAGCTCGCGGGCGATCGCCGCGTCGCGCTCCTCGCGGAGGGCGGCGAGCTGCGCCTCGAGCCGGCGCACCTTCGCCCGCAGGGCGGCGTTCTCCTCGGCTGCTCGCAGCTCGTGGGGAGCGACGACGGAACCGAACAGGGCCTTGGCCATGGCTCAGCGGCCTTTCACTGCAGGAAGAGGTCCCGTCGCACCGCCGGAGGGCGGTCTGCGCGGGCTGGTGTCCTCAGGGTGACACCAGCTCCGACCTGGGTCAACGGCAGCGCGGCGACGCCACCGTGTCGGGGGGATGTCGTCTTCGTCACCTCACGGTGAAGTCGGGCACCGCCTGCACGTCCTCGTCCCGGTGTTCCACCGAGGTGACCGAACCCGGGGCCCGCGGCCCGGAGAGCTCGGCGAGCGCGGCGCGCACGTCGTCGTCCGGGCCCTCGAGGACGACCTCCACACGGCCGTCGGGCAGGTTCGTCGCCGACCCGGTCAGGCCACGCCCGGTCGCCGCCTGCCGCACGAACCAGCGGTAGCCGACGCCCTGCACCTGGCCGTCGACCAGGGCGACCACCCGGCGGGGCGCGCTCATCGGGCCGGGCGGATGCGCGGACGGGGCTGGCACTGCGGGCAGCTGTAGCTGGAGCGGTTCATGAAGGACTCCCGGCGGATCGGGGTGCCACAACGGGGGCACGGGCGGTCGAGCTGGCCGTACACGGCCAGGTGCCGGGAGAAGTAGCCGCTCTGCCCGTTGACGTCGACGTAGAGCGAGTCGAAGGAGGTGCCGCCCTGCGCCAGGCTCTCGCCGAGCACGTCCCGGACACCCTCCAGCAGGTCGCTGACCTGGGCGCGGGTGAGCTTGTCGGTCGGCCGGGCCCCGTGCAGCCGGGCCCGCCACAGCGACTCGTCTGCGTAGATGTTGCCGATCCCGCCGATCAGCGTCTGGTCCAGCAGCGCCCGCTTCACCTCGGTGTGCCGGCGACGCAGGGCCGCGCTGAAGGCGTCGACGTCGAACCCGGGGTCCAGCGGGTCGGTGGCGATGTGCGCCAGCCGCGCCGGGAGACCGTCGCCCGGGGCCTCCTCCACCGCGAGCCCCCCGAAGGTCCGCTGGTCGACGAAACGCAGCTCACGGCCGCCGTCGGTGAACCGGAACCGGGCCCGCAGGTGCACCTCGTCGGGCTCGTCGGGCTTCTCGACCAGCAGCTGCCCGCTCATGCCCAGGTGGGCGACGAGGGCGTGCCCGGACGGCGCACCGTCGGGCTCGGCCAGCGGCAGCCAGAGGTACTTGCCGCGGCGGTGGGCTGCGGTGAGCGTCCGGCCGGTGAGCGCGGCGACGAAGTGGTCGGCCCCCTCCAGGTGTCGGCGCACCGCGCGGGGGTGGTGCACCTCGACCTGGCGGATCGTCCGGCCGGCGACCCAGCGCTCCAGACCGCGGCGGACGACCTCGACCTCGGGCAGCTCCGGCACGACTCAGTCCCCGGTCGGTCCGCCGTCGGCCGACAGGGCGTGCCAGGCCGTCTCGGCGGCCTCCTGCTCGGCTGCCTTCTTCGTCCGACCGGCACCCGAACCACGCACCTCGCCGGCCAGCAGGACCGCGGCGGTGAAGGTCTTGGCGTGGTCGGGACCGTCGTCCTCGACCTCGTAGACCGGGGCGCCCAGTCCGCGGGAGGCCCCGAGCTCCTGGAGGCTGGTCTTCCAGTCCAGGCCGGCCCCACGGGTGGCCGACTCCGCCAGCAGGGGGTCGAACAGCCGGTGCACGACCGCCGAGGCGGCCTCCAGCCCCAGCCCGAGGTGGACCGCACCGATCAGCGCCTCGAGCGCGTCGGCGAGGATCGAGTCCTTCTCCCGGCCACCGGTGGCCTGCTCACCCCGGCCCAGCAGCAGGTGCGGGCCGATGCCCCCGTCGCCCAGGGACCGGGAGACGCGGGCCAGCGAGGTCATGTTGACGACCGAGGCGCGCAGCTTCGCCAGCTGGCCCTCGGGCAGGTCGGGGTGGCTGCGGTAGAGCTCGTCGGTGACCACCAGCCCGAGCACCGAGTCGCCGAGGAACTCCAGGCGCTCGTTGGTGGGCAGCCCACCGTTCTCGTAGGCGTAGGACCGGTGGGTCAGCGCCAGCCCGAGCAGGTCGCCGGGCAGCTGGAGGTCGAGCGCCCCGAGCAGCCAGCGGGCCGCCCGCTCGGCGTGTGCGGTGCCCCCTGCGGGCACACGACCACCGGCGTCCTCGGCCCTGGGCTCCCCGGGGAGGGAGCTCAGCACCGAGGACGCCGGTGTGCTGGTCGGCCGCGCCACGCTTGAGCTGCGCAGGTCAGACCGAGAGGACCTGGCGGCCGTCGTGCTGGCCGCAGGTGGGGCACGCCTGGTGCGGCGGCTTGAGCTCACGGCAGGCCGCGTTGGGGCAGGGCGCCAGGGTGGGGGCCGTGGCCTTCCACTGCGACCGGCGGGCGCGGGTGTTGCTCCGGGACATCTTCCGCTTCGGAACGGCCACGGTCAGTTCTCCTCTGGGTTGGTGCGGTTGGTGGACCCCGGCTGGGGTCCGGCCGCGCTGTCGGTCGGGTCGGCACTGTCGGCCGTCTCGGTGAACCGGGCGGCGAGCCCGGCCCATCGGGGGTCGAGCACCTCGTGGGAGTGGTCGGCAGGGAGGTCGTCGAGCCGCTCGCCGCACTCGACGCACAGGCCGGCACAGTCGGGCTGGCAGGTGGGCGACAGCGGGAGGGTCAGGACGACGGTGTCACGGACCAGCGGCGCCAGGTCGAGCCGGTCGCCGTCGATGCGGCGCACCTCGTCCTCGCCGCTGGTCGCCTCGGTGGTGCTGCCCGCGTAGGCGTAGAGCTCCTGGACGTCGAGCTCCACGGTGTCCTCGACCGGGTCGAGGCAGCGGGCGCACTGGCCGGTGACCGGGAGCTCGACCTGACCGGTGACCAGGACGCCCTCCATCACCGACTCCAGGCGGAGGTGGAGCTGGACCGGTGCGCCCTCGGGGACGCCGATCATCTCCACGCCCCAGCCGGACAAGGCCGGGAGGGTCTTCTCCCACTCGCGCATCGAGCCGGCCCGGCGGCCGAGTTCCCGGAGGTCGATCTTCCAGGCCTTCTCGGCGGCCTTCTCGGCCGGCGTGGGGAGCGGCTTGTCGACGGGGTCGCCGGCCGGGCGCCGGGCGTCGGTGGACGCAGCGCCGGAGGACGGCCCCGTGGAGCGCGCGGAGGAAGCAGGCATGTCGGTACTCGTCGTCGTCGAAGGTGGGGGCGCCCGGCGCGAGGCCCGCGCCGGACGGGCACGCGGGACGGCAGCAGCCGGACAGACGTCCAGCCTACCCGATCCCTCCGTCCGCCCCTCCCGGTCAGGGGTGGGGCGTACCGGTCACGGGCTGCGGAGGTTGTCCCGGGCCTTCTCCACCGAACGCGCCATGTGCGCCAGGGTGTTCCCGAAGTCGGCCAGCCGGCTGTCGACGTAGTCGTCCACCTCGGCCCGCATCCGGGCCACGTCGGCGACGGTCTGAGCACCGAGCTCGTCGGCCCGGTCGACGGCGGTCCGGTACACCTCGGTCTCGGTGAGCAACCGCTCGTGCTCGGCCTGACCAGCGGCGATCAGCTCGGCGCGCTGCTCCTGCCCGTCCCGCACCAGCTGGTCGCGCAGCCGGCGGGCCTCGGCGAGCAGCTCCTCGGCCTCCTCCTCCGCGCCGGCGATCAGCTCGTCGGCCTGGGCCTGCGCCTCGGTGAGGATCTCGTCCCGCTGGCGGCGGGCGGTGCCGACGAGCTCCTCCCGCTGCCGGCGGGCGGCGACGACCACCTGTTCGCTCTCGCTGCGGGTGCGGCCGGTGAGCCGCTCGGCCTCGGCCTGCGCCTGCTGCAGGATCTCGGCGCGCTGCTCGACGATCGCCCCGGCCTGCTGGACCTCCTCGGGCAGGTTCTCCCGGAGGTCGTCGAGCAGGTCGAGCAGGTGGTCGCGCGGCACCATGCAGGAGCTGGACATCGGCACGCTGCGGGCGTTCTCGATCACCGTCGTCAGCTCGTCGACGGTCTCGTAGAGCCGGTACACGACCTCGGTCACGACTGCCTCCCCCTCGACTGGGCCACCAGCCGGTCGTTGACCGCCTTGGGCACCAGGGACGACACGTCGCCACCGAAGCGGGCGATCTGCTTGACCAGGCTGGAGGACAGGTGCCCCACCTGGGGTGCGGTGGGCACGAACAGGGTCTCGACGGCGGCGAGCTCCCGGTTCATCTGGGCCATCTGCAGCTCGTACTCGAAGTCGCCGACCGCCCGCAGGCCCTTGACGATGACCGGGATCTGCTGGGCCAGGCAGTAGTCGACGAGCAGCCCCTCGAAGCTGTCGACCGTGACGTTGGGCAGGTCGACGACCGCCTCACGCAGCAGCGACATCCGCTCGTGGACGTCGAACAGGCCGGCCTTGCCGGGGTTGACCAGCACCGCCACGACCAGCTCGTCGTACAGGCCGGCGGCGCGCGCGATCACATCGACATGGCCGTTGGTGACCGGGTCGAACGAACCGGGACAGACCGCTCGCCTCACGACAAGCGACCGTACCGGAGCACCGCCTCTCCGTACCGCCGATCGCGCAGTCCGTCGAAGGGTGTCGGCCACGGGAAGGTCTTCTCCCGGCTGGACCGCTCCACCACCACGACGGCGTCCGGGGCCAGCCAGCCGTTGCCGGCGAGCGCCTCGAGCACGCCGAGCACCTCCTCGACCGGGGCGGCGTAGGGCGGGTCGGCGAACACCAGGTCGAACTCCGCCGGCGCCGGCGCGGCCACCACGGTCTGGACGCTGCCCTGCACCACGCGCGCCCCGCGCAGGCCCACGGTCTCGATGTTGCCGCGCAGCACCGGCAGCACGCCGGCACCGGACTCCACGAAGACCGCCTCGGCCGCCCCGCGGGACAGCGCCTCCAGCCCGAGCGCCCCGGAGCCGGCGTAGAGGTCCAGCACACGGGCGCCGTCGAGGTCCAGCAGCGAGCCCAGGGAGTTGAACAGCCCCTCCCGGGCCCGGTCGCCGGTGGGGCGCACCCCGGCCCGGGGGACCTTGAGCCGACGCCCGCCGGCCACGCCGGCGATCAACCTCGTCATGCCTTCTCCAGGTAGGTGGCGCGCTCGTCCAGCGCCAGGGCGGCGACGGCGGCGGCCAGCTCGGGGTGGTCGGCGAGCCCGCCGCCCTGCTCGACCAGCGCCGTGGCCTCGACCCGGGCCTCGGCGATCAGCGCCTCGTCGTCCAGCAGGGACAGCAGCTTCACGTTCGACCGGCGGCCGGACTGTGCCGCGCCCAGCACGTCACCCTCCCGGCGGGTCTCCAGGTCCAGCCGGGCGAGGGCGAAGCCGTCGGTGGTCGCGGCGACCGCGGCCAGCCGCTGCCCGGTCGGTGAGGTGCTGGGCGCCTCGGTGACCAGCAGGCACAGGCCGGCGTGCCTCCCGCGGGCCACCCGGCCGCGCAGCTGGTGCAGCTGGCTGACGCCGAACCGGTCGGCGTCCATCACCACCATGACCGTGGCATTGGGCACGTCGACCCCCACCTCGACGACGGTGGTGGCGACCAGCACCTCGACCTCCGCGGCGGCGAAGGCACGCATCCGGGCCTCCTTCTCCTCCGGCGGCATCCGGCCGTGCAGCACCTCGACCCGCAGCGACGACAACGGGCCGTTGCGCAGCCCCTCGGCGACGTCGAGCACCGCGAGCGGGGGGCGCTTGTCGCTGGCGCCGCCCTTCTCCTCCGGCGGGGGCGCGCCGTCCGCGTCGTCCGGCCCGCCGTCGCCCGTGCCGCCGTCCTCGAGGTCGCCGATCCGGGGGCAGACGACGTAGACCTGCCGCCCGGCCGCGACCTCCTCGCGCACCCGGGCCCAGGCGCGGTCCAGCCAGGTCGGCTTCTCCCCCACCGGCACGACCGAGCTGGACACCCCGCCGCGGCCGGCCGGCAGCTGGCGCAGCGTGGAGGTCTCCAGGTCGCCGTAGACGGTCATCGCCACGGTGCGCGGGATCGGGGTGGCCGTCATCACCAGCACGTGCGGCGGCCGGGTGCCCTTGGCGCGCAGCGCGTCCCGCTGTTCCACCCCGAACCGGTGCTGCTCATCGACGACGACCAGCCCCAGGTCGGCGAACTCCACACCCTCCTGCAGCAGGGCGTGGGTGCCCACGACGATGCCCGCGCTCCCGTCGGCGACGGCAGCCCGCGCCTCGCGGCGGACGGCGGCCTTCTGCGAGCCGGTGAGCAGCACCACCCGGGTGCCCTCCGGGTCACCGTCGAGCTCGCCCGCGCGCCCCAGCGGGCCCAGGATCGCGCCGAGGCTGCGGGCGTGCTGGGCGGCGAGCACCTCGGTGGGCGCGAGCAGCGCGGCCTGTCCCCCGGCGTCGACGACCTGGGCCATCGCCCGCAGCGCGACGACCGTCTTCCCCGAACCGACCTCGCCCTGCAGCAGCCGGTTCATCGGCTGCTCGCGGGACAGCTCGGCGGCCAGCTCCTCGCCGACCTCGCGCTGGCCGTCGGTCAGCGCGAACGGCAGGGCCGCGTCGACCGCGTCCAGCAGCCCGCCGCTGCGCCCCGGCCGGGCGATGCCGGGCTCCAGCGCGGCGGCCCGGCGGCGGGCGGCGAGCGTCGCCTGCAGGACGAGCGCCTCGTCCCACTTGAGCCGCTCGTCGGCGGAGTCGACCTGCTCCTGGCTCTCCGGCCGGTGCTTCTGCCGGAGTGCGGTGGCCAGGTCGACCAGGCCGTGCCGCTCGCGGACGGGTTCGGGGATCGGGTCCTCGAGCAGCTGCTCCAGGGAGTGGGCGTCGTCCAGCAGCAGCTTGACCGACTTCTGGATGACCCAGCTGGAGACGTCCTTGCTGGCCGGGTACAGGGGCACCAGCGCCCGGGCCCAGTCGTCGTCGTCCCCGGTGATGATGTGGCAGTCGGGGTGGCTGAACTGCTTGTCCCCCCGCCACAGACCCACGGTGCCGGCGAAGAGCCCCCACTCGCCGACGTCGAGGTGCGCGTGCCGGTTGTTGAAGAAGACCAGCCGCATGCTGCCCGCGCCGTCGCCGACGGTCACCTCGGTGAGGGTGCCGCGGCGCTGCTGCATCCGCCGGGTGCTGACGCTCTTCACCTGGGCCAGCACCGTGACCCGGTCGCCGACCTCCAGGCCGTCCAGCCGGCTCATCTCCCCGCGCCGGGCGTAGCGGCGGGGGTAGTGCCGCAGCAGGTCGCGCACCGTGTGCAGCGCCAGCTGCTCGGCCATCACCTTCGCCGTCTTCGGGCCGAGCACCTTCGTCAGCGGCGTGTCCATGGAGATCGCCACTACTCGACCCCGATCAGCAGGGGCACGGCCCCGGCACCGCCGGCGTAGCGGACCACCTCGACCGTCGGGTGCACCGCGGAGAGGTGGGCGCAGACCGCGTCGCCGAGGGCGGGCTCCTCCCCCACCACGACGGTGGCCATCTCCCCGCCCGCCGACAGCAGCCGGTCCAGCAGGTCGCGGGCGACGGCGACCGGGTCGGCGCCGATGACCACGACGTCGCCCTCCGCGCTGCCCAGCACGTCGCCCGGGGCGCAGCGGCCGGCCGAGGTGAGCGCCTCCTGCTCGGCGACGGTCACCTCCGCCCACCGGGTCGCGGCGGCGGCCTCGGCCATCGCGATCACGTCGTCCCCGAAGCGGCGGGCCGGGTCGGCGACGGCGAGCGCCGCCAGGCCC
This sequence comes from Modestobacter sp. VKM Ac-2985, assembly GCF_026967925.1. Classification (GTDB taxonomy): domain Bacteria; phylum Actinomycetota; class Actinomycetes; order Mycobacteriales; family Geodermatophilaceae; genus Modestobacter. The sequence continues at coordinate 1,341,415 of NZ_JAPVBI010000002.1, read as the reverse complement.
TGCACGGCCGAGCGGGTCGGCACCACGACGACGTCCCGGCCCTCCTCGCGGGCCCGGTCGGCGGCGCGGGCGGTGACCGCGGTGACCTCCCAGTGGTTGGGCAGCACGACGACCTGCTCGGCCCCGGTGTCCAGCACCGCCTGCAGGACGGCGTCCTCGTCGACCGCGTCGACCGGTGCGGTCAGCACGGTGACGCCCTCGGCGCCGAAGAGCTCGGCGAGCCCGGCGGAGCAGGCCAGCGCGAGGACGGCGCGCACCCCCGCCGCGGCGGCCGGCGCCCGCACCGGGGCCAGCGGGGTCACCGAGATCCGGTGCGGCCTCCCCGCCTCGATCCCGGCCTCCACCGCGGCGCCGACGTCGCTCACGTGGACGTGCACGTTCCACTCCCGACCACCCGGGGTGTCGACGCCGACGACGACCAGGCAGTCGCCCAGCTCGGCCAGCCGCGTCTGCAGCCGGGAGACGGCGGCCTCGTCGGTGTCGGCGAGCAGGAACTGCACCTCGCTGCCCGGCCCGGGGGCGGGCGCAACCGGCACCGGCCACGGTGACCGGCGGGGCCGGGCCGGCCGCCCGTCCAGCGGCGCGCGGGCCGGCGTCGTGCCGGTGACCGTGCCGACCAGCGCATCGAGCACCAGACACCAGCCGGCGCCCCCGGCGTCGACCACACCGGCGTCGCGCAGCGCGGCCAGCTGTTCGGTGGTCGCCCGCAGGGCGGTGAGCGCACCCTCGGCGGCTGCCCGCACGACGTCGGCCAGCCCGGCCTGCCCGGCCGCGACGGCGGCCGTGGCCGCGTCGGCACCGGCCCGGGCCACGGTGAGGAAGGTGCCCTCCTCCGGATCGGCGACCGCGGCGTAGGCAGTGCCGGCGGCCGACGCCAGCGCGTCGGCGAACACCGTCCCGTGGACGTGGTCGACGTCGGCCAGCCCGTCGGCGAGGCCGCGCAGCAGCTGCGCCAGGATCGCCCCGGAGTTGCCCCGCGCGCCCAGCACGGCGCCGCGGGCAAGAACGGCCCAGGCGGACTCGGTGCCGTCGGCGCCGGTCAGCGCCTCATGGGCGGCCTGAGCGGTCATCAGCAGGTTGGTGCCGGTGTCGCCGTCGGGCACGGGGAAGACGTTCAGCTCGTCGAGCCGCCCACGCGCCTGCGTCAGCGTGTCGACGACGGCGGAGCTCCATCGGCCGACCGCGGCCTCGTCCAGCGCCTCCAGCACGTGCGGCAGGGTACCGGGGGCCACCGACACGACCGGGTGCCCACGACCCTCCCGCCACCGCCCCGGCCTCGGGGGACGGGGCGGTCCGACACGGCTCGTGCGCACCGGCTACAGTGGTCTCCAGTTGTGCGCGGCAGGACCATGCCCTGGGCTCCCGCCCGGGTCTCCGCCGGGCACTGCGACTGACTTCAGGACCTGACTTCAGCTGGACCAATTCTCTGGGAGTGATCGACCGTGGCTGCCGTGTGCGATGTGTGTGGCAAGGGCCCCGGTTTCGGCATGTCGGTGTCGCACTCGCACCGCCGCACGCCGCGCCGTTGGAACCCGAACATCCAGTCCGTCCGCGCCGCGCTGACCGGCGGCGGCCGCCAGCGCATGAACGTCTGCACCTCGTGCATCCGCGCGGGCAAGGTCGCTCGGGCGTGACGCAGGCCCCCGACAGGGGGCCGTCGAGCTGCGAAGACCCCGGCAGGTCCTGAGGACCCGCCGGGGTCTTCGGCGTTCCTGGCCGGTTCAGTGGCCGATCCCCCGCGCGTGGGCCGCGGTGACCACCAGGTCGACCACGGTGGCGTGCGGCAGCGCCGTGCTGTCCACGACGAGGTGGTAGTGCCGGGCCTCGGCCGGGTCGCAGCGGTAGAAGTGCCGCACGTAGGCCGTCCGCGCGGCGTCGGCGGCCTCCTGCTCCCGGCGCATCTCCTCGACGGGCCGGTCGAGGTGCTCGACCGCGGCCGCCAGCCGGCGCTCCGGCGGCCCGTCCAGCCGCACGTGCAGGACGTCGGGCCGGTCGCGCAGCACCATCGCCCCCGCGCGCCCGAGCACGACGCCCCCGGGCCCGGCCGCGATCTCGGTCACCACCCACTCGGTCTGCTGGCGATAGGCCCGCTCATCGGGCAGCGACCCGGTGGGCAGCACCCCGCCCACCGGGTCGGGCATCGTGCCCAGCGAGCTGACCAGCCGCCACAGCCCACGGGCGATGGTCTCGTCGTTGGCCTCGGCCTCGGCCACCGGGACCCCGAGCCGGCCGGCCACCTGCGCCGGGATGACCCGGTCGTGGAAGGGCAGGCCGAGCCGTTCGGCCACGGCCGGGGCGATCTCCGCGCCGCCGGCGCCGAAGGACGCCGAGAACGTCACGACGCCCATGCGTCCTCCTCCGCCACCGGCCGGCCGGCGATGAGCTCCTTGCCGAGGAAGACCGCCTCCGGCGAGTCCGCGTAGATGCCGTAGCCGGCCACGGTGGAGTAGCCCGCCCGCTCGTAGAGCGCCAGGGCCTCGGGCTGCCGGTCACCGGAGTTCAGCAGCAGCCGCACGTGTCCGGCCGCGGCCGCGGTGCGCTCCAGCTCGGCCAGCACCTGGGCGGCCAGCCCCCGTCGCCGGAAGCCGGGCTCCACGTACATCCGCTTGAGCTCCGCCACCCCGTCCCCGTGCGCGCGCCAGCCACCGCAGCCGGCCGGCACCCCGTCGACCTCGGCGACCAGGAACAGCCCAAGCGGCGGGGAGAACTCGCCCGGGTCGACCACCGCGGCGTCCCGGCCGCCGTACCGGACGACGTACTCCTGCTGCACCCGCTCGATGAGGTGCTGCGCCACCGGGTCGGCGTACCCGACGACGCGCAGCTGTGCCGGGCCGGACGCGGCCCCCGGCGCCTCAGCCGAAGTGGACATGCCCCGCACCCTCCCCCAGTTCCTCGGCCACCCGACTCGCGGGCACCCCGTCCACCTGCACGCCGGGCCCGTCGTCGCCGCTCGCGCGCACCGCGCCGACGACCGTCCAGCCGGCCGGCAGGACCGCGCCGGCCGGGAAGGTCGCCACCAGCGCATGGTCCTCACCACCGGTCAGCACCCAGGCCATCGGGTCCCCACCCAGCGCCGCCGCGACCTGCGGCAGCGGCCCGGCGGGGTCGACGAACGCCTCCTGGAGCGCGGCCCGGTCCAGGTCGATCAGGACCCCGCTGTCGACGGCCAGGTGACCGGCGTCGGCGAGCAGCCCGTCGCTGGTGTCGCACATCGCCGTCGCCCCGGCGTCCGCGGCGTCCGGGCCGGCGGCGTAGGGCGGGGTCGGCCGGCGGTGCGCACGCACGGCGGCGATCGGCGAGGAGAAGCCCCGGCGCAGCACGGCCAGCCCGCACGCCGACCAGCCCAGCCGCCCGGCGACGGCGACGACGTCCCCCGGACGAGCGCCGCTGCGCAGCACCGGCGCCCGACCACCCAGGTCGCCCAGCGCCGTCACCGACAGCACGACCGCCTGGGAGTCCGGCGCGCTGGCCGAGGTGTCCCCGCCGACCACGGCCGCACCGAAGGGGGCGCACTCGGCGGCCATTCCCACGGCGACGTCCTCCAGCCAGGTGGTCGGGGTGCCCGCCGGGCAGGCGAGCCCGACCAGCAGCGCGGTCGGCACGGCGCCCATGGCGGCGATGTCGGCCAGGTTCGCGGCCGCCGCCTTGTGCCCCACGTCCTCGGCGGAGGACCAGTCACGGCGGAAGTGCCGCCCCTCCACCAGGACGTCGGTGCAGGCCACCACCCGGCCGTCGGGGGTGCGCAGCACCGCGGCGTCGTCGCCGGGGCCCACCTGGGCCACCGCGGCAGCGCCGGAGCGGGCCACGACCCGGTGGATGACGGCGAACTCCCCGACCGCGCCGACGCTGTCGTCCGGGTCCGGCTGGAGGCCCAGGGGGCGGGGCCGAGTCATCGGTCACTCCCCCCGGCTGGGGTACGTTGCCGATCGGCCCGCTGCTCGGCAGGCCGGTCGCACCCCCCGCCGCTGCCGACGTGGCAGCCGGCGTCGAGGCACTGCCCGAGGAAGGTCAACCCGTGGTCCACGCCTACATCTTGATCCAGACCGAAGTCGGCAAGGCAGCCGCGGTCGCCGCGAGCATCAGCGAGATCGCCGGCGTGACCAAGGCCGAGGACGTCACCGGCCCCTACGACGTCATCGTGCGGGCCGAGGCGAACACCGTCGACGAGCTCGGTCGGCTGGTGGTCGCCCGGGTGCAGTCCGTCGACGGGATCACCCGCACGCTGACCTGCCCCGTCGTCAACCTCTGAGTCGCTTGAGCACCCCGGCCCCCGACCAGGCCACCCCGCCGCCCCCGGACCCGTTGCGGCGGGCGGCGCTGATCGCCACCGCCGTCCTGGTGCCGCTGGTCGTCGTCCTGCTCGTGCTGGTCAACCTCCTGGGCCGCGGCACCGACTCCGCGGAGGAGCCGGACGCGGTCGCGGAGATCTCCGGCACCACCTCGGCGCCCCGTGCCGAGCTGCCGGCGCTGCCCGTCGACACCCCGGACATCACCCCGGAGGCCGATCTCGCCTGCCCGGCGCTGATGAGCCAGCTGCCGCTGGAGCTGGCCGAGGAGACCTCGCGCCGGGTCGACTCCGACAGCCCGTTCGCCTACGCCTGGGGCGACCCCGCGACCGTGCTGGTCTGCGGCGCGGAACCGCCGGCCGGCTACGTCGTCGGCGGCCCGCAGACGCTGCTGGTCTCCGGTGTGGAGTGGTTCGTCGACACCACCGACCCCGACGTCTACGTGTGGACGACGGTCGACCGCAACGTCCCGGTGCAGGTGCGGGTGCCGGCCAGCTCCGACAGCGCCGCACCCACCGCGTTGAGCCCGCTCATCGCCGGCGCGATCCCCTACGTCGAACCGACCCCTGCCCCGCTGCCCGAGCCGACCGACTGAACGGCCCCCGTGCCGGGTCCCGCCGCGAGCTCGCGAGTGGTGGGAGGCACGGGGATCCGTCGTCACCCGGTCGGGAGCCGGTCGAGCTGAGCGGTCGTGACCGCCTCCAGCTCGCGGCGCGCCGCCTCCGGGGTGTCGGCGACGGCCGCGACCGCGACGGTGAGGACCCCGACCGAGCACCAGGCGAAGACCGCCGGGCCGGACATCCGGGTCTCGGGCGCCGGATCGTCCTGGGCGAGCAGCACGCAGTCGTCCGGCAGCCCGCCGGGCGAGCGGTCCAGGTCACCGCCGTAGTGCTCGGCGTCGTTGCGGGCCAGGTCGTCGGCGTAGGTGACCGCGCCGGCCGGGTCGGCGAACTGGTCGATGAAGACGCTGGTCAGCTCCTCCCCCGAGCGCCAGAAGCGTTCCCAGCCGCGGGTGTAGCCGTAGTCGGCGAGCACCTCCTGCTGGCGCTGCGCGTCCTCCCCGTACCGGGCGACGTCGTCGATCGTCTTCTCCCCCGCCGGCGGGGCCAGCTCGTCGTCGGGCACCCGCGGCAGCCCGGAGGGGACCTCCTCGACCAGCAGCGCCTCCAACTCGGCCGCGCTGGTCGGGGTCGCCATCGACGTCGCCGCCTCGGGTACCGGGTCGGCGTCGGAGGACGCGCAGCCGGTGCACACCGGGGAGAGGAGCAGCGCTGCGGCCGCGGCGCCCCGCCGCAGCCGCGAGGTCATCCGGCGCCCAGCACGGCGCCGTCCCGCGGGGTGCTGTCCAGCTCTCCGGCGTCCGGCCCCCGGCCGGCCAGGGCGCTGGCGACCAGCCGGTCGACCAGCTCGGGGTAGCTGACCCCGGAGGCGGCCCACATCCGCGGGAACATCGAGATCGGGGTGAAGCCGGGCATCGTGTTGACCTCGTTGACGACCCATCGGTCGGCACCGGTCGCCGGGTCGGTGGTCAGGAAGAAGTCGACCCGGGCCAGGCCCGCGCAGTCCAGGGCCAGGTAGGCCCGGCGGGACGTCTCCTGCACCGCACTCACTTGCTCGGGGGTGAGGTCGGCGGGCACGTCGAACTCGACGGCGTCCTCGAGGTACTTGGCGTCGAAGTCGTACCAGTCGGTGCCCGGCCGCAACCGGATCTCCGCCGGCAGGCTGACGTCGGGCAGCCCCGCGCCGGGGGCGGCGAGCACCCCGCACTCGATCTCCCGGCCGGGCACCGCGGCCTCGACCACGACCTTCGGGTCGACCGCAGCCGCCGTCGCGACGGCGGCCGGGAACTGCGCCCAGTCGGTGACCTTGGTGATGCCGATGCTGGAGCCGGCGCGGGAGGGCTTGACGAAGACCGGCAGCCCGAGGCGCGCCCGGGCCGCCTCGTCCAGCAGCGCCGGGTCGGCACGGAGCGCACCGGAGGCGTCGCGCAGCACCACGTGGTCGCCCTGCGGGATCCCGGCCGCGGAGAGCAGCTGCTTGGTGAACTCCTTGTCCATCGACGCAGCGCTGGCGAAGACCCCGGAGCCGACGTAGGGCAGCCCGGACATCTCCAGCAGGCCCTGGATGGTGCCGTCCTCGCCGTAGGCGCCGTGCAGCACCGGGAAGACGACGTCGACCTCGGTGAGCCGGCCGATCGCCTGCCCGGCGTCCAGCACCGCCAGCCCGCGACCGGCCGGGTCGCCCACGAGCGAGACCGCGGTGCCGTCGAGGACCTCGGGCAGCTGCCCGTCGTCGATCGCCAGGTCCTTGCCGTCGTGCAGCAGCCAGCGGCCGTCCCGGGTGATGCCGACGGGCACCACCTCGTACCGCGCCGGGTCCAGCGCGGCCAGCACGCTCCCGGCGGACACGCAGGAGATCGCGTGCTCCGCGCTCCGCCCGCCGAAGACGACAGCGACCCTGGTCTTGCGCGCCTTCCCGGTCATCGCCGCCGACCCTAGCCGAGGGTCCCGAGCGCGGAGGTCAGGTCGGCCACCAGGTCGGCGGTGTCCTCGATGCCGCAGGAGAACCGCACGAACCCGGCCGGGACGGCGTCCCCGCCCCACTGGGCCCGCCGGTCGACGGTGGTGTGGATGCCGCCGAAGCTGGTCGCGGCCGCGACCAGCCGGCTGCCGCGAACCAGGCGGGCCACGGCGTCGGCGTCGGCGAGCTCGGCGGAGACCACGCCGTTGGGGCGCAGCATCTGCCGGGTCGCCAGCGCGTACGACGGGTCCTGCGGCCGCCAGGGCCACCGGACACCGCTGACCGCCGGGTGGTCGGCCAGCAGCTCCGACAGCGCGGCCGCGTTGGCGGCCTGCCGGGCCAGCCGCAGGTCCAGGGTGCCCATCGACCGGTGCGCCAGCCAGGCCTCGAACACCCCGGGGGTGTTGCCGGTGGTCTTGCGCCAGGCGGCGAGCCGGGTGTGCAGCTCCCGGCCGCGCTCGGTGCGGGCGGTGCTCACGTGCCCGAGCAGGACGTCGCTGTGCCCGGTCAGGGCCTTGGTGTCCGAGCCCACGGTGACGTCGGCGCCCAGCGCGAGCGGGCGCTGCCCGATCGGGCTCGCCGTGGTGTTGTCCACCACCAGCACCGCGCCGGAGGCCTGCGTGGCCCGGGCGACGGCGGCGATGTCGCAGACGTCCAGCTGCGGGTTGCTGGGGGTCTCCAGCAGCACCAGTCGGGCGCCGTCGAGGTCCCCGCGGGCGGCGACGTCCTCGATCTCCAGGGTGGGCACGAGCTGCACCTGCACCCCGAAGCGAGCCAGCTCGTCGCGGGCCAGCACCCGGGTGGCGTAGTAGCCGTCCGCGGGCAGCACGACCCGGTCGCCGGGGGCGACGAGCGCCAGGACGGCGGAGCTGATCGCCGCCATCCCGGTGGCGAAGGACAGGCAGTCGCCACCGTCCAGCTCGCCGACCGCGCGTTCGAACACCCGCAGCGTCGGGTTGTCCGGACGGGCGTAGCCGTCGGCGCCCTGCCAGCCGGGCGCCTCGTCGCCGAGGTGGTACGGCGCGGCGAAGACCGGCGACGGGCGGAGCGGGGTGCCCGGCACCGCCGGGTCGTCCCCGGCGTGCACCAGCCGGGTGCCGTCGCCGAGCACAGGGGGCAGTTCAGGGGTGGTCACGGACGGTCCTCCACGGGTGTGCGACGGCGACCCGGGGGGTCTACTCCGGCTTGGCCTCTCGGGACATCATCTCGCGCACCATCTGCGCGGCGGACTCGCCCTCGTGGCAGACCCGGACCACCGCCTCGGTGATCGGCACGTCGACCCCGTGGGCACGGGCCAGGTCCAGCACCGAGCGGCAGCTCTTCACGCCCTCGGCGGTCTGCCGGGTGATCTGCTCCACCTCGGCGACCGACATCCCCTGGCCGAGGTGCTCACCGAAGGTGCGGTTGCGCGACAGCGGCGAGGAGCAGGTGGCCACCAGGTCGCCCAGCCCGGCGAGCCCGGCGAAGGTGGTGACGTCGGCGCCGAGGGCGATGCCCAGCCGGGCGGTCTCGGCCAGGCCGCGGGTGATCAGCGAGGCCCGCGTGTTGTCACCGAAGCCGAGGCCGGCGGCCACCCCGCAGGCCAGCGCGATCACGTTCTTGACCGCACCGCCCAGCTCGCAGCCGACCAGGTCCGGGTTGGTGTACGGCCGGAAGTAACGGGTGTGGCACGCCGCCTGCAGCGCCGCGGCCCGGTCGGCGTCCACACAGGCGATCACCGTGGCCGAGGGCTGCTCCTCGGCGATCTCCCGGGCCAGGTTGGGCCCGGAGAGCGCCGCCACCCGGCCGGCGCCGGCGCCGGTGACCTCGCAGATCACCTCGCTCATCCGCTTGGTCGTGCCGAGCTCCACGCCCTTCATCAGCGACAGCAACGAGGAGTCGGGGGGCAGCAGCGGCGCCCAGCCGGTCAGGTTGGCCCGCAGCGTCTGGCTGGGGACCGCCAGCACGACGACGTCCGCGCCGTCGAGCGCCTCGGCCGCGTCGACGGTGGCCCGCACCGCGTCGGGCAGCCGCACGCCCGGCAGGTAGTCGGCGTTCTCCCGGGTCGCGGTGATCGTCGCGACCAGCTCGGGACGGCGGGCGTGCAGGGTCACCGAGCACCCGGCGTCGGCGAGCACCTTGGCGAAGGTGGTGCCCCACGAGCCGGCGCCCAGCACGGCGGCGCGGGTCATGCGGCCGCTCCGGGCAGGTCGCCGGGGAGCGTGCGGGACGGCCTCGGGTGGAACTGCGCCGGGGGCTGCTCACCCCGCAGCTCACCGAGCTGGTCGCGCACGCGGGCCATCAGCAGGTCCGTCACCTCGCGCAGCAGCTCGGGGGTCAGCGGCGCGCCGGCCCGCACCCGCGCGCGCTGCTCGGAGAGGTCGATCGGCTCGCCCACCAGGTGCTCCACCGGGGTCCGCAGCCGCCGGTGCAGGGTCTTGGTGTGGTAGTCGTGCACCCGCTGCGGACCCCACTGGGCGACCGGCAGCACCATCGCCTCGGTGGTCAGCGCGAGCCGGGCGACCCCGGAGCGCGCCTGCATCGGCCACCAGTCCGGGTCCCGGGTGACCGAGCCCTCCGGATAGACCACCACGACGTCCCCGGCGTCCAGCGCCGCCTTCGCCGCGTGCACCGAGGAGCTGGCCGCGCTGGAGCCACGCGACACCGGGATCTGCCCGGCCCCCCGCAGGATGGCGCCGGCCACGCCGCTGAAGAGGGTGTCCTTGGCCAGGAAGTGCGGGGCCCGGCCGGCGTCCCAGACCAGCCGGGCGCAGGCCAGCGGGTCGAGCACCGAGACGTGGTTGGCGACCAGCAGCACGCCACCGGTGGGCGGGATCCGGTCGGCGTGGTGGTACCTCAGCCGGAAGGCGGCGGAGGCCGACGGGTACACGACCGCGACGCACAGCCGCAGCGCCCAGGGCACCGGGCGACGGGTCCGCCGGCGGGAGGGGCGCCGGTCGCGTGGAGCGGGCACGGTGGCCGCGCTCGGTGACAGGTGCTCGGACACCGGGCCCCCTTCCGTCTCGTGGCCCGCCGGCGCTGCACCGACGACCCAGCCCATGATCGTGCCCCCCGGCCCGGATCGGCCGGCACGCGCCCCCGGGTGTCGGGCGGCGACCTCCCGCGCGCCCGTCAGCCGAGCTCGGGTGCTCGGTGGGTGAACCGGCCGCCGACCAGGGTGGCCAGCACCTGCGTCGCCCGGAGTCCGTCGGCACCGTCCCGGGCCAGGACGGTCGCGGGCGGCTCCGCCAGGACCACCAGGTCGGCCACGTCCCCGACCCGGACGACGCGGCGTCCACCACTGGCCGCGGCCAGTGCGGTGTCCAGGTCCAGGTGCTGCTCGGGGTGCCAGGCCGGGCGGTCGTCCAGGGACCGGTGGACGGCGCTGGCGATGCCGTCCCAGGGGTCCAGCGGGGCCACCGGCGCGTCGGAGCCGAGCACGATCTCGGCGCCGGCGTCGACCAGCGACCGGTAGGGGAAGGCCCGCGCCGTCCCCTCGGCCCAGTGCTGGTCGGCGGCGTCCCGGTCGTCGAGGGCGTGCCGGGGCTGCACGCTGGCGACGACGCCGAGCTGGGCGAAGCGCGGCAGGTCCGCGTCGTGCACCTGCTGGGCGTGCTCGATCCGGCCGGTGCAGCCAGCGGCGGCGAACCCGTCCAGCGCGACCGCGGCGGCCCGGTCGCCGATGGCGTGCACGGCGAGGTCCAGCCCGGCCGCGGCCCCCCGGCGCAGCAGCCGCTCCAGCTCGGCCGGCGGGGTGCGCAGCACCCCGTGCGCGTCCTCCCCCGCCGCCCCCGGGTACGGGTCGTGGCAGAAGGCGGTGCGGGTGCCGAGCGAGCCGTCGACGAACACCTTCAGCGGGCCCATCCGCACCCGGTCGGCGGCGACCGGGTCGCTCACCCCGGGCAGCGGGTCGCCGCTGCGGAGCCCGGCGGCGATCGCCTCCTCCAGCCGGTCGATCCAGACCCCGGCCCGAACGCGCAGCGCGGGACCGCCCTCCCGCAGCCCGGCCCGCCGGGCCCAGGAGCTGACCAGGTCCCCGTACTCGAGGTCGACGACGGAGGTGAGGCCACGCGCCGCCGCCGCGACCATGGCGTCCAGCACCCAGCCGTCCAGGACGGCCGGGTCGACCCGGGCGGCCCGGGCCACGACGTCCATCGCCTCCTGCTCCAGCACCACCCCGGTCGGGTCGCTCAGGCCGAAGCGCCGCGTGGCGGCGGTGTTCGCCCAGGTGGTGTGCAGGTCGCCGCTGACCAGGACGACGCTGGTGTCCGGCGGCGCCACCCCGGCCAGGGCGTCGTCCAGGACGGCGGCGGTGGCCGGCTCGGCCCACAGCGCGTCCCGGAAGCCGTGGCCCAGCACCACCGCTGCCGGTGCGGGCGGCGCGGCAGCCAGCGCGGCGGCCATCAGGGCGGCGGCCTCCTTCGCCGACTGCGCCGCGGAGACGTCGACCCGCCGCTGGGTCGCGGCCCACTGCTCCAGGTGGGTGTGCGCGTCCTGCAGGCCGGGCAGCAGCACGGCCCCGGCCAGGTCCACCACCTCCAGCGGGACGGGGAGCCGGTCGAGCCCCGGGGCACCGGAGGACAGGTCGTCGGCGATCGCCCGCACCCGCCCGTCGGCGACCAGGACGTCGCGGGTCCGGCCGTCCACCCGGGCCGACCGCAGCAGCAGCGCGGTCATCGGCCGGCCCCGCCGGCGCGGACCTGGGCAGCCCGCTGCGCCCGGAAGACCTCGGCCGGCCAGGCCGAGATGCCCCCGAACCGCACCGACGCCGCGGTGCCGTCCTCGGCCCAGGTGTACTGCACCGTCTCCCCGGCCGCCCCGAACCCGGCGACCGCCTCCTGGCGCAGGGTGTCCGGGCCCTCGACGGTGAGCTCGAGGTGCTCCTCGGCCGGCTCGGGCGCGCTGGGGTGCAGCAGCACCAGCCGGCCGCCCAGCAGCGCGACGTCCGTGGCCCCCCAGAGGTTCACGAAGCGCCCGGCGTAGCGGGCCAGCTCCGCCGCCGGGGGCTGCGGCTCCCCGGCGGGGGCGGCCAGCGCCAGGTCGAGGAGGCCGAACAGTCCACGCGCCAGCAGGTCGGCCGGCCCGTCCACCGCGTTGGTCAGCACGGTGACGACGACCTGGGCCTCCGGGTCGATCCAGGTGCGGGTGATGTGCCCCGGGAAGCCGCCGCTGTGCCCGACCAGCCGGCGCTCACCGACCGTCCGCAGGTCCAGCCCCAGGCCGTAGTGCCGCGGCGGGGCGCCGTGCGCGCGGATCTCGGACTCCGGCCGGCGCATGAGCCGCTTGGTGTCCTCCCGCAGCAGCCGGGTGTCGCCGGTCGTCAGGGCCGTGCCGAAGGCGGTGAGGTCGCGGGCGGTCGACCAGAAGCCGGTCGCGGCGGCCATCGCCCGGGTGTCCACGGCCGGGATGGCCAGCCGGGTGTCCTCCCCGTCCAGCAGGCCGGTGTGCCCGGTGGCGTGCTCGCCGGCCCGGGCCGGGTCCCACTCCGGGCCGGTGTCGGCCAGGCCCAGGGGGTCGAGCACCGCGCGCTGCACGTGCTCGGCGTAGGAGGCGCCGGTCACCGCCTCGATCGCCGACCCGAGCAGCGAGTAGCCGATGTTGGAGTACTTGAAGTGCTCGTTGCGCTCGAAGACCGCGCCCTCCTCGACCGCGATGCGCAGCAGCAGCTCCGCGTCCGGGAAGGGCCGGCCCAGCTGCCAGTGGTCGTTGTCCCCGCCGTCCCGGATGACGCCGCCCTGGTGACCGAGCAGTTCCCGCACGGTGACCGCGGCCAGCGCCGACCCCTCGAGCGCCGGCACCCACTGCCCGATCGGGTCGTCCAGCCGCATCCGCCCGGCCTCGACCAGCTGCAGCACCGCGGTGGCGGTGAAGGTCTTGGAGTGCGAGGCGATCCGGAACAGGTGGCCGGGGGTCAGTGGCGCCTCGCTGTCGGTGTCGGCGACCCCCAGCGCGGTGTCCAGCACCAGCTCGCCACCGACCCGGACGGCGGCCTGCACGCCCGGCACCCGCAGCCGGCGGCGCTGGTGCTCCAGCCACGACTCCAGGTGGCCCGCCGCGGCGGCGGCGACCTCGGCGGTGCGGTCGGGGGTGGTGCTCATCGCGGCGGGCTCCTCGGGGCCGGAGGACTGTGGTGGGGGGAGCAGATCACCTCCCGCGGCGACCTGCGCAGTGGCCCCCCGCCACCGGTCGTGCACCCACCCCGGAGCCGGTGTGCTGAGCTTGGCCGGTGCAGCGGTGGTCGGTCGTCGTCCCGGCCAAGCGGCTCGCCGCGGCCAAGACCCGGCTGGCGCCGATGACCGCCGGCACCCCGGCAGTGCACGCGGAGCTGGTGCTGGCCCTGCTGGGCGACACCGTGGCCGCGGCACTGGCCAGCCCCGCCGTCGGCCTGGTGCTCGTGGTCACCGACGACCGACGGGCCGCCGCCGTGGTCACCGGCCTGGGCGCGCGCGCGGTCGACGACCGGCCCGGACGTGGCCTCAACGCCGCAGTGGAGCACGGTGCCCGCATCGCCCGGGCCGCCGGCGCCGGGCCGCTGGCCGCGCTGCACTCCGACCTGCCCGCCCTCCGGACCGACGAGCTGTCCGGCGCGCTGGCCGAGGCAGCTGACCGGCCGCGCAGCTTCGTCGCCGACACCGCGGGCACCGGGACGACGCTCCTGGCCGTGTCCGCCGGGGAGCTCGACCCGCGCTTCGGCCCCGGGTCCGCCGCCGCCCACACCGGGAGCGGGGCGGTCGCCCTGACCGGGGACTGGCCCGGGCTCCGCCGGGACGTCGACACCCCCGCCGACCTGGCGGCCGCCCGGCACCTCGGGGTCGGGCCCCGGACGACGGGGTTCCTCTCCTCCACCGCCAGGTGAGGCAGGATCGACCCGTGCCCGCTGCCTCTCCACCGCTGCCCGCCGACCGCTTCCTCAATCGCGAGCTCTCGTGGCTGGACTTCAACTCGCGGGTCCTCGAGCTGGCCGAGGACGACGGCCTGCCGTTGCTGGAGCGGGTGAAGTTCCTGTCGATCTTCGCCAGCAACCTCGACGAGTTCTTCATGGTCCGCATCGCCGGGATGAAGCGCCGGCAGAGCACCGGGCTGACCGTGCGCTCCCCCGACGGCCTGACCATCCGGGAGCAGCTGGCCCGGGTCACCGAGCGCACCCAGGCCCTGGTCCACCGGCACGCCAGCGTCTTCGACAAGGACGTGGCGCCGCGGCTGGCCGAGCAGGGCATCCGGATCATCCACTGGTCGGACCTGGCCGAGGCCGACGCGATGCGGCTGCGGGAGTACTTCCGGGACCAGGTCTTCCCCGTGCTCACGCCGCTGGCGGTCGACCCCGCGCACCCCTTCCCCTACATCAGCGGGCTCTCGCTGAACCTCGCCGTCTCGGTGCGCGACCCGGACACCGGCGCCCCCCGCTTCGCCCGGATCAAGGTGCCCAACAACGTGCCGCGGTTCATCCCGATCGGGACGAACACGCACAGCACGGACGCCGAGGCGGTGTTCCTCCCGCTGGAGGACCTGATCGCGGCGCACCTGACCGCGCTGTTCCCCGGCCTGGACGTGATCGACCACCACCTGTTCCGGGTCACCCGCAACGCCGACCTGGAGGTCGAGGAGGACCGCGACGAGGACCTGCTCCAGGCGCTGGAGCGCGAGCTGGCCCGGCGCCGGTTCGGCCCGGCCGTGCGGCTGGAGGTCACCGAGACGATGGACCCGCAGATCCTCGACGTCCTGGTGCACGAGCTGGAGATCAGCCCGGCCGACGTCGTCTCGGTGCCCGGGCTGCTCGACCTCGGCTCGCTGATGGCGCTCTACGACCTGGACCGGCCCGAGCTCAAGGACGAGCCGTTCGTGCCGGCCACCCACCCCCGGCTCAGCGAGGGCGAGACCCCCAAGAGCGTGTTCGCCACGCTGCGGGAGGGGGACGTGCTGGTGCACCACCCCTACGACTCCTTCGCCACCAGCGTGCAGCGCTTCATCGAGCAGGCCGCCGCCGACCCGCACGTGCTGGCGATCAAGCAGACGCTGTACCGCACGTCGGGTGACTCCCCGATCGTCTCGGCGCTGATCGAGGCGGCCCAGGCGGGCAAGCAGGTCGTCGTCCTGGTCGAGATCAAGGCCCGGTTCGACGAGGAGGCCAACATCAGCTGGGCCCGCTCGCTGGAGCGGGCCGGCTGCCACGTCGTCTACGGGCTGGTCGGCCTGAAGACCCACTGCAAGACCGCACTGGTCGTCCGGATGGAGCACGGGGTGATCCGCCGGTACTGCCACATCGGCACCGGCAACTACAACCCGAAGACCGCCCGGATCTACGAGGACCTCGGCATCCTCACCGCCGACCCCCGGGTGGGCGCGGACCTCACCGACCTGTTCAACACCCTCACCGGCTACTCCCGGCAGACCACCTACCGGTCGCTGATGGTCGCCCCGCACGGGATCCGCGCCGGTCTGGTCGAGAAGATCCGCCGCGAGGCCCGGCACGCCGCGGAGGGCCGGCCCTCGGGCATCCGGATCAAGGTGAACTCGCTGGTCGACGAGCAGATCATCGACGCGCTCTACGAGGCGTCGTTGGCCGGCGTGCCGGTGGAGCTGGTCATCCGGGGCATCTGCGCACTGCGCCCCGGTGTGCCGGGGCTGAGCGAGAACATCCGGGTCCGCTCGATCGTCGGCCGGTTCCTCGAGCACTCCCGGGTGGTCAACTTCGCCAACGACGGTTCACCGGAGTGGTGGCTGGGCAGCTCGGACCTGATGCACCGGAACCTGGACCGGCGGGTCGAGGTGCTGCTCCGGGTCAACGACCCGGTGGCTGCCCGCCAGCTGAAGCGGGTGTTCGACGAGGCGATGGCCCCCGACGTGCGCAGCTGGCAGCTGGCCGGCGATGCCACCTGGCACCGCACCGGGGAGCGGGACAACCAGAAGGAGCTGCTGGCGATGCGCGGTGAGAGCACTGGCTGAGGACGACCGGTTGATCGCTGCCGCCGGCGGCGTGGTGTGGCGCACCGGGGACGGTGGCGCGGTCGAGACCGCGGTGGTGCACCGGCCGAAGTACGACGACTGGTCGCTGCCCAAGGGCAAGCTGGACGCGGGTGAGCACCCACTGGTCACCGCCGTCCGGGAGGTCGGCGAGGAGACCGGCCTGCAGGTGTCCGTCGGCCGGCGCAGCGTGCAGACCCGCTACGAGACCCGGCATGGCCCCAAGCGGGTGGACTACTGGGTCATGGCGGCCGTCGGCGGCGCGTTCGCCCCCAACGACGAGGTCGACGAGCTGCGCTGGCTGCCCGTCCCGCAGGCCGTCGAGCTGGTCACCCACAGCCACGACCGGGCGGTGCTCGAGGACCTGGCCCGCACCGACGTGCCCCGGGCGCCTCGGGTGCTGCTGGTGCGGCACGCCTCGGCCGGCGACCGGTCGGACTGGGACGGCCCGGACGACCAGCGCCCGCTGGACCGGCGGGGCCGCGCGCAGGCCGCGACGCTGGCCGCCGTCCTGCCGGTCTTCGGGCCGGCCCGGCTGCTGGCCGCCCCACCGGTGCGCTGCGAGCAGACCCTCGACCCGCTGGCCCGCGAGCTGGGGACCACCGTGGGGGCGGTGCCCGAACTGGGCGAGGAGGGGTTCGACGCCGACCCGCAGGCCGGCGTCGAACTGGTGAGCGGCCTGCTGGCCGACGCCGACGCCGACGGCCCGGTGGTCATCTGCAGCCAGGGCGGCGCCATCCCCGCGGTGCTGCTCGCCCTCGGGGTGCGGTGGCACGGCACCGCCGGCGCGCTGTGGCCGCCGTCGGCCAAGGGCAGCGTGTGGGCGCTCGGCGGCCGGCCCGGTGCCCTGGTCGCCGACTACTACCGGGACTTCACCGCCGACCCCGCGGCCCCGGCCGGCACGCTGACGCCGAGCACCGCCGGCCGGAGCTGATCCGAGCCCGCCCGACCGGGCGGGCCTCCCTCAGGAGGGGAGCGCCGGCAGGGAGCGGGGCAGCCAGGCCGGGCGCTGCGCCTCGAACGCGGTGATGTCGTCGAGGTGCCGCTCGGTGAGGCCGACGTCGTCGAGCCCCTCCAGCAGCCGCCACCGGGTGTAGTCGTCGGTCTCGAACGGCACCGTGACCGAGTCGTAGGTGACCCGCTTCGCCCGCAGGTCCACGGTCACCGGAGTGGCCGGGTCCGCCTCGATCGCGGCCCACAGCGCCTCGACCTCCGGCTCGGCCATCAGCACGGTGAGCAGCCCCGACTTGGTCGAGTTGTTCTTGAAGATGTCGGCGAACCGGGAGCTGATCACCACCCGGAAGCCGCCGTCCAGCAGCGCCCAGACCGCGTGCTCCCGCGAGGAACCGGTGCCGAAGTCGGGCCCGGCGACCAGGATCGAGGCGTCGGCGTACTGCGGCTGGTTGAGCACGAAGTCCGGCTCTCCTGTGCGCCAGGCGACGAACAGGCCGTCCTCGAACCCGGTGCGGGTGATCCGCTTGAGGTACTCGGCCGGGATGATCTGGTCGGTGTCGACGTTGCTGCGCCGCAGCGGGGCGGCGGTGCCGGTGTGCGTGGTGAAGGCGTCCATCTCGGTCAGACTCCAGCGGGGATCGGGGCGTCGGGCAGGTCGGCGGGAGCGGTGAGCCGGCCGGTGAGCGCGGTCGCCGCGGCGACGGCCGGGGAGACCAGGTGGGTGCGCCCGCCCTTGCCCTGCCGGCCCTGGAAGTTGCGGTTGCTGGTGGAGGCCGCGCGCTCGCCCGGCTTCAGCTGGTCGGGGTTCATGCCCAGGCACATCGAGCAGCCCGCCCCCCGCCACTCCGCGCCTGCGTCCAGGAACACCTGGTCCAGCCCCTCGGCCTCCGCCTGCAACTTGACCTGCACCGAACCGGGGACGACGAGCATCCGGGTGTCGGCGTCGACGTGCTTGCCCTTCAGCAGGGCGGCGGCGACCCGGAGGTCCTCGATCCGGCCGTTGGTGCACGACCCGAGGAAGACGGTGTCGACGTCGATCTCGCGCAGCGGGGTGCCGGCGGTCAGCCCCATGTAGGCCAGCGCCGACTCGGCGGCCCGGCGCTCGTTCTCGTCGGCGATCGTGGCCGGGTCGGGCACCGACGCGTCGATCGGCAGCCCCTGGCCCGGGTTGGTGCCCCAGGTGACGTAGGGGGTCAGCGCGGCCGCGTCGATGTGCACCTCGTGGTCGAAGACGGCGTCGTCGTCGGTGGTGAGCGTCGACCAGTGCGCGACGGCGGCGTCCCAGTCGGCACCCTGGGGGGCGTGCGGGCGGCCGGCCAGGAAGTCGAACGTCGTCTGGTCGGGGGCGATCAGTCCGGCGCGGGCGCCGGCCTCGATCGACATGTTGCAGATCGTCATCCGGGCCTCCATGGACAGCGCCTGGATCGCGCTGCCCCGGTACTCGATGACGTGCCCCTGGCCGCCGCCGGTGCCGATCTGGGCGATGACGGCGAGGATGACGTCCTTCGCCGAGACGCCCGGCGGCAGCTCGCCGTCGACGGTCACCGCCATCTGCTTGGCCGGCAGCTGCGGCAGCGTCTGGGTGGCCAGCACGTGCTCGACCTCGCTGGTGCCGATGCCGAAGGCCAGCGCACCGAAGGCGCCGTGGGTGGAGGTGTGGCTGTCGCCGCACACGATGGTCATGCCCGGCTGGGTGAGCCCCAGCTGCGGGCCGATGACGTGCACGATCCCCTGGTCCCGGTCGCCCATCGGGGCCAGCCGGATGCCGAACTCGGCGGCGTTGTTCCGCAGCGCCTGGACCTGGGCGCGGGAGACCGGGTCGGCGATCGGGGCGAGGATGTCCAGGGTCGGGACGTTGTGGTCCTCGGTGGCCATGGTCAGGTCCGGCCGGCGCACGGTGCGCCCGGCGGCCCGCAGCCCGTCGAAGGCCTGCGGGCTGGTCACCTCGTGCACGAGGTGGAGGTCGATGTAGAGCAGGTCGGGCTCTCCCGCCGTCCGCCGGACGACGTGCTGCTCGTACACCTTCTGCGCCAGGGTCCTGCCCACGGGGTCCTCCTCGTTGCCATCTCACATGTTGGGATGCGAGTATTGCTGCGTGGGACAGCCTAACCCCGTCGCGGTCCTGGACAAAGCCGTGGCCATCCTCCGCGCGGTCTCGGCCGAGCCGGCCAGCCTCGCCGAGCTGGTGGCGCGCACGGAGCTGCCGCGGGCGACCGCGCACCGGCTCGCCACGGCGCTGGAAGCGCACCGGCTGCTGCGCCGGACCGACACCGGGACCTGGGCCCCCGGCCCGGCGCTGGCCGAGCTCGGCCGGGGCGGCGTCGACCTCGGCGACCTCGCCGGTCGACACCTGGCCGTGCTGCGCGACAGCACGGGCGAGAGCGCCCAGTTCTACGTGCGCGACGGCGGCAGCCGGGTGTGCATCGCCGTCGCCGAGCGCGCCAGCGGGCTCCGCGACACCGTGCCCCTGGGCGCCCGCCTCCCCCTGACCGCCGGCTCGGCCGCGCACGTGCTGCTGGCCTTCTCCCCCGCCGAGGAGGTCACCGCCCTGCTGCCGGCGGCCAGCTTCACCGCTCGCACGCTGCTCGACGTCCGCCGCCGCGGCTGGGCGCACAGCGTCGCCGAGCGCGAGGCCGGCGTCGCCTCGCTGTCCGCCCCGGTGCGGGACGGGACCGGCGGTGTGCTGGGCGCCGTGTCGATCTCCGGACCGGTCGAACGGCTGGGCCGCCGCCCCAGCCCCGAGGTGGTCAGCGCCGTCCTGGACGCCGCCGTGGCGATCTCCCGCGCCGCCCGCTGAGACGCTTGTTCGTCCCTACGTAGTTCCGTACTGTCTGGCGGGTGGACGATGCCCGGTTGACCCGGATCGAGGAACGGCTGGCCGCGCTGGAAGCGCGACTGGAGACCGCACCGGCCGGGGTGCCGACGCCGGAGCGGTTCTGGCTGCTCCAGGCGCTGGCCGCCGAGGCGGCCGAGCTGCCCGGTGGCGCGGTGGCCTACGGCGGGCAGGTGCGCCTGCCCGGCGGCGAGGAGTACGCCTGGCAGCGGACGCACGACGTCGAGGAGCTGCGCACCGCGGACCCGGCGGACGACGACGTGCTGGCCACGAGCCTGTCCGCGCTGGCCCACCCGGTGCGGCTGCGACTGCTGCGCGAGGTGCTCGGCGGGACCACCACGACCGCGGCGCTGGCCGCCCTCCCCGGCCTGGGCACCACCGGGCAGCTGCACCACCACCTGCGCCAGCTCACCAGCGCCGGCTGGCTGCGCACGACGGGCCGGGGCGCCTACGGGGTACCGGCTGAGCGGGTCGTGCCGCTGCTCGTGGTGCTCGCGGCGGTGTCGTCGTGAGCGACGGCGCGACGAGGACGGGCACCGCGACCGGGCCGGGGCTGCGCCGGCTGGCGGCCCGGGTCCGACCACCGCTGCCCGCGCTCGGCGTCCTGCTGATCCTGGTCGACGTGCTCGAGGTGCTCCCCGGGACGGGCGTCCCCGGGATGGTCGTGCTGATCGGCTTCCTCCTGCTGGACCGGGTGGCACCGCCCGCCGCGCCGGTGCGGCTGGTCGCCCCTCCCGTGCAGGGACCGTGGCGGGCGCTGAACTCCCCGGCGTCGAAGGTCCCCTCGCACGGCGTGCACAGCCTGGGCCAGACCCACGCGATCGACCTGGTGCTCGACCCGCCCGACGGGAGCCGCCCGGAGTTCGGCTCGGGCGGCCAGTGGCGCCGGCCCGAGGAGTACCCGGCGTTCGGCCGGCCGCTGCACAGCCCGGTCGACGGGGTCGTGGCGCGCGTGCACCAGCGGCGGCGCGACCACCGGGCCCGCAGCGGCTGGCTGTCGATCCTGTTCTTGCTGGTGGTCGAGGGCTCGGTCCGGCAGCTGGGCGGCGCCCGCTGGCTCGCCGGCAACCACGTCGTCGTCCGGGCCGACGACGGGGCGTGCGCCGCGCTCGTCCACCTCCGCAAGGGCTCGGTCCGGGTCCGGCCGGGCGACCGGGTGGTGGCCGGCCAGCAGCTGGCCGAGTGCGGCAACTCCGGCAACAGCAGCGAGCCCCACCTGCACGTCCAGCTCTGCGACTCACCCCGGCTGGCCGCCTCAGCCGGCCTGCCGATGGCCTTCCGGGGCGGCGCCACCGACGGCACCGACGGGCTGCCGGCCGACGGCGAGCTGCTCGGGGTGGCAGCGGACTGACGCCGGACGCGAGGACGGCCCGCAGCGGGCACCCGCTGCGGGCCGTCCTCGCGTGCTGCCGGGGCTAGCGTCCTGCGCTGTCCGCTCCCCCGGTGGGGTCCTCGACCGCCTCGCCGTCCTCGACGACCACCGGCCGCAGCCGGGTCCAGGCGACGAAGACCAGCGCGAAGACCAGCATGCCGATGCCGGCCCACAGGTTGGCGTTCACGTCGCCGGTCTTGGCGGCCTCCTCCGGGCCGTAGTCGACGATGCCCAGGACGATCAGGACGACGCCGTACAGCCCGATCAAGGCCGCGATGACGACCCGGACGTCATAGGCGCCCGCGGTGTGCCGGCCACCGGTCGCCGGCGCTCCGCCCGCGTCCTGCCCGTTGCGCGACGTGCTCATGGGGTGCTCCTCTCGGGAACGCTGGCGACGATCAACGGAAGACCAGGTTCAGGGCGATGACCATGACCAGGGAGACGCCGGCGAGCTTCGTCGGCGACTGGTACCAGGGCAACCGGTGGGCCTCGGGGTCGGTGCGGTCCTCCTTGGGCGTCTCGGAGTACACCAGCCCGGCCAGCTCGGAGACGGGCTTGGGTGCGGTCACCATGCTCACCGCGACGCTCACGGCGATGTCCACGACGAAGGCCGCACCCGCGGCCACGAAGCTCGCCCCCTGGCCCTCCAGCCCGATCACGCCGACCTCGCTCAGCGACCACACCAGGACGGCGGCACCGGTGCCGGAGACCAGCCCGGCCCAGCCGGCGGTCGGGGTCATCCGCTTCCAGAACATGCCCAGGATGAACGTGGCGAACAGCGGGGCGTTGAAGAAGCCGAAGAGCGTCTGCAGGTAGTCCATCAGGTTGTCGAAGCCCGCGGCGATGAGCGCGGTGAAGATGGCGGTCACCGTCGCCCCGACGGTCGCCAGCCGGCCGACCCTCAGGTAGTACTCGTCCGGGCGGTCCTTCTTCACGTACTGCTGCCAGAGGTCGTAGCTGAAGACCGTGTTGAAGGCCGAGATGTTGGCCGCCATGCCGGCCATGAACGAGGCCAGCAGGCCGGCGATCGCCACGCCCAGCAGGCCGTTGGGGAGCACGTCGCGGATCAGCAGCAGGATCGAGTCGTTGTAGGTGACCCCCGGGTCACCGCCGGCCTTCAGCTCCCGCACCTCGTTGACCAGGACCGCGGCGATCATCCCGGGAACGATCACGATGAACGGGATGAACATCTTCGGGAACGAGCCGATGACCGGGGTGCTCCGCGCGGCCGACATCGACTTCGTCGCCATCGCCCGCTGGACCTCGACGAAGTTCGTCGTCCAGTAGCCGAAGGAGAGCACGAAGCCCAGGCCGAAGACGATCCCGATCACCGACAGCACCGGGTTGTCGATGCTGGTGAGGTCGCTGGCCGGCCACGAGCTGAGGTCGTTCTCGTTGCCGCTGTCGCGGACCGCGTCGACCAGGCCGCCGACGCCGCCCACCCGGTGCAGGCCGATCAGCGTCAGCGGCAGCAGCGCGGCCACGATGACGAAGAACTGGAGCACCTCGTTGTAGATGGCCGCCGAGAGGCCGCCGAGGGTGATGTAGCTCAGCACGACGGCCGCGGCGACGATCAGCGAGATCCACTGCGGCCAGCCCAGCAGCGCGTTCACGACGGTGGCCAGCAGGTAGAGGTTGATGCCGGCGATGAGCACCTGGGCGAGCGCGAAGCTCAGCGCGTTCACCAGGTGGGCCCCGGTGCCGAACCGGCGGCGCATGAACTCCGGGACGGAGCGCACCTTCGACCCGTAGTAGAAGGGCATCATCACCACGCCGAGGAAGAGCATGGCCGGCACGGCGCCGATCCAGAAGTAGTGGAACGTGGCCATGCCGAACTGGGCGCCGTTGGCCGACATGCCGATGATCTCGACGGCTCCGAGGTTGGCCGAGATGAACGCCAGGCCGGTCACCCAGGCCGGGAGCGACCGGCCGGACAGGAAGAAGTCGAGGCTGTCGGACACCCGGCGACGGGCGGCGAAGCCGATGAGCAGGACGACGGCGAAGTAGGCGGCGACGAGCGCGTAGTCGATGACGTTCGCATCGAGCCGCAGCGTCTCGTCCGCTGCGAGGACCACCGGGGTTCCCTCCAGGTTCGGTGAGATCGGGCCCCGACCAGGACCGGCCGGGACCCCTGCCTGCCTCACAGGGCGAGGCACGGTGGCACAGCGCGATGATCAGCTTCGCGAAGCTAACAAAGTTCGACCACCCCGGCACTTCGTTGGTCACCGCAACGGGGGGTTGTGTGACCAGACCCACGGAGGTGCACCCGGAAGACGACGAGAGCCCCCGACCCGGGTGGGTCGGGGGCTCTGTCAGGTGTAGCCCCGAAGGGATTCGAACCCTCGCTACCGCCGTGAGAGGGCGGCGTCCTGGGCCGCTAGACGACGGGGCCAGGTGGTGCGACGTGGATTCTGCCAGACGGCCCAGCCGCCCCTCGCGAGACCCTCCCGCCGGCGCCTCCGGCCGTCGACCCTCGCCCGGAGGGCCCGCAGAGACCACGAGAGCCCCCGACCCGGGTGGGTCGGGGGCTCTGTCAGGTGTAGCCCCGAAGGGATTCGAACCCTCGCTACCGCCGTGAGAGGGCGGCGTCCTGGGCCGCTAGACGACGGGGCCAGGTGGTGCTGTGGTGCGGTCGTACAGAGGAGATGTGCTCCTCGCTGGGGTACCAGGACTCGAACCTAGACTAACGGAACCAGAAACCGTCGGGCTGCCAATTACCCCATACCCCAATGGCCGTGCAGCACCTTGCGGCGCCGGGAAGAAACAATACCCGATCCCGGCGGAGGGGGCGCAGGCACCCCCTCCGCCGGCGGGTCAGCCCCCCGGCGGCCGACCCCACCCGCCCGTCGACGGGCCCGGCGCCCAGGGCCGCGGCGCCCCCGGGCCACCCCACGGGGGCGGGACCGGCGGCCCGCCCCAGGGCGGTGGAGCAGGCGGCCCGCCCCACCGCGGCTGAGCTGGCCCTGCCGGGCCGGGGGCCGTCAGCTGCAGTGCGGGGCTGAGCAGCTCCGGCTGCAGCCGCCGGCTGGTGACGGCGACCCAGACGACGAAGGCGACCATGCCGGACATCCCGAGCACGGTCGTCGCCAGGCTCAGTGCGCCGCCGGGGTCCGCTGTGGCGAGCTCCTCCCCCAGCGCCCCGGCCATGATGAAGATCACCACGTTGTTGACCGTGTGCAGGGCGATGGCGGCCTCCAGCCCCCCGGTCAGCCAGACCACCGCCGACAACACCAGGCCGATGACGAACCGGTAGAGGAACGTCTCGACGTCCGGCGGTGCGTGCGCGGCGGAGAACAGCGCGGCCGTCAGCACCCCCGCGACCACGGCACCGGCCTGCGGGCGGCCGACCCAGCCGGCGATCGCCTGGCTCAGGTACCCGCGGAAGAAGTACTCCTCGGCCGCGCACTGCAGCGGCGTCGTCAGCAGGACGACCAGGAGCAGCCAGCCGAAGGAGGAGGTCGGCCCCGTGATCGACAGGTCGGTGCCCGCGATGGTGAGCAGCAGGCCGATGGCGACCGCGAGCCCGAGCGTCGCCAGGCCACGCCAGGTCCACGGCAGCAGCATCCGCCAGCGCAGCCGGCCCAGCACCGAGGACGACCAGCCGATCTTCAACCCGTGCGGCACCAGCCAGCACACCCACACGATGGGGATGGCCACGATCAGCGAGGCGTTGGTGACCAGCAGCACCCCGATGTCGGTGAGGTCCTGCATGGCGAGGTCCGGCACCACCCCGGTCAGCACGACGACCAGCACCAGGACCACGGCGGCCACCCCGTAGAGCACGGTGAACAGCAGCAGGCCCAGCACCGGACGCCACCACGCCCAGTCCCGCGTCCGCATGAGCAGCGCGTAGGGCTGGGGCGTGTCGTGCGGAGGCGCCCCGGGCGGGGTCACCGGCCGCGCCGGAAGCGGGTGGGGGCGCTGCGGCGGAGGCGGGGACGGCGGCACCCCGGGTGCCATCCACCCGGGGGCGGCCGGCCAACCGGCGGGACCACCCGGCGGCGGACCGAGGGGCACCCGGGGCGGGGCGCCGTACCGGCCGGTCGGCGGCGGGCCGCTGTACGGCGGCTCGGGCTGCGCCCAGGCGCCGTCGCCCCGTCCGGTCATCCGGTCGCGATGCCGCGGCCCGCGGCCAGCCGGGCGAGGGTGCGCTCCCGGCCCAGCAGCTCCATCGACTCGTACAGCGGCGGGGACACCGTCCGGCCGCTGACGGCCACCCGCACCGGACCGAACGCCTGCCGCGGCTTGCGGCCGAGCCCCTCGACGAGGGCCTCCTTGAGCGCCGTCTCGATCGCAGCGGTCGTCCACTCCGGGAGGGCGTGCAGCGCCGCGGTCGCGGCGTCCAGCACCTCACCGGCGCCGGCGCCCAGCTGCTTCTCCGCGGCCGCGGGGTCGATCTCGACGTCCTCGGTGAACAGGAAGCCGAGCAGCCCGACGGCGTCGGAGAGCACGATCATCCGCTCCTGGGCCAACGGGGCGATCGCCTCGAGCGTGGCGGCCTGCTCGGCGGTGGGCGGGTCGGTGACCAGCCCAGCGCTCGCCAGGTACGGCGTCACCGCGGCGAGGAACTCCTCGACCGGCAGCGCCCGCAGGTGGGTGGCGTTGATCGCCTCCGCCTTCTTCACGTCGAACCGCGCCGGGTTGGCGCTGACCCGGGTGACGTCGAACGCCTCGACCAGCTCGGCCGTGGAGAAGACGTCCCGGTCCTCGGCGATCGACCAGCCCAGCAGCGCCAGGTAGTTGACCAGCCCCTCGGGCAGGAAGCCGCGCTCGCGGTAGACGTCGACGTTGGACGTGGGGTCCCGCTTCGAGAGCTTCTTGCTCCCCTCCCCCGTCACGTACGGCAGGTGCCCGAAGCGGGGGGTGCCCTGCGCGACGCCGATGTCGGTCAGCGCGGCGTAGAGGGCCAGCTGCCGCGGGGTGGAGGGCAGCAGGTCCTCGCCCCGGAGCACGTCGGTGATGCCCATGAGGGCGTCGTCGACCGGGTTGACGAAGGGGTACAGCGGCGCCCCGTTGCCGCGGACCAGCACGAAGTCCGGCACCGACCCGGCGGCGAACCGGACCTCCCCGCGCACGAGGTCGTCCCAGACCAGGTCGCTGTCGGGCATCCGCAGCCGCAGCACCGGGTCGCGGCCCTCGGCCCGGAACGCCGCCTTCTGCGCATCGGTGAGGGACCGGTCGTGGTTGTCGTAGCCGAGCTTTGTGTCCTGGCCGGCGGCCCGGCGGCGGGCGTCGACCTCCTCGTTGGTGGAGAAGGACTCGTAGGCGTGCCCGGAGGCGAGCAGCTTCGCCGCCACCTCGCGGTAGACGTCGTACCGCTCGGACTGCCGGTACGGGCCGTGCGGGCCGCCGACCTCCGGGCCCTCGTCCCAGTCCAGGCCGAGCCAGCGCAGGCAGTCCAGCAGGTGGCGGTAGGACTCCTCGGAGTCGCGCGCGGCGTCGGTGTCCTCGATCCGGAAGACGAACGTGCCGCCGGTGTGCCGGGCGTGCGCCCAGTTGAACAGCGCCGTCCGGAGCAGGCCGACGTGCACCAGCCCGGTCGGGGACGGGCAGAACCGGGTGCGGACCGGACCGGCCGGGGCGGTCATCGGACGCCGGCCGTGGAGGTCGGGTCGGCGCCGGCGACGGTGCTGGTCAGCGTGCCCAGCCCCTCGATCGTGCACTCGACGCGCTGCCCCGGGGCGATGGGGCCGACGCCGGCCGGGGTGCCGGTCAGCACCACGTCACCGGGCAGCAGGGTCATCACCTGGGAGATGTGCGAGATCAGCGTCGGGATGCCGAACAGCAGCTGGCTGGTCCGGCCGGACTGGCGCAGCTCGCCGTCCACGCTGCAGGTGATCTCCAGGTCTGCGGGGTCCTTGCCGAGGCCGGCCAGGTCCGTCTCGATCCACGGGCCGAGCGGGCAGAAGGAGTCGAAGCCCTTCGCCCGGGTCCACTGCCCGTCGTTGCGCTGCATGTCGCGCTCGGTCACGTCGTTGCCGATCGTGTACCCGAAGACGCTGGACAGCGCCTGCTCCGGGCTGACCTGGCGGGCGCCGCGCGCCCCGATGACGACGGCGAGCTCGACCTCGTGGTGCACGTTCGTGCTGCCGGCCGGGATGCGGATCGCGTCACCCGGGCCGATCACCGTGGTGGAGGGCTTGAGGAAGACCAGCGGCTCCTCCGGTGCGTCCCCGGTCGCCATCTCCTGCACGTGGTCGGCGTAGTTCTTGCCGATGCCGACCACCTTGCTGGGGAGGATCGGTGAGAGCAGCCGGACATCGGCCGCGGCGTACCGCTGACCGGTGAAGGAGATCTGACCGAACGGGTGGCCTTCGATCTGGGCGACCTGGCCGTCCCCGTCGAGGACCCCGAAGGACATGCCGGCTGGGTGGGCGAAGCGGACGATGCGCACGTCCTCAGGCTAGTCGGGGCTCCGTGCCCGGCCACCGTGCGGCGTCCCTCAGGTCGCTGCCGTGCGTCATCCCCGGGTCGCTACCGTGCGTCATGGCCGCCCGGATCACCGCAGTCGCCGTCGACTCCACCGACCCTGCCGCGCTCGCCCGGTGGTGGGCAGAGGTGCTCGGCTACGAGGTGCAGGACACCGACGAGGACGGCGTGGTGACGATCGGCCCACCGGGGCAGGAGCCCAAGGGCCCACAGCCCGTGCTGGACTTCGTCCCGGTGCCCGACCCGACGCCGGGCAAGCGCCGGCTGCACCTGGACCTCAACGCCACCGACCGGTCGCAGGCCGAGGAGCTGGACCGGCTGCTCGCCCTCGGCGCCACCCCGGTGGACGTCGGCCAGGGCCCGTTCACCGAGGAGATGACCTGGCACGTGCTGGCCGACCCGGAGGGCAACGAGTTCTGCCTGCTGGCCAGCACGGTGGCGCCGCTCAGGGGTTGAAGTCGGCCTCCGGGGCCACGTCGACGTCCAGCAGCAGCGGGGCGTCGAGCTCCCGGAGCCGGGGAAGCACGTCGTCCAGCGCCGCCAGCAGCTCCTCGTGGCTGCTGATCCGGCGGGCGGGGCAGCCGAGCGCGGTGGCCAGGGCGGAGAGCCGCACCTCGGGGAAGCTCGGCCACGGCGCCGTGCCGGCGCCCTGCCGCTCCACCAGCTTGTCCATGATCGCGTAGCCGCCGTTGGCGAAGACGAGGAAGAGGACGCCGACGCCGTAACGGGCCGCTGTCCACAGCGACTGGACGGCGTACATCGAGGAGCCGTCGCCGAGGACCGCGACCACCGGCCGGTCCGGGCGGGCCATCCGGACGCCGATGGCGGCCGGCATGCCGAACCCCAGGCCGCCCATCGCCACGCCCAGGTACCCCAGCGGCTGCCGGGACGGGACCATCTCCTCCAGCAGCTGGCGGGTGGACGGCGACTCCTCCACCACCACGGTGTCCGGGTCGAGCCGCTGGGCGAGCTGGGCGTAGACGTGCGGGGCCCGCAGCGGCTCCCCCGGCGCCGGCGGCGGCACGGTCACCGGTGTCCGCGGCGGGCCGGGCGGCCGGCCGCGGTCGGTCACCCGCTCGGCGAGGGCGGCACAGAAGACGCCGGGGTCGGTGAGCACGGCCAGGTCGGCCGGGCTCCGGTGCACCTCGGCCGGGTCCTGGCTGACCTGCACGATCCGGGTGCCGGGGTCGACGAAGGGGCCGGGCTGGTAGGGGTACTGCCGGAAGGCCGGGGCGCCGACCACCAGCACGAGGTCGTGGCCGGCCAGCACCCCACGCAGCCGCTCCCGGCCGGCGGGCAGCAGCCCCTGGTACTGCGGGTGGTCCTGGGGGAAGCCCGCCCGGGCGCCGAAGGCCTCCTGGCGCACCGGTGCAGCGAGCCGTTCGGCCAGCTGCACCAAGGCCGCCCGGGTGACGGCGGTGTCGGCGCCGGCACCGACCACCAGCACCGGCGCCGTCGCACCGTCGAGCAGCTCGGCGACCTCGGCGACCGTGGCCTCGTCGACCCCGACCGGGCGACGCACCACGGCCGCCGCGGCCGGCGGGCCGGGGTCGGACATCTCCTGCGCCCAGTCGTCCATCGGGACGATGACGATCGCCGGGCCGCGCCCGGTGACCGCCTCGTGGTGGGCGCGCGCGATCGACCCGGGGACGTCCTGGGCGCGCACCGGCTGGTCGACCCAGACCGGGTAGTCACCGGCCAGGCCGGCGAGCCTGCCGGCGAGGAAGGGCTCCAGGGCGAGGTGCCGCCGGTCCTGCTGGCCGACCAGCACCACGAGGGGCGCCCGGTTGACCCGGGCCGTGGCCAGCGCGCCGACGGCGTTGCCCAGCCCCGCCGTGGTGTGCAGGTTCACCAGGGCCGGCCGGTCGCGGGCGATGGCCCAGCCGGTGGCGATGCCGACCACCGACCCCTCGTGCAGCGCGAGCACGAACTCGATGTCGTCGGGGAGCCCGGCGAGGAAGGGCACCTCGGTCGAGCCCGGGTTGGCGAACATCGTGGTCAGGCCGAGCCGGCGCAGCACGTCGAAGGTGACGTCCCGGACCGTCGGCGCCGCAGGAGGGGTCGTGGGGCCGGGCACGGTCAGTCGGTCGCCAGCAGCGCGTCGACGTCGGCGGTCTCCTCGGTGATCCCGTACTCGGCCATCAGCTCGGCGACCGTCTCCATCGACTCGACGTTGATCTCCTCCGGGAAGGACGGGAGGGCGATCTGCTCGGCGACCTCGGGGGTGATGCTGGTGTAGCTCGTGATGATCCGGCGCAGCTCGTCCGGGTTGTCCTGGGCGTACTGCAGCGACTCGGCCATGGCGGCCTGGAAGTCGTCGACCAGCTCCGGGTTCTCGGCGAGCATCTGCTCGGTGGTGAAGTAGGTCGCCACGGTGAGGTCCTCGACCGGCTCGGCGAAGTTGCTCACCACGGCGCGGGCGCCCTGGTCGGTGGCGACGGTGACGAACGGCTCGACCACCCAGGCGGCGTCCACGCTCCCGTTGGCCACCGCGGCCGGCATGTCCGGGAAGCCCAGCTCGACGAACTCGACCGCCGAGGGGTCGCCGCCGGCGTCCTCGACGGCCTTGCGGATCGTGACCTCGCCGATGTTCTTGAGGTTGTTCACCGCCACGGTCCGGCCCGCCAGGTCGGCGGCGGTCTGCACCGGGCTGTCGGCGGGCACGACGACGGCGGAGAAGTCGGTCGCCGGGTCACCGGTGGAGGCTGTCCCGTTGGAGACGACCTGCAGCGGCAGGCCCTGGGTCTGGGCCAGCAGCAGGGACGTCACGTTGCCGAACGCGAAGTCGAAGTCCCCGGCCACCACGCCGGGCACCGCGGCGGCGCCACCGGAGCCGGGGACCAGCTCCAGCTCGATGCCCCGCTCCTCGAAGAAGCCCTGCTCCTGCCCGAGGTAGATCGGGGCGACGTCGATGATCGGGATGATGCCGACGGTGAGCTGGGTGAGCCCGCCCTCGGTGTCGGTGGACGGCTCGTCGGACGAGCCGCCGCAGGCGGTGGCGGTGGTCAGCAGCGCGAGGGCGGCGAGCGGGGCGAGCAGGCGACGCATGGGGGCTCCTTTGCCGGGCGTGCGGGGACGGGGGACGGAACCGTTGGTCAGGAGCCGGGCTCGGCGGCGACCGTGGCGCCGTGGGCGGACCGCGCAGGCGCCACCTCGTCGCGCTGGTGCTGATCGCCCTTGCGGTGCTTGGCCAGCTGGA
This sequence comes from Modestobacter sp. VKM Ac-2985, assembly GCF_026967925.1. Lineage (GTDB taxonomy): Bacteria > Actinomycetota > Actinomycetes > Mycobacteriales > Geodermatophilaceae > Modestobacter. The sequence continues at coordinate 1,310,882 of NZ_JAPVBI010000002.1, read as the reverse complement.
TCTGCTCGTAGACGTGCCCGCGCAGCTCGGCGAACCGCGGCGAGGACCGGGTCTCCAGCTGGGTGCGCTCGTCGGGCAGGTCGATGGCGAGGTCCTCCATGATCACCGTCGGGGAGGAGGACAGCACGAGCACCCGCTGCCCCAGGTAGACCGACTCGTCGATGTCGTGGGTGACGAAGAGGATGGTCACCCCCAGCTTGTGCCACAGCGAGCGGATCAGGTCCTCGAGGTCGGCCCGGGTCTGTGCGTCGACGGCGGCGAACGGCTCGTCCATCAGCAGGACCTTGGGCTCGTAGGCCACCGCCCGGGCGATCGCCACACGCTGCTGCATGCCGCCGGACAGCTGCCACGGGTAGGCGCTGTGCACGTCGGCCAGGCCCACGGCCTCCAGTGCGTCGCGCACCAGCTCCCGTCGGCGGGCCTTGTCCAGCTTCTTCTGCTTCAGCGGCAGCTCGACGTTGCCCTCGACGGTCATCCACGGGAAGAGGCTGCGGCCGTACTCCTGGAAGACCACCGCCATCGCGTCCGGCGGCCCGTCGACGCGGGCGCCGGCGAGGGTGACGGTGCCGGCGGTGGGCTCCAGCAGCCCGGCGATGCACTTGAGCAGCGTCGTCTTGCCCGCCCCCGACGGGCCCACGATGCACACCAGTTCGCCGTCCCCTACGGAGAAGGTCAGGTCGCGGACCGCCTCCACGGTCCGGCCGGAGCCGGTGTAGGTCTTCTGCACGCCGGCGACGTCGAGCAGCGGCTGGGTCATCAGTTCTCTCCTCGCTGAGATCGGCGCAGGCCGTGGTACCAGCGCAGGCTGCGCCGTTCGAAGAGCTGGAACAGCAGGGACAGGACGAACCCGAGCAGGCCGAGCAGCAGGATCCCGCTCCACATCTCCGGGATGGCGAAGCTGCGCTGGAACTGGATGACGCTGAACCCCAGCCCGTTGGTGGAGGCGAACATCTCGCTGATCACCATGAGGATGATCGAGATCGACAGCGCCTGGCGCATGCCGGCGACGATCTGCGGGCTGGCCGCCGGCAGCACCAGGTGGCGGAGCCGGGCCAGGCCGGTGACGCCGTAGGACCGCGAGGTGTCGGACAGGACGTCGTCCACCGCGCGCACGCCCTCGACGGTGTTGAGCAGCACCGGCCAGACGGCACCGGAGACGATCACGATGACCTTGGCGGTGTCCCCGATGCCGGCGAACAGGAACAGGATCGGGATCAGCGCCGGCGGTGGGATGGCCCGGAAGAACTCCAGCACCGGCTCGGTCACCCGCCGCAGCGTGCGGTTGGCCCCCAGGAGCACGCCCAGCCCGACCCCGAGCACGACCGCCCCGGTGTAGCCGATCGCCAGCCGGGTGACGCTGGGCAGCACGTCGGCGCGCAGGCGCTCGGAGAACCAGACGTCACCGAACGTGGTGAGGATGGTCTGCAGCGGCGGTGCGTAGTAGTTCGTGCTGTCGGCCGACCACACCCACCACAGCGTGACCAGGACGACGGGCAGGGTGAGCGCGAAGCCCAGCGTCCTGCCCCAGCGCAGCACCGGGTCCACCACCGGTCCCCGCACGATCAGCCCCCCACGTCCGCGCGCACCGACGAGTGCCAGGCCAGCGTGCGGCGCTCCAGCGCGCGGGCGACCAGGTTGACCACCACGCCCAGCAGGCCGGTGAAGATGACCAGGCCGTACACCAGCGGGACGGCGTTGGACGACTGGGCCAGCGCGATCTCCGCACCGAGCCCGGTGCCGATGCCGACCAGGCCGGCGGTCACGGCCAGGATGAGGGCGACCGCCGCACCCAACCGCACGCCGGTCATCACGTAGGGCAGCGCGGTCGGCCAGATCAGGTACCGCACCCGGGCCCAGCGGCCCAGGTGGTAGGACCGCGCGGTCTCCCGGGCGACCGGGTCGACGTCCTGCACCCCGTAGATCACCTGGATCAGGATCTGCCAGAACGAGGCGTACACGACCAGCAGCAGCGTCGACTGCAGGCCCAGGCCCAGCAGCAGCACCGCCAGCGGGATCAGCGCCACCGACGGCACCGGCCGCAGGAACTCGATCGTCGAGGCGGTGAACCGGCGGAGCAGCTCGACGCTGCCGATCAGCAGGCCCAGGCCGATCCCGGCCACGAGCGCGATCCCCAGACCGATCCCCCACGCCTGGACCGTCTGTGCGGTCGCGGCCCAGAAGCGGTCGGTGCCGGCTGCCTCCACCAGCGCCCGCACCATCTCGCTGAACGGCGGGAAGTAGTCCGCAGACACGAGGCCGGTGCGGGGCAGCAGCTCGAGCAGGGCGGCGAACACGAGCAGCCCGCCCAGGCCGAGGACCGACGACGGGAGTTCGCGACGGCGCCGGCGGACCGGCTCGGCACCCGCCCGGGCGGGGCGCACCTCGGTCGTGGTCATGGCGCTGCCCCGGTGAGCAGGTGCATCAGGTGCCTGTCCTCCACGGTGAGGGCGAGTGGTCGAACCTGTCCGCCGACGGGTGGACGACCACCCGGGTCCCACTACGGTGTGCGGCATCCGAACGTGCGTTCAGGTGAGGAACGTAGGTCGTGAGGCCAGTCACGTCAACGCTCGTGCTGGAACCGTGATCGGGCGTAGAGGACGCCGCCCGGGAGGAGTTCGATGGACGCGATGGCACCCGCCGGCGACGAGGGCGGCCGCGAGCGACCGGAGGCCTTCGTCCAGTCACTGGCGCGCGGGCTCGCCGTCATCCGCGCCTTCGACGCCGAGCACACCCAGCTGACCCTCAGCGAGGTCGCCCGGCAGACCGGGCTCACCCGGGCCGCTGCCCGCCGGTTCCTGCTCACCCTGGTCGAGCTGGGGTACGTCCGCTCCGCCGGCCGGCTGTTCGAGCTGCGTCCGCGGGTGCTGGAGCTGGGCTACGCCTACCTGTCCGGGCTGTCCCTGCCGGAGGTGGCCCGCCCGCACCTGGAGCACCTGGCCGCCGAGGTGCACGAGTCGTGCTCGCTGTCGGTGCTGGACGACGAGGAGATCGTCTACGTCGCCCGGGTGCCGACCAGGCGGATCATGACCGTCGCCATCAACGTCGGGACCCGGTTCCCGGCCCACGCGACGTCGATGGGCCGGGTGCTGCTGGCCGCCCGGCCGGACGCCGACCGGGAGCGCTACCTGCAGACCGCGCAGCTGACGGCGCTGACCCCCTTCACCGTCACCGACCCCGACCGGCTCCGCCGGGCGCTGGCCGAGGCCCGCGACCAGGGCTGGGCGCTGGTGGACCAGGAGCTCGAGGAGGGGCTGCGCTCGATCGCGGTGCCGGTGCGGGACGGCGACGGCGCCGTGCTCGCCGCGATGAACATCTCCGCCTCGGCCCGGCACAGCACCCCGGACGCGGTCCGCGACGACCTGTTGCCCGCGCTGCAGGCTGCTGCCCGGGAGATCGAGCGGGACCTCCGGCGCCGCTGACCGGTTCCCTCAGCGACGCCGCACCGCGTAGGTGAAGGCGTCGACCAGGGCGTGCCAGGACGCCTCGACGATGTTGTCGTGCACCCCCACGGTGGTCCACTCCCCCACCCCGTCGGTGCTGTCGACGAGCACCCGGGTGGTGGCGCTGGTGCCGCCGTTCCAGCCCAGGATGCGCACCTTGTAGTCGGCCAGCGAGACGTCGGCCAGGTGCGGGTACCGGCTGACCAGGGCCTGCCGCAGCGCGTTGTCCAGCGCGTTGACCGGGCCGTTGCCCTCGCCGGTGCTGATCACCCGCTCCGTCGTCCCGTCCTCGTTCGGCACGTGCACCTTGACGGTGGCCTCGCTGACGACCACCCCGTTCCCCCAGTGCTCGACGGAGGTCCGGTAGCTCTCCAGCTCGAACAGCGGCGCGGGGGCCCCCGGCAGCTCGTTGCGCAGCAGCAGTTCGAAGGAGGCGTCGGCGGCCTCGAAGGACCAGCCGTCGGCCTCCAGCACCTTGACCTGGTCCACCACCCGGCCGATGGCGTCGGCCTGCCCGGCCAGGTCCACCCCCAGCTCGCGCCCCTTGAGCTCGATCGAGGCCCGGCCGGCCATCTCGGTGACCAGGATGCGCATGTCGTTGCCGACGACCGCCGGGTCCAGGTGGTTGTACAGCTCCGGGCGCACCTTGATGGCGCTGGCGTGCAGGCCGGCCTTGTGCGCGAAGGCCGAGGCGCCGACGAACGGCTGGTGGTCGTCCGGGGCGATGTTGGCCAGCTCCGCGATCGCGTGGCTGACCCGCTTCAGCTCGGGCAGGCACGCGGCCGGCACCACCGGCAGCCCCATCTTGGTGACCAGGTTGCCGATCAGCGCGAACGTGTCGGCGTTGCCGGCCCGCTCGCCGTAGCCGTTGGCGGTGCCCTGCACGTGGGTCACGCCGGCCTCCACGGCGGCCAGGCTGTTGGCCACCGCACACCCGGTGTCGTCCTGGCAGTGGATGCCGAGCTTCCCGGTGGTCCGCGCGCGGACGTCGGCGACCACCCGGCCCACGCTCATCGGCAGCATCCCGCCGTTGGTGTCGCACAGCACGCCCACCTCGGCGCCGGCGGCGAAGGCGGCCTCCAGCACCGCGACACCGTGGTCGGGGTCGGCGGCGTAGCCGTCGAAGAAGTGCTCGCAGTCGACGAACACCCGCCGTCCGTGCCCGACCAGGAAGGCGACGGTGTCGGCGACCATCGCCAGGTTCTCCTCGGGCGTGGTGCGCAGCGCCTCGCGCACGTGCCGCACGTCGGACTTGGCCACCAGGCACACCACCGGGGTCTGCGCGTCCAGCAGCGCGCGCACCTGGGGGTCGTCCTCGACCCGGACGCCGACCTTGCGGGTGGCGCCGAAGGCCACCAGCTGCGCGTGCTGGAGGTCCAGCTCGGTGCGGGCCCGGGCGAAGAACTCGGTGTCCTTGGGCAGTGCCCCCGGCCAGCCGCCCTCGATGAAGCCGACGCCGATCTCGTCGAGCAACCGGGCGACGGCGAGCTTGTCCGCGACGGACCAGCTCACGCCCTCGCGCTGGGCGCCGTCGCGCAGGGTCGTGTCGAAGACGTGGAAGTCGGTCGGGTCGAGGTCGAGCTCGGTGGCGGGGTGCGTGGCCACGGTGTCTCCCGGGTCGGTTCGGTACTGGGCCCAGACACGAAAAAACCTCCCGGGGTACGGGAGGTTGCGCGCAGTCCGGGGAGGTGACTGCGCGCTAGCTGATGATGATCGTGCGGGTGGCGTCCATCACCACCAGTAGAGCACGCCGAACTCGGTTCTCGGAACGGGTCGTCCACTGTGCGGGACGGCGGCCCGGCGGGGCGCAGCGAGCAGGCCGCGCCCCGCCGGGTCGTCAGCCGGACAGTGCGGCGAGCCGGTCGCCGATCTCGGTGGTGCGGATCGGCGCCCCCGGGTCCCGGGTGGAGAGGTCGAAGGCGACCGCCGCGTTGACCTTCTTGGCCAGCTCCGGCCGGCCGAGGTGCTCCAGCAGCAGCCCGACCGACAGCACGGTCGCCGTCGGGTCGGCGATGCCCTGCCCGGCGATGTCCGGCGCGGAGCCGTGCACCGGCTCGAACATGCTCGGGTTGGTCCCCGACACGTCGAGGTTGCCGCTGGCGGCCAGCCCGATCCCCCCGGTGACGGCGGCGGCCACGTCGGTGACGATGTCGCCGAAGAGGTTGTCGGTGACGATCACGTCGTAGCGGCCCGGGTCGGTGATGAAGAACATCGCCGCGGCGTCGACGTGCTGGTAGGCCACGCTGACCTCGGGGAACTCGGCGGAGAGCTCCTCGACGGTGCGCGACCACAGCGAGCCGGCGTGGGTGAGCACGTTGGTCTTGTGGATCAGCGTGAGGTGCTTGCGCGGCCGGGCGACCGCCCGCTCGAAGGCGTACCGGACGACGCGCTCCACCCCGTAGGCGGTGTTCAGGCTGACCTCGGTGGCGACCTCGTGCGGGGTGTCCCGCCGCAGCACGCCACCGTTGCCGACGTAGGGGCCCTCGGTGCCCTCGCGCACGCAGAGCATGTCGATCTCGCCGGGCTCGGCCAGCGGGCTGCGCACGCCGTCGAACAGCCGGGCCGGGCGGAGGTTGACGTGGTGGTCGAGCTCGAAGCGCAGCTTGAGCAGCAGCCCGCGCTCCAGGATGCCGCTGGGCACGCCCGGGTCACCGACGGCGCCCAGCAGGATCGCGTCGTGCTGGCGCAGCTCCTCCAGGACCGAGTCCGGCAGCAGCTCACCGGTGCGGTGCCAGCGGGCCGCCCCCAGGTCGTAGGGGGTGCTCTCGATGTCCGGGGCGACCGCGCCCAGGACCTTGAGGCCCTCGGCCACCACCTCGGGACCGATGCCGTCTCCAGGTACCACTGCCAGGCGCATGAGGCCAGAGGTTAGTGGGCGCCCGGCCCCGGCCTCACACCCGCCACCTGCGCCCGCCGATCGCCCCCGGGCACGACGAGGCCGCGCCGTCCCGGTGGGACGGCGCGGCCGGTGGTCGCGCTGGGTGCGGGTGGGTCAGCTCGGGTTGAGGTCGGCGGCCCGGACCTGCCGGGCGCCGATCCGCTGGCCGATGTCGGCCAGCAGCTCCCCGCTGACCGGGCTGTCGACGGTCACGGCCATCAGCGCCTCGCCGCCCTGGGTGGTGCGGCTGACCTGGGCACCGGCGATGTTGACCCCGGCCTCCCCGAGGGCGGCTCCCACGGTGCCGACGACACCGGGCCGGTCGGCGTAGATGAAGAACAGCAGGTAGCCGTCGGCGGCCAGGTCGATCTCGAAGCCACCGACCTCGGTCAGCTTGGGCACCTGGTTCTTGCCGTAGAGGGTTCCCGAGACGGTCACCTCGGCGCCGTCGGCCATCGCCCCCCGCACGGTGATCAGGTTGCGGTAGTGCGGGCTCTCCGTGCTGCTGGACAGGGTGACGTCCAGGCCCCGCTGGTCGGCCAGCAGCGGTGCGTTGACGTAGGTGACCGGCTCCTCGACGACGTCGGAGAAGACGCCGCGGAGCACCGCGAGCTGGACGACGGAGACGTCGAACTCGGCGATCTTGCCCTGGACCTCCACCTGCACGGACTGGGCCAGCCCACCGGCGACCGCGGTGAACACCCGGCCGAGCTTCTCGGCCAGCGGCAGGCCGGGGCGGACGTCCTCGGCGACGATGCCGCCGGCCTGGACGTTCACCGCGTCGGGCACGAAGTCGCCCTGCAGCGCCAGGCGCACGCTGCGCGCCACGGCGGTGCCGGCCTTGTCCTGCGCCTCGGTGGTGGAGGCGCCCAGGTGCGGGGTCACGACCACGTTCGGCAGCCCGAAGAGCGGGCTGTCGGTGCAGGGCTCCTTGGCGTACACGTCGATGCCGGCGGCACCCACCTGGCCGGACTGCAGCGCCTCGGCCAGGGCGGCCTCGTCGACCAGCCCGCCACGGGCGGCGTTGACGATGATCACGCCCCGCTTGGTGGCGGCGAGCTGGTCGGCACCGATGAGGCCGAGGGTCTCGGGGGTCTTGGGCAGGTGGACGGTGATGAAGTCCGACTCGCGCAGCAGCTCGTCCAGGGAGACCAGGCGGACGCCGAGCTGGGCGGCCCGGCCGGGCTGGATGTAGGGGTCGTAGGCGATCAGCGTGACGCCGAAGGCGGCCAGCCGCTGGGCGACCAGCACCCCGATCCGGCCCAGCCCGACGACGCCGACGGTCTTCTCGGTGACCTCGACGCCGGTGAACTTCGACCGCGCCCACTTCCCCTCGCGCAGCGAGGCGTCGGCGGCCGGGATGTGCCGGGCGGCGGCCAGCAGCAGGGCGACCGCGTGCTCGGCGGCGCTGACGATGTTGGAGGTCGGCGCGTTGACGACCAGCACACCGCGCTCGGTGGCCGCGGGGACGTCGACGTTGTCCAGGCCGATCCCGGCCCGCGCGACGACCTTGAGCCGCGGCGCCGCCGCGAGCGCCTCGGCGTCGATCTGGGTGGCCGACCGGATCAGCACGGCCGAGGCATCGGCGAGCGCGGGCAGCAGGGCGCCCCGGTCGGCGCCGTCGACGTGCCGGATCTCGACGTCACCGCCGAGCACCTCCAACACGCTGGGCGCGAGCTCTTCGGCGATCAGGACGACGGGCGTGGTCGTGGTCACGGCTCCACAGCGTAGGGACGCCACCGACCCCGCGATGCGCCGGTGTCCGCTGGTCCCACTGGGTGGACACGACGGGTGGCCCCCCGTGCTTGCCCGGCCCTGCCGGCACCGCCAAGCTGACGGCGAAGCGCCGGTGCCACCGGCCTCGTCGGAGGAGATCATGAGCAGCGACCGGGACGACGCCCAGGGCCGTCACGAGACGACCCCGTTCGGCCAGCAGCCGGAGGACGGAGCGCAACCCCCAGCTCCCGGATCCACCGGCTCCACCGCCTTCGGTCAGAGCTCCGAGCCCGGGGAGCAGCCGGGCCAGCCCCCTTACGGCCAGCCCTCGTACGGCCAGGAGCAGTACGGCCAGGAGCAGTACGGCCAGGAGCAGTACGGCCAGGAGCAAGGAGCCACTCAGCCCGCGTACGGGCAGGACCCCTACGGCCAGCCGCAGTACGGACGACCGCAGTACGAGCAGCCTCAGTACGGCCAGCCCCAGTACGGGCAGGGCCAGTACGGGCAGGGCCAGTACGGCCAACCGCAGTACGGGCAGGGCCAGTACGGGCAGGGCCAGTACGGGCAGGGCCAGTACGGCCAACCGCAGTACGGCCAAGGCCAGTACGGCCAGGGCCAGTACGGGCAAGGCCAGTACGGGCAGGGCCAGTACGGCCAAGGCCAGTACGGGCAAGGCCAGTACGGCCAGCCCGAGCCGTACGGCCAGCAGGGACAGTCCTACGGCCAGTACGGCTACGGGGAGTCCCCGGCGACCGCCCGCCCCGGCGCGGTGATCACCGCCGCCGTCCTGGGCTTCGTGCTGGCCGCGTTCGGCGTCCTGGTCGGCTTCTTCCTGATCGTCTTCGGCGCGGCGGCCCTCGCGGGCGCCGAGGGCTTCGAGGGCTTCGAGGAAGAGCTCGTCCCCGGCGTCGGCGGGGGGCTCGGCGCCGTGGGCGGGATCGCGCTGGCCTTCGGGCTGGTCACGGTGCTGTGGACGGTGCTGATGATCTGGGGCTCGGTCTGGGCGCTGACCGGCCGCAGCCGGGTGCTGCTGATCGTCGGCGGGTCGATCGCCATCGCGTTCACCGGCCTGACGCTCCTCGGCAGCCTCGGCGACGGCGCCCCGGGCGGCATCCTGTTCTCCCTGCTGCTGGTCGCCGCCGCCGTGTCCACGGTCCTGCTGGTCTGCCTCAAGCCGGCCAGCCGCTACTTCGCCGCCCGCCGGGCCCAGCGGGCAGCCAACCGCTGACCACTCCCCCGCGACGCGACACGACCCCCGCAGCAGACGCTGCGGGGGTCGTGTCCTGTCGCCCCGCCGAGCGGGGCCCTGCCTCAGCGGGGCCCCTGCCTCAGCGGACGTTGCCTCAGCGGGCGGCGGTGCCGGTGTAGTCGTCGCTGGCGCTGACCCAGCTCATCAGGCCACGGAGCTTGCGGCCGGTCTCCTCGATCGGGTGCGCCTCGGCCGCGGCGCGCTTGGCCGTGAAGTCCGGCGCCCCCGCGTCCTGGTCGGCGATGAAGGCAGCGGCCCACGAGCCGTCCTTGATCGCGGCGAGGACCTCCTTCATCGACTCCTTGACGCGGGCGTCGACCACCTTCGGACCGGAGGTGTAGTCGCCGTACTCGGCGGTGTCGCTGACCGACCAGCGCTGCTTGGCGATGCCGCCCTCGTACATCAGGTCGACGATCAGCTTGAGCTCGTGCAGGCACTCGAAGTAGGCGATCTCGGGCTGGTAGCCGGCCTCGGTGAGGGTCTCGAACCCGGCTGCCACCAGCGCGGACATGCCGCCGCAGAGCACGGCCTGCTCGCCGAACAGGTCGGTCTCGGTCTCCTCGGCGAACGTCGTCTTGATGACGCCGGCGCGGGTGCCGCCGATCCCCTTGGCGTAGGAGAGCGCGAGGGCCTGGGCGCTGCCGCTGGCGTCCTGCTCGACGGCGATGAGGCAGGGCACGCCCTTGCCGTCGCTGAACTCACGGCGGACCAGGTGCCCGGGGCCCTTGGGGGCGACCATGGCGACGTCGACGCCGGCCGGGGGCTTGATGTAGCCGAAGCGGATGTTGAAGCCGTGGCCGAAGAACAGCGCGTCGCCGTCCTGCAGGTTGGGCTCGACCGACTCGGCGTACAGCGTCCGCTGCACGTGGTCCGGGGCGAGGATCATGATCAGGTCGGCCTCGGCGGACGCCTCGGCGGGGGTGACCACGCGCAGGCCCTCGGCCTCGGCCTTGGCCCGGCTCTTGGAGCCCTCGGGCAGGCCGACCCGGACGTCGACGCCGGAGTCACGCAGCGACAGCGCGTGGGCGTGGCCCTGGCTGCCGTAGCCCAGGACGGCGACGGTGCGCCCCTGGATGATCGAGAGGTCGGCGTCGTCGTCGTAGAAGATCTCGGCGGCCATGCGGTTGTGTGCTCCTTCAGTGGACGGGCCACCAGGATGGCCATCTTGGTGGTGGTGGTTCGGGCGGGTGGGGCTAGGCGGAGCGCTCGACCGGGCGCAAGGTACCGGCGCCGCTCATCGACCGCGGTCCGCGGCCCAGGGCGACGGTGCCGGACTGGGCCATCTCCTTGATGCCGAGCGGTGCGAGGACGGCCAGCAGCGCCTGCAGCTTGTCCGGCGTGCCGGTCGCCTCGAGGGTGACGGTGTCGGTGTTGACGTCGATCACCCGGGCCCGGAAGAGCTCGGCGGTCTGGAGCACCTGGGCACGGTCGGCCAGCGGCGCGCGCACCTTGACCAGCAGCAGCTCGCGCTGCACCGCGGCGGTGTCCAGCTCGACGATCTTGATCACCTCGATCAGCTTGTTCAGCTGCTTGGTGATCTGCTCCAGCGGCTGCGCCTCGGCGTCGGCCACGATCGTCATCCGGGACAGGTCCGGGTTCTCCGTCGGCCCCACGGCGAGGGACTCGATGTTGAACCCGCGCCGGCTGAACAGCGCCGAGACCCGGGCCAGGACGCCGGACTTGTTCTCCACCAGCACCGAGAGCGTGTGCCTCGTCATCAGACCTGTCCCTCCCCGAAGACCGGGCGCACGTCGCGCGCGGCCAGGATCTCGTCGTTGCTCTTGCCGGCGGCGACCATCGGCCACACCTGGGCGTCGGAGCCGACGATGAAGTCGATGACGACGGGCGCGTCGTTGATCGCCATGGCCTTCTCGATCACCGCGTCGACGTCGTCCTTGGACTCGCAGCGCAACCCGACGCAGCCCAGCGCCTCGGCGAGGGTGACGAAGTCGGGGATGCGGACCTGCCGGGCCGTCCCCTCCTTGCCGCCGTGGGTGTTCAGGTGGGTGTTGGAGTAGCGGCCCTCGTAGAACAGGGTCTGCCACTGCCGGACCATGCCCAGGTTGCCGTTGTTGATGACGGCGACCTTGATCGGGATGCCCTCGATGGCGCAGGTGGCCAGCTCCTGGTTGGTCATCTGGAAGCAGCCGTCACCGTCGATCGCCCACACCGTGGTGCCGGGCATGCCGTACTTGGCGCCCATCGCGGCCGGGACGGCGTAGCCCATCGTGCCCAGCCCGCCGCTGTTGAGCCAGGTGCCCGGCTTCTCGTAGGAGATGAACTGGGCCGCCCACATCTGGTGCTGCCCGACCCCGGAGGCGTAGATCGCGTCCGGGCCGGCGATCGCACCCAGCCGCTCGATCACGTACTGCGGGGAGAGCATCCCGTCCTCGGGCCAGTCGTAGCCCAGCGGGTAGCGGGTGCGCCAGTCCTCCAGCTGCTCCCACCAGGCGTCCAGGTCCGGGGTCCGGCCGGCCTCGTGCTCGGCGCGCAGCGCGGACACCAGCTCCACGATCGTCGCCTTGGCGTCGCCGACGATCGGCACGTCGGCCTTGCGGTTCTTGCCGATCTCGGCCGGGTCGATGTCGGCGTGGACGACGGCGGCGTGCGGGGCGAAGCTCGACAGCTCGCCGGTCACCCGGTCGTCGAAGCGGGCGCCCAGGGCGACCAGCAGGTCGGCCTTCTGCAGCGCGGTGACCGCGGTGACGTTGCCGTGCATGCCCGGCATGCCCAGGTTCTGCCGGTGGCTGTCCGGGAAGGCCCCGCGGGCCATCAGCGTGGTGACCACCGGGGCGCCGGTCAGCTCGGCCAGCTCGGCCAGCTCCTCGGCGGCACCGGCCTTGAGGACGCCGCCGCCGACGTAGAGCACCGGCTGGCGGGCCGCGGCGATCAGGGCCGCGGCCTCGCGCACCTGCTTGCCGTGCGGACGGGTGGTCGGCTTGTAGCCGGGCAGGTCGATCCGCGGCGGCCAGCTGAAGTCGGTCCTGGCCTGCAGGACGTCCTTGGGGATGTCGACCAGGACCGGCCCGGGACGCCCGGTGCTCGCCAGGTGGAACGCCTCGGCGATCTTCTGCGGAATCTCCGCTGCGTCCGTGACCAGGAAGTTGTGCTTGGTCACCGGCATGGTGATGCCGCGGATGTCGGCCTCCTGGAAGGCGTCGGTGCCGATGGCGGCGGTCGGCACCTGCCCGGTGATCGCGACCATGGGCACCGAGTCCATGTACGCGTCGGCCAGCGGGGTGACCAGGTTCGTGGCGCCGGGCCCGGAGGTGGCCATGCAGACCCCCACCCGGCCGGTCGCCTGGGCGTACCCGGTGGCGGCGTGCCCGGCGCCCTGCTCGTGCCGGACCAGCACGTGCCGCAGCGCGGAGTCGAACAGCGGGTCGTAGGCCGGCAGGATCGCCCCACCCGGGATGCCGAAGACCACCTCGACACCGACCGCCTCCAGCGACCGGACCAGGCTCTGTGCGCCGGTGATGCCGGAGACCGGCTCGGCGGCCGCCTCGGCCATCGACCGGGCGGTCGTCTCCACCCCGAGGGTGGCCTGGGCGGCGGCCTCGCTGGGGACGACGGCCGTGGCCGGCGCGGGACCGGCGCCAGGAGCCGGGCCGGCCGCGGGACCGGCTGCGGACGAGGGGTGGGCCGCGGCGGTGCGGCCGGTGCTGGTGGTGCTCATCTCGACGATCTCCCTGGGCGCGGGGTGGGGTGCTGCGGCGGACGCCTGTCGGTGGCGGGGAGTCGGCCCGGAAAGTGCCCGGCCAACAAAAAACCCCTCGTGCCGGGTGGCACGGAGGGGTGGCGCGTCGGTCGGGAGGGACCGGCGCGCTAGTGGATCGCTACGAGCAGACGAGTGCGTGGCACGTGGACACTGTGCGCCCCGCAACACGGCCCCGTCAACCGCGTCGTCCCACGTCGTGGGAAACGGCTACACGGTTCCTGGGACGGCGACCGCCGGCGACGCCTGCCCGGACACGGCGTCGAGCAGGTCCGGGTCGAACGCGTCGATGACCGCCGGCAGCTCCGCGGGGCTGGTCGGGCGACCCAGCAGGAAGCCCTGCAGGTACCGGCAGCCGAGGTCGCGCAGCGCCGCCAGCTGCTCCGGGGTCTCCACGCCCTCGGCGACGACGTCGATGTACAGCCGCTTCCCCAGCTCGATCACGCTGTGCACGAGCGCCGCGCTGCGTGCGTCGCCGGCGATGCCGGCGAGGAACTCGCGGTCCATCTTGAGCACGTCGACCGGCAGCCGGGCCAAGTAGGCGAAGGTCGAGTACCCCCGGCCGAAGTCGTCGAGGGAGATGACGCAGCCCATGTCGTGCAACGTCTGCAGGTCACCGTCGGCCCGGTCCGGCTGACCGATGAACAGCGACTCGGTCACCTCCAGCATGAGCCGCTGCGCCGGCAGCCCGGCGCGGGCCAGGGCGGCAGCGACGTCGGGCACGAGGCTGCCCGACTGCAGGTGCCGCACGCTGATGTTGACCCCCACACGCAGGTCACGTCCCTCGCGGACCAGCCCGGCGAGCTCGGCGGTGGCCTGTTCCAGCACCCACCGCTGGAGCGGCACGATCAGCCCGTCGTCCTCGGCCAGCGGTACGAACTCCTCCGGCGACACCTCACCGAGCACCGGGTGGTCCCAGCGGACCAGCGCCTCCACGCCCAGCACCCGGCGTTCGGCGACGCCGACGACCGGCTGGTAGACCAGCCGCAGCTGCCCCCGGGACAGCGCGTCGGGCAGGTCGCGGGCCAGCCGGGTGCGCCGGACGGTGGCGCTGTCGGCGGTCTCGCCGTGCCGGCGGACCCGCCCCTTGCCGGCCGCCTTCGCCGCGCGCAGCGCCAGGTCGGCGTTCCGGATCGCCACCGGGACCTCGTCGGCCGGGTTCAGCTCGGTCACCCCGATGCTGCAGGAGACGTCGAAGACCAGGTCCGGGTCGGCGCCGGGGGTGGGCACCGAGCGGTGGACGCCGGCCAGCTCGGCGATGATCCGCTCGGCCAGGGCGGTGGCCTCGTCCAGGTCGGCCCGGACGACGACGGCGAACTCGTCGCCACCGAGCCGGCCGACCAGGTCGCGGTCCCGGACCGAGGCGCGCAGCCGGTCGGCGACCTCGGTCAGCAGCAGGTCGCCGGCCTCGTGCCCGGCGATGTCGTTGACCGCCTTGAAGCCGTCGAGGTCCAGCAGCAGCACGCAGGAGACCTCGCCCTCCGCGGCCCGGCTCCGGGCGCCGGCCAGGGCGGCCATCAGCCGGGCCCGGTTGGGCAGCCCGGTGAGGTAGTCGGTGTAGGCCATCCGCTCCAGCTCGCGCTCGCTGTGCCGGCGCGAGTCGACGTCGCGCAGGTGCAGCACCAGACCGGCGGCGTCGTGGACACCCGGCGCCGCGCTCGGCAGCGCGTCGAGCGTCCTCGAGGGCACCACCCGCACGGTCTCGTACGCCCGCCAGCTGCCGTCCTTGCCCCGCAGCCGGAAGACCCGCCCGCGACCCTGCCCCGGGTCGCCGCCCGCGGCGAGGGCCGCCGCCAGCTCCGCCCGGTCGTCGGCGTGGACGAACTCCACCAGCTGCCGGCCCTCGAGGTCCCGCGCCGTCCAGCCGTGCGGGTGGTGCCCTGCGGTGGAGTCCCAGGTGATCCGACCCCGGTGGTCCAGCACGATGGCGATGTCGGCGGCGCTGTGCACCAGCGTCCGGAAGTAGGCCTCGGTGCGCAGCACCTGCCTGGTCAGCCGGGCGCCGTCCGCCGCCCACACCAGGGTGCGGGCGAAGGTGAGCAGCAGGAGCAGGGCCGCGGCGGCCGCCTCCACCGGCAGGATCGACCGCCCGGCGATCCTGCCCACCAGCAGGACGAGGACCACGCCGAAGGCGGCGCAGTAGCCGACCACGACCCCCAGCAGGGGCACCTCGAGGGGTTCGTCCGGGTCGGCGGACCGCCCCGGGTCGGCGGCGATGGCGAGGGTGCCGAAGGCCAGCATGGCCAGCCAGGCCGTGCCGCTGACCACGTCGGTGAGGACGGAGGGGACGGCCACGGCGATGGCACCGCTGACGGTCACCACGGCCACCGAGGCGAAGCAGGCGAGCAGCCACCCGGCCGCGGCCCGGCGGGCCTGGCCCACCCCGGCGAAGGTGACCAGCCCGACGGTGCACAGCACCACGCCCGCGGCGGGGTAGCCCCGCGCCATGAGGTCGTCGACCGAGTCGGCCGTCCGGCCCAGCGCCGTGCCGATCACCACCTCGGCCAGCGCGGAGAGGGCGACCAGGGCGACAGCGGCGTCCAGCGCCACCCGCGCACCGATCCCGACGGCGGCCGACCGGATCAGCCGGGCGCAGCCGAGCAGCGCGAAGGGGACCGCGGCGACCAGCGCGACGTCCTGCGGCCCGGCGGTCACCGCGTTCACCCCGGCCCCGCGGACGGCGGCGATCGCCTCGCCCAGGGTCAGCAGGGCAGCGAGCACGGCGAACGCCCGCCAGGGCGCCGCCGACTCCCGGTCCAGCCGCTTGGCGTGCCGCACCACGAGCACCCCGATGGCCAGCGACGCTGCGCTGAGCACCGCCGGCGCCGAGTGCGCCGAGGCTGCGGGCCAGAGCGTCTCCACGACGGCGAGGCCGCCGGCGACCGCACCGAGCAGGGACAGCACCGTCGCCCGCGGCCAGCGCGCCCCGGCGGGCACGAGGGGCAGCGCCGGGACGCCGGACGACGGAGCGGGCAGCGCGGTCACGATGCGCCCACCCGGCCGGCCATGCCGGGCCACAGCCGCCCGGTGTCGGACTCCAGCAGCTGCACCAGCCCGGCCAGCCCGACCGGGCGGGAGAGCAGGAAGCCCTGGGCGTACCCGCAGCCGAGGGCGCGCAGCGCCGTCAGCTGGCTGGTCGTCTCCACGCCCTCGGCCACGACGTCGATGCCCAGGGTCGCGGCCAGCGAGACCACGGCCTGGCAGACGGCCCGGCTGTACGGGTCCCGGTCGACCCGGGACAGCAGGCTGCGGTCCAGCTTGATGATGTCGATCGGCAGTCGTCCGAGGGCGGGCAACGAGGAGCGCCCGCTGCCGAAGTCGTCCAGGGCCAGGCGCACGCCCATCAGCCGCAGCGCCGCCACGTCGTCGGCGAGCGCACCGACCTCAAGGCTGGACTCGGCGATCTCCACGACCAGTCGCTCCGGCGGCAGGCCGCTGTCCCGCAGGGCAGCCGTCACGTCACCGACCAGCGTCCCGGCCGCGAGGTGGGCGGCCGAGACGTTGACCGCCAGCTTCAGCGCCGCGCCGTCCCGGGGCAGGGTCAGCGCGGCGGCGGTCGCCTCGCGCAGCACCCAGCGCTGCAGGTCGACCACCAGGCCGGCCCGCTCGGCGACCGGCAGGAACTCCTCCGGCGGCACCTCCCCGTACAGCGGGTGCTGCCAGCGCAGCAGCGCCTCGACGCCGGTGACCCGCTGGTCGTCCAGGGCGACGATCGGCTGCCAGGCGAGCGCGAGCTCACCGCGCTCCCGAGCGCCGACCAGGTCCTCGCGCAGCTGCTCCCGGCGGTCGCGGGCCGCGGACAGCTCGGACCGGTACCGGCGCACCGAGCCGCTGCCGGCCGCCCGGGCGGCCACGACGGCGAGCTCGGCCCGGTCGACCGCCTGACCCTCGGACAGCCCCCGGTCCAGCGGGACGAGCCCGACCGCGCCGGAGAGGTCCACGATCCCGGCGTCGGTCACGATCGGCGTCTCGATCGCCGCCAGACAGCGGGCGGCGAGCCGATCGTGTTCGTCCCCGGTCCCGTGCGCCAGCACGCTGAACAGCTCGGTGCCGATCCGGGCCACCTGGTCCTCGCCGCGCACCGTCGCGCGCAGCCGGCGGGCGACCTCGGTCAGCGTCGTCTCGACGACCTCGCTGCCGGCGTTCTCCAGGGCCGCACGCAGGCCGTGCAGCTCGACGATCAGCAGCGCGGCGTCGGTCGGTTCGTCCTGGCCGGCCAGCAGCTCGGCCAGGGCGAGCCGCTGCGCTGCCCGGTTCGGCAGGCCGGTGAGCGGGTCGACGAAGGCCAGCGAGCGCAGCTCGAGCTCCCGGTCGAGCCGGGCGGTCACGTCGCGGCAGTGCAGCACGAGCGCGGCGACGTCGGCGTCCCCGCGCAGGTCGGTGGCCCCGGCCTCGAAGACCCGCCAGGCGCCAGTGCGGTCGGCCAGCCGGAAGCTGCGCAGGCCGACGACGTCCCCGCCCGGCCCCTCGCCGAGCCACGCGGCCACCTCGACCGCGTCCTCCGGGTGCACGACCTCCGGCAGGAACCGGCCCCGCAGGCCCGGCCCGCCGGCCGGCTCCACCGCGGGGGCCGCCCAGCTGATCCGCAGGTCGCCGTCGAGGATGAGCACCGCGTCGCTGCTGGAGCGGACCAGGGAGCGGAAGTAGGCCTCGCTGCGCCGGAGCCGGCCGGCGACCCGGTGCTCGTCGCGGGCGGCGGCGGCGCGGTGGACGGCGGTGAGGCACAGGCAGCTGAGCATGGCGAACGCGGCGGCCGGGGACGGGTCTGCGCCGAGCAGCGGTGCACCCAGGTAGGCCACGCCGGCGGCCACGGTCACCAGGTGCGGGAGCAGCTGGCCGACCACGTTGAGCCGGGCGCTGGCCCGGGTCGGCGGCGTCTCGTCGTGGGCGCCCGGGTCGCGCAGTGCCGCCAGGCAGAGCAGCAGCAGGCTGACGAGCTCACCGGCGGGTGCGGCGCCGCCCAGGGCGGCGAGGTGCAGGTCCTCACCGGCGATCGCCAGGCCGTGCGTGGTGGCCCAGGTCGCCGCGGCGAGCAGCAGCAGCGCGCCGGCGCCCCGCCGGGGTCCGGGGGACGCCGCGATCAGCAGGAGGACGGCGGAGAGCACCGAGGCGGTCACCAGGCAGGCGACCTCCAGGACGACGCGGTCCGCACCCTCCAGGGACTGGGTCCGCATCGCCGGTCCGACCACGAGGACCTGGGCCAGCACGAGGGAGGCGCAGAAGAAGAGAGCGGTCTGGGTGGCCAGCCGGGCACCGCCGCGGCGCAGCCGCCCCGGGGACAGCAGGGTGAGCACGGCGACCAGCGCGAGCAGCGCCGCCGGCAGCTGGACCAGCTGACCGGTGGCGTCGAACAGGCCCTCGGGCGGCGGGTCGGTGAGCAGCCCGGCGAGCAGGCTGGTGCCCACTCCGAGGAGCACGGCGAGGGAGAGCAGGCGCCAGCCGCGCAGGCAGCCGGAGCCCCGGCTCCCGGTGCGCCACAGCAGCCCCGCGGTGACCAGCGCGGCAGCGAGCAGCACCAGGTCGGCAGCCAGCGGGGCGGCACCACCCGCGGCTCCGGTGAGCACCGGGACGGCGAGCAGCCACCCACGGGTCGGCCACCGGCGCGTCTGCTGCACCTCAGGACTGTCGACGCGGGAGGGCGCCGGCAACAGGGCGGACGGCCCGGCCTCACCCGTTCGGGCAGGGCCGGGCCGGTGCAGACGTCAGCCGCAGACCGCGCCCTGGGCCGCGGAGCCGACCAGCTTCGCGTACTTGGCGAGCACCCCGCGGGTGTAGCGGGGCGCCGGCGGCGCCCAGCCCTCCCGGCGGCGGGCCAGCTCTGCGTCGTCGACGAGCAGTTCCAGCGTGCGGGCGGCCAGGTCGAGCCGGATCCGGTCGCCCTCGCGGACGAACGCGATCGGGCCGCCGTCGGCCGCCTCCGGGGCGATGTGCCCCACGCACAGGCCGGTGGTGCCGCCGGAGAACCGGCCGTCGGTGAGCAGCAGCACGTCCTTGCCCAGCCCGGCGCCCTTGATCGCACCGGTCACGGCGAGCATCTCGCGCATGCCGGGGCCACCGCGCGGCCCCTCGTAGCGGATGACCACGACGTCGTCCTTGGCCAGCGTGCCCTCGGTGACGGCGTCCATCGCGCCCTGCTCGCCGTCGAAGACGCGGGCGGTGCCCTCGAAGACGTCGGCGTCGAAGCCGGCGGACTTCACCACCGCGCCCTCCGGCGCGAGCGAGCCACGCAGGATCGTCAGCCCGCCGGTCTTGTGGATCGGGTCGCCCATCGCGCGGATGATCGCGCCGTCGGGGTCCGGGGGGCTGAGCTCGGCGAGGTTCTCGGCCAGCGTGCGACCGGTGACGGTGAGCACGTCGCCGTGCAGCAGGCCGGCGTCCAGCAGGGCGCGCATGACCACCGGGACGCCGCCGATGCGGTCGACGTCGGTCATCACGAACCGGCCGAAGGGCTTCACGTCGGCCAGGTGCGGCGTGCGGTCACCGATCCGGTTGAAGTCGTCGAGGGTGAGGTCGACGTCGGCCTCGTGGGCGATCGCCATCAGGTGCAGGACGGCGTTGGTCGACCCACCCAGCGCCATGGCCACGGTGATGGCGTTCTCGAACGCCTCCTTGGTCATGATCTGCCGGGCGGTGATGCCCTGGCGGAGCAGGTTCACCACGGCCTCGCCGGAGGCGATCGCGATGGCGTCGCGGCGGGCGTCGGGCGCGGGCGGCGCCGCGCTGCCGGGCAGGGCCATGCCCAGCGCCTCGGCCACGCTGGCCATCGTGTTCGCGGTGTACATGCCCCCGCAGGAGCCCATCCCCGGGCAGGCTGCCTTCTCGATGGCGGTCAGCTCGTCGCGGGTGATCTTCCCGGCGGCGCACGCGCCGACGCCCTCGAAGACGTCGATCAGGGTGAGGTCCTTGTCGCCGAGCTTCCCCGGCAGGGTGGAGCCGGAGTAGACGAACACGCTGGCCAGGTCGAGCCGCGCGGCGGCCATCAGCATGCCGGGCAGCGACTTGTCGCAGCCGGCCAGCAGCACCGACCCGTCGAGCCGCTCGGCGAACATGACGGTCTCGACCGAGTCGGCGATGACCTCGCGGGAGACCAGCGAGGCGCGCATCCCCTCGTGGCCCATGGAGATGCCGTCGGAGACGGAGATCGTGCCGAACTCCAGCGGGTAGCCGCCGGCGGCGAACACGCCCTCCTTGGCCCGCTTCGCCAGCCGGTCCAGGGACAGGTTGCAGGGGGTGATCTCGTTCCAGGACGAGGCGACGCCGATCTGCGGCTTGGCGAAGTCGTCGTCGCCCATGCCCACCGCGCGGAGCATGGCCCGGGCCGGGGCCTTGGCGTCCCCGTCGGTGACCTCGCGGCTGCGCGGCTTGACGTCGACGGTGCGGTCGTTGGTGGTGGGGCGGTCCTCGACGGTCGTCACGACCGGCGATGGTAGGCCGGTGGCCGCGGGCCCGGCGGTGGGCTGGGTGGTGGTCATGGCGTGCTCCTGATCAGGGACGGGGGCCGGGGGCACCGGCCGGGAGGGTGGGCTCGGGCTCGGGCGCGGCGCTCCGGCGCGCCCAGTGACCGGCCAGCAGCGAGCCGGAGACGTTGTGCCAGACGGAGAACAGCGCCGCCGGCAGCGCGGCCGCCGGGGAGAAGTGTGCGGTGGCCAGCGCCGCGGCCAGGCCGGAGTTCTGCATGCCGACCTCGATGCTGACCGCCCGCCGACCCTGCTCGTCGAAGCCGCAGGCGCGGGCCACCGCGTAGCCCAGCCCCAGGCCCAGCAGGTTGTGCGCGATGACCGCCACGACCACGAGCAGCCCCACCGACAGCAGGGTGTCCGCGCTCGCCGCGACCACGATCGCCACCACGGCGGCGATCCCGGCGACCGAGACCAGCGGGAGGAGGTCCAGCAGCCGCTCGATCAGCCGGGGGACGAACCGGCGGAGCAGCAGCCCCAGCAGGACCGGCACCAGCACGATCTGCAGGATCGAGGTGAACAGCCCGGCGCCGTCGACCGGGAGGTACTGGCCGGCCAGCCACAGCACCAGCAGCGGGGTGAGCAGCGGCGCCAGCAGGGTGGAGACCGACGTCATCGCCACCGACAGGGCCGTGTCGCCGCGGGCCAGGTAGACGATCACGTTCGACGCGGTGCCACCCGGCGCCGAGCCGACCAGCACCATCCCGGCCGACAGCGCCGGCGACAGGTCGAGCACCTGGGCGATCCCGAACGCCAGCCCGGGCATGACGACGAACTGGGTGGCCACCCCGGCCAGCAGCGCCCAGGGGCGGCGGGCCACGATCGCGAAGTCGACCGGCCGCAGGGTCATGCCCATCCCGAGCATGATCACCGCGAGCAGCCACGGGACCGCCGCCGTCCCCCCGGCGAACGCCCCGGGGACCGCCAGCGCCAGCGCGCCGGCGAGCACGACGATGACGGCGAACCAGCGCCCGACGAACGAGCTCACGCCCCTGACCCGGTCCACCCGTGACCCCCTTCGCGCGCAGCGGTGCGCCGGCCCAGCGTGCGGGCCGGTCGACGGGGGCACAAGAGAGCAGTGATGCTGGTACTGGCACCACCACCTCCGTCGTCCCGAGGAGCTCCCCCGTGACCGGTTCCCCCCGCACCGAGCTGGCGGCCTTCCTGCGCTCCCGGCGCCGGCAGGTGCAGCCGGCCGACGTGGGTCTGCCCGGGCACGGTGCCCGGCGCTCGCCGGGGCTCCGGCGGGAGGAGGTCGCGCTGCTGTCCGGGGTCAGCCACACCTGGTACACGTGGCTCGAGCAGGGCCGGGACATCTCGCCGTCCCGGCAGGTGGTGGACGCCGTCGCCCGCACGCTGCAGCTCTCGCCGGCCGAGCACCAGTACGTGCTGCGGTTGACCGGGCACGCCGCGACGGCGCCGGCCGAGCCCGGTCCGGCGGAGCTGCCGGCGCACGCCGTGCGGCTGCTGGAAGCGCTGGGCCCCTCCCCCGCCTTCGTCCTCACCCACAGCTGGTCGATCCTCGGGTGGAACACCGCCTACGAGCGGCTGTATCCCGGGGTGGCCACGGCGCCGGAGGACGAGCGGAACCTGCTGTGGGTGGTGTTCACCGACCCGGCCGTGCGGAGCCTGCTCGGCGACTGGGGCACCGACAGCCGGCGCTTCCTCACCCAGTTCCGCGCCGAGGTCGGCAGCCGGGTGCACGACCCGGCCGTCGTCGACCTGGTCACCCGGCTGCAGGAGGCCAGCGAGCACTTCCGGGCCGGCTGGGCCAGCCACGACGTCGAGTCGTTCAGCTCCAGCGAGCGCCGCTTCGAGCACCCCCGGGTGGGCAGCCTGCTGCTGGAGCACCACCAGCTCACCCTGGCCGACTCCCCCGACCTGCACCTGGTCGTCTACACGGCGGCCGCGGGCACGGACAGCGCGGCCCGGCTGGCCCGGCTGAGCCGCGACTGAGGCGTCGCCGGCCGGCCGGGGTGCCGGATCTGGGAGCATCGGGGCGTGGCTGTCGCCCGGATGCGGATGAGCCGGATCTCCCTCGTCCCCGTCCTCTTCCTGACCATCTGCGTGCTGCCGGTGACCGTCGCCAGCCCGTGGGCGTTCCTGCTGCTGCTGGTGCCGCTGGCGTTGGCGGTCTGGGTCCTCCGGGTCGGCGTCGACGTCGGGGACGGCGGGATCACCGTGCGGTCGCCGGTCGCCCACCGCACCATCGCCTGGGACGACCTGGCCGGCGTCCGGGTCGGGGAGCGCGCCGACCTGTGGCTGGTCACGACCGCCGGCACCCAGGTGCAGCTGCCGGTGCTGCGCGCCCGCGACCTGCCCCGCCTCGCCGCCCTCTCCGGCGGCCGCATCCCCGCCCCCTGATCGGCCCCCTCGCAGGGGCCCGCCGCGAGCTCGCGAGCGGTGGGGGGCGAGGGGGTCCTTCTAGTAGTCCGCGACGACGTTGCGCAGCGGCTCGCCGGCCAGCACCCGGGTCAGCTGCTCGGTGACGGCGGCGGTGGCGCGGGCGTTCGTGTCCGGCACCGCGCCGGCCACGTGCGGGGTGAGCAGCAGGTTGGGCGCCGACCACAGCGGGTGCCCGGCGGGCAGCGGCTCGGGGTCGGTCACGTCCAGCGCGGCGCGCAGCCGGCCCGAGGTCAGCTCGGCCAGCAGCGCGTCGGTGTCCACGACCACCCCGCGGGCGGCGTTCACCAGCAGGGCGTCGTCCTTCATCGCGGCGAGGAAGGCGGCGTCGACCAGGCCGGTGGTCTGCGGGGTCACCGGCACGATGAGCACCACGACATCGGCCTCGGGCAGCAGTCGGGGCAGCTCCTCGATGCCGCGCACGCCGTCGCGGGCGGTACGGGCGACGTAGGTGAGGTCGACGTCGAAGCCGGCCATCATCCGGCCGATCGTGCGGCCGATGTCGCCGGCGCCCACCATGAGCACCTTCGCGCCGATCAGCGAGTGCTCGGTGCGGAAGTCCCAGCGGCCGGCGTCCTGGGCACGGGTGAAGTGCGGGATGCCCCGCTGCGCGGCCAGCGTCGCGGCGACCGTCCACTCCGCGGTCGAGGGGGTGTGCGCGCCCCGGGCGTTGCACAGCGTGACCCGCTGGGGCAGCCGGCCGACGAACTTCTCCGCCCCGGCGCTCATCAGCTGGACCAGCCGCAGCTGCGGCAGCGCGTCCAGCACCTCGGCGGGGATCTCCCCGCCACCGCGCGGCACGAGCACCTGCGCCTGCGTCGCCTCCCCGGTGGGCAGCCCCTCGTCGGGGAGCCGGTGGGCACGGATGCGGGGCGAGACGGCCGCGACCGCCTCGGCGAGCGCCCGGGAGGGGACGAGCACGTGCAGCGTCTCCTCCCGGCCCAGGGGCAGCGTGGGGGCGGTGTCGGGACCGGTGACGTCGGGCACGGGTCCCGACCCTAGGGGGGTCACTCGGCGGCGGCGCAGCGGGCAGCCGCCGTACTGTTGCCGGGGTGGGACGACGGACGACGGCACCCGGTGCCCGGCGACGGACGGCACTGCTCCTGGGCGGGCTGCTGCTGGCCGGCTGCGGCGGCGGCTACGAGCCGGCCGGCCCGTTCCGCGAGGTGCCGCAGGGTCAGCCACCGCAGGTCGCCCCGCCGCCGACGAGCCCCGCGATCCCGGCTCCCGGCCAGCCGTCCACCCCGGGCGCCGACGACGACCAGGCCGGTGACCCGAACGTGGTCGCCACCGACCTGGCCGTCCCCACCGGCCTGGTGCTGCTCCCCGACGGGACGGCGGTGGTCGGTGAGCGGGACACCGGGCGTCTGCTCCAGGTCTTCCCCGACGGCGCCGAGCCCCGGGAGCTGATGACCGTGCCCGGCGTCGACACCGGCGGGGACGGCGGGCTGCTCGGGCTGGCCCTGTCGCCGACGTTCCTCGAGGACGGGCTGTTCTACGCCTACGTCTCCACCGCGACCGACAACCGGGTGGTGCGCTTCCCGATCGGCGGCACCCCCAACCCGGTGCTGACCGACATCCCCCGCGGCGAGGTGCACAACGGCGGCGGGCTGCTGTTCGGACCGGACGGCGTGCTGTACGTGGGCACCGGCGACGTCGGGGACCCGGCGCTGGCAGCCGACCCGGCATCGCCGGCCGGCAAGGTGCTGGCCATCGACGTGTTCGGTCAGCCCGCCGGCGCCGGCCCGCTCGTCAGCCGCGGGCACCGGGACGTCACCGCGCTGTGCCAGGGCGGGGACGAGCAGCTCTACGCCACCGACGACGCGCTGCAGGGGCCCGACGAGTTCAACGCCCTCGTCGGCGGCGGCGACTTCGGCCCCGGCGGCATCCCACCGGTGCTCGAGGTGCCCGCGGAGGAGGGCGGGCTGGGCGGCTGCGCGGTCACCGGCCCCTACGTCTTCCTCGGGGCGCTCGACGGGCAGCAGGTGCACGTCGCCGAGCTCGACGGCGGGCGGGTCCCGGTCGAGGAGCCGACCGCGTTCCTGGACGAGGACTACGGGCGGCTGCGCTCGGTGGCCGTGGACGCCGAGGGCGCGCTGTGGATCACCACCTCCAACCGCGACGGAGTGGGCACGCCGACCGAGGACGACGACAAGGTGCTGCGGGTGCTCCCGCCGACGTCCTCGGCAGGCTCTCCGCTCTGACGCGAGGCCGCCTGGGCTACCGGGCGAAGCGGTGGACGACGTGGTCGGGCGGGTCGACCGGGTTGTCCGGCACCAGCTCACCCTCGGCGTACCAGGTCGCCCCGGCGCGGCGCAGGGCCCGCCACGAGGCCTCGTTGCCCAGCGCGACCGCCACCAGCACGTCCTGCGCCTCGGGGTGGTCGGCGAAGCCCTGGGAGACGGCGGCCGCGATCATCGCCGCGCCCAGCCCCCGGCCACGGGCCCCCGGTTCGCCGACCAGGTAGTCGATGCTCAGCGCTCCCGCGGGCACCTCGCAGATCGCCGACAGCTCGGCGAGCGACTCCGGCTCGTCGGCGAACGCGTACACCTGCACCAGTCCGAACGGCTCACCGTCGTGCAGGCCGAGGTACACCGCGGTCGGGTCGGTGCCGTCGACACTGGGGCCGTACCGCCGTTCGACGGCCGCCGGGCTCGGGTCGTCGTCCCACCAGCGGGCGACCAGCGGCTCGGCCAGCCAGCGGCAGAGCAGCGGGAGGTCCGCCCGCCGCAGCGGGCGCAGCTCGACGGCGGGCAGCCCCACCGCCCCAGGCTAGGAGCCCAGCACCCGCTCCTCCAGCATCCGCTTCACGGTGGGGGCATCGGCCTTGCCGCGGGTGGTCTTCATGACCGCCCCGACGAGCGCACCCAGCGCCTGCACCTTGCCGGCCTTGACCTTGGCGATGACGTCGGGGGCACCGGCGATCGCGGCCTCGACGGCGGCGACCAGCTCGTCGGACTCCCCCATCACGGCGAGCCCCTGCGCCTCGACGACCTGCGCCGGGTCGCCCTGGCCGGCCAGCACACCGTCGAGCACCTGGCGGGCCAGCCCGTCGTTGATGGTGCCCGCGTTGACCAGGCCGACCAGCTCGGCCACCTGCGCCGGGGTGACCGCCAGCTCGCCGAGCTCGGTGCCGGCCTCGTTGGCCCGGCGGGCGAGGTCGCCCAGCCACCACTTGCGGGCGTCACCCGGGGTGGCGCCGGCGGCGACGGTCTGCTCGACCAGGCCCAGCGCGCCGGCATTGGCCAGCCAGGTCATCTCCGTGCCGGAGATGCCCCACTCCTGCTGGAGCCGGGTGCGCCGGGCGGCCGGCAGCTCGGGGAGCTCGGCGCGCAGCTTCTCGATCCAGTCGGCGTCCGGCGCCAGCGGCACCAGGTCGGGCTCGGGGAAGTACCGGTAGTCGGTCGCCTCCTCCTTGCTGCGCCCGGAGGAGGTGCTGCCGGTGTCCTCGTGGAAGTGCCGGGTCTCCTGCACGATCCGGCCACCGGAGTCGAGGACGGCGGCCTGCCGGCGCATCTCGAAGCGGACGGCGCGCTCGACCGACCGCAGCGAGTTCACGTTCTTGGTCTCGGTGCGGGTGCCCCACTCCAGGTCGCCGACCGGGTTGAGCGAGATGTTCACGTCGCAGCGCAGGCTGCCCTGCTCCATCCGGACGTCGGAGACGCCGAGGGCCTGGACGATCTCGCGCAGCTCGGTGACGTAGGCGCGGGCGACCTCGGGGGCCAGTCGGCCGGCGCCGGGCACCGGGCGGGTGACGATCTCCACCAGCGGGATGCCGGCCCGGTTGAAGTCGATCAGCGAGTGGTCGGCGCCGTGGATGCGCCCGGTGGCCCCACCGACGTGCAGGTTCTTGCCGGTGTCCTCCTCCAGGTGCACCCGCTCGATCTCCACGCGGTGCGTCGTCCCGTCGACCTCGACGTCCAGGTGGCCGGCAACGCACAGCGGCTCGTCGTACTGGCTGGTCTGGAAGCCCTTGGGGATGTCGGGGTAGAAGTAGTTCTTCCGGGCGAACCGCGACCAGTTCGCGATCCGGCAGCCCAGCGCCAGGCCGATCTTGATGGTCGCCTCGATGGCGGCGGCGTTGGCGACCGGCAGCGAGCCGGGCATGCCCAGGCACACCGGGCAGGTGTGGGTGTTCGGCTCGGCACCGAAGGTGGTGGCGCAGCCGCAGAACATCTTGGAGGCGGTGCCCAGCTCGACGTGGGTCTCCAGCCCGATGACCGGCTCGTAGCGGGTCAGGACCTCGTCGAACTCGACCAGCCGGTCGGCGGTGCTGGTCATGGCTTCTCCTCCGGGTGGTCGATCGGGCCGGACGTCGTGCTGCGGCCGGTGGTGGCGCTGCGGGTGGTGAACCAGGCACCGATGGCGGTCAGCACGCCGAGGACGATGAAGACGGCGAAGATCGCCTGACCGGTCACGGCCCACAGCACCGCGCCGGCGACGATCACGAAGACCGTCAGCCCCCAGGCTGCCTTCATGGGCCCGTTCACGCGGCACCCAGCTCGTCGAGCAGCCGGTGGCCACGGGTGGCGTCCTGCGCGGCCTCCAGTGCAGCGGCGATGCGGTAGCACCGCTCGTCGGCCAGCGCCGGCGCCATGACCTGCAGCCCGACGGGCAGCCCGTCCGACAGCCCGCTGGGCACGGAGATCGCCGGGAGCCCGGCCAGGCTGGCCGGCAGCGTGCACAGGTCGGCGGCGTACATCGCGATCGGGTCGTCGACCCGGGCGCCGATCGGGAAGGCGACCGTGGGCATGGTGGGGCTGACCAGCACGTCGACGTCGGCGAAGGCGGCACCGAAGTCGCGGGTGATCAGCGTGCGCACCTTCTGCGCCTGGCCGTAGTAGGCGTCGTAGTACCCGCTGGAGAGCGCGTACGTGCCCAGGATGATCCGCCGCTTGACCTCCGGGCCGAAGCCCTGCTCCCGGGTCAGCGCCATGACCTCGTCGAGGTCGCGGCTGCCGTCGTCACCGGCCCGCAGGCCGAACCGGACGCCCTCGTAGCGGGCCAGGTTGCTGGAGGCCTCGCTCGGCGCGATCAGGTAGTAGGCCGGCAGCGCCAGGTCGAAGGAGGGGCAGGAGACCTCGGTGACCTCGGCGCCCAGCCCGGCCAGGACCTCGATCGCCTCGCGGGTACGGGCCAGCACGCCGGGCTCGTAGCCGTCGGTGTGGCCCTCGCCGCCGAGCTCGCGCACGACGCCGACCCGCACGCCGCGCAGGTCGCCGGCCGCGCCCTCGCGGGCAGCGTCGGCCAGCCGGGCCAGCGGGGTGTCGATGCTGGTGGAGTCACGCGGGTCGTGGCCGCCGATGACCTCGTGCATCACCGCGGCGTCCAGCACCGTGCGAGCCATCGGCCCGGCCTGGTCCAGGCTGGAGGAGAAGGCGATCAGGCCGTAGCGGGAGACCGAGCCGTAGGTCGGCTTGTGCCCGACGA
Source organism: Modestobacter sp. VKM Ac-2985 (assembly GCF_026967925.1). Classification (GTDB taxonomy): domain Bacteria; phylum Actinomycetota; class Actinomycetes; order Mycobacteriales; family Geodermatophilaceae; genus Modestobacter. The sequence goes on along the minus strand of NZ_JAPVBI010000002.1, from coordinate 1,282,594 downwards.
GCCCGGTCACGGCGGCCGGCTGCCGGATGGAACCGCCGGTGTCGGTGCCGATCGACCAGGGCGCGAGGTGCCCGGCGACCGCGGCGCTGGAGCCACCGGAGGAGCCGCCGGGGATGCGGTCGGTGTCCCAGGGGTTGCGGGTCACCTGGTACGCGGAGTTCTCGGTGGAGGAGCCCATCGCGAACTCGTCCATGTTGGTCTTGCCCAACAGCACGGTGCCGGCCTCGGCGAGCCGGGTGGCGACGGTGGCGCTGTACGGGGGGAGCCAGCCCTCGAGGATCTTCGAACCGCTCGTGGTCGGCACGCCCTCGGTGACCACCAGGTCCTTGAGGGCCACCGGGACCCCGGCCAGCGGGCCGAGCTCGGCGCCGGTGGCACGGGCCTGGTCGACCGCGGCGGCCGCGGCGAGCGCGGCGTCGTCCTCGACGTGCAGGTAGGCGCCGAGCCGGCCGTCGTCGGCGGCGATCCGGTCCAGGTGCGCGCGGGTCACCTCGACGGCGCTCACCTCCCCGGAGCTCAGCAGCCGGGAGAGCCCGGCGACGTCGACGCGGGTCAGGTCACTGCTGGTGCCGGTCACTCGGCGTCCCCCAGGATGCGCGGCACGCGGATGCGGCCGTCCTCGGCGGCGGGCGCACCGGCCAGCACGACGTCGCGGGACAGGCTCGGGGTCACCTCGTCGGGACGGAGCACGTTGGTCAGCGGGACGGCGTGGGTCATCGGCGGCACGTCGGCCACCGCGGCCTCACCCACCCGGGCGACGGCGGCGAGCACCTGGTCGAGCTGCCCGGCGAACCGGTCCAGCTCCTCGTCGGTGACGGCCAGGCGCGACAGACGCGCCAGGTGTGCGACGTCCTCACGGGAGATGCTGCTCATGCTGCGCTGGGACCCCACTTCGGCGGCCGGACGGGCCCGGCCTCGACTCGCTCCACGACCCAGCCACTGTACGTGGGACGCCGCGGCCCTCCGACCGCGAGCCGGGGTTGGTCCGGGGGCCCTCCATGGGGGAGGCTGCCCCCTGTCCGCGATCGACGGCGATCGACCTGCTCCAGCACGCCGTCCGGGGGAATCCGTGTCCTACCTTCTGCGATTGGTCGTCCCCGACCGGCCCGGCACGCTCGGTGCCGTCGCCACGGCCCTCGGCCGGGCCGGCATCGACATCGTCTCCGTCGACGTCCTCGAGCGCGGGAACGGCGTGGCCGTCGACGACATCGTGGTGGAGCTCCCCGCCGACCGGGTCGCCGACAGCCTGATCACCGCGGCGACCGCCGTGCCGGGCGTGCAGGTCGAGTCGCTGCGCCCGTTCGCCGGTCCGATGGACACCCACCGGGAACTGGAGCTGCTGGAGGCGCTCGCCCCGGCCGGGGACGGCACCGCCAAGGTGCTCGCCACGGAGCTCCCTCGGGTGTTCCGCAGCGGGTGGGCGGTGGTGCTCGCCGGTTCTGCCGACCAGCTCACCGTGCTGGCCGCTTCGGACGCTGCGCCGTCGCTGGAGGGCGTCCGCACCCCGTGGCTGCCGCTGACCACGCCCCTGCTGCTGCCCAGCGAGGGCGAGTGGGTGCCGCGCCGCTGGCAGGAGATGGCGGTGGAGATGATGGCCGCACCGCTGGACCCGGGCACCGCCGTGCTGCTGGGCCGGTCCGGCGGGCCGGTGTTCCGCCGCTCGGAGCTGCTGAGGCTGGCCCACCTGACCGGGCTCGCCGCGACGGTCACCCGGCTCCCCCCGGCCGACTGAGGAAGGGCCCGGGCGGGGCCGTCAGGCTCCGGCGGGCTCGGCAGGCTCGGCGGGTGCCGTGCCGTCGCCGATGGTGGCCACCTCGCGGGCGGCGTCCGGCCCCTGCTCGAGCAGGACCGTGAAGCCGTCGTCGTCCAGGACCGGCGCCTTCACCGCGACCGCCTTGTCGTACTTGCTGCCGGGGTCGGCGCCGACGACGACGAAGCCGGTCTTCTTCGACACCGAGCCGGTGACCTTGCCCCCGCGTTCCTGGATGGCGGCGATCGCCTGGTCCCGGCTGTGGTCACGCAGCGACCCGGTGACGACGACGGTGATCCCGGTGAGCGGACCGGGCCCGGAGTCGGACTCGGGGTCCGCCATCCGGACGCCGGCGGCCCGCCACTTCTCCACCACGTCGCGGTGCCAGTCGACGGCGAACCAGTCGCGCACCGCGGTGGCGATGGTCGGCCCGACGCCCTCGGCGGCGGCGAGCTCCTCCTCGGTCGCGGCCATCAGCCGGTCGATCGAGCGGAACTCCCGGGCGAGCGCCTGCGCCGCCGTGGGGCCGACGTGCCGGATCGACAGCGCCACGAGCACCCGCCAGAGCGGGACGTCCTTGCGGGTCTGCAGGTTGGTCAGCAGCCGCTTCCCGTTGGCGGAGAGGGTGCCGTCCTTCTTCGTGAAGAAGTCGGTGCGGCACAGCGCGTCCTCGTCCAGGGTGAAGACGTCGCCCTCGTCGGTGAGCAGCCGGCTCTCCAGCAGTGCGGTCGCCGCCTCGTAGCCGAGCACCTCGATGTCGAAGGCGCCGCGGCCGGCGACGTGGAAGACCCGCTCCCGGAGCTGGGCGGGGCAGGACCGGGCGTTCGGGCAGCGGATGTCGGCGTCGCCCTCCTTCTCCGGCCGCAGCTCGGTGCCGCACTCGGGGCAGTGCGTGGGGAAGACGAACTCCCGCTCGGAGCCGTCGCGGGCCGCCACGACCGGGCCGAGCACCTCCGGGATCACGTCGCCGGCCTTGCGGATCACCACGGTGTCGCCGATCAGCACGCCCTTGCGCGTCACCTCGCTGGCGTTGTGCAGCGTGGCCAGCTGCACGGTGGACCCGGCGACCTTCACCGGCTCCATGTAGGCGAACGGGGTGACCCGCCCGGTGCGGCCGACGTTGACCCGGATGTCGTGGAGCTTCGTCGTCGCCTCCTCCGGGGGGTACTTGAAGGCGATGGCCCACCGCGGCGCGCGGCTGGTCGACCCGAGCCGGCGCTGCAGGGAGACCTGGTCGACCTTGACGACGACGCCGTCGATCTCGTGCTCGACGGCGTGCCGCTGCTCGCGGTAGCGCTCGATGTAGGCCCAGACGCCGGGGAGGTCCTCGACCACCTCGTACCGTTCGCTGACCGGCAACCCCCAGGCGCGCAGCTGCTCGTAGGCGTCGGACTGGCGGGCGGGCTCGAAGCCGCGGCGGGCGCCGATGCCGTGCACCACCATGCTGAGCGGGCGCTTCGCCGTCTCCCGGGCGTCCTTCTGCCGCAGCGAGCCGGCCGCGGCGTTGCGCGGGTTGGCGAACGGCGGCTTGCCCGCCTCCACCAGCCCGGCGTTGACCTCGGCGAAGGCGGCGACCGGGAAGTAGACCTCGCCGCGGACCTCGAGGAACTCCGGCACGTCGTCCCCGGTCAGCTGCTGGGGGACGACGGCCAGGGTGCGCACGTTGGCAGTGACGTCCTCCCCCGTCGTCCCGTCGCCGCGGGTGGCCGCCCGGACCAGCCGGCCGCGCTCGTAGACCAGGTCGATGGCCAGCCCGTCGACCTTCAGCTCGCAGAGGTAGCCGGCACCGGCGGCACCATCGCGCTCCGCGCGGGCGGCCCAGGCGGAGAGCTCGTCGGAGGAGAAGGCGTTGTCCAGGCTCTGCATGCGCTCCGGGTGGGTGACCGGGGCGAAGGTGGCGCCGAAGCCGCCGTTGACCTTCTGACTGGGCGACTCCGGCGTGACCAGCGCCGGGTGAGCGGCCTCCAGCCCCTTCAGCTCACCCATCAGCTCGTCGTACTGACCGTCGCTGACCAGCGGAGCGTCCTGCACGTAGTAGGCGAAGGCGTACCGGTCGAGCTCCTCGGACAGGTCGCGGTGCCGGGTGCGGGCCTCGTCGGGGACCTCGGTGACGTCCTGCCGATCGACGGGTGCCTCGACCGCGGGCTGGTCGGCCCCGTCCACCGTGTCCTGCTCCCCTGCCTCGCTGCTCACGGACGAGACGTTATCCGGCGGCTCCGACGGGAAACGGCGCCCGGACCGTCCAGCCCGTGACGACGTCCCGGTCAGCGAGGTCGGGAGCCTCCGCTGAGCCGGGCCGTCACTCCGGCAGCAGGTACTTCGCGGCCTCGCGGACGTGCGCCATCGCCGTCCGGGCGTAGGCCTCGCTCGCCCCGGCCAGGCCGCAGGACGGCGTGAGCGTCACGGCGCCGGCCAGCTCCTCGGCGGGGAAACCGAGCTCGCGCCACCAGGCCTGCACGCGGGTGGCGGTCGCCTTCGGCCGGCCCAGGTCGGTGTCGGTGCCGGGGACGACGCCGACGAACAGGTGGGTGCCTGCCTCGACGGCGGTGCCGACGGCGTCGAGGTCCTGCACCAGCCCCAGGTCGAAGGACAGCCCCTGCGCCCCGGCGGCCCGGAACAGGTCCAGAGGGGCGCGCTGGGCACAGCAGTGCAGGACGACCGGCGCCGGCACCCGCTGCACGAGCCCGGTCAGCTGCTCCTCCACGACGTGGGACTCCACCGCCGACAGCTTCCCGAAGCCGCTGACGGTGGGCAGGCCGCCCTGCAGCACGGCGGGCACCGACGGCTCGTCGAACTGGAGGAGGACCGAGGCCCCCGGCACCCGTGCGGAGACGGCGGCGACGTGGGCAGCGATCCCCTCGGCGAGGGACTGCGCGAGGTCGCGGCGCGCCCCCGGGTCCACCACGGCGCGGTCGCCGCGGGTGCGCTCCAGTCCGGCGGCCAGGGTCCACGGCCCGGCCACCTGCACCTTGAACGGCCCCACGTACCGCTCGGCCACCTCGTAGAGGGCGTCCAGGTCCCGGGCCATCGCCTCCTGGGCCCGGCGCAGGTCGACACCCGGTCGGGGGACCAACCGCCAGCCCGCCGGGGTGAGGTCGACGTAGAGGTCGACCAGGAGCGCAGCAGCGCGCCCGATCAGGTCCGAGCCCGGGCCGCGGCCGGGCAGCTCGGGAAGGTGTGGGAGGTCTGGCAGCTCGCCGACGGTCAGCCGCATCGCCTCGACCGGGTCGCTGCCGGGCAGGGACCCGACACCGGTGGCCGGCCCCCACACGGGGAGTTCCGGTCGCACGTCGTCGCCGGCGCCGCCCGGCCCACTGCTGTCGTCCGGGAGGTCCGTCGCCGAGGTCACGTGCCGACCGTAGCCCGCCGTCCCGCCGGCATCGGGGACGGTCAGCTCAGCACGGGCTCCGGTCGTTCCCGGGCGCCCAGCACCGTGCTCTGACCCAGCACCAGGTCACCCCGCTCGGCATCGGGGGCGTAGAGCACCGCCGACTGTCCGGGGGCGATCCCACGCTGCCGTTCGCCGAGCACGAGACACAACCCGCCGTCCTCGGCGAGGGAGACCTCGCAGGCGACCGGCACGGCGTGGGCGCGCAGCTGGACCTGCGCCCGGAACGGCAGGTCGGGCACCGGCCCGGTCCACGTGGGGGCGCCGGTGTGCACCTCGTCGACCTCCGCCTGGTCCGCGGTGCCGATGGTCACGGTGCGACTGACCGGCTCGATCCCCAGCACGTACCGGGGGCGCTGGTCACCGGCGGTCACCCCCAGCCCGCGACGCTGGCCGATGGTGAAGCCGTGCGCGCCGGCGTGCGTCCCGACGGTCTGACCGGTGGCGGCGTCGACGACCGGACCGGGCTGCTCGCCCAGGCGGCGGGCGAGGAACCCGCGGGTGTCGCCGTCGGAGATGAAGCAGATGTCGTGCGAGTCCGGCTTGGTGGCCACCGCGTAGCCGCGCTCGGCGGCCAGCTCCCGCACCCGGTCCTTGGTCATCGAGCCGAGCGGGAAGACCGCGCCGGCCAGCTGCTCGGCGGTGAGCACACCGAGCACGTAGGACTGGTCCTTCGCCGGGTCGACCGAGCGGCGCAGCTCGCCGTCGGCCAGCCGCGCGTGGTGACCGGTGACGACGGCGTCGAAGCCCAGCGCCCGGGCCCGGTCGAGGACCGCGGAGAACTTGATCTTCTCGTTGCAGCGCAGGCAGGGGTTCGGTGTCCGGCCGGCGGCGTACTCGGCCACGAAGTCGTCGATGACGTCCTCACGGAACCGGTCGGCCAGGTCCCAGACGTAGAAGGGGATGTCGAGGGAGTCGGCGACCCGCCGGGCGTCGTGGGAGTCCTCGACGCTGCAGCAGCCCCGGGCACCGCTGCGCAGCGTCTGCCGGTCCGGGGAGAGCGCCAGGTGCACCCCGGTGACGTCGTGCCCCGCCTCGACGGCCAGCGCAGCGGCGACCGCGGAGTCCACTCCCCCGCTCATGGCGGCGATCAGTCGCATCTCAGTGCCGCCCGGTCCCGGCCCGCCGGGCCCGCTCCACGACCGGGCCGATCACCTCGAGCAACGCGTCGACGTCGGCGTCGGTCGAGGTGTGGCCCAGGCTGAAGCGCAACGAGCTGCGGGCCCGGGCGGGGTCGGCGCCGGCGGCCAGCAGCACGTGGCTGGGCCGGGCGACGCCCGCACTGCACGCCGACCCGGTGGAGCACTCGATCCCCCGCGCGTCCAGCAGCATGAGCAGCGCGTCGCCCTCCGCGCCGGGGAACGACAGGTGGGCGTTCCCCGGGAGCCGCCCCGGGCCACCGGCGACCACGTCGCCCAGCGGCGGGCCGTTGAGCTGGGCGTCGGGCACCTCGGCGACCACGCCGGCGACCAACCGGTCACGCAGGGCGGCCACCCGGGCGGTGCGCTCGGCCCGGTCGGCGACGGTGGCCTGCGTGGCCGCGGCCAGCCCGACGATCGCGGCGACGTCCAGGGTGCCGGACCGGACGTCGCGCTCCTGCCCGCCACCGTGCAGCAGCGGGGTGCACTCTGCGTCCCGGCGCAGCAGCAGCGCGCCGGCGCCCATCGGACCGCCCACCTTGTGCCCGGTCATGGTCAGCGCGTCGAGGCCGCTGGCGGCGAAGTCCAGGGGCAGCTGCCCGATCGCCTGCACCGCGTCGGTGTGCAGCGGCACCCCGACCTCGTGGGCCAGCGCGGCGAGCGCGGTCAGGTCGCTGACGGCGCCGATCTCGTTGTTGGCCCACATGACCGTGGCCAGGGCGACGTCCCGCCCGTCGCCGAGGGCCTCGGCCAGCGCGTCGGCGGTGACCCGGCCGGTCGGCTCGACGCGCAGCCAGGTGACCTCGGCGCCCTCGTGCTTCTCCAGCCACTCGACACTGTCCAGGACGGCGTGGTGCTCCGCGGGGCTGGCCACGATCCGCCGGCGTCCCTGGTCGGCCGTGCGGCGGGCCCAGTACAGCCCCTTGACGGCGAGGTTGTCGCCCTCCGTGCCACCGCCGGTGAACAGCACCTCCGACGGCCGCGCCCCCAGGGCTGCGGCCAGTCGCTCCCGCGACTCCTCGGCGACCCGCCGGGCCTCCCGGCCACTGGCGTGCAGGGACGAGGCGTTGCCCACCCGGGCCAGCTGCTCGGTCATGGCCGCGAGCGCAACCGGCAGCATCGGGGTCGTCGCCGCGTGGTCGAGGTAGGTCATGGCAGAGCCAGCGTATGCCTCGCCCGCCGAGGGCAACCCGATCGTGTCCGACAGGTGGAAGTCCACACGACCTCCCCGCCTCCTCGTCCCTGTGGCCGCGACGTGCGTCGAGCGCCGACCCGGAGGCCGGCGCCCGACGCGACGCGCTGGGACGGCCCTCCTGCAGGGGCCCACCACGAGTCTGCGAGTGGTGGGGGGCAGGAGGGCCGTTCGACTACTTGCGGGCGCTGATCTGCTCGGTGGCCGCCGGGACGACGGTGAACAGGTCGCCCACGACACCGAAGTCGGCCAGCTCGAAGATCGGTGCCTCGGGGTCCTTGTTGACCGCGACGATCGTCTTCGACGTCTGCATCCCGGCCCGGTGCTGGATCGCCCCGGAGATGCCCACCGCGATGTACAGCTGCGGCGAGACGGTCTTCCCGGTCTGCCCGACCTGGAAGGAGTGCGGGTAGAAGCCGGAGTCGACGGCGGCCCGGGAGGCACCGACGGCACCGCCGAGGGAGTCGGCGAGCCCCTCGATCACCGAGAAGTTCTCGGCGCTGGCCACCCCGCGACCGCCGGATACGACGATCGCGGCCTCGGTGAGCTCCGGCCGGTTGGACTTCTGCTCCACGACCCGGTCGAGCACCCGGGTCTGCTTGGCGGCCTCGGAGACGGCGACCTGCACCGCCTCCTCGGTACCGGCGGCGGGGGCCGGCTCGGGGGTGACCGAGTTGCCGCGCAAGGTGTAGATCGGCGTGCCGACGGTGACCTGCGAGTGCACGATCGTCGCCCCGGCGAACGCCACCTGGGTGGCGGTGCCGTCGGCGGCGATCTCGGTGACGTCGGTCAGGAAGCCGCTGCCGGTCTTGATGGCCAGCCGGCCAGCGATCTCCTTGCCCTCCGGGGAGGACGGGATGACGACTGCAGCCGGGGACCTCTCGGCGACCAGCTGGGCCAGCACCTCGGCCTTGGGGGCCACCAGGTAGGCGTCGACGTCGTCGGACTCGGCCACGTAGACCTTCACCGCGCCGTACTCGGCCAGCACGTCCTTGATGCCCGCAGCGGTGCCGGGGGCACCGAGGACGACCGCGGAGGGCTCACCGAGCACCCGGGCGGCGGTCAGCGCCTCCAGCGTCGTCTTGCGGGGCCCACCGTCGGCGGGGTTCAGCTCGGCAAGGACCAGGACCTCTGCCATGTCTGTTCTCTCCTCAGCTCTGAGTCGCGCGCCGGTCAGACGATCTTCTGGGCGGCCAGGTAGCCGACCAGCTTCTCGGCGCCGTCGCCCTCGTCGGCGACCTTCACGCCCTCGCCCTTGGGCGGGCGCCCCGCGGAGTCGACGACCCTGCTGGTGGCGGTGGCCAGGCCCACGGTCGACGGGTCGATGCCGAGGTCGGCCAGCGTCTTGGTCTCCACCGGCTTCTTCTTGGCGGCCATGATCCCCTTGAAGGAGGGGTAGCGCGGCTCGTTGATCGTGTCCCAGGTGGAGACGATCGCCGGCAGCGGCGCCTCCACCTCCCAGTACCCGCCGTCGGTCTGGCGCTCGATCTTGGCCATCGAGCCCTCGATCGTGAGCTTGCGGGCGCCGGACAGCTGCGGGATGCCCAGTCGCTCCGAGATCAGCGCCGGCATCACCGACACCTGCCCGTCGGTGGACTCGGCGCCGCACAGCACCAGGTCGTACTCCAGCTGCGACAGCGCGGCGGCGATGATCGCGCTGGTCTGCGGGGCGCAGGAGCCGTGGATCGCCGGGTCGCTGACGTGCACGGCCTTGTCCGCGCCCATCGACAGGGCCTTGCGGATGGCGTCGGTGGCGGTGTCGGGGCCGACGGTCAGCACCGTGACCTCGCCGCCGTGCGCCTCCTTGACGGTGAGCGCCTCCTCGATGGCGTACTCGTCCATCTCGTTGATCACGTTGTCGGCGGTGGCCCGCGCGACGGTGTTGTCCGACGGGTCCAGCTTCCGCTCGCTGCCGGAGTCGGGGACCTGCTTGACCAGAACGACGATGTTCATCGTCAGACCAACCTCCGCGGTGGTTCGGGTGGGCGCGGGCGAAGCCCGCCTCGTGCCGATCATCGAGGCTACTTGCGGGTAACACCCAGCGCGCAGGGAGGGGCCGGGTGACCTGGCTCACCCGGCGGGGACCCACTCCCCCGTGCGGGCGAAGTGCTCGAGGACGGCGGTGTGCGGGGCCAGGTCCAGCCCCTGCGCCGCCACCCAGGCGTCGTCGTAGTAGGTGCAGGCGTAGCGCTCCCCGCCGTCGCACAGCAGCGTGACGACGCTGCCGGTGCGGCCGGCGGCGAGCATCTCGGCGATGAGCCCGAACGCCCCCCACAGGTTGGTGCCGGTGGATGCCCCGGCCCGGCGCCCGGTCACCTGCCTCAGGTGGCGCATGGCGGCCAACGAGGCCGCGTCGGGGACGCAGACCATCCGGTCGACGATGGTCGGGACGAAGGAGGGCTCCACCCGGGGGCGGCCGATGCCCTCGATCCGCGAACCACGCCCGACCGTGGCCGGGTCGGCGTCCCGCCAGCCGGGGAAGAACGCCGAGCCCTCCGGGTCGACGACGGCCAGCCGGGTGGGCAGCCGGCGGTACCGGACGTACCGGCCGATCGTGGCGCTGGTGCCGCCCGTGCCGGCGCCGACGACGACCCACTCCGGCACCGGGTGCCGTTCCCGGCTCAGCTGGTCGAAGACCGACTCGGCGATGTTGTTGTTCCCGCGCCAGTCGGTGGCCCGCTCGGCGTTGGTGAACTGGTCGAGGTAGTGCCCGCCCGTCTCGGCGGCGATCCGGCGCGCCTCGTCGTAGACGGTCCCCGCATCGGCGACCAGGTGGCAGCGGCCGCCGTGGAACTCGATCAGGGCGATCTTCTCCGCGCTCGTCGTCGCCGGCATCACCGCGACGAAGGGCAGCCCCAGCATCCGGGCGAAGTAGGCCTCGCTGACCGCCGTCGACCCGCTGGATGCCTCCACCACGGTGCTGCCCTCGTGCAGCTGCCCCGAGCACAGCGCGTAGAGGAACAGCGAGCGCGCCAGCCGGTGCTTGAGGCTGCCGGTGGGATGGGTCGACTCGTCCTTCAGGTACAGGTCGACGCCCCACTCGGGCGGCAGCGGGTAGGCCAGCAGGTGGGTGTCGGCGGACCGGTGCGCGTCGGCATCGACCAGCGCGACGGCGCGATCGACCCAGGCCCGCCCGCCGGGGTCGGAGCGGTCGAGGTCGGTGGGGTGCACGGCGGTCACCGGGGCATGCTCCCGCACCGACGACGCCGGCACCGCGGGGTGGTCAGCGACCGGTGAAGGTGGCCTTGCCGGGGCCGTGCTCCAGGAACGAGCGCATCCCGGCCGCCTGGTCCTCGGTGTCGAACAGCTCGGCGAACAGCCGGCTCTCCAGCTCCAGCCCGGCGGCCAGGGTCCCGTCCAGCCCCTCGTCGATGGCCCGCTTCGCCGCGGCGAGCGCCAGCGGCGGGCCCTCGGCGAACTTGCGGGCCATCGCCAGGGCGGTGGCGTGGACCTCCTCGTCGGGCACGACGGCGTCGGCCAGCCCCATCTCCAGGGCCTCCTCGGCGCCCACGTGCCGGCCGGTGAACACCAGGTCCTTGGCCTTGGCCGGGCCGACCAGCCGGGCCAGCCGCTGGGTGCCACCGGCACCCGGGATGACGCCCAGCTGGATCTCCGGCTGCCCCACCTTCGCGCCGCGGCCCATGATCCGGAAGTCCGCGCACAGCGCCAGCTCGTAACCACCACCGAGGGCGTAGCCGGTGATCGCGGCGATCACCGGCTTCGGGATGCGGGCGACCGTGCTGAACGACGACGTCAGCTCCCGGCCCCAGGCGACCATGCTCGCGCCGGTCAGCTGCGACATGGCCTTGATGTCGGCCCCGGCGGCGAACACCCGCTCGCCGCCGTAGAGGACGACGGCCCGCACGTCCGGGTCCTGCCCGGCCTCCAGCGCGGCGGCCCGCACCTCCCAGTGCAGCTGCTCGTCGATCGCGTTCATCTTCGGCCGGTCCAGCCGGATCGTGCCGACGCCGTCCTCGACCTGGAGGGTGACGAACTCGGGCGCTGCCATGCGGGCCTCCGTGTGCTGCGGGACGTCGGTGTCCGGGATCCGTGCGCCCCGACCCTAGGTCGTCCGGCGGGCGCTGAACCGCCCGTTGTCGCGCTGCACGTCCAGCGGCAGGCCGAACGCCTCCGACAGCAGCGGCCCGGTCAGCACGTCGTCCACCGGGCCGGAGCCGACCACCTCACCGCCGCGCAGCAGCAGCGCGTGGGTGTAGCCCGGCGGGATCTCCTCGACGTGGTGGGTCACCAGCACCTGCGCCGGCGCGTTCTCGTCGCGGGCCAGGTCCGACAGCCGGGTGACCAGGTCCTCCCGGCCGCCCAGGTCCAGCCCGGCGCCGGGCTCGTCGAGCAGCAGCAGCTCCGGGTCGGTCATCAGCGCGCGGGCGATCTGGGTGCGCTTGCGCTCGCCCTCCGACAGGGTGCCGAAGGGCCGGTGCGCCATCCGGGCCACGCCCCACTGCTGCATGAGCAGCGCCGCCCGGGTCAGGTCGTGCACGCCGTAGCGCTCCCGCCACCGGCCGACGACGGCGTACCCGGCGCTGACCACCACGTCACCGACCCGCTCGCCCGGGTCGATCCGCTGCGCCAGCGCCGCGCTGGTCAGCCCGATCCGGGTGCGCAGCTCGAAGACGTCGACCGCGCCGAGGGTCTCCCCGAGGATCTCCACCTCCCCGCGGGTGGGGTGCAGCTGCGCGCCGGCCAGCTGCAGCAGCGTCGTCTTCCCCGCCCCGTTGGGGCCCAGGAGCACCCATCGCTCGTCGGGTCGGACCGTCCAGTCGACCGCGCGCAGCAGGTGCGCCTGGCCCCGGACGACGTCGGCTCCGCGGATCTCGACGACCGGCTCAGTCCACACGCCTGCCATCCAACCAACCCGCCGAGCGCCGTGGTCACCCGGTTCGGCCCCGCCGGTGGGGCACGATGCCCGGGTGACCGCGTGGACGAGTGACCGACCGGTGGAGGTGTGGCCCGGCTCGCCGGCGCCGCTGGGCGCCCACTGGGACGGCACGGGCACCAACTTCGCCCTGTGGTCGGCCGGCGCGTCGGCGGTCGACCTGTGCCTCTTCGACCCCGACGGCACCGAGCACCGGCAGCGGCTGCGGGAGACCACCCACCAGGTGTGGCACGGCCGGCTGCCGGGCGTGGGCCCCGGGCAGCGCTACGGGTACCGGGTGCACGGCCCGCACGACCCCGCCTCCGGAGCCCGGTACAACCCGGCGAAGCTGCTGCTGGACCCCTACGCCCGCGCCGTGGACGGCGAGCTCGTGCTCGACGACGCGCTCTTCGGCTGGTCCGCGCACGACCCGTCCGCCGCCGACCCCACCGACTCGGCGCCGTTCGTGCCCCGCGGGGTGGTCATCCACGACTCGTTCCCGTGGAACGGCGACCGGGTGCTGCGCACCCCGTGGACCGACACGGTCATCTACGAGGTGCACGTCAAGAGCGCCACGATGACCCACCCCGACGTCCCCCCGGCGCTGCGCGGCACCTACGCGGGCCTGGCCCACCCGGCGTTCGTCGAGCACCTGGTCTCCCTGGGCGTGACCGCGGTCGAGCTGCTGCCGGTGCACCACTTCGTCAGCGAGCCGCACCTGCTCCGCCGCGGGCTGACCAACCACTGGGGCTACAACACGCTGGGCTACTTCGCCCCGCACGCGGCGTACAGCTCGGCCGGCACGGGCGGTGAGCAGGTCACCGAGTTCAAGGCGATGGTCAAGGCGATGCACGCCGCGGGCATCGAGGTGGTCCTCGACGTCGTCTACAACCACACCGCCGAGGGCGACCACGTCGGCCCGACGCTGTCCCTCAAGGGCATCGACAACGCCGGGTACTACCGGCTCGACGGGGAGGACCGCTCCCGCTACACCGACTACACCGGCTGCGGGAACACCCTGGACGTCCGCCGGCCGGCCGTGCTCGGCCTGCTGATGGACTCGCTGCGCTACTGGGTCACCGAGATGCACGTCGACGGCTTCCGCTTCGACCTGGCCTCCGCCCTGGCCCGCTCCATGCACGACGTCGACCGGCTGTCGGCGTTCTTCGACGTGGTCCACCAGGACCCGGTGGTGAGCACCGTGAAGCTGATCGCCGAGCCGTGGGACGTCGGCGAGGGCGGCTACCAGGTGGGCAACTTCCCGCCGCCCTGGACGGAGTGGAACGGCAAGTACCGGGACACCGTGCGCGACGTCTGGTCCGGCGCGCGAGTGGGCGTGCGCGACCTGGCGTACCGGCTCACCGGCTCCTCCGACCTCTACCGCTCCGACGGCCGCCGTCCGTTCGCCTCGGTCAACTTCGTCACCGCGCACGACGGCTTCACCCTGGCCGACCTGGTGACCTACGAGCAGAAGCGGAACGAGGCCAACGGCGAGGAGAACCGGGACGGCGAGAGCCACAACCGGAACTGGAACTGCGGCGTGGAGGGCCCCACCGACGACCCGGCGGTGCGCGAGCTGCGGGCCCGGCAGGTGCGCAACCACCTGGCCACCCTGCTGCTGTCGACCGGGGTGCCGATGCTGACCGCCGGCGACGAGCTGGGCCGCACCCAGGGCGGCAACAACAACGCCTACTGCCAGGACGACGAGGTCTCCTGGCTCGACTGGGGGGCGATCGACCCGGACCTGTGGAGCTTCGTGGCCACCCTGGCCGGGGTGCGCCGCCAGTCCCCGGTGCTCCGGCAGGAGGCGTTCTTCGAGGGCACCGAGATCCCCGGGACCGGCGGCACCCGGGACCTGGCCTGGTTCGCCCCCGGCGGGCACCAGCTCACCAGCAGCGACTGGTTCGACACCGGCCTGCAGACGCTCGGGATGTACCTGGACGGCCGGGGCCTGCGGCACCGCGACGAACGGGGACGGCCGGTCATCGACGACTCGTGGCTGATCTGGTTCCACGCCGGCGCCGACCCGGTCGACGTCGTCCTCCCCGGATCCCCTTGGGGGGACGGCTACGAGCTGGTGCTGGCCACCGAGTACCCGACCGGCACTCCCCCGCGGCCGACCGCACTGCCCCCGGGCCCGGCCCAGCTGCCCGGCCACTCCGTCTGGGCGATGCGGGTGGTCCGCACGCCGCGCCCCTGACGGGGCCGCACCGGGATCGCATTGCACGGGTTCCCTCCGCACTGCTCGTGCTGCAGCACGAGCAGTGCGGAGGGACGGCGTGCAATGCCGAGGCCCTCGTCGCCGAGACGACGCAGCCCGCCGCCGGAAGACCGGGGCGGGCTGCGTCGTCGGGACGTCGGGCTGCGACTACTCGGCGGCCTGCTCGAAGGTGATGACGGTCCAGCCGAGCAGCAGCCGGTCGCCGTCGGCGAGCGGGTGCGGCACGCCGGGCTCCAGCTGGGTCCACTCGGTGGCCTCCGGGCCGGCGACGTGGGTGCCGTTGAGCGAGCCGAGGTCGGTCAGGGAGACCTCCCGGCCGGCGCGCTGGATGGCGGCGTGGGCCGAGGAGAGCACGTTCTGGGTGTCGGCGATCGGCACCGGCCGGGCGTTGCCGGTGGTCACCAGGTCGTGGCCGTCGGGACGGCGACCGAGCACCAGGTCCTCGTCGACGGTGACGACCAGACCGTCGTCGAAGCGCAGCACCGGCGCGGCCGGCGGCTCGGGCCGCCAGAAGGCGGTCTGCTCCCCACCCTGGCCGACCGGGGCGTTGGCGATCCGGCCGGAGGCGCCGAAGCCGGCGTCGGAGGCCGCGGTGAAGGACTCGCCGGTGGGCAGCGAGGTGGCCGGCGGGACGGCGACGGACGGCGACGCGGCCGCCGCGAGCTGCAGCAGGGCGCCGGAACCGGGCACGGTGCCCTCGACCAGGTCCAGCGCGACCCCCGGGGGCATCGCCGCGGCGGGCTGGCCGGGGCCGACGTAGAGGGTCTGCCCGAGCGCGAACCCGGAGGCGAGCGTGCAGCCGTCGACCGCGGAACCGGAGACCGGGACGCCGTCCACGGCCGGCTGGCCCTTGCCCGACCAGAGCGCGACGCCGGCACCGGTGCCCCCGGAGGTGTCGGCGAGCACCAGCGCGAAGGACGCCGGCCCGTCGGCGAGCCGGGAGACCTGCGCGGCGACCGCGCCGAGCACGCGTTCGGCCCCGGGGCCGGCGACCCCCAGACAGGCGTGCAGGGCCGCCACCAGCGCCGGCGACCCGGGGGCGTCGACCCACAGCAGGCCACCGCCACGGCGGGCGACGACAGAGTCTCCGGGGAGGACCTCACAGCGGTCGGGCATGACGGCCAGCCTAATGACCGGACCGGCATCCCGTGACCCGCGGGCGCATGGCACGCCGCGACGTCGATCCGTCGTGCACGACCCGCCCCAGTGGCCACGACAGTCCCACCCGGATGGACACCGACCGGGGCCGATGACCAGCGCGCTCCCCGCTCAGGCGTTGACGACGACGCCGAGCTCCGCGGGCACCACCAGGTGCGCCGAGTGCGGGAGCACCCGCACGGTGTACCCGAACGCGCCGGTGCGCTCCAGCGGCACGGTGCCGGTGAACCAGTGCCGCGAGCCGTCCGCGGCCTCGTGCCGCAGCGCCAGCGTGGTGACCTCGTGCAGCCCGTCGGCGTCGTCGACCCGGCCGTAGGCCGCCTCGACCAGGACGTCGGACGGCGCGAGCCCGGGCAGCTCGACCTCGGCCCGCAGGTCGATGCCCCCGCCGATCTCCGGGGTCTCCCCCACGCCGGTGGCCTCCACGTGGGCCACCCGGACACCGGACCAGTGCTCCAGCAGCGTCGCCCGCCAGGCCGCCTGGGCACGGGCCGCCTCGTACCCGCCGGCGGCCATCGAGCGGGCCGAGCCGGCGGCCGGCACGTAGAGCCGCTGCACGTAGTCCCGCACCATCCGGGTGGCCAGCACCTTCGGTCCGGTCTCCCGCAGGGTGTCCCGCACCATCTCCACCCAGCGGGTGGGCAGGCCGTCGGCGTCCACCTCGTAGAAGCGCGGCACCACCTGCCGGTGGAGGAGGTCGTAGATGGCCTGCGCCTCGACGTCGTCCCGCCGCTCCGGGTCCTCGACGCCGTCGGCGGTCGGGATCGCCCAGCCGTTCTGGCCGTCGAACCACTCGTCCCACCACCCGTCGCGGATGGAGAGGTTGAGCCCGCCGTTGAGCGCCGACTTCATCCCCGAGGTGCCACAGGCCTCCAGCGGCCGCAGCGGGTTGTTCAGCCAGACGTCGCACCCCCAGTACAGGTACCGGGCCATGCCGATGTCGTAGTTGGGCAGGAAGGCGATCCGGTGCCGGATCTCCGGGTCGTCGGCGAACTTGACCATCTGCTGGATCAGCTGCTTGCCGCCGTCGTCGGCCGGGTGGCTCTTGCCGGCGATGACCAGCTGGACCGGCCGCTCCTCGTCCAGCAGGAGCGCCTTGAGCCGATCGGGGTCGCGGAGCATCAGCGTCAGCCGCTTGTACGAGGGCACCCGCCGGGCGAAGCCGATGGTCAGCACGTCGGGGTCGAACGCGGTCTCGGTCCAGTCGAGCTCGGCCTCGGCCGCCCCGCGGGACAGCGCCGTGGCCCGCACCCGCCGGCGCACCTCGTCGACCAGCCGGCCCCGCAGCAGCCGGCGGGTGCGCCACAGCTCCGCGGCGGGGATCCGGTCGACGCCGTCGAAGTGCACCTCGCCGTCCACCTCGAGCGGATCGCCCTGGCTGGTGGTCTGGGTGCCCAGCTCCACCAGCTCGCGCGCGGTCCAGGTCGGGGCGTGCACCCCGTTGGTGATGGACCCGATCGGGACGTCGTCGGGGTCGAAGCCCGGCCACAGGGGACCGAACATGTCCCGGCTGACGTGCCCGTGCAGCTGGCTCACCCCGTTGGCCCGCTGGCCCAGCCGCAGCCCCATGTGCGCCATGTTGAACGTGCCGGGGTCCGGTTCCTGACCCAGCGTCAGCAGCTGGTCGACCGGGACGCCGAAGCCGGCGAAGTACCGCTCGATCAGCGACTTGGGGAAGCGGTCGATGCCCGCGGGGACCGGCGTGTGGGTGGTGAAGACCGTGCCACCGCGCACGGCCTGCAGCGCCTCGGCGAAGGACAGGCCGTGGGACTCGGTGAGCTCCCGGATCCGCTCGATGCCCTGGAAGCCGGCGTGGCCCTCGTTGGCGTGGAAGACCTCCGGCGGCGGGGTGCCGGTCAGCGAGCAGAAGGCCCGCAGGGCACGCACCCCACCAATCCCCAGGAGCATCTCCTGGCGGAGCCGGTGGTCCTCGCCGCCGCCGTAGAGCCGGTCGGTGACCCCGCGCTCGGCCGGGCTGTTCTCCTCGATGTCGCTGTCGAGCAGCAGCAACGACACCCGGCCGACCTGGGCCCGGTAGACGTGGGCGTAGAGCGTGCGGCCCTCGGGGAGCGGCACGGCGATCACCACGGCGTTGCGGTCGGCGTCGCGCACGAGCTTCAGCGGCAGGCCGTGCGGGTCCAGTGCCGGGTAGTGCTCCAGCTGCCAGCCGTCGGCGGACAGGCCCTGGGAGAAGTAGCCCGACCGGTACAGCAGGCCGACGCCGATCAGCGGGACGCCCAGGTCCGACGCGGCCTTGAGGTGGTCCCCGGCCAGGATGCCCAGTCCGCCGGAGTACTGCGGCAGCACCTCGGTGATGCCGAACTCGGCCGAGAAGTAGGCGATGGTGGCCGGCGCGTCGGCGCCCAGGGACTGGTACCAGTGCGGTGCGTCGAGGTACTCGCGGAGGTCGGCGGCGACCGTCGTCAGCTGCTGCAGGAAGGCCGGGTCGTCGGCCAGTGCGGCCAGCCGGTCGGCGCTGACCTCGCCGAGGACCTTGACCGGGTCGCCACCACAGCTGGCCCAGAGCCCGGGGTCCAGCGCCTCGAAGAGGTCGCGGGTCTCCGGGTGCCAGGACCAGCGCAGGTTGGTGACCAGCTGCGACAGCGGCATCAGTGCCTCGGGGAGGGAGGCGCGGACGGTGAGTCTGCGGAGGGCTCGCACCTCCGAGACCCTAGCGTGACGACGCTCACGGACAGTGCGGGACGGCGATCGGTCCGGACCCGCCCGGGACCACTCCGAGCCCACCCGTCACTCCCCCTCCCGGTTGAGCCGGTCCCCCGCCGACGTGTGCGCAGCTGATGATCTGGATAGCGTTGCCCCGATGACTGGCCGCGCTGACCTCCGCCTCGGCATCTCTGATGTCGCCCCCGTCGTGTCCTGCGGGTCGTTCTCGACCCGCGCCGTGGTCGGTGAACACCTGCCGATCACCGCCACCGTCTTCCGCGAGGGCCACGACGCCGTGGCCGCCAACGTCGTCTTCACGCCCCCGGGCGAGGAGCCGTCGGCTGCGCCGCTGCTCCGGATGACGAAGTTCGGGCCCGAACCCGACCGCTGGACCGCGACCGTCGTGCCCGACCGCGAGGGGCTCTGGACGTACCAGGTCGAGGCCTGGGACGACCCGCTGAGCACCTGGCACCACGACGTCGAGGTCAAGGTCGAGGCCGGCCAGGGCCCGGAGGAGCTGGCCAACGACCTGGAGTCCGGCGCCCGACTGCTCGAGGAGGTGTCCGCCGCCGCACCCGAGGAGCACCGTGAGGCGCTCACCGGTGCGGCCGCCGCGCTGCGCGACGAGTCGCTGGAGCTGACCGCCCGGATCGCCCCGGCTCTCTCCCCCGCCCTGCAGCAGGTGCTGCACGACCACCCGGTGCGCCGGCTGGTCACCGGGTCGCAGCGGCACGAGCTGTGGGTCGACCGGTCGCGTGCGCTCTACGGCTCCTGGTACGAGTTCTTCCCGCGTTCGGAGGGCCCGGTCGTCGGTGGCAGCCCGACGCACGGGACCTTCGCCCAGGCCGCCGAGCGGCTGCCGGCGATCGCCGAGATGGGCTTCGACGTGGTGTACCTGCCGCCGATCCACCCGGTCGGCAAGGTCAACCGCAAGGGGAAGAACAACACCCTGGTGGCGCAGGCCGACGACGTCGGCTCACCGTGGGCGATCGGCAGCGACGAGGGCGGCCACGACGCCGTGCACCCGCAGCTCGGCACCCTCGACGACTTCAAGGCCTTCGTCGGCCGCACGCGCGAGCTGGGCATGGAGGTCGCGCTCGACCTCGCCCTGCAGGCGGCGCCGGACCACCCCTGGGTGACCTCGCACCCGGAGTGGTTCACCACCAAGCCCGACGGCACGATCGCCTACGCGGAGAACCCGCCGAAGAAGTACCAGGACATCTACCCGATCAACTTCGACAACGACCCCGAGGGCATCTACGCCGAGGTGCTGCGGGTCGTCCGGCACTGGATGGACGCCGGGGTCCGGGTGTTCCGGGTGGACAACCCGCACACCAAGCCGCTGAACTTCTGGCACTGGCTGATCTGGGAGGTCAAGAAGACCGACCCGGACGTGCTCTTCCTGGCCGAGGCGTTCACCCGGCCGGCGATGATGCACCAGCTGGCGCGGATCGGCTTCACCCAGAGCTACACCTACTTCACCTGGCGCACCGAGCGCTGGGAGCTGGAGGAGTACGGCCGGGAGCTGGCCGAGAACGCGCACTACATGCGGCCGAACTTCTTCGTGAACACCCCGGACATCCTGCACGAGAGCCTGCAGGTGGGCGGCCCGCCGATGTTCAAGATCCGCGCGGTGCTGGCCTCCATGATGAGCCCGACGTGGGGCGTCTACTCCGGGTACGAGCTGTTCGAGCACGTCGGCCTGCGGCCGGGCAGCGAGGAGTACCTGGACACCGAGAAGTTCCAGCTGCGACCGCGCGACTGGGCCGCCGCGGACTCCTCCGGACGGTCCCTGGCGCCCTACCTGCGCCGGCTCAACGAGATCCGGCGCGCACACCCGGCCCTCCAGCAGCTGCGCACCCTGCGGTTCCACGCGATCGACAACCCGAACGTGCTCTGCTTCTCCAAGACCGACCCCGGGTCCGACGACTGCGTGCTCGTGGTGGTGTCGCTCAACAGCACCTACACCCAGATCGGCACCACGGCGCTGGACATGCCGGCGCTGGGGCTGGACTGGTCGGACCGCTTCTCGGTCACCGACGACATCACCGGGGCCCACTACGACTGGGGCCAGGCCAACTACGTCGAGCTGGACCCCTACCGGGAGCCCGCGCACGTCTTCACCGTCCACCGCAGCCTGTCCACCGCACCGTCGCCGCAGTGAAGAAGGGCCTGCCTGCTCCCCACCGCTCGCCGACTCCCGGCGGGCGCGTGCAGGCAGGCCGCACCCCGCCAGCCCAGCTCAACCTCTAGGACTCCCCCTCATGACCCTCCCCGTCCCCGCACAGTCGACCCCCGGCACGGGCGAGCAGTCGGCCAACCAGTCAGCGCTGCCGCCCCCGGGGAGCGACCCCGAGTGGTTCAAGCGCGCCGTGTTCTACGAGGTCCTCGTCCGCGGCTTCGCCGACAGCAACGCCGACGGCATCGGCGACCTGCGCGGCATGCTGGGCAAGCTCGACTACCTGCAGTGGCTCGGCGTCGACTGCCTCTGGCTGCCCCCGTTCTTCGCCTCACCGCTGCGCGACGGCGGTTACGACGTCAGCGACTACACCGCGGTGCTCCCCGAGTTCGGGGACATCGAGGACTTCAAGGAGCTGATCGGGGCCTCCCACTCGCGTGGGATGCGGATGATCATCGACTTCGTCATGAACCACACCTCGGACCAGCACCCCTGGTTCCAGGCCAGCCGCAGCGACCCCGAGGGGCCCTACGGCGACTTCTACGTCTGGGCCGACGACGACACCGGCTACGCCGACGCCCGGATCATCTTCGTGGACACCGAGAGCTCGAACTGGACGTTCGACCCGGTCCGCAAGCAGTACTTCTGGCACCGGTTCTTCAGCCACCAGCCCGACCTGAACTTCGAGAACCCGAAGGTGCAGGAGGCGATCATCGACGCCCTGCGCTTCTGGCTGGACCTGGGCATCGACGGCTTCCGGCTCGACGCCGTCCCCTACCTCTTCGAGGAGGAGGGGACCAACTGCGAGAACCTCCCCCGCACCCACGAGTTCCTCAAGAAGGTGCGGAAGATCGTCGACGCCGAGTACCCCGACCGGGTGCTGCTGTGCGAGGCGAACCAGTGGCCGGCCGACGTCGTCGAGTACTTCGGCGAGAACGGCGACGAGTGCCAGATGGCCTTCCACTTCCCGGTCATGCCGCGCCTGTTCATGGCCGTCCGCCGGGAGCAGCGCTTCCCGATCTCGGAGATCATGGCGCAGACGCCGGACATCCCGGACAACTGCCAGTGGGGCGTCTTCCTACGCAACCACGACGAGCTGACCCTGGAGATGGTCACCGACGAGGAGCGCGACTACATGTGGGGGGAGTACGCCAAGGACCCCCGGATGAAGGCCAACATCGGCATCCGCCGGCGGCTGGCGCCCCTGCTCGACAACGACATCGACACCCTCGAGCTCTTCACCGCCCTGCTGCTGTCCCTGCCGGGCTCGCCGGTCATGTACTACGGCGACGAGATCGGCATGGGCGACAACATCTGGCTCGGTGACCGGGACGGCGTCCGCACCCCGATGCAGTGGACCCCGGACCGCAACGGCGGGTTCTCCACCGCCGACCCGCAGCGGATGCACCTGCCGCTGGTGGCCGACCCGGAGTACGGCTTCCAGGTCACCAACGTCGAGGCCCAGCTGCGGAACTCGAACTCGATGCTGAACTGGATCCGCACGATGATCGCGGTGCGCAAGCAGCACCCGACCTTCGGTGTCGGCGGCTACACCGAGATCGGCTCGCGGAACCCGACGGTCCTGTCCTTCGTGCGCGAGTTCGGGGACGACGTGGTGCTCTGCGTCAACAACCTGTCCCGGTTCCCGCAGCCGGTGGAGCTCGACCTCCGCCGCTTCGAGGGCTACACCCCGGTCGAGCTGACCGGGCGGGTGCAGTTCCCGCAGATCGGCGTCCTGCCCTACATGCTCACGCTCGGCGGGCACGGCTTCTACTGGTTCGAGCTCTCCAAGCCCGCCGCCCCGGCGGTCGAGGAGGAGGAAGAGGACTGGGAGACCACCGCCAGCAGCAGCGTGGCGCAGTCGCTGCTCGAGGCCGGGGTGGTCGGCCCCGCCGACACCTCCTCCGGCACCGGCGGCCTCGGCGCCGAGGCCCCCACGAACCCGACCCACGGAGAGTCCTGATGAGTGCTCTGACCGACATGCTGGCCGACTGGATGCCTCATCAGCGCTGGTTCGGCGGCAAGGGCCGCGAGTGGGCGGGGGTGACCGAGGAGGGCTTCTTCCTGGACCAGTCCGACCCGGCGCTCTCGGTGCACCGCGTCCGAGTCGAGTACACCGACGGGGCCAGTGACACGTACCTGGTGCCGCTGTCCTGGCGCAGCGCGCCGGCCGAGGAGCTCGCCGGCGCCTTCGTCGGTGCGGTCTCCGGGTCCCAGGGCGAGAACTACGCCTACGACGCCATGCGGGACCGGGACGCGACCGTCCCGTGGCTGACCCACCTGGTCGCGGCCTCCACCGTCGGGCCCATGCGCTTCCACCCGGCCGGTGTCGCCTACATCCCCGAGGGCCTGCCCGGGGACGTCATCTCCACCGAGCAGAGCAACACCTCGCTGGTCTACGGCGAGACCGCGATCCTCAAGCTGTTCCGCCGGCTCGAGCCGGGGCTCAACCCCGACGTGGAGATCCACGACGCGCTGCGGCAGGCGGAGAACCAGCACATCGCCGGGCTGCTCGGGTACATCGAGATCGACGACCCGAACGGCCTGGAGCCGGCCACGGTGGCGATGCTGCAGACCTTCCTGCCCAACGCCAGCGACGGGTGGCGGCTGGCCACCTCCAGCGTCCGCGACCTGTACGCCGAGGCCGACCTGCACGCCGACGAGGTCGGCGGCGACTTCGCCGGGGAGAGCGAGCGGCTGGGTGAGGCGACCGCCTCGGTGCACGCCGACCTGGCCAGGGTGCTCCCCACCGAGCCGGCCGACCGCGACTGGTACGCCGCCGTCGCCGGGCAGATGACCGCCCGGCTGGAGGCGGCCCTGGCCGTCGTCCCCGACCTCGCCGAGCACGCCGACGCGCTGCGCAGCCTGTACGCCGCGGTCGCCGACACGACCGAGCCGGTGGTGCGCCAGCGGGTGCACGGTGACCTCCACCTGGGCCAGGTGCTGCGCACCACCACGGGCTGGATCGTGCTGGACTTCGAGGGTGAGCCGGCCCGCCCGCTCGCCGAACGGCGCGAGCTGGACACCCCGCTGCGCGACGTCGCGGGGATGCTGCGCTCCTTCGACTACGCCGCCCGGCACATGCTGGTCGAGCAGCCCGACGACCCGCAGCGGGTCTACCGGGCGCACGAGTGGGCCGAGCGCAACCGGCACGCCTTCTGCGAGGGCTACTCCGCCGCCGGCGGACTCACCCTGTCCAGCGACTCCGCCCTGCTGCGGGCCTTCGAGGCCGACAAGGCGGTGTACGAGTGTGTGTACGAGGCGCGCAACCGACCGCACTGGCTGATGATCCCGCTCAGTTCGCTGTCCCGGCTGACGGCCGGCCGATGACGACCCCCGGCCGGACGACCAGCACGACACCGATTCGGACCTGGAAGGACAACCGATGAGCACCGACGACGGCAGCACCCCCCCGGGCACGGACACCAGCAGCGAGCCCGCCGACAAGGCGGAGCTCATGCGCCGGGTCGAGGAGAAGACCGAGGAGGTCCGCGAGTCGAGCGCGACCGACGACGCGCCGGCGCCCGCGAAGAAGGCCACCCGCAAGGCCGCTGCGAAGAAGGCGCCGGCGAAGAAGGCCGCCGCCGACGCACCGGCGAAGAAGACGACGGCCCGCAAGGCCCCGGCGAAGACCGCCGTCGCCGCCGAGTCGCCCGCCGGTGAGCAGACGAGCATCGCCGACGACGCGGCGCAGACCGCTCCCGCGGCTCGCACGACCGCCAAGCGGGCGGCGAAGAAGGCCACGCCGGCCGAGGCCGGGGACGCACCGGCCAAGCGGGCACCGCGGAAGGCGGCCAAGAAGGTCACCGCGGCGCCGGTGATCGCACCGGCGCCGATCGCGCAGCCGGGCGACCCGTCGGCTCCCTCCGCTCCCCAGCCGGAGCCGCCGAGCCCCGACCCCGCTGAGCCGAGCACCCCGCAGGCCCCCGAGGGTGGCGAGCAGGGGGGCACCGGGGGCAGCTCCCCGGCGCAGACCGCCTCCGAGCCCGGCGCGGCGGCCACGACCACCGCCGACCTGGCCACCGGTGAGGTCGCCGACCTGCCCCCGGCGCCGGACGAGGCGCCCGAGCCGGCGGCCGCCGGCCTCGTGGAGGCACTCCCGGAGGGCGAGGTGCCGGTCAGCACCTCGGTGCCCGCCGAGGCCACCCCGTCCGCTCGAGAGGTGAGCCAGGAGGAGATGGCCGCGGTCGTCGACGGCTGGTCCTTCGACCCGCACGGCGTGCTCGGCGCGCACCGCCTGCCCGAGGGCTGGGCCGTGCGCACGCTGCGCCCGGACGCCGAGGCCGTCGCGGTCATCGACCAGGACGGCACCCGCTACGAGGCCCGCCAGGTCTTCCGCGGTGGCGTCTACGAGGCTCGGCTCCCCCAGCAGCCCGGCGACTACCGGATCGAGGTCGTCTACCCCGACGGGCAGGGCGGCACCGACACCTTCACCGTCGACGACCCGTACCGCTGGCTGCCCACGCTGGGCCAGCTCGACCAGCACCTCATCCGCGAGGGCCGGCACGAGAAGCTGTGGACCGTCCTCGGTGCGCACGTGATCGGCTACGACACCCCCGGCGGCCGGGTGGACGGCGTCTCCTTCGCCGTCTGGGCGCCCAACGCCCGGGGCGTGAAGGTGACCGGCGACTTCGACTACTGGCAGGCCCGCGCCTACCCGATGCGGTCGCTCGGCTCCTCCGGTGTCTGGGAGATCTTCGTGCCCGGTGCCCAGGTCGGCACCCGGTACCGGTTCCACGTCCTCGGTGCCGACGGGCAGTGGCAGGTCAAGAGCGACCCGATGGCCTTCGCCACCGAGGTGCCGCCGGCCAACGCCTCGGTGGTGACGGCCTCCAGCCACGAGTGGAACGACGCCGAGTGGCTGGCCCGGCGGGCCGAGGCCAAGTGGCACGAGCAGCCGATGAGCGTCTACGAGGTGCACGCGGCCTCCTGGCGGCAGGGGCTCTCCTACCGCGAGATGGCCGACGATCTGGTCACCTACGTGAAGGACGCCGGGTTCACCCACCTGGAGTTCATGCCGCTGGCCGAGCACCCCTTCGGCGGCTCGTGGGGCTACCAGGTGACCTCCTACTACGCCCCCACGTCGCGGTTCGGCTCCCCCGACGACCTGCGGTACCTCATCGACGCCGCCCACCAGGCCGGCATCGGCGTCATCGTCGACTGGGTGCCCGCGCACTTCCCGAAGGACGACTGGGCGCTGGCCCGATTCGACGGCACGCCGCTGTACGAGCACGCGGACCCCAAGCGCGGTGAGCAGCCGGACTGGGGCACCTACGTCTTCGACTTCGGCCGGCCCGAGGTGCGCAACTTCCTGGTCGCCAACGCGCTGTTCTGGGCGCAGGAGTTCCACATCGACGGCATCCGGGTCGACGCGGTCGCCTCGATGCTCTACCTGGACTACTCCCGCAACGACGGCGAGTGGACGCCGAACCAGTACGGCGGCCGGGAGAACCTGGACGCCGTGGCCTTCCTGCAGGAGATGAACGCCACCCTCTACCGCGAGGTGCCCGGCGTCATCTCGATCGCCGAGGAGTCGACCGCGTGGCCGGGCGTCACCCGGCCCACGTACCTCGGCGGGCTGGGCTTCGGCTTCAAGTGGAACATGGGCTGGATGCACGACTCGCTGGGCTACATGGCCACCGAGCCGGTGTACCGCAGCTACCACCACGGCCAGCTGACGTTCTCCATGGTCTACGCGTACTCGGAGAACTACGTGCTGCCGATCAGCCACGACGAGGTCGTGTACGGCAAGGGCTCCATGCTCGGGAAGATGCCCGGCGACCGCTGGCAGCAGCTGGCCAGCCTGCGCGCCTACCTGGGCTACATGTGGGCCCACCCCGGCAAGCAGCTGCTGTTCATGGGCTCGGAGTTCGGGCAGCTGTCGGAGTGGGCCGAGAGCCGGTCGCTGGACTGGTGGCACCTCGACGACCCGGCGCACCGGGGCGTGCTGGAGCTGGTGACCGACCTCAACACGGTCTACCGGGACAGCGAGGCGCTCTGGAGCCAGGACGTCGACCCGGCCGGGTTCCAGTGGATCGACGCCAACGACGCCGGTGGCAACACCCTCACCTTCCTGCGCGTGGGCAAGGGCGGGCAGCTGCTGGCCTGCGTGGCGAACTTCTCCGGTCAGCCGCACGAGCAGTACCGGATCGGGCTGCCCCGCGGCGGGCGCTGGCGCGAGGTGATCAACACGGACTTCGAGGGCTACGGCGGCTCCGGGGTGGGCAACCTCGGCGGGATCGACGCGGTCGCGCAGTCCTGGCACGGGCAGCCGTGGTCGGCGACGCTGACCGCGCCGCCGCTGGGCACCGTGTGGTTCGTGCACGAGGGGCCGGAGCCGGAGCGCCCGGACGAGGGCACACCGGCCGACCAGGCGGAGATCGCCGCGGCCGAGGCCTCCGGCGCGGCCGAGGGTCCGGGCAGCGGGCTGGAGCCGACCGAGCGCTGACCTGATCGGCCGACGCTGATCGGCTGGGGCTGATCGGGAACGGGGCGGGGACCTCCCAGGGTCCCCGCCCCGTTCCTGTCCCGACGGGCGCTCGTCACCGGGCTGCCCTGCCTGCCGGACCCGGCACGGTCCGGCAGGATGGAGGGGTGCTGCCGCCGCGGGCGGCCTGAACGGATCGGAACACATGTCCTCCTCGCCCCGCCGGCTCCTCGCCGGTGCCGTCGCGAGCGTGCTCCTCGGATCGGCCCTGCTCTCCGGCTGCGCGGTGACCGTGATCGAGGGGCGGGCCAGCCCTGAAGCCGGCCCGCTGGGCGACGTCCTGCCCGAGGAGTTCCCGGTCATCGGCGCGACCGACGACGAGGTCGACCGCCTCGCCCGCAACGCGCTCGCCGACCTGGAGACCTACTGGGCCGCGCAGTTCACCCCGACCTTCGGCCAGGCCTTCACCCCGCTGGCCGGCGGCTACTACTCCGTCGACCCGGGCGACCTGGACCCCGCGCAGTACCCCAACGGGCAGGTGGGCTGCGGGGAGACGCCGGACTCCGTCCTCGACAACGCCTTCTACTGCCCGCCGGGCGGCGAGTACCCCAACGGTGACGCGATCCAGTACGACCGCGCGTTCCTGGGCGCCCTGGCCTTCGGCACCGTCGGCAGCGAGGGGTACGGCCGGTTCATCCCTGCCCTGGTGATGGCCCACGAGTTCGGGCACGCCGTCCAGGGCCGGGTGGGCTACCCGCTGCCGGCGTCCATCGCGATCGAGACCCAGGCCGACTGCTTCGCCGGCGCCTGGACGGCCTGGGTCGCCGCGGGCAACGCCGCGCACAACTCCATCCGCCCGGCGGAGCTGGACGACGTGCTGCGCGGCTACCTGCTGCTGCGTGACCCGGTGGGCACCGGCCTCGACGAGGGCGAGGCGCACGGTTCCTACTTCGACCGGGTGTCGGCGTTCCAGCAGGGGTTCGACGACGGACCGGAGGCCTGCCGCGACTCCTTCGGCGCCGACCGGCCCTACACCCAGGGCGCCTTCCAGAGTGACCTGGACTTCGCCAGCGGCGGGGACGCCCCCTACGACCAGACGGTCGACGCCTTCCTCCCCGAGGGGCTCGGTGAGTTCTGGCAGCTGGCGTTCGACGAGCTGGGCGAGGAGTTCACGCCCCCCGAGCTCGAGCCGTTCGCCAGGACGGCCCCCGACTGCGCGGGCGAGGACGCCGAGGTCGACCTGCTCTACTGCCCCGCCGACGCGACCGTGCGCTACGACGAGGTCGACCTGACCCTGCCGCTGTACGCCGCCGAGGAGGGCGGGGACTACGCCGTGCTGACCGCGGTGGCGATCCCCTACGCCCTCGCCGCCCGCGACCAGCTGGGCCTGTCCGTGGACGGCGAGGACGCGCTGCGGTCTGCCGTCTGCCTGTCCGGCGCCTTCACCGCGGCGGTCCTCGACGGCGAGAGCACGGTGCTGAGCATCTCCCCCGGCGACGCCGACGAGAGCGTCTCGTTCCTGCTCGAGTTCGCCACCGACCCGGCGGTGCTGCCCGGCGTCGAGCTGACCGGCTTCCAGCTGGTCGACGTCTTCCGCAGCGGGGTCGTCGAGGGCCTGGCCGCCTGCGACATCGGCGCCTGACGCGCTCCGGCCGGGCCCCTCGACGAGGAGCCCGGCCGGAGGAGGGATCAGAACAGGGCGGTCATGAGGGCGCGGCGGGCCGGGCCCACGCGCGGGTCCTCGTCGCCCACGATCCCGAACAGCTCCACCAGGTGCTGCCGGGCTGCGTCGCGCTCCTCGCCCGCCGTCCGCCGGACGACGTCGAGCAGCCAGGCGAAGGCGGCGTCCACGTCACCGGTGCCCAGCAGGAAGTCCGCGGCCCGGGTCTGCGCGGCGATGTCGTCGGGCGCGGCCTCGGCGGCGGCCAGTGCGTTCGGCCCGGCCTCCTCGGCCCGCCGGAACAGCTGGACCTGACGCAGCGCCAGCCCGGCCACCTCGTGCTCGGGCTCGGTCTCCAGAATCGACTGGTAGGCCGCCTCGGCGGCGGCCAGGTCACCCCGGTCCAGGGCGGCCTCGGCCGCGTCCAGCCGCGGGTCCTCCGGCTCCTGCACCTCGCCGTCCCCCTCGTCCTCGGCGGCGCCGGGCACCGCACCGCCGCTGGTGGCGGCCACCAGCTCGGTCAGGAACTGCCGGGCCTCCTGCTCGGGGATGGCGCCGGTGAACTCGGCGACCAGCTGGCCCTGCCAGACGGCCTTGACCGCCGGGATGCCCTGCACCCGCAGGCCCTGGGCGAGCGCCGGGTTGGCGTCGACGTCGACCTTGGCCAGCACCCAGGAACCGGCGCCCTCGGCGGCCAGCCGCTCGAGCACCGGGGACAGCTGCTTGCACGGCCCGCACCACTCGGCCCACAGGTCGAGGACGACGGGGACCTGGAAGGAGCGGTCGAGGACCTCGCTCTGGAAGGTCGCCTCGGTGACGTCGACGACGGCGCTGCCGGGCGCACCGGCGGGCGCGGTGGCGCTCGGCGGTGGGGCGGCCTGGGCGCGGGCGGCGGCCTCGTTGCGGGCCTGGATCGCGCCGAGGTCGACCGCGCCGGCCAGCGAGGCCGCCATCTGGGCCTGCTGGGCAGCGGCTCGCGGGTCGACGCGCGGATCGGGTCGAGCGGGACGGTTCGGCTGCATGACCTCATTGTCGCCCCCGCGGGCCGGGCTCCGGGCAGCGGCCCGACCAGCCGCCGCCCGGCCCTCCGCTCAGAACCGGGCGGTCTCGGTGTAGGTGCCCCACTCGGCGCGCAGGGCGTCGCAGATCTCGCCCAGTGTCGCCTCCGCCCGGGCGGCCGCCAGCATCGCCGGGACCATGTTCTCCTCGGTCCGGGCCACCTCGACCATCCGCGCGACGGCGGCGCGCGCAGCGGCGTCGTCCCGGCGCTGCCGCCGGCCGGCCAGCTCGGCCCGCTGGTCGGTCTCCACCTGGTGGCTCACCCGCAGGATCTCCAGGTCGTCGGCGGCGCTGCCGGCGCCGGTCAGCGTGTTGACGCCGACGACCTTCTTCTCGCCCTTCTCCAACGCCCGCTGGTAGACGAACGCCGCCTCGGCGATCTCGCCGGTGAACCACCCGTCCTCGATCCCGCGCAGGATCCCGGCGGTCATCGTGCCGTCGCCGCCCATCTCCCGGACCCGGGTGAACACCTCCTCCGCCTGCCGCTCCAGCTCGTCGGTGAGCGTCTCGACGTACCAGGACCCACCGAGCGGATCGGCGACGTTGAGCACCCCGGTCTCCTCGGCGATCACCTGCTGGGTGCGCAGCGCGATCTGCGCGGCCTTCGCACTGGGCAGGGCGAGCACCTCGTCCAGCGCGTTCGTGTGCAGCGAGTTGGTGCCGCCGAGCACCGCGGCCAGCGCCTCGACCGCCGTCCGCACGATGTTGTTGTCCGGCTGCTGGGCGGTGAGCGAGACGCCGGCGGTCTGGGTGTGGAAGCGCAGCTGCTGGGCCTTGTCGGTGCGGGCGCCGTAGACGTCACGCAGCCAGCGGGCCCAGATCCGCCGGGCAGCCCGGAACTTGGCGATCTCCTCGAAGAAGTCGATGTGCGCGTCGAAGAAGAACGACAGCCCCGGGGCGAAGACGTCGACGTCCAGCCCGCGGGAGAGCCCCACCTCGACGTAGGCGAAGCCGTCGGCCAGCGTGTAGGCCAGCTCCTGCGCGGCGGTCGAGCCGGCCTCCCGGATGTGGTAGCCGGACACCGAGATCGGCTTGTAGGCCGGGATCTCGGCGGCGCAGTACTCCATCAGGTCGCCGATCAGCCGCAGGTGCGGCTCGGGGGCGAACAGCCACTCCTTCTGCGCGATGTACTCCTTGAAGATGTCGGTCTGCAGCGTGCCGTCGAGCTGCGCGAGGTCCGCGCCCTGGCGCTCGGCCGCGACCAGGTACATGCAGAACACCGGGACGGCGGGGCCGCTGATCGTCATCGAGGTTGTCGTCCGGTCCAGCGGGATGCCCTCGAAGAGCACGTCCATGTCCGCCGCGGAGTCGATCGCCACCCCGCAGTGCCCGACCTCACCGAGCGCGAGGGGGTCGTCGGAGTCCCGGCCCATCAGGGTCGGCATGTCGAAGGCGACCGACAGCCCGCCCCCACCCTCGGCCAGCAGCGACCGGAACCGCTCGTTGGTCTGCCGGGCGTTGCCGAAGCCGGCGAACTGGCGGATCGTCCAGGCCCGCCCCCGGTAGCCGGTGGCGTGCAGCCCGCGGGTGAACGGGAACTCACCGGGATAGCCGATCCGCTCGAACCCGGGGACGGCGGCCTCGTCGGCCGGGCCGTAGGCGGGCTGCACCTCCATCCCGGAGAGCGTGCTGAAGTCGGCGTCCCGCACCCGGCCGGCGGCCAGCGCCGCGTCGTAGCGCTGCTGCCACCTGCTGCGGGCCTCGTTGCCCGAGGGCTGCGTCATGCCCAGATGCTAGGACGTCCAACTACTTTGCGGCCACCCCCTGGGCGGGTCAGTCCGCGGCGACGTCCCCCGCGCCGAGCCGCACCTTCTTGAGCACGTCGAACAGCACGTCCAGCTCCGCCTCGGGCAGGTCGGCCAGCCCGAAGTCCTGGCTGCTCAGCGCCTCGGTCGCCCGCGGGACGACGTCCCGTCCGGCGTCGGTGATCGCGGCCAGCACCCCACGGCCGTCGGCGGGGTTGGGCCGCCGCTCGACGTAGCCGGCCGCCACCAGCCGCTCGATCGCGTTGGTGACGCTGGTCGGGTGCACCATCAGCCGGCTGCCGATCACCTTCAACGGCAGCTGCCCGGTCCGGGAGAAGGTCAGCAGCACCAGCACCTCGTACCGGGCGAAGGTCAGCCCGTGCGGCTTGAGCGCCTCGTCGAAGCGGGCCAGCAGGATCTGCTGCACCCGGAACACGCTCGTCGCCGCCCGCATCGAGGCGGCCGGGCCGAAGTGCTGCGCCCAGCTCTCGGCTGCGCGCTCGATCGGGTCGAACGGCAGGCCCAGGGGTCGCACCATGGCCCCAGAGGCTAGTTCTCCCGCCGCCGGGCCCCACCGCTGCCGCCGAGATCCGACCTGCCGACGTCCCGCGGTCAGGCCAGAGGTCGACAACTCGACACTCGATGCGCGCCTGCTCCGAGCCTGTGGACGACGCAGTCGGCTGGGCGGCCTCATCGGCCAGGCTCCCCCGGTGGTCGTTCCCCCGCACCGCCCGCCGTTGCTGCGCGGACGCGTCTTCCGCGGCACCGCGGCCGTCCGGGACGGGCTGGTCACCCGGCGGCAACTGGACAGCAGTGCGTGGCAGCGGTTGTTCCGGGACGTCTACGCCTGCGCGGACCTGGCGGTCACGCACCAGGTGCGGGCAGTGGCCGCCGCGTCGCTGCTGCTGCCGGGTTCCGTCGTGAGCGGAGCCAGCGCCGCCGTCCTGTGGGGCCTGGCCGCCGCCGGGCCCGAGGACGACGTCGAGGTGACCGTGCCCCCAGCGACTCGGACCAGCGCCGTCACCGGGGTCCGCGTCCGCCGGGCCCGGCTGGTGCCCGGTGACGTCACCCGCCGCCGTGGCGTCCCGGTCACCACACCGGAGCGGACCGCCGTGTCGCTGGGCGCCGAACGCACGGTCGAGGAGGCCGTCGTCCTCATCGACCAACTCGCCGCCGGCGGCCTGCTCGATGTCCGCGACGTCCGATCCCTGGCCGCGGCGACCACGGGCCGCGGGTGCCGGCGGGCCCGGACGGCTGCCGCGCTGGCCGACGGACTGGCCGGCTCGCCCCAGGAGACCCGGCTGCGGTTGCTGCTGCACCGCGCCGAGCTGCCGACGCCGGTCGCCCAGCACTCCGTGCACGACGGACGGGTCTTCGTTGCCCGGGTCGACTTCGCCTGGCCCGAGCAGCGGCTGGCGCTGGAGTACGACGGGCTCTGGCACGCCGAGCCCGGCCAGTTCGCTGCCGATCGCCGCCGGCTCAACCGACTGCTCGCCGCCGGCTGGCGGGTCCTCTTCGTGACCGCGGCCGACCTGCACCGACCCGACCAGCTGGTCGCTTGCATCGCGGCCGAGCTCGCTCGCTGAGTGTCGACTCGTCGACCCCTCACGCGGGGGCGACAGGTCGACAACTCGACACTCGGCGAGCGCAGCGCTGGCGTCAGGGGCGCGGGGCGGGGCGGAGCGCCGGGGCGTCCCGGATGCCGAAGACCTCGCGCAGCGCCACCCGGGCGGCGTTGTCGCCGCAGTGTCCGTGCACCGCGGGCCCGGGCGGGGTCGCCGAGGACGCCAGGTAGGTGCCGCGGACCGGGGTCTTGTAGGTGTTCCACCGCGGCACCGGACGGGCGAGCATCTGCCGCAGCGACGCCTCGCCGTTGGAGATGTCCCCGCCGACGTCGTTGGGGTTCCAGCGCTCCATCTCCCCGGCGTGCATGGTGTGCCGGGCCAGGATCGTGTCCCGGAAGCCCGGGGCGAACCGCTCGACCTGCGCCTCGATCGCCTCGGTCATGTCGACGGTCGAGCCGTGCGGCACGTGCACGTAGGCCCAGAAGACGTGACCGCCGTCGGGCGCACGGGAGGGGTCGACGACCGTGGGCTGGACGGCGAGCACGTAGGGCTTGTCGGTGATCCGCCCCGCGGCCGGCGCCGCCTCCCCGGCGATCGTCTCCTCCATCGTCCCGGCGACGTGCACGGTGCCGGCCCGGCGGACGTCGGGATCGGTCCACGGCACCGGCTCGGACAGCGCCCAGTCGACCTTGAAGACCCCGGGCCCGTGCTTGTACCGCTTCACCCAGCGCCGGTAGCCGTCGGTGACCTGGTTGCCGGCCATCGCGACGAACGCGCTCGGCGAGGTGTCCAGCAGCACGGCCGGGACGCCGTCGAACTCGCGCAGGTCGGTGACCTCGTGGCCGGTGACGACCTCACCGCCCTGCTGCTCCAGCGCGGTGACCATCGCGTCGGCCAACTGCTGCGAGCCACCCTCGATCAGCGGCCAGCCGTGGTGGTGGCTCATCATCCCCAGGAACATGCCGAGTGCTGCGGTGAGCGGGCGGCTGAGGTCGAGCATCCCGTGGGCGGCGGCGCCGGCGATCAGGGCGCGGGCCTCGTCGTCGTCGAAGTACCGGCGGGCCAGCCACCCGACGCTGGGCAGCCCCTGGAGCCCGAAGCCGGCGATCCCGGCGAAGCCCTTGACCGGCGGCAGCCGCCGGAACGCCGACGTCAGGAAGAAGTCGGTGATCTCGTCCGCCTGGCGCAGCAGCGGCCCGAACAGCCGGCGGTAGCCGCGCTCGTCCCGGCCCAGCCCGGCCGCCGTCTGCTCCAGCGAGTGGTGGGAGAGGGCAGCGCGGCCGCCGTCCAGCGGGTGGGCGAAGTTGATCTCCGGCTGGAGCAGCCGGACCCCCCGGGAGGCGAGGTCGAACTCGCGGAAGAACGGCGCGGTCGCGGCCATCGGGTGCACCGAGGCGCAGATGTCGTGTCGGTACCCGGGCAGCGTCACCTCCTCGGTGCGCAGGCCCCCACCGGCTCGCTCACCGCGCTCGACCACCCGTACCGAGAGCCCGGCCGCGGCCAGCCGCAGCGCACCCGCCAGCCCGTTGGGTCCGGCTCCGACGACGACGGCATCCGGGGTCCCGTTCACGCCGCCATCCTGCCCGCCGCCTCCTACAGGTGCGCGATGAGCTCGTCGGCCGCCCGGTAGGGGTCGGTCTCCCCCGCCACCACCTGCTCGGCCAGCGCACCGAGCGCCGCCGACCCCGAGACGTCGCCCATCCGCTCCCGCAGCCCGGCCACCGCGATCGCCTCGACCTCCCGGGCGGCGCGCTCGACCCGGCGCCGGCGCCCCTCACCCGAGGAGGCCAGCCAGTCGCCGTGCTCCTCGATCCGGGCCAGGACGTCGGCGACCCCGTTGTCGGTGTCGCGGGAGGCGACGGTCTTCACGATCGGCGGGCGCCAGGCCCCGGACTCGGTGTGCCGGCCGCCGAGGGAGAGCATCGCCCGCAGGTCGCGCACGGTGGTGTCCGCGCCGTCCCGGTCGGCCTTGTTGACGACGAAGACGTCGGCGACCTCGAGGATCCCGGCCTTCGCCGCCTGGATCCCGTCGCCCATCCCCGGTGCCAGCAGGACCAGCGTCGTGTCCGCGAGCGAGGCGACCTCCAGCTCCGACTGCCCGACCCCCACGGTCTCCACCAGGACGACGTCGCAGCCGGCCGCGTCGAGCACCCGCAGCGCCTGAGGGGTCGCCCAGGCCAGCCCGCCGAGGTGGCCGCGGGAGGCCATCGAGCGGATGAAGACACCGCCGTCCCCGGCGTGGTCCTGCATCCGCACCCGGTCGCCCAGCAGCGCGCCGCCGGAGAACGGGGACGACGGGTCGACCGCCAGGACGCCGACCCGCTGGCCGGCCTGACGGAAGGCCCGCACGAGGGCGGTCGTCGTCGTCGACTTGCCCACGCCGGGCGGCCCGGTGAGCCCCAGGACCCGGGCCCGCCCGGTGTGCGGCGCCAGCGCGGCGGCGACCTCGCGCAGCAGCGGGCTGGCGTCCTCGACGAGCGAGATCAGCCGGGCCACCGAGCGGGCGTCCCCCTCGCGGGCCCGGGAGACCAGGGTGCCGACGTCGGCCGCCCGGCGACCCCGCCGCCCGGACGGGACCACGACGGCCGGCGTCTGGACGGCGGTGCCCTCGGGCTGGGACGTCACGCCCGGGCGGGTACGTGCAGGACGAGCGCATCGCCCTGACCACCGCCGCCGCACAGTGCCGCGGCACCGACCCCGCCACCACGGCGGCCCAGCTCCAGCACCAGGTGCAGCACGATCCGCGCACCGCTCATCCCGACCGGGTGACCCAGCGCGATGGCGCCCCCGTTGGGGTTCACCTTCTCCGCGTCGACCGCCAGCTCGCGGGTGGAGACGATGCCGACGGCGGCGAACGCCTCGTTGAGCTCGACCAGGTCCAGGTCGGCCGGGTCGATCCCCTCCCGAGCGCAGGCCTTGGCGATCGCCCGCGCGGGCTGGCTCTGCAGGGTCGCGTCCGGCCCGGCGACCACGCCGTGCGCACCGATCTCGGCGAGCACGGTCAGCCCCAGCTCCTCGGCCTTCGCCGCGGACATGACCACGACCGCGCAGGCGCCGTCGGAGATCTGCGAGGAGGTGGCGGCGGTGATCGTGCCGTCAGCAGCGAACGCGGGCTTCAGCCGGCCCAGGCTCTCCGCGGTGGTGTCCGGGCGGATGCCCTCGTCCTCACGGAACTCGATCGGGTCGCCCTTGCGCTGCGGGATGAGCACCGGGGTGATCTCGTCGTCGAACAGGCCGTTCTTCTGGGCGGCGGCGGCCTTCTGGTGGCTGGCGGCGGCGAAGGCGTCCTGCTCCTCGCGGGTGAGCCCGTACCGGCTGTTGGCCTGCTCGGTCAGTGCGCCCATGGCCACCTGGTCGAAGGTGTCGGTCAGGCCGTCGTGCGCCATCGCGTCGACCAGCGTGGCGTCGCCGTACTTGGTGCCGGTGCGCGAGGTGGGCAGCAGGTGCGGCGCCTGGGTCATCGACTCCATGCCACCGGCCACCACGACCTCGAACTCACCTGCCCGGATCAGCTGGTCGGCCAGGGCGATCGCGTCGAGGCCGGAGAGGCACACCTTGTTCAGCGTGAACGAGGGCACCGACATGGGGATGCCACCGGCGACAGCGGCCGGCCGGGCGGGGTTCTGGCCGGCCCCGGCCTGGATGACGTGGCCCATGATCACGTAGTCGACCTGGTCGCCGGTGATGCCGGCGCGCTCCAGCGCCGCCTTGATCGCCACGCCGCCCAGGTCGGCGGCGGAGAAGTCCTTCAGCGAGCCGAGCAGGCGGCCCATCGGGGTGCGGGCACCCCCGACGATGACGGAACGGGTGGATGCGGGCTGGCTCATCGAGGCTCCAGTGACTCCCGGTCACCGCCGTTGGCGACCGTCTCGGCAGGACACCGCGCGGTCCCTCGGGACACCACGGACTGTCGTCAGGATAGGGCTCGCGCCCTCCGCCGGGTCCGTGCCGGCGACGAAGGCCACCGGCAGGAGGTGAAGCCCGTCACAACGGACTCCCCGTCGGCGATCGGCAGCGGCAGGATGCCCGCATGACCTCCGCCGTGCCCGACGACGCGCACACCGGCCTGTTCACCACGATCGACCACGTCGGCATCGCCGTCCCCGACCTGGACGAGGCGATCGCCTTCTACGCGGCGACCTTCGGGATCCACTCGGTGCACGAGGAGACCAACACCGAGCAGGGCGTGCGCGAGGCGATGCTCGCGGTGGGCGACGGCGAGACCCGCGTCCAGCTGCTCGCCCCGCTGACCCCCGAGTCCACGATCGCCACGTTCATCGGCCGCTCCGGCCCGGGCCTGCAGCAGCTGGCGTTCCGGGTCGCCGACGTCGAGGCGGCGAGCGCGACGCTGCGCGAGCGCGGCATGCGACTGCTCTACGACGAGCCCCGGCGCGGCACGTCGGGCAGCCGGGTCAACTTCGTGCACCCGAAGGACGCCGGCGGGGTGCTCGTCGAGCTGGTGGAGCCCGCCGCCCACGGATGAGTTGCCTGGGTCACATGACCTGGTCAACCGGAGCTACTGGTCAGTAACCTCCGCGCCACACCTGCACCCTCCGAGCCAATGACGACCCGGGAGCGCACGCATGGACCAGATCAGGGACGCCGTCCTCGCCGACCACCTCGACGCGATCGGAGGGCTCCCGACACCGGAGTCCTACCGCGCCGTGCTGGTCCGCCGCGACGAGCAGGACATGTTCGAGGGCCTGCCCACCAAGGACAAGGACCCCCGCAAGGCACTGCACGTGGAGGAGGTGCCGACCCCGGAGATCGGGCCGGGCGAGGCGCTGATCGCGGTGATGGCCTCCTCGGTCAACTACAACACCGTCTGGACGTCGATCTTCGAGCCGGTCTCCACCTTCGGGTTCCTCGCCCGGTACGGCCGGCTCAACGAGCTGACCAAGAAGCACGACCTGCCCTACCACGTGGTGGGCTCGGACCTCGCCGGCGTCGTGGTCCGGGTCGGCCCCGGCGTCAACCGGTGGAAGCCCGGCGACGAGGTCGTCGCCCACTGCCTGTCCGTCGAGCTCGAGGACCCGGCCGGCCACGACGACACGATGATGGACCCGCAGCAGCGGATCTGGGGCTTCGAGACCAACTTCGGCGGCCTGGCCGAGCTCTCGCTGGTCAAGAGCAACCAGCTCATGCCCAAGCCGGCGCACCTCACGTGGGAGGAGGCGGCCTGTCCCGGGCTGGTCAACTCCACCGCCTACCGACAGCTGGTCAGCCACAACGGCGCCAACATGAAGCAGGGCGACGTCGTCCTCATCTGGGGCGCCTCCGGCGGGCTCGGCTCCTACGCCACCCAGATGGCGCTCAACGGCGGGGCCATCCCGGTGTGCGTCGTGAGCAGCCCGGAGAAGGCCGAGATCGCCCGCCGGATGGGTGCGGAGCTGGTCATCGACCGCTCCGCGGAGGGCTACCGGTTCTGGAAGGACGAGGAGACCCAGGACCCCAAGGAGTGGCAGCGGCTCGGCGCGAAGATCCGCGAGCTGACCGGCGGGGACGACGCCGACATCGTCTTCGAGCACCCCGGGCGGGAGACCTTCGGCGCCAGCGTCTACGTCGCCAAGAAGGGCGGCACGATCGTCACCTGCGCCTCGACCAGCGGCTTCATGCACTCCTACGACAACCGCTACCTCTGGATGAACCTCAAGCGGATCGTCGGCTCGCACTTCGCCAACTACCGCGAGGCGTGGGAGGCCAACCGGCTGATCGACCGGGGCCTGATCCACCCGACGCTGTCCCGGACCTACGCCATGGACGACGTGGGCCAGGCCGCCTACGACGTCCACCGCAACCTGCACCAGGGCAAGGTCGGCGTGCTGACCCTCGCCCCGGAGGAGGGCCTGGGCGTCAAGGACCACGCCAAGCGGGAGCGGCACCTCGCCGCGATCAACCGCTTCCGCGACGTCTGAGGAGGGGCTGCCTGGGAGTTCGCTGGGTGCGGCCCTCGACACGCTGACCACACCTTCGATCAATGCGAGGATGACGCCATGAGCGACCCCCGCGACGACGAGTTCGGTTACCGCGACGGCGGCCCCACCTTCGACGTGGTGCGCAAGGGGTACGACCGCGACCAGGTCGCCGAGACGCTGGCCGGTCTCGACGCCGACCTGCACGTGGCGCTGGCCGACCGGGACGCCGCCGTGTCCCGGTCGGCCGACCTCGCCCGCCAGCTGCAGGCGCTGCACGGCGAGGTCGAGTCGCTGCGGCGCCGGGCCGCCAGCGCGAGCGCCCCCACGTTCGAGAACATGGGCGAGCGCATCTCCAACATGCTGCAGCTCGCCCAGGACGAGGCAGCGGAGATCCGCCGCTCGGCCGAGGAGCAGGCCGCCCAGCTGCAGGCGGCCGTGGCCGCCGAGGCAGAGGCGATCCGCGAGCGGGTCGCCGGCGAGGAGCGCGCGCTCGGGGAGCGCTCGGCCGCCAGCCGGGCCGAGGCCGAACGCCTGGTCGCCGAGGCGCGCCAGCACGCCGAGCAGATCGCCGAGGTCGCCCAGTCCCGCGCCGACGACCTGGTCGCCAAGGCCCAGGAGCGGGTGACCCGGCTCGACAACGACTCCCAGGCCCGCCGCGCCAAGGCCGAGCAGGACTTCGAGATCGCCCAGCGCGCCCGCCGGAGCGAAGCCGCCCGACTGGAGCAGGAGCGCGAGCAGGCGTCCATCGCCACCGCCCAGCAGCGGGTAGCCGCGGCCGACGAGCGGGCCCACCACACGGTCGCCGAGGCCGAGGCCGCCGCGGCCGCGATCGGGAAGATCCGGGACGACCTGACCCGCCGGCTGGCCGACGTCCGCACCCTGCTCGGCCGGCTGCCGGACCTCTCCGACCAGCCCCAGCCGGCCCAGGACACCCGCCCGGCCGAGCAGCCCGAGGCGGCCCGGCCGCAGCAGGGCACCCCTGCCGAGTCCGAGCAGCAGCCGACCGGGGCGACCACCGGCGAGCAGCCGGGTGCGGAGCGCCCGGCAGCGCCGGCCACCCAGCTCACCCCGGAGCCGGCGGCCGCCCAGACCCAGGCGGTCCCGGTGCAGGCGGTCCGGACCGAGTCGGTACCGGCCCAGCAGGCTCCTGCGGCCGGCGCGCAGCAGCCGGTCCGGACCCCGGCGCCGGCGCACCCGACCCAGACCACGCCGGCCCAGCAGGCTCCGGCCCAGCAGGCTCCGGCCGAGGAGCGGACGACGGCGGAGCAGCCGGCGGCCGAGCAGGCACCTCAGCAGCGACCCCAGCCCGGCGTGCGGCAGACACCGCCCGTACCGGCCCGCGGTCCGGCCACCCGGGTCCAGCCGACCCCGGCCGTGCCCGCCGGGCAGGGTGGCCCGCCCCCGGCGAACCGGGGCTGACCGCCACCTCGATCCTCGACGGACCCGTCCGGCGCACCGGGCCGGGCGGGGGTGATCGACCACCACCGGAGGGGAACACCGTGCCCGGGCTGCCTCGAACCGTGCTGATCGCCGTGCTCAGCGCTGCCCTGTGCTCCCTCGGGCTGCTGGTGGCACCCGTGGCGGCGGCCGCACCGGCGGAGGACACCGGCCTGGTGCGGATGATGCACCTCTCCCCCGACACCCCGTCGGTCGACGCGTTCGTCGACCGTGCCTCCATCGACCATGCCGCTATCGACCATGCCGCCATCGCCGCGGTCCCGGCC
Organism: Modestobacter sp. VKM Ac-2985; assembly: GCF_026967925.1. Taxonomy (GTDB): domain Bacteria; phylum Actinomycetota; class Actinomycetes; order Mycobacteriales; family Geodermatophilaceae; genus Modestobacter. The sequence continues at coordinate 1,241,935 of NZ_JAPVBI010000002.1, read as the reverse complement.
CCGGACGCCCAGGTCCTGCTGCCCGCGCTCGGCTACGGCGACGTGTCCGCCTACCAGCGGGTCCCCGCCGGCAGCTACACCGTGAGCGCGCGGGCGGCCGGCGCCGACCCGGCCAGTCCTCCGGTGCTCACCACCGCCGTGACCGTGGCCGCCGGGACCGCGACCACGGTCGCCGCGGTGGGGCGGTTCGCCGACCTGGGCCTCGCCGTCGGCACCGACGACCTCACCCTGCCGCCGGCGGGGGCTGCCCGGGTCCGGGTGGTCAACGCCGCCGCGACCGGCTCCCCGCTGGACGTCGCCCTGGGCGGGGGACCCGTGCTCGCCGCCGACCTGGCGTTCACCGACTCCACCGACCCCGTCCACGTGCCCGGCGGTGCAGGGACGCTCGTCGTCACCGACGCCGGTGGCACCCCGGTCGAGCTGCCGGTCGACCTCGCCGCCGGATCGGTGCACACCGTGCTCGTGCTGGAGCGCGCGGACGGCGGGGTCACCGCGACCGTCACCCTGGACGCCGCAGCCCCCGGCGTCGTGCCGGTCGGCGGGGTGGAGGCCGGCGCCGGCGGTACCGCCCCGGACGACGACCCCCCGGTCGGCCGCGCAGCCCTCGCCGCCCTGTCCCTCACCGCACTGCTGCTGGCCGTCGGCCTGCGCCGGACCCGTCCCGGGCACCCGGCCCCGACGTCCTGAGCTGCCGGCGATGACGACCTCGGCCCGTCCCGGCGAGCCCTCACGACCGGGCCGCCACCGCCTGACGGCGCTGCGGGTGGGGCTGCTCGCGGTGGCCGTCGCCGCCGGCGGGGTGGCGCTGGTGGACCGGCCCGCCGACGCCGTCGGCAGCACCGCGGTGCCCGCCCCGCCCGCGCCGGTGGTCCTCGGCCCCGCCGCCGCGGGGCCGGCGGAGCCGACCGTCGCGTCCCCGGTCGGGCTGCGCATCGCCGCGATCGGCGTGGACGCGAACCTCGTGCCGATCGGCGTGGACGGCGCAGGTGCCCTCGTGCCCCCGGCGGACGTCCAGCAGGCGGGCTGGTTCGCCGCCGGACCGGTGCCCGGTGGGGTGGGGCCGGCGGTGCTGGCCGGGCACGTCGACGACCACACCGGCCCCGGGGTGTTCGCCCGGCTGGAGGAGCTCACCGCCGGAGACCAGGTGGTCGTCACCGGCGGCGACGGCCGGCCGGTGACGTTCACGGTGACCCGGGTGTCCGCCCACCCCAAGGGCGACTTCCCGACCGAGGAGGTCTACGGGCCGACCACCGGCGCCGAGCTCCGGCTGATCACCTGCGGCGGCACCTTCGACCGCTCGCGGCGCAGCTACACCGACAACGTCGTCGTCCACGCATCCGCAGGATGACGGGGCCCCGCTGCGAGCTCGCGAGTGGTGGGGGCAGTGGGTCCTTCAGCGGCGACGGTCGCGAGCCCGCCAGCAGGCGGTGTGCCAGTGCCGCCGCCAGTCCGAGGCGGAGTCGGTGTCCCACGGGTCCAGGTCGGAGTCGCGGGCGTAGGCCGGCCAGCTGACCACGTGCGGGGTCCGCGGCGGGATCAGCTGGTCACAGCCCGGGCAGCGGTAGCTCTTGTCGCTGCCCGCCCCGGTGAGCGGCCGCACCACCCAGTCGCCGTCCGCGGCCTCCTCGACCGGCTGCCGGGCCGCCACCGGCCCACGCCCCGGTTGCGCGGACCGGGCGCGCCCCGGACCACGCCGCGAGCCACCTCGGCGGGGCACCGGCTACCGGTTCGCGTGGTCGCGGAAGCCGCGCCCGGCCTTGCGGCCCAGGTAGCCGGCGGTCACCAGGTGCTCGAGCAGCGGCGCCGGGGCGAAGCCGGGCTCACGGAACTCGGTGTACAGCTCGCGCTCGATCGCCAGGGCGACGTCCAGACCGACGACGTCCAGCAGCTCGAAGGGGCCCATCGGGTAACCGCAGCCGACCTTCATCGCGGCGTCGATGTCGTCGGCGGTGGCGTAGTGCGCCTCCAGCATCTTGACCGCGTCGTTGAGGTAGGGGAACAGCAGCGCGTTGACGACGAACCCGGCCCGGTCGGTGCAGGAGACCGCGTGCTTGCCCACCTGCGCGCACAGCGCGTGCGCGGTGGCGGCGACGTCGGGCTCGGTGGCGATCGTCGAGACAACCTCGACCAGCTTCATCACCGGTGCGGGGTTGAAGAAGTGCAGGCCGACGACGTCACCGGGGCGCTCGCTGGCCTTGGCGCACTCGATGACCGGCAGGCTGGACGTCGTGGTCGCCAGCACCGCGCCGGGCTTCGCGATCTCCCCGAGCGCGGCGAACAGCGCCTGCTTGACCCCCAGGTGCTCGACCACGGCCTCGATGACCAGGTCGGCCCCGGCGAGGTCGTCGAGCTGCGCGGAGCCGGTGACCCGGGCCAGGGCGGCGTCCCGCTCGGCCTCCCCCAGCCGGCCGCGGGCGACCTGCTTGTCCAGCGACCGGGTCAGCGCGTGCTGCACGGCCTCGACCTTGTCCAGCGTGCGGGCCACGAAGGTGACGTCGTAGCCGCCCGTGGCGACCACCTCGATGATCCCGACGGCCATCGTCCCGGAGCCCACCACGCCGACGCTGCGGATCGGGCGGGCTCGCTCGGCGGCACCGCCGGTGGCCGGCGTCGCGGCGTCCGGGACCACCTCGGCGGAGTCGCGGCCGGCGTAGGTGTAGAAGCCGCGGCCGCTCTTCCGGCCCAGCAGCCCGGCGGTCATCATCTGCTTGATGACCGGCGCAGGGGCGTGCAGCCGGTTGCGCGACTGCTGGTACATCGTCACGAGGATCTCGTAGGCGGTGTCGATGCCGATCAGGTCCATCAGCGCGAGCGGGCCCATCGGCAGGCCGCAGCCCAGGCGCATCGCGGCGTCGATGTCCTCGCGGCTGGCGTAGCGGTTCTCGAACATCGAGACGGCGTGGTTGAGGTACCCGAACAGCAGCGCGTTGGCGATGAACCCCGCCTTGTCACCGATCGTCACGTCCGTCTTGCCCAGCCGTGCGGCCAGCGCCTCGACGTCGGAGACCACCGACGGCTCGGTGACCACCGTGCGCACGATCTCGACCAGCTTCATCACCGGTGCGGGGTTGAAGAAGTGCATCCCGATGACCTTGCCGGGGCGGCCGGTGGTGACCGACAGCTCGGTGACCGACAGGCTGGAGGTGTTGGTCGCCAGGATGGTGTCCGGCGGGCAGATGGCGTCCAGCTTGGAGAACAGCTGGGCCTTGAGCTCCATCCGCTCCGGGATGGCCTCCACGACCAGCTCGGCGACGGCGAGGTCCTCCATCGCCGTGGTGAACCGGATCCGGGACAGGATGACGTCGCGGTCGCCGGCCTCGAGCTTCCCGCGGGCGACCGCCTTGCCGGTCGACTGCTCGACGTGCGCCCGCCCGCGGCTCAGCGCCTCGTCGGTCACCTCGACCGCCGTCACCGACAACCCGGCCCGGGCGAGCACCTCGGCGATGCCGGCACCCATCGTGCCGAGCCCCACCACGCCGACCTCGGTCAGTTCTCTGGCCACGCTGCCATCCCTCCGCCGTCCGGTGATCCCGAGCAGTTTCGCACCACTGGCCGACCCGGGCGCTACCGGCCGGTAGTTCCGGCCCTGCCGCAGGGGCCAGCCGCGCGCGGAGCGGGTGGTGGGGGGCGACGAGGTCTTCTAGAAGAGGCGCTGCGAGGGGTCGTCGGTGCCCTTGAGGACGGCGTAGTCGACGGTCAGGCACTCGATGCCGCGGTCGGCGGCCAGCACCCGGGCCTGCGGCTTGATCTCCTGGGCGGCGAACACGCCCTTGACCGGGGCCAGCCGCGAGTCGCGGTTGAGCAGCTCCAGGTAGCGGGTCAGCTGCTCGACCCCGTCGATCTCGCCGCGCCGCTTGATCTCCACGGCCACCGTCGCGCCACCGGCGTCCCGGCAGAGCAGGTCGACCGGGCCGATCGCGGTCGGGTACTCCCGGCGCACCAGCGACCAGCCCTCGCCGAAGGTCTCCACGTGCAGCGCGAGCAGTCGCTGCAGGTCGGCCTCCACGCCGTCCTTCTGCAGGCCGGGGTCCACGCCGAGGTCGTGCCGGGAGTCGTGCTCGACCGACTCGATGGTGATGATCAGCTGCTCGCCGGCCTTGTTGGTGACCGTCCAGGTGCCCGAACCGTCCGTCAGGTCCTCCGTGACCGAGCACGGCGGGCTCATCCAGTTCAGCGGCTTGTAGGCCCGGTCGTCGGCGTGGATGGACACCGAGCCGTCGGCCTTGACCAGCAGCAGCCGGGTGGCGGGCGGGAGGTGGGCGGTGAGCCGCCCGATGTAGTCCACGGAGCAGCGGGCAATGACCAGGCGCACGGACGACGACGCTACCGGCCGTCCCACCGGCCCTCCGCACCGGCGGGAGCGGGCAGGAGCCCGTGGAACCCCCGGCGCCGCCGAGCCGTGTACTCCCCGTGCGGAACCCACCTGCCCTCCGTCCCGCCGTCGGCCTCGCGCTGGCGACCCTGCTGCTGACCGCCTGCGCCGAACGGGGCGGCACCGGGGCCGCGCCACCCGGCCCGTCCAGCGAGACGCCGACGGAGTCCGAGACCGTCTCGCTGCCCGAGGGCGAGGACGCGCTGGTGCTCCAGGTCGCCGACGTCGGCGGCTTCACCACGCCGGAGATGCTGGCCGCACGGCTGCCTGTCCTGAGCGTCTACGCCGACGGCCGGGTGATCACCCAGGGGCCGGTGCCGGACATCTATCCCGCGCCGGCCTGGCCCAACGTGCAGGTGCAGCAGGTCGACGAGGCCACCGTGCAGGAGCTCGCCGCGCGGGCGCTGGACGCCGGCATCGCCGAGACGGCCGACCTGGGCTCCCCGCCACTGGCCGACGCCACCTCCACCCGGTTCACCCTGGACACCGCAGAGCGCACCGTGCAGCGAGAGGTCTACGCGCTCCGTGAGACCACGGGCGCCGGTGGGCTCCCCGGGGACCCGGGCGCCGGCGGGCTCACCGAGGAGCAGGAGGAGGCACGGGCACAGCTGCGGGACCTGCTCGACGACCTGACCGACCTCTCGCAGACCCTCTACAGCGAGGGCCAGACGCCGGAGCAGTACAGCCCGGAGACGGTCGCGGCGCTGGCCCGGCCGTGGACCGAGCCCAACGACGACCTGACCCACGCGGAGCTGCCCTGGCCGGGACCGGCCCTGCCGGGCGAGCCGATCGCCCCGGGCGTGACCTGCGTGACGGCAACGGGCGAGGAGGCGCAGGCCGTCGCCGAAGCGGCCCGGGACGCCAACGTCCTGACCCCGTGGGTCGGTGCGGACGGCGCCCGCTGGTCGATCACCTTCCGCCCGCTGCTGCCGCACGAGTCCGGCTGCGCCGACCTGACCGACTGAGGAGCCGGGGTGGTGCTCCCCGGGCTGGGGAGCACCTCGGCTCAGACCGGCTGCGGCGAGCGCAGGTCGCCGTCCACGCCGTCCTGCTGTGCGACGGGGGCCAGCGGTTCCGCCGGCCGGGTCGACCGGAACCGCTCGAGGTCCAGCAGCCCCTCGCGCTTGGCGACGATGGTCGGCACCAGCGCCTGGCCGGCCACGTTGGTGGCGGTCCGGCCCATGTCGAGGATCGGGTCGACCGCCAGCAGCAGGCCGACACCGGCCAGCGGCAGGCCCAGCGTGGACAGCGTGAGCGTCAGCATCACGACCGCACCGGTCACGCCCGCGGTCGCCGCGGAACCCACCACGGACACCAGCGCGATCAGCAGGTAGTCGGTGACCGAGAGGTCGACGTCGAAGAACTCGGCCACGAAGATCGCGGCCAGCGCCGGGTAGATCGCCGCGCAGCCGTCCATCTTCGTCGTCGCGCCGAGGGGAACCGCGAAGGACGCGTAGCTGCGCGGGACGCCCAGCTCGGTCTCGGTGACCCGCTGGGTCACCGGCAGGGTGCCGATGGAGCTGCGGGACACGAAGGCCAGCTGGATCGCCGGCCAGGCACCGGCGTAGAAGCGCACCGGCGACAGCCCGTGCAACTGGAGCAGCACCGGGTAGACGACCAGCAGCACGATCGCGAGACCGGCGTACACCGCGCCGACGAAGACCCCGAGCGAGCCGAGGGACTCCCAGCCGTAGCTGGCCACCGCCTTGCCGATCAGCCCGACCGTGCCCAGCGGCGCCAGCAGGATGACCCACCAGAGGACCTTCTGCACGATCGCCAGCACCGAGCGGGTGACCGACAGGAACGGGTCCGCGGCGGCACCGACCTTCAGCGCCGCGACCCCGATGGCGACCGAGACGACGATCAGCTGCAGGACGTTGAAGCTGACCCCGCCGTCGCCGTTCCCCTCCAGTCCGAGGAAGTTGGCCGGGACCAGCCCGGTCAGGAAGTCCCACCAGGAACCGGTGGTCGCCGGGGCCTGGGCGAGTCCGGCGTCGACCGAGCTCCGGTTGCCGGGCTGGGTGAGCAGGCCGAGACCGATGCCGATGGAGACGGCGATGAGCGAGGTGATCGCGAACCACAGCAGGGTCTGGCCGGCCAGCCGGGCGGCGTTGGAGACCTGCTTGAGGTTGGCGATGCTGACGATGATCGCGGTGACGATCAGCGGGACGACGATCGCCCGCAGCAGCCCCACGAAGGTGTTGCCGATGGTGGTGAGGGTGCTGGTCAGCCAGTTGGCGTCGGTGCCGGGGACCAGGGCGCCGTCGACGAAGGAGCCGTCGACCGGGCCCATCGCGCGGGCCACCAGGCCGAGGGAGATGCCGACGACGAGGCCGAGCAGGACCTGGACCGCGAACGGGACGCGGCGGAGACGTGCGAGCACGGGAGGGGTGCCTCTCTGGGGCGGTGCGGGGTGTCGGACGGGTCGGGACCGGGTGCGCTCAGCGCGAGGTGGTCATCCGCCCGTGGTCGATGACACGACGCCGCGTCAGCCACCAGAGATCGATCACGTGCCGGTCAAGGCCGCCATCGCCGTCCGCCATTCCGCCACGTGAGCGAGGTCATCACCGGGCGGCCGTCATCCTCTCGGGGGACGTCGTGGGGGACCTGAGGGGGATGTGCGCCGCTCCTCCGCCGAGCAGGCTCAGGACATGCCGTTCCCGGGGAGCCGACCGTGACCGATGCCGTGCTCGGCTGGGTGCAGGAGCTGATGGCCTCCCCCTGGGTGTACCTGGTGCTGTTCTCGCTGGCCGCCCTCGACGGCTTCCTGCCCGTCGTACCGGGTGAGAGCGTGGTGATCACCGCCGGCGTCTTCGCCGCGACCGGGCAGCCCGACCTGGCGGCGGTCGTCGCGGTGGCCGCACTGGGGGCCTTCGCCGGTGACCACGCCTCCTACCTGATCGGGCACCGGGCGGGCCCGCGGCTGCAGGCCTGGGCCCGGCCCGGCGGCCGGCGCCGGGCAGCGCTGGACCGGGCGGCCCGGCTGCTGGCCGCCCGCGGCGGCGTCCTACTGGTCACCGCCCGGTACGTGCCGGGCCTGCGGACGGCGGTGACGCTGACCGCCGGGGCGGTGGGCTGGCCGCTGCGCCGGTTCGCCCCCTTCGCCGCGCTGGCCGCCCTGACCTGGGCCGGCTGGTCCGCCGGGATCGGCTACGTCGGCGGGCTGGCCTTCGAGCGCGACCCGTTGCGCGGCCTGCTGCTGGGCCTCGGCCTGGCGCTGGTCCTGGCCGCGCTCGGCGAGGGCGTCCGCATCCTCGTCCACCGCCGCCGGCCCCCCGTCGACGCGGTGGCCGAGCGCGCGCCGGCCGAGGTGGGGGCAGGCTGACCGGGTGAGCACCGTCGAGGACGTCACCCCCACCTCCCCGCGACCGCTGCGCCGCACCGTCTTCACCCAGGGCTGGCGGGACGCCACCTTCCTGCACTGGGCGGTCGACCCGGCCCTGGTCGCCCCGCTGCTGCCGGCCGGCGCCCGGCCCGACGTGCTGGACGGCGCCACCTACGTCGGTCTCATCCCCTTCCGGATGCGCCGGATCGGCCTGCTCGGGGCACCGGGGCTGCCCTACCTCGGCTCGTTCGCCGAGACGAACGTGCGGCTCTACTCGGTCGACGACCAGGGACGGCGCGGCGTGGTCTTCCGGTCGCTGGAGGCCGACCGGCTGCTGCCGGTGCTGGCCGCCCGCTGGGTCGCCCGCCTGCCCTACCTGTGGTCCCGGATGCGCATCGCCCGGGACGGCGACCGGATCACCTACCAGGCGGCCCGCCGGTGGCCCGGCCCTCGGGGCGCCGGCGGCCGCATCACCGTCCGGGTGGGGGCCCGGCTGGCCGACCCCGGCCCGCTGCCGCGGTTCCTCACCAGCCGCTGGGGCCTGCACCAGACCACCCTGGGCCGGCTGGCCTACTGGCCGAACGAGCACCCGGAGTGGCCGCTGCACGCCGCCGAGCTGCTGGAGCTCCAGGACGACCTGGTCGCCGCCGCCGGCCTGCCCACGGTCGGCGGCGCCCCGGACAGCGTGCTGTTCTCCCCCGGCGTCGACGTCCGGTTCGGCCCGCGGGTGCCGTGAGCCCGGCCGGTCGGGCGACCCACCGGCCAATCGAGACGAGATGGTTCCGCGCGAGCAGGTCCTGGGCCAGACTGCCGGGGTGAACGGGAGCCCGACGTCGCCGCCCCCGCCGTCCGTCGCTCTCTCCCCCGCCTGGCTGCACCGGGTGCTGGACGCTGCCCGCACCCGGCTGGGCATGGACGTCGCCTGGATGTCGACGTTCACCGAGAGCAGCCAGCAGATCCGCGCCGCCACCGGCGCGCTGGACGCCATGCACGTGCGTCCGGGGATGGAGCCCTCCCTGGAGGGCTCCTTCTGCGTCCGGGTGCTCAGCGGTCAGCTCCCCCCGGTGGTCACCGGCGCCCGCCGGCACCCCGGCACCCGCCACCTGGCGGTCACCGCCGACCTGGGCATCGGGTCCTACGTGGGCGCCCCGGTCCGGGCGCCGGACGGCCGCCCGGTCGGGATGCTGTGCTGCGTGAGCCGGGACGACGGCGCACACCTGGACGGCGCGGCCGCCCGCACCCTGGAGCTGCTGGCCGACGTCATCGCCGACCGGCTGGCCGAGCCGCTGCCCGCACCGCCGACCGACCCCGCTGCCCGGGTACGCGCCGTGCTGAGCGAGGGGGCGGTCGTCACCCACGTCCAGCCGATCGTCGACCTGGCCACCGAGGAGGTCGTGGCCTACGAGGCGCTGGCCCGGTTCCCGGGCGTCGCCGAAGGGCCGGAACGGCTGTTCAGCGCCGCCGCGGCCGCGGGGCTCGGCACCGAGCTGGAGGAGCTGGCCGCGCGCGCCGCGCTCGCGGTGGCACCACGGCTCCCCGCGGGACGCCCGCTCGGGATCAACCTCTCCCCCTCGGCGCTGCTGTGCGCCTCGGTCACCGACCTGCTGCTGGACCACCGGCACCTGGACGTCGCGGTCGAGGTCACCGAGCACAGCCCGGTGGACGACTACGACGCCCTGGGGCGTGCCCTGACCTGTGTCCGCGACGCCGGCATCGGCCTGACCGTGGACGACGCCGGTGCGGGGTACGCCAGCTTCCGGCACGTGCTGCAACTGCGCCCCGACGCGATCAAGCTCGACCTCGCGCTGGTCGCCGGCGTGCACCTCGACCCGGCGAAGCAGGCGATGGTCACGGCGATGGTCAGCTTCGCCGGCGCGACGGGCGCCCGGCTGGTGGCCGAGGGGATCGAGGACCCCGCCGAGGTCGGCGTGCTCCGGTCCCTGGGCGTGGGGCTGGGCCAGGGATACCTGTTCGGCCGTCCGGCGCCCCTGCTCTGACGCGCTGCGCCGGTCCCCCGCCGAGCCGCGCGATGCCGCCGGCAGCGGACAGGGGATGATCCGGCCACGCGTCGTCGAGGTGGGGAGCACCGTGGTGGAGCCCGTTCGGTTCGGACTGGTGGGGTACGGCTTCGGGGGGCGGTACTTCCACGCCCCGCTGCTCGCCGCTGCCATGGAGTGCGACCTCGTCGCGGTGGCGACCTCCTCGACCGAGCGGCGCGAGCTGCTCCGCCAGGAGCACCCGGGCGCGACCGCCGTCGGGTCGCTGCCCGAGCTGGCCGCGGCCGGCGTCGAGGCCGTGGCGATCTCGACGCCCGCCGACACCCACACCGCGCTCACCGACCAGGCGCTCGACCTCGGCCTGGCCGTGGTCTGCGACAAGCCGTTCGCGCTGGACGCCCCGGCCGCGCAGGCCAGCGTCGAGCGCGCCCGCCGGCTCGGCCTGCCGCTGGCGCCCTACCAGAACCGCCGCTGGGACTCCGACTTCCGCACCGTCCAGGCGCTCGCCGAGGCAGGGACGCTGGGCACGATCACCCGGTTCGAGTCCCGCTTCGAGCGGTTCACCCCCGACCCCGGCCCGGCGCCGTCCGGGGGTGGCACGCTGCTGGACTTCGGCAGCCACCTGGTCGACCAGGCGCTGGTGCTGCTCGGCCCGGTGTCCTCGGTCTACGCCGAGTGGCGGGTGCGCGAGAGCGGGCTGGACGACGACGTCTTCGTCGCCCTCACGCACGCCGGCGGCGCCCGTTCGCACCTGGCCGGCAGCTGGAGCGAGGGCGCACCGGGGAACCGGTTCCGGGTCACCGGCACGGCCGGCAGCTACGTCGTCGGCGGGCCGATGGACGGCCAGGAGGAGGCGCTGGTCGCCGGGGAGACCCCCGCCACCCGCGGTCCGGAGTGGGGCGCCGAGCCGGAGGCCCGCTGGGGCCGGGTGCTGCGGGGGGACCACGAGTACCGGGTGCCCACCCTGCCCGGCGCCTGGGACACGTTCTACCCGGCGTTCGCCGCCGCCGTCCGCGGCCTGGGCGCCGTGCCGGTCGAGCCGCAGGACGCGGTCGCCTCGCTCACCGTGCTCGACGCCGCCCGCCGCAGCGCGACCGAGGGCGTCGTCGTCCGGCTCGGGTGACGGCCGGGTCGGTCCCTCGGTCGGTCACCGGCGGGCCGCCTGGACGGCCAGCAGCTCGGCGTGGTCGTCCTCGACCCACTCGAGGTGACCACCGGGCTGGCAGCCCAGCACCCGCACATCGCCTCCAGGGTGCTGGAGCGCGGTCACTCAGACGGGGACGGCGGCGTCCGCCGCGAGGCCGTTCGCCTCCCGGACGACGGCGACCACCTCGGCCATGATGTCGGTGATCCCGAAGTCCTTGGGCGTGAAGACCCGGGCCACGCCGAGGTCCCGCAACCGCCGCGCATCGCCGTCGGGGACGATCCCGCCGACGACCACCGGGACGTCGTCCAGACCGGCCGCCCGCAGGCCGGCCAGCACTGCCGGGACGACCTGCAGGTGCGACCCGGAGAGCACCGACAGCCCGACCACGTGCACGTCCTCCTCGACGGCCGCGGAGACGATCTGCGCCGGGGTGAGCCGGATCCCCTGGTAGACCACCTCGAACCCGGCGTCCCGGGCCCGCACGGCGATCTGCTCGGCGCCGTTGGAGTGCCCGTCCAGCCCGGGCTTGCCGACCAGGAAGCGGAGCCGCCCCCCGAGCTCTGCGCCGGTGCGCCGGACCAGCTCCCGCACCTCGGTCAGGCTCGCGTCGGCCGCACCGGCGCTGGCCCCACCCACGCCGGTCGGGGCCCGGTACTCACCGAACACCGCGCGCAGCGCGCCGGCCCACTCCCCCGTGGTCACGCCGGCCCGTGCGCAGCACAGCGTGGCGGCCATCAGGTTCTGGTCGGTGGCCGCGGCTGCGCGCAGCTCGTCGAGCGCCGCGGCCACCGCCTCGGGTGCCCGCTCCGCGCGCCACCGCTGCACCGCCGCCTGCGCCGCCGCCTCGACCGCCGGGTCGACGCTCTGGATCGCGGTCTCGAGGTCGGCCAGCAGGGGGTTGGGCTCGCTGGTCGTGTAGCGGTTCACCCCGACGACGACGTCCTCCCCGCTCTCCATCCGCCGCCGGCGCTGGGCCAGCGAGGTCACCAGCTCGCTCTTCATGTAGCCGGACTCGACCGCGGCCACCGCGCCGCCCAGCTCCTGCACCCGGGCGATCTCCACCCGGGCGCCCTCGACCAGCTCGGCGACCTTGCGCTCGACCACCACCGAACCGGTGAACAGGTCCTCGTACTCCAGCAGGTCGGTCTCGAACGCCAGGACCTGCTGCAGCCGCAGCGACCACTGCTGGTCCCAGGGCCGCGGCAGGCCGAGCGCCTCGTTCCAGGCCGGCAGCTGCACCGCCCGCGCCCGGGCGTCCCGGGACAGCGTGACCGCGAGCATCTCCAGCACGATCCGCTGGACGTTGTTCTCCGGCTGCGCCTCGGTCAGGCCCAGGGAGTTGACCTGCACCCCGTACCGGAAGCGCCGCTGCCTCGGGTCGGCGACGCCGTAGCGCTCCGCGGTCAGCTCGTCCCAGAGCTGACCGAAGGCGCGCATCTTGCACATCTCCTCGACGAACCGGACCCCGGCGTTGACGAAGAAGGAGATCCGGGCGACGACGTCACCGAAGCGCTCCGGCGGCACCTGCCCGGAGTCGCGCACCGAGTCCAGGACGGCGATCGCGGTGCTCATCGCGTAGGCGATCTCCTGCACCGGCGTGGCCCCGGCCTCCTGCAGGTGATAGCTGCAGATGTTGATCGGGTTCCACCGCGGCATCGCCGTCACGGTGTAGGCGACCATGTCGGTGATCAGCCGCATGCTCTGCGCCGGCGGGAAGACGTAGGTCCCCCGCGACAGGTACTCCTTGATGATGTCGTTCTGCGTCGTCCCGGCCAGCTGCGCGACGTCGTGGCCGTGCTCCTCCGCGACCGCCTGGTAGAGCGCGAGCTGCCACATCGCGGTCGCGTTGATCGTCATCGACGTGTTCATCTCGTCCAGCGGGATGCCGTCGAACAGCGCCCGCATGTCACCGATGTGCGTCACCGGCACCCCGACCTTGCCGACCTCCCCGACGGCCAGCTCGTCGTCGGGGTCGTAGCCGGTCTGGGTGGGGAGGTCGAAGGCGACCGACAACCCGGTCTGGCCCTTGGCGAGGTTCCGCCGGTAGAGGGCGTTGGACTCCGCGGGCGAGGAGTGGCCGGCATAGGTGCGCATGACCCAGGGACGGTCGCGGTCCTTCGGCGCTGAAGGGAACGGCATGCCAGCGGAGTGTAGGGCGGTTACTCATCAGTAGCCACGGGCCTCCCCCCGCGGTGGCACACTCGGCTCCGGGCTCGCGACCGGCCGGTCGCGCCCCTCCGGAGGGGGTCAGCGTGCCGATCGACGCTGGGAGCCTGCACTACGCCGTGGGGCCGGTCATCGCCTTCCTGATGCTGGTCCTGATCGGGCTCTTCCTCCGCTGGGCCTTCGCCTCGGACACCACGTCGGGCACCCCGGTGCAGCGCGAGGAGCTGCTGACACCGGTGGCCACGCTCACCCGCAGGGACTCGGCGCTGGCGCTGCGGGCCGTGCTGAGCGACGCCGGCATCCGGTCCACGATCCGCGAGCCGGCCGCGCACCGGGCGGACGTGCTCGTCTTCCCCGAGGACCTGCAGCGCGCCCGCGCGCTCGCGCTGTCCTTCGGGGAGCGCTGACGAAGGCCCCCTCGCCCCCCAGACCTCGCTCCGCTCGGTCCGGGCCCCTGCGAGGGGGCCGATCCGTCAGCTCGGACGCTGGGTCCGCTCGATCTGCACGCCCACACCGCGCAGCTGGTCGGTGAAGTCCGGGTAGCCGCGGTCGACGTGGTGCACGTCCTGCACCTCGGTGACGCCGTCGGTCAGCAGGCCGGCGAGCACCAGCCCGGCGCCGGCGCGGATGTCGGTGGCCAGCACCGGGGCGCTGGAGAGCCGTTCCCGGCCCCGCACGACCGCGTGGTGGCCGTCGATGCGCACGTCGGCCCCGAGGCGGACCAGCTCGTTGACGAACATGAACCGTCCCTCGAAGACGTTCTCGGTGATCAGCGCGGTGCCGCTGGAGACCGCGGCCAGCGCCACGGCCATCGGCTGCAGGTCGGTCGGGAAGCCGGGGAACGGGAGCGTCACGATGTCCATGCCCCGTGGCCGGTCCGCCATCGCCACCCGGATGCCGTCGTCCAGGGACTCCACGGTCGCCCCGGCGTTGACGAGCTTCTCCAGCGGCACGCTCAGGTGCTCGGCCACCGCCCGCTCGATCACCAGGTCGCCCCGGGTCATCACCGCACCGATCGCCCAGGTGCCCGCGACGATGCGATCCGGGACGGTCGAGTAGGCCACAGGCCGCAGCTCCCGGACGCCCTCCACGGTGATGGTGGAGGTGCCGGCACCCTCGATCTCGGCGCCCATCGCGACCAGCATCCGGCAGAGGTCGACGATCTCCGGCTCACGGGCGGCGTTGTCCACGATCGTCGTCCCCTGGGCGAGGGCGGCGGCCATCACCAGGTTCTCGGTGGCCCCGACGGAGGGGAAGTCGAGCCAGATCGAGGTGCCGACGAGCTTGGGGGCCGTCGCGATCAGAAAGCCGTGCTCGTTCACCACGGTCGCGCCGAGCCGCTCCAGGCCGGCGATGTGCATGTCCAGCCCGCGGGAACCGATGGCGTCGCCGCCGGGCAGGGCCACCTTGGCGGTGCCCAGCCTGGCCACCAGCGGGCCGAGCACGCTGATCGACGCGCGCATCCGGCGGACCAGGTCGTAGTCGGTCTCGGTGGAGGGGCGCTCGGGCACGTCGATCAGCACCCGCCCGCCGCCGCTCGGGCTGCCGCCCGCCTCCAGCGGGTAGCGCTCGAAGGTCACGCCACAGCCCAGGCGCCGCAGCACCTCGCTCATGATCGCGACGTCGAGGATGTCGGGCACCTCGTCCAGCGTCGTCCGGCCCGGGGCGAGCAACGCTGCCGCCATGAGCTTCAGCGCGCTGTTCTTGGCGCCGGTGACCCGGACGCGGCCGCGCAGGGACGACCCGCCGGTCACCTCGAAGCAGTCCACCCGCCCAGCCTAGAGGCGCGCGCGGACGGAGCCCGACCGGGCGCAGGGGTGGCGACGCACCGCCTGGTCCGGCCTAGTCTCGGGACCATGACCGTCCGGCTGACCCGCATCTACACGCGCACCGGTGACGCCGGGCAGACCCACCTCGGGGACATGTCCCGGGTGGCCAAGACGGATGCGCGGCTGATCGCCTACGCCGACGTCGACGAGACCAACAGCGCGATCGGGGTCGCCATCGCCCTGGGCGGGCCGTCGACCGAGGTCACCGAGCTGCTCCGCAGCGTGCAGAACGACCTGTTCGACGTGGGCGCCGACCTCTCCACCCCGATCCAGGAGGCGCCGGAGCACCCGCCGCTGCGGATCACCGCGGCGTACACGGAGCGACTCGAGGCGGCCTGCGACACGGCCAACGCCGAGCTCCCCGCGCTCACTTCGTTCGTGCTCCCGGGCGGCACCCCGCTGGCGGCGCTGCTCCACACGGCGCGCACGGTCGCCCGGCGGGCCGAGCGCAGCGTCTGGGCGTTGCTGGCCGACGACGCGGAGCGGACCAACACCGAGACCGCCCGGTACCTCAACCGACTGTCGGACCTGCTCTTCATCCTCGCCCGCAGCGCCAACCCCGACGGCGACGTGCTGTGGGAGCCCGGCGCGCACAGCGGCGTGCACGCCCAGCGCGCCGCCCGCACCGCTCAGCCGGAGTCCTGAGCCGGACGACGGCTCGGCCGCTCAGCGGTCGACCGGCGGGGCGGACTCGATCCAGGACAGGAACCCGGTCACCGTCGAGGAGTCCATCGCGAGCTCCTGGGGCCCGGCTCCGGTGCGCACCGTGAGGATCACGCTGTCGTCGGGCAGCGACAGGTCCGCCGCGGTCGGGCGACGCCGGGCGTCGACCTGGAACTGGGCGCGGCACAGCCGCCGGTTCGGCCGGACGGACAGGGACAGCGCGCGGTACCAGAGCAGGGTGTCGCCGGAGTACCAGGCGACACCCACGGCCCAGCGGGAGGTGCCCGGGGCGCGCAGCCACATGGTGACCGCCCCCAGGCCGGAGAGCAGGAACCGCCGACGCAGCAGGAAGGCGGCCACCAGGGCGACCAGCAACAGCCCGACGACGACCAGGACGGCGGTGGTCACCGGGCGGGGCTCGTCAGCCGAGGCGGGTCAGGGACGGACTCGGACGGCGGTCAGGCGTCCTGGCCGGCGGCGCGGAGCCGGGACTGTGCCCGCCTCGCGGCGGCGACGGCCTCTGGGTCATCGCTGTCCTGCTCCGCGCGGCGGAGCGCCTCGCGAGCCCGCTCCACGTCGATGTCGGTGGAGATCTCGGCGGTCTCGGCCAGGATGGAGACGCCTCGCTCGGTCACCGAGAGGAAGCCACCGTGCGCGGCGACGACGAGGTCCTCCCCGGACTCCGTGCGGATCGTCACGACCCCACCGGGAGCCAGCTCGCCCAGCAGTGGCGAGTGACCCGGCAGGACACCCAGCTCACCTTCGGTCGTGCGGGCGATGACCATGCTGGCCTCACCGGACCAGAGCATCTTCTCCACGGCCACGAGCTCGACCTGCAGGGTCGCCACGTATGTCCTCCAGGGTCATCGACCGCCCGAGCCAGGCCGGTGATGCGGGCCGCCGGTCCGGTCGGAGCGGCAGCGGGTCTCCCCCACTGTACCGGCGGCGTGGCCCCGGTTCCGCCACAGGCTGTCACCAGCCTCGCGGACACACTCGGGTTGGGGAGAGGGCTCCTGTCGAGCGCGCCGCCGAGCGCCGGTCAGCGGTGCGGGCAGCGGGCCGCTCAGCAGACGGTGCGGCGGTAGACGACCGTCCAACGCCCGAGCCGCAGCTGGGGGTGCCAGACCACCGACGGCGGCGCCCACTCGGTCGTGTCGAACGGTTCACCGTCCACGGCCAGCGGCGCGTACGGCGGCCAGCTCCACTCCATCGCGTCGTCCGGTGCTGCGTCGTGGCGGGTGGTCCCGCTCATCGAGGTCGCCGTCATCGTCGTCCCGCTGCGCAGCGCCGCTGCCAGGTGCCAGGTGTGCACGAGTCGAACTCCTGTGCATGACGCCCGCCGCTCGGACGTTCCGATGGACATGTTCGTCACCCGGCCGCCCGAACTTGAGGTCCACGGCTGCGGCCCACCCGATCGGATGGCGCGCCGCCAGCGCACCGGCGCCGCCCGCGCGCGGACCGTCACCGGTCCCCCGCTCTGGACCGGCGCAGGAGGCCGGAGAACGCCACGGCCGGGCACCCCGAAGGAGTGCCCGGCCGTGGCGCGGTGCTCGGACGACCCCTCGCCGGTCCCCGTCGCGAGCGGCGGGAGCGAGGGGTCCTCGATCAGCTCTTCTTGAGCTTGTCGTAGTTCCGCTCGAGGTCCTCGAGGCCACCGCACATGAAGAAGGCCTGCTCGGGGACGTGGTCGTACTCGCCGGCCGCGACCGCCTTGAAGGCCTGCAGGGTCTCCGACAGCGGGACGTAGGACCCCGGCTGACCGGTGAACGCCTCGGCGACGAACATGTTCTGCGACAGGAAGCGCTCGATGCGACGGGCCCGGTTGACGGTGACCTTGTCCTCCTCACCGAGCTCGTCGATGCCGAGGATCGCGATGATGTCCTGCAGCTCCTGGTAGCGCTGCAGGATCCGCTGCACCTCACGGGCCGTGTCGTAGTGCTCCTGCCCGATGTACTGCGCGTCGAGGATCCGGCTGGTGGAGTCCAGCGGGTCGACGGCCGGGTAGATGCCCTTCTCCGAGATCGGCCGGGAGAGCACCGTCGTCGCGTCCAGGTGGGCGAACGTGGTGTGCGGCGCCGGGTCGGTGATGTCGTCGGCGGGCACGTAGATCGCCTGCAGCGAGGTGATGGACCGGCCCCGCGTGGAGGTGATCCGCTCCTGCAGCGTGCCCATCTCGTCGGCCAGGGTCGGCTGGTAGCCCACCGCGGAGGGCATGCGCCCGAGCAGGGTGGAGACCTCGGAGCCGGCCTGGGTGAACCGGAAGATGTTGTCGATGAAGAGCAGCACGTCCTGGTCCTGCTCGTCGCGGAAGTACTCCGCCATCGTCAGGGCCGACAGTGCCACCCGGAGCCGGGTGCCCGGCGGCTCGTCCATCTGGCCGAAGACCAGGGCGGTCGAGTTGATGACGCCGGACTCGGTCATCTCGGTGATCAGGTCGTTGCCCTCACGGGTGCGCTCGCCGACGCCGGCGAACACGGACACGCCACCGAACTCCTGGGCGACGCGACGGATCATCTCCTGGATGAGCACCGTCTTGCCCACGCCGGCACCGCCGAACAGGCCGATCTTCCCGCCGCGGACGTAGGGGGTCAGCAGGTCGATGACCTTGATCCCGGTCTCCAGCAGCTCGGTGCGACCCTCGAGCTGGTCGAACTTGGGCGCGTTGCGGTGGATCGACCAGTGCAGCGCGTCCTCGGCGTACCCGGGGGTGTCCAGGCACTCGCCCAGCGCGTTGAAGACGTGCCCGGTGACGACCTCGCCGACGGGCACCATGATCGGGGACCCGGTGTCGCGCACCTGGGCGCCACGGACCAGGCCGTCGGTCGGGGCCATCGAGATGGTGCGGACCACGTTGTCGCCCAGGTGCTGGGCGACCTCCAGGGTCAGCGTCTTGCCCAGGTCGGCGAGGGTGACCTCGACCTTGAGGGCGTTGAAGAGCTCGGGCATCGCGTCGCGGGGGAACTCGACGTCGACGACCGGGCCCGTGACCCGGACGACGCGGCCTGCGCCGACGGTCTCCTGGCTGGACGGACGTTCCTCGGTGACGGTCATCTGTGCTGCTCTCCTGCCCTCGGGCTCGGTGGTCTCGCGTCTTGAGTGTCCCCGTCCGCGGCGACTGGTGCCGCGGACGGGGCGGGTGGCTCAGTCGTCGGCGTTGGCCGACACCAGCGCGTCGGCGCCGCCGACGATCTCGCTGATCTCCTGGGTGATCTCGGCCTGGCGGGCCTGGTTGGCCTGCCGGGAGAGGTTCTTGGCCAGTTCCTCGGCGTTGTCGGACGCCGACTTCATCGCCCGCCGGCGCGACGCCGACTCCGAGGCCGCTGCCTCGAGCAGGGCCGCGTAGATCCGGGTGGTCACGTACTTGGGCAACAGGGCGTCCAGCAGCTGCTCGGCCGACGGCTCGAACTCGTAGGCCGGGGTGATGTCGGTGCTGTGCGACTCCTCGACCTGCGCGTCACGTTCGTCGCGCAGCTCGTCGACCTCCTCCACCACCAGCGGCGCCATCCGGTTGGCCACCGGCACCTGGGAGAGCAGGGACCGGAACTCGGTGAAGACGATGTGCAGTTCGTCCACGCCAAGCACGTCGTCGGCACCGCCACCGGTCTCGTCGTCGTCCTCACCAGCGGTGAAGGCGGCGATGAGCGTCCGGCCGATCTCCTGGGCGTTCTCGTAGCCGGGCTGCTCGGAGAAACCGGTCCAGGTCTCCTCCATCTCCCGGTCACGGAACCGGTAGTACGTCTCGCCCTTGCGGCCGACGACGTACAGCAGCGGCTCCTTGCCCTCGTTGCGCAGCAGGGCGAGGAGCTCCTCGGTGCGGCGCAGCACGTTGACGTTGTACGAGCCGGCGAACCCACGGTCGGAGGTGATCACCAGGACGGCGACCCGCCGGGGGTTCTCCCGCTCGGTCAGCAACGGGTGGTCCAGGCTCGCCGAGCCGGCCAGCGCCGACAGCACGCGGGTGATCTCCCGGGAGTACGGCTTGGAGGCCTCGACCCGGGCCTGGGCACGCACGATGCGGGCACCGGCGATCAGCTCCTGGGCCGAGAAGATCTTCTTCGTCGACTGGGTGGAGCGGATCCGGCGGCGCAGCGCGCGGAGGGAACCGGCCATCGTCAGCCGGCCCGCTTGACCTGGACGGTCTCCTGGCCCCGCTCGCGCGCGTCCATGGCCTCGGCCTCGGGCTCGTTGACCCGGAGCGACTCGCCGTCGGAGGTGGTGAACCGGCCGTAGAACTCCTCGACGGCGGACTCGAGGCTGGACACGGTGTCCTCCTCGAGCTTCTTGGAGGTCCGGATCGTGTCGAAGACGACGTTGTCGCTCCGGTCGAGGAACTCCAGGAACTCCACCTCGAAGCGGCGGACGTCGGGCACCGGGACGCGGTCGAGCTTGCCGGTCGTGCCGAGCCACAGCGACACGACCTCGCGCTCCACCGGGTACGGGGAGTACTGGCCCTGCTTGAGGAGCTCGACCAGGCGCTGGCCACGCTCCAGGGTCGCCCGGCTGGAGTCGTCCAGGTCCGAGGAGAAGGAGGCGAAGGCCTCCAGCTCGCGGAACTGGGCCAGGTCCAGCCGCAGGCGGCCGGCGACCGACTTCATCGCCTTGATCTGTGCCGACCCACCCACGCGGGAGACCGAGACGCCCACGTTGATCGCCGGACGCACACCGGAGTTGAAGAGCCCGGTCTCCAGGAAGATCTGGCCGTCGGTGATCGAGATGACGTTGGTCGGGATGTAGGCCGACACGTCGTTGCCCTTGGTCTCGATGAGCGGCAGCCCGGTCATCGAGCCCGCACCCAGCTCGTCGTTGAGCTTCGCGCAACGCTCGAGCAGGCGGGAGTGCAAGTAGAAGACGTCGCCGGGGTAGGCCTCACGGCCCGGCGGGCGGCGCAGCAGCAGCGAGACCGCGCGGTAGGCCTCGGCCTGCTTGGAGAGGTCGTCGAACACGATCAGGACGTGCTTGCCCTCGTACATCCAGTGCTGGCCGATGGCCGAGCCGGTGTACGGCGCGATGTACTTGAAGCCGGCTGCCTCCGAGGCGGGGGCGGCGACGATGGTCGTGTACTCCATCGCGCCGGCGTCCTCGAGGGCGGCCTTGGTCGCCGCGATCGTCGACCCCTTCTGGCCGACCGCCACGTAGATGCAGCGCACCTGCTGGGCCGGGTCACCGGTCGCCCAGGCCTGCTTCTGGTTGATGATCGTGTCCAGCGCGATCGCCGACTTGCCGGTCTGCCGGTCGCCGATGATCAGCTGTCGCTGACCGCGGCCGATCGGCGTCATGGCGTCGATGGCCTTGATGCCGGTCTGCATCGGCTCGTGCACCGACTGCCGCTGCACCACGGTCGGCGCCTGCAGCTCCAGGGCGCGCCGGGTCGTGGTCTCGATCGGGCTGCCGCCGTCGATGGCGTTGCCCAGCGGGTCGACGACCCGGCCGAGGAAACCGTCGCCGACGGGGACCGAGAGGACCTCGCCGGTCCGGCGGACCGTCTGCCCCTCCTCGATGCCGGAGAAGTCACCCAGGATGACGACGCCGACCTCGCGCACGTCGAGGTTCAGGGCCAGGCCACGCACGCCGCCCTCGAACTCGAGCAGCTCGTTGGTCATGACCGAGGGCAGGCCCTCGACCCGGGCGATCCCGTCGCCGGACTCGGTGACGACCCCGACCTCTTCCCGGGAGACGTCCGGGGTGTAGTCGGTGACGTAGTTCTGGATGGCACTGCGGATCTCGTCCGCGGAGATCGTCAGCTCGGCCATGGCTCTGCGTCCTCTTCCTGCTGGTGTCTGTGGTGGTGCGGTGCGGCGGTGCCGGTCGAGCTGGTTCAGCCGGCGAGCCGCCGGCCGCTGGCCTCGAGTCGCGCAGCGATGCTGCCGTTGATGACCTCGTCGTCCACCCGGACGACCAGGCCACCGAGCACGTCGGGGTCGACCTGGACCTGCAGGCCCATCGTCCGCCCGTAGAGCCGGCCGAGCACGTCGGTCAGCCGTCGTTCCTGCGCGACCGTCAGCGGGACGGCGGAGGTCACGTGGGCGACCGACCGCCCCCGGCGACGGGCGGCCATGGTGGACAGCCGCTCGACCTCGTTCTCCGGGTTGTGCACGTGCGGGCTGGTCAGAGCGTTCCGCACCAGCCGCTCGGTCACCGGGCTGACCCGGCCCGCCAGCAGCCGGTCGAGGAGGGCGGTCTTGCCCTCCCGCGGCGCGGACCGCTCACCCAGGATCCGGGCGAGGTCGGCGTCGCCGGCCACGATGCGGCCGAATCGGAACAGGTCGTCCTCGACCCCCTCCAGCTCACCGCGGGCGTCGGCCGCGTCCAGTGCGGCCTCGGTGGCGAGGGTCTCGGTGGCCTCCACGAGGTCCCGCGGTCGAGACCAGCGCTGCCGCGCGACCGTCTCGACGACGGACATCGAGTCGGCGCCCAACTGCCCGGAGAGCAGCCGCTGAGCCAGCCCGGCGCGGTCGTCGGGCCGCACGGAGGCGTCCGACAGCGCCCGCCGCAGCGACGCCTGGCTCTCCAGGAGGTGCGCCACGGCGAAGAGCTCGTCGGCCAGGGTGAGCAGGACGTCACCGTGGTTGCGGCTGCGCGCACCCTGGGACTTCTCCTGGAGGGCCGCCCGCGACTCCTCCATCGCCGCCCGACTGGACGCGTTCATCAGCGGTTGCCCTCAGGGACGTAGACCGTGCTCCCGGTCGTGGCGCCCGAGCTCGGCTGCGCCCCGCCGTTGCCGGCGGGGTTGCTCGCGGCCATCTCGTCCAGCTCGTCGAGGAACCGGTCGACCGTCCCGCTGCGACGGGCGTCGTCGGCCAGCGACTCGCCGACCACCCGGCCGGCCAGCTGGACGGCGAGGGTGCCGATCTGACCGCGCAGCTCGGCCACGACCTGCTGACGGGAGGCAGCGAGCTGCTCCTCGCCGCGGGCCACGATCCGGGCCGACTCCTCCTGGGCCTGGGTGCGCAGCTGCTCGATGATCTGCTGCCCCTCGGCCCGGGCGGAGTCCCGGATCTCGGCGGCCTCGTTACGGGCCTCGGCGAGCTGGGCCCGGTACTGCGCCAGCGCAGCCTCGGCCTCGGCCTGCATGGCCTCGGCCCGCTCGATGCCGCCCTCGATCGCCGCACGACGCGCCTGGAAGGCCTTCTCGAAGCCGGGTGCGACGAACTTCCACACCACGAAGAGGAGGACCAGGAAGGCGATCGTCCCGATGATGATCTCGCCGACCACCGGGATGAGCGGGTTCGGGCTCTCCGCTGCCAGGATGCTCATGCTCTCAACGTCCCTGTCTGGAATGGGTGACCGTACGCGGGGGGCGTACGGATCAGGTGCCGTAGACGAGGGGGGCGACGAAGCCGATGAGGGCCAGCGCCTCGGCCAGGGCGAAGCCCAGGAAGGCGTAGGTGCGGGTCAGCCCGGCGGACTCGGGCTGGCGGGCGGTGGCCTGGATGTAGGCGGCCCACACCAGACCGACACCGATGCCCGGGCCGATCGTGGCGATGCCGTAGCCGACGGAACCGATGCTGCCTTCGAGCTCTGCGAGAACCTCGATCATTGCGGGGTGTTCCTCCTGTGTCGGTCGCCCGGTGGTCACCGGGCGGCTGGCGGGGTCGTGCGGTGGTGCAGTACGTGGGGTGGACCGGGGTGGCCACCGCGGTCAGGTCAGTGCGCGGCCTCGACCGAACCGTTGAGGTAGGTGCCCATCAGCATCGTGAAGACGTAGGCCTGCAGGAAGATGATCAGCAGCTCGAAGAACGTCATCACGATCGCCATGAGCGCCGACAGCGGGAAGAAGATCACGGAGAAGTTGCCGACCTGGAACAGGTAGACCGCGCCCAGCGCGAACGTCACCAGCAGCATGTGGCCCGCGAACAGGTTGGCGAAGAGCCGGATCGCCAGGGTGAACGGCCGCACGATGAAGTTCTGCAGCAGCTCCAGCGGCGTCACCAGGATGTAGGCGGCCTTCGGCACGCCCGGCAGGAACATGATGTCCCGGAAGTAGGGCCACAGACCCTGGTTCTTGATGCCGACCGCGATGTAGACGACCCAGCAGATCAGCGCGAGCACCAGGGGGAAGGAGAACCGTGCCATCGGCGAGATCTGGATGCCGGGGATGATCGCGAGCGCGTTGTTGGCGAGGATGAAGAAGAACAACGAGGCCAGGAACGGGGCGAAGGGCAGCCCCTTGGGCCCGACCACGTCGCGGGCGATGCCGTCGCGCACGAGCGAGTAGCCGGACTCGCCGATGAACTGCAGGCGGCCGGGGACGATCTCGGCCTTGCGGGCCGCCAGCACCAGGAAGACCAGGATCACCGCGGTGGCGAGCCACAGCGCCAGGATGATCCGGTCGATGTCGAACTGGATGCCGAGGACCGAGAAGCCGAACAGCGTCTCGGGGAAGAACTCGCCGACGCCCGGAGGCGTGAAGCCGCCGCCGGGGTCGCTCTCCACGGCGAGCACGTCGCCGAGCGCGTGGGCGCTGGAGGTCACCGTTGTCCCTTCTGCGTCCTGGGCCGGCTCCGTCGTCCGCCCGGGGGGTGTCCGGCGATCCGCCCGGGGGCCGGGTCAGGTTCGCCGTAGGTCTTGAAGACCACGTAGATGGCCACTGCCACGCCGAGGATGATCCCGCCCGGGAAGAACACTCGCGTGTCCAGCCACTGGTCGATCAGCCACCCGACCCCGCCCCACACCGCCATCCCGGACAGGAGCGTCCCGGTGACCGCCCAGCCCATGTCGGCCCCACTGGGCTGACGAGCTGCACGCGCAGGTCGTGGTCGTGCGCCCCCAGGTTCGGAGGTGTCCTCGGCCATTGGTTCGGACACTATCAGCCGCCCGGCGGCGGTCCGTCCGGGGAAGGCCGCGGGCCCCCCGGCGGCGCAGGCGGCGGGACGTAGAACAGCTGCCGGGTCCAGACCCAGCGCAGCTGCACACCGCTCCACAGCAGGGCACCGGCGACGACGGTCCAGGCCAGCACCTGGCGGTCCGGCCACCCCTCGGCCGGCAGGCCGGTGAGCAGCGGGAACAGCACCAGGGCCTTGAGCCCGAAGGTGCCCAGCGCCGCCGGCATCGTCCACGTGTCGTCGACCTTGCCGGCCCAGGCCACGACCAGCCCCGAGACGCAGAAGAACGCCGTGACGACGGCCGCGCCGATGAGCACGGTCAGCGCATCCGCCCAGCTCAGCGCCACCCCGACGACGACAGCGGCCACCCCGGTCACCGCGCCGGTGGCGAGCAGACCGATCCGCAGGAACGACAGGTCCCAGGGCGCGTCCCCGGTCGTCCGGACACCGCTCACCGGCGCACCCCGGCCGGGGTGGACGGTGCGGCAGCAGAGGGCGGACGCGGCGTCCCGGCGCCCTGCCGGACCGCCCGGCTGGCCGGGTGGGCGGCGCGGCTGCGGTCCCGCATCGCCGCGAGCTCGGCCTCGCGGGCGGCGATCGCCGCCCGGCGGGCGCGTGGGCTCAGCACCACGACGACGCCCACCACGAGCAGCGCGCCGACGATCACCAGGACCTCGACGGTGCCGCCGGTGATGGACAGCGCGACTGCGCCGAAGCTGAGCAGGGCGGCCCAGAAGTACATGATGAGCACCGCCCGGCGGTGCGAGTGGCCGATCGACAGCAGCCGGTGGTGCAGGTGCATCTTGTCCGGGCTGAACGGCGACCGACCGCGCCGGGTGCGGCGCACCACGGCCATGAGCAGGTCGATGAACGGGATGAAGAGCACTGCGATCGGCACGAGGAGGGGCAGGGTCAGCGGCAGCAGGCTGGCCGCCGAGCCGAGGGTCTGGGAGTCGGTCTGCCCGGTGGCCGAGACCGCCGCGGCCGAGAGCATCAGCCCGACCAGCATCGAGCCGGAGTCGCCCATGAAGATCCGGGCCGGGCTGAAGTTGTGCGGCAGGAAGCCCAGGCAGGCCCCGGCGAGCACGGCGGTGATCAGGGCGGGCGCGCTGGCCACGTCGTCGAAGCCGACCAGGCCCAGGTTGTAGCTGTAGGCGAAGAAGGCCAGCGCCGCGATCGCCGAGACCCCGGCGGCCAGCCCGTCCAGCCCGTCGATGAAGTTGAGCGCGTTGACCGTGAGGACGGTCAGCAGGATCGTCGCCGGCACGCCGACGTCCGGGCCCAGGGACAGCGTGCCGATGTCGGCGACCGGCAGGAACACGTACGCCAGCTGCACACCGAGCAGCACCATCACCCCGGCCGCGGCGATCTGGCCGGTGAGCTTGGTGAGCGCGTCCAGGCCGAACCGGTCGTCCAGCACCCCGAGGGCGCAGATCAGCCCACCAGCCACCAGGACGGCGATCGTCTGGGTGCTGAACTCGAAGCTCCGCTGCAGCGAGGGCAGCTGCGAGGCGACCAGGACGCCGGCCGCCACGCCGAGGTACATCGCCACTCCCCCGCCCCGCGGGGTCGGGATGACGTGCACGTCCCGGTCACGGACCGCCGCCATCACCCGGAACCGGACCGCCGCCACCCGCACCACCGGCGTGGCCAGGAAGGTGACCAGCGCGGCGGCGAGGAGGACGACGGCGTACTCGCGCACGGCTCAGCCGACGCGCGTGGGCTCGGGGTAGGCAGGGTGGGCGCCGACCAGCTCGCGCACCCCGGCCGCGACCTCGGTCGTCCGGGAGCCGTCGGCGTCCCGGATGGCGGTGCCGATGAGCGAGGCGATCGACTTCATGTCGCTCTCCACCATGCCCTGGGTGGTGACCGAGGGGCTGCCGACCCGGACGCCGGAGGCGACCGAGGCCGGCTGCGGGTCGAAGGGGATGGCGTTCTTGTTGAGCACGATCCCGGCCGCGTCACAGCGGGCCTCGGCCACCTTCCCGGTGACCAGCTCGCCGGCGGTGTCGGTGACCTCGCGCAGGTCCAGCAGCGCCAGGTGGGTGTCGGTGCCGCCGGCGACGGGGCGCAGGCCCTCCGCGGCCAGGCCGGCGGTCAGCGCCTGGGCGTTGGTGATCACCTGGCGGGCGTAGGTCTGGTACTCGGGCGCGAGGCACTCCTTGAGGTTCACCGCCTTCGCCGCGATGGCGTGCATCAGCGGGCCGCCCTGCATCATCGGGAAGGCCGACTTGTCGATGGCCTTGGCGTGCTCGGCCTTGCAGACGATCGCCCCGCCGCGGGGGCCGCGCAGCACCTTGTGCGTGGTGAAGGTGACGACGTCGGCGTAGGGCACCGGCGAGGGGATCGCCTTGCCGGCCACCAGGCCGATGAAGTGGGCCGCGTCGACCATGAAGATCGCGCCGACCTCGTCGGCGATCTCGCGGAAGGCGGCGAAGTCGATCAGTCGCGGGATCGCCGAGCCCCCGGCGACGATGAGCTTGGGCCGGTGCTCGCGGGCCAGGTCGCGGACCTGGTCGTAGTCGATGTGCTCGGTCTTCTCGTCGACGCCGTACTGCACGGCGTTGAACCACTTGCCGGAGAAGGAGACCTTGGTGCCGTGGGTCAGGTGCCCGCCGTGCGGCAGCGCCATGCCCAGCAGGGTGTCCCCGGGCTGCAGGAAGGCGCCGTAGGCCGCCAGGTTCGCGCTGGCACCGGAGTGCGGCTGCAGGTTGACGTGCTCGGCGCCGAACAGCTCCTTGCCGCGGGCGATGCCGATCTCCTCGGCGCGGTCGACGACCTCGCAGCCGCCGTAGTAGCGGCGCCCCGGGTAACCCTCGGCGTACTTGTTCGACAGCGTGCTGCCCAGCGCGGCCAGGACGGCGGGGCTGGTGAAGTTCTCGCTGGCGATCAGCTGCAGTCCACCCCGCAGCCGGTCGAGCTCGTCGAGGACGACGCCGGAGATCTCCGGGTCGAAGTCGGCCAGGGCGTCGAAGTCGGGGCCCCAGTAGGGGGTGGTGGCCGGGGTGCTCATCGCGGGTGCACTCCTGCTGCTCGGTGCCGGTGCCCGCGTGCACTCGTCGTGAGAGGCGCGCGGCTGTCGCACCACGGTATCGCTACGACTCCGCGATCCTCCGGATCGCACCGCGGCCAGGTGCCGTCCCCCAGGACGCGGTGAGCCGTGTCGTGCCCCGCCGGCGGGCAGCCTCCGGCCGCCGCCGGGTCACGATCTCGGGACAGGCCCACCACCGCACGGACCGCGAGACCGGACAGCCACCACGCGACCACCCGCGACGCGACCACCCGCGACGCGACCACCACCTGACGACGACCTCGAGACCGGACCACGGCATCGTCCGGAGGACCACTGTGGGAGGCCGGCGCGGGCCCGGAGGGTCCCGCCGGCATCGCACGAAGCGGCTCGGCGCAGCAGGGGGGACGGCCGTTGGCCGCGTTGCGGCCCGTCAGGGTCGCCTTCTAATCAGTGATCTCCGGGACGACCTCGCGGAGCTGCTCGAGGCTGATCGCGCCCAGCCGCAGCACCCGGGGGGTCGGGGCCGTGCAGTCGACGATGGTGCTGGGCGCCGACCCGGTGCGCGGCCCGCCGTCCAGGACCACCGCCGCGTGCTCGCCCAGCTGGTAGGCCGCCTCCGCCGCGGTCGTGCCGGCCGGCCGGCCGGAACGGTTGGCACTGGAGACCGCCAGCGGGCCGGTCCGGCGCAGCAGGTCCCGGGTGACGTCGTCGTCCGGCAGCCGGACGGCGACGGTCCCCTCGGCGTCCCCGAGGTCCCACGCCAGCGACGGCGCGTGCTCGACCACCAGGGTCAGCCCGCCGGGCCAGAAGGCCTCGGCCAGCTGGTGGGCGACCGGGGGCACGACGACGACCAGCCCGGCCAGCGTCGATGCCTCCCCCACCAGCACGGGGACCGGCATGTTCCGGCCCCGGTTCTTGGCGGCCAGCAGTCGGGTCACCGCGGCCGGGGTGAAGGCGTCGGCGGCCACGCCGTACACGGTGTCCGTCGGGAGCAGCACGAGCTCACCGCGGGACAGCGCCATGGCGGCCTCGGTCAGGCCGGCCTCGCGCTGGTCGGGGTCACTGCAGTCATAGACGTCGGGCACGAGTGCGCAGTCTGCTCCACCTACGCTGCGCCCTCGTGCACAGGTGGGCGGTGGCGACGTCCCTCGTGCTGCTGCTGGCCGGCTGCGGGGAGGCCGGGGCGCCCGCGGCGCAGGTCACCGCACCGGCCACCGGAGCCCGCTTCGACTATCAGCTGGGCGGGGCCCACCCACCGGCGGACGGCGTACAGGTGGTGGTCCGCGACCGCACCGCCGAGCCGGGCGATGGGTACCCGGTCTGCTACGTCAACGCCTTCCAGACCCAGCCGGGCGCCACGGAGCTCCCCGCCGACCTGCTGCTGCGCGACGGCGGGGAGCTGGTCGAGGACCCGGACTGGCCCGGCGAGCACCTGCTCGACGTCTCCACCGCCGATCGGCGCGAGCGTCTCGCGGAGCGGGTGGGCGGCTGGCTCACCGGCTGCGCCGCCGACGGGTTCGCCGCCGTCGAGCTGGACAACCTGGACAGCTGGACCCGGTCCGGGGGCCTGCTGGACCGGGCCGACGCGGCGGCGATGGCGCGGCTGCTGGTCGACCGGGCGCACGCCGCCGGTCTCGCGGTCGCGCAGAAGAACGCCCCCGAGCTGGCCGGCACGGGCCTGGGGTTCGACTTCGCCGTGGTCGAGGACTGCGGCGCCTACGACGAGTGCACGACCTTCACCGACGCCTATGCCGTGGTGCTCGACGTCGAGTACACCGACGAGGGGTTCGCCGCGGCCTGCGGTGTCGCGGGCCTGAGCGTGCAGCGCCGCGACCTGGCGGTGTCGGTACCGGGCGACCCTGCCTACGTGGCGGAGTGGTGCCCGGCCAGCTGAGTCCCCGTCCACCGTGCCGTGGTGTAGCGGGGCCGGCCGGCGAGGTCGGCGTGGTCGGCCACCCCGGCCCAGCCGCCGTGAGCCCGCACCAGCGCCGGCAGCGAGGCCCCCTGCTGGTCGGCGTGCTCGATGCCCAGCCAGCCGCCGGGCCGCAGCAGCCGGGCGGCGGTGCCCAGCAGGCCCCGGACGACGTCCAGCCCGTCCGGCCCGCCCCACAGCGCCAGCGGCGGGTCGTGCTCGGTGACCTCCCGCGGCAACCGGGCGCCGTCGGGCACGTAGGGCGGGTTGGAGACGACGACGTCGACGGTGCCGTCGAGCTCGGCGAGCAGCAACGGGTCGGTCATGTCCCCGGAGCGCACGTCGACCGGGGTGTCACCGGCCGCGGCCCGGGTGCGGGCGTTGTGCCGGGTCCACTCGATGGCCCCGGCGTCCCGCTCCACGGCGACCACCCGGGCACCGGGGTGCTCGTGGGCCACCGACAGCGCGATCGCCCCGGACCCGCTGCCCAGGTCGACGACGAGCGGCGCGTCCTGCCCGGCGACGCGCTCGAGCACCCAGCCGGCGATGAGCTCGGTCTCCGGGCGGGGCACGAACACCCCGGGCCCGACGGCGAGCTCGAGGTGCCGGAAGGGGGCGGTGCCGGTGAGGTGCTGCAGCGGCACCCGGTCGGCGCGCAGCTCGATCCACCCGGCGAACCGCTCGGCGGCGGCCGCGGGCACGTCACCAGCGGTGAGCAGGGCGGCGCGGGAGGTGCCCAGGACGGCGGCGAGCAACAGCTCGGCGTCCACCCGCGGCGACTCCACCCCGGCCTCGGCGAGCCGCCGCGCCGCGTCGGTGAGCAGGGTGCGGGCGGCGGTCAGGAGCCGGCCGCCAGCAGCTCGGCCGTCGCGGCGGCGGTGAGCGCGTCGAGCACCGGGTCCAGGTCGCCGTCCAGCACCTGGTCCAGGTTGTGCGCCTTGAAGCCGACCCGGTGGTCGGCGATGCGGTTCTCCGCAAAGTTGTAGGTGCGCACCCGCTCGCTGCGGTCGACCGTGCGCACCTGGCTGCGCCGCTGGTCCGACGCGGTGGCGGCGGCCTCCTCCCGCGCGGCGGCGAGCAGCCGGGAACGCAGCACCCGCAGCGCGGACTCACGGTTCTGCAGCTGGCTCTTCTCGTTCTGCGAGCTCACCACGATCCCGGAGGGCAGGTGGGTGATCCGCACTGCCGAGTCGGTGGTGTTGACGCTCTGCCCACCGGGCCCGGAGGAACGGAAGACGTCGATGCGCAGGTCGTTCGGGTCGACGCTGACGTCGACCTCCTCGGCCTCGGGGAGCACGAGCACCCCCGCCGCCGAGGTGTGGATCCGGCCCTGGGACTCGGTGACCGGGACCCGCTGCACGCGGTGCACCCCGGCCTCGAACTTCAGCCGGGCGAAGATGCCCTCGTCGGTGCGCGACTTGATCGCCACGGCGACGTCCTTGTACCCGCCCAGCTCGGCCGGGACGGCGTCGAGGACCTCGGTCGCCCAGCCGCGCCGCTCGGCGTAGCGCAGGTACATCCGCAGCAGGTCGCCGGCGAACAACGCCGACTCCGCCCCGCCCTCCCCCGCCTTGATCTCGAGGATGACGTCCTTCTCGTCGTCGGGGTCCTTGGGCAGCAGCAGCTCGGTGAGCCGGCCGGTCAGCTCACCGACGCTGCCGGCCAGCTCCTCGGCCTCGGCGGCGAAGGAGGGGTCCTCCCCGGCGAGCTCCCGGGCGGCGGCGAGGTCGTCGGCCGCAGCGTCCAGGGCACGTGCGGTCTCCACGACCGGTGCGAGCTGGGCGTACCGCCGCCCCAGCCGGCGGGCCCGCGCGGCGTCGGCGTGCACCGCCGGGTCGGCGAGCTCGGCCTCGAGCTCACGGTGCTCGGCGAGCAGGCCGGCGAGCCGGTCGCTGCCGGCTCCGGTGCTGCTGCTCACGGGCACTCCTCCTGGTCGTCGATCCCGCTCCTGCTCGATCCCGCAGGCCCCAGGCGGGGTGCGGACACGACGACGGCGCCTGTGCCGCCCTGGTGCAGGGCGGCGCAGGCGCCGTCGGGGGTGCTACTTGTCGGCCGGGGTACCGGCAGCGCGCTTGCCGAACCGCTTCTCGAAGCGGGCGACACGGCCACCGGTGTCCAGGATCTTCTGCTTGCCGGTGTAGAAGGGGTGGCACGCCGAGCAGACCTCGACGGTCAGCTGACCGGTCGGCGAGGTGCTGCGGGTGGTGAACGTGTTACCGCAACCACAGGTCACCTCGGTGACGTTGTACTGCGGGTGGATGTCGGCCTTCATGCCGGTACACCCTCTCTCTGGTCTCGTGGTCTGCTGGTCTGTCGCCTGGTCGTTGCACCGTCGGGGAACTGGGCGACCCTGACGGCGGAGGCTCGATCGCCCAGTGTACGGCCCCCCTGCCGAGCCCCGCCGCGAGCTGGCACGCGGCGGGGAGCAGGGGGCCTTCGTCAGTCCTTCTCGTTCACGCCCAGCGTCGTCTTCTGCACCTGCATCAGGAACTCGATGTTGTTGCGCGTCTTGCGCATCCGGTCGAGCAGCAGCTCCAGGGCCTGCTGGGGCTCCAGGGCGGACAGCACCCGGCGCAGCTTGATGATGATCGCCAGCTCGTCGGGCGAGAGGAGGATCTCCTCCTTGCGGGTGCCCGAGGCGTTCACGTCGACCGCGGGGAAGACCCGCTTGTCGGCGAGCCGCCGATCCAGCTTGATCTCCGCGTTCCCGGTGCCCTTGAACTCCTCGAAGATGACCGTGTCCATCGTCGAACCGGTCTCGACCAGCGCCGAGGCGATGATCGTCAGCGAGCCACCGTTCTCGATGTTGCGGGCTGCACCGAGGAAGCGCTTCGGCGGGTAGAGCGCCGTGGAGTCGACACCACCGGACAGGATGCGCCCGCTGGCGGGGGCCGCCAGGTTGTAGGCGCGACCCAGCCGGGTGATCGAGTCGAGCAGGACGACGACGTCGTGGCCCATCTCGACCAGGCGCTTGGCCCGCTCGATCGACAGCTCCGCGACCGTGGTGTGGTCCGCCGGCGGCCGGTCGAAGGTCGAGGCGATGACCTCGCCCTTCACCGAGCGCTGCATGTCGGTGACCTCTTCGGGCCGCTCGTCGACCAGCACCACCATGAGGTGGACCTCGGGGTTGTTGGTCGTGATCGCGTTGGCGATCGACTGCAGGACCATCGTCTTGCCGGCCTTCGGCGGGCTGACGATCAGCGCCCGCTGGCCCTTGCCGATCGGCATGACCAGGTCGATGAGCCGGGTGGTCATCAGGTGCGACTCGGTCTCCAACCGCAGGCGGTCCTGCGGGTAGAGCGGGGTCAGCTTGGTGAACTCGGGGCGGTTGCGCGCCTGCTCCGGGTCCAGCCCGTTGACCGAGTCCAGCCGGACGAGCGCGTTGTACTTGTCCTTCTTCTCGCCCTCCCGGGGCTGACGGACCGCCCCGGTGATTGCGTCACCGCGGCGCAGGCCGTAACGCCGCACCTGGGACAGCGAGACGTAGACGTCGTTCGGGCCGGTCAGGTACCCCGACGTGCGGACGAACGCGTAGCTGTCCAGCACGTCCAGGATGCCCGCCACCGGCAGCAGGACGTCGTCCTCGCTGACGGTGGGCTCGCCCTGGTCGAAGCGCTCGCGCCCACCGGCGCTGCTGCCGCGCCGGTTGCGGTCGCGGTACCGGCGACCGCGGCGACCGCGGCTGCCCTCGAAGTCGTCGTCGTCCTCGTCGTTCCGGGCCTCACCACGGGCCTCGCCACGGGTGTCGCCACGCGTGTCGTTGCGGTTGGCGCCCGCGTCGCCACGGTTGCCCGGGGCGTCGGGGCGGTTGCCGTCCCGGTTGTTGCGACCCGGGCGCCCGGACTCGCCGTCGGTGCGGTTGCGCCCGCCGCGCTGCTCACCGTCGCGGTCCGCGCCGTCCCGGTTGCCCCGCTCGTCGCGGCTGGAGTCCCGGTTGCGGTCCTCCCGGCCGGAGTCGCGGTTCCCCCGCTCGTCCCGGTCGGCGTCGCGGCTGCCGGCGTCACGGGTGCGGTCCTCGCGGGGGCCGGAGTCGCGGGTGGCCCGCTCGTCGCGGTTGCCGGCGTCCCGGTTGCGGTCCTCGCGGGGGGCACGCTCCTCGCGCTCGCCACCCTCCCGGGGGCCACGCTCGGCGCGGTCCCGGTTGCGGCTGCGCTGGGGCCGGTCGCCGCCGCTGCGGGTGTCGGCCTGCGGAGCCTGATCGGTGTCCGCGGCAGTCCCCTCGGCCGGGGTCGGCTGGGCGACCTCGTCCGCGGCGGCCGGGCTCGCCGGTGCGTCGGGGGTGCTGGTCGAGGCGTCGCCGGTGGGGGCACCCGCCGGACGGCTCGCCGCGCGGCGGCGACGGCCCGTGGGGGCGTCGTCGGCGGGGGCAGTGCCGGAGGGAGCAGTGTCGGTGCCGACCACCGGGCCGCTGTTGGCGCCGCCACTGACGGGGGCCTCCAGGGGCGCAGCCTGAGCAGCGGCACCACCGGCGAGGGTCTCGTCGGCGCGCGGGGCCGACACGTCCGGGGCGGTGGCCGGCGCAGCGGCGGGCGCCTCGGCGGCGGGAGCGCCGCCGACCTGGCGTTCGGAGATGGCGGCGACGAGGTCGCTCTTGCGCATCTTGCCGGTCCCGGGGATGCCCAGTTCGCCG
This sequence comes from Modestobacter sp. VKM Ac-2985, assembly GCF_026967925.1. Classification (GTDB taxonomy): domain Bacteria; phylum Actinomycetota; class Actinomycetes; order Mycobacteriales; family Geodermatophilaceae; genus Modestobacter. The sequence goes on along the minus strand of NZ_JAPVBI010000002.1, from coordinate 1,208,059 downwards.
GCCAGACGCTGCAGCTCGGGCAGCAGCATGCCGGACAGTCCGCTGCCCCGGCGACGCGAACGGGGAGCCGTCGCGCTCTCGGCAGCTGCCTCGTCGGACGGGGCGGCGTCGTGCGCGCCGTCGATGAGGTCGGTGCTCTCGCTCACGTACAGGTCCTTCCCTGCGGTGACCTGCGCCTACCAGCGCAGGAGGTGACCCGGCCCCGGAACGCGAGAGCCCGGTGGAGGACTCATCGGATCGATCGGGAGTGCGCGGGTCTGTGGATGCGAGGGGTTCAGCGGCGACGGATCGACCGTCTGCAACGCCCCGCGTGAGGCTCGCCCGGGGGCGGCTACGTCATCAGCCTAGACACAGGCCGACAGTGCTCACAACGCAGTCCGTCACGGGTGTGTTCCGAGCGCTGACGACGATACCGCATCGTGATCACCGGGCCGCGGGGTGACGACCGCACCGGTGGGGTCGACGGCCATGGGTCGACACTCCCAACCACCCGGTGTCAGCTCCTGCAGCGCCCTGACCTGCGCCGCGGCAGCCGGCGTCGCGGCGTCCTCGCCCGGACCCAGCACCGCCAGCGCCAGGACGCACGGGCCGGCGCCGGAGACGACGGCCGCGTGCCCGTCGGCCCGCAGCCGGGCCAGCAGCGCGGCGCTCTCCGGCATGGCGGGTGCCCGCTGCGCCTGGTGGAGCCGGTCCTCGGTCCCCTCCAGGAGCAGAGCGGGATCGCGGGTGAGCGCGTGCACCAGGAGCGCGGAACGGCCGGCGGCGTGGACGGCGTCGGCGTGCGGCACGGACGCCGGCAGCAGCCCCCGGGCCAGGTGGGTGGACAACGTGGTGGCCGGCACGAAGAGCACCGGGACGATCCGCGGGTCGACGGCCAGTCGCGCGGCGCGCGCGCCCGAGGCCGTCGTCCAGGACAGCGTCGCCCCACCGAGCAGGCACGGGGCCACGTTGTCCGGGTGGCCCTCGAGCTCCGAGCACAGCCGCAGCACGGCGTCCTCGTCGACCTCGGCGACGTCGGGGCACAGCGACCACGCCGCCAGCACCCCGGCGGTCACGGCCGCGGCGGAGGAGCCCATCCCCCGCCCCTGCGGGATGGCGTTGTGCGCGGACAGCCGCAGCCCGGGCGGCGTCCAGCCCAGCTCGGCCGAGGCGGCGCGGAACGCCCGCACCACCAGGTGCGACTCGTCGGTGGGCAGGTCACCGGCCCCGGCGCCCGCCACCTCGACGGTGAGCCCGCCGTCGGTGACGGCGACGTCGACGGAGTCCCAGCAGGACAGCGCCAGGCCTGCGCAGTCGAAGGCCGGCCCGAGGTTCGCACTCGTCGCCGGGACCCGGACGCGGACCGCGGGGAGCTGCGCCACTCAGAGCCCCAGCTGCGCCGCCGCGGCGGCGGCGTCGACCGGGACGGTGACCGGGACGGGGGCACCGGAGATCGCCCACTCCGGGTCCTTCAGGCCGTTGCCGGTGACCGTGCAGACGACCCGCTGGCCCGGTTCCAGCCCGCCGGCCTCCGCGACCTGCAGCAGCCCGGCCACCGATGCGGCCGACGCCGGCTCCACGAAGACGGCCTCACTGCGGGCCAGCAGCCGGTAGGCGGCCAGGATCGCCCGGTCGGTGACCGCGTCGATCCGGCCACCGGAGGTGTCCCGGGCGTCCAGCGCCTTCGTCCAGGACGCCGGGTTGCCGATCCGGATGGCGGTGGCGATGGTCTCGGGCCGGTCGACCACCCGACCGGTGACGATGGGCGCGGCGCCGGCGGCCTGGAAGCCCCACATCCTCGGGGTGTGGGTGGCCGTGCCATCAGCCGCGTACTCGCGGTAGCCCTGCCAGTAGGCGGTGATGTTGCCGGCGTTGCCGACCGGCAGGCAGTGCACGTCGGGGGCGTCGCCGAGCACGTCGACGATCTCGAACGACGCCGTCTTCTGACCCTCGATGCGGTACTGGTTGACGCTGTTGACCAGGCTGACCGGGTAGTCGATCGCCAGCTTGCTGGCCAGGGTCAGGCAGTCGTCGAAGTTGCCCTCGACCTGCAGCAGCTTCGCCCCGTGCACCAGCGCCTGGGCGAGCTTGCCGGTGGCGATCTTGCCGGTCGGGACCAGGACGGCGCAGGTCAGCCCGGCGCGGGCGGCGTAGGCCGCGGCACTCGCGCTGGTGTTGCCGGTGGAGGCGCAGATCACCGCCTGCGCGCCCTCCTCCACCGCCTTGGAGATGGCCATGGTCATGCCGCGGTCCTTGAACGACCCGGTGGGGTTGGCCCCCTCGACCTTCAGCCAGACCTCGCACCCGGTGCGGCGGGACAGCTCCGGCGCCGGCAGCAGCGGGGTGGCGCCCTCCTGCAGCGTCACCACCGGGGTCGCGGCGCTCACCGGCAGCCGGTCCCGGTAGGCCTCGATCAGCCCGGGCCAGTACGGCGAGACCGGGGCGCGCAGCCCCGTCGGGAGTCCAGCGCTCATGACCACATCACCCGTTCGTCTCCGCCGCACACCCTGGTCACAGCCCCTCCACCCGCAGCACGCTGGTCACGCCCCGGACGGCCGACATCTCCCGCAGCCGGGCGACGGTCGTGGCCAGCGCCGCGTCCGGGGCCCGGTGGGTCACGATCACGAGCGTCGCGGCGTCGCCGTGCCCGTCCTGGCGGACGGTGGCGATGCTCACGCCCTGCGCCGCGAACTCGTGCGCGACGGTCGCCAGCACGCCGGGCTTGTCCGCGACGTCGAGGCTGACGTGGTACCGGGTGGGGGTGTCGGCCATCGGCCGCACGGTGAGGCCGGCGTAGCCCGTCGTCCCCGGCCCGGCGACGCCGGCGACCCGGTTGCGGGCCACCGCGACCAGGTCGCCCAGCACCGCACTGGCGGTCGGCTGCCCGCCGGCGCCCTGGCCGTAGAACATCAGCTCACCCGCCGCCTCCGCCTCGACGAAGACGGCGTTGAACGCGCCGCCCACCGCCGCCAGCGGGTGGGTGGTCGGGATCATCGCCGGGTGCACCCGGACGGCGACGGAGTCGTCGGCGCCGTCGCTGCCGGCGACCCGCTCGCAGATCGCCAGCAGCTTGACCGTGCAGCCGATCTCGGCGGCTCGGGCGACGTCGGCCGCGGAGACCGCGGAGATGCCCTCGCGGTACACGTCGGCGGCGGTGACCGGGGAGTGGAAGGCCAGCGAGGCCAGGATCGCGGCCTTGGCGGCGGCGTCGAAGCCGTCGACGTCCGCGGTCGGGTCGGCCTCGGCGAACCCGGCCTCGGTCGCCTCGGCCAGCGCCTCGCCGAAGCCGGCACCGGTCTCGACCATCCGGGACAGGATGTAGTTCGTCGTCCCGTTGACGATGCCGACCACCCGCCGGAGCTGGTCACCGGCCAGCGACTCGCGCAGCGGGCGCAGCAGCGGGATGGCCCCGGCGACCGCGGCCTCGTAGTAGAGGTCGACGCCGGCCTCGGCGGCCGCGGCGTGCAGCGCGACGCCGTCCTCGGCCAGCAGCGCCTTGTTCGCGCTGACCACGGACTTCCCGGCGCCGATGGCGGCCAGCAGCAGGGTGCGCGCGGGTTCGATGCCGCCGATCACCTCGACCACCAGGTCGACGTCGGGGCGGGTGACCAGCCCCTCGGCGTCGGTGGTCAGCAGCTCGGCGGGCACCTCGGGGTGCCGGTCGGGGCGGCGCACGGCGACCCCGACGACCTCGACCCGGCGCCCGATCCGGGCGGTCAGGTCGTCGGCCTGCTCGGACAGCAGCCGCAGGACGGCGCCGCCCACGGTGCCGCAGCCCAGCAGGGCCACCTTCAACGAGTCACTCACGACTGGGCTCCTGCGGCGTGCTCGGGTGCCGGCTGGTCGATCGCCGGGCTGGGGGCGGGCACGTCGGCGAGGACGGCATCGAGGGCGAACACGTCGGACAGTGTCTGACGCCGCACGATCTCGGTCGCCACCCCGTCCCGCACGGCGACCACCGGCGGCTTCAGCAGGTAGTTGTAGTTGCTCGCCATCGACCAGCAGTAGGCGCCGGTGGCGGCGACCGCCAGCAGGTCGCCGGGCTGCACGTCCGACGGCAGCCACAGGTCGCGGACCAGCACGTCGCCGCTCTCGCAGTGCTTGCCGACCACCCGGCACAGCGCCGGCGGGGCGTCGGAGCTGCGGTTGGCCAGCACGCAGGTGTAGCTGGCGTCGTAGAGGGCGGTGCGGATGTTGTCGCTCATCCCGCCGTCGACGGAGACGTAGTTGCGCACCAGCGGGGTGCCCGGCGCGCCGCTGGCCCCGAGCCGCACCGGCTTGATCGTGCCGATCTCGTACAGCGTCACGGTGCCCGGCCCGGCGATCGCGCGGCCCGGCTCGACGGCCAGTCGCGGCACCGGCAGCCCGAGGGCCGCGCACTCGGCGGCGATGACCGACCGGAGCTTCACCGCGACGTCCTCGGGGGTGACCGGGTCGTCCTCGGCGAGGTAGGCGATGCCGAACCCGCCGCCGAGGTTGAGCTCGCCGAGCACCTCACCGGTGGCCTGGTGCACCTGGCCGAGCAGGCCGACGACCCGGTGCGCGGCGGCCTCGAAGCCGGCCGTGTCGAAGATCTGCGAGCCGATGTGGCTGTGCAGGCCGGCCAGGTGCAGCCCCGGCTCCCGGATCACCCGGACCGCTGCGGTGAGCGCGTCGCCGGTGGCCAGCGAGAAGCCGAACTTCTGGTCCTCGTGGGCGGTGGCGATGAACTCGTGGGTGTGCGCCTCGATGCCCACCGTCGACCGGATCAGCACCGACACCGGCGCGCCACCGGCGGCCAGCCGGGCCTCGCCGAGCGGCACCAGCCGGTCGATCTCGTCGAAGGAGTCCAGCACCACGTGGCCGATCCCGGCGTCGACCGCGAGCTGCAGCTCGACCAGCGACTTGTTGTTGCCGTGCAGCGCGATCCGCTCGGCCGGGAAGCCGGCGGCCAGCGCGACCGCGAGCTCGTTGCCGCTGCAGGCGTCCAGGTGCAGCCCGTCGTCGGCGATCCAGCGGGCCACCTGCCCGCAGAGGAACGCCTTGGAGGCGTAGTGCACGTCGGCGTCGGTGAAGGCGTCGGCGAAGTCGGCGGCCCGGCCGCGGAAGTCGCCCTCGTCCAGCACGAACAGCGGCGTGCCGTGCTCGCGGGCCAGGTCGGTCACCCGGCGGCCACCCAGCTCCAGCTCGCCGTCGACCCGCCGGGCCGACCGCGGCCAGACCTGCGGGTCGAGCACGCCGAGGTCGGCCGGTGCCGGGCCGGCCGCCGGGGGCGGCGCGATGTTGCCGTGCAGCGGACCGGCCGGGTGCGCCCTCACATCCGCTCCGGGGCGGAGACGCCGAGCACGGCCAGGCCGTTGCGCAGCACCGTCGCGGTCGCCGCGCACAGCCACAGCCGGGCGGTGGTCACCGGCGTGGCCTCCTCGTCACCGCGGGGCAGCACCCGGCAGGAGTCGTAGAACCGGTGGTAGGTGCCGGCCAGCTCCTCCAGGTACCGGGCCACCCGGTGCGGAGCCCGCAGCTCCGCGGCCGAGGCGATCACCCGGGGGAACTCCCCCAGCGCCCGCAGCAGGTCGCCCTCCCGCTGGTGGGCGAGCGCCGCGGTGTCCACGTCGCCGGCCTCGCCCAGCGGCAGGCCGAGGTCGGCCGCGCCGCGCAGCAGCGAGGAGATCCGGGCGTGGGCGTACTGGACGTAGAAGACCGGGTTGTCGTTGGTCTGCCGGCTCCACAGGTCCAGGTCCAGGTCGATCTGCTGGTCGACCGAGGCCCGGGCCAGGGCGTACCGGGCCGCGTCGGCCCCGACGGCGGCCACCAGGTCCTCCAGCAGCACCACCGTGCCGGCGCGCTTGCTCATCCGCAGGGGTTCGCCGTCCCGGACCAGGTTGACCAGCTGGCCGATCAGGATCTCCAGGTTGGTGTCCGGGTCGTCGCCCAGTGCGGCGACCAGCGCCTTGTACCGGCCGATGTAGCCGTGGTGGTCGGCGCCGAGCATGATCACGACCTTGTCGAAGCCACGCTCGCGCTTGTCCAGGTAGTAGGCGCAGTCGGCGGCGAAGTAGGTCGTCTCGCCGTCGCTCTTGACCAGGACCCGGTCCTTGTCGTCCCCGAAGGTCGTCGTCCGGAGCCAGACGGCGCCGTCGGCCTCGTAGACGTGCCCCTGCTCGCGCAGCCGGGCCACCGCCTTCTCCAACGCACCGGTCTCGTGCAGCGTGCGCTCGCTGAAGTAGACGTCGAAGACGACGCCGAAGTCGGCCAGCGTCCGCTTGATCTCGGCGAACATCAGGTCGACGCCGCGCACCCGGAACCGCTCCTGCTGCTCGGCCTCGGGCAGCTCGAGCACGCCGGGCTCGGCGGCGACCACCTGGGCGGCGATCTCGCCGATGTAGTCGCCGGCGTAGCCGTCCTCCGGCACCGGCCGCCCGTGTGCGGCGGCCAGCAGGCTCAACGCGAAACGGTCGATCTGCGCACCGGCGTCGTTGAAGTAGTACTCCCGGGTGACCTGCGCGCCGCTGGCGGTCAGCAGCCGGCCGAGCGCGTCCCCGACGGCGGCCCACCGGGTGCCGCCGATGTGCACCGGCCCCGTCGGGTTCGCCGACACGAACTCCAGGTCCAGCCGCTGCCCGGCCAGCACCTCCGTGCGTCCGTAGGCCTCCCCCGCGGCGACCACCCGGACGGCGATCTGCCCCAACGCGTCCTTGGCCAGGGTGACGTTGAGGAAGCCGGGCCCGGCGACGTCGACGGCCGAGATGCCCTCGACGCCACGGAGCTCACCGGCGAGCACCTCGGCGACCTCGCGCGGCGGGCGGCCGGCGGCCTTGGCCAGCCGGAGCGCGACGTTGGTGGCGTAGTCGCCGTGCTCGGGGTTCTTCGGGCGCTCGATCACGACCTCGTCGGGGACGGCGACCGAGAGCACGCCGCGCTCCACGGCCGCCGCGACTGCGGACCGGACGACGTCGCTGAGCTGCTCGGGTGTCACCGTTCGATCGTACGGAGCGGGGCATCCCCGTTCCGACCTGCCCGCCGACTGTGTGCGGGGACACCTCTGCAGCGACCGCCGACGGTCAGGGACCGCACAGGTCGGCGACCTAGACTCGCAGCCGCCGGACGGGAGCAGCCCGGGACGGACGCGAGCGGTGCGGCTCCCACGGGACGGCGCAGCTCACGACGCACAGCGAACGAGGAGCGGCAGTGGCCAAGGACCCCAAGCCCGAGAACAGCCGCGCGACCGGCGGCGCTTCCCGTGGAGGGTCCGGCGCCAGCGGCCAGCGGGTGCCCGGCAAGGGCTCGGGCGGCCGCGGGCGCACCCGCCCGCCGGCCAACGTGGTCACCAAGCAGAAGCCCTGGGGCCTGATCGCGGCGACCGTCGCGGTGGTCGTCTTCGCCGCAGCCATCATCAGCTACGCCGTCGTCCAGGTGAACGAGTCGAACGCGAACCAGGTCACCGAGGCCAGCGAGATCACCGGCCTGGAGACCTTCGACTACGCCGCCGGCCAGGAGCACGTCACCACGCCGGTCAGCTACACCGAGAGCCCGCCGGTCGGTGGGCCGCACGACGGTGAGTGGGCCGACTGCACCGGCACCGTCTACGACGTGGACATCCGGCACGAGAACGCCGTCCACTCCATGGAGCACGGCGCCACCTGGATCACCTACGACCCGGAGCTGATCAGCGACGGCGACCTCGCCACGCTGGAAGAGCTGGTCGAGGGCACGTCCGGGCTCATGCTCTCCCCCTACGTCGGGCTCGGCTCGCCGATCAGCCTGCAGTCGTGGAACCACCAGCTGACCGTCGACTCCGCCGACGACATCCGGGTGCAGCAGTACGCCGAGTTCATGACCTACAACGCCGACTTCTACCCCGAGGTCGGGGCCAGCTGCGAGAACCCGCTGTTCATCACCGACCCGATCCTGGCGGGCAGCAGCAGCCGCGGCACCGACGCGATGGTCACCGACGCACCGACGACGTCGACCCCGGCGCCCGAGACGACCTCGGCGCCCTGACCCGCCGCCCGCCCGGCACGGCACCTGAGAGGACCCGATGACCGATCCCGCGACCGAGGACGACCGCGGAGCGACGAGCTCCGGCCGGCCCCGCGGCTGGCTGACCGGCGTCCTGGTGGCGGTGATCGCCGTGGGACTGCTGCTGGCCGGTGGCGGGCTGGCCGTGGCGATGGGAGTCGGCCGGGAGGACCAGCCCACCACGGACTCGGTGGCGGCCGGGTTCTCCCGGGACATGTCCCGGCACCACCTGCAGGCCGTGGAGATGGCGAACCTGGCCCTCCTCCGGACCGAGGACCCGGAGATCCGCCAGCTCGCGTTCGACATCTCGGCCACCCAGACGAACCAGCTGGGCCGGATGCAGGGCTGGCTGGCGCTGTGGGACCTGCCGTTCACCGGCGGGGAGACCATGGCCTGGATGTCCGAGGGCGCGGAGATGGCCGGGCACGACATGGCCGGCCACGACACGGCCGGCGGCGCGCTCATGCCGGGGATGGCGACCGAGGCAGAGCTCGCCGAGCTGCGCTCGCTGTCCGGGACGGCGTTCGACGCGATGTTCCTGCAGCTGATGATCCGGCACCACCAGGGCGGCCTGGCCATGGCCGAGTACGGCCGGGAGCACTCCGACGTGGACGTCGTGGAGCGCCTGGCCCGGTCGATCGCGGAGACCCAGGACGCCGAGACGACCACCATGGCGACGATGCTCCGGGCCCGTGGCGGGGAGCCCCTCCCGGCCCCCTGACCCGGTCGGCGGGGTCGCCGGGGTCCCTGCCGATGCGCCACCCGCGGGCTGGTAACGTGCCACGGGCGCCGAGCGGGAGCAGAGCGCAGCACGATCGCAGGACAGCAGGACACGTGGACGAGCCCCCGTAGCTCAGGGGATAGAGCACTGCCCTCCGGAGGCAGGGGCGCAGGTTCGAATCCTGCCGGGGGCACACCAGCCCAGCTCGCACCACGACACCCCGCCCGCCCAGGACACCTAGTCCCGGGCGGGCGGCGTCGTTCCCGGCCCCGTCAGCCCTGCTGGACCCGGCCGTCGGCCACCGCGAACCGCCGGGTGGTGCGCACCGCCTCGAGCATCCGGCGGTCGTGGGTGACCAGCAGCAACGTGCCGGTGTAGTCGGCCAGCGCCTGCTCCAGCTGCTCGATCGCCGGCAGGTCCAGGTGGTTGGTCGGCTCGTCGAGCACCAGCACGTTGACCCCGCGAGCCTGCAGCAGCGCCAGCGCCGCACGGGTCCGCTCCCCCGGTGACAGGGTGCCGGCCGGCCGCACCACGTGGTCGGCGCGCAACCCGAACTTGGCCAGCAGCGTGCGCACCTCGGCATCGGGCAGGTCGGGCACCTCCGCACCGAACGCGGCCGCGAGCGGCTCGTCGCCGAGGAACAGCCCACGCACCTGGTCCACCTCGCCCAGCCGCACGCCGGACCCCAGCGACGCCGTCCCCTCCTCGAGGGGCAGCCGGCCCAGCAGCGCAGCCAGCAGCGTGCTCTTGCCCGAGCCGTTGGCCCCGGTGATCGCCACCCGGTCCCCCCAGTCCACCTGCAGGTCGACCGGACCGAGGGTGAAGGAGCCCCGGCGGACGACGGCGCCGCGCAGCGTGGCGACCACGGCACCGGCGCGCGGGGCGGCGGCGATCTCCATCCGCAGCTCCCACTCCTTGCGCGGCTCCTCGACCACCTCCAGCCGCTCGATCCGCCGCTCGGTCTGCTTGGCCTTGGCGGCCTGCTTCTCCGAGGAGGACCGGTTGGCCGCCTTGATGTGCTTGTCGCCGTCCTTGGACTTCTTGATCGAGTCGCGGACGCCCTTGGCCATCCAGTTGCGCTGCATCCGCGCCCGCGACTCCAGCGAGGCCTTGGTGTCGGCGAACTCCTCGAACTCCTCGCGGGCGTGCCGGCGGGCCACCTCCCGCTCGACCAGGTAGGCCTCGTAGCCGCCGTCGTGCACCCGCACCAGCTGCTGGGCCAGGTCCAGCTCCACCACCCGGGTGACGGTGCGGGCGAGGAACTCCCGGTCGTGGCTGACCAGCACCACCCCGGTGCGGAGGCCGGTGACGAAGCGCTCCAGCTGCTCCAGCCCGGCCAGGTCGAGGTCGTTGGTGGGCTCGTCGAGGAGCAGGACGTCGTACCGGCTCAGCAGCAGCGACGCCAGCCCGACCCGGGCGGCCTGCCCGCCGGAGAGCCCGACCGTCGCCGCGTCCAGCGCGACACCGGGGGCCACCGAGTCCACCACCGCCTCGGCACGCTCGACCAGGTCGGCGCCACCGAGGGCCAGCCAGCGCTCCAGGGCGTCGCCGTACCGGTCGTCGGCACCCGGGGCACCGGCGGTGAGCGCCTCCGTGGCCTCCTCCATCGCCCGCTCGGCGGCGGCCACCCCGGTCCGGCGGGCCAGCAGGTCCAGCACGGTCTCCCCCGGCCGCCGGTCGGTCTCCTGCGGCAGGTACCCGACCGTCGCCGACGGCGGGCTGAGCGCGATCTCCCCGGACTCGGCCGGCAGCACCCCGGCGAGGGTCTGCAACAGGGTGGACTTCCCGGCGCCGTTCACCCCGACCAGGCCGACGACGTCGCCGGGGGCGACGACCAGGTCGAGGTCGGCGAACAGGACCCGGGCGCCGTGACCGGCGGCCAGTCCACGGGCGAGCAGCGTGGCGGACACCCGCTCATGGTGCCGCCCGATGGCCGGCGGACCGGTGAGCGGCCCCGGCGCGGACCTGCTCAATCGGCGAAGGGACCGGCTCCGCCGGGCAGCTCCTCCTCCTCCGACGCGGCCAGCACGTCGTCGGCGATCTCGTCGAGCAGCTCCTCGAACGCCGCCACACCCGGGGCCTCGTCACCCGTGGCGCTCCGCCGTACCAGCCACGGGCGCAGGTTGTCGTAGCCGCGCACCGACACCCGGCGCAGCGGCCGTACCCGGTACTCCCGGACGCCGCGCAGCTCGCGCGCCAGCTGCTGGTCGACCAGGACGGTCGAGGGCCGGGCGATCGAGGTGAGCCGGCTCGCCAGGTTGACCACCGGTGAGTAGACGTCCCCGAGCCGGGTGAGCACCGGGCCGTAGGCGGCGCCCACCCGCAGCGGTGGACGCTCCGCGGCGGTCCACTCGTCGGGCAGCAGCAGCGCGATCTCCACGGCGTCCGCCGGGTCGGCGCAGGTGAACAGCACGCCGTCCCCGACCGTCTTCACCACCCGGCCACGGAACCGGGCGATGACGTCGGCGGCCAGCCCCTCGAAGTCCTCGACCATCGCACCCAGCTCCCGGCCGCCCATGCCGCGGCTGCGGGAGGTGTAGCCGACGAGGTCGGCGAAGCCGACCGCCAGCTCCCGCCGGTCCCCGGCACCAGGGGCGGCAAGGAACAGCCGCCCGGCGTTGGCGGCCAGGTGCCGCCGCCAGACGTAGTCCTGCAGCTCGCGCATGAGCGGCAGCAGCTGCTCGGTGGTCCGGACGGCCTCGGCCTCCACCGCCACACGGTCCGCCGGCGCGGCGTCGGGCGCGGTGAGGAGGGTGGCCAGCATGTCGGTCTGCCAGTCGGCCAGCCGGGACAGCGACTGCCCCATGGCACGGGCGATGGACGCCTCGGCGCCGGGCTCGACGAAACCCGAGTCGATCAGCGCCGACAGCCGGGCCAGGGCGGTGACGTCCGCGTCGGTGAACGCCGGGTGGTCCTCCGGGACGTCGGCGAAGCCCAGGGCGCGCCACAGCCGCTGGGTGCGCTCGGGGGGCATGCCGGCCAGCTCGGCCACCTGCCGGCGGGTGTACCGGCGGGGCCCGCCGAGCAGCAGCTGCTCGAGGTCGTCGCGCGGGTCGTGGCCGCTCTGCGACAGCGGTCAGTCCGTGGTGTGCACGACGAGCACGTCGACGGTCGCCCGCCGGGTGACGTCGGCCGGCACCGAGCCCAGGAGTCGCCCCCGGAGCCCGGAGAGCCCGCGGTTGCCCACCACCAGGAGGTCGGCGTCCTCCCGGCGGACGATGTCCAGCAGTGCCTCGACCGGGGCACCGACGGCGGCCACGGTGTCCACGGACCGCGCACCAGCCGCTCGCGCGCGGTCCCCCGCCCGGCGGACCGCGTCCTCACCCGGAGCCGTGCCGAAGGCGAGGTGCGCCTCGGAGCCGAGCGCGGCCCGGGCGTCGGCTGCGGTCCCCTCATCGACCGTCCGCGGCTGGTGGGCCAACGCGACGACCAGCCTGGCCTGGCAGGCACCTGCCAGTTCGGCCGCCCGATCGACGGCTCGCATCGAGGACTCCGAGCCATCGGTCCCCACGACGACACACCGGTACGCGCTCACACGACCCCCTCGCCCGTGACCCGACCATCGAGCCCTCGGCCTGGGCGCAGTGCACCCGGGCCGAAACCTAGCGCGACGCCTGCGCCCCCGGCCCCAAGGGGCACGGCGTGCCGCCCGGCGACGTCCCACGAGGCCCGCGCGGGGCGTCCACGGCCCTGGCCACCGGCCAGGCCGGTGCGCTTGGATGGCTGCGGTGCCGGACCGGCCGGCGGAACGAGGAGGGCGAGATCACCAGCGTCAGATCGGCCGCCGTCGACCCCGTCCGGGTCGAGGTGAACGGCCTCACGAAGACGTTCGGCACGGTGCGCGCGGTCGACGACCTCAGCTTCACCGTCGAGCCGGGGCAGGTGACCGGCTTCCTGGGTCCCAACGGCGCAGGCAAGACGACCACGCTGCGGATGGCCCTGGGCCTCATCACCCCCGACAACGGGACGACCACGTTCAACGGCGTCCGCTACGCCGGGCTGCCCGAGCCGATGCGCCAGGTCGGCGCGGTGCTGGAGACGGCGTTCCACCCCGCCCGCAGCGGCCGGGACCACCTGCGGGTGTACTGCCGTGCGACCGGCCTGCCGGTCCGCCGCGCCGACGAGGTGCTCGAGCAGGTCGGGCTCGGCACCGCCGGCCGACGCCGGGCCGGGGGCTACTCCCTGGGCATGCGCCAACGCCTCGGCCTGGCCACGGCCCTGCTGGGCGACCCGGCCGTGCTGGTGCTCGACGAGCCGGCCAACGGCCTGGACCCGGAGGGCATCCAGTGGCTGCGCGGCTTCCTCCGCCACCTGGCCCACACCCAGGGCCGCACCGTGCTGGTCTCCAGCCACCTGCTGGCCGAGGTCGAGCAGACCGCCGACCGGGTGGTGATCGTCGGCGCCGGGAAGCTCGTCCGGGAGGGGACGCTGGCCGAGCTGCGCTCGGGCAACGCCGGCAGCGTGCTGGTGCGCAGCCCGCACAGCACCGCCCTGGCCGACCTGCTGCGCACCACCGGGACGACGGTGGCCCCGACCGATGCCATCCCCGACGGCCTGACCGTCACCGGGCTGAGCACCGACGAGGTCGGTCGGCGGGCCTTCGCCGGCGGGATCGAGCTGCACGAGCTGCGGTCGCACACCAGCGGACTGGAAGAGATCTACTTCCAGCTCACCGCCGGTCAGGAGCAGTACGCCGCCGCCCACGCCGAGCAGGGAGCCGCGTGATGGGCACGGTCGTCGCACGGCTGGTCCGTGCGGAGTGGACGAAGCTGTTCACCACCCGGGTCTGGATCGGGCTGCTGCTCGGCGCCTGCGTGCTCTCCGGTGCGTTCGCGGCGCTGTTCACCGCCTTCGCCGGCAACCAGGACAGCGGGCTGCCGCCGCTGGACTCGCCCGAGTACGCGCGGCTGGCCTTCTCCATCGCCACGAACGCGACGGTCATCTCCGTCGTCCTCGGGATCATCGGGATCACCCAGGAGTACCGGCACCGCACCGCGACGCCCACCTTCCTGGCGACCCCGCAGCGTGGCCGGGTGGTGATCGCCAAGCTGCTGGCCTACGCCCTCGTGGCCGTCCCCTACGCGGTGCTCGTCTGCGCGGTCACCGTGGCGGTCGTGCTGGTCTACGGCAACGCCCGCGGCAACGCACCCGAGCTGACCGGGGAGAACCTGGAAGTGCTCGCCTTCGCCGGTCTGGCCCTGGTCGTCTACACGGTGATCGGCGTCGGGCTCGGTGCCCTGCTGAAGAACCAGGTGGGGGCCATCGTCGCCGCCCTGGTCTACCTCTACGTCGTCGAGCCGCTGCTGCGCAGCATCCCGGCGACCTCCGGGGCCTACAAGTGGCTGCCCGGCGGGGCGCTGGAGGCGATGACGGCCACCTTCCAGGGCCCGGACCTCCTGGAGCAGTGGCAGGGCGTGCTCCTGCTGCTGGGCTACGGGCTGGCCGCCGCCCTGCTCGGCACCCTGCTGGCCGTCCGCCGGGACGTGGTCTGAGTGGGCGCCGCACCGGGGCAGGAGGACGACGGGGGGCGCTCGGCGACCACCCGGACGACCGCCCAGCGGCTGAGCCGGATGACCGCACAGCGGCTGAGCCTGCTCGTCTCCGACGGCGACCTGGCCGCCGTCCGGACAGCGGTGCAGGAGCAGCCGCAGCTGCTCTCGGTCGCCGTCGAGCGGGACGGGGCCGACGGCTGGACCCCGCTGCACCTGGCCGTGGCCGCCGGGCACGCGCCGATCGTGACCGCCCTGGTGGAGGCCGGGGCCGACCCCACCGCCCGCACCGAGGACGGCCGCACCCCGCTGCACCTGGCCCTGGCGCACACGCCGCACCTCGTCGAGGTGCTCCGCGAGCTGGGCGCCCCCGTCGACGCCGCCTCTGCGGCGTTCCTGGGTGACGTCCAGACGCTGTCCCGTGCGCTGGACGACGGCGCTCCGCTCACCGACCCGGACACCGACGCGGACCTGCTGAGCTGGGCGGCGGCCGGCGGCCGACGGGACGCCGTCGAGCTGCTGCTGCGGCGCGGTGCGGCACCCGGCCCCGCGCTGCACGCCGCAGCCGCCGCCGGTGCACCGACGGTCGTGCAGGCACTGCTCGACGCCGGCGCGGACGTCGACCGCCGTGACGAGGCCACCGGCCGCACCGCCCTGCACGCCGCCGTCACCGGTTCCGGGCACGACGCCGCCGCCGGTCCCGGGCACGACGCCCCGGCCGTGGTCCGGCTGCTGCTCGAGGCCGGGGCCGACGTGGACGCCACCACCCACGACGGCGCGTCCGCGCTGGACATCGCCCGGGTGGCGGCCGCGCGGCAGCGCGCCGCGGCCACCGGGGACGCGCCGGAGGCCGACGCGCTCGTCGAGATGCTGGTCACCGCCGGGGCCACCGGATGAGACCGGCCCGGGCCCCAGACCGGACCGCGCGGTGCCGGTTCTCGTGGGTCACGAGGGGCCGGTGACCCGGGACACGTGCGGCAACTCACGGAGCATCACTGCACCGCCGGAGCCGGGGCGTAAAGTCGGCACCCGGTCCAACGACGTCCCTCGACGAAGAAGGCACTCGACCCCGTGTCAAGCGTGAGCTCATCCCAGCCGTCCCCTGCCCACTCCGCCAACCCGGTGGCGGGCTTCGGTACCAACGAGTGGCTGGTCGAGGAGATGTACCAGCAGTACCTCGCCGATCCACGGAGCGTGGACCAGGCCTGGCACGACTTCTTCGCCGACTACCGGCCCGGCAGCCCGGTCGCCGACGGGCAGGACCGCACGACGGAGCCGGCCGAACCGGCCCCGGCGCCGGAACCGTCCGAGCCCCGGAGCGCCCAGGCGGAGTCGACGCCGTCGGCCACCACCTACGCCTCCCCCGCGCCCAGCCGAGAGGTCGCACCGCAGATGACCCAGTCGGGTCCCGCCGCACCGAAGCCGGCACCCGCCAGCACGAGCTCGTCCGACGAGGGCGCCACGGGCGCCTCGGCGAAGAGCTCCTCCGACAAGAGCGCCTCCGACAAGGGGGCTGCCGCCCCGGCCTCCCGCGCCGCCGAGAGCGACGCCCGGTCCGAGGGCACGGTCGTGGCCCGTGCCGCCGAGCGCGCCTCCCAGCAGCAGCCCGCGGCGCCGGCCAAGCCGGTCGTCAAGCCGGGTCCCGGCCGCGCCGAGGGCGACGACGCCGGCCCGAAGCGCACCCCGCTGCGCGGGGCCGCCGCGAGCGTCGTGAAGAACATGAACGCCTCGCTGACCGTGCCGACGGCCACCAGCGTGCGGGCGGTGCCGGCCAAGCTGATGGTCGACAACCGCATCGTCATCAACAACCACCTGGCCCGCGCCCGGGGCGGGAAGATCTCCTTCACCCACCTGATCGGCTACGCGCTGGTCCGGGCGCTGGACGACTTCCCGAACATGAACAGCGCCTTCGCCGAGGTCGACGGCAAGCCGGTCCACGTCCAGCCCGAGCACGTCAACTTCGGCCTGGCCATCGACCTGCCCAAGCCCGACGGCACCCGATCACT
The DNA here is from genome assembly GCF_026967925.1 of Modestobacter sp. VKM Ac-2985. GTDB lineage: Bacteria > Actinomycetota > Actinomycetes > Mycobacteriales > Geodermatophilaceae > Modestobacter. The sequence continues at coordinate 1,191,866 of NZ_JAPVBI010000002.1, read as the reverse complement.
GGTGGTCGCCTCCATCAAGGCCGCCGAGGAGATGGACTTCGCCGCCTTCTGGGGCGCCTACGAGGAGATCATCCGGCGGGCCCGGGCGGGCAAGCTGACGATGGAGGACTTCTCCGGCACGACGATCAGCCTCACCAACCCCGGCACCATCGGCACCAACCACTCGGTGCCGCGACTGACCACCAACCAGGGCACGATCGTCGGCGTCGGCGCGATGGACTACCCGGCCGAGTTCCAGGGGATGAGCCCCGAGGCCCTCGCCGAGATGGCCGTCTCCAAGATCATCACGCTGACCTCGACCTACGACCACCGGGTCATCCAGGGCGCGGAGTCCGGCGACTTCCTGCGCCGGATGCACGGGCTGCTGCTGGGCCAGGACGGCTTCTACGACGACGTCTTCCGCTCGCTGCGCATCCCGTACGAGCCGGTCCGCTGGGTGCCGGACAAGCGGGTCAGCCACGAGGGCCAGATCGACAAGGAAGCCCGGGTCATCGAGGTCATCGAGGCCTACCGGCGCAACGGCCACCTCATGGCCGACACCGACCCGCTGGAGTTCAAGGTCCGCACCCACCCCGACCTGGACATCGTCCAGCACGGGCTGACCCTGTGGGACCTCGACCGGCCCTTCCCGGTCGGTGGCTTCGCCGGCGAGCGGACGATGCTGCTGCGCGACATCCTCGGCGTGCTGCGCAACTCCTACTGCCGCACCGTCGGCATCGAGTACATGCACATCACCGACCCCGAGGAGCGCCAGTGGCTCCAGGAGCGCATCGAGGTCAAGCACGACCAGCCCGGCCGGGACAAGCAGAAGCGCGTGCTCGGCCGGCTCAACGCCGCCGAGGCGTTCGAGACCTTCCTGCAGACCAAGTACGTCGGTCAGAAGCGGTTCAGCCTGGAGGGCGGCGAGTCGGTCATCCCGCTGCTGGACGAGGTGCTGGTGAGCTCCTCGGAGCACGGGATCGAGGAGGTCGCGATCGGCATGGCCCACCGCGGCCGGCTGAACGTGCTGGCCAACGTGCTGGGCAAGAGCTACGCCAAGATCTTCGGTGAGTTCGAGGGCAACATCGACCCGGGCACCGTGCAGGGCTCCGGTGACGTGAAGTACCACCTCGGCGCCGAGGGCAGCTTCGAGCACGAGGGCCGTTCGGTGGCGGTGTCGCTGGCCAGCAACCCCAGCCACCTGGAGACGGTCAACCCGGTGCTCGAGGGCATCGTGCGGGCCAAGCAGGACATGATCGACAAGGGCGAGGGCGGCTTCACCGTGCTCCCCCTGCTGCTGCACGGCGACTCCGCGTTCGCCGGCCAGGGCGTGGTGCAGGAGACCCTGAACCTCTCCCAGCTGCGCGGCTACCGCACCGGCGGCACGGTGCACGTCGTCATCAACAACCAGGTCGGCTTCACCACGAGCCCGGCGGCCGCGCGGTCGAGCCTCTACTCGACCGACGTCGCGCGGATGATCGGCGCCCCGGTCTTCCACGTGAACGGCGACGACCCCGAGGCCTGCGTCCGGGTGGCGAAGCTGGCGGTCGACTACCGCCAGGAGTTCAAGAAGGACGTCGTCATCGACCTCGTCTGCTACCGCCGTCGCGGGCACAACGAGGGCGACGACCCGTCGATGACCCAGCCGCTGATGTACGACATCATCGACCGCAAGCGCTCGGTCCGGAAGCTGTACACCGAGGCGCTCGTCGGCCGCGGCGACATCACGCTGGCCGAGGCCGAGGAGGCCCTGAAGGACTACCGCGGCCAGCTCGAGCGGGCCTTCGCCGAGACCCACGACTCCCGCGACTCCTCCGGGCCCGAGCCGGTCATGGACCCCCGCTCGCCGCAGGAGGCCACGGTCGACACGGCGATCACGCCCGAGGTCCTCAAGACCATCGGCGACGCGCACGTCTCGCTCCCCACCGACTTCACCGTGCACCCGAAGCTGCAGCGGATGCTGGAGCGCCGGGCGGCGATGGCCAGCGAGGGCGGCGTCGACTGGGCGATGGGCGAGCTGCTGGCCTTCGGGTCGCTGCTCATGCAAGGCGTCCCGGTGCGGCTGGCCGGACAGGACTCCCGCCGCGGCACGTTCGTCCAGCGGCACTCGGTGCTCATCGACCGGGAGACCGCCAGCGAGCACACCCCGCTGCTGAACCTCTCCGAGGACCAGGCGAAGTTCTTCGTCTACGACTCGCTGCTGTCGGAGTACGCCGCGCTCGGCTTCGAGTACGGGTACTCGGTGGCCAACCCCAAGGCCCTCGTGCTCTGGGAGGCCCAGTTCGGTGACTTCGTCGACGGCGCCCAGATGGTCATCGACGAGTTCATCAGCTCCGGCGAGGCCAAGTGGGGCCAGCGCTCCGGCGTCGTCATGCTGCTCCCGCACGGGCTGGAGGGCCAGGGGCCCGACCACTCCAGCGGCCGGATCGAGCGGTTCCTGCAGCTGTCGGCCGAGAACAACATGACGGTCGCCAACTGCTCCACGCCGGCGAACTACTTCCACCTGCTGCGCCGCCAGGCGCTGTCGGAGGTGCACCGCCCGCTGGTCGTCTTCACACCCAAGTCCCTGCTGCGCGCCAAGGCCGCGGTCAGCCCGGTCGACGACTTCACCGAGCAGCGGTTCCGCCCGGTGCTGCCCGACCCGGGGGTGGGCGGGGAGGCCCTGGACGGTTCCGCGGTGCGCCGCGTCCTGCTCTGCAGCGGCAAGATCAGCTACGAGCTGCTCGCCCAGCGGGAGAAGGACGGCACCGCCGACACCGCGATCCTGCGGGTCGAGCAGCTCTACCCGCTGCCCGCGGAGGAGATCGCCGAGGCGCTGGCGGCCTACCCGGAGGCGGACGACGTCGTGTGGGTCCAGGAGGAGCCGGCCAACATGGGCGCAGCCCAGTTCATGGCCGTCAACCTGCCCGAGCACCTGCCGGCCGGGCGCACGCTGCGCCGGGTGTCCCGGAAGGCCTCGGCCAGCCCGGCCGTGGGCTCGGCCAAGGTGCACGAGGTCGAGCAGCGTCAGCTGGTCGCGCGGGCCTTCGCCGACTGACGCGACGGGGCCCGACGATGTACTTCACCGATCGCGGCATCGAGGAGCTGGCCGGCCGGCGGGGCGAGGAGCAGGTCTCGCTCTCCTGGCTGGCCGACCAGCTCCAGGCCTTCGTCGACCAGCACCCGGACTTCGAGGTGCCGGTCGAGCGGCTGGCCACCTGGCTGGCCCGGGGCGGCACGGACGACGTCGACGAGGACTGAGGAAGGACCCCTCTTCCCGCCTCTCCGAGCGCGCCTCCTGGGCAGCGTGCCGTCGCGGCGGCACGCTGCGTAGGTGCTCGGTCACTCTCACGCCCTCTCCGGTCTGGCTGCCGGCGCCGCGACGCTCCCCTGGGTCCCGGTGCACGGCACGGTCGCCCAGGTCGCCTGGGTCTCCGCCGTCGGCGGGTTCGCCATGCTCCCCGACCTGGACCAGCGGGGTTCCACGATCTCCGGCATGTGGGGGCCGTTGACCGACGTCCCGTCCGGCCTCGTCAACACGATCGCCCGGGGACACCGTTGGGGCACCCACGACGCCGTCCTCGGCTCGCTGGCGTTCGGGCTCCTGGCCACCGCCGCGACGTGGCACCGCTGGTCCACCCTGCTGCTGCTGGCGCTCGCGATCGGGCTGGCGCTGCGGGCGCTGCACTTCGTCATCCCCGGCCGTGCGGAGAACACCGTGATCGGCAACCTGGCGCTCTCCTGGGGCGGCGCGTGGCTGCTGCTCGAGCACAGTCCGGCGCCCGGGTGGCTCCCGCTGGCCGTCGTCCTCGGCACGCTGACCCACATCGCCGGCGACTGGCTGACCAAGGAGGGGGTGCCCGTCCCGGTCTTCTGGCTCGTCCGGCGCAGCCGGCTGGCCCCCGTGCACCTGCGCACCGGTGCGATCGTGGAGAAGGCCGTGCTGGTCCCGCTGTTCCTGGTGGCCACCGTCGTCCTGCTGTACCTGAACACCGCGGCGCACGACCTCGTCGCCCCCCTGCTGGACCGCCTCGGCTGACGCCGACCCGTCAGCCGGGCGGGGTGGGGCGCAGCCGCCCCGGCCGAGGCCACAGCCGGCCCACCACCCGCCCCACGACGACCGCCGTCCCGAAGGCCCGGGAGTCGTCGGTGACCAGCGGGTTGTCCCCCTCCACCCAGTGCCCGCCGGGCACCGCGCGACGCACCCGCTTGACCACCAGCAGCTCCGGCCGCGCCGGGAAGCGGGCGAGCACGACGGTGCCGCTCGGCACGGACGCACCGACCGCCACCCGGCGGACCAGCAGCCGGTCGCCGTGCCGCACCGTCGGGGTCATCGAGGGCCCGGTCACCCGGGCCGACACCCAACGGGTCGGCAGCCCGGGCAGGTCGTCCGGGCTGCCACTTCTCGACGTGTCCTCGTTGATCACCGCGGGTAGGGTCGCAGAAGACCCATCCCCGCGAACCCGGAGGCACACCCATGCGTCTGTTCCGCATGTTCTCCGCCGTGGAGGCCACCGCGCACTGCGACCTCCCCTGCGGCGTCTACGACCCGGCCCAGGCCCGCATCGAGGCCGAGAGCGTCAAGGGCATCCAGGAGAAGTACCAGGGCAACGAGGACCCGGTCTTCCGGACCCGCGCCATCCTGATCAAGGAGCAGCGGGCCGAGCTGGTCAAGCACCACCTGTGGGTGCTGTGGACCGACTACTTCAAGCCCCCGCACTTCGAGAAGTACCCGCAGCTGCACGAGCTGTTCAACAAGGCGACCAAGCAGGCCGGCGCCGCCGGCGGCAAGGGCAGCATGGACCCCGCCGAGGGTCAGAAGCTGCTCGACTACATCGCCGAGATCGACAAGATCTTCTGGGAGACCAAGGCCGCCGCCTGATCGAGGACCCGTCCTCACCACCCCTCGCACGCTCGGGGTGGACCTCGGGACGGGGCCGTACTGCCGGGTCATCCCCTCCGGGGTGGCCCGGCAGTGTCGTACCTGCTGCCGGTCGGGTGGCAGCTCGCCCGACCCAGGAGACCAGCGCCATGAGCCGCCGTTTCGACCTGCGCTCGTTGCTGGAACGGGTGGAGGCAGCCGCACCGATCGACGCAGTCACCGCGGTCACCGCTGAGCTCGCCACCCTGTCCGGCGCCACCGAGGTCTCGTTCCTGATCGCCGACTTCAGCGGGCAGGCCCTGGTCCGGCTCGGGACGGCGACCCAGGCGCCCGACGGTTCCCGGGTCCGCGGCCCCGAGCACGCCGCGACCCTCGCGCTGGCGGGCACGGTGCACCAGCAGGTCCTGCGCAGCCAGCAGGCCGTCGTGCAGCCGGGGGACGAGGGCGCCTGCGTGATCGTCCCGGTCACCGACCGCGGGGACGCCATCGGCGTCCTCGAACTGACGCTCCCCGAACCGCCCGGCGCCGACGAGCTGGCCGACATCTCCGCGGCCGGCCACGCGCTCGCCTACGTGATCATCGCCAACCGGCGGCACACCGACCTCTTCGAGTGGGGTCAGCGCACCACGCCCTTCTCGCTGGCCGCGGAGATCCAGCGCCGGCTGCTGCCCAGCGCGTTCACCTGCGAAGCCGCACAGTTCACCCTGGCCGGGTGGCTGGAGCCGGCCGCCACCGTGGGCGGGGACACCTTCGACTACGCACTGGACCGGGACTCCCTCCACGTCTCGGTCAGCGATGCGGTCGGACACGAGGTCGGCGCGGCGTTGCTGGCCACCCTGCTGGTCGGCAGCCTGCGCAACGAGCGGCGTCGCGGGCTCGGCCTCGGCGACCAGACCCGCAACGCCAACGACGCCGTGAGCTCGCACTCGGCGCCCGGGGAGTTCGTCACCGGCCAGGTCCTGCGTGTCGACCTGCACACGCTCGAGGCCGAGATCGTGAACGCCGGGCACCCGTTCCCGCTGCGGCTCCGCGACGGCCGCGTGGAGGAGGTCGAGCTGGCCATCGACCTGCCGTTCGGCGTCCAGGCCGGTACCCAGTACCAGCTCCAGCGCTTCGTGCTGGAGCCCGGCGACCGGGTCGTCTTCGTGACCGACGGGATGCAGGAGCGCAACGCGGCCTCCCTCGACGTCGCGGCCGCGCTGGCTGCCACGGCCGCGCTGCACCCCCGGGAGGTCGTCCACGAGCTCGGGCAGGCGGTGCTGCGCGCCACCGGCGGGGTGCTGCGGGACGACGCCTCGGTGGTCTGCCTCGACTGGTACGGCGGCCCGCCCCGCGACCGCGTGAGCCGCACCGGGGCCAGCGACCGGCTCGCCTCCTCGTGACCCCGCGGGAACGCGCGGCCGCCGCGACGCCGCCGTCCGCAGGCGTTCGGGCCGCGTCCCGGTAACCTCGGTCTGCGATGCGCATCGACCGGGCCGGCTGGCCCTTCCTCGCCGTTCCCCTGGCCTCTGCGGCGGTCACCACCGCCCTGGGGCGGGGCAGCGGTCCCCGTGGGGCCCGGGCCCTGACGTGGCCCCTCCTCGCCCTGTCGGCGTACATGGCCGTCTTCTTCCGCGACCCCGAGCGGCGGTGCGACTCGACCCCGCCTCCGGCCGATGACGTCATCTCCCCCGCCGACGGCGTCGTCATGGTCGCCGGCGACCCCCAGCCCGGCGTGGCCCCCGAGGGCGACTGGCAGCAGGTGAGCGTCTTCCTCTCCGTCGTCGACGTGCACGTGAACCGCGCCCCCTACGGCGGCCGGATCACCTCCTCCACGTACACGCCGGGCAGCTTCCTGGCCGCCTACCGCGCGGAGAGCGCGCACCGCAACGAGCACAGCGAGCTGTGGGTGCGCGACGGCGACCGCACGGTCGTCTTCCGTCAGATCGTCGGCGTGCTGGCCCGCCGGATCGTCACCCGCGTGGTGCCGGGACAGCAGGTGGCCACCGGTGAGCGGGTCGGGCTGATGAAGTTCGGGTCCCGGATGGACGTCTTCGTCCCCCCGGAGTGCACCGTCACCGTCACGAAGGGACAGCGGGTGCGGGGCGGCGAGACCGTCATCGCCCGCTGGTCCCACCCCAGCTGAGGAGCGGGCGGATGCCAGGGAGGCGCACCACCACCGTCGAGTTCGTCCGGGGTTCCGTACGCGGCGGGCGGCGGCGGGCTCGCTCGTGGCTGCCCAGCCTGTTCACCCTCGCCAACATGATGTGCGGCTTCGGGGCCATCCTGGTCGCGTTCCGCGGCGAGTACCGGCTGGCCTGTCTGCTGATCGCGTTGTCGGTCGTGTTCGACATCGCCGACGGCGCGGTGGCCCGGCTGGTCGGCGCCGTCTCCCCGTTCGGTCTGCAGTTCGACTCGCTGGCCGACCTGGTCTCCTTCGGCCTGGCCCCGTCCCTGCTGGTCTTCGCCCTCTTCTCCGACGGTCGGGACTCCCTCGACGCCCTGGGCTGGGTGGCCTGCTTCCTCTGGGTCGCCTGCGCCGCCATCCGGCTCGCCCGCTTCAACACCACGATCGACCCGACGGCCGACAAGCGCTTCTTCACCGGCCTGCCCAGCCCTGGCGCGGCCGGGGTCGTGCTGGCCAGCGTGTACGCCTTCGCCGACCTGATGCAGGGCCGTGACCGGCTGTGGGTGCTGCTGGTCGTCGTCGTCCCGGGGCTGCTGATGATCAGCAACATCCGCTACCGCTCGTTCCGGTCCTTGGTCAGCCCGAAGAGCGGCAAGCCCTACGGCCTGGTCACGTCGGTCGTCCTCGTCGTCGTCGGCCTGCTCACCGTCCCGACCGTGACCAGCCTCGTGGTCGCCTACAGCTACCTCGTCTCCCCGCTGGTGATGCCGGTGCTGACCCCCCTGGGCAGGCTGGTCCCCGACCGGGTGAAGGAGGTGCTGTCCTGAGCGTGCGCCGGGTCCGGCCCGACGACGTCCCGACGGTGCTCCGGCTGGTCCGTGAGCTGGCCGCCTACGAGGAGTCCGTGCACGAGGCCCAGATGACCGCCGACCAGCTGCACGCAGCGCTGTTCGGGGAGTCCCCGGCCCTGTTCGGGCACGTGGCGCTGGGCGGCGACGGCGACATCGCCGGCTTCGCACTGTGGTTCCTCAACTTCTCCACCTGGCGCGGCACCCACGGGCTGTACCTGGAGGACCTCTACGTCTCCCCGTCCCACCGGGGGACCGGGCTGGGCCGGGAGCTGCTGCGCACGCTGGCCGACGAGTGCGTGGCCCGCGGGTTCGCCCGGCTGGAGTGGTCCGTCCTGGACTGGAACACCCCGTCCATCGAGTTCTACAGAGCTGCCGGTGCGGTGCCGATGGACGGGTGGACGGTCTTCCGGCTCACCGGTGACGCCCTGACCCGGTTCGCGGCCGACCGTCGCTGACCCACCCGACCGACAGGAGAACGGCGTGACCACCGAACGCGGCGAGTCCGAGTGCTGGCTGACCGACATGGACGGCGTCCTGGTGCACGAGGGCAAGGCGCTGCCCGGCGCCGCTGACTTCCTGGCCCGGCTGGTCGAGCGCAATCGCCGGTTCCTGGTGCTGACCAACAACTCGATCTTCACCCCGCGCGACCTCTCCGCCCGGCTCTCCCGCAGCGGCCTCGACGTCCCCGAGCAGGCGATCTGGACCTCCGCGCTGGCGACGGCGGACTTCCTGGCCTCCCAGCTGCCCGGCGGCTCGGCGTACGTCATCGGCGAGGCCGGGCTGACCACGGCACTGCACGAGGCCGGGTACACGATGACCGACACCGACCCGGACTACGTCGTCCTCGGGGAGACCCGCACGTACTCGTTCGAGGCGATCACCCAGGCGGTCCGGCTGGTGGGCGCCGGCGCCCGGTTCATCGCCACCAACCCCGACGTCACCGGCCCCTCCCCCGAGGGCCCGCTGCCGGCGACCGGCTCGGTGGCCGCGATGATCACCAAGGCCACCGGCGCCGAGCCCTACTTCGTCGGGAAGCCCAACCCGATGATGTTCCGCAGCGCGATGAACCGGATCCAGGCGCACTCGGAGTCCACCACGATGATCGGTGACCGGATGGACACCGACGTCGTGGCCGGCATCGAGGCGGGGCTGGACACGATCCTGGTGCTCACCGGCTCGACCCGCGCCGAGGACGTCAGCCGGTTCCCGTTCCGGCCCAGCCGGGTGCTGCCCTCGATCGGCGAGGTCATCGAGCTGATCTGAGGGAGGAAGCCCTCGCCCCCGCGAGGGGGCCTCAACGTTCGAAGAAGGCCAGCCGGGCCTCGGGGGTGGCCAGCAACCACAGCTCGGTGGCGACCAGGGCCAGCACCGGCAGACCGATCAGCGGCTGCTGCGCCTCGAACGCCGCGTTGTAGGCGAGCAGGCCCAGCAGGATCTGCAGCACGATGACCGGGCCGCGGGCCCAGCCGGACACCCGCCACAACCCGACGGCAGCGGCCGCCAGCAGGGCCGCCCCCAGCCCCACGTAGACCACCTCGGCCAGCGCCCGGCCGACGCTGTCCGGCGAGCCGGTCAGCGTCAGCACGAGCAGCGTGAGCGCGAGGGCGGTCAGCGCGAGCGCCTCCACGGCGACCACCAGCGCAGCCCGCCGGACGGCGGTCGGCGCCGGCGTGCGGGGCCGAGCCCGGCTGGCTGCGGTGGGCTCGGCCGCCCTCCCGAGCAGGCCCTCCGCCCACGGCCGACGACGGCCCGGGGTCTGTCCGTCCTGACCTGACACGCCGCCGAGGTTACGCGCGGGGCACCTCACCTCCCGGTGCCCCGGACGTGCCGCACCGTCGCCGCGGGGCCGGTCGATATGTTGGGCGGCATGCGTGCGCTGCTGGTGGCGAACCCGGCGGCCACGACCACCACCCGCAAGGTGCGCGACGTGCTGGTCCGGGCACTGTCCAGCGAACTGCGGGTCGAGCTGGCCGAGACCGCGCACCGCGGTCACGCGCGGGAGCTCGCCGCCCAGGCCGCGGTGGACGGCGTCGACGTCGTCGTGACCCTCGGGGGCGACGGCACCGTCAACGAGGCCGCCAACGGGCTCCTGACGGCCGGTCCGGGGCCCCGGGTGCCGATGCTCGCCGTCGTCCCGGGCGGGTCGACCAACGTCTTCGCCCGCGCCCTCGGCCGCTCCCGCGACCCGGTCGAGGCGACCGGGGAGATCCTCGACTCGCTGCGCGCCGGCCGCACCCGCCTGGTCTCCCTCGGCACCGCCTCCGCGCTGACCGGCGACGAGGGGACGACGGAGGGCTGGACCACGCCCCGCTGGTTCGTCTTCGCCGCCGGGATGGGCTACGACGCCGACGTGATCTCCCGGGTCGAGGCCCAGCGCGCCCGGGGGCGGCGGTCCACCGGCAGCCTCTACATCGGGGCCGGGGTCAACGCGTTCCTGCTGGGGCGGGACCGGCGTCGTCCGCCGATGACCCTCGACCTGCCCGGCGAGCCCCCCGTCGACGGGCTGTTCCTCGCCCTGGTCTCCAACGTCAGCCCGTGGACCTACCTGGGGGCCCGCCCCATCGACCCCAGCCCCGACGCGTCCTTCGACACCGGCCTGGACGTCTTCGCGATGGGTCGGGTCGGCGTCGTCCGGATGCTGCACCACCTGCGCCAGACCATGGCCGCCCGGCCGGACGCCCGGGGCCGCGGGGTGCACCGCTGGCACGACCTCGGCGAGCTCACCCTGACGTCCACCCGCCCCCAGGGCTGGCAGCTGGACGGTGACCACCTGGGCACCGCCACCGGGCTCCGCGTCCGGTCGGTCCCGGAGGCGCTGCGCGTCGTCGTGTGACCGAGGCGCTGCGCGTCGTCGTGTGACCGAGCGCTCGACAACGAGACCCCACGGGGTGGTGCACGGTCGCGCCGAGTGGGGTAGGACGGAGTGGCGAGGTCGTGCGGGGCGTGGTGAGGTTGCTCACGAGCGCCGTCGAACGCCCGGCGAACTGCTTGACAGTGCGTCCACTCGTGAAAGCATCACAAGCAAGCAACCTGCTGGTAACACAGCAGGCGGTCGTCGTTCTCCGTGCTGACACCAGCCCCCGAGCAGCAGGGGCGGTCTCCGGACCGACGACCGGACACCCTGACGAGATCGAGGAGTACATCGCCATGGACTGGCGCCACCGCGCGCTCTGCCGGGACGAGGATCCGGAGCTCTTCTTCCCGATCGGGACGACGGGCCCGGCAGTCGTCCAGATCGAGCAGGCCAAGGCTGTGTGCCGCCGCTGCCCGGTCGTCGAGTCCTGCCTGGACTGGGCCCTGACCTCCGGACAGGACTCCGGGGTCTGGGGCGGTCTGTCCGAGGACGAGCGCCGTGCCCTGAAGCGTCGGACCGCACGCACCCGGGTCCGCACCGCCTGACGAAGGACCCCGTCCTGCGCACGCCCGCACACTCGGGGCGAGCCTCTGGACGGGGCCGAGTGCAGCAAGGGCCGCTCCGTACCGGAGCGGCCCTTGCTGCGTTCACCGGCGAGGGCGCCCGGCGCCCGGGAGGCTGAGCACCGCCTCGGTCCCCGGGCCGCCGTCCGACGGCGGGCCCATCTCCAGCGTCCCGTGCAGCTCGCTGGTCACCAGCGTCCGGACGATCTGCAGCCCGAGCCCCGTGCTGGCCGCCGGGTCGAACCCCGGTGGCAGGCCGCGGCCGTCGTCGCGGACCCGGACCACCAGGTCGTCACCCGTCCGCTCGGCGGCGAGCACGATCGTCCCCGGCTCGCCCTCCTCGAACGCGTGCTCGGCCGCGTTGTGCAGCAGCTCGGTCACCGCCATCACCAGCGGCGTCGCACAGGCCGCAGGCAGCTCCCCGATCGCGCCGTCGCGGGTGATCCGCGCCGCCGGCCCCACCGAGGTGACGTCGCCGAGCATCGGCAGCACCTGGTCCAGGACGTCGTCGACCTCCACGACGTCCTCCCGGCTGCCCGCCAGCGTCTCGTGCACCACCGCGATCGAGGCCACCCGGCGCACCGACTCCTCCAACGCCGCCCGGGCCGCCGGCTCGGTCATCCGGCGGGCCTGCAGCCGCAGCAGCGCGGCCACGGTCTGCAGGTTGTTCTTCACCCGGTGGTGGATCTCCCGGATGGTGGCGTCCTTGGTCATCAGCGCCCGGTCCCGGCGGCGGACGTCGGTGACGTCCCGGACCAGCACCAGCGCGCCCGCCTCGCCGCCCGGGGCCTGCAGCGGCAGCGCGCGCACGAGCATGGTCGCCGCGTCGTTCTCCACGTCCATCGGCTCGGGGAACCGGCCGGCGACCGCGGCGGCGATGCTCGCGGCCACGGCCTCACCGGCGACGCGCTCCGCCGAGACCCGGCGCGTCACCTCGGCCAGGTCGGCGCCGACCACGTCCCCGGTCAACCCCATCCGCCGGTAGGCCGACAGGGCGTTGGGGCTGGCGTAGACCGCGTGCCCGGTGCCGTCCAACCGGACCAGCCCGTCCCCCACCCGCGGGCTCATCTCCGCGTCGTCCAGCATCCGCGGCGGGAAGGTGCCGGCCGCCACCATCAGCGAGAGGTCGGCGGCGATGTCGAGGTAGGTGAGCTCGAGGGTCGACGGGGACCGGGTCGCTGCGAGGTTGGTGTCCTTGGCCAGCACCGCCACCACCGCGCCGTCGTGCCGCACGGGGATGACCTCCCGATGGCGGAGGCTGGTCCCCGACACGTCGCGATCTCCGTCGGTGATCGGCTGGCCCTCCCGCTGGGCACGCAGCAGCGGCTCGGCGTCGGCTCCGGTGGCCTCGCTTCCCACCAGGTCCTCCGGCTGGCTCGTGGGCGCCGTCAGCGGGCGGACCTGGGCCACGCACCACCAGGCCCCGCTCTGCAGCGGCACCCACAGCGTGAGGTCGGCGAAGGACAGGTCGGCCAGCAGCTGCCAGTCGGCCACCAGCCGGCGCGCGTGGTCGACCTGGGACGGGCTCGCCGAGCCGCGGGTGAGACGTTCGGAGAGGCTGCTCATCGTGAGCCGGAGCCTACGGCCCTGTCCGGAGGCCACCCGGGCCTGCGAGGACGGATCGGGACAGGGCCCGCTGTCTACTCTGCTCCGGTGGCCTCCTCCGCACCCGTCGTCGGCCCGGCCGGCCCTGCGGACTTCGCCCGCATCGCCGAGCTCACCGTCGCCGCCTACGCCGCCGAGGACCTCGCGCCCGCCGAGTACCTGCCCCAGCTCGCCGACGTGGCGGGCCGGGCGGAGCAGTCGAAGCTGCTGGTGGCTCGTGACCTCGACGGGGGCATCGTCGGCAGCGTGGCGCTGGTGCTGTCCGGGGACTTCGGCGAGGTCGTCGAGTCCGCGGACGAGGCGGCGTTCCGGATGCTCGCCGTCGACACCGCGGCGCGCGGCCGAGGCATCGGGGCGGCGTTGGTGCGCGCCTGCCTGGACCGGGCCCGGGCAGCCGGCAAGCGGCGGATGGTGCTGTCCACCGGCGACCAGATGGCCGCGGCGCACCGGCTCTACCGGCAACTGGGGTTCACCCGGCTGCCCGAGCGGGACTGGACGCCGGTGCCCGGCGTCGACCTGCGGGTCTACTCGCTCGACCTCTGAGGGGTCCGTCAGCCGGGGAGGACGGTGGCGATCAGGTCGCCCTCCTGGAGGACCTCGCCCTCCACCACGTGCAGCTCGCCGACCGTGCCGGCGCGCTCACTGAGCACCGGGATCTCCATCTTCATCGACTCGAGGATGACCAGCGTGTCGCCGGCAGCGACCTCCGTGCCGGGGGCCACGAGCACCTTCCACACGCTGGAGACCATCTCGGCGTGGATCTCCTCGACCGCCACCGGTGCCCCCTGTTCCCTGACCTGCGCCGACCCGCCTCAGCCGACGGTGTGCACATGAAAGCACGCGGAGAGCCGGAGGCCGCAGTCCACCGAGCGCCGGCTCAGTTGCAGTCGGGGACGAGTGCACCGGCGATGCGGCGCAGCACGCTGCAGACGGCGGCCCCGTCGTGCGGGACGCCGATCTCCGGGACACCGGTGAGGAGCTCCGCTGCGGCCCGCGCCGCGCTCGCCGCATCGGGACCGGCGGCGCTGACCGTGGCCAGCAGCGCGTCGTACCAGCCGTCGAGCCGGTCCCCCTCGTCATAGCCGCTGACCGCGACCAGCTCGGTGCCCCCGGCGATCCGACCACCGGAGGGCAGGACGTCGGGGAGCCGGCCGCTGACCCGGCCCTCGGTGCCCGGCGGCAGCGTCGACCGCAGCTGGACGGCCAGCCCGGCGCGCGGCGGCTCCTCGGCGTCGTCGGGGAGCCCGCCCACCGGCGCACCGGACACGCTGCCGAGCGCGAGGGCGACGGCGTCCAGCCCGTGGGCCCGCTCGAGCACGGCGATGTCGAGGGAGAACCCGGCCGCGACCTCGGCGAGCTCACCACCGGGGTCGATGCCCACGGTGACCAGCCCGCGCCAGCCGAGCTCCGGGAGCCGCCGGGCGGCCGCGGGCAGCGACCCCAACCCGTCGGGGGGCGTCCAGGAGACCCGTGGGGTGCCCCCGGCGCGGTCGCGCAGCACCGGGGTGACGTGGTGCAGCCCTTCGGCGCTGACCCAGGCCAGGAAGCCGCGCTCACTGGCCGGCTCGACCCCGTCGCCGCCGAGGCGCTCGAGCACCCCGGCCTCCGGGCCGACCCAGCCCAGCCCGGCGTCGGCGACCGCGGCGGCCAGCCGGGCGTTCCCGGCGAGAGCGGGGGGAACGGGGAGCACCGCGTCGACCCGGGTGCGCCGGGCGGCCTCGACCAACCGGCGGACGTCGAGGTAGGACTCGGCCGCCGGGGCCGGACCCAGCAGCACGGACTCGTCTGCCATCCGCACGTGCCGGGCGTTGCGCTCGGCCTCCGAGTGGACCGCCACGGCCTTCACGCCCAGCTGACCGCACGCCCGGATCACCGCGCAGGCCATCGGCCCGCGACCGGCCACGAGCACGCTGTCGACTGCCTGGACCACGTCGTCCTCCTCTTCCCGGCTGGGCCGGTCCTGCGCACATCGGCGGTACCGGCATCCTGCCGGTGGCCCGGTCCACCACCGGCCCCGACCGCGCACCAGCGCACGGTCCCCGGCCCACCCGTGAGAGCCTTGCAGGGTCAGCTTGACCGGTGGACAGGTGCCCTGCAGCTCACACGGGGCACCCCACCACCGGGACCGATCCGCACCCGGGCGTCCTGCCCGGGTGGAGCACAGAGAGGAGGGGCAGCGATGTCCAAGCGTGGACGCAAGCGGCGCGCCCGCAAGAAGAGCGGCGCCAACCACGGCAAGCGCCCCAACGCCTGACGGCGGGGGGAGCGCTGCACCGCCCTAGGTGGTGGGGCGCTCCCCCGGCGGCTGGTCGCCGTGCACCCGGATCGTGCTCGACTCGATGCTGGCCTTCTCCACGCGCACCTGCGTGCCGTCCTCCTCGAAGGAGACGCTCGTCAGCTGCACCTTGATCCGGTCCCGCAGGCCCATCGGCGTGGGGTCACCGCCGCAGCGCCGGCGCACCAGCGCCTTGAACTCCTGCTCGATGCCGAACTGACGCAGGCACGGCGAGCAGTCCTCGAGGTGCTCGGCGATGACCGCCCGGCGGGCGTCATCGGTCTCGTGGTCGAGGAACTCGAAGACGTGGGAGAGCACGTCGTCGCAGGAGGTGACGTCGTCACCGTGGAGGTCGTGCCGAGCGCCGTCGTGAGCGTCGGTGCTCATGAGCGGGTCGCCTCCTCAGCAGCTCCGGCCGCGACGAAGCCGCGTTCCCGGGCGTAGTCGGCCAACAGCTTCTGCAGTCCGCGCCGACCGCGGTGCAGGCGGGACATCACCGTGCCGATGGGCGTGCCCATAATCTCGGCGATCTCCTTGTAGGCGAACCCCTCGACGTCGGCCAGGTACACCGCGAGCCGGAAGTCCTCCGGCAGCTGCTGCAGCGCGTCCTTGATGTCGGTGTCCGGCAGGTGGTCCAGCGCCTCCATCTCCGCGGAGCGCAGGCCGCTGGAGGTGTGCTCCTCGGCGGCGTACAGCTGCCAGTCCTGCACCTGCTCGGTGGGGTACTGCTGCGGCTGGCGCTGCTTCTTGCGGTAGCTGTTGATGTAGGTGTTGGTGAGGATCCGGTACAGCCACGCCTTGAGGTTGGTCCCCTCGGCGAACTGGTGGAAGGCGGAGTACGCCTTGACGAAGGTCTCCTGCACCAGGTCCTCGGCGTCGGCGGGGTTGCGGGTCATCCGCAGCGCCGCCGGGTACAGCTGGTCCAGGTAGGGCAGGGCGTCGCGCTCGAAGCGGGCGTCGCGCTGGGCCCGGGTCTCGGCGAGCTCGGCACGACTGCCGTCGGCGCGCGCCTCCGGCGTCTCATCGGGCTTCCCCGTCTCGACGACGGGGCTGTCGCTCGCGGGCTCCTCGGGCACCGACCGTCCTCTCTGCGGCGCCCGGGAGCGGGCGACCACGTCGCTCGATCCTAGCCGGGTGCGGCCGGGACGGCCGGGGGGACGGCGGGCGGGCGCGGGACCGCGCGCGATGCGCGCCGGGGCGCCCGAGACTGTGCTGCTCACGGTCGGTGCAACGGCACGCACCCGGGCTCGATTCCCCGCCGGGGCGTTCGTCGGGGAAACCGCTGCCGGCGCCGTCGCGTCCGGCCTAGGCTGCTGCGCCGTGGCGGCGACACCGGCGGTGCGGACCCTGGACGAGGCGCGGGCCGCCTACTCCCTGCACGAGTACGACCCGGCCGACGGCGCGGACGGACACGGCTACGGCGAGGTGGCGGTGGCCGCCCTGGGCGCCGATCCGGCCCAGGTGTTCAAGACCCTGGTCGCCCGGGTCGACGGTGCGCTCACCGTCGCCGTCGTGCCGGTCAGCGGCCAGCTGGACCTCAAGGCGCTGGCCGCCGCCGCGGGCGGCCGGAAGGCCACCATGGCCGAACCGGCCGACGCCGAGCGGAGCAGCGGCTACGTCCGGGGCGGGATCAGCCCGCTGGGCCAGCGCAAGGCGCTGCCGACCGTGGTGGACGACAGCGCCCTGACCTTCCCGACCGTGCTGGTCAGCGCGGGTCGGCGCGGGCTGCAGGTGGAGCTGTCGCCGGCGGACCTGGTGCGGCTGACCCGGGCCCGGACCGCCCCGATCGCCCGCGCCTGACACTCAGCCGTACGGGGTGAGCAGCTGGTCGACCGGCGCGAAGTCGTCGGTGAGGACGCCGGCGTCCCCGATGAGCCGGTCGAGCTCGGGCCCCTCGGCCACCTGCCAGGCGAGTCCGCGTTCGTCCAGTGCGGCGGCGATCTCCGTCACCGGCAGCGGGCGCTGCGAGGCGACCGCGACCACGTTCCCGCCGTCCTCGCCGGCCAACACCGGTGCCCTGGCCAGCAGGAGCACGTGGTCGAAGACCTGCTGCAGGGTCGCCAGCTCCGCGCGGACGAAGGACAGCGGCGGGTTGTCGATGAGGTTGGCCGCGTAGACGCCGTCCTCGGCCAGCGCGTCGTCGACCAGGCGCAGCGCCTCCTCCGTGGTGAGCTGCCACGGCACCGACAACCCGCCGAAGGCGTCGCCGACGACGAGGTCCCGCTGCCCGGTGGCCTCCTGCCCGAGCCCGACCCGGGCGTCGCCGACCTGCACCTGCAGCTCGTCGGAGGTCTCCAGCCCCAGCTCCTGCTCGTCGATCGCGACGACGCCGGGGTCGACCTCCAGCACCCGGCTGAGCGTGCCCGGCCGCACCTCGGCCAGGTACCTGGGCAGGGTCAGCCCACCGCCACCGACGTGCAGCGCCGACAGCGGTTCGGCCGGCGGGGCGATCGCATCGGCCACCGAGGCGATCGCCTGGACGTACTCGAACTCCAGGTACGTCGGGTCGGCCAGATCGACGTAGGAGTGCCGCAGGGTGTCCAGCAGCAGCACTCGGCCGGTGTCCCGCTCGGGGTCGGCGACCACCCGGGCGCAGTGGTAGGCGGTCTCCCGCTCGCAGGGCGTCGGCGCCACCGCGGCCAGCACCGGGGCGGCCACGGCCAGGGCCAGCAGCCCGACCGGGAGCCGGCCGGCCACCCCGGGGGTCCGGCGGCGCAGCAGCACGGCGAGGGCCACCCCGACCACGACGACGAGCAGCCCGGTGCCGACCAGGATCACGCTGCTCGGCAGGATCGCGACCAGCAGGAAGCCGGTGGCGAACGTCGCCACGATGCCCCCGATCGTGCCGATGCCCGACAGCCGGCCGACCACCGAGCCGGTCCGGGCCAGGTCGCCCAGCTGGAGCGCGACCACCATCGGCGGGACGGCGGAGAGCAACGCGGCCGGGACGACCACGCTGACCGCGGCCAGCAGCAGCACGTTGCCGGCCGCGGCGCCGGTGAGCAGCTCCCCGGCGAACCGGACCAGCGGCAGCACCGCCACCACGAGAGCCCCACCGGCGACCATCAGCGGCGCGATCAGCCGTCGCGGGTCGGTGCGGTCGGCCGCCGCCCCGCCGGCCCAGGCACCGATCGCGATCGCCGCCAGCGCGAACCCGATGATCGCGGTGCTGGTCTGCAGCGTGATGCCGACGTAGGGGGCGATCAGCCGCAGGCCGACGATCTCCATCACGAGCACCGCTCCGGAGGACAGGAAGGTCACGCCCGCGGCGATCCAGTCGGGCAGCGCCCGGGCGGAGACCTGGACGTGCTCCGGGTCGGTCGACGCGGTGGTCGGGTGCGGGTCCAGCGGGCTCACCTCGGGGATCGGGGGATGGTCAGAACAGGGCGGGCTGGTCGGCGGGCTCGCTGACCGACTCCACCCGCGCGGTGAGCTGGGGCCCGTTGTGGGCCACGTTGCCCACGGCCGGGCCGACCGGGCGGATCTCCAGTCGCTCGACGTACTCCGGTGGCGTCGGGGCGGCGACCTCGGTGACGTCCTCGGCGGCCGGGTCCAGCCACTGCGCCCAGCGGTCGGGCGGCAGCACGAGTGGCATCCGGGGGTGCACCTCGGTGAGCGCGCCGACGGCAGGTGCGGTGACCACGGTGCAGGTGTACAGCCGGTCCTCACCCCGACCCCACACCTCCCACAGCCCGGCGAAGGCCAGACCGGACCCGTCCTCCGGCGTCACGTAGTACGGCTGCTTGCCGGGGCGGTCCTGCCGGGGGGCCCACTCGTACCAGCCGTCGGCCGGGACCAGGCAGCGTCGGCTCGCCGCCGCGGTGCGGAACGCGGGCTTCTCGGCCAGCGACTCGACCCGGGCGTTGAGCATCCGGTTGCCGACCGACACGTCCTTGGCCCAGGAGGGCACCAGGCCCCAGCGCACGACCCGGAGCTCGCGGTGCCCGCCGCCGGTGAGCGCACCCTCGGCGTCCCGCTCCTTCTTGTGCCGGACCACGTACACGTCCTTGGTGGGGGCGACGTTGTGGTCGGCCGGCAGCGGGGTCTGACCCTCGGCCGGGACGGCCTCGAACTCCAGCGCGAGGTCCTCAGGACGGCGGCTGGCGGCGTACCGACCACACATGACGGGCTCCTCCTCCGACGACGACGTCCCCGAGCGTAGGTGCGCCCACCGACGACCCGCCGTGCGTCACCGGTGCGGAGAGGGGTAGGACGGAGACCACAGACCCGACGCACCGCGACGAAGCACGACGGAGGGCACATCACGTGACGACCACCCAGGCTCCCTCGACCGAGCAGCCGAAGACCGCCAGCGACGCAGGCGCACGCCCGTACGCGACGGTGAACCCCTACACCGGGAAGACGGAGAAGGAGTTCCCCTTCCTGGAGACCGACGCCATCGACGGCGTGGTCTCCCGGGCCCACGCCGCCTTCGGTGAGTGGCGTCGCCGGTCGGTGGAGGAGCGCGCCGCCGTCGTCGGCCGGGCCGCCGAGCTCATGCGCGAGCGGCAGGACGAGCTCGCCGCCCTGATCACCCGGGAGATGGGCAAGCGGATCCAGGAGGCCGCCGGTGAGGTCCAGCTGGCCGCCAGCATCCTGGAGTACTACGCCACCAACGGCCCGCGGTTCCTGGCGCCCAAGCCGATCGACGTGATGGGCGGCGGCGAGGCCGAGGTGGTGAACGAGCCGATCGGCGTCCTGCTGGCGATCGAGCCGTGGAACTACCCGCTGTACCAGGTGGTGCGGGTGGCCGGCCCGAACCTGACCCTGGGCAACACCGTCCTGCTCAAGCACGCGGAGAACAACCCGCAGTGCGCCCTCGCCCTGGAGCAGCTGTTCCGGGACGCCGGGGCCCCCGAGGGCGTCTACACCAACCTGTTCCTGCGGATCGCCGACGTCGAGCAGGTCATCGCCGACCGGCGGGTGCAGGGCGTGACGCTGACCGGCAGCGAGCGGGCCGGGGCGAGCGTGGCCCAGCTGGCCGGCAAGCACCTGAAGAAGTCGGTGCTGGAGCTCGGTGGCAGCGACCCGTTCATCGTGCTGGACGCCCCGGACCTGGGCCGCACCGTCAAGGCCGCGACCATGGCCCGGATGGCCAACACCGGCCAGGCGTGCATCGCCGCCAAGCGGATCATCGTGCTCGACGACGTCTACGACGACGTCGTCGCCGGCCTGCAGCAGGCCTTCGGCACCTTCGCTCCCGGCGACCCGGCCGACCCGGCGACGACGCTGGGCCCGCTGTCCACCGAGCGGGCGGCACAGGACCTCGCCGCGCAGATCCAGGACGCCGTCGACAAGGGCGCCACCGTGCTCGCCGGCGGCAGCCGCCCCGAGCACGACGGTGCGTTCGTCCAGGCGACCCTGCTGGCCGACGTCACCCCCGAGATGCGGGCCTACCACGAGGAGCTCTTCGGCCCGGCCGCCGTCGTCTACCGGGCGAAGGACGCCGACGAGGCCGTCGCGCTGGCCAACGACAGCGACTTCGGGCTCTCGGCGGCCGTCTACAGCGGCGACACCGAGCGGGCCCGCGAGGTGGCCGACCGGCTGGAGTCCGGGATGGTCTGGATCAACCAGCCGTCCGGCTCCTCCCCCGAGCTGCCCTTCGGCGGGGTGAAGCGGTCCGGCTACGGACGCGAGCTCTCCGAGCTGGGCATGTTCGAGTTCGCCAACCGCCGGCTGGTGCGCACCATGCCGCCGAAGAAGCAGGCGGCACCGGCGCAGCACGTCGGAGGCTGATCCCGCCCCCGGGTCCTGCTCCGGCGGGGCCCGGGGCCCGGCCGCGGTCACGACACGGGGGCCGAGGACGTCGGCAGGGCAGGATGAGCGGCATGACCGAGGTCTGGACGACGCCCGCCCGCCGCACCCCGGTGGACGCCGTGGTGACCCTCCCCGGGTCCAAGTCGATCACCGCACGCGCCCTCGTGCTGGCCGCGATCGCCGACGGGCCCAGCCGGCTGGTGCGCCCGCTGCGCGCCCGCGACACCGACCTGATGGCCGCCGGGCTGCGGGCGATCGGGGTGGGCATCGTCGCCGACGGCGGGGACTGGCTGGTCACCCCCGGGCCGCTGCGGGGGCCGGCCGAGGTGGACGCCGGGCTGGCCGGCACGGTGCTCCGCTTCCTGCCGCCGGTCGCCGCACTGGCCGCCGGGCCGGTCCGGATCGACGGCGACGCCCGGCTGCGCGACCGACCCAACGCCGGCCTGATCGCCGGCCTCCGGGACCTCGGCGTCCGGGTCGACGACGACGGCCGCGGCCGGGCCCCGTTCACCGTGCACGGCACCGGTGCGGTGCGTGGCGGTGCCGTCACCGTCGACGCCAGCGAGTCCAGCCAGGTGGTGTCCGGGCTGTTGCTGGCCGCGGCCCGCTTCGACAGCGGCATCGAGCTGACCCTCGCCGGGAGCCTGCCGTCCCTGCCGCACGTGGAGATGACCGTCCGGACGCTGGCCGAGCACGGCGTGCAGGTGAGCCGGACCGACGGTGGGTGGCGCGTCGCGCCGGGCCCGATCGCGGCGCTGGACCGCGTCGTCGAGCCGGATCTGTCCAACGCCGCACCGTTCCTCGCTGCGGCTCTCGTGACCGGCGGCCGGGTGACCGTGCGCGACTGGCCGACCGACACCACCCAGCCCGGCGCCCAGCTCGACCGGCTGTTCACCGCGATGGGCGCCACGGTGGTGCGCACGCCCGAGGGGCTGCAGGTGACCGGAGGCTCCCGGATCGCCCCGCTGGAGGCCGACCTGGGCGAGGTGGGCGAGCTGACCCCGGTGCTCGCCGCACTGTGCGCCCTGGCGGACGGGCCGTCCCGGCTCACCGGCATCGCCCACCTGCGCGGCCACGAGACCGACCGGCTGCAGGCGCTGGACGAGGTGCTCAGCGCCGTCGGCGCCCGGGTCGAGCAGCTGCCCGACGGGCTGGTCATCACCCCGGGGCGGCACCGCCCGGCCCGGCTGGACTCCTACGCCGACCACCGGATGGTGCACGCGGCGGCGGTGCTGGGCCTGGCGGTCGACGGCATCGAGGTCACCGACCCGGGGGCGGTGACCAAGACGCTGCCGGACTTCCGGGAACGCTGGGCCGGTCTGCTCGGCGAGGACGCCGGGGTGCCCGCGTGAGCCGGAAGATGGACAGCCGGTCCGACGAGGACGACGTCCGCGTCCGGGCCTCACGGCACGGCTCCCGCCCGCGCACCCGCACCCGCCCCACGCACGAGGAGGCCGTGCCCGGGCTGGTCATCGCGGTGGACCGCGGCCGGATGACGGTGCGGGTCGAGGGCCCCGGGGGCTCCCCGGTCGACGTGACCGCGATGCGCGCCCGCGAGCTGGGCAAGCACGGCGTCGTCGTCGGCGACCGGGTGCGGCTGGTGGGCGACACGACGGGGCGCACCGACAGCCTGGCCCGGATCGTGACCATCGCCGACCGGGTCACCTCGCTGCGCCGCACCGCCGACGACACCGACCCCACCGAGCGGATCGTGGTGGCCAACGCCGACCAGCTCGTCGTCGTCACCTCGATCGCCGACCCCGAGCCGGCGCTCGGCTTCCTGGACCGATGCCTGGTCGCCGCCTACGCCGGGGGGCTGTCGCCACTGCTGGTGCTGACCAAGTCCGACCTGGCCAGCCCGCAGCCACTGCTGGACCGGTACGCCGGACTGGAGGTCGACGCGGTCCCGATGTCCCGCGAGGCGCCGCTCGATGAGCTGGTGACCCGGCTGCGGGACCAGATGAGCGTGCTGGTCGGCCAGTCCGGGGTCGGCAAGTCGACGCTGTTCAACCGGCTGATCCCGGGCGCCTTCCGGGCCATCGGCGACGTGAGCAAGATCGGCAAGGGCAGGCACACGTCCTCCTCGGCGGTCCTGCTGGACCTGCCCGGGGGCGGCACCCTGATCGACACCCCGGGCATCCGCTCCTTCGGGCTGGCGCACGTGACCCCGCAGGACGTGCTGGCCGCCTTCGACGACCTCGCCGAGGCCGCGGTCGACTGCCCGCCCGCCTGCGGGCACACCGCCGCGGACCCGGAGTGCGCCCTGGACCCCTGGGCCGCCCAGGGCACACCCGCAGCGCGGGAGCGGTTGGGCAGCTTCCGCCGACTGCTCACCGCCGTCGGCCAGCTCACCCCCGGCCACTGAAGAAGGACCCCGTCCTCCTCATCCCTCGCGAGCTCGGGACGAGCCTCGGGACGGGGCCGCCGGGAAGGGGCGGGGCTTCGCGGGTCAGATCTCGCGGGGGGTGATCGCGCGCTCGGTCCAGCCGCCGCGCCCGTCCGGGTCCACCCGCCACGCCCGGGCCCCGGGCCGCACCGTGACCGCCTCCGCGAGCTCCGCACCCACGTAGTGCAGACCCACGCCGTCCTCGGTCGCGTGGCCGGCCGGCAGGGTCCCGGCGGCGACCAGCCTGCGGTAGGTCTCCCGGCGCGGCTGGTCGGTCAGGTCGTCGTGCACGCCGTTGCTGTAGGGCAGGAACCCCAGCCCGTCGGTGAACGGGTCGAGCCGGTCGGACCACGAGTCGGTGGGCCCGCCCACGTGCCAGCACAGGCTGCCCGCGCTCGGCCCGGCGAGCACCACCCCGGCCTCCCAGCACTCGCGCAGCACCGTGTGCAGGCCATGTGCCCGCCAGACCGCCATCGCGTTCACCACGCTGCCGCCCTCGACCAGCACGACGTCCTGGGTCAGCAGGTGGCTGCGCACGTTGGCGACGCTGGGTTGCGGGAACAGCCGCAGCACGCTCAGGACGACGTCGTCCCGGCCCCCGAACACCCGCTGGTACGCCGAGACCGCCGCCGGGTCGTCGCCCACCGCCGTCGGGAGGTAGCAGAGCCGCACCGGCCCGCCGTCCGTGCGACGGGCCGCACCCAGCGCCAGGACGTGCTCCAGCAGCGGCCGGTTGCCCCGCTCTCCCGGCCGCGGCTGGATCACTCCCGAGAACGCGAACACCTGCCGTCGCACCGTCACACCTCCACGTATCCGCCGCTGCGCCAGTAGACCCCGGACTCCCGGGACAGCAGCGCCTCGTCCACCAGGTATCGGCGGAGCGCGGCCACATCCGGGTGCCAGGCGGCGAGCAGTGCGTTGACCTCCCGCTCCGGGTAGCGGACACCCGGCTCGAAGACGTGCACGAGGTGCTCGAGCACGACCCGCCGCTTGCTGTGCTGCGCGGGGACGGAGACCAGCCTGCCGTCCCGGACGAAGGCGCGCAGCACGGCGTCCGCCCCGGGATCGGCGGACAGCTGCGGCGCGGGCGGTGCGGTGGCGGCCGCTGCCCGGGCCGCCTCCCCGAAGCGCTCGGCGTGCAGCGTGAGGAGGTGACCGTCGCGGTGCACCAGGCCGGCCCGGGCCAACCGCCGCGCGGCCAGCGCGACCTCCTTCAGGGACAGCCCCGACAGGTCGGCGACGTCCTGGATCGTGGTCGCGCCGAGGGCCAGCGCGGCAACGACCTTCAGCCGCACCGGATCGGCCAACAGCCCGACGATGCTCCCGGCTTCCACGCCCCGACGGTATCCGTGCATCGCCGGCACAGCTGTCGGGTACCCGGCGGGCCATGGTGAGCCCGATCGACATCCAGAAGGCCCTGTCCGGCATGGACTACCCGGCGAGGAAGGACGACGTGGTGAAGCACGCGGAGTCCCACGGAGGCAGCGGCGAGGTCCTCGACGCCCTGAAGGGGATCGACGACCAGGAGTACGACACCCCGGCGGCGGTCAGCAAGGCCGTCTTCAACTAGAAGGACCCCCTCTCCCCCCACCCCTCGCACGCTCGGGGCGGGCCCCTGAGAGGGGGCCGCTCCAGCACGTCACCGTCGGCGGGCGGGGCTCTGCGGACCCCGCCCGCTAGGTTCGGGCCATGACGGCTGGCCAGCGGGGATACAACGAGGACATGCGCCTGGCGCACGTACTGGCCGACCAGGCCGATGCGATCAGCCTGGACCGGTTCCGGGCGCAGGACCTGAAGGTGGACACCAAGCCCGACCTCACCCCGGTCACCGACGCCGACCACGCGGTCGAGGAGCAGCTGCGCAGCACGCTGGCCCGCGCCCGCACCCGGGACGCCGTGCTCGGCGAGGAGTTCGGCAGCACCGGCCGGGGAGATCGCCGGTGGGTGATCGACCCGATCGACGGCACCAAGAACTTCGTCCGCGGCGTCCCGGTGTGGGCGACCCTGGTCGCCCTGCTGGACGGCGACCTGCCGGTGGTCGGACTGGTCTCGGCACCGGCCCTGAACCGGCGGTGGTGGGCTGCGGCGGGCACCGGCGCCTGGACCGGACGCCGGCTGGAGAACGCCACCCGCTGCACGGTCTCGCAGGTGGGTGCCCTGGCCGACGCGAGCCTGTCCTACTCCAGCCTCTCCGGCTGGGAGGAGCAGGACCGGCTCGAGCCGTTCCTCGACCTGACCCGTCAGGTCTGGCGGACCCGCGCCTACGGCGACTTCTGGAGCTACATGATGGTCGCCGAGGGCGCCGTCGACGTCGCCTGCGAGCCCGAGGTGTCCCTGTGGGACCTCGCCGCCCTCGACGTCATCGTGCGCGAGGCGGGGGGCGCGTTCAGCGACCTCGCCGGCAACGCCGGGCCGGCCGGCGGCAGCGCGGTGGCCAGCAACGGCGTCCTGCACGCCGACGTGCTGACGGCGCTCGCCCCCCGGGGGGAGTGAGCGCCGCCGGCGTGGGTCGGACGGGTCAGTGCACGCGGGTCAGTGGGTGGTGCCCGGCCCGGTGCCGGAGCCGCCGCGACCGCCCTGCAGCCGGCGCCGGACGTCCTCGATCTTCGCCCGGTTCTTCGGGTCGTTGGCCAGCTGCTGGGCCTTGTCCGTCGCCTGACGGACCATCTGCTTGCCCTTCGGGCTGTTCGCGAACTGCATGACCTTGTTCATCAGCGACGCCATGGTGCGCCCACCCCCTTGCACTCCTGCGGCTCCCGGCCGGGCCCGCTCGTCGAGGACAACGGTGCCAGCGACGCGGGCGTTCCGCGCGGCGACCGGGGGTCAGCGCCGGGCCGCGGCCCAGCGCTCGCGGACGGCGGCGAACGCCGCCGCCTGTCGCGGCTCGACGACCGGCCCGGCCGCCCGACCGGGCTCCAGGGCCAGGCCCACGCCGCGCGCGGCGAGGACCGCGGCGCCGGCTGCCGATGCGCTCCGGACCTGCACGTGCTGCACCGGCCGGTCGAGCACGTCGGCCAGGAGCTGCTGCACCCCGGCGTCCCGGCCACCCCCGCCGGTCAGCACGACCGGCCCGCCGGCCTCCGGTCCGAGCAGGTCCAGCGCTGCCGCCACGGCGCACGCCACGCCCTCCAGCGCCGCGCGGGCGAGGTCGGCCCGGGTGGTGTC
The DNA here is from genome assembly GCF_026967925.1 of Modestobacter sp. VKM Ac-2985. Taxonomy (GTDB): domain Bacteria; phylum Actinomycetota; class Actinomycetes; order Mycobacteriales; family Geodermatophilaceae; genus Modestobacter. Next base: position 1,165,463 of record NZ_JAPVBI010000002.1, on the reverse strand, counting down.
GGCCGACAGCCCCGTCCAGCCGCCGCGGTCGGCCGGCCCGGCCACCCCGCCCCGCTCGCCGGTCAGGAACGGGGAGAACACCACGCCGCCCGCTCCTGGGCGGGTGGCGGCCAGGCCGGCGGTGAAGGCCGGCCAGTCCAGGCCCAGCACCTCGCGGACCCAGGCCCACGCGGTGCCGGCGTTCTGCAGCGCGGCCATGGCGTACCAGCCGCCCTCCACGTCGGCGTAGCAGTGCACGACGGGGTCGGCGACCGGCTGCGGGGAGACCTGCGGCCGGATGACCTGGGCGCCCGAGCCGAGGTTGACCTGGACGCCGGTGGTGGTGCCGGCGGCCAGCAGCGCGAGCGGGGTGTCCGCGCCACCGACCACGACCGGCACTCCCCCGCCGAGCACGGGCGCCACCCCGACGACGGTCGACCCCGGCACGACGGCCGGGAGCAGGGCCGGGTCGACGCCGGCGGCGACGGTGGCCGTGGTCGACCAGCGGTCGCCGGGCACGTCCCACAGCAGCGTCGCCGACGCGTCGCTGCGGTCGGTGACGGCCGGGTCCGCACCGGGCACCAGCGCGGCCCGGACGGCGTCCTTGGGCAGCAGCACCGTCGCAGCCCGGGCGACCAGCTCCGGGCGGTGGACCCCCAGCCAGGCCAGCAGCGGTCCGGTCATCCCGGCGGCCAGGGGGTTGGCCAGTGCGGCGCGGTCGGGTCCGGGGAGCTCCCGCCAGCGCGCCAGCTCCCCGGTCGCGCGCTGGTCGGGCCACAGCAGCGCCGGGGCCAGCGCGGCGCCGGACCGGTCCACCAGCACGGCGCCGTGCATCTGGCCGGAGAACCCGAGGGCGGCCACCGGCCGGTCGCCCAGCGTCCCGGCCACGGCGGCGAGGGCGTCGTCCAGCGCCCGCAACCAGACGGCCACCTCCGTCTGCGCCCAGCCCGGCCGCGGGCGGTCGACCGGGTAGCCGACCTCGGCCTCCGCGACCACGGCACCGTCGAGGTCCAGCGCGGCGAGCTTGAGCCCGCTGGTGCCGAGGTCGGCGCCGAGCACGACGGTCATCGGGCGCCCGGCACCGCGGCCGGCCGGCGCCGGGTCTGTCGCATGCCCTGATCCTCGCCCCGCCCCCGAGCAGGACGCCAGCCGCCGGTCAGCTGCCGCGCAGCAGCCCGGTCGCGGCGAGCTCCTCGGCGATGTCGCGCAGCTTGACGTTGGTGCGCTGCGACGCGTGGGTGAGCAGCGTGAACGCCTGCTCGGGCGTGATCTTGTAGCGCTCCATCAGGATGCCCTTGGCCTGCTCGATCGCCGCGCGGGAGGCCATCGCCTGACGCATGTTGGCCACGTCGTTGGTGGCCCGGGCAGCGGCCTCGGCGTTGCCGACGGCGATCGCGACGAAGGCCGCCACCTCCTCGCCGATGGTCACGTCGGCCACGCCGAAGGCCCCGGGGTGGCGTGCGTAGTTGTTCAGCGCGCCGATGTTCGCGCCCTGGAAGGGCAGCGGGATCGACAGCGAGCTGAGCACCCCCAGCCCCGCGACCTGCTGTGCGTACTCGGGCCAGCGCTCCTCGTGGCGCATGTCCTCCACGAGGAAGACCTCCCCGGACCGCCCTGCGTCGACGCACGGGCCGTACCCGTACGCGTACTGCAGCTCGTCGGCGTCCATGGCGATCTGCCCGTCGAAGGCAGCGGTGAAGGGGCGGTCGTCACGGATGAGCGTGATCGAGGTGGCCTCGGCACCGGGGATCGCACGGTGGGAGATCTGGACGATCTCGGTCAACACCTCAGGCAGCTCCCGCCCCACGAGGACGACGCCCGCCAGCTCCTGGTGCAGTGCGCCCAGACTCTCGGTCATCGTCTCGGGGGTCCCTCTCCAGTGCGGCGGGTGAGCCGTGGGTTCGACGTCCGCCTGGCCGGGGGGTGACGCCCCGGCGGACCGAGGGTATACGGCGTAAAGCGACGCTCAGCGCGCCCGGGCAGAGAACTCGGTTGCCGCCGCGCCGCCTCGTGCGCCAGGGTCCGCAGGATGAGCCCGACGGCGGCAGCGGAGCATCTGCTCCCCGGCGGGCTCGTGCTGCGGGGCTGCCGGCCCGGCGACCTCGAGCAGGTGGGTGCGCTGCTGGCCGACCGCGGTGAGCCGGCCGACGCCCTGGACCATCGGCTGGTCGTCGAGGACCCGGACACCGGCTGGGAGGCCACCGCCGTCGTCGTGGACGGCAACCGGGTGGTCTCCACCGCCACGCTGCTGGCCGAGTCCGTGCGGCTGGAGGACGTCGTCCTGCCCGCCGGCCAGGTCGAGCTGGTGGCCACTGACGCGGCTTACGAGGGCCGGGGTCTGGTGCGGGCGCTGATGGCCTGGGCGCACGACCGTTCCGCGGCCCGGGGTGACCTGCTGCAGGTGATGATCGGGATCCCGTACTTCTACCGGCTGTTCGGCTACGAGTACGCGATCGACGTCCCCCCGGCCCGGCCGGTGCACACCCTCCCGGCCCCGGCTGCGGGGCTGCGGCCGGCCACGCCGGCGGACCTGCCGGCGCTGGCCCGGCTGCAGGACGCCGCCCAGGCCGGTGCGGACGTCGCGATGCCGCACCCGGCGGCCCGGCTGCGCTGGCTGGTGGCGCACGAGGCGAGCACCACCTGGGTGCTGGACCGGGACGGCGCGGTCGTCGCCTCCGCCCGGGTCCCCGAGCCGGACGACGACGTGCTGGTCGCCGAGCCGACCGCGGTGGACGACGCCGCGGCCGCCGGGTTGCTGGCCGGCGTGACCGCGCTGGCCGCAGGCCGGCCGGTCCGGGTCACCGACCGCCCGGCCAGCCTCCCCGGCCGCGCCTGGGCCGACCGGCTGGGCGCCGGCAGCGACCTGGCCGAGCAGTACTACGTGCGGGTCCCCGAGCCGGGCGCCCTGTTGGAGGCGCTGCGGCCGGTGCTCGGCCGCCGGGCCGGCGCCGTCGGCGCCCGCCGCGACGTCGTCGTCTCCACCTACGGCGCGAGCTGGCGACTGCCGGCCACCGACGACGGGCTGGGTCCGGTGGTCGCGGGTGGGCGGCTGCAGGCGCCGGGGACGGCCGGCGGCGCCGGCGTCGCCCCGGACCAGGTGGGCGCCCTGCTCCTCGGCCCGCACGGCATGCACGGGCTGTCCCGGCGGCGGCCGGACGTGTACCCCGGCCGGGACGCCGAGCTCTACGAGGCCCTGTTCCCCCCGCTGACGGCCGACCTGCTCACCTACTACCTGCCGTACTGAGGCACCCGGCGGCGTCTGGTGGGATGGTCGGGTACGCCGGTGCGCGGGATCCGCCGCCGGCCCACCCGCAGAGCAGGAGACCCCGTGCAGTACGCCGAGTCCGTCGTCGAGCTCATCGGCGACACCCCGCTGGTCCGGCTGAACGCCGTGACCTCCCACCTCGGCCCGGACGCACCGCTGGTGCTGGCCAAGGTCGAGTACGTCAACCCGGGCGGCTCGGTGAAGGACCGGATCGCGCTGCGGATGATCGAGGCAGCCGAGGCCGCCGGCGACCTCCGGCCGGGCGGCACGATCATCGAGCCGACCAGCGGCAACACCGGCATCGGGCTGGCGCTGGTGGCCCAGACCCGCGGCTACAAGTGCATCTTCGTCTGCCCGGACAAGGTGGGCCAGGAGAAGATCAACGTGCTGAAGGCCTACGGCGCCGAGGTGCACGTCTGCCCCACCGCCGTCGACCCGGCCGACCCGCGGTCCTACTACTCGGTCTCCGACCGGCTGGCCAAGGAGACCCCGAACGGCTGGAAGGCCGACCAGTACGCCAACCCGAACAACCCGCGCTCGCACTACGAGACCACCGGGCCGGAGATCTGGACGCAGACCGACGGGAAGATCACCCACTTCGTCACCGGCGCGGGCACCGGCGGCACCATCTCCGGCGTCGGCCGCTACCTCAAGGAGGCCAGCGGCGGCCGGGTCCAGGTCATCGGCGCCGACCCGGAGGGCTCGGTCTACTCCGGGGGCACCGGCCGCCCCTACCTGGTCGAGGGCGTCGGTGAGGACTTCTGGCCCGAGGCCTACGACAAGTCGATCGCCGACGAGATCGTCGCGGTCTCCGACGGCGACTCCTTCGCGATGACCCGGCGGCTGGCCCGCGAGGAGGGCCTGCTGGTCGGCGGGTCCTGCGGGATGGCCGTCGTCGCGGCCCTGCGGGTGGCCGAGCGGCTGACGAAGGACGACGTCCTGGTGGTGCTGCTGCCCGACGGCGGCCGCGGCTACCTGGGCAAGATCTTCAACGACGAGTGGATGGCCGACTACGGGTTCCTGGACGCCGGCGGCGGCGAGACCGTGGGCGAACTGCTGGACGCGAAGTCCGGCAGCACCCCGACGCTGGTGCACACCCACCCGAACGAGACGGTGCGCGACGCGATCGACATCCTGCGCGAGTACGGGGTCAGCCAGCTGCCGGTCGTGAAGGCCGAGCCGCCGGTGACCGCCGGTGAGGTGGTCGGCTCGGTCGCGGAGAAGACACTGCTCGACGCGCTGTTCACCGGCCGGGCAACGCTGGCCGACCCGGTGGAGCGGCACATGTCCGCCCCGTTGCCGATCATCGGCTCCGGCGAGCCGGTCTCGGCCGCGGTCGGGGCCCTCGGCGACGCCGATGCGCTGCTGGTGCACGTGGACGGGAAGCCGGCCGGCGTCGTCACCCGGCAGGACGTGCTGGGCCACCTGGTCGGCATCCCGGCTCCTACGGTGGGGCCATGACCGGGTTCAACACGCGCGCCATCCACGCCGGGCAGGACCCTGACCCCGCCACCGGCGCGGTCATCCCGCCCCTGCACCTGACCACCACCTACAAGCAGGACGGCGTCGGCGGACTGCGCGGCGGCTACGAGTACAGCCGCAGCGCCAACCCCACCCGGGACACCCTGCAGACAGCCCTGGCCTCCCTCGAGCAGGGCACCCGCGGGCTGGCCTTCGCCTCCGGGCTCGCCGCGGAGGACACCCTGCTGCGCACCGTGTGCCGGCCGGGTGACTCGATCGTGCTCGGTGGCGACGCCTACGGCGGCACCTACCGGTTGATCTCGCGGGTGCTCGCCCCATGGGGCATCAGCCACCAGCCGGTCGACCTCAACGACCTGGACGCCGTCCGGGCCGCCGTCGCACCCGAGACCGCGCGGGTGATCTGGTGCGAGACGCCGAGCAACCCGCTGCTCAACGTCTCCGACATCGCCGCGCTGGCCGAGATCGCGCACGCCTCGGGCACGCTGCTGGTCGTCGACAACACCTTCGCCAGCCCCTACCTGCAGCAGCCGCTCACGCTGGGCGCCGACGTCGTCGTGCACTCCACGACGAAGTACCTCGGCGGGCACTCCGACGTCGTCGGCGGGGCGCTGGTGGTCGCCGATGCCGACCTCGGTGAGCGGCTGGCCTACCACCAGAACGCGATGGGCGGGGTGGCCGGCCCGTTCGACGCCTGGCTGGTGCTGCGCAGCCTGAAGACCCTCGGCGTCCGGATGGACCGGCACAGCGCCAACGCCGGCCGGATCGCCGAGTGGCTGCTGGCCCACCCGGCCGTCGACGACGTGCTCTACCCGGGCCTGCCGCAGCACCGCAACCACGAGATCGCGGCGAAGCAGATGTCCGGCTTCGGCGGGATGGTCTCCTTCCGGCTGAAGGGCGGCGAGGAGGCTGCGCTGCGGGTCTGCGAGCGCACGTCGCTGTTCACCCTGGCCGAGTCGCTGGGCGGCGTGGAGTCGCTGATCGAGCACCCGCACCGGATGACCCACGCCAGCGCCGCCGGCTCCCCCCTGGAGGTGCCCGCCGACCTGGTCCGCCTGTCGGTCGGCATCGAGGACGTCGACGACCTCCTCGCCGACCTGGACCAGGCCCTCGCCTGACGGCCGCAGCCGTTGGTCACCCAGCGTCGTCTCCCGATCCGGGAGACCGCGCTGGGTGACCAACGGCGTGCTCAGGCGGGGAGGGTGAGGATGCGGGGGCCGTCGGCGGTGACCGCCACGGTGTGCTCGACGTGGGCGGCGCGGCTGCCGTCCGCGCTGCGCAGCGTCCAGCCGTCGGCGTCGACCCGGTAGTCGTCGCTGCCGCCGGCCAGGAACCAGGGCTCGATCGCGATCACCAGCCCCGCCCGCAGCGGCAGCCCGCGGCCGGCCCGGCCCTCGTTGGGCACGTGCGGCGCCTCGTGCATGGTGCGCCCCACCCCGTGCCCGCCCTGGTCGGTGTTGATGCCGCAGCCGCCGGCCCGGCCGACGGCGGCGATCGCCGCGGAGATGTCGCCGACCCGGTTGCCGACCACGGCCGCAGCGATCCCGGCAGCCAGCGCCCGCTCGGTGGTCTCCACGAGCTCGAGGTCCGCCGGCCGGGGCGTGCCGATCGGGTAGGTGCGGGCCGCGTCGCCCACCCAGCCGTCGAGCGTCGCCCCGGCGTCGACGCTGAGCAGGTCGCCGTCCTCGAGCTCTTGGGCGGTGGGGATGCCGTGCAGCGCCACGTCGTTGACCGACAGGCAGACCACCCCGGGGAACGGCGGGGTCGTGGGCGAGGGCGCGTAGCCGAGGAACGGAGAGGTGGCGCCGGCGTCGGCGAGGACCTGGCGGGCCGCGGCGTCCAGCTCACTCAGCCGCACCCCGGGCGCGGCCAGTGCCCGCACCGCGGCGTGCATGTCGGCGACGACCGCCCCGGCGGCGCGCATCGCGTCGATCTCCTCTGGTGTGCGCAGCTCGATCATCTCAACCCTTCCGGTATTGGTATCCCAGTATTACTATCACGACCATGGTCCGACCGCCGCTGAGCCCCGAGGAGCGCGAGCGCGGCCGCCGGCTGGGTGGCCTGCTCCGCGCCGCGCGCGGTGACCGCTCCCCCGCCGAGGTCGCCGCCACCTCCGGCGTGAGCCTCGAGGCGCTGCGGAAGATCGAGTCCGGCCGGGTCCCGACGCCGGCCTTCTTCACCGTCGCCGCGCTGGCCGACACCCTGGACCTGCCCCTGGACTCCCTGGTCGCCGCGCTGCACACCCCGGCCGAGGGCACCGCCCTCACCGCCTGAGCCCGGGCCCGGTGGCCGGTCCCACACCGCGACCACCCGTTCAGTGCCGGGCAGCCGGGTAGGGGCTGGTCGTGAGCGAGCCCCGGGTCAGCGTCGTCGTCGCCACCATGGACCGACGTGAGTCGCTGCTGCGCTCCCTCGACCGGCTGGACTCCCCCGGCGGGCCACCGGTGATCGTGGTGGACAACGCGTCCTCCGACGGCACCGCCGACGCCGTCCGGGCCACGCACCCCCGGGTCGAGGTGCTCTCCTTGCCCGCCAACGCCGGGGCAGTCGCGCGCGACCACGGCGTCCGGCGGGCCGGGACCCGCTACGTGGCCTTCGCCGACGACGACTCCTGGTGGGAGCCGGACGCGCTGGAGACGGCGGCCGACCTGCTGGACACCCACCCGGACGTCGCCGTGGTCGTCGGCCGGGTGCGGATGGCCAGGGACGGCAGCGAGGACGCCGTGACCGGCAAGCACCGCGCCGCCGCCCTCGGTCGCTCTGCTGCCGGTCCGGACGTGCTGAGCTTCCCCGCCTTCGCCGCCGTCGTCCGTCGGGACGCCCACCTGGCCGTGGGCGGCTTCTCCCCACTGTTGTTCTTCGGCGGCGAGGAGCACCTGCTGGCCCTGGACCTGGCGGCCGCCGGATGGCAGCTGGTGTTCAGCGGGGACGTCGTCGCCTGGCACGACCCCGCCGGCCCGGACGCACCCAGCCCGGCCCGGTGGGCGCTGCAGACCCGCAACGACGTGCTCGTCGACTGGCTGCGCCGCCCGCTGCCGGTGGCACTGGCCGCGACCGGCCGGCTGACCCGGCAGGCGACGGCGGACGCGGCTGCCCGCCGGGCGCTGGCCGGGGTGCTGCGCCGGCTGCCCGCCGCGCTGCGGCAGCGGCGACCCGTGCCGGCCCGGCTGGAACAGCGGTTCGCCACCGCACTGCGCCCGCTGGGGTGAGCCGTCAGTCCTCGACCAGCGAGAGCGCCCCGGTCGGGCACGCGCGCACCGCGGTCTCCACCGCCGTGAGGTCGGTCGGCTCACCGACCTGCAGCCGGCCGGCGGTGTCCAGCTCGAAGACCTCCGGCGCCTCCACCTCGCACACCCCCGCGCTCATGCAGACCTCGCGGTCGACCACCACCCGGGTCATCGCACCCCCGTCAGCCGCGCCGGCAGCCGCTTGAGCCCGTTGACGAACGAGGACTCCAGCCGGGCCGGTGGGCCGATGACCTCCAGGTCGGGCAGCTGGTCGGCGAACGCCCGGAAGGCCACGCCGATCTCCCGGCGGGCGAGGTGCGCGCCCAGGCAGAAGTGCGGACCGCGGGAGCCGAACCCGACGTGCGGGTTCGGGTCGCGGGAGAGGTCGAACCGGTGCGGGTCGGCGAAGACGGCGGGGTCGCGGTTGGCCGCCCCGTAGAACAGCAGGAACTTCGACCCGGCCGGGAACGACTGCCCGGACAGCTCGACGTCCTGCGTCGCCGTCCGGCGCATCCAGGTGATCGGGCTGGTCCAGCGCACGATCTCCTCCACCGCGGTGCGGGTGAGCCCGGGGTCGGCGGCCCACCGCTCCCGCTCCGCCGGGTGCTCCGCGAGCGCCAGCACGCCCTGGGAGATCGCGTTGCGGGTCGTCTCGTTGCCGGCGACCAGCAGCAGGATGAAGAACGAGGCGATCTCCTGGTGGGTCAGCCGCTCACCGTCGACCTCGGTGGTGACCAGCGCAGTCGTCAGGTCGTCGGCCGGGTGCGCGTGCCGTTCCGCGGCCAGCCGGGCCATCAGGCCGGCGAGCTCCTCCCCCGCCTTCAAGAAGGCGGTGACCATCTGCTCCTCGTCCACGACGAGCTCGGGGTCACCGCCGGAGAGGATGACGTTCGACTGCCGCAGCACCAGGGCACGGTCGCCGTCCGGGATGCCCATCATGTCGCAGATGACCCGCAGCGGGATGGGCGCGGCCAGGTCGGCGACCACGTCGATGGTGCCGTCGCCGTCCTCGGCGGCGCGCCGGGCGCGGGTGACCACGTCGTCGGCCACGGCCTGCACGTTGCCCACCAGCTTCTCCAGCACCCGCGGCGTGAACGCCTTGGCCACGATCCGCCGGATCTTGCCGTGCCGGGGGTCGTCCATGCTGATCAGCGACCCGTAGAACTCGTTGAGGTCCGGGGGCATGTCGGCGATGGAGACCGCCCCGGCCCCGGAGGAGAACAGCATCGGCTGGCAGCTGATCGCCTCGACGTCGGCGTACCGGGTGACCGCGTGGTAGCCGGGACCGGGCTCGATGTAGGGGATCACCGGCTCGGCGAAGAACGCGAACGGGCGCTCGCGGCGCAGCTGGTCGTAGACCGCGTGCCGCTGCTCCGGAGGGGCGCCCCAGAACGTCCGGTCGGACAGGTCGACGGCGTCGAGGTCCAGCATCGGTGCGGTCACGGCGGCCTCCAGGCGGACGGTGGTCAGCACCCCGACGCTAGCTCAGCCGTGACGCCGCTCACACCCATCCGGTCACCCGGCGGCGAGCTCCTGGAGGAACCACTCGCGCGCCGCCGCGTTGCCGACCGCTCCCCGGCGCCGCGCCTCGGCGAGCTCCTCGGTCAGCGTGCCCGACAGCGCGTGCTCCAGCGCCGCGTCCAGGGAGTTGGCGTCGACCTGCTCGGCGGGCAGCACGACCGGCCAGCCGAGCGCCGCGGCCTGGGCGGTCACCTTCGCCCCGCCGACGACGGCGTCGCAGGCGACCACCGGGACGCCGTGCGCCAGCCCGAGGACCAGGGCGTGCAGCCGCATGCTCACCACCACGTCGGCGCGGCGGACCAGCGCCTCCACCTGCAGTGGGAACCGCTCGTGCGGCTTCTCGTAGAGGTCCATGGTGAGCTCGAACCACGGGATCGCCCGGGCCCCCAGCCAGCTCTCGATCGCGCTCCGCACCTGGGCGGCCCGACTGCGGTCGCCGTACTCCTCCTGCGGCGGCGCGAAGGCGACAGCGACGACCGGGACGTCCGGGGTGGTGGTCCCGATCGCCAGGTCCGGCCGGGCGATGCCGGGGGCGTCCCGCTCCCAGACCCGGTGGAACAGCCCACGCCCGGCCTCGGAGACGACCGAGACGTTCACCGCCCACCGCTGCGCGTCGGCGAAGGCATCGGTCAGCTCCCGCAGCAACGGGCTGTCCGACAGCGGACCGCTGACGAAGACCAGGTGGGTGTAGTCGGCCGGGTCGACGTCGCGCCAGTTCGCACCCCGCTGGAGGTAGGGCGCCCAGGCGACGTCGTGGTCGATGCCGGCCTCGGTGAGCCAGCCGACCACCGCATCGGCACCCAGTTCGTCGCCGATGGTGGCGATCACCTCGTCGAAGCTGAACCAACCGGTGACCAGGGCACGCATGCCCCCAGCCTCTCAGGCGCGCGCCGCGCGCCCGCAGCTGGCTCAGGCCCCAGCGACCCTGTCGCCTCAGGCCCCAGCGACCCTGTCGCCTCAGGCCCCAGCGACCCTGTCGCCTCAGGCCTCGTCGGCGACCAGGTCCCGGTACTCGGGGTGCCGCTCGATCCAGCCGCGCACGAACGAGCACATCGGCACGACGGTGCCGCCCTTGCTCCGCACGTCGTCCAGGGCGGCGCGCACCAGGGTGCTGCCCACCCCGGAGTGCCCGGCGTCGCTGTCGACCTCGGTGTGGGTGAACACCACCTGGTCGCCGCGGCGCTGGTAGGCGGCCTGGCCGAGCAGCCGGTCGCCGTCCCGGATCTCGTAGCGGCTGTCCTCGGGGGCGTCGGTGACGGTCGGCTCCATGCTCTGCCGAACCCCCGTCGCGGCCGGGGTGTTCCCCGGCCGCGACGGGTCAGGACAGCCGGCGGGCCGCCGGACCGGAGGTGACGGTGAGGATGCCGGGCAGCGTCAGGTCCCGCGCTCGGCAGGCGGCCGTGACCGCGTCGCCGACCGCCGGGGCGTCGGTGGACCGGATGAGCGCGATGGCCGAGCCGCCGAAGCCGCCGCCGACCATCCGGGCGCCGAGCGCACCGGCTGCCCGGGCCGCCGCCACGACCACGTCGAGCTCCACCGCCGACACCTCGTAGTCGTCGCGCAGCGAGGTGTGCGAACCGTCGAGCAGCGCCCCGATCTCGGCGACCCGGCCGGCCCGGACCAGTTCGACGACCTCGTCGACCCGCTGGTTCTCGGTGACCACGTGCCGGGCGCGGGCCTGCAGCCGCGGGTCGCCCAGCCGGGCCACGTCGGCCGGGGTGGCGTCGCTGAGCCACTCCAGGCCGAGCTGGCGGGCCGCCTCCTCGCAGTCGGCGCGGCGCTGGGCGTACTGGCCGTCGGCCAGGGTGTGGGAGACCCGGGTGTCGATGACCATCAGCTCCAGGCCGGCCTCGGCCAGCCCCAGCTGCACCGGCTCGGTGCGGGAGTCCCGGGTGTGGATGAGCAGGGCCGAGCCCTCCTCGGCCAGCAGCGCGACGGTCTGGTCCATCCCGCCGGTGCCGGCGCCGACGACCTCGTTCTCCGCCCGGATCGCGGCCTGGATCAGCAGGTGCCGCAGCTCGCGGTCGTCGCCCCGGCCGGCCAGCTCGGCCGCCGACAGGGCCACCGCCGCCTCCAGCGAGGCGGAGCTGGACAACCCGGCGCCCAGCGGCACGTCGCTGCTCACCGCCAGGTCCAGGCCCGGCACGTCGACGCCGGCCTGCTGCAGCGACCAGAGGGTCCCCGCGGCGTAGGCGACCCAGCCCGAGACGTCGCCGGGGCCGAGGTCGGCCAGCGTCCCCTCGAACGGTTCGGCGTCGGGGTCGGTGCTGCTGATCCGGACCCGGTCGTCGTCCCGCCTGCGGACCGCAGCGGCGGTCACCCGGGTCAGCGCGAAGGGCAGGCAGCGCCCGCCGGTGTAGTCGACGTGCTCCCCGATCAGGTTGACCCGGCCGGGTGCGGCCCAGACGCCGTCCGGGTCGCTCCCCCAGGTGGCCCGCAGCTCGGCGACGGCGAGGTCGCCCTGCTCCTGCGCGGTCACGACGCCACCTCGCGCAGCCGCTCGGCGATCCGCTCCGGGGTCGTGTCGTTGATCCAGGCGCCCATGCCGGACTCCGAGCCGGCCAGGTACTTCAACTTCCCGGGGGCCCGCAGCAGCGAGAACAGCTGCAGGTGCAGCCGGCCCAGGTCGCGCTCCTCGCCGGTCGGTGCCTGGTGCCAGCCGGAGATGTAGGGCACCCGCTCCACACCGGGGTGGAAGCGGTTCACCCGGCGCAGCAGCTCCTGGTAGAGCCCGGCCAGCTCGGCCCGCTCGGCGTCGTCCAGGGCGGCCAGGTCGGGCACGTCGCGGTGCGGTGCGAGGTGGACCTCCACCGGCCAGCGCGCGGCTCGAGGCACGTAGGCGGTGAAGTGCTCGCCGGCCAGCACGACGCGGGTCCCCTCGGCCTGCTCGGCGGCCAGCACGTCGGCCAGCAGGTTGCCGCCGGTCGCGTCGCGGTGCCGGCGGGCCTGCTCGAGCAGCTGGCCGGTGCGCGGCGCGACGACGGGATAGGCGTAGACCTGCCCGTGCGGGTGGGTCAGCGTCACCCCGATCTCCTGGCCGCTGTTCTCGAACACGAAGACCTCGGCCACCCCGGGGTCGGCCGAGTGGACCGCCGTCCGCTGCGCCCAGGCCTCCACGATCGTGCGCATCCGGGCAGCCGGCAGGTCGACGACCGCGGCGTCGTGGTCGCTGGAGAACACGACCACGTCGCAGTGCCCGTAGGCGGGGGCATCGGGCGGGCCGAACGGGACGGCGGGCGCCCCCTCGGCCGGTCCGGCGGTCAGCGGCGCGAAGCTCGGGAAGCGGTTGGCGAAGACGGCGACGTCGTACTCGCTGTCGGGCACCTCGGTCGGCCGGGCCGGGTCGCGGGTGGGGTCGAGCGGGCAGTCGGCCGCGCTGGGCAGGAACGTGCGGTTCATCCGGTGCCCGGCGATGGTCACCCACTCACCGGTGAGGACGTCGTAGCGCACCTCTCCCGCCCGGGGCGCCTCCAGCAGCGGACGGGCGTCGGCCGTGGTGTGCACCGGGCCGTCGGTCGCCTCGTCGTCGAAGTAGAGGATCGGCCGCCCGTCGGCCAACGTCCGCTCGGTGACCTGCCCCGGCCATCGACGTGCCCGGTCGGCGATCGGTCCCGCGTCCATCTGGAGGTCCTCCTCATCGACGGCGCTGCCGGGTCCTCCGGCAGCAGCCAGAGTCTGCCCAACCGGCTGGGCGCACAGACGGAGGGCCCGGTCACCATGACGGTGACCGGACCCTCCGGTTGGTAGCGGGGACAGGATTTGAACCTGTGACCTCTGGGTTATGAGCCCAGCGAGCTACCGAGCTGCTCCACCCCGCGTCGCAAGGAGAACGTTACCCCACGCCGCGGACCACCTGCACCGGGGGGGGTCAGAGGGTGAGCTCGGCGGCGGGAACCGGCGCGGCCGCCACCTCCAGCGCATCGGTCAGCAGGGCGACCAACGCCTCGAGTTGCACGTCGGTCGAGGAACCGACCTCCTCGTCCGACCCGTCCAGTGCGCGGGCCGCGAGACCGGCCTTGCTGTCGATCAGCTCGGCGATCCGGGCGTCGATCGTCTGCGCGGCGATGATCCGCCAGGCGGTGACCGGCTCGGTCTGGCCGATCCGGTGGGCGCGGTCGATGGCCTGGGTCTGCTCGGCGTCGGTCCAGGAGAGCTCGGCGAGCACCAGGTTCGAGGCGACCTGCAGGTTGAGCCCGACGCCGGCCGAGGTCAGGGAGCAGACCGCGACGGAGACGGCCGGGTCGTTGACGAACGCGTCGATGTTCCGCTGCCGCGCCCCCGGCGTCTGGTCACCGCGGATCGAGGAGAAGCGCACACCCTGTTTGGTGAAGACCTCCTCGGCGGTGTCCATGACGTCGATGTGCTTGGCGAAGAAGACGACCTTGCCGGCGCTGCGGGCGAGCTGCGCGGCGTAGTCGGCGGCGAGGCCGGCCTTCGCCTCGCCGATCCGCCGCATCATGCTGAAGACGTTCTCCCCGGCCTTGGTCGAGGTCGCGTCCTTCAGCTCCCAGCGCGCCACCTGGCGCACCAGGCTTGCGTCGATGCCCTCGACGGCGGTGGCGGACTCGCGGGCCGCGAGCGCGGACTCGTACCGCTTGACCAGCCGGCGCGAGAGGTCGCGCTCGGCCGCACGGATCGACCGGCCGGCCGCCCCGTCGAGCTCGACGGGCAGGTCGGCGATCCGGCGCGCGGGGATGTCGGCGGCCACGTCGACCTTGCGGCGCCGGACGATGCCCAGGTCGATCACGCATCGGCGGGCCGTGGCGTAGAAGCCGGCGTCCGCGGGCGTGAGCCCGGTCTCCTCGAGGGAGTCCATCAGCTCCGCGAGCGGCTTGGCGTCGTCGATCCAGCCGAGGAACTGCCAGATGGCCCGGAAGTCCTCGATGTCGTTGATCAACGGCGTCCCGGTGAGCGCCATGAGCAGGGGCCGGGGGTTGCGGGTGCGGATCCGCTGGGAGAGCTCGAGCACGTGCTGGGAGCGCTGCGACGTCTTGTTCTTGATGAAGTGCGCCTCGTCGACGACCATCCCGCCGAACCCGAAGTCGCCCAGCCAGCCCACGTGGCGGTCCAGGACCTCGTAGTTGACGACGACGATGTCCGCGAAGCCGTCGATCGTCTCCCCGTTGCCGTGGATCACGGTCGCCGTGCGGTGGGGCGTCCAGAGGCCGGCCTCCCGTGCCCAGTTGGTCTTGACCACGTTCGGGACGACGACGAGCAGTGGGTAGGCGTCCGCCGCCTCTGCGGCCAGCAGCGCCTGCGCCGTCTTCCCCAGTCCGGGTTCGTCGGCCAGCAGGAACGTCCGGTGGCCGGCGGCGGCTGCGGCGACGAGCTGCCCCTGGTGCGGCATCAGGTCGAGCCCGGCCGGGGTGAAGCGGCTGGTCGGGAACGGCAGGTCCAGGCAGGCCGGTGCGCCCCCCGATGCGCGCTCGAAGGAGTTCAACAGCGGGCCGATCAGCTCCCACCCGGCCAGCCGGCGCGGCCGGGGCTCCGCGGGCCGGACGGCGGAGAAGTCCGGTGCGAGGAACGGGTTGGCCAGCTGCCGCGACACGACCGACTGGGGCACCACCTGGCGCTCGGGGGCGACGGTGGCCGCGACCGGCTCCGGCGCCGGCGCCACCTCGGGGACCGGCTCGACGCCGACGGACGCCAGCAGCTGCCGCTTGAGCGACCTGGCCGCCTCGGACACGACCGCGTCCTCGGCGAGGAGCGCGAGCAGACCGGAGTCCCGCACGGCGGTCTTCGCGAGGATCGTCCCGATCCCGTCGAGCCGCTTGAGCTGCTCGGTCCGGCGGCTGTCGCTGCCGGCCCCCTCCGCCCGGACCCGAGCGTGCTCCTCGCGCACCAGGAGCGCCACCACCTGGAACTTCGCTCGCACGGCGGGGGTCACGCGACCGCGCTGGGCGGCCGCCTCGACCTCCCGGACGGTGCGGGCGAGCACCGCGATGAGGTCGCCCTCGTCACGGTCCCGGGCGCGTCGCTGGGTGCGCGGGGCGCCACGGCGGGTGCCCGCCTGGGCCTGGCCTCGTCGAGCCAACAATCCTCCTCTGGAACGCCCGGCCCGGTGGCCGCGGCGGGTGCCGCACACAGGTCCGCGATCGGGGTGACGGCTGTCGCGAGGAGACGACCAGGACGGTCGCTCCGATCCACGACCCGGCCCCACGGATCTGCAGCAGATCGACGTGATCGGGGCCGGACAGCCCACCCACGGTGGGGACCTGCAGCCACCACTCGATGGCCGGGGCACCCACCGCACAGGAGAAGTCGTCGCCGGACGAGCGACAGGTCCCTGAAGCAGGTGCTCGACCCATGCTAACGGCCATCCCCCCGGCCATCTTCCCGGCCGTCCTCCCGGCCGTCCTCCCGGCCGTCCTCCCGGCCAGGGACACCGGCACGGCAGGACGACCCGGCACGAACGAGGACGGCGCCCCACGGTGACCGTGGTCGAGCCGTCCTGTCCTGCGGGGAGGGGGCCGGTCCCGTGGTCCCCCGGCGTGACCTGGCTGGGCAGACGTCTCCGCCGACGGTCAGTTCGTGCTGGGCGGGGAGACGCCGCACTCGGCCTGCGCGTGCTCCATGATGTCGTCCATGGGCGCTGCGCTCCGGGCCGAGTAGTCGTCGAAGGCCCCCTGCCACGCCGCCAGGCCCTCCGTCGAGACCGGGGCAGCCCCGTCGGTCTGCTCGATGGCGTCCTGCCCTGCCCCGACCACGGCCGAGAACTGACCGTCGAGCTCCGCGGGCGGCTCCATCGCCGCCAGCTGGTCGGTCAACGCGCTGAGCACGTCGCGCACGGCACCGGGGTCGCCGGCCGCCACGTCCTCGGCCTCCGCCGATGCCTCCAGCCCTCTGAAGAGGTCGTCCATGTCGGCACAGAAGGACGTGGCGTCGGCAGCCGACCCGGTGTCCTGCGCGGTCTCCGACACAGCCCCGTCGGCCGTGACGGCCGTGTCGTCGGCCTCCCCGCCGCAGGCGGTGACCACCACCAGAGCGCCGGCGGACAGGACCGTTCGGACGACGAGGCGGGCGCGCATGCCGAGGAGACTAGCGACGCGAGGCCTCGATCCCCGATGCAGCACCAGGAGGCCCGGAGCTCGGGGCCCAGACACACACGACAGGGCCCCTCACAGTCACTGTGAGGGGCCCTGTCTTTTGTAGCGGGGGCAGGATTTGAACCTGCGACCTCTGGGTTATGAGCCCAGCGAGCTACCGAGCTGCTCCACCCCGCGTCGGTAAGGACAACACTACCAGGTGTGCGGGGAGGGGGCGCTCAGGCCCCCTCCCCGCCGCCAGCTCAGCCGCCCGGTGACGCCTCGGCTGCCGCCTGCGCCGCCTGGTAGGCCTCGACCGCGACCTGCAGGTCCTCCAGCGCCGCGCCCTGGCCGGCGAAGTCACCACCCTGCTGGGCGGTCTGGAGCGCCTCCAGCGCGGCGTTGATGTCCGAGACCGCGTCGGCCATCTCCGGGGTGCCCGGGGTCCCGCCGCCGATCGCCCCGTCGGGGACGTCGGTCGTCCCGTCAGTGGCCTCGTCGTCCTCGGCCCCCGGCACGACCTCCGGGGTGGCGTCCTCGCCGACGGTGTCGGCGATGTCGTTGCTGTCGGTGGCCGACTCCCCCGCCCCGGCGCCGAAGACCTGGTCCAGGGCCTCGGAGAGGGTGTTGGCGTAGCCGATCCGGTCACCGAAGTTGACCAGGACCTTCTGCAGCAGCGGGAACCCGCCCTCGCCCGAGGACCGGACGTACAGCGGCTCGACGTAGAGCAGCCCCTCGTCCCCGATGGGCAGGGTGAGCAGGTTGCCGAACACCGCCGTCGAACTGTCGCTGTTGAACAGGGTCAGGTCGGGCCGGATCAGGTTGTTGGTCTCGAAGGCGTTCTGCACCTGGCCCGGCCCGCGGAACGGGGTGTTGCCGGGCAGTTGCAGGACCTGGATCTCCCCGTAGGTCTCCGGCGCACTCGAGGCCGAGATGAACGCCGACAGGTTCTGCCGTTCGAACGCGTTCATCGGGCTGGTCAGCTGGAAGCTGGCCTGCTCGTCACCCGGCCGCTGGGCCAGGATGTAGTACGGCGGCTGGTCCTGCGTGGTGTCCTGGGTCGGGTCGTCCGGGATCTGCCAGCGGTCGTTCTGGTTGTAGAAGTCGACCGGGTCGTCGACGTGGTAGCGGGTGAGGATCTCCCGTTGCACCTTGAACAGGTCCTCCGGGTAGCGCATGTGGCCCTCCAGCTCCTCGCCCATCGAGTCCCGCGGCTCGACGACTCCCGGGAACGCCTTCATGTAGGTCTGGAGGACCGGGTCGGACTCCCACTCGTACAGCGTCACGGAGCCGTCGTAGGCGTCGACCGTGGCCTTCACCGAGTTGCGGATGTAGTTGAACGTCTCGTTCGGCAGCGCGGTCGTCCCCGTGCCCGTGAGGGCATCGGTCGCGGCCTCGCCCAGCTCCATCTGCTCGGCGTAGGGGTAGGAGTCCGAGGTGGTGTAGCCGTCGAGGATCCAGACGATCCGCCCGTCGATCACCGCCGGGTAGGGGTCGCCGTCGACCTCGAGGAACGGAGCGGCCTTCTGCACCCGGTCCCGCGGGTTGCGGACGTGCAGCACCTTGGACTCCTCGTTGACCGCTTCGGAGAGCAGGAAGTTCCGCTCGCGGTAGAAGATCGCGAAGGTCAGCTGGCGGAAGAAGCTCCCGGCCGCGATGCCGCCGTCACCGTCGTAGGTGTTGTTGATCTGTCCCTCGTCCGAGCCGCCCTCCGGCTGGTCGAACTCCCGCGGGGGCACCCCCTCGGGGGCACCGACCACCGAGTAGTCGCTCATCAGCTCGCCGTAGTAGACGCGGCTCTGGTCCACCGGGATGTTGCCGGTGGTGGGCAGGTTCCCGGTGGTGAAGTTGGGCTCGCCACCCTCGCGGCCGGCGGTCACCTGGTTGGCCGGGGCGGCCACGAAGCCGTTGCCGTGGGTGTAGACGGTGTGCCGGTTGATCCAGCTGTCCTGGTTCTCGCTCAGGCCGTCGCTGTTCAGCTCACGGACGGCGACCACGTAGTCCTGGGTCTGGCCGTCGATGGTGTACCGGTCGATGTCCAGCTTCTCCGGGAACCCGTACACGTTGCGGATCTGCTGGCGCGCGGTGAACGTGTCGCTGAGCACGTTGGGGTCCAGCAGGCGGGCGTTGGGGATGGTCTGGTCGTCGTTGCGCAGCTCGGACAGGACGGCGTCGACGTTGGGATCGCCCGCGGTGTCCTGCGCGTAGTTGACGTACTCGACGTCGTCGAGGCCGTAGGCGTCGCGCGTGGCCGCGATCGCCCGCTCGATGTAGGGGGCCTCGCGCTGGTTGGCGCTGGGGTTGACGACGAACTGCTGCACGATGGCCGGGTAGGCCACCCCGATCACCAGGCTGGAGGCCAGCAGCAGCACCAGCGCCGCGGCCGGCAGCAGCGTGTTGCGCACCAGGATGTTGGCGAAGAAGGCGATGGCGCAGATCGCCGCGACGCCGACCAGGATGTTCTTGGCCGGCAGCAGGGCGTTCAGGTCGGTGTAGGACGCACCGCTGAAGACCTCACCGCGGTTGGAGTAGACCAGCTCGTAGCGGTCCAGCCAGTAGGCGACCGCCTTCAGGGCCACGAACACCCCGACCAGGACCGACAGCTGCACGCGCGCCGCGCCGGTGAGCTTCTGGCCCGGCGTCTGCAGCCGCAGGCCGCCGAACACGTAGTGGGTCAGCACCGACCCGATCAGCGCCAGAAGGACGATGGCGAAGCCGAAGCCCAGCAGCAGCCGGTAGAACGGGTAGTCGAAGACGAAGAACGAGATGTCCAGCCCGAACTGCGGGTCGACCGTGCCGAAGTCGGTGGAGTTGCGGTAGGTCAGCCAGGTCTGCCAGCTGCCCTGCGCGGTGATGCCGGCGAAGAGGCCGAGGCCGACGCCGATCCCGGTCAGCACCAGCTTGCGGCGCGGCTCGACCGACTGGCGGTAGCGCTCGAGGTTCTGCTGCTCCAGCGACATCGGCCGGAACGTCGGGCGGAACCGGTAGGCCAGGTACACCGCGAGGGCGACCAGCCCCCCGGTGGCCACCGCGGCCACGGCGAACAGGAGCGCACGGGTCTGGATCTCGGTCCAGAACACCTCGGTGAAGCCGGTCTCGTCGAACCAGAGGTAGTCGACGTAGGCGTTGGTCAGCGTGCCGATCACGGTGAAGAGCACCAGCAGCACGGCGACGACGCCGATGACCAGCTTGGCGCGCCGGGACAGCGTCGGCACCGGCACGGGGGGCCGCATGGCCACGGTCGGTCTCCTGTCTTCTTGCGACTTCGAGGCAGCGCGGGCTCGAAGGGCCCGGCCGGGGAACACGATCACAGGGGCCCGGGAACCGCCAGGGGCGGTGGGCGGGACCGCTGGGTCCGCCCCCTCCAACTGTTGTCAGCGGCGCCGGGTTCCCAGCGGGGTCACGAGCAGGTCACGGATCGCTGACAGCCGGTGCCATCAGGCGCCGTGGGCACGGTGCGGACGCCGACGTCAACACGGCGTGGGCGTCCGCCCGGCCCGCAGGTCCGCCAGTGCGGTCAGCGCGTCGTCCAGCGTCGCCACCCGGGCCGTGGGCAGGCCCTCCTGGGGGTTCTGCAGCGCCTCGGCACAGTTCTCGGCGGGCACCAGGAAGAGCTCGGCCCCGATCTCGCGGGCCGCGACGAGCTTGAGCGGGATGCCGCCGATCGGGCCCACGACGCCCTCGGTGTCGATGGTCCCGGTGCCGGCGATCACGGCCCCCTCGGTGAGGTCGGTGTCGCCCACGAGGTCGATGATCCCCAGGGCGAGCATCAGGCCGGCGGACGGGCCGCCGACGTCCGCGACCTCGATACCCACGTCGAACGACGCGTACGGGGTCTGCAGCACCAGCACGCCGAGCGCCGAGCCCTCACCCTCGGCTGCCGGGGACGTGGTCACCGTCGTCGACCCCGGCTCACCGCCGCGCCGGTAGTCGACGACCACCGAGGCACCGGGCGGGGTCTCCGCCAGGACGGCTGACAACGCGTCCAGGTCCGGGGTGGGCGTGCCGTCCACCGCGTCGATCGCGTCGCCGGCCTCCAGGCTGCCCTCCGACGCCGAGTCCTCGGCGAGCTCCTGGACGACGACCGCCTCGGGGTACCCCAGTTCGCCCAGCGCGGCGCCGCGGGCGGCCTGCTCCGAGGTGAGGAAGGCCTGCCGGTTCTCCGCCTGGGTCTCCTCCACCGACCGGTCCGGCGGGTAGACCTGCTCGCGGGGGACGACCACCACCTCGTCGTCCCACCAGCCCTGCACCGCGCCCACCAGCGTCAGCTGGTCCTGCGGGATGCCGACGGTGGTCAGGTTCAGGTTGCCCGAGACGTCGTTGGGCTCCCGGCCCTCCACGCTGATGATCGGCGTGCCGTCGATGTCACCCAGGGTGTTGTAGGTCGGGCCGGGCACCTGGGCCACGAAGGGCACCGGGAGCAGTGTCCCCAGCACGCCGAAGAACAGCAGCAGCGCGGTACCGGCTACCAGGACCGTGGTCCGCCGGGTCACCGGTGCACCGCACCGGCGGCGCCCGGCCCCATCCGGGACGTCGCCGTCCCCACGCCCTCGACCACGACCCCTCCTCGTTGACGGTCGACCGCCCTCGGCGGGTCCGCCACCGTCGTCGGGCCCACGGCCCGGCGAGCGGGCCCGTCGAACGGCGAGCGTAGGTGACCAGCGCAGGTCGCCGGTCCGACGCAGGTCAGCGCCCCGTCGGGGCGGTGCGCCCGGTGGCGGGTCCGGACGCCGGTCGGCCGGGGTCGCACGCGGTTACGGTGGGACCATGAGCGATCTCCCCTTCGGCTTCGGGCCCCCTGACCGCGACCCCGAGCGCCGGGGCGAGCCCGGCGGGCAGGGCGGCGGCGGCCAGGGCGGCGACGTGCCGGGCAACGACCCCTTCGGCCTCGGCGCACTCTTCGGCGCGGGCGGAGCGGGCGGTGGCAACCCGGCGGAGCTGCTGGGCAAGATGCCGCTGTTCGCCGAGCTGCAGAAGCTGATGAACTGGTCGGGCGGCCCGGTGAACTGGGATCTCGCCCGGCAGGGCGCGATCAGCCAGCTGGCTCCCGGCCACCAGCCGACGTCCGCCGGTGAGCAGGCGGCCGTGAGCGAGTCGCTGCGGCTGGCCGACCTCTGGCTGGACCAGGTCACCGACCTGCCCTCCGGCGTCGACCGGGGCCTGGCCTGGTCGCGGGTGGAGTGGGTCGAGCAGACGCTGCCGGCCTGGACCGCACTGATCGACCCGCTGGCCGAGCGGGTGGTCGCCGCCATGACCAGCGCACTGCCGGCCGAGGCGGCGTCCTTCGCCGGTCCGCTGGCCGGGATCATGGGCCAGATGGGCGGCGTCATGTTCGGCGCCCAGGTGGGTCAGGCGCTGGCCCGGCTCGCCGACGAGGTCACCACCAGCACCGACGTCGGCCTGCCGCTGGGACCGCAGGGCGCCGGCGTCCTGGTGCCGCAGAACGTCGCCGCGTTCGGCGAGGGGCTGGACCGTCCCGAGGACGAGGTCCGCCTCTTCCTGGCGCTGCGCGAGGCCGCCCACCAGCGGCTGTACGCCCACGTGCCGTGGCTCCGCCAGCAGCTGACCGACGCCGTGCACGCCTACGCGCGGGGCATCCACGTCGACCGCGAGGCCATCGAGCGCGGGCTGAACGACGCGATGAGCGGCATGGAGGGCGGCCTGGACCCCAGTGACCCGGAGAGCATCCAGAAGCTGCTGGGCAGCGGGTTGCTCGAGCCCGAGGAGACCCCCGAGCAGCAGATGGCGCTGCGCCGGCTGGAGACGCTGCTGGCCCTGGTTGAGGGCTGGGTGGACAGTGTCGTGTCCGCAGCCGCCGCCGAGCGGCTGCCCGGTCACTCGGCGCTGGCCGAGACGATGCGCCGGCGGCGGGCCTCGGGTGGGCCGGCGGAGCAGACCTTCGCCACCCTGGTCGGTCTGGAACTGCGCCCGCGGCGGCTGCGTGACGCCAGCACGGTCTGGGGTGCGATGGCTCAGCAGCACGGCCCGGCCGAGCGCGACCGGCTCTGGTCGCACCCGGACCTGCTGCCCACGTCGGACGACCTGGACGAGCCGCTGGACTTCGTTGCCCGCCAGGGAGCAGGCGACCCGTTCGCCGAGCTGACCGGGGGCATGGACGAGGAGTCGGCGGGCACGCCGCCGGAGCAGGGCGAGAGCGCACCGGACGACGAGGACGGCGGAGCCGAGCCCCGCGCCTGACTGCCCGGCCCCCGCCACGAGCCCGTGGCGGGGGAACGGCCCCGCTGCAGGGGCCCGCCACGAGCGTGCGAGTGGTGGGGGGCAGCGGGGTCTTTCAGTCGACGGCGCCGGGCTCCAGTTCGTCGTCGCCGGCTGCCCGGTCGCCAGCGGAGCCGTGTTCGACGCCCTCGAGGAAGCCCAGCGCGCGCTCGGCGCGCGGGTAGGCGTGCACCAGCGCCCAGAACCGCTGGTCGTGGCTCGCCTCCAGCAGGTGGGCCAGCTCGTGGACCAGCACGTAGTCGACGACGAACTCCGGCATCCCCCGAAGCCGACTCGACAACCGGATCGTGCGGTCGGCCGGGGTGCAGGACCCCCAGCGCCGGTTCTGGTTGTCCACCCAGCGGACGCTGGCCGGCACCGCCCGCCCGTCCAGGTGCGCCCGGGACAGTTCCATCGCCCGGGCCATGAGGTCGTCGTCGGAGCCGAGGGTGCGGCGGCGCCGCTCTTCGCGGGTCTGCAGCTTGGCGACCATCTGATCGACCCAGCGCTGTTCCTCGGCAGCACTGAAGGCCGCCGGGATGAGCACCACGGTGCGCCCGTTCTCCCGGTAGGCCGTGACGGTCCGGCGTCGTCGGGCGCTGCGGCGGACCTCCACCTCCGGCACCGGGCGGGGCGCCGTGCGGACGGCAGGGACCGCCGTCGACGCAGCCGGCGCGCCGCGGTCAGGTCGCTTCTCCACGCACGCACCGTATCGGGCCGGACGGCGGGCCTCCGGGGTGAGGACACCCGGTCGTGGACAGGTGCACACGGACAGTGGACACGGGGCGGACGGTTGTCCCCCGAACGATGGACGGGGCCGCTCCGTCCACAGGCTGGAACCGGGCGTTCCTGCAGGTGAGCGCACCGGGGGTACGGCCTTGCCGGGCATCGTCCCCGCCCGCTCCCCCGGGTCGTGCACAGCGACACGCCTGGTGGTCAACATCGCGTCCACAGCACCGTCCACAGGTTGTGGGAGGAGGCCGGCGGCCGCAGTCCCTGACCTGTGGACGACGGCTGCGGGCGGAGCCACCGCACTGGCACGCTCCCTGCGATGACCGAGAGCCCGCATCCGCTCCTGCCGGCCGCGACGCCGCTGCTCCGGCTCGACCCGGACCTGCTGCAGATCGGCGGCGTCGACGGGCGGGACGGGCTGCGCGTCCAGCCGGCCGGGGACGAGGTCGCCGCCCGGCTGCGCAGACTGGACGGCCGCCGCAGCGAGCGTGCGGTGCGTGCCGAGTGGCTGGCCGACGGCGTGCCCGGTGACGTGGTGGACGACCTGCTGGCCGGGCTGCGCAGCACGGGCCTGCTGCACGACCTGGCCGCCGCCGACCTGCTGGCCGCCGAGCCCGGCCCGGCCGCGGTCGCCCGGGCCGGCCTTGAGCTGCCCGCTGCGGTTCCCCGGGCGGGCGCGGGCGGGCGGTGGCGTGCCCGCCGGCAGAGTGCGGTCGTCGTCGACGGCGCCACCCGGGTGGGCGTCCCGCTCGCGGCGGTGCTGGCCGCGAGCGGGGTGGGGTGGGTGCACGTCCGGGACCGGGGCGCCACCCGCGCCGGGGACGCCGTCGTCGGTGGGGTGACCGCGGCCGACGAGGGACGCCCCCGGGCGCTGGCTGCGGCCGACGCCGTCCGGCGGGCCAGTCCGCTGACCGACCTCCGCCCGCTCCCGCCGGACCGCGCGCCGGACCTGGTGGTCCTGTGCCGCCCATGGGCGGCCGCCGATCCCCTGTCTGCGGCCCTGCAGCAGGCGGGCACGCCACACCTGGTCGCCACGGTGCGCGAGGAGACCGGCGTCGTCGGTCCGCTCGTCCTGCCGGGCGGCTCCGGCGGGTGCCTGCGCTGCGCCGATGCCTGGCGGCGGGACGACGACCCGGCGTGGCCCCGGCTGGCGGCCCAGCTGGCCGCCGTCGAGCCGGCCGCCAGTGGCGCGACCATCACCTGCCTGCTGACTGCCCTGACCGCCGCCGTGCAGGTGCTGGCCCACCTGGACGGCGGCGACGACCCGGTGACCGTGGGGGCGACCCTGGAACTGCGCCCGCCCGGCATCCTCCCCCGTCTCCGCCGCTGGCCGCCGCACCCGGGATGCGTGTGTCATGGGGGTGGCCGGGGCGCGACCCCGCCGTAGAGGGGACACTGGTGTGGTGAGTGACACCGGACGGGACATCCCGCGGGGGGCGGTGTCCCGAACGGCGAGGCTCGCAGCCCTGCCGCTCGGCGCCGCCGGGCGAGCCACCCTGGGCATCGGCAAGCGGCTCTCCGGGCGCGATGCGGAGGACGTGAGCGCGGAGCTGCAACAGCAGACGGCAGAGCAGCTGTTCGCCGTCCTCGGGCAGCTCAAGGGCGGCGCCATGAAGCTGGGCCAGCAGCTGTCGATCTTCGAGGCCGCGGTGCCCGAGGAGATGGCCGGGCCCTACCGCGAGGCGTTGGTCAAGCTGCAGGAGGCGGCGCCGCCGATGCCGATCCGCACCGTGCACGCGGTGCTCGCCCAGCAACTGGGCGGCAGCTGGCGGGAGCGGTTCCGCGACTTCGACGACACCCCGGCCGCGGCGGCCAGCATCGGCCAGGTGCACCGGGCCACGTGGCGGGACGGCCGGGACGTCGCGGTGAAGATCCAGTACCCCGGTGCGGGCACCGCGCTGATGGCCGACCTCAACCAGCTCGCCCGGTTCGCCCGGATGTTCGCGGTGCTCTTCCCCGGCATGGAGGTCAAGCCGCTCATCGCCGAGCTCAAGGCCCGTGCGGAGGAGGAACTGGACTACGGGCTGGAGGCCGACGCCCAGCGGAGGTTCGCCGCCGCCTACGCCGACGACGAGCAGATCGTCGTCCCCCGGGTGGTGGCCAGTGCGCCGAAGGTGATCGTCTCCGAGTGGCTCGAGGGCGTCCCGCTGTCCCGGGTCATCGCCGACGGCACCCGGGAGCAGCGCGACCGGGCGGGACTGCTGATGGCGGTGCTGCACTTCTCCGGGCCGCAGCGCGCCGGGCTGCTGCACGCCGACCCGCACCCGGGCAACTTCCGGCTGGTGCCCGACGGGCGGCTGGGGGTCATCGACTTCGGTGCCACCGCCCGGTTGCCCGACGGCCACCCCGAGCCGATCGGCCGGCTCGTCCGCTGGGCACTGGAGGGCCGCGCCGAGGACGTGCTGGCCGACCTGCGCGCCGAGGGCTTCGTCCGCGAGTCCATCGAGGTCGACGCCCAGGGGGTGCTGGACTTCCTGCTGCCCTTCCTCGCCCCGGTGTCGGCCCCCTCGTTCCAGTTCAACCGGGCGTGGATACAGGAGCAGGCCAACCGGATCGGCGACCCGCGCAGCGACGCCAGCCGGCTGGGCCGCCAGCTCAACCTGCCGCCGGCCTACCTGCTGATCCACCGGGTGACGATGGGGTCGATCGCCGTCCTCTGCCAGCTCGACGCCGAGGCGCCCTACCGCGGCGTCTGCGAGGAGTGGCTGCCCGGCTTCGCTGCCTGACCTGTCGTCCGCACGGACGACACCGCGGCCAGGTGCGTCCTGGCTCGAGCGGAGCCGCTGGGTCCGTCCCGACCGGGAGCCGGCGGCCCCGCGGTCGGGACGGACGGCGGTGGCCGCACCGTGGTGCTGTTCTGGTCCTCGCGTGAGCCCCGCCGTCGTCACCAGACGGCGGAGCTGGCGCGGGCGGCACGCTGGGAGGCGCGCTCGGCCCGGCGGGCCCAGCGCCGGGCGGTGATCAGCCGGCGGGCCCGGGCGGAGGCCTCTGCCTCGGCCATCCGCCGGTTCATGTGGGATCTGGTCAGGTCTTGGTCGAACGAGTACATGGTGTTCCCTCAGGGTGAGACGGCACCGCTGCGCGGTGGCCGGGTGGAGGTGCACCGGGTGGCCGGTGGCCCCCGGTGGGGGCGCCGGACCGGCGGGAGCCGGGTGCTCGGGTGCTGTGGCCTCATGCCGCGGCCTCGGTCCGGGCCTTGGGCGGGCGGCCACGGGGACGCTTGCGGGCGATGACCACCCCGTGGTCGAAGATCTCCCCGCCCCAGACGCCCCAGGGCTCGGCGCGGTCGAGCGCCCCGGCCAGGCAGGTGGCCCGGATCGGGCACTCGCCGCACAGGCTCTTGGCCTGCTCGAGCCGCGCCGGGCTCTCGGCGAACCACAGGTCGGGGTCCTGCACCCGGCAGGGCAGCCCCCGACGGGTGACCTCCCGGCTCGGCCGCTGGGTGGACACGTGCGTGCGGTCGAGCCCGGGTCGGCGATGGGACGTCGCGGGGTCGATCGTGGTCGGCACGGCCGCTCTCCTCTTCCTTCGTCTGTGCGGCCGGTCGACGGGGCCCCGCCGACCGGTGGCCGGGGTCCGCGGAGGCTCGTCGAGACGGTGGGACAAGACGAAGGCCGCGGTACCCGGTGTCCGGGTTCCGCGGCCTCGAGGAGGACCTGCTGGGCTGTGCTAGCCCAGTGGGTCTTCCGGGGGCAGGTCACCCGGGGTGCTGCTGGTGTGCCGAGCAGGGGCGCCGATGACGGCGTGTCCCTTCAGGGCGGTGGTCTGGACGGACGTGGTCTGGACGGACGGCAGGGCATCGGTGCCGAGACGTGCGCCGGTGGTGGACAGGCCGGCCGTGCCGGCGGCGGCCAGGCCGCGGAGGCGGACGGTGGTCGAGCCGGCGACGGACAGACCGGTGCCGTGCTGCGGAGCGGCGGCGGTCGCCATCGAGACGACCCACTCGGCCGGGCCGGAGCAGCGCAGGACGACGGCCGGCGAGGTCACGCTGCGCACGCCGGCGGTGGTGATGTCGGTGCTGTTCACGGGGCCCCTCCTTCCGGGGTCGGAGCCCGGCCTGGCGGCCGGTCTCCCTGCGGTCTGCTGCGGGATCGTGCGTCCTGGATCACTCCCAGGTGGTGGCACGAAGGCTAGGGGAGCTGCCGGAGACGGGTCAATCGAATTAACCGAGATTCCTCAGGACGTGTGTTCGCCCTGGTCGGGGGCGGGCCGGCCCTCGATGGCCGCGATGACCTCGACCCCGTAGAGGTCCAGCTTGCGGGCCCCCACACCGGGCAACGCCGACAGCTCGCGCACCGTGGTGGGACGCGTCTCGGCGATGGCCTGGAGGGTGGCGTCGGTGAAGACGACGTAGGCCGGCACCGACGCCGCCGCGGCGGTGGCGCTGCGCCAGGTCCGCAACCGATCGAACAGCTCCCCCGCCTCGCCCTCGAGGACGACCTTCGGCCGCGTGGCCGGACGGCGGGGCGTGGCAGCCGCGTCCGGCGTCAGGCCGTCGAGGAACCGGCTGCGCGGTCGGGAGCGGCGGCCACCGGGCGTGCGGGCCAGTGACCAGGAGAGCGTGAGCTGCTCGCGGGCCCGGGTGACCGCCACGTACAGCAGCCGGCGCTCCTCCTCGACCGCCTCGGGACGGGACTGCGACTGGGCGATCGGCAGGACGCCGTCGACCAACCCGACGACGAACACGGCGTCCCACTCGAGGCCCTTGGCCGCGTGCATCGACGCCAGCGTCACCCCCTGCACCGTGGGGGCGTGCTGGGCGTTGGCGCGCTCGGCGAGGTGTGCCACGAAGCCGGCCAGGTCCAGCGTGGGCTGCTCGGCCACCAGGTCCACGGCGAGGTCGACGAGCGCGGCCAGGGACTGCCAGCGGTCCCGCGCGGTGCCACCGGGAGGGGGCCGGTGCTCCACCCAGCCGGTGGAGGCCAGCACGTCACGGACGGCGGGCACCAGTGCGCCGGGGTCGTTCCCGCCGGCCGCGGCCCCGCGCAGCAGCAGCACCGCCTCCCGGATCTCCGGCCGCTCGAAGAACCGCTCGCCGCCCTTGAGCACGTAGGGCACCCCGAGGTCGGCCAGTGCGGACTCGTACACCTGCGACTGGGCGTTGATCCGGAAGAGCACCGCGATCTCGCTGGCCGGCAGACCACCGTCGACGAGCTCCCGACAGGCCCGTGCCACCGCGGCGGCCTCGGCCGGCTCGTCGGGGTGCTCGACGAACCGGGGAGCCGGCCCCTCGGCCCGCTGACCCAGCAGCCGCAGCCCGGGCAGGCCCTTGCGTGGCGGAGCCTGGCCGATCAGCTTGTTCGCCAGCCCGACGACCTGCGGGGTCGAGCGGTAGTCACGCTCGAGCTTGACCACCTCGGCGTCGCCATAGCGGTCGGCGAAGCCCAGCAGGTACTCGGGGTCGGCGCCGGTGAAGGAGTAGATCGTCTGGTTCGGGTCGCCGACGACGCAGACCTCGGCCCGGCCGCCCAGCCAGGCGTCCAGCAGCCGCTGCTGCAGCGGGTTCACGTCCTGGTACTCGTCGACGACGAAGTGCCGGTACTGGGCGCGCACCTCGCGGGCGACGTCGCGGTGCTCCTCGATCGCGTAGGCGGTGACGAGCAGCAGGTCCTCGAAGTCCAGGGCGCCGTCGCGCTGCTTGGCCGACTCGTACTGCCGGTACACCTCGGCGACGGCGGCGGCGTCGAAGGGCAGGTCACGGGCGGCGGCCGCGGCGCGCGCCGGGTAGTCCTCCGGGGTGGCCAGCGTCGTCTTGGCCCACTCGATCTCACCGGCCAGGTCACGCAGGCTCGTCCGGTCGGTGGTCAGCCGGGCCCGGGCCGCCGCCCCGGCGACGACGCGCAGCTTGTTCTCGATCAGCTCGGGCATCGGCCCGCCGAGCACGCGCGGCGCGAAGTACCGCAGCTGGCGCATCGCCGCGGCGTGGAAGGTGCGCGCCTGGACCCCGCCGACGCCCAGCGCCGACAGCCGGCCCCGCAGCTCGCCGGCCGCGCGGGCGGTGAAGGTCACCGCGAGCACCTGCTCGGGGACGTACTCGCCCAGGTGCACGCCATAGGCGATCCGGTGGGTGATGGTGCGGGTCTTGCCCGTCCCGGCGCCGGCGAGGATGCACACCGGCCCGCGCACGGCCTCGGCCGCGGCCCGCTGCTGCTCGTCCAGGCCCGCCAGCACGGCCTCCGGCCCGGTCGGCCCCTCGACGACGCCCTGCCGCACCCGCTCGTCGTCGACCCGCTGCATCGCCACGACCCGATCCTCCCAGCCGCGTCCGACGGCCGGGGGAAGGATCCCCAGGCTCGGTGCGTTCCGCCAGCGGCAGGCCCCGGGGCACGGGGCCACCCTCCCCGGGTGGCCTCCCGGGGGACACACGAGGGAGGATCCACCCGATGAGCACTCCGACGGCCGCGGTCACGATGTACACCACGAACTGGTGTGGCTACTGCATGCGCCTGAAGAAGCTGATGGACCGCGACGGGATCGACTACGCCGAGGTCAACATCGAGGTCGACGAGAGCGCCGCCGACCTGGTCATGCAGGCCAACGGGGGCAACCGCACCGTCCCGACGCTGGTGTTCGCCGACGGATCGGCGCTCACCAACCCCAGCATCGACCAGGTGAAGGCCCAGCTCGCGCAGCTCCCCGGCGCGTGATCCCTGGTCCGTGGCCCCCGGGGAGCGATGATCGTCCACCCGGGAGCTGCGGCTCGTCTCCCGCCGACCGGGCCCCGGCACCGAGGGAGGCCGTGATGACGCCGATGACCGGAGCACCCCTGCCCGGGCCCACCAGGACGTCGGTCGCGCTGCCGCCCGACGTGCTGGTGGGCCCGTCCGGCGGCCCGGCGGCTCTCGTGGTCCGCACCAGGCGCGGCTGGTCGGTGCTGAGCCCCCTGCCCTCCTTCGGGGACGCGCTGGAGGGCTCGGTCGGCGACTCCGCCGCGGGCTGGGGCGAGCGGGTCGACGGGCTGGCGCTGATCGAGGCGATGACGCTGGCCGACCTGGTGGCCGGTGAACTGGGCGCCACGCCGGAGCCCGACCGGCAGGCGCGACGGGCGGCCCGCACGGCTGGCCCGTCGGCCACGGCCGAGACCTGTGCTGCCCCGGGGGACGACCCACGCGCCGAGGAGGTCGCCGCACTGCGCAGGACCGTCTCCCAGCTGGAGCACGCGCTGGCCGCCCGCGTCTCGATCGAGCGGGCCATCGGCGTCCTGGCCGAGCGGCACGGCACCACCCCCCGCGCCGCGTTCGAGGAGCTGCGCCGCCGGGCCCGGTCCCAGGGTCGGCCCGCCGCCGAACTGGCCGCGGAGGTGCTCGACGCACTCCCGACCCGCGACGCCGTCTCCGGGGCCCCCAGCTGACCGCTCCACTCCCGCTCTCCCCCGATGCGCTGGCCGACCGGCTCGCCGAACTGCTGTCGCAGCTGCCGCCCGAAACCGGGGCCGCCTCGCTCCGGGTCGCCGTCGACGGGCCGGAGCTGCCCGGTGCGCCGGGGACGACCGGCCCACGCGTCCTCGCCGACGCCGTCGCCGCCCGGCTGCCCGCGCTGAGCCGACCGGCGGTCGTCGTCCCGGCGGAGGGTTTCTACCGACCTGCCTCGCTGCGACTGGAGCACGGTCGCACCGATCCCGACGCCCGGTACAGCGACTGGCTGGACGCCGGCGCGCTGGCCCGTGAGGTGCTGGACCGGTGTGGGCCTCGCGGCACCGGCGAGCACCTGCCCGCACTGTGGGACCTCGAGCGGGACCGGGCCGCGCGGGCGGAGTACCGCCCGTCACCTGCCGGCGGGGTGCTGCTCGTCCCCGGTTCGCTGTTGCAGGGGCTCGGGTTGGCGTTCGACGTCGTCGTCCACCTGCGGATCAGCCCGGCCGCCCGGCGGCGGCGCGCTCCCGCTGACCGGGTGTGGGAGCTGCCGGCGTTCGACCGCTACGACGAGGAGGTGGATCCGGTGGCGCTGGCCGACGCGGTGGTCCTCGCCGACCACGCCGACCGGCCGGCCCTGGTCCTGCAAGGGCGGTGGTCGCTCAGCTGAACTCGCCGGCCACCCAGCGGTCGATGACGTGCCGGGCGATCGAGACCGTCGGTGGCAGCGCGTGCGGGCCGGTGCCCGAGCGCAGCTCCTCCCGGCTGAACCACCGGGCCTCCTCGATCTCGTCGTGGTCGACGCGCAGCTCCTCGCTCGTCGCGCGGGCGACGAAACCGAGCATCAGCGACTGCGGGAACGGCCACGGCTGACTGGAGACGTACCGGACGTCGGTGACGGCGATGCCGACCTCCTCGGCGACCTCCCGGACCACCGCGGCCTCGGCGGACTCACCGGGCTCCACGAAGCCGGCCAGGATCGAGAACCGACCGGGCGGCCAGACCGCCTGACGGCCCAGCACGCAGCGGTCGCCCCCGTCGTGCACCAACATGATCACCGCCGGGTCGGTCCGCGGGAAGATCTCCCGGCCGCTGTCCGGGTCGCGCTGCACCCAGCCGGCCCGCTCGATCGTGGTCGCGGCACCCGTGATCGGGGAGAACCGGTTGCGCTCGTGCCACTCGATGATGCCGACCGCCTGGACCAGCAGCCCCGCGTCGAGGTCGCCGAGCGCGCCCCCGACCTCGCGCAGGCCGGCCCAGGAGTCGACCGGCCGGCCGGCCACGCTCAGCGAGCGGGCGACGCGGAGTGCGCCGTAGGCGACGCCCTCGGCCTCACCCAGGTAGATGGCGCCCTCGGGCCAGGTGGACTGCTCCTCGTAGACCAGCTCGGGACCACCGGGCCCCTCGTGCACCGGCACCGCGCGCCGCTCGTCGACGCGCAGCAGGCGGACCGGCAGGCCCTGCGCCGGGTCGGTCAGGGAGCGGGCCAGGTGACCGCGGTCGTGGGCGGTACGGGACAGCAGGGGGACGTCGGTGACGGCCCCGGCGTGCCGGTCCTCCGGCCAGTCGCCGCGGGCCGGCGGCGGGGGGTTGTCCGCCGTGGTGCTGCCACCGGGCGGGACGCTCACGCGAGCGACTCGGGCACCGGCTCGACCGCCGGGGCGGTGACCTCGATGGGGCCGAGCACGCGCAGCTGGTCGGCGACCTCCTCGGCGTCGCCGACGACGACCGCGGTCAGCCCGGCCGGCGACAACCAGCGGCGGGACGCCTCCGCGACCTCCTCGATGGTCACCGACGCCAGCGCCTGCTGGTGCTCGGCGAGCCACTCGGCGGGCAGCCCGGCGCCGAAGAGGGCCGACAGCGTGCTGGCCAGCCCCGCGTGCGTCGCCGTCCCGAGGGCGAGGGTGCCCAGCAGGTACCGGCGGGCGGAGTCGAGCTCGGCCTCGGTGACCGGCGTCAGCGCCATCCGGCCCAGCTCGTACACCGTCTCGAGCAGGGCGGGGCCGGTGACGCCGGTGGCGACGTCGGCCTCCACGGTGAACGACGAGCCGGCCATCAGGTGCTCGACCGAGCTGCGCGGGCTGTACGTGTAGCCCCGGCGCTCGCGGATGTTCTCCACCAGCCGGGAGGAGAAGTAGCCACCGAACACCATGCTGGCCAGCCGGAGCGCGGGCAGCTGCGGATCGGTGCGGCCCGGCGCCGGGCCACCCAGCCGCACGTTGGACTGCACGGCACCGGGACGGTGCACCAGCTCCAGCGGGCCGGGGACGAGCGTGGGCACCGGCGCAGCGGCGACCGCCTTGCCCTCGGCGACCCAGCCGGCCAGGGCGGTGCCGACGACGTCGACCGCGGCCGCCGGGTCGACGTCACCGACCAGCACGAGCGTGCTGCCGGCGGGCAGCACCCGCTCCCGGTGCAGCTTGCGCAGGGCTGCCGGGGTGACCGCGGCGACCAGCTCGGCCTCGGGCAGCTGCTGGGCGTACGGGTGGGCACCGAACCGCCGGGCGGCCAGGGCCGAGCGGGCGATGACGCCGGGCTGGGACCGGGCGATGAGGATGCGCTCCCCCACGCGTGCCCGCTCGGCGTCGACCAGGCCCGCCGGGTAGGTCGGCGCGCCGAGCAGCTCGGCCAGCACGCCCAGGACGGCATCGAGCCCGTCGGGGAGCATCGTGGTGGAGAACAGCAGCCGGTCGGCGTCCGCCGAGACCGACAGCTCGGCGCCGTGCGCCTGCAGCAGCTGGGCGATCTCCAGCTGGTCGTGCCGGGCGGTGCCCAGCAGCACGGCGCTGGCCAGCAGGGCGGTCCGGGCCGCGTGGGTGGCCGCCGCCCGCGGCGCGGACGCGGCGAACGGGACGCGCAGGCGCAGCTCGACCAGCGGCACACCCGGCCGCGGGACGACGACCAGCCGCAGCCCGTTGGGCAGCGTGGTCTGGTGCACCTCGGGCGCCACGACGGGCCGCGGCTCGCCCAGCGGCGGGATCAGCGAGAGGTCCAGCACGGGTGCACTCATCGGGCTGCCCCTCCGGTCGCGCGCAGTTCCAGGACGGCGGCGGTGTCCGGCGAGAGCCCGCGGGCCGCTGCCTGCACCTGGTCGGGGCTGACCGAGGCCAGCCGGGCGGCGAGCTCGCCGGCCAGCTCGGCCCGGCCGTGGATGAGCTCGGCGGAGGCGAAGCCGAGGGTGCGGCCGAGCACGGAGTCCGCCTGCTGGAGCAGCTGCGCCTCGGTGCGCGCGGTCACCCGGGCCAGCTCCTCGGCGGGGACACCGTCGGTGGCGACCTTGTCGACCTCCTCGTGCACCGCCGCGAGCACCCGCTCGACCGGGACGTCGGCCGGGTGGTGCACCTGGCTGACCAACAGCGTGGCGTCGCGGACGTCGAACGGGTCGCCGAACAGGCCCAGGTAGCTGCTCTGCGCCACCGCCAGCCGGTCGGTGTGCAGCAGCCGGCGCTCGAGCCGGGAGGCGTCTCCCTCGCTGAGCAGCTCGGCCAGCAGCACGGTGCCCAGGTAGGTGTCCAGGTCACCGACCGGGTCGGGCACCCGCCAGCCGATCGCCACGGCCGGCGCCGGCGCCAACCGGTCCTCGACCACGCCGCGGCGGACCGTGGTGGGCGAGGGCTCACCGACGACCGGTGCCGGCGGGGCCGGTCGGGCGGGCACCTGGTCGAACCAGCGGCGGACGAGGGCCTCGGTCTCGGTGACGTCCAGGTCGCCACCGATGCACAGCACCGCGTTGGCCGGGGCGTAGTACCGGGAGAAGAAGTCGGTCGCGTCCTCGACGGTGGAGGACTCGAGGTCGACGAAGGACCCGTAGCCGTCATGCGTGTTGGCGAAGCTCTCGAACGCGATCCCCGGCAGCTGCAGCCACGGGAAGGCGCCGTAGGGCCGGTTCAGCACGTTGACCCGGATCTCCTCCTTCACCACGTCGATCTGGTTGCGGAGGTTCTCCTCGGTGATCGCCGGGGCGGCCATCCGGTCGGCCTCCAGGAAGATCGCCCGCTCCAGCGCCTCGGCGGGCAGCGCCTGGAAGTAGTTCGTGTAGTCCTGGTGGGTCGACCCGTTGAAGGTGCCGCCGGCGGCCTGGACGAGGCGGGCGTGCTCCATCTTCGGCACGTTGGCCGAGCCCTGGAACATCATGTGCTCGAAGAGGTGCGCGAAGCCGGTGCGGCCCGGCGGCTCGGAGCGCATGCCGACGTCGTAGAAGACGCTCACGGCGACGACGGGGACACTCCGGTCCGGCGCGAGCACGACCCGCAGCCCGTTGTCGAGCGTGAACCGCTCGACCGGGTGCCGCAGGGTCAGGTCGGGCCCAGCTGCTGTCACGTCAAGGACCCTAACCGCGCCGTCCGACACCCCGCAGACGGGGACGGGCGAGGTCACCCCGCCGGGCCACCGTTCCGCCCGCCCGGACGGCGCTGACCTCCTGCCGGCGACCCACCCCGTCCGGGGAGGGTCGACCCACGGGCTCGTGCCCTGGTGCACCCGTGCCACCAGAGCGCGAGCGCACCGGGCATCACCCGACCAGCACCGTCACAGCACCTGGACGTCGGCGAGGACGCGGTCGACGGCGCCGTACAGCTCGGCGTGGGTGTTGGGGATGGAGAGGTAGAGCAGCGCGGGCGCGGGCCGACCGACGTCGATGAGGAGCAGCGCGGCGCGTTCGCCGCTGGAGTCGTAGCCCGGCACGTCCCAGGTGAGGTCGAACTCCACGACCCAGGCTGCCGCCCCGTCGACGGTCACCGCCTCGTCCCGGCGGACCACACGCTCGTTGGGCTCCGGGTAGTACCGGGTCCGCACCGAGTCGGCCAGCGCGGTCGCGGTCGACTGCAGGCTCTCGGGGCCGGTCCAGCCGTAGGCGGGGACCAGCGGCCCGGAGGTGCACTGGGCGATGAAGACGCCGTTCTCGCCGGGCAGCTCCTCCTGGGTGACGAAGTACTGCCCGGCGACCTCGGTGGTCTCCAGCTGCACCCCGCGGTCCCACTCGAACCAGCCGTCGCCCAGGAAGGGGTAGGAGATGCCGGCGGCCTCGTCGATGATCCGCACGGTGCCCGGGGGGAACTCCCGGCCGGGCGCAGGGGGCGCGACGGCCACGGGCGGCTCGTCGTCCGGCTCGGGGTCGGTGCCCCCGGCGGCGCCGACCAGCAGCCCGGCCAGCACCAGCACGAGCACCAGCAGGAACCCGCCCAGGCCGACCAGCCACGGGCGGCGGCCTCGCGGTGACGCCTCGGGGCTCCCCCAGGAGTCCCAGGACGACGCCGAGGCCGGAGCCGGCGGGAACTGACCCGCCGGGCTCTCGAACCCCTGGCCGACGGAGACCCCCGGGCCGGCCGGGGTGGTCACGTCGGACCAGGTGAGCCCGTTCCACCAGCGGACCAGCCCGGGGGCGCCGTCGGGGTCGGGGTACCAGCCGGGCACGGGTGCGCCGCCCTGACCGGTCGGCTGCCCCGTCACCCCGGCGCCCGGTCCGCTCATCCTCGGCGCTCCGTGCCCGTGCTCAACGCGCCGGGAACGGGACGGCGGCCAGCTCCCGCCACAGGTGGGCAGCGGCCTCCGCACCGCGGTACAGCATCGGCAGCAGCACCCGCTCGTTCGGCGAGTGGATCCGGTCGGTGGGCAGCCCGGCGCCGAGGAACAGCAGCGGGGCGCCGAGGATGCCGGCCAGGTCGGCCTCCGGGCCGCTGCCGCCCTCGCGGGTGAACAGCACCTGGTCGGCGCCGGTGTCGAAGGCCTGCCCGATGGACCGCAGCAGGGCGTCCATCGCCGGGTGGTCGATGTCGCTGCGGCACGGGGCGACGCCGCCGGGCGGGACGTGGACGTCGGCCTCGATGCCCGCGGGGGTGTTCGCCTGCACCCAGGCGCGCACCTGCTCGCCCAGGTCGGCGGGCACCTGGTCGGCGACGAGCCGGAAGGTCACCTTGGCGTGCGCCTCGGCGGGGACGATCGTCTTGTGGCCGGGGCCGGTGTAGCCGCCCCACATGCCGTTGACCTCCGCGGTCGGGCGGGCGCCGATCCGCTCCAGCGTGCTGAAGCCCGCCTCGCCGGTGGCCACCCGGGAGGCGGCCGGACCGGCCAGCCACGCCTGCTCGTCGAACGGCACCCGGCCCATCAGCTCGCGCTCGCGGTCGGTGAGCGGCCGCACCTTGTCGTAGAAGCCGGGCAGGGTGACCCGCCCGGACTCGTCGTGCAGCGCGGCCAGCAGCTCGGCCATGGCGTGCAGCGGGTTGGGCACCGCGCCACCGAAGGAGCCCGAGTGCAGGTCGACGGCGGGGCCGCGGAGGGTGATCTCGGCGTCGGCGAGCCCGCGCATGGCGGTGACCGCGCTGGGGACGTCGGGGGCGGCCATGCCGGTGTCGCTGACCACGATGACGTCGCAGGCCAGCCGGTCGGCGTGGGCGCGCAGCAGGTCGGCGAAGTACGGCGAGCCCGACTCCTCCTCGCCCTCGATGACCAGCTTCACCGTCACGGCGGGGGTGTCCCGGCCGGTGGCGGCCAGGTGGGCGCGCATGCCGAGCAGGTGGAAGGCGACGTTGCCCTTGTCGTCGATGGCGCCGCGGGCGTGCAGCTCCGGCCCGTCGGGGCCCTCCACCCGGGTGGGCTCGAACGGCGGGTGCGCCCACAGCTCCAGCGGGTCGACCGGCTGGACGTCGTGGTGCCCGTACACCAGCGCGACCGGCGCGCCGGCGTCGGCCGAGGGCCACTCGGCGAACACGGCCGGCGCGCCCTCGGTCGGCCAGATCTCCACGGTCGGGAAGCCGGTGCGCCGCAGCGCCTCGGCCAGCCACTCCGCGCTGGCGGCGACGTCACCGGCGTGCGCCGGGTCGGCCGAGATCGACGGGATGCGCAACCAGGCGTCGAGGTCGGCGTGCAGGTCGTCGAGGTGGGCGGTGACGAAGTCGCGTTCGGCGGAGCTGCTCACGCCGTGGACCGTATCCCGCCGCACCGACGCGACGGCCCGGGTACCGGGCTAGGTTGCCTGCATGGCCGTGGGGATGCTGCAGGTGGACGTGGGCGACCTGACCTTCGACGTGCGGACGGACGGGCCCGAGGACGGCCCGCCGGTGCTGTTGCTGCACGGCTTCCCGGAGACGTCGCTGAGCTGGTCGGCGGTCACCCCGCTGCTGGCCGAGGCCGGGTTGCGCACCTACGCCCCCGACCAGCTGGGCTACTCCCCAGGCGCCCGTCCGGGCGAGGTGGACGCCTACGCCCTGACCAACCTGGTGCAGGTGACCGCGGACCTGATGACCGCGCTGGGCGTGCCGGTCGCCGACGTCGTCGGGCACGACTGGGGCGCGAACGTCGCCTGGGGGCTGGCCGGCTGGCACCCCGACCGGGTGCGCACGCTGACCGCCGTCTCGGTGCCGCACCCGACGGCCTACACGCTGGCCTTCCGCGCCGACCCGGAGCAGAAGGAGCGCTCGGCCTACATCAAGCTCTTCTGGCAGGCGGGCAAGGCCGAGGAGGTGCTGCTGGCCGACGGTGCCCGGCGGCTGCGCCGGATGCTGGAGGCGCCCGGCGTGCCCGCCGAGGCGGTCGACGTCTACGTGCAGCAGCTCTCCGGGCCGGGGGCGCTGACCGCGGCGCTGAACTGGTACCGGGCGATGAGCTCGGCCACCCCGGTCGACCCGGTCGGGGTGCCGACGACGTACGTCTGGAGCGACGGCGACGTGGCGGTGGGCCGGATCGCGGCCGAGGCGTGCGCGGACCAGGTGACCGGCGACTACCGCTTCGTGGAGCTCCCCGGGGTCAGCCACTGGGTCCCCGAGCAGGCGCCCGAGGACCTCGCCCGGGCGGTGCTGGACCGGATCGCGCGGGGGGCGGCCGCCCCGGCGACGGACGCCGGGTTGACCAGGAGCGGGCTCGGGTAGCGCGGCCTGGTGACCGTGCCGCCGCGCTGCCCCGCTCCCGCGGCGGCCACCTGCCCGGCTGACGACTGACCGGTGCTCCTCGTCCTCGCCCTGCTGGGCATGCTCGCGCTCGCCGTGGCCGCACCGCCGCTGGCCCGGCGCCTCGGCCGCAACACCGGGTACCCGCTGGCAGCCGGCTACCTGGCGGTCGCGGCGCTGCTCGCCTCGGCCGCCCCGCGGGTGTGGGCCGGCGAGACCGAGACCGCGTCGTGGGAGTGGCTCCCGTCGCTGGGCGTCTCGCTGTCGCTGCGCCTGGACGGCGTCGCCGGGGTCTTCTGCCTCATCGTGCTGGGCGTCGGCGCCCTGGTCATGGCCTACTGCCCCGGCTACCTCGGCGAGGACGAGCCGCACGGCACCGTCTACCTGCTGCTGACCCTCTTCGCGACCAGCATGCTCGGCCTCGTCCTGGCCGCCGACGTGGTCCTGCTGTACGTCTTCTGGGAGCTGACCACGGTCTGCTCCTTCTTCCTGATCTCCACCGCCGGCGCCGCCGCGGCCCGACCCGCCCGGCAGGCCCTGCTGGTGACCGCGGCCGGTGGCCTGGCGCTGCTCGCCGCCGTGGTGCTGCTCACGGTCGCCGCGGGGACGACGGACCTGGCGACGATCCTCGCCGACCCCGACCGGGTGCTCGACTCCGGGCTGGCCTGGCCGATCGGGGGGCTGCTCGTCCTGGCGGCCTGCACGAAGTCCGCACAGCTGCCCTTCCACTTCTGGCTGCCCGGCGCGATGGTGGCCATGACGCCGGTGAGCGCCTACCTGCACTCGGCGACCATGGTCAAGGCCGGCATCTACCTGCTGCTGCGCTTCTCGCCGCTGTTCGCCGAGGAGCCCGCCTGGTCGACGGCGCTGATCAGCATCGGCCTGCTGACGGCCGTGACCGGCGCTTTCCTGGCCCTGCGGGAGAACGACCTGAAGGGGATCCTCGCCTACTCGACGGTGAGCCAGCTCGGTCTGCTGGTGGCCGTCATCGGGGTCGGGACGCCGGAGGCCCTGGCGGCCGCCGTGCTGCACACCTTCGCCCACGCGCTGTTCAAGGCGACCCTGTTCATGCTCGCCGGGATCGTCGACGAGGAGACCGGGACCCGCGACATCCGGGAGCTCTCCGGCATGTGGCGGGCGATGCCGGTCACCGCGGCGACGACGGTGCTGGCCGCCCTCTCGCTGGCCGGCGTCCTCCCGATGCTCGGCTTCGTGAGCAAGGAGTACCTGTTCATCGGGCTGCTGGAGGCCGAGGGCGCGCCGTGGGCCGGCCCGGTGGCCCTGGCGCTGGGGGTCACCGCCTCGGTGCTGACGTTCGGGTACGCCGCCCGGATCGTGCACGGCGGGTTCGGCGGCTCCGAGCAGCACTCCGACGTCTCCGAGCCCCCGGCCGCCTTCCTGCTGCCCGGAGCCGTCGCCGCGGGGCTCGGTCTGGTGCTCGGCCCCGCGGTCAGCGTGCTGAGCCCGATGATCGTCTCGGCCGCCAGCGACGTCGCCCCGGCCGGGGACCCCCCGGAGGTGTACTTCTGGCACGGGCTGAGCCCGGAACTGGCCATGTCCGCGCTGACGATCGTGCTCGGGCTGGTCCTGTTCGGCTGCCGCGCTCCCGTCGACCGAGCCCTGCAACGTCTCCGTCTCCCCGATGCAGGTCGGCTGTTCGACCGGGCGCACGACGGGGTGATCGCGCTCGGACACGTGGTGGGCGGCCCGGAGCGCACCTCCTCCCCCGCCGCGCACCTGAGCCGCCCGCTGGTGGCGGTGGTCGCGCTGGGCGGGGTCGGGACCCTGGTCGTCGGTGGGCTGCCCGCGCGCGCGGACACCGACCGCCCCCTCGACTGGGTGGTCGCCGGGCTGCTGGCGGTGGTCGTGCCGGCCGCGGTGCTGACCGGCTCGACCCTGGCGGCCGTGGGGCTGGTCGGCATCACCGGCCTGCTCGTGGCTGCGTGGTTCCTCCTCGCCGGGGCCCCCGACGTCGCGCTCACCCTGATGCTCGTGGAGGTGATGACCGCGGTGGTGGCGGTCCTGGTGCTGCGGGGCGTCCCGAGCCGGTTCGTGCGCAGCCCGCGGCGTGCGGCCGTCCCGGCCGCGGCGCTGGCGGTGGGGGCCGGCGTCGCCGCGGCGCTCGCCACGCTCGCGTTCACCGGCCGCCGGGAGCTCTCCGCGGTCGGTGAGCACTTCCTCGACTCGGCGGAGGAGCAGACCGGTGGCACGAACGTGGTCAACACGATCCTGGTCGACTACCGCGGACTGGACACCCTCGGCGAGGCCGTCGTGCTGGGCACGACCGCACTGGGGACGGCGCTGGTGCTCGGCCGCTCCGAGCGGCGCCGCACCGTCACACCGGGTGCCCGGGGTGACGCCGTGCTCGAGGTCAGTGCCCGGGTGCTGGTGCCGGGCATGTTCCTGCTCTCGGCCTTCCTGCTCTGGCGGGGTCACGACGAACCGGGCGGTGGGTTCATCGCCGCCCTGGTCGCCGGGGCCGCGGTCGCGCTGAACCAGCTGACCCACGGCTCCGGCACCTCCCTCGGCCGGCTGACCCGGCCCGACCGGCTCGCCGGGGCGGGCCTGGTGCTCGTGGTGGCCGTCGGGGCGCTGCCCACCGTGCAGGGCCAGGCCTTCCTGACCCCGGTCGAGCTGCCGCTGCTGCACGCCCTCGGGATCGGCTCCACGCTCCTCTTCGACCTGGGGGTCTACCTGCTCGTGCTCGGCCTCCTCGCGGCCGCCGTCACGCGACTCGAGCAGCCGGACCGCACGGCTGCGGACGAGCCGCCCGGTCCCCCGGTCACCGGTCCGCTGGTCACCAGCGGAGTCCCGGAGCAGGCGCCGTGAGCGCCGCACTCGTGGTGGGCCTCCTGGTGGCCGGCGGGGTCTTCCTGCTGCTGCGGCGGGGGCTCCTGCGCATCGTCCTGGGCTTCGTCCTGCTCGGGCACGCGGTGAACGTCCTCCTGGTCTCCGCCGGCGGCATGCAGCGGCGCGGCGCCCCGCTGCTCGGGGAGACCGAGGCCGACGTGGCCGCCGACCCGCTCCCCCAGGCCTTCGTGCTGACCGCGGTGGTGATCACCTTCGGGATCACCGTGTACATGCTCGCCCTGGCCCGGGCAGGCGACCCGGGTGCGACGACCGGCCATCCGCCCGCCCGCTCCGATGCGTCGTCCCCCGCGGACGGCTCAGACCGGGACGACGCGGATCGGGAGGACGCGGATACGGAGGACGCGACCGCCGACCGCGGCCGGCGCACCGACGCCGCCGAGGGCGGGGCGTCGTGACCGGCGGCCTCCTCGTCCTGCCGGTGGCCGGGCCGCTGTTGCTGTCCGGGCTGCTGGCGCTCGTGCACCAGCTGCGATCGGACACCACCCGCCTCGACCGGGTGGTCGGGCCGGTCGCCGCCGGCGGGGTGCTCGTCTTCGCCGGCTTCCTGCTCGCCGCGACGGCGGACGGGTCGGTGCCCGTGCTCCAGCTGGGCGGCTGGCAGCCGGGGATCGCGATCGTCTTCGCCGCCGACACCTTCAGTGCGGTGATGCTGGCGGTCACCTCGTTGCTGGTCCTGGTCAGCCTGCCGTTCGCCGCAGCCCTCGGCGAGGACGAGGACCCGGCCTTCGTCCCCCTCGTGCTGGTCCTGCTGGCCGGGGTCTCCGGCGCCGTGCTCACCGCCGACCTGTTCAACCTGTTCGTCTTCATCGAGGTCATGCTCGTGCCGAGCTACCTGCTGTTCACCGCGGGCGGCGGGGCCGAGCGGCTGGCCGCCGCCCGGCTGTACGTGAGCATCAGCCTGATGGCCTCGACCGTCCTGCTCGCCGGGGTCGGTCTCGTCTACGGCGCCGCGGGCACGGTGAACCTGGGTGAGCTGGCCGGCGCCGGCGAGTCGTCGCCGGCCGTCGGGTTCGCCGCGGCGGTGGTGCTCCTCGCGCTGAGCGTGAAGTCGGCGGTCGTCCCGCTGCACGGATGGCTGCCCCAGACCTACGCGCGGACCGGGCCGGCCGTCGCCGCGCTCTTCTCCGGGCTGCTCACCAAGGTCGGCGTCTACGCGGTCATCCGGCTGTACTCCGTCGTGTACGGGGGCACACCGCGGTACCTGTGGGTGATCATGGCCGTGGCCCTGCTGACCATGGTCGTCGGCGTGCTCGGCGCGGTGGGCGAGCACGCGATGCGGCCGGTCCTCACCTTCCACATGGTGAGCCAGATCGGCTACGTCTTCGTGGGGCTGGCCCTGTTCACCGCTGCCGGGTTGAGCGCCACGGTCTTCTTCCTGGTCCAGTACGTGCTGGTCAAGACGGCACTGCTGATGTGCGCGGCGGTGGTGGAACACCGCTACGGGACCGGGGAGCTCGACCGGCTCGGCGGCCTGGCCCGGCGGGAACCCCTGCTGGCCGGCACCTTCGCCGTCGCCGCGCTCACGCTGGCGGGCATCCCACCGCTGTCGGGGTTCGTCGCCAAGCTGGGGCTGGCCTCGGCGGCCGCCTCGGCGGGGCAGCACCTGGCGGTGGCCCTCGTGGTCGGGGTGAGCCTGCTGACCCTGCTGTCGATGGTGAAGCTGTGGAACGGCGTCTTCTGGGAGCCGCCTGCCGAGGACGGCGAGGGGGAGGGCGCCGAGGGACCGGCCGTGGACGACGGCGGTGCGCCGGCCGTGGCCAGCGCACTCGGGAGCCGGGTGCGGCCGCTGGTGCTCGCCCCGCCGGTGTTCCTCGCGGCGGCCGCCGTCGTCCTCGGGCTCTGGGCCGAGCCGCTGCTCACGATCAGCACCGCGGCCGGCGCCGGACTGGCCGACCCCTCCGGCTGGGTGGCGGCGGTGACCGGGCGATGAGCACCGACCCCGGGGCCGGCCCGGCCTCGCTGCCGCAGCGCGGCGCACGCCGCGCCTGGCGGGTCACGGCCTTCGCCGGGCGGTTCCTCGTCCGGTTCCTGCGCGCGAACGTCGCGGTCGCCCGCGAGGTCCTGACCCCCGGGCAGCAGGTGGCGCCGGCCGTGGTCGTCATCGCGGTGCACAGCCGGACACCGTTCGAGGTGGCGACGTTCATGAGCCTGATCGCGCTGACCCCCGGCACGCTGCCGATCCAGCTGGACCGGGAGCGGCGGCTGCTGACCGTGCACGGGATGCACGCCGGCGACCCCGACGCGTTCCGTGCCGAACTGCACGAACTGGAGGACCAGATGCTCGCTGCCCTGCGGCCGGTGACCCCACGGCCCGACGACCGGGTCGCCGACGACGACCGCCGGAGCTGAGCGGTGGTCGTGCTGGACGTGGCGCTCGCCGTCCTGGCGCTGTCCCTCCTGGTCGCGGCCTGGCGGCTGGTGACCGGTCCCACCGACGCCGACCGGGCGCTGGCCGTCGACTACGGCTTCGTGGTCGTGGTCGCCGCCATCGCCCTGCTGGCCGTGCGCCTGCGCACCCCGGCGTTGCTCGACCTGGTCCTCGTCGCCACGCTGGTCGGCTTCCTCGCCACGGTGGCGTTCGCGCGGCTGGTCGCGGAGCGGGCCCGATGACCCTGCAGAGCGTGCTGGGCCAGGGCCTGGCTGTCCTCGGCGTCCTGCTGATCGGCGCCGCGGGGGTCGGCCTGGTCCGCCTGCCGGACGTCTACAACCGCGCCAACGCAGCCACCAAGGCGGCCAGCCTGGGCCTGGTCTGCGTCCTGTTCGGCGTCGTCGTGCTCGCACCGGGGGTCTCGGCGGTGGTGACCCTGCTGGTGGCCATC
Organism: Modestobacter sp. VKM Ac-2985; assembly: GCF_026967925.1. Lineage (GTDB taxonomy): Bacteria > Actinomycetota > Actinomycetes > Mycobacteriales > Geodermatophilaceae > Modestobacter. The sequence continues at coordinate 1,121,097 of NZ_JAPVBI010000002.1, read as the reverse complement.
GCGCTGCAGCTGTTCACCGTGCCCATCGCGGGCTACAAGATCGCCGAGGCGGCGCACCGGTCCGGCGCACCGCTGGCCCCGGCGACCGTCCGCGACGAGCGGGACGCCCCCGGCCCGGAGGACGACACCGGCGGCACGTGAGGCCCCCGGGCACGGCGGACGACACCCATCTCAGTCGGCCGCACCTCCGGTGACCAGGGCGAGCAGGCCGGCCTCGTCGAGCAGGTCGGCCGGCCGCAGGGTGACCCCGGCGGCGACGTGGTGGAAGCCGGCGCTGACCCGCTCCACCGGCACGCCGGTCAGCCGGGACCAGCCCAGCCGGTAGGCGGCCAGCTGGACGGCGGCAGCCGTGAGCTCGGCGGCCCCGGGCACCGGACCGGTCTTCCAGTCGATGACCTCGTAGCCACCGTCCGGGGTCGCGTAGACGGCGTCGATCCGGCCGCGCAGGGTCAGCGGACCCAACGGTGTCTCGAACGGCGCCTCGACGTCCACGGGCTGCCGATCGGCCCACTCCCCGGCCAGGAATGCCTGCTGCAGCGCGGTGAGCGCGGCGTCGGGGGCCGCGCCGGCGTCACCGCTGCCGGGCAGCTCGTCGAGGTCGATCAGCCGGGCGGCACCGAACCGCTCCTCCAGCCAGGCGTGGAAGGCGGTGCCCCGCCGGGCCAGCGGCGCCGGCGCGGCCGGCATCGGCCGGCGCAGCCGACGGGCCAGCTCGCCGGGGTCACGGCGCAGCGCGACCAGCGCGGAGACCGACAGGTGGGTGGGCAGCGGGACGTCGACGGTGCCGCGGGAGTGCTCGGCCCGCTCGCGCAGCAGCAGGTCGGCGTCGCGCAGCCAGTCGGCGACCAGCGGGTCGTCGGTCGCGCCCAGGGCCTCGGTGGTCAGCGGGTGCGGCTGGGTCGCGGCGACCAGGTCGGCGGCGGCGGTCAGCGAGCGGCGGCGGCCGGCCGACAGCGGGTCGGCCGGCCAGACGCCCACCGGCCACTCGGCCAGAGCCGGGTTCTCGGCGTCGTCCGCCGGGGGCTCCGCCCAGGCGTCGACGACGCCGGCGCCGTCCTCGCAGGCGCCCTTGACCGCCAGCAGCAGGGACGACGGGCCGCAGACGGTCTTGCCGTCGCGCCACCAGCTGCCCGAGCACAGCAGCAGGTGCTTGGCCCGGGTCACCGCGACGTAGCCGAGCCGGATCTCCTCGGCCAGGCCGAAGTCCTTCCACTCCTCGACGTAGTCCTCCAGGGCGTCGCGGACCGCGGCCTGGTCACCGGAGCCGGGGACCGGGAGGTGCAGCCGCGGCAGCTCGGCGCGGTCGGTGACCCGCAGGTCGACCGGGACGGCGCCCGGGTCACGGATCCAGGAGTCCGAGGCGTCGCCCTTGGCGGGGAACTGGCCCACGGTCATCCCGGGCACCGCGACGACGTCCCACTCCAGCCCCTTGGCCGAGTGCCCGGTCAGCAGTTGGACCGCCTCCGGGTTGACCGCCACCTCGCCGGGCTCCAGGCCCCGCTCCCGCACCTCGGCGTCGGCCAGGTAGCCGAGGAAGGCCGGCAGCGAGGGCAGCTCGGCGAGCTCGGAGAACTCGGCGGCGACCTCGTGCAGCGCGTCCAGGTGGGTGCGGGCACCGCCGGGGGTGACGTCCGGGTGGCTGGCCAGCTCGGTCTCCAGGCCGAGGCTGCGGACCACCTCGTCGACCAGGTCGGGCAGCGACTCACCCAGCCGGGACCGCAGCCCGGACAGCTCGTTGGCCAGCCGCCGGAGCCGCCGGTGCCCTTCGGGTGAGTACGCGTCGGGGCGGCCGAGGTCGTCCAGCGCCTCGACGATGCTCCCGCGCTCCCGCGGCAGCACCGGGCTCGGCGGGGCGCCGTCCTCGACCGGGTCCGGCGACGGCGTGCCGCGCTCCCGGACCAGCGCCCGGGAGCGCGCCTCCAGCGCGGCCAGGTCGCGGGGCCCGATCCGCCAGCGGGCGCCGGTGAGCAGCCGACCCAGCGCGTCCCCGGCGCTGGGGTCGACCAGCACCCGCAGCGTGGCGACGACGTCGGAGACCTCGGGGACGTCCAGCAGCCCGCCCAGCCCGACGACCTCCACCGGCAGGCCGCGGGCGCGCAGCGCGGCGGCGATGCCCGGCAGCTGGGCCCGGCGCCGGGCGAGCACGGCGATCGTCGGCCGGGTCGCGGGAGCCCCCGGTGCGGCGTCCTCGGAGCCCTTCCAGCACTGCTCGAGCCGATCGGCCAGCGCCTCGGTCTCCTCGGCGACCGTCTCGTACAGCCCGCAGTGCACCGCGCCCGCGCCGGCGACCGGCGAGGGCTGCAGGTCCGGCAGCGGCTGCTCGGGCTCGGGCAGCGCGGCGGCCACCGTGTTGGCCACGGCCAGCACCGCCCGGTCGTTGCGCCAGCTGGTGGACAGGGTGAGCCGCTCGGCCGGGCGCTCGGGGGTGCCGGGGAAGGTGCGGGCGAACCGCTCGATCGTCCCGGCGGAGGCGCCCCGCCAGCCGTAGATGGACTGCCGGGGGTCACCCACGGCCAGCACCGGGTGCCCGCCCGGTCCGCCGAAGAGCGCCTCCAGCATCCGCAGCTGGCCGACGCTGGTGTCCTGGTACTCGTCGAGCAGCACGACCCGCCACCGGGCGCGCTCCCGCCGGCCCACCTCGGCGGAGCTGACCGCGACCCGGGCGGCCAGGGAGACCTGGTCGGCGTAGTCGATCGCCCCGGCCGCCCGCTTGCGGGCCTGGAACGCCTCGACCATGGGCAGCAGGGCGACCCGGGCCCGCTGCCGCGCCACCAGCTTGAGCACCTCGGCGTACGGGCCCTTCTTCCGGCCGGCGTCGGGGTAGCCGCGCAGCTGGGACTCGAACCGCGCCGTCCAGGCCCGCAGGGCGTCGGGGGTGATGTCGTGCTCCCCCAGTTCGGCGGCGAGCTGCAGCACGTCCTCGGTGGTGGTGACCAGGCCCAGCGCGACGTCGCTCATGTCACCGGTGTGCGCGGCGACGGCGGTGGCCGCCTGGCCCCAGCACATGGCCGGCCCGAGCACGCCGGACCCGGGCTCGACCCCGATCCGCAGCCCGTGCTCGGCGACGATGCTGGCCGCGTAGCCGTGGTAGGTCGCGACCGTCGGTGCCGCCACGGCCAGCCGTTCCCGCAGCTCCGGGGCGGTGTCCGGGTGCTCGGCCAGGGCACCGAGCCGCTTGCGCACCCGGGCGTTGAGCTCGCTGGCCGCCTTGCGGGTGAACGTCAGGCCGAGCACCGCCTCCGGGGCGACGAGCTGGTTGGCGACCAGCCAGGCGACCCGGGCGGCCATCGTCTCGGTCTTCCCCGACCCGGCGCCGGCGACCACGACCAGCGGCCGGTCGACCGGAGCCGCGACCACGCCCGCCTGCTCCGCCGACGGCGAGTGGCCGACGCCGCTGCGGACCGCGGTCTCGGCCGGGCTCAGCAACCGCGGCGGCTCCGGCGCGACGACCGGGACCAGCCCGGGGAGGTCGAACGCCAGTTGGCCCTCGGCGGCCCGCGGGGTCATCGGGTCACCTGCCGGCCGGACTCCTGCATCGGGCAGCTGCGGCGGAAGGCGCACCGCTCGCAGTCGGTGTCGGTGCGTGCCACGAACTCCCCGGCTCCCATCCCCTCGCCGACCTCGGCGATCAGCTCGCCCGCCCAGCTCTCCCGCGGGTCGACGTCGGCGGGCAGCGGCGACTGCACGTGCTCCTTGGCCGCCTTCTGCGAGCCGCCGACCTGCAGCAGCGCCGCCCCGCCGGTGGCGGTGCCGTGCTCGGCGAAGGCGCCCTCGGTGACGGCGAGCTGGTAGGCCGCCAGCTGCCCGTGCTCCTCCACCGCCCGGGGGGCGGTCTTGCCGGTCTTCAGGTCCACGACGACCAGCCGGCCCTCGGCGTCGCGCTCGAGGCGGTCGACCTGCCCGCGCAGCCGCGCCCGGCCGACGGTGACGTCGAAGTCCTCCTCCGCCGCGACCAGCTCCCGGTCGGCGCGGGCGTGCCAGGCCAGGAACTTGGTCAGCATCTCCTGGGCCCGGTCCCGCTGCCGCTGGTCGAACCAGCCCGGCCCCAGGTCCAGGCCGTCCAGCTCGGTGTCCAGCGCTGCGGGGGCGTCTGCGGGCGGCAGCCCCTCGGCCACCTGCTGGGCGACGTCGTGCACCGCGGACCCCACGGTGCGGGTGGCCTCGGGGGCCGCCTCGGCGCCGACCGCGCCGAGCACCCAGCGCAGCGGGCACCGCTGGAAGGTGTCGATCGCCGAGGGCCGGACGGGCACCACCTCGGCCGGGTCGACCAGCGGCGCGTCGTCGGACAGCGCGGCCAGCCCCCACCAGCCCGCCGGGTCGGCCCCGGGGACCCGTTCCTCGGCCAGCCGGCGCAGCACCGCAGCGGCGCTGGTCCGGCGGGCCGGCGGCGTGTGCGGATCGGTGAGGTGTCGGCGCAGCTCGGCGACGAGCGCCGGGAGGGTCAGCTGCCGCGGCAACGGGGTGTGCGGCCGGGCGCCGTCCCCGTCGGCCGGGGGCGGCACCACGAGGTCCAGGAAGCGCGACGCGGTCGCGCCGGCGTCCCCGCCGTCCAGCGCGCCGTCGACGGCGGTGACCAGCAGCCGGCGGCGGGCCCGCGTGCAGGCCACGTAGAACAGCCGCCGCTCCTCGGCCATCGCCTGGGTGCGCCGGTCCAGCGTGGCCGGGTCGGTGCCACCGGCGGCGTCGACCAGGTCCTCGGCGCCGAGCAGGCTGACCCGGCTGCGCAGGTCGGGCCAGACCCCCTCCTGGACCCCGGCGACGCAGACCAGGTCCCACTCCAGGCCCTTGGCCGCGTGAGCGGTGAGCAGCCGCACCGTCTCCCCCATCGGTGCCCGCGCGGCGCCGCTGTCGCCGGGCAGCTGCTGGGCACCCAGGTGCTGGGCGAACGCGGCCACGGTGGCGTGCGGGAGGCGGTCGACGAAGCCGGCGGCGGCGTCGAACAGCGAGACGACGGCGTCCAGGTCGCGGTCGGCCACCGCGCCCGGCGGACCTCCGGCTGCGCTCGCCCGTGCCCAGCGGGTGGCCAGCCCGCTGGCCTGCCACATCGCCCACAGGACGTCCTCGGCGCTGCCGTCGGCCGCCAGCGCGAGCCGGCCGGCCGACAGCACCCGGGCCACCCGCGAGGCCGGCCGGGCGAGGTGTTCGGGCAGCGCGTCGAGCAGGGTCGCGTCGGCCAGCACCGCCGCCAACGGCGCCCCGCGGACCGTCGGGTCCTCGCCCCGGAGGGCCAGCTCCCGGCGGACGGCACGGCGCAGCCGCCGCAGGTCCAGCACCGTCGCCCCACCCAGCGGGGAGACGAGCAGGGCCTCGGCGCCGGGCTCGTCCAGCCCCGTCTCCGGAGGCGGCTCGCCCTCGGCGGCTGGGCCACCGGCCGCCGGCAGCAGCGCGGTCAGCGCGGCCAGGAACGGCTGGACGGCGGGCTGCCCGGCGAGGGCGACGTCGTCCGCGGAGACGGCGACCGGCACCCCGGCCTGGCTCAGCGCCCGGCGGACCGGGCCGAGGCCTGCGGTGGCCGACCGGACCACCACCGCCATCTGCGACCACGGCACGCCGTCCAGCAGGTGCGCGCGGCGCATGGTGTCGGCGAGGAAGGCGGCCTCCATGGACGGGGAGTCGAAGACGTGCACCTCCGCGGCGCCGGGGTCGGTGTGCGCGCCGGCCTCCAGCCGGCGGTGCTCCCACGGCCCGGGCAGGCCCTCGGCGACCCGCCGGCTGACGGTGAGCAGCTCGGTTCCCGAGCGGCGGCAGACGCCCAGGGACAGCCGGTCGGCCGGCCGGCCGTCGCGGTGCCGGAAGCGGCTCGGGAAGTCGATGATCCCGCGGGGCTCGGCCCCGCGGAACGCGTAGATCGCCTGGTCGGGGTCGCCCACGACGACCAGGTCGCCGCCGCCCCCGGCGAGCAGCTCGACCAGCTCGACCTGCGCCGGGTCGGTGTCCTGGTACTCGTCGACGAACAGCCAGCCCGCCCGCTCGCGCTCGGTGCGCAGCAGCTCCGGGTCGCCGTGCAGCTCGTCGATGGCGGTGCGGACCAGCTCGGCCGGGTCGTACCCGGAGGCCCCACCGCGGGCGACCGTCGCGAAGTACGAGACGTCCTGGTACTGCCGGAGGAAGTCCGCGGCCGCCTCCCAGTGCGGCAGCCCGCGCTCACGGCCCCAGGCGGACAGCCGCCGGCTGTCGATGCCGCGCTCGGTGGCCCGCAGCAGCAGCTCGCGCAGCTCGTCCCGGAAGCCGTCGGTGCCCAGCGCGGCGGCGAGCTCGGCGGGCCAGCGGACGGCGCCCTCCTCGTCGGCGTCACCGCGCAGCAGCTCGGCCAGCACGGCGTCCTGCTCGGCGGAGGTCAGCAACCGCGGCGCGGGCTCACCGCGGAGCACCGCGGCCCGGCGCAGCACCCCGAAGGCGTAGGAGTGGAACGTGCGGGCCACCGGCTCCCGGATGGTGCGCCCGACCCGGGCGGTGATCCGGGTGCGCAGCTCGGCGGCGGCCTTGCGGCTGAAGGTGAGCACCAGCAGCCGCTCGGGGTCGGCGCCGGCGGCGATCCGCGCGGCGACCGCCTCGACGATCGTGGTGGTCTTCCCGGTGCCGGGGCCGGCCAGGACCAGCAGCGGCCCACCCCGGTGGTCGACCACCGCCTGCTGGGTCAGGTCGAGCTGAGGGCGGACCACCGGCTCCGGCTCCGGCTGCACCAGCCGGTACACCGGTCCCGCCGACGACGGCCCGGCCGACGGCGACCCCGCCGTGACCACCGCTGCACTCCCCGTCTCCCCCCGCACGTCCCGATGAGACCACGGGGGGACGACAGTCCGGCTCAGGCGTCGTCCGGCCAGCCCACGGCGGCGAGGTCGACCCGGGCACCGCGCAGCGGCACGCCCTCCCCGGCCAGCAGCTCCAGCTGCCGCACCCGGACCGGTTCGGCCGCCGTCCCGTCGGCGCGCACGACACGGTGCCAGGGCACCGCCGCCCCACCCCCGGACAGCGCCCGGGCGACCCGGCGCGGCCCCACCCCGACCAGCCGCCCGATCGCGCCGTAGGTGCTCACCCGCCCCCGCGGGATGGACTCGACCACGTCGTAGACGGCCTCGTCGACGTCCGCCGCCGAAGGCGACTCGGGGCCGGTGTCAGGCACGGTGCCGACCTCAGCCGGTGAAGTAGCTGTTGACCGTCCACCACTCGTACAGCGCGGCGACGTCGTCCTGCGTCGTCCCGGGTGCGTGGACCGCGCCCTCGATCAGGTGCTCGTCGTCGGTCCACACGATCACCACGTCGCCGTCGGGCAGCAGGGCGCAGGCCACCAGACCACCGGTGACGCCGCTGGGGTGGGCCCACTCGCCGTGGCCGGTGGTGGTCGAGCAGTCGTCGCCCTCGGGCAGCTCACCGAGCCGCAGTTCCGCGGCGTCGTCGGCGAACACCGAGGTCAGGGTGGTCTCGTCCGGGTACTCGTAGTAGACGGCACCGGCCGGGCCGGGCTGGGTGAGCGCCGGCCCGCAGACGGCGGCCGCGAGGTCCCCGTCGCCCTCGAGCTGTCCCTCCTGGCAGTCGGTGAAGTCGCTGGGCAGCTGCGCCAGCAGGCCCACCGGGGCAGGGGCCGGCGCGGACGACGAGGACGACGGCGCGGTCGACGAGCTGCCGGCACCGGCCGTCGGCACGGGGTCGTCCTCGTCGTCCCCGGTCAGGGTCAGGGTCAGCACCACCGCGACGATGACGAGCAGCACGATCGCGGCGATGATGGCGACGACCGTCACCCGCTTCCTGCGCTCGTCGTCACCGCCACCGGAGGCGGTCGACCCGCCCCGGTCGGGGGGACCCGGGTACGGCGGCTGACCGGGCGCGCCGTACCCGCCCGGTGGCTGACCGGTACCGGGCGGCCCCCAGGGCGCGGGCTGACCTGGTCCGGGCTGCCCCCAGGGCGCGGGCTGACCGGGCGGCTGCCCCCATCCGCCGGGTTGGCCGGGTGGCTGACCCCAGGCACCCCCGGGCTGCCCCGGTGCTGGTTGACCCCAGTTACCGGGCCGGCCCGGCGGCTGGCCCCAGCCACCGCCCTGGGGCGGCTGTCGACCCGACGGCGACGGCCCGTCCGCGCCGGGCGGGGGCGGACCCTGGGGTGGCTGGCTCATCGTGCGACCTCCGGCTCGGCTGTGTCGGGACGGCAGCCTAGGCCGCGCGGGTCACCGCAGGTCCGGATGCCGACGGCGCGTTGCCGCTGGCCCGGGGCCGGTCAGGCCCGGCGACCGAACCGGGCCAGCATCCGGGTCTGCAGGTCCGCACCCGGTGGCACCTCGACCGGGGCGTCGAACACCCCGGGCACGCCGTCCTCGCCCAGGTGCTCCTCCGCGTGGCGGAACGCCTCGGCCACGAGCTCGGGATCCAGGGCGGTGTCCCCGCCGACCGCCCGGGCGAGGTCCCAGGCGTGCACCGTCAGGTCGACGGTCATCTCCGTCAGGTGGTCACTGGCCGGTGCCGGTCCGGCGGGCAGCCGCACGGTCCGGGACAGCGCGTCATCGGCGGCCCAGGACGTCAGCGCGGCGTCGGCCGCGGCCTCCCACGCCGACAGCGGGTCGCCGCCCAGCAGTTCGGCCGGGTCGGTCGGGACCTGCGGGCCGATGGCGTCCGGGGACTCCCCGGCCAGCAGCAGCGGGACCCACAGCTGCTCGCCGGTCAGGTGTGCCACCAGGTCCGCGACGCTCCACTCCGGCAGCGCGGGGGCATCCCACTCGCCGGGCTCCACGGCGTCCACCCGGTCGGTGAACTGCGCCTGAGCACGCTGGAACAGCATCAACAGGTCGGCACGACGGGGATCGGGCATGGGCCCAGTAGAACGCAGCCGGGCCCCGGCACGCGCAGTGGCGTACCGGGGCCCGGCCCGGTCCGGCCCCCTCGCAGGATCCCGGCCCGAGCGGAGCGAGGGTCGGGGGGCGAGGGGGTCCTTCTAGTACGTGGGGAGTGCCTTGTCGATGCGGGTCGCCCACGCGGTCACGCCGCCCTGGACGTGCACGGCGTCCTTGAAGCCGGCGTTCTTGACCGCGGCGAGCGCCTCGGCCGAGCGGACGCCGGTCTTGCAGTGCAGCACGATCGGCTTGTCGTTCGGCAGCTGCGCCAGCGCCCGGCCGGAGAGGATCTCGTCCTTCGGGATCAGCGTGGCGCCCGGGATGGAGACGATCTCGTACTCGTTGGGCTCCCGGACGTCGATCAGCGCGAAGTCCTTGCCGGCGTCCATCATGTCCTTGAGCTCGTCGACGGTGATCGTCGAGCCCGCGGCGGCCTCCTGGGCCTCCTCGGAGACGACGCCGCAGAACGCCTCGTAGTCGATGAGGCCGGTGATCGGCTCGCCCTCCGGGTCCTTGCGGACCTTGATCTCGCGGAAGGTCATCTCCAGGGCGTCGTAGACCATCAGCCGGCCCAGCAGCGTCTCGCCGATGCCGGTGATGAGCTTGACCGCCTCGGTGGCCTGGATGGCGCCGACGGTCGCGCAGAGCACGCCCAGGACACCGCCCTCGGCGCAGGAGGGGACCATCCCGGGCGGCGGCGGCACCGGGTAGAGGTCGCGGTAGTTCGGCCCGTGCTCGTTCCAGAAGACCGAGACCTGGCCGTCGAAGCGGTAGATCGAGCCCCAGACGTAGGGCTTGCCGAGCAGCACGCAGGCGTCGTTCACCAGGTAGCGGGTGGCGAAGTTGTCGGTGCCGTCGACGATCAGGTCGTACTGGCTGAAGATCTCCTCGACGTTCTCGGAGTCCAGCCGGGTCTCGTGCAGCCGCACGTCGATCAAGGGGTTGATCTCCTTGATCGAGTCACGGGCGCTCTCGGCCTTGGACCGGCCGACGTCGGACTGCCCGTGGATGATCTGGCGCTGCAGGTTCGACTCGTCGACGGTGTCGAACTCGACGATGCCGAGCGTGCCGACGCCGGCGGCGGCCAGGTACATGAGCACGGGCGAACCGAGGCCACCGGCGCCGACGGCCAGCACCTTGGCGTTCTTGAGCCGCTTCTGCCCGTCCATCCCGACGTCGGGGATGATCAGGTGGCGGCTGTAGCGGCGGACCTCGTCGATCGACAGGTCAGCGGCGGGCTCCACCAGGGGTGGCAACTGCACGGAGCGCTCCTCACACGACTGTGGTGACAGGGCTGACCGGCTCCAGGGGCCGGTGTCCTGATCTGCGCAACAGCGTGGCACGCGGTCCTCTTCCCCCGTCCGGCCCGGGGTCATCCGCGCAGGTCCCGCCGTCGGTACCCGGCCAGGCCCCCGGCAGTGAGCGCTGCGGCGACCACCAGCAGGCCGACCAGGCCGGGCACGTCCACCGGTTCGGCGGGCACCGCCGCCACGTGGGCGAAGGGCGACAGCCCGCGGACCCAGCCCGGCCAGGCCAGGGTGTCGGCGAGGACCAGCAGCAGGTAGCCGCCGGCGGCCGGCAACACCCCCAGCGGCAGGACGGCGGCCGGCGCCCACGCCAGCGCCGCGACCGCCGCGCCCAGGCACACCGCCGCGATCGGCAGCACGTTCAGCACCCCCGCCAGCGCCGCGCCGGCGGACAGGTCCGCGCCCACCCAGGTGGCGCCCAGCCAGGTCGCCAGCCCGGCCGCACCGGCGAGCAGGACGGCGCCGGTGGCCACGCCGGTCAGCTCGGTGGCCAGCCAGCGGACCCGGCGCACCGGCAGCGAGTAGAGCAGCGTGAGGCGGCCGGCCACCTCGTCGGCCGCCGTGGCGGCGACCCGGCTGGCGACGAACGCACCGACCGGCACGGCCAGCACGGTGAACAGCGACGCCACGTAGCCGCGCACGGTGCCGAGCTCGGCGAAGCCGGCCTGGGCGGCCAGCTCGGCGAAGCGTGGGTTCTCGGTCAGGAAGTCGGTCATCGTCGTGGCCAGCAGCCCGATGAGCAGGAAGTAGGCGACCACGGCGGCCCCCCAGCCCACGACCGGGCGGCCGGTGTGGCGAGCCGCCAGCGCGGGCAGCGACCGCAGCTCCCCGGTGCCGGGCGCGACGGCGCCGGGGCGGCGCCACGGCCCGCTGCCGACGTCCCGGCGGGTGGCGACCGTCGCCGCCGCCGCGACCAGCACGGCGACGGTCCCGGCCAGCACGACCAGCGGCAGCACCCGGTCGGCGGCGAACGGGGCGCTCCGGCCCAGCAGTCCGAACGGGCTGAGCCAGTGCAGCCACCCGAGCGCGGGCACCCCGTCGGCGACCATCCGGGTCAGCAGGCCGGCCAGCAGCACCCCGACCGCGAGGCCGGCGGCGGCCCGGCGCTCGGCCAGCAGCTGCGCGGCGAGCGCCCCCAGCGCCGCGCCCACCATGCCGGTGCCACCGATGAGCGCACCGAACAGCACCGCACCGGTCGTCGCGGTGCCGGCCAGCAGCAGGCCGGCGGCCGTGCCGGCGCCGACGAGCGCAGCCGCGCCGAGGAGCACGGCCAGGTGCCGCAGCAGCACGGCCGGCAGCCGCAGCCGGCCGGCCAGCAGGAGGTCCCAGCGGCCGGCCTCCTCCTCGCCCCGGGTGACCCGGGTCGCGGCGAGCGCCGCCCAGACGCCGACGAGCACCGCGATCGCCGTCCCGGTGCGCCACACGGTGAAACCGCCCGGGTCGTCGAGGGCGACCGGCGGGCCGAACAGGGTGCGGATGGCCGGGTTCTCCGCCAGCGCCGCCAGCGACGCCCCGGCCAGCTCCTGGTCCAGCTGCCGGTGCTGGACCGCGACCAGCGCCGGCATGCCCGCGGCGACCCCGGTGACCAGGACGGCGCCCCGACGGACCGACCGCACCGCGAGGGCAGTGACCACCCGGCCGGCCGCACCCGGCTCCGGCGCCCTCCCCGCGGCGGACGTGGTGGGGGCGGGCGCGGTCCCGGCGGTCATGCCCGCAGCTCCTCGCGCGAGGACAGGTGGTCGCCGTAGAAGTCGAGGAAGAGCTCCTCCAGCGAGGGCTCGCGCACGTCGAGGGCGACGACGTCCAGACCGGCCAGTGCACGCAGCACCGGGGCGGGTGGCCCGGCCAGCGTCATCGTCAGCTCGACCGGCGAGCGCCACTGCAGGTCGGCGACGCCGTCGACGCCGGCCAACCCGACTCCCGCGGCGACCGGGTGGGCCAGGGTGACGCTGATCTCCGAGCGGCGCAGCCGCCGCAGCTCCCGCAGCCCGGCGACCTCCACCAGCCGGCCCTGGCGCAGGATGCCGACGCGCGCGCAGACCGCCTCGACCTCGGCCAGCTGGTGCGAGCTCAGGAACACCGTCTGACCACGCTCCGCGGCCTCGGTCACGCAGCGGCGGAACTCCCGCTCCATCAGCGGGTCCAGCCCACTGGTCGGCTCGTCCAGGACCAGCAGCGGCGCGCGGGTGGCGAACGCGGCGACCAGGGCGACCTTCTGCCGGTTGCCGGTCGAGTAGGTGCGCGACCGCCGGTCCGGGTCCAGGGCGAACCGCTCGACGAGCTCGGCCCGGTAGTCCAGGTCGGTGCCCGGGCCGACGCCGGCGAGCAGGTCCAGGCACTCCCGTCCGGTCAGCGCCGGCCACAGCGCAACGTCGGCGGGGACGTACGCGAGGTGGCGGTGTGCCCGGCCGACGTCGTGCGCGGGGACGCCGAACACCTCGACGTGACCACCGGAGGGGCGCAGCAGCCCCAGGACCATCCGGATCGTCGTCGACTTGCCGGCTCCGTTCGGGCCCAGGAAGCCGAACACCTCCCCCGGGGAGACCGACAGGGAGAGGTCGTCGACGGCGACCGTCCGGGCGAACCGCTTGCTCAGGTGCTCGGCGCGCAGCGCGGGCACGGCAGGAGCAGGGACGGGCATCGGAGCCCTCCGATCGCAGTCGGGAACACGACTGCCGACCAGGCTTCCCGGCGCACCAGCAGGGACCCTAGACCCGCTGCGCGTCCGTCGGGAGCCCTTCGAGAACGGCACCTGGCCGGGGTGTGGTCCGGACGTTCAGGAAGGGAACGGCCAGGCGTTCTTCACGCAGGTCTGCAGGCCGAGCGTCTGCTGCTGCATCACCGGGGCCAGCTGCCCGGCGCCGGGGCAGGGCTGGTGACCCTGACCGAGGGCGTGCCCGACCTCGTGGTTGACCACGTACTGGCGGTAGGTGGCGATGTCCCCGCCGTAGTCGGGGACGGCGGTCTCCCAGCGGGCCAGGTTGATGACCGCCCGCTCGCCGTAGCGGCAGGAGGTGTAGCCGCCGGTGCCGACGCCGGGGCAGTAGACCTCCATGCTGCCGGGGCTGACCAGGCTGACCCGGAACTCGTAGGCGCCGGCAGCGGCCTCGGCGGCACCCACCCGCTGGAAGGACAGCCGGCCACCGTTCCCCCACCCTCGGGGATCGCTGAGGGTGGCCTCGACGGCGGCGGCGAAGGCGGCGCCGTCGACGCCGATGCCGTCCTCGATCTCCACGACGAAGCGCTCCAGCGGTCCGGTGCCGTACACCCCGGACGTGCCGTCGACCACGCTCACGCTCCCGGCGCCCTGCTCGACGTAGGTCGGTGCGGCGGGAACGGGCTCCGCCGAGGCCGGCGTCGGTGTGCTGGACGCCGCGGACGGCATCCCCTCCCCCTCGGCCTCGGTGACCTGCGGGGCGATCGGGGTGGTCGGCGCGGAGACGTCGACCGCGGCCGTCGACGTCGGGGCGGCGCCCCCGCCGCCCGGCCGGACGACGTCGACCAGGGTCACCAGGGTGGCGATGGCCAACAACGGCACGGCGTAGGCCCGCCAGCCGTACCGGCGGACGAACCGGCGGAACCGGCCGCGCGGCGGCACGACGGGGCGCACGGAGCGGGCCGGGTCGCGGCGGGCGACCAGCGGTTCGGCTCCCGGCCGTCGTCCGGACGGGCGGCGTCCCGAGCTCGTCACGGCGGCCAGGATCTCACGACGCAGCGGCACCCCGGGAGACGCAGACCCGGTGCGGCGTCGTCCGGCGGAGGTCGGTCACACCTGTCCGGTGGGGAGGTCGGCACCGTCGGCGCGGTCCCGCTCGCTCTCCCGTGCGGCGTCCTCGGCCAGGCCGAGCACCGCCCGGGCCGTGGGCTCCGGGGCCTCCAGCATCGCCAGGTGCCCGATGCCCGCCTGCACCTGCAACCGGGCGTCGGGGAGCACCTCGGCCAGTCTCGGCGCGAGCTCGGGGTCGACCAGCTTGTCCCGGTCGCCCCAGACCACCAGGGACGGCGCCCGCACCGAGCGGGCCATCCGCCAGGCGTTGGCCCGCCCCACCCGCAGGTAGGAGCTCATCAGGCCGCGCAGGCTGCGGGTGAGCGCCTGGCCCGCCCAGGGCTGCGCGTCCCGGCGCCGGGTCTCCTCCACCGCCTCGGCGACCCGCTCCGGCGGCACCCGGCTCGGGTCGCCGAAGCACATCTGCAGCAGCCCGCGCACACGCTGCTCGGGGCTGGCGCCGGCGAGCCGCCGTTCGGCCAGCGCCGGGACGCCGGGCAGCAGCACCAGCGCGATCGCCCGGTCGAACGCCGCCGGGACCCGGTAGACCGGCATGGCGGCGGAGATCAGGGTGAGGGTCGCGACCAGGTCCGGACGGCGGGCGGCGACCCACACGCTGACCAGGCCGCCGAGGGAGTTGCCCACCAGGTGCACGGGGCGGCCCTGCCCGGGGCCGGGCCGGGCGACGATCCACTCCAGGACGTCGACGACCGCCTGGACGTGCCGGTGGATGGAGTAACGGGGCGGCGGCGCCGACTGGCCGAACCCGGGCAGGTCGAGGGCCCAGCCGTCGAACCGGACGGCGAGCAACGCCGCCAGGTCGGTCCAGTTGGTCGAGGCGCCGCCCAGCCCGTGGACGTAGAGCGCCCGCTCGTGCGGCGCCTCTCCCTCGACCGGGTCGCCGCCCGGCAGCGGGCCGCACCAGGGCGTGTGCCGGACGAAGACCTCGCCGCCGGTGATCGGCACCATCGCACCGGGCCAGGGCGGGAGGAGGGCACCGGGCCGCGGCAGCGGCACCGAGGACAGCCGGGCGTCGGTCACCTACCCGACGGTAGATCACCGCGCCGAGGCGCCGCGGCGAACGGACCGGGGCCGGGCGTCGTCCGTGCGGCGCGCCGGTAACATCGCCGGGCCATGCGACCCAGCCGACCCGTACCCGTGCCGCCGGCCGCCCGCCGCACCGCCCGGCTGCCGCGCGGTGCCCGGCGCCTGCAGCTGCTGCGGGCCGCGCAGGACGTCTTCGTCGCCCAGGGGTTCCACGCCGCGGCGATGGACGACATCGCCGACCGGGCCGGGGTCAGCAAGCCGGTGCTCTACCAGCACTTCCCCGGCAAGCGGGAGCTCTACCTGGCGCTGCTGGAACAGCAGGTCGACGAGCTCACCGACCGGGTGCGCGAGGCGATGGCCGGCACCGAGGACAACCGCGAGCGGGTCGACGGTGCGGTCGGCGCCTACTTCGACTTCGTGGACGCCGACGGCGAGGCGTTCCGGCTGGTGTTCGAGTCCGACCTGCGCAACGACCCCGACGTCCGGCGGATCGCCGACCGCGGCGCCCGGCAGTGCATCGAGGCCATCGCCGAGGTCATCGCGATGGAGACCGGCGCGGACCCCGAGCGGGCGCTGCTGCTGTCCGCGGGGATGACCGGGCTGGCCGAGACCAGCGCCCGGTGGTGGCTGGCCCGCAAGGGCACCGTGTCCCGGGACGAGGCCGTGGCGCTCGCGTCGTCCCTGGGCTGGCGCGGCATGTCGGGCTTCCCGCTGCGTGAGGACGCCGACGGACCGTCCACGTTCGCTGACGGCTGACCGGCTGGACCGGATGCCTGCCGCCGGGCTGGACTAGCGTGGGTGGTCAGTAGCCGGACCTGAGGAGGCATCCCCGCGTGGAAGTAAAGATCGGTGTCCAACACTCCCCCCGCGAGCTGGTCATCGACAGCCCCAAGAGCCCGGACGAGATCGCGGCCGAGGTGTCCAAGGCCATGACCGGGTCCAAGGACGGCCTGCTCACGCTGGTGGACGAACGCGGTCGGCGCATCGTCGTCCCGACCGACCGGATCGCCTACGTCGAGATCGCCGAGGCCGACCAGCGCCGGGTGGGCTTCATCAGCAGCTGATCGACCGCACGAACGCCGACAGGGCGTCGCCGTACCGCGGCGGCGCCCTGTCGCACGTCCGGGCCCTGCTCAGGGGTTGAGACCGAGGGCCTGCATCCGGACGGAGTGGGCGGTGGTGAGGCGCTGGAGCAGCCGGCCCACCCCGGTCAGGTCCCCGGTGCCGGCGATGAGCAGGTCGGCCAGCTGCTCGTGCTCGGCGATGACCGCCTGGGACTGGGTCAGCGCCTCCCCGACCAACCGTCGCGCCCACAGCGCCAGCCGGCCGGTGAGGGTGGGGTCGGCGGCGAGGGCGGCCCGGACCTCCCGGAGGGCGAAGTCGGCGTGCCCCGTGTCGGCGAGGACCTCCTCGACCAGCGCCCGGTCCGGCTGCGGCAGGAAGGCCGCGACCTCGCGGTAGAAGTCGGTGGCCAGCCCGTCACCGACGTAGGCCTTGACCAGCCCCTCCAGCCAGGTGCTCGCCCGGGTGCCGTCGTGGAAGGCGTCCAGTGCGGCGACGAACGGGGTCATCGCCCGGGCCACGTCCACGCCGAGCTCGCGCAGCCGCTGGGTCAGCCGGTCGTGGTGCCCGATCTCGGCCGCGGCCATCCGGGCCAGGGCGGCACGGCCCTCGAGCGTCGGCGCCAGCCGGGCGTCCTCGGCGAGCCGGTCGAACGCGGTCAGCTCAGCGTAGGCCAGCACGCCCAGCAGGTCGATGACCGCCGGCTCAGCGGCCGGCCGGCCGGGGCTCTCCTCGACTCTGGTCACGGTTCTCCCTCTTCATGCCCCAGTGGCGCCGGCGCTCCGATGCCGTGGTGGCGCCGGCGCGCTGCCGGCGGCCGGGGCGACGCCTCCCGACCCGTGTCGCACGGCCGCCCAGCGAGGCTAACGGGCTGGTCACGCTACGATGGCGTCGGCGGGCCGCCAGGCTCGCCGTTCGTGCGCGACCTCCGTGTGCGCTGATGACGCCGGATCACCTCCTCGAGGCCGGCCCTCCGAGGGCCGTCTCCCGGGCAGTCTGCACTCGACGCCCGGTCTGCTGGCCGCGTCGGCGCTTGGATCGAACATCCCGGAACCGACCCCCGGGACCGGCGAGCGAGTCGGGCAACGCTGGAGCTCGAGACCGAGCTCGGGCACCGACGACGCACCGCGGTCCCCCACCAGACCGAGGCGAGAGAACTGACCTCCACCGAGAACACACCCACTGCCAGCACCACCCCCGCCGCTCCGGAGCTGGAGCACGCCGAGACCGGTGCGCCCGCTCCCGAGGAGCTCGAGCAGCAGGTCGAGGAGCTGGGCGGCGCACCCGTCGCCCCCGACAGCCCGCTGTTCAGCGACTTCGACGTGCACCCCGAGATCGTGGCCGCACTGGCCGAGGTCGGGATCACCCGCACCTTCGCCATCCAGGAGCTGACGCTCCCGCTCGCCCTGGCCGGCAACGACCTCATCGGGCAGGCCCGCACCGGCACCGGCAAGACGCTGGGCTTCGGCGTCCCGCTGCTGCAGCGCGTCGTCCCGCCGGCCGAGGGCGGCGACGGCGTGCCGCAGGCCCTCGTCGTCGTCCCCACCCGCGAGCTGTGCGTCCAGGTCTCCCGGGACCTGTCCGCCGCCGGCGCCAAGCGCGGCATCCGGGTGCAGGCCATCTACGGCGGCCGCGCCTTCGAACCGCAGGTCGCCGCGCTGCAGGCCGGCGTCGAGGTCGTCGTCGGCACCCCCGGCCGGCTGCTCGACCTGGCGCAGCGGGGAGACCTGATCCTGGGCAAGGTCCGCGGCCTGGTCCTCGACGAGGCCGACGAGATGCTCGACCTGGGCTTCCTGCCCGACATCGAGCGCATCCTGGCGATGGTCCCGGACAAGCGGCAGACGATGCTCTTCTCCGCGACGATGCCCGGTCCGATCGTCACGCTCTCGCGGTCGTTCATGACCCAGCCCACGCACATCCGGGCGCACGGCAACGACGAGGGCTCGACGGTCCCGCAGACCACGCAGTTCATCTACCGGGCGCACAACCTGGACAAGCCCGAGCTGCTGTCCCGGGTGCTGCAGTCCCGGGACCGTGGCCTGGTGATGGTGTTCTGCCGCACCAAGCGGACCGCGCAGAAGGTCGCCGACGAGCTGGTCGACCGCGGGTTCGCCGCGGCCGCCGTGCACGGTGACCTCGGCCAGGGCGCCCGCGAGCAGGCGCTGCGGGCCTTCCGGGCCGGCAAGGTCGACGTGCTGGTCGCCACCGACGTCGCCGCCCGCGGCATCGACGTCACCGGGGTCAGCCACGTCGTCAACTACCAGTGCCCCGAGGACGAGAAGACCTACGTGCACCGGATCGGCCGCACCGGCCGCGCCGGCAGCACCGGCGTCGCCGTCACCCTGGTCGACTGGGACGACATCCCCCGCTGGCAGCTGATCAACAAGGCCCTGGACCTGGACTTCGCCGACCCGCCGGAGACCTACTCCACCTCGCCGTGGGTCTACAGCGACCTCGACGTGCCGACGACGGCGACCGGGCGGCTCCCCCGGGCCCAGCGCACCCGCGAGGGCCTGGGCGCCGAGACCCTCGAGGACCTCGGGGAGACCGGCAAGCGCCAGCGCGCCGGCGGCACCTCCTCCGGCCCGGGCCGCAGCAGCTCCCCCGCCGAGGACGACCAGCCCACGGTCGGGCCGCCCAAGAGCCGTCCGCGGCAGCGCACCCGGGGCAGTGGCGCCGCCGCCGCCGGGGCCGCTGCGGCGATCGACGGTCCCGGTGCCGAGAGCGGGTCTCCCGCCATGGCCGCGTCCACGGACGGCGGTGAGGGCGGCCGGCCACGGCGTCGCCGCCGGCGCGGTGGCCGCGGCGGCAGTGGCGGCGGCGCCGAGCCCTCGGCCTGAGCCACCACCACCGCATGCCCCTGGCCCGTCGCCTGCCGCTGCGCGTGTGGGCATGGACGGCGGCCACCCTCGTGGTGGCCGCCGTCGCCGTCCTGCTGTGGCGCACGTCCGACGTGGCGGCGACCTCCCGGACGACGGCGCCGCCGGCCGCCGTCCCCGACGAGACGCCGGCCGCCGAGCTCGCGCAGGCCTGGTCGGCGGCCACCGGCCCGGCACCGCGGCACGCGGTCGAGAGCGGCCGGGTGCTGGTCACCGACGAGCACGGCGTGGCCATGCTGGACGCCGCGACCGGTGAGGAGGCCTGGCACTACCGGCGGGCCAACGCCACCCTCTGCGACGCGACGGCGGTCGACGGCATCGTGGTGGTGGCCTTCCGCACCACGGGGCGCTGCAACGAGCTGACCGGGCTGGACGCCTCGACCGGCGCCCGGGAGTGGTACCGCAACGTCCGGTTCCGCACCGACGTCGACCTGGCCAGCACCGACCAGATCCTGCTGGCCAGCAGCCCGACCGGGATCGTCACGATCGACCCGGCGGGTGACAACACCCGGTGGCGCTACGCGCCGCCGGAGGGCTGCCGGATCGTCGGGTCCGACGTCGGGAGCTCCGGGGTGGTCGTGCTGCAGCGGTGCAGCGGCCTGGCGGCGGTGCAGGTGCGGTTGCTGGACGGGTTCGCCGGCGACGTCATCTGGACCCGGGACCTGGAGGTCGGCGGTGACACCCCGCGACTGGCCGGGGTCGACCGGCTGGTCGACGTCGTGCTCGGCGACCGGGTGCACGTCCTGTCCCCGGTCGACGGCACGCCGCTGAGCGAGGTCCCGCTCCCCGCCCTCCCGGCCGGGAGCGAGGCCGCGACCGAACCGCTGCAGCAGGTGGGCGCCGACGACGTGGCCCTGCTCTGGGCACGTGGTCAGCTGCTGGCCCTGGACCAGGCGACCGGGCTGCCGCGCTGGCAGGTGCCCGCGCTCGGGCTGCCCGCGACCGGGGACGGCGGGGCCGTCACAGTGCCCGAGGAGGGCGCGTTCGTGCAGCGCAGCCTCGCCGACGGGACCGAGCTGGCGCGCTGGTCCACCGCCGACGCCGTCCCGGCCGGGGGACGCACGTCGCTGGTCGGTCCGGTCGTCGTCCACGTCACCCCTGAGCAGGTGTCCGCACACCGGTAGTCACCCGTGGCGGCGCGGGGCCGGACAGCGAGGCACACTCGGGTCATGGTCCTGCCTGGTGGCTCCGAGCACACCGCCCCCGACGACCTCCGCCAGCTGGCGGTGCACGACGCAGCCCGGGTGACCTTCCCCGGCTGGGGCGGCCCGATCGCCGCCCTGGACACCGGCGCCGGCGACGGCCCGACGGTGCTGCTGGTGGCCGGCTACACCGGCAGCAAGGAGGACTTCGCGCCGTTGCTCTCCCCGCTCGGGGAGGCCGGGGTGCGGACGGTGGCGATGGACCAGCGCGGGCAGTACGAGTCGCCCGGTCCGGACGACCCGGCGCAGTACTCGGTGGCCGACCTCGCCGCCGACGTGGTCGTCGTCGCCCGCCGACTGCAGGAGGAGACCGGCAGCCCGGTGCACCTGCTCGGGCACAGCTTCGGTGGCCTCGTCGCCCGGGCAGCGGTGCTCGCCGAGCCGGCGCTGTTCCACTCGCTCACCCTGCTGGGGAGCGGCCCGGCCGCACTGACCGGCCCCCGGACCGAGCTGCTGGAGCACCTGCCCCCGCTGCTGGCGGCCGGTGGCGTCCAGCTGGTCAGCGACACCCTGGACCAGCTGGCGATGACCGATCCGCAGGCCCAGGCGGTCCCGGCGCCGACCCGGGCGTTCCTCACCCGCCGGTTCCTGGCCAACACCGCTGCGGGGCTGCTCGGGATGGCCGACGCGATGCTCGCCGAGCCCGACCGGGTGGCCGAGCTGGCCGCGACCGGCGTGCCGGTGCTGGTCGCCCACGGCGTGAGCGACGACGCGTGGAGCCCGGCGGTCCAGGCGGAGATGGCCGCCCGGCTGCACGCCCGGCACGAGGTCATCCCCCAGGCGGTGCACTCCCCCGCCATCGAGAACCCGGCGCGGACGCTGCAGGTGCTGCTCTCCTTCTGGAGCGATCCACGCGGCTCGCTGGCCACCGCTGACGACGAGACCGCCGGAGCCGTGCGATGAAGCCGACCCCGTCGATCAAGGACTTCACCGAGCGGGAGGACCTGCTCGGCTTCTTCGGGCCGGACAGCGTCACCTGGCGAGTGCACAGCGACCCGGCGTTCTCCGTGGGCGGCATCCGGGCCCTCCTGCTGCAGGCACTGCACCCGGTGGCGATGGGCGGCGTCCACCAGTTCTCCACGGCCTTCGCCGAGGACCCCTGGGCACGGCTGACCCGAACGGCCGAGTACGTCGCGACGCTGACCTTCGGCACCCGGGCGGACGCGCTCCGCCAGGTACGCCGGGTCCGCGGGCTGCACCGCGGGAAGTCCGGCGTCGAGGAGACCACCGGCCGGCACTTCAACGTCGACGACGCCGACCTGCTGCTCTGGGTGCACAACTGCGAGGTCGACTCCCTGCTGTCCACCGCCCGCCGGGCCGGGGTGCCGCTGACCGACGCCGACGCCGACCGGTACGTCGAGGAGCAGGTGGTCGCCGCCGTCCTGGTGGGAGCCGAGGAGACCGACGTGCCGCGCACGGTCGCCGAGCTCGAGGCCTACTTCGACCGGATCCGGGCCCAGCTGGCCGTCACGCCCGCGGCGCGCACCGCCTCCCGCTTCATCCTGGTGCCGCCGATGCCGGGCTGGGTGCAGCTGCTGACCCCGGCCCGGCCCGCGTGGAGCACGCTCGCCTCCCTCGGCGCTGCGACGCTGCCCGGCTGGGCCCGCCGGCTCTACGGTCTGCCGGGGTTCGGGGTCACCGACACCGCGGCGACCGCCGGGCTCAAGGCCTTCCGGCAGACGACGCTGGCGGTGCCGGCGCGGGTGCGCGAGTCGCCGATCGTGCGGGCCGCCCGGGAGCGCGTGGCTGCGCTGGAGCCGCTCAGCGCCTGAGCGGGCGGCTCCGCGCCGGGTCGTGCCGGGCTGCCGCGGCCGCCAGCAGGAAGGCCACCGGCAGGAAGAACAGGCCGACCCCCAGGCCCAGCACCAGCGACCAGCCGAGCACGACCGCCGCGGCACCCCAGGTGACCGCCCGGGCGTACCGGCTGCCCGACGCGAGCACCGCGACCAGACAGACGAGGGTCGGCAGCCCCAGCAGCACGACGGTGAAGACGCCCGAGTCGCGCCAGACCTCCGCGCCCAGCCACCCGGCGATGACGACGGCGAGGCCGAGCGCGGACCAGCGCAGCACCGCCCGACCTCCTCGCTCGTCCGCCGTCAGGTGCCCGAGTCTGGTCATCCACCGGGACCGGGGCAAGCCGGTCACCTGGTGCCGGGCAGCAGCACCCGACGTGCGGCAGCGAGGACGGCGTCGGCCACCCGGTCCAGCGACGGCGACCGAAGCCGCCACTGCTGCCAGTGCAGGACGACGTCGACCGCCCCCGCCGGGTCGAGCACCACCAGGCCGCCCTCGGTGTCCTGCAGGTCGGGGACCATCCCCCAGCCCATGCCCAGCCGCACCGCGGTCAGGAAGTCGGCCGAGGAGGGCACGAAGTGCATCGGCGGCTGCGCGGGGTCGACCCCGCGGGCCCGCAGGTGGGCGTGCTGCAGGTCGTCGCTGCGGTCGAAGACGACGACCGGCGCCCGGGCCAGGGACTCGGCCGTCCCCCCGTCGGCGAACCAGCGACGGGCGAAGGCGGGCGCGGCCATCGGCCGGTACCGCATGCTGCCCAGCCGGGTCGCGCTGCAGCCGGGCACGGGGGCGGCGTCGCCGGTGACGGCGGCCATCACCGTCCCGGACCGCAGCAGCGCGCTGGTGTGCGCCTGGTCGGCGCGGTGCAGGTCGAGGACGAGCTCGCCGGCCAGCGGCGCCAGCGCGGGCAGGACCCAGGTGGCCAGCGAGTCGGCGTTGACCGCGATCGGCAGGCTGACCCGGCCGTGCCCGGCGCCGTCCAGCTCGCGGGTCGCGTCGGCGGTGAGCAGGTCGATCTGCCGGGCCAGCCGGAGCAGCGCCTGCCCGGACTCGGTGGGCTGCACCGGCCTGCTCCGCACCAACAGCACCCGGCCGGTCGTGGTCTCCAGGGCCTTGATCCGCTGGCTGATCGCCGAAGGCGTCACGTGCAGCGCACCCGCGGCCGCGTCCAGCGTGCCCGTGCGGACGGTCGCCTCCAGGGCGCGCAGCTGAGCCAGGTCGAGGTCCATGCCACCATCAGACACGCTTCAGGTACGTCAGGAAAGTGAGCTGGTCTGTCGGATGGGACCGACCTAGCGTGCTGGTCATGTCCTCCGCCCTCCTCGCCGCTGCCGCCGGACTGGGGCTCGGGCTGTCGCTGATCGTGGCGATCGGCGCGCAGAACGCCCTCGTGCTGCGGCAAGGGCTGCGCAGCGAACACGTCGCTGCGGTGGTCGCCGTCTGCCTGCTCTCCGACGTCGTGCTGATCACCGCCGGGGTCGGTGGCGCCGGCGCACTGGTCGCCCGGGCGCCGGGCGTGGTGACCGCCGTCTGCTTCGCGGGGGCGGCCTTCCTGCTGGTCTACGGCCTGCTGGCCGCCCGGCGGGCGTGGCGCCCGGCCGCCCTGCTCCCCGACTCCAGCGGCGCCCGAGCCGGGCTGGCGGCGACCGTCTCCACCGCCCTGGCGCTGACCTGGCTCAACCCGCACGTCTACCTGGACACCGTCGTGCTGCTCGGCTCGCTGGCCAGCACCTACGACGACCGTCGTTGGTGGTTCGGTGCCGGGGCGGCCGTGGGGAGCGCGGTCTGGTTCCTCGGGCTCGGCTACGGCGCCCGGCTGCTGCGGCCGGTCTTCGCCCGTCCGCGTTCCTGGCAGGTCCTCGACGCGGGGATCGCCGTGGTCATGGTCGCCCTCGCGGCGTCCCTCGCGGTCCGTGGCGCGACCGGCGGCTGAGCATCCTCCAGCCGGCCGTTGTGCGCCGGCCGGCTCCGGCGCTACGGTCGCCGGCATGACTGCCGGGTCGGCTTCGAGCCGTGAGCGAGTCGGGTACCCGGTCCGCACGTGACCCCGGGGCGGCCCCGCGGGCCGCCCCCTCCGCACCACCCGTGCCGTGTCCACACCGGCGTCGCCTCGCACCCCGACCTGCTCCCGGCCTCGAGCCGGTTCCTCCCGTGCACTCCTCCGGCCCCGCGTGCGGCCGGGCCCCCCACCTCTCGGAGCTTCCATGCCCACTGCTGCCCTGCACCACATGATCGTCCCGGTCACCGACCGCGACGCCGCCGTCGACTGGTTCGTCGAGCTGCTGGAACTGCGCGCGCCCTACACGGACGGCGTCTTCCGGTCCGTGCAGCTCGACGACACGATCGTGCTCAACTTCGCCGCCGCCCCGGCCGCGGAACCGCTGCACCTGGCCTTCCTGATCGGCGAGGAGCACTTCGACCGGGTCCGGGCCCGGTTCGACCGCGACGGGACGCCGTACACCGCCGACCCGCCCGGGCGCCGTCCTGGCGAGGTGGGCGAGGTCAACCTCGACGGCAGCGGACGGCGGCTGTACTTCCGCGGCCCGGACGGCCACCTGCTGGAGGTGCTGACGGCCCGTTACACCGACGTCCCGGCCGGCTGACTCACTCGGCCGGCGCCGTCACCGGCTCGGGGGGCAGGAAGCTCCACGTCTCCCGGGCCGGGGCGGCCGCCTGGCCGGTCGGGCAGCTGGACCGGAAGTCGCACCAGCTGCACTGCTGGCCCGGCACCGGCGGGAAGGCCTCGTCGGCGTCCGCGCCGGCGGCGAGCGCCTCGGTCGCGGTGCCGATGTCGGCGGCGATGTCCTCGGCCCGGCGGACGTGGTTGGCCAGCGACCGGTCGGTGTGCTCGAAGGCGGCGACGGTGCCCGACGGGAGGTGGTGGAGCTCGACCCGGTTGCACGGCCGGCGCAGCGTGCGCCGGACACCCAGCACGTAGAGCGCCAGCGCCGGTGACCCGCGGGCCTCGTCCTCGGTGCTGGGCACGCGGCCGGTCTTGTAGTCCACGACCACCAGCTCGTCGCCGCGGCGGTCGATCCGGTCGACCCGGCCGGAGAGGGCGAGCGCCTCGGTGGTGGCGCCGACGGTGCGCTCGGTGCCGGCCGGCTCGTCGGTGGGGTCGAGCTCGGCCACGTAGTCGGTGATCCAGGCCGCGGCCCTGGCCCGCCACCGGGCGGCCTGCTCGTCGTCCCGGAAACCGGCTCGCGACCAGCCGCTGTACAGCAGCTGCCGGGCCGCGGCCGGGGTGCGCTTCTCCACCGGCAGCTCCCACCAGGAGCGCAGCGCCGCGTGCACCGCCGAGCCGACCGTGTTGTGCGCCCACGGCGGGCCCTTCGGCGGGCTCGGCCGGGTGAGGTAGGCGAACCGGTACCGGCGCGGGCAGTCGGCGAAGGTGGCCAGCTTGCTGGGCGTGCAGGAGAACAGCCGCTTGGGCATGCCCGGCATCTCGAGCTGGTCGCTCACCGCGCTCCCCCCGTCGTCACGCCGTCACGGTAGCCGCGGCCACCGACAGGATCAGTCGGCGAGCGCGGCGCTGCCGGTGCCGGCGGCCAGCAGGGCCTCGAACTGCGCCGGGTCCGTGGTGCACGCACCGATCGGGGTGCGCTTGTTGGTGCCGTGGTAGTCACTGGACCCCGTCTGGATCAACCCCAGCCCGGTGGCCAACGCGCGCAGGTAGGCCCGCTGGTCGGGCGTGTGGTCGGGGTGCTCGACCTCCAGGCCGAGCAGCCCGGCGGCGACCATCTCGGCGATCGCGTCGTCCCCGACCACGCGGCCCCGCGAGGTCGCCAGACCGTGGGCGAACACCGGCACCCCACCGGCGGCGCGGACCAACCGGATGCCGTCGAGCACGTCGGTGTCGGCCTTGGCCGCGTAGTAGGGGCTGGCGTGGTGCAGCAGCGTGGCGAAGGCGTGGTCGACCGAGTCGACCACGCCCGCCTCGACCAGCGCCCGGGCCACGTGCGGTCGCCCGACCACCCCGCCCTCGCTCCGCGCGACGATCTCCGCCCAGACGATCGGGTAGCCGTCGGCGGCGAGCGCGGTGACGATCCGCTCCCCCCGGCTGAGCCGCTCCTCGCGCAGCCGTACCCGCTCGGCGGCGAAGGCCGGGTGCAGCGGGTCGAAGAGGTAGGCCAGCAGGTGGACGCTTATCGGCGACTCACCGGCCGCGAAGTACCGGCAGGACATCTCCATCCCCGGCATCAGCGTCAGCCCGGGCGGGCGCGCCTGCTCGGCCAGTGCCCAGCCGGCGGTGGTGTCGTGGTCGGTGAGGGCGACGACGTCGAGCCCGGCCGCGGCCGCGGTGGCGACCAGCGCGGCGGGGCTGTCGGTGCCGTCGGAGACCGAGGAGTGGGTGTGCAGGTCGATGCGCACGCCCCCAGCCTGCCGCACCGGCCCGGCGCGCGTCGCGGCGCGGTCGCGGGGACCGGTCAGGACGGTGGGCGGGTGCGCGGGATCGGGGCGGTGTCGTGCCGGCGCCCCGACTGCAGCGGCGGCGGCATGTGCTGTTCGCGGGCTGCCTCGGCCCCCCGGTCGTCGGCGTTCATCGACCCCTCGGCGTCCTCGTCGGAGCTCACCGGGTTGGTCGAGAAGTCGGTGCCGAACATCAGCTCCGACAGCCGCTTGTACAGCGCGTTCGCATGCGGCAGGTAGGTGATCTCGTCCAGGCCCTGCGCCTGGCCGGCGGACTCGAACCGGAAGGTGCCGTAGCCGAGGACCTGCCCCCAGAAGGTCTCCTTCCAGGTCAGGTCGGTGATCCGGCGCAGCGGCATGACGGCGACGGTCCGGATGATCACCCCGGAGGTCATCAGCACCCGCCGCCGGGTGATCAGGAAGTGCCGGACCCACCACTCCCCGACGTGCAGGCCGAGGTAGGCCAGCGACCCCAGCACGACGAACAGGCCGAGGACGGCGCCGAACCCGTTCTCCGGGTCCAGCTGCAGGACCCACAGCCCGACCGCGAACACCGGGACGCCGCGGCTCAGCGGCCGCGCCAGCACCGCCGGGTGACGGCGGGTGGCGATGACCGGCGGCTCGTCGGGGAGCAGGTACTTCTCGGCGTCCTTGCCCCAGCGGGGCCGGCGAGCACGGGGGCCGGACACGGCCGGGCTCAGACCAGTGATTCCACGAAGGCCGACAGCGAGCCGGCCGCGTCACTGAGGGCGCCGCCGGCGCTGCGCACGATGCCGGCTGCGTCCTCGGGCCGCTGGATCACGTAGAAGACCACGAACGCGATGGCCAGCCAGGTGAGCACCTTCTTCAGCAAGGTCGCACCGTTCCCTCTCTCAGGTGGCCAGGCGGACTCGACGGCGACCGGGCGAGCAGGCCGACGGCAGTACACCACGACGGCCGTCTGGACCGCGTCGCATGAGTAACAGCCGTCCCACCCGGAACACCACTCGCCACGCCGAGGTCGTGTCGAACGGATCCACTCCGGCCGGTTCGCCCCCGTCCGCTCAGCGGCCGGGCAGCAGCCGATCGGTCATCGGGCCGAGCGGGAGGTCGGGGTAGACCCGCTCCCGCAGGTCCAGCAGCGCGAGGTCCTCGGCCAGCAACCAGGCCGCCGACGCCGGCCAGGTGACCAGCCACAGCCAGACGCCGTGCGCCTCCCCGACGTAGGCGGCGCGGTCGTCGCCCACCGGCACGAGCCACAGCGGCACCCGCTGCCCGGCGGCCTCGACCGCGACGGTGGAGGGGCCGACACCGACGAGCTCCCCCGGGTCGACGCCGGGCAGCCCGGCGTAGCCGCAGCCGAGGCCCGTACCGGGCTCCTCGGCCACGAGCACCAGCTCGGCGGAGCCACCCAGCGGCGCCGGACCGGCGCAGGCGACGACGATCGCCCGGGCCCCGGGCTCACCACCCCAGGCCAGCCCGGTGACCGCCCAGCCGCCGGGCATCGGGTCGGGCACCCAGGCCGGCACGCGGGCATCGGCACACACCGCGCTGATCGCGTCGTGGGCGACCACGGCGGTGTGGTGCAGCGGGGTGACGGCTGCGTGCACGTGGCACCAGCCCTCGTCGGCCGAGCCGGGGCGGACCACCAGCACCTCGCCGCAGCGCGGGCACACCGGGGAGACACTCATCGCCGCTCACCGTCCTGTTCTGCCGTGGGTTCGTCAAGCATCGCCTCAGCGTCCCGCCGTCCCGGGCGGCGGGTCCCCGCCCGCCCGTACCCTTCCCGAGGTGGACGACCCGCGGCCGGAGGTGGCGTGCGTCGGCGCCGTGGTGCACGACGCGCAGGGTCGCCTGCTGCTGATCCGCCGGGGCCACGCCCCGAGTGCGGGCCTGTGGTCGGTGCCGGGCGGGCGGGTGGAGCCCGGCGAGTCCGAGGCCGACGCCGTCGTCCGGGAGACCGCCGAGGAGACCGGGCTGGCCGTGCGACCGGTGCGGGTGCTGGGCCGGGTCCGGGTCGACGGGGACGGCGTCGTCTTCACCGTCACCGACTGGTGGTGCACGGTCATCGAGCCCGGGCGGCAGCCGGTGGCCGGGGACGACGCCGACGACGCCGCCTTCGTGGACGCCGCCGGGCTGACCGCGCTGGAGATGGCGCCCGGCGTGCTCACCGCGCTCTCCGGCTGGGGCGTGCTCCCCACTGAGCTCCCGAGCACCCGGGACCGCACTCACCGGGAGTCCGATGGCGGCAGCAGCGGCGGTGAGAACACCTGATCGATGGGGAGCGGCCCGACGTACCGCTGACAGGTGCACGGGACCTGCTTGTACGCGGTGGGCTCCTTGTCGGAGTCGTACTTGAGCGGGTCGCCGTTCATCATCCCGTGGCACCGCCCGGACTCCGCGTTGTGCATCGACATGCCGTGACCGCACCCGCAGATCGCCTGGATCGGCTCGGGAGCGCGCTGACGGCGTCCCTGTACGTAGCCGATGGCCTGCCCCAGCAGCACCGCCCCCACCCCGACGAGGACCGAGATCGGGTCCATCACGTACCGCCCTCTCTGCCGTCGCGGTGGCCGGCGACATCCGCCGGTACGGGGCCGGTCACCGCCGGACGGGCTCGGGGCGCCCGGGCTGCTCCCCGCCGCGGGCCTCGCCGTAGGACCGCTTGGGCACCATCACCTTCCGACGGAAGACGCAGACCACGGTGCCGTCCTGCTTGTAGCCGATCGTCTCGACGTGGACGACCCCGCGGTCGTCCTTGGAGCGGGACTCCGTCTTGTCCAGCACGGTGGTCTCGCCGTAGATCGTGTCGCCGTGGAAGGTCGGGGCGACGTGCTTGAGCGAGGAGACCTCGAGGTTGGCGATCGCCTTGCCCGAGACGTCGGGGACGCTCATCCCGAGCAGCAGCGAGTAGACGTAGTTGCCGACGACCACGTTCGTGCCGAAGTCGGTGGTCTCCGCCGCGTAGTGGGCGTCCAGGTGCAGCGGGTGGTGGTTCATGGTCAGCAGGCAGAACAGGTGGTCGTCGTACTCGGTCACCGTCTTGCCGGGCCAGTGCTTGTAGGTGGCGCCGACCTCGAACTCCTCGTAGTACCGGCCGAACTGCATCTGGCTGCTCCCGCTGGTCGACATCGGGCGACGGACGACGCAGGTGGGACTACCGGGGCCCGGGGTGCACGCGTGCGCCCAGCTGCCCGCCACGGAGCGACGATGACCCGTCTGGACGGGCGCCGATCCTACGATGGCCCGGTGCCCCTGCAGTCCGCCCCTGACCTGCCGGCCGAGGCCGAGGTCGAGCGCCTGACCCCCGGCGGGCGGCGCATCCGGCTGGCTGCGGCCGCGATCGTGCTGGCCCTGCTGCTGGCCGGCACCGTGTGGGGTGACGACGACTCCTTCCCCTTCGGGCCGTTCCGGATGTACTCCACCCGCGCGAACCCCGACACCCCGGTCGTCTCGACCCGGGTGGTCGGGCTGACCGCCGCGGGCGAGGAGGTCCGCCTCTCCGGCGGCGAGGTGGGGCTGCGCCGAGCCGAGTTCGAGGGCCAGCTCCCCCGCATCTTCCGGGATCCCTCGCTGCTCGGGCTCCTCGCCGACTCCTACGTCCAGCGCAACCCCGACGCCGAGGAGCTGGTCGAGGTGCAGGTCGTGCAGCGCCGCATCGAGCTCGAAGACGGCCAGCGGACCGGCGCCTCCAGCGACCGGGTGCTGATCGAGCACGAGTTGGAGGACGGCGAGTGAGCACCTCGGCCACCACCCCACGCCCTGTCGCACCGGTGCGCCCGGAGGTGGCGCCGGCGGTGCCCGGCACCCCCCGCTGGTGGTTCCGCCCGGTGCCGCTGGCCCGGATCGCGGTGTTCCGGGCGATCGCCTACCTGTTCATCCCGGTCGACGTCTTCCTGACCACGGCGTGGGTGCGCGCCCACGCCGACGTGCCCACCGACTGGTACGCGCCGCTGCTGATCGGCCGGCTGCTGAACCTGCCGACCCCGACGCACACCCTCGTGCTGGTCGTCCAGTGGGCACTGGTGGTCGCCGCGGTGGTCGCCGCGACCGGCCGTGCCCCGCGACTGCTCGGCCTCGCCGTCTTCCTCCTGTACTCGGAGTGGATGGTCATCGCGATGAGCTACGGGAAGGTCGACCACGACCGGATCGCCTTCCTGGTCGCGCTCGCGGTGCTCCCCACGATCGGTCGGGCGCGACTGCGGGACCGGCGTTCCTCGGAGGCCGCCGGGTTCGCCATGGCCGCCGTGCTGGTCACCGTGATGCTCACCTACTTCCTCGCCGCCTGGGCGAAGATCCGGTTCGGCGGCTGGGACTGGGCGACCGGTGCCACGCTGACCCGTGCGCTGGTCCGCCGGGGCACCGACCTGTCGATGTGGACGCTGGACGTGGCCTGGCTGCTGCCGACGGTGCAGTGGGTGATGATCATCCTCGAGCTGGCCGCGCCGCTGATCCTGCTGGTGCGCACCGACCGGGCCCGGATCGCGCTGGTGCTCTTCCTGCTCGGCTTCCACGCGATGGTCTACGCCGGGGTCACGATCATCTTCCTGCCGCACTGCATCGCGATCCTGTCGATCCTGCCGTGGGAGCGGCTGTCGGTGCTCCAGCGCCGGGACACCCTGGGCGGGGTCCCGGCCGTGCCCGGGAGCCCCGTCCCAGGCTGACGGGCCCGGCCCGGCAGGAGCGCCCCGCGTAGGTCGTCGGCGTCCGACCGGCCGGCAGGCGTCAGAGCATCGCGCCGATCCGGGCGGCCATCTCGGCCTCGTGCTGCTGGTACGCGGAGGCGACGCTGGTCAGCAGCTGGCCCATGCCGGTGAGCGCCTCGCTCATGCCCTGACTGGACAGTCGCCACTTCTCGTACAACTCGCTGAACTGGACCGCGGCCTGGCTGTCGGTCCACCCCTCCAGCACCGAGCTGTTGATCCCGGCGGACAGCGTGGCGTGCCGGGCCGAGGTGTCGGCGGCCTCCGCCCGGCACTGTCCGGCCATCGTGTTCAGCGTCGCGATGTCGACCTTCATGGCTGCTCCTCACCTGCCAGGGACCTCCCGGCGGGCTCCGAACCTAGGGCCGCCCGAGCAGGCGGGACCGCAGCTGTCCACAGGCGGCCCGGTCGTCCACAGATGTCGGTGGAGGTCTCCGCGGCCCCGTCGGCCAGCGGCACCATCACCGGGTGTCCAGCTCCCCGGTGCGGTGTCCCGCATGACGACGGCACCCGTCGAGCACACCGTCCGCTGCTGGACGCTGCAGGCGCCCGACGGCGCTCTCGACGTCGAGCTACGAGCACCGGAGGGGGCGGTGCTCGGCGACGTCCTGGCCGGGTTGTCCGAACAGCTCCACCTCCCGCCGGCTCAGCTCTGGTCCGGGTCGAGTGCGCTGCCGGCCAGCACGCCACTGACGTCCGAGGCCCTGCGGCACGGCGCCCTGCTCGGGTGGGGCCGCCCCGGGCCCCGCGAGCCGGCCGAGGGCGGTGCGCTCGAACTGCACGTGGTGGCCGGGTCGGACGCCGGTCGCACCGCCGCACTCGGCCAGGGGGTGCTCGTCGTCGGCCGCGGCGCGGCGTGCGGGCTGACCCTCGAGGACCCGGACGTCTCGCGACGTCACGTCGTCGTCTCGGTGGCCGAAGGGCGGGTCACGGTCGCCGACCTCGGTTCCTCCAACGGCACCATGCTGACCGACCGCGCCGGTGCCGCCTCCGCGGTGGGCACCGCAGAGCAGGAGTGGCCGGTGGACGCGACGCTCCGACTGGGTTCCAGTGCCCTCCGGCTGACCGGCCCGGGCGGCGCCGGCCTGGAGTCCGCTGCCGCGCCGGCGGGGCGGGTGCACGTCCGCCCGCTCCCCTGGTCCCCGCCGGCTCCGGGGAGCACGACGGTGCTCCGGCCGGCGGCTCCGCCGGAGCCGTCACGGCGACGGCTGGGCTGGGTCGCCGTCGCACTCCCCGCGGTGGGCGGGGTGCTGATGGCCTGGCTCCTCGCCACACCGCACTTCCTCTTCTTCGCCCTGCTGAGCCCGGTCGTCGCCGTGGCCAGCTGGTCGTCGGACCGCCTGTCGGGCCGCCGCGGCCACCGCCGGGAGGTGGCCGCGCACGCCGTGGCGCTCGCCCGAGCCGATGCCGAGCTCAGCCGGGCGGTCGCCGTCCACCGCACGGCGCAGGAGGCCGCCCACCCCGACCTCGCCCTGCTGGCCGCCGCCGCGCGTCGGCGCAGCAGCCCGCTGTGGTCCCGGACCGACTCGTCCACCGCGGGGCTCAGCGTGCGGCTGGGCACGGGCTCGGGCCCCACCTCGGTGACCAGCGCGGAGCCCGGTGGAGACCGCGCCACCGTCCTGGCCGAGCACCTGCCGGTGGCGTTGCCGCTCCAGGACGGCACCGGCCTGGGGATCGTCGGGCCGCGCGCAGCGGTCCTCGGCGTGACGCGTGCGCTGGTCTGCCAGCTGGCCGTGCTGGTCCCTCCCTCGGGCCTGCGGTTGGTGCTGGTAGCGCGCCGGGACCAGCTCGCGGACTGGCGGTGGTGCCGCTGGCTGCCCCAACTGCAGGGGGTGATCGTCCCGGGCGAGCCCGTCCCCGACCGCCTGCTGGCCGCGCTGTCCGGCGCCCCGGCCGCGGGAGGCAGCGCCCCACCCCGGACGGTGGTCGTGCTGGACGGCCCGGTCGACCAGGCGACCGCTGACCTGGTCGCGGGAGCCGCCGCCCAGGCCGTGCGGCTGGACCTGGCCGGGACCGAGGCCGCCCTCGCGTTGCCAGCACTGGCCCGGCTGCAGGTCACCGGAGAGACCGGCACCGGAGGTCGGCTGCGGGTGCCCGGCGCCGACCAGGAGCGGTTCGTCGACCTGGATGCGCTCGGCGCGGGGACGGCCGACCGGATCGCCCGGGACCTGGCCCGGCTGGCCGTCCCCGCGTCCGCTGGTGAGCTGCCCGACACGGCCCGGCTGCTCGACCTCCCGACCGCCGGGCTCTGCCTGGACGCACGGGACGGCCAGGCGTCCGGCACCTGGGACCGCGCGCGCGATCGTCTGGTGGCCACGGTGGGCGCCACCGGCGACGGGCCGGCCCGGATCGACCTGGTCGCCGACGGTCCGCACACGCTCGTCGCCGGCACGACCGGCTCGGGCAAGTCCGAGCTGCTGCAGACCCTCGTCGCCAGCCTGGCCCAGCACCACCCACCGGACCGGTGCAGCTTCCTGCTCATCGACTACAAGGGCGGAGCCGCCTTCGGCGAGGCGGCGACGCTCCCGCACACCGTGGGGATGCTGACCGACCTGGACACCCAGTCCACGGCACGGGCGCTGCGGTCGCTCTCCGCGGAGCTGACCCGCCGGGAACGCCTGCTGGCCGAGCACGGCGTGCGCGACCTCGCGGCCCTGCCGGCACCGGTCGCCGCCAGCCGCCTGGTGATCGTCGTCGACGAGTTCGCCACCCTGGCCGAGGAGCTCCCCGGCTTCGTCACCGGCCTGGTCGGCATCGCCCAGCGCGGCCGGTCGCTGGGCGTCCACCTGGTGCTGGCCACCCAGCGCCCGGCCGGTGTGGTCAGCCCGGAGATCCGGGCCAACTGCTCGCTGCGGATCTGCCTGCGGACCACCGACGAGGGCGACGCCCGCGACGTGCTCGGCAGCACCCTGCCCGCGCACCTGCCCCCCGACCGCCCGGGCCGGGCGTACTTGCGGACCGGCAACGGGCCGGCCGTGCTGCTGCAGGTGGCGCGGGTCTCCGGCCACTCGGTGCCGGTGGGTGCGCCGCTGGCCGTCGCGCGCCGTCGCTGGCCACCACCGCCGGGGCCTGCGCAGTCCGCGCCACCCGACGGCGGGGCCAGTGACCTGCAGCGTCTGGTCGCGGCGCTCGGGGCACGGGCACGGGCGGACGCCCTCGACCCGCCGCACCGGCCCTGGCTCCCCCCGCTGCCCGACCAGCTCCCCGCCGCGGCGCTCGACCGCTGGGCGCCGGAGGCACCGGTGTCCCGGCTCCGGCTCGGCCTGCGCGACTCCCCCGACGCGCAGCTGCAGGCACCACTGGAGCTGGACCTGGACGCCGGTGGCGGGTGGCTGGTCGTGGGCGGCCCCCGCAGCGGGCGGACCACCGCCCTGCGCACCGTGCTGGGCGAGGCGGTCCACCACCTGCCGCCCGGTGGCCTGCAGGTGCACGTGCTCGACCACGGTGGCGGCGGCCTCGCGGCACTGGCGGCGGGCCTGCCGCACACCGGCACGGCCGTCGGCCGGGACGACGCGCACCGCACCGTGCGGCTGCTCGCCCGGTTGACCGAGGAGGTGGACCGGCGCCGCGGCGGTGATGCGGCACCCGCACCGCTGCTCCTGCTGCTGGTCGACGGCTACGAGAGCGTGGCCGCGCAACTGGAGGCGGCCGATCCCGCCACCGGGGCGGCGGCACTGCTGCGGCTGGCGCGGGACGGTGCTGCCGTCGGCCTGACGGTCGCGCTCACCGCTGAGCGTGCCGTCCCGGGTGGACGACTGGCGGGCTCCGTCCGGGAGCGGCTGGTGCTGCCGCTGCCCGACCGGGCCGACTATGCGGTGGCCGGTGTGGCCGGGCGTGCGGTGCCCGGCCACCGGCCGCCGGGGCGGGCCCTGGTCGGCGAGGACGCCACCGAGTGCCAGCTGGCCCTGCCCCGTACACCTCTCGTGCCCGCGGCCGACCCGCCCGGGGCGTCGTGCGCCGAGCCGCCGGTCCGGGTGGTCGAGCTGCCCGCGGACCCAGTTCTGCCGCTGCCCGTGCCCGCACCCGCCGGCCACGGGTCGGGGACGTGGTGGTTGCCGGTCGGCCCCGGCGGCGACGGCGGGGAGGCGGTCGGCGTGGACCTCGCCCGCACCGGCGGCCTGCTGGTGGTCGGCCCACCGGGCAGCGGCCGGTCCAGCGCGCTCCGGGCCTTCGGCAGCCACGCTCGGTCGGCCGGTGCGGCCGTGCTCGAGTTGGTCACCGCACCCGCACCGGTCACCGGAGAGGGCGGCGGCGAACCGTTGGGCCTGCCCGCCCAGCTGTCCGGGACGGACACCGCCGGGGTGCGCAGCTGGCTGGCCGGGCACGAAGCGTGCCGGGTGCTCGTGCTCGCCGACGACCTGAGCTCGCTCTCCGACGAGGTCGGTGACCTGCTGGCCTCGCAGAGCTCATCGACCGGCCGGGTGACGGTCATCGGGGCCGGGACCGCCGCGGAGGTCGCCGGGGCCTTCCGTGGTCCCGCGGCCGCGCTGCGCCGCAGCCGCACCGCCGTGCTGTTGCGGCCGGCACCCGGCGACGCCGAACTGCTCGGCCTCCGGGTGCCCCGGACACCGCTGCCCCCACGGCCTGGTTCCGGTTGGCTGGTGACCACGCACGAGGTCATCCGGGTGCAGGTCGCCCGGCACCGTTCCGCACCGGACACCCGGTGACCGACCGGTCAGAGCAGCTCGAGCGCCGGGCCGATCTCCTGGGTCGCGTACCAGGCCAGCTCGTGACCCTCCGCCTGGTCGACGACGAACTGGGCCTCCTCACTCCCGAGGTCGGCCTCCAGCACGACGGCGACCGCCGCGCGGACGTCTTCCTCCGCCTCGGCTCCGTCGACGTGCGCGCTGGCGATGTCGCCGGTGGCCAGGTCAGCCGTGGTCCGCGCGGCGCCGGCGTCGGCCCCCTCGTCCTGGATGGGGGTCACCGAGGTCTCCGGTACGTCCGCGGCGAGCACGACCCGGCGACGGGCGGCCATCGGGTCGACGTCCATCAAGCGCAGGCTCGCCCGCGCCGCGGCGAGCAGTGCGGCGTACTCGAGCTCCTCGTCGTCATCGCTCAGCTCGTAGAAGTCCCGCAGCTGCGGGGTGACCGTGAAGACCGTGTGCGGCCCCTCGAGTCGGCCCTCGTCGAGCAACCGCTGCAGCACGGTCGTCGTGGCCGGCAGGTACACGCGCACCGGTTCGCCTCCTCCTGGTCGAGAGTTCCCAGCGACACCAACGCCGCCGACCCGACGATCTTCCCAGGCGCCGCTGTGCGGGCCCCCGGACGCGCGCTCGGGCCGGGGATCAACCGGCCTCCGTCAGCGCGACGCCTCCACCAGGTAGGCGATCTCCTGCTCGATGAGGTCGGCCAGGTCGTCGACGTCGCTGACGCTGTCCCGGTCCGCGTTCAGCCCGAAGTACACGGTTCCGTCGTAGCTGGTCAGCCCGATCGCCAGCCCCTGTCCCCGGACCAGGGGCACCACCGGGTAGACCTCGACCATCCGCGCCGGGCCGGCGTAGAGCGGCACCTGCGGGCCGGGCACGTTGGTGACGACCAGGTTGAACAGCCGACGGGAGAGCCCACTGGCGGCGCGAGCACCGAGGGCGTGCAACGTCGGCGGGGCGAACCCCGAGAGGGCGCTGAGCGTGTCCGCACCGACCGACTGCCCGCTGGGTGCCAGGCCGCGCATCGCGAAGCTGATCCGGGCCAGCCGCACCCGCGGGTTCGGCTCCCCCACCGGGAGGTCGACCAGGAAGGACCGGACCTCGTTGGCGCCGCCGTCCTCCTCGGCCCGCACCGACACCGGCACCAGCGCGCGGACCGAGGAGCTGCCCACCACCGGTTCGCCCCGGGAGAGGAGCCACTCCCGCAGCGCGCCGGTCACCGAGGTGAGCAGCACGTCGTTGACCGTGCCGCCGTGCGCCTTGCGCACCAGCCGCAGGTCGGCCAGGTCGGCACGGGCGACGGCCACCCGGCGCTGCCGGCCGATGGGCGCGTTGAGCGGGCTGACCGGCGCCGGGGAGACCGCGGTGCGGGCCACCGCGGTCACCAGTCCACCGGCCACCCCGGCCAACCGGGTGGCGGTGGCGCGCAGGTCCCCAGCCGCCGTGCGGGCGGTCTCGAGCACCGCCGACGGGCGCTGCAGGTACTCCTCCACCGCCTCCCAGACCAGGGCGGCCGACCCCGGCGGGCGGCGCGGGCGCCACTCGTCCGATGCGGCCGGCGCGGGGTCTGCCTCCGGGTCCGGGTCGAGGATCACCTGCCCGATGTCGATCGCCCCGAGACCGTCGACGAGCGCCGGGTGGGTCTTGGTCACCACCGCCGTGCGGTCACCGGCCAGCCCCTCGACGAGGTACATCTCCCAGAGCGGCCGGCTGAGGTCCAGCGGCCGGGCGGTCAGCCGGGCGACCAGGTCCAGCAGCTGCTCCTCGGTGCCGGGACGGGGCAGCGCGGACCGTCGGACGTGGTAGGTCACGTCGAAGTCGGGGTCGTCGACCCAGGCGGGGTTCGCCAGGTGGCCGGGCACCTCCAGCACCTTCTGCCGGTACCGGGGCACCAGTGGCAGCCGGGCGCGCACCAGTTCGATCAGGGCGTCGTGGTCCAGCGTCCCGGACGGGCACTCCAGGACCAGCACCGCACCGACGTGCATGGGCGTGCCCGGTTCCTCCAGGTACAGGAAGGACGCGTCCAACGCGGTGAGCCGTTCGACCAACGTGACCTCCCTCACTGGCGCCGGGCCCACGCTACGGCCCCGGTCTCACGACCGATCAGCCCACCCCCTGCCCGGCACGGCAGGCGCGACGGTCGGGCCGGCACGGCTCACCGCGAACGCCGGCGCCGCCCGGCCGGCTCGGCGACCTCGCTGAGCTGGGCGGCCAGTGTGCGCAGCCCCACGCGCAGCGGGGAGGCCGGGGCCACCTCGGCCAGGGTCCGGCCGGCCGCCAGGGCGGCATCGGTGGCCCGCCGGTCGGCCGGGAGGAAGGCACGGACCTCGCGGCCGGCGAAGCGGCTCAGCGCACCGGCGATCTCCTGCCGCGCGTCGCCGGGCACCGGACCCCGGCGCAGCTGGTTGACCACCACGACCGGCTCCACGTCCGGGAGCACCTCGCGCAGCTCGGCCAGCGCCCGGACGGTGCGCTGCAGGGCGACCGGGTCGGCTCCGCCGACGCAGAGGACCACGTCGGCCTCCTCGAGCACGGTGAGGGTGGCTCCGTTCCGACGTGGGGCGGCGGTGTCGAAGGAGAGCTCCTCGTCCTCCTCCAGGCAGAACCCGCAGTCGACCACGGTCAGCGAGGCCAGCCGCCGGGCCTCCTCGAGCACCACCGCGACCGCCTGCGGCCGCAGCTCGGGCCACCGGTCGGCCCGGGCCAGCCCGGTCAGCACCCGCAGGTCCGGGTGCACCGCCCAGGCCAGTCTCGCCAGCGCCGCGACGTCGAGCGTCCCGGCCGCCGCCTGCCGGGCGGCCGCTGCCACGCCCGGTGACTCGTCCAGCAGGCCGAGCACCTGCGCGACCACACCGCCGTACACGTCCCCGTCCACCAGCAGGGTGGAGACCCCGAGGCGGGCCGCCTCGTCGGCGAGCCCGACGGCCACGGTGGTGCGGCCGGGTGCCCCTGTCGGTCCCCAGACCGCCACGACCCGGCCCCGGCCGGCCGGGCGGGCCGACTCCTCGGGCGGCAGCCCCAGCACGGGCAGCGCCGACCGCGGGTCGCCGACGTCGTGGCCACCCACCGGCCCGCCGCGCACCGCGTCCCGGAGCGCGCGGGCGATCTCCTCGGCCGGGGCGTCGGCAGGCAGCACCCGGACGACGCCGAGCTGGCGGAGCCGGTCGGTCGCCCGGGTGTCCCCGGGTTCGACCAGCCCGACGACCGCGATGCCGGCGGCGGTCAGCCGGGCCACCGCCGCGCCGTCCAGCCGGCGCAGCTCGGCCGACAGCAGGGCCGCCTGACCGGTGCCGGTCGTCGCGGCAGCCAGCAGGTCGGCGACGTCGACACAGCGCCGGACGACGGTGACCCCGTGGTCCTCGCGGTCCAGTGCCCCGACGAGCTCGGACTCCCAGGACGCACCGGTGACCGCGGTGAAGACCTGCAGGGCCATCAGCCGACCGGCCCGTCCGGGGCGGCCCCGGCCGGTGCGTCGCTGCGGTCGGCCGTGGCCCCACCCGTGTCGGGCGGAGCCTCGACGGAGTTCCGGACGACGACCACCAGGCCGCGCCCCCGGATCGAGGCGAGCACGTCGGCAGCGTCCTCGGCCGGCACGGCGACGACCACCTGCACGGTCGACGTGGCCGTGGAGAGGACGCCGTCCCCACGCCCGGTGACCGCCTGCACCGGTGCACCGGCGACGACGACGTCCACCCCGCCGCCGGTCGGCGCGGACCCGCCCACCACCGGGTCGGCCACGGCGTAGACGTCGACCACCTGCCCGCGGTCGAGCCCGGGCGGGACGTAGCCGGCCTGCACCGGGAGCGCGAGCTGCACCAGGTCACCCGGCTCCTCGAGCACCGATCGCGGCAGGAGCTCCCCGCCCCGCACCGCGCGGGCGAGCACCCGCCCCGCCGGGCGGGTGCTGGTCGCCAGGTAGGCCTCGGCGACGTCGTCCAGCCGGACGGCGACCGGCACGAGGTCGGCCTCGGACAGCACCGTGCCGGCCGCCAGGTCACCGGCGGCCGACCAGACGGGCACGGTCGCGTCCGCGGCCGTCACCACCCGGGCGCCGACCAGGACCGAGCCCAGCACGAGCAGGACCCCGAGGACCAGCCGCAGGTCCAGCCAGCGGGGCGGGCGGACCCGACGCGCGGCCGGGCCGGGTGGAGCTGTGTCGGCGCGCACGGTGGACGGCGCCGCGGTGGGCGCGCTCATCGGTCGGTCATCCCTCGCCCTGTCTGTCCGTCTCGGGCCGGTCACCCGGCTGACCTCGCCGTACGCGGTCGCGGAGGGAGATCATGACCGAGGGACGAGCCGGTGCGCAGCGGTTGTCCACACCTTCGGGTGGACCATCCCGGCCCCTTTCACCCGGCTGCCACACTGGCGGGCACCTTCGACGGGAGAACTCCGACCCCATGGCCACCCAGCGCTTCCTGACCCTCGACGACGTCGCGGAGATCCTCAACGTCTCGTGGTCACAGGCCTACGCGCTGGTGCGCCGCAAGGAGCTGATCGCGATCCAGATCGGCGGGCGGGGGCAGTGGCGGGTGGAGAAGGACGAGCTGGAGCGCTTCATCCAGCAGAAGTACGCCGAGGCGCGCTCCTCCTCCGTCGCCGAGGAGCCGGCCCCCGACGACGCCGAGGTCGACTCCCCCCGCTGAGCGAGCCGCTCAGCCGGCCGCCGGCTCCGCCGTCCGGAGCGCGACGAGCGCGTCCAGCGGCACCGCCCGGACCCCGGTGACCACACCACGGCGCCGGGGCTGGTCGATCGGGTGCTCGGCCATCTCCAGGAAGTCCGCCCCGACCCGGTCCACGGTCCCCGCCAGGACGGCGCCGTCCACCAGCAGGCAGTGCACTGCGGCCCGGTCCCGGGCCAGTGCCCGAGCCGCCCGGCGGAGGTCCAGGGCCCGGTCCACGACACCGGCCGTGTCGGCCACGGCGGTCACGGCGGTGAGCCCGGAGACGGCGCTCACCGCCCCCAGCGCGACCAGCACCTCGCGACGCTGGTGATCGACCAGCAGCACCCAGTCGACGCCGACGTCGACGAGCCGGCCGGTGAGCTCACCGGCACCGCGGGAGCTCAGCGACACCTCCTGCCCGGCCGAGCCCCGTAGCCGGTCGGCCAGCCGGACCCGTCCGTGCTCGGCGCGCGCCCGGGACGCCTCCTCACCCTGCTCGACGGCGGCCTCCTGATCGACCAGCTGGCCCTCGAGGTCGGCGAACAACTGCTCCCAGCGCATGACCGGAGGTTAGCCCGTCCACAGATCCTTGCGTTTGGTTGCATTTGCTTTGCTTGGTGGTGTTTTGTCATCGCCGTGACCGGCGTGGACATCTCGACAGTGCGTTGGACGGCGACGGTCGCCGCGTTCGTGCTGGCCGCCGGCGGCCTGCGCCGACTGGGGACGGAGCCGGAGGCGATCCGCGCCGCAGTGGGTGATCCCCAGCGGCTGGTCGACACCGCCGGGGCGGACGCCCTCGTGCTGGTGGCGGTGACCGCGCTGGCGTGGCTGTGCTGGGCCTGGGGCGCACTCGGTCTGCTGCTGACCGCAGCAACCGCGACGCCCGGCCTCGCCGGCCGGCTGGCCGGGGTGCTGCTGCGCGGGGTGCTCCCGGCCGGCGCCCGGCGAGCCGCGGCGATCGCGATCGGGGTCGGCCTCAGCACCGCGGCGCCCATCGCGCTGCCCAGCGGTCCGAGCCCCCTCTCCGTCGCCTCGGCCGAGACGAGCTCCACCGCCCCAGCCTGGCCGTCGGACCCGGCGGTGCCCGTCGTGCAGCCCGACTGGCCGGGTGCACCGGCGACCGTGGCGGAGGACACCGCCCCGGCGGAGGACACGGCCCCGGCGGAGGACACCGCCCCGGCGCCTGACTGGCCGGGGCCGGCGGCCGGCGACCAGGTCGTCCTGCGCGGCGACTGCCTGTGGGACATCGCCCGCGACTGGCTCACCGGCCGCCGCCCCGGGCAGCCGGTCACCGACGCCGAGGTCGCCGTCGCCGTGCAGGCGTGGTGGGAGGCCAACGCCACCGTCATCGGCCCCGACCCGGACCTGCTGCTACCCGGTCAGGTGCTGCGGCCCCCGACCTGACCCGCCCCCGATCCGCCTTCCCGTCGTCCCGAGGAGACACCGATGACCGCCGCGCCGCAGCTCTCCCCCGCACCACCTGCTCCCCCGGCATCCGGGCCGCTGACCGCTCCGCCGCTCCCCCGGCGGCTGCAGCTCGTCGTCGTCCGCACGCCCGGACCTCCCCTGCAGGAGGAGGGCGTGCCGGTGCGGTTGCTGGTGCCGGGCCGGCGCACACCACGGCCGGCGCCCCCGCCCGGACCGCGGCCCCGGTTGGACCGGCCGGCCCGGCCGGCCGGTGATGCGGCGGACTTCGGGCCGGCCTGGACGCGCCGGGCCGAACTGCCCGACCCCCAGGCCGTCGGACGGCGACTGGTCACCCTGACCCTGGAGGCGTTCGCCGGCCGTCGGCCGATCAGCCAGCTGCAGTCCCTGGTGAGCCCGGCGCTGTTCCAGGCCCTCAGCGGGCGTCGTCGGCCGCGCTGGTGCACGGAGGGGACCGCACCTCTGCTGCTGAGCTCGGTACGGGTCTGCGAACCGGTGGACGGGGTGGCCGAGATCAGCGCCGTGGCCCGGCGCGGCGGCCGGGCGCATGCGGTGGCCGCCCGGCTGGAGGGCGTGGACGGGCGTTGGCGGTGCACCGCGCTGCAGGTCGGCTGAGCGGGACCGCCGCTCAGCCCCGCGACACGGGTCGGGACCACATGAGGATGCCCCGCCGGCCATCAGGCCGGCGGGGCATCGGGGAGCTCAGTGGGTCAGCCTGCGACGCCGTGGCACTGCTTGTACTTCTTGCCCGAACCACA
Organism: Modestobacter sp. VKM Ac-2985; assembly: GCF_026967925.1. GTDB lineage: Bacteria > Actinomycetota > Actinomycetes > Mycobacteriales > Geodermatophilaceae > Modestobacter. The sequence continues at coordinate 1,078,636 of NZ_JAPVBI010000002.1, read as the reverse complement.
GGGGCAGGGCGCGTTGCGGGGGGTCTCCTTGGTGCCGGTGACGGTCGCGGTCTTCGCCGCCTTCGCCCGGCCACCGTCCTTGGCCGATGCGTCCAGGCTGGGCGCGCTGTAGCTCAGCTCCGACTGGTCGGGGGCCTCCAGGCCCTTGACGTCCAACTCCGGCCCGGTGCCCGTGGACACCGGCGCCGCCGACTCCGTGGGCGCCGGCGCGGCAGCCGCCGCGGGGGCGGCCTTGCGGGTGCGCCGGGCCGAGCTCGTCGTCCCGCCGCCGTTGGACGTCGGCACAGCAGTCGGCACGGCCGGAGCCGTGCCGTCGCCGTCCGCTGACGGAGCGACCGGCTCGGCGGCCGGCGCGGTCGACTCGGCCGGCGCGGCCGACTGGGCGGGAGCGGCGGGCGCGGCCGGGGCCGGGGCATCGGTCGCCGCCGGAGCAGCGGTCGCTGCCGGAGCAGCGGCTGCCGCCTGGGCTGCGGCCGCGGCCTGCCGGGCCAGCACGCGCTGGGTCCCGGCCTGCGCCCGGGAGAGCGCCTCCGCCTCGGCGGCCGCCTGCTTCTGCGCGGCCTCCGCGGCCTGCTGCTCCTTGGTCTTGACCTCGAGGTTGAAGAGGAAGCCGAGCGACTCCTCCTTGATCCCGTCGAGCATGGCGTTGAACATGTCGTAGCCCTCGCGCTGGTACTCCACGACCGGGTCGCGGTTGGCCATCGCGCGCAGGTGGATGCCGGCCCGCAGGTAGTCCATCTCGTAGAGGTGCTCGCGCCACTTGCGGTCCAGCACCGTGAGCAGCACGCGCCGCTCGAGCTCGCGCATCACCTCGGAACCGAGCGCCTCCTCGCGGGCGGCGTAGGCGGTGTGCACGTCGGCGAGCAGCTCCTCCTTCAGCACGTCCGCGGTCAGCGCCGCCTGGTCGCCGTCGGCGACCCGGTCGAGCAGCTCCTGCCGGTCCAGGCCGACCGGGTACAGCGCCTTGAGGCCGGCCCACAGCTGCTCGAGGTCCCAGTCCTCGGCGTAGCCGGTCTCGGTCGCGCCGCTGACGTAGGCGATGACGACGTCGTCGACCATCGTCTGCACCTGCACGTGCAGGTCCTCGCCGTCGAGCACCTTGCGGCGCTCGTCATAGATGACCGTGCGCTGCCGGTTGAGCACCTCGTCGTACTTGAGGACGTCCTTGCGGACCTCGTGGTTCTGCTGCTCGACCTGGGTCTGCGCGGACAGGATCGCCCGGCTGACCATCTTGGACTCGATCGGCTGGTCGTCGGGGACCCGCAGCGTGGTCATCATCGACTCGAGCATCGGCCCGTTGAACCGGCGCATCAGGTCATCACCCAGGGACAGGTAGAACCGCGACTCCCCCGGGTCGCCCTGACGCCCGGACCGGCCACGCAGCTGGTTGTCGATCCGCCGGCTCTCGTGCCGCTCGGTGCCCAGCACGTACAGCCCACCGGCCTCGGCCACCTGGTCGTGCTCGGTCTTGACCTGCGCCTTCGCCGATGCGAGGGCCTCGTCCCAGGCGGCCTCGTACTCCTCCGGGGTCTCCGCCGGCGACAGGCCCTTGGCGCGCAGCTCCTCATCGGCGATGAACTCGGCGTTGCCGCCGAGCTGGATGTCGGTGCCGCGGCCGGCCATGTTGGTGGCGACGGTGACGGCGCCGAGCCGCCCGGCCATCGCGATGATCGACGCCTCCCGGGCGTGGTTCTTCGCGTTGAGCACCTCGTGCGGGATGCCCCGCTTGAGCAGGTACGTGCTCAGCAGCTCGGACTTCTCCACGCTGGCGGTGCCGACCAGCACCGGCTGGCCTTCCCCGTGCCGCTCGGCGATGTCCTCGACGACGGAGTCGAACTTGGCCTTCTCCGTCTTGTAGATGACGTCGGCGCGGTCGGCGCGCACCATCGGCCGGTTCGTCGGGATGGGCACGACACCGAGGGAGTAGGTCTGGTTGAGCTCGGCGGCCTCGGTCTGGGCCGTGCCGGTCATCCCGGAGAGCTTCTCGTAGAGCCGGAAGTAGTTCTGCAGGGTGATCGTGGCGAGAGTCTGGTTCTCGTCCTTGATCTTCACCTTCTCCTTGGCCTCGATGGCCTGGTGCATGCCCTCGTTGTAGCGCCGGCCGGACAGCACGCGGCCGGTGAACTCGTCGACGATGAGGACCTCGCCGTTCGTGACGATGTACTGCTGGTCCTTCTTGTAGAGCTCCTTGGCCTTCAGCGCGTTGTTCAGGTAGCTGATCAGCGGGGTGTTGGCGGCCTCGTAGAGGTTCTCGATGCCGAGCTGGTCCTCGACGAACTCCACGCCCTCCTCGGTGATGGAGATCGTCCGCTTGGCCTCCTCGACCTCGTAGTGCCGGTCACGCCGCATCAGCGGGACGATGCGGGCGAACTCGCCGTACCACTTGGCGCTGGTCTCGGCCGGGCCGCTGATGATCAGCGGGGTGCGCGCCTCGTCGATGAGGATCGAGTCGACCTCGTCGACGATGGCGAAGGCGTGGCCGCGCTGGACCAGGTCGCCCTTGCTCCAGGCCATGTTGTCGCGCAGGTAGTCGAAGCCGAACTCGTTGTTCGTGCCGTGGGTGATGTCGGCGGCGTACTGCTGCCGACGCACCTCGGGCTTCTGGCCGGAGACGATCGTGCCGACCGACAGGCCCAGGAAGCGCTGCACCCGGCCCATCCACTCGGCGTCGCGCTGGGCCAGGTAGTCGTTGGTCGTGATCACGTGCACGCCGTCGCCGCTGAGCGCGTTCAGGTAGGCCGGCAGCACACCGGTCAGGGTCTTGCCCTCACCGGTCTTCATCTCCGCGATGTTGCCCAGGTGCAGCGCCGCGCCGCCCATCAGCTGCACCCGGTAGTGCCGCTGGCCCAGCGTGCGGGTGGCCGCCTCGCGGACCACGGCGAACGCCTCGGGGAGCAGGTGGTCCAGGGACTCCCCGTCGCCGTAGCGCCCCTTGAACTCATCGGTCTTCGCGCGCAGCTCGGCGTCGGTCAGATCGGTGACGTCGGGCTCCAGGGCCTCGACCGCGTCGGCGATCTTCGTCAGCCGTCGGACGATCTTGCCCTCACCGGCACGCAGGATCTTGTTGAACACCACGACCCCAGCGTAGGCGGCGCGGCTGTGAAGCGGTCCCGGCGCGGCCGAGCGTCCTGCCCGGAGCCCCGCACTCGTACCCTCCGCGACGTGTCCTCCGCCTCAGACTCCCCACCTCCCCCGCTGCTCGGACCCGGACTGGTGGCCTTCTTCACCGAGCGGCACCTGGCCACGCTGACCACCCTGCGCGCCGACGGCACCCCGCACGTCGTGCCGGTCGGCGTCACCCTCGACGCCGCCACCGGCACCGCCCGGGTGATCACCTCCGGCACCTCGGCCAAGGTCCGGCACGTGCGACGCGGACAGGTGCAGGGCGGGCAGGTGCAGGGCGGGCAGGTGCAGGGCGGGCAGGCGCAGGGCGGGCCGGCCCGGGTGGCGGTCTGCCAGGTCGACGGCAAGGTGTGGACGACGCTGGAGGGGACCGCGGTGGTGCGCGAGGACGCCGGTTCCGTCGCCGACGCCGAGGCCCGGTACGCCGTCCGCTACCAGCAGCCACGGGTCAACCCGGCCCGGGTCGTGCTGGAGATCTCGGTCGACCGGGTGCTGGGCAACGCCGAGCGCTGGCGGGGTCCCGAGGCGCCGCAGTGACCGGGATGGACCTGCGCGGCATCGACCTGACCACGGAAGTGGTGCGCACCGACCGGCTGGTGCTGCGCCCCTTCCGCGAGGACGACGTCGAGCCGGTGTGGACCGCCTGCCAGAGCCCGGACATCGCCCGCTGGATCTCCGCCGTCTCGGTGCCCTACACCCACGTGGACGCAGCCGCCTGGGTCACCGGCGAGGCACCGGCCATGCGCCGCGAGGGCACCGGCCTCACCGTGGCGATCGAGGCCGAGGGGCGGTTCGTCGGATCCGCCGGCGTGCACCGGATCGGCCAGCACCCGCTCGGCCCGGAGGTCGGCTACTGGATCGCCCCGGATGCCCGCGGCAGCGGGTACGCCGCGGAGGCGGCGCACGCGCTGGCCGAGTGGGCGCTCGGCCTCGGCGCCCCGCGGGTGTACCTGGTCGCCGACGTGGTCAACACCGGCTCGCAGCACGTGGCCAGGAGAGCCGGGTTCACCCAGGAGGGCGTGCTGCGCTCCTACCTGGCCTACCGGGACGGCAGCCGGGGCGACGCGGCGGTCTTCTCCCGGCTGCCCACCGACTGAAGAAGGACCTCCCTGCCCCCCACCACTCGCGAGCTCGCGGCGGGCCCCTGCAGGGAGGCCGAAGGCGACGAGCCGCCCCCCGCGGTGCGGAGGGCGGCTCGCCGGGGGCGGCGGGTCAGGCGTGTGCGGGCTGGAGGTCCCCCGCCGCCGCGGATGCCGCGACGTCGGCGGCCGGGGCCCCGCCGTCCTCGGCGTCGGCCGGGGCGCCGAGCCGGATCAGCCCGTAGTCGAACGCGTGCCGCCGGTAGACGACCGAGGGCACGCCGGTGTCGGCGCAGAGGAAGAGGAAGAAGTCGTGCCCGACGAGTTCCATCTCGTAGAGGGCCTGGTCGATGTGCATCGGGGTGGCCGGGTGCACCTTCTCCCGGACGACCCGGCCGGGCAGGTGCTCGTCCAGGTCGGTCACCAGGGGTCCGTCGGCCAGCGCGGCCTCGACGTCGGGGGTCGTCCCGTCCGGCTCCCGCACGGGGGCGCTGCTCACCCCGTTGAGCACCGGCTCCTCGACCGTGGGGACGCCGTCGATCCGCACGCTCGGTGGCGTGCGCCGCCCGTGGTGCACGCGGCGACGGTCGTTCGCCCGCCGCATGTGGTTCTCCAGCTTGCCGGCCGCGAGCTCCAACGCGGCGTAGAAGTCAGGGGCGGAGGCTTCAGCGCGGGCCACCGGCCCCTTGCCCCGCAGCGTGATCTCCACGCGCTGGGCGTTGGCGGTCTGCCGAGGGTTCTTCTCGTGCAGCAGCTCGACGTCGATGCGGATGACCTTGCCGTCGAACCGTTCCAGCTGACCGACCTTGTCCTCCACCTTCTGGCGGAAGTGCTCGGGCACCTCGACGTTACGACCACGGACCACGATCTCCATGGGACCTCCCGGTTGAGCGGGGTGTGATCAACCCGACGCTAGACGCTGTACCCCGGTCCCGACAGTGGGAGCAGGGTCCGGGCCCGCTCCACCTCGACCACGCACCGTGAACGACCCAGGTGGCGGCGCGGCGAACGGGCGGTGCACTCGTCGTGGAGTCGCCGCGACGACCGCGGCCACCACCGGCGTGTCCCGACACGGCGTGTCCCCGGCTGTCACGAGCGCCCGGGCCCCCTCGGTCAGGGTCGCGCCGCTCGTGACGACGTCGTCAACGAGCACCAGCCGGCTGCCCGAGGGCACCCCGGCCCACGCCCGGTGGCCGGGGGGCAGCACGCGGAACCGGCCGGCCAGGTTGGCCCGCCGGGCTGCGGCGTCGAGGCCGGCGGAGTCCCGGGTGCGCCCGGCCCGCCCCCGCAGCCTGCCCAGCACCGGCGCCGTCCGGGCGGGCACCCCGGCTGCCCGCAGCTCGGCCACGGCGCGGTCGGCCAGTTCCTGCACGTGGTCCCGGCCCCGCTGGCGCACTGCCGCCGCCGAGCTCGGTACCGGGACCAGCACGACGGTCGCGGTCGCCGGGCCGGCTGCACCGGCCAGCACGACGCCGACGGCCAGCGCCAGCGCCGCGCCCAGCGGGCCGGCCAGCTCGGCCCGGCCGTGTTCCTTGAACGCCAGCACCGCGGGGCGCACCGGCCCGGCGTAGGCGCCGGCCGCCACGGTCGGCGGGAAGCCGGGCGGATGACGCCGCGGCTCGGCCAGCCGGGGCCGGGTCAGCCGACTCCGGCAGGCCGGGCACAGGACGTCGCCGGGCCGCGCACAGCCGGCGCAGCTGCGGGGCAGGACCAGGTCGGCCAGCGCCCGGCTCCCGGCCCGCAGCACCCCGACCACCCCGCTGTCCCCGTCCATGCCGACAGCCTGCCGGTCCTCGGCCGCGCCCGGTCGCCCAGCGCGGCGCTGGGGACCCGGGGCGGGCGTGGGGACGACGGCCGGCGTCGTCCGCTCACATCGGGTAGAAGGGCGCCCCTCCCGGCAGCGGCTCGGCACCGCGCACAGCGGTGACCCAGTTGCCCCCGGGCAGTTGCCACAGCGTGCCGCCGGCGCTGACCAGGGGCTGACGCCCCGGCGCGGCGGCGACGCCGGTCGGCTGCGCGGGCAGCCCCGAGGTGGTCAGCTCACCGAGCCCCCAGCCGTCGACGCTCACCTCGTACGGCACGGTGCGCCCGGTGCTCGGGTCACCGGCCAGCAGGAGCAGCGACCCGGCGTTCCGCCAGGCGACGTCGACGACCTGCCGGATCGCCGGGGTGACCGACCGCAGGTCCCGGACACTGACCGCGTCCTCGGCCCGGACCACCGTCCCGACGTAGAGCTGCCCGCCCTCGGGTCCGTCGATCACCACGGCGGCCCGCAGCCCGTCCGGGGAGAGCTGGAACGTGCTCGCCCGGCCGAGCCCGGGCAGCGTGGGGGCGCTGACCGTCTGCGGCGCCCCGCCCTCGGGCAGCCGGATCACCTCGGCGCCGTCCCGGACGGTCCACACCTCGGCCCGGGTGCCGGCCGTCGTCGGCTCGGTGAAGCTGCTGCCGGTCAACCCCGGCGCCAGCTCCTCGCCGTACTGCCCGGCGTACAGCGTGGCCGGCGCCCCCGACGGCGACGCCGAGGTCGACACCCCGGCGGTGAGCCCGAGCGCCCCGGTCCGGCCGTCGACCGAGACCGCCGCGGAGTCCAGGTCGTACACGCCCTCCCCGGCGGGCCCCGGTGCGGCGCTGCCGTCGGCGGCACGACGCAGCGCGCCGTCGGCCACGTAGTGCCCGACCGCATCGGCCGGGACGACGTCGGGGTCGTACTGCTGCCAGTCGTCGACCCGCTGCTCCTCGGGCACGTCCGGCAGGCCGAGCTCCTGCCCGTCGCGCAGCACCCTCACCGAGGTCACGTCCAGCTGGTCCAGGGACCAGACCAGCTGCGCGGAGGCCGCCTGCAGGGTCGCGTCGTCGACGTCGGAGGGGAAGGTGAGGTCGACCGTCGCCGTCCGACCGGAGGTGCTCACCGTGCTGCGCAGCTCCGCGCCGGCCAGCGGGTTGAGCACCCCGGCGGCGACCTGCGGGGACGGGCCGTCGATCAGGCGCTCGACGAGCGTGTTCGGCTGGGCACCGCCCTCGACCAGGTAGCGGGGGTCGGGGACCACCCGGGTGCCGGACTGGTCCAGGAAGTAGGCGTCGACGGGTTCGTAGGTGCGGGCGAAGTCCGGCTCGAGCATCAGCAGCCCGTCGGGCGGGTCGCTGATCCGCCACTCCCCCGACTCCTCGGTGAGCGTGAAGGTGTGGTCGTAGACCTCGCCGGTGCCGACCGTGAAGCTGCCGCGCTGGTCGACGGTGCCCACCTCGGCAGCGGTGACCTCGACGACGCCGGGCGCGGTGCGCACCGGGGCGTAGTCGCCGCTGATGACGGTCAGCCCGTCCGTGTCGCGCCAGGCCGCTGCGGCCTCCTCGGTCAGGTACTGGCGAGCCACCGGGTGGTTGCGGACGGTGCTGGCGTTCGCGTCGATGAACCCACGGACGACCTCCTCCGGCGTCGCGCCCGGTACCGGCGCCGGCGGCTCGATGCCGACGGCGCCGGCCGGCGGGGCAGCCGCCTGGGTGATCCGCACCGTCGGGGAACTGCTGGGCACGGTGCTGCACCCGGCCAGCACGAGCACGGCGAGCAACGCGACGAGCGGGGCCAGCCGTGCGGAACGGGGCCCGGTCACGAGGCGCCCCCCACGACACGCGTCGGCGCCGGGCGGAGGGGGAGCGGCGAACTGGCCAGGTCTGCGCCGGCGGTCAGCGGCAGGGTGAGCCGGAACTGGGCCCCCTGCCCGGGCTGGCCCCACACCTGCAGCCAGCCACCGTGCAGCCGGGCGTCCTCCAGGCTGATGGACAGGCCGAGGCCGCTGCCGCCCACGGTGCGCATCCGGGAGGGGTCGGCGCGCCAGAACCGGTCGAACACGTGCTGGGCCGCCACCGGGTCCAGGCCGACACCGTGGTCGCGGACCGTGATCGCCGTCGCCGAACGGTTCGCGGCCAGGGTGATCTCGACGGGCTGCCCCTGCCCGTGTTCGATCGCGTTGCCGATCAGGTTGCGCAGCACCCGCTCCACCCGTCGCCCGTCCACCTCCGCGATGACCGCCGACGTCGGGACGGCGACCTCCAGGGTGCAGCCGTGCCGCTCGGCGAGCACGGTCATCCCGGCGGCGACCCGCTCGACCAGCGGGCCGAGGTCCTGCGCCTCCGCCTCCAGCGTCGCCGCGCCGGCGTCGTACCGGCTGATCTCCAGCAGATCGGTCAGCAGCCCCTCGAAACGGTCCAGCTCCGCCCGCAGCAGCTCCGCGGAGCGGGCGACGGCCGGGTCGAAGTCCCCGCGCGCCTCGTGCAGCACGTCCGCCGCCATCTGCACCGTGGTCAGCGGCGTGCGCAGCTCGTGCGAGACGTCGGAGGTGAACCGCTGCTGCAGCTGCGAGAGGCCCTCCAGCTGGGTGATCTGCTTCTGCAGGCTCTCGGCCATCGCGTTGAAGCTCGTGGCCAGCCGCGCGAGGTCGTCCTCGCCGCGCACGGCCAGGCGCTCCTCCAGGTGCCCGGCCGCCAGCCGCTGTGCACCTCCGGCGGCGCGACGCACCGGGCCGACGACCAGCCGGGTCACCAGGACGCCGATGCCCACGACGAAGAGCACGAGCGCGGTCCCGCTGATCACCACGGTGCTGCGGATCAGCCCCAGGCTCTCCTGCTCCTGGTCCAGCGGGAAGGCGAAGTAGACCTCAACCCGGTCGCCGCTGCGGGCGTCGGTGGGCACGGGCGCCCCGACCACCAGGGTGGGCACGGGCTCGCCCTGCCCGCTGGGCACCGACGCGTACCGGTAGGCCGGTGATCCGTCGGCCACCTCCGCCCGGAGGTCGGCGGGGAGGGCGGGGTAGATCTCCAGCCGGCTCCACGCCGGGCGTTCCTGGTCACCGGAGCCGTAGACCATCACGACGTCGAAGTCACCCGCCGCGCCGCCGCGGGAGGTCAGCCCCGTGACGGTGCGGGCGAGCGTGGACCGCACGCTCGCCGAGTCGCCGGTGGCGATGCCACTGACCTCGGTCTGGGCGTACGCCACCCCGTTCAGCGCCTGGTCGATGGCGGCGTCGCGTTTGACCCGGAGCAGCTGGTCGCTGATCTGGCTGAAGAGCACCAGGCTCACGATCACCACCACGGTGCTGGCGACCAGCATGGTGATGGCGCCGATCCGCAGCTGGAGCGAGGACCGCCAGGCGTGCAGGGCGCGGCGCAGGCTGCGCCCCCCGAGGACCAGTGCGCGCCGCCGCGCGCGGCGCACCCGGCGGCGCACCCGGGCCGATGGCGGACGACGGGCAGGACGGGGACCGGGGGCGGCGCTGCCCGGTGCCGCCACGCCCACCGGGTCGGCGGCCGGCGCCCCGGTGGCGGTGCGCACGACCGGCGAGGTGCTCACGACCGGCGAGGTGCTCGCGACCGGTGGGGTGCCCAGGTCACGGCGGGCCCGCCTTGTAGCCCACCCCGCGGACGGTGAGGACCACCTCGGGCTTCTCGGGGTCGCGCTCCACCTTCGCGCGCAACCGCTGGACGTGCACGTTCACCAGCCGGGTGTCCGCCGCGTGCCGGTAGCCCCACACCTGCTCGAGCAGCAGCTCGCGGGTGAACACCTGTCGGGGCTTGCGAGCCAGGGCCACCAGCAGGTCGAACTCCAGCGGGGTCAGGGCGATCGCCTCGCCGTCCCGGGTGACCTGGTGCGCCGGGACGTCGATCTGCACGTCACCGATGGCCAGGCTCTCTGCCTGACCGGTCTCTCCGCGGCGCAGCTGTGCCCGCACCCGCGCGACCAGCTCGACCGGCTTGAACGGCTTGGTCACGTAGTCGTCGGCCCCGGCCTCCAGCCCCTGGACGACGTCGATCGTGTCGCCCTTGGCGGTCAGCATCACGATCGGCACGGTGGACTGGGTGCGGATGTCGGCGCAGATCTGCAGGCCGTTGCGGCCCGGCAGCATCAGGTCCAGCAGGACCAGGTCGGGGCGGACCTGCTGGAAGGTGGCCACGGCTCGTGCCCCGTCGGAGACGAACGCCGGTTCATAGCCCTCCCGGCGCAGCACGATGCCCAGCATCTCGGCGAGGGCGGCGTCGTCGTCGACGACGAGGACGCGGCCGCGGCTGGTCCCGGCAGTGGGAGCTGAAGGTGGCACGGGACCCATTCTGCGCGACCGAGTCCAGGAAACGGTCCGCCCCGCCCGGGAGATCTCCCCGGACGGGGCGGAACGTGCAGCTCAGAGCCCCTGTCGCAGCTGGAACGGCCACCCTTCAGGGGCCAGCGCCGAGCTCGTGACGTGCTGGAACGGCCCCCTTGCAGGGCCCCGCCGCGAGCTTGCTCGTGGTGGGGGGCAAGGGGGTCCTTTCAGTAGCGGTAGTGGTCGCTCTTGTAGGGGCCCTCGACCGGGACGCCGAGGTAGTCGGCCTGCACCTTGCTCAGCGTGGTCAGCTTCACCCCGAGGGCGTCCAGGTGGAGGCGCGCGACGTGCTCGTCGAGCTTCTTGGGGAGCACGGTGACGCCCGGGGTCTGGCCCTCGTAGGCGGCGCGGTTGCCCCACAGCTCGATCTGGGCCAGCGTCTGGTTGGAGAACGACGCGCTCATCACGAAGCTCGGGTGCCCGGTGGCGTTGCCCAGGTTCAGCAGCCGCCCCTCGGAGAGCACGATGATCGTGTGGCCGTCGGCGAAGCGCCACTCGTCGACCTGCGGCTTGATCGTCGTCCGGACCACGCCGGGGGTGCGGGCCAGGCCGGCGATGTCGATCTCGTTGTCGAAGTGCCCGATGTTGCCGATGATCGCCTGGTGCTTGGTCTGGCTGAGCTGCTCGGCGGAGATGATGTCCTTGTTGCCGGTCGTGGTGATGATGATGTCGGCCTTGCCGATGACCTCGTCCAGCGTGGTCACCTCGTAGCCGTGCATCGCCGCCTGCAGGGCGTTGATCGGGTCGATCTCGGTGACGATGACCCGGGCACCCTGGCCGCGCAGCGACTCCGCGCAGCCCTTGCCGACGTCGCCGTAGCCGCAGACGACGGCGACCTTGCCGCCGATCATCACGTCGGTGGCGCGGTTCAGGCCGTCGATCAGGGAGTGCCGGCAGCCGTAGAGGTTGTCGAACTTGCTCTTGGTGACCGAGTCGTTGACGTTGATCGCCGGGAAGAGCAGCCGGCCCTCGCGGGCGAGCTCGTAGAGCCGCAGCACACCGGTGGTGGTCTCCTCGGTGACGCCCTTGATGGCCGCACCGATGCGGGTCCAGCGCTGGTCGTCCTCGGTCAGGCTGGTGCGCAGCGCGTCGAGGATGACGCCGTACTCCTCGGAGTCGGCCTCGGTGGTGTCCGGGACGACGCCGTCGGCCTCGAAGCGGGTGCCGAGGTGCACGAGCAGGGTGGCGTCGCCGCCGTCGTCCAGCAGCATGTTCGGCCCGATGATCGTGCCGTCGGTGTCGGTGAACTCGAAGAGCCGCTGGGTGCACCACCAGTACTCCGGCAGCGTCTCGCCCTTCCAGGCGAAGACCGGCACGCCGGTCGGCTCCTCGGGGGTGCCGTCGCCGACGACGATCGCCGCGGCCGCATGGTCCTGGGTGGAGAAGATGTTGCAGCTGACCCAGCGGACGTCGGCGCCGAGGGCGGTCAGCGTCTCGATCAGCACGGCGGTCTGGATGGTCATGTGCAGCGAGCCGGCGATGCGGGCCCCGGCCAGCGGCTGGGCCTCGCCGTACTCGGCGCGCAGCGCCATCAGGCCGGGCATCTCGTGCTCGGCGAGCGAGATCTCCTTGCGGCCGAAGCCGTGCAGGGAGAGGTCGGCGACCTTGAAGTCGCCGTCGGTCAGGGTGCGGGTGCCAGTGCTGGCGGTCATGTCGCTCCAGTGTCCGGCCCTGCCCGGGACGGGCGGGCTCTGTCGGTCGCTGTGTCCCCGCGGCTGCGGGGCGAGCGAGCATGCCGAGGCTTCGGCGGGGCTCGTGCCGTCGTCGATCCTACCCGCCGGAGCACCCCGCCCGGTGGCCCTGCGGTCCCGTCAGGGCTGCGCGGTGGTGGCGCGGTAGAGCACCGCGGGCCCGCGGGCGGTGACCGCCTGCCCGGCGGGCACGAACGCCGACTGTCCCTGCCGCAAGGTCAAGTCGCCGTCCGCGCCGGTGAGCACCGCGACGCCCTCCGCGCAGAGGACCACCTGCGGCCCGGCCGTGGTGAGCACACCGGGGTCGACGTCGACCTGGCAGCGAGTGAGGTCGAAGTCGTCGACCGGGACGGGGTAGCGCAGGCCACCACGGCCGAGCACCGGGTGGATGACCGGCACCTTGCCGTCGGTGAAGTCCAGGACCTCGATCAACGCCGCCAGGTCGACGTGCTTGCTCGTCAGCCCGCCGCGGAGCACGTTGTCCGAGCTGGCCATCACCTCCACCCCGGCACCACTGAGGTAGGCGTGCAGGTTCCCGGCGGGCAGGAAGACCGCCTCACCCGGCGCCAGCGTCAGGTGGTTGCACAGCAGCGAGATGACCACGCCGGGGTCACCCGGGTACGCCTCGGCGAGGTTCTCCGCCCAGCGGTAGGTGTTGATGAACTCGGGGTCGTGCTTGGCGACGAAGCTCGCCGCCTTCTCCGCGACCGCGCTGACCAGCGACTCCCGGCGCCGCTCGGACAGGGCGAGCAGCTGGGGGATCGCGGTCCGCAGGCCCCCGTGGGCGAGCGCGGCGACCGTGGGCAGCAGCTCCGTCAGCTGGAGCTTGGCCAGGCAGTGCAGCGACTCGACCAGCGGGCGGAAGCCGCAGAGCGCCTCGACCGGCGTGATGGCCAGCAGGATCTCCGGCTTGTGGAACGGGTCCTTGAAGGTCCGTGTCGGGTCGTCGAGCGGGACGCCCGCGGCCTCCTCCGCCGCGAACCCGACCTCTGCCTGAGCGGTGGTCGGGTGCGCCTGGAGGGACAGCGGCTCATCCGCGGCGAGGACCTTCATCAGGAAGGGGAGCCGGTCACCGAAGCGGTGCCGGGCCTCTGCACCCAGCATCGTCTCCGGGTCCATGGCGATCGCCTTGTCCAGCGGTCGACCGTCGGAGAGCACGCTCGGCTGCCCCGGGTGCGCCCCCATCCACAGTTCCGCGTGCGGCTGGTCAGCCGGTGAGGGCTGCCCGAGCAGCTCGGGGATCACCGTGCGGGATCCCCAGGGGTAATGGCGCACGGCGTTCGTCATCTGCCACATCGCGCCGGACCATACCTCCGCACTCAGCGGCGTCCACGGCCGAACCGCCGACCACGCTCACCGAGGTGTGCACCAGGTCAGGTGTGGAACGCCCGCTCGTGGTCCAGCGCCAGCGCCAGGTAGACGGCGCTGAAGTCGGCGACGGACAACTGCCGGGCCAGCCGGGCCAGCCGGGGATGCCGTTCCGGTTCGGCCTGCTCGGCCAGCGCGCTGACCGGGACGTTGTGCGCCGCCGCGGTGCGCAGCACCTCCTGCATCGCCTCCCCGGCCGACCGCGGGTCGCGTTCCCCGGCGTCGTGCTCGCCGGCGTCCGCGTCGCGGATGGTGATCAGCCGCAGCCGGCGGCCGACGTCGTCGGTCCGATCCCGGAAGAAGTCGTCCTGCCCCTCCTCGGGCGCCAGCAGGCCGCCGAGGACGGTGCACGCAGCGACCCGCTGGTCGGGCAGCCGGAAGCCGGTCACCGGCAGCCCGGCCAGGGTGGCCAGCTGATCGGCGACCCGGCCGGCCGCGGCCCCGGCCAGCGGACCCTCGGCAGCGATGACCGGCAGCGCGTCCAGCAGCTCCAGCGCCAGGGTCTTCGCCGGGTTCACGAAGGACTCACGGGCCGGGCCGCACTCCGCCGCCACCTCGTCCAGCGCCGCGGCCACCAGCTCGGTGTCGGCGGCGTCCTCCGCGACGAGCCCCAGCTCGGCGGCGAGCAGCAGCATGGGCGTGAGCAGCGACCACAACGCGGTGTGCTGCACCCGGGAGGCCGGCAGCGGCACGTAGGGCGCCCGGGCGCTGGCGCACGCGCCGTGCAGCGGGGCGCCCTCGGCGCCGATGCCGACCAGCACGACGCCGCGGCGGGCGGCCTCGTAGGCGGGGGTGACGGCGTACCGGCCCGCGCCGGTCCGGGTCGCCACCACCGCGATGTCCGAGGGACCCATCCAGACCGGCAGGTCCGGCCCCGGGACGACGTCCACGGTCACCGGGCTGGCCGGCCCGAGCAGCGCCCGCAGCACCGCCGCGGCGACCGCTCCCTCGCGCCGCCCGACGATCACGAGCCCACGCGGGCGGCCGCCCGAGGTGGCCCGCTGCAGCCCGGCCTCCTGGGTCAGCTGCGTCGTCTCCCGGACCTGGGCCCCGGCACCCGCGACCGCCGGCAGCAGCCCCCGGGGGTCGCGGGCACGCAGCAGCTCGAGGTCGTCGAGGACCTCCTCGGCGAGCTCGGGCGAGGTCATGAGCTGCGCTGCCGGGCCTCGTCGAGCAGCAGCACCGGGATGCCGTCGCGCACCGGGAAGGCGCGGGAGCAGCTCGGGCAGACCAGCTCGCTCGCCTCGACGTCGACGGTGAGCGGCGTGTGGTGCGTGTCCGGGCAGGCGAGGATCGCGAGCAGCTCGGGGTCGATGCCCAGCGTCCCGCCGCCGGCGGCCGGGCCGCTCATGCGCGGACCACCTCGAGCACCTCGTCGCGCACCTGCGTCATGCGGGCTGCGTCGGCCGCCTCGACGTTCAACCGCAGCAGGGGCTCGGTGTTGCTGGCCCGCAGGTTGAACCACGCGCCGTCGGGCAGGGAGACCGTCAGGCCGTCGAGGTCGTCGAAGGTCACCCCGTCCTGGTCGCCGTAGACCTCGCGGACGGCGGCCACCCGGCCGTCCTGGTCGGCGACCGTGGAGTTGATCTCGCCCGAGGCCACGTAGCGCTCGTACGAGGCGGTCAGCTCCGACAGCGGGCGGGACTGCTCGCCGAGCGCGGCCAGCACGTGCATCGCGGCGAGCATGCCGGTGTCGGCCCGCCAGAAGTCGCGGAAGTAGTAGTGCGCGGAGTGCTCACCGCCGAAGACGGCGTCGGTGCGGGCCATCTCCGCCTTGATGAAGGAGTGCCCGACCCGGGTGCGCACCGGCTCCCCGCCGTGCTCGCGGACGATCTCCGGCACCGCCCGGGAGGTGATCAGGTTGTGGATGATCACCGTCCCGGTGCCCTTGGCGAGCTCACGGACGGCGACCAGCCCGGTGATCGCCGAGGGGCTCACCGGCTCACCGCGCTCGTCGATGATGAAGCAGCGGTCGGCGTCGCCGTCGAAGGCCAGGCCGATGTCGGCGCCGTGCTCGCGCACCCCCGCCTGCAGGTCGACCAGGTTCGCCGGGTCCAGCGGGTTCGCCTCGTGGTTGGGGAAGGACCCGTCGAGCTCGAAGTACATCGGCACGATCTCCAGCGGCAGGCCGGAGAGCACCACGGGGACGGTGTGCCCGCCCATCCCGTTCCCGGCGTCGACGACGACCTTCAGCGGCCGGATGCCGGAGAGGTCGACCAGGTTCCGCAGGTACGCGGCGTACTCGACGGCGACGTCCCGACCACTGACCGTGCCCAGGCGGCCCGGGTCGCGATCGAACACGGTCGCCCCGTCCAGGAGCTGCTCGGCCCACTCCCGGATCTGGACCAGCCCGGACTCCTGGCCGATCGGTGCGGCGCCGGACCGGCAGAGCTTGATGCCGTTGTACTGCGCCGGGTTGTGGCTGGCGGTGAACATCGCACCCGGCATCTCCAGCGAGCCGGCGGCGAAGTACAGCATGTCGGTGGAGCCCAGGCCGGCCTCGACGACGTCGAGCCCGCGGGACAGCACGCCCTCCGCGAAGGCCCGGGACAGCGGGATCGAGGAGTCGCGCATGTCGTGCGCGGTGACGACCGAGGTCGCGCCCGTCTCCTGGTGCACGAACTCGGCGAAGGCGGTCCCGATGGCGCGGGCGACGGTCTCGTCCCACTGGTCGGGGACGACCCCGCGCACGTCGTAGGCCTTGATGATCGATGTCAGGTCCGGCAACGCAGCTCATCCTCGCAGTCGGTGACCGCGGCCCGAGTGACCGACGGCGGGTCGACCCTAACGGCGCGGCGGGCGCCGGGCGCCCCAGCGTCTCAGGGGAGGTTGGGGAGGACGCGCAGGTGGCCGCGGCGGGTGCCGCTGCCGTCGTCGGCCGGGTCGCGCGGGGGCTCCGGGCGGGCCGCCTCGCGCACCGCGTCGGCCAGCGCCAGCAGGTCGTCACCGGTCGGGCCGAGGTCGTCGGCGTCGATCTCGTGCCGGACGACCTCCCAGCCCCGGGGCACCGTGAGCCGCTCGGCGTGGAACTCGCACAGGTCGTAGCTGTGCGGCTCGGAGTAGGTCGCCAAGGGGCCGACGACGGCCGTGGACTCCGCGTACACGTAGGTCAGGGTGGCCGCCGCCGGTTGCGCGCAGCCGCTGCGCGAACAGCGACGTGACTGCCTCACCACCGGTTCCTCACGCTGGGCACACTATCCGGGCCGACGCCGTCTGGGGAGGAGGCACACCGGATCACGCACGTCCACCCCCTCGTCCCCGTCCTGGCACACCTGCCCCAGCCGTCCCCGCACCACGACCCGGGAGAGACCCCCATGACGACCGGACCCGACACGGTGCTGCTGCTCGGCGGGCGCAGTGAGATCGGCCTGGAGCTGGCCGAACGACTGGTCGCCGACGGCGCCCGGCGGGTCCAGCTCGCAGCCCGGCGCAGCGACGCCCTCGACGCAGAGGAGGCGCGCCTCCGAGCGGCCGGCGCGACGTCGGTGCAGCGGCTGGAGTTCGACGCCGACGACCTGGCCGGACACGAGCAGCTCCTGAGCGCCGCCCTCGACCCGGCCGGCGGCTGGGACCCCCGACGCACCGTCGCCGTGCTCGCCTTCGGGGTGCTCGGCGACCAGGCACGGGCGGAGGTGGACGCGGAGCACGCGGTGGCCGTCGTCTCCACCGACTACCTCGCCCAGGTCTCGGTGCTCACCCACCTGGCCCGCTTGATGCGTGCCGGCGGGGGCGGGCGCATCGTCGTCTTCTCCTCGGTCGCCGGGGCCAGGGTGCGCCGGGCCAACTACGTCTACGGCTCGGCCAAGGCGGGGCTCGACGGTTTCGCCAGCGGCCTGACCGACGCGCTGCACGGGTCCGGGGTCCGACTGCTCCTGGTCCGGCCGGGGTTCGTCGTCGGGCGGATGACCACGGGCATGTCCCCCGCCCCGCTGTCGAGCACCCCCACCCAGGTCGCCGCCGCCGTGGCCGATGCCCTGCGCCGGGACCGGACCGTGGTGTGGGTGCCCGGGTCCCTGCGGCTCGTCGCAGCGGTCCTGCGCCTCCTCCCCCGACCGATCTGGCGCCGGATGCCCCGGTGATCCGGCGTGGCCACGGCCACGTCAGGCCGTAGGCTCCTGCCGCGATGGACCGCCTCCCTTCCCGCGCCCGGCGCGACCGCCATGGCCGCGGCCTGCGTGGTCGTCTCGTGCCACCGACGGTGCCGCTGTCCCGCAGCCGCGCCGAGCAGTTCGACGACCTGGTCCTGGACGCGGTCGAGGACCTGGAGCGCCGCTGGGAGCGCGAGCTGGCCGGCGTCGAGTTCGCCGTCGAGGACGTGCCCTGGGTGGACCACACCAGCCCGGACGACGTGGTGCTGGACGCCGACGTGCTGGAGGACGGCAGCGTCCCGCTGGCCCGGGTGCTGCCCGCACACCGGGAGGGCGGGCACGAGCACCCGGCTCGGATCGTGGTCTACCGCCGTCCGCTGGAGATCCGCGCCGCCGACCGCGACGACCTCGCCGACCTGGTGCGGGACGTCGTCGTCGACCAGGTGGCGGTGCTGCTGGGGCGGGACCCCGAGGAGATCGACCCCGCAGGTTGAACGGGCCGTACCGGACCCCTTTGCCATGCTGGGCGCCGAGATGAGCGCAGCTGACCAGAGCCGGCCCGGCCGGCAGGGTGCCCGACGGGCAGTCGTCACCGGGGTCGTCGCCGTCCTCGTCGTCCTCGCCGCGGGCCTGGCGCTGCTGGCCCTCCAGCCCCGGACGACGACGGCCACCGCGACCCTGACCGTGACCCCCCGCACCGAGGCCGGCGCCGGTGCCGCCCTGCTGCTGGCCGACCGGTACACCGCGCTCGCCGGATCGGCCGAGGTGCTGGCCGAGGCGCGGGCCGGCGCGCCCGCGCTGGCCGAGGTGTCGCTGGCCGAGCTCGAGGAGGGCACCGCTGCCGACCGCGCCCCCGGCACCGCCACCGTCGCGGTCCGGGTGACACTGCCCGACCGGGACGCGGCGGTGACCGCTGCCGACGCCGTGGTGGACCGGCTGGTCGAGATCGGCGCCGCCGAGGACCTCGTGGACGTCGACCCCGGCCGGGAGGCCTCCCCGTCCGACGCCACCGGGTCGCCGGCCGCGACCCGGTGGGTGGTCGTCTCGGTGCTGCTGGCCCTCGCCGCCGGGCTGTGCGCCGCGCTGGCGTCGGCGCTCCTGGCCGGGCGGGCTGCTGCCGGGCCGGCCGCCCGCGAGGCCGGTCACCACGGCACCGATGTCGAGCAGCTCGACGACCTGCCCGGCTTCCGGGAGGCCCCGCCCGGCTCCGCCACCACCCGGCCGCCGGCCGCACAGCCGCAGACCGCCAGGACGGGCGTCACGGCGACCGCGGTCCGGGCACCCGGCGGCACGCTGTCGCGCACGGCTCTGTCCGCCACCACCCTGACGGCGGCGTCCCTGCTGGTCCTCGCCGCCGTGGCGGTGGGCGCACCCCCGAGCCAGGCCGGCGACGCCGGTCTGGACGACACCGCGGCGGACGGCACCCTCACCGGGACGACGGGCGCTCCCCCTGCCCCGACCGACCCCGCGCCCGCCGCGCCGACTCCCGAGAACGGTGTGCCGGCCGCCGCGACCCAGCCCGAGGCGGGCGCCCTGGCGCTGTCCTCCGTCCCGCTGGGCGCCGACGGCGTCGCGGCGACGGCGAGCTTCGGCGGGGTGCTGCTGGAGGAGCGGGCCGTGGGGCTGACCGTCACCTACCCCAGCGTCAGCCTCACCACCGACGGCCGACGCGCCCTGGCACACGTCCGGCTGCCCACGTACAACTGCCTGACCGCCGAGCCCCCCGCCGACCCGGTGGCCGCCGGCTGCGCCCGGTCGATCACCGAGTACGCCGACCTGGCCGACCCGGAGCTCCAGGTCACCCGCGACGGCGACCGCATCGAGCTGACGGGTCTCTTCCCGACCTACACGCGCCCGAACGGGAGCCCGCCCGGCTACACCGGCAGGGCCTACCAGCTGGCCGCCTCGATCACCCCCGACGGCCCGCGCCGGGAGGGCACGGCCCCGGCGACCGGCGTCGTCCGGATCGGGCTGGACAGCGCGGCCACCGCACCCGAGCGCGGGGTCACCCGGTTGCAGCACCCCGGCTGAGCGCACCCCGGCGGCCCAGCCGGGTGAGGCCGGCGACGGCCGTCAGCGTGCCCGCCGGGGCACCGAGCTCACGGCGGAGCCCGCCGACGTCGCTCGTCCCCCACCACGGCCAGCGCTCCTCCCCGGCGGCGCCGCGATCGAGCAGGGTGAGCAGCACGGCCCTCGGCCCGTCGTCCGCCGGGACGACGGCGACCTCCAGCTCGCCGGTCGCGGCGTGCAGCCGGGCTGCGGCGCGCACGAAGTCCCGCTGCGCGGCGGGGAGCTGCGCCAGCACGGCCGGCAGCCAGCGCTCGACCTCGGCCGGGTCCCGACTGCGGACGACGTCGGCGACGGTGTCCAGCTCGTCGACCAGGCGACGACTGCGGACGGTGGCCAGCTGGGCGTCCGGCAGCCCGGCAGCGAGGTGCCGCACCGTCGGGTCGCCGAGCGGGAGCCCGGTCAGCCGGAGGGTCCACGGGCCCCGGACCCGGTCCAGCAGGCCGATCACCCCGGCGGCGAGCCGTGTGGCGACCTCGTCGTCCCGGGCCGGCAGCCGGGACTGAGGTCGTCCCGGGGGCAGCGGGCCGGGTTCGGCACCCAGCAGGGTGACCACGGTGCCGACGCCGCGGCGCCGGAAGGACAGCAGGGCCACCCCGACGGGAGGGCTTCCCGCGTCCTGCCCGACCAGCACCGCCCGCGGACGGACCCGACCGAACGGGCGGCCGGCCTGCGTGTTCAGCGCAGCGGTGAGCCACGGTGGGCGGGCGGGGAGGGGGGCGGCGACGCCGGTCAGGAGAGGTGCGGCGGCGCGGACCTCACGGACGACGGCGGTGTGGCCGTCGACGACCCGGGTGTGCACGGGCCCAGTCGATCACACGGGCGAGATCCGTGGGGGCGGACTGCAGAGCGGCCGGGTGGGGTGCTCGGTGACGAGCCTCGTCGGCGCGTCGTTGCGCCGACCGTCCGGGAGGAGAACGGGGAGTTCGGGACGTGCGATCCAGGGGACCTGGGTTTCGTCAGCCGGCCTGGCGGCGCAGGCGGCGACGCTCACGCTCGGAGAGCCCGCCCCAGATGCCGAAGCGCTCGTCCATGGTCAGCGCGTACTCCAGGCACTCGGCGCGGACCTCGCAGCCGGTGCAGATCTTCTTGGCCTCGCGGGTGGAGCCGCCCTTCTCCGGGAAGAACGCCTCCGGGTCGGTCTCCGCGCACAGCGCGCGCTCCTGCCAACTCTGGTCCTCGGCGTCCACGCCCGGGAGCCCGGCGTCGAAGACACCTGCCCTCCCCAGCACGTCCCGCCCGGAGGAGGCCGGCGTGGGGCCTGCTGCAGAGCTCTCGTGCTCGGTCAACCACGACACCTCGGCCATCACGTTGCGTCCCCTCTCGCTGCGTCCTGGCGCGTGCAACTGGGCGGGTCCCAGTCGCCAGCACCTGATGACGACATCGGAATTACACGCGTGTCGTTGAGTCGAGGTCAAGTCGGGCCGGTGTAACGCAGCACCACATCCGTCCCACAGGTGACAACTCGTCCGGGAGTGATCACAGCCCACCCCGACACGCCGCGTTCCGCCACACCATCTGCCATCGAGACCGGACGGTTTCGTGTAGATCATCTGGGGCCGACCCGGGTCCGCCGTGGAGTTCTGACGATCAGGCACCATGGGTGGGGTGCACATCGTCGTACTCGCCGGCGGCATCGGCGGCGCCCGCTTCCTCCGCGGCCTCCTCGCGGCGGCTCCCGACGCCGAGGTGACCGCCGTGGTCAACACCGGCGACGACGTGACCCTGCACGGGCTGCGGATCTGCCCCGACCTGGACACCGTGATGTACACGCTGGGTGACGGCATCGACGAGGACCGTGGCTGGGGCCGTCGGGGCGAGAGCTGGACGGTGAAGGACGAACTGGCCGCCTACGGTGCAGAACCGACGTGGTTCGGTCTCGGCGACCGGGACATCGCGACCCATCTCGTCCGCACCCGCATGCTCGACGCCGGCTACCCGCTCTCCGACGTCACCGCCGCGCTCGCGCAGCGCTGGCAACCGGGGGTGCGGCTGCTGCCGATGAGCGACCAGCGGGTCGAGACGCACGTCGTGGTGGACGACCCCGACACCGGCCGCCCGCGCGCCATCCACTTCCAGGAGTGGTGGATCCGGCACCGGGCCGCCCTGGCCGCCCGCAGCTTCGTCCAGGTCGGGGTGGACGACGCCCGTCCCGGCCCCGGCGTCGTCGAGGCCCTCCGCACCGCCGACGCGGTGCTCTTCGCCCCGTCCAACCCGGTCGTCTCGATCGGCACCGTGCTGGGGGTGCCCGGGATCCGCGACGCCGTCCGGGCCGCCGCCGGCCGGGTGGTCGGCATCTCCCCCATCGTCGACGGCGCCGCGCTGCGCGGCATGGCCGACCGCTGTCTGCCCGTGGTCGGCGTCGAGGTCAGCGCGGAAGGTGTCGGCCGGCACTACGGCGCCCGGTCCGCCGGCGGCCTGCTGGACGCCTGGCTGGTGCACACCGGCGACCAGGCCACCGTGCCCGGCGTCGACGTGCGCGCCGTCCCGTTGCTGATGAGCTCACCGGAGGCGACGCAGGCGCTGGCCCAGGCCGCGCTGGACGCAGCCGGAGCAGGGTCCCGGTGACCGCACCACCGGCGGGCATCTCGGTGCTGCCGGTGGCCGGGCTGCCCGAGTTCTCCCCTGGCGACGACCTCGCCGGCGCCGTCGCCGCCGCTGCCCCCTGGCTGGGCGACGACGACGTCCTGGTGGTGACGTCGAAGGTCGTGTCCAAGGTCGAGGGCAACCTGGTGTCGGTCCCGCCGGGTACCGACCGGGAGACCGCACGACAGCAGGCGATCACCGCCGAGACGGTGCGGGTCGTCGCCCGCCGCGGGCCGCTGAGGATCGTCGAGACCCGGCACGGCTGGGTGGTGGCCGCCGCCGGCATCGACGCCTCCAACGTCGCCTCCGACGCCCTGGTGCTGCTGCCCGAGGACGCCGACGCCTCGGCCCGGCGGCTGCGTGACCGGCTGCACGAGCTGCTCGGGGTGACCGTGGCCGTCGTGGTCAGCGACACCTTCGGCCGGCCCTGGCGGGACGGGGTCACCGACGTGGCGATCGGGGCGGCCGGGCTGCCCGCCCTGGTCGACCACCGCGGGGCCGTCGACGTGCACGGCAACCGGCTGGAGACCACCCAGGTCGCGGTGGTCGACGAGCTCGCCGCCGCCGGTGACCTGGTCAAGGGCAAGCTCGGTGGCGTCCCGGTGGCGGTGGTGCGCGGTCTGCGGTTCGCGCCACCGGTGCCGGACGACGGCACCCGTCCGCTGGTCCGGCTCGGCGCCGGCGACCTGTTCCCCACGGGCGCCCGGGACCTGGTCGGCAGCCGCGCCAGCTCCGCCTCCCTCGCCCATCGGGACGGCGCCCTGCTCGCCGTCGCCGAGGCCTTCCGGACCGCCGTGGCCGCGCTGCCGGAGTTCCCGGTGGTCTTCCGCTACGGCAGCGAGGAGGGGGAGGACGGCGACGTCGTCGACGTCCACCTGGCCGACCCGATCACCCCGGTCACCTCGCTGGCCCTCGGCGCGGTCGTCGGCGCGGCGCTGGTCCAGCTGCAGGCCGAGGGCTGGGCGACCCGGTGGGAGCCGGCCGCGACCTTCGGCGGTGCGTCGCTGGCCGGCCGGGTGTGGCTGGGGCGCACCCCCACCTGAGGGGGAGACCCGGTGCCCGCCTCCGCCGGCGGTCGCTAGCGTCGACCCGTGCAGATCCGTGAGCTCGCCGTCCCCGACGCCTATGCGCTGGACCTGGTCCCGCACGGTGACACCCGCGGCCGGTTCACCGAGTGGTTCCGCGCCGACGTGCTCGCCGAGGCGGTCGGTCCGGGCTTCCGGATCGCCCAGGCCAACCACAGCGTCTCCGCCCGCGGCGCGCTGCGGGGCGTGCACTTCGCCTCGGTGCCCCCCGGCCAGGCCAAGTACGTCTACTGCCCGGCCGGCACGGTGCTCGACGTGGTGGTCGACCTGCGGGTCGGCTCGCCGACCTTCGGTGTGCACGACACGGTGCTGCTGGACAGCGCGCAGCCGCGCGCGGTCTACCTGGCCGAAGGGCTGGGACACGCGTTCGTCTCCCTCGCCGACGCCAGCTCGGTCACCTACCTCGTGTCCACCGGCTACTCCCCCGGTCGGGAGTTCGGCGTGCACCCGATGGACCCCGAGCTGGACCTGCCCTGGCCGGCCGACGTCGAGTTCGAGCTGTCAGCCAAGGACCTCGCCGCGCCCACCCTCGCCGCCGCCCGTGAGCAGGGCCTGCTGCCCACCATGGCCGAGTGTCAGGCGCGGTACGCAGAGCTGCGCGGCAGCTGACGAGCTCGCGACTCCAGCCCCACCCGGGTCAGCTGCGGAGGGCGCCGAGCCGGTCGACGCAGGCGCGCACGGAGGTCGCCCAGGGCGGCAGCGGCGTCAGCCCGGCCGCCACCCAGGCAGCGGGGTCCAGCACGCTGTAGGCCGGTCGCACCGCACGGCTGGGGAACGCGTCGGTCGTGGTGGGCTGCACCCGCCCCGGATCGGCGCCGGCGAGCTCGAAGACCAGCCGGGCGAGCCCGAACCAGGTGGTGGAGCCGCCGTTCGTGGCGTGCAACAGGCCGCGAGCCTGTGCCAGCGACACCTCCACCAGCCCGCGGGCGAGGTCGGCCGACCAGGTCGGGCTGCCGGTCTGGTCGTCGACGACGGACAGGGTGTCCCGCTCGCGCTCGAGCCGGAGCATGGTGCGCACGAAGTTGCTGCCGTGCGCGGCGTGCACCCAGGAGGTCCGGACGACGACGGCGTCGTCGTCCACCGCCGCGATCGCGTGCTCCCCGGCCAGCTTCGTCCGGCCGTAGGCGGTCCGCGGTGCGGGCTCGTCGTCGACCCGGTACGGCGTGCTGGCCGTGCCGGCGAAGACGTAGTCGGTGGAGACGTGCACCAGCCGGCCGCGCCCGGCCAGCTCCTCGGCCAGCCAGCCCGGGGCGGCCCCGTTGACCAGCAGCGCGGTCGCCTCGTCGTCCTCAGCGGCGTCCACCGCCGTGTAGGCGGCGGCGTTGACCACCACCGGCCGCGCACCGGCCGCCCGGGCCAGGTGCAGCCACCCGCGGACCCGCGCGCGCACCTGGGCCTCGTCGGTGAGGTCCAGCTCGGCCCGGCCGAGCGCGGTCACGGTGTCGTCCGGACGGTCCGCCGCCAGCACCGCCTGCAGGTCGGTGCCGAGCTGCCCGCCCGCCCCGGTGACCAGCCAGGAGGTCGGGGCGGTCACGAGCGCGCGGTCGCCGCGGCGGCCTTGAGCGGCTCCCACCAGGCGCGGTTGTCCCGGTACCACTGGACGGTCAGCGCGAGACCGTCCTCGAAGCTCATGCGCGGGGCATAGCCGAGCGCAGCGGTCTTGGAGTGGTCGACGGAGTAGCGCAGGTCGTGACCGCCGCCGCGCGGGTCGACGATGTTCTCCACGTGGCTCCAGTCGCGGCCGGTGGCCACCAGCAGCTGCTCGGTGAGCTCCTTGTTGGACAGCTCCCGCCCACCGCCGATGTTGTAGAACTCCCCCGGCCGCCCCTTCTCCAGCACCAGCTGGATCCCCCGGCAGTGGTCGTCGACGAACAGCCAGTCGCGCACGTTGGCGCCCTCCCCGTAGAGCGGCACCGTGAGCCCGTCCAGCAGGTTGGTGACGAACAGCGGGATGACCTTCTCCGGGAAGTGGTACGGCCCGTAGTTGTTGCTGCACCGGGTGATCGAGACGTCCAGCCCGTAGGTCTTCGCGTAGGCCCGGGCGATCAGGTCGCTGCCCGCCTTCGCCGCCGAGTACGGCGAGTTGGGCTCGAGCAGGTGGTCCTCGGTCCACGAGCCGGAGTCGATCGAGCCGTAGACCTCGTCGGTGGAGACGTGCACGACCCGGCGGACGCCGTGCCGGAGCGCGGCGTCGAACACCTGCTGGGCGCCCAGCACGTTGGTCAGCACGAAGCCGGCGGCACCGGTGATCGAGCGGTCGACGTGGGACTCCGCAGCGAAGTGGACCACCATGTCGTGCCCGGGCAGGGCAGCGTCCAGGTCCGCGGCGACGCAGATGTCGCCCTGCACGAACCGGTAGCGCGGGCTGTCGGAGACCGGGGCGAGGTTGGCCAGGTTGCCGGCGTAGGTGAGCTTGTCGAAGACGGTGACCTCGGCGTCCTCGAAGCCCGGGTACCCGCCGGAGAGCATGGTGCGCACGTAGTGCGAACCGATGAAGCCGGCACCGCCGGTGACCAGGACGCGCATGCCCGAGACGCTAGGCGACGCGGCTGCCGGGCGGGGCGTGCCACGTCGGAGCTCATCCGCCGGGGTGAGTGGCACCACCGCTCCACGTCACCGGCCGCTTACGGTCAGCGGATGCGAGGGATCATCTTGGCCGGCGGGACCGGCAGCCGACTGTGGCCCATCACCCTGGGCGTCAGCAAGCAGCTCATGCCGGTCTACGACAAGCCGATGATCTACTACCCGCTCTCCACCCTGATGATGGCGGGGATCCGCGAGGTCCTGGTCATCACCACCCCGGAGGACCGCGACTCCTTCGCCCGGTTGCTCGGTGACGGCACGCGGCTGGGCATGCGGATCGAGTACGCGGTGCAGCCCCGGCCGGAGGGGCTCGCGCAGGCGTTCCTCATCGGCGCGGACTTCCTCGACGGCCAGGCGGCCGCCCTGGTGCTGGGCGACAACATCTTCTACGGCGCCGGCCTGGGCACCGCCCTGTCCCGGCTGCCCGAGCCCGACGGCGGGCACGTCTTCGCCTACCACGTCGCCGACCCGGCGGCCTACGGCGTCGTGGAGTTCGACGACGCCGGCCGGGTGCTCTCCATCGAGGAGAAGCCGGCGGTGCCCAAGAGCTCCTACGCCGTCCCGGGGCTGTACTTCTTCGGCCCGGACGTCGTCGCGGTCGCCCGCGGCATCACCCCCAGTGCCCGGGGCGAGCTGGAGATCACCGCCGTCAACGAGCACTACCTGCGGCAGGGCCGGCTCACCGTCACCGTGCTGGACCGTGGCACCGCCTGGCTGGACACCGGCACCTTCGCCTCGTTGCGCCAGGCCACCGAGTTCGTCTCGGTGGTCGAGGAGCGGCAGGGGCTGAAGATCGGCTGCATCGAGGAGGTCGCCTGGCGCAACGGCTGGCTGGACGACGCGGGGCTCCGCGCCGCGGCCGAGCCGCTGGCCAAGAGCGGGTACGGCGACTACCTGCGGGGCCTGCTCGCCGGCTGACCGGAGTCAGATCGAGCGGTACTGGGTGGGGGCCATCCGGGGGCCCCGCTTGGGCGGCATGCTGCCGCCGACCTCCAGCAACCGGACGACGCGCTGCCGGTGCCCGCGCCAGGGCTCCAGCAGTTCGAGCATCCCGGCGTCGTCGGTCTTCCGGCCGGCCAGCGACCAGCCCACCAGGTTCTTCAGGTGGTAGTCGCCGACGCTGACCGAGTCCGGGCAGCCCACGGCGCGCTGGGCCACCTCGGCCGCGGTCCAGACGCCGATGCCCGGCACCGACTGCAGCCGGCGGCGCAGGTCGGCGCAGTCGTCGTGGACGCCGGCCTCCAGCCGGGACGCGACCGAGGCGACCGCCCGCAGCGACCGGCGGCGGGCACCGTCCAGCCCGCAGCCGTGCCACTGCCAGTCGGTGACCGCGAGCACCCGCTCGGCCGAGGGCACCACCCGCATCCCCGCCGGCGCCGGTCCGGGCGCGGTCTCACCGGCCAGCCCCAGCAGTTCACGGAAGGTGCGGTGCGCCTCGATGCCGGTCACCTTCTGCTCCAGGACGGCCGGCAGCAGGGCGTCCCACACCCGCCCGGTGCTGCCCAGCCGCAGCCACGGCGCCCCGCGGTGCAGCCGGGCGACGAGCGGGTGCGAGGTCGGGTCGAAGTCCTCCGGCCGGTCGTCGGCCCCCAGCCAGCGGGGCGCGCGCCGGCCGGCCCACGCTGCGCCCGGTCCCCAGGCCTGCACCCGGATGGCCGACGCGCCTCCGGTCAGCCGCACGGTGGCCGGCCCATCGGGGGTGGTCGTCGTCCGCCAGACGCCGTCCTCGGCGTAGCGCAGCGTCGGGTCGCCGGTGCCCCGGCGGTCCCGGGACAGCGTCCGGCGCACGTCCAGCGGCCAGTCCGGCGTCCAGACCTGGTCGTGCGCCGGTGCGTCGACGGCCGACAGCTCCCCCACGGCGTTCCTCCCGGTACGTGCTGTCGTCAGCGCGGTGCCATCCGCAGCGCGCCGTCCATCCGGACGACCTCACCGTTCAGGTAGCCGTGCCGCACGATGTCCAGCGCCAGCTCGGCGAAGTCCTCGGGCCGCCCCAGCCGCTTGGGGAACGGGATGCCGGCGGCCAGCGCCGTCCGGGCCTCCTCGGGCAGCGAGGCGAGCAGCGGGGTGTCGACCAGCCCGGGGGCGATCGTGCAGACCCGCACGCCGACGGAGGAGAGGTCGCGCGCCGCCGGGAGGGTCAGTCCGACGATGCCGCCCTTGGACGCGGCGTAGGCGGTCTGGCCGATCTGGCCGTCGTAGGCGGCGATCGAGGCGGTGTTGACGACGACGCCGCGTTCGCCGTCCTCGTCGGGCTCGGTGCGGGCCATCGCGGCGGCGGCCAACCGCAGCACGTTGAAGGTGCCGATCAGGTTGACGGTCACGGTGCGGCTGAACGGGGCCAGGTCGTGCGCGGACCCGTCGCGGCCGAGCACCCGCTGCGCCCAGCCGATGCCGGCGCAGTTGACCGCGATCCGCAGCGGCCGGTCCTTGCCCGTCGCGTCCTCGATCGCCGCCTGCACCGACGCCTCGTCGGTGACGTCGGTGCGGACGAAGGTGGTGTGGCCCCCCAGCTCGGCGGCCAGCGCCTGCCCGCGGTCCTCCTGCAGGTCCAGGACGGTGACCGCGACACCGGCCGCGGTCAGCGCACGGGTGGTGGCCTCACCGAGGCCAGAGGCCCCTCCGGTGACGACAGCGGCGACGTCGAGGTTCTTCATGCGCCCGAGGTTAACCAGCGCGCTGCCGCCACCGGACGCCCTCAGCTGAAGCGCGGGCCGAACCGCTCCCCCGTCGCGCCGAGCAGCTGCTTGACCCGTTCGGCGTCGGAGACGGGACAGACCATCGTGACGTCGGCGGTGTGCACGACCACGCTGTCCCGCACGCCGACCAGCGCGACCAGGTGCTCCGGGTCGTCACTCAGCACGACGTTGCCCGAGCTGTCCAGCAGCACGGTCAGCCCCCGGGTGGCGTTGCCCGCCTCGTCGGCGGTCAGCGTGTTCGCCAGCGCCGGCCACGAGCCGACGTCCAGCCAGTCGACGTCCAGGTCGACCACGGCCACCCGGCCAGGCTCCGCGGCCGCCGGCTCCAGCACGGCGTAGTCGACGCTGATCTTCGGCAGGGTCGGGAAGACCTCGGCGAGGACGGCGTCCCGCTCCGGGCCGGCCGGCGCGGCGACGATGCGCCCCAGGCCGGCGGCCGACTCCGGCAGGTGGTCGGCGAGCGCGTCCAGGACGGTCTGCGCCCGCCAGACGAACATCCCCGAGTTCCAGACGTACTCGCCGCTGGCCAGGTACTGCTCGGCGGTGGCCAGGTCCGGCTTCTCCCGGAACGACGCCGCCTCGCTCGCGCCGGCCACCTCGGTCGGCGCGCCCTTCTGCACGTAGCCGAAGCCGGTGGCCGGCGACGTCGGCGTGACACCGAGGGTCACCAGCGCCCGCGGCCGGACGGCGAGGAGGTCGTAGGCGGTGCGCAGCGCGTCGGCGAACCGCTCGACCGGCCGGATCACGTGGTCGGCGCTGACCACGGCCAGCTCGGCGTCGGGGTCGACGTCGGCGACGAGTGCGGCGGCCAGCCCGACGGCGTTGGCGGTGTCCCGGGCGACCGGCTCCAGGACCAGCCGGTCGGCCCGCAGCTCGGGCAGCGCGGCCCGCACCTGGTCGCCGTACCGGGCCGCGGTGCACACCCAGATCTGCTCCGTCGGGAGCACCGCCTGCAGCCGGGTGAAGGCCTCGGCCAGCAGGCTGTGCGCGGAGCCGTCCTCCGCAGCCACGACGTCGAGCAGCTGCTTCGGGCGCTCGGCCCGGGACAGCGGCCAGAGCCGGGTGCCGGATCCGCCCGCCATGATCACCGCGTGTCGCATGGTCGTCCGTCCTCAGTCGTCATCGTGTCGGGGTGAAGGGGGCCGGGTCAGCCGCGGCGGAGGCGCCGACGGCTCCGCTGGGCCGGGAGTTCGTCGACCGTCTGCTGCGGCTGCGCACCCTCGTCCACCCGGCTGCTGACGTAGGAGACCAGCATCCGGCCGCCCAGTCCGGCCCGCAGCACCGCCCGCAGCGGGGCGTGCCGGCGTCGCGGGTAGTCGGCCGACAGGTACCGCAGCGCGCTCGTGTGGTGCACCCGCTGCATCCGGTGGGCCGAGCGCTTCGTCGCGTGCCCGCCCTCGTGCGTCACCACAGCGGTGGGCACGTACACCTGCAGCCACCCTCGCTGACCCAGGCGGCGGGCCAGGTCGACGTCCTCGAAGTACATGAAGTAGCCAGGGTCGAAGCCACCGACCGAGGCGAAGGCGCCCACGTCCACCAGGAAGCAGCTGCCGGAGAGCCAGCCCGCCGGACGCTCGACGATCTCCTCGTGCTCCCGGCGGTACCGGGCCGTCCACGGGTTGGCCGGCCAGGCCCAGCCGAGCAGGGCGTGCCCGACACCGGTCGACAGCGCCGGCAACTCGCGGGCGGAGGGGTAGATGGTCCCCTCCGGCGTCCGGATCGCCGGTCCGAGCGTCGCCGCGCGGGGCCACCGGGCGGCCGCGGCCAGCAGCTCGTCGACCGAACCGGGCTCGAAGCGGACGTCGGGGTTGGCGATCAGCGCATGGCCCGAGCTGAGGTCGGCCAGCCCGGCGTTGGCTGCGGCGCCGTACCCGACGTTGCCGCCGGTCCGCAGCAGCCGGACCTCGGGGCGCTCCCGGGCCATCTGCTCGGGCACCCCGTCGGTGGAGCCGTTGTCGGCCAGCACCACCTCGTACCGGCGGGTGGTCGCCTCGGCCAGGGAGTCCAGGAAGGCGGCCAGCGTCTCCCCGGGCGAGTAGGTGACGACGACGACCGTCAGTGTCGCCGAGGTGCTGCCCACAGCGCGACCCTAGACGGCGCCGGGAGCCACACCGCGCACCGGCTCGGCCGGCGGGCACGTCAGCGGCGGCGCCACCACGGACCCGACCCGGCAGCGGCTTCGTACACCGCGAGGTGCACGTCCGCGGCCCGGCCCCAGGTGAACGTGGCCGCCCGGGTCACGGCCCGGGTCGCCAGCCTCTCCCGCTCCCCGGCATCGGCGAGCAGCGAGCGCAGTGCCGCAGCGATCGAGGGCTGGTCGACGCCGCAGTAGGCGACCGCGTCACCGCCGACCTCGGGCAGCGCGAGCCGTTCGGTGGTGAGCACCGTCGCCCGGCAGGCCATCGCCTCCAGCACCGGCAGGCCGAAGCCCTCGCCGAGGCTCGGATAGGCCACGACCTCCGCCCCGCCGAGGAAGCCGGGCAGGTCGGTGAGCGGCAGGTAGCCGGGACGCAGCACGGTCAGGTGTGCCGGGACGGCGGCCACGGCGGCGTCCACCCGGTCGTCCCAGCCCATCCCGCCGGCCAGCACCAGCGCCGGTGGGTCGTCCTGCTCGCGGACGGCGTCCACCCAGGCGCCGATCAGCGCGGGCACGTTCTTCCGCGGTTCGATCGTGCCCAGGAAGGCGACGTACCGGCGACCGGACAGGCCCAGCGATGCGGCGACCCGGGCCCGATCGCCGTCGGCCGGGGGACGGAACACCGTGTCGTCGACCCCGTGCCACGCGACGTGGATCTTGCCGGGGTCCACGTCCGCCTCCCGGGCCACCTCGGCCCGGGTCGCCTCCGACGGCGCGATCAGCGCGGCCGCACAGCGCCCGGCCAGCCGGGTGGCTCCGCGGAAGAACCGGGCCTTGACCGGCGAGTGCACGGCCCGATCGGTGAAGAAGGTCGCGTCGTGGACGGTCACGACGACGGGCACCGGGGCCGCCAGCGGCAGGGTGTAGTGCGGGCTGTGCAGCACGTCGGCCCTCCAGCGGCGGGCCAGCCGGGGCAGGCCGCTCTGCTCCCACGCCAGCCGTACCGGACGGCGGGCGGCCGGTCCCGGGGCAGCGACCACCTCGGCGGCCGGGACCGTCCGGGCGAAGCCGGCGACGTCGTGCGGCTGGGCGACGACCAGCAGGTCGACGTCACGCTCGCCCAGCGCAGGCAGGACGCCGTCCAGGTAGCGGCCGACCCCACCGCGGTCGTGCGGGATCGCCGTGACGTCGACCAACACCTTCAGCCCCATGCCATCAGCCTCACCACGCGGTCACCCTACGAGCACCGCGGACCGTCCCGGAGGGCGGATGACCAGACCGGCTCCGCGCCGCGAGGGGCTGGTGTGGCGGGCGGCGACTCACGAGGCCCGCGGACGCGCGCCTGCTGGCTCGCACACAGAGTGATGTTTAGGTTCCGGTACGTGACGGTTCTCCCGCTGTACTTCTGGCACATCCCCAAGACCGCTGGCACGTCGTTCATCCAGTGGCTCGACTCCCACCACGAGCCGGATGACGTCTTCGCCCCCCAACTCCTCCCCCAGCTGGAGGCCACGAGGGACGAGGACCTCCGGGGCCGGCTGCTGTACCGGGGACACCTCGCCGACGAGCTGTCCCGGCGACTCGCCGGGCCCACCGTCGACATCACGTTGCTCCGCAACCCCCGCGCGCGGACCGTCTCCCACCTGTGCCACATCTGGCGCGCTCCCGAGCACTACCTGCACGATCGACTCCACCGCATCGGCAACGACCTCGCCGCCGTGGTCCAGGACCCGGTGCTGCGACTGGCGCTGACCGACGTCCAGGCCCGCTACCTCGCGACCAGCACCGCCGACACGCGTGACACCCGCCTGCCCGAGGAGGCGACGGGGTTCTTCCTGGCCCAGGCCCGCTACGAGCTGGCCGCACTGCCGTCGAAGCCGGTGCTGGTGCACCGCGCGACCCAGCGGCTCCGGCGGATGGCCGACTTCGGCTTCGCCGAGGAGCTGGACGCCCTCGCCCAGCGGGTGGCGAACCGGCGGGGCTGGCCGCCGGCCACCGCGATGCCCCGTTCGAACGTCCGTCCCGCCGGCGCACCGTGGGAGCTCCCGGCCCTCACGCCCGGCGACCTGCGTGCGCTGGACTCGCTGAACCGGGCCGACTCCGCGCTCTACCAAGCCGCCCGCCGCCTGGTCCAGCTCCGTGCGGTGCGCAGCACCCCCGCCCGGATCCCGTTCCCCCGGCGGGGTGAGCGCGCGACGGCTCCGGTCTGACCGCTCGGGGGCTGGTGGCCGGGCCGCCGACGTAGCCTGCTCGGGCGTCCGTCGCACCAGCACGGTCACCACCAGGCCCCCGCTCCCGATCGGGGGCCATGACAGGCAGGAGCGTCATGGCCCCCGATCGGAGCCCGCTGCGCGTCGGGATGACGGTCGAGCAGTGCTGGCAGCCCCAACCCGGCGGGTCGGGCACGTACGTGCGCGAACTGCTCACCGAGCTGTCGGGGCGGGCGGACCTGCGGCTGACCGGACTCACCGCACGCCACGGCGGGCGGACGCCCGAGGGTGATCGCCTCCCCGTCCCGTTGCGGCGCTCCCCGGTGCCCCGGCGGGCGCTCTACCAGCTCTGGCAGTCCACGCGCCGCCCACGGCCGGACCGCGGACTGGACGTCGTCCACGCCACGACCTGGGCGATCCCCGGACGGCGCCGGCCCCTCGTGGTGACGGTGCACGACCTGGCGTTCCTGCAGGACCCCGAGCACTTCACCGCGCACGGCGCGGCCTTCTTCCGCCGGGGACTGGAGATCACCCGACGGGAGGCCACCGCAGTCGTCGTGCCCTCGCACGCCACCCGCGCGGAGTGCGTCGAGCAGGGCATCGACCCCGCCCGCATCACCGTCGTGCCGCACGGCGTGCGACCGGTGCACACCACACCCGAGGACGTGGCGCGGTTCCGCGCACGACACGGGCTGACCCGCCCCTACGTGCTGTGGACCGGCACGCGCGAGCCGCGGAAGAACCTGCCCGTGCTCGTGCAGGCCTTCGAGCAGTTCGCCACCGGCACCGGCCTGGACGTCGACCTGGTCCTCGTCGGCCCCGAGGGCTGGGGCCCGGAGACCGCGCGACTGCGCCGGGTGCCCACCGACCGGGTCCGCGTCCTCGGGCGGCTCCCGCGCACCGAGCTGGACGCGGCCTACGCCGGCGCCCTGCTGTTCTGCTACCCGTCCCTCCGCGAGGGGTACGGGCTGCCGGTGACCGAGGCGATGGCGCACGGGGTCCCCGTCGTCACGTCGTCGGGGACCGCGACCGAGGAGGCCGCCGGTGGCGCCGCCGTCCTCGTGGAACCGCGCGATCCCGCCGACGTCGCCCGCGGACTGGCGGAGGCCGCTGACCCGACACGCCGGGAGGTGCTGCGCACCGGCTCGCTCGCCCGGGCAGCAGACCTGGACTGGTCCCGGACGGCGGACCAGACCGCGGCCGTGCTGTCCCGGGCAGCGGCCGACGGGCCCCGCTGACCCGTCGAACGGGTCAGCCCGGAGGGCGCTCCGCGGTCAGCGCCAGGTCCGTCTCGACCATCCGGGCGACGATCTCCTCGAAGGGCACCGTGGGCGCCCACCCGAGCAGCTCCCGGGCGCGCGAGGCGTCCCCGAGCTGCTCCGGCGCGTCCGACGGCCGGGCGAAGCGCGGGTCGAGGGTGACGTGCCGCTCCCAGTCGTCGATGCCCGCGGCGCGGAAGGCCGCGGCCACGAACTCCCGGACGCTGTGCCCCACCCCGGTCGCCACGACGTAGTCCCGGCCCTCGTCGGCCCGCGCCGCGAGGACCATCGCCGCGACGTAGTCCGGCGCCCATCCCCAGTCCCGACGGGCGTCCAGGTTGCCCATCGCCAGCTCGTCCTGCTGACCGCGGGCGATCCGGGCTGCGGCGGCGGTGACCTTGCGGGTCACGAACGTCTCCGGACGCCGCGGCGACTCGTGGTTGTAGAGGATGCAGCTGGACGCGTGCAGCCCCCGCGCCCGGTAGACCCCGACCAGCAGGTGGCCGTAGGCCTTGGCAGCCCCATAGGGGGTGATCGGGCGCACCGGGGTGGTCTCGTCCTGCGGGACCTGGTCGGCGTGACCGAACACCTCGGCGCTGGACGCCTGCACGAAGCGCACCGGGCGACCGGTGCGCTCCTGCAGATCGTGCGAGGCCTGCAGCAGCCGGCCGACCGCCACCCCGCTCACCTGGGCGGTGAGCGCCGGCTCCTGCCAGGACAGCGCGACCGAGCTCAGCCCACCGAGGTTGTAGAGCTCGTCCGGCTCCACCTCGGCGACGACGGCCTCGAGCCGCTCACCGGCCAGCAGGTCGGCGGTGTGCACGTGCACCCCGTCGGGGAGGTGTCCGGACGGACGACCGCCCGGCTCCTGACCGCGGACCACGGCGTGCACCTCGACGCCCTCGGCGAGCAGTTGCTCGACGAGGTAGCTGCCGTCCTGCCCCGTCGCCCCGGTGACGAGCGCACGGACCGGGCTCACCGGCCCGCGAGCTCCTTCTGCTGGGCCAGGTCCGAGTCGACCATCATCCGGACCAGCTCCTCGAACCCGACCTGCGGCGTCCAGCCCAGCTTCTCCTTGGCCTTGGCCGGGTCACCGATGAGCAGGTCGACCTCGGCGGGGCGGAAGAACCGCGGGTCCTGGAACACCTTGCCCGACCAGTCCTCGATGCCCACGTGGGCGAAGGCGATCTCCAGCAGCTCCCGGATGGAGTGCGTCTCACCGGTCGCGACCACGTAGTCATCGGCCTCGTCCTGCTGCACCATCCGCCACATCGCGTCGACGTAGTCACCGGCGAAGCCCCAGTCACGCTTGGCGTCCAGGTTGCCCAGCGCGATGCTCTCCTGCAGGCCCAGGGAGATGCGCGCCACGGCCTGGGTGACCTTGCGGGTGACGAACTCCGGGCCGCGGCGGGGCGACTCGTGGTTGAACAGGATGCCGGAGCTGGCGTGCATGCCGTAGGACTCGCGGTAGTTGATCGTCATGTAGTGGCCGTACACCTTGGCCACGCCGTACGGCGACCGCGGCCACAGCAAGGTGCTCTCCCGCTGCGGGACGTCCTGCACCTTGCCGAACATCTCCGAGCTCGACGCCTGGTAGAAGCGCACCTTCGACAGGTCGCTGCCGGCGTAGAGCCGGGTCGCCTCCAGCATGTTCAGCACACCGATGCCGGTGACGTCCGACGTCAGCCGGGCGTTCTCCCAGGAGTACGCCACGAAGGAGATGGCGCCCAGGTTGTAGACCTCGTCGGGCTGAGCCTCGGAGAAGGCCCGGATGAGGCTGGACAGGTCGGTGATGTCACCGGTCAGCAGCTTCACGTCCGGCACGGTCTGACGGACCAGGTCGAGCTTCGGGTTGTTCTGCCCCCGGATGAGGCCGTAGACCTCATAGCCCTTCGACAGCAGCAGCTCGGACAGGTACAGACCGTCCTGACCGGTGATGCCGGTGATGAGTGCGCGCTTCATGTGTCCTTCGTCCCTCGGTTGCAGATCGCGGCCAGCCTAGAGGGCATCGGCCCCGCCCACGCGGCGGGCGGGGCCTCCGAGCGGACGCCTGGGGCGCCCGTGGCCGCTGTGACGAAAGGTGCCCCGCCCCCGGCATCCCGGCCCGATCGACACCCTCCCGTCGGTATCGTCCGGCCCGTGACCCTCCTCGACCGACCCGAGTCAGGACCCCCGTCGTCGACCCACGGCGGCAGGCCCGACTCCCGGATCCTCGCGGGCATCACCGTGCTGGCCGTGAGTCTCCTCGTCATCTGGCGGGTGGGTCCGGGGAAGCTCATGAACATCGAGGGCTTCGAGGGGATCGCCCGGGCCTGGCCACTGGCCCCCCTCCCCCCTGAGCAGGCGTACGTCCTCCGTCAAGCGCTGGGCCAGGCTCTCTACCACGCACTGGGCTGGACGGGCACGGACCGGTTCCTCGTCCTGCACCTCGCCGTCCTCCTGCTGTCTGGACTGGTCCTGGCCGGCTGGCTGGTCCGTCGCCTGGGCATCCAGCGGGGAGCCATCGCGGTCTGCCTCCTGGTGGTGTCACCGGTCACGGCCGTGCTCCTCGAGTGGATCGGCATGTACGACGCCTTCTCCGTGTTCGTGTGGGTCCTGCTCCTCCTGGTCCTCGGCCGCAATCCGTGGCTGCAGGGAGCCGTGGCCTTCCTCGGCGGCGTGCAGAACTTCGAACAGTTCGTCGTCAGCGTCGTGCTGCTGGCGCTGCTCCCCGAGCTGACCAAGGGGCTGGCGCTGCGCGTCCGGCCGATCGCCCTCCTCGTCGGCGCCCTCGGGGGCAAGGTGGCCCTCGAGCTGTACCTGCGATCCGCCGGCGCGGCCAACGGGTCACGCGCCTCGTTCCTGACGGACCCGGACATGCAGCGGCTCGTCCTCACCAGCTTCGCGTTGCTGGCGCCCGTGATCGTGTGGACCGTCCTCGGCGGCCTGTGGGTGCCGCTCCTCCGGCGGCTGCCTGCGGTCTGGGCGTCCGCTCCGCGCGGACTGCGGGTCCGCGGACTGCTCGCCGCAGCCCTGGTGCTCGGGATCGGGATCGTGAGCGCCGATCACACGCGGGTCATGGTGCTGATCTCCTTCCCCCTGCTGGTGCTCCTCTGCGTCCGGCTCGCTCTCGACGAGACCTCGGTGAGCACCTGGTTGCGACGCCCGGACACGTGGTTGGTGCTGTTGACACCGACGTTCGTCATCGTCTCCGGCAACACCCCCCTGCCCCTCGGGATCGATCCCTCGCTCCTGGGGCTGTGAGGCCTCACCAGTCGTCAGGGTGCAACGAGGTCACCCGGGCCAACCCCGACGGCAACTGACCGAGCGGCCTACGGAGCCGTTCCCCGTCGCCCGGACGCCGCCCCCACGGCCGGACCGCACCGCGCGCGATGAGCCCGGGTGCCCGCAGGACCCGGAACACATCGACGACACCGATCACCGCTCGTCAGCACGGCACTGGCCACGAACGGGGCGCCGCACGCCCGGGCCGGCGCGGCGACGAGGAGACTCCGCCGCGGTCCAACCGGCGCCGCCCGCGCGCCCCGGCCCCGGACCACCGAGCCCGGGCGCTCATCCCCACCGGACCACGTCCGTCACCACGTCGGTGCCCAGCGGGCCCACGGGGGCTCCGTGGAAGGGCGCGTCGCCGAAGGTGAACACGCCGCCGTGCTCGGTGACCACCCAGTAGCCGGCACCGGTGGCGGTCGGGACCAGCTCCACGCCGGCGTCCGACACGGCGCACGTGCCCAAGCCGGCGATGCTCCCGGCGTAAGGCACGCCGAAGGAGAAGATCCCACCGTCACGAGCCAGCAACCAGTACCCACGCCCGTCCGGGCTGACGGCGACCGAGGTGACCGGGTCCGACAACGCCGTCGCAGCGCCGCGGAAGACGGCATCCCCGAAGGTGAAGACCGCACCATTGGCAGTGACGAGGTAGTAGCCGCCCCCGCTGTCCGTGACAGAGGCGTCGACCACCGGGGAGGTCGAGCGGACGCCCACCGACCCGAGGGAGCCGAGGAACGGTGCGTCACCGAAGGAGAAGACGGCTCCGTCCGCGGTGACGAGCCAGTAACCCTTCCCGGAAGGGCTGCTCATGATGGCCGCGACCGGCGAGGCGCCACCGAGTCCCCGGGCGTCCCCGTACCACCGGGCCGCCCCGAAGTCCTGGACGGCGCCGCCGGGTCCCGCCACCCAGTAGCCGTCCCCCTGCGGGCGGAGCACCATCGCACCAGACGGCAGCGGGAGCCGGGTGCCCGCTGGCGCGCCGAAGAACGCGCTGCGACCGTACGAGAAGAGGCCCCCGCCGCGTGCCAACACCGAGTAGCCCGCACCCGCAGCCGGTGACGGACTGGCAGGGGGGTTCGAGTTCCGCGCGCAGAAGCCCGGGGGGATCGGATTGCCGCCGGTGAGCGGCCCGCCCAGCCTGCGTTCGCCCTTACGGAACAGCGGCCAGTCACTGGCCGCCCCGGTGGCTGGCAGGACGATGGAGGTGATCTGCCCCGACGTGAAGCCCGGCACGGCCGGCGCCCAACCGAGGACGATCAACTGGCGCCCGCCCGCGCTGCCGAAGTCCGCGATCGCTGGCGCGCCCACTGAGGCGTGGAGAGTGCCGCCGACCGCCGCCAGCAGGGCGCCGGTGGAGCCGTTGAGGAGGAGCGCGCCACCCAGCCCGTAACCGATGGCCACGTCCTGGTCGCCGTCCCCGTCGAGGTCCCCGATGGTCGGGCCCCCGTCGTATCCGTTGCCGTTGTCGCCACGCGGACCGGGAAAGGTCTTCCAGGCTCGCTGCCCGGTGCCTCGGAAGGCGTACACGGCGCCGCTGCGATCCCCGATGACGACTTCCGGCCGGCCGGCGTCCCCCGGGACGACGTCGCCGAGCGCGACCGAGGTGGCCAGCAGGCCCTCGGTGGTCTGCGGCCACCCCGGGGTGAGGCTGCCGTCCTCGAGGTGCACCGCCCATATCCGCCGACTGTCCACCGAGTCGTTGTAGAAGCCGCCGGTGGAGAACACGGCCTCGGGCCGCCCATCCCCGTTGATGTCGCCGATCGCGGGGCTCGCCAGGACGATGTCGTCGAACGTCCGCATCCAGGCCTGACGCACCTGGCCGTTGGCATGGTCCAGCGCTCGGAACGTACCGCGGAAGAAGAGCCCCGCCGGTGGGTTGGGCGTCGCGTCTCCGCCGATCAACACCTCGAGCCGTCCGTCTCCGTCGATGTCGTAGAGCGCCGGGGACGAGAAGACGGTGTCGACGTTGTCGAACGGGAAGCCGGGGATCATCGCGCCGTCGGAGCCGCGCAGTGCGTAGACGTAGTGGTCCAACGCAGCGAACACCACGTCGTTGACCCCGTCTCCGTCCACGTCGCCGATCGCTGGTGTCGCGATGACGCCGTCGCTCAACCCGTCCGGCGGTCCACCGGTGTAGACGTTGAGCGTGTCCCCGGTGCGGAAGCGCCACTTCGTCGTCCCGTCGGAGTTGAAGGCGACGACGCCACCGTTCTGCGGGCGATCCCGCGGGTCGATCGCGCCGGCGCCGACCACCACCTCGTTGCGGCCGTCGCCGTCCAGGTCACCGATGGCGGGCGAGCTCTCGACCGCGGCCACTCGGCCGGGGTCCGGGTCGACGCCGGCCGCCCACAGGATCGATCCGTCCGGCCGGATGGCCCGGAGAGTGCCCGCCATGTCCGCGGCGATGATCACCCGCCCGGCGGGGAGGTCGCCCACTGCGGCCGAGGAGTTGTGCGTGGCCGCCGCCGGGATGGTCCACGCTGTCGGGTAGCTCGGCGCGGCCTCGGCGGTCCCCGGTCGCGCGTTCACGATGCTGAGGACCATCGCCATCGCGAGCATGGCGACCACCGACATCCGGGCACACTTCATGACGGCTCCTGGGAGGTCGTTCGCCGGCCCACGGCCGGCGGCCGCCAGGACCACGCGACTGGGTCGACCTCCTCCATCGGCCGTGGCCGGACCGACCGTGACCCCTGGACCCTCCACCCGCCGGGCGGCTCATGGGTCGGACCAGGAGGGCGGGTCACCGGGCCAGTCCCTCACAGCCGTGCTGGGCCGTCCCTCCCCGGACCGTCTCGGCTGCCCAGCCGTTGGTCGCGATGCCCCGCACCCCGGCAGTGACCTGCGCATCCGACCAGTCCCAGAGACGCTCTGGGTGCAGGTTGACGTCAGCAGGGAGGCTGTTCCAGCACCAGGAAGAACGGGTGATGGCGCCCTCCGCGTGCACTGCCACGCTGACCACCACCAGCACTGCCGTCGCCACCCGCGCGGTGGCCACGACGGCCCGGCGGGATGCGCCCGGCGGCCGCGGCTGGGTGAGCCAGGCCACCGCCGGCAGGCTGAGCAGCACCATCGGCGGGATGACATCCGACATGAACCGAGAACCGTAGGAGTACCCACCCCACCAGTCGGCAAAGGACGACACCAGCACCCAGTGCGCCACCACGAGCCCGAGACAACTGAGGTCCAGCAGGTCCCACTCCCGACGGCGCACGCGCAGCGCGAGCCCCGCGAAGGCCAGCAGCAGCACCGGACTGAACACCAGCAGTCCGCGGGCGGGGCTCACCAGGTTGGACAGCAGCGCCTGCGACAGATCGCCACGCGCGGCGCCGAACTCGGTGTCGCCCGGCAGGAAGTACCCCGGCAGCACCTGTCCGTACTGGGACAGGTTCACGGCCACGAAGAGGCTGGTCACCACAGTCCCGCCCAGCACTGCCCAGCCGATCGCAGCCGGGCGACGGGCCAACAGCCAGAGGCCCAGCGCGATGATCAACAGAGAGCTCGTCGGCCGCATGGCGAAGGCCGAGGCCGCAGAGGCGCCGAGCAACAGCGCCGGCCATCGCGCTCGGGTCCCCGCCGCCTCCAGCTTGACGGCGCCGAGCAGTGCCAAGCAGGAGAAGAGCATGGCTGGTCCGTGCTGCCACAGTGAGCGACTGCTCGTCGACCAGGCGGAGGTACCGAAGGCGAAGACCAGTGCGACCACCACCGCAACGACCTCACGGCGCCGGGCGGGCAGGGCTGCGAGCCTGGCGCGCGCGATGGCGTGGACGACCATCGCGGTGAGGGCGACGACCAGGCTCATGCTGGCCACCTCGAAGGGCCACTGGGTGTACGACACGCTCAACCGGTCTTCGATGCTCCCCCCGCCGGTGGCTCGCAGGAGGACGTCGGCCACCGCGAGGAGGGGCACGACGAACAGAGACGGCGCCCACGGGAAGAAGGGAAGCCAGGCACCGCCCGCCCGGACGATGCCGAAATCGGTCCCCATGGTCCAGGCCGGCGAGAAGCCCTGTAAGTCGAGTTCACCGCGGCGGAGCATGGCCACGCCCACGAACACCGCCCGCAGCGAGTCTGCGCTCACCGCCATGGGACTGGCGAGGTGGCCGACGAGCACGGTGGCGAAGACCACGAGACCGCCCACGACGGGAGGTCGACGCAACCCCTCGAGACGGCCGCGAAGGGGCCTCACCGGCCCGTGAGCTCCTTCTGCTGGGCCAGGTCGGAGTCGACCATCATCCGGACCAGCTCCTCGAACCCGACCTGCGGCGTCCAGCCCAGCTTCTCCTTGGCCTTGGCCGGGTCACCGAT
Organism: Modestobacter sp. VKM Ac-2985; assembly: GCF_026967925.1. Classification (GTDB taxonomy): domain Bacteria; phylum Actinomycetota; class Actinomycetes; order Mycobacteriales; family Geodermatophilaceae; genus Modestobacter. The sequence continues at coordinate 1,037,018 of NZ_JAPVBI010000002.1, read as the reverse complement.
GAGCAGGTCGACCTCGGCGGGGCGGAAGAACCGCGGGTCCTGGAACACCTTGCCCGACCAGTCCTCGATGCCCACGTGGGCGAAGGCGATCTCCAGCAGCTCCCGGATGGAGTGCGTCTCACCGGTCGCGACCACGTAGTCATCGGCCTCGTCCTGCTGCACCATCCGCCACATCGCGTCGACGTAGTCACCGGCGAAGCCCCAGTCACGCTTGGCGTCCAGGTTGCCCAGCGCGATGCTCTCCTGCAGGCCCAGGGAGATGCGCGCCACGGCCTGGGTGACCTTGCGGGTGACGAACTCCGGGCCGCGGCGGGGCGACTCGTGGTTGAACAGGATGCCGGAGCTGGCGTGCATGCCGTAGGACTCGCGGTAGTTGATCGTCATGTAGTGGCCGTACACCTTGGCCACGCCGTACGGCGACCGCGGCCACAGCAAGGTGCTCTCCCGCTGCGGGACGTCCTGCACCTTGCCGAACATCTCCGAGCTCGACGCCTGGTAGAAGCGCACCTTCGACAGGTCGCTGCCGGCGTAGAGCCGGGTCGCCTCCAGCATGTTCAGCACACCGATGCCGGTGACGTCCGACGTCAGCCGGGCGTTCTCCCAGGAGTACGCCACGAAGGAGATGGCGCCCAGGTTGTAGACCTCGTCGGGCTGAGCCTCGGAGAAGGCCCGGATGAGGCTGGACAGGTCGGTGATGTCACCGGTCAGCAGCTTCACGTCCGGCACGGTCTGACGGACCAGGTCGAGCTTCGGGTTGTTCTGCCCCCGGATGAGGCCGTAGACCTCATAGCCCTTCGACAGCAGCAGCTCGGACAGGTACAGACCGTCCTGACCGGTGATGCCGGTGATGAGTGCGCGCTTCATGTGTCCTCGACTGGATGACGACGGGTCCGCCTAAGGTACCGAGGATGCTGGTGACGCCCAGGCCGACCGCGCGCGTGGACCGACCATGAGGGTCGGTGTCGACGCGACCCCGCTGCTGGGCCAGCGGAGTGGTGTCGGCCGTTATCTCAGCGGACTGCTGTCGGGTCTCCACGAGATCGATTCCGGTGTCGAGCCGGTGCTCACCCTGTTCAGCATCCGGGGGCAGGTGCCCGCTCCCTGGCCACCGGGCACGACTCCCGCACCCCGCCGCGCGCCTGCCCGGCTGCTGAACAGGATGTGGGCGCGCGTGCCCTTCCCGCCGGTCGAGCTCCTGACCGGGAAGGTCGACGTCTTCCACGCCACCAACTTCGTCCTCCCGCCACTGGCCCGCGCCGGCGGCGTCGTCACGGTGCACGACCTCACCTACCTGCGTTTCCCCGAGACCGTCGACGACCAGGTGCGGGCGTACCGGCACCTGGTCCCGGATGCACTGCGCCGGGCGGCCCGGGTCATCGCGGTCAGCCACACGATCGCCGACGAGCTGGTCGCGGAGTACTCGTTGGCGAGCGAGACCGTGGTCGTCGCGCCCAACGGCGTGGACCCGGAGTGGGGCCGGTCCCAGCCGCTGAGCGAGGAGCGGCGCCGAGTCCTGGGGCTCCCCGACCGCTATCTCCTCTTCGTCGGCAACCGTGAGCCGCGGAAGAACCTCGGCACGCTCATCCGGGCCCACGCCCTCGCCCGCCGCGCCGACCCCGACGTCCCGCCGCTCGCCCTGGTGGGCCCGGCCGGATGGGGCGACGCCTGGGGCGGCCAGCAGCCCGATCCCGAGCACACGCTGCTGCTGGGCTTCCTGACCGACGAGGACCTCCGGAGCACGGTGGCCGGCGCCACCGCGGTCTGCGTCCCGTCGCTCTACGAGGGGTTCGGCCTGCCGGTCATCGAGGCCATGGCCGCCGGGGTGCGCGTACTGGCCAGCGACATCCCGACCCACCGGGAGATCAGCGGCGGGCTGGCCACGCTCGTGCCGGTACAGGACGTGGAGGCGTGGTCAGAGGTGCTGGTGGGATTGCGCCACGCCGAAGATGATGACGGTTCGGCATCGACTGCCCGGCGTGCGCACACGCGCGCGTTCACCTGGGAACGCAGCGCCCGGGCGCACCTCGAGGCCTACCGCGCGGCCGCCGCGCACGCCTGAAGCACCTCCGCCGACGCCGTTACAGTGGCGCCGTGACGAATGACCCCTTCGTGTCGTACGCCCAGAACGGCGAGGACGTCGTCCTGTGGCGGGCCCTGCACTCGGTGACCCCCGGCCGCTACGTGGAGGTCGGCGCCAACGACCCGAAGACCCACTCGATCAGCCGCGCATTCTACGACCGGGGCTGGTCAGGTCTCGAGATCGAGCCCGTGCCGGCCTTCGCCCAGCGGTTCCGCGAGGCTCGCCCACGGGACACCGTCGTCGAGGCGGCGATCACGTCCCAGGACGTGGAGTCGATCACGCTGCACGTCATCCCGGACAGCGGGCTCTCGACGCTGCGGGACGACGTGGGCGCCGAGCACGCCCGATCGGGCTGGCCGGTCGAGGCGGTCTCCGTCCCGGCCCGGCGACTCGACGACGTCCTCGACGAGCACGTGCCCGCCGGTGAGGACGTGCACTTCCTCGTCATCGACACCGAGGGTGCCGAGCGGCAAGTGCTGGAGAGCATCGACCTGAAGAGATGGCGCCCCTGGGTGGTGGTCATCGAGGCCACCGCGCCGATGAGCGCCGTGCGGACCCACGAGGCCTGGGAGTCGCTCGTCACCGACGCCGGCTACCAGTTCTGCCTCTTCGACGGGCTCTCCCGCTGGTACGTCGCCGACGAGCACGCCGAGCTCACCCGGCTCCTGGACCACCCGGCCTGCGCCCTCGACCCGTGGATCAGCCGGGCAGCGCACGAGGCCGAGCAGCGCGTCGACGTCCTGACCGCGGAGAACGCGGAGCTGCTGGAGCAGCTGATCAAGTGGCGTGGCAAGGTGCTGACGCACTGGGCCGAGGCCGCCTCGGCTGCCGTGCACACCCCGGGTGCCGGTGGCGTCGCATCGCACGAGTCGGCCCGGCTGCGCGCCGAGCTCGACGCGATGCACGAGACCCTGTCCTGGCGTGTCACCGCGCCCCTGCGGGACGTCCGCAGCGCCCAGCTGCGCCGGAGTCGCCGCGCATGACGAGCACGCTCCCCCAGGCCGGCTCCGCCGCGACCGATGTCGCCCGCGCGCTGGTCCAGCGCCTCGGTGCCGCCGCGCAGCAGCTGCTGGACCAGGTTCCTCCGCCGGCACCGGACCCCGAGCAGGAGGCCGCCCAGCTGCTGTGGCACCTGGTCGAGACGGTCCGTGCCAGCGGCGACACCCAGCACCTCTGGCTGCTGCTGACCGCACTGTCCAGCGCCTTCCCGACCGGTGACGAGCTGGTCGACGCCCGCCGTCGCCTGCAGCTGGACGACACCGGGGACGCCGTGGCGTGGCTGCTGGAAGCCGCACACTCCGCCGTGCTGAACGCCGGGACCCCGTCCGCCGAGATGGACGTCGTCGTCGGCGCGGTGGTGGCCGACGTCGACTTCTGCGCGACCAACGAGCACCACACCGGCATCCAGCGGGTGGTCCGCGAGACGGTCCCGCGGTGGGACCGTGACCACGACCTGCTCCTCGTCGCCTGGACCCGGTCCAACGGCGCGCTGCGCCAGCTCGACGCGCACGAGCGCGACCTCGTCCTCCGCTGGGGTCAGACCCGGACCACCGTCTCCGACCCCGAGCTGGGCACCGAGGCCGGCACCACGCCGCCTCGGCTGCTGGTGCCCTGGCGCAGCACGGTGATCCTGCCGGAGAACCCGGAGCCGGCGCGCTGCCCCGCGATCGCCGCGCTGGCCGAGCACAGCGGCAACACCGTGACCGCGATCGGGTACGACTGCATCCCGATCGTCAGTCCCGAGCTCATCCACCCCGGGCTGCCCGACCGGTTCGTGCACTACCTCTCGGTGGTCAAGCACGCCCGGGTCGTCGCGGGCATCTCCGCCTCGGCGACCGAGGAGTTCCGCGGCTTCTCCCGGATGATGCCGTCGCAGGGACTCCCGGGTCCCGAGGTCGTCGAGGTGGCGCTGCCCGTCGAGGTACCCGTCCCGACCGGGAGCCCGGCCTCGCCGCACGAGCGGCCCGTCGTGATCTCGGTCGGCAGCTTCGAGCCCCGCAAGAACCAGCTCGCCGTGCTGCACGCCGCCGAGCGGCTGTGGCGGGAGGGGCTGCGCTTCGAGTTGAAGTTCATCGGTGGAGGCGGCTGGCGCACCGAGTTCGACGCATCGATGAACCAGCTGGCCGCCAGCGGCCGCCCCGTGTCGGTGGCCGTGCGGATCAGCGACGAGGAGCTCTGGGGGCTCTACCGTCGGGCGCGCTTCACGGTCTTCGCCAGCCTGCACGAGGGCTACGGCCTCCCCGTGGCCGAGTCCCTCGCCTACGGCACCCCTGCGCTGACCACCGACTACGGCAGCACCGCCGAGATCGCCGCCGAGGGTGGAGCGCTCACGGTCGACCCCCGGGACGACGACGCCCTGGCCGACGCCATGCGCCGACTGCTGACCGACGACGCGCTCATCACCGAGCTCCAGCAGGGCGCCCGGTCTCGTCCCGTGCGGACGTGGGACGACTACGCCCGAGAGCTCTGGGACGCCCTGGCGCGCCCGCTGCCCCGAGGAGAACAGCCCCGATGAGGCTCACGACTGCAACGCAGATGCTGCCGGAGCTGTCCCTGGGCCGGCTCCTGCAGCTGCCGGGCAAGCGCACCGGGGTGATCCGGGACCGTCTCGCGACCCTGGCCGCGGCCCTCGAGCTGCAGCCGTCCACCGTGGACGACCCGCAGTCGACCCTGGCCGCCGTGGAGGACCGGCTCGCCGACCCGCACCCGGACGAGGTGTGGCTCACCATCGCCGTCCTGACCGCCGCTCTCCCCGAGGCGCCCGACGTGGTCCGGGCTGCCCGGGCCTGCCGCACGGAGGGGCCGGGCCCCGTGCTCAGCCGCCTCGTCGCCGAGGGCTGGCTCCGCCGGCAGCTCACCGGCGAGGCCCAGCCGGCAGTCGAGGTGGTCTCCGGCGAGGTGCTGGTGGACCTCGAGCACACCAGCCGCACCGAGCTGGCGACCGGGATCCAGCGGGTCGCCCGGATGACGGCCAGCCGCTGGGCCAGGGACCACGAGGTCGTGCTCATCGGCTGGCACCCCGGGCAGCACGCCCTCCGGCGGCTGCGCGTCCACGAGGCGTCGCGGGCTCTCACCGGCAGTGCCCGTGGTGCAGACACCGTGCTGGCCGACGCGCCGGAGACGGTCGTGGTCCCGTGGCGCGCGACCTACCTCCTGCCCGAGCTGGCCCCGGAGCGGGAGCGCACGTACCGGCTGCTGGCCCTCGCGCGCTTCTCCCGCAGCCGCACCGGGGTGATCGGCTTCGACTGCGTGCCCATCAGCTCCGCGGAGACCACCGACGTCAACGTGAGCGAGGCCTTCGCCAACAACCTGGCCGCGGTCCGGCACTTCGACCGCGTGGCCGGCATCTCCGAGGCAGCCGCCGAGGAGTACCGGGGCTGGCGGCACATGCTGTCGGCGATCGGCGTGCGCGGTCCGGAGATCGAGGCGGTCAGCCTGCCGGTCGAGGCCCAGGCGCCGACCGAGCGGGCGCTGGCGGAGATGCGCGAGCGACTCGTGATCGGCACCCTGCCCGTCGTCCTCTGCGTCGGTACGCACGAGCCCCGCAAGAACCACCTCGCCGTCCTGCACGCAGCCGAGGTCCTCTGGCGGCGCGGCGTCCGCTTCAGCCTCACCTTCATCGGTGGGCACTCCTGGAACAGCCAGCGGTTCGACGCGGGCGTCGCCCGGCTCCGCGAGGCCGGACGCCCCATCGAGACGCTGAGGTCGGTGACCGACGAGCAGCTGTGGGCGGCCTACCACCTCAGCCACTGCCTGGTGTTCCCGTCGTTGAACGAGGGGTTCGGGCTCCCTGTTGCCGAGGCGTTGGCCTCCGGCACACCGGTGGTCACCTCCGCCTTCGGCAGCATGGCCGAGATCGCGGCCGACGGTGGCGCCGTGCTGGTCGACCCCCGGGACGACGACTCTCTCGTCGCCGGGCTCGCCCAGGTCCTGACCGACCCCGAGCGCCACGGCGAGCTGCGGGCAGCCGCCGCCAGCCGGCCGCTGCGGACCTGGGACGAGTACGCCGCAGAGACCTGGACACACCTCGTGGAAGAAGAAGTGGACCGATCATGACGAGCCAGGCCCCCGAGAAGGTCGGCGTCTCATCGACGTCCGAGGTCGCCAAGGAACGCATGGCCCGCCTGAACGAGGAGGCACTCGTCTCGGCCGGCCCGACGAGGGGCTTCTTCCGCGGCACCTGGCAGTCGATCCGTGACCTCGGCGAGTACCGCGAGCTGCTGGGCCTGCTGGTCCGGCGCGAGCTGAAGGCCCGCTACAAGGACAGCGCGCTCGGGTTCCTCTGGAGCCTGCTCCGCCCGATCGCCATCCTGCTGGTCTACTACGTCGCGATCGGCAAGTTCCTCGGCGCGGAGCGGTCCATCCCCTCCTTCGCCATCTACGTCTTCGCCGGCCTGACCGCATGGCAGCTGTTCACCGACGTGGTGGCCGGCGGGACAGGCTGCATCGTCGGCAACGCCGGGCTGATCAAGAAGGTCTACCTGCCCCGCGAGGTCTTCCCGCTCAGCGTCCTCGGGTCGGGGCTGTTCACCTTCTCCACCCAGTTCGCCATCCTGGTGCTCGGCGTCGTCGTCGCCAGCGAGATCCCGACCGGCTCGCGGCTGCTCTTCGTGCCGTTGTCCCTGCTGGTCATCGTGGTCTACGCGACGGCGCTCGCCCTGGTGCTGTCCGCGGTCAACGTCTACCTGCGCGACGTGCAGTACCTGGTCGAGATCGGCCTGACCGTGCTCTTCTGGTCGACACCGGTGGTCTACTCGTGGGCACTCGTGCAGAACATCGTGGCCGGCGGCTGGCTCCAGCAGCTCTACCTGGCGAACCCGATGGCCGTCGCGATCATGGGCATGCAGCGCGGCATGTGGGTCGCCGGCACCGACCAGCCCTTCCCGGACGGGCTGGGCACCCGGTTGCTGATCATGCTGGGGATCGGCCTCGTACTCGTCTGGCTGGCGCAGCGTCTGTTCGCGCGCCTGGAAGCCAACTTCGCTCAGGAGCTGTGACAGTGTCCGACAGTCCGACAGTCGTGCGAGTCCACGACGTCTCCCAGCGGTTCGTGATCCGCAAGGACAAGTCGCTCAAGGAGCGACTCGTCAACGCAGCCCGGTCCCGCCAGCACCGCGAGGACTTCTGGGCGCTGCGCAACGTCAACCTGGAGATCTCGGCCGGCACGACGGTGGGCCTCATCGGACCGAACGGGTCCGGGAAGAGCACCCTCCTCAAGACCATCGGCGGCATCCTCCAGCCCACCACGGGGTCGGTGGAGCGACGTGGCCGGCTGGCTGCGCTGCTGGAGCTGGGTGCCGGGTTCCACCCCGACCTCACCGGCCGCGAGAACGTCTACCTCAACGCCTCGATCCTGGGCCTGTCCCGGGCTCAGACCGAGCGCTTCTTCGACCCGATCGTGGAGTTCTCCGGGATCGAGAAGTTCATCGACACCCAGGTGAAGTTCTACTCGTCGGGCATGTACGTGCGCCTCGCCTTCGCGGTGGCCGTGCACGTCGACCCCGACGTCCTCCTGGTCGACGAGGTGCTGGCCGTCGGCGACGAGCCGTTCCAGCGCAAGTGCCTGGACCGCATCCGCACCTTCCAGAAGGAAGGCCGGACGATCGTGCTGGTCACGCACGCGCTGGACCAGGTCGTGGACATGTGCGACCGGGCCGTCGTCCTCGAGTCCGGGCACGTGATCGTCGACGGCGACCCCCGCCTCGCCACCCGCACGCTGCGGGACGACTTCGAGGCCACCCGTCAAGCCGAGCAGCAGGTCGAGCAGGCCGCGCAGCAGCAGGTGGCGGCGAAGGTCGTCGCCGTGCGCATCCTGGACGACAACGGCGTCATCGTCCGCGAGATGTCCAGCGGCGACGACCTGCGGGTCCAGGTGGACGTCGAGTCCCCGGACACCCTGGACGACTGGGTCCTCGGCATCGGCCTGGACACCCCGTCCGGGCAGAGCCTCTACGGCACGAACACCCGGCTGCTCAAGACCCGGCTCCCGTCCTTCTCCGGCCGCCGCACCTTCGAGATCCGGCTGCGCAACGTCGGGCTCGGCGCCGGCCAGTACCAGGTGCACGGTGCGCTGGCGATCTGGCACGGCGCGGAGATCCACCGGCTGCCCCAGGCCGCGACCTTCACCGTGGAGGGCGACGGCCGCTCGGTGGGGCTGGTCGGCGCCCAGCCGACGCTGGTGCCGACGTGGGAGCAGTGGGCCACCTCGGCCAGCATGAGCTGACGGCTGATCCCCCGCGGCTGATCGGTCGCGGGGAGGGCCGCAGGGGACGAGACCCCCGTCGCGCAGCCCGGCGGGGTGCCGGCGGAGGCAGCACGCAGCTGCCAGCGCGGCGGTACCCAGTCGACACCGACGGGGCAGAGCCCAGTGCCGTGCGAGGACGACGCGTGGGCCCGTCGACGGGAGTCCTGCGGGCCATCCGTCGACCGCGGCCCGTCAGCCGAACGCGTGCAGCTGGCCGCCGCGTGACCACCCCGTCCTCGACGACCCGGAGCGATCGTGACCCAGCTCCGTGAGGACGCCGCCGTCCGCTGAGAGCCTCCCGGCTCGTCGCGGACGCTAGGACCGGGAGGCGGCCCGGTGAACCGCGAGGCTCTGCGCACCGATCGCCGCGGAGTGGACCGGCGACGACGTGCGCCGTCCCCGTCGGGGGTCCGACATCACCCCGCCCACCTGCCCCGGGCTCGCCCGTGCGGCTCGGTCGGTCCGGGGCCCAGGGCGCTCCTCGCGCTCTGGGCCCTGCACAGTTGCCGACCGGGCCTCCTGGGGGCCGGTCGGCAACTGCTCCGTCAGGGGAAGCGGGTCTGCGATCGCGTGACGTACTCGGGGCTGACCAGCGCCGCCTCGCGCATGCTCTCATCGCCGGCTGTGATCACCGTCCGAGACCAGTAGTCCCGCTCGCCGGGGCTCGCCGCTCGGCTCAGCCAGCGCAGATAACTGCGGTCGACTCGGTTCAGTGCCCCCTCGTAGCTGTCCCAGATGCCGCGCACCACCTCCGCCCGGCCTGCGGTGCGCGCGGTGCCGGCCCAGAGCGCCTGCTCGCCCGACGACGCGGTCCGGTTGAAGGTGCGTCGGTAGAGCAGGTCGACGAAGCCCTCATCGGTGCCGCCCCCCTTGAGGTAGAACTCCTGGGCGAGCATGAAGTGGCTGCGCAGCCGATCCGGGGTCATCCGGCCGGCAGCCATCTCGTTGACCCAGAAGGCCACCGCGCCCGGCTCGGGGTTGCGGGCGAGGATCGTCTCGTATGCCTCGGCGACGAAGCGCTGGCGGTACTCGACACTGCCGGAAGTCCCGCGCACCGCCACCCAGCGGTCTCCGCTCTCCGCGACCGCCTTGGTCCATGCACCGAGTTCGCCGGGTGCCGGAGTCCGGCCGAGCACGTCCGCGAAGAGCCCGTTGACGAGGGCAGCTGCTCCCGTGGCCGCGAGCGCCTGCTCGCGGACCTGCCCGAGCTGGGCATATCCGTACTGTCCGGGGCACGCCGTCTTGCCCACATCGCGATGCCCGAAGATCGTGGGCACGGTGACCTGAGTGCCCGCAGGGTACTTGGACGTCCCCCCGCCACCGGAGGTGAGCGTCGTGGTCGCATACGGGTTCACCCCGTACAGCGAGAACTTCCAGGCGATGATCGCGGCGATCGAACTGGTCATCGACGGGTACACCCGCTGGGTGTCGTAGTTGCCCAGCATCGAGACGCCGAAGGTGCCGGTGTTGAAGCCACCCGCGTGGGCTCCGATCACGGTGCTGTTGAGCCCCCCGTACCGCCCCTCCCAGAGCCGGCCGTACTTGTCGACGATGACGTTGTAGCCGATGTCGCCCCACCCGCGGCTCACGGAGTGATACCGGTAGATGGCCCGCAACATCGCCGGCACCTGCTCCGCCGAGTAGTTGTTGGTGTCAGCGGTGTGGTGCAGCGTGGCCGCCTTGATCGTCCTGGCGTACTCCGGGTCCCAGGACCGGATGCCCTCGTCAGCACCCCACTGCGCCCGGGAGAACACCTCCGGCATGGCCATCGCCGCATGCGCGGTACCCACGGCGCCCGCATCCGTGAGCGATTCGTCCGCGTCGCTCTGACCCGGGTCCACCAGGTCGAGGACGACGTCGCGCGGCTGACGACCCGATCGGGTGACCAGTTCGGCTTCCACCCCGACGCTGGGCCCGGTCCACAACGGCGCGGAACCCCCTCGGCGTTCGGCACCGCTGTCGGCGTCGGCGTCCTGGTCGGCGTCCTCGACCGCCACCTCGGCCCACTGACCCCACGTTCCCTCGGCTGAGCGGACACGGACCTTGACGAGCGTGTCGGTGACGGCCGGGTCGTGGTCCCACGTCACCCCGACGAGGGAGAACTCGCGGGTCCTCGGCTCGGCGACGGTCAAGGTCGGGGCGTTGCCGGGGACGCCCACCACGGGATCGGTGGTGCCCGCCTGGACGGCGGCGGCCTGCGACGGGTCCTCGACCGACCCCATCGTCACCTCGACGCTGGAGGTCTCGACGGGCTCGGCCTCGGCTGTCGGCGCCGCATAGACGGGGAGGATCAGCAGCGTCCCGGTGAACAGGACGGATGCGCTGACACAGGCGCTCACACGACGCACAGGAGGTACCTCCGAAAGGGTCTTGGTGACGGCCCGCACGGGACGTGCCGATTCGACGTGTCCTCCAGCCACTCGTCGCGACTGGGTCGGGGTGCGCACCGATGTCGCGCAGGGACCTTCTCACGAGTTGACCACTCTCCGCATGCGACTCGCGGCATAGAGTAGCTGTTACGCCTGCCACCGACCGGGACTCGCGGGGTGCGTGCGCGACGTGGGGTGAGCTTGGCGGGAGGGGCATCTGTGGGTCGCGGCGGGATGCGTCGCACGACCGCACCCGCACGTTGCCGACGTATCGTCACCAGCGACTCCGCCGCGGGATGGGCAGACCAGCCGCCCAGCGCGCCCGCCCTCCCGACGTCAGGACAACTCGTGAGCGAAACCCCCGACCGCCACGGTGGGATGGACCGCCCCCTGCCTCCCCGGCTGGACCCACGCGCCGGGCGATCCCCGCGTCAGTCGACCTCCGGGTCCTCGAGCACTCCCGGGCACGCCCGCCTCGCCACCGGAGCCCGCGTCGTCGCCGGCCTGCTCTCCCTGGTGCTGCTGGGCACGAGCGGGTGGGGTTGGTATCTCGGCCGGGTCGCCGACGCCAGTGTGAACCGGACCAACGCCATCCCGAGCTCGGGCAACGAGCAGACCGTGGACACCGGCGAGGCGATGAACCTGCTCCTCGTGGGCAACGACAGCCGCGCGGGGGCCTCGGAGGAGGAGCTGGCCCTGCTCAACACCGAGGCCAACGCCGGGCTCAACACCGACACCATGATCCTCGCCCACGTCCCGGGCGACGGGTCCGCAGCCTCCTTCGTCTCCTTCCCGCGGGACTCGTACGTGCAGATCCCCGGCCACGGCTGGGACAAGCTGAACGCCGCCTACGCCTACGGGGCGATGGACGCACCAGAGGGCGCATCGGACGCGGGCGTGCAGGCGGCGGGCGCCCAGCTGCTGATCCAGACGATCAGCTCGCTCACCGGGCTCCGCGTCGACCACTACGCAGAGGTCGACCTGCTGGGCTTCTTCAAGCTGTCGACGGTCGTCGGCGGTGTGGAGGTCAACCTCTGCGAGCCGGCGAAGGACAGCTTCTCCGGCATCGACCTCCCTGCCGGCGTGCAGACGATCAGCGGCGAGCAGGCGCTGGCCTTCGTGCGCCAGCGGCACGGCCTGCCGCGCGGTGACTTCGACCGGATCATCCGCCAGCAGACCTTCATCGGCGGGATGATCCGCAAGATGCTGAGCGACAACGTGCTGCTGGACCTGGGCAAGCAGCGCGAGCTGGTCCAGGCCGCCGCCGACGCGCTGACCGTGGACCAGAACCTCAATCTCCTGCAACTGGCGCAGCAGATGCAGTCGGTGACGCCGGGCAGCATCGACTTCCAGACCGTCCCGTACATCGGTGACGACGAGGACGACGCCGGCCGCTACATCCTCCGGCTCGAGGACGAGGACACGCTGCACACCTTCTTCGCCGAACTCGATGCCGATCCCGAGCCCGCAGCCGAGACGGCGGCACCTGAGACGCCGGAGGTCGTCAGACCGGCCGACGTGGACGTGGAGGTCTACAACGGTTCCGGCATCTCCGGCCTGGCCGGAGATGCCGGCGAGGAACTGACCGCGGCGGGCTTCCAGGTCATCGGGACGGCGAACGCCGACTCCATGGACTACGAGGTGACCGAGATCCGGCACGTCGCCGGAGACGAGGCGCTGGCGGCGGCACTGGCCGCCCAGGTCCCGGGTGCGGTCACCGAGGTCGTCGACGACGCCGTCAGCGGCACCGTCCAGCTGGTGCTCGGCTCGGACTTCAACGGGGTGGGGCAGGCCGTGACCGCCGCACCCGCGGCGCCGGTGACGGAGGGCGCGGACGCCCGGACCGCCGCTGACACCGGCTGCATCAACTGACCCGACGCGCAGCAGCGGCAGACGGCGAGGGAGGTCCCACCCGATCGGGGTGGGACCTCCCTCGTCCGTGGGGCGTCCGGTGGGCTCAGATGGGCAGCCGTCGGAACAGTGCGCGGGGGGTGTGCCGCAGGCCGCTCATCACCCACCGCATCGCGCCGGGCACCCAGACCGTGTGCCGTCCTCTGCGGATGCCGGTGACGATCGCCTCGGCGACGGCCTCCGGGGTGGTCGCCAGCGGCGCGTCGGCCAGGCCCTCGGTCATCTTGGAGCGCACGAAGCCCGGCCGGACGACGAGCACGGAGACCCCGGTGCCGACCAGCGAGTCGGCCAGCCCGGAGTAGAAGGCGTCCAGCCCTGCCTTGGTGGAGCCGTAGACGAAGTTGGACGCCCGCGGCCGCTCCCCCGCCACCGAGGAGAGCGCCACGATGACGCCGTGCCCCTGCCGGCGCAGCTGGTTGGCCAGCTCGGTGCCGACCACCGCGGGCGCGACGTAGTTGACCTGCGCCAGCTGGGCCACGGCGGTCGGGTCGGTGCGCAGCTGGTCGGCCTCCCCCAGCAGCCCGAAGGCGACCACCGCGACGTCGATGTCACCCGCGGCCGCTGCCTCGGTGACCATCCGGCCCGGCGACGCCGGGTCGTCGGCGTCGAAGTCGACGACCTGGACCTGTGCGCCGGCGGCGGTGAGCTCCGCGGCGACGGCGCTGCGGCGCGGGGTGTCCCGCGCGGCGACGACCACCCGCAGCGGCCGCTCCGCGAGGTACCGGCGCGCGGTGGCCACCGCGATGTCGGAGGTGCCGCCGACGAGCAGCAGCGAACTGGGCGAACCGAGCGCGTCGATCACAGCGCGAGCCTCCTGGCCAGGTCGGAGGTGAAGACCCCGTCCGGGTCCACCCGCTTGCGCACGGCCCGGAAGTCGTCGATCCGGTCGTACATCTCCTCGAAGGTCTCCGGGCGCACCCGGGAGTCCTTGGCCAGGTAGGTCCGCCCCTCCGCGGCGACGACGACCTCGTCGAGGGAGTCCAGCAGGCCGGCCAGCCCCTTCATCACCGGGATGTCCAGGGCCAGCGTCCAGCCGGGCGAGGGGTAGGACAGCATGCCCGGGTTGCCGGGACCGAACCGCTTCAGGACGGCGAGGAAGGACGCCGTCCCGAAGGAGCTGAGCCGGTCCAACACCTCGCGCATGGCCTCCTCCTGCCCGAAGGGCACGGTGACCTGGTACTGCACGAAGCCCTTCGGGCCGTAGATCCGGTTCCAGCCGCCGACCGCGTCGAGCGGGTGGAAGAAGGTCGGGATGCTCTGCAGCTGGTCGCGCTTGCGCGTGGGCGCCTTGCGGTACCAGAGCTCGTTGAACGCCGCGACGGTGGCCAGGTTCAGCAGGCCGGGCGGGAAGACGTCGGGCACGGAGGCCTTGACCGAGCCGTGGTACCGCAGCGGGTCGCTGCGGCGCTTGGCCGGCAGTTCGTCGAGCTTCGCGAAGCGTCCCCGGGTGACCACCGAGCGGCCCATCCGCTTGCCCTTGGCCAGGGTGTCGATCCAGGCGACCGAGTACTCGTAGAGGTGATCGGTCTCGGCGAGCAGGGTCATCAGCGAGTCGAGGTCGGGCGTGCGGTCGGTGTCGACCAGGCACCGCGAGGACTCGATCGCCTTCATCTGCACCTGCGCCCGGAGGACGACGCCGGTCAGGCCCATGCCGCCGACCGTGGCCCAGAACAGGTCGGGGTCGGAGTCCGGGCTGATCCGGCGGACCTGCCCGTCGGCGGTCAGCAGGTCGAGCCACCGCACGTGCTGGCCGAAGCTCCCGGCGACGTGGTGGTTCTTGCCGTGGATGTCCGCGGCGATGGCCCCGCCCACGGTCACCAGCCGGGTGCCCGGCGTCACCGGTACGAAGAAGCCCTGCGGCACGAACCGGTTCATCAACTCGTCGAGGGAGATGCCGGCCTCGACGTCGACCAGGCCGGACTCCAGGTCTGCGTGCAACACCCGGTTCGCGGTCGTCATGTCGAGCACGGTGCCGCCCGCGTTCTGCGCGGCGTCGCCGTAGCTGCGGGCCAGGCCACGGGCCACGACACCGCGGCCGGTGGCGGCGAGCACGGCGGTGCGGACGTCGTCGTCACCGTTCACCGGGACGAGCGCGGCACGGGTGGGGGCGGTGCGGCCCCACCCGACCAGGGGGACGGTCTCCTGCAGTGTTCGCTCAGACACCGAAGACCCCCAGGCCGACGGTCAGCACCCACAGGGCACCGAGGACGAGCAGGACGCGGTCGCGCATGACGATCTCCTCCGGGGCACCTGCAGCGCCCTTGTCGACGTCCCGCGCGTACCGCAGGATCGCCATCACGAACGGCGCGATGGAGATGGTCGCCCACGGCACGCCGTCCTGGGTCTCGGCCATCTCGAACGCCCACAGGCTGTAGGCCGTCACGGCCACACCGGCCGACAGGCTCCAGACGAAGCGCAGGTAGCTGGCCGAGTACTCCTGCAGCGTCTTGCGGGTGGCCGCCTCGTCGCCCACGAGGACGAGCTCGGAGTAGCGCTTGCCGGCGACCATGAACAGCGACCCGAAGGCGGCCACCAGCAGGAACCACTGCGACAGCAGCAGTCCCGCGGCGACGCCGCCGGCGATGCCGCGCAGCAGGAAGCCGGAGGCCACCACGGCCAGGTCGATGACCGGCTGGTTCTTCAGGAACACGCAGTAGGCGAGCTGGATGACCACGTAGGCCCCCAGCACCCCGGCCAGCTCAGGCCGGGTCAGCAGCACCGCGGTCGTCAGTGCGACGGCGAAGAGCACCACGGCCAGCGCCACCGCGAGCGGCCGGGGCACCAGACCGGCGGCGATCGGGCGGTACCGCTTCTTCGGGTGCCGGCGGTCCTCCTCGACGTCGATCGAGTCGTTGACCAGGTAGACCCCGGACGCCGAGAGGCAGAACAGCAGGAAGGCGACCGCCGTCGGGCCCATGACGTCGGGGTCGAACACCGCTCCGGCGGCCAGCGGGGCGGCGAGCACCAGCCCGTTCTTGACCCACTGCCGCGGGCGCAGGGCGCGGACGACGCCCCACGGACGCGATCCCCGGAAGCCGGGGGTGCGCGGCGGCGGCGGGACCTTGGCCGGCCCGGCGGTGTCGACCGCGGTCAGCGGGGCCGGCGCCGCGCCCACCACGGTGGGCGGCGAGGCGGTGACGGGTGTCGAGTCGGGGTACACGCTCACGGTCACGCCTTCCTGCCGGCGATCGGGTTCGTACGACGTCGGACGACGGTGGCCACGCCGGCGCCGAGGGCGGCGCCGCAGAGGACGTCCGAGGGGTAGTGGACGCCCAGCAGCACCCGGGAGACCAGCATGGCGCCGGTGACGGCGACCATGACCGGTCGGCCCAGCATCGGGGCGAAGCCGACCGCCGCGGCTGCGGTGGAGCAGCTGTGCGCGCTCGGGAAGGACAGCGTGCTCGGGGTGGCGACCAGTGCGGGGACGTCGTCGAGGGCCGGGCGCACGCGGCGGACCACCCGCTTCACGACCACCCCGGCCCCGTGGGCGGCCACGACGCCGGTCACGGCAGCGGCCCAGCCGGCCCGGTCCCGGCCGCGCAGCCAGCCGGCGGCACCGAGGGCGATCCAGCCGATCGCGTGCTCGCCGAAGTGCGAGAGACCCCGGGCTGCGGACACGGCCGGCGTGCCGCCCAGGGCGCGGCGCGTGGACCGGAGCAGGGAGTGGTCGAACCGGAGCAGCACGGTGCCGGGGCTAGCGCTCATCGAGACGTGACTGTAGCTGCGCACCGCCCACCGCACGGCGACGTGAAGGAGAGGTTCGTCGCGCACCTGTCACTCTGGTCGCGTGCCCCCCACCGCTCCCCCCACCCCCGCGGATCTGCTCACCGCGGCCCTCCGCCGGGACGCCGCCGCCCCACTGATCACCTTCTACGACGACGTCTCCGGCGAGCGGACCGAGCTCTCGGCCACCACCCTGGCCAACTGGGTGGCCAAGACCGCCAACCTGCTGCAGGAGGAGTTCGACGTCGGGCCGGGCAGCACCGTCGGCCTGGCCCTGCCGGTGCACTGGCAGACCGCCGCCGTGCTCCTCGGGGTGTGGAGCTGCGGGGCCGCGGTCTGGGAGACCGCCGCCGAGGACGACGACCGGCTCACCGACGCCGACGTCGTGCTGGCCGACGCCGACCGGCTGCCCGCCCTGGAGGAGCTGGGCCTGGACGAGCTGCTGGGCCTGTCCCTGCACCCGATGGGCATGGGGATGACCGGCTACACCGGCCCGGCGCGCGACTTCGCGCTCGAGGTGCGGGGCCACGGCGACGTCTTCTCCCCCTGGCTGCCGGTCGATCCCGCCGCGGTCGGGCTGGTGCTCGGCGGAGGCCAGCTGAGCCTGGCCGCGCTGGTCGAGGCGGCGACCGAGCTGGCCGGCCGGCTGGGCCTCGTCGCCGGTGACCGGGTGCTGGTCGACCAGCAGGCGGCGACGGAGGCCGGGCCGGTCGCGTGGCTGCTCGCCCCGCTGGCCGCCGGGGCCTCGCTGGTGCTCTGCCGCGCGGCCGCACCGTCCGGCCTGCTCCGTCGCGCGGAGACCGAACGGGTCACCGCTACGCTCGGGCTGAAGCTCGACGGGATCCGCGAGCTGGGCCGCCCCGCCTGACGCACCACCTGCCCAGCCCTCGAACGGATGGTGGTCAGCGCATGGACAAGGTCGTCGCGAGCGCACGGGAGGCCGTGGCCGACATCCCCGACGGGGCCACCCTGTCGGTCGGTGGGTTCGGGTTGTGCGGGGTGCCGATCGCGTTGATCGACGCGCTGCTGGAGCAGGGCGCCGAGGACCTGACCACGATCTCGAACAACTGCGGGGTCGACGACCAGGCGCTCGGGGTGCTGCTCTACGCCGGGCGGATCGCCAAGACGATCAGCTCCTTCGTGGGCGGCAACAAGGAGCTGGCCCGGCTGTACCTCTCCGGTGAGCTGGAGGTCGAGCTGACCCCGCAGGGGTCGCTGGCCGAGCGGCTCCGTGCGGGGGGCACCGGGATCCCGGCCTTCTACACCCCCACCGGGGTGGGGACGCTGGTGGCCGACGGCGGCATCCCGGTGCGCTACGACGCCGAGGGCACCGTGGTGGCCACCAGCGAGCCCAAGGAGGTCCGCCGCTTCGGCGACCAGGACTTCGTCCTGGAGACCGCACTGACCGCGGACTTCGGTCTGGTCCGAGCAGCGGTCGGTGACCGGCACGGCAACCTGGTGTTCCACGAGTCGGCCCGCAACTTCAACCCGCTGTGCGGCATGGCCGCGACGATCACCATCGCCGAGGTGGAGGAGCTGGTCGAGCCCGGGGAGATCCTGCCCGAGTCGGTGCACCTGCCCGGGGTCTTCGTCCAGCGCGTCGTGGTCGTGGGGCCCGAGGGCAAGCGGATCGAGCGGCGCACCACCCGTCCCCGCCCCGGAGCGGCCGCACCCGCAGCCGCCGGCACCGAGTCCACGGAGGCCTGAGATGGCACTGTCCCGCGACCAGCTCGCCGCCCGGGTCGCCCTCGACCTGCAGGACGGCCAGTACGTCAACCTCGGCATCGGCATGCCCACCCTGGTGCCCAACCACATCCCCGACGGGGTGCACGTGGTGCTGCAGAGCGAGAACGGCGTGCTCGGGGTCGGCCCCTACCCCTTCGAGGGCGAGGAGGACGCCGACCTGATCAACGCCGGCAAGGAGACGATCACGATCCTGCCCGGGGCCAGCTTCTTCGACTCCTCGCTGTCCTTCGGCATGATCCGCGGCCACCACATCGACGTCGCCGTCCTGGGCGCGATGCAGGTCAACACCCGAGGCGACCTGGCCAACTGGCTGATCCCCGGGAAGATGGTCAACGGGATGGGCGGGGCGATGGACCTGGTCCACGGCGCCCGCGAGGTGATCGTGATGATGGAGCACGTCGCCCGCGACGGCTCCCCCAAGATCGTCGACGAGTGCTCCCTGCCGCTGACCGGCAAGAGCTGCGTCGACCGCATCATCACCGATCTCGCCGTCATCGACGTCACCGACGCCGGGCTGGTGCTCCGCGAGACCGCACCGGGCGTCACCGTCGCCGACGTGGTCGCCGCCACCGGCGCCCCGCTGCAGGTGGACGGCGAGGTCCCCACCATGACCTTGCCGGCGACCGTCTGACCCCCGCCCACCAGGACAGGTGACCTTCTCCGTCATCGCCCGGGACCCCACGACGGGCGACCTGGGCATCGCAGTCTCCTCCTGCATCCTGGCCGTCGGCCGTGCCGTGCCGACGGTGCAGCCGGGGGTCGGCGTGGTCGCGGTCCAGGCGCGCAGCCGGCGGGGCCTGGGCCGCACCCTGCTGGCCGGACTGACCGACGGCGCCTCGCCGCAGGACCTGGTCAGGCGGGCCGCGCACGCCGCCGAGGACGCCGACCGCCAGATCGCCGTCCTGGACGCGGCCGGCCGGGTGGCCGCCGACACCGGCCCGGGCTCGCTGCCCACCAGCGGGCACGTGCTGGGCGAGGGGTTCAGCGTGCAGGGCAACATGCTCGCCTCCCCCGACGTGCTGCCGGCCATGGCGCAGGCCCTCACCGCGGCCAGCGGGGCGCTGTCCGACCGGCTGATCGCCGCGCTGACCGCGGGGCAGGACGCCGGCGGTGACCTCCGCGGCCGGCAGTCCGCCGCGCTGCAGGTGGTGAGCGGGGCCCCGGCCAGCGAGGACGACGACGGCGTCCGGGTGGACCTGCGGGTCGACGACTCCGGCGACCCGGTCGCCCAGTTGCGGATGCTGCGCAACCTGCAGCGCGCCTACGACGAACGCGACTACGAGACGCTCGCGGTCTTCGCCCCCGAGGGCGCCCGAGACCTGTACGCGGCGCTGGCCGCCTCCCGGCGCGGGGACCGGGCCGCGGCCCGCAGCGCGCTGGAGGCGGTGCGCACGCGGCCCGGCTGGTCGACGTGGCTGGCCTCGATGGCCGGCGACGCGCGCCTGTCCGCCGTCTCGCAGCTGCTCGACTGAGAGTCAGAGACCCCGGTCCCGCAGCGCCTCGGCCAGCTCGGTGCCCATCCGCTCGTAGCCTGCCCCATTGGGGTGGACGGGGTCGGCGAAGAGGCCGTCGGCCGGGCTGAGCCACCCTTCGGCGATGGGGTCGATGAAGGTCAGCCCGGCCGAGCCGGCAGCCTCCAGGAGGACGTCCCGGACCGCGCCCACCCCCGCCGGGTCGACCCCGGGCGGAGCGACCGGGCCCAGCACCACGACCCGAGCGTCGGGGAGACGGGCGGCCAGCGCCGCGTACAGGTGGTCGGCGGCCGCGCGCAGTTCGGCGACCGGGTGGCCCACGTCGTTCGTACTGCCCTGGACCAGCACCAGGTCGGGCTGACCGGCCACGACGTCGTCCAGCCGTTCCCGGTACGGCGCCGGGTCAGCGGCGAGCCCGCCAGCGAGATAGCCGGTGCCGTCCTCCGCCTCGAGCACGGTCGCCCAGCCCATGGCCTCCGAGACCAGCGGGACATAGCCGGCACCCTCGGCCGAGTCCACCGTGTAGGAGTCGCCCAGCACGACCACGCGGGAGTCGGCGGCCGTCGTCCTCGCGTCGTCGCCCGACGGCGCGCTGCCCGACGCCGTCGAGAGACCACAGCCGACACAGGCGAGAACCGAGAGGACAGACAGCAGGACCGGAGTGGGAGACCGCACGCCACGAGGCTAGGGCGTGCGGTTGCGCTCCGAGGACTCCCGAGGTCGTGTGCCGGCCGCCGTCAGCGGAGCAGGCTGCGCGCGATCACCATGCGCTGCACCTGGTTGGTGCCCTCGTAGATCTGGGTGATCTTGGCGTCGCGCATCATCCGCTCGACGGGGAAGTCCTGGGTGTAGCCGGCGCCACCGAACAGCTGGACGGCGTCGGTGGTCACCTGCATCGCGACGTCCGAGGCGAAGGCCTTGGCGGCGGCGGAGACCCGGGTGACGTCGGGGCTCCCCTGCTCACCGGCCGCGGCAGCGACGTACACCAGGTGCCGGGCGGCCTGGATCTTCATGTCCATGTCGGCGAGCATGAACTGGACGCCCTGGAAGTCGCTGACCGCGGAGCCGAACTGGCGACGGTCCTTGGTGTAGACCACCGCGGCGTCCAGTGCGCCCTGGGCGACCCCGACCGCCTGGGCGCCGATGGTCGGCCGGGTGAAGTCCAGCGTCCGCAGCGCCGTCGTGAACCCGGTGCCGGGCTCCCCGACGATCCGGTCGGCCGGGATGGTGCAGTCGGTGAACCACAGCTCGCAGGTCGGCGAGCCCTTGATCCCCATCTTCTTCTCCTTGGGCCCCACGGCGAAGCCCGGGTCGTCGCGGTGCACGACGAACGCGGAGATGCCCTTGGCACCCTTCTCCGGGTCGGTGACGGCCATGACCGTGAACCACTCGGACACGCTGGCGTTGGTGATCCACGCCTTGGTGCCGTTGAGCACCCAGCTGTCGCCCTCGAGCCGCGCCCGGGTCCGCATCGCCGCGGCGTCGGAGCCCGCCTCCCGCTCGGAGAGCCCGTAGCTGATCATCGCGTCACCGGCGGCGATCGAGGGCAGCACCCGCTGCTTGAGGTCCTCCGACGCCGACAGGATCACCGGCACCGAGCCGAGCTTGTTGACGGCGGGGATCAGCGAGGCGCTGACGTCGACCCGGGCGACCTCCTCGATCACGATGCAGGTGGCGATCGCGTCGGCACCCTCACCGCCGTAGGCCTCCGGGACGTGCGTGGCGTGGAAGCCCGCCGCGGTGAGCGCCTTCTGCGCCTCCACCGGGTAGCGGGAATCGGCGTCCACCTCTGCGGCGAACGGGGCGATCTCCCGCTCGGCGATCTCGCGGACGGCTTCCCGGATGGCGTCGTGCTCGTCGGTGAGCGCGTACAGCGCGGCGTTGTTACCCACGGGTAGATGCTAAGCCCGGCAGCGCCGCTCCTGGGAACAACTCACCCCGGAGCGGGGTGTCCGGTCAGGGCGCGATCCGCTGCTGCAGCGCGTCGTCCCGGGCGACGACGGACGCCGCCAGATCGGCCTGGAACCGCTCCACCGCTGCGCGCAGCTGATCGTCGCCGGCGGCCAGGATGCGCACGGCCAGCAGTCCGGCGTTCCGACCGCCGCCGATCGAGACGGTGGCCACCGGCACACCGGCCGGCATCTGCACGATCGACAGCAGGCTGTCCAGGCCGTCGAGCCGGTCCAGCGGCCGGGGCACGCCGATCACCGGCAAGGGCGTCGCCGCGGCGACCATGCCGGGCAGGTGCGCTGCTCCCCCGGCGCCGGCGATGACCACCCGCAGACCCCTCTCAGCAGCGGACTCGGCGTAGTCCAGCATCCGCCGCGGGGTGCGGTGCGCGGAGACGACGTGCGCCTCCCATGGGACGTCGAACTCGGCCAGCGCCTGCGCGGCGGGCTCCAGCATCGGCCAGTCGGAGTCACTGCCCATCACGATGCCGACGATCGGGTCGCTCACGGCACAGCTCCTCAGTGCTCGGTCTCGAAGGCGAACGCAGGGTCGACGACGCCGTCGGCCAGGTAGCGGGCAGCAGCCACCGCCCGGGCGCGCACCTCGGCCATGTCCTCGCCCAGCGCGGTGACGTGCCCGAGCTTGCGGCCGCGCCGCTGGCCCTTGCCGTACCAGTGCAGCTTCACGTCCGGCCAGTGCGCCATCAGGTGGTGCACCCGTTCGTCGAGGCCGGGCCCGGACCAGTCGTCGTCCGCGGTCGCGCCGCCGAGCACGTTGGCCATGACGACCACCGGCGCGGTCATCGCCGTCGATCCCAGCGGGTAGTCGAGCACGGCGCGCAGGTGCTGCTCGAACTGGCTGGTCCGGGCGCCCTCGATCGTCCAGTGCCCGGAGTTGTGCGGGCGCATCGCCAGCTCGTTGACCAGCACGCCGTCGGCGGTCTCGAACAGCTCCACGGCCAGCATGCCCACCACCCCGAGCCGGTCGGCGATCCGGACGGCGAGCTCCTGGGCGGCCGCGGCCAGCTCCTCGGAGAGCCCGGGCGCCGGGGCGTAGACCTCGTTGCAGACGCCGTCCCGCTGGACCGTCTCCACCACCGGCCAGACCGCGACCTGACCGAACGGCGAGCGGGCGACCTGCGCCGACAGCTCGCGCACCATCGCCACCCGCTCCTCCGCGAGCAGCGTGCCGTGCCGCTCGAGGAGGTCGGCGACCTGGTCGGGGCCGGAGACGACGAAGACGCCCTTGCCGTCGTAGCCGCCACGCGGGGTCTTCAGCACCACCGGCCAGCCGACGCCGTCGGCGAAGGCGGTCACGTCGTGCACCGTGCGCACCTCGGCCCAGGCCGGCTGTGGCTCCCCGGCCTCGGTCAGCGCCCGGCGCAGCACCAGCTTGTCCTGGGCGTGCACCAGGGCAGCGGGACCCGGGGCGACCCGGTGGCCGTCGGCCTCGAGCGCGCGCAGGTGCTCGGTCGGGACGTGCTCGTGGTCGAAGGTGACCACCGTCGCGCCCGCGGCGAGACGCCGGAGGTCGGCGAGCTCGTTGTGGTCACCGAGCTGGACGTCGGCGGCCACGAGCGCCGCGGACTCGTCCGGGTCGGCGGCCAGCACCCGGAGTGACTGCCCCAGCGCGATCGCCGCCGGGTGCGTCATGCGGGAGAGCTGTCCCCCGCCGACCATCGCCACGACGGGCATCCCGGTGGTCGGGTGGAGCGGCGTGTGCGAGGACGGAGAGGTGGTCATCGGTGCCCAGCCTAGTGATCAGCCCGCGGGTGGCCGCCCGCGCCGTTCTCGCCGGAAGTCACCTCGGCCGCCTCATCCGGACCCTCCCGCCCCACCGGCGACAGCGACCGTGTCGCTCCGGCGGTGACTGGGTGTACAGCTGTCATTCTCCTGCGTAGCCATGACTGAGCTGCGCGATCCCCGACGGGCTCGGTGCGGCAGGTCCTCCACGCAGACCCGAGGGACGTACATGCGACAGGGACGGCGACCGGCTGCGCTCGGCGCAGTGGCGCTCATCATGACGGCCTTGGTCGGCTGCACCTCGGCGTCCGATGATGTGGCGGCCGGGACGTCGGCCCCTCGATCCGGGACTGATGCGGCGGCCACCACCGCGCCGGGCACCTACGGGGTCCCCGTCGACCCCGCACTGCCCGACCCCACCGACGTGGCAACCGACGCCCCGGTCACCACCCCTCCCAGCGACGCAGTGCGGGTGGTCGTCACCTACTCCGGGTGGACGGACACCAGCGCGGCCGTCGAGTTCGGCGCGTACGTCGCCGGGGTGGTGGAAGCCGGGGGCACCTGCACCCTGACGCTCACCGCCGGCTCGTCCTCGGCCAGCGCGACGGTGGAAGCCCAGCCCGACGCCTCCTCGACCTCCTGCCCGATGATGTCCATCGCGGGCACGGAGCTGTCCTCCGGCACCTGGCAGGCAGCCGTCGAGTACGAGTCGTCCGGGACATCGGGGCAGTCGAAGCCCGTGTCGGTGACCGTGCCGTGATCCGCAGCGTCGTGCGCCTGCTGACCGTCGCGGCGCTGCTGGCCACCACGCTGGCCCTGCCCGGCTCCGGGAGCTCGCCGTCCGCCACTGCGCAGGCAGCGGACCTGAGCTCCTTCGACCCCGGCAACATCATCTCCGACGCGATCTTCTTCGACTCCCTCGCCACCGACGTGAACACCGTGCAGACGTTCCTCGCCGCCAAGGGCGCCAACTGCGTCGCGGGTGAGATGCCCTGCCTGAAGGACTACCGGCAGAGCACCGCGAACCAGACCGGCGACAGCTACTGCGCCACCTATCAGGGCGCGGCCGACGAGACCGCCGCAGCCATCCTGGTCAAGATCGGCGTCGCCTGCGGCATCAACCCGCGGGTGCTCCTCGTCCTCCTCCAGAAGGAGCAGGGCCTGATCACCGGCACGCGGCCGAGCGCCACGAGGTACACCAAGGCCACCGGCTTCGGCTGCCCCGACACCGCGCCGTGCAACCCCGCCTTCTCCGGCTTCGTCAGCCAGGTCTACTTCGCCGCACGGCAGTTCCAGCGGTACGCCGCGGGCGCCGCGGGCAGCTACCGGGCGGGCAGGGAGAACAAGGTCCACTACCACCCCGACCTGACCCGTTGCGGGTCCTCGCAGGTGTTCATCCAGAACAAGGCCACGGCCGGTCTCTACAGCTACACCCCGTACCAGCCGAACGCAGCCGCGCTGGCCGCCGGCTACCGCGTCGGGGACAGCTGCTCGTCCTACGGCAACCGCAACTTCTGGAACTACTTCACCGACTGGTTCGGCTCCACCCAGTCCCGCGGTGCCACCGCGATCGACAGGTTGCACGCCGCCACCGGGGGCAGCACCGGTCTCCTGGGCGCCCCGATCTCCGGCTACCTCTGCGGGCTGGTGGCGTCGGGCTGCTGGCAGCAGTTCCAGACCGGGGCCATCTACTACACGCCCGCGACGGGTGCCCACTACGTACGTGGCGCGATCCGGATCGAGTGGGGGGACAACGGCTACGAGGCCGGCTTCCTCGGCTATCCCGTCACGAGCGAGAGCTGCGGGCTGATCAGGGGCGGCTGCTGGCAGCAGTTCCAGGGCGGGGCGGTCTACTGGAGCCCGGACAGCGACGTCCACTTCGTCCGAGGTGCCATCCGGAGCGCCTGGGCCGGACAGCGGTGGGAGGCCGGCGTCCTCGGCTACCCGATCGCAGACGAGGCCTGCGGGCTGGCCGGCTCCGGCTGTTGGCAGCAGTTCCAGGGTGGGACGTACTACTACTCGCCCGCCACCGGAGCACACTTCGTGCGGGGCGCGCTCGAGACGGGTTGGGCCGACCAAGGGCGCGAGAGCGGTTTCCTCGCGTACCCGCTGACCGACGAGGGCTGCGGCTTGGTGGGCGGTGGGTGCTGGCAGCAGTTCCAGGGGGGATCTCTGTACTGGAGCCCCGCGAGCGGGGTGCACCACGTCCGCGGCGCCATCCTCTCCCAGTACGCCGCGGTGGGTTGGGAGAACGGTGCACTGGGTTACCCGACCAGCGGCGAGACCTGCACGACGACGCCCGCGATGTGCACCTCGACGTTCCAGGGCGGGGTGATCGTGTGGAGTCCGGCCACCGGTCCGGTCGCTTCCGCGCCGCCCACCCTGGAGGGCTGGCAGGCCCGCGGCGGGGCCACCGGCCCCCTCGGCCTGCCCACGGTGAACACCTGGTGCGGACTCGTCGGCGGCGGTTGCAACCAGGTGTTCACGGGCGGGACCCTGTACTCGACTGCCCGTACCGGCACCCACCTCGTGCGCGGAGCGATCCTCAGCCGCTACGCCGGCGTGGGCCGGGAGGCCGGCGCACTGGGCTACCCGACCAGTGACGAGAGCTGCACCCCGGCGAACACCTGCAGCAACACCTTCGAGCGCGGCTCCATCGTGTGGAGTCCGGCGACCGGGCCGCTGCTCGTCTCCGATGCGGTGTCGGGGCGCTGGACGGACCTCGGTGGCGTCGGTGGGCCGCTCGGCAGGCCGCTGGCCGACACGTCGTGTGGACTGACCGCAGGAGGTTGCTCACAGGCGTTCGAGGGCGGGACGATGTTGACCAGCCCTGCCACCGGGGCCTTCTGGACCCGGGGCGCGATCCGGGGCCTCTGGACGTCGGCGGGGGCACAGCGCGGCCCGCTCGGATATCCCCTCTCGGATGAGAACTGTGGGCTGGTGGGTGGTGGGTGTTTCCAGATGTTCCAGGGCGGTGCGGTGTACTGGTCGCCGACCTCGGGCGTGCACGCGGTGAGCGGTGGGCTGTGGGACGCCTGGGCCGCCCAGGGGTGGGAGACCGGCCCGTGGGGCTATCCGACCGGGGACGCACAGGTGACCGGCAGCGTCGTGACCCAGCGGTACGCCGGAGGTACCGCGCGGTGGGACACGGTCACCGGGACCGTGACCTTCGGCTGATCCGCGGCGAGCGGGGGGCTCGGGCGCCTGCCTACACTCGGCAGGTGCCTGAGTCCCCCGTCCGCGCGGGCCGAGCCCCGAGCCGGTGGCGGCTCTTGGCCAGGGAGCTGACCGCGTTCGGCGTCGTGGGCGCCGTCTGCTTCGTCCTGCAGGTCGGGGGCTTCCAGCTGCTCTACGCCCACCTCGGCGTGGGCGCAGTGACGTCGAACCTCATCGCCACGCTGGTGTCGATGACGGCGGCGTACCTCGGGCACCGCTACTGGTCGTTCTCCGACCGGGAACGCTCAGGCGTGGCCCGCCAGTACCTGGTGTTCGCCGCGATCAACGGGGTCACCCTGCTGCTCGGGCTGACCGTCGTCGCGGTGGTCCGCTACCCGCTGGGGCAGGACAGCGCGCTGGTGCTGCAGGTCGCCAACGTGGGCTCCATCGTGCTGGGCACCGTGATCCGCTATCTCGGCTACCGCCGCTGGGTGTTCCGTGCCGCGGCGCCGGAGGCGGGAGCCGGCGAGCAGCCGGAGCCGGCCGACCACGGTGCAGCGGCAGTCCCCGTCTCCCGCTGAGCCCCACGTCAGGCAGCGAGCCGCGAGCCGTGCCGGCCGGAGACGACCTCCAGCCGGCTGCTGATCCGGGTCCGCAGCTCCTCGACGTGACTGATCACGCCGACGGTGCGCCCACCCCGGCGCAGCTCGTCCAGGACGGTCATGACCGCGTCGAGGGCCTGCGGGTCCAGGGTGCCGAAGCCCTCGTCGACGAAGAGCGTGTCGATCCGGACGCCGCCGCTCTCGGCCGTGACGACGTCGGCCAGGCCCAGCGCCAGGGCCAGGGAGGCCATGAAGCTCTCCCCACCGGACAGGGTCTTCGTCGGCCGCCGGGCGCCGGTGTGCTCGTCGAGCACGTCGAGCCCCAGTCCGCCCCGCGCGCCGTGCCGGCCGAGGGCGTCGCTGTGCAGGAACGTGTAGCGCCCACCGGACATGTCCTTCAGCCGCCGGCTGGCCACGGCGGCGACCTGCTCCAGCCGGGCAGCCAGCACGAAGGACTGCAGCCGCATCCGGAGCGTGTTCGCCCCTCGGCCGTTGACCAGGTCGGCGAGGGCGGTGACCTGCTCGGCCACGGCCCGGCGCTCGTCCAGCTCGACCTCGATCTCGGTGAGGTCGGCGGTGAGCGAGTCCAGGGCGTCGGCGCAGCGCCGCACCTCGGCCAGCGCACCGACCGCGGCCTCCCGGCTGCGCGTCGCACCGCGACAGGTGTCGGTCAGCGCGTCCAGGTCCGGCCGGGGCGCGAGGTCGGCCAGCTCCGGTTCGGCCAGCGTCGCCGTGACCACCGACCACCGCTGGTCGTGCTCGGCCACCCGCCGCCCGGCCGACGCCGCGGTGGCCCGGTCCAGCAGCGCGTCCGCGGCGGCCAACAGGTCCGGGAACCCGGCCTCGGCGACACGCTCCTCGGCCAGCCGGCGAGCTGCGTCGGCTGCCGTCCGAGCGCGCAGTCCCGCGCCCTCGGCGTCGACGAGGGCCTCGCACCGTTCGGTCTCGGTGGCGAGGCGGGCGATCCGGGCGGCGATGCCGGGGTCCTCGCCCTGCGCGGCGAGCAGCCGCTGCTGCACCGCCGCCAGCGTCTCCTGTGCTGCCACGCGCTCGGCGGTCCGCCCCGCCAGCTCCTCGCGGGCCGCGGCGGTGGCTGCCAGGGCGGCTTCCCGCTCGGCGGTCAGCGTGACCAGTGCCCGGCGTGCCCCGTCCAGGACCCCGGCTGCGGCGCGTGCCCCGGCCTCCTGCTGGGCCGCCTCGGCGAGCGCGTGCTCCTTGTCGGCCAGCGGCTCCGGCCCGGCCTGGGCACGGAGCACCGCCAGCTCCCGGTCGGTCTCCTCCAGCGCGGCGCGCAGGTCGGCGAGCCGGGCCTCGGCCTCGTCCGCGGCGGCACGGCCGGCGTCCTCGTCGGCCTGGGTCACCACGGGACCGCCGTGGCCGGCCAGCCGTGGGTGCTCCAGCGCACCGCACACCGGGCAGTCCTGGCCGTCGGCCAGACCGGCGGCGAGCTCGGCGGCCATCCCGTCCAGCCGCCGGGTGCGCAGGTCGCCCCACGTCTCGCGGGCGTCCAGCCACGCCTCCCGGGCGGTGTCGACGGCGCTGCGCTGCTCCTCCTGCCGCCCGGCCAGCTCACCGGCCGCCCGGGCCGCAGCGAGGGCGGCACGCCGACCCTCGAGCACGGCGGTCAGCCCGGGCAGGCTCGAGGCCGCCGCCGCGGCCTCGGCGACCCGGGCCTCCTGCTGGGCCAGCCGCGCCGGCCACTCCAGCGCGGCGGCCTCGTCCTCGGCGCAGCGGGCCCGCAGCACCTCGACCCGGCGGGTGGCCTGGGCCACCTCACGGGTCAGCTCGGCGGCGCGGTCGACGTCGGGGAGCAGTGCCCGCAGTCCGGCGATCTCGTCCCGCAGCGCCCGGGAGAGCAGCGTGTCGGCCGGACGACCGGCGGCGACCTCCGCCCAGCGGTCGCGGGCAGACGCCAGGTGGTCCGCCGCGCCCTCGGCGTCCAGGGCCGCGCGACCGGCGGCCTCCAGCACGTCCCGCACCGGCTCGGCCCGGCCACCGGCGTCCAGCGCCGCACGCAACGGCAGCAGCTCCGCCGCCTCGGCCTGCAACCGGACGAGCTCGGCCCGGGCGCGATCGCGCCGGTCGTGCCGGTCGACCTCGCCCCGGGCGGCGGCCAGCACGGCGTCGACCCGCGCGACCTCGGCGGCCGCCCGCTCCGCCTCCGTGCGCTGGTCGGCGAGCCGCCCAGCGACCTCGGCACGCACCCGCTGCACCCAGGCACCGGCGGAGGCGTGGGGCGTGGCACCGACCAGCTCCGGGGCCAGCTCCTCGGGCACGTCGACGTCGGCCACCTGCGCCACCCGGGCCAGCAGGGTGCTCGCCCGCAGCCGGACCTCGTCCCAGTGTCCGCGGGCGACGGTGCGCTGGTCGGCGAGCCAGTCCTCGACCTGGGCGAAGCGCCCGACGTCGAACAGCGTGCGCAACAGCCGGCCCCGGTCCTCCGGCTCGGCCACCAGGAACCGCGCGAAGTCCCCCTGCGGGAGCAGCACGACCTGGCAGAACTGCTCGGCCGACAGCCCCAGCCGGCTGCGCAGGTGCTCGGAGCCCTCGTCGATCCGGGTGCTGACCGGCTCCCAGCCCTCCGGCGTCCAGCGCTGCACGGTGAGCTTGGCCTGCTCGGTGGTCCAGCCGGTGCCGCGCCGCTTGGGCCGCTGCTGCTCGGGCCGGCGGGTGACCAGCAACCGCTCCCCGCCGAGGGTGACCTCGCACTCCACCTCGGTGCGGACCTGCTCGACGGCGTGGTCGCTGCGCAGCCGCTTCTCCTCACCGCGCGCCCCCGGGACGGTGCCGTAGAGGGCGTACACGACCGCGTCCAGCAGCGTCGTCTTCCCGGCGCCGGTCGGGCCCCAGAGCAGGAACAGCCCGTCCCGGCCGACGTCGTCGAGGTCGACGTCGACCCGGTCGGCGAACGGCCCGAAGGCGGTCAGGGAGAGCGAGTGGACCCTCATGCCAGCGACTCCTCGTGCGCAGCCGCGGCCAGCGCCCGGCCCAGCAGTTCGAGCTCGGCCGGGGTGGCGGCCACCGCGCGGACGTGCGCGACGAACTCCCCGGCCACCTCCAGGTCGCTGCGGCCGGCCAGCCGCTCGGTGTAGCTGCGCTGGTCGCCGGGCTGGCCGGTGCCGGCCCACTCCAGGTGCACCGCGTGCGGGAAGCGCCCCTGCAACTGGCGCATCGGGTCGCTCGGCCGGGCCGCATCGGTGAGCTGGGCGGAGACGAAGTGCCCGGTCACCGGCTCCAGCTCCGGGTCGGCGAGCAGCGCGGCGAGCTCCCCACGCAGCACGGTCAGCTGACGGGGCGCCGGGAGGAGGACGGGCCGCACCTCGGCCAGCCCACGGGCGTCGAGGTCGACGAGCCAGGCCTGTTTCTGCTGGCCGGCCTCGCCGAAGGAGTAGGCGAGCGGTGAGCCGCTGTAGCGGATCCGGTCGCTGAGCGACTGGGGCCGGTGCAGGTGGCCCAGGGCCACGTAGTCGACGCCGTCGAAGACCGCGGCGGAGACCAGGTCGACCCCGCCCACGCAGATGTCCCGCTCGCTCTCGCTGGGCAGCCCACCACCGACGAAGGCGTGCGCCAGCACCACCGACCGGGTGCCCGGTCGGAGGAACAGGTCGGCCCGGACCCGGTCCATCGCCGCGCCCAGCACCGCCTCGTGGCCGCGGGCGTCGGGCAGGCCCAGCTCGTGCCGGGCCACCTCCGGCTCGAGGTAGGGCAGGCCGTACACCGCGACGTCACCGTGCTCGTCGGCCAGCAGCACCGGCTCGTCGAGCGCCGGGGTCACCGCGCGGACGTGCACCCCGGACTGGGCCAGCAGCCCGGCGCCGAACCCCAGCCGCCGTGCCGAGTCGTGGTTGCCGGGGGTGAGGACCACCTGGGCGCCGGCACCTCGCAGCCGCATCAGCACCCGGTCCAGCACACCCGTGGCATCCGCCGAGGGAACGGCGCGGTCGTACACGTCACCGGCGATCAGCACCACGTCGACGGACTCCGCGCGGACGACGTCGGCCAGCCCGCCCAGCACCTGCTCCTGCTCGAGGAGCAGGTCCGTGCCGTGGAGGGATCGGCCGAGGTGCCAGTCGGAGGTGTGCAGCAGTCGCATGCCGTGACGTTAGGACGCGGTACCGACGATCTGCTCCAGGCGGCGGTCATCCGTCCCTGACCGGCGACCGGCAGAGGCCAGGCGCTCGTCCGCGCCACCACGCCTCGGGAGCGGCGGCAGCTGACGAGCCGCCGATGAGGCCGGCAGCCCCGTCGTCCGGGGGCCGACGATCGAGGGCACCGGTGCCCGGACGGTGATGACCGGTGTCCGGACGTCCGAGCCTGCCGAGGACCGGGCTGCAGCGGTGGACCGGCCGAGCAACCGGAGCACCAGGCGCCTCCCCGGCTCCTCGACGCCGTGGTAGAGCCCGGCGCTGAGCACCAAGGAGACCAGGATGAGCAGCGGCAGCACCAGGACCATGCCGGCCCGCATGTTCCCCTGTGGCTCCCCGCCGCGGAGGAAGAGGGTCAGCACGACGTCCAGGACGGCGAAGTGCACGAGGTAGAGGCTGTAGGACAGTCGCCCCCCGTAGTTCATCGCGGCTCCGGACAGCACCCGGGCCGGGCCGCGTGAGGTGAGCGCCAGACCGGCGATGAGCAGGGGGAAGACGATGACGATCACGCCCGAGTAGTCGTGGGGTCCGGTGCCCTGGACCCGCCACGCCGCCCAGAACACGCCCATGACGACCAGGAAGAGGCAGGTCCAGACCCCGGCCAGCGCGATCGCCTCGGTCCGCTCGTCGCGACGGACCCGGCGGACGGCGAGCGCAGCCAGCATGCCGGCGGTGAAGCCACAGGCGATCCGGAGCACCCAGGACTGGGTGAAGTCCTGCGGCCCCCAGAGGAAGGACGTGACCGAGAGCGGCGCCATGGCCGCCACCGAGAGGACGAACAGCACCGCCGCGGGCAGGCGGCGCAACGGCCTCAGTGCCAGGACCAGCACGGGGAAGGCCAGGTACGCAGCCCACTCAGCACTGATCGACCAGCCGGGCAGGACGTAGCTGGCACCGTGGAGGTCCTGCTCGCCCCACATCTGCGTCATCGTCAACTGCCGCAGCAGGGTGGGCGCATCGGCGGCCGGGTGGGCGGCCACGAGTTCCGACGACCACCCCAGCGACCGCACGGTCCACAGCCAACCGCCCATCACGATGGTGACCGTCGCCCACGCCGGCCACGTACGAGCGAGCCGACTGACGAGGAACGACCACGCTGCAGCCAGGGTCGGCGAGCTCCCCATGCGATCGCCGTAGGACAGCATGATCAGGAAGCCGCTGAGCACGAAGAAGGCCTCGACACCGGTCCAGCCGGCGCTGATGACCGGGCGCAGGATGGGCGCCTGCTCGATGTACGGGAGCATGGGCCCCTGGTAGTGGAAGAGCACCACCAGGACGGCGACCACGATGCGCATGCCGGTGAGCGCGCGGATCTCGGGAGTGCCGCCGACTCGCCGCACAGCTGTCGTCACGTCTTCCCCCCAGAGATGGTCGCCCCCGGGAGAGTCCCCCCGCGCCACGGTCGACCCTAGGAGCTGGACCGGTCCACCTTGAGCCGACGGGAGACCAAGTCGAGGGGCGCCTGTTGGCAGGTCGCGACAATGGTCGCCCCATCCGCCCCACGCCTCTCGCGACCTGCGGACCTCGCGGATCTCACCTGCACGTCGAGGTCCCGAGGACCGTCGGTCACCTCACTCCCGGGCCTCCGAGGTGGTCGGGCGATCACCGCCGTGCGGGGCCCGCCGGTCGGCGTCCTCCTCGATGAGCTGGTTGAGCAGTTGCTGCACCCCCTCGCTGTCCGGGATGGCCCGCAACACGGTCGGGCCGCCCTCCCCCGCCGTCTCGATCGAGACCGTGCCGGAGTTGACCAGCCGCTCCCCCAGGGTCTGCCGGTAGGAGACGTCGGTGATCCGGGACAGGCCGATGTCCCGGCCGTGCCGGGCCAGGATGCCGACCCGGTACAGCAGCCGGTGGGTGGTGATCACGTAGTGCGTGGTGCGCCAGCGCAGCAGCGGGGTGACGACCAGGAACACCGCGAGGACGACGGCGACCCCGACGACGACCAGACGCCAGAGCCCCTGCTGGTCCCCCGCGGGCACGATGGCGGCGCCGAAGGAGGCCAGGCCGACCAGCGCCAGGAACGCCACGATCGGCCAGAAGACGGTCAGCCAGTGCGGGTGCAGGTGGCGCTCGACCTCTTCATCGGCAGCGAGCACCTTGTCGGGGTAGGCCACGCCGACAGGATGACCTACCCGGCTGAGCGCCGTCACGGGCCACGACGACGGAGTCGGCGGTGTCGCGGCGCGAGGGCCCGAAGGGTCTTCCGACGTGGCACGGGACACGGCTCAGCGCCGCTGGTCCACGCTCCTGGCCGCGTTGCGGCCCGTCAGGGTCGCGATGTGCTCGGCCGCACGTGTCGCACGTCGCCGGAGGCGAGCTCCAGCAGCCCGGCGTCGGTGCGGACGACGAGCCGGCCGTCCCAGTCCACCGCCTCGGCGACCCCGTCGAGGGCCGAGCCGTCGGGCATGGTCACGGTGACGGCGGAACCGACCGTGCTGCACCAGGCCAGGTAGTCCTGGGCCAGGCCGGAGGAGACCGGGTCGCCGAGCACCTGCGACCACCGGGCGTGACGCCGCTCCAGCCCCCGCAGGAAGGCCAGCAGCACGGCGGCCCGGTCGACCGGTTGCGCCCGCACCAGCTCCAGCGAGGTGCCGGTGTCGGGGAGCTCGTCGGCACGGGTCGAGACGTTGAGGCCGACTCCCACCACCACGGCCGTGCCGGAGCTCTCGGCCAGGATGCCGGCCAGCTTCCGGCCGTCGGCGGCGAGCAGGTCGTTGGGCCACTTCAGCGAGGTGCGGACGCCGGTGACCTCGCCGACCGCCTCGGCCAGCGCCACCCCGGTGAGCAGCGAGAGCCAGGCGCGCCGGGCCGCGGGGACGTCGGGGCGCAGCAGCACCGAGACGGTCAGCCCCGCCCGCGGCGGCGACGTCCAGGTGCGGTCCAGCCGTCCGCGCCCGGCCTCCTGGTGCTCGGCCGCCAGCACCAGCCCCTCGGTGGCGCCCTCGGCCGCCCGGGCGACCAGCTCGGCGTTCGTCGACCCGATCGCCTCGACCACCTCGACCGCCCGCCACAGGTCGCTGCCGGCGGTGAGGGCGGCGGTCAGCGCGGCCGCGTCGAGGCCCGGCCGATCGATGGGAGGAGCTGCGGTGCGGGAGCTGTCGGGCACGTCACCTACGCTACGGCGCTGTGAGTGCCGCCGAACTGGAGAGCGCGGGAGAACCCGTCCCTGCCGACCTCGACCTGCACACCACCGCCGGCAAGCTGGCCGACTTCGAGCGGCGGGTGGAGGAGGCGACGCACGCCGGGTCGCAGCGCGCGGTCGACAAGCAGCACGCCGCCGGCAAGATGACCGCCCGGGAGCGGATCGAGGCGCTGCTGGACCCGGGCTCGTTCACCGAGCTCGACGAGTTCGCCCGGCACCGGTCCACCAACTTCGGGATGGACGCCAAGCGCCCGTTCGGGGACGGCGTCGTCACCGGCTACGGCACGGTCGACGGTCGCCCGGTCTGCGTCTTCTCCCAGGACGTCACCGTCTTCGGCGGCAGCCTCGGCGAGGTCTACGGCGAGAAGATCGTCAAGGTGCTGGACCTGGCCATGCGCAACGGCTGCCCGGTCATCGGCATCAACGAGGGCGGTGGCGCCCGGATCCAGGAGGGCGTGGTCTCCCTCGGCCTCTACGCCGAGATCTTCCGGCGCAACGTGCACGCCTCGGGCGTGATCCCGCAGATCTCCCTGGTGATGGGCGCCGCCGCCGGTGGGCACGTCTACTCCCCCGCGCTGACCGACTTCATCGTCATGGTCGACAAGACCAGCCAGATGTTCATCACCGGCCCCGACGTGGTGAAGACGGTGACCGGGGAGGACGTGACGCTGGAGGAGCTGGGCGGCGCCCGCACCCACAACACCAAGTCCGGCGTCGCCCACTACCTGGCCGAGGACGAGGCCGATGCGCTGGACTACGTGAAGGCCCTGCTGTCGCACCTGCCCAGCAACAACCTCGACCCGCTGCCGGTGGTCGAGGCCCCGCCGGTCGAGATCGCCCTCCCCGAGGCGCTCACCGACGTCGACCGCGAGCTGGACACCTTCATCCCGGACTCGCCGAACACGCCCTACGACATGCACACCGTGATCGAGCACGTGCTGGACGACGAGGAGTTCCTCGAGGTCCAGGCGTTGTTCGCGCCCAACA
Organism: Modestobacter sp. VKM Ac-2985; assembly: GCF_026967925.1. Taxonomy (GTDB): domain Bacteria; phylum Actinomycetota; class Actinomycetes; order Mycobacteriales; family Geodermatophilaceae; genus Modestobacter. Next base: position 1,001,749 of record NZ_JAPVBI010000002.1, on the reverse strand, counting down.
TCCTCATCGGCTTCGGCCGGGTCGAGGGCCGGCCGGTCGGCGTGGTGGCCAACCAGCCCACCCAGCTCGCCGGCACGCTGGACATCGACGCCAGCGAGAAGGCCGCGCGGTTCGTGCGCACCTGCGACGCCTTCAACATCCCGGTGCTCACCTTCGTCGACGTCCCCGGCTTCCTGCCCGGCACCTCGCAGGAGTGGGACGGGATCATCCGGCGCGGCGCCAAGCTGATCTACGCCTACGCCGAGGCCACCGTCCCGAAGATCACCGTGATCACCCGCAAGGCCTACGGCGGCGCCTACGACGTGATGGGCTCCAAGCACCTCGGCGCCGACGTCAACCTGGCCTGGCCGACCGCCCAGATCGCGGTGATCGGCGCCCAGGGCGCCGTCGGCATCCTCTACCGCAAGGAGCTCGCCGCGGCCGAGGACCCGGAGTCGCTGCGCGCCGAGCTGGTCACCGACTACGAGGACACGCTCGCCAACCCCTACATCGCCGCCGACCGCGGGTACGTCGACGCGGTGATCCCGCCCTCGCACACCCGCGTCCACGTCGTCCGGGCGCTGCGGCTGCTGGCCAACAAGCGCCAGACCCTGCCCGCCAAGAAGCACGGGAACATCCCACTCTGATGACCGAACAGACCCAACCCCCACTGCTCCAGGTGGTCCGCGGCGAGCCGACTGCCGAGGAGCTCGCCGCGCTGACCGTCGTCGTCGCGGCGCTGTCCCAGCGCCGCACCCGTCGCCGTCCCACCCCGGTCGGGGCCTGGGCCGAGCGGGCCGACGTGCTGCGCCGGCCGCTGCTGGCCGGCCCCGGCGGCTGGCGCGCCTCGGGGCGGGCGTCATGACCCGGCGTCTCGTGCTCGCCTCCCAGTCCCCGGCCCGCCTGCAGCTGATGCGCCAGGCGGGGCTGAACCCGGAGGTGGTGGTCAGCGGCGTCGACGAGACGGCGGTGACCGCACCCAGGGTCGGTGAGCTCGTCGCCCTGCTCGCCGCCGCCAAGGCCGCCGCGGTCGCCAAGGACCAGACCGATGCGCTGGTGATCGGCGCCGACTCGGTGCTCGAGTTCCGCGGCCAGGCGCTCGGCAAGCCGGCCGACACCGCCGACGCGCGGGGCCGCTGGCAGCGGATGGGCGGGCGCAGCGGCGTCCTGCACACCGGTCAGGCGGTCTTCGACGTCCGGGACGGGGGCGTGGCCCAACGGGACGTCGGCGTCTCCTCCACCGTGGTCCACTTCGCCACGCCGACGTCGCAGGAGCTGGAGGCCTACCTCGCCACCGGTGAACCGCTGGGGGTGGCCGGCGCCTTCACCCTCGACGGGCTGGGCGCCCCGTTCGTGCGCCGGATCGAGGGCGACCCGTCCGCGGTGCTCGGCCTCTCGCTGCCGCTGCTGCGCACCCAGCTCGCCAAGCTCGGCCTGGCGATCACCGACCTCTGGCGACGCTGACCCGGCGCCCTTCAGCCCGCCCCGCCTCTCAAGGAGAACCAACGTGCAGAAGGTCCTGATCGCCAACCGCGGTGAGATCGCGGTGCGGGTGGCGCGCGCCTGCCGGGACGCCGGGCTCACCAGCGTCGCCGTGTACGCCGAACCCGACCGGGACGCGCTGCACGTGCGCGCCGCCGACGAGGCCTTCGCCCTCGGGGGCAGCACTCCCGGTGACTCCTACCTGGTGATCGACAAGGTCCTCGCCGCGGCGCGGGAGTCCGGCGCCGACGCCGTGCACCCCGGCTACGGCTTCCTGTCGGAGAACGCCGACTTCGCCCAGGCCGTGATCGACGCCGGCCTCACCTGGATCGGCCCGTCACCGCAGGCGATCATCGACCTCGGCGACAAGGTCGCCGCCCGGCACATCGCCACCCGGGCGGGCGCCCCGCTGGTGCCCGGCACCAAGGACCCGGTGGCGAACGCCGACGAGGTGGTCGCCTTCGCCCGGGAGCACGGGCTGCCGGTGGCCATCAAGGCCGCCTTCGGCGGCGGCGGTCGCGGCCTGAAGGTCGCCCGCACCCTCGAGGAGATCCCCGAGCTGTTCGACTCTGCGGTGCGCGAGGCCGTCTCGGCGTTCGGGCGCGGCGAGTGCTTCGTCGAGCGGTTCCTGGACAAGCCCCGGCACGTGGAGGCCCAGGTGCTGGCCGACACCCACGGCACCGTCGTCGTCGTCGGCACCCGGGACTGCTCGCTGCAGCGGCGCAACCAGAAGCTGGTCGAGGAGGCGCCGGCGCCGTTCCTCACCGACGACCAGCGGGAGCGGATCCACTCCTCGGCCAAGGCGATCTGCGCCGAGGCCGGCTACGTCGGTGCCGGGACCGTGGAGTACCTGGTCGGCACCGACGGCTCGATCTCCTTCCTGGAGGTCAACACCCGGCTGCAGGTCGAGCACCCGGTCAGCGAGGAGACCTCCGGGATCGACCTGGTCCGCCAGCAGTTCCGGATCGCCGAGGGCCTGCCGCTGGAGATCACCGAGGACCCCACCCCGCGCGGGCACAGCTTCGAGTTCCGGATCAACGCCGAGGACGCCGGCCGCAACTTCATGCCCGCCCCCGGACCGGTCACCCGGCTGGAGATCCCGCAGGGCCCCGGCGTGCGCTGGGACTCCGGGGTCGAGACCGGGGGTGAGGTGGCCGGTGCGTTCGACTCGATGCTGGCCAAGCTCATCGTCACGGGTGCCACGCGCGAGGAGGCCCTCCAGCGGGCCCGCCGCGCGCTGGCGGAGCTGGTCGTCGAGGGCATGCCGACCGTCGTCCCGTTCCACCGCGCGGTCGTCGCCGACCCGGCCTTCACCAGCGCGCCGTTCACAGTGCACACCCGCTGGATCGAGACCGAGTGGGACAACCAGGTCCAGCCGTACGGCCCCGCCGCGGAGACCGACGAGGCCGAGCCGCGGCAGACCGTCGTGGTCGAGGTCGGTGGCCGCCGCCTGGAGGTGTCGCTGCCCGCCGGGCTGGCCGCAGGCGGGGCGGCGCCGGCCGCGGGTGCGGCCAAGCCGCGCAAGCGCAGCGGCGGCGGCGGGTCGGCCGCCTCCGGCGACTCCCTCACCGCCCCGATGCAGGGCACGATCGTCAAGGTCGCCGTAGAGGACGGTGCCACCGTCGCCGCCGGTGACCTGGTGGTCGTGCTCGAGGCGATGAAGATGGAGCAGCCGATCGTGGCCCACCGGGCCGGGACGGTGTCCGGGCTGTCGGCCGAGGTCGGCGTCAGCGTCACCAGCGGCGCCGTCCTCTGCACGATCGCCGACGCCGCCGGCTGATCGGCCTGCGCCGGCGCAGCTGCTGCGCGCGGCAGGTCACCGCACGGGGTCTCCGCCGGTCCACCAGACGGGCGCGCCATCAGGCCGGTAGGCGACCAGGTTGCCGTCGTCCTGGAGGACGACGCGGGTCGCTCCTGACCCGCCCGTGCGCGAGTTCCACAGCGCCCGCCCGGCCGGTGAGTACACCACCAGGTTGCCGTCACCCTGCATCACCAGCCTCGAGCCGGCGGAGCCGTGGGTGCCGGCGTGCCACAGGACGCGCCCGTCCGCGGCGTAGAGGACCACGTTGCCGTCACCCTGCACCACCAGTCGGTACCGGCCACGAGGCGAGGACAGCAGCTGCCCGGACGTGAGGGTCTGCCCCGCGGACAGTTGTGCCGGAGCAGACGGCACGTCGGCACCGGTCCACCACAGCGGCTTGCCGTCCGCCCGGTAGAGCACGAGGTTGCCGTCGTCCTGCATCACCACGTACGCACCCGGGTTGCCCGATGTCCCGGTGTGCCAGACCGGGACACCGGTGCGGGAGTAGAGGACCAGGTTCCCGTCCCCCTGCATGACCAGGTAGCTCCGGGCCTGGCCCGTGCCGCTGTTCCAGATCGGCTGTCCGTTGCTCCGGTAGACGACGACGTTCCCGTCGCTCTGGACGACGGCCAGGTGGCTCCCGCTGGCGGACCTGAGGTGCCCATCATCGGTGAGGCCCTGCCCGGCGGCCAGGACATGGGGCTGTGTCGGTGGAGTGAGCTGGAGAGTGGCGGTGGCGACGGAGATGACGGCGGAGGCGCCGGCGGACTGCAGGGTGAGGCCGAACTCCCCATCGGCGACCGTGACGGGGACCCCGATCGGGAGGAAGGCGGTGATGTCGCTGCTCCAGCCCGATGAGGCCGAGGGGGAGGCGTCCAGCAGCAGTGAGGAGTCCCCGCCACCGACCTGCTCTCGCCGGACGAGCACCCCGGGCATCAGGCCGATCCGGTTGGCCGACGGGGCCAACCAGCTGTCCTGCCCTGCTGCCGGCCGGTACTCCACCCAGTAGACGGCACCGTCGGACGCGCTCAGTCGCAACGCCCGGGTGCCGCTCGACGCGGAGATCGGCGCCAGGGTGTGGTTCCCGGTCGAGGTGGTCGAGGTGACGTCGACGCGTTGCGCGGACGAGAGGACGCCGAGCGCAGCTGCGTGGCGCGCGCTCAGCGAGCCCACATGGTCCCAGGAGATGCCCATGACGTCGTAGTAGTCACGGTAGGAGCTGACCTGGCAGGCGGAGGACGTCGACTCCTCGACCGTCCCGGAGCACTGGAGCTGCGACGAGTGGCCCAGGCCCAGGTTGTGCCCGAACTCGTGTGCGATCACCGAGGTGGCCGGAGCCTGGACGTAGGCGAGCCCGCCGCTGTCGATGCTCGTGCCCAGGGTGCCCAGCCCGTAGCTGCAGCCGGGCGCACCAGCGGGCACGTAGACGAGCAGGTGCCGACCAGCGCCCGTGGTCCAGCCCGCTCGATCGGCGGCGGCCTGCCACAGGGCGAACGGGTCGCTGCACGTGGCCGTCGTCGTCGCCCAGTCGAACCCGGCGACCACACCGAAGCGCGCGACACCGGCGGACTGCTGCTCCCAGAAGTCGCCGACCGCACCGTTCACCACGTTCGTCACGGTCGCGAGGGTGGTGGAGTCACGGGCGACACCGCCCGGCTGCATCAGCACCACCGTGACCTCGTGGTTGACCGCGGCCACCGCGGGGGCCGTCACCGGTTCCTCCGCCGGCGCGAGGACCTCCGCGGCGACGAGTTCGTGGGCCGCCTCCAGCCCCTCCTGCGCGGCCGTGTCCTGCACCTCCGCACCCAGGGTCACCTGGACGGTCGAGCCGGTCTCCACCTCCGTCACGTCTCCGGTGGAGACCCGGACGGTCTCGCCGGACTCCGTCTGCACCCAGCTGAGCAGCGTGTCGTCGTGCCCGGCCTCGTCGTGCCCGGCCTCGTCGTGCCCGGCCTCGTCGTGCCCGGCCTCGTCGTGCCCGGCCTCGTCATGGGCGTGCCCGGTCTCAGCCTCGTCGCCCGGGCCGAACGGCGCCGGGTCCGCGAAGGCCTGCACCAGCTCGCCCAGCACGACTTCACCGGGTCCAGGCGCAGGCGCGTCCACCGCAGGGAGCGCGGCAGTCGTCGCGAGCGCCTCGGTCGTGACAGGCGCCTCGGAGGTGGCCGGTGCCTCGGTCGCCACAGGCGCCTCGGAGGTCGACGGCGCCTCGGTGGGGGCGGGCGCCTCGGTGGGGGCGGGCGCCTCGGCGGTGACGGGCGGGGTGGGCGACGAGGCGTCGTCCGCGCGAGCGTGGGTCGGACCCGTCGCGAGCATCCCGGCCAGCAGGACCGAGACCGTGACCAGTCCTCCGGAACGGAGGCGCGGTCGGTGGGGGAAGTGCACGGGAGGCTCCTGACCGAGAGGGGATCCCGATCAGGATCGGCACGCCCCCCGCAGAACTGGAGCGCGCGCCCCGGGGGGCGGCCGCGGGCCCCCACTCCGGGGGGCCTCAGGTGCGGCGACCCGGGTTCAGCTGTGCTCGTCCTCGATCCCCATCAGCCGGCGGCCGGCCTCGGTGATCGAACCGGACAGCGACGGGTAGATCGCGAAGGTCTGCGCGAGGTCCCCGGCGGTCAGGCCCTTGGTGACGGCCAGTGCGATCGGCAGGATCAGCTCCGACGCACCGGGCGCGACGACCACCCCACCGACGACGACGTCGGTCGACCGGCGGGTGAACAGCTTGACGAAGCCGCTGTGCAGGTCGCCCATCTTGGCCCGGGCGTTGGTCGCCAGCGGCAGCCGCACGACCTCCACGTCGGCGTCCTCGGTCAGCGTCTTCTCCTGCACGCCGACCGTGGCGATCTCCGGGTGGGTGAAGACGTTGGCCGAGACGGTCTTCAGCCGGATCGGCGCGACCGCTTCGCCGAGGGCGTGCCACATGGCGATCCGGCCCTGCATGGCCGCCACGGAGGCGAGCTGGAAGACCCCGGTGACGTCGCCGGCGGCGTAGACGCCGGCGACGGTGGTGCGGGAGACCCGGTCGACGACGACGTGCCCTGCGGGGGTGAGCTCGACGCCGCAGGCCTCCAGGTTCATCCCCCCGCTGTTGGGCACGGTGCCCACGGTCATCAGCGCGTGCGAGCCCTCGACGACGCGGCCGTCGGTCAGCTCGACCCGCACGCCCTTCTCGGTGCGCACGACCTTGTCCGCGCGGCTGCGCTCGGCGATCCGGCCGCCCCGGGACTGGAAGACCTCCTCGACGACGGCCGCGGCGTCGGCGTCCTCGCCGGGCAGCACCTGGTCGCGGGAGGACACCAGGGTGACCGGCACGCCGGCCTCGAGGTAGCCGGAGGCGAACTCCGCACCGGTGACACCGGAACCGATCACGATCAGGTGCTCGGGCATCTCCTGGAGCTCGTAGACGTCGCGCCAGGACAGGATCCGCTCGCCGTCCGGCTCGGCACCGGGCAGCACGCGCGGGTCGGCACCGGTGGCGATGAGGACGACGTCGCCCTCCAGCGTCTCGGCGACCTGCCCGTCGGCGTCCACGACCTCGACCCGGTGCACGGTCAGCCCGAGCTTCTCGTCGGCCAGCCGGGCCGAGGCACGGATGATCCGCACCCCCTCGGACTCCAAGCGGTGGTGGATGTCCGAGGACTGCGCGACGGCCAGTCCCTTGATCCGGCTGTTCACCGTCGCCAGGTCCAGCGCAGCCCGCCCCAGCTCGGTGCCGGTGACCCCCAGGGCGACGGAGTCGCGGACCCAGGTCATCGCACCGGCGGAGGCGATGAAGGTCTTCGACGGCACGCAGTCGGTCAGCACGCTGGCGCCGCCGATGCCGTCGCGCTCGACGACGGTGACGTCCGCACCGAGCTGGGCGGCGACGAGCGCGGCCTCGTACCCGGCCGGGCCGCCGCCGATGATGACGATGCGGGTCATGGCTGCTGCTCCCAGTGCTGGACCGATGTGTGCACCCGCCATTGTCCCTGTTGCGGCAGGCACTGTCGGCCACCGACGCGACCACACCGCGCACCGAGCTGCTCGCTAGGCTGCCCGGGTCGGGCTGTGCTCCCGCGACTGCCGTTCGATCGCGATCCGAGGGACACGTGACCACCGACCCACAACGACCCGGCGACCTGTGGGGACAGCTGGTCCGGTTCGTCGTCGTCGGCCTGTTCAGCGCCGTCGTCGACTTCACCGTCTACACCCTCGCCCTGCACCTGGGCCTGTGGGTGCACGCCGCCCGTGCACTCAGCTTCGTGTGCGGCACCACCACCGCGTACGCGCTGAACCGGCGCTGGGCGTTCCGGGTGGCGGGCGGCCGCAATCGGGCGCTGGGCTTCACGCTGCTCTACAGCACGACGTTCTTCGTCATCCTCGGCGTGAACGCGCTGGCGCTCGCCGTCCTCCCGGAGCGCTCGTGGACGATCACGCTGGCCTGGGCGCTGTCCCAGGGGTTCGGCACCGCCTGCAACTTCGTGATGCTGCGGACCGTCGTCTTCCGCAGCTGAGGATCAGTCCGGCACGGTCCCGAACGCGTCCAGCAGCCGGCGGGCGGCCAGCGCCGGGGTGAGCTCGCCGGCCAGCACGGCCGCCTCCAGCTCCGGCGTCGCCGCCCGCACCGCGGGGTGCTCGCGCAGCTGGTGCTCCAGCCCGTCGCGGACCAGCTGCCAGGTCCAGCGCACCTGCTGCGCCCGGCGCCGCTCGACCAGCTGACCCGAGGCCCGCATCCGGTCCTGGTGCTCGACGACCTTCGCCCACACCTCGACCAGCCCGGCGCCGCTGAGCCCGGCGCAGGTGAGCACCGGGACGTCCCACTCGGTGTGCCCGCGCAGCATCCGGATCGCCCCGGCCAGCTCGCGGGCGGCGCGGCGGGCGTCGACCTCAGCCGGGCCGTCGGCCTTGTTGACCGCGATCACGTCGGCGATCTCCAGGATGCCGCGCTTGATCCCCTGCAGCTGGTCACCGGTGCGGGCCAGGGTGAGGAACAGGAAGGAGTCGACCATCTCCGCGACGGTCACCTCCGACTGGCCGACCCCGACGGTCTCCACCAGGACGACGTCGTACCCGGCCGCCTCCACCACGACCATCGACTCCCGGGTCGCCTGGGCCACCCCACCGAGCGTGCCGGCGGTCGGCGCCGGCCGGATGAACGCGTTCGGGTCCACGGCCAACCGGGCCATCCGGGTCTTGTCGCCCAGGATCGAGCCACCGGACCGGGCCGACGACGGGTCGACGGCGAGCACCGCGACCTTCGACCCCGCCGCGGTCAGGTCGACGCCCAGGGAGTCGATGAACGTCGACTTCCCGACCCCCGGGACGCCGCTGATCCCCACCCGCCGGGCGTTCCCGGCGTGCGGCAGCAGCTGCACCAGCAGCTCCTGGGCCGCCTCCCGGTGGTCGGCCCGACGCGACTCGACCAGCGTGATCGCCCGCGCCATCGCCCGCCGGTCCCCGGCGAGCACCCCCTCGGTCAACCCGGGGACGTCGACGGGCCGACTCACACCGGCCCCCGACCCACCAAAATGGCCATTGCGGTGGACGGGGTCACGCGTGGCCGAGCCGGGTGGAGAGGGTGCGGAGCAGGTCCTGGGCGGCGTCGGCGATCACGGTGCCGGGTGGGAAGACGGCGGCGGCGCCCATCTCCTTCAGGGTCGGGACGTCGTCCGGCGGGATCACCCCGCCCACCACGACCAGCACGTCGTCGGCCCCGAGCTCGGCGAGCGCGTCCCGCAGCGCCGGCACCAGCGTGAGGTGGCCGGCAGCGAGGGAGGAGACGCCGACGACGTGCACGTCAGCCTCGACGGCCTGCCGGGCGACCTCCTCCGGCGTCTGGAACAGCGGGCCGACGTCGACGTCGAAGCCGAGGTCGGCGAAGGCGGTGGCGATCACCTTCTGCCCGCGGTCGTGCCCGTCCTGGCCCATCTTGGCCACCAGGATCCGGGGGCGACGGCCCTCGGCCTCGGCGAACGCCGACGCCAGCGCACGGGTCTCGTCCACCGGGCCCGCTCCCCCTGCCTCGTCGCGGTACACGCCGGAGATGGTGCGCACCTGACCGGAGTGCCGGCCGTAGACCGCCTCCAGCGCGTCGGAGATCTCCCCCACCGACGCCTTCGCCCGGGCCGCGTCCACGGCCAGCTTGAGCAGGTTGCTCTCGAGCGAGGAGTCGCGGCGGCCGTCGGCGGCCGACCGGGCCGCGTCGGTCAGCCGGCCCAGCGCCTCGGTCACCGCGGCGCCGTCCCGGGAGGCGCGCAGCTCGGCGAGCTTCGCCTTCTGCTGGGCCAGCACGTCGGCGTTGTCGACCCGGAGCACGTCGACCGCCTCGTCGGCCTCGACCCGGTACTTGTTCACCCCGATCACCGGCTGGCGGCCGGAGTCGATCCGGGCCTGGGTGCGGGCCGCGGCCTCCTCGATCCGCAGCTTCGGGATGCCGTCGTCGATGGCCTGCGCCATGCCGCCGTGCTCGGCGACCTCGGCGATGTGCGCCCACGCCCGGCGGGCCAGGTCGTAGGTCAGCTTCTCCACGTACGCCGACCCGCCCCACGGGTCGATGACCCGCGTCGTCCCGGACTCCTGCTGCAGCAGCAGCTGCGTGTTGCGGGCGATCCGGGCGGAGAAGTCCGTCGGCAGCGCGAGCGCCTCGTCCAGGGCGTTGGTGTGCAGCGACTGGGTGTGCCCCTGGGTGGCGGCCATCGCCTCCAGGCAGGTGCGGACGACGTTGTTGTAGACGTCCTGCGCGGTCAGCGACCAGCCCGAGGTCTGGCAGTGGGTGCGCAGCGACATCGACTTGTCCTTGGTCGCCCCCGCCTCCTTCACCAGCTTGGCCCAGAGCAGCCGCCCGGCCCGCAGCTTGGCGACCTCCATGAAGAAGTTCATCCCGATGCCCCAGAAGAAGCTCAGCCGGGGCGCGAAGACGTCGACGTCCAGGCCCGCCGCCTTGCCCGCCTGCAGGTACTCCACCCCGTCGGCCAGGGTGTAGGCCAGCTCCAGGTCGGCCGTCGCCCCGGCCTCCTGGATGTGGTAGCCGGAGATGGAGATCGAGTTGAACCGCGGCATCTGCGTGGAGGTGAACCGGAAGATGTCGCTGATGATCTGCATCGAGGGCTTCGGCGGGTAGATGTAGGTGTTGCGGACCATGAACTCCTTGAGGATGTCGTTCTGGATCGTCCCCGTGAGCTGGTCCGGCTTCACCCCCTGCTCCTCGGCGGCGACCACGTAGAGCGCCAGCACCGGCAGGACGGCGCCGTTCATCGTCATCGACACGCTCATCTTGTCCAGCGGGATGCCGTCGAAGAGCTGCCGCATGTCCAGGATCGAGTCGATCGCCACCCCGGCCATCCCGACGTCGCCGGGCACCCGCGGGTGGTCGGAGTCGTAGCCGCGGTGGGTGGGCAGGTCGAAGGCGACCGAGAGCCCCTTCTGCCCGGCAGCCAGGTTGCGCCGGTAGAAGGCGTTGGACTCCGCCGCGGTGGAGAACCCGGCGTACTGCCGCACCGTCCACGGCTGGGTCGTGTACATCGTCGGGTAGGGCCCGCGCAGGTAGGGCGCCACGCCCGGGTAGGTGCCGAGGAAGTCCAGGTCACCCAGGTCGCCCTGAGTGAACAGCGGCGGGACGGCGATCCCCTCCGGCGTCTGCCAGGTCGCCTCACCGACGTCCCGGCCGGTGGCGTCGGCGTAGGCCTTCGCCCAGTCGTCCGACGTCGCCGTCGGCTGCGGGCGGCCCAGTTCCAGGCCACCGAAGTCGGGGATCGCGCTCATGCCCTTCCCTCCCCTCGGGCAGAAATGGCCATTTCTGCCCCCAGCAGTTCACCCAGGACCGTCGTCAGGACCGCCAGGGCGTCGCACCCGGCGTACAGGTACCCGTCGACGCCGTCCACCGCCAGGGACGGCGGCCCGGCGAGCCAGACCTGGGTGGCGCCGGCGGCCCGCAGCTCGGCGGCGAGCGGGGCGGCGGAGTCGGCGTAGTCGCGGTCGCTGCCGCAGATGCAGGCCACCGTCGTCCCGGCGAGGCCGTCGGCCCCGTCCCCGGTCGGCGCCGCCAGCCCGCCGGCACCGAACAGGTTCGCCGCGAACGTGGCCCGGGCGGTGTGCCGGGCGACCGGCCCGATCGTGGCCAGGTGCACCCGCGGGCGGGGATCGACGGACTCGACCCGGTCGCGCAGCTGCTCGAACGCCTGCGCGGCCCGCACCCGCGGCAGCCCGCCCGGGGCGGGCGGCAGCGCCTCGGCAGCCGGACGGCGGGTGGGCAGCACCTCGCTCGGGTTGGGGAACTCGGTGACCCCGGTGATGGCGTCGGTGCGGTGCGCGACCCGCTCCTGCCGCTCCGCCCACGCGGCGGCGATCCGGTCGGCGACCAGCCCGGACGTCAGCGCGGCCGCCAGCCCGCCGGCCCGCTCGATCTCGGTGAACCAGGCCCAGGCGGCCTGGGCGAGGGACTCGGTCAGCGACTCGACGTACCAGGAGCCACCGGCCGGGTCGAGCACCCGGGCGAGGTGCCCCTCCTCCACCAGCAGGCTCTGGGTGTTGCGCGCGATCCGCCGGGCGAAGGCGTCGGGCAGCCCGAGCGCTGCGTCGAAGGGCTGCACCGTCACCACGTCGGCACCGCCGACACCGGCGGCGAAGCAGGCCACCGTGGTGCGCAGCATGTTCACCCACGGGTCGCGCCGGGTGACCATGACGTTCGAGGTGACCGCGTGCTGCCGCATCGCCCGCGGCTCCGGCGGCGCCCCGCTGGCCTCCCCGACCCGGTCCCAGAGCCGTCGCGCCGCCCGCAGCGCGGCGATGGTGGTGAACTGGTCGGCGCTCGCCGACAGCCGGAACTCCACCTGGCCGAACGCGTCCGCCACGTCCAGGCCCTGAGCGGTGAGCGCCCGCAGGTAGGCCACCCCGGCGGCGACGGCGCAGCCGAGCTCCTCCACCACCGAGCCACCGGCGTCGGCGAACACCGTCCCGTCGACGACGACGGTGCGCCAGCCCGCCGGGGCGCGGCGGGCCAGGTCGGCCAGGCCGGTGAGGTCCTGCGGCTCCCCCGTCGCGGCCTGCACGCCGAGCGGGTCCAGTCCCAGGCAGCCGCCCGGCGCCAGGTCGGTGCGCCCCTCGACCAGCGTCAGGAAGGCCTCCGCGGCGGACGGCCCGCCCTGCAGGGTCACCGGTGCCAGGTCCAGCAGGACGTCGGCGAGCACCTCGCCCAGCGCGCCGACCGGCACCGCACCGTCGCCGACCACCAGCCACAGCGAGGAGACGCCGTTCTCCAGGTCCGCGGCGATCGCCTCCCGGGTGCGCGGCACGTCGGGGTCGGCGTGCCGCTGCCGCACGTCCCAGCCGGCGGGGACGTCGGCGTCCGCACCACCGGCCGCGGTCGTACCGGCAGCGCCGGCCCGGGAGCCACGGACGAACGGCGGCAGCCCGGGCACGCCGGCCAGCGCGGGCAGGTCCCCGGCGTCCTCGGCGGTGTAGAGCGGGGCGACGGTGACCCCGGTGGCGACGGTGCGGGCCAGCGCCTCCTCCACCGGGTCGGGCAGCTCGTCCCGGCCGGCCTTGCGCAGCACCCCCGCCACGAGTTCACGCCACTGGTCCCGGCTGGCGGCGGGGAACTCCCCGGCGAGGGTCAGCAGGTCGGGCGCGGCCGGCTCGGCCGGCGGCCGCGTGCCCTGCTGGTCGGTGGAGCTCATCGTCGGGTCCCCGCCTCTCAGGTGCCTGAGGGAAGTGCGTCGGAAGAGGTCTACAGGGCCGGACCGACGGGCGTACCAGCGGGTACGGCGTCGGCCGCCAGTGCGTGCAGCGCCGTGCGGGCCAGCAACCGCACCCCGACCCCGATCGCCCGCTCGTCGACGTCGAAGGTGCCGCGGTGCAGGTCCAACGTCTCGCCCCCGCCGTGGGTGCCCAGCCGGGCGAGCGCGATCGGCAGCACCTCCGCGAACCAGCCGAAGTCCTCCCCGCCCATGCTCTGCGGGGACAGCGCCACGGCCTCGCTGCCCACCGTCTCCAGCGCCGCGGACCGGAGCAGGGCCACGCTGCGCGGGTCGTTGACCACCGGCGGCACCCCGCGCACGTAGTCGATCGCCACCCGCGCCCCCGACGCCGTGGCGACGTCGGTGACCAGCCGGCGCACGAGGTCCTCGGCCTCGCTCCACACCGCGCGGTCGAGCACCCGCAGCGTGCCGCGCAGCTGACCGGTCTCGGGGATGGTGTTGGCCGCCACCCCGGCGCTGATCGCACCCCACACCAGCGAGACGCCGGCGCGCGGGTCGACCAGCCGGGACAGCAGCCCGGGGACCTCGGTGACCACCTGGCCCATCGCGTGCACCAGGTCGACGGTCAGCTGCGGTCGGGCGGTGTGCCCGCCGGGCCCGGTGAGCGTCACCTCGACCCGGTCGCAGGCCGCGGTGATCGCCCCGGTGCGCAGGCCGACCGAACCGGCCGTCAGCGAGGGGTCGCAGTGCAGCGCGAACGCCCGGGTCGCACCGGCCAGCACGCCCTCGTCGACGACCTCCAGCCCACCGCCGGGCACCTGCTCCTCGGCGGGCTGGAAGACGCACCGCACGGTGCCCGGCAGGTCGTCCAGCGACGCGAGCGCCAGCGCGACGCCGAGCAGCACCGTGGTGTGCACGTCATGGCCGCAGGCGTGGCAGAGCCCCTCGCGGGTGGAGGCGTAGGGGACGTCCTTGAGGTCGGCCAGCGGCAGCGCGTCGATGTCGGCGCGCAGCACGACGACCGGCCCGGCGTCCGGGTCGCCCCCGACGTCACAGACCAGCCCGGTGCCGGACTTCAGCCGGCGGGGCGCCAGGCCCGCTGCGGTGAGCCGCTGCTCCAGGAAGGCCGTCGTCTCGTGCTCGGCGAACCCCAGCTCGGGATGGGCGTGCAGGTGCCGGCGGACGGCGACCAGCTCGGGCTGGTGCTCGTGCGACCAGGAGTCGACGGCCCGGCCGAGGACGTCGGTGCCGCCGGTCTCCCCGCCGCTCATGCCGCCCCCGTCGCCGGCAGCCCGTCACGGAGCTCGGCGAGCAGGCTGTCGACCACCGGGGCCAGTGCACCGTCGTGCGCGGCGGCCACGGCCCGCTGGCGCTGGTAGGAGGCACCGGCGTCCAGCACCCGCCGGGCGTCGACCAGCTCGGCCTCGCAGCCGAGCTTGCGAGCGGTCGGCAGCAGCTCCTCGACCAGGTCGGCGATCGCCTCGCGCACCGGGCGCACGGTGCCCTGCTCGTCGACGACGATCTGGGCGTCCAGCCCGTAGCGCACCGCCCGCCACTTGTTCTCCCGCACGATCCAGTCCGTCGGTGAGGGCAGCGTGTAGCCGCGGTCGAGCTGGGTGTCGAACTGCTCGACCAGGCACTGGGCGAGCGCGGCGACCGCGCCGATCTCGTCGAGGGTGGGCAGGCCGTCGCAGATCCGCAGCTCGACGGTGCCGAAGTCCGGGTGCGGGCGGATGTCCCACCACACCTCGCGGACGCTCTCGATGGCGCCGGCGTCGATCAGCGTGCCCATGTACTCCTCGAACTCCGACCAGTCGGCCAACTGGTAGGGCAACCCAGCGGTCGGCATCGCCTCGAAGACCTTGGTGCGGGCCGACGCCAGGCCGGTGTCGCAGCCGGACCAGTAGGGCGAGGACGCCGACAGCGCCAGGAAGTGCGGCACGTACTGGGTGAGCGCGTTCACGATCGGGATGATCTTGTCGGGTGAGCGGACGCCGACGTGCACGTGCACCCCGAAGATCTGCAGCCGCCGGGCCGGCCACTGCATCCGCTCGACGAGCTCCGCGTAACGCTCCTTCGGCGAGATCTCCTGGCTGTCCCACCGCGTGAAGGGGTGGCTGCCGGCGCACATCACGCCCAGGCCGCGCCGCTCTGCGGCGCCGACCACCTCGGCCAGGGTGCCCGCCAGGTCGGCCTTCGCCTCGGCGACGGTGGTGCAGATCCCGGTGATGATCTCGATCGTCGACTGCAGCAGCTCGTGCTTGGCCTTGGGGTGCTCCTCCAGGCCCTCGGGGGTGAGCTCGGCGAGGATCTCGATGGCGCCGGAGGTCAGCTCGCGGGTCTGCGGGTCGATGAGCTGCAGCTCCCACTCCACTCCCAGGCTGGCGCGCTCGGACGAGTGGAAGGGGATCTGCACCCCGCGAGTCTAGGAGGGACACCGGACAGCCGCCGGTCCACGGCAGCGCGTCCGCTAGATGTAGCCCTACAGTCCGGACCGTGCGACGGCGACTGGTGGTCATCGGTGGGGACGCCGCGGGTGGCAGCGCTGCCTCGCAGGCCAGGAAGCGGTGCGCCGACCTCGACGTGGTGATGTTCGAGCGCGGCCGCTCGACCTCCTACTCCGCCTGCGGGATCCCCTACTGGATCAGCGGCACGGTGGAGAGCGAGGCGGCGCTGATCGCCCGCACACCCGACCAGCACCGCGCCATGGGCATCGACGTGCGGATGCGCACCGAGGTGACCGGCATCGACCTGGACCGCCGCACGGTCACCTGGCGGGACCTGGACGGCGGCGGACGGGGCAGCGAGTCCTTCGACGAGCTGGTCTACGCCACCGGCAGCGTGCCGATGCGCCCGCCCGTGCCCGGCATCGACGCCGACGGGGTGTACGGCGTCCAGGTCCTGGACGACGGGGTGGCGCTGCGCGCGGAGCTCGACAGCGGGCGGGTGCGCCGGGTCGTGGTGGTGGGCGGGGGCTACATCGGGCTGGAGATCGCCGAGGCGTGCCGGGTCCGCGACCTGGACGTCGCGGTGGTGGACCGCTCGGCCACCCCGGTGGGCACGTTCGACCCCGATGTCGGGCAGTTCATCGCCGACGCCGTGCGCGCCGAGGGCATCGAGCTGGTGATGAGCGAGGAAGTCGTCGCCGTCGACGTCGGCACCGATGGACGGGCCCGGGCGGTGCTGACCGCGGGCGGGCGTGAGCTGCCCGCCGATCTGGTCGTGCTCGGCCTGGGGGTGCGACCCAACGTCGGACTGGCCCGGGAGGCGGGAATCCCGCTGGGCATCTCCGGCGGCATCGCCGTCGACGCCCGGATGCACACCGAGGTGGAGGGGGTCTGGGCGGCCGGGGACTGCGTGGAGTCGCGGCACCGACTGTCGGGCCAGCGGATGGTGGTGGCGCTGGGCACGCACGCCAACAAGCAGGGCCGGGTGGCCGGGATCAACATCGGCGGGGGGTACGCCACCTTCCCCGGCGTGATCGGCACCGCGATCACGAAGGTGTGCGATCTGGAGGTCGCCCGCACCGGCCTGTCCAGCGAAGAGGCGCGGCAGGCCGGCTACGCGTTCGTGACGGCGTCGGTCGACTCGACCACCACGGCCGGCTACTTCCCCGGCGCCCAGCCCATCCGGCTCAAGATGATCGCCGAGCGGCGCAGTGGACGGCTGCTGGGCGCCCAGGTCGTCGGGGGTCCCGGGTCCGCCAAGCGGATCGACGCCCTGGCCGTCTCCATCTGGAACGAGATGACGGTCGACGAGATCCTGTCCCTGGACCTGTCCTACGCACCGCCGTTCGCCCCGGTCTGGGACCCGGTCCTCATCGCCGCCCGCAAGGCCTTCGAGGCAGTGGAGAGCGACGTCCGGGACCTCTGACCGGCTCGCCGGGCCGGGCGACCGGAGGTCGGGCGTCCGCCGCTCGCCCGCGGGGGTCGGCAGCCGCTGGGCTAGTTTCGGCCCGTGAGCACGCCGACCGCCACCGCCGTCCCCGACCCCGCCGCCCTCGCCGCCTCGGCGGCCGAGCAGCTGACCGCCGCCCTGGGCGGCGGCCACGACGTCGCGGTGGTGATGGGCTCGGGGTGGGCCCCGGCTGCCGACGCCTTCGGCGAGACGCTGGCCAGCGTCGCCATCGGCGACCTGCCCGGGTTCGCCGCCCCGACCGTCACCGGGCACGGCGGGCAGATCCGCTCGGTCCAGGTCGGTGCGCACAAGGTGCTGCTCTTCCTGGGCCGCACGCACCTGTACGAGGGCCGCGGGGTCGAGCCGGTGGTGCACGGGATCCGCACCGCTGCCGCGGCCGGGGTGCGCACCGTCGTCCTCACCAACGCCGCCGGCGGACTGCGCCCGGACCACCGCGTCGGGCAGGCCGTGCTGATCAGCGACCACCTGAACATGACCGCCCGCTCGCCGCTGGTGGGCGCGACCTTCGTCGACCTCACCGACCTGTACTCCGCCCGGCTGCGGACCCTGGCCCAGGAGATCGACCCGTCGCTGACCGAGGGCGTCTACGCCGCGCTGCCCGGCCCGCACTTCGAGACCCCGGCCGAGATCCGGATGCTCACCACGCTGGGCGCGGACCTGGTCGGCATGTCCACCGCACTGGAGGCGATCGCCGCCCGGGCAGCCGGGATGGAGGTGTTCGGCCTGTCGATGGTCACCAACGCCGCCGCCGGCATCACCGGCGAGGCGCTGGACCACCTCGAGGTGCTGGCGGCGGGCAAGGCGGCGGCCGGCCGGCTCGGCGCCTTCCTCGTGGAGCTGATCGGGCGGATGCCGTGACCGGGCCGGTCCTGGTCACCGGCGCCGCCGGCGGGCTCGGGACGGCGCTGCGCGGGGGGCTGCCGGAGCGCGGCTGGGCGGTGCGCAGCCTGGACGTGGTGCCGATCCAGGACCCGCGCCCGGGCGAGGAACACCTGGTGGCCGACGCCGCCGACCTGCCCGCGGTGACCGGGGCGGCGCAGGGGGCGGCGGCCGTGGTGCACCTGGCCGGGATCCTCGGCGAGGCGACCTGGCCGGCCATCGTGCGCTCGCACATCGAGACCACCCGCACCGCGCTGGAGGCGGCCCGGAAGGCCGGCGTCCCCCGGGTGGTGCTGGCCAGCAGCAACCACGCGAGCGGCTTCACCACCCGGCCGGCCTCCGGCCTGCTCACCGAGGCCGACGCGCCGCCGCGTCCGGACACCTACTACGGGGTGGCCAAGGTGACGATGGAGGCGCTCGGCTCGCTCTACGCCGACCGGTACGGCCTGGACGTCGTCTGCCTGCGGATCGGCAGCGCCTTCCCGCGGCCGACGACGGTCCGCCAGCTGGCGACCTGGCTCTCCCCCGGCGACACCGTGCGGCTGGTCGACGCCGCACTCCGCACTCCCTCCCCCGGGTTCCGGGTGGTCTGGGGCGTCTCGGCGAACACCCGCGGCTGGTGGGACCTCACCGCCGCCCGCGCGCTGGGCTACGAGCCGGCCGACGACGCCGAGGCGTACGCCGCCGAGCTGATCGCCGCCCAGGGCGAGGCGGACCCGGCCGATCCGGTGCACGCCCGGGTCGGCGGTGAGTACACGCTGCCGGGCGTCGACGTCGAGGTGGTCGAGGCCGCGCAGGGCCCGGTCCAGCCGAGTGGAGGCCCACGATGACCGACCTGCTGACCACCGCCCGCGCCTGGGCCGCCGCCGACCCGCACGCCGGTGACCGCGCCGAGATCGAGGCGCTCGTCGCCGCAGGGGACGAGGCCGAGCTGGCCCGCCGGTTCACCGGGCCGCTGACCTTCGGCACCGCCGGGCTGCGCGGCCCGCTGCGCGCCGGCCCGGCCGGGATGAACGCCGCCGTGGTCGGTCGCGCGGCCGCCGGGCTGGCCCGGTACCTCCACGACACGGGCCAGGGCGGCCGCGGCGTGGTCATCGGCTTCGACGCCCGGCACCGCTCCGACGAGTTCGCGCACGTCTCCGCCGCGGTGCTCTCCGGCGCCGGGTTCGCCGTCTCCGTGCTGCCCCGCCCGCTGCCCACGCCGGTGCTGTCCTACGCCGTCCGGCACCTGGGCGCGGCCGCCGGGGTCATGGTGACCGCCAGCCACAACCCGCCACAGGACAACGGCTACAAGGTCTACCTCGCCGACGGTGCGCAGCTCGTGCCGCCGGCCGACCGGGAGATCGAGGCCGCCATCGCGGCCACCGGCCCGGCCCGCGACATCCCGCTCGGGGACGAGTGGACCACCCTCGGCGACGACGTCGAGGCCGACTACGTCGCCGCGGTGGTGCGCGCCCTGGAGCCCGGCCGGGTGGACGCGGCGGCCCGCCGGCGTCTCGTGGTGGCCTACACCGCGATGCACGGCGTCGGCTCGGCGACCACCCAGCAGGTGTTCCAGGCCGCCGGCTTCGCCGCGCTGCACTGCGTCCCGGAGCAGGACCGGCCCGACCCGGCGTTCCCGACCGTCGCCTTCCCCAACCCGGAGGAGCCGGGCGCGGTGGACCTGCTGACTGCGCTGGCCGACCGCACCGGCGCCGACGTCGCGATCGCCGAGGACCCGGACGCCGACCGCTGCTCGGTGGTGGCGGGCGGGCGCCAGCTGACCGGCGACGAGGTCGGCGTGCTGCTGGGCGACTGGCTGCTCCGCCGCGGGGTGCGCGGCACCTACGCGAACTCGCTGGTCAGCGGCTCACTGCTGGGCACGCTCGCCGGCGCGCACGGCGTGCCGTTCGAGCAGACCCCGACCGGCTTCAAGTGGATCATCCGGGCCGGGTCGGCGGCGGCGCCGCTGGTCTTCGGCTACGAGGAGGCGCTGGGCTACGCGGTGTCACCCTCGGTGGCGCACGACAAGGACGGCGTCTCCGCGGCCCTCGCGGTCGCCCTGCTCGCCGCCGAGCTGGCGGTCGAGGGACGCACGCTGACCGACCGGCTCGACGAGCTGGCGGTCGAGCACGGCCTGTACGCCACCGGCCAGTACTCGGTCCGGGTCGAGGACCTCACGCTCATCTCCGGCGCGATGGCCCGGCTGCGCGCCCAGCCGCCGGCCCAGCTGCTGGACCGGCCGGTCGAGGTGGTCGACCTGGCGCAGGCCACCCCGCCGCTGGACGCGGTCCGGCTGACCGGCGAGGGCGTGCGGGTGATCGTGCGCCCCAGCGGGACCGAGCCGAAGCTCAAGGCCTACCTGGAGACCGTCGTCCCGGTGCCCGCCGCCGACGGTGTGCCGGCGGCGCGCAGCCAGGGTGCGGACGAGCTGGACCGGCTGCGCGCGGAGATGGCCGCCGCCCTCGGGCTGTGACCGCCCGGCGTCAGCCCCAGTAGGGCGGTCGTTCCGGCTCGGGCGCCGGCTCCGGCTGCGGGCTCGCCAGCGGGGCCGCGGACGGTGGCGGGCCGTACCGGTTGGGGCCGCCGTCGCCGGGCAGGAAGCCGGTGATCACCAGCAGGGCCACCTGGCCGAACAGCGGGACCAACCCGATCAGCAGCCACCACGCGGACATGCCGCGGTCGTGCAACCGGGTCGCACCGCTGGAGATCGACGCCGGCATCGCCAGCAGCCCGATCGTGGTCACGATCGGGCCGTAGCCGGTCTCGCCGGTGGCGATGCTCTCCAGCGAGCTGTTGCCCAGGGCCACGTCGGCCATCAGGGCCAACACGCTGAGCACCCCGATCGGGACGGCGTACTGCAACCACCAGGTGCGCCGGTCGATGCGCCCGCGGCGCACGTACCACTGCCAGAAGTCCACGGCTCCAGTCTGCCTCGCCGAACACGGGTCAGCGAGGAGGCGGCCCGTACCGATTCGGGTGCGACTGGGTGCTGAGGAAGCCGCAGGTGATCAGCAGGACCAACCAGCCGATGCCCGGGAGCAGGCTCCACAGCAGCCACCAGGCGGAGTGGTCGCGGTCGTGCAGCCGGGTGACGGTGGCCGCGACGTTCGGCACGGCGAGCACCAGGGCGACGAGCGCGGTCACCGGGCCGCCCTCCTCGGGGAAGAACCAGAGGACGTCGGCCACGTCGACGCTGCCCGGCCGGTCCTCGAACCGCGGGTAGCTGTCGGGGAACCACTGCGCGTCCACCGCCGAGGCCATCAGCCCGAACAGGCCGATGAGCAGCACGTACCGCAGCCACCAGTCGCTGCGCCGGATCCGCCCGGTGGGCACGTACCAGCCGAGCAGGCCACCGCGGCCGCCGTTCCCGCTCATCCCCCGGCGGTCTCCCGGCAGCCGGTGTGCAGCGACCGCTGCGCGGCCTCCAGCACCCGGACGACGTCCCGCCCGAAGGTGACGTCGCACGGGTGCACCCCGCCGGTCAGCGCAGCCGCTTGCAACTCGTCGACGGCGACCGCGTGCGCCTCGACCGCGGTGCCGGACTCGGGCAGCAGCACCAGCCGGCCGGCGTCCCCGTGCACCCAGATGTCGATGCCGGTGGCCAGCTCTCCCACGGTCGCCGAGACGGTCACCGTGCTCGCGCGGCCCTCGGGGTGGGTGAGCACCAGGTGCACGGTGTCGCCCAGCCCGGCGCCGGCCAGCACCGCGCTCACCGGCCCGAGCGCCGGCACCAGCAGGGAGAGCGCGTGCGGTCCGAGGTCCCACAGCGCACCGTGCTCCAGCCGCCACGGGGTCTCGAACGGCGAACCGGCCAGCCGGCCCAGCCAGGTGACCGCCCCGCCGGCCAGGGTGGTGCGGGACGCCTGCTCGAGCCAGGTGGAGGTCGCCGTCCGGAAGCGGTTGGTGAAGAAGACCACCGAGGCGACCCCGGCCGCCTCGACCGCGGTGACCACCCGGTCGGCCGCGGCGACCGACAGCGCCACCGGCTTCTCCAGCAGCAGGTGCTTGCCCGCGGCAGCCGCCCGCTCGGCGAGCGGCGCCTGGACGTCCGGGGGCAGCGCGAAGCTGACCGCGTCGACGTCGGCGAGCAGGGCGTCGACGTCGTCGGTGCCCGGGACGTCGAACTGCGCCCCGGCGGCCTTGGCCTTGGCCAGGTCCCTGCCCCACACGCCGACCAGCTCGGCGTCCGGGTGCCCGGCCAGTGAGGTGGCGTGCACCTCGGTCGCCCAGAACCCGGTGCCGAGCACCGCGAACCGCACGGTCAGACCGCGCCGAACTGGCGGTCTCCGGCGTCACCGAGACCCGGGACGATGTAGGCGTTCTCGTTGAGCCGCTCGTCGATGCTGGCGGTGAAGACGCGCAGCGGCAGGCCGCTCTCCTCCAGCCGCTCCAGCCCCTCGGGGGCGGCGAGGGCGCAGAGCACGGTGATGTCGGTGCAGCCGCGGTCGGTGAGCAGGGAGCAGCAGTGCACCAGCGAGCCGCCGGTGGCCAGCATCGGGTCGAGCACGAACACCTGGCGGCCGACGAGCGACTCGGGCAGCGAGGCCATGTAGGCCTCCGGCTGGAAGGTGACCTCGTTGCGGGCCAGCCCGACGAAGCCCATCTGCGACTCCGGCAGCATCCCGTGCGCGGTGTCGGCCATGCCGAGCCCGGCACGCAGCACCGGCACGATCAGCGGCGGCGCGGCCAGCCGGTAGCCGGTGGTGTCGGTGACCGGGGTGGTGATCGGCTCCTCGGCGACCGCGAGGTCGCGGCTGGCCTCGTACACCAGGATCTGGGTGAGCTCCCGCAGCGCGGCCCGGAAGGCGGCGTTGTCGGTGCGCTCGTCGCGCATCCGCGACAGTCGGGCGCGGGCGATCGGGTGGTCGACGACGGTCAGCTGCACGGCGCACACCGTATCGGCCTGCGGTCGCGGGTCAGGAGCGGAGCCGGGCGGCGGCCTCACCGACTCCCGGCCCGGTGACCCCGGACGCCGACACCGACCGGCCGGTGGCCAGCAGCAGGAGGTCGCCGGCGGTGCCGCACACCTCCGGTCCCGCACCCTCCGCCCAGGCGGCGTCGGTGGCCACCAGCCGCACCCCGTGCAGCCGCCGGGACGGGCGGCCGTAGAAGACGTTGGACCAGACGTGCTGCAGCGCCGGGCCGGCGAGCTCCGGTGGTGTCGGCAGCCGGCGGCGGAGCGGGCGGGCGATGTCCTGGCCGTGCACGAGGACGTCGACCAGCGGGTCCCAGGAGCTGGAGACCCCGACCCGGCGGTCGAGCGCGGCCGTCTCGCGCAGCTGGGCGGTGAGCATGGCCGGTGAGTGCGCGGCGGCACGTTCCCGGGCGGCGCGGGCCTCGGCCCGGTCGAAGTCGCCGCGGGCCCGCAGGATGCGCAGCACCATCCCGGCGGTGGACTGCCGGGTGGAGAGGGTGAGATGGGCCAGCACGTCGTGCACCGTCCAGCCGAGACAGAGCGACGGCGCCGTCCACTCGTCGCGGCGCAGGGTGTCGAGCAGGTCGGCCAGGGCGTGCCGCTGCGCGGCGACCTCGGGGAGCATGGCGACGCGGGGTGCGGGCACGGGTTCCTCACAGGGGACGGCGGACGTCGGTCGTGTCGAGGACTCCAGCGCCACGGCGAACTCATCGCTGTGCCCACGGACCGGGATGAGGAGCGCATGGACCGAGCAGTCCGTCTGGTGACCCTGGCCGACGTCGGCGATCGAGCGGGAGACCGGGTCTCGGTCTCGGCGCGGCACGAGCTGGAGCTCGCCGACGGGAGTCGGGTGCTGCTGCTGGACGACCGGGGCTGGGGCTCGTCGGGCAGCTGGGACACGTGCTCGATGGCAGAGCTGGTCGACACGTCGCGCGTCGTCGTCGGACCGGACGAGCCCTTCGGCGGCCGGTCACCCGAGGACATGGCCGCCGACCACTGGGGCACGCTGGCCAACACCGCACGGGCCCACGGGGTCACCGTCAACGCGATCGAGCTCAGCCGGCTGCCGCACGACGTGGTCCTCAGCCAGCGGCTGCGGGCGCGCGTGGGCGCCCTCGGGAACGGCGTCAGCTCTGACTGACGCCCTTGAAGAGCACACCGGCCCGCCCCCGCTCCGGGCAGCCACGCGAATCAACAGGTCAAGCGCCTGTCCACAGATCGCCAGAGGCTCTTGACACACCACCCGGAGGGGCGTTGAAGAGAGTCCCCGGCTGCGGACCGTGTCCACTGGCCCGATGCCGCAGTGGAGAATGCGGCGCATGACCCACGTGCTGGACCCGAACGCGCTGGCCGACACCAGCAGCGGAACGGGCACCCTGCCCGACCCCTTCGCCGACGTCACCCGCTCGAACGACGCCTTCCGCGCGTTCCTGCACGGCCTGCCCGGCGTCGACCAGGTCGGGGCCGAGGCCCGGGCGAAGGTGCTGGGCACCCGGTCGATCAAGACGACCGCCAAGGCGTGGGCGATCGACACGGCGATCTCGATGGTCGACCTGACCACGCTGGAGGGCTCGGACACCCCGGGCAAGGTCCGCGCACTGGCCGCCAAGGCCCGCCGTCCCGACCCGACCGACCCGAGCTGCCCGGCCGTCGCCGCGGTCTGCGTCTACGGCGACCTGGCCGGCGTCGCCCAGGAGGCGCTGGCCGGCACGGGCATCAACGTCGCCGCCGTCGCCACCGCCTTCCCCAGCGGCCGGGCCAGCCGGGAGGTGAAGCTCGCCGACGTCCGGGACGCCGTCGCGAACGGGGCCGACGAGATCGACATGGTCATCGACCGCGGCGCCTTCCTCACCGGTCGCTACCTCGACGTCTTCGAGGAGATCGTCGCGGTCAAGGAGGCCTGTGGGTCCGCCCACCTCAAGGTGATCCTGGAGACCGGCGAGCTCGTCACCCTCGACGCCGTCCGCCGTGCCTCCTGGCTGGCGATGCTGGCCGGCGGCGACTTCATCAAGACCTCCACCGGCAAGGTCTCCCCCGCCGCCACCCTGCCGGTCTGCCTGGTGATGCTGGAGGCCGTCCGCGACTTCCGCACCGCCACCGGCCGCCAGGTCGGGGTCAAGCCCGCCGGCGGCATCCGGACCACGAAGGACGCCGTGAAGCACCTGGTGCTGATCAACGAGACCGTCGGCTCGGACTGGCTGTCCCCCGACTGGTTCCGCTTCGGCGCCTCCAGCCTGCTCAACGACCTGCTCCTGCAGCGCCAGAAGCTCCGCACCGGCCACTACTCCGGCCCCGACCACGTGAGCGTGGACTGATGACCAGCCTGTTCGAGTACGCGCCCGCCCCCGAGTCGCGGTCGATCGTCGACATCCGGCCCAGCTACGGGCTGTTCGTCGACGGCGAGTTCGTCGACGGCACCGGCACGCCGCTGAAGACGGTCAACCCGGCCACCGAGGAGGTGCTCAGCGAGGTCGCCACCGGCAGCGAGGAGGACGTCGACCGCGCGGTGCGCGCGGCCCGCCGGGCGTTCGTCAAGACCTGGGGCCCGATGCGCCCGGCCGACCGCGGCAAGTACCTGTTCCGCATCGCCCGGCTGCTGCAGGAGCGGGCCCGGGAGTTCGCCGTCCTGGAGACGCTGGACAACGGCAAGCCGATCCGGGAGAGCCGGGACGTCGACGTCCCGCTGGCCGCGGCGCACTTCTTCTACCACGCAGGCTGGGCCGACAAGCTCGAGCACGCGGGTCTCGGGCCGGCCCCGCGCCCGCTGGGCGTGGCCGGTCAGGTGATCCCGTGGAACTTCCCGCTGCTGATGCTGGCGTGGAAGGTCGCCCCGGCGCTGGCCACCGGCAACACCGTCGTCCTGAAGCCTGCCGAGACCACCCCGCTGACCGCGCTGCTGTTCGCCGAGATCTGCCAGCAGGCCGACCTGCCCCCGGGCGTGGTCAACATCGTGACCGGCGCCGGGGAGACCGGCCGCGCGGTGATCAGCCACCCCGACGTCGACAAGGTCGCGTTCACCGGCTCGACCGAGGTCGGCCGCTCGATCGCCCGCGCGGTCGCCGGCACCGAGAAGCGGCTCACCCTGGAGCTGGGCGGCAAGGCGGCGAACATCGTCTTCGACGACGCCCCGATCGACCAGGCCGTCGAGGGCATCGTCCGCGGCATCTTCTTCAACCAGGGCCACGTCTGCTGCGCCGGCTCCCGGCTGCTGGTCCAGGAGTCGGTGCACGACGAGGTCGTCGCCTCGCTGCAGCGGCGGATCGGCACGCTCCGGGTCGGTGACCCGATGGACAAGAACACCGACCTCGGCGCCATCAACTCCGCGGAACAGCTGGCCCGCATCCGCGAGCTGGCCGCGTTCGGCGAGACCGAGGGCGCGACCTGCTGGCAGCCCGAGGGCGAGCTGCCCGACCGCGGCTTCTGGTTCAAGCCGACCGTCTTCACCGACGTCTCCCCCGCCCACCGGATCGCCCGCGACGAGGTGTTCGGCCCGGTGCTGTCGGTGATGACCTTCCGCACCCCCGACGAGGCGGTCGCGAAGGCGAACAACACCACCTACGGGCTCTCGGCCGGCATCTGGTCGGAGAAGGGCTCCCGGATCCTGAAGGTCACCGACCAGCTGCGCGCCGGCGTGGTGTGGGCCAACACCTTCAACGAGTTCGACCCCACCTCGCCGTTCGGCGGCTACAAGCAGTCCGGCTACGGCCGCGAGGGCGGCCGGCAGGGCCTGGCCGCCTACCTCTCGTCAGGAGACCAGAAGTGAGCGACCGGCTCGCCGTGCGCAAGACCTACAAGCTCTACCTGGGCGGGGCCTTCCCCCGCTCGGAGTCCGGCCGCACCTACGAGGTGCACGACACGCGAGGCCACTTCCTGGCCAACGCCGCCTGGGCCTCCCGCAAGGACGGCCGGGACGCCGTGGTCGCCGCCCGCAGCGCGTTCGGGAAGTGGTCGGGCGCCACCGCCTACAACCGCGGTCAGGTGCTGTACCGGGTCGCCGAGGTGATGGAAGGTCGCGCCGCCCAGTTCACCGAGGAGGTCGCCGCCGGCGAGGGGCTCTCCACGGCCAAGGCACGGGCCGCGGTGGACGCCGCGATCGACCGCTGGGTCTGGTACGCCGGGTGGACCGACAAGCTCGCCGCCGTGCTGGGCAGCACGAACCCGGTCGCCGGGCCGTACTTCGGCTTCTCGGTGCCCGAGCCCACCGGCGTCGTCGCCGTCCTCGCCCCGCAGCGGTCGAGTCTGCTCGGCCTGGTCAGCGTGCTCGCCCCGGTGCTGGCCGCCGGCAACACCGCCGTGGTGGTCACCTCGAAGGAGCGCCCGCTGCCGGCGATCACCCTCGGCGAGGTGCTGGCCACCTCCGACGTCCCGGGCGGCGTGGTCAACCTGCTCACCGGGGACGCCGCGGAGATCGGCCCCTGGCTCGCCGAGCACGCCGACGTCGACGCGATCGACCTGGCCGGCGCCCCGGCGCCGCTGGCGATGGAGCTGGAGCGCTCCGCCGCCGGGACGATCAAGCGGGTGCTGCGCACCCCGGCCGAGGAGCCGGACTGGACCGCGGACCCGGGGCTCTCCCGGCTGCGGCCGTTCCTGGAGACCAAGTCCGTCTGGCACCCGATCGGCGTGTAGCGGGGCCGGGCAGCAGACAGACACACCGGCCTGCGAGGACCCAGCCCCACCGGGCAGGATGGACGGGTGCCCAGGCCCAGCATCGTCCCCATCGCCCTGACCCTCGACGACCGCACGGGCTACACGCTCTGGGCGCCGCCGTGGGAAGAGGACGGCGAGGAGTGGCAGGCGTTCCTCGGCAGCACGATCGACGTGCCGGCCGACATCAACGACGACGACCCCGAGGCCCCCGGCCCCACCGCCGTCGTCCACCTGTTCCCCTCGCCCGCCGCGCTGGCCGCCTTCTGCCGCATGAGCACCGACCACGACCTCGCCGACCACCCGGTCTGGCCCACGGTGTCGACGCTGGGCGCCGCCGACCTCACCCCCGACGAGGACCACCGCTACGACCTCGACGGCGTCTACGACATCGTCGCGGAGAACCCCGACCGCTGGGCCGTCGAGGAGCTGGCCGCCGACGTCGACATCGTCGGCCGGCTCGCCGAGTGCTGCGACACCACCGGCGACGAGGACGACGAGGACCTGGACGACGACGAGACCGGCTTCGAGGCCGTCGCCGAGCTGGTCTCCCGCCCCGAGATCGCCGCCCTCGGCCTGGGCGTCGGGGCGTTCCTCGGCCGGAGCGGCGAGGAGAGCTGGGCGCGGCTGGGCACCGCGGTCGACGAGCTGTGGGAGGACGTCCTCGAGGAGCTCGACGAGCACCTCGACTGGACCGGCGCCGGCACCGTCGCGGTGGACGACTACCCCTCCGCCGCCGAGGAGGCCGAGGCCCGCGCCGCCGAGCCCGGTGACGACGACGGAGACGAGGACGACGACGACGCCCCGGCTGCCCGCCCCGCCGCCGGCTCCACAGCGGCCAGCCCGGCCGATGCGTCCACCGCCGGCATCCGGACCATCCGCAGCGGCAGCGGGCTGACCGCCACCCCTGCGGCCGTCGCCGCCGCCCAGGAGTTCTGGGAGGCGGTCGGCATCCTGCCGGTGGAGCTGGTCGTGCCGGAGGGCGCGGGGATCACCCTGCGCTGCTACGTCGACGACCGGGCGCGCTTCCTCGGTCGCGACGGGAAGGTCTTCGTCTTCCCGACCCCGGTGGAGCTGGCCCGGTTCTGCGCCGGCGACGAGGAGCACGACCTCACCGAGATCGCCTCGTGGCCCGAGGTGGCCGACACCGACACCATGCCCCTGCCGGCCGACGAGGACCGCTACGACCTGGCGGCGCTGGCCGAGGTGCTCACCGAGGTGGCCGGGGGCGCCGGCGGGCTGGTGACCCATCAGGCCCTGGCGCAGCCGGCCGAGGGCGCACTCGACCTCGCCGAGTACGCCGGCCTCGTGCGCGTGCAGGAACTGCTCGGCCCGGGCGCACCGCTGGGCCGAGCCGTGGCCCGCAGCGAGGCCGAGCCGACCGCCCCGCTGTCCGCGGAGGACGCCTCAGCACTGGGGTCGGCCTGGGGCGACGTCCTCACCGACGTCGGCACCGTCCTGGTCTTCCGCGACGCCGCCGCACGCTGACGGAGGACCCCGGACAGACGGCAACGGCCGGCCCCCGCGATGCGGGAGCCGGCCGTTGCCGTTGCGGCCCCGTCCTCACGGACGGGGCCCCTGCTCAGAAGGAGCGGGCCGGGCGCGAGGGGCGGCCGCCGGAGCGCTGCCCGTCGCTGGTGCCGCGGTAGCCACCGGAACGATCCCGATCGCCGTAGGAGCGCTCGCCCGAGGGGCGGTCTCCGTACGAGCGGTCGCGGTCGCCGGCAGGACGGCCAGCCGCACTGCGATCCCGATCGCCGTAGGAGCGCTCGCCCGAGGGGCGGTCTCCGTACGTGCGATCGCGGTCGCCGGCAGGACGGCGCGGGCCGCCGCGGTAGCCACCGGGACGCTCCCCGGAGGGACGACGCCCACCGGAACCGCCGGCCGGACGGCGCGACTCGCGCACCGGACGGACGATCGGCTCGACGAACGTGCCACCGGCCACGAGGTCCGTGATCGGGGCGTCGCCCGGGCGGATCCGCGACACCTGCGGGTCGAGCTTGGCCTGGCGGAAGCGGCGCTTGGCCTGGCCCACCTGGTCGGGGAGGAGCAGCGAGACCACGACACCTGCGGCACCGGCGCGCGCGGTGCGGCCGGAACGGTGCAGGTAGGTCTTGTGGTCTGCCGGCGGGTCGTAGTGCAGGACCAGCGACACGTCGTCGACGTGGATGCCACGCGCGGCGACGTCGGTGGCCACCAGGACCGGGCTGCGGGCGTCGGTGAACGCCTCCAGCGCACGGCGGCGGGCCGCCTGCGGGAGCCCACCGTGGATGGGCTCGGCCGCGATGCCGACCTGCTGCAGGTTGCCGGCCAGCCGGTCGGCACCGTGCTGTGTCCGGACGAAGATGATGATCCGGCCCGGACGGGCGGCCATCGCCTCGGCGATCTTCAGCTTGTCCGGGAAGGACACGCTGTAGGCCAGGTGCTCGGCCTGCGGACCGCTGTCCTCGGCCTTGGCGACCTCGTGGCGGGCCGGGTCCTTGAGGTAACGGCGCACCAGGGTGTCGACCTCGCCGTCCAGCGTGGCCGAGAAGAGCAGCCGCTGACCGTCGGGGCGGGTCTGGTCGAGCAGTTCCTTGACCACCGGCAGGAAGCCGAGGTCGGACATGAAGTCGGCCTCGTCGATGACGGAGACGATCACCTCGGCGAGGGTGGCCTCGCCCTGGTTGATCAGGTCCTGGAGCCGCCCGGGGGTGGCGATCAGCACGTCGACACCGCGACGCAGCTGCTGGATCTGGCGGTACATCGAGGCACCGCCGTAGACGGCGGCCAGCTGCACGCCGTTGGCCTGCCCGAGCGGGGCCAGGTTGTCGTGCACCTGCTGGGCCAGCTCGCGGGTCGGCACCAGGATCAGGCCACGCGGTGCGCGGCGACCCTGACCGGGCTCGGCACCGAGCCGGGCGAGCAGCGGCAGACCGAAGGCCAGCGTCTTGCCCGAACCGGTGGCGGCCTTGCCGAGCACGTCGCGCCCGGCGAGGGCGTCCGGCAGGGCGGAGGTCTGGATGGCGAAGGGGTGACGGATGCCCTTGCGCTCCAGCGCGGTGACCAGCGGCTGGGGCAGGCCCAGCTGGGCGAAGGTCGGACCGGTGGGCTCGGGCGCCACCTCGGCCGCGGGGGCCTCGGTGGGGGGCGTGTCGAGGACGGCGGCGTCAGCCGGGGCGTCCTGCAGAGCGGGGGTGTTCTGAACGTCGACAGAGTCGAACGAGGACAAGCGGGGACTCCGATACAGATCGGCGCGCGTCCCGTGGTGATGGTGGTCGCCGGATGCCCGGCGTCCACGCTGGTGATCGGGGGCGTCTGCTATGACGCGTGATCTGCACGGATGCGCTGTGCCCGGGCAGGACCGCCCGGGAGGATGACCGGCGTTCACCGGCACGTCCAGGTTAGCAGCGACCGCGCCCAGAAGATTCCCGAGCGTGGGTGACCCTGCTCGCGCGGGTCAGGAGCGCAGTGCCTCGAAGCCCGGTCGGAGCACCTCGGTGAACACCCGGGCCCGCACCGCGTCGTCGGCGAACCCGCCGCGCAGCGCCCGCTCGGCCACCGCCTGCACGTCGTCCCAGCCCCAGCCGAAGGTGTCCACGACCGCGACCAGCTCGCTGGTGGCCGACACCCCGCTCATCAGCCGGTTGTCGGTGTTGAGGGTCACCGTGAAGCCGGCCCGGTGCAGCCGGTCGACCGGGTGGTCGGCCAACGTCGGGTAGGCGCCGGTCTGCACGTTGGACGACGGCGCGACCTCCAGCGGCACCTGCTCCTCGCGCACCCGCTCGGCCAGCGCACCCAGCGGGCCGTCGGCCGGCACCTCGTCGGCGATCCGCACCCCGTGGCCCAGCCGCTCGGCGCCGGCGCCGTCCAGGGCGGCCCGGATCGACTCGATGCCGGCCGCCTCGCCGGCGTGGACCGTGCGGTGGGCACCGGCGCGGTCCAGCAGCTCGATCGCCGCGGGGATGCGGTCCGGCGGGAAGCCGTCCTCGGGCCCGGCCAGGTCGAAGCCGACCACCCCGGCGTCCCGGTGCCGCACGACCTGCTCGGCGACCTCGACCCAGCGGTCGGCCTGGCGCATCGCGCACAGCAGCGTGCCGACGACGATCGGGTGCCCGGCGGCCGCGGCCTCCCGACTGCCCTGGGCGTAGCCGTCGAGCATCGCCTCGACCGCGTCGTCCAGCGACATCCCGCCCGCGGTCAGCAGCTCCGGGGCCATCCGCACCTCGGCGTAGACGACCCCGTCGGCGGCCAGGTCCAGCGCGCACTCGCGGGCCACCCGCTGCACCGCCTCCGGGCGCTGCATGACCGCCACGGTGTGCGCGAAGGTCAGCAGGTAGCGCTCGAGTGAACCGGAGTCCGCGGACTCGCGGAACCAGCGGCCCAGCGCCTCCGGCTCGTCGGCGGGCAGGTCGCGGTACCCGACCTCCTCGGCCAGCTCCAGCACCGTCTGCGGCCGCAGCCCGCCGTCCAGGTGGTCGTGCAGCAGCACCTTCGGCGCGCGGGCGAGACTGTCGGCATCCAGGGGCGCGGCGGGCATCCCCGCACGCTACCCAGACGTCCCGGGGCGCCCGTTACCGGTCGATGCGGTCCTGCCAGCGGAAGGTGCGCACGCAGAGCACCAGGCCGACGACGCACCAGATGCCCAGCACCAGGGCGACCCGGCCGAGCTCCCAGCTGCCGGCCGGCTCCTGGGCGGCCAGCGCGTCGGGGAGGAAGACCGAGCGCAGCCCCTGGGCCATCCACTTCAGCGGGAAGACCGCGGCGATCGTCTGCAGCCAGGTGGGGACCTCGCTGAACTGGAAGAACACCCCCGAGATGAACTGCAGGACCAGCGCCACCGGGGTGACCGTCGCCGAGGCGGAGCGCCCGTTGCGGGCCAGGCTGGAGACGGCGATGCCCAGCAGCGTGCAGGCCGCCGAGCCCAGCGCGGCGACCCAGGCGAAGGTCAGCCACCCCGTCCCCGACGGGAGGTCGACGCCGTAGAAGACGACGCCGATGACCAGCAGGATCACCACGATCGCCACGGTGACGACCAGGACCTGGACGACCTTCCCGACGAAGTAGGCGCTCTTGGGCATCGGCGTGCCGGCCAGGCCCTTGAGGGTGCCGTCGCTGCGCTCGGTGGCGATGCCGATGGCCATGTTCTGCAGGCTGGCGCCGAGGATCCCGGCGGCGATCACCCCGGCCATGAAGTACTGGGTGAAGCTCACCCCGGAGCCCAGCTCGTAGTCCAGCACCGCGCCGAACACCAGCAGCAGGATCACCGGGAACATCAGCGTGAAGACGACCGACTCCCGCTGCCGGAAGAACTCCTTGAGCTCCACGCCGGCCCGGGTCCGGCAGACGCCGGCGATCGACGGCAGCGAGCGTTCCTCGGTCATCGTCATGCGGGGTCACCGATCATGCGCAGGTAGACGTCCTCGAGCGTGGGTCGGGCGACGGCCAGGTCGGGCACCTCGCCCGGGAAGCGGGTGGCCAGCTCCGCGACGAAGGCCGTCGGGGCGGCGGTCTCCGCGGTGCGCCGGACGCCGTCCTCGGTCCAGCTGACGACGGCGGGGGCCTGGCCACGCCCGCCCAGCGCGGACGGGACGGCCACCTCGACCAAACGACCCCGGGTGATGACCCCCACCCGGTCGGCCAGCTCCTCGGCCTCGTCGAGGTAGTGCGTGGTCAGCAACATCGTGGTGCCCAGGTCGCGCAGCGAGCGGATCAGCGACCAGAACTGCCGGCGGGCCTCCGGGTCGAAGCCGGTGGTGGGCTCGTCGAGGAAGAGCAGCCGCGGCCGGCCGACGATGCCCAGCGCGACGTCCAGCCGGCGGCGCTGGCCGCCGGAGAGCGTGCGACCGCGGGAGCCGGCCTTCTCGGTGAGCCCGACCAGCTCCAGCACCTCGGCCGGGTCGCGGGGTGCGGGGTAGTAGGCGGCCTGGGCGCGCAGCAGCTCCAGGCAGGTGAGCTGGCTGTCGCCGGCGCCGGACTGCAGCACGATGCCGAGCTCGGCCTTCCAGCGCCGCCCGCCGTCGGCCGGGTCGACGCCGAGCACCCGGACCTCGCCGCCGTCCCGCGCGCGGTAGCCCTCCAGCACCTCGACGGTGGTGGTCTTCCCCGCGCCGTTGGGCCCGAGCAGGGCGAAGATCTCCCCGCGCTGGATGTCCAGGTCGACGCCGTCGACGGCGTTGCGGTCGCCGTAGCGCTTCACCAGGCCGCGGATGCTGATGGCGGCATCGGGGTCGAGCGGGCTGGCCGGCTGGACCGCTCCGGGCGCGGGTGCGGCGGGCGTTCGGGTCACGAGAGGTCAGTGTCCTCTCCCCGGCTGTGCACCCCGTGCCACCCCTCCCCCGCCGATTCCCCCGACGATCATGGAGCCGGCGGGACGACTCGCCGTCTGGCCCCCTCGCAGGGCCCCGCCGCGAGCCTGCGAGTGGTGGGGGGCGAGGGGGTCCTTCTAGATGCGGTCGAGGACCAGGGGCAGGGGTTCGTCGCCGGTGTCGACCCCGATCGCGTCTTCCAGGGCCTCCAGCGCGCGCGGGATGCGGGCGGCGTCGTCGGTCTGCAGCTCCAGCAGCGGCTGCCCGGCGGTCACCTGCTCCCCCACGCCGGCGGTCCAGACGACCCCGGCCGCGGCGGACACGGGGTCCTCCTTGCGGGCCCGGCCGGCACCCAGCCGCCACGCCGCCACACCGAGCGCGTAGGCGTCCAGCCGGGTCAGCGTGCCGGTGGCCGGGGCGGTCACCACGTGCCGTTCGGCCGGCTGCGGCAGCGCGGCGTCGGGGTCACCGCCCTGGGCGGCGATCATCCGGCGCCAGACGTCCATCGCCCGGCCGTCCGCGAGGACGTCGGCGGGGTCGACGTCGTCCCGGCCCACGCCGGCGAGCATCTCCCGCGCCAGGGCGAGGGTCAGCTCGACGACGTCGGCCGGACCACCCCCGGCGAGCACCTCGACCGACTCGGCCACCTCGACGGCGTTGCCGGCGGCCCGGCCCAGCGGCCGGTCCATCGCCGTCACCAGCGCCACGGTGCGCACGCCGGCCGCCTCGCCCAGCCCGACCATCGTGCGGGCCAGCGTGCGGGCGTCGGCCGGGTCGCGCATGAACGCACCCGACCCGGTCTTCACGTCCAGCACCAGGGCGTCGGCGCCCTCGGCGATCTTCTTGCTCATGATCGAGCTGGCGATCAGCGGGATGGACTCGACGGTGCCGGTCACGTCCCGGAGGGCGTAGAGCACCTTGTCCGCCGGTGCGAGGTCCGAGCCCGCGGCGCAGATGACCGCGCCGACGTCCCGGAGCTGGGCCAGGTAGGCCTCCTCACCGACGTCGGCCCGCCACCCGGGGATCGACTCCAGCTTGTCCAGGGTGCCGCCGGTGTGCCCGAGGCCGCGGCCGGACAGCTGCGGCACGGCGACCCCGCAGGCGGCGACCAACGGGGCCAGCGGCAGGGTGGTCTTGTCGCCGACGCCGCCGGTGGAGTGCTTGTCCGCGGTGGGTCGACCCAGCGAGGAGAGGTCCTTGCGGACGCCGGAGTCGATCATCGCCTGGGTCCAGGCCGCCAGCTCGTCGGCGGACATGCCCCGGAAGAAGACGGCCATGAGCAGCGCGCTCATCTGCTCGTCGGGCACCACCCGGTCGGTGTAGGCCCCGACCACCCAGCGGATCTGCTCGGGGCTCAGCGGCCGGCCGTCCCGCTTGGCCCGGATGACGTCGATGGCGTCGAACGGCTGCGTCATCGGGACCCCGCCGCTGCGCCGCCGGCAGACCGCGCGGCGGCAGCCGTGAGGTCCTCGGGACCGAACGCGTCCGGCAGCACCTCGCGCATCGGCACGATCCCCAGCGACACCGTCTCGATGAGCATCTCGGCTCCGCCGTGCTCCCAGAGCAGCTGCCGGCAGCGGCCGCAGGGCATCAGCGGCTGCCCGTCTCCGCCCACGCACGCCACCGCGACCAGCCGGCCACCGCCGGAGCGGGCCAGCTCGCTGACCATGCCGCACTCGGCGCAGAGGCCGAGCCCGTAGGAGGCGTTCTCCACGTTGCACCCGGTGACCACCCGGCCGTCGTCGACCAGGCCGGCCACCCCCACCGGGAACTGGGAGTAGGGCGCGTAGGCGTTGATCATCGCCTCGCGGGCGGCCGTGCGCAGCGCGTCCCAGTCGACGTCCACTAGTGCTCTCCTCGTCGGTAGACCAGCCCGTCGGCCTTCGGCGGCCGCAGCCGTTGCGAGGCCAGCGACAGGACCAGCAGCGTGGTCAGGTGCGGGGTGAAGGAGACGATGCCGTCGGGCAGCTCGTCGATGGTCAGGAAGGCGGCGAGCGTGGCGGCCGCGAAGGCCGCCGCGATGACCGCCTGCATCCGCCTGCCACGGAACAGCTGCCACACGGTGACCCCGGCGAGGAGGAGCGCCACCAGCAGCAGCAACGCCACCACCGCGGTCTGACTGCGCAGCTGCAGCGCGTCGGCGAACCCGAACAGGCCCGCGCCCGCGGCCAGGCCGCCCGGGCGCCAGTTGCCGAAGATCAGCGCGGCCAGGCCGATGAAGCCGCGGCCGTTGGTCTGCCCTTCGCGGTAGATGTTGGCGATGAAGACCAGGAAGACCCCGCCCAGGCCGGCCAGCATCCCGGAGATGACCACCGCGATGTACTTGAGCCGGTAGACCGGGACTCCGAGGGAGTCCGCGGCCGCCGGGTTCTCCCCGCAGGAGCGCAAGCGCAGGCCGAACGCCGTCCGCCAGAGCAGCAGGTAGGCAGCCGGGACCATCAGCACGGCGAGCACGGTGAGCACGCCGACGCCGTTGCTCACCCCGCGGAGCAGCCCGGCGAGGTCGCTGATCAGGAACCAGTGCCGGGACTCCAGGTCACCGAGCAGGTCGGGGCCGGAGGAGAGCACCGGCAGCGAGAAGCTCGGCGGGCGGCTGGACAGCGACGGCGACTGGGTGACCCCACCGCCCGCGGCGTTGTCGGTGTAGAGCAGCTCGGAGAGGAAGCGGACGACGCCGGCGGCCAGGATGTTGATCGCCACGCCGGAGACGACGTGGTCGACGCCGAAGGTGACCGTGGCGACCGCGTGCAGCAGGCCACCGAGCGCCCCCATGAGCGCGCCGCCGGCCAGCGCACCGACCCAGCCCCACTGGTAGCCGGCCCAGCCGGCCCCCCAGGTGCCCAGGATCATCATGCCCTCGAGGCCGATGTTCACCACGCCGGCTCGTTCGGCGAACAGGCCGCCGAGGGCGACCAGCAGGAGCGGCACGGCGAGCAGCAGTGCCGCGCCGAAGGTGGACGACGACGTCAGCGCCTGCTGACCGGAGATCACCCGCACGGCGGAGAACAGCACCAGCAGCCCGACGAGCAGCCAGGTGACCCGGCGCGCCCGGCCACCGCCGAGGAACAGCTCGGTCACCGGGCCACGGCCGGCACCGGAGGTGGGTACGGCGGTCGCGGTGCTCATGCCCCTGCTCCCTGTCGGCTGTCGGTGCGGCCGGGTTCGCCGCTCGCATTGCGGACCCCGACGCCGGTGCCGGTGCCGGTCGTGGGACCGACGTCCGGTGGCGGCCCGTCTCCGGGACCCTGCCCGCCACCGGTGCTGCCGTCACCGGAGGTGGGCGGGGCGACGGCGCTGCCGCGCTCGGCCTGCTGCCGGGTCACCCGGCGGGCGATCTCGTTGGCGATGACCACGGCGAGCACGATCGTGCCCTGGATGATCGTGACGACCGAGGCCGGGATGTCGGCGAACTGCAGCGGGATCGCGGCCCGGTCGAGGAAGGCGAACAGCAGCGCCCCGAACGCGATCCCCAGCGGGGAGTTCCGGCCCAGCAGGGCCACGGCGATGCCCAGGAAGCCCAGGCCCGCGGTGAACTCGGTGTTGTAGCTGCGTGCCTCGCCGAGCAGGTCGGGCATGCCGATCAGGCCGGCGATGGCGCCGGAGATGAGCATCGCCTTGAGCACCATCCGACGGGCGTCCACCCCGCTCGCGGTGGCCGCGGACGGCGACATCCCGGTGGCCCGCAGGTCGAAGCCGAATCGGGTGCGCTTGATCAGCACGGCCACGGCGATGCCGACCACCCCGGCCACGACCAGGAAGCCGTAGAGCTCCGATCGCGGTTCCGCCAGGCCCAGCCCGGTGAGCACACCGTTCAGACCGGGGAACCAGCCGGACTCGGGGATCGGGCTGGTGGTGATGATCGAGGCGCCCTCGGGCGACCCCCGCAACGGCCCGGTGAGCAGGTAGGACGCCAACCCCAGGGCGATGAAGTTCAGCATGATCGAGCTGATCACCTCGCTCACGCCCCGGGTCACCTTGAGCACGGCGACGATGCCGGCCCAGAAGGCCCCGACCGCCATCGCGACGACGACGATGAGCAGCAGGTGCAACGGCCCGGGCAGGGCCACCGCCGCACCGGCACCGGCGGCCAGCACCGTCGCGATCCGGTACTGGCCCTCGACGCCGATGTTGAACAGGCCCATCCGGAAGGCCACCGAGACCGCCAGTCCGGCCAGGAACAGCGGCACCGCGCGGTTGAGCACCACCACGATCGCCTGGGTCTGCTGGGCGGGCGAGTCGCCGAAGTCGAACATGACCCGGACCGCGGTGGCCGGGTTCTGGCCGATCAGCGCGATGACGGCGGCGGACAGGGCGAGCGCCACCGCGACGGCGATGGCCGGGGCCATCAGCGACAGGCCCAGCCGGCGGAGGGCGGTCACGCCGCACCCACCGAGTCGTCGCCGCGCGCGGCGCCGGTCATGTGCCCACCGAGTTCCTCCGGGGTGACCCGTCTCGGGTCCAGCGTCGCGACCAGTGCGCCGCGGAGCATCACGTGCAGCGTGTCGGACAAGCTGATCAGCTCGTCCAGGTCGGCCGAGACCAGCAGGATCCCCATCCCCTCCGCGCGGGCGTCCTTGAGCAGCTCCCAGATGCCCGCCTGGGCGCCGACGTCGACACCGCGGGTCGGGTGGGCGGCGACCAGCAGCCGCGGGTGCGCGCTCATCTCCCGCCCGACGATCAGCTTCTGCTGGTTGCCCCCGGAGAGCGCCACCGCCGCGGTGTCCGGCCCGGGTGCCCGGACGTCGTACTCGCGCATGATCCGGGCGGTGTCGGCCCGGGCTGCCCGCCGGTCGATGAAGAAGCCCTTGACCGCCGGTGGCCGGGTCTGGTGCCCGAGGACCCGGTTCTCCCACAGCGGCGCGTCCAGCAGCATCCCCTGCCGGTGCCGGTCCTCGGGGACGAAGCCGATGCCGCCCTCGCGGCGTCGGCGGGTGCTCCACTGCGTGATGTCCTCCTCGCCGAGCCGGAGCTCACCGGCGGCCAGCGGCCGCAGGCCCATGATCGCGTCGACGAGCTCGGCCTGGCCGTTCCCCTCGACGCCGGCGATGCCGACGACCTCCCCCTCGCGCACGGTGAGGGTCACGTCGTCGACGACCGACCGGCCACCGGCGACGGCGGTGACGCTGACCCCCCGCATCCGGAGGACGGGGGCCTCCCGCACCGTGGACTCCCGCGTCGCCGCGACGGGCAGCTCGGCGCCGACCATCATCTCGGCCAGCTCCTTGGCGCTCGTCGTCCGGGGGTCGGCGGTGCCGACGGTGGTGCCCCGGCGGATGACGGTGATCGAGTCGGCGACCTTGCGCACCTCGTCGAGCTTGTGCGAGATGAAGATGACCGTGAGGCCCTCGCGCTTGAGCTCGGCGAGGTTGCCGAACAGCTCGTCGACCTCCTGCGGGACCAGGACGGCGGTCGGCTCGTCGAGGATCAGCGTGGTGGCGCCCCGGTAGAGGACCTTCGCGATCTCCACGCGCTGCCGGTCGCCGACGCCCAGGTCCTCGACCAGGCTGTCGGGGTCCAGGCCCAGGGCGTAGCTGTCGGAGATCTCCCGGATCCGGTCGCGGGCCGCGGCGCGGTCCAGCCGCCCGCCCTTGGTCGGCTCGCTGCCGAGGACGACGTTCTCCAGCACGGTGAAGTTGTCGGCCAGCATGAAGTGCTGGTGGACCATCCCGATGCCCGCAGCGATGGCGTCCGCCGGGCTCCGGAAGGACGCCGGCTCCCCGTCGAGCAGGATCTGGCCCTCGTCCGGGCGGTGCATGCCGTACAGGGTCTTCATCAGCGTGGACTTGCCGGCGCCGTTCTCGCCCACGATGGCGTGCACCTCACCGCGCCGGACGCGCAGCTCGATGTCCTTGTTGGCCACGACTCCGGGGAAGCGCTTGGTGATGCCGCGCAGCTCGACCGCCAGTGGTGCCGACTCGTTCAACGGGATCTCCATCGTTGCGCTGGACCGGGGCTGGTGACCGGAGGTCTTCCGGTCATGAGCGCGTCGGACGAGGTCCGGTCCGACGCGGAGACGGTACACACGGAAAACGGCGGGCCCGGGGGCGTGTACCGCCCCCGGGCCCGCCGCGTCCGTGCTGCTCAGGACGAGCGCGTCACGGGATCGTCGGGACCTCGATCTCGCCGTCGATGATCTGCTGCCGGAACTCCTCGATCTGGGTCTGGATGTCGTCGATCTGCCCGCCGGAGGTGGACAGGCCCACGCCCTCGGTCGACAGGTCGTTGACGATGTCCTGGCCGCCCTCGACAGCGCCCTCGGAGTAGTCGGTGATGAAGGACTCCACCGCGTTGTCGACCCGCTTCAGCATCGACGTCATGATCACCGCCTGCAGGGCCGGGTCACCGACCGTCTCGTACTGGTCGGAGTCGACACCGATCGCGCGGCCACCGGAGGCGGCAGCGGCCTCGAAGACGCCCTGACCGGAGCCGCCGGCGGCGTGGTAGACGATGTCGGCGCCGGCGTCGAACATGCCCTGCGCGACGATCTGGCCGCGGGCCGGGTCACCGAAGCCGGAGAAGTCACCGGCCGGGGAGATGTACTGGGTGTCGATGATGATGTCCGGGTCGACCGCCCGTGCACCCGCCACGTAGCCCGCCTCGAACTTCTGGATCAGCGGGTTCTCGACGCCGCCGACGAAGCCGATGTGGCCGGTCTCGGACTTCAGCGCCGCAGCCGCACCGGCGAGGAAGGACCCCTCCTCCTCGGCGAAGAGCAGGCCGGTCAGGTTCTCGGCGCCCATCTCGGCCACCGACGAGTCGACGACGGCGAAGGTGGTCTCGGGGTACTCGGCGGCGATGTCGCCGATGATCTCGCCGTAGGCGAAGCCCACCCCGATCACCGGGTCGTAGCCCTGCTCGGCCAGCTGGGTGAGCAGCTCGGCGCGGTCGGAACCGTCGTCGTTGGGCGACAGCTCCTGGACCTCCCCGCCCATCTCC
Organism: Modestobacter sp. VKM Ac-2985; assembly: GCF_026967925.1. Classification (GTDB taxonomy): domain Bacteria; phylum Actinomycetota; class Actinomycetes; order Mycobacteriales; family Geodermatophilaceae; genus Modestobacter. The sequence goes on along the minus strand of NZ_JAPVBI010000002.1, from coordinate 961,255 downwards.
TCGATGGCAGCCTCGACACCGGCGTAGGCCGAGTCGTTGAACGACTTGTCGCCGCGACCGCCGGTGTCGTAGGCGAGCCCGACCATCAGCTCCTCGCCGGCGGCGCTGCCGCCGCCGCCGCCGTCAGCGGAACCGGTGTCGGTCTCGTCACTGGCGCAGGCCGCCAGGGCCATGCTGCCGGCCAGCAGCAGAGCTGCGGCCTTCATCCCACGCACTCGGCGCAAGACGGTCTCCTCTCTCAGAGGGCTCCTCCGACCACTGGTCGGACGGGGAACCCCGGTGCGGTGTGTTCCAGGCCTGCTCCGCCGTCCGGCTCACACGTACGAGCTCACAGGCACGAGGCGGTTCCGACGGCGACGTGGGCACGCTAACCGCGGCTCGGGCGCCGGAGACCCCCAGGCGAACGGATAGAGACCCGATCGTTGCCAACGGGCAACACCCGGCACACACGAGGCGCCTTCCGGGAGACCTCCGGCACACCGTGGACCGCCCGCCGTTCGATCGAGCAGGCCGCTGCGGGTTAGCGTCGGGCATGCGCCGACCCCTGCCGTTGCGCCGGCTGCCCGCCGTGCTGCTCGTGGCCGGGCTGTCGGTGATCGGGCTCCTGCTGGCCCCCGCCGGCCCGGCCCTGGCCGAGGACCCCCGGCCCACCGTCGACCCGGCGGCCCCGACCCCGACCAGCCCGTACCCGGACGGGCCACCCCAGGGCAGCGCCCCCGACGGCAGCACCGTCGGCGGTGAGCGGCTGGACACCCGCGGCCAGGTGACCGCGCCCGGGGCACCTCCGCTCCCCGAGGGCATCGACGCCCGCGGCTGGCTGGTGGCCGACGCCGGCACCGGTGCGGTGCTGGGGGCCCGGGACCCGCACGGCCGCTACTACCCGGCCAGCACGCTCAAGGCGCTGACGCTGCTCACCCTCGCGCCGGTCCTGGACCCCGCGCTGGTCGTCGAGGGCACGGTCGAGGACGAGGCGATCGAGGGCAGCCGGGTGGGCCTGGTGCGCGGCGGCCAGTACCCGGTCGACCTGCTCCTCCGCGCCCTGGTCATGCAGTCGGGCAACGACGTGGCCAACGCCCTCGCCCGGGCCGCGGGCGGGGTGGAGAGCACGCTCGCCGCGATGAACGAGACCGCCGCCCAGCTGGGCGCGTACGACACCGTGGCGGGCACCCCCTCCGGCTTGGACGTGGCCGGGCAGTCCTCCTCGCCCTACGACCTCGCCCTGATCCTGCGCCAGCTGGTCACCGACCCCTACCGCCTGGACGTGCTGCAGACCCGCATCGCGCAGATGCCGACCGTCGCGGGCTACGAGGGCTACCAGATCCAGAACCAGAACACCCTGCTGAGCGACTACCCGGGCACCCTGGCCGGGAAGACGGGGTTCACCGACGCGGCCCGGCACACCTTCGTCGTGGCCGCCGAACGCGACGGCCGGCGCCTGGTGGTCAGCGTCATGCAGGCCGAACGCCGCCCGGTGCACGAGCTGGAGCAGGCCCGGCGGCTGCTGGACTGGGGCTTCGCCGTCCCCGCCGGCGCCGAGGCCGTCGGCCGGCTGGTCGAGCCGGGCGAGGTGGCCGCTGAGATGGAGGCCGCCGAGCAGCTGGCCGCCGAGAAGACGGCGGCGAGGGCGGCCGCCGAGGCCACGTCCGCGGCCGAGCCGGTCGGCACGGCCGCCGCGGCCGCTCCGGGCTCCACGACGGGCACCTCCCCCCTCGTGCCCGCCGGGCTGGCCACCGGCGCGCTGGTGATCGTGGCGGCCACGGTCATCGGTCGCCGTCGGGCGGTGCTCCGGGACGCTCGGTCCGAGGCCGCCTCCGACCCCCGCGGCGGGTGATGAGCCGGCTCCCGGCGGCACCGGCGAGCGCACCGACCGCGAGCAGGCCGAGGGCGAGCCGGCCGGGGGCCGGGCTCGCGCCCCGTTCGTCGACCCGCGCCATCTCCGGCAGCGGCGTCGGCCCGGCCGGGCCGTGCGGCACCTGGGTCTCTGCGTGCTCGATCGCGGGGAGGGTCGCCGTCCAGCACGCGGTGAAGAAGGCGAACCGGCACACCACGTTGATCCACACGATGAGGCCGACCAGTCCGCCGAAGGTCGAGGCGGTGACGTTGCCGCCGATGACCGCCAGGTACAGCCCACCGACGAGCTTCAGCGCCTCGAAGCCCACGGCGCCGAAGACGGCGCCGGGCAGCACCTGCCGGTAGCCCCAGGGAGTGCCCGGCACCCCCTTGAGCAGCCACAGGAACAGCAGGGTGGCCCCAGCCACGGCCAGCACGATCGGCAAGGCGCGGCTGACCACGAAGAAGCCGGGCACCTCGTCGACCTCGGTGAGCCCGAGCACCTGGTCGGCGACGGTGGCCGCGCCGGCGGTGAGCGCGATGCTGAGGGCACCCGCGACGCCGAGCCCGAACAGCGAGACGAGGTCCCGGGCCCGGTCGGCCAGGAGCTCCGGCGGGTCGGCCCGGCCCCGCCAGACGATGTCCATGCCGATGCGCAGCTTGTCCATCGCGGCCAGCCCGATGACCACCACGCCGACCAGGCCGAGGAGGCCGAACGTGGTGGCGCTCTCGACGGCCGTGGTGACGGTCTGCGCCAGGCTGTCCCCGGTCTCCCCGGGCACCGCGTCCCGGAGGGCGCCGAGCAGCTCGTCCTGCAGCAGCGGGTCGCCGCGCAGGACGAACCCGGCGACCGCGACGAGCAGCAGGGTCACCGGCGCCAGGGCGAGGAAGACGTAGTAGGTGACCCCGGAGGCCATCAGGGTGGCGTGCACCCGGATGTAGCGCCCGCCGGCCCGGACCAGGTGGTCCAGCCAGGAGCGCCGGGCGCGCTGGCGCCGCAGGAACCCGCCCGCCGCCCCGGCCGCGCGGGCGACGGGGTTGGTCATCGTGGCCAGTCTGGGCGCTCCGCGGCGACCCCGCGCAGCAGCAGCCCGACGCGGACGCGGGTCAGTGCTGCGGGCCGGTGAGCGGGTACTCGCGGGAGACGGCCCACGCCCCGCTGGGCAGCTGCTCGAACTCGGTGAAGCCGTCGACCCGGAACTCCGCGTGCACCTCGGCCAGCCCGGCGTAGGCGAGGTCCAGCATGTCGGTCGGCACGTCGTGGGCCACCGTGACGTGCGGGTGGTACGGGAAGCTCAACGGCCGGGCAAGCGGCCCGCTCCGGACGTCGGTCGCGATCAGCTCGCAGTCACCGATGCCCTGCGCGACCGCCACGAAGACCACCTCCGAGATCGGGCGGAAGGTGCCCGTGCCCGACAGGTGCATGTCGAACGGGGGGTGCTGGGCGGCCACCCGGGCGAGGTGCTCGGTGATCGCCGGCCGCGAGCCGATCGGCACCTCGGTGGGCGGCAGCAGCGTCACGTGCGGGGGCACGAGGGTGGCCTGGGGGTCACCGCACTTGCCCCGCCACTCGACCAGCAGCTGCGCCCACGGCTCGGGGACCGACACCACGACGCCGAGGACGGCGGTGTCCGGTGACGTCGCGGCGCCGGGCCGGTGCACGAAGGTGTCGTCGGCCCGGAGCGGCCGGTCCCTCACGTCGGTGCCCCGACGGCGGGGAGGAAGCCGACCCGCTCGTAGACCGTGGCCAGCGTCGGGGCCGCCACCGCACGAGCCCGGGCCGCCCCGGCGGCGAGCACGCGCTCGAGCTCGGCGGGATCGGCCAGCAGCTCGGCGGTGCGCTGCTGGACCGGGGCCAGGGCGTCGGTCACGACCTCGGCGACCTCCTTCTTCAGGTCGCCGTAGCCGCGGCCGGTGAACTGCTCCTCCAGCTGCGCCACGCTCTGCCCGGACAGCGCCGAGTGGATGGCCAGCAGGTTCGTCACCCCGGGCTTCCCCACCGGGTCGGCCACGACCTCGCGGCCGGTGTCGGTGACCGCCGAGCGGATCCGCTTCGCCGTCACCTTCGGGTCGTCCAGGAGGTTGATGCAGCCGGCCGGCGGGAGGCTCTTGCTCATCTTCTTGTCCGGCGACTGGAGGTCCAGCACCTTCGCCGCCCCCGGCGGCACGTAGGCCTCGGGGAGGGTGAACGTGTCGCCGTACCGGCCGTTGAACCGGGTGGCCAGGTCGCGGGTCAGCTCCAGGTGCTGGCGCTGGTCCTCCCCCACCGGCACCCGGGCGGCCTGGTACAGCAGGATGTCGGCGGCCTGGAGCACCGGGTAGGTGAAGAGCCCCACCGACGTCGTCCCGGCCCCCTCGCGGGCGCTCTTGTCCTTGAACTGGGTCATCCGGCTGGCCTCACCGAACCCGGTCAGGCACTGGAGCACCCAGGCCAGCTGCGCGTGCTCGGGCACGTGGCTCTGCACGAAGAGCGCGCTGCGGTCCGGGTCGACCCCGAGCGCGAGCAGCTGCGCGGCGGACGCCAGCGTGCGCGAGCGCAGCAGTGCCGGGTCGGGCTGCTCCGCGGTGATCGCGTGCAGGTCGACGACGCAGTAGAAGGCCTCGTGGTCGTCCTGCAGGGCGACCCACTGCCGCAGTGCACCCAGGAAGTTGCCGAGGTGGAAGGAGTCCGCCGTCGGCTGGATGCCGGACAGCACGCGGGGAGCAGGCACGTCCTCCATCGAACCACGCGCCCCAGCAGGGCTCGCTCAGGCTCCGGCAGCACCCGCCGGTGCGCTGGTCAGGACGTCGTCCAGCGCGCCGAGGAAGACGTCGTCCTCCTCCGGGGTGCCGACGGTCACCCGGATCCCCTCACCGGCGAACGGCCGGGTGATCACCGCGCGCGCCTCGAGCGCAGCGGCGACCTCGACGGTGCGCTCCCCCAGCGGCAGCCAGACGAAGTTGGCCTGGCTGTCGGCCACCGGCAGGCCGCGCTCGCGCAGCGCGCCGGTGAGCCGGGCGCGCTCGGTGACGACGGCGGCACAGCGCTCGCGCACCTCCGGCTCGCTGGCCAGTGCCGCGACCGCCGCGGCCTGGGCGAGGGAGGAGACGCTGAACGGCACCTGGGTGCGGCGGACGGCGTCGGCCACGGCCGGGTCCTCGGCGAGCAGGTAGCCCACCCGCAGGCCGGCCAGGCCCCAGGCCTTGGAGAACGTCCGCAGCACGGCGACGTTGGGCCGACCGCGCATCAGCTCGACCCCGTCGGGGACGTCGGGGTCGGTGACGAACTCCCGGTAGGCCTCGTCCAGCACGACCAGGGTCTGCGCCGGGACGGCGTCCAGGAAGCGCTCGAGCTCGGGGCGCCGCACCGCCGTCCCGGTCGGGTTGTTCGGGTTGCAGACGAAGACCACCCGGGTCGTGTCGTCGATCGCCGCGGCCAGCGCGTCCAGGTCGTGGGTGTCCGCGGCCCCGCCGGGGGTGCCCGGGACGAGCGGCACCTGCTGGGCCCGGGCCCCGGCGACCTGGGCGAGCAGTGGGTACATCTCGAAGGAGCGCCAGGCGAAGGCGATGCTCGAGCCCGGGTCGTTGTAGGCCTGGGCCAGCTGCTGGCAGACGGTGACCGCGCCGCAGCCGGTGGCCACCTGCGCCGGCTCGACGCCGTACCGCTCGGCCAGGGCCCGGGTGAGGACGACGGCGCCGTTGTCGGGGTACCGGTTCGTCTCCCCCGCGGTCGCGGCGATCGCCTGGACGACGGCCGGCAGCGGCGGAAAGGCGACCTCGTTGCTGGCCAGCTTCACGGCACGGTCGACACCGATCTCCCGGGCCAGGTCGGCGGGGTTGCGGCCGGGTCGGTAGACCGGCATGGCGGCCACGGCAGGGCGGGCGCTGACCACGGGATCCTCCTCCTCGGTCGCGCCGGAGGTCCTCCGGGCGACTCACTAGGGTTGGCGGCATGCGCGTACTCGTCACCGGTGGGGCCGGCTACATCGGCAGCGTAGTCACGGCGGCCCTGCTGGAGGCCGGCCACGAGGTCACGGTGCTCGACGACCTGTCGACCGGTCACGAGGACGCCGTCCCCGCCGGCGCCCGGTTCGTCCGGTCCTCGCTGCACGACTCCGCGCCCGTGCTGGCCGACGTGCGCCCCGAGGCGGTGCTGCACTTCGCGGCCAAGAGCCTGGTCGCGCAGAGCCAGGTCGAGCCCGAGGTCTACTGGCACTCCAACGTCGGCGGCTCGCTGGCGCTCCTGGAGGCGATGCGCGCGGTCGACTGCCGGCGGATCGTCTTCTCCTCGACCGCGGCCACCTACGGCGAGCCCGACCAGGTGCCGATCCGCGAGGACGCCCCGACCCGGCCCACCAACACCTACGGCGCCAGCAAGCTCGCCGTCGACACCATGCTGACGTCCTACGCGGTGGCCCACTCCTTCGCCGCGGTCAGCCTGCGGTACTTCAACGTCGGCGGTGCGGCCTACGGCGTCGGCGAGCGGCACGCCACCGAGACGCACCTGATCCCGATCGCGCTGCAGGTGGCCTCCGGCACCCGCGAGGCGCTCACCGTGTACGGCTCGGACTACCCGACCCCCGACGGCACCTGCATCCGCGACTACGTGCACGTCAAGGACCTCGCGGCGGCCCACCTGCTGGCGCTGCCGGCCCCGGCGCCGGGCGAGCACCGCATCTACAACCTGGGCAGCGGCACCGGCTTCTCCGTGCAGCAGATGGTCGACGCGGTCCGGGAGGTCACCGGGCACGAGCTGCCGGTCGTCGTCGGCGACCGCCGGCCCGGTGACCCGGCCCGGCTGGTGGCCAGCTCCGCCCGGATCCAGGACGAGCTCGGTTGGGCACCGCAGCACACCGACCTCGGCGAGATCGTCGCCGACGCCTGGGCGTTCACGAACAGCCGGGCCTGAGGACGCCGGCCGTCAGCCTGCGGTGGACTCCGCGGCGGTGTCGGCGTCGTCGTCCTGCTGCGGGGCGGCGCTGACGCTGATCCGGGCGATCCGCCGTCCGTCGAGCTCGAGCACCGTCAGGGTGCGCTCCTCGACCGTCACGCTGTCCCCGACCACCGGCAGGCGCCCCAGCTCGGCGAGCACGTAGCCGGCGACCGTCTCGTAGGGGCCCTCGGGCAGCTGCAGCCCCGTCGCCCCCGCGAAGTCGTCGAGGTTGAGCAACCCGTCGACCTCGTGCGGCCCCTCGGCCGGCTCCTCGGACTCGGGCGCGACGTCCTCGTCGTACTCGTCGTAGATGTCGCCGATGACCTCCTCGATGAGGTCCTCCAGGGTGACGATGCCGTCGGTGCCGCCGTACTCGTCGACCACGATCGCGAAGTGCCGGTTCTCCTTGCGCATCCCCGACAGGGCGGTGAGCACGCCGGCGGTGCCCGGCAGCTGCTTGATCTCGCGGGTGAGGTCGCCCACGGTCGCCGCCCGCCCCGCCGGGTGGCTGGGCAGGAACAGGTCGCGCACGTGCACGAACCCGACGACGTCGTCCTCGTTCCGGCCCACCACCGGGTAGCGGGACCAGTTGGAGTCCGCGACCTGCTTGGCCGCGCGGCTGGCGGTCATGCTGGCGTCCAGGAAGTGGACCTCGGTGCGGGGGGTCATCACCTCGCGCACCTCACGGTCCCCGGCCCGGAACACCTCGTCGATCAGCCGGCGCTCGTCGCTGGACAGCGACTCGTGCGCGGCGACCAGGTCGCGCAGCTCCTCCTGGCTGATCGACTCCCCGCTCGCCCGCGGGTCACCGCCCAGCAGACGGACCAGCACGTTCGTGGACTTCGACAGCAGCCAGATGATCGGCCGGAACAGCTTGGCGATGGCGTTGAGCGGGGCGGCGACCACCAGGGAGAAGCCCTCGGCCCGCTGCAGGGCCAGCCGCTTGGGGGTCAGCTCGCCGACGACCAGGGACAGGTAGCTGATCGCGATGGTGACGGCGACGAAGGACAGCGGGTCGGCCACACCGGGCTGCACCCCCCAACCGATCAGGACGTCGCCGAGCGGCCCGGACAGGGTGCTGGCGCCGAACGCGGCGGAGAAGAAGCCGGCCAGCGTGACGCCGACCTGGACGGAGGCGAGGAACTGGTTGGGGTCGGCGAGCAGCTTGTTCAGCGCCTGCCCGCGCCGGCCGGTCTCGGCGAGCGCCCGGACCTGGGACTCGCGGAGGGAGACCAGTGCGATCTCGGCGCCGGAGAACGCCCCGCCGACCAGCACGAAGGCGAAGACCATGACGATGTTGAGCCAGACGTCGCTCACGAGCGGCGTGCTCCTCCAGATGTGGGGTGTGCCGGGAACGCCCGGAGAAGCCCACGGTAGTGGCTGGACCGAGGGGCGGGCCGCGCCTCCCTGCCGGGCCCACCCCTGCGGAGGCCCGCCCGTGACCGGTACGGTCACCGTCCGCATGCGGCTACCCTCGCCTGAGTGACGAGCTGGACTCACCGTGAGGACGTCGACGTGCCGCACCGCCGCACCCCGCCGTCCTCGGCCGGACGCCACCGGTCGCTGTGGGCGCTCGTGCTGGTCGCCGTCGTCGTCGCCGCGGTCGCCCTGACCACCGTGCTGGGCGGCCGCCTGCTGCCCGGCCTGGACGACGCCTCGCAGGCCACGGACGTCGAGCAGCGCGCCACGGACGTCGAGCAGCGGGCGGACGCCGCACCGCCCGCTGCCCCGAGCGAGCCTGCGGCGTCCAGCGACCCTGCGGCGTCCAGCACTGCGCCCGCCCCGGCGACCGGCAGCACAGGTGAGCCGTCGGCGTCGACCACCACCGCGGTACCGGCGCCGCCGCCCCCACCGGCCCCGGTTCCTGCTCCTGCCCCGGGCTCGGCCCCCGCTCCGCCGCCTCCACCGCCGGCCGCCGCACCCGCGCCCCGGGCACCTGCGCCGGCCGCTGGCGCAGCACCGGCGCCCGCCCGGGCGCCCGCACCTCCGCCGGCCGCGGCGGCCGCACCCCGCCCCGCAGCGGCAGCCGCACCGGCGGCTCCCGGGCCCGAGGGGCAGGTGCTGGCCCTGGTGAACGTCGAACGGGCCGCCGCAGGCTGCGCCCCGGTCAGTGCGGACGCCGGCCTGGCGACGGTCGCCCGGGCGCACAGCGCCGACATGCGGGACCGCGGCTACTTCTCCCACGTGAGCCCCGACGGGCTGGACCCCTTCGCCCGCGCTCGCGCGGCGGGACTGGGCCACGCGCGGGCGGAGAACATCGCCGCCGGCCAGCCCGACGCGACCGCGGTGATGGCGGCCTGGATGACCAGCCCCGGGCACCGGGCGAACATCCTCGACTGCGACCTGCGCACGCTGGGGGTCGGGGTCGCCACCGGTTCCGGCGGCCCGTGGTGGACCCAGCTCTTCGGCGCCTGAGCGTCCGCCACTCGTCGAGAACGGGCTGGTGGCTGCCTCCACCACGGTGAGGCAGCCCTCAGCCCGAGGTGATCACCGCAGGGCCGCGCGCAGCCGGGCGATCAGCAGCTCCGGGGCGTGCAGGTCGGCCGCGGTGATGACCAGGACGCGCCAGCCGGCGGCCGCCAGGGCGCTGAGCCGCTGCCGGTCCCGCACGAACGGACCGGGTCCGTCGTGCCAGACCCCGTCGTACTCCAGCGCCACCCGGCGCTCGGGCCAGCCGAAGTCGACGCGGGCCAGGAAGCGCCCACCGCTGCGCACCTCGTGCTGCGCCACCGGCGCGGGCAGCCCGTGCGCCGCCAGCAGCAGCCGCACCCGGGTCTCCTGGGGCGACTCCGCCCGCCCGTCCGCGGCCGCCGCAGCCCGGCGGGCCCGTGCCGACCCGCGACAGGTGGGCAGGGCGCTCACCGCCGCCCGGACCTGAGTGAGGTCCACGACCCGTGCGTGCACGAGCTGGTCGAGCAGGACGACCGCCTCCTCCGGCGGCGCGAACCGGGCCAGGTCGACCGCCGTCCGCAGGCCGGTCGTCCAACGGAGGAAGGGCCCCCGGGTCAGCACGGCGCCGTCGAGGTCGGCTGCCCGGACGACGATCCCCGGCTCCGGGTCCCAGCGGGTGCCCGCCGGGACCACCACCTCGACCGGGTCCCCCGCGCCCGCCACGTCGGCCACCCCCAGCAGGTCCGCGGCGCTCCGCCCACCCAGCGCGGCCCCCCGGGGCATCCGCAGCGCCGCGCCGCGGGCGTGCAGCCGATGGGTGTCCGGCAACGCCGCGTCGGCGTGGACGTCCTGCCGCAGCCGGCGCCAGGCCGAGCTCCGCAGCTGCGCCCGGGTCAGCACCCCTGTCTCGATCGCCCAGGTGCCACGGAAGACCCGCCCGCGGAGCACGGCGGGGCGGTACGGCGGGATCGGCACCGGGGCAGCCTGCCGCGACCCGCCTGCCCGCCGCGGACGTCGTCCACAGGGCGGTGATCACCTCGGGCCGGCGGCTGCCTCGACCCGATCGAGGCAGCCACCACCCCGATCTCGACCCCGCCCCCGGACGCAGAACGGCCCCCGCGACCAGAGATCGCGGGGGCCGTTCTCAGAGCGCTGTCGTCAGGCCATTGCCTTCTGCAGGTTGGTGTCGATCGCCGCCAGGAAGTCCTGGGTGGTCAGCCACGGGCTGTCCTTGGAGATCAGCAGCGCGAGGTCCTTGGTCATCTGACCGCCCTCGACCGTCTCGATGCAGACCCGCTCGAGGGTCTCGGCGAACCGGGTCACCTCGGGGGTGCCGTCGAGCACGCCGCGGTGGGCCAGGCCCCGGGTCCAGGCGAAGATCGACGCGATCGGGTTCGTCGAGGTCTCCTTGCCCTGCTGGTGCTGGCGGTAGTGCCGGGTGACCGTGCCGTGGGCGGCCTCGGCCTCGACGGTCTTGCCGTCCGGGGTGGCCAGCACCGACGTCATCAGGCCGAGCGAGCCGAAGCCCTGGGCCACGGTGTCGGACTGCACGTCACCGTCGTAGTTCTTGCACGCCCAGACGTAGCCGCCCTCCCACTTGAGGGAGGCGGCGACCATGTCGTCGATCAGCCGGTGCTCGTAGGTGATCCCGGCCGCGTCGAACTGCTCCTTGAACTCGGCCTGGAAGACCTCCTCGAAGATGTCCTTGAACCGGCCGTCGTAGGCCTTCAGGATCGTGTTCTTCGTGGACAGGTAGACCGGGTAGCCACGGTTCAGCCCGTAGTTCAGCGAGGCGCGGGCGAAGTCGCGGATCGAGTCGTCGAGGTTGTACATCGACAGCGAGACGCCGGCGCCGGGGGCCTGGAAGACCTCGCGCTCGATCGGCTCGCCGCCGTCCTCGGGGGTGAAGACGACCTTCAGGGTGCCCGCGGAGGGGAACGTGAAGTCGGTGGCGCGGTACTGGTCGCCGAAGGCGTGGCGGCCGATGATGATCGGCTTCGTCCAGCCCGGCACCAGGCGCGGCACGTTCTGCATGATGATCGGCTCGCGGAAGATCACGCCGCCGAGGATGTTGCGGATCGTCCCGTTCGGGGAGCGCCACATCTTCTTCAGGCCGAACTCCTCGACGCGCGCCTCGTCCGGGGTGATGGTGGCGCACTTGACGCCGACCCCGTGCTGCTTGATGGCGTTGGCCGCGTCGACGGTGACCTGGTCGTCGGTCGCGTCGCGGTTCTCCATGCCGAGGTCGTAGTACTCGAGGTCGACGTCCAGGTACGGGAGGATCAGCTGGTCCTTGATGAACTGCCAGATGATCCGGGTCATCTCGTCGCCGTCGAGCTCGACGACCTTGCCCTCGACCTTGATCTTGCTCACGTGGTTCTCCTTTGTGCAGTCATGGCCCCGCTGCAGGGCCCCGCCGCGAGCGTGCGAGCGGTGGGGGGCAGCGGGGTCCCTTCTCAGAGGTCGGCTACATCGGCCTGCTTGGCGCGTACCGCCTCGGCGGCCTCGCGCAGGCCCGCCAGCTCACTGTCGGAGAGGTCGCCCTCGACGACCTTCCGGACACCTTCTCGGCCGATCTCGGCCTCGACCCCCAGGTAGACCCCGGCGATCCCGTACTCCCCGTCGACCCAGGCGCACACCGGCATCACGGCGCCGCTGTCGCAGATCACGGCGCGGGCCATCCGGGCGGCCGCGGCGGACGGCGCGTAGTAGGCGGACCCGGTCTTCAGCAGCGCCACGACCTCGGCCCCGCCGTTGCGGGTGCGGTCGACCAGGTGCGCGATGCGGTCGGCGGGCAGCACGTCGGCCAGCGACGTGCCGTCGACGGTGCAGCGGGACGGCACCGGGACCATCGTGTCGCCGTGCGAGCCCAGGGTCAGCGTGCGCACGGAGGCGACCGGGACGCCGAGCTCCTCGGCGACGTTGTTGCTGAAGCGTGCGGTGTCCAGCATCCCGGCCTGGCCCATGACCCGGGCCTTCGGGAAGCCGGTGGCCAGCTGCGCCAGGGCGGTCATCTCGTCCAGCGGGTTGGACACGACGATGACGACGGCGTCCGGGGAGGTCTGCGCGACGTTCTCGGCGACCTGGCGGACGATGCCGGCGTTGGTCTCGATCAGGTCCATCCGGCTCATGCCGGGCTTGCGGGGCAGGCCCGCGGTGATCACCACGACGTCGGAGCCCTCGGTGCCCGCGTACGAGCCACCGCCGACCCCCACCACCCGGGTCTCGAACCCCTCGATCGGGCGCGACTGGTTGATGTCCAGCGCCAGCCCCTCGGGCTTCCCCTCCACGATGTCGGTGAGCACGACCGTCTCGAACAGGTCGTACTCCGCCAGTCGCAATGCGGTGGTCGAGCCGTAGAAACCGGCACCGACCACGGTCACCTTGCCGTTCCGGGCCCGATCTGCCATGCCCGCCAACCTAGCCCCGAGCGGCGGCGTCCGGCCATGCGGGGGCCGCACCGGACCGGTCAGGTGGGCGGGATGCTCAGGGCCAGGACCACCAGGGCGACGCCGGCGGAGCCCGTCAGGGCGACGTCGATGCGCTGGCTGCGGACGGCGAGGAAGCCGGTACGGCGCAGCGGGAGCAGCAGGCGCAGCGCGGCCGCGGCGATCAGCGCGACCCCCATCACGACCAGCCCCGGACGCCACCGGTCGGCTGCGACGAGCAGCAGCCCGGCCCCGGCGACGACGATGACGGCCAGCAGCGGCCACTGCCGGAGGAACCCGGCCAGCAGCGGTCGGCGCAGGTAGAGCGGCGGCCGGGTGGGTGGGGTCCCGCCGGCGGGCCGGGTCATGCCGTCAGCACCTCGACCCCGGCCGCCTGCTCCGCGGCCAGGACGACGTTGGCCAGCAGCATCGCCCGGGTCATCGGGCCGACGCCGCCGGGGTTGGGGGCCACGAAACCGGCCACCTCGCGCACGTCGGCGGCGACGTCGCCGGCGATCCTGCCGTCGACCCGGCTGACCCCCACGTCGAGCACGGCCGCGCCGGGCTTGACCATGTCGGCGGTGATCAGCCCCGGGACGCCGGCCGCCGCGACGACGACGTCGGCCGCGCGGGTGTGCGCGGCCAGGTCCCGGGTGCCGGTGTGGCAGAGGGTCACGGTCGCGTTCTCGGTGCGCCGGGTGAGCAGCAGGCCCAGCGGCCGGCCGACGGTGATGCCACGGCCGACCACGACGACCTCCGCGCCGGCCAGCGGCACGTCGAAACGGCGGAGCAGCTCGACGATCCCGACCGGCGTGCAGGGCAGCGCCCCGGGGACGCCGAGCACCAGCCGGCCGAGGTTGACCGGGTGCAGGCCGTCGGCGTCCTTGGCCGGGTCGATCCGCTCCAGCACGACGCTCTCGTCGATGCCGCGCGGCAGCGGGAGCTGCACGATGTAGCCGGTGCAGGCCGGGTCGGCGTTGAGCTCGTCGACGACGGCGAGCACCTCGGCGAGGTCGGCGGTGGCCGGCAGCTCCCGCTGGATGCTGGCGATGCCGACCTGCGCGCAGTCGGAGTGCTTGGCCCCGACGTACCAGCGGCTGCCCGGGTCGTCGCCGACCAGCAGGGTGCCCAGGCCCGGTCGCCGTCCGGCCGCGGCCAGGGCCGCCACCCGCCCGGTCAGCTCCGCCCGGATCGTCGCCGCGGTCGCCTTGCCGTCCAGAGTCGTCGCCACCACGGGGTGCAGTCTGCCCGACGCACGACGCCGGAGTCGCTCAGCCGGCCACCAGGGCGCCGTGGGCGCTGGTGAACAGCACGGCCTGGGCCAGGTCCAGCCGCACCCCGGTGGGGTCGAAGCCCCGCCAGTTGACGCCGTCGGTCTGGGCGCCGCGCAGGTCCGCCCCGCGCAGCTGGGTCGACTGCAGCCGGGCACGCCGCAGATCGGCCCGGGTCAGGTCGGCGTCGGTCAGCACGGTGTCGGTGAGGTCGGCCTCGGTCAGCTTCTGGCCGGAGAGGTCGACACCGGAGAGGTCGACGCCGCGCAGCGACACGTACGACCAGTCGGACTCCTCCGAGGTCAACGGCCGCAGCGTGGCACCCGGGAACTGCGAGCCGGTGAGCTTGCAGCCGGTCCAGGTGACGTTGGAGAGCTTCGCCCGGTCGAACCGGCAGGAGAGGAACGCCGTCCCCTCGTGCCGGGAGCCCGACAGCGCGGCGCCGGTGAGGACGCACCGCTCGAACACGCAGCGGTTGGTGACCAGCTCCGCCATCGAGGCGTCGTCGAAGCGGCAGTCGACGAACGTCACCCGCTCCAGCCGGGCCCAGTCCCAGTCGACGCCCGCGAGGTCCTCGTCCTCCCAGACCGTGTCCGGCTCCGGCGGTCGCGGGTCCCGCATCAGTGCGCGAAGTGGCGGGTGCCGGTGAGGTACAGCGTCACCCCGGCGGCCTGCGCGGCGGCGACGACCTCCTCGTCCCGCACCGACCCGCCCGGCTGCACCACGGCCCGCACCCCGGCGTCGAGCAGCACCTGCAGCCCGTCGGCGAAGGGGAAGAACGCGTCGGAGGCGGCCACCGAACCGGTCGCCCGCTCCCCCGCCCGGGCCACCGCGAGCCGCGCGGAGTCGACCCGGTTGACCTGCCCCATGCCGACCCCGACGGTGGCCTTGTCGGCCGCCAGCAGGATGGCGTTGCTCTTCACCGAGCGGACCGACCGCCAGGCGAACACCAGGTCGTCCAGCCCGGCGGCGTCCAGCGGCGCACCGGCCGCAAGCGTCCAGCTGGTCGGGTCGTCGCCGGGTGCGTCGATCCGGTCGGCGGTCTGCAGCAGCAGCCCGCCGCTGATCGCGCGCAGCTCCACCGACAGCCGAGGCACCTCCGGCATGCGCAGCAGCCGGATGTTCTTCTTCGCGGTCAGCACGCCGAGGGCGTCCTGGGTGAACGAGGGGGCCACGACGACCTCGGTGAAGACCTCCGAGACCTGCTCGGCCAGGGTCAGGTCGACCTCGCGGTTGGCCGCGATCACGCCACCGAACGCCGAGACCGGGTCGCAGGCGTGCGCCTTGCGGTGGGCGGCGGCGATGTCGGTGCCCACGGCGATCCCGCAGGGGTTGGCGTGCTTGATGATCGCCACGCAGGGGTCGGCGTGGTCGTGCGCGGCCCGCCACGCGGCGTCGGTGTCGACGTAGTTGTTGTAGGACATCTGCTTGCCGTGCAGCTGCTCGGCGTCCGCGAGACCCGACTGCCCGCTGCGGTACAGCGCCGCGCCCTGGTGCGGGTTCTCCCCGTAGCGCAGGACCTCGGTGCGCTCCCAGCTCCCGCCGACCCACTCGGGGAAGCCGCTCGCGTCGTCCGGGGCCAGCACGTTGCCCATCCAGGAGGCGACGGCGACGTCGTACGCGGCGGTGTGCCGGAACGCCTCGGCCGCCAGCTCCCGGCGCTGGGCCAGGGTGAACCCGCCGGCCGTGACCGCCTCGACGACCTCGTCGTAGCGGGCCGGGTCGACGACGACGGCGACCGAGGGGTGGTTCTTCGCCGCGGCGCGCACCATCGCCGGGCCGCCGATGTCGATCTGCTCGATGCACTCGTCGGGCGAGGCGCCGGAGGCCACCGTGTCGCTGAACGGGTAGAGGTTCACCACCACCAGGTCGAAGGCGGCGATGCCCAGCTCGTCGAGCTGGGCGACGTGCTCGGGCCGGCGCCGGTCGGCGAGGATGCCGGCGTGCACCGCCGGGTGCAGCGTCTTGACCCGGCCGTCCAGGCACTCGGGGAAGCCGGTGACCTGCTCGACGGGGGTGACCGGCAGGCCGGCGGCGGCGATCCGGGCGGCGGTGGCGCCGGTGCTGACCAGCTCCACCCCGGCGTCGACCAGCCCGCGGGCCAGCTCCTCGACGCCGTTCTTGTCGTAGACGCCGAGCAGGGCGCGGCGGACGGGGGTGCGGTCGCTCATCGGGTGCTCTCCTGGGTCGGTGGGTCGGTCGGGGACAGCCCGGCGGCCTGGACCACGAGGCCGGCCAGGGTCTGCACCAGGAGCTCCCGCTCCACGGTCTTGATCCGTTCGTGCAGGCGTTCCTCGTCGTCCCCCGGCAGCACCGGGACCGGGCGCTGGGCCAGGACCGGGCCGGTGTCGACGCCGGCGTCGACGAGGTGGACGGTCGCGCCGGTGGTGGGGACGCCGGCGGCGAGGGCGTCCCGGACGGCGTGGGCGCCGGGGAAGGCCGGCAGCAGCGCCGGGTGGCTGTTGAGCACCCGCCCCCCGAACGCGTCCAGGACGGCCGGGCCCAGCAGCCGCATGAAGCCGGCGCAGACGACCCAGTCGGGCCGGTGCCGGGCCAGTTCGGCGGCCAGTGCGGCGTCCCAGCCGGCCCGGTCGGGGGCGTCCCGCAGGGCGGTGACGAAGGTGGGGACGCCGGCGTCGCGGGCGTGCGCCAGGCCCGGGGCGTCCGCACGGTCGGAGCCGACGGCGACCACCTCGGCCGGGTAGCCCGGCGAGGCCGCGGCGGACAGCAGTGCCGCGCACAGCGTGCCGGCCCCGGACAGGAGCACGACGACGCGGGACCGCGGGGCGGCTGCGTCGGCGGACACGTTCGCAGACCCTAGCCGTCGCCTCCGGCCGAGCCGACCGCGGCCGGGGTCAGCCCCGCGCGCGCCAGCGGCTGACGGCTGCCGCCACGGCGGCCGCGAGGGCCGCCTGCGCGGCGATCGTCAGTCCCGTGGCCAGCGCCGGCGCACCCACCTCGGCCAGCGCCGCGTCCCCGAGCCGGCCAGCGGCGACCAGCACCCACAGCCCGGCGCAGGCGCCGACGCCCAGCCCGGCGACCACGCCCCACAGCGCCGCGATCACCGTGCCGCCGTCGTCGTCCCCGAGCCGGCGACCGAGCACCGCACCCGCGACGAGGCCGGCCACCGCCGGCAGGACCTGGGAGAGGAAGGCCAGCAGCGGCACCGCCTGGGTGTCCGGCAGCGCGGCCAGCAGCGGCAGCGCGGGCACGGTGCCCAGCGTCACCCCGCTGGTGGACACGAAGGTCCCGGCCCCCACCAGGAAGCCGGGGCCGGCGGCGAGGCCCATCACCGCACCCACGGCGTTGGGCAGCACGAGCAGGCTCAGCCCGACCTGCCCGGCGGCGCCGGCACCGGCGCCGCCGAGGCCGGTGATGATCCGGCCGAGCCCGGCGACGTCGTCGACGAGGGCCACGGCGATCACCGCGGTGCAGCAGGCGGCCAGCGCCAGGGTCCCGGCGGCCACCGCGCGCAGCACCACCCCCCCGGGACCGGGGAGCCGGTCGACCAGCTCCGCACCCAGGCCCGAGTCGCGCAGCACCCCCAGCCCGCCGGCGACGAGCGCGACGACGCCGGCGCCGAGCACCGCGCGCGGCAGGGCGACCGAGGCGCCCGGGGCGTCCAGGACCAGGGCCAGGCCGGTGGCGAGGACGACGTGGACGGCGACGACGACCGCCAGCACCGCGGCCGCCCCACCGCCGGTGCGCACTCGCCGGACGGTCACCACCGAGCCTGCTGCCCGGCTGATCCCCCAGGCGATCGCCACCGTCAGGGCCAGCGGCGCGAGCCGCAGCGGGCCCGAGGGGAGCCGGAGCTCCGCTCCCTGCGCGAGCAGCCACAGCTGGCCGGCCACCCGAGCCGAGGACGTCAGGGGCAGCCCGCCGTCGGGGTCCAGGGTCTGGACGACGACGACGGCGAGGGTCAGCCCCGAGAGCCCCAGCGCCGACACGGCCAGCGCGGCGGCCACGGCCAGGAAGCCGGTGAGCCGACCGCGACGCTCCCCCGACCCGACGGAGGGCAGACGCGCCAGCAGGGAGGTCACCCCCCCACTGTCGCAAGGCGGAGGAGACCCGACGTGGCGCACGCGCCGGGACGACTCAAGTCACGGCCCCGCCCGTGGCGGGGGGTCAGCGGTCGGCAGCGGGGCGTGGTCGGTCCGGGTCTGCCGGGTCCGGATGCGCGGCCTCCGGGTCGGCGGACCGCCGTTCGGTGGGCGGGGCGACGGTCGCTCCGCCGGCCGACGGCGGCGGCGGGGTCGGCCGCTGCCACTGGGCCTCCGGCTGCCCGTACTCCGGGCGCCCGTACTGCGGCGGCTCGTGCTGCGGCTGTGTGTACTGCGGCTGCCCGAAGGCCACCGGCTGCCCGTAGTGCAGGCGCCCGTACTGCGGCTGCTCGGGAGCCGACGGCCCGTACCCGGGCGCCGGCTGGTGCTGCGGCGACCAGCCTCCACCGGCGCCCTCCCCGCGGTCGACCGGCCCACCGCGGAGGAGGGACGCGGCGCGGAGCTCGGGCAGCAGGGACACCGCGGCCAGGACGGTCACGGCGGCGGCGAGGAGGACGCCCAGCAGGGCGGGGAGCTGGAAGCCGTAGTCCGCGCTCCGCAGCCAGGCGATGAGCGTGCAGAGCAGCGCCAGCGCGGCCAGGACGACGGTCGGCGCAGCGCGCAGGGAGCGGACCCGGTCCGGCCGGACCGCGGGGAGGACGGCCCACGCTCCTGCGGCCAGCAACAGCAGTGCGCTGAGCCCGACGAGCCCGGAGTACTCGTACCCGCTGGCGGTGATCCGCCCGACGAAGTCGAAGCTGACCGAGGCCCACGGGAGGAAGCCGACGAGCACGTACAGGAGGGCTCCCCCGGCCACCAGCACGTCGGCCGTGCTCAGCCGGCTCCGGTCGAAGCCGGAGCCCGCGGCCCGCGCACCCGGGGGTGGACCGCCCGGCTGCTCGGACCCCGCAGGAGGCTGGGCCGGACCACTCGGCGTCATCGTGCTCTCCTCGGCGTGCGTGCGGACGGGCACCAGGGAGTCTCCGCCGTCTCGCGTGCGGCGGGCACCCCGGGACGCCACTGCCCGGCGCCTCCGGAGAGGGGCCGGGCAGTGGCGGTGGAACGCGGTCGGTGGCGTCAGCCGCCGACGATCTCCCGCATGAGGCGGGCGGCCTCCGACGGGGTCTTGCCGACCTTGACGCCGGCGGCCTCGAGGGCCTCCTGCTTGGCGGCGGCGGTCCCGGCCGAGCCGGAGACGATGGCGCCGGCGTGGCCCATCGTCTTGCCCTCGGGAGCGGTGAAGCCGGCCACGTAGCCGACGACCGGCTTGGTCACGTTGGCCTTGATGAAGTCCGCCGCGCGCTCCTCGGCGTCGCCGCCGATCTCGCCGATCATCACGATCGCCTCGGTCTCCGGGTCGTCCTGGAACGCCTGGAGGCAGTCGATGTGCGTCGTCCCGATGACCGGGTCGCCGCCGATGCCGACGGCGGTGGAGAAGCCGATGTCCCGGAGCTCGTACATCATCTGGTAGGTCAGCGTGCCGGACTTGCTGACCAGCCCGATCTTGCCGGCCTGGGTGATGTTCGCCGGGATGATGCCGGCGTTGGACCGCCCGGGGCTGATCAGCCCGGGGCAGTTCGGGCCGATGATCCGGGTCGAGCCGCCCTGGGCGTGCGCCCAGAAGTAGGTCGAGTCGTGCACCGGGATGCCCTCGGTGATGACCACGGCCATCCCGATCTGGGCGTCGATGGCCTCGATGACGGCGCCCTTGGCGAACTTCGGCGGCACGAAGACGACGGTGACGTCGGCCCCGGTCTCCTTCATCGCCTCGGCGACGGTGCCGAAGACGGGGACGGACGTGCCGTCGAAGTCCACGGTCTGACCGGCCTTGCTCGGGTTCACGCCACCGACGACGGCGGTGCCGGAGGCGAGCATCCGCGCGGTGTGCTTGCGGCCCTCGGATCCGGTGATGCCCTGGACGATGACCTTGCTGTTCTCGGTGAGGAAGATCGACATCTCTGCTGTGTCCTGTTCTCGGGTGCCGGGGCGATCAGGCGGCGAGTTCGGCGGCGCGGCGGGCGGCGCCGTCCATGGTGTCGACCACGGTCACCAGGGGGTGGGCGGCCTCGGCGAGGATCCGCCGGCCCTCCTCCACGTTGTTGCCGTCCAGCCGCACGACCAGCGGCTTGGTGGCCTCGTCGCCGAGCAGGCCCAGCGCCGAGACGATGCCGTCGGCCACGGCGTCGCAGGCGGTGATCCCGCCGAACACGTTGACGAAGACGCTCTTCACGGCCGGGTCGGACAGGATGACGGCGAGGCCGTCGGCCATCACCTGGGCGGAGGCGCCACCGCCGATGTCGAGGAAGTTGGCCGGGCGGACCCCGCCGAACTCCTCGCCGGCGTAGGCGACGACGTCCAGCGTGCTCATGACCAGGCCGGCGCCGTTGCCGATGATGCCGACCTCGCCCTCCAGCTTGACGTAGTTGAGGCCCTTCTCCTTGGCCGCGGCCTCCAGCGGGTCGGCGGCGGCGACGTCCTCGAGGGCGTCGTGCTCGCCGTGCCGGAAGGAGGCGTTCTCGTCGAGGGTCACCTTGGCGTCCAGGGCGAGGACGGTGCCGTCGGGCGCCTTGGCCAGCGGGTTGATCTCGACCAGGGTGGCGTCCTCCTTGCTGAAGACGTCCCACAGCTGGACGGCGATGGCGATCACCTGGTCGCGCACCTCGGCCGGGAAGCCGGCCGCGTCGACGATCTCGGCGGCCTTCTGCGCGTCGACGCCGACCGAGGCGTCGACGGGGATCCGGGCCAGCGCCTCCGGGCGCTCGACGGCGAGCGTCTCGATCTCCACGCCACCCTCGACCGAGGCCATGGCCAGGAAGGTGCGGTTGGACCGGTCGAGCAGGTAGGAGAAGTAGTACTCCTCGGCGATGTCGCTGGCCTGGGCCACCATCACCTTGTGGGTGATGTGCCCCTTGATGTCCAGCCCGAGGATGTCCTGGGCCCGCGCCTTGGCGCTCTCGGGGTCGTCGGCCAGCTTCACGCCGCCGGCCTTGCCGCGGCCACCGACCTTCACCTGCGCCTTCACGACGACCGGGGCGGAGATCTCGCGGGCGATCGCCTCCGCCTCCTCGGGCGTCTCGGCGACGCCGCCGGGGAGCACGGGCACGCCGTGCGAGGCCAACAGGTCACGGGCCTGGTACTCGAAGAGATCCACGAGCAAGGACCGTAGCCCGCCCCGGTCCGCCTCGCGTCACCTGCCCTCCGTCCGAGGGGGACGTCTCACCCGTCTCTTCCGCCCAGCGGGATCGGAACGTGGGGTCAGGCCTCGGCGGTGGCGCCCACGTGGTCCCGGACCCAGCCCACGATCTCCTCGGTGCTCGCACCGGGGGTGAAGACCCGGGCCACGCCCAGCCGGGACAGCTCGGGCAGGTCGGCCTCGGGGATGATCCCGCCACCGAAGACGACGACGTCGTCGACCCCCCGCTCGCGGAGCAGCTCGGCGAGCCGGCGGAACAGCGTCATGTGCGCGCCGGAGAGCACCGAGAGCCCGACCGCGTCGGCGTCCTCCTGGACGACGGTGTTCACGATCTGCTCGGGCGTCTGGTGGAGCCCGGTGTAGACGACCTCCATGCCCGCGTCACGGAGTGCACGGGCGACGATCTTGGCGCCGCGGTCGTGGCCGTCGAGACCCGGCTTGGCGATCACGACACGGATGCGCTCAGCTGCCACGACCGCGACTCTAGGGGCGCCGGGGTGTCCTACGTCACCCCTGGGCGGGGGAGCCGCGCCGCCCGCGCCAGGCCAACAGCGTGAGCCCGCCCGTACCGAGGGCCAGCAGCAGCAGACCGACACCCGGCACGGTCCACTCCAGGTCCGGGCTGGACCACGCAGCACGGAGCCCGGCCAGGGCGGTGTCCAGCAGGAAGACGGTGACGGCGAGCAGTCCACCGACGGCGGCGAGCCGGGGCCGCAGCGACGGCGCGACGACGGCGGAGAGCACGAGTGCGCCGGCGAGCAGCAACCCGCCCAGCAGGGCCAGCCCGGGTCGCTCCAGCAGCGCCTGCGGCCCCTCCTGCTGCACGACGACCTCCAGGCCGGTCAGCGGATCGGTCACCACCTCGTCCGGGACGTCGGCCGCCGGCGGGGCGAGGGTGAGCACCGCCGCCACGCCGAGGAGCACCGCCACCCCGGCCAGCACCGGGCGCAGCGGGTCCAGCCCGCCACCGTCCTCCATGACCGTGCGACCCCAGGCGGCGAAGGCGGTCAGCCCGGCGAGGACGGCGAGGCCCAGGGCGACGACACCGAGCACCCAGCCTGCGCCGATCTCCACCGAACTGGTGAGCACCAGCTCGCCGGCCAGCACCTCGACCGCCGGGCGGGTGGTCGACCCCTGCCCGCGGTGTAGCTCGATGAGGAGCCGGCCGACCGCCAGCGCACCGGTGACCGCCGCGTAGGCAAGGCCGAACCGCGGCACCCGCCCGAGGAGCAGCCCGGTGCCGACCGCGATCGAGGCGACCGGTGCGACGAGAGCGACGACGGCGTCCAGCGCTCCCTGCACCGGGCTCACCGCCGCCCCCCCGACCACCAGGTAGGTCGGGAAGGCCGCCGCGGCGCCGGCCAGCCCGGCGAGCAGGAGGAGCAACCCGCAGGCCCGGGCCAGCACCGGGACCGGCCCGACGACGAGCCGGTCAGGGGCGGGTGTGGACGGCGAGGTCGCACCGGCCCGGGGCCCTCCGGTGCGGCGGGCCGCGGGGGTGCGCGCCGCACCGGACCGGCCTGGCGTGCCGGTGCGGTCGGTGGCGCGGTCACGGGCGGGCACTGGGGGTCTCCTCGGGATCGAGCTGGCTGGCCACGGACGCGTGTCGTGTGTCGGTTGTGTGACTCTCAACACAACGGGGCATTACGGTCCCCTGAACCGAGCACACCACTGCCCATGGCGCGCCGCCCGGCGCGGTGCCGGGACGGACGGGAGGGAGAGCGGCGTGCAGGTACCCGTTCTGCCCTCCACACCAGCCTGGCACGCCCCGCGCGCGGGAGCAGCGAGCGACGCCCCAGCAGCCCCTCGGCGCACCGGCCTCCGACGACTCGTCTCCCCGGCCGCGATCACCGGCAGCCTCACCGAGCTGGCCTGGGTCGGGGCACACACGCTGCTCTACCCGCTCGGCACCCGCACCGAGCGACTGCGCCCCGACGGGAGCTACCGCCCCCACCCACAGCCGGCCGCCGTCCGCGCACTGTTCGCCGCCGACCCCCTGGCCGCCCGCATCCCCGTCGTCCTGGTCCACGGGCTGGTGGACAACCGGTCGGTGTTCGCGGTGATGCGCCGAGGCCTCCGTCGACGCGGCTTCACCCAGGTCGGCACGTGGAACTACAGCCCGCTGCTGCGGGACGTGGAGAGCGCTGCCGAGGCGCTGGGTCAGCACATCGAGGAGGTCTGCCGGGCCACCGGGCACGACCGGGTGCACGTGGTGGGCCACAGCCTCGGTGGGCTGGTGGCCCGGTACCTCGTGCAGCGCCTGGGCGGCGATGCGCGGGTGGAGTCGCTGGTCACGCTGGGGACGCCACACGGTGGGAGCCGGTGGGCGCACGTCCTGCCCACCCGCCTGGTGCGCCAGCTCCGGCCTGGCTCCGCACTGTTCCAGGAGCTCGCCGCCCCGGCGCCGGCGTGCCGGACCCGGGTGACGGCCGTCTACAGCGACCTGGACCAGATGGTCGTGCCGTCGTCGGCCGGGCGCTGCGACCACCCCGACCTCCAGGCCCGCAACGTCCTCGTGCCGGGCGTGGGGCACATGTCGCTGCCCATCCACCGGGGTGTGGTCGACGAGGTCGCCGCGACCCTGGCCGGCCTGCGGACCGAGGCCGACGACACCCCTGTCGCGGCCGCCTGACCACTTGTCGACACCTGCCAACTGCGGGTGTCGTCACTCATAGCTCTGCGCACCGACACGCGCAGTCAGGTCGTTGGTCGCCCCTGCCGCCCTCCGTAGCGTCGCGAATGACACCGATGGGATTCCCGTCGGCGTCACCGAAACCGCAGTGCCAGCACCAGCCGCTCCCTGCGGCCGGCTGGTGCCCGACGACGCCCGGCTCCCCCCGGCGTGCTGCCCGGGAAGGTGCCCGTTGTCCCGTATGCGAGAACTCGTCGGCCGCACGCAGTCCGCGGTCGTCCCCGTGGCCGCCCCCACCGGCGCCTCCGGCGACTGGACCGACGAGTTCGACGACGACTGGGACTGGGACCGCGAGTGGGCGGCCACCCAGGAGACCGATTCCGGCAGCGCCAACGACACCCCGGCCGAACTCGAGGAGACCCCGCCGAGCTCACCCGGGGCGGCCACGCGGCGCCGCGTCCCCCGACCGCCGCGGCGCCGGGCGCCGGTGCTCCTCGCCGTCGCCGTGGTCGGCGCCCTGGCGACCTCGCTGATGGGCGGCCTCGGCGAACCGGCACCCGCCCCGGTGGCCTCCGGCGTGGACTACGGGCTGGGCCTGACCGACGCCAGCTTCGCCGGCGGCGTGGACGTCGAGGGCGTGCGCGGGGAGATCAGCCAGGCGGAGGCCCAGGCCCGGCTGAGTGAGATCGCCGCCTCGCGAGCAGCCCGCGAGCCGGACTTCGTCGTGCCCACCTCCGGCCGGCTGACCACGTGTTTCTGCCAGCGCTGGGGCACCATGCACTGGGGGCTGGACCTCGCCGCCCCCCTCGGCACGCCGATCTTCGCCGCGGCGGACGGGGTCGTGCTGCGCGCCGGTCCCGCGTCGGGCTACGGCAACGCCGTCTACATCCAGGACGCCGACGGCAACGTCCAGATCTACGGGCACATGCGCTACTACGACGTGTCTGCCGGCGACGTCGTGTCGGCGGGTCAGCAGATCGCCAAGGTCGGCAACCAGGGCCAGTCGACCGGACCGCACCTGCACTTCGAGATCCACCGCGGTGGGATGAACGGCAAGCCGATCGACCCGGAGGCGTGGCTCGCCGAGCGCGGCCTCTCCGTCGGCTGACCCAGGTCGAGGGCCCGGCAGTCACCCGGGTGATCTGGGACCCGGACCGCCGTGTGGCGGTGGGCCGGGCGGGCTTCCACGGCGCACCCGACGACGACAGCATGGTGGAGATCGGCTACGTCGTCGTGCCCGACGTGGCGCCGGCAGGGCCACGCCCGTGCCGCCGTCGAGCAAGCTGCTCGCCCGGGCGGCCGGGGACCCGGCGGTGCGCACCGTCCGGGTGACGATCAGCCCGACCAACACCGCCTCCCGGGCCCTCGCGCTCCCCTACGGCTTCGTGCTGGTCGGTGAGCAGGAGGACGACGAGGACGGTCCGGAGCTGGTCTACGAGCTCCCCGCCGACCAGCTCAGAGCTTGACCAGCGGTGCGTAGCGGAGCACGAGGCGCTTGGTGCCACCGGAGCCGAAGTCGACCGTGGCCTGCGCCTTGTCGCCGGCGCCGTTGATCTCGACCACCGTGCCGAGCCCGAAGGCGTCGTGGCTGACCCGGTCGCCGACGTCGACGCTGATCACCGCCCGGTTGCCCGCCCCACCACGGAGCCCTCCGGTGGACAGGCCGGTCGAGGCGACCCGGGCCTGCGCGGAGCTCATCGGCTTGCTGGGGGCCGGCTCCAGCCGCTCCCAGTGGACGGCGTCGGCCGGCAGCTCGTCGAGGAACCGGGACGGCGGGTTGTAGGCCGGCTGCCCCCAGCTGGTGCGCACGGTGGCGCGGGAGAGGAACAGCCGCTGCCGCGCCCGGGTGATGCCCACGTAGGCCAGTCGCCGCTCCTCCTCCAGCTCCCGCGGGTCACCGAGGGCCCGCAGGTGCGGGAAGACGCCGTCCTCCAGGCCGGTGAGGAAGACCACCGGGAACTCCAGGCCCTTGGCCGTGTGCAGGGTCATCAGCGTCACCACGCCCGCCTCGTCACCGCTGACCGGGATCTGGTCGGCGTCGGCGACCAGCGAGACCTGCTCGAGGAACTCGGTGACCGTGCCCCCGGGGTTGGCCGCCTCGAACTCGGCGGCCACCGAGATCAGCTCGTTGAGGTTGTCGACCCGGCCCTCGTCCTGCGGGTCGGTGCTCGCCTCGAGCTCGGCGAGGTAGCCGGTGCGGTCGAGCACGCTCTCCAGCAGCGCCGCCGGGCCGGAACCGGTCTCGACCAGCTGCTCGAACTCCTCCAGCAGGGCGACGAACTCCTGGATCGCCTTGAGCGAGCGGGTGGCCAGGTCGCCGACCTCCGAGCACCGCCGCAGCGCGCTGGCGAAGGGGATCCGCTCGCGGTCGGCGAACCGCTCGACGCACGCCTCGGCCCGCTCGCCGATGCCGCGCTTGGGGGTGTTCAGCACCCGGCGCAGGCTGACCACGTCGGCCGGGTTGGCGACCACCTTCAGGTAGGCGACCGCGTCCCGGACCTCGCGGCGCTCGTAGAAGCGCACGCCGCCGACCACCTTGTAGGGCATGCCGACCCGGATGAACACCTCCTCGAAGACGCGGGAGGCGTTGTTGGTGCGGTAGAAGATCGCGATGTCGGCCGGCCGGGCCGTGCCCTCGTCGGTGAGCGCGTCGATCTGCTCGGCGACCCAGGCGGCCTCGTCGTGCTCGTTGTCGGCGACGTAGCCCTCGATCAGCTCGCCGTCTCCGGCGTCGGACCACAGGTTCTTCGGCCGGCGGGCGGTGTTGCGGGCGATCACCTGGTTGGCCGCGCGCAGGATCCGCTGGGTGGAGCGGTAGTTCTGCTCCAGCACGATGGTGGTGGCGTCGGGGTAGTCGCGCTCGAACTCGTCGATGTTGCGGATCGTCGCGCCCCGGAAGGCGTAGATCGACTGGTCGGCGTCGCCGACGACGCACAGCTCGGCCGGCGGCACCGGGCCACCGTGCGTGCCGACCAGCTCGCGGACCAGCACGTACTGGGCGTGGTTGGTGTCCTGGTACTCGTCGACCAGCACGTGCCGGAACCGGCGGCGGTAGTGCTCGGCGACGTCGGGGAAGGCCTGGAGCAGGTGCACCGTGGTCATGATCAGGTCGTCGAAGTCCATGGCGTGCGCCTCGCGCAGCCGCCGCTGGTAGAGGGTGTACGCCTCCTTCAGCACCTTCTCCGGTGCCGTCTGCGGGGCGTAGGACTCCTCGTCGACCAGCTCGTTCTTCAGGTTCGACACCTGGTTGGCCAGGCTCCGACCGGGATAGCGCTTGGCGTCGAGGTCCAGGTCGCGGGCGACCATCGTCATCAGCCGGACCGAGTCGCCCTGGTCGTAGATGGTGAACGAGCTCTTCATGCCGAGCTTGCCGGCCTCGGCCCGCAGGATGCGCACGCACATCGAGTGGAACGTGGACACCCACATGGCCCGGGCCCGCGGGCCGACCAGCGCGGCGACCCGCTCCTTCATCTCCCCGGCGGCCTTGTTGGTGAAGGTGATCGCGAGGATCTCGCCGGGCGAGGTGCCGCGGGCGCCGAGCAGGTAGGCGATGCGGTGGGTGAGCACCCGCGTCTTGCCCGAACCCGCACCGGCGACGATGAGCAGCGGGCTGCCCTCGTGCACCGTGGCCTCGCGCTGCGGGCTGTTCAGGCCGGCGAGCATCCGGTCCAGCTCGCGGCCGGTCTGGCCGGCGGTGTGCCGGGGGAGCGCGGCGGTGCCGGGGAGGGTGTGCTGGGGGCTGCTCATGACCCCGCCACTCTAAGCCGGGACACCGACAGGTCCTGGCGGCCCGCGTGTCGGCGGGGTGGTCGGCGGAGTGGTCGGCGATGGCCCGGGACCGTGGGCTGTGGCACACTCCTGGACGTGCTCAGCCCTCGAGAGTTTTCCTACGGCCACCGGGTTCCGGTGTCCGTCTCGGCTGGCTGAACCGCCACCGCACACGACGCCCCGGGCCCACGGCCCCGGGGCGTTTTCCGTCTCCGGGGTCCCGACGGCCTCCTGCACCCCGGAGGAACCGATGAGCACCACCCTCTCCCCCAGCACCGCCCTCTCCCCCAGCACCGACGGCTCGGCCGCGGACACGGCGGCGGACCCCGGGGCGCGGATCGACGCGCTGCGCGGTGAGATCGACGCCTGCGACGCCGAGATCATCGCGCTCGTGCGGCGCCGGCTGTCCATCTCCCAGGAGATCGGCTCGCTGCGCACCGCGAGCGGTGGCATGCGGCTGTCGCTCTCCCGCGAGCAGCGGGTGCTCGCCCGGTTCCGCGACGCCCTCGGCCCCGACGGCTCGACCCTCGGGATGATGCTGCTGCGCCAGGGCCGCGGCCGGCTCTGACGCCGTCCTCCTCGCCCAGCCCCCGTGCGGTCGAGGGCGGATGTCACGTCGGCGGGCGCCGTCCCGTCTCCATGGGCACCGACCGATGGAGAGGACGACGGACATGACCACCGACACCGCCCGCATCCCGCTCGACCCGCCCCGCACCCCGCTGACCCGAGCCGCGGGTTGGTGGTCCCGCCGAACGTTCGGAGCGGTGCTCGACCCGGGCGCGGCGATGGCGCACCACCCGCGCGTGCTGCTCAGCCAGGTCCGCTACGAGAAGAGCGTGGACCGGTGGCGCCGGCTGGACCCGACGCTCAAGGCGCTGGCGGTGATGTCCGCGGCGACCACCATCGGCTGTTCCTGGTGCCTGGACTTCGGCTTCTGGGAGAGCAGTCAGCGCGGGGTGGACCCGGCCAAGCTGCGCGACGTCCCGCGGTGGCGGGACAGCCCGGTGTACAGCGACCTGGAACGACGGGTGATGGCCTACGCGGAGGCCATGACGGCGACCCCACCGCAGGTGACCGACGAGATGGTCGCGGACCTGCGGCGTGACCTGGACGACGCCCAGCTGGTGGAGCTCACGATGATGATCTCCGTGGAGAACTCCCGCTCGCGGACCAACGCCGCCCTCGGGCTGACCAGCCAGGGCTTCCGGGACCGGTGCGGGGTGCCGGGCCGGTGAGCGCCGCCGCCGACCCGTTCGCCGACCACCGCCGACTGCTGTTCTCCGTCGCCTACCAGCTGCTGGGCAGCGTGGCCGACGCCGAGGACGCCGTGCAGGACGCATGGCTGCGCTGGTCGGCAGCCGACCGGGCCGACGTCACCGACCCCCGGGCCTACCTGGTGCAGGTCACCACCCGGCTGGCGCTCGACCGGCTCCGCTCCGCCCGCACCCGGCGGGAGAGCTACGTCGGGCCGTGGCTGCCCGAGCCGCTGCTCACCGGGGGAGACCGGGTCGCCGCGGCACCCGGCCCGGCCGACCCGAGCGAGGTCGCCGAGACCGGGGAGCAGGTGTCCCTGGCGCTGCTGGTCGTGCTGGAGACCCTCTCCCCCGCCGAGCGTGCGGTCTTCGTGCTCCGCGAGGTCTTCGCCCTCCCGGTCGCCGAGGTCGCGGCCGCGCTGGGCCGCAGCGAGTCCGCCGTCCGGCAGATGGCCCACCGGGCACGGGAGCACGTACAGGCCCGTCGTCCCCGGTTCGACACCGACCGCCGTGCCCAGCGGGAGGTGACCGACCGCTTCCTGGCGGCCTGCGCGGGCGGTGACGTCGCGGCGCTGCTGGCGGCGCTGGCCCCCGACGTCGTCCTGGTCAGCGACGGCGGCGGCAAGGCCAAGGCGGCGCTGCGACCGATCACCGGCGCGGAGAAGGTCAGCCGGTTCCTGGTCGGGATCGCCGCGCAGGCCACGGACGTGCCGGACCTGCGGATCGAGGTCGTGGAGGTCAACGGCACCCCGGCGATCGTGGGCTGGAGCGGCGCCGAGCCGTTCCTGACCATGTCGCTCGTCGTCGCCGACGGGCTCATCGAGCAGGTGCTGGTCGTCCGCAACCCCGACAAGCTGCAGGGCCTGGCCGGACGCCCGGGCGCCGCGACCTAGGCTCGCCCGCGTGATGCCGCTGCCCGAGGCCCCTGCCCCGTTCGTCGAGCGCGCCCTGTGCGTGCTCGCCCACCCCGACGACGTCGACTTCGGCAGCGCCGGGACCGTCGCCACCTGGACCGCGGCCGGCACCGAGGTCACGTACTGCATGGTCACCGACGGCGACGCCGGCGGGTTCGACGACACCCCGCGCGAGGAGATGGGGCCGCTGCGGCGGGCGGAGCAGACCGTCGCCGCGGCCGCGGTCGGGGTCAGCGACGTGCGGTTCCTCGGGTACCCCGACGGGCGGCTGGAGCCGACCCTGGAGCTGCGCCGGGACATCAGCCGGGTGATCCGGCAGGTGCGCCCGCAGCGGGTCCTGACCAGTTCACCGGAGCGGTTCTGGGAGCGGATCGGGGCCAGTCACCCCGACCACCTGACCGTCGGCGAGTCCACGCTGCGCGCCGTCTACCCCGACGCCCGCAACCCCTTCGCCTTCCCCGAGCTGCTGGCCGACGAGGGCCTGGAGGCCTGGACGGTGTCGGAGGTGTGGCTGGGCGGCGGGCCCCGCTCGGACCACGCCGTGGACGTGACCGACGTGCTGGACCGCAAGCTCGCCGCGCTCCGCGCGCACGTCAGCCAGGTCTCGCACTGGCCGGAGGGCCAGATGGAGGAGTTCCTGACCGGCTGGATGCGACAGAACGCGCGCACCCACGGCCTGCCCGACGGGCACCTGGCCGAAGCGTTCCAGGTCGTGCACACAGCGTGATTGACATTCGTCCCGACATCGGGCCGGAATGCCCCGGCACTCTCGCCGCACAGCTGTAACACAGCTCACGTAGACCTCTCCCGGTCCGCTCACCAGCACCGGGAGAACACGATGACCGACGCACCGCACGAGGGCCCGGAACCGGCGACTGCCGCTGCCCTGCTGGAGCGCGGGCTCGGCCGCCGCGCCTTCGTCCAGGCCGCCCTGGCCACCGGCGCCGTCATGGCGGCCGGTGTCGCCACCGCCTCGCCTGCGGCGGCCACCGGTGGACGCCGGACCCGGCTGCCCGGGCAGGTCCTGCAGCCCGGCACCGGCCCCATCGACGGGGACGTGTACCTCTCCTCGCGGCCCGACGAGGTGCTGTGGGGCTACCTGCCCCGCACCACCGACGCGCCGGTCGTCCGGATGCGCTCCGGGCAGACGATCACCATCGACACGGTGAGCCACGAGGGGATCCTCGAGGACCAGGGCCGCGACCCGGTGGGGTGGTTCGCCGGTCAGGGCGTGCCCCGCGAGCAGGTGCTGGACGACGCCGTCGCCATCGCCGCCGGCTACAGCCGGCACCCGCGCGACTTCGACGCCGACGGGCCGCACGTCGTCACCGGCCCGGTGTACGTCGAGGGCGCCCGTCCGGGGGACGTGCTCAAGATCGAGCCCCTCTCGGCCCTGCCCCGGGTCCCCTACGGCGTCATCTCCAGCCGGCACGGCAAGGGGGCGCTCGCCGTCCAGTTCTCCCCCGACGACGGGATCAGCCCCGCCGAGGCGATGCCGCAGACGCCGGACGGCCGGGCCACGGGGGACCCGCTGCAGTACGGCAACGTCTCGGTCTTCACCCCGGTCCGGCGGGGGCGTCGCGGGGTGCCCACCGCCCATCTCCCGGTGGGCACCAGGGGTGAGGTCAGCTGGCCGCTGGACCCGTTCGCGGGGCTGATGGCGGTCGCCACGGTCGGTGACGCCCCGCAGCTGAACGACCCGCTGGTGAACTCGATCCCGCCGACCCTCGGCGGCGGCAACATCGACGTCAAGCACCTCAACGTCGGCTCCGCCTTCTACGTGCCGGTGGTCGCCGAGGGGGCGCTGTTCTCCACCGGCGACCCGCACATGTCGATGGGCAACGGCGAGGTGGCCCTCACCGCGATGGAGGGGTCGCTCCGGATCACCTACCGGCTCACCGTCTGCCGCCCGGGCGCGGGCGACGCACCGTCGGTGGCCTTCCGGTACCCCTTCGGGGAGACGCCGGACGCCTGGGTGCCGATCGGGTTGTCCGACCCGGACGGCTCCCGCAACGGGCAGGGCAGTGACCTGGACGTCGCCAGCCGGCGGGCCGTGGTCAACGCGCTGGACTTCCTGGTGGACGACCGGGGGATGGACCGGGCGGTCGCCTACGCCTACCTGTCCGCGGCCGCGGACTTCGAGGTGTCCCAGGTGGTGGACCGCACCGTCGGCGTGCACGGCCTGATCCCGAAGAGCCACTTCTGCTGACGGAGGACCACCTCCTCCTCTGTGCCCGCGAGGGGTGGGAGGAGGTGGTCCTCCCTCAGAGCAGCCGGTTGGTGGCCGCCCAGCGGGTGAGCTCGTTGCGGTTGGACAGCTGCAGCTTGCGCAGCACGTTGGAGGCGTGGGACTCCACCGTCTTCACCGAGATGAACAGCCGGCCGCCGATCTCCCGGTAGGTGTAGCCGCGGGCCAGCAGCTGCATCACCTCCCGCTCGCGGGCGGACAGCAGGTCCAGGCCCGGGTCGGTGGCCGGGTCGTCGGCGGGCGCGGCTGCGGCGGGGCCGGCGGAGAAGGCGTCGAGCACGAACCCGGCCAGCCGGGGGCTGAACACGACGTCGTCCTCGGCGACCCGGCGGACGGCGTCCCGCAGGTCGGCCCCGGAGATCGTCTTGGTCACGTACCCCCGGGCCCCGGCCCGGATGACGGCGATGACGTCCTCGGCCGCGTCGGAGACCGACAGCGCCAGCCAGCGGGTCGCGGGCAGCTCGGTGCGCAGCGACTCCAGGACGGCGTGGCCGCCGCCGCCGGGCAGGTGCACGTCGAGCAGGACGACGTCCGGCGTGCTGGCCCGGATGCCGGCCACCGCGGTGGGGACGTCGGCTGCCTCGCCGACCACCTCGACCTCCTCGCCCAGCTCGGCCCGCACCCCGGCGCGGACCATCGCGTGGTCGTCGACCAGGAAGACCCGGGTGCGCCCCGTCGCGGCCGTCATGCCGGCGCCTCCGTCCGCTCGCGCGGCAGGCAGAGCTCCACCTCGGTCCCCTCTCCCGGTGCGGATCGCACCGTCGCCGTGCCGCCCAGTCGGGTCAGCCGTCCCACCACCGAGTCGCGCAGTCCGCGTCGGTCACCCGGCACGGCGGCCGGGTCGAACCCGGTGCCGCGGTCCCGGACGAACACCGTCACCGCGCCCGGCGTCACCTCGCTGTACAGCGAGACCGACGGCGCACCGGAGTGCTTCGCGGCGTTGACCACCGCCTCCCGGGCAGCCTGGCCCAGGGTGGCCACCGCGTCGTCGACGGGCAGGTCCCCGACGACGACCGGGTCGACGGTGACGGCGTGGTCGGCCTCCACCTCGGCCACCAGCCGGGCGACCAGCCCGGCCCAGGTGCCGCCGGTGGCGACGGTCGGTTCGTACAGCCACGCCCGCAGCTCCCGCTCCTGGCTGCGGGCCAGCCGGCCCACCACCGTGGGGTCGGCCGCGTGCCGCTGGATCAGGGCGAGGGTCTGCAGCACCGAGTCGTGCAGGTGGGCCGCGACCGCGGCGCGCTCCTCCGACCGGATCCGGGCGGCCCGCTCGGTCGCGCGCTGGTCCAGCAGCCGGCGCCACAGCGGGGCGGTCGCCAGCGCCAGGCCGACCAGGATCACCACGGTGGCGGTGAAGCCGTTGCGGGCGTTGGCCAGCTGCCCGGTGGTGACCAGCAGCAGCACCACGCCGATCACGCCGACGAGGACCCCGGCAGCCAGCCCCCAGCGGCTGGTGCGGCGGGAGAGCGAGGCGTCGCTGTCGGTCTGCCGCCAGATCACGGCCAGCCCGATCCCGGCGAGGGCCAGCGGCAGGACGACGTCGTAGCCGCCGAAGGTGAGCAGCTGGGAGACCAGCCCGAAGACGACGAAGGACAGCAGGGCCAGCAGGATCAGCTGGCGGCGGCTGGGGCGCTCCCCGATCACGGCCGTGGGAGCACCGTCGCCGGAGGGGTCGGCGACCGGCATGGTCAGCCAGAGCAACGCGTAGGCGACGACGCCGACCCCGGTGAACGCCAGCCCGATCACGACGAACCGGACCACCAGCGGGTCCAGACGCAGGTGCGCCGCCGTCCCGGCGACCACCCCGGCCAGCAGCCGCCCCGTGGCCGGCCGCACGAGCGGGGGCCGGGCCGGGCGGCCGTCGGGGAGCCGGGCCGTGGACGGGGCGGGATGCCCGGCCGTCGGCTCGGTGCTGGTGGTCACGGTCCCGATGGTGTCACCGCCGCTGCACCACGCACACCGGTGATCACCCGGAGGCAGGGCGGCCGGTGCGGATCAGGGTCGGCCCAGGGGGTTCCCTGATACCGCCGGGCGCCCGGAGTGGGCAGGCTCGTGGCATGACCTCAGCAGTCCCTCCCTCCACCCCGCCCCCGGCGGCCGAGCAGCCGCCGGGCCCCTGGCCGCCGCCTCCCCCGCCGGGTTCCTGGCCGCCTCCTCCACCGCAGGGCTCCTGGCCGCCTCCTCCTCCACCGGGTGCGGTCGCCCGCCCGCCGCTGCGCCGCAGCCGCACCGACAAGGTGATCGGCGGCGTCGCCGGCGGCCTGGCTGAGTACACCGGCGTCGATGCCCTGCTGTGGCGGGTGGGCGCCATCGCGCTCACCCTCGCCGGCGGCAGCGGCCTGATCATCTACGTGCTGCTGTGGCTGCTCATGCCGGCCGCGCCCGCAGCACCGCCCGGCCAGCCCGGCGCTCCGGAGCAGGCCCGGACCGGTCCGCGTTCCCCGGTGCCCGGGGTGACGATCGCGGCGCTGCTGATCATCGCCGGCGTCGCGGTGATGCTCGACCAGTTCACCGACGTGGACCTGGGCGCCAGCGGCGTCCTGGGCAGCGCGCTGCTGATCGTCGGCGTCGGCCTGGTGTTCGGTGCGCTGACCGGGATCGGCCGGGGGGCCAAGGGCGGGCTGATCGGGCTGGGCCTGGTGCTCTCCGTGGCGCTCGCGATCGCCTCGACGGTCGAGGTCCCCAGCGGCGAGATGGGCGACCGCACCTGGCGCCCGGCGTCGGCGGCCGCGGTGCAGTCGGACTACGGGAACGGGGTCGGTGACCTGCTGCTGGACCTGCGCGGCGTCGACTCCGACGAGCTGGCCGACCTGGACTCACCGATCACCACCCGGATCGACTCCGGGCTCGGCGACATCGAGGTGATCGTGCCCTTCTCCGCCGACGTGCGGCTGGAGGTCGTGCAGGGGCTCGGCGAGACCGACCTGTTCGGCGACAGCGTGGAGACCGGCTTCTTCCCCGGCCGGGGCACGGCCGACTGGTCCGGGGACTCCGAGCCGGAGTTCGAGATCATCATCAACGCAGGTCTGGGTGACGTGGAGGTGTCCCGTGGCTGAGCACGACCCCTACGGACGGCGGGACACCGAGGTGTTCCCGCAGGGCGCCACCAGCAGCTCCACGGCGTCCACCGTCGACGAGTCCGGCCGCCGGCGCGACGTCGACAACGGGGCACTGGTCGCCGGGGTGCTGTTCATCCTGGTGGCGATCCTGCTGATGGCCGGGGTGGACCTGTCCTTCGACTGGTTCGGCAACGGGATCGCCTGGGTCATCCTGATCGGCGCCGGGATCGCGCTGCTGGTCAACGAGTGGCGCAAGGCCCGCCGCCGGAGCTGACGGCACCCGCCGCAGGGCCGGTGACGGGCGGGGTCACCCGGCACCGACCCGAGGCACCGCGAGACCGACCACGAGGGCCCGGGGAGCGACCGCTCCCCGGGCCCTCGTCATCGGCTGATCACCGCGAGCGCGATCGTCCCCGCGTAGATCAGCGGCAGCAGGATCCCCTCGAACCCGATGCCCTTCCGGTCGCGCATCACCAGGCCGGCGGTGAGGACGGTGGTGAGCAGGACCGTTCCACCCAGCAGCACCAGGCTGACGGGCCCGGCGTCCCGGTAGATCGGCCCGTCCAGGTAGAAGGCGTCGGCCACGGCGATCATCAGCGTGTCGAAGGTGTTGCCGCCGATGATGTTGCCGACGCCGAGGCTCAGCGCCCCCATCCGGACCGCGGTCAGGAGCACCACCAGCTCGGGCAGGGACGTGACCCCAGTGGTGAGGGTGAAGCCCACGACCCCGCTGGGCAGCCCGGTGCCCTCGACCACGCCGAGGCCGGCCTGGCCGATCACCCAGCCGGCGACCCCGACCACCAGACCGAGCGACACCAGCAGGGACCACAGCCGGCGGGTGCTCCGGTCGGAGCCCTCCTCCTCCGGGTCCTGCTCCACGGTGGCCGAGGTGTGCGTGGGGATCCACATCGGGTGTCGGTCCATCCGCCGCAGCAGCACCAGCCCGTAGCCGTACAGCACGGGGATGAGCAGGGTGAGCGGGTGGATCCAGCCCAGGCGCAGGTCGGGGGTCGCGTAGGCCATCACCGGCACCGAAAGCAGCGCCACCAGGATCAGCGACTGCATCACGTTCTGCAGCGACGCCGCGGAGTGCTCCAGGTTGGCCCGGCGGTAGACCAGGTCGGCGATCGCCAGCCACACGGTCTGGATGGCGACGCCACCGATCGGGTTGGAGAGGCCGAAACCGGGGTCGCCCTCCAGGGCGCCAGTGGCGGTGGCGACGATCCCCGGCAGCGAGGTGACCGCCCCGAGCAGGAGCGCCCCGCCGAGCGCGTCGCCGAGGCCGGTCCGGTCGGCGAGCTCGTCGGCGACGCGGGTCAGCCGGACGCCGGCGAAGATGATCACCACGGCCATGGCGGCGAGTGCAAGAGCGCTGGGCAGCAGCGGCCACGTTCCGGGGAGCACGCGGTGACCTCCTGGGGACGACGATGATCAGGACCGTCGCCCACCCCACCACGGCTGACGATCACCCGCAGGTCGGGTGAGGTGCTCCTACTCCCACTCGATGGTGCCCGGCGGCTTGCTCGTCACGTCGAGCACGACCCGGTTCACCTCGGCCACCTCGTTGGTGATCCGGGTGGAGATCCTCGCCAGCACGTCGTAGGGCAGCCTGGTCCAGTCGGCGGTCATCGCGTCCTCGCTGGACACCGGGCGCAGCACCACCGGGTGGCCGTAGGTGCGCCCGTCGCCCTGCACCCCGACCGAACGGACGTCGGCCAGCAGCACCACCGGGCACTGCCAGATCTCCGTGTCCAGCTTCGCCGCGGTCAGCTCCTCGCGGGCGATCGCGTCGGCCTGGCGCAGCACGTCCAACCGCTCGCGCGTGACCTCGCCGATGATCCGGATGCCCAGGCCCGGGCCGGGGAACGGCTGGCGCTGCACCAGGGTGTCGGGCAGCCCGAGCTGCCGGCCGACCTCACGCACCTCGTCCTTGAACAGCGTGCGCAGCGGCTCGACCAGGGTGAACGTCAGGTCCTCGGGGAGCCCACCGACGTTGTGGTGGCTCTTGATGTTCGCCGTCCCGGTGCCGCCACCGGACTCCACCACGTCGGGGTAGAGGGTGCCCTGCACCAGGAAGTCGACGGTCTCGCCGTGCTCCTTGGCGTCGGCGATCACGTCGAGGGCAGCCTGCTCGAAGACCCGGATGAACTCCCGGCCGATGATCTTCCGCTTCGTCTCCGGGTCGCTCACCCCGGCCAGCGCGGCCAGGAACTGGTCGCTGGCGTCGACGACCCGCAGGTCGGCGCCGGTGACGGCGACGAAGTCGCGCTCGATCTGCTCGGTCTCGCCCTCGCGCATCAGCCCGTGGTCGACGTAGACGCAGGTGAGCCGGTCACCGATGGCCCGCTGGACCAGCGCGGCGGCCACCGCGGAGTCGACCCCGCCGGACAGCCCGCAGATGGCCCGCCGGTCGCCGATCTGCGCCCGGATCGACGCGACCTGCTCGTCGACGACGTTGGCCATCGTCCAGCTCGGCTCCAGGCCGGCGATGTCGAACAGGAAGTGCTCGAGCACCGTCTGCCCGTGCGGGGTGTTCTTCACCTCGGGGTGGAACTGCACACCGGCCAGCCGCCGGTCGACGTCCTCGAACGCCGCGACCGGCGCGCCGGTGCTGGTGGCGGTGACGGTGAACCCGGGCGGGGCGGCGGAGACCGCGTCGCCGTGGCTCATCCACACCGACTGCTCGGTGGGCAGCTCACCGAACAGCTGCCCCGGCGTGGTCACCGTCAGCGGGGTGCCGCCGTACTCCCGGTCGCCGGTGCGGGCCACCGTGCCGCCGAGACTGGCGGCCATCGCCTGGAACCCGTAACAGATGCCGAAGGCCGGCACGCCCGCCTCGAAGACGGCCGGGTCGAGCTGCGGCGCACCCTCGGCGTAGACGCTGGAGGGCCCGCCGGACAGGACGATCGCCGCCGGCTTGCGGGCCAGCAGGTCGGCCACCGGCACGTCGGACCCCACGAGCTCGGAGTACACACCGGCCTCGCGGATGCGCCGGGCGATCAGCTGCGCGTACTGGGCGCCGAAGTCGACGACCAGGACGGTCGGGAAGTCCATGTTCGACAGACCGTTGCTCATCGCCGCGCTCAGCCGGCCAGGTGGCCGGGTGCGTCGTCGCTGCCGCCACCGAGCACCAGGTCGACCCGCTGGAACTCCTTGAGGTCCCGGTAGCCGGTCTTGGCCATGGTGCGGCGCAGGGCACCGAAGAGGTTGGTACGCCCGTCGGCGGTGTCGGCCGGCCCGAGCAGCAGCTGCTCCAGCGTGCCGCGCGGCTCCGCGGCGCCGGAGGTGCCACCGCGCGGCAGCCGCGGGTGCGCGGCGACGGAGTCCCACCACACGCCACCGGCCGGGGCCTCGCTCGCCGCGCGCAGCGGCTCGCCCAGCTGGACGGCGTCGGCGCCGCAGGCCAG
Source organism: Modestobacter sp. VKM Ac-2985 (assembly GCF_026967925.1). Classification (GTDB taxonomy): domain Bacteria; phylum Actinomycetota; class Actinomycetes; order Mycobacteriales; family Geodermatophilaceae; genus Modestobacter. Next base: position 922,906 of record NZ_JAPVBI010000002.1, on the reverse strand, counting down.
GGCTCGGGCGATCGCGCCGCTGGTCTCGATCCGGCCGTTGGCGATGACGTGCACGTACCGGCCACCGGTCTCGTCGAGGTAGTCGCGCCGGGCCGCGGCGGCGTCGGCGATCGCGCTGGCCAGCGGGACCCGGACGCCCATCACGGCGTCCGCGGTCGACCAGCTGTCGGCGCCCACGCCGACGATCACGCCGGCGGCGCCGGTGCGCATCAGGTGCAGCGCGGTCTGGTAGTCCGCCGCGCCGCCCACGATCACCGGGACGTCGAGGTCGGCGATGAACTCCTTGAGGTTCAGGGCCTCCCCCGACGTCGTCACGTGCTCGGCGGAGACGATCGTGCCCTGGATGACCAGCAGGTCGACGCCGGCGGCCAGGATCGTCGGCGCCAGCCACGCCGTGTGCTGCGGGGAGACGCGCACCGCCGTCGTCACGCCGGCGTCCCGCATCTCCTTGATCCGGGCGGCGATCAGGTCCGGCTTCACCGGCTCGGCGTAGACCTGCTGCAGCAGCGCGGTCGGCGGCCCGCTGTCCGGCCCGGCGGCGTCGCGCAGCTGCCGGTAGACGTCGGTCGGGTCGTCGTACCGGGCCCACAGGCCCTCGGCGTTGAGCACACCCAGGCCACCGGCCTGCCCGACGGCGACCGCGGTCGCCGGGCTGACCACCGCGTCACTGGGGCTGGTGACGAGCGGGATCTCGAACCGGAAGGCGTCGATCTGCCAGGCGGTGGAGACGTCGTCGTGGTCCCGGGTGCGGCGCGAGGGGACGATCGACACCTCGTCGAGGTCGTACCCCCGGCGGGCGAAGCGGTTCAGGCCGATCTCGACGTTGTCACGTACTGGCATGGGTCAGCGGCCTCGGTAGTTGGGGGCTTCGACGGTCATCTGGATGTCGTGCGGGTGGCTCTCGGTCAGGCCGGCGGAGGTGATCCGGGTGAGCTGGCCACGGTCCTGCAGGTCGGCGACGGTGGCCGCACCCGCGTAGCCCATGCCCGCGCGGAGCCCGCCGACCAGCTGGTGGGCGACCCCGGACAGCGGGCCCCGGTAGGGCACCTGCCCCTCGATGCCCTCCGGCACGAGCTTGTCGTCGGAGAGGACGTCGTCGGCGAAGTACCGGTCGCGGCTGAAGGACTGGTTGCCGCGCTTCTGCATCGCGCCGAGGGAGCCCATGCCGCGATAGGTCTTGTACTGCTTGCCGTTCATGAAGACCAGCTCGCCCGGGGCCTCCTCGACCCCGGCGAACAGGCCGCCGATCATCACGGTGTCCGCGCCGGCGACGAGCGCCTTGACGATGTCACCGGAGTACTGCAGCCCGCCGTCGGCGATCACCGGCACCCCGGCCGGGCGGGCGGCGAGCGCGGCCTCGTAGATGGCGGTGACCTGCGGGACGCCGACCCCGGCCACCACGCGGGTGGTGCAGATCGAGCCCGGCCCGACGCCGACCTTGACCGCGTCGACCCCGGCGTCGATCAGCGCCTGCGCACCGGCCCGGGTGGCGACGTTGCCGCCGACGACCTGCACGCCGTGGCCGACGTTCGCGAACTCCTTCTTCACCCGGGCGACCATGTCCAGCACGGCCCGCTGGTGACCGTGGGCGGTGTCGACGACGAGCACGTCGACCCCGGCGTCCACGAGCAGCCCGGCCCGCTTGTAGGCGTCCTCGCCCACGCCGAGGGCGGCACCGACGGTCAGCCGGCCGCCGACGTCCTTGGTGGCGTTGGGGTACTGGTCGCGCTTGACGAAGTCCTTGACGGTGATCAGCCCGCGCAGCCGGCCGGCGTCGTCCACCAGCGGCAGCTTCTCGATCTTGTGCTGCTTGAGCAGCGCCAGCGCACGCTCCGGCTCCACGCCGACCGGCGCGGTGACCAGCGGCAGCGGCGTCATCACGTCGCGCACCAGCCGGTGCTGGTCGGTCTCGAAGCGCATGTCCCGGTTGGTGACCATGCCGACCAGCACGCCGTCGGCGTCGACGACCGGGGCGCCGGATATCCGGTAGCGCGCCGACAGCGCGTCGACCTCGGCGAGGGTGTTCTCCGGGGAGCAGGTGACCGGGTTGGTGACCATGCCGGCCTCGGAGCGCTTGACCAGGTCGACCTGGCCGGCCTGGTCCTCGGCGGCGAGGTTGCGGTGCAGGATCCCGATGCCACCCGCGCGGGCCATGGCGATCGCCATCCGCGACTCGGTGACGGTGTCCATCGCGGAGGAGACCAGCGGGATGGCGATCCGGATGCCGCGGGTCAGCCGGCTGCTGGTGTCCACGTCGGTGGGCACGATGTCCGAGGCCCCGGGGACCAGCAGGACGTCGTCGTAGGTCAGCCCCAGCGGGGCGAACTTGGCCGGCAGTTCAGGTGTGCGCTCGTCGGGCTGCATGTGCCGCCACCCTCTCGACTTCCTCGGTGGGAGCGCCTTGCGTGGCGCACGGGTTCCCGCTTCATGTTAGGCGGAGCACCGGAGGGCCCCCGCCCCCCGCTACCGTGGTCCGGTGGTCGGGTGCGCCCGGCCCGGCTGCTGGCTGACCAGCAGTGACCGAGAAGGCCGGCCTGTCCGGCGAGGAGGACACGTGGACGCGTGGGACGACGCATTCGGCGCGACCCCGGATCGCGACCCGGACTTCGGGGACGGTCTCGGTTCCGGTGACCACTCGGTGCAGCCACCGCTCACCATGGAGGAACGGGCCGGGGTGCTCGACGACCTGGCCGAGCTCGAGGTCTTCCGCACCCTGCTGGAGCCGACCGGGGTCAAGGGCATCGTCGTGGACTGCCCCGACTGCGACGAGGAGCACCACGTCGACTGGGCGCTGATGCAGGCGAACCTGCGCCAGCTGCTCGACGAGGGCCAGACCGGCCGGCACGAACCGCCGTTCGACCCCGACCCCGACGACTACGTCAGCTGGGACTACGCCAGCGGCTACGCCGACGGGGTGGCTGCGCTCGCCGAGCGCGAGGAGCCCACCGGCCGGCACGGCACCGGCGGCCGGCACGCCCGCGACGACTGAGGGAGGAACGCGAGGTCAGGTCATGATGCCGCGGCGGAAGCCGGTGGCGACGGCCTCGGCGCGGTCCTTGGCGCCCAGCTTGCGGAACAGCCGCCGCGCGTGGGTCTTGATCGTGTCCTCGGACAGGTAGAGCTCCCGACCGATCTGGGCGTTGCTCTTGCCCTGGCTCATCCCGGTGAGCACCTGCATCTCCCGCCCCGACAGGGCGGCCTGCGGCGTCTCGGGCACCGTGGACCGCACGGTGGTCGGGGCCAGCCCGGCCAGCGGGCTGGCGCCGCTCCAGCCGGAGCCGGCAGGGGCGCCGGCGAGCATGCCCGCGTGCTGCGGGTTGCGGGGCGCAGGGGCCAGCTGGTGGGGCAGGCGCCCACCCTCGGGACGCATGCCGGTGCGGGACAGGCCCAGCCCGAGCTCCACCGGGCTGGCGTCCCAGCGGAGGTAGCCCCGCGCGCCGAGGGAGACCGCGGCGCGCACGGTCTCGGCGTCGTCCGGTGCGCCGAGCATCAGCACCGGCAGCGCGGGGTGGGCGCGCAGGACCTGGGTGGCCACCGACAGCCCGCTGTCGGTCGCCCGCTGGGTGCCGACGAGGAGAACGTCGGGCACCCGGTTGTCCAGCCGGGCCATCAGCGACGCGGGGTCGGCGACGGCCTCGACGCGGCTGACGAACGGCAGGGCCAGCAGCCGGCCGGCGACGTCGTCCCGGACCCGGCGGCGCTCGTCGAACACCCAGACGACGGATCCACCGCTGCCGTTGCCCCGCGTCCTGTCCTCGATCACGACTGCTCCCGTCTGCGCCGGTCGGAGCCGGCGGCGTACCGACCGGGCGTCGCCCGGGCGGGTGGCCGGAGCGGGGTGGTCCCCCCGCTCCCGGGAGCGCCGGCACCGCCGGTCTCCCGGACGGGTGTCGGGGTGTCCCCCACCCTGGTGGTCGGCACTCACTGTGACCACCTTGATCCGCTGAGTAGTGCAGCAACAGTGGCCGTCACCCCCGCGGGTGACGACCCGTGAGCGCGCGACGGCTGAAGCACAACTCGGCCGATCTCGCAGGACGAGCACGATCGGTCGTGTTTGCGGCTGGTCGGCAGCGGGCATCGGCCCGGAAGCGACCGGGCAGACCCCCCGGTGCACCGAGCCGAGGAGGTCCAATGGCTGACATCCGCCGACTGCCCAACCCCGTGGCCGAGGTCTGGGACTGGCAGCTGCACGGTTCCTGCCGGGGCGAGAGCACTTCGCTCTTCTTCCACCCCGACGGTGAGCGCGGGCCGGCCCGCGCGCGCCGTCAGGCCGCTGCCAAAGCCGTCTGCGGACGTTGTCCGGTGATCGAGTCCTGCCTCCAGCACGCCCTGTCGGTCCGCGAGCCCTACGGGGTCTGGGGCGGCATGAGCGAGGAGGAGCGCGCGCGGCTGATCGCCGCCGAGCCCGCCGCCATCGCCGCCGCGGTCTGATCCCGCCGGCGGGAGGCCTCCCCCGCTGACGAGATGCCGAGAGGGCCGGTCCGACGAACGTGTCGGACCGGCCCTCTCGGCTGTCCGGCACCGCTCAGCCCAGGTCGCTGACGACCAGGTCCCGCCCTCGGGTCTTCGCTCCGTAGAGGTGCTCGTCCGCGCGGCTGAGCAGACCGGCGATCGTCGCGCCCGCGTCCCCGGCCGTGGTGGACACCCCGGCGCTCAGCGTCACCGCCAGGTCGTCGGCCAGATCGCCCCACGGGTGGGCGGCGACCTCCCGGCGCAGCTCGTCCAGCTGCCGGACGGCGCGCCGCAGGTCCCCGCCCAGGAGCACCAGCAGGAACTCCTCGCCCCCCATCCGGGCGGCGAAGCCACCCGGGACGACGGAGCCCGACGCCGCGGCCTCCAGCCTCGCCGCCACTGCGCGGAGCACCTGGTCCCCGACGTCGTGGGACCACGTGTCGTTGACGCGCTTGAAGTGGTCCAGGTCGATCAGCGCCACGGAGACGACCTCATCGGCCGCGGTCGCCCGGGCCAGCACCTGCGGGAGCTGGTCGTCGACGAAGCGCCGGTTGTACAGGCCCGTCAGCGGATCACGCAGCGAGAGCTCGCGGTAACGCCGGCTCTGCCGCCGCGCCTCGGTGGTCTCGTACATCGCCTGCAGCGCCCGGGCACGGGCATCCCGTTGCACGGACTGCAGGTCCAGCGCCGCCTGGCAGTACAGCTGGTGTTCCTCGAACGCCGCCCGGAAGTCAGCACCTGCCGCGTGCAGCTCGGCCTGCTCCCGCCGGGCACGCACCCGGATGGCGGTCAGCCCGTGCTGCTCGCACCGGCGCACGCACTCGTCGAGCGCCTGCTGCGCACCCGCCACGCGCCCCCGCCGACGACGGACCTCGGCCAGGGTGAGCAGGAAGTCGGCGCCGGCGTCCCCGTCCGACGAGGCGTCCAGCGCTCCGGACCGCGTCCCCGGCGCGAGGGCGTTCTCCGCCTCCTCCAGCCGGCCCAGTCCGAGGAGGGCTCGGGCGATGGTGTCCAGCCGCCCGACGTGCAACACCACCCCGTGTTCGTCGGAGAGGGCCTGCAGCTGCGTGCTCAGGGTCAGGGCACCCTCGTACCGGCCGGCGATCGTCTCCACGTAGGCCCAGTTGTTCAGGATCAGCAGCTGCCGGTCCACGTCACCGAGCTGCGCGGCGAGACCGAACACCTCCGCGTACCGCTCCCGCGCTCCCTGGTCACCCTGCAGGCCCTGGCAGTCGGCCAGCCGGGCGAGGTGGTCGATCCTCAGCACCGGCGGGTCCTCGTCCCCGAGCAGGTCCACCGACTGGACGGCGTGCTCCAGGGCCAGCGAGAGGTCGCCCAGCTCCTGGAAGACGGCCGCCAGCAGGAAGTGGCTGCGGGACAGCAGGTGCCGGGAACCCGCGTCGGTGGCCCAGCGCTGCACCTCGCGGGCGACCCGGCCGGCCTCGGCCACGTCCCCGCGTCGTCGGGCCAGGTCGGCCGCCACCAGTCGCGCCCGCAGCTCCAGCTCCGGTACGTCCAGTGCGCGGGCGGCGTCCTGCGCCGCCTGCGCTCGGTCGCCGATGCCGTCGCGGTCGAATCGCGACAGCGCCTCCAGTTCGCTGAGGGCGGCCGCCAGCTCGACGGCGTCCGCAGCGGTCGCCGGAGAGGAGAGGGACGCTGCCCTCTCACCGGCCTCCGTGTCGTGCACACCACCCCATCGACCGCCCGACGGACAGCTTGAGCCCGGCCTCGGCGGGCTGACCCGCACGGGGTGTGCCCACCCGGCGGCCAGGAGCGCCTCCGCCCCCGCTCCCAGACGGGAACGGGGGCGGAGGTCAACCGGTCGCGCTCAGCTCAGTGGCTGTGCCCGTGGCCGTGCGAGTGCCCGTGGGTGTGGTGCCCGGCACCGTCGGACTCCTGCTCGGCGGGCTTCTCCACGATCGCGGAGTCGGTGGTGAGCACCATCGCCGCGATCGAGGCGGCGTGCGAGAGCGCCGCCTTGGTGACCTTGACCGGGTCGATGACGCCCTGGGCGGCCAGGTCGCCGTACTCGCCGGTGGCGGCGTTGAAGCCCTGGCCGATGCCCAGCTCACGGACCCGGCCGACGACGACCGGCCCCTCGAACCCGGCGTTGGAGGCGATCAGCGCCAGCGGCGAGTCGATCGCCTTGCGCACCGACCGGGCACCGATCAGCTCGTCGCCGGTCAGCTCCAGGTCGTCGATCGCCGTGGCGGCGTGCACCAGCGCAGACCCACCGCCGGGGACGACGCCCTCCTCCACCGCGGCGCGGGTGGCGGCGATGGCGTCCTCGATGCGGTGCTTGCGCTCCTTCATCTCGACCTCGGTCGCGGCACCGACGCGGATGACCGCGATGCCGCCGGCCAGCTTGGCCAGCCGCTCCTGCAGCTTCTCGCGGTCCCAGTCGGAGTCGGTCGCCTCGATCTCCTTGCGGATCTGGGCGACGCGGTCGGCCACGGCGCCGGAGGTGCCACCGCCGTCGACGATCGTCGTGTCGTCCTTGGTGACGGTCACCCGGCGCGCGGTGCCCAGCACCTCGAGGCCGACGCCGTCCAGGGACAGGCCGACGTCCTCGCTGACGACCTGGCCGCCGGTGACGATGGCGAGGTCGGTCATGAACGCCTTGCGCCGGTCGCCGAAGTAGGGCGACTTCACCGCGACGACCTTGACGGTCTTGCGGATCGAGTTGACGACCAGGGTGGACAGCGCCTCACCCTCGACGTCCTCGGCCACGATCAGCAGCGGGCGGCTGCCGGTCGCCAGGACCTTCTCCAGCAGCGGCAGCAGGTCGGCCAGGGCGCTGACCTTGCCGCTGACCATGAGGACGAGGGCGTCCTCGAGGACGGCCTCCATCGCCTCGTTGTCGGTGACGAAGTACGGGGAGAGGTAGCCCTTGTCGAACTGCACGCCCTCGGTGACGTCCAGGTCGGTGGTCATCCCGTTGGCCTCTTCGACGGTGATGACACCGTCCTTGCCCACCCGCTCCATCGCCTCGCCGATCAGCTCGCCGACCTCGGCGTCCTGGGCGGAGACGGTGGCGACCCCGGCGATGGCCTTCCGGTCGTCGACGGGGATGGCGACGGCGTCCAGGGCGGCGGAGACCGCGTCGACGGCGGCGCGCATGCCGCGGCCCAGGCTCATCGGGTTCGCCCCGGCGGCGACGTTGCGCAGCCCCTCGTGCACGAGGGCCTGGGCCAGCACGGTGGCGGTGGTGGTGCCGTCGCCGGCGACGTCGTTGGTCTTGGTGGCGACGTTCTTGGCGAGCTGGGCGCCGAGGTTCTCGTACGGGTCCTCGAGATCGATCTCCCGGGCGATGGTCACGCCGTCGTTGGTGATCGTCGGGGCGCCGAAGTTCTTGTTGATGACCACGTTCCGGCCGCGGGGGCCGAGGGTGACCTTGACGGCGTCGGCGAGCTTGTCGACGCCACGCTCGAGGGCGCGACGGGCGTCCTCGTCGAACAGGATGATCTTGGCCATGCCAGACCTCTCTCAGGTGGTGCGGAGGAGAACGGAGGCAGACGACGACCGCCCCGGGACCCGGTGGTTCGGGTCGCCGGGGCGGTGTCGTGCTGTGTCGTGCGCGGCCCCTGTCGGGGCCGGGGTCCTACTTGGAGACGACGGCGAGCAGGTCGCGCGCGGAGAGGACGAGGTAGTCCTCGCCGCCGTAGCGCACCTCGGTGCCGCCGTACTTCGAGTAGATGACCACGTCGCCGACGTTCACGTCGAGCGGGACCCGGTTGCCGTTGTCGTCGACGCGGCCGGGGCCGACAGCGATGACGGTGCCCTCCTGGGGCTTCTCCTTGGCGGTGTCCGGGATGACCAGACCGGAGGCGGTGGTGGTCTCGGCCTCATTGGCCTGGACCACCACGCGGTCCTCGAGCGGCTTGATGTTGACCTTGGTAGCGGTCGTCACGTCGTGACGCCCCCTTCGGTGTCGGACGGGCTCTCGATGGATGGTGCTGATGCTGTGGCACGGGGGCTGGGCCTCGCCGTCGCGGGGGTCGGGGCCCGGCCCGTGTCGATTGGCACTCTACCCATGTGAGTGCCAGCCGCTCAACCGGGGTCCTGCCCAGGTGGGGACGGCGATGCGCCAGGCTGTGCCGGTGCCCGGCGACCCCCACGACGACGAGCCCGGCGGGCAGGCCGCGGAGACGGTGCGCCAGCTGCAGGCCCTCGCGACCCCGGCCGGTGGGGCGGCGCTGACCCGCGCCCGGGAGCTCCTGGCCGGACGCGCCGACGCGGTCACCGCGCTGACCCGGCTGCGGGCCGAGGTGGGCGTGGAGCTGGCCGGCCCGGCCTGGGGCATCGCCCGGCAGCGGGAGCGGGCCCGGCCGGTGTTCGGCGCCGACGCCGACCGGCTCTTCTTCACCGCCGACGCACTGGAGCAGGCCGGCCGGCCGGTGCTCGCCGACCGGCGGGCCGCCCGGTTGCTGGCCGGCGGCGTCCGGTCGGTGGTCGACCTCGGCTGCGCCGCCGGCACCGACACCATCGCGCTGGCCCGGGCCGGCGCCACCGTGGTCGCCGTCGACCTGGACCCGGTCGCCCGCGAGCTCACCCGGCTCAACACCGCGGCGTCCGGGCTCCCCGGTGTCGAGGTCCGCGACGCCGACGCCGTCCAGCTGGTGGCCGCCGCGAGCGAGGGCCGGGTGGCCGGCTGCGACGCCGCCGTCCTCGATCCCGCCCGGCGGGCCGGCGGGCGTCGCCAGCTCGACCCCGACCGCTGGTCCCCAAAGTGGTCGACGGTGCAGGCGCTGCTGGACGCCGTGCCCACCTGCCTGGTGAAGGTGGCTCCGGGGCTGGACCACGACCGGGTGCCGGCCGGGGTCGAGGCGGAGTGGGTGTCGATGGGCGGGTCGATCGTCGAGGCGCTGCTGTGGGGACGGGCGCCCTCGCGCACCTGGCGCCGGGCCACCGTGATCGACCGGGACGGCGGAGTGCACGAGCTGACCGCGGACGCCGACCCCGGTGATGCCGAGCCGGGCCCGGTGCGCGGCTGGCTGCACGAGCCCGACCCGGCGGTCATCCGCTCCGGCCTGGTCTCCCTCGCCGCCGCCGAGCTGGACGCGACCCTGGTCGACCCGACGATCGCCTACCTGACCTCCGACGCGGCAGCGGACTCCCCGTGGGTCAGCTCCTACCGGGTGAGCGAGGTGCTGCCGTTCAACCTGAAGAAGCTGAAGGCGCTGCTGCGGGCACGCGGGATCGGCCGGGTGGTAGTGAAGAAGCGGGGCTCGCCGATCGAGCCCGAGGCGCTGGCCCGCCAGCTGCGCGGCCCCGGCGAGGGCAGCGCGGTCGTCGTCGTCACCCGCGTCGCCGGCGCCCCCACCGTGCTGGTCTGCGACCCCTCGTGACATATCGCGGCAGTGCAGCGGCCCCCTGGGCCATGCAAGCAGCCGCGAGTTGGCCCCACCGAGCACCAGGTGGTCGACTCTCTGGCCGCGAAAGACCCGCACCGTTGGCGGTCAGCACGTCGACCACCGCGGCCCGAGACGACGCCGAGACCACTGTCTACACAAGGAGGCGGGCCCCTTGTTTGAATTATCGATGACAAGCCAAGGAAAAGACTACGCACTGATAATGGTTTGATACCGACTGAGCAGTCGCGCCAGTTCCAGACGAGTGTCTTCTGTAGCCGCGAATACGGAAGAGACGTTGTCATGAATTCTCAGCCAGTCTTCCGTAAGACGACCCCACAACTCATCCACTTCTCCGTCGATAGCGAGTCGCTCAAGTAGTCGAAGCGTGTGCGACAGGAACGCCAGCCATGTGACCAGATTTTCGGGGTCCAGATCGCTGGCTTTTTCGAAGGCATCATAAGTGCGATCGTAGTAGTCGCCCAACTGGGTCCGATCGGCCTTCGCGCCACGGGCTGCAAGCACAGTGCCAAGGGTCGTGTAAGAGTAGGCGTCTTCCCGGAGCGAGATCGCACGCTGCGCATAGGACTCCGCCCGCGCTAATGCGTCATCACTCGTTTCACCCAAGTGTCTACTCATGATCGCGCGCTGCTCCCAGTAGCGCCCACTCCAACTACCAAAGCTGTTAAACAGACTTTCGTACCAGGCTTCGTGATTACCGTGCGGGAATATTGCAGCTACATTCCTGTAAGCCATAAGTGACCCAACGAGCAGGGATGTAGCATTCCTTTCTCGTTGACTGGACCGACTGAGCCGACTCGACAGGCGACCGATTGCTGCACTCAGAAGTGAGAGCGCTGACTGTTCGCCTAAACGGTCAATGACTGGCTGCAACGCCAACCAACGTTGACGAGTGCCGACCAGACGGCCGTCGGTTGACAGCACCGAGGATAGCTGTTCACCCCTGATCATGCGGACGATTTGCTCACTCGGCATCTGCATCATTTGGGCGGCATCAATGACGGGAAGTCGCCGATCGACGCGAGCCGCCACTGAGGCGAACAGTAGAAGCACCAAGTCTTCTTCCGACTCCACCGCGCCAACCTCGACACCCACCCGACGGCCAAAGCCGGGTGCATCCGCCAATTCCGCCATGGCGGCAAAGAGCTCATGGCGGCGGAAGTGCGCGATTCGTTCGCGGTCGGTGCGCACCGCTTCGAGCCGCCCCAGACGACCGGCGGCCTGCAGCCTGTCGACCAGTCGCCCGGCGTCCGTACTCGTTAGTCGCGAGTTGATCGAACGCGTCTTGCCATCCACGAGAAGGTTAGGCGGGATTCGACCAATGATTCCAGCGCTACGCTCGAACTGGTCGACCGCGAGCACCGATATTTGTAAACCGGCATTGCGGGCTCTGCGCAGCAGGGTTGCAACATCCTCTGCGATATCCGCGATGCCGTCGAAGATCAGCAGTAGAGCTCTACCGTCCGCAGCATACTGAACGATGGCGTCCACATCTGGTCGTTCATCTTTAGTGTAAAGAAGTACGCGCCATGACTGTCGCCTAAATGCGAGCGCTATGGCATAGAGTCCAGTGCTCCTACCTGACAGTCTTTTACCGGTGTAGATGAGAGCGCTCGAAGCAGGAATAGACTGCCCGAAGCGGCGCACAAGAGCAGCGCCTGACCTAATCCAGTCCAACTCGGCGTGGATAGACGACCGGACGTCATCCCAGATCGGTTCGTCGCCACCCAGGAGGTCGTGATTCCTGGGGATCTTGACCGTCTTGTTCGTAGTCAGCTCTCGAAATTGTCGACCTACCCTAAAGGCCAGTTCTTCCAAACGAGTCGGCGCGACATTAAGATCCACACCCGCCAGTTCCCCCCATACGTCAGCAAACTCTTCGGCAGTCATTCTGACAGGCACTAGGCGCCACGCGCGCAGATCCGCTTCCACGGCCGGCGATATGTCCGGACTTACGTAGAAGCTTGGCGCATCGTGTTCGGGAAGCCGTCTTCCTACGATGGCTTCAATATCAGGCTCATCGCGAAGCCGTGCGCCGATGATCACCATTGGACTCACCCCGTACGTATCGCGGAAGGCGAGCGGCCAAGCCGACCTGGCTACTGCGGCGTCCGCGTACTCACTGAGCGAAAAGACCAATGAGCGAGGCGCACTATCGAGCACATGCCCATGCAGGTGCACTACCGCCAATTCGCGACTAAGCCGAAACTCGTCATCCCAGGAAACCGTACGCAAAGCGCGGGACTCATCGTTAGCGACCCGCGAGTAGGAACGCTCGAATGAGTCGTCCAGGTTAAGTGTCCATACGAACTCCCAGGGGAAGCGGGCATACTGGTCCATCCAAGCAGGAGGGTCCACCATCGCGAACCGCCTGCGCAACCATGCGTAGACCGCAGCGCCACCCTGCTTATCTACTGCACGGGAGTAGATGCGCCAAAGCAGGTCACCGTCTTCTACTGGCACATCGAATTGCGTACTCAACTCCTCGGCGAGCCTCTTTGCGCCAGGAAGGAGTCGCCCGTCTGCGGACTGCGAGTCAAGGCTGGCACCCGCCCCCAACAGCAGGTGATAGCTACTGTTCGCAGCAGCGCGTCGCAACGCTGTTAGATCGCCCGCCGAAAGACCCAGATCGCACATGCTCAGCATCTCTCCAGTTGGTCGAGTGCGATCACCATATAGCGGTGACCCACTCGTCTAGCGCAACGCGGATGCGTCAACTGGCCAGGGCCGTACAATCTTCACGTACTAATGAGGTCGATCGGCATCGAGCTGTCGGCGCCCAGGTCTACCGGCGCCGGGGCCACCCCTGCCTCGACCAGGCGCGAGCCGAGCGCGGCCACCATCGCGCCGTTGTCGGTGCACAGCCGCGGGCTCGGGGTGCGCAGCACGATCCCGGCGGCGTCGCAGCGCTCCTGGGCCAGGGCGCGCAGCCGGGAGTTGGCCGCCACCCCGCCCCCGATGACCAGGTGGTCCACCCCGTGGTCGCGGCAGGCCCGCACCGCCTTGGCGGTCAGCACGTCGACCACCGCCTCCTGGAAGGACGCAGAGACGTCGGCGACCGAGATCGCCTCCCCGGCGCGCTGGCGGCCCTCCACCCAGCGGGCCACCGCCGTCTTCAGGCCGGAGAAGGAGAAGTCGTAGGCCGCGTCGCGGGGGCCGGTCAGGCCACGCGGGAACGGGATCGCCCGCCGGTCGCCCTCGCGGGCGGCCCGGTCGATCGGGGGCCCGCCCGGGAACGGCAGGTCGAGCACCCGGGCGACCTTGTCGAAGGCCTCCCCCGCCGCGTCGTCGATCGTCCGGCCCAGCTCCTGCACCTCCTGCGCGAGGTCGGGCACCAGCAGCAGCGAGCTGTGCCCCCCGGAGACGAGCAGCGCGATCGAGGGCTCGGCCAGCCGGCCGTGCTCCAGTTCGTCGACGGCGACGTGCGCGGCCAGGTGGTTCACCCCGTACAGCGGGACGTCGAGGGCCAGCGCGTAGGCCTTGGCCGCGGCCACCCCCACGAGCAGCGCGCCGGTGAGCCCCGGGCCGGCGGTGACCGCGATCGCGTCGACGTCGCGCAGGGTCACCCCGGCGTCGGCCAGTGACCGGTGCACGGTCGGGACCATCGCCTCCAGGTGCGCCCGGCTGGCGATCTCCGGGACCACCCCGCCGAAGCGCTCGTGCTCGGCCATGGACGTGGCCAGCGCGTCGGACAGCAGCGTCTGCCCGCGCACCAGCCCGATGCCGGTCTCGTCGCACGAGGTCTCGAACCCCAGCACCAGCGGCTGGCTCATCGCCGCACCTCCCGCAGCATCACGACGGCGTCCTTCCCACTGAGCGGGTAGTAGTTCGGGCGGCGGCCGATCTCGGCGAACCCGCGCCGGCGGTAGAACGCCTGGGTCGCCTCGTCGTCCTCGCGCACCTCCAGCAGCACCGGGGTGCGCCGCCCGTCCGCCTCGGCGAGCAGGGCGTCCAGCAGCAACGCCCCGATCCCCTCGTGCTGCCGCGTGCCGGTGACCCCGATGGTCGCGATGTGCGCCTCGTAGGGGTAGCTGATCAGCCCCGCGTAGCCGAGGACGGCTGCGGCATCGGCGTGGGCGTCGACGGCCACCAGGTAGTGCCGGGTGTCGGGGCGGGCGAGCTCGTCCCGGTACATCCACTCGGTCCAGGTGTCGGGGGCGAAGAGCTCCTCCTCCAGGGCCATCACCGCGGTCAGGTCGTCGACCGTCATGTCCCGCAGCTGCACGCTCACTGGCTCACCGGCTTGCGGGTCACCGAGGGCACCGCGTCGGGACGGCGCAGGTACAGCGGCTCCAGCGGTGCCGGTGGTCGGTCGAACAGGGGCAGGGCGGCGCGGAGCAGCCCGGCCGTGGTGACCTCGGCGGCGATGACCTCGCGGCCCAGCCGCTCGGCGAACCGGACGTCCCCGACGACCGGGTCGGTGACCGGGGCGTCCTCCGGCCGGTCGACGCCGGGACCGGAGAGCCGCACCCCCGCCTCGTCGTAGGTGGCCCAGTGGACCTCCTTGCGCCGGGCGTCGGTGACCACCGACCGGGCGCCGTCGCCGACCGCGTCCAGCGAGCAGACCCCGTGCACCGGGATCCCGCGGGCGTCCCCCAGGGCAGCTGCGCTGACGATGCCGACCCGCAGGCCGGTGAACGGTCCCGGCCCGAGTCCGACGACGACGGCGTCCAGGTCGGCCATCGCGACGCCGGCGGTGCCGAGGGCCTCCCGGATCGCGGGGGTGAGCAGCTCGGCGTGCCGGTTGCCCGAGGGCAGCCCGCGCTCGGTGAGCACGTCGGCGGGGCCACCGGCGGTCCAGCGGGCGAGGCCGACCACGAGGGTCGGGGTGGCCGTGTCGAGCGCGAGGACGAGCACGACCGTCGAGGGTAGATGCCGCCCCCGTCGGCAGCGGCCGGGAGGTTGCGCCCGGGACCCCCTTGTTGATCAACTGCGCGTCCACCGCCCCCGACGACGAGGAACCCCATGCCCGCCACCCTGGTCCTGGTCCACGGCGCCTGGCACACCCCGTGGTGCTGGCAGCCGCTGGTCGACCACCTGCCCGGCGTCGACGTCGTCCGCGTCGCGCTGCCCAGCTCCGGCACCGACCCGCAGTCCCTCGGTGACCTCACCGCCGACGCCGCCGCCGTCCGGGACGCGCTCGCCGGCCTCGAGGGGCCGGCGGTCCTGGTGGGGCACTCCTACGGCGGGATCCCGATCAGCGAGGCGGCCACCGCCGAGCTGGGCGTGGCGCACCTGGTCTACCTGTGCGCCTTCCAGCTCGACGTGGGCGACTCGCTGGTGAGCAGCCTGGGCGGTCAGGTCCCGTCCTGGCAGGAGCTGTACCCGACGCACGTCCGGGCCACCACACCCGAGGCGGTCTTCTACAACGGCGTCTCCCCGGAGCTCACCCGGCAGGCGGTGGCCGAGCTGCAGCTGCAGTCCACGGCCGCGCTCACCCAGCCGCTGAGCCGCGCCGCCTGGACCGAGCTGCCGAGCACCTACGTCGTCTGCGAGCAGGACCAGGCCATCCCGGTGGCCGCCCAGGAGGCGATGTCCGCGCGCGCCGGCACCGTGCTCCGGCTGGACGCCGGCCACTCACCGTTCCTGGCCGCCCCGGCGGAGCTGGCGGCGCTGCTGCGCCCGATCGTCGAGCGGGCCGGCTGAGGCTCAGGCCTCGGTGAGCCGCTGCTCCCAGCCCGCGCCGGCGGGCACCAGCCGGACGGTGCGGACGTCGTCGTCCCGGCGGTCGAGCTCGACGACCAGGTGCTCGTCGGCCAGCTGCTCGACCAGGCCGTGGCCCCACTCGACGACCGTGACCGCCTCCTCGGTGGTGGCGTCGAGGTCCAGGTCGTCGACGTCGGCCATGCCGGCCAGCCGGTAGGCGTCGACGTGCACCAGCGGCACCCGCCCGCCGCGGTGCACCCGGGCGAGCACGAAGGTCGGTGAGGTCACCGGGCCGGGCACCCCGAGGCCGGCGCCGATGCCCTGGGTGAGGGCCGTCTTCCCGGCACCCAGGGGACCGGCCAGCACGACCAGGTCGCCGGCCCGCAGCAGCCCGGCCAGCTCGCGGCCGAACGCCTGGGTGTCGGCGACGGTGGGCAGCTCGTGCTCGCGCTTCACAGCGAGGCCGCCACGGCGTGCAGGTCGGCGGCCAGCGCGGCCCGCGGGGCGCCGTTCGGACCGAACCGGATCGCCGCCGACGGGTGGTAGGTGACCCACACGGCCCGCCCGTCGACGTCGTGCGCCCTGCCCCGCACCTGACCGAGCACGGTGCGTGGGCCGAGGAACCACTTGGCCGAGGAGAGCCCGAGGGCGACCACGACCTCGGCGCCGAGCAGGTCGAGCTGGCGGCGCAGCCAGCCGCTGCAGCGGGCGACCTCGGGTGCCTTCGGGGTGCGGTTGCCCGGTGGGCGGCACTTCACGATGTTGAGCACGGCCACCTCTGCCCGGGCCAGCCCGGCCTCGCCGAGCAGCAGGTCCAGCAGCGCGCCGCTCCTGCCCACGAACGGCCGGCCGGTCTCGTCCTCGGTGGCGCCCGGGGCCTCCCCCACGACGACCAGCCGCGGCCGGCCCGTCAGCGGCACGTCCCCGACGACGACGTGCTGCCGGGTGGCGGCCAGCTCCGGGCAGGCGACGCAGGAGCGGGCGAGGTCGGCCAGCGCAGCCCAGTCCGGCGCGGCAGCGGCGCTCGCCGCGACCTCGGCGGCGGCCGCGTCGGGGCGCGGCGGACGGACGGGGACCACGCGCAGACCCTACGGCGGGGCCGAGGCGGCCGTCAGCGGGTGGGGCGCTGCCCGGCGGCGACCCGGCGGACCAGGCCGACCAGCGCCTCCGTCACCTGCGCCGGGTGCTCCAGCGGCACCAGGTGCCCGGCATCCGGGACGGCGACGTACTCCACGGGCCCTCCGCCCGTCTCCTCGAGCCGCTGCCGGATCCGCTCGCTGTGCGCCTTGGGGATCAGCTTGTCCGCGTCGCCGGTGAGCACCACGGTCGGCACCCGGCACAACGGCTCGATCGCGCCGCTGACGTCGAGCCCGGCGATCGCCGGGTAGAACTCGGCGACCACGTCGACCGGAGTGCCGGCGATCATCGCGTCCACGTAGCGCCCCAGTGCCGGGTCGACGCCGGTGGAGGAGAACGACATCGACCAGGTGACCGCCGACACGACGTCCTTGGCCAGTCGCCGGGTCACCTCGGCGAGCCCGGGCCTGCGGCGCATGGCCCAGACCGCCACCGGCAGCACCGTGGCGCGCACCCGGGTCAGCAGCGCGGGCAGCCCGAAGTCAAGGTCGCCGAGGTTGCCGCTGGAGGTGGACACCAGCGCCACCCCGGCGACCCGGGTCCCGAACAGCTCCGGCCGTCGCTGGGCGAGCGCGAGCACCGTCATCCCGCCCATCGAGTGACCGACGAGCACCACCGGCCCGCGCGGCACCCGTGCGGCGAGCACCGACTCCAGGTCCGCGGCCAGCTGGTCGATCGTCGAGCGCGCGGCGGCACCGCGGCCGGAGGCGCCGTGCCCCCGCTGGTCGTAGAAGACCAGGCGCGCGGTGGGCCGGTGGCCGTTGGCGGTGGCCAGCTGCTCGCCGAGGTCCCTGCGCTGGAACGTCCAGGAGGCCATGGACAGCGCGTAGCCGTGCACGAAGACGACGGTCAGCGGAGCATCGGTCGGGCCGACCTCCTCGACCGTGAGCGCCACCCCGTCGTCGGCCCGCACCACCACCGTGCGGTCGGCGGTACGGCGGCCGGAGCCCAGCGGGTCCTCCCGGCGCAGCTGGTTCACCGGCACGTCCTCGACGGGGCGGCCGTCCTCCCCGCGCTGACCGGCCAGCTGGCCGGCCCGCACCCGGGCCGTCGCCGTCCGGGTGACGGCGACCCCGACCGCCGTCCCGGCCGCGGCCAGGCCGACCGCGGCGCCGACCAGACCGGCCGTGCGGCCCAGGCGGAGGTGGCCGTGCTGCGCCATCAGGCGGTCCCCGCGGTGCCCACGTAGCGGCGGGAGAAGCGGCCGCCCACCCGGGTGACGAGCTCGTAGTGGATGGTGTCGACCGCGTCGGCCCACTGCTGGGCGGTCGGCTCGCCGGCGGCCCCCGAGCCCCACAGCACCACCGTGTCGCCCGGGGCGATCGGGTCGTCGCCCACGTCGAGGACGAACTGGTCCATGCAGACCCGGCCGGCGATCGTCCGCTGCACCCCGGCGGCGAGCACCGGCGCCCGGTTGCCGGCCGCGCGGGGCACCCCGTCGGCGTAACCCACCGGCACCAGGGCCAGCGTCGTCTGCCGGTCCGGGGAGTAGGTGTGGCCGTAGGAGACGCCGGCCCCGGCCGGCACCCGCTTGGTCAGCGCCACCCGGGCCTGCACCGTCATCGCCGGGCGGAGCCCGTACTCCCCCGGGTCGCCGCCCAGCGGGTCCAGGCCGTAGACCGCCACGCCCGGCCGGACCATGTCGTACCAGGTCTCCGGCAAGGCGATCGTGGCCGCCGAGTTGGCCAGGTGCCGGCGGACGTCGGTCAGCCCGGCCTGCGCGGCCAGCGCCACCGCCTCCTCGAAGACCTGCACCTGGCGGGCGATGGTCGGGTGGGTGGGGGCATCGGCGTAGGCGAGGTGGCTCCACAGCCCGGTCACGACGAGGTCGCCGTCGGCCTGGGCGCGCACCGCGGCGGCCACCAGCCCGGGCCAGGCCTCCGGCGTCGCCCCCTCGCGGGACAGGCCGGTGTCGGCGAACAGCTGCACCCGGGCGAGGCGGCCGCCGGCGCGGGCGGCGTCGACCACCTCGGCCAGCGCCCACTCCGCGTTGACCGACAGCTCGACGTCGGCGGCCAGTGCCGCGGCGTAGTCCTCCCCCGGTCCGTGCTGCCAGGACAGCAGGGGCGCGGTGACCCCGGCGGCGCGCAGCGCGAGCGCCTCCTCCAGCACCGTCACCCCGAGGGCGTCGGCCCCGCCGGCGAGCGCCGCCCGGGCCGCGGGGACCAGCCCGTGGCCGTAGCCGTCGGCCTTGACCACCGCCATCAGCGGGCGGGCGGCCCGTGCGCGCAGCGCCGCGGTGTTCTCCGCGATCGCGTCGAGGTCGACGACCACCTCGGCCCGGCTGCCCAGCACCTGCTGCACCTGCGTCACACCGCCCACTGTCCCAGGCCGCCGCGGTCAGCCGGCACCGGCGCGCAGCCGGGCCAGCGTCTCCGGCAGCCGACGGACCAGGTCCCCGGCGATCAGCGGTCCCTGCTCGGCGGCCAGCTGGCCGGCCCGGCCGTGCAGGTGGGCGGCGACGGCCGCGGCCTCGGCTGCCGGCAGCCCGGTCGCCAGCACGGCGCCCAGGATGCCGGCGAGCACGTCGCCGGTGCCGGCGGTCGCCAGCCACGGGGTGCCGGTGCCGTTGACGAAGGTGGTGCCGGCGGCGTCGGCGACGACGGTGGCATCCCCCTTGAGCAGCACCGTGCAGCCCAGCTCCGCCGCACCCCGGCGGGCTGCGGCCAGCCGGTCGGTGCCGACCTCGCCGAAGAGGCGGGCGAACTCGCGGTCGTGCGGGGTGAGCACGGTGGGGGCGGTCCGCTCGCCCACCAGTTCCGGCCGCTGGGAGACCAGGGTCAGCCCGTCGGCGTCGACCACCACCGGCAGGTCGGTCGCCAGCACCTCGGCGAGCACGCTCGCGGCGTCGTCGTCGGTGCCCATCCCCGGGCCGACCACCCAGGCCTGCACGCGTCCGGCGTCCCCCGGGCGGCCGGACGTGACGATGGCCTCCGGCCAGGAGGCACGGACGCCCTCCGCAGCGGTGCCGGCGTACCGGACCAGGCCCGGCCGGGTGCGCAGCGCGGCGCCCGTGCACAGCACCCCGGCGCCCGGGTAGGTGGCCGAACCGGCCAGCACGCCGACCACGCCGCGCGAGTACTTGTCGTCGTCGGGTGCGGGGGCGTCCAGGTGCGGGACGACGTCGGCGTCGGTCAGCTGCCGGGCCGCCGGCTCGGGCAGCGCGGGGCCGAGCCCGATGTCGACCAGGTGCACCGTGCCGGCCTGCCGGCGCCCGGCGCCGACCACCAGCCCGGGCTTGACCGCACCGAAGGTGACCGTGTGCTGCGCGGGGAAGGCGGCGCCGGGCACCTCCCCGGTGTCCGCGTCGACGCCGCTGGGCAGGTCGACCGCGACCAGCAGGCCCGGCCCGGCGGTCGCCTCCTGGACCAGCGCGGCCGCCGGCTCCCGCAGCCCGCCGCTGCCGCCGAGGCCGAGGATCCCGTCGAGGACCAGGTCGGCCCGGTGCAGCCCGGCGTCGGCGGCCTCCGCCACCCGCCCACCGGCCCGGCGGAACGCGGTCAGCCCCTCGGCGTGCGCCCGCTCCGGGGAGAGCAGGACGGCGGTGACGGCCGCCCCCCGTTGCGCCAGCAGCCCGCCGGCGAACAGGGCGTCGCCGCCGTTGTCGCCCGACCCGACCAGCAGCACCACGCGGACGCCGTGGCCCCGGCCCAGCAGCCGCAGGCAGACCGTGGCCAGCCCGGTCGCGGCCCGCTGCATGAGCGCCCCCGCCGGGAGCCCGGCCAGCACGTCCTGCTCGGCACCCCGGACCTGCGCGGCCGTGTGCAGCCCGATCACGGGGCAGTCCCCTCGGCGATCACCATGGCGGAGGCGATGCCCCCGTCGTGGCTCAGCGACACGTGCCAGGAGGTGACCCCCAGCTCGGCCGCGCACCGGGCCACCGTGCCGCGGACCTCCAGGTGCGGGCGCCCGCGCTCCCCGACCACCACCTCGGCGTCGTGCCAGCGCAGGCCGCCCGGTGCGCCCAGCGCCTTGGCCAGGGCCTCCTTGGCGGCGAAGCGGGCAGCCATGGACTCACCGCTGCGCTGGGCGCCGGCCGGGGTGCGTTGCTCCGCCGGGGTGAACAGCCGGTCCCGCAGCCCCGGGGTGCGGACCAGCGAGGCGGCGAACCGCTCCACCGGGCAGACGTCGACACCGATCCCGATGATCACCGGCCCAGTCTGCCTGGCACCGTCCGCCCGCACCCGGTGGTGCTACTCCACGGTGACGCTCTTGGCCAGGTTGCGCGGCTGGTCGACGTCCAGGCCGCGGGTGGCCGCGATCTCGCACGCCAGCACCTGCAGCGGCACGGTGGTGACGACCGGCGCGAGCAGGGTCGGGGTGCGCGGCACCCGGATCAGGTGGTCGGCGTAGGGCAGCACGTCGTCGTCGCCCTCCTCGGCGATCACGATCGTGCGCGCACCGCGGGCCCGGACCTCCTGGATGTTGCTCACCACCTTGCCGTGCACCGACTCCCGGCTCAGCGGCGACGGGACGACGATCACCACCGGCGTGCCCTGGTCGACGAGCGCGATCGACCCGTGCTTCAGCTCCCCGGCGGCGAAGCCCTCGGCGTGGATGTAGGCGAGCTCCTTGAGCTTGAGCGCCCCCTCCAGGGCCACCGGGTAGCCGACGTGCCGACCGAGGAACAGGATCGTGTTCTCGGTGGCCAGGTCGCGGGCGAGCTCCCGCACCGGCTCCATGCTGCCCAGCACCTCGGTCACCTGGGCCGGCAGCGCCCGCAGGTCGTCGACGATGGCGGCGACCTCGTCGGCGTACTTGACCCCGCGCACCTGGGCGAGGAAGAGCCCCACCAGGTAGCAGGCCACGACCTGGGTGAGGAACCCCTTGGTCGAGGCGACGGCGACCTCCGGCCCGGCGTGGGTGTAGAGGACGGCGTCGGACTCCCGCGGGATCGTCGACCCGTTGGCGTTGCAGATCGCCAGGACCTTGGCCTTCTGCTGCCGGGCGTGCCGCAGCGCCATCAGGGTGTCCATCGTCTCGCCGGACTGGCTGATCACCACGACCAGCGTGCTGCGGTCCAGCACCGGGTCGCGGTAGCGGAACTCGCTGGCGAGCTCCACCTCGACCGGGATCCGCGTCCAGTGCTCGATCGCGTACTTGGCGATCAGCCCGGCGTGGTAAGCGGTTCCGCAGGCGACGACGAAGACCTTGTCGACGTCGCGCAGCTCCTGGTCGGAGAGCCGGACCTCGTCGAGGACCAGCTCGCCGGTCTCGCCGAGCCGGCCCAGCAGGGTGTTGGCCACCGCCTCCGGCTGCTCGGCGATCTCCTTGAGCATGAACCAGTCGTAGCCGCCCTTCTCCGCGGCGGCGGCGTCCCAGTCGACGGTGCGGGTCACCGGCTCGACGACGGTGCCCGCGAAGTCGGTGACCGTCACCCCGTGCTGGCGGTCCAGCAGGACGACCTGGTCCTCCTCGACGTCCAGCGCCCGGCGGGTGTGCCCGATGAAGGCCGCGACGTCGGAACCGAGGAAGTACTCGCCGTCACCCACCCCGACGACCAGCGGGCTGTTGCGCCGGGAGGCGACCAGCCGGTCGGGCTCGGCGGCGTGGCTGGCGACCAGGGTGAACGCGCCCTGCAGGCGCCGGCTGACCGTGCGCATCGCCTCGGCGAGCCGATCGGGCCCCTCCGGGGTCTCCCGGTAGACGGCGGCCAGGAGGTGCGCGACGACCTCGGTGTCGGTCTCGGACGAGAACTCGATGCCGGCGGCCTCGCACTCGGCGCGCAGCGACGCGAAGTTCTCGATGATCCCGTTGTGGATGACCGCGACGGTGCCGTCGGCGGAGACGTGCGGGTGGGCGTTGCGGTCGGTGGGCCCGCCGTGCGTGGCCCAGCGGGTGTGCCCGATCCCGATGGTCGAGGCCGGCAGCCCCTCCTCGGCGAGCTCCTTCTCCAGGTTGGCGAGCTTGCCCGCCTTCTTGGCGGTGGCCAGCCGGCCGTCGGCCAGCACCGCCACCCCGGCCGAGTCATAGCCCCGGTACTCGAGTCGACGGAGGCCCTCCAGGACGACGTCCAACGAGTCCTGCGGGCCGACGTACCCCACGATGCCGCACATTCCGCCGACGATACCGGGGGCTCAGGCCGGCCACCTGTGACCTCGGCCGGGACGAGCGGGGCGTCCGGGGTGTCGAGCCGTCGTCAGGTGGCGGATGCGACGACGCCGGCCAACCGGGTGGCGACGGCGTCGGCCTCCTCCTGGGTGGGCGCCTCGACCATCACCCGCACCAGCTGTTCGGTGCCCGAGGGGCGCAGCAGCACCCGGCCGGAGTCGCCGAGCTCGGCCTCGACCGCGTTGACCGCACGCGCGACCTCGTCGC
Source organism: Modestobacter sp. VKM Ac-2985 (assembly GCF_026967925.1). Lineage (GTDB taxonomy): Bacteria > Actinomycetota > Actinomycetes > Mycobacteriales > Geodermatophilaceae > Modestobacter. Next base: position 899,981 of record NZ_JAPVBI010000002.1, on the reverse strand, counting down.
TCTCGGCGACCGCGAGCCGGTCGGTCACCGGCACGTTGACCAGGGTCTGCGGCAGCCGCTGCACGACCGAGGCCAGCTCGGCCAGCGAGGCGCCGGTGGCGCTCATCCGGGAGAGCAGCGCCAGCCCGGTGAGCAGCCCGTCGCCGGTGGTGGCCCAGTCCAGGAAGACCAGGTGCCCGCTCTGCTCGCCGCCGAGCGAGAGCCCCCGCGAGCGCAGCGCCTCGAGGACGTAGCGGTCGCCCACGGCGGTCGTCTGCACGGCGATGCCGGCGGCGCGCATGGTGTGGTGGAAGCCGAGGTTGCTCATCACGGTGGCGACGACCGTGTCGTCGGCCAGGTTGCCGCCCTCGTGCAGCGCCAGCGCGCAGATCGCCAGGATCGCGTCGCCGTCGACGACGTCGCCCTGCGCGGTCACGGCCAGGCAGCGGTCGGCGTCCCCGTCGTGGGCGATGCCGATGTCGGCACCGTGCCGCGCGACGGCGTCGATCAGCGGCCCCAGGTGGGTGGACCCGATGCCGTCGTTGATGTTCCAGCCGTCGGGCTCGCCACCGATGACGTGCACCTGCGCACCGGCCCGGCGGTAGACCTCCGGGGCGCAGCGGTAGGCGGCCCCGTGCGCGCAGTCGACGACGACGCGCAGGTTCCGCAGGGGTTCGCGCAGCGCGGAGAGGACGTGGGTGGTGTAGTCCTCCGCGGCGCCGGCCAGGTCGCGGACCCGGCCGATGCCCCCGCCGGTCGGCCGGTGGTCGCCGCGGGGATCGCCGTCGTCGGCGCCGGTCACCCGCCGCTCGATGGCTGCCTCGACGGCGTCGGGCAGCTTGTGCCCGCCCCGGCTGAACAGCTTGATGCCGTTGTCGGGCATCGGGTTGTGGCTCGCGGAGAGCATCACGCCCAGGTCCGCGTCGGTGCGGCCGGTGAGGTGCGCGATCGCGGGCGTCGGGAGCACCCCGACGCGCAGCACCTCGGCACCGGCGCTCGCCAGGCCGGCGACGACCGCGGCCTCGAGCATCTCCCCGCTCGCGCGGGGGTCGCGCCCGACGACCGCGACGGGACGCGAGGTCCCGTCGCGGTCGGCGAGCACGCTGGCGGCGGCCCGGGCCACCGAGAGCGCCAGTTCTGGCGTCAGCTCGGCGTTGGCCCGGCCCCGGACGCCGTCGGTCCCGAAGAGCCGACCCACGGACGTACCGTCAGCGCTTCGAGTACTGAGGCGCCTTGCGGGCCTTCTTCAGGCCGTACTTCTTGCGCTCGGTGACCCGGGGGTCACGGGTCAGGAAGCCGGCCTTCTTCAGGGCCGGACGGTCATCGGGCTCGATCTCGATGAGCGCGCGGGCGATGGCCAGGCGCAGCGCGCCGGCCTGGCCGCTGACGCCGCCGCCGTGCAGGATGCCGACGACGTCGTACTGCTCGTTCTTCTCCAGGATCACGAACGGCTCACGGATGAGCTGCTGGTGCACCTTGTTGGGGAAGTACTGCTCGATGGTGCGGCCGTTGAGCTTGAACTCGCCGGTGCCGGGGAGCAGACGCACCCGGACGATGGCCTCCTTGCGGCGGCCGACGGTCTGGATGGGACGCCCGTCGGCGTCGGTCACGGTCAGTGCGCTGGTCACTGGGCCACCTGCTTGATCTCGTAGGTCTGGGGCTGCTGGGCGGCGTGCGGGTGCTCGGGCCCGGCGTAGACCTTGAGCTTGGAGAGCATCTGCCGGCCCAGCGTGTTGTGCGGCAGCATCCCCTTGATGGCGCGCTCGACGACGCGGTCGGGACGGGTCTTCAGCTCGTCGCCGACGTTGATCGTCCGGAGGCCACCCGGGTAACCGGAGTGGCGGTAGGCGACCTTGGTGTCGCGCTTGGAGCCGGTGAGGGCCACCTTGCCCGCGTTGACGATGACGACGAAGTCGCCGGCGTCGACGTGCGGCGCGAACTGGGGCTTGTGCTTGCCGCGGAGGAGGATCGCGGTCTGGCTGGCGAGTCGACCGAGCACCACGTCGGTGGCGTCGATGACGTGCCAGGCCCGGGTGATGTCACCGGGCTTGGGGCTGTACGTGCGCACGAGGCTCACTTGTCCTGTCGTCGTCGGGCGGGTGGCTGGTGGGATCGCCTCACCGAGGACGGGAGACTTGGGCTGACCCGATGAGATCGGCGGCCCCGGACACGCGTGCACCAACCGGCATCACGCACCAACGGAGAACCATACCAGCGTCGGACCGGTCGGCTGACAGCCGCGATCAGTCCACCTCGCGGAGCCGGCCGCTCGCGACGTCGTAGACGGTGCCCCGCACCTCGGCGCTGAGCAGGTAGGGCGTCTCCCGGATCCGCTGCATCGACTCCCGGACGTCGGCGTCGACGTCGGTGAAGGTGCGCGCCACCCACGGCGGCCGGTGGCCGGTGTTCCGCTCCACCAGGTCGGCGACCTCCTGGTCGGTGGCCTTGTTGAGCCCGCAGTCGGTGTGGTGCACGAGCACGACGGCGCGGGTGCCCAGGACGTGCTGGGAGATGGCCAGCGACCGCAGGGTGTCCTCGGTGACGACGCCGCCGGCGTTGCGGATCACGTGGGCGTCGCCGACCGCCAGCCCGAGCATCCCGAACAGCGGCATCCGCGAGTCCATGCAGGCGACGACCGCGACCTTGCGGTCCGGGGCCACCGGGAGGTCGCCCGGGAACTCCCCGAGCCAGGCCTCGTTCGCCGCGAGCATCCGGTCGATCTCGGTCACCTGCACCACCTCTGCGTCCGCCTCGTGTCCCGGTGAACGCTAGCGCGACGGGTCAGCGGCCCGCACCGCCGCGCTCCCGGCACTCCGCGGCCAGGCCGGCGACCTCCCCCGCGTCCAGCGCGGGCCGCCCGCCGAGCCGGTCCACGGTCAGGGCCGCAGCGGCTCCCGCCTGCCAGGCCGCCGTCCCCGGGTCCGCTCCGCGCAGCAGTGCGACGGTGAACGCCGCCACCACGCTGTCCCCGGCGCCGGTCGGGTCGACCGGCGCCGGGCCGAGCAGCGGCACCAGCTCCTCGCGCAGCCGGCCACCGGGCTCCCGCCACACCGTCAGGTCGCCGTCCTCCCCGGTCGCCAGGCAGACCACCCGCGGACCGGCCGCGCACAGCTGGTGGGCTGCATCGCGGACGTCGGCCGGCCCGTCCAGCTCGCCGTCCACCCACAGCCCGGCCTCGACCAGGTCGGCCCGCAGGAGCTGGACCCGACCCAGCAGCGCGTCCCGGGTCTCGTCGTCCGGCGGCGCGCCGTCGGCGACCGTCAGCGCGCCCCGGGGAGCCCGCGCCAGCGCGGCGCGGATCGCGGCCCCCGGCTGCTGCAGCTGGAGGAGGACGGCGGACGCCCGCGCGAACGAGGGCGCGGCCGCCTCCACGTCGGCGGCGGTCAGCAGGGTGGCCGCCGGCACGTCCTCCAGCAGCCGCCGGGTGCCGTCGGCCTCCACTAGGTCGACCAGCAGGGCGGTCTCGGCACCGTGGCGGCGGGCCACCCCGGAGACCCACAGGCCGTCGGCGACCGCCTGGGCCAGGACGAGGTCACCCGGCGGGTCGTCGCCGAGCACCCCGACCAGCGCGACCGGCCAGCCCAGCTGCGCCATCGCGACGCCCTGGTTCGCGCCCTTGCCGCCGAGCAGCTCCCGGCGTCGGCGGACGTCGGTGCTCCGCCCGCCGTCCGGCAGCCGGTCGACCTCCAGCACGAGGTCCCGGCCCACCTGGCCGACGACGACGGCGGGGCCCTCCGGAACTGGCACGCTTCCTCCTCGTCCGCGCTGCGCCGGGCGCGCGGCGTCGGTCACCGGCCAGCCTGCCCGCTCGCGCTCGGTCGTGCGACCACCCGCCGTGCACGGCCGGAACCGGTGCCGTCCCGGCCCGCGCCGCGACGCGCTGGCTGGGCATCGGTGAGGATGGGCGGCGTGCGCACCGTCGAGGAACACCAGGCAGCGGTCGCCGGGCTGCTCGCCCCGCTGCCGGTCGAGGACGTCCCGCTCGCCTCGGCCGCCGGACGGGTGCTCGCCCGCGACCTGACCGCGCGGGTGGCCCTGCCCGGCTTCGACAACTCCGCGATGGACGGCTACGCCGCGCGGCACGCCGAGGTCGGGGCGGCCACCGCGGACGCCCCCGTCCGGCTGCCGGTCGGTGCCGACCTGCCGGCCGGGCGCACCGACGTGCCGCCCCTGCTGGCCGGCACGGTGCACCGCATCATGACCGGTGCCCCGGTGCCCGAGGGCGCCGACGTGATCGTCCCCGTCGAGCGCACCGACGCCGGCACCGACGTCGTCACCATCAGCTCCTCCCCTCCGGCCGGCACCCACCTGCGGCACGCCGGGGAGGACATCCGGGCCGGGGAGCTGGCCCTGCCCGCCGGCACCGCGCTCGGCGCGGCCCAGCTGGGGCTCGCCGCCGCGGTCGGGTACGACACCGTGCCGGTGCGACGTCGCCCCCGGGTGCTGGTCCTCTCCACCGGCAGCGAGCTCGTCGAACCGGGTCGCCCGCTGCAGCCGGGCCAGATCTACGAGTCCAACTCTGTGCTGTTGGCCGCCGCCGTCACCGAGGCGGGCGGCGAGGCCCGGACGCTGCACTTCGTGCCCGACGACGTGGAGCAGTTCCTCAGCACCGTGCGCGCCGAACTGCCGGACGCCGACCTGCTGGTCACCAGCGGCGGGGTCAGCGCCGGCGCCTACGAGGTCGTCAAGGACGCCTTCGCCGGGCTGGGCACGGTCGAGTTCGGCAAGGTCGCCATGCAGCCGGGCGGCCCGCAGGGCGCCGGCACCGTCGACGGCGTCCCGGTCATCACGCTGCCCGGCAACCCGGTGAGCTCGTTCGTCTCCTTCGAGGTCTTCGTCCGGCCCGCGCTGCGCCGCGCGCTCGGCCACGCCTCCCCCGACCGGCTGCGCACCACCGCCCGGCTCACCGCCCCGCTGCGCTCCCCCGCCGGCCGTCGGCAGTTCCTCCGCGGCTGGTTCGACGGCGCGGTCGTCGACCAGGTGGGCGGGCCCGGCTCGCACCTGGTCGCCCACCTCGCTCGCGCCAACTGCCTGGTCGTCGTCCCCGAGGACGTCACCGACCTGCCCGCGGGCGCCGAGATCACCGTCGTCCTGATCGAAGGAGCACTCCAGTGAGCACCCCTCCCGGCGGCCCGCCCCGGCTGACCCACGTCGACGAGACCGGCGCCGCCCGGATGGTCGACGTCACCGCCAAGGCGGTCACCGCGCGGGTGGCCACCGCCGCCGGCCGGGTGCTGGTCAGCCCCGAGGTGGTCGCGCTGCTGCGCGGCACCGGGGTGCCCAAGGGCGACGCCATCGCGGTGGCCCGGATCGCCGGGATCGCCGGGGCCAAGCGCACGCCCGACCTGATCCCGCTGTGCCACCCGATCGCGTTGCACGGCGTGACCGTCGACCTCGAGGTGACCGACGACGCCGTGGAGATCACCGCCACCGCCCGCACCGCGGACCGCACCGGCGTGGAGATGGAGGCGCTCACGTCGGTCGCCGTCGCCGGGCTCACCGTGATCGACATGGTGAAGGCCGTCGACCCGCGCGCCTGCATCACCGACGTCCGGCTGCTCGCCAAGTCCGGCGGCAAGAAGGGCGACTGGACCCGATGAGCTCCGACCTGCCGGCCGACGCCCGGGCCGTCGTGCTCACCGCCTCCAACCGCGCCTCGGCCGGGGTCTACGAGGACCGCTCCGGGCAGGCGCTCGCCGACGGGCTGCGCGGCCTCGGCTTCACCGTGGAGGGCCCGCACGTGCGCCCGGACGACGTCGACGCGCTCACCGCGGTGCTGCGGGAGGCGGTGGCCGGCGGGGCCGACGTCGTCCTCACCACCGGCGGCACCGGGCTCTCGCCCACCGACGTCACACCCGAGGCGACCCGCTCGGTGCTGGAGCGCGAGGCCCCCGGCATCGCCGAGGCGGTGCGCCGGTACGGCGAGGGCACGGTGCCCACGTCGGTGCTGTCCCGTGGGGTGGCCGGCACCGCCGGCCGCACCCTGATCGTCAACCTGCCCGGCTCCACCGGCGGGGTCCGCGACGGCCTGGCCGTCCTCGGGCCGCTCCTGCCGCACGTGGTCAGCCAGTTGCGCGGCGGGGACCACTGACGAACGACCCGCGCTAGTCCAGCACCAGGCGCTCGGGGTGGGTGTAGACGTTGCAGCCGTCGCCACGGAGGAAGCCGATCAGGGTGATGCCGACCTCCTGGGCCAGCTCCACGGCCAGCGAGCTCGGTGCTGACACCGCCGCCAGCACGGGTACCGCGGCCATCGCCGCCTTCTGGGTGAGCTCGAAGGACGAGCGGCCGCTCACCATCAGCACGTGCCCGGCCAGCGGCACCCGGCCCTCGCGCACCGCGTCGCCGACCACCTTGTCCACCGCGTTGTGCCGGCCCACGTCCTCGCGCAGCGCGACCATCTCGCCCGCAGCGGTGAACAGGCCGGCGGCGTGCAGGCCCCCGGTCTTGTCGAACACCTGCTGGGCGGCGCGCAGCCGGTCCGGCAGCGCGAGCAGCGTCGCCAGGGTCAGCCGGGTGTCGTCGGCGGCCACGTCGTAGGCGGTCTTCGTCCGGATCGCGTCGATGCTGGCCTTGCCGCAGACCCCGCAGGAGCTGGTCGTGTAGAAGTTCCGGTCCAGCGCGGTGTCCGGGGCCTCGACGCCGGGCGCCAGGTCGACGTCGACGACGTTGTAGGTGTTGCGGCCCTCGTCGTCGACGGAGTTGCAGTACCGCAGCCCGGCGATGTCCGCGGCCGAGGCGATCACGCCCTCGGTGGTCAGGAAGCCGTGCACGAGGTCGAAGTCGTCGCCGGGGGTCCGCATCGTCACCGCGAGCGGGGTGCCGCCCAGCCGGATCTCCAGCGGCTCCTCGGAGGCGACCGTGTCAGGCCGTCGGGTGTGCACGGCGCCTCGGATGCGCAGCACCGGGGTGCGGCTGGTGACTCGTCCCACGCCGATGACGGTACTCATCGGCCGCGCCCTACCGTTGGCGGCCATGAGCTCGCTCCCGCCCTTCGCGGCCGTCGTGCTGGCCGGCGGCCGGGCAGCCCGGCTCGGCGGGCAGCCCAAACCGCAGCTGGACGTCGGCGGACGCACCATGCTCGCCGCCGTCCTGGCCGCCGTCCGGGACGCCGACCCGGTCGTCGTGGTCGGACCGCCCCAGCCCGTCCCCGCGGGCGTCGTGCTCGTCCGCGAGGTCCCCGCCGGTGGCGGTCCGGTGCCCGCGCTCGCCGCCGGGCTCGCCGCGGTCGGGGACGCCGAGGTGGTCGCCGTCCTCGCCGCCGACCTGCCCTTCCTCACCCGCGACCTGGTCACCGTCCTGCGCCGGCAGCTGGCCGAGGACGGCGTGCTGGTGGTCGACGACACCGGCCGGGACCAGCTCCTGCTCGGCGTCTGGCGGACCGCGGCCCTGCGCGACGCCCTCCGGGACCCCCGCCCGCACACCCCGCTGCGGGCCGTCCTGTCCCCGCTCTCGGTGCACCGCCACCGGCCGGGGACGACGCCCGGTCGCCCGGCGCCGTGGACCGACTGCGACACCCCGGCGGACCTGGCCCGCGCCCGCGCTCGCGCCGCACCGACCAGCGAGTGAGCCGTTCGCCACGGAGCCGGCCTGCGTGGGAGCGGCCGGCCCCGGGTAGCCCCGCACCATGCGCGTTGTCACAGCAGGAGCCCATGGGAAGATCGCCCGCCGCCTCGGCCGATTGCTGAGCCAGCGGGGGGACACCGCCGTCGGCATCATCAGGAACCCCGACCACCGTGCCGACCTGGAGGCCGACGGGGTCGAACCGGTGGTGCTGGACCTGGAGCAGGCCTCGGTGGAGGAGCTGGCCGCCGTCGTCTCCGGCGCCGACGCCGTGGTGTTCGCCGCCGGCGGTGGCCCGGACAGCGGGATCGAGCGCAAGGACTCGGTCGACCGCGGCGCCGCCGTGCTGCTGGCAGACGCGGCCGTCGCCGCCGGCGTCCGCCCCTACCTGCTGATCTCCTCGATCGGCGTCGAGATGGTGGCCGGCGACGCACCCCCGGAGGACATGGACGAGGTCTTCGTCGCCTACCTGCGCGCCAAGCTGGCCGCCGAGGAGCACGTGCTCTCCCGCGAGGGCCTGTCCCCCATGGTGATCCGTCCCGGCAGCCTGACCGACGACCCCGGCACCGGCCGGGTGCGACTGGAGCACACCACCGACCGCGGCGAGGTGCCGCGCGACGACGTCGCCGCCGTCCTGGTGGCCCTGCTCGACGATCCGAAGGACGGCACCGTGGTGGAGCTGCTCACCGGAGACACCCCGATCGCCGAGGCGGTCAGCGCCCTCCCCTGACGGCCGGTCGCCGGCGCACGGCTGACGTCCGTCAGCTGCGCTTCGCCCGGGTCACCCGTGCGCGGGCCGCGAGCTCGGCGTCGTCCGGGTAGTCGACCCGCAGCAACGTCAGGCCGCCGGCCGGGGCGACGGGCACGTCACTGGCCCGCTCGCTCCGGCTGAGCAGGGACGCCGGCCACTCCGGGGGCCGCCGTCCCTCGCCCACGGCGCCGAGGGCGCCGACGAGGCTGCGCACCATCGAGTGACAGAAGGCGTCGGCCGAGGCATGGACCTGCACCAGGTCGCCGTCCCGCTGCACGTCCAGGGCGAGCAGGGTGCGGATCGTCGTCGCCCCCTCGCGTCGACGGCAGAAGGCGGCGAAGTCCTGCTGCCCGAGCAGCAGTCGCGCCGCCACCTGCATCGCGTCGGCGTCGACCCGGCGCGACCAACCGACGGTGTCGGCCCGGCGCAGCGGGGGCGGCCCGGCGTCGGCATCGGTCAGCCGGTACACGTAGTGCCGGGCCAACGCGGAGAAGCGCGCGTCGAAGTCGGCCGTGACCGCCTCCGCTGCGGTCACGGCGATGTCCGGCGCCAGGACGCCCCGTAACCGCCGCAGCAGCCGGTCCTGGTGTCCGGCGAAGAGCTCCCCCGGCAGGTCGGTGTGGGCCACCTGACCGGTGGCGTGCACGCCGGCGTCCGTACGACCGGCCACGGTGAGGTCCACGTCCGCCCGCAGCACGGTGGCCAGGGCCAGCTCCAGCTCCCCCTGCACGGTGCGCAGGCCCGGCTGGCGGGCCCAGCCGTGCAGTGCCGTCCCGTCGTAGGAGATGCCCAGCCGGACGCGGACGAGCCCGCCACCGAGAACGGTGGCGGGCTCGTCAGCGTGCACGTCCTGCATGGGGTGGACCGTCGGAGACGGTCTCACCTCACTTCGGGTCGGTGGCCGGCTCGCCACCGGGGGCCTGGGCGCCCGCGGTGGCCGCGTCGGTGGTCTCGGCGGCCTCCACCTCGGCAGCGGCCGCAGCGGCCACGTCGGGGCTGAGCGTCGGGTCGTCGACGACGGCGAGGTTCTCCGACGTCGGCTCCGGGGTGACGTCGCCGTCGTCCTGGCGCTCGCCGTCGGGCACGAAGACGTCGGTGACGACCTCCTCGGCCTCGGCGGACTCGTCGGTGTCCGTGGCGACCGCGTCCGCGGTCACCTCGCCGGCGGCTGCCGACGCGCCGGCGCCGGCCGCGAACCGGGTGCCACGGGCACGCTCGGCCTCGCCGACGGCCTGCTGCGCCACCGTCTGGCCCTCGACCAGCTCGATGATCGCCATGGGTGCGTTGTCGCCCTTGCGGGGACCGACCTTGACGATGCGCGTGTAGCCACCGGGACGGTCCGCGAAGCGCGGGCCGATCTCGGCGAACAGGTGGTGCACGACGTCCTTGTCCCGGATCGTCGTCAGCACCTGCCGACGGGCGTGCAGGTCACCGCGCTTGGCGAAGGTGACCAGCTTCTCGGCCAGCGGCCGCAGCCGCTTGGCCTTGGCCTCGGTGGTGGTGATCCGCCCGTGCTCGAACAGCGAGGTGGCCATGTTGGCCAGCATCAGCCGCTCGTGCGCGGGGGAGCCGCCGAGACGGGGGCCCTTTGTGGGGGTGGGCATGTCGGTCCTTCCTCAGGCGGCCGGGCGGGCTGTTGCCGGCTGCATCGTCCATCGCGGTGCTACGTCTGGGCCCAGTGTGGCGGCCCCGGTGCGGCCCCGCTGCAGGGGCCCGCCGCGCGCGAACGCGCGGCGGGGTGCAGCGGGGTCCTTCGTCAGAGCTGCTCGGTCTCCTGGTAGGTGCCCTCGTCCAGCGTCGCCGGGTCCCCGAAGGCCGCGTCGCCCTGGTAGGCGTCGGTCTCGTAGCCCTCGTCGTAGCTCTCCACCGAGGTGGGGACGAACCCGGGCGGGCTGTCCTTCAGCGCCAGGCCCATCGCGGCGAGCTTGAGCTTGACCTCGTCGATCGACTTGGCACCGAAGTTCCGGATGTCGAGGAGGTCCGCCTCGGAGCGGGTGACGAGCTCACCGACGGTGTGCACGCCCTCGCGCTTGAGGCAGTTGTAGGACCGCACGGTGAGGTCCATGTCCTCGATGGGCATCGAGAAGTTGGCGATGTCGGCGGCCTCGGCCGGGCTGGGCCCGACCTCGATGCCCTCGGCGTCGATGTTCAGCTCGCGCAGCAGGCCGAAGAGCTCGACCAGCGTCGAACCGGCGCTGGCGATGGCGTCGCGGGGCTCCATCGACGGCTTCGTCTCGACGTCGACCACCAGGCGGTCGAAGTCGGTGCGCTGCTCGACACGGGTGGCCTCGACCGCGTACGTCACCTTGAGGACCGGCGAGTAGATGGAGTCGACGGGGATGCGGCCGATCTCCTGGCCGGGCTGCTTGTTCTGGGTGGCCGGCACGTAACCGCGGCCACGCTCGACGACCAGCTCGATCTCGAGCCGGCCCTTCGCGTTCAGCGTGGCGATGTGCATGTCTGGGTTGTGCACCTCGACACCGGCCGGCGGCGCGATGTCGGCTGCGGTGACCTCACCCGGCCCCTGCTTGCGCAGGTACATGGTCACCGGCTCGTCGGAGTCGGAGCTGACCACGAGGCCCTTGAGGTTCAGGATGATCTCGGTGACGTCCTCCTTGACCCCCGGCACGGTGGTGAACTCGTGCAGGGTGCCCTCGATCCGGATGCTGGTGACAGCAGCGCCGGGGATCGAGGACAGCAGGGTGCGACGAAGCGAGTTGCCGAGGGTGTAACCGAAACCCGGCTCGAGCGGCTCGATGACGAACCGTGAGCGCTGGGCGTCGATGGTCTCCTCGGCGAGGGTCGGACGCTGTGCGATGAGCATGGTTCTCCTTCAGGTCCTCCGGCACCCGCCATATGACGCCGTGAGGGGGTGGTGCCGGCGGGACGGACATCGGTCCGCCCGTCCCGCCGTGGGGCTTCCTCGCCCCCCAGGCCGCGCGGAACGCGGCCTGGGGGGCGAGGGGGTGTTGCTACTTCGAGTAGAGCTCGACGATCAGCTGCTCCTGGACCGGGGTGTCGATCACCTGGCGCGCCGGGATGTTGTGGACCAACACCTTCAGCTGCGAGGAGATGACCTCCAGCCACGGCGGCACCGGACGAGAGCCGGCCTTGGCCTGGGCGAGCTGGAACGGCACCATCTCGGCGGACTTCGCAGCCACCTCGAGGATGTCGTTGGCGCTCACCCGGTAGGACGGGATGTCGACCTTGCGACCGTTGACCTTGATGTGGCCGTGACGCACCAGCTGGCGCGCCATGTCGCGGGACTCGGCGAAGCCGGCCCGGTAGACCACGTTGTCGAGGCGGGACTCGAGGATCTGCAGCAGGACCTCACCGGTCTTGCCCGACTTCTTGTTCGCCTCTTCGTAGTAACCGCGGAACTGCTTCTCCAGCACGCCGTAGATGCGGCGGGCCTTCTGCTTCTCACGAAGCTGGAGCAGGTACTCGCTGTCCTTGCTGCGACCCCGGCCGTGCTCACCCGGCGGGTAGGGCCGGATCTCGATCGGGCACTTCGGGGACTCGCACTTGCTGCCCTTGAGGAACAGCTTCATCTTCTCGCGCCGGCACAGGCGGCAATCGGCTCCGGTGTAACGGGCCACGTGTATCTACCTTCTTCGTCTCGTCAGTGACCGGTCAGACCCGGCGGCGCTTCTTGGGGCGGCAGCCGTTGTGCGGCTGGGGCGTCACGTCCTGGATCTGACCCACTTCGAGGCCGGTGGCCTGCAGCGAGCGGATCGCGGTCTCCCGACCGGAGCCCGGGCCCTTGACGAAGACGTCGACCTTGCGCATGCCGTGCTCCTGCGCCTTGCGGGCGGCGTTCTCCGCAGCCATCTGCGCCGCGAACGGCGTGGACTTGCGGGAGCCCTTGAACCCGACGTGCCCGGCCGAGGCCCAGCTGATCACGTTGCCCGTGGGGTCAGTGATCGACACGATCGTGTTGTTGAAGGTGCTCTTGATGTGCGCCGCGCCGTGAGCGACGTTCTTCTTCTCCTTGCGGCGCACCTTCTTGGTGCCAGCTGCCGCGCGAGCCCTGGGAGGCATCTCTCTCCGGTCTGAGTCTGTGTTCGTGGCCTGGTCGCCCACCCGGTCCTAGCCGAGGGGACGGTCCTGCTCAGGCGCACCGCCGGTCCGGCCCTACGGACCCGCGACGGTGCGCCGACGTGCTGAGATCAGCGGGCCTTCTTCTTGCCCGCGATGGTCTTGCGCGGGCCCTTGCTCGAGCGCGCGTTCGTCTTGGTGCGCTGACCGTGCACCGGCAGGCCGCGGCGGTGCCGCAGACCCTGGTAGCAACCGATCTCCACCTTGCGGCGGATGTCGGCAGCCACCTCACGGCGCAGGTCACCCTCGACGCGGAAGTGCTCGTCGATGTAGTCGCGCAGCTTGAGCAGGTCCTCGTCGGTCAGGTCCTTGGCCCGCAGGTCCGGGCTGACGCCCGTTGCGGCAAGGGTCGCCTTGGCCGACGTGGGCCCGATCCCGTAGATGTAGGTGAGCGCGATCTCCATCCGCTTCTCGCGGGGAAGGTCGACGCCAGCAAGTCGTGCCATTGTCAGGTACTCCCTCAGCCCTGGCGCTGCTTGTGCCGGGCGTTCTCGCAGATGACCATGACCCGGCCGTGCCGGCGGATCACCTTGCACTTGTCACAGATCTTCTTCACCGACGGCTGGACCTTCACCGGTGCCGCCCTCATTCCTGTAGATCGTGCGCCGACCCCCGGACCCACGTGGGGACCCGGACCGGCAGCGGGTTACTTGTAGCGGTAGACGATGCGGCCGCGGGTCAGGTCGTAGGGCGACAGCTCTACGACCACGCGGTCCTCGGGCAGGATCCGGATGTAGTGCTGCCGCATCTTGCCGCTGATGTGGGCGAGCACCCGGTGCCCGTTCTGCAGTTCGACCCGGAACATCGCGTTGGGCAGCGGCTCGACGACACGACCCTCGACCTCGATGGCCCCGTCCTTCTTTGCCACGCCTACACGGCCTCCTCGTTCGATCAGACTGCATGCGCCCATGCCGGGATGGCACGGGCGGTGGTGCGGGGTTTCCTTGCTGGCTGCACCTGATGGACACGGTGCGGTGGTACGGGCGATCTCACTGAGGGCGTCCGACGGCGTACGGCCACAGCACGACGACGGACGGCGCGAACGCCATCGGCCACTGTACTCCCCACCGCACCCGGGCTCCAACCCGGGCCGTGGTGACCATCCCCTCCTCGCCGCCGGCGTCGGCAGGCGCGGGCTGAGGGCCCAGAGCACGGATCAGGAGCGGGGGGTGACCCCGAAGGGTGCGAGACCGGCCAGGCCACCGTCCTCCGCCGTGAGGACCCAGGGCCCCTCCGGCGTGATGGCGACACTGTGCTCGAAGTGCGCGGCACGGGAGCCGTCCTTGGTGACGACCGTCCAGCCGTCGTCCAGCTCCACGGTGGCCGGGTCGCCGACGGTGACCATGGGCTCGATCGCGAGGGCCAGGCCGGGGACCAGCTTCGGCCCACGACCCGGGCGCCCGTAGTTCAGCACGTGGGGGTCCTGGTGCATCTCCGTGCCGATGCCGTGCCCGCCGTAGTGGTCGACGATCCCGTACCGGTGCTCGTGCGCGGTGATCGACTCCTCCACGGCGTGGCTGATGTCGGTGAGCCGGCCACCGGCGACGGCCCTGGCGAGCCCGGCCCACATCGACCGCTCGGTGACCTCCAGGAGCGCCACGTCCGCTGCCGACGGTGTACCGACGGACACGGTGATGGCCGAGTCGCTGTGCCAGCCCTGGAGGATGGCGCCGCAGTCGATCGAGATGTTGTCGCCCTCGACCAGCGTCCGGTCGGGGTTCGGGATCCCGTGGACCACCTCGTCGTTGACCGACGCACAGATGGTGCCGGTGAACCCGTGGTACCCCAGGAAGTTCGGCACAGCGCCGGAAGACCGGATGTGGTCCTCGGCGATCGCGTCGAGCTCACCGGTGGTCACCCCGGGCCGGACGGCGGCGCGCACTGCCTTGAGGGCCCCGGCGGTGACCAGTCCGGAGGCGCGCATGAGCTCGATCTCGTGCGCTGTCTTGATCTGGATCATGCGTCCACTCCACTTCGCCAGCAGCGGCAACCAGGACGCCCACCCGGGACCGCGGTCACCGTGCACCGCGACCTCGCTGGGTCAGCGCCCGGACTCGTCGTCGGGCTCGTCGGCCAGCGCCTCGTCGGCGCCGAGCGCCTCCAGGGCGCGTCGGGTGACCTCGTCGATCTCCCCGATGGCATCGATCCGGCTGAGCAGCCCAACCTCGTCGTAGAACCCGGCCAACGGCGCGGTCTGTTCCCGGTAGACCTCGAGCCGGTGCCGCACGGTCTCGGGCTTGTCGTCCTCCCGCTGGACCATCTCGCCGTCGACCGACACCCGCCGGCCGGAGAGCCGCCGTACGAGCTCCTCCTCGTCGACGACGAGCTCCAAGCAGCGGTCGAGTCGGTTCCCCATCTCCGCCAGCGAGTCACGCAGCTGCTCGGCCTGGGCGATGGTGCGCGGGAAGCCGTCGAGCAGGAAGCCTGCCTTGGCATCGGGCTCGGCCAGTCGATCGGAGACCATCGCGACGGTGATCTCGTCGGGCACCAGGTCGCCGGCGTCCATGTAGGCCTTCGCCTGCTTGCCCAGGTCGGTCTGACTGGTGACGTTGGCGCGGAAGATGTCGCCAGTCGAGATCGCCGGCACACTAAGCCGAGCGGCGATGACCTGCGCCTGGGTCCCCTTGCCTGCCCCGGGAGGGCCCAGCAGCACGACGCGCATCAGCGGAGGAACCCTTCGTAGCTGCGCTGGTTGAGCTGCGTCTCGATCTGCTTCACCGTCTCCAAGCCCACTCCCACCATGATCAGCACCGCGGTCCCGCCGAACGGGAAGTTCTGGTTCTGCCCCTCTTGGGTGATCGAGAGGAACAGGTTGGGCAGCACGGCCACCAACCCGAGGTAGATCGACCCCGGCAGGGTGATCCGGGACAGCACGTACTGCAGGTACTCCGCGGTGGGCCGGCCGGGACGGATGCCCGGGATGAAGCCGCCGTACCGCTTCATGTCATCGGCCCGCTCTTCGGGGTTGAACGTGATCGACACGTAGAAGTACGTGAAGAAGATGATCAGCCCGAAGTAGATGGCGATGTGCACCGGGCTGCTCTGGTTGATCACGTAGTTCTCGAAGAACCGGCGGACCGGGCCGCTCGAGTCGCTCTGCAGCTGGCTGAGCAGCTGAGGCAGGTAGAGCAGCGACGAGGCGAAGATGACCGGGATGACGCCGGCCTGGTTCACCTTCAGCGGCAGGTAGGTCGACGTCCCGCCGTACATCCGGCGGCCGACCATCCGCTTGGCGTACTGCACCGGGATGCGGCGTTGCGCCTGCTCGACGTAGACCACCGAGGCGATGACCACCAGGGCGAAGACGCAGACGACGGCGAAGATGAAGGCGCCGCGGGTCTGCAGGATCGCCCCGCCCTCGGCCGGGATCCGGGCGGCGATCGAGGTGAAGATCAGCACGGACATGCCGTTGCCGATCCCCTTCTCGGTGAGCAGCTCGCCCAGCCACATGATCACGGCGGTGCCGGCGGTCAGCGTGATGACCAGGATGACCGTGGTCCACACCGAGTCCGACGGGATGATGTCCTGCGGGCAGTTCGGGAACAGCTGGCCGCTGCGGGCCAGGGCGATGATCCCGGTGCTCTGCAGCACGGCGAGCGCGATCGTCAGGTAGCGGGTGTACTGGGTCAGCTTGGCCTGACCCGACTGCCCTTCCTTCTTCAGCTGCTCGAACCGCGGGATGACCACGACCAGGAGCTGGACGATGATGCTCGCGGTGATGTACGGCATGATGCCGAGCGCGAAGACCGACAGCCGGAGCAGTGCTCCACCGGAGAACAGGTTCACCAGCGAGTAGACGTCGCGCTGATCGGACGCCGCAGCCAGGTCCAGGCAGCTGTTGATCGCCTCGGTGGACACACCCGGGCCAGGGACACTGGCGCCGAGCCGGTAGACGGCGATCAGCGCCAGGGAGAACAGCAGCTTGCGCCGGAGATCTGGCGTCCGGAACGCCGCGGCGAACGCCTGCAGCACGTGCCCTCCCCGAGTTGGTCATGTGAGGTTATCAACGTCGGCCGACATCCCCACCGCCACCGTCCCACGAGGACGGCACGAGCGGGGTCCGGCGGACCTGGACGAGTGTGGCGTGGCCCGGTCCACGACCGGACAGCAGACGACCCCCGGGGCGCAGTCACCCTGCTCGGGTGCGCGCCCCGGGGGCCGTCGACGATCAGATCTGGGTGGTGCTGCCCCCGGCAGCGCCGATCTTCTCCTGGGCGGACTTCGAGAAGGCGTGCGCCTGCACGTCGACCTTCACCCCGCCCAGCTCGCCGGTGCCGAGGACCTTGACCGGCTGACCACGACGGATGGCACCGGCGTCGGCCAGCGTCTCCGGGTCGATGGTCCCGCCCTGCGGGAACAGGGAGGCGATCCGGTCCAGGTTGACGACCTGGAAGACGACCTTGTTGTTGTTCTTGAAGCCGGAGAGCTTCGGCAGTCGCATGAAGAGGGGGGTCTGGCCACCCTCGAAGCGGGCAGAGACCTGCACGCGAGCGCCGGAGCCCTTGGTGCCGCGACCGGCCGTCTTGCCCTTGGAGCCCTCACCACGACCCACGCGGGTCTTCTTGGTGTGGGCGCCCGGGGCCGGACGCAGGTGGTGGACCTTGAGAGTCATGTCAGTGTTCCTTCTCGTCCGACGTTCAGACGATCTCTTCGACGGCGACCAGGTGCGGCACCGTCGCGACCATCCCGCGGATCTCGGGACGGTCCTCCTGGACGACCGAGTCGTTGATCCGCTTCAGCCCGAGCGAACGCAGCGTCTGGCGCTGGTTCGGCTTGGTGCCGATGGCCGACTTGACCTGGGTGACCTTCAGCTGAGCCATCTCAGACCCCCTGACCGGCCCGCGCACGCAGCATCGCGGCCGGGGCGACGTCCTCCAGGGGCAGACCGCGGCGAGCCGCGATCTCCTCGGGACGGACGAGGTCCTTCAGCGCCTGCATGGTCGCGTGGACGATGTTGATCGGGTTCGAGGACCCGAGGCTCTTGGACAGGATGTCGTGGATGCCGGCGCACTCGAGCACGGCGCGCACCGGACCACCGGCGATGACACCGGTACCCGGGCTGGCCGGCTTCAGCAGCACGACACCGGCGGCCGCCTCACCCTGCACCGGGTGCGGGATGGTGCTGGCGATGCGGGGCACCTTGTAGAAGTGCTTCTTGGCCTCCTCGACGCCCTTGGCGATCGCCGCGGGCACCTCCTTGGCCTTGCCGTACCCGACACCCACGGTGCCGTTGCCGTCTCCCACGATCACCAGCGCGGTGAAGCTGAAGCGCCGACCGCCCTTGACGACCTTGGACACGCGGTTGATGGCCACCACGCGCTCGATGAACTGGCTCTTCTCGGCGGTACCGCCGCCGGGGCCGCGGCCGCCGTCGCGGCGGTCACGGCGGTCGTTGCCGCCGCCGGCACCGCCGGGGCCACCCGTCCCGCCGGCGCCACCGCCGCGTCGCTGTGGTCCTGGCATCAGACGTCCCTCTCGATCTGCTCAGTGATGGTGCTCATCAGAAGTCCAGCCCGCCTTCGCGGGCGCCGTCCGCCAGGGCGGCGATGCGCCCGGCGTACCGGTTGCCACCGCGGTCGAACACGACGGCGGCGATCCCGGCGGCCTTGGCACGCTCCGCGACCAGTGCACCGACCTGACGGGCGAGGGCGGACTTGTCGCCCTCGGCGCCCTTCAGGCTGGCGTCCATGGTCGACGCACTGGCCAGGGTACGGCCCACCGTGTCGTCGACCACCTGGACGTGGATGTGCCGCGAACTGCGCTTGACCACCAGGCGCGGGCGCTCCGGCGTACCGCCGACGCGCTTGCGCAACCGGTTGTGCCGGCGCAGCCGCGAGACGCGGCGCGCAGTGCTGACGTCGGTGCCGACGGGCTTGTGCACCCGGACACCCTTCTCGGTCTTGGCTGCCTGTGCCATCACTTGCCCGTCTTCCCGACCTTGCGCTTGATGACCTCGCCCTGGTACCGCACGCCCTTGCCCTTGTACGGGTCGGGGCGACGGATCTTGCGGATCTTGGCGGAGACCTCGCCGACCTGCTGCTTGTCGATCCCGCTCACCCGCAGGCGAGTGGGGGCCTCGACGGTGAAGGCGATCCCCTCAGGGGCCTTGACCAGCACCGGGTGGCTGAAGCCGAGGGCGAACTCGAGGTCCGACCCGCGGGCCTGCACGCGGTAGCCGACGCCGACGATCTCCAGGGTCTTCTCGTACCCCTGGGTGACGCCGGTGATCATGTTGGCGATGAGGGTCCGCGAGAGGCCGTGCAGCGCGCGGCTCTCCCGCTCGTCGTCGGGACGCTGCACCAGCAGGGTCCCTTCCTCACCGCGCTGGACGGTGATGGGAGCGGCCACCGTGTGGCTGAGCTTCCCCTTCGGCCCGGAGACGTTGACCGTTCGCCCGTCGATGGCGACGTCAACCCCGCTCGGCACCGGAATCGGGAGTCGTCCGATCCGTGACATGTCTGCTCGCTCCTCTTACCAGACGTAGGCGAGGACTTCCCCACCCACGCCCTTCTTGTTCGCCTGCTTGTCGGTCAGCAGCCCGGTGGAGGTGGAGATGATCGCCACCCCGAGGCCGCCCAGGACCTTGGGCAGGGCGGTCGACTTCGCGTAGACACGCAGGCCGGGCTTGGAGACCCGACGGACACCGGCGATGCTGCGCTCGCGGTTGGGGCCGTACTTGAGGGAGACCACGAGCTCCTTGCGGACGTGGCCTTCGACCTCGACGTCGTTGACGGTCCAGCCGCCGATGTAACCCTCCCGCTGGAGGATCTCGGCGACCTTCGTCTTGAGCTTCGACGACGGCATGGCCGCGGCGTCGTGGTACGCCTGGTTGGCGTTGCGGATCCGCGTGAGCATGTCCGCGATCGGGTCGGTCATCGTCATGAGTGCGTCGTGCCTCTCTCGCCGCGGTTCCGCACGCTGTCGTGCGCGGGCCTCTCGGCGACGTGGGTTGTGCTCCGGGGCGTGCCCGGGAGCGAGTGGCCCGCCCCGTGCGGGGCGGGCCGTACTGCGTCTGTTACCAGCTGGACTTGGTCACGCCGGGCAGCTCGCCGGCGTGGGCCATCTCCCGCAGGCAGATCCGGCACAGGCCGAACTTGCGGAACACCGCGTGCGGACGACCGCACCGCTGGCAGCGGGTGTAGCCGCGGACGGCGAACTTCGGCGTGCGAGCCGCCTTGTTGACAAGGGCCTTCTTGGCCATCTCTTGGTCTCCTACCTTCTACGCAGACCGCGTCAGCGGGTGGTGTTCACGACGGTCTGGCCGGCGAAGGGGAACCCGAGCCGCGACAGCAGCTCCCGGCCCTCCTCGTCGGTGGTGGCGGTGGTCACCAGGGTGATGTCCATGCCCCGGGGCCGGTCGATCCTGTCGACGTCGATCTCGCGGAACATCGACTGCTCGGTCAGACCGAAGGTGTAGTTGCCGTGGCCGTCGAACTGCTTGGGGTTCAGGCCGCGGAAGTCGCGGATGCGGGGCAGGGCCAGCGACAGCAGCCGGTCCAGGAACTCCCACATGCGGTCGCCGCGGAGGGTGACCTTCGCGCCGATCGGCATGCCCTCGCGCAGCTTGAACTGCGCGATGGACTTGCGGGCCCGCACGACGGCGGGCTTCTGGCCGGTGATGGCGGTGAGGTCACGGACCGCGCCGTCCATCAGCTTGGCGTCACGGGTGGCCTCGCCGACGCCCATGTTGACCACGATCTTCACGAGACCGGGGATCTGCATGACGTTGGGGTAGCCGAACTCGGTCTGCAGGGCCGGCGCGATCTCCTCGCGGTACCGGGCCAGCATGCGGGGCAGCTCACGGGTGGGTGCGCTCATGGTGTTCAGAGGTCCTTACCGGTGCGCCGCGAGACCCGGATGTTGCGGCCTTCCTCGTCCTTGCGGTAACCGACCCGGGTCGGCTTGTCCTCGGAGTCGATCACCATCACGTTGCTCACGTGGATGGCGGCCTCCTGCGTGACGATCCCGCCCTGCTGGGCACCGCGCTGGGTGGTGCTGATCCGGGTGTGCTTCTTCACCCGGCCGATGCCCTCCACCAGGACCTTCTGGGTCCGGGGGAAGGCCGCGATGACGCGGCCCTTGGCACCCTTGTCCTTGCCGGCCAGGACGACGACGGAGTCGCCCTTCTTGACCTTCATCGACGGGGTCTTCCCGCTCGTCGGCTGAGCCATGATCACAACACCTCCGGGGCGAGCGAGATGATCCGCATGAAGCGCTTGTCGCGCAGCTCCCGGCCCACCGGGCCGAAGATGCGCGTGCCGCGCGGGTCGCCGGTGTCGCGGATGATCACCGCGGCGTTCTCGTCGAAGCGGATGTAGGAACCGTCCGGACGACGGCGCTCCTTGACCGTGCGGACGATGACGGCCTTGACCACATCGCCCTTCTTGACGCCTGCGCCCGGCAGCGCGTCCTTGACGGTGGCGACGATGACGTCACCGATGCCCGCGTAGCGACGCCCCGAGCCACCGAGCACGCGGATGCACAAGATCTCCTTGGCCCCGGTGTTGTCGGCGACCCTGAGCCGCGACTCCTGCTGGATCACTTCCTGCTCCTGAATCTGAGTGGTGACAGCCGGACCGGATCGGTGAACCGGCTGTCCGGTACCCACGTGCGGACGCACCGGCAGCGATCGCCGGCGGTGCGTCCGTGCACGGGTCCCGGGATGTGGCGCGCCCCGAAGAGCGCGCCAGTCGTCCAGGGTACTCCCTGCTCACCGACCCCGAGGGGCCGGCTGTCGACTTCTTACTTGGCCTTCTCCACGACCGTCACCAGACGCCACCGCTTGGTGGCGGAGGTGGGGCGCGTCTCCATGATCTGCACCCGGTCGCCGATGCCGGCGGTGTTCTCCTCGTCGTGCGCCTTCAGCTTGCTCGTGCGGCGCAGGACCTTGCCGTAGAGACCGTGCTTCACACGGTCCTCGACCTCGACCACGATGGTCTTGTCCATCTTGTCGCTGACCACCAGGCCCTCCCGGACCTTGCGGTAGCCACGCCCGGCCAGGCCGGGCCCGGTCGAGGTCTCGGTGCTGGTGTTCGTGACCTCGCTCATGCGACACCCTCGTTCGGGGCGACCGAGAGACCCAGCTCGCGCTCGCGCATGATCGTGTAGATCCGGGCGATGTCGCGGCGGACGGTCTGCAGTCGCCGGTTGTTGTCCAGCTGGCCGGTGGCCACCTGGAACCGCAGGTTGAACAGCTCTTCGCGCGACTCGCGCAGCCGGGTGGCCAGCTCGTCGGCGGACAGCTCGCGCAGCTCAGGCGCAGTGAGGCCGGCGGCCATCACACCTCTCCTTCGCGAGTGATGAAGCGGCACTTCATGGGGAGCTTGTGGATCGCGCGGCGCATGGCCTCGCGGGCCACCGGCTCATCGACACCCGACAGCTCGAACATGATCCGACCCGGCTTGACGTTCGCCACCCACCACTCGGGCGAGCCCTTGCCGGAACCCATGCGGGTCTCGGCCGGCTTCTTGGTCAGCGGACGGTCGGGGTAGATCGAGATCCACACCTTCCCGCCACGCTTGATGTGACGGGTCATGGCGATACGAGCGGACTCGATCTGCCGGTTCGTCACGTAGGCGGGCTCGAGAGCCTGGATCGCGAAGTCACCGAAGTTGATCGCGGTGCCGCCCTTGGCCCGCCCGGTCCGGTCCGGGTGGTGCTGCTTGCGGTGCTTGACCCGACGCGGGATGAGCACTGGTCAGCCCTCCGTGTTCTCGGCGCCGGCGGCCTTCGCAGCCGCGGTGCCCTCAGCACCGGCAGCCTCGCCGATGCTCTGTGCGGGAGCAGCCTCACCCGAGGCGACGGCGACGGCACTGGTGACGTCGGCGGGAGCCTCGGACGGCTGCTCGGTGGAGACCGGGGCGTCGGCCGCTGCGCGGCCGGCCTCGGTGCCCCCGGCAGTGGTGCCGGACGAGCCGGACCGACGCTGGGGACGCTGGGCCCGCTCACGGCGCTGCTGACGCTGGGCGAGGGCCTCGAGGGCCTCCCGCTCGGCGCGCGAACCGCTGGCGTCACCCTTGTAGATCCAGACCTTCACGCCGATGCGGCCGAAGGTCGTGCGAGCCTCGTAGATGCCGTAGTCGATGTTCGCGCGCAGCGTGTGCAGCGGGACGCGACCCTCGCGGTAGAACTCCGAACGGCTCATCTCCGTGCCGCCGAGGCGACCGGAGCACTGCACCCGGATGCCCTTGACCTGCGGGCTGCGCTGCGCCGACTGCATGGCCTTGCGCATGGCACGACGGAAGCTCACGCGGCTGGACAGCTGCTCGGCGACACCCTGGGCGACCAGCTGCGCATCGGACTCGGGGTTCTTCACCTCGAGGATGTTCAGCTGCACCTGCTTCCCGGTGAGCTTCTCGAGCTCACCGCGGATGCGGTCGGCCTCCGCACCACGGCGACCGATGACGATGCCCGGCCGGGCGGTGTGGATGTCCACTCGGACGCGGTCACGGGTGCGCTCGATCTCCACCTTCGAGATGCCGGCGCGCTCCATGCCCTTGCCCATGAGCTTCCGGATGGCCACGTCTTCCTTGACGTAGTCGGCGTACAGCTTGTCCGCGTACCACCGGGACTTGTAGTCGGTGGTGATGCCGAGCCGGAACCCGTGCGGGTTGACCTTCTGACCCACTAGCGGGTCCCTCCCCTCGTGTTGCTCTTCTGCTGCTGGGTGGCCGGGCCGGACTGCCCGGTCTCCCGACGTGCCTTGCGCGACCGCAGGGCCAGCTCAGCGCTCGAGCTCACCTCGGTCACCTCGACGGTGATGTGGCTGGTCCGCTTGTTGATGCGGAACGCCCGGCCCTGCGCTCGCGGACGGATCCGCTTGAGCGTGGGGCCCTCGTCGACGAACGCGGCGCTGACGACCAGCGCTGCGGGGTCCAACTGCAGGTTGTGCTCGGCGTTGGCAACCGCGCTGGCGACGACCTTGGCCACCGGCTCGCTGGCTGTCTGCGGGGTGAAGCGCAGCAGCGCCAGTGCCTCGTCGGTCGGCAGGTAGCGGATCA
This sequence comes from Modestobacter sp. VKM Ac-2985, assembly GCF_026967925.1. Classification (GTDB taxonomy): domain Bacteria; phylum Actinomycetota; class Actinomycetes; order Mycobacteriales; family Geodermatophilaceae; genus Modestobacter. The sequence goes on along the minus strand of NZ_JAPVBI010000002.1, from coordinate 876,590 downwards.
TGTCCACCACCCGGCGGGCCTTCATGGGGGTGACGCTGACGAACCGGGCCGTGGCCCGGGCGACCGGCGTCTCCTGTCCCAACTGGGAAGTCATCTGGGTCTCTTCTCTACCTGGTCGTCGCTCAGCCGCGCCGCGACCGGCGGTCGTCCTTGACGTGCCCACGGAAGGTGCGCGTGGGCGCGAACTCGCCGAGCTTGTGCCCGACCATCGCCTCGGTGACGAACACCGGGACGTGCTTGCGGCCGTCGTGCACGGCGATCGTGTGCCCGAGCATGTCGGGGATGATCGTCGAACGCCGCGACCAGGTGCGGATGACGTTCTTGGTGCCCTTGTCGTTCTGGACGTCCACCTTGGCGAGCAGGTGGTCGTCGACGAACGGGCCCTTCTTGAGGCTGCGTGGCATGTCTGTCGGACTCCTCTACCCGCTCAGCGCTTCTTGTTGGTGCGCCGGCGGCGCACGATCAGGGCATCACTGGCCTTGCGCTTGCGCGTGCGGCCCTCCGGCTTGCCCTTCGGGTTGACCGGGTGCCGGCCACCGGAGGTCTTGCCCTCACCACCACCGTGCGGGTGGTCGACCGGGTTCATCGCGACACCGCGGACGGTCGGGCGCTTGCCCTTCCACCGCATCCGGCCGGCCTTGCCCCAGTTGATGTTCGACTGCTCGGCGTTGCCGACCTCACCGATCGTGCCGCGGCACCGCACGTCGACGTTGCGGATCTCGCCCGAGGGCATCCGCAGCTGGGCGAAGCGACCCTCACGGGCGACCAGCTGGACACTCGTGCCGGCCGAGCGGGCGATCTTCGCCCCGCCACCGGGCCGCAGCTCGATGGCGTGGATGACCGTGCCGACCGGGATGTTGCGCAGCGGCAGGTTGTTGCCGGGCTTGATGTCGGCCGCGGGGCCGCACTCGACCGTGTCGCCCTGCTTCAGCTTCGCCGGCGCGATGATGTAGCGCTTCTCCCCGTCGGCGAAGTGCAGCAGCGCGATGCGCGACGTGCGGTTCGGGTCGTACTCGATGTGCGCGACCTTGGCCGGCACACCGTCCTTGTCGGCCCGGCGGAAGTCGATGAGACGGTAGGCACGCTTGTGCCCGCCGCCCTGGTGGCGAGCAGTCACACGACCGTGGACGTTGCGCCCGCCACGACCGTGCAGCGGTCGGACCAGCGACTTCTCGGGATGGTCGCGGGTGACCTCGGCGAAGTCGGCGACGGACGAGCCGCGGCGGCCCGGCGTCGTCGGCTTGTACTTACGGATGGCCATGGTTCCTCAGAGTCCCTGTCTGTTCTCTCTGGTCCGATCGGTGGTCACCGGCGCTCAGGCGCCGGGTCCACCGAAGAGCTCGATGCGGTCACCGGGGGCAACGGAGACGATGGCGCGCTTGGTGTCCTTGCGCTTCCCCATCACAGCGCCCTTGGAGCGCTTCCTCTTCCCCTGGCGGTTGATCGTGTTGACGGCGAGGACCTTCACGTTGAAGACCTGCTGCACCGCGATCTTGATCTGGGTCTTGTTGGCGTCGGGCCGGACGATGAACGTGTACTTGTTCTCGTCCAGGAGCCCGTAGCTCTTCTCCGAGATGACCGGGGACAGCAGCACGTCCCGGGGGTCGCGGACGCTCATGCCTTCTCCTCGGTCGTCTCGGTCGTGGTGGCCGGCGCGATCGAGGGCACGTCGCCGTCGATCTCGTGGGTCTCCAGGTCGGGGAGCTCGGCCGAGGAGGCCGCGCCCTTGCCGCCCCGGGCCGGGCCGGTGACGTACTCGTCCAGCGCGGTCTCGGTGAAGACCACCTCGTCGGACACGAGCACGTCGTAGGTGTTGAGCTGACCGGCCTCGATGAGGTGCACCCGCGGCACGTTGCGCAGGCTCACCCAGTTGAGGACGTCGTCCCGGTCGAGGACGACCAGCACGCGCTTGGCGGTGCTGATCGCGTCGAGGACCTTCAGCGCCGCCTTGGTCGAGGGAGCGTCACCCTCGACGAACGCGGACACGACGTGCACGCGGCCGTCCCGGGCCCGGTCGGAGAGGGCACCGCGCAGGGCGGCGGCCTTCATCTTCTTGGGCGTCTTCTGCTCGTAGTTGCGCGGCTGCGGGCCGTGCGAGATGCCACCGCCGGTGAACTGCGGCGAGCGCAGCGAACCCTGACGGGCACGACCGGTGCCCTTCTGGCGGTACGGCTTGGCGCCGGTACCGCTGACCTGGGCGCGCGTCTTGGTCGAGTGTGTGCCCTGGCGGGCCGCGGCCAGCTGGGCCACGACGACCTGGTGCAACAGCGAGACGTTGGCCGGGGCGTCGAAGAGCTCACCGGGCAGCGTCACGCTGCCGGAGGTCTCCCCCGCCGGCGTCCGGACGTCGACCTGACGGTCGGACCGGGTGTCGGTCTGCTGACTCACTTCGCGTCACTCCCTACGGGGCCACCCTTGACCGCGGAACGGACGAGCAGCAGCCCGCCGCGCGGACCGGGGACGGCGCCCTTGATGAGCACCAGGCCCTTCTCCGTGTCGATCTGGTGGACCTTCAGCGAGAGCGTGGTCGTGGTGACCGCGCCCATGCGTCCGGCCATGCGCACGCCCTTGAAGACGCGACCCGGGGTGGAGGCCCCGCCGATCGAGCCGGGGGCGCGGTGCTTGCGGTGGGTGCCGTGACCCGCGCCGAGGCCCTTGAAGCCGTGACGCTTCATGACGCCGGCGGTGCCCTTGCCCTTGCTGGTGCCGATGACGTCGACCTTGGCCACGTCGGAGAAGACCTCGGCGGTCAGCTCCTGACCGACCGTGTAGTCAGCGGCGTCCTCGGTGCGCAGCTCGACCAGGTGCCGGCGCGGCGTGACGCCTGCCTTGGCGAAGTGCCCGCCCTCGGGCTTGTTCACCTTGCGGGGGTCGATCGCACCGAAACCGAGCTGGACGGCGGAGTAGCCGTCCTTCTCGGGGGTGCGCACCTGGGTGACCACGCACGGGCCCGCCTTGATGACGGTCACCGGCACGATGCGGTTGTTCTCGTCGAATACCTGGGTCATCCCCAGCTTCTCGCCGAGGAGACCACGGAATGTGCTCGCCATGTCTGGGACAGCCCTTACTGGATGTTGACGTCGACCGAGGCCGGCAGGTCGATGCGCATGAGCGCGTCGACCGTCTTCGGCGTCGGGTCGAGGATGTCGATGAGCCGCTTGTGCGTACGCATCTCGAAGTGCTCGCGCGAGTCCTTGTACTTGTGCGGCGAGCGGATGACGCAGTACACGTTCTTCTCCGTCGGCAGCGGCACTGGGCCGACGACGCGCGCTCCGGTCTTCGTCACCGTGTCCACGATGCGCCGAGCCGAGGCATCGATCGCCTCGTGGTCGTAGGCCTTCAGCCGGATGCGGATCTTCTGTCCCGCCATCGGTTGTCTTCGCTCCTGCCGATCGGTTGTGAAAGTACAAGTGGGTCTGCTGACCCTGGGTCGGGTGTCCCGACCCGGCTGACGGGCGGCGGCCGAACCGGCCGCCGCCCGTCAGGGTGTCACTGGTTGATCTTGACGACCCGACCGGCGCCAACGGTGCGGCCACCCTCGCGGATGGCGAAGCGCAGGCCCTCCTCCATGGCGATCGGCTGGATCAGCTCGACCGACATCTCGGTGTTGTCGCCGGGCATGACCATCTCGGTGCCCGCAGGCAGCGTGACGACGCCGGTGACGTCCGTGGTCCGGAAGTAGAACTGGGGACGGTAGTTGTTGAAGAACGGCGTGTGCCGGCCACCCTCGTCCTTCGAGAGGATGTAGACCGAGCCCTCGAAGTTCGTGTGCGGGGTGATCGAACCCGGCTTCACGACGACCTGGCCGCGCTCGACGTCCTCGCGCTTGATGCCACGCAGCAGCAGACCGACGTTGTCACCGGCCTGACCCTGGTCGAGCAGCTTGCGGAACATCTCGACGCCGGTGACGGTCGTCTTGGTCGAGTTCGGGCGGATGCCGACGATCTCGATCTCCTCGGAGACCTTGACGATGCCGCGCTCGACGCGACCGGTGACGACGGTGCCACGACCGGTGATCGTGAAGACGTCCTCGACGGGCATGAGGAACGGCTTGTCGATCTCACGCTCGGGCTCGGGGATCGCCGTGTCGACGGCGTTCATCAGCTCCATGAGCTTGTCGCCCCACTCGGCGTCGCCCTCGAGCGCCTTCAGCGCCGAGACGCGGACCACGGGGACGTCGTCGCCCGGGAACTCGTACTCGGACAGCAGCTCGCGGACCTCCAGCTCGACGAGCTCGAGGATCTCCTCGTCGTCGACCATGTCGGCCTTGTTCAGCGCGACCACGATGTAGGGGACGCCGACCTGGCGGGCCAGGAGGACGTGCTCCTTGGTCTGCGGCATCGGGCCGTCGGTGGCGGCCACCACGAGGATGGCGCCGTCCATCTGCGCCGCACCCGTGATCATGTTCTTGATGTAGTCGGCGTGCCCGGGGCAGTCGACGTGCGCGTAGTGCCGGTTCTCGGTCTGGTACTCGACGTGGGCGATCGAGATCGTGATGCCGCGAGCCTTCTCCTCGGGCGCCTTGTCGATCATGTCGAACGCGGACGCCTCGTTGAGGTTCGGGAACTTGTCGTGCAGCACCTTGGTGATCGCCGCGGTCAGCGTCGTCTTGCCGTGGTCGATGTGCCCGATGGTGCCGATGTTGACGTGCGGCTTGGTCCGCTCGAACTTGGCCTTGGCCACTGGGATCCTCTCTCCGTGTCTTCGCAGTCGTGCTCGTGTCTGGGGTGGTCCGTGCTCGGGGGGCGGGCCCGGGGTACCCGGGCCCGCCGTCCCGTTACTCGCCGGTCGCCTTGGCGATGATCTCCTTGGCGACGTTGGCCGGGACCTCGGCGTAGGTGTCGAACACCATGGTGTAGCTCGCCCGCCCCTGGGTGCGGCTGCGCAGGTCGCCCACGTAGCCGAACATCTCCGACAGCGGCACCAGGGCCCGGACGACGCGAGCGCCGGAGCGCTCCTCCATCGCCTGGATGGTCCCGCGGCGGGAGTTCAGGTCGCCGATGACGTCGCCCATGTTCTCTTCAGGGGTGACGACCTCGACCGCCATCATCGGCTCCAGCAGGGCCGGGCTGGCCTTGCGGGCAGCCTCCTTGAAGGCGATCGACCCGGCGATCTTGAAGGCCATCTCCGAGGAGTCGACCTCGTGGTACTGGCCGTCCAGGAGCGACGCCTTGACGCCGACCATCGGGTAGCCGGCGAGGATGCCGTACTGCATGGCGTCCTGCATGCCGGCGTCGACCGACGGGATGTACTCCCGCGGGATGCGCCCACCGGTGACCTTGTTCTCGAACTCGTAGGTCGCCGAGTCGCCGCTCATCACGAGCGGCTCGAGGGCGATCTGCACCTTCGCGAACTGGCCGGAGCCACCCGTCTGCTTCTTGTGCGTGTAGTCGTAGCGCTCGACGGCCTTGCGGATCGTCTCGCGGTAGGCCACCTGCGGCTTGCCGACGTTGGCCTCGACGCGGAACTCACGCCGCATGCGGTCGACCAGGATCTCCAGGTGGAGCTCGCCCATGCCGGAGATGACCGTCTGACCGGTCTCCTCGTCCAGCTTGACCTGGAAGGTGGGGTCCTCCTCGGCCAGCTTCTGGATGGCCGTGCCCAGCTTCTCCTGGTCGCCCTTCGTCTTGGGCTCGATCGCCACCGAGATGACCGGGGCGGGGAAGGTCATCGACTCGAGGATCACCGGGCTCTGCGGGTCGCAGAGGGTGTCGCCCGTGGTCGTGTTCTTCATCCCGTTGACGGCGACGATCTCACCGGCACCCACGCCAGCGCGCTCTTCGCGCTTGTTGGCGTGCATCTGGTAGATCTTCCCGACCCGCTCCTTGCGGTCCTTGGTGCTGTTCAGCACCGGGGAGCCCGCCTCGAGCTTGCCGGAGTAGACCCGGATGTAGGTCAGCTTCCCCAGGTGCTGGTCCGTCTGGATCTTGAAGGCCAGCGCGGAGAACGGCTCGTTCTCGTCAGCGTGACGCAGGACCTCGGTCTCGCCGTCCAGCGCGGTGCCGACGATCGACTCGACGTCCAGCGGGCTGGGCAGGTAGTCGACGACCGCGTCGAGCAGGGGCTGCACGCCCTTGTTCTTGAAGGCCGTGCCGGTGATGACCGGGTTGACCTGGCCGGCGATGGTCGCCTTGCGGATGGCGGCCTTGAGGCGCTCCGGGGCGATCTCCTCGCCGCCGAGGTAGTCCTCCATCAACGAGTCGTCGAAGTCCGCGATGTTCTCGAGCAGCTTCTCGCGGTACTCGGCGGCCTGGTCGGCGAGCTCGGCCGGGATCTCCTCGATGGCGTAGTCCTCGCCCATCTTGGTCTCACCGCGCCAGGTGAGTGCGCGCATGAACACCAGGTCGACGACGCCGATGAAGTCGGCCTCGGCCCCGATCGGCAGCTGCAGCACCAGCGGGTTGGCCGCGAGGCGCTCGATCATCATCTCGACGCAGCGGAAGAAGTCCGCACCGGTGCGGTCGAGCTTGTTGACGAAGCACATGCGCGGGACGCTGTACTTCTCTGCCTGCCGCCAGACCTGCTCGGTCTGCGGCTCGACGCCGGCCACACCGTCGTAGACGGCGACGGCCCCGTCGAGGACCCGGAGCGACCGCTCCACCTCGACGGTGAAGTCGACGTGACCCGGGGTGTCGATGATGTTGATGTCGTGATCGGCCCAGGAGCACTTCGTCGCAGCGGACGTGATCGTGATTCCGCGCTCCTGCTCCTGCTCCATCCAGTCCATCGTGGCCGCGCCGTCGTGGACTTCACCGATCTTGTAGTTGATACCGGTGTAGAAGAGGATCCGCTCGGTCGTCGTCGTCTTGCCGGCGTCGATGTGCGCCATGATCCCGATGTTGCGGGTCTTGGCGAGTTGGGCCTCGTTCTGGGCCATTACGTCACTCCTCTTCGTTCTCGTCCGTGCGCGGTGCCCGGGGGTCGCCCGGGTCCACCGCGGGCAGCGGCTGCTGAGGGACTGTCGTCACCAGCGGTAGTGCGCGAAGGCCTTGTTCGACTCGGCCATCTTGTGCGTGTCCTCGCGGCGCTTGACCGCGGCACCGAGACCGTTGCTGGCGTCCAGCAGCTCGTTCATGAGGCGCTCGGTCATCGTCTTCTCACGGCGCGCCCGGCTGTACTGGATGAGCCAGCGCAGGCCGAGGGTGGTGCTGCGCGAGGGGCGGACCTCGATCGGCACCTGGTACGTGGCACCACCGACGCGGCGGCTGCGCACCTCGAGGGCGGGCTTCACGTTGTCCAGCGCACGCTTGAGCGTGACGACCGGGTCGGTGTCGTTCTTCGCCCGGACGCCCTCGAGGGCGCCGTAGACGATCGCCTCGGCGATGGAGCGCTTGCCGTCGACGAGCACCTTGTTCACCAGCTGGGTGACCAGCTGGGACTGGTAGACCGGGTCGGCGACGAGCGGACGCTTCGGCGCGGGGCCCTTGCGCGGCATTAGCTCTTCTCCTTCTTCGCGCCGTAGCGGCTGCGAGCCTGCTTGCGGCCGCGGACGCCCTGGGTGTCCAGCGAGCCGCGAATGATCTTGTACCGGACGCCGGGGAGGTCCTTCACCCGGCCGCCGCGCACGAGCACCATGGAGTGCTCCTGCAGGTTGTGGCCGACGCCCGGGATGTAGGCGGTCACCTCGACGCCACTGGTGAGGCGGACGCGAGCGACCTTGCGCAGCGCCGAGTTCGGCTTCTTCGGCGTCGTCGTGTAGACGCGCGTGCACACGCCGCGGCGCTGAGGGGATCCCTTCAACGCCGGGGTCTTGGTCTTCTCGACCTTGTCCTCGCGGCCCTTGCGGACCAGCTGCTGGATCGTGGGCATGGGTGGCCTGGATCTCCTGCCTGCGCTGGGTCGTGCTGTGGATGTGGTGCACTGCTGTGGTGTGCCCGGTCGCCCGGCCCTCTCGAGTCTGCCCGCGACCCACCCTCCGACCCCCGCGTTCGGGCGTGTCGCCCTGCGCGAGAACCGGCCAGTTGATCGAACCGGACTCATCGCCCCTCGCGACTCGGCACCGACCACACCACCTTGCAGTGGGCCCCGTCGGTGACGGGAGTGGCCCCTGGCATCCGGTCGGTCCGAGGACCGATGGACACCCAGGTGCACCGCGAACGGGAGCAGGCCCAGTCATCCTGGGCACAGCTGACCACAGTACCCGGCCCTGCCGGACCGGTCAAAGCCGGGTCGACATGTGGGCTGCGCACCGGGGTCAGCCGGTCCGTCCTGCACCAACTGGCGGTGTACCGGGCACATTCCCGGGCGCTGCAGGCAGCTGCCCGAGGGGTCGTGCCGGCAACGTACCGGAATCGGACGGCGGCGGGCAGGCGCACCGCCACCGTGGACCGGCGCCGATCGTCCACGTCGCTTCTGTCGGACTCCCGCCCTACGGTCGGTGCTGACCTGCTCACGTCCTGCACCCAGTCCTTGGTGCCCCTGCCGCCCGGAGGTAGCCGTGCTCCCCGACAACGCCCGCGAACTGAAGGCCCGGCTGTCCAAGCGGCTGAGCGAGGTGCCGCCGTCCAGCGTCGTCGCCAGCTCGGTCGACGGGCCTTCCCGGTGGAGCGGGATCGCCCTGGGCCTGACCCCGGTCGCCGGGGGCCAGGTGCACCTGGCGATCCGGTTGATCGAGCCGGCCGACGCCGAGGTGGTGCTCGCCGGCCTGGACGCCGGCGCCCGGGACGAGGTCGACGTCCGGGTCATCGGACCGGTCCGGCCGCTGCGCTCCCCCACCCCCGAGGAGCTGCGGCGGCGCGGCCGTCCGTTGCGGCCGGGGGCGTCGATCAGCCATCGGGACGTCACCGCCGGGACCCTCGGCGGGTTCGTCCGGCGCGCCGGCGCCGGCGAGCTGCTGGTGCTGAGCAACAACCACGTGCTGGCCAACAGCGACGCGGCCACGGAGGGGGACCCGGTGCTGCAGCCAGGTGTCGCCGACGGCGGTCTCGAGACCGACCGCATCGGTGGGCTGACCTCCTTCGTCCGGTTCAGGAGCCAGCCGGGGAACCTCGTCGACGCCGCGGTCGCCGCCCTGGACCCGGGCATGGCCGCCGATCCCACCGCCTACCCCGGGGGCCCGCTCTCTGCCGCGGTGGCGGCCGCCGACGAGACCGACCCCGACGAACTGGTGGAGAAGGTGGGGCGCACCACCGGCCACACCCACGGACGGATCACCGCCGTCGAGGTGGACGGCGTCGGCGTGCAGTACGACGACGTCGTGCACACGTTCGACGACCAGGTGGAGATCGAGGGCCTCACCGGTGGCTTCAGCGCCGGCGGCGACAGCGGGTCGGTGATCTGGCGCAGCCGGGACCGTGCGCCACTGGGGCTGCTGTTCGCCGGGTCCACCACCGGCGGCAGCGCCGGTGGCGGCGTCACGTTCGCCAACCCGATGGCCACCGTGCTGCGCGAGCTCGACGTCGAGTGGTTCGCAGGCTGAGTCACGGAGCACGCGAGCCGGGGGACCCCGGACGGAGGGCACCGACGGCCGTTGCCCTGTCCTGATCCCGCGGCGAGGGGCACCATGGGGACATGACCGACCGCGCCTCCGCCCGGGCCGCCAAGGACGCGCTGGCCTCCCGCTTCGCCTCCGACCCCGGTGTCGCCGGGGTCGGGCTCGCGCGGCAGGCCGCCGAGTACGTGGTCCGGGTCGACCTGGCCGAGCCGGGCGCTGGCGCCCGGGTCCCGGCCGACGTCGACGGCGTGCGGGTCGTCACCCACGTGATCGGAACCGTCCGCGCACTCTGAGCCGCCCCGGGTCCCGACGCCCCCGCCCGGCCGTTACCGTCGCGGCACGTGGCACCGACGAGGGTGCCGCAAACGCCGAGGAGGGCGCGTGCGCATCGGGATCCAGGCCAGCTACGCCGGTGACTTCAAGCAGACCGCGGAGGAGATCCGCGACCTGGAGTCGGCCGGGCTCGACGTCGCGATGTGCGCGGAGGTGTACACGTTCGACGCGGTGAGCCAGTTGGGCTATCTCGCGGCCGTGACCGACCGGGTCGAGCTGATGAGCGGCATCCTGCCCATCTACAGCCGCACTCCTGCGCTGATCGCGATGACCGCGGCCGGCCTGGACTTCGTGTCCGGTGGCCGGTTCACCCTCGGGCTCGGCGCCTCGGGCCCCCAGGTCATCGAGGGGTGGCACGGGTTGCCGTACGACGCCCCGCTGCAGCGGACCCGCGAGATCGTGGAGATCTGCCGCCAGGTGTGGCGCCGCGAGCGGCTGGAGCACGACGGCAAGAAGTACCAGGTGCCGCTCCCAGCCGACCAGGGCACCGGCCTCGGCAAGCCGCTGAAGCTGATCAACACCCCGGTCCGGCCGCAGATCCCGGTGCTCCTGGCCGCCCTCGGCCCGAAGAACGTCGAGCTCGCCGCGGAGATCGCGGAGAAGTGGGAGCCGATCTTCTTCCACCCCGAGCGCGCGGCCGACGTGTGGGGGGCCTCGCTCGAAGCGGGCAGGGCCAAGCGGGACCCGTCGCTGGGTGAGCTCGACGTCGTCGTCGGGGTGCCGGTGGCGATCGGCGAGGACGTCGACCACCTGGTGGAGGCAGTGCGGCCGGGGATCGCGCTGTACGTCGGCGGCATGGGCGCCAAGGGGAAGAACTTCTACAACGACCTGGCCCGCCGGTACGGCTACGAGGCCGAGGCCGAGGCCATCCAGGAGCTGTACCTGGCCGGACGGAAGGACGAGGCGGCCGCCGCCGTCCCGGAGGACCTGGTGCGGGCGACGTCCCTCATCGGGTCGGAGTCCTACGTGGCGGAGCGGATCGCGGCGTTCGCGGAGGCCGGGGTGACCACGCTGAACCTGCAGCCCCTCGACGACAGCCGCGAGGGCCGACTCCGCACCGTCGAGACGATGCGCCGCCTGGCCGGCTGAGCCCCCGCAGGCCGGAACCCCTGGCTCCTTGCGTCACGTGACGCGGCAGGACGAAGAGAGGCCCCGCACGCCGGCTGGCGTGCGGGGCCTCTCTGTCACTCACTCAGCGCATCAGCGCCAGTCGTACTCCTCGAGCCGGACGGCCTCGCCCGTGCCCTGACCGAAGACGTCCGGGCTGTAGTACTGCCCGTCGTCGTAGCCGGCCATGGTGTAGACGGCGGCGCGCGCCTCCTCGGTGGGCTCGACCGTGATGTTCCGGTAGCGGCTGATGCCGGTGCCGGCCGGGATCAGCTTCCCGATGATCACGTTCTCCTTGAGCCCGAGCAGGCTGTCGCTCTTGCCCTGGATGGCGGCGTCGGTGAGCACCTTGGTCGTCTCCTGGAAGGAGGCGGCCGACAGCCACGACTCCGTCGCCAGCGACGCCTTGGTGATCCCCATCAGCACCGGACGGGCCGAGGCCGGCTCGCCACCTTCGGCGACCACCCGACGGTTCTCCGTCTCGAACAGGGTCCGCTCGACCAGCGCACCGGGCAGGAACTCCGTCGCACCCGAGTCGATGATGGTCACCCGCTTCAGCATCTGGCGGATGATCACCTCGATGTGCTTGTCGTGGATCGACACGCCCTGGCTGCGGTAGACCTCCTGGACCTCGCGCACCAGGTGCAGCTGCACCTCACGCGGGCCCATGATCCGCAGCACCTCGTGCGGGTCGACCGCACCCTCGGTCAGCTGCTCGCCGACCTCGACGTGCCCGCCGTCCTCGACCCGCAGCCGCGAGCGACGCGACAGCTTGTCGTAGACGACCTCCTCGGACCCGTCGTCCGGGGTGATGGTGAGCTTGCGGAACTGGTCGCCGTCCTCGATCCGGACGGTGCCGGCCAGCTCGGCGATCGGGGCCTTGCCCTTGGGGACGCGGGCCTCGAAGAGCTCGACCACACGCGGCAGGCCGTGGGTGATGTCGGCACCGGCCACACCACCGGTGTGGAAGGTGCGCATGGTCAGCTGCGTACCGGGCTCACCGATCGACTGGGCGGCGATGATGCCGACCGCCTCGCCGACGTCCACGAGCTTGCCCGACGCCAGCGACCGGCCGTAGCAGGTGGCGCAGGTGCCCAGCAGCGACTCGCAGGTGAGCACGCAGCGCACCTTGACCTCGGCGACACCGGCGTCGACGAGCTGAGCGATCAGCACGTCGCCCAGGTCCGCCCCGGCCGGGGCGATCTGGGTGCCGTCGGCAGCGACCACGTCGGCGGCCAGCGCGCGGGCGTAGACGCTGGTCTCCACGTGGGCGTCACGGATGACCGTGCCGTCCACCACGGTGCCGATCGGCATGATCACGCCGCGCTCGGTGCCGCAGTCCTCCTCGCGGATGATGACGTCCTGCGAGACGTCGACCAGACGGCGGGTGAGGTACCCGGAGTCGGCGGTCCGCAGCGCGGTGTCGGCCAGGCCCTTGCGGGCACCGTGCGTGGAGATGAAGTACTCCAGCACCGACAGACCCTCCCGGAAGTTGGCCTTGATCGGCCGCGGGATGATCTCGCCCTTCGGGTTGGCCACCAGGCCACGCATGCCGGCGATCTGGCTGATCTGCATCATGTTGCCGCGAGCGCCGGAGTTGACCATGACCCAGACCGGGTTGGTGGTCGGGAAGTTGTCGACCATCGCCTGGCTGACCTCGGCGCGTGCCCGCGTCCAGATCTCGATGAGCTCGGAACGACGCTCGGCGTCGGTGATGACGCCGCGCTCGTACTGACGCTCGATCTTGCGGGCCTCGTCCTCGTGCCGCTCCAGGATCGCGGCCTTCACCGGCGGGGTGACGACGTCGTCGATCGCGATCGTCACGCCCGAACGGGTCGCCCAGCGGAACCCGGCCGACTTGAGGGCGTCCAGCGTCGCCGCCACCTGCACCTTCGGGTAGCGCTCGGCGAGGTCGTTGACGATCGCGCCCAGCGCCTTCTTCGGCACCTGGTAGTTGACGAACCGGTAGTCCTCCGGCAGGGCCTCGTTGAAGAGGACCCGGCCCAGGCTGGTGGAGACGAGGGCCGGCTGACCCGGCTCCCAGCCCTCGGGGGCCTCCCACGGGTCGTTCGGGCCGCTGTCGACGCCGAAGACCTCGTCGAGGCGGATGAGGACCCGCTCCTGCAGCCCGAGCGCGCCCTTGTCGAAGGCCATGACGGCCTCGGCGGTCGTGGAGTAGGACTTCGGCCGCTCGCCCTCGGGCACCTCGACCGTCCCGGAAAGGGAGGTCAGGTGGTAGAGGCCCAGCACCATGTCCTGGGTCGGCGCGGTGATCGGGCGACCATCGGCCGGGCTCAGGATGTTGTTGCTGGACAGCATGAGGATGCGGGCCTCGGCCTGCGCCTCGGCGGACAGCGGCAGGTGCACCGCCATCTGGTCACCGTCGAAGTCGGCGTTGAACGCGGTGCAGACCAGCGGGTGGATCTGGATGGCCTTGCCCTCGACCAGCTGGGGCTCGAAGGCCTGGATGCCCAGACGGTGCAGGGTCGGCGCCCGGTTCAGCAGCACCGGGTGCTCGGTGATGACCTCTTCGAGGACGTCCCACACGACCGGCCGCGCGCGCTCCACCATCCGCTTGGCGGACTTGATGTTCTGCGCGTGGTTCAGGTCCACCAGCCGCTTCATCACGAACGGCTTGAACAGCTCCAGCGCCATCTGCTTGGGCAGACCGCACTGGTGCAGCTTCAGCTGCGGGCCGACGACGATGACCGAACGGCCGGAGTAGTCGACGCGCTTGCCCAGCAGGTTCTGCCGGAAACGACCCTGCTTGCCCTTGAGCAGGTCGCTCAGGGACTTCAGCGGACGGTTGCCCGGTCCGGTGACCGGCCGACCACGACGGCCGTTGTCGAACAGCGCGTCCACGGACTCCTGGAGCATCCGCTTCTCGTTGTTGACGATGATCTCCGGCGCACCCAGGTCGAGCAGACGCTTGAGCCGGTTGTTCCGGTTGATCACCCGGCGGTACAGGTCGTTCATGTCGCTGGTCGCGAAGCGGCCACCGTCCAGCTGCACCATGGGGCGCAGGTCCGGCGGGATCACCGGCACGCAGTCCAGCACCATGCCCATCGGCGAGTTCTGGGTCTGCTGGAACGCCGCGACGACCTTCAGCCGCTTGAGCGCCCGCAGCTTGCGCTGGCCCTTGCCGCTGCGGATGGTCTCGCGCAGCGAGATGGCCTCGGCGTCGAGGTCGAAGCCGGCGAGCAGCTTCTGCAGCGCCGCAGCGCCCATGCCGCCCTCGAAGTACTCACCGAAGCGGTCGCGCAGCTCGCGGTAGAGGCCCTCGTCGGCGATGAGCTGCTTCACCTCGAGCTTGCGGAAGGTGTCCATCACCTCTTCGAGGCGGTCGATCTCCCGCTGGGCCCGGTCGCGCAGCTGGCGCATCTCGCGCTCGCCGCCCTCGCGCACCTTGCGGCGCACGTCGGACTTGGCACCCTCGGCCTCGAGCTCGGCGAGGTCGGCCTCCAGCTTCTGCTGGCGGGCCTCCACGTCGGCGTCGCGGCGACCCTCGAGGTTGGACTTCTCGGCGCTGATCTCGGCCTCGACGGTCGGCAGGTCGCGGTGACGCGCCTCGTCGTCGACAGAGGTGATCATGTACGCAGCGAAGTAGATGATCTTCTCGAGGTCCTTGGGCGCCAGGTCCAGCAGGTAGCCCAGGCGCGAGGGAACGCCCTTGAAGAACCAGATGTGGGTGACCGGGGCGGCCAGCTCGATGTGGCCCATCCGCTCACGACGCACCTTGGCGCGAGTGACCTCGACGCCGCAGCGCTCGCAGATGATGCCCTTGAAGCGGACCCGCTTGTACTTCCCGCAGTAGCACTCCCAGTCCCGGGTGGGACCGAAGATCTTCTCGCAGAACAGACCGTCCTTCTCCGGACGGAGAGTGCGGTAGTTGATGGTCTCGGGCTTCTTCACCTCGCCGTGTGACCACTGGCGGATGTCGTCACCGCTGGCCAGACCGATGCGCAGTTCGTCGAAGAAGTTGACGTCGAGCACTCGATGTACCCCTTTCCGGGGCTAGTTCTTCGCTTCTAGTCGATGAGGGTTGGTGCCGGCCGGCCCTGACTGCTCAGGGCCGGCCGGCGGCCGATCAGACGTCCTCGACGGACGACGGCTCGCGACGGCTGAGGTCGATGCCCAGCTCCTCCGCGGCGCGGAAGACCTCGTCGTCGGTGTCACGCAGCTCGATCGCCTGCCCGTCGCCGGAGAGGACCTCCACGTTCAGGCAGAGCGACTGGAGCTCCTTGAGCAGCACCTTGAAGGACTCCGGGATGCCCGGCTCCGGGATGTTCTCGCCCTTGACGATCGCCTCGTACACCTTGACGCGGCCGAGGATGTCGTCGGACTTGATGGTGAGGAGCTCCTGCAGCGCGTAGGCGGCGCCGTAGGCCTGCATCGCCCAGCACTCCATCTCACCGAAGCGCTGACCACCGAACTGCGCCTTACCACCCAGCGGCTGCTGCGTGATCATCGAGTACGGGCCGGTGGAGCGGGCGTGGATCTTGTCGTCCACCAGGTGCAGCAGCTTCAGGATGTAGACGTACCCCACGGCGATCGGCTCGGGGAAGGGCTCCCCGGAGCGGCCGTCGAACAGCCGCGCCTTGCCGGTCTCCTTGACCATCCGGTCGCCGTTGCGGTTCGGCGTCGTCGAGCCGAGCAGGCCGATGAGCTCCTCCTCCTTGGCGCCGTCGAACACCGGGGTCGCGGTGCGGGTGCCGGGAGCGGCCTGACGGGCGGCGGCGGGCAGCTTCGCAGCCCACTCCGGGGTGCCCTCGACCTCCCAGCCCTGCTTGGCGATCCACCCGAGGTGCATCTCCAGCACCTGGCCGACGTTCATCCGACCGGGCACGCCCAGCGGGTTGAGCACGATGTCGACCGGGGTGCCGTCCTCGAGGAACGGCATGTCCTCCTGCGGGAGGATCTTGGAGATGACGCCCTTGTTCCCGTGCCGGCCGGCCAGCTTGTCGCCGTCGCTGATCTTGCGCATCTGGGCCACGTAGACCCGGATGAGCTCGTTCACGCCGGCGGGGAGCTCGTCGCCGTCCTCGCGGGAGAAGACCCGGACGCCGATGACCTTGCCGGACTCACCGTGCTTGACCTTGAGGCTGGTGTCGCGCACCTCGCGGGCCTTCTCACCGAAGATCGCCCGCAGCAGCCGCTCCTCGGGGGTCAGCTCGGTCTCGCCCTTGGGCGTGACCTTGCCGACGAGGATGTCGCCGGGGACGACCTCGGCACCGATCCGGATGATCCCGCGCTCGTCGAGGTCGGCGAGGACCTCCTCGGAGACGTTCGGGATGTCCCGGGTGATCTCCTCGGCACCGAGCTTGGTGTCGCGGGCGTCGACCTCGAACTCCTCGATGTGGATCGAGGACAGGACGTCGTCCTGCACGAGGCGCTGCGACAGGATGATCGCGTCCTCGTAGTTGTGACCCTCCCAGGGCATGAAGGCGACGAGCAGGTTCTTGCCCAGCGCCATCTCGCCCTCGTCGGTGCACGGGCCGTCGGCGACGACCTGACCGACCTCGACCCGCTGGCCCTCCTCGACCACCGGGCTCTGGTTGATCGAGGTGCCCTGGTTCGAGCGCTGGAACTTCAGCAGCCGGTACGTCTGCCGGGTCCCGTCGTCGGCCATCACGGTGACGTAGTCGGCGGTGGAGTCCTCGACCACGCCGGCCTTCTCGGCCACCACGACGTCGCCGGCGTCGACGGCGGCACGCAGCTCCATGCCGGTGCCGACCAGCGGCGCCTCGCTGCGCAGCAGCGGCACCGCCTGACGCTGCATGTTCGCGCCCATCAGGGCCCGGTTCGCGTCGTCGTGCTCGAGGAACGGGATCATCGCCGTCGCGACCGAGGTCATCTGCCGCGGCGAGACGTCCATGTAGTCGACGTTCTCCGGGGCGAGGTCGGTGGTCTCGCCGCCCTTGGTGCGGACCAGGACCAGGTCCTCGGCGAACCGGCCCGTCGCGTCCAGCGGCGAGTTGGCCTGGGCGACGACGAAGCGGTCCTCCTCGTCCGCGGTGAGGTAGTCGATCTGGTCGGTGACCGTGCCGTTCTCGACCTTGCGGTACGGGGTCTCGATGAACCCGAACGGGTTGACCCGACCGAAGGAGGACAGCGAGCCGATCAGGCCGATGTTCGGGCCTTCCGGCGTCTCGATCGGGCACATCCGGCCGTAGTGGCTCGGGTGCACGTCGCGGACCTCCATGCCCGCGCGCTCACGGGAGAGACCACCCGGACCCAGCGCCGACAGGCGACGCTTGTGGGTCAGGCCCGCGAGCGGGTTGGTCTGGTCCATGAACTGCGAGAGCTGGCTGGTGCCGAAGAACTCCTTGATGGAGGCGACGACCGGCCGGATGTTGATCAGGGTCTGCGGCGTGATCGCCTCGACGTCCTGCGTCGTCATCCGCTCGCGCACGACGCGCTCCATGCGGGAGAGACCGACCCGGATCTGGTTCTGGATCAGCTCGCCGACCGTGCGCAGGCGCCGGTTGCCGAAGTGGTCGATGTCGTCGACGCCGTGGTCGGGCTCGCCGGCGTGCAGGCGCACCACGTACTCGATGGTGGCGACGATGTCGTCCTCGGTCAGCGTGGAGGTGCCCTTGGGCACCTCGACGCCGAGCTTCTTGTTCACCTTGTAGCGGCCGACCTTCGCCAGGTCGTAGCGCTTCGGGTTGAAGAAGAGGTTCTCCAGCAGCGCCTGTGCCGACTCACGCGTCGGCGGCTCGCCCGGGCGCAGCTTGCGGTAGATGTCCAGCAGCGCCTCGTCCTGGCCGGCGAGGTGGTCCTTCTCCAGGGTGGCCAGCATCGTGGGCGACCACTGGAAGTGCTCGCGGATGCGGTCCTCGGTCCAGCCGAGGGCCTTGAGCAGGACGCTGACCGGCTGGCGGCGCTTGCGGTCGATCCGGACGCCCACGGTGTCGCGCTTGTCGACGTCGAACTCCAGCCACGCACCGCGGCTGGGGATCACCTTGGCGCTGTAGACGTCCTTGTCCGACGTCTTGTCCAGGCTCTTGTCGAAGTAGACGCCGGGGCTGCGGACCAGCTGGGAGACGACGACGCGCTCGGTCCCGTTGATGACGAACGTGCCCTTGCTCGTCATGACCGGGAAGTCGCCCATGAACACCGTCTGGCTCTTGATCTCGCCGGTGGTGTTGTTCATGAACTCGGCGGTGACGAACAGCGGCGCCGCGTAGGTCATGTCCTTGTCCTTGCACTCCTCGAGCGACGCCTTGACGTCCTCGAAGCGCGGGTTGGAGAAGGACAGCGACATCGAGCCGCTGAAGTCCTCGATCGGGGAGATCTCCTCGAGGATCTCCGCCAGGCCGCCCACCGCGCCGGCCTGCTCCTCGGGCGCGAGGGTGGCCCGCCACGCGGGGCTCCCGACCAGCCAGTCGAAGGAGGCGGTCTGGAGCGCGAGCAGGTCCGGGACCTCGAGCGGCTCGTGGATCTTGGCGAACGAGACGCGCAGCGGCGCGCCGGGGATCTTCTGGTGGTCGGTGCCGCCGGTGCGGGGACCGGGCTGCACGTCGACCGCGGTGGTCGGGGTGCTGCTGGACTCGGTGGTGCCGGGGGTGATGCTGGTGGGGCGAGAGCCTGCCAAGATGCGTCCTTTCGAGGACCTCACGACGTGCGGGCGGTGGGTGCAGTTCGTCCTGGGTCGTCGTCGTTGTCGGCGAGGCTGACCGCGGATGCCTGCCCCGTCGGTACGGTCAACACGGGGTCGCCCGGAGCCGTTCCCGGGCACCCCCTCGTGACCCGTCTCGGCGGGCTGGCAGTCAGAGGGCAGCGCAACAGGAGACCCTACCCCTGCTCAGCGCCGGTGTCCACGTCGGGCCGCCGGAGCGGCTGGGGACCCACCCGCGAGGGGTGGCCGGTGCCCACCCGGCCCGGGAGCACTGGGCTCCGGAGGCGGAGCGCAGCGCCGCGGGATCGGGGGCGAGCGAGGCGAGTGCCCTGCCGATGATGCCAGTGCGGCAGCCCAGCGGGAACTGCCACGCCGGGACCTGTGGGTGAACGACGCGCCTACGGAGATCCGGCCGGGGACGACCGGCCGGCGCTCCGGAGCGATCTGGACGCACGACAGGGGCCGACCCACCGGAGTGGATCGGCCCCTGTCGTCGGTGCGGGGTGGTGCTACCCGGCCGCCGCGGGGGCGGCGGCCGGGTGAGGGGTCACTTGACGGTGACGGTGGCGCCGGCGCCCTCGAGGGCGGCCTTGGCCTTCTCCGCAGCGTCCTTGGCGACCTTCTCCAGGACCGGCTTCGGTGCGTTGTCGACCAGGTCCTTGGCCTCCTTGAGGCCGAGCGAGGTCAGGCCGCGCACCTCCTTGATGACCTGGATCTTCTTGTCACCGGCGGACTCGAGGACGACGTCGAACTCGTCCTGCTCGACCGGGGCCTCGGCGGCAGCGCCGCCACCGGCGCCACCGGCAGCCGCGACGGCGACCGGCGCAGCGGCGGTGACGTCGAAGGTGGTCTCGAACTCCTTCACGAAGTCCGACAGCTCCAGGAGGGTCATCTCCTTGAAGGCGTCGAGCAGCTCGTCAGTGGAAAGCTTGGCCATGGTGTCTCCTTGGGGGGGTCAGTCGGTGCTGGCCGCGGAGTCCGCGGCAGCACTCTCGTCGGTGGTGGCCGGGGCGGCCGGGGTGGTGTCAGCAGCAGAGTCGGCGGGAGCAGCGTCGTCCGAGGCGGGAGCGCCCTCGGCCGGCTTCTTCTCCTTGAGGGCCTCGGCCAGTCGGGCGACCTGCGACAGCGGGGCCTGGAACAGCCCGGCCGCCTTGGTGAGGTTGCCCTTCATGGCGCCGGCCAGCTTGGCCAGCAGGACCTCACGGGACTCGACGTCGGCGAGGCGGGTGACCTCGGCTGCGTCGACCGTGCGGCCCTCGACCACGCCGCCCTTGATGACCAGCAGCGGGTTGGCCCGCGCGAAGTCACGGATGGCCTTGGCGGCCTCGACCGGGTCGCCCTCGATGAAGGCGATCGCGGTGGGGCCGTTGAGCAGCGGGGCCAGGTCGGAGTGACCGACCGAGTCCGCTGCACGCTTCGTCAGGGTGTTCTTGACGACGGCGTAGCTGCTGCCCGCACCGAGGGAACGACGCAGCTCGGTCAGCTGCGCCACGGTCAGCCCGCGGTACTCGGTGAGCACGGCCGCGCTGGACTTCTGGAACCGCTCGGTGATCTCTTCGATCACCGCGGCCTTCGCCTGCGTGGGCATGGGCCTCCTCTCGTCTGTCGGGCGACCACCGGCGAGGAGCGCCCGGGGCGATCGGGCCCGGAGACGAGGAACGCCCCGGCGCAGGGCGCACGGGGCGAGGGACGTTCACGGTGCAGGCGCTGAGGCCGTGCCGCGACACGTTCGTCGAACCGTCCACCTGCGCGGGTCGTCCGGTCTACTCCGGACCTTCGATCGCACGCGGACGTGCGACGACCAGCGGTCTTGGGGGGAACAGCGGCAAGAGTACACGCCCCGGCGGGGCCGGGCGCACGAGGGCCCCGCAGCGCCATGCGCTGCGGGGCCCTCGGGGGACGGGGTCCGTCGATCAGGCGGAGGGCTCGTCCACGGTCAGGTTGCGGGTGCGGTTCGGGTCGACCGGGATGCCCGGGCCCATGGTGGTGGAGACGGTCACCTTCCGCAGGTACCGGCCCTTGGCAGCGGACGGCTTCGCCCGCAGCACCTCGTCGAGGGCGGCGGCGTAGTTCTCCACCAGCTTGGTCTGGTCGAAGGACGTCTTGCCGATCACCAGGTGCAGGTTGGCCTGCTTGTCGACGCGGAAGTTGATCTTCCCGCCCTTGATGTCGTTGACGGCCTTGGTGACGTCGGGGGTCACCGTGCCCGTCTTCGGGTTCGGCATCAGGCCACGGGGGCCGAGGATGCGGGCGATGCGACCGACCTTCGCCATCTGGTCGGGGGTGGCGATCGCGGCGTCGAAGTCCAGGAAGCCGCCCTGGATCTGCTCGATCAGGTCGTCGGAGCCCACGACGTCGGCGCCGGCGGCCTCGGCCTCGGCTGCCTTGTCGCCGGTCGCGAAGACGATGACGCGAGCGGTCTTGCCGGTGCCGTGCGGCAGGTTGACCGTGCCACGGACCATCTGGTCGGCCTTGCGGGGGTCGACCCCGAGCCGGATGGCGACCTCGACGGTCGCGTCGTACTTGGTGGTCGAGGTCTCCTTGGCCAGACCGGCGGCCTGCAGCGGGCTGTACAGGTTGTCCGCGTCGACCAGCTCAGCGACCTTGCGGTAGTTCTTGCCGTGCTTTGCCATGGTGGTTCTCCTTCCCCCCGGGAGCGGGGGTCGCGTGGTGCGCGGGCCTGGCGAGGCCCTCCCACGAGTGCTGGCCGGGTCCACGTGGACCCGGGTCGTGCAACGCCACCGTCAGCCGGCGGCTGCCGTCACTTGACGGTGATGCCCATCGACCGGGCGGTGCCGGCGATGATCTTCTCGGCCTGCTCGAGGTCGTTGGCGTTCAGATCGGCCATCTTCGTCTCCGCGATCTCACGGACCTGGTCGCGGGTGACGGTCGCGACCTTGGTCTTGTGCGGCTCACCCGAGCCCTTCTCCACACCGGCGGCCTTCAGCAGCATGCGCGCTGCCGGGGGCGTCTTGGTGACGAAGGTGAACGACCGGTCCTCGAAGACCGAGATCTCGACGGGGATGACGCTGCCGCGCTGCGCTTCCGTCGCGGCGTTGTACGCCTTGCAGAACTCCATGATGTTCACGCCGTGCTGACCGAGGGCGGGGCCCACGGGCGGCGCGGGGGTGGCCGCACCGGCGTTGATCTGGAGCTTGATGACCGCGGTCAACCGCTTCCTGGGGGGCATGACTTCCTTCTTCGTAACGGGATGGAACGGCCCCGTCGCAGGGCCCCGACGCGAGTTTACGAGCGTCGGGGGGCGACGGGGTCCTTGATCAGATCTTGGTGACCTGGGTGAACGACAGCTCGACCGGTGTCTCGCGGCCGAAGATGGAAACGAGCACCTGGAGCTTCTGCTGCTCCGGGTTGATCTCGTTGATGGTCGCCGGCAGCGTCGCGAACGGACCGTCCATGACGGTGACGGACTCGCCGACCTCGAACTCGACCTCGGGTGCGGGGCCGGCGCTGGGGGCGGCCTCGGTCGCCGAGACCGGCTTGGCGGTCGTCGCCGGGACCAGCAGGTTGACGACCTCGTCGATGCTCAGCGGTGAGGGCTTGGAGGTGGCCCCGACGAAGCCGGTGACGCCCGGGGTGTTGCGGACCGCACCCCAGGACTCGTCGTTGAGGTCCATCCGGACCAGCAGGTACCCCGGCAGCTTCTTGCGGTTGACCTGCGTCCGCTTGCCGTTCTTGATCTCGGTGACCTCCTCGGTGGGCACCTCGATCTGGAAGATGTAGTCCTCCATGTCCAGCGACGTGATCCGGGACTCGAGGTTGGTCTTCACCTTGTTCTCGTAGCCCGCGTAGGAGTGGATCACGTACCAGTCGCCGAACTGTCCGCGCAGCGTCGAACGCAGGGCCTCCGCCGGGTCCTCGTCCTCCGCCGCGGCGGTCTCGAGGGCCTCGACCACCACTGGGTCGTGGTCGGGAGCGGGCTCGGCCAGGGGGTCGGCTACCAGCGCGTCGCCCACCGAACCCCGGGAGCCACCGTTGCCGGGAGCCGGCGCGTCGGCCATCGGGTTGTCCGCAGTGAGGTCCGTCGTCCCGAGGGACCCCTCAGCGGCGCCGGTCTCCCGGACGCCGGTCTCGACGTCGACGGTGCCGGCCTCGGCAGCGGCGTCGTCGAGGTCGGTGCCCTCGACGGCGCTGTCGGTCTCGAAGGGCTCGCGGGGGTCAGTCACAGGGTCTCTTCCTTGTCGGGTGCGGTGCAGGCGCGGACGGTCAGCCGAAGACGGCGAGCACGCCCTGGGCGAAGAGGAGGTCCAGGCCGGCGACGATCGCGACCATGACGGCCACGAAGATGATCACCACGGTGGTGTAGGTGATCAGCTCCTTGCGGCCCGGCCAGATGACCTTGCGCAGCTCGGCGACGACCTCACGCAGGAACCGCCCGAGGTTCCGCTTCTCCTTCAGCTCCGCGGCGCGTGCCCGCTCGGCGTCGGCCCGGGTTCGAGTGCCCTCCCCCGCGGGGCCGGCATCCGGCGTCCGGTCGGCCGGACGCCGAGAGGACCGGGACCGGCGCTGGGTGGGGGTGGCGACGACCTTGTCCTCGTCGGACTCCGCATCGTCGGCGACATCGGCCTCGGCGGCCTCGAGCGCCTCCGCGTCGTCCACGCCCGGCGTCTCGGCGTCGAGCTGCTCGGCGTCGACCTGCTCGCCGTTCGGCTCGCCGTCCTTCTCGCTCACAGCGCCTCGCTCACGTCGGTCCGGCTCACTTCGGTCGGCTCATCTCGGTCGGTCGTCAGGTCGTGGCAGGGGTGACAGGACTTGAACCTGCAGCCTGCGGTTTTGGAGACCGCTGCTCTGCCAATTGAGCTACACCCCTAGGGATCGCCGGGTCCGCGTCGCGGCGCGGCCCCAGTCTCGACGTGACCCCCGAAGGGGCCTCCGGGGCACGCCGGTGGCGGGGTCCCACAGGCCCCAGGTCGTCGAGTGTACGGGACCCACCCGGCCAGCAGCGAACACGGGAGGCGAGGCTCCCGCTCGGGGCGCTCGGGAGGGGCCGAGCACCTCGTCCGGTCTGCCACGATCGGATCATGCTGACCGCACCCGCACCCGGGCCCGATGCCGTCGAACCCGCGCCACCGGCGGAGCGGCGGATCTCCCGGCGGGTCGGTGCCGTCACCACCTCGACGACGATGGCCACCGACGCACGCGCCAAGGCGCTGCGGGCGAGCGGGCGGCCGGTGGTCAACCTGGCCGCCGGAGAGTCGGACCGCGCCACGGCCGACCACGTCGTCGCCGCGGCCGTCCGGGCAGCCCGGGACCCGGCGATGCACCGGTACAGCCCGGTCGGGGGCCTCCCGGAACTCCGGCAGGCGATCGTGGCCAAGACGCTGCGCGACTCGGGACTGACCGCCCGGCCCACCGACGTGCTGGTCACCGCCGGAGGCAAGCAGGCGGTCGCCCAGGCGCTGGCGACGCTGCTGGACCCCGGCGACGAGGTCCTGCTGCCGACGCCGCACTGGACGACCTACCCGGAGGCGATCCGGCTGGCCGGTGGCGTCCCCGTCCCCGTGGTCGCCGACGAGGCCAGCGGCTATCTCGTCTCCGTCGGTCAGTTGAAGGCGGCTCGCACCCCGCGCACCAAGCTGCTGCTGTTCAGCTCCCCGGCCAACCCGACGGGCGCCGTCCACCCGCCCGAGGAGGTGGCCGAGATCGGCCGGTGGGCACTGGCAGCCGGTCTCTGGGTGGTCACCGACGAGATCTACGAGCACCTGACCTACGACGGGACGACGGCGGCGTCGCTGCCGGCCCTGGTCCCGGAGATCCAGCCGCGGTGCGTCGTCGTCAACGGGGTCGCCAAGGCGTACGCGATGACCGGCTGGCGGGTGGGCTGGCTGATCGGGCCGGCCGACGTGGTGGCCGGTGCGACGGCCCTGCAGTCGCACTCGGCCGGACACGTCTCGAACATCGCCCAGGCCGCCGCGGTGGCCGCGCTGACCGGCGACCAGTCCAGCGTGGCGGAGCTCCGGGCCGCACTCGACCGGCGCCGCCGGACCGTGCTCGGGATGCTCCGGGAGATCCCCGGGATCGCCTGCCCCGAGCCACTGGGCGCCTTCTACGTCTTCCCCTCGGTCACCGCACTGCTCGGCCGGTCGATCGCCGGCCGCACCGTCGCCACGAGCGCCGAGCTGGCCGAGCTGCTGCTGGAGCAGGCCCAGGTCGCCGTCGTCCCCGGCGAGGCCTTCGGCACCCCGGGGTACCTCCGGCTGTCCTACGCCATGGGGGACGACGAGCTGGTGGAGGGCGTCCGCCGGATGCAGCAGCTGCTGGGCTCTGCCGACTGAGAGCCCGCGGGCGGGATCAGCCGAGCGCGACGACGGCGCGGGCCAGGGACAGGACCTTCTCGCCACCACTGATCACGGTCAGGTCGACGCGGACCCGGCCGTCCTCGAGGAGTGCGGCGACCCGGCCGCGCACGGTGAGCTCGGCACCGAGGTCGTCGTCGGGCACCACCACCGGCCGGCTGAAGCGCACCTGGTACTCGACGACGGCACCCGGGTCGCCGGCCCAGGCGGTGACCGCTCGGACGGCGAGACCGGCGGTGAGCATCCCGTGCGCGATCACGCCGGGGAGGCCCACCTCGCGGGCGACCCGCTCGTTCCAGTGGATGACGTTGAAGTCACCGGAGGCTCCGGCGTAGCGCACCAGGTCGGCGCGGGTGACCCGGGAGATCTGCTCGGGGAGCTCGGTGCCCACCTCGACGTCGGCCGGGCGCGGGCTCACGCCGTCCCCCGGGCGACGAGCATGGACCGCGTGGTGCAGACGGGCTCGCCGTCCTCGGTGGCCAGGTCGACGCGGGTGGTCAGCATGTCGTTGCCGGCCACCGTCTTCACCGCGTCGATCGTGGCGGTCGCGACCAGCCGGTCGCCGGCCCGGATCGGGCGGTGGTGGGTGAACCGCTGCTCGCCGTGGACGACGCGGCTGTAGTCCAGCCCCACCTCCGGGTCCTCGACCACGACGTCTGCCGCACCGAGGCTCAGCACGATGGCGAAGGTCGGCGGGGCGATGACGTCGGGATGGCCGGCTGCACGGGCGGCGGCCGGGTCGCGGTGGACCGGGTCCGGATCGGCCAGCGCCGTGGCGAACTCCGCGATCTTCTCGCGCCCGACCTCGTACACGGCAGAGGGCGGGTAGCTGCGCCCGACCAGTCCTGCGTCCAGCGTCATGCTCCCCGCCCTCTCCTCGCGACCGCTGGGGTCAGCGCGTCTCGCGGTGGACCGTGTGCTTGCGGTCGGTGGGGCAGTACTTCTTCAGCTCGATCCGGTCGGGGTCGTTCCGCCGGTTCTTGCGGGTGATGTAGTTGCGGTTCTTGCACTCCTGGCAGGCCAGGGTGATCTTCGGACGAACGTCGGTGGCTGCCATGAGCGCATCCTCGCCTTGTCGGTGGTCGAGAGTTCCTCGACGCGTCGGGGTGGTGCCCGCGCCCGGCGGATGCCGAACACGACGACGGACCCCGTTCCCGGGGCCCGTCTGGGGTAGCGGTGACCGGACTTGAACCGGTGACACAGCGATTATGAGCCGCTTGCTCTACCAGGCTGAGCTACACCGCCAGGCGACCGTGCGGCCCGGTCTTCCGACTGGACCGGCGGTCGGGCATTCGATCGTACGAGCCCCTTTACGGAATCGAACCGTAGACCTTCTCCTTACCATGGAGACGCTCTGCCGACTGAGCTAAAGGGGCGTTGCTCCGAAGAGCCGTGCAGAACTGTACCCGATGCCCTTTGGCCTCCCTACAGGGGCCCGCCGCGAGCCTGCGAGCGGTGGGGGCAGTGAGGTCCTCTCTCAGGTCCGGACGAACAGTCGCCGGTGGGTGGCCCCCGGTGCGGCGGCGCGGACGCCGGTGCGGGCCAGCAGCCATCCCTCCAGCCGGTCCTCGGGCAACGGCCGGCTGACCAGGAAGCCCTGCAGCTTGTCGCAGCCCATCTGGGTCAGCAGGTCCCGGGTCATCTCGTCCTCGACCCCCTCGGCGACCACGCGCAACCCGAGGTTGTGCGCCAGCTCCACGATCGACCGGGCGATGAAGGACTCGTTCGAGCTCGTCGACATGCCCAGCACGAAGGACTTGTCGATCTTCAGCTCGTCGATCGGCAGCAGCCGCAGCTGGGACAGCGAGGAGTAGCCGGTACCGAAGTCGTCCATGGACAGCCGCAGGCCCAACGCGTGCAGGTCGGCCAGCACGGTGCTGTTGCGCACCGTGTCGTCGACGACGCTGCCCTCGGTGAGCTCGAGGGTCAGCAGCTCACCCGGGACACCGTGGCGGCGCAGTGCCCGGCGGACCCGGTCGACGATGTCCGGCTCGGCGAGGCAGTGGGCGGAGAGGTTGACCGCCACCGACAGCGCGATGTCCTGGTCCAGCCACCGCCGGCAGCGGTCCAGCGCGCGGTCGAGCACGTGGTCGGTGAGCAGCCCGATCCGACCGATCTGCTCGGCCAGGCCGATGAAGTCGTCCGGCGAGATGTCCCCGTAGCGGGGATGCGCCCAGCGCACGAGCGTCTCCACCGAGACGATGTCGGCGGTGCGGGTGTCCACGATCGGCTGGAAGACCACCGAGATCTGCCCGTCGGAGATCGCCGTCTCCAGCTCGGCACCCAGCTGGAGGCGGCGCAGGCTCTGCTGGTCCAGGACCGGGTGGTAGGTCGCCACTCCCCCGGAGCCCTGTGCCGCGAGCAGCGCGACGTCGGCCCGCTGGATCAGCGTGCCGGACTCCGAACCGTGGACGGGCGCCGCGGCCACCCCGATGGTCAGCCCGACCTCCAGGTCGAGCCCGGCGACCCGGGCGCGGGTGGAGGCGGCCTCCCGCAGCCGACGGGCGGCCCGCTCGGTGGCGGCCAGGGACAGACCGGGCAGCAGGACGGCGAACTGGCCACCCTCCATCCGCGCGACGACGGCCTGCGGCGGCGCGTGCTCGCGGAGCAGCCCGGCGGTGACCAGGAGCAGTTCGTCGCTGGCAGCGTGCCCGAGGGTGTCGGTGACGTCGGTGTAGCCGTCCAGGGCCGCCAGCACCAACCCGGCCCGGGCGGTGGCCGGCTCGGCGAGCAGCAACGCGTCGATCTCCCCGCCCAGCCGCTGCCGGTTGGGCAGCCCGGTCAGCCGGTCGTGGTCGCCGTCGTGCCGGATCTGGCTGAGCAGCTGCTGCTGGCGGATCGCGGCGTTGACGTGGGTCAGCATCGAGTCCAACGCACCCCGGTCACCGTCGGCGAAGGAGACGATGTCCCCCTGCCGGTCGCACACCTCCAGGTACCCCGGTTCACCGGCTGCGGTGGTCACGGGCGCGCCGAGCACCTCACGTGCCCCCCGACGGAGGAGCGCGGCCCGCTCAGCGTCGTCGGCCCGGCCGAAGGAGACGAAGACCGGACCATCAGCACCCGGGACGACGGCGCGCGCCCGGACCAGGTCGTCGGGATCACCCGGCCCGTCGTACCAGGCCAGCTCCCGATCAGCCGCGTCGACGACCAGTTGCGGCCCCTCATCCAGGTACGGAGGCAGCCACAGCGCCACCCGGTCGGCGTTGAGGAGCTCACGAACAGCTCGGACGATCTCCCGGGTGCCGGCCTCGTCCGCGGACACCAGCTCCACCCGCCGGGCGAAGTCGTAGACCCGCTGGACAGTGCGCCGTTCACGCACCGCCTGGGCGGACTGGCGGAAGAGCACCACGACGACGACGAGCAACGGGATGATGAGCGCCCAGGTCCATGAGGTCTCGCGGGTGAGCAGGAGAGCGATCACCCCGATGACGACACTGACCGGCCCGAGCACCAGGTTCGGCACGGCGGCCGCGAAGAAGTGCCAGCCGGGGAAACCCTCGGTCAGGGACACGGCAGCGCCCACGCCGAACATGCTGACGATCCCGGTGACGAGGACGGCGACCATCAGGGACAACCAGGCGATCGGGTCTGTCACCTCCAGCGGTGGCAGCAGGCTCAGCACAGCCAACGCCGCGCTCAGCTCCGCCACGGCCAGCGCGGCGTTGAAGAGCACCTTGGGGGCGGGATAGCGCTGCCAGCACTCGACGATCACGACGGCGGCCACGCGAGTGACGGCCGTCCACAGACCACCGACCTCGAGCAGCCCGACGACGACCGCGATCTCCGTCGGGGACAGCGAGATCGTCTGCTTCCGGAACTCGACGTCGAACTGGACCGATTCCGTGAGCAGGAACCCAGCCAGCAGAGCCAGCACCAACCCGACCGAGGCGTCCTGCCAGCCTGCGGGCAACACGGGAAGCGCAGCAGCGACGGCCACTGCGCTCGCCATCAAGGCGATCGTCCACGGCCGCCGGATCATGGAGGCCCCCGTCGTCTCGGGGGCCGCGGACTTGGCCACGGGCAGCCTGTCTGTCGAGGTCGGCGAAGGCCGAAGATAACAGCGCCCGACCGTC
Organism: Modestobacter sp. VKM Ac-2985; assembly: GCF_026967925.1. Lineage (GTDB taxonomy): Bacteria > Actinomycetota > Actinomycetes > Mycobacteriales > Geodermatophilaceae > Modestobacter. The sequence continues at coordinate 847,709 of NZ_JAPVBI010000002.1, read as the reverse complement.
CCGTGTCGTCAACTCACTCCGAGGGGCGATCGCCAACCGTGCGCCCCCGCCGGCGTGAGCCCTGACTCAGCGGCCCCACTTCCAGTTACGGCCCCACTTCCAGTTGCGGCCGGAGGCGGTGGCGGAACGGTCGGCGGACACAGCAGTGCGTGCGGACATGACGTCTCCTGAGGGCATGAGTGGGCTCGGGGATCGCGGCAGCCGCCCACGCGGGGGCAGAGCGTCGTCCGGCACAGACCGCAGTTAAGAGACTGCAGTGGGTCACCCACACGCGCAAGATTCGACACGACCGGGCTAATGATCTTCGTTGTGTCGCAACCCTGCGTGATGAGTGATATGCCGAGTGTCACGATCGGGTGTTCCCGAACGGGTGTCAGCGCGGTGGACGAGGTTCCGGGAGCTCTGCGCGGCGCAGGTCGTCGAGCCGGTCCCACAGCGAGGGCTCCGGGGGCCCCAGCGAGCCGAGCACGGCGGTCACTCGTGCGAACCCGGTCCGCGCGGCAGCCGCGACCGCGACGGGGACCAGCGTCTCCTCCCCCAGCAGCTCGTCGGCGACCCGCTGCGCGTCCTCGGCGGTCCGGACCCGGCCGGTGTCCGGTCCCATCCGCACCTCGCCGTCTGCGCCGACCACGATCGCTGCGAGGTCCAGGCCAGCACTGAGCGGGTCTCCCCGGGGTCCGCGGAGGAAGAAGCTGGGCACGGTCACCCCGAGCGTCCAGAGCAGCTGCCGGTCGACAGCCGCTTCGTGCTCCTGGCTGTACGCGAGCCCGTACCGGAGCCGCTGTGCGTGCTCCTGGACCGCCACGGTGGCACCGACGAGCTCCGCCGACGACGACGCAGGGGCGTCCCCGGCTGTCAGCGCGGCGTGCACAGCGGCGACCACCGGCTCGCTCCGGGCCTCCTCGGCGAGCAGGAGCACCAGCCCGCGCAGTGCGGTGTCGGTCGACGCATGCAGGTGACCCTCCGGGCCGCCGTCGCGCACGGCCGCCTCCAGCACCGGCAGCACGACGCCGACCTGTCCGGCCACCAGTCCGCTCACCTCCGCGCCGATCCGGGCGAGCGTCTCCTGGTCGACCAGCACCTTGTCCGGTGAGTCCGGGGCGAGCCCGCGGCCCAGTGACTGCAGCGCCGCCCCGGCCGCCGTCGCCGCGCCCGGTCCGGCCGCGGCGAGGGTGACGACCGCGGCGAGGTCCTCGGTCCCGCCCGGCCAGGGCCGGCTCAGCAGGGTCGTCCAGGAAGCCGGGTCGGTGAGCAGCTCGCCCGCAGCAGTCCGGTCGCCGGCGTGCCGCAGCACGGTCAACGCCGCCGCCACGGGGTCGGCCGCGGGCGGGCCGACCCGGGCCGCCGCGCCGGCCCCCTGCACCGCCTCCCGGGCCAGGAACTGGCGTCCCCAGGACGCGGCCAGTGCGGAGGCGCCGGACACACCCCGGCCGGCCAGTCCGCTCAGCACCGTGCCCATCCCGACCGCCAGCACGTCGACCGCGCCGTCGGGGTCCGCCGGCGCCAGCCGCAGGTCGCCCAGGGCGCGACGGGCCGGGCTCCCTGAGGCCGCCCCACCCGCCACCGAGCCGAGCGCTCCCGCCAACAGGTCGGCCAGCGCGTCGACGGAGCCATCCTGCTCGCCCAGCACGGTGAGCAGCCAGCGGAGGCCGTCGGCGCCGAGCCGCGCGACCACGGCAGCTGCGAAGGCAGGGCTCGACGCATGGCCGGACCAGCGGGCGGCCGCGGCATCGAGCCGCTGGGCCGTGCCCGGCCGGAGGAGGTCCACCGCCGCCTCCCTCCCCAGCGCGGCGAATGCGCCGTCCCCCCAGCCCGGCATCCGCCCCGCGAGCCATGCGGTGACCCCGGCGGCGTCCCCGAGGCCGGCGGCCCCTCCCAGCGGCGCGGCGACCGCGGCGAGCACCGCGGCGACGGCCGTGGCATCGGCGGCCAGGTCGTCCAGCAGTGCCCGGTGCTCGGCGGCCCGGTCGGCGTCGGCGGCGGCGACCGCAGCGCTGAGGTCGGCGGCCTCGTCCTGGCCCGGACCGGGGACACCGCCGTCCCACGCCGGCCCCACCAGCACGGCGAGCCGGGACCCGGCCCTCGCGAACTGCTCGCGCTGATCGGCACGCAGGTCCGCGATCCGGGTCAGGACGGTCAGCCAGAGCTCGCGGTGGTCACCGAGCCGGGTGGCCGCCGTCGCCAGCGCACCGTGCAGCTCCCCGGCCACCGTCCGTGCCGTGGCGACCTCGGCGGTCAGCGCAGCCGCATCGGCGCCCTGCCAGCCGGAGTCGACGGTCGCCGCATCCAGCAGGTGGACCGTCGTCCCCGCCGCGAAACCGGCCGAGGCGAGCTGGTCGAGGACGTCGGCCAGGGCAGCCGGGGAGCCCGGCGGGTCGGGGAGCCCCATCGGTGTGGGGAGCAGCCCGCTCACCGGGGCACCACCGTGCCGCGCACGGGCAGCAGCCCGCCGTCCAGCTGCTGCCAGGAACCGGCTGCCGTCGTCACGGCGCCCCGCAGCCAGGCCAGCTCGCCGGCCAGGCAGCCACCTGCAGCCGCGACCGTCTCGCCGAAGCCGGCCACGACCGGGCCGAGCGGCCCGCCCACCCCAGCGCCGCCACCCGCCGCACCGACCTGGGCCGCCCGGGCCGATGCGGCGTCCAGCACCCCGGCCAGCGCGTACAGCCGTGCCGGGACCACCTCGATGACCATGCCGGGCAGTCTCGTGGCCGGACGGCGTCCGCCGCTGCCGCCGTCCACAGGGTCGGTGGCGCAGCAGCGCGGATGGTGCGCCGTCGTCCACACCGTCCACAGGCTCCGTCCACAACCGGTGGACGACGTCGGAGCACCGTCGCGGGTGACCTCTACGCTGCGCGCGTGCGCACCGGACGGCCCGACGACGGCGATCCCGAGGCCGGCTCGACCCTGCCGTTCGTGCTGGTCTGCTGGCTGGTGGGCGCGCTGATGGTGTTCGGGGCGATCGCCGCCTCCGACGCCTTCCTGGAACAGCAGGAGGTCCAGTCGATCTGCGACGGTGCGGCGTTGGCGGCGGCGAACCAGGCCGACGAGGCCGCCGTCTACACGCGTGGGGTGGGCACCGAGCTGCCGTTGACCCGCGCTGCGGCCGAGGCGGCCGTGGCCGATCAGCTCGGCGATGCCGGCGTCGTCCTCGACTCGTGGTCGGCGGCGACCGACGGGGCCGAGGTGACCGTGCGGTGCAGCCGGTCGGTGCCGATCGCCTTCGGCTGGCTGTTCCTGGCCGGCGAACCGCTGGAGCGGACCGCGGTCGCCAGCGCCCGGGCGCCGACCGCGTGAACGAGGACGGCCCCCGACCGCATGGTCGGGGGCCGTCGTACCAGGTGTGGCGGGTGAAGGATTCGAACCTTCGTAGGCTAAGCCGACGGATTTACAGTCCGCTCCCATTGGCCACTCGGGCAACCCGCCGTGGTGGTACCGGGAGAGCTTACAAGACGGGGACGACGTCCTCGCCGGGTCCCCGGCGGCGGGTCGTCCCCACTGAGGAGGAACCGACATGGCCGATGCGTCCTTCGACGTGGTGAGCAAGGTCGACCGGCAGGAGGTCGACAACGCCCTGAACCAGGCGGGCAAGGAGCTGTCGCAGCGGTTCGACTTCCGCGGCGTCAACGCCACCATCGCCTGGGCCGGCGAGGAGGCGGTGGCCCTGCAGGCCGACACCGAGGAGCGGGTGGCCGCAGCCCTCGAGGTGTTCAAGGAGAAGCTGGTCAAGCGGGGCATCTCGATGAAGGCGCTGGACGCCGACGAGCCGCAGTCCTCGGGGAAGGTCTACAAGATCTCCGCCCGGATCCAGCAGGGGATCGCCTCGGACAAGGCCAAGGAGATCGCCAAGGCCATCCGGGACGAGGGCCCCAAGGGCGTGCAGGCGCAGATCCAGGGCGACCAGCTCCGGGTCAGCGGCAAGAAGCGCGATGACCTGCAGGCGGTCCAGCAGCTGCTGAAGAGCAAGGACTTCGAGATCGCGCTGCAGTTCGACAACTACCGCTGACCTGAGGGACGGCCCCCGCGCCGCGGCGAGGGGGCCGTCAGCCCAGTTCCCGGGCCATCTGCTGCAGCCGCGCGATGCGCTCGGCCATCGGCGGGTGGGTGGCGAACATCGACGCCATCCCCTGGCCGCGGAACGGGTTGGCGATCATCAGGTGGCTCTGGGTGACCAACCGGTCGTCCTGCGGCAGCGGCCGGGCGGCCACCCCGCGGTCGAGCTTGGACAGTGCGCTGGCCAGCGCCAACGGGTCGGAGCTGAGCCGCGCACCGGAGGCGTCGGCCTGGTACTCCCGGCTGCGGCTGACCGCCATCTGGACCAGGCCTGCGGCGACCGGGCCGAGGAAGACCAGCAGCAGGCCGCCCAGCCCACCGCCCTGCCGGTCCTCGGACCGGCCACCGAACAGCGAGGCGAACATCGCCATGTGCGCCAGGTAGGTGATCACCGTGGCCATCGCGCCGGCCACCGAGCTGATCAGGATGTCGCGGTTGTAGACGTGGGACAGCTCGTGGGCGAGCACCCCGCGCAGCTCCCGGCGGTCCAGCAGCTCCAGGATTCCCTGGGTGCAGCAGACGGCGGCGTTGCGCGGGTTGCGGCCGGTGGCGAAGGCGTTGGGCTGGTCCGTGGGGCTCACGTACAGCCGGGGCATGGGCTGGCGGGCCTCGGTCGCGAGCTCCCGCACGATCGCGTAGAGCTGCGGGGCCTGGGTCTCGGTCACCGGGAAGGCGCGCATGGCCCGCAGCGCCAGCTTGTCGGAGTTGAAGTACGCCCAGCCGTTGACGCCGAGCGCCACCACCAGGGCGATCAGCAGCCCTCCGCGGCCGAAGAAGCTGCCGACCAGCAGGATGACCCCGGCCATCAGGCCGAGGAGCACAGCCGTCTTCAGTCCGTTGTTCCAGCGTTGCACGAGCGGTAGAACGCCCCCGGCCCGATCCCCGTTCCCCCGGCACCCCGGTAGGGCCGGTGAGGTGAGCCCACCCTGTGTGGCTTGCCTCACGTCGATGCCCGAGCCGGTCCGGCAGCGCGCCGCGCACGTAGCCTGGCTGGTCGGAGGTACCTCACACATGACTGGCACCAACCCCGGAATCAGCCCCGCCGCGAACGGTGTTGCCCCTGGCATGCACCCCGCCGTGGACCCCGCCATCGACGCTGCCGCCCACAGCTCCGCCCCCGGCGGACTGGTGAAGAGCGTCGTCGAGCTCGATCGCGTCGTCATCCGGCTCGCCGGGGACTCCGGCGACGGCATGCAGCTCACGGGTGGGCGCTTCACCAGCGAGACGGCCTCGTTCGGCAACGACCTCTCGACGCTGCCGAACTTCCCCGCCGAGATCCGGGCGCCGACGGGGACCCTCCCCGGGGTCAGCAGCTTCCAGCTGCACTTCGCCGACCACGACATCATGACCCCGGGTGACGCACCCGACGTGCTGGTCGTGATGAACCCGGCCGCGCTGAAGGCCAACCTGATGGACCTGCCCGGCGGTGGTCTGCTCATCGCCGACTCCGACGAGTTCACCCCGCGGAACCTGGCCAAGGTGGGCTACGCCAGCAACCCGCTCGAGGACGGCTCGCTGGAGAAGTGGCAGCTGGTGAGCGTGCCGCTGACCTCGATGACCACCGACGCGCTCGCGGACTCCGGCCTGGGCAAGAAGGAGGCCGAGCGCAGCAAGAACATGTTCACCCTCGGCCTGCTCAGCTGGATGTACCACCGGCCCACCGAGGGCACGATCCGCTTCCTGGAGCGGCAGTTCCGGCGCAAGCCGCAGATCGCCGCGGCCAACATCGCTGCCTTCCGCGCCGGGTTCAACTACGGCGAGACGACCGAGGCCTTCGCGGTCTCCTACGAGGTCAAGCCGGCCCCGATGGCCCCGGGCAAGTACCGGCACATCTCCGGCAACCAGGCGCTCTCCTACGGTCTGGTCGCCGCCGGGCAGCGCTCGGGCCTGCCGGTGTTCCTCGGCGCGTACCCGATCACGCCGGCCAGCGACATCCTGCACGAGCTGTCCAAGCACAAGGCCTTCGGCGTGCGCACCTTCCAGGCGGAGGACGAGATCGCCGGCATCGGCGCAGCGCTGGGCGCCTCCTTCGGCGGGGCGCTGGGCGTCACGACGACGTCCGGCCCGGGGGTGGCCCTCAAGGCCGAGACCATCGGCCTGGCCGTGATGACCGAGCTGCCGCTGCTCATCGTCGACGTGCAGCGCGGCGGCCCCTCCACCGGGCTGCCCACCAAGACCGAGCAGTCGGACCTGCTGCAGGCCCTCTACGGCCGCAACGGCGAGGCCCCGGTGCCGGTCATCGCGCCCCGCTCCCCCGGCGACTGCTTCGACGCCACGCTGGAGGCCGCGCGGATCGCGCTGACCTACCGGACGCCGGTGATCCTGCTGTCCGACGGCTACCTGGCCAACGGCGCCGAGCCGTGGTCGATCCCGGCCACCGACGAGCTCCCCGACCTGCGCACCGAGTTCGCCACCGAGCCCAACGGCCCCGACGGCGAGTTCCTCCCCTACCTGCGCGACCCGGAGACGCTGGCCCGGCCGTGGGCGGTCCCCGGGACGGCGGGGCTGCAGCACCGGATCGGTGGGCTGGAGAAGGCCGACAAGACCGGCAACATCTCCTACGACCCGGAGAACCACGACTTCATGACCCGCACCCGGCAGGCCAAGGTCGACGGCATCGCCGCCTCGATCCCGGCCACCGAGGTCGACGACCCGGACGGCGACGCCCGGGTGGCGGTCATCGGCTGGGGCTCCACCTACGGTCCGATCGGCGCGGCCTGCCGGCGGATCCGGGCCTCCGGCCGCTCGATCGCCCAGGTGCACCTGCGCCACCTCAACCCGCTGCCGGCCGACCTCGGCGAGATCCTCGCCCGGTACGACCGCGTCGTCTGCCCCGAGATGAACCTCGGCCAGCTGGCGATGGTGCTGCGGGCCAAGTACCTGGTCGACGTGCACAGCCACACCCAGGTGCGCGGGCTGCCGTTCCGCGCCGCCGAACTGGCCGCCGTGTTCCAGGACGTCATCGACGGGACCACCGGGACGGTCGCCACCCTCGACACCGGCTCCGACACCCCTGCACAGACGGGAGCGGCACTGTGACCGCCATCGACTCCAGCAACACCGAGTCCACCAACGCCCACGTGCACGACCTCGGCATGCCCGCCGGGCCGGACATCACCACGATCTCCGGTGCCATCGACGCCTCGATCGCCGCGAACGGTGAGAAGCAGACGGCGCTGAAGGCCAAGGACCTCAAGACCGACCAGGAGGTGCGCTGGTGCCCCGGGTGCGGTGACTACGTCATCCTCAACGCGGTCCAGAGCTTCCTGCCCAGCCTCGGCATCGCCCGCGAGGACATGGTCATCGTGTCCGGCATCGGGTGCTCCTCGCGCTTCCCGTACTACATGAACACCTACGGGATGCACTCGATCCACGGGCGGGCCCCGGCCATCGCGACCGGCCTGGCCGCCTCCCGCCCGGACCTCTCGGTCTGGGTCGTCACCGGGGACGGCGACGCGCTGTCCATCGGCGGCAACCACCTGATCCACACCCTGCGTCGCAACGTGAACCTCACGATCCTGCTGTTCAACAACCGGATCTACGGCCTCACCAAGGGCCAGTACTCGCCGACGTCGGAGGTCGGGAAGGTCACCAAGTCCACCCCGATGGGCTCGATCGACGCCCCGTTCAACCCGGTGTCGCTCGCGCTGGGCGCCGACGCGACCTTCGTCGGCCGGGCGATGGACTCCGACCGCAAGGGCCTCACCGACGTCCTGCGACAGGCCGCCGAGCACCAGGGCACGTCGCTGGTGGAGATCTACCAGAACTGCAACATCTTCAACGACGGCGCGTTCGAGCTGCTCAAGGACCCGAACACCGGCCCGATGTGGACGATCCCGCTGGTGCACGGCGAGCCGCTGGTCTTCGGCCCCGGCGGTGCCTCCTGCGTCGTCCGGGACGACTTCGGGGGCCTGCGGATCGCCGAGAGCAACCAGGTCGACGCGAGCCAGATCGTGGTGCACGACGCGCACCGCGACGACCCGTCGTACGCCTTCGCGCTGTCCCGGCTGTCCACCCAGGACCTGCGGTACAGCCCGATGGGCGTCTTCCGGTCGGTGGTCAAGCCCACCTACGACCGGATGATGGCCGACCAGCTCGAGGACGCCGCGGCCCAGGAGCCCGCCGACCTCGACGCCCTGCTCGCCGGCAGCGACAGCTGGACCGTGCAGTGACATGGTGATCCTCCGGATCACAACGCGGCCACGTGCCGCACGCCGGCGCCGCTGAGCCGTTCCCCGTGGCGCCTCGGGAGGGCCTCCGGCCCCCCGCTCGGCGTCACCCGCTGCGCGGTCCGCACCGGACCCGTCCCCACACCGGGGGCGGGTCCGTCGTGGTTCAGCCGCCTCGCAACAGGACCTGCGTCAGGTCGGGCAGGGCACGGGTGAGCTCGGCGCGGATCGGCGCCGCCCAGCCCAGCACCAACCCCGCCTGAGCGGCAGCCGGGTCCAGTGAGTGCCGGGACAGCGGGTCCAGGGCGAGGCCGCGTGCCGCGGCGGCGGCGAGCACCGCCGCCTCGGTCGCCAGGTCCGGCAGCACGACGACGACGTGCGCCCCAGCCGCGTCGCCCAGGCTGCCCCGGCCCGCGGCGGTGACGGCGGCCAGCACCTCGTCGCGGCGGGCGTGCAGCTCCCGCCGCAGCCGGCGCAGGTGCCGGGACAGGTCCCCGGCGGCGGCGAGCGCGGCCACCACCCGCTGCCCGGCCCGGGCGGGGCGGGTGCCGGTCGCCGTGCGGCGGGCGAGCAGGCCCTCCCGAAGCGCGGATGGCGCGACCAGCCAGCCGGCACCGAGGGTCGGGCTGAGCACCTTGCTGGTCGTGCCCAGGTGCACCACGACGTCCGGGGCGAGCGCGGCGAGCAGGGGCAGCGGCGCGACGTCGTAGCGCAGCTCGCCGTCGTAGTCGTCCTCGAGCACCCAGAAGCCCTCGGCCCGGGCCCGGGCCACCAGCGCCGTCCGCCGGGGCGCGGTCAGCCGGGCGCCCAGCGGCCACTGGTGGGCCGGGGTGCAGTAGACCGCGGCCAGGCCCCGGGGCACCTCGGCGACGACCAGTCCGTCGGCGTCCACCGGGAGCGGGACGACCTCCACCTGCGCGTCACGGAGCGCGCCGACCGCACGCTGATAGCCAGGGTCCTCGACCCCGACGCGGGACCCGGCGGGCAGCAGCCGGGCCACCTCCCCGACGGCGGCGGAGGTGCCCGCGGTGGCCAGCACGTCCTCGGCCACGGCCGGCAGCCCGCGGTGACGGAGCAGGTGCTCGACCACGGCCGCCCGGTAGTCGGGTGCGCCGGCCGGGTCCGGCCACCGGTCGGGCTCCTCGTCCCCGGCCGCCCGCCAGGCCCGGCGCCAGGCGGCCCGGTCGAGCACCTCCAGGCAGGGTGTGCCCGCGCGCAGGTCGACCGGCGCCGGGGCGGGCCCGCGGACGGTGGACGGGGTGGTCGGGGCCGGTGCGGGCGGGCCGGGCGCGCCGACCACGAAGGTGCCCGCGCCGCGCCGGCCCTGGACCCACCCCTCGGCCAGCAGCTGGTCGTAGGCCGCGGCGGTGACGGTGCGGCTGACCGCCAGCACGGTCGCCAGCTGCCGGGTGGAGGGCAGCCGGTCCCCGGCCCGCAGGCTGCCCTGCGCGGTGACCGTGCGCAGGCCGTCGGCCAGCTGCACCGACAGCGGCACCCGGGAGGTGCGGTCCAGCGGCAGCGGCGGGACGTCGACCACGGGCACTCCCCTCCGGGCCATCGGGGAGTGGCCTGCCGAGATCGTAGGGGAATGGCTCTTCGGAGAGGCCACTCGCGCCCGCACGATGGTCCGGTGACCAGCGCACCCGCCGACCAGCTCCCGCTCTCCCCCACTGCCCGCAGCACCGTCCGCCGGGGCGCCCGGCGGGCCCGCACCGACCGCGCCGAGCTCCACGCCGTGCTGGACGCCGGGCTCGTCGGTCACCTGGGCGTCGTGCTCGACGGCGCACCGGTGGTGCTGCCCACCGGGTACGGCCGGGTGGGCGACACCCTGTACCTGCACGGCTCCACCGGGGCGGCCACGCTGCGGGCCGCCGCGGCCGGCCAGCCGGTGGCCTTCACCGTCACCCACCTGGACGGCGTGGTCTACGCGCGCTCCTCGTTCCACCACTCGATGAACTACCGCTGCGCGGTGGTGCACGGCACCGCGCAGCTGGTCACCGACCCCGCGGAACGGCTCCGTGCCCTCGCGGCGCTGACCGAGCAGCTGGCGCCGGGCTCCTGGACGGCGACGAGGCAGCCGGACCGCCGGGAGCTGGCTGCCACCGCCGTCCTGTCCCTGGACCTCACCGAGGCGAGCCTGAAGGTGCGCTCCGGCCCGCCCGGGGACGACGAGCGCGATCTCGCGGGCGATGCCGGCCCGTCCCCGGTGTGGGCCGGTGTGCTGCCGCTGCGCACCGTGCTGGGCGAGCCGGTGCCCGACCCGCTGCTCCCGGCCGGGGTCCCGGTGCCGGCGCGGGTGCGGGACCGCTCGCTCAGCTCGCCGGGCTGACCCGGAGCACCTGGTCCTCGCCGCCGCCGTTGTCGGTGGTCACGTACAGCGCGCCGTCCTGCCCCTGCTCCGGGGTGCGGATGCGACCGTAGGTGTCCTCGAGCTCGGGCAGCCGGAAGGACTCGACCAGCTCCCCGTCCTCGGTCAGCCGCAGCGCGAGGACGCCGGTGTCCTTCTGCACACCGATGAGCAGCAGCCCGTCGTAGTCGCCCCACTCCGCGCCGTCGAGGAACGTCGCCCCGGACGGTGCGATGGTGGGCTCGCCGGAGGACCACACCGCGGGCACGTCGCCGGGGGCGGTCATCGGCACGCTCTCGTCGTACACGCCCGCCCCGACCGGGTCCCAGCCGTAGTCGGCCCCGGGCTGGAGGAGGTTCACCTCGTCGTCCCGGTCGGGCCCGTGCTCCACCGAGTAGACCTGGTCGGAGTCCGGCCGCACGGCCAGGCCCTGGACGTTGCGGTGCCCGTAGGTCCAGATCCGGTCGGCGGCGTCGGCGTCGTCGGTGAACGGGTTGCCGGGGAGCGCCTCGCCGGTCTGCGGGTCGATCCGGAGGACCTTGCCGGCGAGTGAGCCGAGGTCCTGGGGGTTGGTCCCGAGGGCGTTGTCCCCCGTCCCGACGAAGAGCGCGCCGTCCGGGCCGAACTCGACCCGGCAGCCGCCGTGCCGGCCGCTGCTCTCGTTGACCGGGATCCCGCCCAGCAGCGGGTCGGCGACCCGGGTGGCGGCCGTCCACCCCTCGTCCACGGTCCAGGCGATCACCTGGATCTCAGCGCCGGCGTCCGTCCGGACGCCCTGGCAGGTGTAGAAGCGCCGGTTGTCGGCGAAGGCCGGGTCCAGGGCGAGGCCCATCAGGCCGGTCTCCCCCTCGGCGAACAGGTCGTCGAAGTCGGCGTCCAGCGGGCGCGCCTCGCCGTCGGGCAGCACCGCGGTCAGCCCGCCGGCGCGCTCGTCGACCAGCAGCGTGCCGTCCGGTGCCTGGGCGACGTCCCAGGGGTGGTCCAGCCCGTCGAGGACCACCTCGACGTCCAGGTCGGGGGCACCGGCGGGCGCCGACACCGGCGCGGGGCCGGCCGCGTCGGCACCGCTGTCGGTGGCACCGCAGGCGACGAGCAGCAGGAGCGGTGGCAGGGCCATCCAGGAGCGTCGGGTCATCCTCCCCAGGATGCCCCCGATCCGGCCGTGCGGCTCAGCTCGTGCGGGTCACCACGTAGGTGCACAGCCCGGACAGCGCCTCCCGCACCGGGCCGTCGGGCACCGCCGACAACCGGCTGCGGGCCCGGTCGGCGTACTCACCGAGCACCGCGGTCGCGCGGGCGAGGGAGGTCGAGCTGCGCAGCAGGGCGAGGGCCTCGGCGTGCTCGGCGTCGTCGACGACCGGTCCGGCCACCAGCTCGCGGAGCCGGGCCTCGGCGGGGTCGTCGCCGGCCAGGGCGAACAGCACCGGCAGGGTGGCGATCCCCTCGCGCAGGTCGGTGCCGGGCAGCTTCCCCGACGTGCCGCCCTCGCTGACGATGTCGATCAGGTCGTCGGAGAGCTGGAAGGCCACCCCGACCTCCTCGCCGAACGCGGTGAGCGCGGTGACCAGCTCGGGGGCTGCGCCGGCGAACGAGGCGCCGAACCGGGCGGAGGTGGCGACCAGCGACCCGGTCTTGTCGGCCAGCACCCCGAGGTGGTGGGCGACGGCGTCCTCGCCCGGCCGGGCGCCGACGGTCTCCCGGAGCTGGCCGGTGACCAGCCGCTCGAAGGTCTGCGCCTGCACCCGGACCGCCTCCGGGCCGAGGTCGGCCAGCAGGTCCGACGCCCGGGCGAAGAGGAAGTCGCCGGTCAGGATGGCGACGCTGTTGGTCCAGCGGCTGTTGGCGCTCGGGGCGCCGCGTCGGACGGAGGCCTCGTCCATCACGTCGTCGTGGTACAGCGTGGCCAGGTGGGTCAGCTCGCAGACGACGGCGGCGTCGACGACCTCGGGGGCGTCCGCGTCGCCGAGCTGGGCGGCGAGCAGGGCCAGGACCGGCCGGAACCGCTTGCCGCCGGCGGCCATGAGGTGCCCGGCGACCTCGTTCACGAACGCGTGCTCGCTGGCGACCGAGGACGCCAGCCGGGCCTCCACCCGCGCGAGCCCGTCGGACAGGGCCACGCCCAGCTCGCCGTCGGGCAGCCAGGGGCCGATCGTCGAGGCCGGGCGGGCGGGCCGGTGCCAGGTCGCGCCCTCGCGCTGGGGGTCGAGTCCGCCGCCCTGGGGGCTGGTGGTGCCGGCTCCGGTCATCAACCGACGAAGATAGCCGTCGTCCACAGCCTCCGGCCCACCGGCCTGCTCCACCTCCACCGCCCCGGTCCACCGGTCCCGATCAGCCGACGAACACCGCCGCCGACTCGGCCAGGTCCAGCACCGACCCCGGCAGGACGCCGAGCACCAGCGTGGCCGCCGCGGTGATCGCCAGCACGATCGTCGTCGGCAGCCCGGGGACGCCGACCGTGGGGCCGTCGGGTGCCGGGTCGGAGAAGTACATGAGCACGACCACCCGCAGGTAGAAGAACGCCGCGATCGCACTGGCGACCAGGGCGGTGACGACCAGCGGCCAGGCGCCGACCTCGATGGCGGCCCGGAAGACGGCGAACTTGCCGGTGAACCCGCTGGTCAGCGGTATCCCGGCGAGGGCCAGCAGGAAGAAGGTCATCAGGGCGGCCACGAGCGGGGAGCGCTGGGCCAGGCCGGCCCACTGGGAGAGGTGGGTGGCCTCGCCGTCGCCGTCCCGGACGAGGGTGAGCAGCCCGAACGCGCCGAGCGTGGTGAGGCCGTAGGCGAGCAGGTAGAACATCGTCGCGGCCAGCCCGTAGCCGGTGCCGTCCGGGCCGAGGCCGATGACCCCGGTGAGCAGGAAGCCGGCGTGGGCGATCGAGGAGTAGGCCAGCATCCGCTTGACGTCGGTCTGGGTCAGTCCGAGCACCGCGCCGACGACCATCGAGGCGATCGCCAGGGCGTAGACCAGCGGGCGCCAGGTCCAGTCGGCGGTGCCGAAGGCGACGTAGAGCAGCCGCAGCACCGCCCCGAAGGCGGCGACCTTGGTGGCCGCGGCCATGAAGGCGGTCACCGCCGTGGGTGCGCCCTGGTAGACGTCCGGGGTCCAGCTGTGGAAGGGCGCGACGCTGGCCTTGAACATCAGCCCGACGACGAGCAGGCCGAGCCCGAGCACCATGAGGGCGCTCCCGCCCTCGGTGACCACGGCCACCCGGATGTCGGACAGCCGCACGCTGCCGGTGGCCCCGTAGACGAGGGCGAGCCCGTACAGGAAGAACGCCGAGGCGAAGGCACCGAGCAGGAAGTACTTGACCGCCGCCTCCTGGGACAGCAGCCGCCGGCGGCGGGCCAGCCCGCACAGCAGGTACAGCGGCAGGCTGAGCACCTCCAGCGCCACGAACATGATCAGCAGGTCGTTGGCGGCGGTGAACAGCATCATGCCGCCGATGGCGAAGGTGGCCAGCGGGTAGACCTCGGTCTGCACCCGCTCGGAGGTGGCCAGCTCCCGGTCCCGGACGCTGCCGGCCGGCACCGCGGCGGCGGCGACGAACGCCGAACGGGCCGGGTCCAGGGCGCGCTCGCTGAACAGCAGCACCGACAGCGCGCCCAGGACGGCGATCGTCCCCTGCAGGAACAGGGCCGGTCCGTCGACGGCCAGCGCCCCGGCCGCGGTGACGTCCTGGGTGCCGGCCAGCAGCACCGTGGCGACGAGGGCCCCGATCGTGCCGACCAGGGCGATCGCCACCTGCACGGGGTGGCGCACCGCCCGGGGGGCGAACGCCTCGACCAGAACGCCCACCGCCGCGGCGCCGAAGACGAACAGCAGCGGCGCGAGCGCCGCATAGGACAGGTCCGGTGCCTCGATGGCGCCCATCAGTCGGTCCCCCCGGTCCCGGTGCTGCCCGGTGCAGCCGGCGTGCTGCCCCCGGGGTCGACACCGATGTCGGTCATCGTCGCCTCGACCGCCGGGCTGATCAGCTCGATCAGCGGCTGCGGGTACACCCCGAGCACCAGGATCAGGGCGACCAGCGGCGTGACGACGGCGATCTCCCGGCGGGAGAGGTCACGCACCGCCAGCACCCTGGCCCGCACCGGCGCCTCCAGCACCGCGGTCGCGCCTCCCGCGCCGGAGGCCGGCCGCACGGTGTCGCCGTCCTCGGCCCTGTCCTCCTCGACCAGGAGCACGCCGCGCGGCGGTCCGTGCATGACCCGCTGGTACATCAGCAGCACGTAGAGGGCGGCCAGCACGATGCCGACGGTGGCGATGATCGTGAAGACCGGGCGGGTCGGGAACGCCCCGATGAGCACCAGGAACTCGCTGACGAAGCTGTTGGTGCCCGGCAGCGCCAGCGACGCCAGGCCGGCGAGCAGGAAGACGCCGGCCAGCAACGGCGCCTTGGCCGCCAGCCCGCCGTAGTCGCGGATCTGCCGGGAGCCGCCGCGGGCGATCACCATGCCGACGACGATGAACAGCAGGCCGGTCGCGATGCCGTGGTTGACCATGTAGAGCACCGCGCCGGTCGCCGCCTCGGTGGTGAAGGCGAAGATGCCCAGCGCGATGAAGCCGAAGTGGGCGATCGAGGTGTAGGACACCAGCCGCTTCATGTCGCTCTGCCCGACGGCGAGCAGCGCCGCGTAGATGATCCCGGCGACCGCGAGCGCCAGCACCCAGGGGGCCAGGTCGCGGGACGCGTCGGGGAACAGCGGCAGGCAGTAGCGGAGGAAGCCGAAGGTGCCGACCTTGTCGAGCACCCCCACCAGCAGCACGGCGCCGCCGATGGGCGCCTCGGCTCCGGAGTCGGGCAGCCAGGTGTGGAAGGGCACCAGCGGCGCCTTGATCGCGAAGGCGAGGAAGAAGCCGGCGAACAGCAGCTTCTGCACGTTCGGGTCGATCTCCAGCTGGCGCAGCGCGTCGAAGGCGAAGGTGCCCTCGCCCAGCTGCGAGTTGCTGACCACGTACAGCCCGATCACCGAGGCGAGCATGACCAGCCCGCCGAGCAGGCTGTACAGGAAGAACTTCACCGCGGCGTACTGCCGGTTCGGGCCGCCGAAGCTGCCGATCAGGAAGTACATCGGCACGAGCATGGCCTCGAAGAAGACGTAGAACAGGAAGACGTCGGTGGCGGCGAAGACCCCGACCATCAGCGACTCGAGCAGCAGCAGCCAGGCCCAGAAGGCGGTCATCGACCGCGCCGGGCGGCCCGGGCGGGGCACGGGAGTGTCCCGCCACGAGGCGCCGACGACGACCGGCACCAGCACACCGATCAGCAGCAGCATCGACAGCGCGATGCCGTCGACACCGAGGGCGAACTCGACCCCGAAGTCGGGGATCCAGGCCACCGAGGTGGTCAGCTGGAACCGCTCACCACCGGGGTCGAAGGCGATCGTGGTGAGCACGGCGAGCAGCAGGACGAGCAGGCTCACCGCCAGGGCGAGCTGGCGGGCCAGCGCCTCCCGGGCGGGCGGCAGCGCCGCGACCACCGCCGCACCGACCGCCGGGACGGCGATCATCAGGACCAGCCAGGGGACGTCGCTCACGGCTGGGCCGCCTCTCCGCGGTTGGGGGTGTCAGGGGTGGTCATGCCGTCACCGCGAGCAGCGCACCGGCGACCAGCACCGCGCCGCCGAGGATGCCCAGGGCGTAGCTGCGGACGAACCCGGTCTGCACCCGCCCCAGCCGGGCCGATCCGCCGCCCAGGGCCGCGGCCGCGCCGTTGACCGCGCCGTCCACCCCGCGGGCGTCCAGCCAGACCAGCGCGCGGGTCAGCCACACCCCCGGACGCATGACGAGCGACTCGTTGACCGTGTCGGCGTAGAGGCCGCGGCGGGCGGCGGTGACCACCGGTGAGACGCGGGCCGGCGCCGTCGTGGGCACCTCGCGGCGACCGACGTACAGCCAGGCGGTGAGCGCCCCGAGGGCGACGACGACGGTGACGACGATGCTGACCACCAGCGGCGACACCAGGTGCGCGGCCTCCTCCGGTTCCCCGAACACCGGCTCCAGCCAGCCGCTGAGCGGGAAGACCGCCACCAGCAGGAAGCCGGCGGCGACCGACCCGACGGCGAGCAGCACCATCGGCGCCGTCATGGACGGTGGCGCCTCGTGCGGGTGCACGCCGTCCTCCCACCGTGGCTGGCCGAAGAAGGTCATCAGCATCAGCCGGGTCATGTAGAAGGCGGTGAGCCCGGCGCCGAGGACGGCGACCCCACCGAGCAGCCAGCCCGACCAGCCGCCGCGGTCCAGGGCGACCTCGATGATCGCGTCCTTGGTCCACCAGCCGGAGAGGAACGGGAAGCCGATCAACGCCAGGTAGCCCAGCCCGAAGGTGACGAAGGTGATCGGCAGCCGCCTGGCCAGGCCGCCGAAGCGGCGCATGTCGACGGTGTCGTCCATCGCGTGCATCACCGAGCCGGCGCCGAGGAACAGCCCGGCCTTGAAGAAGCCGTGGGCCAGCAGGTGGGCGATGGCGGCCGCGTAGCCGACCGGGCCCAGCCCGACGGCCAGGAACATGTAGCCGATCTGGCTGACCGTGGAGTAGGCCAGCACCTTCTTGATGTCGTCGTGCGCGCAGCCGGCGATGGCCCCGATGAGCAGGGTGACCGCACCGACGGCCAGGACGACGGTGCGCGCGGTGGGCGTGGCGTCGTAGAGCGGGGCGCTGCGGGCGATCAGGTAGACCCCGGCGGTCACCATCGTGGCGGCGTGGATCAGCGCCGAGACCGGGGTCGGGCCCTCCATCGCGTCGGGCAGCCAGGCCTGCAGCGGGAACTGGCCGGACTTGCCGCAGGCGCCCAGCAGCAGGAGCAGCCCGATCGCGGTGACGGTGCCGCCGGCGAGCAGCCCCACCGAACCGAAGACGCCGGCGTAGGACGTCGTCCCGAGCTGGGCGAACATCAGGAAGATCGCCAGCGCCAGGCCGACGTCCCCGACCCGGTTCATCAGGAATGCCTTCTTGGCCGCCGTGGCGGCCGCCGGGCGGGTGTGCCAGAACGCGATGAGCAGGTAGGACGCCAGGCCGACGCCCTCCCAGCCGACGTAGAGGGCCACGAAGCTGTTGCCCAGCACCAGCAGCAGCATCGCCGCGACGAAGAGGTTGAGGTAGGCGAAGAACCGGCGGCGGCCGGGGTCGTGCGCCATGTAGCCGATCGAGTAGACGTGGATCAGCGCCCCGACCCCGGTGATCAGCAGGACGAAGACCGCCGACAGCGGGTCCAGGAGCAGCCCGGCGGTGACGTCGAGGCTGCCGGTGTCGATGAAGGTGAACAGGTCCAGGCTCACCGCGCGGCCGGCGCGCCCGGTCAGCGCGAGGGTGCAGCCCACGGCCAGGGCGAACGCGGCGACCACGGTGCCGGTGGCCAGCAGGTGCCCCCACCGGTCGGTGCGCCGCCCACCCAGCAGCAGCAGCGCGGCGCCGGCCAGCGGCAGCACGATCACCAGCCACGTGACGGACAACAGCCCGTCGACCGGCACCGACGCAGGCACGACCTCGTTCACTCCTGGGTCCCCGTTCCGCTCAGTACTTCAGCAGGTTGACGTCATCGACGGAGGCCGAGCGGCGGGTGCGGTAGATCGACATGATGATGGCCAGGCCGACGACCACCTCCGCGGCGGCGACGACCATCACGAACAGGGCGATGACCTGGCCTTCCACCGTCCCGGTGCTGCGGGCGAAGGTGATCAGCGTGAGGTTCACCGAGTTGAGCATCAGCTCGATGCACATGAACACCACGATCGCGTTGCGCCGTACCAGGACGCCGACCGCGCCGATGGTGAACAGGATCGCCGCGAGCACCAGGTAGTTGGTGATCGTCATGCCGGGCCCCCCTCCCGCGTCGTGCCCGGCGTCGTCGTGCCGAGCGCGGCGTCGGTGCCGCCTGCGTGCGGCAGCCCCTCCCGTTCGGCGCCGACGCTGCCGGTGCGCGGCAGCTCGTCGACCCGCACCGGCTCGACCCCGGTGGCGAAGCTGCTCGGCGCCGGGCTGCCGTCGGGCAGCCGGCCGGGCGCGGCGATGGAGTTGGCCCGTGCGTACACGCCGGGCCCGGGCAGCGTCTGCGGCCGGTCGGTGAGGAACCTGGCCCGCGAGCGCTCCTTCTGGCTGCGCTGCGTGCCGGGCTCCCGTTCCGCGTGGGTGAGCAGCAGCGCGCCGACCGCGGCCACGATGAGCAGCGCGCCGGTGACCTCGAAGGCCAGCACGAAGCGGCCGTACAGCACGGCGGCGATCGCCTCGACGTTGCCGGCGGCCGGCCCGCCCACGGTGCCCTGCACCGCGGTGAGCCCGACGACCGGCAGCTCCTCGGTGGCCCGCGCGATGCCGGCGCCGACCAGCCCGGCGAAGCCGATCCCCAGCACGATCGCCGCCACCCGCTGCCCGCGCAGCGTCTCGACCACCGAGTCCGAGCTCTCCCGGCCGACCAGCATGAGCACGAACAGGAACAGGATCATGATCGCGCCGGTGTAGACGATGATCTGTGCCGCACCCAGGAACGGCGCCTCCTGGACGACGTAGAACACGCCCAGGCTGAGCATGGTGAGCACCAGCCAGAGCGCGGAGTGGACGGCGTTCTTCGACAGCACCATGCCCAGCGCGCCGGCCAGGGCGACCGGGGCGAGCACCCAGAAGACGATCGTCTCCCCGGTGCCGATGACCACCCCGGTGTCCGCAGCGGCTGCCACCACCCCCATGGCCAGCACGCTCATGCCCGTTCCTCGATCACCGGTTCGGCCGCCTGCTGCGTCGGGGACGCCGCCTTGGGGTCGCGCACGTAGTAGTCCTGCTCGTTCTCGCCCAGCCGCATCGGGTGCGGGGGCTGCTCCATCCCGGGCAGCAGCGGGGCCATCAGCTGTTCCTTGGTGTAGATCAGCGCTTGGCGGTCGTCGTCGGCGAGCTCGAAGTCGTTGCTCATCGTCAGCGACCGGGTGGGGCAGGCCTCGATGCACAGCCCGCAGAAGATGCAGCGCAGGTAGTTGATCTGGTAGACGGCGCCGTAGCGCTCACCCGGGGAGAAGCGGGCGTCCTCGGTGTTGTCCCCGCCCTCGACGTAGATGGCGTCGGCCGGGCAGGCCCAGGCACAGAGCTCGCAGCCCACGCACTTCTCCAGGCCGTCGGGGTGCCGGTTGAGCACGTGCCGGCCGTGGTAGCGCGGCTTGGTCTGCTTCGGGACCTCGGGGTAGGACTCGGTCGTCACCTTCTTGAACATCGTGGCGAAGGTGACGCCGAACCCCTGCGCGGGCCCGGGCAGCCAGCTGGACCGCTTGCCGGGGGCTGTGGTGGACGGCGCCGTGGAGGACTGCCGGGCGATGGCCGTGCCCTCGCGCCGGGCCGGGCTGGCGCCTGACGTCGGCTCGGCGGCGGGCGGCGGGGTGGGCTCAGACATCGTCGGTCTCCTCAGGCGTGGTCGAGCTGCTGCGCCGGCCGGTGCCGACCACGGTCCCGGCGCCGACGGACTCGCGGCGGCGCAGCCGTGGCGAGGGCGGGACGACCAGGTCCATCGGGGGCACCGGGAACCCGCCGGAGGCCCGGTCCCGGCCCTGGGGGTCCAGCACCTGCGGCTCGGCCGGCGCCGGCCCGCCGGCGGCGGCCTCGCGGGCGGCGACCCGGGTGTCCCGGTTGCGCATCCGGGAGGCGAGCAGCAGGCCGCCCAGCAGCACCAGGGCGATCGGCACCCCGACGAAGACGGCGACCTGACCGGCGTCCAGGTCGGACTCCCGGGCGACGGCGCGCAGCGTCGCCACCACGAGGATCCAGACCAGCCCGACGGGGACCAGCACCTTCCAGCCGAAGCGCATGAACTGGTCGTAACGGAGCCGGGGCAGCGTGCCGCGGAGCCAGACGAAGAAGAACAGCGCGACGACGACCTTGGCGAAGAACCACAACAGCGGCCACCAGCCGGTGTTGGCGCCGTCCCAGATGGAGATCGGCCAGGGCGCCCGCCAGCCGCCGAGGAACAGCGTGGCGGCCAGCGCGGAGACGGTGACGATGTTGATGTACTCGGCCAGGAAGAACAGCGCGAACTTCAGCGACGAGTACTCGGTGTGGAAACCGCCGACGAGCTCGCTCTCGGCCTCGGGGAGGTCGAAGGGCGCCCGGTTGGTCTCGCCCACCACGGCGATGACGTAGATGACGAAGGAGACCGGCAGCAGGACGGCGTACCAGCTGGGCCCGGTGAACTCCAGGCCGAAGAAGGACAGCTCGGTGCCGTCGGCCTGGGCGGCCACGATCTCCGAGGTCGACATCGAACCGGCGTAGAGGAACACCGCGACGATCGACAGGCCCATCGCGATCTCGTAGCTGATCATCTGCGCCGCGCTGCGCAGCGAGCCGAGCAGCGGGTAGGTCGACCCGGATGCCCAGCCACCGAGCACGATGCCGTAGACGCCCATCGCCGAGGCGGCCAGCACGATGAGGACCCCGATCGGGGAGTCGACGAGCTGCAGGGGCGTGCGCTCGCCGAAGATGCTGACCGTCGGGCCGAGCGGGATGACGGAGAAGGCCAGGAAGGCCGGGATGGTGGCGATGACCGGCGCCAGGAAGTACACCGGCTTGTCGGCCAGCGCCGGCATGATGTCCTCCTTGAACGCCAGCTTCAGGCCGTCGGCGAGGCTCTGCAGGTAGCCACGCGGCCCGACCCGGTTGGGGCCGATCCGCTGCTGCATCCGGGCGACGACCTTGCGCTCGAAGACGATGGCGAACAGCGTCATCAGCACCAGCACCCCGAAGATGCCGACGATCTTGATGAGCACGATCCACCAGACGTCGTTCCCGAAGTCCTCCAGCGTGGGCTGGTCGGCGGCGGCGAAGACGGTCACTCCTGGGCTCCCCGCAGGCTCGAGAGAGACGTCGCGCCGGCCGGGGTGGGCGGCGGTCCGGCGAGCCGGACGACGGCGCCGGGGCCGGCCCCGAGCTGGGTGCGGACCTCGCTGCCCGGGGAGCGCATCGGCAGCCAGACCACCCCGTCGGGCATCTCGACCAGCCGCACCGGCAGGGTGACCGCCCCGGCCGGACCGGTGACGGTGAGCGGGTCGCCGTCGGCCACGCCGAGCCGGCGGGCGGCGTCCTTGCCGAGCCGGGCGACCGGGGGACGGGCGGTGCCGGCCAGCGCCGGCTCCTCCCGCTGCAGCGTCCCGACGTCGACCAGCTGCCGCCAGGAGGCGAGCACCGCCTCGTCGTCGGCGAGCTCCGGCAGCGGTGCCGGGGCGACGTCGGCCCCGGTGCCGGCGGGTGCCTGCGCGGCCCCGCCGAGCGCGGTCAGCTGGGCGCGCACCTCGGTCACCGAGCCCACCCGCAGGTCGACGCCGAGGTGCTCGGCCAGGCCCTGGAGCACCCGGCCGTCGGTGAGCTGCCCGGAGCCGTGCAGGGTCGCGTCGAACGAGCGGACCCGGCCCTCCCAGTCCAGGTAGCTGCCGGCCTTCTCCGGGGCGGCGGCGACCGGGAGGACGACGTCGGCGTGTGCGGTGACCGCGGTCGGGAACAGCTCCAGGCTGACCACGAACCGGGCGTTCTGCAGCGCCTGCTCGGCCAGCAGCGGGTCGGGCAGGTCGGCGGGGTCGACGCCCCCGACCAGGAGACCGGCCAGGTCGCCGCCGCGCACGGCGGTGAGGATGCCGGTGAGGTCGCGCCCCGGGGTCGCCGGGACGTCGGCTCCCCAGCGCTGGGCGACGGCGGCCCGGTCGGCGGCGTTGGCGACGGTGCGCCCACCCGGGAGCAGGGTCGGCAGCGCGCCGGCCTCGACCGCGCCCCGCTCCCCCGCCCGGCGGGGCACCCAGCCGATCCGGGCGCCGGTCTCGGCGGCGAGGGCGCTGACCGCGGAGAACCCGCCCGGCAGCTCGGCCAGCCGCTCCCCGGCCAGGATCACCGCGCCCGGGCGGAAGAGGGCGACGGCCGCGTCGGCCAGCACGCCGTCCACCGGGTTGGCGGCCAGGTCGCGGAGCAGCTGGGCCTCCTGGCCCGGGACGGTGCTCAGCACGGTGGCCTGCAGCTTCTCCGCGGCCCGGGTGCCGAAGGGGGCGACGTCGAACACCTGCATGCCCGCCGTCCGCACGGCCCGGCGCAGCCGCAGGAAGACGATCGGCGACTCCTCCTCCGGCTCGAAGCCGACCAGCAGCACCGCGGGAGCGGCGGTCAGGTCGTCGTAGCTGACCGCCCCGGCACCGGGGGCGGTGCCGGCGACGTGCGTGGCCAGGAAGTCCAGCTCCTCGGCGGAGTGGGCACGGGCCCGGGCGTCGACGTCGTTGGTGCCCAGCGCCACGCGGGCGAAGGCGGCGTAGGCGTAGGCGTCCTCGACGGTCAGCCGGCCACCGGGCAGCACCCCGACCCCGCCGGCCGCGCGCGCCGCCCGCAGCCCCTCGGCCGCGGCGGCCCAGGCCTCCGGCCACGAGGCCGGCTGCAGCGCACCGTCCCGGCGGACCATCGGCGTCATCAGCCGCTCGTTGCTGCTGGCGTAGCGGAAGGCGTACCGGCCCTTGTCGCAGTTCCACTCCTGGTTGACCGCCGGGTCATCCCCGGCCAGCCGCCGGGTCACCGTGCCGCGCCGGTAGTCGGTGCGCTGGGCGCAGCCGCTGGCGCAGTGCTCGCAGACGCTCGGCTCGCTGCGCAGGTCGAACGGGCGGGCGCGGAACCGGTAGGTGGCGCTGGTGAGCGCGCCGACCGGGCAGATCTGCGTGGTGTTGCCGGAGAAGTAGGACTCGAACGGCTCGTCCTCGTAGATCGCCACCTGCTCCAGCGCGCCGCGCTCGAACAGCTCGATGAACGGGTCACCGGCCACCTGCTGGCTGAACCGGGTACAGCGGGCGCAGAGCACGCAACGCTCGCGGTCCAGCAGCACCTGGGAGCTGATCGGCAGCGGCTTGGGGTAGGTGCGCTTGGTCTCCACGAAGCGGGACTCGGCGCGCCCGTTGCTCATCGCCTGGTTCTGCAGCGGGCACTCCCCGCCCTTGTCGCAGACCGGGCAGTCCAGCGGGTGGTTGACCAGCAGCAGCTCCATCGTGCCCTGCTGGGCCTTGTCCGCGACCGGGCTGGTGAGCTGGGTCTGCACCACCATGTCCGGGGTCACCGGGGTGGTGCAGGAGGCCACCGGCTTGCGCTGCCCCTCCACCTCGACCAGGCACTGCCGGCAGGCACCGATCGGGTCGAGCAGCGGGTGGTCGCAGAAGCGCGGGATCTGGATGCCGATCTGCTCGGCGGCCCGGATGATCAGCGTGCCCTTCGGCACGGCGACCGGGAAGCCGTCGATGGTGCAGTGCACGGCATCGGGCGGCGTGTGCGGACCGGGTGCGCCCGGCGGCAGCGCCGGCGCGGGCTCGGGGGTGGCCGGGGTGAGGGTCATCAGGCTGCTCCAACCGGCTCGAGCCGCAGCGAGCGACCGAGGCGGGCCTGCTCCTCGGCCGGCAGCAGCGCGACGTAGTCGTCCTTGAAGTACTTCAGCGAGCTGGCGATGCAGCTGGTCGCACCGTCGCCGAGGGCGCAGAACGAACGGCCCAGGATGTTGTCGCAGGTGTCGGTGAGCAGGTCGAGGTCGGCGGCCCGGCCCTGACCGTGCACCAGCCGCTCCAGGATCTGGACCAGCCAGTAGGTGCCCTCCCGGCAGGGGGTGCACTTGCCGCAGCTCTCGTGGGCGTAGAACTCGGTGAACCGCAGGGTCGCCTCGACGATCGAGTCGGTCTCGTCGAAGACCATCAGCGCGGTGGTGCCCAGCATCGAGCCGGCCGCGGCGACCGAGTCGAAGTCCAGCGGGACGTCGAGGTGCTCCGCGGTGAAGTACGGGGTCGAGGAGCCGCCCGGCGTCCAGAACTTCAGCTCGTGCCCCGGGCGGACGCCGCCGGCCATGGCCAGCAGCTCGCGCATCGTCGTCCCCATCGGGGCCTCGTACTGACCGGGGTGCACCACCCGGCCCGACAGCGAGTAGATCTTCGGGCCGGGCGACTTCTCCGGGCCCATCGTCTTGAACCACTCGGCCCCGCCGCGGACCACGTACGGCACGCTGGCCAGCGTCTCCACGTTGTTGATCACCGTCGGGGAGCCGTAGAGGCCGGCGACGGCGGGGAACGGCGGCTTGAGCCGGGGCTGACCGCGGTAGCCCTCCAGGGAGTCCAGCAGCGCGGTCTCCTCGCCGCAGATGTAGGCGCCGGCGCCGGCGTGCACCACCAGCTCGAGGTCGTAGCCCGACCCGAGCACGTCGCTGCCGAGGTAGCCGGCGGCGTACGCCTCCTGCACGGCGGCGATCAACCGGCGGTGGGCGTGCACCGCCTCACCGCGCACGTAGATGACGGCGAAGCTCGAGCGGATGGCGTAGGCGGTGATGATCACGCCCTCCACCAGCGAGTGCGGGTCGGCCATCATCAGCGGCAGGTCCTTGCACGTGCCCGGCTCGCCCTCGTCCGCGTTGACCACCAGGTACTTCGGCGCCGCCGCCGGGCCGGTCGGGGCCTCCCCCGGCTTCGGCTGCGGGATGAAGCTCCACTTCATCCCGGTCGGGAAGCCGGCGCCGCCGCGGCCGCGCAGCCCGGAGTCCTTGACGAGGGCGACGACGTCGTCCGGCGCCATCTCCAGGGCGGAGCGGAGCGCGCGGTAGCCGTCGAGGCGTTCGTAGGTCTCCAGCGTCCACGAGCGGGGCGCGTCGTAGCGGGCGGTGAGGACGGGGGTCAGGGGCATCTCAGGTCTCCCGCTCGATCGAGCTGTTCTGCCCGGCGCCCGAGCTGGTGGGCGGGGTGTCGGTGCCCTCGCGGCCGCGCTCGGCCGGCTGGCGGCCGGCGGGCTCGGGGGCGTCCGGGTGGTGCTGGGCCGCGCCGGCCCGCTCGGCCGGGGTGTCGGCGGAGGCGACGGCGGTGTCGGCGGCCTGCTCGGACGGCGTCTCCCCCGGCGCTCCGGCGGGTTCGACGTCCGGCTCGGGCGCCTGCTCGGGCTCGGCGTCGCCCATCGGGGGTGCGGACTCACCGCGCTCGGCGGCCAGCCGGACCCCGACCAGCGTCGGCCCACCGGCCGACGGGGCATCGATCGCCGCCCGCTCGGCCTCGAGGTCGGCGTGCTGGGAGAAGCCGGCCAGCTGGCGGGAGACGCCGCGGAAGTCGGTCAGCGGGGCCCCGCGGGTGGGCGGCGGCTTCTCCCCCATCCGCAGTGCGGTGACCAGCGCCCGGGCCGACTCGACGTCCTGCTGGTCGTAGAACTCGTAGTCGACGGTGACCACCGGCGCGTAGTCGCAGGCGGCCAGGCACTCGGCGTGCTCCAGGGTGACCGAGCCGTCGGCGGCGGTCTGGTCGTGGCCCACGCCGAGGTCGGCGGAGATCGCGTCGTAGATCCGCTGGCCGCCGAGGACGGCGCAGAGCGTGTTGGTGCAGACGCTGACCAGGTGCTCACCGGTCGGGTGCCGCTTGTACATCGTGTAGAACGTCGCGACCGCGCCCACCTCGGCCTTGGTCAGCCCGAGCAGCCGGGCGCAGAAGCCGACGCCCTCGGGCGACACGTAGCCCTGCACGGACTGGACCAGGTGCAGCATCGGCAGCAGCGCCGACCGCTCCTGCGGGTAGCGGGCCATCAGCTCACGGGCCTCGGCCTCGGTCTGCTCGGTCAGCGGCGGCAGGTCCGGGGCGGCCGGCTCCACCGGGCTGGCGTCCAGCCCGGTGACCGCCGTCCCCTCGTAGGAACCGGGAAGAGCACTCATCAGCGGTCCACTCCCCCCATCACGGGGTCGATCGAGGCGATCGCGGCGATGACGTCGGCGATCATGCCGCCCTCGCTCATCGCCGCGGTGGCCTGCAGGTTGACGAAGCTGGGGTCACGGACGTGCACCCGGAACGGGCGCGTCCCGCCGTCGCTGACCACGTGGTAGCCGAGCTCGCCGCGGGGGGACTCGATCGCCGTGTAGACCTGGCCGGCCGGTACCCGGAAGCCCTCGGTGACCAGCTTGAAGTGGTGGATCAGGGCCTCCATCGACTGGCCCATGATGTGCCGGACGTGGTCCAGGGAGTTGCCCATGCCGTCGGCGCCGAGGGACAGCTGCGCCGGCCAGGCGATCTTCTTGTCCTCGACCATCACCGGCCCCGGCTCGAGCCGGTCCAGCGCCTGACCGATGATCTTGATGGACTCGGTGATCTCGCCCATCCGCACCAGGTACCGGCCCCACGCGTCGCAGGTGTCCGCCGTCGGCACCTCGAAGTCGTAGGTCTCGTAGCCCAGGTACGGCTCGACCTTGCGCATGTCCCAGGGCAGGCCGGCCGCGCGGAGCACCGGGCCGGTGACGCCGAGGGCCACGCAGCCGGTGAGGTCGAGGTAGCCGACGTCCTTGAGCCGGCGTTGCCAGATCGGCTGGCCGGTGAGCAGCCGGTGGGTGCCCGCGACCCGCTCGGGGAGGACGGCGAGCAGCTCCCGCACGGACTCGACAGCACCCTCGGGGAGGTCCTGCGCCAACCCGCCGGGGCGGACGTAGGCGTGGTTCATCCGCAGCCCGGTGATCTCCTCGAGCACGTCCAGGACCAGCTCCCGCTCGCGGAAGCCGTTGGTCATGCCGGTGAGCGCGCCCATCTCCATGCCGAAGGTGGCCAGCGCGACCAGGTGCGAGGCGATCCGGTTGAGCTCCATGACCAGCACCCGGATGGTCTGCGCCCGGGGCGGCGCCTCGATGCCGAGCAGCTTCTCCACGGCCAGGCAGTAGGCGGTCTCGTTGAACAGCGGGGCCAGGTAGTCCATCCGCGTGACCAGGGTCGTGCCCTGGGTCCAGGTGCGGTACTCCGTCGTCTTCTCGATGCCGGTGTGCAGGTAGCCGATGACGACGCGGGCCTGGGTGACGGTCTCGCCCTCGAGGTCGAGCACCAGCCGGAGCACCCCGTGGGTCGAGGGGTGCTGCGGGCCCATGTTGACCACGAGCCGCTGGTCGTCGTGGGTGTCGGCGCCGAAGGTCTGGTCCCAGTCGCCGCCGGTGACCGTGTAGACCCGGCCCTCGGTGGTCTCCCGGGAGCCGGCGGCGTACGGGTCGCTCGTCGTCGTCATCGGTAGCTCCGGCGCTCGTCGGGCGGGGGGATCTGGGCGCCCTTGTACTCGACCGGGACGCCGCCGAGCGGGTAGTCCTTGCGCTGGGGGTGGCCCTCCCAGTCGTCGGGCATGAGGATCCGGGTCAGCGCCGGGTGGCCGTCGAAGACGATGCCGAACATGTCCCAGGCCTCCCGCTCGTGCCAGTCCGCCGTGGGGTAGACGGAGCTGACCGACGGGACGTGCGGGTCCTCGGCCGTGACGGCCACCTCGAGCCGGATCCGGCGGCGGTAGGTCATCGAGGTCAGGTGGTAGACGACGTGCAGCCGGGGCCGGTCGGGCGTCGCGGCCGGGCCGCCGCTGTCGGCGTAGTCGACGCCGGAGACGCTGCTGCACAGCTCGAAGCGCAACGACTCGTCGTCCCGCAGCGCCTGGACCAGGGTGAGCAGGTGCTCGCGGGCGACGAAGTACGTGATCTCGCCCCGGTCGACCAGGACCCGGTGGACGGCGGCGGCGTACGTGGCCGCGCCGACGGCGTCGACCAGCGCGTCGGTGACCTCGTCGAACCAGCCGCCGTAGGGCCGGTCGGTGGAGTGCAGCGCGACGGCGCCGCCGGGCTCGACCCGGACGAGGCCACCGAAGCCGGACGTGTCGCCGCTGCCGCTGACCCCGAAGGCGCCCTTGCGGAAGCCCCCGCCGGGCTCGGTCGCGGCCCCGTAGCCGGCCTCGTCGCTCATCGGTCCGCTCCGGGCAGGGCGACGGCGTTGCCCCCGCGCTGCTCGATGGCGAACTGGCCGGTGCGGCCCTCGGCGGCGGCCTGCTCGTAGGCGCGCTTCGCCGCCGGGTCCGCCCGGACGCTGGAGGGCATCGCGAGGTGCAGCTCCGGTGCCGTGCCGTTGGCGCGGGCGGCGGCCTGCTCCCGGGCGCGCTTGGCGCCCAGCGGCTGGTGCTGGATCTTGTGGTGCAGCTTGAGGATGGCGTCGGTGAGCATCTCCGGCCGCGGCGGGCAGCCGGGCAGGTACATGTCCACCGGGACGATGTGGTCGACGCCCTGCACGATCGCGTAGTTGTTGAACATGCCGCCGGAGCTGGCGCAGACGCCCATGGCGAGCACGTACCGCGGCTCGGGCATCTGGTCGTAGATCTGCCGGAGGACCGGGGCCATCTTCTGGCTGACCCGCCCGGCCACGATCATCAGGTCGGCCTGGCGCGGGGAGGCGCGGAACACCTCCATGCCGAACCGGGCCAGGTCGTAGCGGCCGGCGCCGGACGCCATCATCTCGATCGCGCAGCAGGCCAGGCCGAACGTCGCCGGCCAGAGCGAGGACTTGCGGGTCCAGTTGACGAGCTTCTCGACGCTGGTCAGCAGGACGCCGCTCGGGAGCTTCTCCTCCAGGCCCATCTCAGCGCCCTCCGTCCGTGGTCGGTCCCGTGTCGGTCGGTCGGGTGTCGGTCAGTCCCATTCGAGCCCCCCGCGGCGCCACTCGTAGACGAAGGCGATGAAGACGGTGCCGATGAAGACCGCCATCGCGCCGAGGCCCCACAGGCCGAGCGCGTCGTTGGCGACCGCCCACGGGTAGAGGAAGACGATCTCGATGTCGAAGACGATGAAGAGCATCGCGGTGAGGAAGTACTTGACCGGGATCCGTCCGCCGGTGAGCGGCTGGTCGACCGGTTCGATCCCGCACTCGTAGGCCTGCACCTTCGCGCTGTTGTAGCGGCGCGGGCCGATGAACGGTGCGGCGGTGACCGAGAAGAGCGCGAAGCCCGCAGCGAGCACGAAGAGCCCGACCAGGGGCACGTAGTTCGACAGCATCAGCAGCTCCCGAAGCAGACGTTCCGCGGGACGGTGGGGGGCGTGCACGACCTCGGGCGGACCACTGCGACGACCTCCGCTCACATCCGACGACCGGGCGACCCCTTGTGAACTGCTTCACCCTGAGCTTGTGAACTGGTTCACAAGGTCGAGTGGTCGAAGCCTATGCCGAAGGGGTGTCCGAACACCAGGACCCCCGGTGATCGAGTTCACACCGGGGGTCCTGACAGGCCGTGAGAGCGCAGGTCAGCGGCTCACAGCGGTCCGGGGGCCGGGGCCGGCGGCGGCGCGGTGGGATCGGTCGGCTCCGGGCCGGGGACGGGCGCCGGGGACGGCGGGGTGATCGGGTCGGTCGGCGACGGGGACGGCGACGGCGGCTGGGGCTCAGGGGTGGGCGGGATCGTCATGCCCGGAGCCTGCTCCTCCCGCAGCGGACAGGGAACGCCGTCCGCTGCGGGCGCAACACGTCGCCGGCCGGCCCGGGCGGCGCTCGCCGAGTGAGGGGTTGTGCACGTCTGATCCGGAGCCCAGACGTAGACAGCTCGGCACTCGACGCAACACTCGACGCGCGGGTCGCGGTCCGGGGTCGCAAACAAAGCGATGGCCCCCGCGTGCGGGTGCGGGCAGGGTGCCCCGGTGACCACCCCACGCATCGACGTCCCGCTCGTGCGCCGACTGGTCGCGAGCCAGTTCCCGGAGTGGGCGCACCTGCCGGTCGTGCCGGTGGAGCCGGGCGGCTGGGACAACCGCACGTTCCGGCTCGGCGCGGAGATGCTCGTCCGGCTGCCGAGCGCGGAGCCCTACGCCGCCCAGGTGGTCAAGGAGCAGACCTGGCTCCCCCACCTGGCGCCGCGGCTGCCGCTGCCGGTCCCCGTGCCGCTCGGCCAGGGGGCTCCGGGTGCGGGCTTCCCGTGGCCCTGGTCGGTGTACCGCTGGTCGGAGGGGGCCGACGCGTCCGCTGCGCCGGTCGACGACCTCACCACGTTCGCCACCGAGCTGGCCGGCTTCCTCACCGCCCTCCAGCTGGTCGACCCGACCGACGGGCCACCGGCCGGGCCGCACAGCTGGTTCCGCGGCGCCCCGCTCAGCCACTACGCAGCCGAGACGCACGCGGCGATCGAGGCGCTCGGCGACGCGATCGACGGCCGGGCGGCCACGGCCGTCTGGTCGGCTGCGACCGCGACCTCCTGGGACCGACCGCCGCGGTGGTTCCACGGCGACGTCGCGGCCGGCAACCTGCTCGTGCGGGACGGCCGGCTGGCCGCGGTGCTGGACTTCGGCACGTGCGGGGTGGGTGACCCGGCGTGCGACCTCGTCGTCGCCTGGACGCTCTTCTCCGGCCGCAGCCGGGCGGCCTTCCGGGCCGGCCTGGACCTCGACGCGGGCACCTGGGCCCGCGGGCGCGGCTGGGCGTTGTGGAAGGCGCTCATCGTGTGCGCCGGTGCAGCCGAGACCGACGCGGTGCAACGGCAGCGCGCCGGCGCGGTCCTGGCGGCCGTGCTGGCCGACGGCTAGACGCGGGTGCCGCGGTGCAGGGCGACGACGCCGCCGGTCAGGTCGCGCCACGCGACGTCGGCCCAGCCGGCGCCCTGCAGCCACCGCGCCAGCTCCGGCTGCGGCGGCCACGCGCGGATCGACTCGGCCAGGTAGACGTAGGCCTCCGGGTTGCTGCTCACCGCCCGGGCGATCGCCGGCAGGGCCCGCATCAGGTACTCGGTGTAGACGGTGCGGAACGGGGAGAAGGTGGGGCTGGAGAACTCGCAGACCACCAGCGTGCCGCCGGGCCGGGTCACCCGGGAGAACTCGCGCAGCGCGGCCTGCGGGTCGGCGACGTTGCGCAGGCCGAAGGAGATGACGACGCCGTCGACGCTCTCGTCGGCCAGCGGCAGCGCCATCGCGTCCCCGGCCACCTTCGGCACCGGTCGGGACGCCCCGGCGCGCAGCATGCCCTGGGAGAAGTCGCAGGCGATCGCGCGCACTCCCCCGGCGGCGAGCTCGACGGTGGAGACGCCCGTCCCGGCCGCGACGTCGAGCACGGTGGTCCCCGGTCGCGCGCCCAGCGCCTCGCGGGTGGCCCGGCGCCAGCCGGCGTCCAGACCGGCGGAGAGCACCGTGTTGGTCAGGTCGTACCGGCCGGCGACCCGGTCGAACATCGCCGCGACCTCCGCCGGCCGCTTGTCCAGCCCGGCTCGCGTCCCTGCTGCCCCAGCCCGTTCCCCGGTCGCCACGACGGCGACGCTACCTGCGCGCCTCCTACCCTGGAGCGGTGACCAGGGCAGCCGCACGCGCCGCGACCAGCGCGGCGGCGGTCACCACCACCCCGTTGGGCACCCGTCGCACGCCGCTGCTGACCCTGCTCCCCCGCGACGGTGCGCTCGCCTGGGTGCGCCGCGGCGAGGGCCTGGTCGGCTGGGGCGAGGCCGACCGGCTGGAGGTCTCCGGCCCGGGTGCGCTCACCGAGGCCGCCGACTGGTGGGCCCGGCGCTGCGCGGACACCGAGGTCCACGACCCGATCGGCGTCCCCGGCTCCGGGCCGGTCCTGTTCGCCTCCGTGGCCTTCGACCCGGCGGTGGGGACGTCGGTGTTCGTCGTCCCCGAGGTCGTCGTGGGTCGGCGCGACGGGTGCACCTGGGTGACCGTCACCGGCGACGCGGACGACGAGGCGCTCACGGTCGTCGAGACCTCGACGCAGCACGCGGCCACCTCGATCGGCCGGCTCGCCTACGCCGACGGGGCCCTGGACCCGATGGCCTGGTGCGCCGCCGTGGCCGCCGCGGTCGCCCGGATCGACGCCGGTGAGCTGGACAAGGTGGTCCTGGCACGGGACCTGCTGGTCAGCGCCGACCGCCCGCTGGACCCCCGCCGCCTGCTGCTGCGCCTGGCCGAGCGGTTCCCGGACACCTGGACCTTCGCCGTCGACGGCCTGCTGGGTGCCACCCCCGAGCTGCTGCTGCGCCGGACCGGCCGGGAGCTGGACGCCCGCGTGCTGGCCGGCACGGCCCCGCGGGGCGCCGGCGCGGAGGACGACCGGCTGGCGGCGGGCCTGCAGACGTCGGTCAAGGACCACGCCGAGCACGCCTACGCCGTCGACTCCCTCGCCGACGCGCTCCGGCCGTTCGTCGACGAGCTCGTCGTCCCGGAGCAGCCCTCCGTGCTCACCCTGCCCAACGTCCGGCACCTGTCCAGCGACGTCCGCGGCCGCCAGCGGGACGACGACGTGACCGGCCTGCTGGAGCTGGTGGGCGCCCTGCACCCCACGGCCGCGGTCTGCGGCAGCCCGACGGCCACGGCGGCCCGGGTCATCACCGAGCTCGAGGGGATGGACCGGGGCCGCTACGCCGGGCCGGTCGGCTGGCTGGACGCCCGCGGCGACGGCGAGTTCGGGCTGGCGCTGCGCTGCGCGGAGCTGACCGGGGCCGATGGCGGACGGCAGGCCCGGTTGTTCGCCGGCTGCGGCATCGTCGCCGACTCCGACCCGATCGCCGAGCTGGCCGAGACCCAGGCGAAGCTGGCCGCCTTCCAGGCCGCACTGGAGGACTGAGGCCTCCCCCGGAGGGAGGACCGCACCCGGCGAGGTGGTCCCCTGGGGTCAAGACGACCAGCCTGCGGCCCGACAGTGTCCAGAACGGGACACCGGCGAGGGGGACGACAGGACATGGTCAGCAGGACGGCGGACGACGGCGGCCGCACGGCCGCTGCCGTGTGGCTGTCGCTGGCCGCTGCCCTCGTCGTCCTGGTCGGCCTCACCGGCGGGTCCACCTCGGCCTCGATCGTCTACCTGGTCGTCACCGTCGGCGCCGCGGTCGCTGCCTGGCTGGGTGTCCGGCGGTGTCGCCCGGGGCCGGCGGCCCGGTGGGTGGCGGTCGCCGTCTCGCTCAACGCCGTCGGCGACGTGCTGTGGCAGCTGCAGGCGTGGCTGGCCGACGCCCCGCCGGACGTCTCGGTCGCCGATGCCGCCTACCTGGCCTCCTACGTCGCCCTCGGGGCCGCCCTGCTGGTCTACGCCGGGGACGGCGACAGCCACCCCCGGGCCCGCTTCCACGCGCTGCTCGACGGCGCGGCGGTGCTGGTGATCGCCCTGCTGGTGGTCTGGCAGACCTCGGTGCACTCGACGCTGACCGACGACAGCCTGCCGCTGGGCACCCGGGCCATCTGGGCGGCGTACCCGCTGCTCGACGCGATGGTCCTCGGCCTGGTGGTGCGGGGCATGGTCGTGCAGTCGCGGGTCGGGGTGCCGGCGCTCCTGCTCGGCCTCGGCTCCACCGCCTGGCTCGCCTCCGACCTGGCCTGGCTGCTGCTGGCGGCCCCGGACACGGTCAGCGGCTGGCTGGACGCCGGCTGGCTGGTCGGTGCGATCGCGCTGGCGACGCTGCCCTGGGCGGACCGCTCGGCCCTCCCCGCCGGCCCGACCGTGACGACCGCCACGGCCGGGACCGGGCGGTGGCGGATGACCCTGGCGTTCCTGCCGCTGCTGGTGCCCGGCGGCTTCGAGCTCCGGGCCTGGCTGGCCGGTGCGGACATCGACCCGCTGCCCGGCCTGCTGGCCACCGCCACGTTGACCGTGCTGATCATCGTCCGCGCCCAGCGGTTGCTCACCGACCAGGACCGCGCCCGGGCCGAGGTCCGCTCCCTGGCCCGGCGGTACGAGGCGCTGGCGGTGACCTCCTCCGACGCGGTGGCCGTCGTCGACCGCGACGGGCGGCTGACCTCGGACTCCCGGTCGCTGGCCGCGCTGCTCGGTCGCCCCGGGTGCACCGGGCGCTCGCTGCCCCAGCTGCTCAGCGGCATCGGTGTCGACCCCACCGACGTCCTGGGCGCCCTCGACCGGGCCCGGCTCACACCGGGTGAACCGGTCGAGCTGGAGCTGCGCGGCACCCACCCCACCGGTGGCACGGTGTGGCTGGGCGGGCGCGCCGTCGACCTGCGACACGACCCGGACGTCGGCGGCATCGCCGTCAGCGTCTACGACATCACCCCGCGCAAGCTCGCCGAACAGGAGCTGGCCCACCAGGCCTTCCACGACGGGCTGACCGGACTGGCCAACCGTTCGCTCTTCCTCGACCACACCGAGCAGGCGCTGCGCCGGGCCGGCCGCACCGGCAGCCCGCCGATCGTCCTGTGCCTGGACCTGGACGGCTTCAAGGACGTCAACGACAGCCTCGGTCACCTGGCCGGCGACGACCTGCTGCGCACGGTGGCCGAGCGGCTGCAGGGGGTCGTCCGGGCGGCGGACACCGTGGCCCGGCTGGGCGGCGACGAGTTCGCCGTCCTCATCGACGACACCCGGGACGGCCTGCCGGTCGCCGCCTCGCTGGCCGAGCGGCTGCTGCAGGTCCTCGGCGAGCCGGTGCTGCTGCACGGCCACCGGGTGACCGTGGCCGCCAGCATCGGGATCGTCGTCGCCGAGCCCGACGCGACCCCCCTCTCGCTGTTCCGCGACGCAGACATCGCGATGTACCAGGCCAAGGCCGCCGGCCGCGCCCAGTGGGTGGTGTTCGACCCGTCGATGCGCGCCGCGGCGCTGGAGCGGATCGAGCTGGAGCGGGAGCTGGGCGGCGCCCTGGCCGCCGGCCAGCTGCGGCTGGTCTACCAGCCGGTGGTCGACCTGCAGACCGAGCAGGTGGTCGGCTTCGAGGCGCTGCTCCGCTGGCAGCACCCCAGCCTCGGCGCGATCGGTCCGGACCGGTTCGTCCCGATCGCAGAGGACTCCGGGCACATCCTGCCGATCGGCCGCTGGGTGCTGGCCGAGGCCACCGCCACCGCCGCCCGCTGGCAGCGCGCCCACCCCCGGCTCACGCCGCTGTCCATGGCGGTCAACGTCTCCGCGCGGCAGCTGGCCGGCGGCACCCTGGTCGAGCACGTCGCCGAGGCGCTGACCTCCAGCGGCATCACGCCGTCCTCGCTGGTCCTGGAGGTCACCGAGACCGCGCTGGTCACCGACCCGGACGCCGTCGCCGCACGGCTCTGCGAGCTGCGCGCGCTCGGCACCCGGCTGGCCCTGGACGACTTCGGCACCGGCTACTCGTCCCTGAGCTACCTGCGCCAGTTCGACGTCGACGTGCTCAAGATCGACCGCTCGTTCGTGAGCCTCCTCGACGGCTCGGCCGACGACGCGGCGATCGTGCACGGGCTGGTCCAGCTCGGGCACACCCTGCGGCTGGAGGTCGTCGCCGAGGGCGTGGAGACCGAGGCCCAGCGCGACCGGCTGCGGGCCGAGCGCTGCGACCTGGCCCAGGGCTGGTTGTTCGCCAAGCCGCTGGAGGCCGAGGAGGCGGAGCTGCTGCTCCTCGCCCAGGCCGCCGGCGCACCGGCGCTCCCCCGACCGCGGCCGGCGACCACCGCAGGCGACCTGCCCGTCGCCCAGGCCTGAGCCGGCCCGGCGCTCCGTCCAGCTAGCCGAGCGCGGTGACCGCGGCCGCGCGCAGCCGGGTGGAGAGGGCCGCCTCGGCGGCGGCGTCGGTGCGGACGACGACCACCCGCGGCCCGCCCGCGCCGAGCGCGGCGACCAGCTGCGTCGGGTCGCTGACCGCGGTCGCCGCCCAGCCGAGCGAGCGCGCCACCGCCACCAGGTCCCGGCCGTGCGGGGTGCCGAACACCCGCCGGTAGCTGGCGGCGTACTGCGGCTGCCCCGGCTCGAGCTGGGCGAAGATGCCGCCTCCGTCGTTGTCCGGGACGACGACGGTCAGGTCCGGCCGGGGCTCGCCCGCCCCGGGCAGCAGCCCGGTCAGGTCGTGCAGGAACGTCAGGTCGCCCATCAGCGCGAACGCCGGCCCGCCGCCGGCGCCCTGGTGTGCGAGCGCGGCCCCGATCGCAGTGGAGATGGTGCCGTCGATGCCGGCGACCCCGCGGTTGGCCAGCACGGTGAGCCCCGGCCGCGGGACGGCGACCCGGTCGACGTCCCGCACCGGCGTGGAGGAGCCGAGCACCAGCAGCGCACCGGCCGGCAGCGCCGCCACCAGGTCCCGGGCGAGCCGGGGCGCGGTCAGCCCACCCGTGGGGGCGTCCAGTTCGGCGTCGACCGCCGCCCCGACCTGCCGGGCGGCCTGCGCCCACTGGGCCGCCCACTCCCCGCTCGCCTGCGGCCCGGGATCGCGCAGCGCCAGGGCCGGGTCGAGCCGGGCACTGCCGACGACGGCGCTGCCCCGGCCCGCGTCGGCCCAGCGCGGCGTGGGCGCGTACGTCTCCACGGTGACCGCCGGGTCGCCCAGCAGCGCGTTGACCGGCCGGGAGAGCGTGGGCCGGCCGATGACGACCACCCGGTCGGGCCGGTGCGCAGCCAGCCAGTCCGGGGCTCCCAGCAGCAGCGCCGACCCGCGCAGCGCGCCCGTCGCCCCCCAGGCGCCGCTGCTGGGCTCGGCCAGCACCGGCCAGCCCCGCTGGTCGGCGACGACGGCGGCGGCCCGCCCGATCGCGGACGGGGCGTCCCCGGCGACCAGCAGGGTGCGACCGGCCGGCGCGCCGTCGGCCAGCGTCGCGGTCCGCACCCCGTCCTCGGCCGGGACCGCCCAGGGCGCACCGTCGGGGCGCCCGGCGAACTCACCCGAGGGCAGCGCCGGCTGCTGGCCGGTGCCGCTGTCGTCGGGCATGAGCGGCTCGCGCAGCGCCAGGTTCAGGTGCACCGGGCCGGGGTCGCCGGACAGCGAGCCGCGGGCCACGAGCAGCGCCTTGGCGACGACCGACCGCCAGTACCGGTTCTGCGCCGCCTCCCGCCCCGGTTCGGGCACCCCGACGTCCAGTGCCCAGCGCACCGCGCCGCCGTAGAGGCCGACCTGGCCGATCGTCTGGTTCGCACCGGTGGCGCGCAGCTCCGGCGGGCGGTCCGCGGTCAGCGCCAGCAGCGGCACCCCGCTCTCGTGCGCCTCGAGCACCGCCGCGTGCAGGTGGGCGGTCGCCGTCCCGGAGGTGGTGAGCACCGGCACCGGCCGCCCACTGGCCTTCGCCAGCCCGAGGGCGAGGAAGGCCGCCGTCCGCTCGTCGATCCGCACGTGCAGCCGCAACCGGCCCGCGGTCTCGGCGTCGGCCAGCGCGAGCGCCACCGGCGCGGAGCGGGACCCGGGGGCGAGCACCGCGTCGGTGACCCCACCGCGGACCAGCTCGTCCACGAGCACCCGGGCGAAGGCGGTGGCCGGGTTCACGGTGCCGTCACCGCGGCCAGCCGGTCGCGCCAGCGCTGCTCGACCGCCGGGTCGGCCGCGGTCTCGGCCAGCCGGTCGGGCTCCGGACGGCGCACCGGCAGCGCCCCGTCGACCGGCAGCAGCGGCTCACCGGTGACGTCGGCGGTGAAGAGCGCGACGGTGGCCAGCCCGCACGCGAAGGGCAGCTCCGGCAGCGCGGCGGCCAGGGCGACCCCGGCGGCGATCCCGACCGAGCTCTCCAGCGCCGAGGAGACGACGCACGGCAGCCCGTGCGCCTCCGCGACCGCCAGGGCCGCCCGCACCCCGCCCAACGGCTGCACCTTCAGCACCACCACGTCGGCGGCCTCGCGCAGGTCGACCGCCCGCGGGTCGGCGGCGCGGCGGACGACCTCGTCGGCGGCGACCCGCACGTCGACCCGCCGGCGCACGGCGGCCAGCTCGGCGATCGTGGCGCAGGGCTGCTCGGCGTACTCCAGGCCGACCCGGTCCAGCGCGCGCAGCCGGGCCACCGCGGTGTCGACGTCCCAGGCGGCGTTGGCGTCCACCCGGATCGCCCCGGCCGGCCCGAGCGCGTCCCGCACGGCCTCCACCCGGGCCAGGTCGTCGGCGGCGGACTGGCCGGGCTCGGCGACCTTCACCTTGGCGGTGGCGCACCCCGACGCGGTCACGATGGCGTGCGCCCGCTCCGGCCCCACCGCCGGCACCGTGACGTTGACCGGCACGGTGTCCCGCACCGGCTCGGGCCAGCCGAGGACGGCGGCCTCGTGCGCCGCGGCCCACCAGCGGCGGCTCTCGGCGACGTCGTAGTCCCAGAACGGGGAGAACTCCCCCCAGCCGGCCGGACCGCGCACGAGCACCCCGTCGCGGACGTCGATGCCGCGGAACCGGGTGCGCAGCGGCACCGACCAGACGTGCACCTCCAGCGCCGTCGCGGCGGCGTCGGGAGGGGCGGTGACCACGGCCGACAGCGTAGGCGGGGCGCCGGGACACCCGGGCGCGGTCCTGGTGCGCGGGTCAACCGCCCCCTAGCGTGCAGTCGCAGCGCCGCCCCGCCGACCGGAGGGCCGGCGCACCCGAGACCCGGAGGTCCCCTCGTGGCCCACTCGACGGTTGCACGGACCGTCTCCGTCGACCGCACCCCCCGCCGACCCGGGCTGCCGGTGCGGTGCGGCGTGCGCGGCTGCGCCTGCGAGGACCCCCGCCAGCTGCTCAACGCCGCCAACCTGGTCACCGTCGTCCGCACGCTGGCCTCGCTGGCGCTGGTGACCACCGCCGCCGTCCAGGAGTCCTGGCCGTGGCTGCTGGCCGCCTACCTGACCTACTGGATCGGCGACTCCGCCGACGGCAACGTCGCCCGGTGGCGGGACCAGGAGACCCGCTTCGGTGCGGTGTTCGACGTGGTCTGCGACCGGGTCAACTGCATCAGCTGCGCCCTCGTGCTGCTGATGTTCATCGACGCCCCGTGGCCGGTGGCGGTCTTCCTGTTCCAGTTCGTCGTGGTCGACCTGCCGCTGACCCTGCTGCCGATGCGCTGGCCGGTGCTCTCGCCGAACTACTTCTTCCTCGTCGACCGGCTGGCCTGGACGTTGAACTGGCACGTGGTCGCCAAGGTCACCAACACGACCCTGCTCGTGCTGCTGCTGGTGTTCGTGCCCGACCAGCGGGTGGCCCTCGTCGCCGCCTCGGTGGTGCTGGTGATCAAGGTCTGGTCGCTGGGTCGGGTGCTGCGGCTGCCCCGGCCGGTCGACCTGGTGCACGTCGAGCAGCCGACCTCGGGCGCCGCCGCCCGTGCCTGACGCCGGCACG
The DNA here is from genome assembly GCF_026967925.1 of Modestobacter sp. VKM Ac-2985. GTDB lineage: Bacteria > Actinomycetota > Actinomycetes > Mycobacteriales > Geodermatophilaceae > Modestobacter. The sequence continues at coordinate 808,429 of NZ_JAPVBI010000002.1, read as the reverse complement.
ATCGGCCTGATCGCGCTCGGCCTGGTGGTCGGCGCGGTCTCGGCCGTCACGCCGTTCCTGCCGGTGGAGGCCTACGTGATCGGCCTGGCGGTGACCCGCTCCCCCACCGTCGCCGTCGCCGGGGCGGTGGCGGCAGCGGTCGGCCAGACCGTGGGCAAGGTGCTGCTCTTCTCCGCGGCCCGGGGGGCGACCAGCTCCCGCTGGCTGGAGCGGCTGCGCGAGCGCGGGGCGGCGGAGGCGGCCGCCATCGCCGCCGCCGAGGCCGCTGGGGAGCCACCCCCGGGCGGGCCGGTGACGCGGGCGCTCCGGCCGGTCAGCCGCTGGCTGAAGCGGGTCAACGCCCGGGGCGTCGCGCTGCTGTCCGGCCGCTGGGGACCGGGGGTGGTGCTGCTCAGCGGTTCGGTGGGCATCCCGCCGCTGCTGGCGATCGCCTTCTACGCCGGGACGTCGAAGATGAGCCTGCGGGCCTTCGTGGTGACCTGCCTGGTCGGCCGCGCGATCCGGTTCGTCGTCCTGGCACTGGTGCCCGACCTGTTCTGAGCGCGGGCCGCCGTAGCCTGACTCCTCGTGCACCGCCAGCTGACCCTCGTGGCCGCGCCGCCGCCCGAGGCGGCCGCGGCGGTGCTCGACACCGTCTGGCCGGCGTTGCGGTCCAGCCTGGACGGCGACCGGCCGCTGGCCGTGCTGCCCGCCGGCACCGGGCCGGCCGACGCCGCCCGCGCCGTGCTCCGCCCCGACGAGCCGCTGGAGCCCGGCACCGACCTCGTGGTGGTCACCTCCGGGTCGACCGGTGCGGGCAAGGGCGTGCTCCTCTCCGCGACGGCGCTGCGTGCCTCGGCGGCCGCCACCGCCGACCGGCTCGGTGGCCCCGGCAGCTGGCTGCTGGCACTGCCGACCTCGGCCATCGGCGGGCTGCAGGTGCTGGTGCGCAGCGCGCTGGCCGGCCGCGAGCCGGTGGTGCTGAGCCGCGGCGAGGCCCTGGTGGCCGCCGCCACCCGACTGCCCGCCGGGGACCGCCGGTACATCTCACTGGTGCCCACCCAGCTGCGCCGGTACCTCGCCGACGAGCCGGACGCGCTGGCGTCCTTCGACGCCGTGCTCCTCGGGGGCGCCGCCGCCGACCCGGGCCTGCTGGACGACGCCCGGGCCGCCGGGGTGCGGGTGCGCACGACCTACGGCATGAGCGAGACCGCCGGTGGCTGCGTCTACGACGGCGCACCACTGGAGGGCGTGGGCGCACGGGTCACCGAGCAGGGGATCGAGCTGTCCGGGCCGATGCTGGCGCTGGGCTACCGGCTCGACGTCGGGGCGACCGCTGCGGCGTTCACCGCCGACCCGGATGGCGTCCGCTGGTTCCGCACCCGGGACGCCGGTGCGTGGCAGGTCGGCGCCTGCCAGGCCTCCGCGCCGCTGTCCGGGAAGACGCTGGCGCAGTCCGGCAGGCTGGTCGTGCACGGCCGGCTGGACGACGTGGTGATCAGCGGCGGGGTCAACGTCTCCCCCCAGGCGGTGGAGGCGGTGCTGCGTGAGCACCCGTCGGTCGCCGACGCCGTGGTGACCGGGCTGCCCGACCCGGAGTGGGGGCAGCGGGTGGTCGCCGCCGTCGTCGCCGCGCCGGGCGCCGTCCCCGACCTGGCCGAGCTGCGCCCCTGGGTCGCCGCCCGGCTGGGCGCGGCCGCCGCACCCCGCGAACTGAGCGTCGTCGACGCCGTGCCCACCCTGCACACCGGCAAGCCCGACCGCCTGGCCGTCGCCCGCACCCTGATGTCACACACGCCGAGAGGAACCGACTGATGGCGACCCCCGCCCAGTGGCTGGAGGGCGCCCGCCCCCGCACCCTGCCCGCCGCCCTCGCCCCGGTGCTGGTCGGCACTGGCGCCGCGGCCGCGCTCGACGGGTTCCGGCTGGTGCCGGCGCTGCTGGCGCTGGTCGTCGCGCTCGCCCTGCAGGTGGCGGTCAACTACGCCAACGACTACTCCGACGGCAAGCGCGGCACCGACGCCGACCGGGTCGGCCCGATGCGCCTGGTCGGCTCCGGCGCGGCCACACCCCGCCAGGTGCTGACCGCAGCGATGGCGTCCTTCGCGGTCGCGGCGGTGGCCGGCCTGGCGCTCGCGGCGGTGTCCAGCTGGTGGCTGGTCGCCGTCGGCGCGGTGAGCATCCTGGCTGCCTGGACCTACACCGGCGGGCCGATCCCCTACGGCTACCGGGCACTCGGCGAGGTCTTCGTCTTCGTCTTCTTCGGCCTGGTCGCCGTGGTGGGGACGACGTTCGCCCAGACCGAGTCGTTGGACGGGCTCGCGTTCGCCGCCGCGGTGCCGATCGGGCTGCTCTCGACGGCGCTGCTGGTGGTCAACAACCTGCGTGACGTGCACGGGGACGCCGCCGTCGGCAAGCGGACCCTCGCTGTGCTGCTCGGCGAGGCCCGCACCCGGGTGTTCTACGCCGGGCTGCTGGCCGGCGCCTTCCTCGTCATCGCCGGCATCGGGATCGTCCGGCCGTGGGCGCTGCTGGGCCTGCTGGCCGCCCCGTTGGCGGTCCCGCCGGCGCGCCTCGTGCTGGGCGGCGGCCGCGGGCCGACGCTGATCGGCGCGCTGAAGGCCACCGGGCAGCTCACCCTCGTCACCGGTGTCCTGCTCGCCCTCGGCCTCGCCCTCAGCTGAGGCCCCGCTGCAGGGGCCCGCCCCGAGCGGAGCGAGGGGTGGGGGGCAGCGGGGTCCTTCAACCGTCGTCGGCGGCGGAGCCGCGGAGCTCGGCCCGCAGCTGCTCCTTGCGGACGTTGCGGGCCACCAGGGCGGTGGTCAGCTGCTGGCGCACCCCACCGAGCACGAGGTAGGACACCGGCATCGCCAGCAGCACCCCGAACAGGAAGCCGGGGGCGCCGGGCAGCCCGAGCACCCACAGCAGCCCGATCAGCGCGGCGGCGATGGCCAGCCGCGCGAGGGTGTAGATCGCCAGCCACGTGGCGACCCCGCCCCGGCTCGGCGTCCCCTCGTCGGTGCCGCCGGGGACCGACGCCCCGCCGGTCCTCATCTGCTCAGCCACGACGGCCCTCCCACTTGGTCGACAGCACCACGGTCGTCCGGGTGCGTGCGACGCCCCGGATCCTGTTCAACGCACTGATGGTGTCCTCGAGTGCCCGGATGTCGGGGACCCGCACCTTGAGGACGTACCCCTCACTGCCGGCCACCCGCCAACAGTCCTCCACCGACGCCAGCTCCGCCATCGCCTCTTCCAGGCCGGTGTCGTCGACCTGGTCGCTCTCGATCACCCCGACCAGGGCCGTGACCCCGAGCCCGACGGAGGCCGGGTCGACCACGGCCTGGTAGCCGGTGATGACGCCGGCGGCCTCCAGCTTCCCGACCCGCTCGTGCACCGAGGGGGCGGAGAGCCCGACCTGCCGGGCGAGCTCGGCGTAGCTGGCCCGGCCGTTGGCCCGCAGCAGGCTGATCAGCTGCTCGTCGACTGCGTCGATGTCGCCCTCCGGCTCCTCGGGTGCCCGCCCGCGGGGCGCTGGCGCAGGGCCCTGCCCGGTCGGGCAGGAGATCACCGGGTCCGAGTATCGCCGCGGTCGTACATTGGTGGTGATGAGGGGGGTGGCCCGATGGTCTTCCTGGTGATGTTGGTGATCGCGGTGGCCGTGGTCGTACTGGTGATGCGCGCCGCGTCGGCGCAGGACGGTGGCCGAGGGGGGTCCGGCGGCATCGGTCGTCCGGAGCGTCCGACACGCGGGCCCCGCCCGCCCCGGGCCCAGCGGCCCACCCGGCCGGTGGCCCCCGACGACGACCCGGAGTTCCTGCGCGAGCTCGAGCGGCGGGCGCAGCGAGCCCAGCGGGACGACGGGACGACGGCCGCCTGAGCTGACCCGCGGGTCGCCTGGCCCGCTCCCCGACACACGACGAGTCGCCGCCCCTCCGGGGTCGGCGACTCGTCGCTTCCCTGCTCCCTGCTCAGGCGGCGTTGCTGCCCGACGGCGTGGGTGGCACCGCGGAACCGCCACCGAACCACCGTCGCCAGCCGAACCGGCGCCTGGACGGTCCTCCGTCCCGAGCCGCCGGGGCCACCGGCAGCGCAGCCACAGCCGTGTCGGTCACCGTGACGTCGGTGGCTGCAGTCCCGACGGCCGAGGTGTCCTGGCCCCTGGTGTCCTCCGGATCGGTGTCCGCTGCCGTGGTGTCCGCCGGCGTGGTGTCCGCCGGCCACCCGAGACCGGAGCCCTCGCCGGGCTCACCGGGCCAGCCCAGGCCACCGTCCTGCTCGCCCTCGGACCGGTCGGGCGCGGGACGCGGCTGGGGCGGCTCCACCGACGCCGCCCGCTGCGACAGCGCGGCAGCGACGATCGGGTCGACGCGCGCACGACTCCCGGCCGAGTGCCTACCCACGGTGAGCTCCACCGCTCTCAGTCATGCGGTCAGGATGCCATGGACCAGGCCCTGCGGCGGGAGATGGCGTGCGCTGACCGCCCCGTCTCACTCGAAGGTGACGGTGGGTGACCGGCCGTTCAGCTCAGCACCCACCACGCCCGGGCAGGGTCAGACGCCGCCGTAGCTGTGCAGGCCGGTCGACACCAGGTTGACGAAGAGCAGGTTGAAGATCATCACCGCGAGGCCGACGATGTTGATCCACGCCGAGGGACGCCCCCGCCAACCGGCCGTGGTGCGCGCGTGCAGGTAGGCGGCGTACACGATCCAGGCGATGAACGCCCAGGTCTCCTTCGGGTCCCAGCCCCAGAACCGACCCCAGGCGCTCTCCGCCCAGATCGCGCCGGCGATGACCGCGAAGGTCCAGATCGGGAAGCCGAACACGGCGGTGCGGTGCGCGGTGCGGTCCAGCGCCGCCGCCGTGGGCAACCGGTCCAGCAGCGACGGTGCGGCCGTGCCGGCACCGGCCGCGACCGTGGCGTCCCGCCGGGTGCGCACCAGGTACAGCACGCTGGCGATGCCGCTGACGAAGAAGATGCCGAAGCCGATGGTGGCGGTGCTGACGTGGATCGCCAGCCAGCTCGACCGCAGGGCAGCGACCAGCGGGCCGGCCTCGGCGTAGAGGAACAGCCCGATGAGCACCATCGACAGCACGACCGGCGCCAGCAGGAAGACGCCGATGTGCCGCAGGGACGGCGCCCGCACGGCGAGCACCAGGTAGGCCACGACCGCCACCAGCACCACCGCGGTGGCGAACTCGTACATGTTGCCCCAGGGCAACCGGTCGGTGGCCATGCCGCGGGCGACCAGCACCCCGGCGTGGGTGAGCGCACCCAGCCCGGTCAGCACCATCCCGACCAGACCCAGCCGGCGCGCCCCCGCGGGCTCCGCCGCCGGTGTCTCGGCCGACGGCACCGCGGGCCCGCCGGCGGCCACGAGCTCCCTGCTGGACTGCCGCGACCGGCCGAAGGCCAGCTCGGCGCAGAACGCGACCACGGCCAGCGAGTACAGCCCGACGCTGACGGAGAACAGCGTGTCGGACAGTGCGGCCAGCGACTCGTCGATCACGACGGCGGTGCCTCCTCATCGGGTGCCGGCCCGCGTCCACGGACCGGTGGGGTGTTCGCCGGGGCCTCCGCACGGGTGGCCAGAGCTTCCTGCACGTCCTCGGTGAACGAGGCGAAGCGGGGACCGGTGTCAGCGCTGCCCCGGGTCAACGAGCCGATCGACAGCACCGTACCCCCGCCGTCCGGAGCGGGGCCGGAGCGGGCGAACACCCGCTCCCGACGCACCAGCAGCATGCCCAGCAGGCCGACCAGGACGGCGATCGACGCCCCCAGGACCCACACCTGACCGGGGTCGTGCGAGACCTGCAGCGCCGCGAACTCCTTCAGGCCGCTGAAGGTGACCACGGTGCCGTCGGGCAGGGTGGTCGACTCCCCCACGGCGAGGTTCGTCCGGGCCTCCCGGGTCAGCAGACCGCGGTCGATCTGGTCCCGGTCCAGCGCGTAGACCGACTGGGGCACGCCGGAGTCCAGCCCCAGGTAGCCGGTGTAGACGTCGATGCCGACCTTCGGGTCCAGCGGCCGCGGGTCGATCGAGGTGAGGAAACCGGCCTCCAGCACGCCGGTGGGGGCCAGGAACCCCTCGATCGCCAGCTGCTCGGTCGAGCCGGCGCCCAGGTCGGGCACCTTCAGCACGCCCTGGCTGAGCATCGTGCCCAGGTCGGCGGGGAGGAAGGGCGCGGACAGGTCGGTGAACGTCTGACCGTCCGGGCGGGTGATGCTGAAGACGGGGCTGAAACCGTGCCCGGTGACGTAGACCCGGTCCCCACCCACCCGCAGCGGGTCGTTGACCCCGATCGTGGTGCTCACCGGGTCGGCGCCGTCCAGCTCCCAGCTGATGTCCGCGGTGTAGGAGGCGGCGGTGAGGTTCTCCTCGTACCGCGCCTCGAAGTCGTCGAGGTCCACGCACAGCGCCGAGAGGTCCTCGCCGTCGACCAGCGGCCCGGACCGGTGGGTGTCGTACTGCTGGAACGCGTTGCAGAAGCCCTGGCCCTCGGTCACCAGGATGCTGCCCTCGTAGCCCCACAGCTTGCCGCCGGCCAGGCCGAGCAGCAGCGCCAGCAGCGAGAGGTGGAACAGCACGTTGCCGGTCTCCCGGAGGTACCCCTTCTCCGCCGACACCTCCGGGCCGGATCGACCCTGCCGGCGGACCACGCGGAAGCGGCGGACCCGCAGCTCCTCCTCCACCACGTCCAGCGCGGCCGGGGCCGGCAGCGAGGTGGTCAGTGCCGCCGACTCCGGCAGCCGCTGCAGGTGCCGGGGCGCGCTCGGCGGCGGGGTGAACAGGGAGCGGCCGTGCTCGATCGCCCGCGGCACGACGCAGCCGATCAGCGAGATGAACAGCAGCAGGTAGATCGCGGCGAACCACGGCGAGCTGAAGACGTCGAAGAGGTAGAGGCGGTCCAGCCAGGGTCCGAGCGTGGGGTACTCGGCGAGGTAGCCGGCCACGTCGCTCTGCGAGAGCGAGCGCTGCGGCAGCAGCGAACCCGGGATCGCCGCGAGGGCGAGCAGGAACAGCAGCATCAGCGCGGTGCGCATCGCGGTCAGCTGCCGCCACCAGCGCAGCAGCCTGCCCAGCACCCGGCGGCCGGCCGAGGGTGGGGACGGCGGGCTGGCCGGCGCGGCGGCGCGCGGTGGGGCGGTCGTCGTCACAGCGGGGCCGACTCGGCCAGTCCGGTGGCGGCCAGCCAGCCGCGCAGCCAGATCATCAGCTCGGTCCAGGCGCCGGTGACCAGCATCAGGCCGACCCCGATGAGCACGATCCCGCCGACCCGGGTGACCGTGCGGGCGTTGCGGCGCAGGAACGACATCGCCCCCACGGCCCAGCGGGCGCCCAGGGCCACGAGCACGAACGGCACGCCGAGCCCGAGGCAGTAGGCGAGCCCCAGGAACGCACCACGCCCCACGGTCGCCTCGGTGAAGGCCAGGCTCTGCACCGCCTGCAGGGTCGGGCCCAGGCACGGGGTCCAGCCCAGGCCGAAGACCACACCGAGCAGCGGCGCGCCGGCCAGGCCGACCGCCGGGCGGGCGTTGATCCGGGCGGTGCGCTGCAGGAACGGCAGCCACCCCAGGAAGCCCAGCCCCACCACGATGGTGACCAGGCCCATCACCCGGGTGATCACGTCGTTGTACTCCAGCAGCAGCCGGCCCAGCCCGCCGAAGGCGCTGCTGATCGCCACGAAGACCACCGTGAAGCCGAGCACGAACAACACCGAGCCGAGCACCATCCGGCCCCGCGAGGCCCGCTCGTCGACCGGCTGGACGGCGGTGGCCACCGACGATCCGGAGGCCACACCCGCCGAGGGCCCGCCCGCCGCCGGTCCGCCCACCGGGGCCGTGCCGGCCGGAGCCGGTGTCCGTGGGGCGCTGCCCACCAGTCCGGTGACGTAGGAGAGGTAGCCGGGGACCAGCGGCAGGACGCAGGGCGAGGCGAAGCTGATCAGCCCGGCCAGCGCCGCCACCGCGGCGGCGACCAGCAGCGGCCCGTCACCGATCAGCTCCCTGATGGCCTCCACCATGGGTCAGGCCTCCCCGGTCAGCTGGGTGATCACGGTGCGCAGGTCGTCCTGGTGCACAGCACCGGTGTACACCGCTGCGACGCGACCGTCTCGGTCCAGCACGATCGTCGAGGGGATCGCGCTGGCCGGGTAGTCGCGGAACGCCAGGGCCACCTCACCGCGCGGGTCGTGCAGCGAGGGGAAGGTGATCCCCTTGCTGTCCACGAAGGCCGTGGCCAGCTGCTCGGTGTCCTTGACGTTGAGGCCCAGGAACTGGACGCCGTCGTCCCGGACCTCGGTGTAGACCTCCTGGAACTCGGGGCTCTCCACCCGGCAGGGCGCGCACCAGGAGCCCCAGAAGTTGAGCACCGCGACGTCCCCGGCGAGCTCCGCGGAGCGGAAGTCCCCGCCGCCGAGCAGCGTGCCGGAGAACTCGGGCGCGCTGGCCCGTTCGCCCTCGGGGATGACCTCGGCGTCCGGCGTCGCCGCCTCGAAACGGAACTCGCCGCCGTTGGTCACGTCGACCGCGTCCTCCCCGGCGCTGCAGCCGGCGGTGAGCGCGGCGGCCACCGCCAGCGCGGCAGCCAGTCGGCTACGCACCGGGCACCGCATCGGGGTCGGTGGCCCCGGCCGGCTCGGCGTACTCCAGCCGCACCAACCGGTCGCCGTCGTAGGTGAGCGAGGTGACGCTGGCCAGCCCGCACTCCCGGCGACGCGGGTCGTGCAGGTAGCGGCGGCCCTCCAGGTGCAGCCGCACCGTCCAGACCGGCAGCTGGTGGCTGACGCAGACGGCGGCGTGCCCACGGGCGGCGTCCCGGGCGGTGTCGATCGCGCCGAGCATCCGCGCGGCGATCTCCCGGTACGGCTCGCCCCACGACGGCGTCCACGGGTTGCGCAGCCGCCACCAGTTGCCCGGGTGCCGCATCGCCCCGTCACCGACACCGAACGTCTTGCCCTCGAAGGAGTTGCCCGCCTCGATCAGCCGCTCGTCCGTGGCGATCTCCAGCCCCAGCGTGTCCGCGATGGGGCGCGCGGTCTGCTGCGCCCGTTCCAGCGGGCTGGCGACCAGGTGCGTGACGTCGCGGTCGGCGAACCAGGTGGCCGCGGTGCGGGCCATGCCCTCACCGGCCTCGCTCAGCCGGTAGCCGGGCAGCCGGCCGTAGAGCACGCCGGCCGGGTTGTGCACCTCGCCGTGCCGCATCAGGTGGACGACGGTGGTCTCGCTCGCACGCTCGCTCACGGCTGCAGCTCCAGGGTGTCCTTCGCCTCGGGCGAGGCGGCGCCGCCGGCAGCGGCCGCGGCGGCCGACGCGGCGGCGGGCAGCGCGGCCAGCACGTGGTCGAGCGCCTCGTCGTCCAGGGCGGCGCTGACGAACCACGCCTCGAACGCCGAGGGCGGCAGGTAGACCCCGCGGGCGAGCATGGCGTGGAAGAAGGCGGTGTGCGCGGCGACGTCCTGGCTGCGGGCGTCGTCGTAGTCGCGCACCTGGCGCTCGTCGGGCAAGAAGAAGACCGAGAACATCGAGCCGGCCTGCTGCACCCGGTGCGGCACCCCGGCGGCGAACAGCGCCGCGCTGGCAGCACCCCGCAGCAGGGCGGCGACCGAGTCGCACCGCTCGTAGACCTCGTCGGTGCACAGCCGCAGGGTGGTCAGCCCGGCCGCCACCGCGACGGGGTTCCCGGCCAGCGTGCCCGCCTGGTAGACCGGCCCGGACGGGGCCAGCTGGTCCATCACGTCGGCGCGGCCACCGAACGCCGCGGCCGGCATGCCGCCGCCCATGACCTTCCCGAAGGTGAACAGGTCGGCGTCCACCGGGTCCAGGCCGTACCAACCGGCCCCGGAGACACGGAACCCGGTCATCACCTCGTCGACCAGCAGCAGCGCACCCGCAGCGGCGGTGATCCGGCGGAGGTGGCCGTTGAAGCCGTCCAGCGGTGGGACGACGCCCATGTTCCCGGCGGCCGCCTCGGTGACCACACAGGCGATCTGGTCGCCGCGCTCGGCGAAGACCGCCTCGACCGCGGCGACGTCGTTGTAGGGCAGCACGATCGTGTCGGCCGCCGCGCCCGTGGTCACGCCCGGGGTGTCCGGGAGGCCGAGGGTCGCGACGCCGGACCCGGCCGAGGCCAGCAGGGCGTCGACGTGCCCGTGGTAGCAGCCGGCGAACTTCACGACCAGCGGCCGGCCGGTGTACCCGCGGGCCAGCCGCACCGCGGAGAGGACCGCCTCGGTGCCGGAGTTCACCAGCCGCACCCGTTCGACCGGGGCCACCCGCGCGACGATCTCCTCCGCCAGCTCCGCCTCGGCGGCGGTGGGGGTGCCGAAGGTGAACCCGTTGCGGGCCGCGGCCGTGACGGCGGCGACCACCTCCGGGTGCGCGTGCCCCAGGATCATCGGGCCCCAGGAGGCCACCAGGTCCACGTAGCGGCGGCCGTCGACGTCGGTGAGCCACGGACCCGAGCCCGAGGCCATGAACCGCGGGGTGCCCCCCACGGCCTTGAACGCGCGCACCGGGGAGTTCACGCCCCCGGGCGTCACCCGGCCGGCCCGCTCGAACAGCTCTGCCGACACCGGGGCCTCGTACGGGTAGGGCTCAGTCACGGTCCCACTCTCCCAGGCGCGGCTGTGTCCGCGCCGCCCGCAGGGGGGACGGTGAGCAGCGCCACTCTCAGCCCGACTCGCTACCGGCGCAGCCAGCGGGCGGCCTCGACCGCCCAGTAGGTGAGCACCGAGCCCGCGCCCGCCCGTCGGATCGCGGTGAGCGTCTCCAGGACCGCCCGCTCGCGGTCGATCCAGCCGTTCGCCGCAGCCGCCTCGACCATCGCGTACTCACCGCTCACCTGGTAGGCGCTGACCGGCACGTCGACGGCGTCGGCCACCCGGGCGACGATGTCCAGGTAGGGCCCGGCCGGCTTGACCATCACCGCGTCGGCGCCCTCGGCGATGTCCTGCGCCACCTCGCGCAGCGCCTCGTCGGTGTTCGGCGGGTCCATCTGGTAGGTCGAGCGGTCGCCGAACTGCGGTGCACCCTCGGCCGCCTCGCGGAAGGGCCCGTAGAAGCCGGAGGCGTACTTGGCGGCGTAGGCCAGGATCGGCGTCCCGGTGAACGCGGCACTGTCCAGCCCGGCCCGGATCGCCGCGACCTGGCCGTCCATCATCCCGCTGGGGGCGATCACGTGCGCCCCGGCCTGGGCCTGGGCGATCGCCACGGCGGCGTACCGGTCCAGCGTGGGGTCGTTGTCGACGACGCCCGCCGGGGTGACCACACCGCAGTGCCCGTGGTCGGTGTACTCGCAGAGGCACAGGTCGGCCATCAGCACCAGCTCGTCACCGAGGTCGGCGCGCAGCTGCTGCAGGGCGACGTTGACGATCCCGTCGGCGGCGTCGGCCTGTGAGCCGACGGCGTCCTTCTCTGCCGGGATGCCGAACAGCATCAGCCCGCTGATCCCGACCTCGGCCGCCTCGGCGGCGGCCTTCCGCAGCGACTCGGGGCTGTGCTGGACGACGCCGGGCATGGAGCTGATCGGCACCGGCTCGCTGATGCCCTGCTTGACGAACACCGGCAGCACCAGGTCGGCCGGGGCCAGCCGGGTCTGCGCCGTCCACCGGCGCATCGCCGGCGTCGAGCGCAGCCGACGACCCCGGGCGAACCCGGGGTTCGTGCCGCCCTGGCCGGAGGTCACGGGGTCGCCCCGGCCTCCGCCTCGGCCCGGCGGGCCTCGGCGAACGCGGCGAGCGCGTCGACGAGCGGGCCGACGGCCGCGGTCTCCGGCTGCACGTCCACCCGCAGGCCGAACTCGGTGGCGCTGGCCGCGGTGGCCGGGCCGATCACCGAGACGACGGTGCGGGCGTGCGGCTTGCCGGCGATGCCGACCAGGTTGCGCACGGTCGAGGAGGAGGTGAAGCAGACCGCGTCGAAGCCGCCGCCCTTGATCGCCTCCCGCACCGCGGCCGGCGGCGGGGCCGCCCGCACGGTGCGGTAGGCGGTGACGTCGTCGATCTCCCAGCCGCGCTCCTTGAGCCCGGCCGCCAGGGTCTCGGTGGCGATGTCGGCCCGGGGCAGCAGCACCCGGTCGATCGGGTCGAAGACGTCGTCGTAGGGCGGGAAGTCGGCCAGCAGGCCCTCGCTGGACTGCTCGCCGCTGGGCACCAGCTCCGGGACGATGCCGAACTCGCGCACCGCGTCGGCGGTCTGCTGCCCGACGCAGGCGACCTTGACCCCGGCGAAGGCGCGGGCGTCCAGGCCGAGCTCGGTGAACTTCTCGCGCACCGCGCGGACCGCGTTGGTCGAGGTGAAGACGATCCAGCCGTAGCGGCCGGTGACCAGGCCCTTGACCGCGCGGTCCATCTGCGCGGGGCTGCGGGGCGGCTCGACGGCGATCGTCGGCACCTCCACCGGCACGGCCCCGTAGGCGCGCAGCCGCTCGCTCATGTCGCCGGCCTGCTCCTTGGTGCGCGGCACCAGCACCCGCCAGCCGAACAGCGGGCGGCTCTCCCACCAGGAGAGCTTGGCGCGCTTGTCGACCACGGAGCCGACGGTGACGACCACCGGACCGGCCAGGCTGTCCAGCCCGGCGGACTTCTCGGCGACCGCGGACAGCTTGGCGGCGACGCTCTTCTGCGCCGTCCCGGTGCCCTGGGTGGTGACGACGACCGGGGTGTTGCCGGACAGGCCGCCCTCGACCAGGCCGGCCGCCGCGGTGGCCACCTGGTCGGCGTTGGCCTGCAGCACCAGCGGGCTGCCGGTGCCGGTCGCGGCGGCGGCGAGCGCCGCCATGTCGACCGGACCGTCGGCGGTGCGGAGGTCGGCCTGCACCGAGCTGGCACCCAGCGGGACGCCGGCGTAGGCGGGCACGGCGGTGCCGATCGCGACGCCCGGGACGACGTCGAACGCGACGCTGGTGCGGGTGACCGCCAGCGCCTCCTTGACCACGGCGTCGCTGGTGAACGGGTCACCGGCGATCAGCCGGACGACGACGCTGCCGTTCTTGGCCGCGGCCACCGCGGACTTGGCCACCTCGGCCGGCTCGCCGCTGACCGTGGTCAGCTCGAGGTCCGGGTGCGCCTCCAGCAGCGCCTCGCGGACGGCGGCGGACACCTCGGGGTCGGCCAGCACCGTGTCGGCGCCGGCGATCGCGGCGCTGGCCCGGACGGTGAGCAGCTCCGGGTCGCCGGGACCGGCGCCCACGAAGACCACCGTGCCCTTGCCGTTGCCGTTCTGCTTGCGTGAGCGCGTCATCGCGTGCTCCTGTTCCTGCCCCCGGAGGGGGTCGCTGCGGGTGGTACGGGACGGATGGGGCGGGGGGCGTGGCCCCCGCGGGAGGAGGTCACCGGCTGGCTGCCATCAGGGCAGCCGCGCCGCGGTCCAGCAGCTCGGCGGCCAGCTGACGCCCCAGGGACTCGGCCGCGTCGGCTGGGCCGGTGATCGAGCCACGGACGCCGTCGCTGCCGTCGAGCGCGGTGACCGACGCGCGCAGGTAGAGCTCCGCGGCGCCGTCCTCGCCCTCGGCGAGCTCGGCGTGCGCGGCCACCGGTGCGCTGCAGCCGGCCTCCAGGGCGGCGAGCACCGCGCGCTCGGCGGCCACGCAGTCCCGAGCGGCGGGGTCGTCCAGCACGGCGAGCAGCTCCCGGACGCGGGTGTCGTCACTGCGGCACTCCACGGCGAGGGCGCCCTGCGCCGGCGCGGAGAGCACCTGGATGGGGTCGAGCACCTCGGTGACCGCCGACAGCCGGTCCAGCCGGGCCAGCCCGGCACGCGCCAGCACGACGGCGTCCAGGTCCCCGGAGGTGACCCGGCCCATCCGGGTGTCGACGTTCCCGCGGATCGGCACGACCTCCAGGCCGAGGCCGAGGGCGCGCAGCTGGGCCATCCGCCGGGGTGCACCGGTGCCGACGCGGGAGCCGGCGGGCAGCTCGCCGAGGGTGAGGCCGTCGCGGGCGACGAGCGCGTCGCGCGGGTCCTCGCGCGGCGGGACGGCGGCCACGGTCAGGCCCGGGGCCGGCGCGGTCGGCAGGTCCTTGAAGCTGTGCACGGCGAGGTCCACGGTGCGCTGCAGCAGGGCGTCGCGCAGCGCGGTGACGAACACGCCGGTGCCGCCGAGCAGGGTGATCGCCTCGGTCGACCGGTCGCCGTAGGTGCTCACGTGCACCAGCTCGACCGGCACGCCCGTCGCGGCGGTGAGCGCGTCGGCGACGTGCTGGGACTGGGTGAGCGCCAGCTGGCTCGCCCGGGTGCCCAGCCGCAGCGGCTGTTCCGGAGCGGTCATGCCGCACCGCCGGGGCGACCGTCGCTGGTGACGTCGATCCGCGGGTCCAGGGCCGACAGCGGGGTGCCGGCCGGCAGCTCCGGGTCGACGGTGACCGCATCGGAGAGGCTGGTGCGCTCCCCGTCCGTGGCGCCGGACAGCCCCAGGCCGAACAGCGCGCGCAGGGCGTCGGCGTAGTCGGTGCCGCCGGGGGCGCCCGCCAGCTCCTTCACCCGCACGGTGGGCTCGTGCAGCAGCTTGTCGACCACCCGGCGCACGGTGCGGGCGATCTCGCTGCGCGCCTTGGCGTCCAGGTCGGGCAGTCGGGTGGAGAGCCGGAGCAGCTCGGCGTCGACCACCTCGGCGGCCTGGCTGCGCAGCGCGGAGACGGTCGGGGCCACCGCGGCGGCCTGCCGCTCGGCGCGCAGCAGCGAGGTCTCCAGCTCGACCAGGGCGTGCGCGGCGGCGATGTCGTCGGCGGCGACGGAACCGGCCACCGGCTGGCCGGGGTGCGCCGCGCGCTCGCCCTGCAGCATCGCCAGGTCCACCACGTGCACGCCGGGCAGGGCGGCGACCGCGGCGTCGACGTCGCGTGGGAGGGCCAGGTCGACGATCACCAGGGGCCGGCCGTGCCGGCCGGTGAGCGCCTCCTCGACCAGGTCGGTCCCGATGACGGTGCCGGTCGCGCCCGTGCAGGTGACCAGGACGTCGGCCGCGGCCAGCTCGTCGGGCAGCCGCGCCAGGTCGGCCTGCCGGCCGCCGATCGTGTCGGCCAGCCGGGCGGCGCTCGCCGGCGTCCGGCTGCTGACCGTGACCGCCGCGCCCCGCCGGGCCAGGGTGGTCGCCGCCAGGGCGCCCATCGACCCCGCTCCGACCACCAGCGCCGGGCGGCCGCTGAGCTCACCGAGGGTCTCGGAGACCCGGTCCAGGGCGACCGAGACCAGGGAGGCGCCGGCCCGGTCGATGCCGGTCTCGGCGTGCACGCGCTTGCCCACGCGCAGCGCCCGCTGGGCGATCGGGTGGAGCTCGCGCCCGACCGTGCCCTCCTCCTGGGCGAGGGCGTAGGCGGCACGCAGCTGCCCGAGCACCTGGGTCTCCCCGACCACCATCGAGTCCAGGCCCGCGGCGACGGTGCACAGGTGCCCGATCGCCTGGTCCTCGTAGTAGACGGTGACGTACGGAGAGAGCTCCTCCACCGTGGCGCCGGCGTGCCGGGCGAGCACCCGGCTCACGTCGGTGATGCCGCCGTGGAAGCGGTCGACCTCGGCGAACACCTCGATCCGGTTGCAGGTGGCCAGCACGATGGCCTCGGAGACGTGGTCGCTCTCGACCAGCTCGTGGAGGGTCTTGACCTTGTCGTCGCCGGTCATGCTGACCTGCTCGAGCAGGGCGACCGGCGCGGTCTGGTGGCTGATGCCGACGGCGAGCAGGCTCATCGGGCACTCCCCTGGGCAGCGCGCAGCGGGGCCACCAGCGGCGGCGTGCCGTGGCGCTGCTGGTCCAGGAAGGCCAGCACCTGCAGCTCCACGGACAGGTCGACCTTGCGGACGTCGACACCCGCAGGCACCGTCAACGCCACCGGCGCGAAGTTCAAGATGCTCCTCACCCCGACCGAGACGAGTCGGTCGCAGACCGACTGGGCCACCTCGGCTGGTGTCGTGATGACCCCGATGGTCGCCTGGGTCTCGGCGACGACGGCCTCCAGCTCCGCGACCGGGCGGACCGGGAGGCCCCCGACCCGGCGCCCGACGGCCGCGGGGTCGGTGTCCAGCAGGCCGACGAACTCGAAGCCCCGGCTGGCGAAACCGGCGTAGTCGGCCAGCGCCGACCCCAGCCGGCCGATCCCGATCAGCACGCAGGGGCGGGAGCGCTCCCCGCCGAGGGCGTCGGTGAGCCGGTCCCGCAGGCCCGCGACCGAGTAGCCGACCCCGCGGACGCCGCACGGACCGAGGTAGGACAGGTCCTTGCGCAGACCGGCGGGGTTCACCCCGGCCGCCGAGGCCAGCTCGCCGGAGGAGACGTGACTGCGGCCGCCGTCGGCGAGACCGGCCAGCACCCTCAGGTACACGGCCAGCCGGGCAACGGTGGCCTCCGGGATGATCCGGGGCCGCGACTGGGGCACGGGCAGACTCCACAGCGATCCGAACGCACTCCCGGCCGGGCCGGGGACGATCGGGGGGACTCAGACACTTCAGGGCAGACGGGCGCATCGGCACCCGGCAAACGCCACGGTAACCGCTTGTGAACGCCTGAACAAAGTCGTCGGGAGCATCGCCGCAGGTGGTGGGCCCCTGCTGTGTCGAGGACCACGCCTGCGCACACCCGGACGGGTGCCCGCCGCCGACGACGTCCCACCCGTCGTGGGACCACCCGGATCAGCTGGGGGCGGGGATCCCCAGGTCGCGGCGCAGCCGGGGGACGTCGACGGTGAAGTGGCTGTGCTCCCGGCCGTCCAGCAGCACCACCGGCACCCGGTCGCCGTACTCGATCCGCAGCTCCGGGTCGGTGTCGACGTCGACCAGCGTGACGCCCAAGCCCGCTTCCCCGCCGATCCGGGTGAGCGTCTCCGCGGCGATGACGCACAGGTGGCAGCCCTCGCGGGTCAGCAGCTGCAGCCGGGGCGCCGGCTCAGTCATCGGACGACCCCGCCGCGGCCGACGGCTCGGCGTCCGCCGCTGCCGCAGCCCGCTCCAGCCCGAGCTCGCGCAGCCGGGCCCGGCTGACCTTGCCGGCCAGGGAGTGCGGCAGCTCGGGGACGAAGTGCACGGCCACCGGGACCTTGAACCGGGCCAGCGACCGGGCGGCGTGCTCGCGCAGCTCCGCCTCGGTCACCTCCGCACCGGGGGTGCGGACGACGACGGCGTGCACCGCCTCGCCGCTGCGCTGGTCGGGCACGCCGATCACCGCGCTCTCGGCCACCCCCGGGTGCTCGCACAGCACCCGCTCCACCTCACCCGGGTAGACGTTGAACCCGCTGACCAGCACCAGGTCCCGGCGCCGGTCGACCAGCTTGAGGTCGCCCTGGACGTCGCGGTAGGCGATGTCGCCGGTGAGCAGCCAGCCCTCGGCGTCCGGGCCGTCGGCCCCGTCGGGCCAGTAGCCGCCGAACAGGTTGGGGCCGCGGACGCAGATCTCCCCGGTCTCCCCGTCGACGTCCTCGTCGCCGAACGGGTCACCGAACACGTCGGCCCGCACCCGGTTGCCCGGGTCCGGGCCCGCGGTCGGCCCGCCGGCGGTGTCGCGCAGCACGAGCTCCACGCCGGGCAGCGGACCGCCGATGCACTCCGGCTTCGGGCGCCCGGTGGCCAGCGTGCTGGCCAGCACCGGGGCGGCCTCGGTGAGCCCGTACCCCTCCCAGACGGTGACCGCGGCGCGGGTGCGCAGCGCCTCGAACAGCGCGCCCGGCATCGGGGCGGCGCCGCAGCTGGCCGTCCGGACGGCGGCGAACCCGCGGCGGAGCACGGCGTCGCTGCCGGCCGCGTCGGCCACCGCCAGCCAGGCGGCGTACATCGGCGGGGCACCCGGCACCGCCGACACCTCCTCGGCGGCCATCAGGGCCAGGGACGCCGCCGGGTCGAACTCGTCCAGCAGCACCGCGCAGGCGCCGGTGGCCGCCACCAGCCCCCAGCCGCTGTTGAAGCCGTAGACGTGGAACAGCGGGAGGGCCAGCAGCACCCGGTCACCGGTGCGCACCGGCGGCGGCTCCAGCGCCAGGCACTGCTGCTGGTTGGCCAGCAGGGCGGCATGGGTCAGCATCGCGCCGCGTGGGTGGCCGGTGGTGCCGCTGGTGTAGGCCAGCAGCGCCAGCGCGCCCGGGTCGTCCGCCTCGGCCGGCGGCGGGCCGTCGGCCGTCGGGGGCCCGACGCACACCGGGACGCCGGCCAGGTCCGACCGGTCCCCGGCCACGACGAGCAGCCGGGCACCGGAGTCGGTGAGCAGGTGGGTCACCTCCGGGTCGGTGTAGGCGGTGTTGACCGGGACGACGACCAGCCCGCTCCGCAGCGCACCCATCACCGCGACCACCCAGTCGACCCCGTTGGGCAGCTGCACCGCGACCCGCTCACCGGTGTCCAGCCCGCGCTCGACGTACCCCGCGGCCGCCCGGTCGACCAGTGCGTCGAGCTCCGACCAGGTCAGCCGCCGCTCGCCGTGGACCAGCGCCGGGGCGTCACCGTGGAGCGCGGCCGCACGACGCACGAGCGCAGCGAGGGAGCGCACCTCGCCGTCCGGCTCGTGCGGTGCTGGGTCGACCGGCACGACGGACCTCCGCAGGGGGCAGCCGCCGTCTCGGACGGCGGGGACGTGGACGCAGCGGCACGATGTTGTCACCATGGGCCGCGGATCGCACCGTCCGTGGCTGCGTGGCGGCCGGCCGAGCGGCTCGGTCCGGGGATGGAGGAGGTCCGACAGCGACATGCCCGCCCTCCCGCGCGTCCCGGCCCCGGCCCGCACCTCCCCCGCCGTCCGTGCTCCGGCGCAGTCGCAGCTCGTCCCCCAGCCGCGCCGGGGCGGTGAGCCGACCCCGGCCGAGTCCGAGGTCTGGGAGCTCGTGCGCCGCGCGCAGGCGGGCGACACGGAGGGGTTCGGCGAGCTCTACGACCGGTACGCCGACGTCGTCCACCGCTACCTGCGCCACCGGGTCGCCGACCCGGCCACGGCGGAGGACCTCACCAGCGAGACGTTCACCCGCGCCCTGCGCCGGATCGACTCGCTGACCTTCCAGGGCCGGGACGTCGGGGCCTGGCTGATCAGCATCGCCCGCAACATCGCGCTGGACCACGTGAAGAGCGGCCGGAACCGCCTGGAGGTGCTCACCGCCGACATGCGCGACGCCGACCGGGGCACCGCCGGGCCCGAGGACGCCGTGCTGCAGCGGCTGGCGAACGTGGAGCTGCTGGCCGGCGTCCGGCAGCTGTCCGCCGATCAGCGCGAGTGCGTGACCCTGCGGTTCTTCCAGGGGCTGTCGGTGGCGGAGACCGCCACCGCCATGGGCCGCAAGGACGGCGCGGTGAAGGCGCTGCAGCACCGGGCGGTGCGCCGACTCGCCGCGCTGCTCCCCGACGGGCCGGCCACCGGAGGGTGACCCGGCGCTAGGGTCCCAGTGACGGTCGGCGAGGCGGCGGCCAGGGCGTGCCGGTCGGAGCGACACCGGGAGGGTGGTGCGGGATGGTCCGAGTCCCCTTCCGGGGCCGTCACGCACGCACCCCCGTGGAGCTGGAGGACGACGAGGCCCGCGCGCTGGTGGCGGGCGCCGCCTCGGCCGCCGCGGCGGAGACCGAGCCCACCGCGCCCACACCCGACCGCACGGCCGCGGCGTTCTTCGACGTCGACAACACGATGATGATGGGCGCCTCGCTCTTCTGGTTCGCCCGCGGCCTCGCCGCCCGCAAGTACTTCACCAGCCGCGACGTCGCCTCCTTCGTCTGGCAGCAGGCCAAGTTCCGGGTCGCCGGGAGCGAGAGCGCCACCGACATGCACACGGTCCGCGACAACGCCCTGGCGTTCGTGGCCGGCCGCGAGGTCCAGGAGATCGTGGCGGCGAGCGAGGAGATCTACGACGAGCTGATGGCCGACCGGATCTGGTCGGGCACCCGCAACCTCGCCCAGCAGCACCTCGACGCCGGCCAGCGGGTCTGGCTGGTCACCGCCACCCCGGTCGAGCTGGCATCGATCATCGCCCACCGCCTCGGCCTCACCGGCGCCCTGGGCACCGTCTCCGAGATCGTCGACGGCCGCTACACCGGCCGGCTGGTCGGGGAGATGATGCACGGGGAGTCCAAGGCCCAGGCCGTGCGGGCACTCGCCGAGCGGGAGGGCCTCGACCTCACCCGCTGCACCGCCTACAGCGACTCGACGAACGACCTCCCGATGCTCACCCTGGTCGGCAGCGCGGTCGCGGTGAACCCGGACTCCGAGCTGCGCGCCGTCGCGCGCTCCCGCGGCTGGACGGTGAAGGACTACCGGACCGGTCGCAAGGCCGCCAAGATCGGCGTGCCGACGGTCGGCGCGGCCGCCCTCTCCGGCGGCGTCGTCGGCGGCCTGATCTCGCTGCGCCGCCGCAACCACTGGCCGTTCTGAGCACGTGGTCATCCTCCGGATGACACCGCGGCCAGGTGCCGTGCCCCGGCTGCGCTGAGCTGCTTGCCGGCCCACCTCGGGGAGCCCTCCGGGCCCCCGCTCGGTGTGCCCGCGACTTCGTCGCGTCTCGTGCCCCGCCTCGTGGTTCCGTGCCCGGTCTGCGTTGAGCCGCTGCCTGCACTTCCTCTGGGAGCCTTCGGCCCCCGTCGTCGCGCCCGGCTGCGCCGGATGTCGAGTCTGGCGGGCTCTCAGCTGGTCAGCTGTTGGTCAGCTGAAGACGCTGCGGCGTTGGAGGAGGAGGCGGTAGAGGGAGTGCTGGATGGTCTCGCGGACCTGGTCGGTCAGGTTGAACACGATCATCGGGTCGTCGGCGGCGGCGGGGCCGTAGGACGCCGTCTCGATCGGCTCGCCGAAGGCGATGAACCACTTCGACGGCAGCGGGACCGCACCCAGCGGGCCCAGCAGCGGGAAGGTCGGGGTGATCGGGAAGTAGGGCAGGCCGAGCAGCCGGGCGGCGACGCGGGCGTTGCCGATCATCGGGTAGATCTCCTCGGCCCCGACGATCGCGCACGGCACGATCGGGGTGCCGGTGCGCAGCGCGGCGCTGACGAAACCCCCGCGACCGAACCGCTGCAGGGTGTACCGCTCGTGGAACGGCTTGCCGACGCCCTTGAAGCCCTCGGGGAAGACCCCGACCAGCTCCCCGCTGGACAGCAGTCGCTCGGCGTCCTCGTTGCAGGCCAGGGTGACGCCGAGCTTGCGCGCCAGGGACCCGATGAAGGGCACCTGGAACACCAGGTCGGCGCCGAGGAGCCGCAGCCGGCGGGCCGCCGGGTGCTCGTCGTGCAGCGCCACCGTGGCCATCAGGGCGTCGACCGGCACGGTGCCCGAGTGGTTGGCCACCACCAGGGCGCCGCCGACGTCGGGCACGTTCTCCAGCCCCAGGGTCTCCACCCGGAACCAGCGGTGGAACCACGGCCGCAGGCCCGGCAGCAGCACGTGGTCGGTGAGGTCGGGGTCGAAGCCGAACTCGTCGGTGTCGTACTCACCGGTCAGCCGGCGGCGCAGGAACTCCAGGCCACCGGCCAGCTGCTCGTCCCAGCCCGGCTCCGCCGCCTGCGGCGGCGGGAGCGGATCGTCGTCGGGGCGCAGCGGGATCACCCGCGCCTCAGGCATCGTGGACCGCCCGCAGGCCCGGCACCGACGGCGCGGCACGGCGGCGTCCGCCGGTCACGCTGTCGAGGACACCCTGCACGGCGTGCGCGCCACCGGCGACGGAGCGGAGCACCGTCCGGGCGGAGCCGGCGACCTCCTCGACGAGCTCGGGGCGGATCACCGGGGGGAGGCTGCGCCCGTAGTCGGCGAGGGCCTCGGCGGTGCTGTGGCGCGGCACGTAGCCGAACTCCTCGCGGAGCACCCGGGTGTCGATGACCCGGCCGAAGTTCAGGAAGCGCATCTGCTCCGGCGACCAGTCGACCATCCGGGCCCAGCGGGTGGTGCGGCCGAGCGAGCCCATCGCGGGCTCCGGCAGGGGCAGTGGGACACGGCCCAGCCGGCGGATCGCCTGGGAGAGCAGGACCGTCCCGTCGGCACCGGCGTTCACGGTGCCGACGAAGTCACCGGTGGCGGCGCGGGTGAGCACGGCCACGGCGTCGTCCTCGTGGAGGAGCTGCAGCCGGGCGTCGTACCCCAGGGCGGTCGGGACGACGGGCATCCGGAGGAAACCGGAGAGCAGGGAGTCGATCCGCGGGCCGATGAGGTTGGTGAACCGCAGCACGGCCACGCCCACGTCGGGACGGCGGCGGGCGAAGGCCCGGACGTAGCCCTCGATGTCGAGGCTGTCCTTGGCGAAGCCGCCCCCGGGCACCCGGCGGGCCTGCATGGTCTCGGTGAAGACCGCGGGATCCCGGGAACTGGCGCCGTAGACCGCGCTGGTGCTCTTGAGGACCAGCCGGCGCACCGCAGGAGACCGCTGGCACGCGGCCAGCAGCTGCATGGTGCCGATGACGTTGAGCTCCTTCATCGACACCCGCCCGCCGGCACCGGCCGGCGTGGCGCTGATGTTCATGTGGACGACGGTGTCCACCGACGCCGACTCGATCACCTTCCCGATCAACGGGCTGCGGATGTCGGCGCGGACGAACTCGACCCGCCCGAGGCGACGCAGCACCTCCGGGCGTGGGGGGACGGTGTCCACCCCGATGACCCGGCCGATCGCCGGGTCGGAAGCGAGCTCGGCCGCCAGCGCGCCGCCCAGCCACCGGCTGACGCCGGTGACGAGGACGACCGCGGGCGGCACGAGCGTCAGCTCACTTCTTGTTGCGCCGCTGGACGCGGGTCTTCTTGAGCAGCTTGCGGTGCTTCTTCTTCGCCATCCGCTTACGGCGCTTCTTGATGACAGAACCCATGTCCCGCTCCCGACGTCGTCTTCGCTCGGCGGCCGGGGGTGGTGACCGGGGTGGTCACGCGGATCCGTGGTCCGGACGCCGGGCGAGGTGATCAGCTCGTGCGCAGCCCGCTTCCTGGGAGGCGGTACCGCTCAGCGCCCGAGACTACCTGGCCCGGCACGGCGGGCGGGGACGCCCGCCCGGTGACGCTGGCCCGGTCGGTTCAGGCGATGTCGGTGTAGGCGTCGCGCAGGTACTCGTGCACGGCGCGCTCGGGCACCCGGAAGGACCGGCCGACGCGGACGGCGGCGAGCTCGCCGCCGTGGACCAGGCGGTAGACGGTCATCTTGGAGACCCGCATGAGGGCGGCGACCTCGGCGACGGTGAGGAACGAGACCGCCGCGCGGGGCGCGGGGACGGCGGCCGGGCGGCCGATCGGCATGGCGGCCGGGTGGGCAGCGGGGACCGGGCGGCCCATGGAGGCGGCCGAGATCGGCCGGCCCATCTGGCGGGGTGCCGGGACACCCGGACGGACGGTCTGGACGGCGGCGCGCTGGGGCATGGTCATGTCGATCATCTCCGGTCTCGCTCCATGTGCGGCCACCGGCTTCCCCACCGATGAACAGAACGCTCATGTGCTGGAACAGAGCGTAAGGGGACCGGAGTGACAGAAGCGATGGGTGAAACGAACAGGCGGACCGGTCCGTCCTGGGCACAAGTGGACAGAGACACCGCGTGACACACCGGTCACGGCGTGTTGTCCCCAAGTCGACCTGCTCCACCAGGCTGGTTCTCCACAGATTTCTGTGGAAAACCACATGCGTGTGATTCACCGCGTGCGGAAGGGACGGACGGTGCTCCCGCGGGCGTCCCCGGGGTCAGGAGGTGCGGCCGAGCTCCACCGAACGCAGGTGTGCCGCCTCGATCGCGGCGATCAGCGCAGCCCGCACGCCGTGCCGCTCCAGCTCGCGGATCGCGGCGATCGTCGTCCCACCGGGGCTGGTGACCGCCTCCCGGAGCTGGACCGGGTGCTCTCCCGAGTCGCGCAGCATGACCGCCGCGCCGTAGGCGGTCTGCACGATCAGGTCGGCGGCGACCGAGCGGGGCAGGCCCAGCAGGATGCCGGCGTCGATCATCGCCTCGACGAGGAAGAAGAAGTACGCCGGCCCGCTGCCCGACAGCGCGGTCACGGCGTCCTGCTGGCTCTCCGGCACCCGGCGCACCTGACCCACCGGCAGGAGCAGCGCCTCCGCCTCGTCCAGGTGCGCCTCGGTCGCGTGCGCCCCGGCCGAGAGCACGCTCATCCCCGCGTCGACGAGGGCCGGCGTGTTGGGCATGACCCGCACGACCGGGGTGCCGGCCGGCAGCGCCGCCTCGACCCGGCCCGTGGGCACGCCCGCCGCCACCGAGACCACCAGGTGCTCTCGCGTCACGTGTGGCCCCAACGCCGCCAGCAGCACGTCGATGTCCTGCGGCTTCACGGCCAGCAGCAGCACCCGCGCCCGGCTGGCCGCCCCGGCGAGGTCGGTGGCGCCGACGCCGTACCGGGCCGTCAGCTCCGCGGCCCGCTCCGGGCTGCGCTCGACGACCAGGAACTCCTGCCCACCCCCGGCCTGACGGACCAGGCCGGCGAGCAGGGCCTCTCCGATCTTCCCGCCGCCGATGACGGCCAGCCGTGCGTCGGGACCCGCATGCCCTGCATCGCTCATGTCCGCGACCGTAGCGCTCGGGCGGACGCGCCCGGGCGTGTGTGCCCGGAGGGGCCGGGGTAGCGGCCTGTCATGTCTGGAGAACTGAACGGCAAGCGGGTGGCCGTGCTCGCCACCGACGGGGTGGAGCAGGCAGAGCTGGACCAGCCCTGGCAGGCACTGGTGGACGCCGGTGCCCGACCGGAGCTCGTCGGGCTCGAAACCGGCACCATCACCGCCTACCAGCACATCGACAAGGGCGACACCAAGGACGTCGACGTCGCGGTGGCCGACGCCGACCCCGGCAGCTACGACGCGCTCGTGCTGCCCGGCGGCGTGATCAACGGCGACTTCGTGCGCGCCGACCAGGGGGCCGTCGCCTTCGTGAAGGCCTTCTTCGACGCCGGGAAGCCGGTGGCCGCGATCTGCCACGCCCCCTGGGTGCTCGCCGAGGCCGACGTCGTCCGTGGCCGCCGGATGACCTCGTGGCCCTCGCTGCAGACCGACCTGCGCAACGCCGGCGCCGAGTGGGTCGACCAGGAGGTCGTCGTCGACGGCAACCTGACCACCAGCCGCAACCCGGACGACCTGCCGGCCTTCGGTCGCACGCTGGTCGAGCAGTTCGCCGCGGTGGGCTGACCGGGCAGGTCAGCTGCTGGCGAGCAGCCCCGCAGCGGGGGCGATGACCAGCACCGTCCCGGCCAGCAGCAGCACCGCCAGCAGGCGGACCGGCAGCGCCCCCTGACCGCGGCGCTGCCGGTACGCCGCCACCCCCGCGACCAGGCCGGTCACCGTCACCGGCGCCGCGACCAGGGCGACATAGGGCAGCAGTTCCCACAGCACGGTGAAGGCGAAGTAGACGCCGATGCCGGCGGCCAGCGCGACCACCATCTCGCCGGCGAACCGCGCCCAGGCCAACACGCTCTCCCGGCCGGTCAGTGGCTCCTCGTCGGCCTGGGCGGCCGCACCTCGCGCCGCCTCGGCCTGAGCCTGGGAGACCACCGGGATGGGTCCGGTGACCGGGTGGTCGGCGCCACGCCGGGCCGCACCGGTGGCGCCGCGGGCCGTCGCGCCGGTGGAGCCCGTCGGCTTGGCGGCGGTGTGCGAGGTGGTGTGCGCGGTCGTCGGGTCCGCTGCGGGGATGGCGGCGGTCGACGGCCCGGTGCCGAACAGCGGCTCACCGCCCGGACCGGTCGGGACGGCATCGGACTTCCGCCGGCCGGGTCGCACCTCCGGGGGCGCTGCGCCGGTGCGGCCGGCGGCCGGCCGGGCCGGTGCCGGGGCAGCGGCCGGCGGCTGCGGGCTCAGCAGCCCGGCGGCCGGCCGGGCCGTGGGCTCCGGCGCCGGCGTCCAGACCGGGACCGACGCAGCGCGTTCCGACGGAGCGCGTTCCGGGGCCCGGGCCGGGGAGCGCGGCGGGGTGGCCGCCCGGCCGTTCGGTGCGGCCGAGGGTGCGCGCCCCGGCGGCTCCGCCCGCGGCTGACCGGACCCGGTGTCCACCCGCGCCGAACGACCGGTGGCCCCGGTCTCGTCCGAGGCCTTCCGTCGCCGGCCGGGGCGGGTGCCGAGCTCGCTCTCCAGACCGTGCTCGCGCAGGATCTCGGCGAGCGAGCGGACGCTGTACTCCCCCGACGAGGGGTTGGGCTGCGTCATCACGCTCCTTCCAGCTGGTCCAGGCGCCGCAGGATGACGCCCTCGCGCAACGCCCACGGGCAGATCCGCACGAACGGTACGTCCACCGCCCGCATGGCGGCCTGCGCCACGACGGCGCCGGCCGGGACCTGGTGGGCGCGTTGCGCCGACACGCCCTGCAGCTCGGCCAGCGCCGTGCACTCGATCCGGGAGACGAAGCCGATCACCTGGGACAGCCCGGTGGCGGTCAGCTCGCGGGGGGCGCGCAGTCCGGCCGCGGACGGCGCCGCACCGGCCAGCCGGGCCAGTGTCCGGAAGGTCTTGGACGTGGCGGCCACCAGGTCGGGCGTCCCGGCGCCGAGCAGCTTCCTGCCGACCGGGCCGAGGACGTCGGTGGCGTGCTCGGCCAGCTCCGACAGTGCCGACAGGTCCGGCCGCCCCCCGTTCTCGGAGTCGGGCAGGAACCGGCGGGTCATCCGGCCCGCACCCAGCGGCACCGACAGCGCGACGTCGGGGTCCTCGTCGACACCGGTGGCCAGTTCCAGCGAGCCACCGCCGATGTCGAGCACCAGCAGCCGGCCGGCACTCCAGCCGAACCACCGCCGCACCGCCAGGAAGGTCAGCCGGGCCTCGTCCTCACCGGTGAGGACCTGCAGGTCGACACCGGTCTGCTCGCGGACCCGGCGCAGCACCGCCGCCCCGTTCTCCGCCTCCCGGATGGCGGACGTGACGAAGGCCAGCAGCTCGTCGCACCGCTGTGCGGCCGCCTGCTGCTTCGCCTTCTGCACCGCGTGCAGCAGGCCCTTCTCCCCCGCCTTGGACAGCTTGCCGTCCGGGCCGACGTGCTCGGCCAGCCGGAGGACGGAGCGGTCGTCGTGCATCGGGGTGGGGTGCGCACCGCGGTGTGCGTCCACCACCAGCAGGTGAACGGTGTTCGAGCCGACGTCCAGCACCCCGAGTCGCATGCCCGAGAGTCTGCCTGGCCCCCTCCAGAGGCTCGCGCCGAGCGGAGCGAGGTGTGGGGGGCGGGGGTCCTTTCACTACGCTGCGCCGGTGGACCCGAGCACACCCGCCGACCCCCCGCCCGAGGTCGGCCTGGACTTCCCCCGCGAGTGGATCGAGTTCGGTGACCCGGCCGATCCCGACCACCTCGTGCGGGCCGATCTGACCTGGCTGACCAGCGCCTGGACCTGCGTGTTCGGGCGCGGGTGCGCCGGCGTGGTCGCCGGTCGCGCCGAGGACGGCTGCTGCAACCACGGCGCCTTCTTCACCGACACCGACGACCTCACCCGGGTCGAGGAGTCCGTCGGCGAGCTGACGCCGGCGGACTGGCAGCGGCATCCCGGCACGACACCCGGCCGGGACGACTGGACCGAACCCGACACCCTGACCGAGCCCGCGCCGGGCGAGCCCGCCGAGGAGGCGCTGCGGACCCGGGTGGTCGAGGGGGCCTGCGTCTTCCTCAACCGGCCAGGACACCCCGCCGGCGCCGGGTGTGCGCTGCACGCCCTGGCGCTGCGGCAGGGGCGACACCCCTTGGAGACCAAGCCCGACGTCTGCTGGCAGCTGCCGGTGCGCCGCGAGCAGGAGTGGGTCGACCGCCCCGACGACAGCCGGGTGCTGGTCTCCACGATCGGTGAGTTCGACCGGCGCGGATGGGGTCCCGGCGGGCACGACCTGCACTGGTGGTGCACGGGGTCCCCGACCGCGCACGTCGCCGCCGAGCCGCTGGTGGAGACCTACGGCCCGGAGCTCACCGCGCTCCTCGGCCCAGCCGCGTACGCCGAGCTACGCCGGCTGACCGAGGCCCGCCTGGACGCCGGGCTCGTCGCCCCGCACCCCGCCAGCCCCCGGCCGGTCCCGGTGGAGCTGCACCGGCGCCGTCCCGGCTGAGGAGTCCGAGGGGGCCCCGGCCCGGAAGGTCTGCCGGTAGGTCCGCGGGGAGACCCCGCGCCGCCGGGCGAACTGCTCCCGCAGGCCGGCCGCGGTGCCGAACCCGACCAGCCGGGCGATCTCCTCGACCGGGGCGTCGCTGTCCTCCAGCAGCGCCTCGGCGGCGGCCAGCCGCTGACCGAGCAGCCAGGCGTGCGGCGTCGTCCCGGTGGTGGCCTTGAAGCGGCGGGCGAAGCTGCGCGGGCTCATCAGCGCGCGGCGGGCCAGCAGCTCGACGCTGATCTCCTCCGCCAGGTGCGCCCGGGCCCACTCCAGCACGACGCCCAGCAGGTCGTCCTCGCAGCGGGCGACCGGGGTGTCGATGTACTGCGCCTGCCCGCCGTCGCGGTGCGGGGGCACGACCATCTCCCGGGCCAGCGCGTTGGCGGCGGCGGCACCCCACTCCCGGCGGACCAGGTGCAGCAGGGTGTCGACCCCGGCGGCGGTGCCGGCCCCGGTGATCACCTGGCCGTTGTCGACGTACAGGACGGCGGGGTCGACGTGCACCCGCGGGAACCGGGCGGCCAGCTCGCCGGCGTACTTCCAGTGGGTGGACGCCCGCTGGCCGTCGAGCAGGCCGGCCCAGGCCAGCACGAATGCCCCGGTGCAGTGGCTGACGACCGTCGCCCCCCGGGCGTGGGCAGCGCGCATCCCGTCGAGCAGTTCCGCCGGCGGTTGCCGGTCGTGCTGTTCCCAGGCCGTGATCAGCACGATGTCGGAGATCGCCAGCCGGTCCAGGCCGTGCTCGATGAGCATCCCGAGCCCGGTGTCGGTGCGGAGCACGCCCGGTCGTTGCGAGACGAGTGCGAAGTCGAACCGCGGCAGGCCCATCGCGCGGCGGTCGTAGCCGAACACCTCGGCGGCCACGCCGATCCCGAAGCTGCCGACCATGCCGTCGGTGACCACGAGGCTGACGACCAGCGGGCGGTCCGATGTGCTCATGGGCACAGCATGGCAGGAATCCTGCGACCGTGGTCAGTCCTGCCACTCGTTGCCCGGTGGCGCGAGGGCGACGTCTCCGCATGTTGCTGATCACCTGCCCCGTGACCCGGACCGACGAGCTGGTCGCCGACCGGCGGATCCGATCGGTCGCCAACCACCCCACGCACATCGCCGTCGCGGTCGACTGCCCGTCCTGCGGCGGCACGCACGTCTTCCGGACCGGCCGGCGGTGGGAGGACGACCGCGCCGCCCGGGCCGCCACCCAGACCGCCAACCCGACACCGACGGCCGCCTCAGCTCGGGCTGCGCGGGTCCGGGAGCCCGCGTAACTTCGAACACATGAGCGAAGCCAACACCACCGGCCCGGACAGCCCGCAGAGCACCGAGAAGGACCCCGACGACTGGGTGACCGGCGGCGAGCCGGCCACCGGTGCGCAGAAGAGCTACCTGAACACCCTGGCCCGCGAGGCCGGCGAGGACGTCCCCGACGACATCAGCAAGGGCGACGCCTCGAAGAAGATCGACGAACTCCAGGAAGAGACCGGCCGCGGCCAGTAGCAGGCAGGCCTCCGACCACTGCCACCAGTGGTCACGCCGGAGGCGGTGACGTCGGACGGCGGGCCCGCAGGGTCCACCTCCGACGTCACGGGAAACGGCTCACCGCAGCGCAGGCCAGCACCTGGCCGCGGGGTCCGAGACGCCGGAGGCGGTCACGCCGGACGGCGGGCCCGCAGGGTCCACCTCCGGCGTGACGGGAAACGGCTCAGCACGAGGTGACGCGGCTCCTGGCCGCGGTGCGATCCGGAGGATCGCGATCAGCTACGCCTCGAACTTGTACCCGAGCCCCCGGACGGTGACCAGGTAGCGCGGGTTCGCCGGGTCTGGCTCCAGCTTCGCGCGCAGCCGCTTGACGTGGACGTCGAGGGTCTTGGTGTCCCCGACGTAGTCCGCGCCCCAGACCCGGTCGATGAGCTGGCCACGGGTGAGCACCCGGCCGGCGTTGCGCAGCAGCAGCTCCAACAGGTCGAACTCCTTGAGCGGCAGTGACACCGTCTGACCGTCGACGGCGACGACGTGCCGGTCGACGTCCAGCCGCACCGGTCCGGCGACGAGGGCCCCCTCGGCCGTCTGCTCGTTCTCCGTGCCACGACGCAGCACCGCCCGCATCCGGGCGACGAGCTCCCGGGCCGAGTAGGGCTTGGTGACGTAGTCGTCGGCGCCGAGCTCGAGGCCGACGACCTTGTCGATCTCGGCGTCCTTGGCGGTGAGCATGATGATCGGCACCGAGCTCTTGGCCCGCAGCGACCGGCAGACCTCCGTGCCCGACAGACCGGGCAGCATCAGGTCCAGGAGGACGATGTCGGCCCCGGCCCGATCGAACTCGACGAGCGCGTCCGTCCCGGTGGAGGCCACGACGGTGTCGTAGCCCTCCCGCCGCAACATGTAGGACAGCGCGTCGGAGAAGGACTCCTCGTCCTCCACCACGAGCACTCGGGTCATGACCGTCCCTTCTGCAGGGCCCCGGAGGGCCCCTCGTCGGCCCCTGGGGAGCCCTGATCGGATGTCTGGCGGCTGTGCAGCGGTGGGACCGGTGGCCGTTCGGGCGCACCGTCGTCGTCCATCGACCCGTCGGCGTCGGCCGCCAGCGGGATGCGCAGGGTGAAGGTCGAGCCGAGCCCCTCCTCGCTCCAGACCGTCACCGAGCCACCGTGGTTGGAGGCCACGTGCTTGACGATCGCCAGCCCCAGCCCGGTGCCGCCGGTGGCACTGGCCCGGGACTGGTCGACCCGGTAGAAGCGCTCGAACACCCGCGACCGGTCCGAGCGGGGGATGCCGATGCCCGAGTCGGTCACCGCCACCTCCGCGAAGCCCGACCGCGCCCGCGCGCCGACGGCGATCGTGGTGCCGCCCGGACTGTAGGCGACGGCGTTGGCGAGCAGGTTGGTCAGCGCGGTGGCCAGTTGCGCCTCGACGCCGCGGACCACGAGACCTGGCTGCGCGGCGACGGCCAGCTGGATGTCCTTGGCCGCCGCGGCGGCGCGGGTCCGGTCCACGGCCTCGGAGACGACCGTGCCCACGGCCACCGGCACCAACTCGGGCAGCGGTTCGGCACCCTGCAACCGCGAGAGGTCGATGAGCTCGCGGACCAGCCGGGCCAGCCGATCGGCCTCGTGGCTCATCCGCGCGGCGAAGCGCTGCACGGTCTCGGGGTCGTCGGCCGCACCCTGCACCGCCTCCGCCAGCAGTGCGAGCGCGCCGACGGGCGTCTTCAGCTCGTGCCCGACGTTGGCCACGAAGTCCTTGCGGACCGCCTCCACCCGGCGGGCCTCGGTGACGTCCTGCAACACGAGCGCGACCGGCCCGGCGGAGCCGGTGGGGCCGGTCCCGAGCCGGATGCCGTGCACAGCCACCATCCGTGGCCCCGCGCCCACCAGGTCGCTGGACAGCGCGACGTCGGCCCGCTGGCTGCCGGCGACGTGCACCTCGCGGGCCACCTCCACCAGCCCGGGGACCAGCAGCCGGTTGCCGCGGAGGATGCCCAGCGCCCGGGCGGAGGTGTTCGCCAGCAGGACCCTCTCGTCGGGTCCGAGCAGGACGACCGCGGGGTCCATCAGGTCGACCAGCCGCCGGCTCAGCGCGGCGTCGGCGTCGGTGCGGTCGGCGGCCCCGCCGTCCCGGTCGTCCGCGGGCCGCCGCCGGGCGCGCGAGGACCGCACGACCAGTGCCGCCGACGTCGTCAGCAGCAGGCCGAGCACCAGGCCCACCAGCAGGGCGACCACCGGGTCCACGATGCCGATGCTAGACACGGCCACGGCCCGGACCAGCATCGACGACGATGATCACCCGGTCGGGGTGGAGGAGTTCACCACCGGGCCCCTGGCCGTTCACCTGGCGGCTCCCTCACGCCGGGAACCGGGTCTCTACCCTCGATGTCACACGTGTCGCGACCGACGAATCCGCCGGCGGCGCACACGCAGGGGGGGCCGCGTCGTCCCGGGTCGCCGTCCCCCGGGTGCCGCCTGAGCGCGGCGACGGGACGAGGAGGAACCGTGTTGCGAGAGAGCTACCGCGAGGAACTGGACGACATCAACGCCTGTCTGGTGGAGATGGCGAACTCGGTGGGCTCGGCGATGAGCACGGCGACGACCGCCCTGCTGGACGCCGACGTCGCCCTCGCCGACCTGGTGATCGCCGGCGACGAGCGCATCGACGCCGTCCGGGAGAGCATCGAGGAGCGGTGCTTCACCCTGCTGGCCCGCCAGCAGCCGGTCGCCACCGACCTGCGGGCGATCACCACGGCCATGCGGATCGTCGGCGACCTGGAGCGGATGGGCGACCTCGCCGAGCACATCGCCAAGGTGGCCCGGATGCGCTTCCCGGAGCACGCGGTGCCCCAGGAGGTCCGCCCGGTGTTCCTGGAGGCCGGGCACATCGCGGAGAGCCTGGTGACCAAGGCGGGCACGGTCATCGCCAAGCGGGACGTCGAGGCGGCCGTCGAGCTCGAGGCCGAGGACGACCAGATGGACAAGCTGCACAAGCAGTTGTTCCGTGAGCTGCTCGCCCCGAGCTGGGGGCACGGCATGGAGTCCGCGATCGACGTCACGCTGCTGGGCCGCTACTACGAGCGTTTCGCCGACCACGCGGTCAGCGTCGCCCGCCGGGTGGTCTTCCTGGTCACCGGCGAGAAGCCGCTCCAGGCGGCGACCGACCCGGTCTGAGCTCCACCCGGACGAGAGACGGGGCCCGGGCGCGCACGCGCGCCCGGGCCCCGTCTGCTACTTCTTGCCCTGGTTCTTGACCGCCTCGATCGCGGCGGCAGCGGCGTCGGGGTCGAGGTACTGCCCGCCGGTCGTGATCGGCCGCAGGTCGGCGTCCAGGTCGTAGCGCAGCGGGACGCCGGTGGGGATGTTGAGCCCGACGACCTCGTCCTCGCCCATGCCGTCCAGGTGCTTCACCAGGGCACGCAGGCTGTTGCCGTGCGCGGCCACCAGCACGGTCTGCCCGCTGCGCAGGTCCGGCACGATCGCGTCGTACCAGTACGGGAGCATCCGGACCACGACGTCGGCGAGGCACTCGGTGGCCGGGCGGGCCTCCGGGGGCAGGAACGAGTACCGCGGGTCGCCGTCCTGGCTGTACTGGCTGCCGGCCTCGATCGGCGGCGGCGGGGTGGCGTAGCTGCGCCGCCAGGTCATGAACTGCTCCTCGCCGTACTCGGCGAGCGTGGCGGCCTTGTCCTTGCCCTGCAACGCCCCGTAGTGCCGCTCGTTGAGCCGCCAGGAGCGGCGGACCGGGATCCACTGCCGGTCGGCGGCGGCCAGGGCCAGCTCGGCGGTGGTGATCGCCCGCTTGAGCAGCGAGGTGTGCAGCACGTCGGGGAGCACGTCGTGCTCGGCGAGCAGCTGCCCGCCGCGGGCGGCCTCGGCGCGCCCCTTCTCCGACAGCTCGACGTCCACCCAGCCGGTGAACAGGTTGGCCTTGTTCCACTCGCTCTCGCCGTGGCGGAGCAGGATGAGGGTCCCGGTGCTCGTCGTGTGGCTCACGCAGCCATCCTGCCCGACCCCCCTCCGACCCGTGCACGGCAGTCCGGCGGCCTCAGGCCATCGCGCCGGCCAGCTCCGAGGTGCGCACCCCGCGGACGGCGTCGGCCACCAGTTCCCCGGCCCGGCGCAGCTGCTCGTCGGTGTGCGTGGCCATGACCGCCAGGCGCAGCACGCCCTGCCCGCGCGGGACGGCCGGGTAGCTGACCGCGTTGGTGTAGACCCCGGACTCGTGGGCCGCGGCCCATGCGCGGCGGGTCGCCTCGTCCTCCCCGGTGCGGACGGCGATGACGGCGCCCTTGCCGGGCAGTGGCGGTGCGCCGTGCTCGGTGAGCACCCGGCGCAGGAGGTCGCTGTTGTCCCGCAGGCGCTGCATCCGCTCCGGCTCCCGGCGCAGCACGCGGAGGGCGGCGAGCGCGGCGGCGACCGCCGTCGGGGCGTTGGCGGCGCTGAAGATGTAGGGCATCGCCGAGGCCCGGATGCCGTCCGCCACGGCCCGGGAGGTCAGCACCGCGCCGCCGACGCTGGCCAGCGACTTGCTGAACGCCACGGTGACCGCGTCGACCCGGTCCAGGACGCCGGCGGCCTCGGCGGCGCCCCGGCCGTTCGCCCCGAGCACGCCGAGCCCGTGTGCCTCGTCGACCACCAGCCGGGCGGAGAACCGCCCGCAGAGCCCGGCGATCGCCGCCAGCGGCGCCGACTCCCCGCTCATCGAGTAGACGCCGTCGACGACCACGACGGCCCCGGCCTCGGGGTCCAGGCGCCCCAGCCGCCGCTCCAGCGACGCCACCGAGTTGTGCGTGAACCGCAGCACGGTGCCCCGGCTGGCCGCCGCGGCGGCGTGCAGGCTGGCGTGGGCGTGCGCGTCGACGAGCAGCACGTCGCCGGGAGCACCGATGGTGGCCAGGATGGCGGCGTTGGCGTTGACCCCGGCGGAGGTCAGCACCGCGTCCTCGGTGCCGTGGTGCTCGGCGAGCTCCCGCTCCAGGGTCAGGTGCAGCCGGGTGGTGCCGTTGAGGATGCGGCTCCCGGCCGCACTGGTGCCGTACTGCCGCAGCGCGTCGACCGCGGCCTCGACCACCTGGGGGTCACCGGCCAGGCCGAGGTAGTTGTTGGTGCCCAGGTTGATCCGGGTCCGGCCGTCGTCGAAGACCGTGAGCGGCTGGGGTGCCCCGGCGGTGGGCACCGAGTGCGTGGCCATCCCCTCCCGGACGTGCCGCCGCATCATCTCCGCGCGGGTGCTCTCCAGCAGCGGGGCGAAGGGGTCGCGGCGGGTGGGGGCAGCGTCGAACACGGGCAGCTCCTCGCAGTGCGGCGCGGGGATCGCAGCCGTTCACCCCTGACCCTGGCGGCCAACACGCTCCGTGGTCAACGGGTACCGCTCAGTCCGGTCGAGGGTCACCCGAGCAGGCGTGGGAGGGGTCACTCCTCGACTCAGCGTGTCGGGCAGCGGGGCAGCGGCAGCCCGGGCGGGTGACACCCGGTCGCGCGAGGAGGGAGGAGCTCAGCCGGGCTGACGGCGGCCGGGGAGCCACAGCAGGACGACGACCACGGCGATGACGGCGGCGCCCGCGGTGCCGACGGCGGTCAGGTGCATGGCACCCACGAACGCCTCACGCGCCGGGTCCACGAGTGCCGCGGCTGCTGCTGCGGTCTCCCCGCCGGCTGCCTCGGCGTCCTCGACGGCAGCGAGGGTGGCCACGATCGACTCACCGGCCTGGTCCCGCGCCCCGGCGGGCAGGGCCTGGACGTCGTCCCCGAGCCGGTTGGCGTAGGAGGTGGCCAGCACGGAGCCGAGGATCGCCACCCCGAGTGCGCCGCCGACCTGGCGCACCGCGTTGTTCACCGCGGCCCCGGCCCCGGCCTTCTCCCGCGGGACGACGGACATGATCGACTCCGTCGCCGGGGCCATCACCGCACCCATGCCGATGCCCTGCAACGCCAGGTCGGCGAGCACCAGCCAGACCGGGGCGTCGGCGTCC
Organism: Modestobacter sp. VKM Ac-2985; assembly: GCF_026967925.1. Taxonomy (GTDB): domain Bacteria; phylum Actinomycetota; class Actinomycetes; order Mycobacteriales; family Geodermatophilaceae; genus Modestobacter. The sequence continues at coordinate 773,022 of NZ_JAPVBI010000002.1, read as the reverse complement.
AGCAGCTGGATGCCGGCGAAGGAGAGCGCGATCAGGGTGAAGCCGGTGGCGCAGACGGCCTTGGCGCCGAACCGCTCGGCCAGCCCCGAGGTGCGCGGCGCGGTCAGCGCGATGCCCACGGCGACCGGCACCAGTGCGGCCCCGCTCTCCAGCGGCGAGTACCCGCGCACGCCCTGGAGGTAGTAGACGAGGTAGAACGTCGCCCCCTGGAGGGCGAAGAAGTTGAGCGCCAGCGCACCCGCCGCCGCGGAGAACGCGGGGTTCCGGAACAGCGAGACGTCCAGCGCCGGGTGCGCGGTGCGCCGCTGCCACCAGATGAAGACGACGAGCAGGACGACGCCGGCGGTCAGCGGCCCCCAGGTCTGCAGCTCGCCCCACCCCTCGCTGCCGCCGCGGATGATGCCGTAGACCACCCCGACCAGCGCGGCGATGGACAGCAGGACCCCGGGGACGTCCAGCCGACCGGGGTCGGGGTCCTTGGACTCGGGGACGACGGTGAGCACGCCGACGGCACCGAGGGCGGCCACCGGGACGCCGAGCAGGAAGACCGCGCCCCACCAGAAGTGCTCCAGCACCAGCCCACCGGCCAGCGGCCCACCGGCGACGGCGAGCCCGGAGGCGCCCGCCCACAGACCGATCGCGCGGCCCCGCTCACCGGCGGGGAAGACGTTGGTGATCACGGCGAGGGTGGCCGGCTGGATCGCCGCGCCCCCGACGCCCATCAGCGCCCGCCAGCCGATCAGCTCCAGTGCGGAGTCGCTGAAGGCGGCCAGCACCGAGCCGACCGCGAAGATCGTCAGCCCGGCCAGCAGCACCTTCCGCCGGCCGATCCGGTCACCGATGACGCCCCAGCTGAACAGCAGGCCGGCGAACACCAGGATGTAGGAGTCGATCGCCCACTGCAGCTCGCCCTGGGTGGCGTCCAGCTCCCGCTGCAGGGTGGGCAGGGCGACGTTCAGGATGGTGTTGCCCATGATCACCATGAGCAGGCAGACGATCATCGTCCCGAGCACCCACCAGCGGCGCTCGTAGCCGGTGGGGAGCGCCGCGACGTCCGCGGCCGGGCGCTCGGTGGTGCTCACTCCTGCGGGCCCCGCGGCCGCCGTTCCGGGTCGGCGAACGCAGCGAACGCCTCCAGGTTGCGCAGCGACTCCCCGCGCTTGACCCGCCAGTCCCACTCGCGGCGGATCGAGGTGCCGAAGCCGATCTCCAGCATGGTGTTGAAGTGCTCGTCGGCGTAGGTGAGCACCGAGCCGAGCAGCCGGTCGATCTCCTCCGGGGTGATCACCGCGTGCGGCAGCCGGCCGGTCAGGTAGACGTCACCGACGGCGTCGATGGAGTAGCTGACCCCGTAGCTGCGCGCGTTGTGCTGCAGCAGCCAGGCCCACAGCTGCTCGCGGTTCTCGTCGGGCTGCCGGCAGACGAAGGCCTCGACGGTGAGGGCGTGGGCCCCGATGGTCAGCCCCACCACGGTCTTCAGCTTCTTCGTGCCGGGCAGCGTGACGACGAAACGGCCCACCCCCGGGTGCTCGTGCTCCAGCTCGGCGGCGCGCAGCGTCTCCTCGAGGACCGCGTCGAGTTCGGCGGTGCTGCGCTCGCTCATCGCCGGGCCCGACCGCCGAGGCTGCTCCCCCCGGTCAGCACCCGTACGGCTTCGGCGGCCCGGTGCGCCGGGCGCACCGGGCGCCGGCCCATCTCGGTCATCGCCGCGGCGTAGGCATCGACGAGGGAGTCGGTGGTGCGGTCCCAGCTGAACGCGGCGGCGTGCCGGCGGGCACCGGCGGCCAGCAGCTCCCGGCGGTCCAGCACCTGGCGGACGGCGCCGGCGTAGTCCTCCGGGTCGCGCCCGGCGACCAGCAGTCCGGAGACCCCGTCGTCCACGGCGGTGGGCAGCCCGCCGACCGCGGCGGCGACCACCGGGGTGCCGCAGGCCTGCGCCTCGAGCGCGACCAGTCCGAAGGACTCGTTGTGGCTGGGGACGACGGCGACGTCGGCGGCCCGGTAGTGGTCGGCGAGCTGCGCGGGGGCCTGCGGCGGCACGAAGCGGACCACGTCGGAGACCCCGAGGGAGACGGCCAGCTCCTGCAGCCGCTGCGGTTCGGTCAGCCCCGACCCGCTGGGCGCGCCGACCACCAGCACCTCCAGCCGGTCGCGCAGGCCGGGGTCGGCCGCCAGCATCCGGGCTGCGGCGTGCAGCAGCATCTCGGGGGCCTTGAGCGGCTGGATCCGGCCGACGAACAGCAGCACGACGGCGTCCGGGGCCACGCCGACCCGCGCCCGGGCGGCCTGACGGTCGCCGGGCCGGAAGCACTCCAGGTCCACGCCCGGCGGGATGACCAGGGTGCGACGAGGGTCGGCGCCGTAGAAGTCGACCAGCTGCCGGGCCTCCTCGGCGGTGTTGGCCACCAGCCGGTCCGCCTCGGCGACGACCTGCTCCTCACCGATCACCCGGGTGCGCGGCTCGGGCTCGTCACCCTCGGCCAGCGCAGCGTTCTTCACCTTCGCCAGGGTGTGCGCCGAGTGCACCAGCGGCACGCCCCAGCGGTCGCGGGCCAGCCAGCCGACCTGGCCGGAGAGCCAGTAGTGGGAGTGGACGACGTCGAAGTGCCCCGGCTCGTGCTGGGCCTCCTCGCGCAGCACCGCGGCGGTGAAGGCGCACATCTGGGCGGGCAGCTCCTGCTTGCCCAGGCCCTCGAACGGGCCGGCGCTCACGTGCCGCACGGTCACGCCCGGGCTCATCTCGACCACGGGCGGCTGCTCGCTGGAGGTGGCCCGGGTGAACACGTCGACGGCGATCCCGCGGGCGGCCAGCCGGCGGGAGACCTCTACCACGTAGACGTTCATGCCCCCGGCGTCACCGGCGCCCGGCTGCTCCAGCGGGCTGGTGTGCACCGACAGGGTCGCCACCCGGCGGGGCAGCACCGGCGCGGCCGGCTCGGGCGCGGCGCCGGCCCGCCACGGCGTGGGCTGGCGCGGATGGCGGCGAGCGGGCACGGAGCTCCTCCCGCTCGGGCGCCGGGCCTGATGCCGGCCTGGTGGGTCGCACGGCACCCGGTCGGGCACCCCTGTCGTGTTCTCAGTGTGCAACAGCGCCAGGATGGGCACATGTCCAGCCCCGTCACCCCGTCGTCCACCAGCACGCCCTTCGCCGGGCCGGGCCGCGTCGCGGTCGTCACCGGAGCCTCCAGCGGCATCGGCGCCGCGACCGCGGAACGGCTGGCCGCCGACGGCTTCTCCGTCGTGCTGGCCGCCCGCCGCATCGACCGGCTGACCGAGCTCGCGGAGCGGATCGGCGGCCGCCCGGTGCAGCTCGACGTGACCGACCCCACGTCCGTCGCGGCGCTGGCCGCCGGGCTGGACCGGGTCGACGTGCTGGTCAACAACGCCGGCGGGGCGTTCGACACCAACCCGGTGGCCGACGCCGACCTGGAGTCGTGGCAGCGCACCTACGACGTCAACGTGCTCGGCACCGTGCGGGTGACCCAGGCGCTGCTGCCCGCGCTGCGGGCCTCGGGCGCCGGGGACCTGGTGTTCGTCGGCTCGACGGCCGGGCTGGTCAGCTACGAGGGCGGGGCGAGCTACACCGCGGCCAAGCACGGGGTGCACACGCTGGTCGAGACGCTGCGGCTGGAGCTCGTGGCCGAGCCGGTCCGGGTGGTCGAGATCGCGCCGGGGATGGTCAAGACCGAGGAGTTCTCGCTCAACCGCACCAGGTCACAGGAGAAGGCCGACGCCGTCTACCGCGGGGTGCGCGAGCCGCTGGTCGCCGCGGACGTCGCCGACTGCATCGCCTGGGCGGTCACCCGGCCGCACCACGTGAACGTCGACCTGCTCGTCGTCCGCCCCCGCGCCCAGGCCGCCCAGCACAAGGTCGCCCGCGACCCAGCGTGATCGCCTCCGGGGCGACTCGGCCGGTCTGACCTCCTGAGGATCGATGCGCGCGGCAGGCCCCGGCGGGGAGACCGCAATGGCGGAGGCTAGTGCTCTGCTCACCCCCGGTGAGCAGAGCACAAGCGTCCACCGACCACCTCCGGGCGCGGGCAGCCGGGAGCGATCGCCGGCCAGCGGAGCAGGCGGTGGTCACCGGGGGTCGACGGACCGACACCGTCCGGAGGAGCATCGCCGCATGCACGGGGACGGGCGCGAGACGAACCAGTACTCCCCGGCCGGCTCGATCGGGAAGCTGGGCGACCTGACCGGGGGCTGGGTCACCAACCCTCGAGGCCGGCGGCGGGCGCTGCGCATGCTGCTGTGGCTGGCGGTCGCCCTCGCCGTCCTCACCGGCCTGGCGGTCGCGCTCGCCCTGCTGCTGGCCTGACCACCGGTCAGATCGCCTGGGCCGTCACCCGGCCGCACCACGTGAACGTCGACCTGCTCGTCGTCCGCCCCCGCGCCCAGGCCGCCCAGCTAGTCCGCGTTGCGGTGCAGGAGGTCGTAAGCGCGGGCGACCCGCGCAGGGTCGGCGGCGGTGCCGTTCTCCTCGAACAGCGCCTGCGCGTCGGTGACCTCGGCCGTGGTGGCGGTGCCGGAGTTCAGCACCCGGGAGATCAGCCCGGTCAGCGCGGCGTCGGCCTCCACGCGAGCCATCCAGCCGGTCAGCTGGGCGGGGTCGGCCGGCATCGGCGCGGGTGTGCGCAGCGCGTCGTAGAGGGCACCCAGCTGCAGCGACTCGTCCGGCCTCACGCGCGCACCGCGGTCGGCTCGGGCACCAGGGTGACGCCGAACTGCTCCCGCACCGCGGCCACCACCCGGTCGGCGAAGGCCATCAGCTCCGCGGCGGTGGCGCCGGGCTCGGTCGTGAGCGCCAGGCTGTGCCGCGACGACGTCCCGACCTTCCCGGCACGGGTGCCCCGGCCGTAGCCGGAGTGCTGCACCAGCCAGGCGGCGCTCAGCTTCACCTGCGCGGCGCCGTCGGCACCGATCCCGGCCGGCCAGGACGGGCACTCGGGCACCGCGGTGCCGACCGGCACGACCGGGTTGGTGAAGAACGACCCGGCGCTGCGCGAGTCGGGGTCGGCCGGGTCCCAGACCATCCCCTTGCCGCGGCGCAGCGCCAGGACGGCGTCCCGCACCGCGACCAGCGGGGCGGTCTCGCCCAGCCCGACGTCCAGCGCCCTGGCCAGCTCGGCGTAGCTGACCGGGCTCGACTGCGCCGAGGCCCGCAGCGCGAAGGTCACCGCGAGGACGACGTACGCGCCGGGCTGCTGCTTGAGCCGGCTGTCCCGGTAGGCGAAGCCCAGCTCGGCGGGGCCGAACACCCGCTCGGTGCCGGCCGCCCGGTCGTACACGCGCACCGAGGTGATCAGTGCCGCGACCTCCTGCCCGTAGGCGCCGACGTTCTGCACCGGGGTGGCGCCGGTCGAGCCGGGGATGCCGGACAGCGCCTCCATCCCGGCCAGCTGCTGGCCCACGGTGTGCGCGACCAGGTCGTCCCAGGGCTCGCCGGCCTCGACCTCGAGCTCGACGCCCTCGGCGGTGTCCCGGCGCGCGACGCCCCGGGTGCGCACCAGCACCACGTCGCCGGGCCAGCCGGTGTCCGGGGCGACGATGTTCGAACCGCCGCCGAGGACCAGCAGTGGGCGGCCGGCGTCGTCGGCGTCGCGGACGACGGCGACCAGCTCGTCGCGGCCGGTGACCTCGACCAGGCGCTCGATCGGACCGCCGACCCCGAGGGTCGTCAGGTCCGCCAGCCGGGCGTCGTAGCGTACCTGCACGGGACCACCGTAATCGGCGCCACGGCTAACCTCGTGCACCGTGAGCGACCACACCCAGCGTGCGTCGCTGCCGCCCGTCCGCAAGGCCCCCCGGCTGGCCGCCGGCCGCGCCCGCGCCCTCGGCCTGCCGACCCGCGGCACCACGAACGCCAACCGGCTGCGCCGGGTCGACCGCTGGCTGGTCGCCACCCAGGTCGCCCGGCTGCGGGACGCCGCCCGGCCGCTGGTGGTCGACCTGGGCTACGGGGCGTCGGCGGTGACCACCCTGGAGCTGGTGGACCGGCTCGCCCCGGAGGTCGACCGGCTGGAGGTGGTCGGGCTGGAGATCGACCCCGAGCGGGTGGCCGCCGTGGCCGCCGACCGCGACCCGCCGCGGGTGGACTTCCGGGTGGGCGGCTTCGAGCTGGCCGGGCTGCGCCCAGTGGTGGTGCGGGCGTTCAACGTGCTGCGCCAGTACGACGAGGAGTCCGCCGGCCGGGCCTGGGACACCATGCGCGCCGCGCTGGCACCCGGCGGCCTGCTGGTCGAGGGCACCTGCGACGAGTGGGGACGACGGTCGACCTGGGTGGCCCTGGACGAGGACGGCCCCCTCACCCTGACCCTCGCCGCCCGGGTGTCGGACCTGGAACGCCCCTCCGACCTGGCCGAGCGGCTGCCCAAGGCGCTGATCCACCACAACGTGCCCGGCGAGCCGGTGCACGCCTTCCTCACCGCCTTCGACCGCGCCTGGGCCTCGGCGGCCGGGCTGTCGACGTTCGGCCCCCGGCAGCGCTGGGCCGCCGCGGTCGAGACGCTGGCCGACGACGGCTGGCCGCTCGTGGGGCCGCCCCGGCGGTGGCGGCACGGGGAGGTCAGCGTCCGCTGGTCCGCGGTCGCCCCGACCTGACCCGGCCGCGCGTGCGGCACCATGGCGGCGTGCCTGAACCGCTGCTCTCCCCCGACGAGCTGCACGACCGGTGCATCGCCGCCGTCGTGCAGGACGGCGAGCGGATCGGCGTGCTCGCCCAGGAACTGGACGCCGGGCGCACCCCGGTCGCCGGCGGCCTGCAGACCGAGGTGCCCTGGGTGGCCGGCTGGACCGCCCGCGACCTGATCGCCCACCTCGGTGCCGTGCACCGCTGGGTCACCGGGATCCTGCGGGCCGGCCACACCCGCCCACCGGCCTCCTCCAGCGGCATCGCCCCGCCGCACGACGACCTGCACGGCTGGTACGCCGTGGGCCTCACCGAGCTGGTGGCCACGCTGCGCAGCACCGACCCCGACGCACCCGCCTGGCACATGAGCCCGGCCGCCAGCCACACCGCCCGCGACTGGGCCCGGCGGCAGGCGCACGAGCACACCGTCCACCGGCAGGACCTGGAGGCAGCCGCGTCCCTGGACCACGCCCCGGTCGACCCGGTGCTGGCCGGGGACGGGGTCGACGAGCTGCTGGCCGTCGTGCTGCCGCGCTGGCAGCACACCGCCCCGCTGGTCACCGCCCGGGCGTCGGTCGGCGTCACCGCGACCGACCTGGACCGCGGCTGGACCGTCGAGGTGGCCGACGGCGCCGTCCGGTGCACCGACGGCGCCACCGCGGACGCCGACGCCCAGCTGTCCGGGACGGCGGCCCAGCTGCTGCTGCGGCTGTGGGGCCGTCCGGCCGAGGTGACGGTGCACGGCGACCGGGCCGCCGAGGCCCTGCTGCGGGGGCGCTGACCGTGGGCCGGCGCGACCGCGGGCACCTCACCGCCCTGCCGGGCGCCACGGAGGTGGGCGGGGGGACGGCCGAGCTGCTCGCGGACGCCGACCGGGACGGCGCCTGGCAGCTGCTGGTCAACGGCACGCCGCAGTCGCACGTGGACCTGACCGACCCGGCGTACCTGGAGTTCGAGTACGTGCGGCGGATGGGCCACGTGCTCGACCTGGTCGCCGAGCCCGGCCGGCCGCTGGACGTGGTGCACCTGGGCGGGGGCGCGCTGACGCTGCCCCGCTACGTGGCGGTGACCCGGCCGGGGTCCGCGCAGCGGGTGATGGAGCTCGACGAGGCGCTCACCGAGCTGGTGCGCCGCGAGCTGCCGCTGCCTCGCAACGCCCGGGTCCGGGTCCGGGGGATCGACGCCCGGGCCGGGCTGGCCGCGCTGCCCGACGCCAGCGCCGACGTCGTCCTGGTCGACGTCTTCGCCGGCGCCCGGACCCCGGCCCACCTGACCACGGTGGAGTTCGCCACCGACGTGGCCCGGGTGCTGCGCCCGGGCGGCACGACGGCCTGGAACGTCTCCGACGGCCCGCCGCTGCGCTTCGCCCGCGCCGAGGCGGCGACCCTGCGGGCCGTCTTCGGCCACGTCGCCCTGCTCGCCGAACCCGGCACGCTGCGCGGGCGCCGGTTCGGCAACACCGTGGCGGTCGCGTCGGCGGCCGAGCTGCCGATCGCCGGGCTCACCCGCCGGTGCGCCGGTGACCCGATGCCCTCCCGGGTGGTGAGCGACGGGGAGCTGGACCGCTTCGTCGGGCAGGCCGTGCCGGTGACCGACGCCGTCGCCGAGCCCTCGCCCCCGCCGCCGGACGGCATCTTCGGCTGATCAGCGCGGAGTGCACCGGCCGGACCGTCGGCCTAGGGTCGGGCCATGACAGCTCCCGCATCCCGACGGCTCACCCGCGACAGCCGGCACAAGGTCATCGCCGGCGTGTGCGCCGGGCTGGCCCGCCGCTACGGACTCTCCCGCACCGGCCTGCGACTGGCGTTCGTCGTCTCCTGCGTGCTCCCGGGCCCGCAGTTCGTCGCCTACCTCGTGCTGTGGGTCGTCATGCCCCGCGACGACCAGCGCTGACCGCCACCCGCCCCGGGGGCGGCGAGCTCACCAGTTCGAGTTGCCCCGGGGCAGCTCGCGCACCGCAGGGCGGACGTCCACCAGGTAGACGACCGCGGCGATCACGGCCGGCAGGCCGAAGAAGCTCAGCGGCCCCTGCCAGAGGAGCAGCAAGGTCGCGATGCCGGTGATCGCCATCCAGCCCGGCTTGGTCAGCTTCCCCGCGGCGACGAACGCGGCCGCCGGTCGGATGATCGCGTCGACGAACGCCCACACCGCGAGGGCGAGGGTCGCGTACACGACGACGAGGTTGATGAGCCCGTCGATGCCAGCCATGCCAGCAGGATAGGCGCGCAGGGCCCCGCGGCGGCGCCTCGCCCCGCACGAGACCGGCCGCCCTGCCCCCTCGGGGTGGGACGACGGCGCCCCGGCACCCGCAGTCGCGGGCGCCGGGGCGCAGTCGGGCCCCGTGTCGGGGGCCGGGGGTGGTCGTCAGCTGGTGGGCTCGTCCGTGCTCTTCGCCGGGACTGCCAGCGGGTCGGGCAGCGGGTCGGCGGCCGACTCCACGGGGGTGACGGTCGCCGGGGTGGCCTTGGGGGTGCGCTTGGCGGTCGCCTTCTTGGCCGGGGCCTTCTTCGCCGGCGCCGTGCCCTCCCGGGCGGTGCGCTTGGCCTGCTCGGCGACCTCGTGGGTCTCCTGCTGGGCGGCGTCCACGGCCTTGCCGGTCCGGGCCTTCGCCTTCTGCGCGACCGAGGTCACCTCGTCGGAGGCCTTGCCGACGGTCTCGCCGGTCTCCTCCAGCACGTCCTCGACGGTGTCCTCGACGGCGTCGACGGCCCGCTCGGTGCGCGCGGCGACCCGGCGGAACGCCGGCTGGGTGCGCAGGTCGCCGACGACCTTCTCGCCGCGACCGGCCAGCCCCTCGATCGCCTCGATCGCCTGGGCGCGGGCGCTGTCCACGAGCCCGGTCACGGTGCCGAGCACCGTCTCCGGGCGCACGGCGGTGGCGGCCCCACGGGCCTGCTCGGCCCGGACCCGGGCCTCGGCCGCCGCCTGTGCGGCGCGGGCGCGGGCGGCGTCGACGCGGGTGCGCGCCTCCTTGCCGGCCAGGTCGGCCTGCACCTGGGCCTCGCCGGGCAGCGCCTCGGCGCGGGTGCGGAACGTGCCGACGACGGTGCGGGCGCGGTCGACGGCGACGTCGCCGGCGCCGAGCGCGGCCAGCAGGCCGGTGCGGACGAGGGTCTCGCCCTGCTGCTTGAGGGTCTGGTGCTTCAGGTCATCGGTGCGGCTCATGCCGTCTCCTCCTGGGGAGTGTGGGTGGGTGCGGTGGGGGTGGGCTCGGCGGCCTGCTCCCGGGCCAGCTGCGCGGCGTGCTCCCGGGTGTAGGTCTCGTACAGCTCCAGGAGCACCGCCTTGTGCCGCTCGGAGAGCGCCTCGTCGGCCCGCAGGGCGGCGACGGTGCTCGCCGTCCCCGACCGCCGGTCGAGGATCCCGGCCTGCTCGTAGAGCGTCTCCGCGGAGATCTTCAGGCCGCGGGCGATCTGCGCCAGGATCTCGGCGGAGGGCTTGCGCAGCCCTCGCTCGACCTGGGACAGGTAGGGGTTGCTGACGCCGGCCAGGCGGGCGAGCTCGCGCAGCGACACCTGGGCGGCGTTGCGCTGGTTGCGGATGAACTCACCGACCGAGGAGCTGACGTTCGTGTTCACGGTCGAGGCCTCGGCGGCCGCCGTCGCGACGCTCTCGCGGACGGCGGTCACCTGGTCCCGGACGAACTCCGTGGGTCGCTGCACAACCCCACGCTAGCCCAGCGTGCTAGCTCTTGCAAGCGGACTGCTAGCAGGGCGTCTCAGCCGAGGACGGCGGCCGCCCGCACCTCGCCCACCACGCCCTCGCCACCGCTCACCGGCGTGACCAGCCACCGGGCCAGCGTCTGCGCCGGCACCCCCAGCCGCTGCAGCCCGGCGGCCAGCGCCGGCGCCCGGCCACGGTCGCCACCGTCGTCCAGCTTCAGCGCCACCGCCCCGGCGCCCGGCAGCGCCGCCACGTGCACCCCGTCGGCTCCGCCCTTGACCAGCAGGCCGTCCACGGCCTGCATCAGCTCGGTGTCCTCCCGACCGGTGCCGGCCACCAGCCAGGGGTGTGCGCGCATCGCGTCGGCGACCCGGCGACCCGGCGTCCCCGGCTCGTCCTGCACCAGCGAGAGCACGCCGCGGGCCAGGCCGGTCAGGGAGATGGCGTGCTGCGGTGCGCCGCACCCGTCGATGACGACCGCCGCGACCGGCTCACCCGCGGCCTCACCCAGCCGCGCCTCGATCGCCTGCTGCAGCGGGTGCCCCGGGTCCAGGTACCCGGCCGTCGGCCAGCCGGCCGCCACGCAGGCGGCCAGCATCGCCGAGTGCTTGCCCGAGCAGTTCATCGCCAGCCGCTCCGGCGACCGGCCGGCCACCAGCCAGTCGGCGCGGGTGCGCTCGTGCTGCGGGAGCGCCGGCGGGCACCCCAGGTCGTCGGGGCCCAGCCCGTCGGCGGCGAGCAGCTCGCCGGCCAGCGTCCGGTGCTCGTCCTCACCGCTGTGCGAGGCGGCCGCGATCGCCAGCTCCCGGTCGTCCCGCGGCTGCCAGCCCGCCTGCAGGTAGGTGGTGGCCTGGACCGGCTTGTTCGACGAGCGCGGCAGCACCGGCCGGGTGACGTCCCCGACCTCCAGCAGCGGCGCACCGTCGGCGCCCAGCACGACCAGCGCCCCGCGGTGCACGGACTCGAGCACGTCGACGCCGAAGCCGGCACGCCAGACCTCGACGAGGACCGGCTCGTCCGCCCAGGTGGTCAGCTGCTCCCGCATCAAGCGCGGTGCCGGGACTCGTCGGCCAGCAGCTGCGCGACGTCGGCCAGGCCCTCGCGGTAGCGGCGGGCCAGTTCACCAGCGACGGTGTCCATCACCTGCTGCACCCCGCGGCGCCGCTCGGACAGCGTCCGCTCCCCCTCGCCCAGCGCCCGGGCGGCCCGCTCCAGCTGGTCGTCGGGCAGGGACGGCACGTCGGACAGGTCGACCCCCGGCGCCAGCCCGTTGACCCAGGTCTCGAACTGCTCCGGCGACGTCGGCTGGACGGTCTGGTGCCGACCGAGCCCGTGCGCGGGGCCACGGCCCTTCTCCGAGAGGATCTCCGGCAGCAGGTCGACCAGCGACCGGCCGTCGTGCTCGGCCCGCCGCTGGAGCTCGCGGCGGACGATGTCCAGCCGGCCCTGCAGCAGCCGCCGGGTGTAGGAGAGGTTGACCTCCTCCTGCTCGGCCCGGTGCCGCAGCGCACGGACCTCGGTCATCGGCAGCTCCTGGACGCCGTCCAGGAAGGACGGGTCGAGCAGCTCGTCGACGCCGGCACCGCCGGCAGGAGAGGTGGGGGCAGTCATCGGGAGACCTCCGCAGGGGTGGGGACGCGGGTGATGCCCAGCAGCTGCCGGGCCTCGCTCGGGGTGAGGGGCGGGCGTTGGGCGATCCGGGCGAGGCCGGCCGCCCGGGCGACCAGCTGGACGTTGTCGCGCACCGGCTCGCCGGGGGCGTAGGTCAGCGTGTCCTCCATGCCGACCCGCAGGTGACCGCCGGCCGACAGCGCGGCCAGCATCACCGGCAGCGAGGTGCGCCCCACGCCGGTCGCGGCGAAGGTGGCGCCGGGCGGGAGGAACGGCAGGCAGGCGGCCAGCGCCGCGGTCGTGCCGGGCATCCCGCCGGGCACCCCCATCACCAGGTCGACGTGCACGTGCCCACCGGCGGGCGGCCCGTGCCGGTCGAGCAGCCGGGAGAGGGTGGCCAGCTGGCCGAGGTCGAAGACCTCGTACTCGGGCACGATCCCGCGCTGCTGCATCTGGGTGTGCAGCTCGACGATCAGGTCCCAGGGGTTGTAGAAGACGTCCCGGCCGAAGTTCACCGTGCCCAGCGAGAGCGAGGCGGCGTCCGGCTCGGCGTCCAGCACCGCCAGCCGGGCATCGGCCGGGTCGGTGACCGCGCCGCCGGTCGACAGCTGGACGACGAGGTCGGTGGCCTCCCGGACCGCGGCGACGACCTCCCGGACCCGGGGCAGGTCGAGCGTCGGGCGGGTGTCGGTGCCGCGGACGTGCAGGTGCAGCACCGCCGCGCCCAGGGTCCGGCAGTCGCGGGCGGTGGAGACCACCTCCTCGACGGTCACCGGCAGCGCGGGGACGTCGGCCTTGGCGGACTCCGCCCCGGTCGGTGCCAGGGTCAGCAGGGTGCCCTGGACGCCGACCGGAGTGCTCACCGGCCGATCGTCGCAGACCGGACGGCGCGCACGCGGTCGCGGGCCGCCGCCCGGGTGTCGTCGAGTGCCGCCGGGGCGTCGTCGGGGTCGATGACGGCGACGGCCTCCCCGACCCGCAGGTCGGCATCGGGGGCCACCGACTGCTTGACCAGCGCCAGCCCGATCACGCCCAGCTCGTGGTGGCGCGCCACGCTGCCGACCCGGCCGACCTCGCGGGTGCCGGCGGTGACCGGGGTGCCCGGCGCGGGGAGCACCTCGCTCATCCCGTCCAGGTGCAGCAGCACCTGGCGGCGCGGCGGGCGGCCGAGGTTGTGCACCCGGGCGACCGTCTCCTGGCCGCGGTAGCAGCCCTTGTCCAGGTGGACGGCGCTGTCCAGCCAGACCAGCTCGTTGGGGATGGTGCGGTGGTCGGAGTCGATCCCGGCGCGCGGGCGGCGGGCCTCGACCCGCAGCGCCTCGTAGGCGTCCAGGCCGGCCAGCACCGCGCCGGCGGCCAGGAGGGCGTCGGCCCGCGCAGCCACCTCGGATCGGGGCACGAGCAGGTCGACGACCGCCGCCGTCCCGTCACCGATCGCCGGCATCCGACGCGCCCAGCCACCACCGTCCAGCGGCACCACGGCGTGCTCCACCGCCGGCACCGGCCAGCCGGCCGCGGTGAGCACCGCGTCGCCCTGCGGCCCGACCAGGCTCAGCAGGGCCCAGCCCGCGGTGCGCAGCTCGGGCTCCACCCGGAGCATGAACTGCATCTTGTGCAGCCATCCGGTCAGCGCCGCACCGGTGCCCGGCTCGACGTCGGCCCAGGTGGTGCCGGCCAGCTCGGTCAGCACGGCATGGTGCTCGACCCGGCCGTTGGGGTCGAGGAACAGCGCCTCGGTGCCGGTCGCGTCGGGCAGCTCGCGCAGGTGCTGGGAGGTGAGGTCGTGCAGCCAGCTCAGCCGGTCCGGGCCCGGGACGGCGACGACGTCCCGGTCGCTGCGGTCGACCAGCCCGGCGCCCTCGGCGAGCCGGCGCTGCTCGGGCAGTGGCTCGCCGTAGTGGGCCGCGACCGAGCCGCCCCCCTCGAGGTCGAGGGCGACCGCGCCGGGGCGCTGCAGCAGGGGGGAGCTCATGCGTTCTCCTTCTCCGCGCAGGCTCGACAGGTGCCGGACAGCGCCACGTGACCCACGTCGAGGGTGAAACCCAGCTGGGCGCCCAGACGTTCCGCAGCGCTGTCGAGCAGCGCCGGGTCGACCGAGTGGATCTCGCCGCAGGACTGGCAGACGACGTGCAGGTGCGGGTGCTGGGCGGCGTGGTAGATCGGTGCGCCCTTGCCCAGGTGGGTGTGCCAGACGAGGCCGAGCCGCTCGAGCAGCTCCAGGGTGCGGTAGACCGTCGAGGTGTCCGGGGCCGCGCCGTCCGGGCCGGCGTCGGCCCGCAGCCGGGCGCCGATCTCCTCGGGGGTGCCGTGCTCCAGCGCCGCGACGGCCGCCAGCACCCGCTGTCGCTGACTGGTCAGCCGCAGACCGCGGGCCCGCAGCTCGGCGGCCAACGGCGGCGCGCTCTCCGGTCCGGACACGATGCGGAGCCTAGTTCGCCGATGCGGCAGGGTGGACGTCGTGACGAGCGCTCGGGTCGTGGTCTGGCGGAACGGCGCGGCGACGGTGGTGGCGCCGGACGAGCCGGTGGTGACCGGGTTCGACCTGGGGCTCGGCCGGGGTGACGGCGTCTTCGAGTCGGTGCTGGTCACCGGCGGGACGACCCCGCACCTGGACGCCCACCTGGCCCGGTTGCGCCGCTCGGCGTCGATCATGGCGCTCGCCCACCCCGGGGACGACGCCGTCCGCGCCGTGGTGGCGGCCGGGGTCGCCGACTGGCCGGCCGAGGTCGAGGGCGCCTGCCGGGTGCTGCTGACCCGCGGCCTCGGCGACGACGGCCCGCCGACACTGCTCGCGCTGCTCGCCCCGGTGCCGGCCGAGACCCTGCGGCAGCGGGAGCAGGGCATCGCCGTGGTCAGCCTCTCCCTCGGCGTGCCCGCCGACGTGCGCGCCACCGCCCCGTGGCTGCTGGGCGGGGCGAAGACGCTCTCCTACGCGGTGAACATGGCGGCCCTGCGGCACGCGCACGCCGTCGGTGCCGACGACGTCGTCCTCACCTCGGTGGAGGGCCGGCTGCTGGAGGGCCCGACCTCCACCGTCGTCTGGGCCGCCGGTGGCCGGCTGCACACCCCGCCGGTGGACACCGGGATCCTGGCCGGGACGACCCAGGCCCGGCTGTTCGACCGGGCCGAGGCCGACGGGTGGCCGACGACCGTCACCCCGGGGTCGGTCGAGGACCTGCGGTCGGCCGACGCCGTCTGGCTGCTGTCCGGCATCCGCGGCGCCGCGACGGTCACCCGGCTGGACGGGGTGTCCCGCGGGGACGCCGGGTTGTCCCGACGGGTGCGCGAGCTGCTGGCCCGGTAGCCTCGATCGAGGTGCGCCGGGAAGTCTGGTCGGCAACTCTCTTCCCGACCCTGCACAACGGAGCCGCCACGTGACCACACCCACCCGCCTGTTCAGCCGGGGGTCCTACCCGGAGGCCACGCGGATCGCCGCGATCCTCCGCAAGGAGACCATCGGCGGGGCCCTGCTGCTGGTGGGCACGGTGATCGCCCTGGTCTGGGCGAACTCCCCCTGGGCAGAGTCCTACGAGTCGCTCCGCGACACCCGGGTCGGCCCCGAGGCGCTGCACCTGGACCTCACCCTCGGCACCTGGGCGGCCGACGGGCTGCTGGCGATCTTCTTCTTCGTCGTCGGGCTCGAGCTCAAGCGCGAGTTCGTCGCCGGCGACCTGCGCGACCCCCGTCGGGCGGCCCTCCCGGTCGCCGCCGCGGTCGGCGGCATGGTGGTCCCCGCCCTGCTGTTCGTGCTGGTGAACCTGAACACCGGTGACGGCGCGCTGCGCGGCTGGGCCATCCCCACGGCCACCGACATCGCCTTCGCGCTCGCCGTCCTCGCGGTGATCAGCACCCACCTGCCGACCGCACTGCGCACCTTCCTGCTGACCCTGGCCGTGGTCGACGACCTGCTGGCGATCACGGTCATCGCGATCTTCTACACCTCCGAGCTGGCGGTCACGCCCCTGCTGCTGTCGCTGATCCCGCTCGCCGTCTTCGGGTTCCTGGTGCAGAAGCGGATCCGGTCCTGGTGGCTGCTCATCCCGCTCGCCGTCATCGCCTGGGTGCTGGTGCACGAGTCCGGTGTGCACGCCACCGTCGCCGGGGTGCTGCTGGCCTTCACCGTGCCGGTCGTCCGCAGCCAGGCCGCCGGTGGCCCGGACGCGGGCCCTGGCCTGGCCGAGCACTTCGAGCACCGCATCCGCCCCATCTCCGCCGGGTTCGCCGTCCCGGTGTTCGCCTTCTTCACCGCCGGCGTGACCATCGGCGGGTTCTCCGGCCTGGTCGAGTCGCTGTCCGACCCGGTCGCCATCGGCATCGTGGTGGGGCTGGTCGCCGGCAAGACGCTCGGCATCACCGGGGCCACCTGGCTGGTCTCCCGGTTCACCCGCGCCGAGCTGGACGAGTCGCTGGGCTGGCCCGACGTCATCGGCCTGTCCATGCTCGCCGGGATCGGGTTCACCGTCTCCCTGCTCATCGGTGCGCTCGCCTACGGGGAGGGCTCGCTGCGCGACGAGCACGTGAAGGTCGGCGTCCTGGTCGGCACCCTGACCGCGGCCCTGCTGGCCGCGATCCTGCTCAAGTCGCGCGACCGCCGGTACCGCCGGATCGCCGCGGTCGAGACCGAGGACCGCGACCAGGACGGCATCCCCGACGTCTACCAGACCGAGGACGGGCGGGAGATCCGCACCGTGGACGACAAGGCCACCCACGACCCCGACTGGGAGGGTGCACCGCCGCCCGGGCGCACGGCCGGCCCCTCGTCCGACACCTGAGAAAAGGTCGTTGCCGAGCTCTTCTCCGCGTCGTACCGTCGTGGCACACGAGAGAGGAGGTGGTCCCGAAGTTGATGACTTACAGGACACGTGAGGTGGCTGCCCGCTAGCCGCCGTCCAGATGGGCCGCCCGTTCAGAGCCTGTGGAAGACCCACAGCACCTGAGCGACGGCACTCCCGCCCGTCCGTCGATGGCGGCAGGCGAGAACCGGACAGTCACCCGACCCTCGGGCTGCCGACGTTGTCCAGTCGGCCCGCGTGCCGCTCCCCACCACGGTGGGTACAGCGCCGCGGAGCAGCCCGGGGGTTGTCCGTTGTCCGGGGGAGGTGTCGGTCCTGCAGTTCACCGGCCGTTCCGTCGCCCTGGACACCTCGGCCGGCATCTGGCTCGCCGAGTCCGCCTCGACCGCCGCACCGGCGACCGTGGCCGCGCTGGTCCCCTCCTCGTTCGAGGCGGTGGCCCGGGTCTTCCACCCGGCCGTGCGCTACGTGGGGGACGACGACGTCGAGGTCCCCTGGGCCTCGGTCGCTGCCGCCAACGGCACCACCGTGCACCCGCTCATGCAGTGGGGCTCGGTCACCGGGGCGATGGAGTACTTCGAGAACGACGACCAGTCCCCGCTGTGGCACGGCGCCCCGGCCCGCGGGCACCTCCCCGCCCCGGTGGCCGAACGACTCGTCGCGGTGCTGTCCCGCTGGACGACGACCCCCGACGTCTGCTGGTTCGCCGTTGCCCAGGGCGGCGCCGTCATCGCCGACCACCCGACGCTGAGCCTGCCCGACCGCGAGTACTGGCTGATCAACGGCCCGGTCCAGCTGGCCGCACAGAACATGGCCGCCGAGCCGTTCGAGCAGAGCGCCAACCTCTGGTGGCCGGCCGACCGCGCCTGGTGCGTGGTGACCGACATCGACCTGGTCAGCACCTACGTCGGCGGCAGCGCCGCCTGCATCGCCGAGCTCTTCGCCGTCGACGGCCTGGAGCTCGCCCCGGCGGCGTTCGACCAGCGCACGACCTGGGACGCCGACCGGGTCAACCCCACCCCACCCGACGCCCCCGACCGCTGATGCCCCGACCGAGTCAGGCATAGGAGGCTTTTCACCCGGTTCTCGGCGCGAAAGTGGGCGAAAAGCCTCCTATGCCTGGGGCAAGGCCGTCAGCGGGCCGGGCCGCTACAGCTGGGCGAGCTCGGCGGCCAGGTCGTCGAGGCCCAGGCTGCCCTGGGAGAGGGCGGCCATGTGCCAGGCCTTCAGGTCGAAGTCGGTGCCCCGCGCCTGCTGCGCGGCCTCCCGGCCGGCCAGCCAGGCCCGCTCCCCCAGCTTGTAGCTGATCGCCTGCCCGGGCATGCCGAGGTACCGCACCAGCTCGCTGTCCAGGAAGTCGGCGTCCCGCCCGCAGTTCTCGCCGAAGAAGGCGCGCGCCAGCTCCGGCGTCCACGGCTCGCCGCGGTGCGCGGCGACGGCGCCCTCGGTGTCGTCGGGGATCGGCAGTTCCAGGTGCATGCCGATGTCGACCACCACCCGGACGGCGCGCATCTGCTGCGCGTCCAGGTAGCCCAGCCGCGCACCCGGGTCGGTCAGGAAGCCCAGCTCGTCCATCAACCGCTCGGCGTAGAGCGCCCAGCCCTCGACGTTGGCCCCGACCGACCCCAGCGAGGTCTGGTAGGACGACAGGTCGCCGGAGACGTACGCCCACTGCGCCAGCTGCAGGTGGTGTCCGGGGACGCCCTCGTGGTACCAGGTCGACACGAGGTCCCACAGCGGGAAGCGCTCCCGGCCCAGCGTCGGCAGCCAGGTCCGGCCCGGCCGGGAGAAGTCCTGGGTGGGCCGGGTGTAGTACGGCGCCGCGGCGCTGCCCGGCGGGGCGATCATCGCCTCCACCTGGCGCACCGGGCCGGCGATGTCGAAGTGCACCCCGTCGAGGGCCTCGATCGCGTCGTCCATCATCGCCTGCAGCCGCTGCCGGACCGGCTCCACGCCCTCGACGGCCTCGCCGTGCTCGGTCAGCCAGCGCATCGCCTCCATGGGCGTGGCCCCGGGCAGCACCTTCTCCGCCTCGGTGCGCTGCTCGGTCAGGATCCGCTGGTGCTCGGCCCAGCCCCAGGCGTAGGCCTCCTCCAGGCCTCTGCCCGTGCCGAGGTCCGAGCCGTTCCACGAGCGGGCGAAGCGGGCGTAGCGCTCCCGGCCGACCGCGTCGGGGGTGCCCGCGGCCTGGGGAGCGTAGGTGTCCCGGAGGAAGTCCCGGACGGTGGCGACCGCGGCGTCGGCGGCGGCCGCAGCGGCGTCCAGCTCGGCGCGCACCTCGTCGGGGCCGGGGGCGACCAGCCCGGCGAAGTAGGGGCCGGCCAGCCACTCGTCGAGCTGCCCGACGACGGTGTGCACCTGCCGCGGCGCGGCGAACAGACCCCGTGCGGCCCCGGCGCTCAGCGACTCGCAGTACCCGCGGTAGGCCGCCGGCACCCGGGCGAGCCGGCGGGCCAGCACGGCCCAGTCCTCCGGCGTCCGGGTCGGCATCATCGAGAAGACCTGCCGGATGGCGTGCACCGGGGAGAAGAGGTTGGACACCGCCCGCAGGTCCTCACCCGCCTCGTGCAGGTCCAACGCGGCGGTGAGCCGCTCCCGCAGCAGCCGGGCACAGCGGCGCTCGACCGGGTCGTCGTCCAGGGACGGGTCGGCGGCCAGCACCCGGTCCAGCTCGGTGAGCGTCGTCCGGATCAGCTCGGCCTCGGCGGCCAGCCCGGTGGGGCTGGTGTCGGGCAGCCGGTCGTCCCCGGGGCGGGTGCCCAGCTGGGTGGCGACGATCGGGTCCAGGTCGCAGACCGCGTCGACGTAGCGGTCGGCGACCTGACGGGGGGTGGCGGGCTGGCTCACGGGGCTCAACGGATCCTCTCCAGGCGGGCGGACATGGTCGGGCGCAGCGGTTCGTCGCCCGCCGCCCGGTCGACGGCGTAGAGCAGGGCGCCGTCGACGATGCCGTAGAGCCGCTTGGCCCGGCTGGTGTCCGGGTGGTCCGGCGTGCGGGCCAGGACGTCGCTGTCCAGCTCCCAGCTGGTCGTCGTCCGGGCCGTGCCGACGTAGATCTCGACCAGGCCGGCCGGGGAGCTCACCAGCAGCTCGACCTCCTCCTCGCCGCGGGGCCGCCAGAAGCCGGACTCCCGCTGGTCCGGGCCGGTCACCTGGCCGTCGTCGGCCAGCCGCCAGGTGCGCGACTCGTAGCTGAGGAAGCCGCGGCCGTCGTGGGCGAACCGGACCCACTGCCCGAAGCGGTGGTCGCCGCCGGCGCCGGCGGCCTGCCCCTCGCCGTGCCACTCACCGAGCAGCGGCAGCACCGACAGCAGCTCGTGGGCCACCTCGGGCCCCTCGCGGACGTCGACGGTGTCCGGGACGGGCAGCTCGGTCGGGCCGGCGACCGGCCCGTTCGGCAGGCCGGGCGGGACGGGGGCGCTCATCGGGCGCGCCCCGGACGCTCGGCGCGGGCGACCCGCCACGCCGAGGCAGCGAAGCCCAGCGCGACCAGCGCGACGAGGGTGATGAGCACCCAGGCGGAGAACAGACCCATGCCGTCACGGTAATCCGGGCCCCCTGCGCGCACCGGGAGCGGGGCGACCTCACCCGGCCGGGGCATCTCCGGCGACCGCCGACGACTCCGCTCAAGCGCGGGCGGCCACCGGCCGACGTAGGTGGTGCACGACGGATCTCGAACCCCGTGGATCCGAGCCCCCACGAGGTGGAGAGCATGTCGATGGACGCGGCCATGCGGCCGACCCAGGTCCTGCCCGGACCGGTGGCAGAGCGGCTGCACGTGACCAGCACCGGCGACCCGGACGGACCGGTCCTGCTGCTGGCGCACGGCTTCGGCTGCGACCAGGGCATGTGGGACGGCGTCCTGCCGCACGTCAGCGCCGACCACCGCGTCGTCCGTTACGACCTGATGGGCTACGGCCGGTCCGACGTCTCGGCCTGGGACCCGGTCCGCTACTCGAGCCTGGACGCGCACGCCGAGGACATCCTGGCGATCTGCGCGGAGCTCGACCTGCACGACGTCACGCTCGTCGCGCACAGCGTGAGCACGATGATGGCCCTGCTCGCCGCGGTCCGGGAGCCCGAGCGCTTCCGACAGGTGTTCCTGGTGGCGGCGTCCCCCTACTTCCTGGAGGACCCGGCCGACGGCTACGACGGCGGCTTCTCCGCCGCCGACATGGCCGAGGTCGCCGGCGCGCTGGACAGCAACTACTTCACCTGGGCCGAGGCGATGGCACCGGTCATCATGGGCACCCCCGATGTCCCGGGGAACGGTGCCCGGCTCACCGCCAGCTTCTGCCGGGTCGACCCCGACGTCGCCCGCCAGCTGCTGGTCATCATGTTCACCACCGACTTCCGCCCGCTGCTGCCCCGGGTCACCACCCCCACGGTGATCGTGCAGAGCCGCGCCGACGCGCTGGTGCCGCCCTCGGTCGGTGACCACCTGCGCGCCCACCTGACCGGCTCGACACTGGTCCAGCTCGAGGCCGTCGGGCACTGCCCGCACATCAGCGCCCCCGAGGAGACGGCCGCGGCCATCCGCGCCCACCTGCTGCCCCGGCGCTGAGGGACCGACCATGAGGGACTACGCGGAGCTGTGGGAGCACGCCCCGAGCGGGCACCTGCTGCTGGACGACGACGGCCTGATCACCGCGGCCAACGCGACCTTCACCGACTGGACCGGGCACACCGCCGCGGCCCTGGTGGGCACCCCGTTCCCGAAGCTGCTGCCGATCGGCGACCGGGTCCTGTACACGACGCACTCCCTCCCCCAGCTGATGGTCAGCGGCCGGATCGCCGAGGCCTCCGTCCAGGTCGTCGGACCCGACGGGTCCCGCCACCCGGCCCTGTTGAGCGCGACCCGCGTCGAGGGCGCGGACGGCCCGGAGACCAGGGTCGCGCTGGTGGACGCCCAGCAGCGCCGCCGCTACGAGGAGGAACTGCTGGCCGCGCGGCGCCGGGCCGAGGAGTCGGAGGCCCGGATCTCCCAGGCCGAGGCCGAGCTCGCCGAGCTCGTCCACCACGACGAGCTCACCGGGCTGCTCAACCGCCCCGGGCTGCTGCGGGCCCTGCGCGGCCGGCTCGGGGCAGCCCGCACCGACCGGGGTGACGGGGCGGTGCCGACCGTGCTGTTCGTCGACCTCGACGGCTTCAAGACGGTCAACGACGCCCTCGGGCACGCCAGCGGTGACGAGCTGCTGCAGGTGGTCGCCCGCCGGATCCGCTGTGCCTCGCGCGCCAGCGCCGACGTCGCCCGCTTCGCCGGCGACGAGTTCGTCGTCCTGGACGACGTCACCACCTCCGGCGCCGCCCGGGTCGCCGAGCGGCTGCTCGACCTGCTCGCCGAGCCGGTCGTGCTGCAGGGTGTGGAGGTCGTCGTCACCGGGAGCGTCGGTATCTGCGCCGCCGACGTGCCGGTGGCCGAGCCGGACGCGACCGAGATCGCCGAGCTCGTGCTCCGTCGCGCCGACCACGCCATGTACCGGGCCAAGGCCCAGGGCACTGGGCGCTGGACCGCCCACCACCCCGGGGACAGCGACCCGGGCGCCGACCGGCTGCTGCTCCTGGAGCAGCTGCGCAGCGCCATCCGCGAGGGTGAGCTGCGGGTGCACTACCAGCCCCGCCAGCACCTGCCGACCGGCCGGCTGAGCGGCGTCGAGGCGCTGGTCCGCTGGCAGCACCCGACCCGGGGGCTGCTGCAGCCGGCCGCGTTCATCGCCGCAGCAGAGCAGTCCGGGATCATCCGAGAGCTGGGCGCCTGGGTGCTGACCGAGGCCGTCGAGCAGGCCGTGCGCTGGGACACCGCCGGTGGGCCGGCGGGGCTGCAGACGGCGGTCAACCTCTCCGCGCGTCAGCTCGCCGACCCCGATCTGGTGCCGCTGGTCGCCCGGACCCTCGCCCGCGCCGGGTTGCCGGCCTCCCGGCTGGTCCTGGAGATCACCGAGACGGCGCTGATGAGCGACCCCGACGCCGCGCTCCGCTCGCTGCAGGAGCTCAAGGCGCTGGGCGTGCTGCTGGCCGTGGACGACTTCGGCACCGGCTTCTCCAGCTTCACCTACCTCAAGCGATTCCCGGTCGACGAGCTGCAGATCGACCGGTCGTTCGTCACCGGGATGACCACCGACGCCGGCGACCACGCGATCGTCGCCAGCTGCGTGCACCTGGCGCACGCGATGGGCCTGGTCGCCGTCGCCGAGGGGGTGGAGACCGCCGCCGAGCGCGACGCCCTCCGCGCACTGGGCGCCGACCAGGCGCAGGGCTACTTCTTCAGCCGACCGGTGCCCGCGGCGGAGGTGCTGCCCGGCTGAACCCCCTCCACGGTGGCCCGGACGACGTCGTCCCAGGGCGTCTCGGTCAGCCCGAGGACCGCGGTCGTCTCGGTGGCGTCCAGGACGAACTCCTGGTCCCACTGGTGCCGGATCGCAAGGATCTCCCGCATCAGCGGGACCGCGAGCCCGGCGGCGCGCAGCACCGGCCAGGGGACGCCGCTCACCCGGGCCGGCGGCGCGCCCATCGCCCGGGCCAGGTCGGTCAGCGCCTGCCGCTGCGAGCGCGGCGCCGGGCTGGGCACGTGCCACGCCCGGCCCCACGACCGGTCGTCGCCACCGAGCGCGACCAGGGTGGCCGCCACGTCGGGCACGTGGGTCCAGCTGTGCGGGACGTCGGGGTCACCGATCACCCACGCCCGCCGTCCGCGGCGCAGGGTGTCCAGCTGCCGCACCAGGTGGGACTGGGCGGCGGGGATGCCGGGGCCGACGAAGTCCGACGCCCGGGCCTCGGTGGCCCGGACCCGGCCGGCCTGGTGCGCCGCGAGCGCATCGGCCCACATCTGTGCGCGCAGCCGCCCCTTCACGTCCGTGGCGGCCAGCGGGCTCTGCGGCGTCATCGGGCCCGACGGGCGCCCGTAGCCGTAGAGGTTGCCCATGATCACCAGCCCGGCGCCGGAGTGCTCGGCCGCGGCCAGCAGCGCAGCCGCCACCGGCGGCCAGTCGCGGGTCCAGGTCGTGTAGTCCCCGGGGTTCACCGCGTTGTAGACCGTGTCGGCCCGGCCGACCGCGCTGGTCAGGGCCTCGGCGTCGGACGCGTCGACGGCCCGGTGCTCGACCCGGTCGGTGCTGACGCCACCGCTGCGGGAGAGCACCAGCACCTCGTGCCCCTGCTCGGTCAGCAGCTGCGCCGTCGCGGACCCCACCGGGCCCTTGCCGACCACCACGTGACGTGCCATCTCGATCTCCTCGGACAAAGGGAGAGCAGCGCTCTCTGATGCCCGGAGCCTGCTGCTTGCCGGTCACCTGGTCAAGAGCGGTGCTCTCATTTGCGTGCACTGCTCTGGAATGGCACGCTGCACCGGTGCCGCCCACCACCGCCCGGGCACGGGCCCGCGCCGAGCTCACCGCCGAGATCACCGGCCTCGCCAGGGAACAGCTGGCGACCGTGGGTGCCGCCGGGCTCTCGCTCCGGGCGGTCGCCCGGGAGCTCGGCATGGCCTCCTCCGCCGTGTACCGGTACTTCCCCAGCCGCGACGACCTGCTGACCCGGCTGATCATCGACGGCTACGACTCCCTGGGCGAGGCGGCCGAAGGGGCCGACGACCCGGCGGCGCCACCGATGACCCGATGGCTCGCGGTCTGCCGGGCCGTGCGTCACTGGGCCCGGGACCACCCGCACGAGTACGCGCTGCTCTACGGCTCACCGGTGCCCGGCTACCGGGCCCCCCGGGACACCGTCCCGGCGGCCATCCGGGTCGGCGCCGTGCTGGGCCGGGTCCTCGGGGACGCCGCCCGGGCCGGGCTGCTCCCACCCGCGACCGGCCGGTCGACCGGCGCCGTGAGCCCCGACGTCACGCCCCTGCTGGGCGGGGAGCACCCGGCGCTGGACGACGCCGTCCGGGCCCGGGCACTGCTGGCCTGGAGCAGCGTCTTCGGCACGATCAGCTTCGAGCTCTTCGGCCACTTCACCGGCGCATCCGCCGATCCGGACGCCTTCTTCGACGACGCGATGCGCGACCTCGCCGGGCTCGTCGGACTACGGGACGCCTGAGCTACAGCGGGTCGACCCGCAGGCGGCGGGGTCGAGCCGGGTGCGCACGCGGCTCCACGCCGTCCGGGGTGGGTCGACCCGCTCCAGCCGAGAGCCCGGCCAGACGGCAACGCCCGCCCCGGCCGGAGCCGGGACGGGCGTTGAGCGGCCTGCGACGGGCCTTCGTCAGTCGATCGCGAGGGTCGTCTCGTTCAGCCCGACCTCGGCGTCGATCGGGCGCTCGGCCCGGCCGACGGGCGCCAGGGTGCGCAGCGTCCAGCGACCCGGCGCGGCGAAGAACCGGAACTCACCCTCCGGGCTGGTCACCACCTCGGCGGTGAACTCGTCGGTGGCGTCCAGCAGCCGGACGTACGCACCGGCCACCGGGGCGCCGTCGTGCCACACCGACCCCTGGATGACGGTCTGGGTGCTCAGGTCGACACCGGCCAGGCTGCCGCCCTGCTTCGGGGCTCCGCACATGTCAGCTCACTTCTCGATCGGGACGCCGACCAGCGAGCCGTACTCGACCCAGGAGCCGTCGTAGTTCTTGACGTCGGACTTGCCGAGCAGCTCGCGCAGCACGAACCAGGTGTGGCTGGAGCGCTCACCGATGCGGCAGTAGGCGATGGTCGGCTTGGCCTCGTCGTAGCCCTGCTCGGCGTAGAGCTTGGCCAGCTCCTCGTCGCTCTTGAACGTGCCGTCCTCGTTGGCCGCCTTGCTCCACGGGATGTTCATCGCCGTGGGGACGTGCCCGCCCTTCTGCGCCTGCTCCTGCGGCAGGTGCGCCGGGGCGAGGATCTTGCCGGAGAACTCGTCGGGCGAGCGCACGTCGATGATGTTCTTGTTGCCGATCGAGGACACGACCTCGTCGCGGAAGGCGCGGATCGACAGGTCGGGCTCGCTGGCGCGGTAGGTGGTGGCCGGGCGCTCCACGGCGTCCTTCGACAGCGGGCGGCCGTCGAGCTCCCACTTCTTGCGGCCACCGTCGATCAGCTTCACGTCGCGGTGCCCGTAGAGCTTGAAGTACCAGTAGGCGTAGGCGGCGAACCAGTTGTTGTTGCCGCCGTAGAGGACCACGGTGTCGTCGTTGCCGATGCCGCGGGAGGACAGCAGCGCCTCGAACGCCTCGCGGCCGACGAAGTCACGGCGCAGCGGGTCCTGCAGGTCGGTCTTCCAGTCGAGCTTGACGGCACCCTCGAGGTGGCCGCCGTCGTAGGCGCTGGTGTCCTCGTCGACCTCGACGAAGACGATGCCCGGGTCACCCAGGTGCTCCTGGGCCCAGTCGGCGGTGACGAGCACGTCGCTACGGCTCATGAGTGTGGTTCCTCCATCAGTTCGGGCGGATGGTGCGGACGTCGTGCGGTGCGGATCCCGTGCGGGGACGCGGAGCGGGGGTCCACCGGAGCGGCACATCCGGCGGAGGTCGGCCAGGGCGTGCGGAGAGCGGCGCGGGACGGGGTCTCCGGCGCGGGTGCGGCCTCAGCAGGCCGGACAGCGGGTGCTGCCGACGCGGCACAGGTCGACTGTGCGGCGCGAGGTCAGCAGGGGGCCCACGACGCGAGGGTAGCGGATCACCGTCACGCCCCCAGGTGCGCGTCTACCAGAGCGGCCAGCTCGGCCGGCCCCGGCGCGCCGGTGCTGCGGGCCAGCACCGCCCCCGCGGCGTCCAGCCAGATCAGCGTCGGGGTGACCCGGACGTCGAGTGCCCGGACCTCGTCCAGGTGGCTCTCGGCGTCCACGTGCACGTACGACAACCCGGACCGGGTGGCCTGCAACCGCTGCAGCCGGGCGCGGGTGGCCCGGCAGGGCCCACAGAAGGCGGTCGAGAACTGGACCACGGTCAGCTCCGCCTCCGCCGGGCGCACGCCGAGCCCCGCCAGGGCGGCCGTGGCCTCGGCCGTGGGGATCGTCGTGGTCACCTGAGGGGCAACGGGTGCACCTCCGGGGGCATTCCGGCCGATCAGCCGCTCAGCACCGATCAGCCGCTCAGCACCGATCAGCCGCTCAGCACCGTGTCGGTCGCCGACACCCGCACCAGGACGCCGTCGTCCCGAGGGTCGACCCCGGTCAGCTCGAGCCCGAACGGCAGCTCCGGCACGGGGTACCGGAAGTCGAGCACGTCCGCTGCCCCGTCGAGGACGATGTCGGGGACGTCGACGCCCGCCGCCGCCGCGTCGTCGACCTCGACCACCAGGTCCTGCCCGTCGAGGGAGACGGTCCCCCGGGCGGTCACCGGGACCTCCAGGCCGAGGAGGTCGACCGTGCGGTCGATGCGCAACCGGTCGCCGTCGGCCTGCAGCCGGGTGTCGCCGCCGAGCTGCTCGGCGAGCAGCTCGTAGGAGAGCGTCGCCGTCCCGTCGACCTGCTCCACCGGGATCTCCTGGACCGAGCCGGAGACCGCGTCGGACAAGGGCACCTGCACCCCGAACAGCGACACGTCGGCCCGGGTGCCGGCCGGCTCGCCGAGCTGCTCGGCGGTCAGGCTGATCCGCACCTCGTCGTAGCGGCCGGACAGCGCCTGGGTGAGGAAGGGGAACCCGGTGATGTCGACGTCCGGCGCACTGGCCAGCCCACCGCGCTCGGCCACCTGGTCGGCCACCTGCCCCTCCGCGACGGCGACGCCGACCCGGTCGACCAGGACCAGGAGGCCGAGCGTGAGCAACAGGACGATCAGCAGTGCCTTCACGCGTCGAGTCTCCCCTGCCGCTCAGCCGGTGCCGTAGGAAGCGAGGGCGTAGGCCACGGGGGCGACGGCAGCCAGCGGGAGCACCGCCTGCACGACCGGCAGCGCCCAGCTCCGCTCAGCGCGCTCGGCCGCGACGTAGGAGGCGCTCAGCGCCGCGAGCGCGGCCGCCCCGCCCAGGGCCGCGCCGTAGATGGCCGCCGCGAGGACGTCGATCAGCGCGTCGCTCTCGCGGTCCAGCAGGGCGACCGCCGTGGCGGCCAGCACGGCGAGGACGACGCCGAGCAGGCCACGGGGCACGCCGGGGGCGATCTCCGGGCGGGGCAGCACGACGTCGACCAGGTGACCGACCAGCAGCGCGGCACCGACCACCAGGACCGCCGTCTCCAGCGCCTGCGGCCCGGCCTCGAGCCGGGCGACCCCCAACAGCACCGCCAGCGCGCAGACCGAGCACAGCAGCAGGACGACCCCGGCCAGCGACGCCACCAGGTAGCGGCGCGGCGCCGGACGGGTCATCTGGTGGACGACGGCGGCCAGGAACCCCAGGCCGAGGACCGCCAGCAGCCAGTCCAGCTGCGGGCGGGCCGGGAGCAGCACCGCCGCGTCGGCCGCGACCGCCGCGGCACCCCCCAGCGCGAGGGAGCCCAGGAAGCCGCGGATGCCGGTGGCGACCACCCATCCGGCGACCAGGCCCAGCTGGAGCAGTGCCACCGCGACGACCCGGCCCGTGTCGCCGAGCGCGGCGGGCAGCCCCACGGCCACCGCGGTCACCACGACGACCATCCCGGCCGCCGGGAGGTGGTGGGCACGCGGGGACAGCTGGGCGTCCGGAGCGGCCTGCGTCACCCCGGGATCCTCGCAGAGGAGGCCCGCATCGCCGGGCGCACCGGGGTGGACGTGTCGCCGGGACGCGACCTGACCGTGCGGTCCCTCACCAGTTCGTCCGGACTGTGGTGCACGTCCGCTATCCTGCCCTCTCACCTCGACAGCGCCGTCGACGGCCTGGGTACGCCCAGTGAGGAGACGACATGCGACTCGTGCTCATGACCTCGGCCCGTCAGGCCACCACGGAGGTCCTCCCCGCGCTCGGGCTGCTGGCCCACCAGGTGCGCGTCGTGGCGCCCGAGCTGTCCAGCCTGCTCGACGGTGACGCCGGGGACGTCGTGCTGGTCGACGCCCGGCACGACCTCGTCTCCGCGCGGACCCTGTGCTCGCTGCTGGCCTCGACGGGCGTCGCCGCCTCGCTGGTGGCGGTGCTGTCCGAGGGCGGACTCGTCGCCCTGTCGGCCGACTGGGGCGTCGACGACGTCGTGCTCGAGACCGCGGGCCCGGCCGAGGTCGACGCGCGGCTCAAGTGGGCCACCGCCCGCCGGCTGGCTGCCACCGCCCCGGCCGACGGGTCGGAGGGCGGCGTGACCAGGGCCGGCGAGCTGGTGATCGACGAGCACAGCTACTCGGCGAAGCTGCGCGGGCGCCCCCTCGACCTCACCTACAAGGAGTTCGAGCTCCTCAAGTACCTCGCCCAGCACCCGGGCCGGGTCTTCTCCCGGGCCCAGCTGCTGCAGGAGATCTGGGGCTATGACTACTTCGGTGGCACCCGCACCGTCGACGTGCACGTCCGTCGACTGCGCGCCAAGCTCGGCACCGAGCACGAGGCGCTGATCGGCACCGTCCGCAACGTCGGCTACAAGCTCGACCAGCAGGTCGCCGACGCGGCCGCCGCCGCGAACGTGGCGGCAGCCGGCACCGGTGTCCCGCTCTCCTGACCACGGTCCGCTGAGCCCGGTGCTGGTCGAGGTCACCGAACGGCTGCCCGCCGCGGCCGTGCAGGAGGTCCGGGCGCTGCTCCAGTCGGCGCTTGCCGCCGACGGGGTCCGGCCGGTCTCCGAGGAGTCCGAGCTGCGACTGCAGCACGGCGGCCCGGTCGGTGGCGCCGACCTCACCGCGAGGGACGACGCCGGCACGCTCCTCGGCTACGCCCGGCTGGAGCTCCCACCCGGCGACCCGGAGGCCGAGGCGGAGCTGGTCGTGGCCCCGGGCAGCCGTCGCCGCGGCGTGGGCACCGCCCTGGTCGCCCGGCTCGAGGAGCTCGCCGGCGACCGCCCGCTGCGGGTGTGGGCGCACGGCGAGCTGCCCGGGTCGGCCGAGCTCGCCCGCGGCCGCGGCTACGACCGTGCCCGCGTCCTGCTGCAGATGCGCCGCCCGCTGGACGGGGTCGACCCCGACCCGCGGCTCGAGCTGCCGACCGGGGTGTCCGTCACGACGTTCCGGCCGGGCACCGACGAGGACGCCTGGCTGCGGGTGAACGCCCGCGCCTTCGCCTCCCACCCGGAGCAGGGCCGCTGGACCCGCGGCGACCTCGCCCTGCGCGAGGCGGAGGCCTGGTTCGACCCGGCCGGGTTCTTCCTGGCCTGGCGGGACGAGCCGGACGGGCCCCGGCTGCTCGGCTTCCACTGGACCAAGGTGCACCCGGCCGGCGACGTCGGCGACGAGCCCATCGGCGAGGTCTACGTGCTCGGCATCGACCCGGACGCGCAGGGGATGCGGTTGGGCCGGGCCCTGACCGACGCCGGGCTGGCGCACCTGCGCGCCTCCGGCCTGTCCGCCGTGCTCCTCTACGTCGAGGAGGAGAACACCGCCGCCGTCGCGCTGTACGAGCGGAGCGGGTTCAACCGGCACGCCGTCGACGTCTCCTGGCGGCGCACACCCTCGCCCTGAGCAACCTGCCGCTCCGGTCCGTCGAGGGCCTCGCACCACCCGTCGGCACCCCGCCACGCGGCGGTTCACCCGTTGGACGTACACCGTCTGTCGATTCGTGGGCCAAGTCTCAGTCTGCGTTCACGCGGCGTTCATCGAGCTACCCGGATCCGTCCACCTGGGCTGCTTAGCGTCCTCGTCGTTCGATCTTCCCTGCCCGGCTCCGACGTCCGGGCACACACCAGTCGAAAGGCCACTGAGTTGAAGCTCAGCACCACGACGCGCGCCGCAGCCGTGTCCGCAGCGCTCGCCGCCACCCTCGCTCTCGCCGCGTGTGGCGCCTCGAACGAGGAGACCGACCCGGCCACCGCTGCTGAGGGCGGTAGCGGCGAGGAGCTCAGCGGCACTCTCGTCGGCGCCGGCGCGAGCAGCCAGCAGGCGGCCATGCAGGGCTGGACCGCCGGCTACTCGAGCGTCCAGCCCGACGTCACGGTCAACTACGACCCGATCGGCTCGGGCGGCGGCCGTGAGCAGTTCCTCGCCGGCGGCACCGACTTCGCCGGCTCGGACGCCGCGCTGGACGAGGAGGAGCTCGCGCTGGCCGAGGAGCGCTGCGGCGAGTCCGGCATCTTCGAGCTGGCGAACTACATCGCGCCGATCGCCGTCGTCTACAACCTCGAGGGCGTCGACGAGCTGAACCTCTCCCCCGAGGTCCTCGCCGGGATCTTCAACCAGGAGATCACCACCTGGAACGACCCGGCGATCGCCGCGGACAACCCGGACGCCACCCTCCCGGACCTCCCGATCACCCCGGTCAACCGGAGCGACGAGTCGGGCACCACGGAGAACTTCACCGAGTACCTGGTCGCCGCAGCCGGCGACGCGTGGCCGCACGAGGCCAGTGGTGACTGGCCGGTCTCCGGTGGCGAGGCCGCCCAGGGCACCTCCGGCGTGGTCAGCGCGGTCGGGGCCGGCAACGGCAGCATCGGCTACGCCGACCTGAGCCAGGCCGGCGACCTGGGTGTCGCGAACATCGGCGTCGGCGAGGAGTTCGTCGAGCCCACCGCCGAGGCCGCCGCCGCCGTGGTGGAGAACTCGGAGACGCTGGAGGGTCGCGGCGAGTACGACTTCGCCATCGAGCTCGCCCGCGACACCACCGAGTCGGGCAACTACCCGATCGTGCTGATCAGCTACCACGTCGGCTGCGTCGAGTACGAGGACCAGGAGACCGCCGACCTGGTCGCGGACTTCATGAGCTACGCGGTCAGCGAGGAGGGCCAGCAGGCCGCCTCCGACGCCGCGGGCAGCGCGCCGATCTCGGACAACCTGCGCGAGCAGGCGCAGGGCGCGATCGACGCGATCACGGCCGCCGGCTGATCGAGTCGGTCACCAGCGCGCTGCGGCGGCCCGGAGTGTCCACCCGGACACCCCGGGCCGCCGTGGCGCGTGATCCACTGCACGCCTCCCAGCATCCAGCGGTACGAGCCCCCCGGAGCGATCGGTGACCTCCACCACCAGCGCACCACCCGCCCAGCAGCCCAAGAGCCGGCCCGGTGACCGCATCTTCGCCGGCACCGCCAAGGGCGCGGGCATCCTCATCCTGGTCATCCTCGCCGGAGTGGCCGTCTTCCTGATCAGCGAGTCGGTCCCGGCGCTGACGGCGTCGGCAGACGAGATCCCGGGCGACGGTGGCCTGGCTTCCTACATCGGGCCGCTGATCTTCGGCACCCTGCTCTCCGCGGTGATCGCCCTGCTGGTCGCCACGCCGCTGGCGGTGGCGATCGCGCTGTTCATCACCTTCTACGCGCCGCGCAAGCTGGCTGCCGGGCTGGGCTACGTGGTCGACCTGCTGGCCGCGATCCCGAGCATCGTCTACGGCTTCTGGGGCATCTTCTGGCTCGCCCCGCGGCTGGTGCCGTTCTACCGCTGGCTGGAGGAGAACCTCGGGTTCATCCCGTTCTTCGCCGGTCCGGTCTCCTCGACCGGCCGCACCATGCTCACCATCGGCCTGGTGCTCGCCGTGATGATCCTGCCGATCGTCAGCGCCATCTCCCGCGAGGTGTTCAGCCAGGTCCCGACGCTGCACACCGAGGCCGCCCTCGCCCTGGGCGCCACCCGCTGGGAGATGATCAAGATGGCCGTCATCCCCTACGGCAAGTCCGGTGTCATCGGCGGCTCGATGCTCGGCCTGGGGCGCGCCCTCGGCGAGACCATGGCCGTGGCGATCATCCTGTCCGGGTCGGCCGCCGGGATCACCTGGGCGCTCATCTCGAGCGCCAACCCGCAGACGATCGCGGCGAACATCGCCCTGCAGTTCCCGGAGTCGACCGGACTCGCCGTCAACACCCTGATCGCCAGCGGGCTGGCGCTGTTCGTGATCACCCTCCTGGTCAACATGCTCGCCCGGTGGGTCGTCAACCGCCGGTCCGACTTCTCCGGAGCCAACTGATGAGCACCTCCACCCAGCAGCCCAGCGCCGGACCGGACACCTCTGCGCCGTCCCAGGGCGCCCTGGGCGGCCATGAGAAGCAGGCGCCGTGGGTGCCGTGGGCGGTGTTCGGCGCCGCCGCCGTCCTCGCGCTGGCGATCGGTCTGCTGACCAGCTGGAACATCGTGCTGTTCGTCATCTACACCGTGGTGCTCGGCACGCTCGGCACCTACCTGCTCTCCCGGGTCACCGAAGGGCCGCGCAAGGCGGTCGACCGGCTGGTCACCTGCCTGGTGGTCAGCGCCTTCGGCATCGCGATGGTGCCGCTGGTCTCGCTGGTCTACGAGGTCATCCGCCGCGGGGCGGAGCGCTTCGACGCCGAGTTCTTCAGCGCGTCCCTGCAGGGCGTCATCGGCCCGGGCGGCGGCGCGTACCACGCGCTCATGGGCACGTTGATCATCACGCTGCTCACCACGCTGATCTCGGTGCCGATCGGCCTGATGACCGCGATCTACCTGGTCGAGTACGGCACCGGCCGGCTCAAGCGGTCGATCACCTTCTTCATCGACGTGATGACCGGCATCCCCTCGATCGTCGCCGGCCTCTTCGCCTACGCGCTGTTCGTGCTCATCTTCGGCCCGGGGGTGCGGCTGGGGATCATGGGCGCGGTGGCGCTGTCGGTGCTGATGATCCCCGTGGTCGTGCGTTCCGCGGAGGAGGTGCTCAAGCTCGTCCCGAACGAGCTCCGCGAGGCCGCCTACGCCCTCGGCGTGCCCAAGTGGCGCACGATCCTCAAGGTGGTCATCCCGACCGCCATCGCCGGCCTGGCCACCGGCGTCACCCTGGCCATCGCCCGGGTGATCGGGGAGACCGCGCCGCTGCTGATCACGGTCGGCATCACCAACGCCCTGAACTTCAACGCGTTCGACGGGCGGATGGCGACCCTCCCGGTCTACGCCTACTACCAGCTCACCCAGCCGGGCGTGCCACCACAGGATGCGATCGACCGGGCCTGGACAGCAGCCCTGGTCCTCATCATGCTGGTCATGGGCCTCAACGTGGTCGCCCGCCTGATCAGCCGCCTCTTCGCCCCCAAGACCAGTCGCTGACCCGGAACCCGGAGGAACACCACGTGGCCAAGCGCATCGACGTCTCGGACCTGGACATCTACTACGGCAACTTCAAGGCCGTGGAAGGCGTCAACCTGTCCATCGAGCCGCGCAGCATCACCGCCCTGATCGGGCCCTCGGGCTGCGGCAAGTCGACGTTCCTCCGTGCCCTCAACCGGATGCACGAGGTGATCCCCGGCGCGCGCGTCGAGGGGAAGGTCGTCATCGAGGGGCAGGACCTCTACGGCTCCGACGTCGACCCGGTCGACGTCCGCCGGCAGATCGGCATGGTCTTCCAGCGGCCGAACCCGTTCCCGACGATGTCGATCTACGACAACGTCGCGGCGGGCCTGCGGCTGAACGCCAAGAAGACCAGCAAGAGCGACATGGACGACCTGGTCGAGCGTTCCCTCAAGGGCGCGAACCTCTGGAACGAGGTCAAGGACCGGCTGAACCGCCCGGGCTCGGGGCTCTCCGGTGGTCAGCAGCAGCGGCTCTGCATCGCCCGGGCCATCGCCGTCCAGCCCGAGGTGCTGCTGATGGACGAGCCCTGCTCGGCCCTCGACCCGATCTCCACGCTGGCCGTGGAGGACCTGATGATGGAGCTCAAGGAGCAGTTCACCATCGTCATCGTCACCCACAACATGCAGCAGGCCGCGCGGGTCAGCGAGACGACCGGGTTCTTCAACCTCAACGGGGTGGGTCAGCCGGGCCGGCTGATCGAGTACAACCCCACCGAGAAGATCTTCAGCAACCCCGACGAGAAGGCGACGGAGGACTACATCTCCGGCCGGTTCGGGTGATGCTCCGCTGAGCGGCTGTCCCGCCGCTCAGCTGCAGGACGATGCGGCCTCGGCCTCCGCGACAGCGGGGTCCGGGGCCGCTGTCGTCGGCACCGGGGTGCCGATCTCCACGGGAGCCAAGCCGGTGAGGTCCGGCCCGACGACCAGCTGCACCGCCGAGCCGACCAGGGCGGTCTCCACCAGCACGGCTCCGGGCACGGCCGCCGCCACCGTGCGCGCCGGCTCCAGCGCCGCCGGGCCGTACCGGACCACGGTGCGGTCCACGGTGGCCGGTTCGACGCCCCGGGCGCCGACCCGGAACCCAGCGGCGGCCAGACCGTCGGCCACCTCGCCGGTGCGCCCGGCGCCGGACCCGTCCAGCACGTCCACCGTCACCCCGGCCGGCGCCACGGAGACCGTCGTCCCGGCGGGTACCGGGTCGACCACTGGCGCCGGGTCGGTCGGCGCCGCGCCGGCGCCGTCACCATCAGTCGGGACGGGCAGCCGGCCGGTCTCGATCACCGAGTCGAAGAGCTGCCGGGTCGCGGTGGCGTCGACGACGACCACCGCCTGGTCGCTCCCACTGGGCACGTGGCCCACCTCGGCGACCGGGAGCCCGGCGCGCTCGATCGCGCTGCCGGACAGCTCGCCCACGGTGGCCCCGAAGGTCCGGAGGTCGCCCAGCGTCGTCTCCGCGTCCACGGTGAACGCGTCGCCGGCGCGGGAGAGGAACCGGGTGAGGGTGAGCGGGTCGGCCAGCGTGCTGTCCGCCAGGGCGGAGTCCAGTGCCGAGAGGAGCACCCGCTGCTCTCGTTCGGCCACCGCTGCGCCGGTGACGTCGGCGCCGGACGCGGTGGGCTGCAGGTAGCCGGCCACGTCTGCGCCGGCCAGCTGGAGGCCACCCGTCCCCGGGCAGACCGAGACCCCGCCGAGCGCCTCGACCATGCCGGGCAGCCGGGCGAGGTCGACGGACACGTAGTGGTCGACCCGCAGGCCGGTCAGCTGCTGCACCGACCGGACCAGGCAGGAGGGGCCGCCGTCGAGCAGCGCGGCGGCGAAGGGCTCGGTCACCGACTGGCGCAGGTCGCCGTCCGCCGACAGGCAGATCGGGGTGTCGGCCAGTGCTGTGGGGGGCACGCTGATCAGTGCGGCCTGCTCGCCGCCTGCGGAGACGTGCGCCACCACGGTGCTGACGGCAGGCAGTCCACTGCGCCCGGGCAGGCCGGTGCCGACCACCAGGTAGGTCGACGAGGTCTCCTGTAGCTGCGGCGCCAGCACCTCGGGCCCGTCGGTGACCAGCGCGTCGACCCGGTCGATCGAGTGGTCGGCGTAGAAGTACAGGCCGACGTAGTAGACGGCCACCAGGCCGAACATGGCCACCAGCGCGAGCGCGACCCGGGTCGCCCGGCGGCGGAACGGCCCGGCAGGTGGTCGGGGCGTGGACAGGTCGGCGACCGTCGCGCCCCCGGGGACGACGGGCACGTCCCGGCCGGGGATGGGCGGCACCGGCAGGCTGCGCCGGACCCCGGGCACCGGGACCGAGTACTGCGGCGGCGCCGGAGAGTGGGCCACCGGTCGCGGGGACGACAGCGGTCCCGGGGGTGCGGCCGGGGACGCCACGGGCGCCGCACGCGGGACCGGCCGGGGGGGCACGGGCACGGACGCTGCCGGCGGTGCCGCAGCCGGGCTGTTGCCGGCTGGCGGCCTCGAGCTCTCCGGGACGGCGGGGGGACGCCAGCCCGACCCGTTCGGCGTGGCGGCGGGAACCGGGGGGCGACGGCCCGCGGTCGGCGTCGCCGGCTCGGCCGGAGGCGAGTACCTGCGCGACCCGGGCGGGGCGGCCGGCGGGCGGGCGACCCGGATGCCGGGCTCGTCGGTCGGGGCGGCCGGCTCCGGCTCGGAGACCGGTGCGGGCATCGCCGGCTGCCAGCCGGTCGGCAGCACCGGCGGCGAGGGGACGACGGGCGGCTGCGGGCGGTCCCGCCAGCCACCCCGGAGGCCGGGTCCGTCGGACGAGGCCGGGCCGCCCGGCCGTGCGGGTGCGTCGTCCCTGTCCGCACCGGGCTGCCACAGCGGGGTCCCGGCGTCGTCGACCGGTTGCTGACGGCCCGTGAGCTCACCGGCCTCCCGGCGGTCCGCCCGTCGCCGGCGGACCCCGGTGCCCGAGCGGGCGAGCAGCTCGGCGACGGTCAGCGGCGCGGCCGGGCCGTCCCCGGCGTGACCAGAGGCAGGCGGGACGGCGCCGGGAGACCGGTCGTCGCGTCGGGGACCGCCGTCGGCCCCGTCCCGCGTCGGCTGATCCGCCACCGGCGTCGACATCCCATCGTCGTTGTCGGCAGTCGCTCGCTGCCCGGTCGTCCCACCCCGGGCGGCCGCAGACCGCCGCCGGTGCGACCGCTCCACGATACGGGCGGTCGACCGCCCGACCGGCCGGGACGCGCGGGTGAGGAACTGATCGGTCACAGTGTGCAACGGCTCTCGACCGGCGGACTGACCTGCAGGACCGTAGCCTCTGGCCGTGAAGTTGCCCTTCCCCGGCCCGTCGGACGTGCTGCACGCCGCCGAGGGGCTCCGTGACGGCGTCACCGAGGCCCTCGCCCTGCTGCCCCGGGTGGTGGGGGCTCTCGGCGAGGCAGAACAGCTGCTGAAGCGCGTCGGTGCGCTCGTCGATCGGATGGAGCGGATCGCCGACCGGGCCGAGGTGGCGATCGCCGGCATCGACGTGATCCGCGCCGACGCCGACGCCGCTGTGGCCAGGATCGGGGTCACCAACGACGCCGCCGACGCAGCCGTCGCCCGAATCGGGGTCACCAACGACGCCGCCGACGCAGCCGTGGCGAGGATCGGCGTCACCAACGACGCTGCGGACGGCGCCGTGGAGCGGATCGGCGTCACCAACGACGCCGCTGACGCAGCCGTCGCCCGAATCGGGGTCACCAACGACGCCGCCGACGCAGCCGTGGCGAGGATCGGCGTCACCAACGA